>CP121321.1:555000-3097500 GCA_043585095.1 Cellvibrionales bacterium
GGGTGAAGGAACTAGGCAAAATGGTACCGTAACTTCGGGAGAAGGTACGCCGCTGACGGTGAAGGGCTTGCCCCGTAAGCTGTTGGTGGTCGAAGTGACCAGGTGGCTGCGACTGTTTACTAAAAACATAGCACTCTGCAAACACGAAAGTGGACGTATAGGGTGTGACGCCTGCCCGGTGCCGGAAGGTTAAATGATGGGGTTAGACTTGTTCGAAGCTCTTGATTGAAGCCCCGGTAAACGGCGGCCGTAACTATAACGGTCCTAAGGTAGCGAAATTCCTTGTCGGGTAAGTTCCGACCTGCACGAATGGCGTAACGATGGCCACACTGTCTCCACCCGAGACTCAGTGAAATTGAAATCGCTGTTAAGATGCAGTGTACCCGCGGCTAGACGGAAAGACCCCGTGAACCTTTACTACAGCTTCACACGGGACTCTGACTTTACTTGTGTAGGATAGCTGGGAGACTTTGAAGTGGTGGCGCTAGCTGTCATGGAGTCGTCCTTGAAATACCAGCCTGGTAACGTTGGGGTTCTAACTCAGGTCCGTGATCCGGATCGAGGACAGTGTGTGGTGGGTAGTTTGACTGGGGCGGTCTCCTCCCAAAGTGTAACGGAGGAGCACGAAGGTGCGCTAATCATGGTCGGAAATCATGAGGTTAGTGTAAAGGCACAAGCGCGCTTGACTGAGAGACTGACAAGTCGATCAGGTAGGAAACTAGGTCTTAGTGATCCGGTGGTTCTGAATGGAAGGGCCATCGCTCAACGGATAAAAGGTACTCCGGGGATAACAGGCTGATACCGCCCAAGAGTTCATATCGACGGCGGTGTTTGGCACCTCGATGTCGGCTCATCACATCCTGGGGCTGAAGTCGGTCCCAAGGGTATGGCTGTTCGCCATTTAAAGTGGTACGCGAGCTGGGTTTAGAACGTCGTGAGACAGTTCGGTCCCTATCTGCCGTGGGCGCTGGAGATTTGAGGGAAGCTGCTCCTAGTACGAGAGGACCGGGGTGGACGAACCTCTGGTGTTCCGGTTGTGTCGCCAGACGCATTGCCGGGTAGCTATGTTCGGAAGGGATAACCGCTGAAAGCATCTAAGCGGGAAGCCCCTCCCAAGATAAGATCTCCCTGGGGCCTTGAGCCCCCTGAAGGGCCGTCCAAGACTAGGACGTTGATAGGCTGGGTGTGTAAGCGTTGTGAGGCGTTGAGCTAACCAGTACTAATTGCCCGTGAGGCTTGACCATATAACTTAGGTTGAGAGGTGTTTGTTGGAGACAGCAGGCACGTCATCAAGAAACCTCGGATGTATGCTCAGGTCACAAGTTACTTTAAAGTGACTGCGGTAGTAGCTCGAAGCAATTTGAGTGAACCCGTGCAACTCAGCCTAACTGCTCTAAAGGCAGGATCTACCACCCTATTTGTTGTTGTGCCGCAGTTCAGACGGACGTAAGACAGACGCACACGACAAGCCAGTTTGCCTGGCGACCATAGAGCATTGGAACCACCTGAATCCATTCCGAACTCAGTAGTGAAACGTATTAGCGGCGATGGTAGTGTGGGGTTTCCCCATGTGAGAGTAGGTCATCGCCAGGCTTTGAACACCGGCCCCTGTAGCACACGCTGCAGGGGCTTTTTTGTGGCCGGGATTTACAGTAGTAACGAGGGGTTGTCCAAAAAGTTGAGTTCGCGAGCAATGGCGGGCAGATGTAACACGCCATCCTCTAGCCATTCGTCCTTAGCGCCATGTTGGCTCAGCCAGGCGATAACCTCTGCCACCGCAACAGCGGCACAAGGTTTGGCGTATTTGAGCACGGCTTTGTCGATGCCCGCCTGCTTCATCACCTCGGTGACCACTGTGCCAGGCTCTGTATTAAACACTTGAATGCCTGAATCGCCATGTTCGGCGCGCAGACAGCCGGCCATTCGTCCCAATGCAGCTTTCGAAGAGCCGTATGCAAAACCCCAGCCGCCAGCGTCGGGTGGAGCCTGCGGGTCGCTATACGCAGTCGCGGACAGCATATTGATAATGATTCCGCCGCCTTGCTTCTGCATATGGGGAATCACCTCCTGTACAAGCGCGAGAGGAGAGAAAATGTTTGCCTGATAGATGGCTTCACACTGTTCTCGCGTCAGGTCCATTATGGATTCCATGTTCCCCGTGCCCTGAAACGTAGCGTTATTGAACATCAGGTCGACGCGACCGTATTGATCCAGAGTTTTTCGCAGCGCAGCGACAGTAGCGTCTTGATCGAGGATGTCAGCTTGCAGGCACAACGCTTGCCTTCCCAAGGTTTTTACTTTTGCGGCGGTTGCCTCTAGAGATCCGGGCAGTGGGGCCAGAATGCCATTGTGGTCGTGGACGTCACCGTCTTGTAGGCTGCGGGCTGTGATCGCGACATCGTAGCCTTCTCTTGCCAATGCGACAGCGGTTTCTGCGCCGATTCCCCGGCTCGCGCCCGTGATAAATGCAACAGGATTGCTCATGTATTACTCGCTCCCTTCAAGTAGTGAAAGCAGAGGGCAGTTTCAGTGTTTTGCGCTACAAGGGCATGCCTGAACAGCGCGTTCCCCCTATAGGCCATAGACTGCACAACTGAAACCGATATGGATACCCAATTTGGTCTGGCACGATACCTCACTTCGGATGGGCTCCCTTCGAAATTTACATTCCTGTACCGCTAACGCTGCACGGCGCTTTTCTGTGGCTGGCAACGATGGCGCGACTGCAAACTGAAAGACTATTCCTTTTTTCGACTGATTCACTGTGGGTAGAATAAACGGAATATTGGGTAATGCGCTCGCGGGTCCGCCCGGCGGAGCTACACTGTGCGTTACAATTGATGAGCATAAAGTCCACAATCACTAGGTATAACAAATGCTCACAATAAGTCATCCTGGGCGGTCCGATGCGTAATGCTGTATACCAACCGGAAATAGATGGTCTGCGAGCTATCGCCGTCCTGGGTGTTCTACTCTTTCATTTACGGTTTGATCTTCTACCCGGCGGCTTTGTAGGAGTAGATGTTTTTTTTGTGATCAGTGGTTTTTTGATTACTCGTTTAATTGCCGCAGAGTTCACAGAGTCAGGTAGTTTTAGTTTTTCCCACTTTTACATGCGCCGGGTGAAGCGCTTGTTTCCAGCACTTTTTGTAACACTGCTACTCACGCTTGTCGTTGGAGTTTTGGTGCTGCCAAGCGCCGCATTGGAGCGTCTGGGTCTATCAACAGTGCATTCTTTGCTGTCGATCTCCAATTTCTTCTTCTGGTCAGAAAGTGGCTATTTCGACGTCGCTGCATCAAGCAAACCTTTGCTGCATACCTGGTCCTTAAGCGTAGAAGAGCAGTTTTATCTCATTTGGCCAATTAGTCTGATTATTTTGCTGTCATTCTCTAGTCGGCTACGTTGGCTCTCCCCCTCTCTGTTCATAGCCTGCTTCTTTGGAGCAAGCTTGTACGTAGCAGAGGCGTTCTACGCTGATGCCTCGACAGCAGTGTTTTTCCTCACGCCGTTTCGCGCCTATGAATTTATGCTTGGGGCTGCACTGGTATGGTTACCCTCTCTTCCCAAGGGACGACAGCTTCCATCTGAATTATTGCAGATCCTGGGTCTGTCTTTGATTATCTATTCAATGCGCCACCTCACGACATCCTCTTCGTTTCCGGGTATGTCAGCATTGCCAGCGACTATAGGGGCCGCACTAAGCATATATGCTGCAGATGCAAGGTGGTCAGGCCTCCTGCTTAGAAACAAGGTTATGGTAAGCGTCGGCCTGATAAGTTACTCGCTGTACCTCGTTCATTGGCCGCTAATCGTTTATTACGAATACTTGTCTAATACAATTGTGGGGCTGTCGAGCGGTTTACTGCTGGGTTTAAGCTCGCTGATAGCCGCCGCCGCTATGTATCAGTTCGTAGAGAAACCGTTTCGCCGGAGAGCGTCTCAGAATAGTGCTTGGCTTAAACAACCATCTGCGGTCGGCCTCGTGGCATCCGTCTTACTCATATTATTGATCTACCCCGCAACCTTACTGATGGCCAGCGAGGGCTGGCCTGAAAGGCTGGACAACAGTCTGGCCGCAGAAATTAATACCAAGCAGGTGCCGAGCTACCAGACTTGGAAACTCATGAAGTCTTTGGAGCGTGCTGCTTTTAGAGGCGAAACTGGTCCCAATGTCCTGCTTGTTGGTGACTCGCAGGCAGCGGATTTTCTCAATATTCTAAGCCACGCTTCATTGAATCCAGCTATGCAAGTTAGCACCGTTACCGTCGACGTGTGGTGTGGTGCTCTGGTACTTCCGAAAGCTGATGAAGAAGCATACTTTCGCAGTAATAAGCGCGTGCAGGACCACAAAAACAGCGTCGGCATGCAGGGCCACTGCCGCGGCCAATGGAAACGTTGGTTAGCATCACCGTTATTACAGCGTGCTGACTACGTGGTGTTATCGAGCCTCTGGTATGACTACCAGCTTCCCTATCTGGAGGGCACTATCGAGGCGCTTGGAAGCGCAACGGATGCGGAGGTCCTGCTGGTAGGCAATAAGTCTTTGCCCTTGGACTCTCTGGAACTGGCTACGAGGTGTGGCCTGCTCTCGTTCGCGCTGCCCATAGACTGTGGAAGATCAATTGAAGCGATAAACCGGTTTGCCGCTAGATATTTGAAAAGTGGAATTAAGAACGACAACTCCGATTATCTCGCTACAAATACTGCGATGAAAGATATCGCCCAGTCTTCTGGTGCCTTGTTTATCGACCTATATACGGTGCTTTGCGGTAAAGAGTTGGCTTCCTGCACAGTTTTTGATGAAGCCGGTACCGCCACCTTCAAGGATTATGCCCATGTAAATAAGTTCGGCGCACGCATCTTTGCGAACAGGTTGTCTGTTAACAGTACACTTCCCGAAGCCCTTTTGAGGTCTGGAGGCTAGTCGCTCCCAGAATCCGCCTGCAAGCTATTCTGCGCGGGGCGGGTGAAACCCTTTAACAAAGTAGAGCGTTCTGCCTTTTGATTCGTTGTAGGTGCGCGCGAGGTACTCGCCTATGATGCCTATGCAGAGTAATTGCACGCCGCCCATGAACAGCACAACCAGAATCAGGGACGGGTAGCCCGGTACTGGATTGCCCACCAGTAAGGTTCTGAGTAAAAAGTAAATGCCGTACAAAAATGCCGCGGTACTGGTTATTGCCCCGAGATAGGTGGCTAGCTTGAGGGGTACGTCGGAGAAAGATGTAATGCCTTCCAGCGCGAAGTTCCACAGGCGCCAGTAGTTCCATTTGGTTGTGCCCGCGGCGCGTGGCTGGCGATCATACAGAATGGCTTTTTGAGGGAACCCTACCCAGGCATAAAGGCCTTTCATGTAGCGGTGTCTTTCCCGCAGCGTACCGATTGCATCAACCGCTCTGCGACTCAGAAGGCGGAAGTCTCCGGCGTTCTCGGGTATCTCAACGTCGCTCAGTCGATTCATAACGCGATAGAACCATTTGGCGGTCTGTGTCTTTAACAGGGACTCACCCGCTCGGCTGGAACGTTGGCCGTAGACAACGTCGTAGCCTGCCTGCCAGGCCTCTACGAATTGCGGTATCAGCGCAGGCGGATCTTGCAAATCCGCGTCTATCACAATGACGGCGTCCCCTTTGGAGTGGTCAAGTCCTGCGGTGAGCGCGATTTCTTTTCCGAAGTTTCTGCTGAGCTCGATCACGGCGACGCTGCTGTCCGCGGCCCTTAACTTGGTAAGCAATTCGACCGTTCCATCAACGCTGCCATCGTCAACATAAATGATCTCGAAAGGCTGCCCTAAAGCCTGCATCTGCTCGCTCAGCTCACGGTGGCACTGTTCGATGACCGATTCTTCGTTAAATGTAGGCACTACGACCGATAGCATGGCTAGCATCCCCTAAGGTTCAGCCCGAGACGAATTTTTAAAGACCCACTGTGACGACAACACCAGATTAAGGCAAATTACTGCCAGCATGGCGGCCGCCTGGCTGATCAGGTAGTTAATCGATAGTACCGTTACGCCCAGCCACATCAACGTGCCGTTCAGAACAAAGCCCGTGAGAATCATAGCGGTATAACGTGCAGCGACCGTGCGGTGTTCATCACTGGTTTTGTAGGTCCAGTGGAAATGCAGCAGGTAGTTGACTGCCACGGCCGCGAGGTAGGCGATGCAGCTGGCAATGACAGCATGCAGCCTGAATATCTCCACCCCACAGGCGAGCAGAGCATAGTAAAGTGCTGCCGTGGCGACCCCCACCGAAGCGAAGCGTAATAGCGTAGTAGCGTCCATAGAGCTCATCGCTCCTTGCGGAGTATCCAATACTGGGTCCATAGCAATCCCGAGGCGAATGAGTCTTGCAAGCCGCGTTCACACCAACTCAAAAATCGCTGTCCTGATTCGCCCATAAACTCAGCGACCAGGGGCAAATAGAACCCGCTCTTACGCACCGTAATTGTCGTGAGGCCTGTGTGGGCCAGTGCCTTGGCCAACTGCTTCTCTGTTTGTAGGCTGATATGGCCTGTTTCGATAATGGGCTCTTTATAAATCCATCGGACAATTTGAATAACGCCCGGTAGAAAGGCGACTTTAGCGCAGAGCTCCAAAGGGCTATAGCGTTGTGGTGTTGAGAGAATGAGCGTGCCCCCGGGGGCCAGGAGTTTTGAAAGGCCCTGCAGGGATGCTGTTACGTCAGGGATGTGTTCGATGACTTCAGTACATAGGATTAGATCGAATGACGCTACGCGCAGGGTGGGCCGTGTAATGTCGTCGCGCACGCACACCAGATTGCTCAATTCGCCACTCAGCTGCCTGGCATGTACCAGGTAAGCATCTTCAACGTCGGATGCGACCACATTGTTTGCAATGTCTGCGAGAACTGGCAGGTAGACGCCCGACCCAGGTCCGACTTCCAGTGCATTTACCACCGGGTGCTCGAGCTCTTTTATCTGCTTGATAATCCAGTCCCGCCTAGAGCAATGAAGCCACTTACGCGTCGGGTTGCTCGACTCATAAAGTGTTTGCTGTAGGTCGACTAGTTGCTGATCTGTATACACGGATCCCTGCTCTCAAGCGCATGCGGTGAATCTTAGCATGCAGCCTGAAAATGAAATGCCAACTACCTTGGTTCGCCCTGATACACCGGAAGACTGATCAAGACGCCGTCTTGACTGGCCACTTCGATAGCGGCGCCCGGCAAATTCTCCAGCACATACGTTACCAGAGGCTCTGGAGCAGGATGTAACAACATATAACGGCTGGAGGAGCGTTGTAGAGCTTGTTTGAGCTTGTTGAGCTCGATTCGGTCGATGGCAGCATTGCTGAGGAAGTACCACTGGTTAAATATGCTGACGTCGCCCTGTGCTAGCAATAGTCCGTCCAGACCCGCAATGTACTTGAGCTTCGGTGCGCACCAAAGCAGGCGGCTGTATTGATGCCATGAGGTGTTGAAGACTAACTCACCAGATTCAGCGTTTTCCTGCAAAAAGCGACATTGTGGCGAGAGAGTCTCGAGGTTGTATTCCGGCTTCGGGGGTAGCGCAAGCCGGTGCGCGACCAGGCCGACTAACACGAAGGCCACAAACACTGCACTCTGCACTGGTTTGGGTTTTGGATACTGCCAGGCTAGCGTAAAAGCCAGGGCCAGAGCGGAGAACGGCCCGTAGAATTCTCCCATTCGCCAGTGTCGAAGATAGAACACAAGAAACGCGCACCCCAGCAGAGAGAACATTATTGGAAGAACGGACTTCTGATCTCCAGCAATGCGACCTCTGTTTAGCACCAGCGTAGTAATTGCAAGCGCCAGACAAGCGTGCGCCAGCAGGCCGATCTTAAGTGCCAGTGGCAGACTCAGTGAGGTCCACTCAGTCCCCATCAAGGAGGCGTCCTGAACGGGCATCAGCAGCCTGCCCAGTGTCACCACCAGAAAATAATTGAGATTGCCAGGGAACCAGGGAGAGGTAACGATGGACGCAAAAAAAGCTAGCGCCGCGATGGTGATCAGCTGCGTATTCAGTCGGCGCCAGACCAGGGCCTCAGCGACAAGCGCCATGGCCACAACCACGCCAGCAAGTATCACGCCCTGGTAGCTATGGTTGAACAGAAATATAGCGAGCCCAAACAAGAGTAGTTTTTTCTGAGTGGCTAGCAGCGCGATACTCGCCAGCATCAGCACGGCAAAATTCTGTGCGCGGAACATCAATAAGCGCTCGGGCATGATGTAAAGACTCCAGCAACCCAATAGGGCGAACACAGGCGCGAGCGGCACTCCGCCAAGTCGCATTAAGGCGCATAACAGCGCTGGCGCTAAGGAGGCCCACAAAAGGGATGCCCAGTGAATGCGGCTGATGGGGTCGCCGGGTAGTAGCGTGAACGGTTTTTGCAGCCAGTGGATTAACCAGTGTGCATCAGTCCCGCTAGCGCCGAGCGCCGTGAAAGGTATGGAGTCGACGTCCACCGCAAGGTCAGAAAACGATAGTTGTGACGCAATAGTGAAGTGATAATACCCGTCGGTCCCAAGCGGCAGGCCCTGATTGCCATGCAGGAAAGCGAACACGGCGACATGCACGATGAATACAGCAAACGCCTCTAGCACGACGTAGGTAAGGGAGCGCCTCGAATTGCTTTTGTTGGATACTGCGTTTTCTTCCAATGGGTTCACTCTTGCCTGTGGTGATGCAGGGGTTCGCCAGCATACAGCGCGTTGTGACTGCGTTGCATCGGGCTCACGCTGAGGAACCCGTGCTTGCTGGAGAGCTTTCTACGCTGCACTCCCAATACTGGCTAACGCAATGCATTTTCTGCTTCGCGCAGCGCCGCAAATTCTTCTTCGGGAGCTTGAGCGACGAGATGCTTGCGGGAGTAAAACAGAAAGTACGCTAATAGTAGTCCGTAAAAGACAGCAGCAAGTAAGGCGGCCTGTAGGTTGGCAATGAAGGTGGACATGAGTGCAATCACAGATAGCAGCAGTGCGATAGTAGACGTCACTAAGCCGCCCGGTGTCCGATAGGGGCGGTGAAGATCGGGCTCTTTAAGGCGAAGTAGAATGTGTGCCAGCATCATCATGATGTAGGAGATGGTGGCGCCGAATACTGCCATAGCGATCATTAAATCGCCCTCGCCGGTTAGCGACAGCAAAAACCCGACGACGCCAGGAACAATCAACGCGAGCGTAGGCACCATACGGTTGCTGGTGACTGAAAGAAAACGGGGAATATAGCCTGCGCGCGATAGGGCGAAAACTTGCCGTGAATACGCAAAGATAATTGAGAAGAAACTGGCAATCAGGCCGGCCAGGCCCGCGGTATTCACGAACAGTGCGGCCCTGGACTCCTCGCCGTATACCGCCTGAAGTGCTCCAACCAAAGGTGCCCCATGCGTGGACATGGCGTCAGCGCCCGCGCCGCCCGGCGCTAGAATCAGCACTGTCATTCCCAATAACAGCAGAATCAGCATGGCGGTGATAATGCCTCTAGGCATATCGCGTCCTGGGTCTTCGCATTCCTCCGCCGCCAGCGGGACGCCCTCAATGGCGAGAAACAGCCAAATTGCAAAGGGCAGGGCAGCCCAGACTCCCCAATACCCGTTGGGCAGAAACGTGCTGCTGCCCAGCGCTTGCGGATTGATCGCGATATCGAACAGTTTGTCGGCGTCAAAGTGCGGAATCATGCCCACGGCGAATACAACGAGCGCAATAATGGCGAGCACCGTAATGGCCATCAGAATCTTCAGAGCTTCGCCCACACCAAGCAGGTGGATGCCAATGAATATGGTGTAAAAAGCGGCATACACCCAGGGGCCGTCGATGCCGACCAACTCTGCGCAATAGGCGCCAATGAAAACCGCGATAGCGGCGGGAGCGATCATGTATTCGAGTAAAATAGCCGTCCCAGTGAGAAATCCGCCTAATGGCCCCATCGTGCGACGAGCGTAGCTATAGCCGCCACCCGCGGTAGGCAGGCTTGAGGAAAGCTCAGCCAGAGAGAGAACCATGCAGGTATAGAGCGTGCCAATAATGAGCGTTGCGACCAACATGCCACCAAAGCCTGCCTCTGCCAGACCAAAGTTCCAGCCAGCAAAGTCGCCCGATATAACGTAGCTAACGCCAAGACCTGCAAGCAGTACCCAGCCTGCAGCACCCTGTTTAAGACGTCTCGCTCTCAGGTAGTCTTGCCCTACCTGTTCATATCGCACGGAATCGTTGCTCATGTTTTTGCACGGCCTTTGCTTAAACGGCGTCTCAGTATAGATTGAATGCCGCACGACGAAAAATGCCACGATTACGATCGACGCGTCACACCGACGTAGTATCGCCACGGCACAAGTATGCAGGATGCTTAGCCTGCAAATAGTGAGAAAGGCAGATGAAGCTCCCCGGATTTGTTCCAGATGAACTAAGACAGCTACTTCAATTCGTGCCCTCCACCGGCTGGGATGCCGTCGAATGGCGACCTCTGCTCAGGTCACTGCGTCAATTAAGTACGCGCTATGTGACCGGTCAGGGGGTTGCCGGTGTCCGCCGTGCGCTGGCATCAGAGCTGTCGTCGGTGACGCTTGAAAAGCGCCTGTCCAGCGTCAGGTCACTGGATGAGTTATCAGGCAGCAAGGAAAAGACTCTGCTGGGCGATGGTCTGCTGCGACTCTATTTCACGCAGTGGCGCGTCGATGAGGGTTTGTTTATAGATCTGCGCTCACGATTTCTGGGGATGGATTCAAGCGACCGTCTTCACTTTGCTCCCAACGGGCTATGGGTGAAGCTCAGGCCTGAGTTCAGGGAGGGCATGCTGGCGCTCTACCTTTCATTTTATAACGATGACGACGAGGCGTTTGAAAGCGCTCTACGCTCTATGGGTATGCTTCGACAGGGATTGGCGACAGACGATGCGGAAACATTAAAGTCACTGCTTAGAGCTCATTTCGGTCTTGATCAGCGAGCGCAAACATTTTCCATCGACGCGTTCAAAGCATCGTTCGACGAGCTGTTCAGCTTTTTTATTCAGCACAACTACAAGCTGCACAGCGATTTTGTTTTCGCAGGATTCTGCCTGATAACGCTCTATATGACGCTGGAGCAGGGAGGCCAGGCCCACAATGTAAGAGCAATTTGTGCAGAGGCACTGTCCGAAAACCCAGGCTAGAACAGTCATGCCTGGCGTGTTGCACTACACCTTGGCCCGCAGCGTGCTCTGCGCACCCGCGCCGTCCTCAGCAACCAGCGCTATGTTGGCAGACCGCATGACAAAGGCGGTGAGAGCAATAAGCATTCCAATCATGGCGGCAGCCAACCAACGGCGGTAGCTTTCACCCTCATATACGCCGCCGCTGCCAATACTGGTCGGACTGGACAGAGGGTAGGGCAGGCCGTGTCGAGCGGCCAGCGTTTTAACCCCCGATAAATTGATCACCGGCACGCCTGCGGCAAGAAATCGACCCATTACCGAAGGGACGCTTAGAGCGCGCGGTTTTACCGACCAGGAGAGTCCTGGCTCAAAGTAGTGATCAATCATGTCCGGACCGGTAGTGGCGGAGCCACCGCCTACATTGATTAGTACTTTTACCGGTGAGGCTGAGTTTTCTCTATAAATCGCTAAACGCTCTGAAACCGAAGCTTCGAGGCTGTCGGGCATCAGTAGGGGAATTGATGCGTTTTCGATACTCGTCTTTAATGATGCAATGCCTTTCCTGGAAAGGCCCAGGCCTCGGTCCTCCTCAGCGCCCAGTGATGCGGCACTCTCCCTGATCTGAAGAAGGCCGTCTTCTCGCAACAGGCGTGACATGTCCACCCAACTCAAACCGGATATGTTTGCTCCCCACTGCGAGGCGGCGCCGGATGCGATCACCACCGCATCCAGGTCCAAGGTTTCTATAGCGCTGTAGACAGCAAGGTTGAGGGCTGGAAAGGATCCCGATACTGCTACTGCGACAGAATCTCCGGCGGCGACATCGGCATCAGCTAGCAGTTTTACGACCACGGCGGCCCAGTTGGGATTCAGGCTTGCGCGCTTGGCGACCAGATGACCACTGTTACTGGTGATGGACGACGAGGCCGTACCGATAAGTCCGGAGCGCAGCGGATCCAGTTCTGGATTGATTGGCTCACGGCGAGCCCGAATTGGTTTGAGTGTGTCCATGCCGCGCTGCATCAACCGCGAAGCCTGCAGCATTTCATCGTAGTACTTGCCCGTTTGGCTCTTGGTATAGGTCTCTACCAGCATCATTGCGCCTGTGGCGGCCAACAGCAGCAACAGCAGCACGCGAGCGGGCACGTGTGAAGGGCGCCAATACAGCTTACTTCGCATCAGTCTGGCCCCGGCATGAAGTACTGCGCATTAGGCTCTTGAATAAATCGCGTGGCCTCATAGTCCTGCAGCGCAGATGGAACCAGGACAATCAGTGTCAGACGCACCAGAACCGCAGTTAGAAACAGTCCCACGATAGTGCGAAACACGCCCTGTCGCTCAAACCAGATGGCGATAAGGCCGGGAATAATATGCCCGATAACGGTCAGTTCTATGGTCTGTATGCTAGCTTCCGCCTGCATTGGAGCGGCTCCGGCAGATGCGACCACCGCACCGGTCAACACAAGGTCGAAGAAGCTGCCCAGCAGATAGCCGATTAAAATCATAAGGGCTGTTTTGCGGCGGCCGTAAATTACAATGAAGCTCGAAAGCGTCCTCACCAGCAGGTAAGTCAGGTAGGCGGCTGCCAGCGTTGCGCCCACGCTCCAGGGCTGTAAAAGCTTCAGCGCCACGTAACCCGGAACGACCAGCCCGCCCGCAGCAAGACCAAAGGCCTCAGTAAGCAGTAACGTAAAGACAAGGCCGATCCCGATGGCGACGGCGAGCAGGTTGAGCACGATCATTGATGAAGGTCTCTAGACGCTCGGTTATTGAAGAAGCGAGTGAATTCAGCGCCGCCGCCTTTAACGTTGCCGATGCCTACAATCAACGCGTCGCCAGCGCACTGCTCCAGCACGGTTTCGAATACCTCATCAATACCCGCGCTCTCTACAATGGTCATATTGGCGGGCAGGATACCTAGAGCAATTGCTGCCTTAGCGAACAGCAGCGTGCCGGTACCCATCAGCACATAGTGGTCCGCCGGGGTCCATCGAGCTGCGACGTCCGCTAGCTGCTGCGATCGCTGGGGTCGATCGAAACGGCAGTTGACCAACGCGATAGCGTTGCGACCCTCACCGTAGTCCTCGACCACGCGTTCCCAAACCATTTGCGTCGATTCCGGGTCATTGGCGGCGAAGGCGTTGACGAAAATGAGCGAGCGACCATAGAAGTTAACCTCAACGATGCGCGTAGCGCCGACCTCCGCAGAGAGAGACTGCATACCTTTCAGGGCGGTCGCACGGTCAATGCCGACATCCAGGCAAACCCTCAAGGCGAGCGCAACATTTTCGGCGTGTTCAGTGTACTGAAAGCGCGTGAGCTCTTCGGAAGTGATTGCGTCCACATCCGATTCGCTGACGTGAATCAGCGCGCTGTCGTTGTCCACGGCAGACTGCTGGAAGATGCTTAGGTAGCGTCGTTCCGCGGTGAAAAGTTTTGCGTTCTGCGGCGTAGACCCAGCTAGCGCCAACGCCACGTCGCGAGAACCCGGGCCCATGATATCCAGATGATCGGCTCTGGCGTTGGTGACGACGCCGTGCGTGGATTTCATCATGTGCCGCTCGGTCAACATCTGGTACTCCGGTTGCAGTGCCATACATTCCACTACGACAGCGTCGGGCTCAAAGCCAACCAGTCTTCTAAGCACGCGCATCTGTTCGATGATGTTGGGAAGATCTGGCCGGTGCAGGGGGTACTCAACACCATCAGGCGCCCAAACCGAGGCAAATGATCCCGTGGTTTTTGTGCAGACGCGCAAGCCGCCTTGTCGTAAGCCCGACGAGATCAGCCTTGCCACGCTGGTCTTGCCGCGAGTGCCGTTGACATGAATTCGTATCGGCAGCTTTGCCAGCACACGTCTGTGTGCAAGCACCTCAAGCACGCCTAGTGCCGTGAGTAGCATCACCAGCGCGGCGAGTATTTCCAAGGGCAAAAATGTGGGCATCGCGTCCAGGTGCGGAAGCAGCTCTCCAGACTGTTTGAGTTGATCGGAGTCTACAGCGTGATTTTTGTGCACAACTGTAAATAGGTCGCTAAAAAAAGAGCCGTGCCGCTTTCTGTGACGCGTGTTCCGCTCATTGATAGCGCAGCCCCGGAATTTTTGGGACGCCCGTCACAGTCGCTGCCATTGCCATCTCGCGGCCGCGCGCGATTGGCAAGTAGCGCTCGTATACTCCTCGTCTCTTTACAATTGCGCCGCCAGAAGTTCTTACGGCGCGTCTGGCTATATCAGGGTGAACTATGCAGCTATCAAAGACTTTCCTGATCTCCGAAATGCCATTGTTTGATGCGCTGGATGCCAGCGAGGTCAGTGAGATAGAAAAATGCATGCTCTATCAAGACCTGGAGCGTGGCACGGTCGTCTACAAGCAGGGTAGCTGCGGGAAGTCCGTGTGTTTCGTAGTGGAAGGTGAATTGGCTGTGCGTCATCACGGCGAAGATGGCGAGGTGCAAATCGCCACAGTGCGCCGTGGAGAGTCGGTAGGCGAAATGGCGATCATCGATGGCCTCACGCGATCAGCTGATGTTGTTGCCGCAACGGATGCCTCGGTACTGATTCTGAAGCAGTCTGATTTCGATGCACTGGTAGAAGACCAGCCTGCCATAGGCGTTAAGGTTCTGCGATCGCTAGCCAGGGCGATGAGCATGACGCTCAGGGATCGATCCGCGACGCTGGCAAAGCTCATGGACCCTTAATGAGATGTGAAGCCTAAGCGGCTGTCGCAATGAGACCTATGGCGCATCGGCGAGTCGGGGGATGTGCTGACGCAACTTGAGGTACATGACGCCATAGATAATAAACGCGGTAAGTGTCGCGCCTGCCGACATCACGAATACCATTGCATAGCCTGCGCCAAATGCGATGACGCTGGCGGCCATATTCGGCCCGATGATCTGACCTAAACCTTGTGCCGCCGGCACCAGAGCGGAAAACCTGCCAGAGGGGTCGATGTTTGCAATCGTGCCCATTTGATAGACGTCGATAAAAATCCACATAAAGTTAAAGCCAAAAACACTGATGACGATGCGCGTGTCGTTAATACCCAGAGCGAGCATACCCACGATCACGGCCTGGCAGGCCAGGGTGATAAGCAAGGGTTTGGCCAGACCAAAGCGCTCGCTGATGACCGTTGCGACCAAACACCCTACGATGGATGCAAAAGACGCCCAGACCAGAACTTTGCTAACCCACTCGGGCGTGGCCTCGGAGTCGGCGCTGGCCAGCTCGATATAAGTCCAATATGCACCGATATTGATATAAGTCGCCAGTATCGCGGCAAGCACCATCCACGGTGCCCAGGGCGGAACAGCGAAGTGCTCAAGATGATGGCTCTCGTCAGCTTCTTTGACGTCAATTGTGAGTTCCAAGGCGGGCCGCACTGGATGCATCGGCAGCCAGTGCAAGATCAGAAAGGTCGACAGATAGATAATGATGAAGACCTTATAGATGCCGTTCATGGACAAGCTCGGCAGGAAATGGAGTTCCAGAGCCTGAGTGAACGCGAAGGCGAACAGCAGCATATTGAAGGCTCTGGCGGGCTTTGACGATGCCCCTAACGTGGCTACCGCCACAGCAGTATAAATGCCACTGCCTACGCCGGAGAGAGCTCGCAGCCACAGCACCGAGTCGTAGTCGACTAGCACCATACACAGACCGTTGCCTGAGACGGAAAACAGTATGCCAACAAGCGCCAGTAAGCGACGGTTGATTCTCGCGATGATCGGAGCGGTGATTGCCGCGCCCAACGAAAGGCCACCCAAATCGGCGCCAGCAACACGTCCGACTTCGATTTCTGAAAAGCCTAACAGCGTTACCCAGGCGGTGCTGATGACGGGAATGCCGACCAATACGCTGTAGCCCACCAGGCCCATGTAGAGCGATACGACCAGCGAGCGCCATTCATCAAATACTGTGTTGTTAGTCTCGGTCATAGCGTCCCTGTCATCTGCACTCCGTCCGGGTAGGCAAACACGATTGGCTGCAGCGCCTATGCTTGAATTGCAGTATGCATGGTGATGCTGCTAGCGTCAGTAATTACTGTATTGCGATCTGCGGTTCAAGCGCGCGGAGTGCCTTCCTTGGAGTTTTGGGTCGAATCAGCGTATGGAAAAAACGACAAAGATCGTGGGTGGCGGCCCTAAAAAAGTACTGTACACCTTAAGCACCTTGAAGCGCATCGGCCTTATGGATAGCGCAAAAGCGTTAAGTGCCAAGAATGCCTGCAAGGCCTGCGGACTTGGCATGGGTGGGCAGCGCGGTGGCATGACCAACGAGCAGGATGATTTCCCGTCTGTTTGTAACAAGAGCATTCAGGCGCAGTCCACCGACATCCAGCCGCCGATTCCGGATGCGCTTTTTGAGCATAAGCTAGCTGACTTTCAGGCCCTTTCAGGTCGAGAAATGGAACGCCTGGGCAGGCTCAACACGCCTCTATATCTTCGTGACGGGGGCGACCGCTTTGAGCCCGTTAGCTGGGATTGGGCAATGCAGCATGCTGTGCAGCGCTTGTCCGAAGCCCAGGCCGACCGAACGTTCTTCTACTCATCGGGCCGCTCCTCGAATGAAGCAGGTTTTGTGTTGCAGTTATTGGCGCGCCTGTTCGGTACTAATAACGTCAACAACTGCTCTTTCTACTGCCATCAGGCAACGGGTGAAGCGCTAAAACGCACTATTGGCACGGGCACGGCAACGGTAGAGCTGGAAGATCTTGATCAATGTGATCTGGTCTTCATTATCGGCGCTAATCCAGCCTCTAATCATCCGCGCTTGTTGCATAAGCTGCAGCGCTGTCGCGAGCGCGGTGGCAACGTCGTGATCATCAACCCGGCAAAGGAGCCGGGGCTCGTGCGCTTTGCCGTCCCGAAGAGCCCGAAGTCCATGCTTAAGGGCGGAAGCTGGATTGCCTCTGAATACCTGCAGCCCAACATCGGTAGTGACATCGCGTTGTTTCAGGGTATCGCCAAAGCATTGATCGAAGATCACGCCATTGACACGCAGTTCATTGAGGCACACACCAACGGGTTTGAATCCTATCTGGAGAAGATTCGAAGCGTAGCGTGGTCAACGATTATTGATGCAACGGGCCTGTCGCAGCTAGAGATAAGCACAGTGGCAACGCTTTATGCAGGCTCTGAGAAATCGGTTTTTGCCTGGGGCATGGGTATGACCCATCACCTCCATGGCGTTCAAAACATTGAAGAGATAAGCAATCTGGCGCTGTTGAGAGGAATGGTCGGTAAACCCGGTGCCGGATTGCTGCCGCTGCGCGGCCATAGCAACGTGCAGGGAATTGGCACCATTGGCGTAAAACCCATTTTGGCCAAAGCCGTCTTTGAGCGCATGGAGCAAGCGCTTGGTGTCTCACTGCCTGAGGCGCCAGGAATGGATACGCTTGCTTGCCTAACCGCAGCGCACGATGCGGAAATCGATGCGGCCCTGATCATGGGGGGGAACCTTTATGAAGCAACGCCGGACTCAGCGTGGGCGGGCGAGGCGTTTTCGCGCATCGGCTTCAAGATGTTTTTAACGACCACGCTGAATCGCGGACACGTCCATGGTGCCGAGGGCGGTGAGTCGCTAATCCTGCCGGTGACGGCTCGCGACGAGGAGTGGCAGTCAACCACACAGGAGTCGATGTTTAACTATGTACGCATCAGTGATGGCGGTATACAACGGTTAGCCAATCCACGGCCTGAGGTCAAAATTCTTTGCGATCTGGGTAAAGCGTTGTTACCAGATGCGAACGTGGATTTTGATGCTTTTCAGTCGCATCGAACCATTCGCGAAGCTATTGCTAGCGTGGTGCCCGGAATGGAAGAGCTTGCCGATATTGATGTCGCAAAGAAAGAATTTCACGTGCGTAATCGCCTGCTGCATACCCCTGGTTTCAAGACAGAGGATGGCAGGGCACGTTTTCAGGTACACGATATTGAAGAGGGCTTTGCCCCCAGGGACTCAACTCTTCCCTATCGGCTCATGACGATACGCAGTGAAGGGCAATTCAATTCAATCGTCTATGAAGAGCATGACAGCTATCGCGGCGCAGAGCACCGCCATGTCCTATTCATGGGTGAGGCTGACATGAAAAAGCTAGATCTTGAGGAGGGGGATGTCGTGAACGTTGAGTCCGCAGTTGGCTCGATGACAGGGCTGGAGGTAAAGGGTTTTGCGCTGCCGGAGGGAAATATCAGTACCTATTATCCGGAGGCCAATGTGCTGGTGGGTCGAGACACTGACCCCCGCAGCAAAACGCCTGCGTTTAAATCGGTGCCAGTAAAGATAGAAAAGGCGGCCCCGTAGAGACCGCCTTACGAGTGACTATCGGCGCAACGGCAGCACAATTAGGCGGCGCGCTGTGGCGTAGCCTGCAGTATAGCTTCTGTTGGCTCGGTGAATTCAAGGTTCAAAGCCTCGGCGACTGCACGATGCGTGATCTTACCTGCGCACACGTTAAGCCCTTCTAGCAAATGTGGATCGGTCTGCAGCTCCTGAATGCTCCGCATCCCAGCGAGCCGCGCCACGTAGGGCAAAGTGGCTTGCACCAATGCCATTGTGGACGTTCGCGCCACACCACCGGGCATGTTGGCGACACAATAGTGGACGACACCGTCGACTACATAGGTTGGGTCCTGGTGCGTGGTTGGCTTGCTGGTCTCGAAGCAACCGCCCTGGTCGATGGCGACGTCTACCAGCACAGAGCCAGGCTTCATACGAGCAACCAGATCGCGAGTTATCAATTTAGGCGCTGCGGCGCCAGGAATGAGCACGGCTCCGATGACGAGATCGGCGGCCAGAGCATATTGTTCAACAACATCTCCCGTAGAGAACAGCGTTTTCACTCGTCCACGGAAAAGGTCGTCGAGCTGGCGCAGGCGTGGCAAGGACCTGTCAAGTATGGTGACATCTGCGCCCATCCCCGCTGCCATTTGTGCTGCATTGGTGCCAACGATACCTCCACCAATGATAAGAACTTTCGCGGGCTCAACGCCGGGAACACCGCCTAGCAGCATGCCATTGCCGCCCTGGGCTTTTTCAAGGTGGTGGGCTCCAGCCTGAATGGACATGCGTCCTGCGACTTCACTCATCGGAGACAATAAGGGCAGGCTGCCATCAGGGGCGGTGATGGTCTCGTAGGCAACGCAGCTTGCTTTGGACTCCTGCAACATTTTTGCCTGGTCTGCATCTGCTGCCAGGTGTAAGTAAGTGAAAAGAAGCTGCCCTTGCCGCAACATTCGGCATTCCTGCGGCTGCGGTTCCTTAACCTTAACGATCATGTCTGCAGAGGCGAAAATACTGCCGGCGTCAGGGAAGATTTCGGCGCCCGCCGCCTGATACTGTGCATTGTCAAAGCCAATGGCTTTGCCACCATCGTGCTCCACACCTACGCGGTGTCCTTGTCGGACCAGCTCGCCAACGGCAGCAGGCGTGAGACCGATGCGGTACTCGTGGTTCTTAATTTCCTTCGGTACACCTATAAACATGGCAATCACCTTTAAATGGTCGCAAAGCTGAGTTTTTAATACGCCCCTCAAGGGCAGTCCGACAGGGGCAGCCCAAAGGCTGCTTGCTGTGAAAAAACCGCATATAGTTGATTTGAGGATATTAGACTACTATTGCAGACTTATCTTTCATTTAAATAGCTTAAAAAAAGCCGAATCGACTATTTATCTGTCTATAGAAGTCGAAACGACTATTCCCTAATAGGCCGGAAAGGAGTCTCCCCAGTGATAGATAAAAAGCTCGATACACTCGGGAAAATAGATCGCAATATTCTGCGCGTACTGCAGCAGGACGGCCGCATAAGCTATGCCGAACTGGCCCGGCGGGTAGGGCTCAGCACCACGCCCTGCAAGGAACGCGTCAAACGTTTAGAGCGTGATGGCGTCATACAGGGCTGCCACGCCATCCTCGACCCGGTTTATCTCAATGCAGCGCTGGTGGTCTTTGTGCAGATTCGGCTGCAGCGAACCTCACAGGAGGTTTTCGAGGATTTCACTCGCAGTGTCTATGACTTGCCCGAAGTGCAGGAGTGCTATCTGGTGTCAGGTAACTTTGACTATCTCATAAAGGCGCGCGTAGCCGATATGAACGCCTACCGAAAGTTTCTCGGCGAAACGCTTTTAACGTTGCCGGGCGTTCATGAATCAACAAGCTATGTGGTGATGGAACAGGTCAAGGAGACCCTTACCATCCCGGTTCCTTATTGAAGAACTCTCTGCTGGCGAACAGACGGCCCTTACTTTGCGTCCTTCAGTATTCGCTGTGCTGCGTTGTGCCCGGGCGCGGCGGTGACGCCACCACCCGGATGTGCACCCGACCCACAAAGGTAAAGGCCTTTGACGGGCGTCGCATATTGTGCGGCGTCCGGATGCGGACGCATGCTGAACAACTGGTCGGGTTCCAATCTGCCGTGACAGATATCGCCTCGAGTCATACCAAACAAGCGTTCGATATCCAGTGGCGTCAGGCACTGAACAGACTCGGTAATTTCCGGTAGGTTGGGAATGTACTTTGCAACATGCGCGAGGATGTCCGTTACCACACTGTCTTTGCGCTCGTCCCAGTGCTGGTTGTTTGCCAGATCATAAGGCATGTATTTACAGAGCAAGCTCATAACATGAGTGCCTGGCTTGTCTGTCAAGCTGTCATCCATGCTGCTGGGAATGATGGCTTCAATGATAGGTGGGTTCGCGGGCTCGCCACGCCTTGAGGCACCATAGGCTTGCTCAACGTGTCCTTTGCTTTCAATCAGCGTGATGCTGGCCTGATGTTGCGGTCCTATAGTGTTACCCGGCAGCGCGGCAAACTCCGGCAGCGCATTCATAGCAATATTCATTCGCAGCGATGCTGACTCCTGACGGAAGGCTTTTATGTCGCGGGCAAAGCTTGACGGCAGGTGCTCCTCTCCCAATAACTTCAAGAAAGTGCGGTTGGGATCGGTGTTCGCAGCGACCACGGGCGCGCGCAAAAGGGTGCCGTCGCTCAATCGCACGCCACATGCTGCGCCGTTTTCCACGACGATTTTATCCACGGGGCTGTTTGTGCGGATTTCGCAGCCTTTATCGGTAGCCGACGCAGCCATCGCTTGCGTGATAGTGCCCATGCCGCCGCGAACAATCCCCCAGGCTCCTTTTCGGCCGCCAACTTTACCTACTGCGTGATGCAGCATGGCAAGGCTGGCACCCGGATGCTGCAATGAAGCGTAGTTAGCGGGCAAGATATGCGCTGCGATCATCGACTTCACTTTTTCGCTCTCGAACCAGCGCTCGATGATGGTATCGGGAGCTCCTATAAAGAACTGGATCAGGCGCCAGCGTTCATCGTCGTTGAGTTTGTACACATCTAGTCCCAGCTTAAACGCTGACAGCAGGTCGCCCAGCCCGCCGCCCGATAGCTTTGGGGGTGTTTCCAGCCACTGTTTAGCAAGAATGCCACCGATGGTCTCGATGCTCTCTTCAAACGCCAGATAATCGTCGTAGTCAGTGCTGGAGAACTTTTCGAACTGGTCGCGGTTGTGCGCATCGTCATCGTTAAGCAACAGGTAATCACCGCGAGAATCCAGATAAAGCGAGTTATTAAGTAATATTGGTGCATATCCATAGCGCTGTAGTTCCAGGTCTCTGACCACCTCTGGTCGCAGCAGGCTGACTACATAGGATGCTAACGAGTTGCGATAGCCCGGATGAAATTCTTCGCTCACCGCGGCGCCACCAACAACGTGACGTGCCTCCAGGACGCACACCCTCATGCCGCCACGCACCAGATAGTTGGCCGTGGTCAGGCCGTTGTGACCTGCACCTATCACGATAGCATCGTAGCTTTGCTCAGCCATGGGTCGGTAGCTCCTGTTTATTCGTTGCGCCCTGCGTTGCTGATGCTTCAGCTGCAAAGCCGTCGTTACCACCATATCGGCGGCGGATTACCCGCAGCGCTATCAAGCCTAGCGGGATGTAAATGAGCGGTGAGCCCAGCGTCGCTATTACTTCGCCTGTTGCCCAATCGAGAGTTCCGTCGGCGGTGAGCTCTCCGCGAGCCCTCTGAAAAGGGTATACGTAAAAAGTCAGCATAATGATTGGTATGACACAGCCGTAAGCGATTAAGCACAGTGGTGCTTTGAGCGTCGTGCGGAGTTTGTCAGGGTCGCAGTCAGCTGCAGGCGTGACATGCAGTTGCTTGAGGAATCGTTTTTCAGTCTCAGTAGGCGGTTTAGTGCGCGCGCATACTTCTATCGCGATTAGGCTTATGGCGGTGCCAATGACTACCGGTGGAAGTAACGCAGGAAAGGCGACCCAACCAATGTATTCCAGACCGGAGGGGATAACATTGCCAATGAAGCCTCCGGTGATCCCCCAGAAAGCCCCATCTGCGGTAATTCGTTTACTCCAAACGCTCATCAGTGCCACCGGCCCCCAGGAAGATGCGAATACCGTGCCGATAAACAGCATCAACCAAAACACGTTGGGTGGAACAAAGAAGCTAGCCAATAGCGCGGCAAGGCCGGTTGCCAACATCACCAGACGTGCAGACGCGAGGCTCAGCTCAGCGGGTTCCCGGCTGATGTCGTTACTGACGCTAAAGCCCACTAAAGAAAGAAAAGTGGACGCCGATGACAGGGCGGCGGCGACGATACCTGCCACCAGTGTAGCGCCCAAAATCTCCGGTACCAGATGCCTTGCCGCCCACAGCATGACGGTTTCTGGTGGAGAGATATCCGGGTTGGCGAGGTTGATCAGGCCGCCACCACCGTAGATTAAAATTTGCATCACGATTACCGCGAAGCAGGCGTAGATAGAGGAGCGCAGGACAACGTGTTCATCTTTGGCCATCAAGTGACGGCTCGCCTGCCAGGGACTTACCGCATAAACGATCCCCCATGAGGTATCGATTATGACTGCCCAAATCAGGTAGTCCATGGGTGTGAGCCACTCTGTCCCGGGACCCACAGTGCCGTGCCAGGAAGCGATGTCGGGCTTACCGTCTAACACAGCGAGACGGCTCACTGCTGCTGATACGCCACCGAACTCGTCCGTTAAAAAGCTGATGAAAACGACTGTCGCCGCGGTAAACAGTAGAAACATCAAGGTGTCAGTGATAACAACGCCACGCGAACCCGCATACAAAGTGAAAACGGTATAGCTGAGCCAGGTCAGCACCAAGCCGGCGCCGTAACTGATGCCAAAAAGGTCAGACAGCAGGATGGCGGCGCCTTGCGTCACGACAAGTAAGTAACCACCCAGGCCCAGAATAATGGTTATACCGGCTGCGCGTTGGACGCGGCGGTCGTTAAATCGCTGCCCAAAGAAATCTGCAACGGTGGGAGCTCGACTGCGTCGGATAAAGGTGCCAAACAGTAAGGCGCCATAGATGTAGCCGATGACCGCAATGCCGGGGAACAGCATATAGGGGCCTAGCTGGCCACTGTAGGTAAACCCTGCTTCACCCAGGAAAATCGAAGTGCTGAATACTGAAGCAACCAGACTGCCCACAATAAGCAGCGTGGGTGCGCGCCGGCCTGCAACATAATAATCGTCCAGCTCACGCACGCCGCGACCAGACCATGTACCTATCGCGACAAAGACGATGACGCTGACGACGACCAGTCCAGTATAGATGTCCATGGTGCTCTCCTTACGCGCTTTGCAGGCGTGTGGCCGTCAGGCTGCTTTAATCCTCGGGCGGAAACGCTGCGAACTGCGGGCTGGCGTCCAGAATCGTATGCCAGGGTGCCTTGGATTCTGTGAATATATGATAAGCCTCGGGCAGGGGAGGGTCACCGTCGATTCACGTTTTGACAACGCCAGTGTACTGCTAAATCGCGTATACGCGACTCGCGTCCTATACGGGCGGACAAGCATTCCGCGCCTTCCCGCAAGGACGCTTGATACACTTAATACGCGTTTACTTTTTCAACCTACAAACCAGCTGAGAATTAACGACATGAACGACGCGCAGCAACAGGCCACATATACTTTAGTAACGTCCTGCCAGGATCAGGTGGGGCTCGTCTCAGCGGTATCGTCGTTTGTATCTGAACGTGGCGCCTCGCTGCTGGAGTCCAATAACCACACGGATCTTCAGCAGGGCTGGTTTTTCATGCGCAACAAGTTTTGGTGTGAGCAGGGCACGCTGGATCTGGATGCCTTTAAACGTGATTTTTCCGAGGTTGCTGAACGTTTCAACATGCAATGGTACGTTCGCGATAACAAAGAAAGGCGTCGAGTGGTGATCCTCGCCAGTCATGCCTCACACTGTCTGGCTGATATCCTTTACCGTTGGAAAAACGGCGAGCTGCACTGCGATATACCTTGCGTGATTTCAAACCACGAGAATCTTCGCAGCATGGTTGAGTGGCACGGCATACCTTTTCATCATGTCCCTGTACCCAAAGACGACAAGCAGGCGGCTTTTGCTGCCACCGATGAAATTATTAAGCGTCATGGTGCCCACACGATAGTTCTCGCGCGATACATGCAGATATTGCCGCCCACGCTATGCCAAAAGTATGAGGGACAGGTGATCAACATTCACCATAGCTTTCTGCCGTCTTTCATTGGCGCCAACCCCTATCAAAAGGCCTATGAGCGCGGTGTCAAACTCATCGGGGCAACATGCCACTATGTGACTGAAGATCTGGATGAAGGGCCGATTATTGAGCAGGACGTGGTCCGAGTGAACCACAGCTGTAGCAAAGATGATCTGGTCCGTTTGGGGCGGGACGTAGAACAGTCAGTCCTGTCGAGAGGGCTGCGCTTTCATCTAGAAGACCGGGTCCTGGTGCACGGCAATAAAACCGTTGTCTTTTCAGGCTGACGTAGGAGGCTCGCGACGCATTCCAAGAGACAGCGAATAGCCTCGATTGCTACACAGAACGTAAGAACCAGGCGTAGTCAATATCACTCACCTGTTTTTGAAAGAGATCGCACTCATCCTTCCGGGCGGTGTGGTAAAGCTTGCAGTACTTTTCACCAAAATAGCGTTCCAGCGTCTTGCCCGACTGAAAAGCCGTCAGAGCTTCATGCCAGCTGGTGGCCAGAGTGATGGGTTGATCCTCCAGCACAGCACCTTCTGGAATCCGTTCTCCGGGTTCAATGCGATTGTCCATGCCGTGCTGGATGCCAGCGATTACCGCAGCCATCACCAGGTAGGGGTTTGCGTCAGCTCCTGACACGCGATGTTCAATGCGGAGGTTTTCTGGACTGCTTACCGGTATGCGCAGGGCTACGTCCCTGTGGTTGTAGCCCCAGTTAGGCGTCAACGGCGCAAAGTAGCCGGGCTGCAACCGACGGTAAGAGTTGGCGTTGGGCGCAAAGATCGCCTGCGCTTCCTGCATGGTATCGGCAAGGCCGCCCACGGCATGACGCATTGCAGCGCTAACCGGGGGCGTTGCCTCTGACGCTGAATCGACAAAGACGTTGTTTCCATCCTGGTCGTAAATGCTAATGTGGATATGCAGCCCGCTGCCAGGGAGTTCGGCAAAGGGCTTTGCCATAAACGTTACGCCCATGCCCTGCTGCATCGCCACGCCCTTTATGGCGCGCTTGAGCAAAACCGCGTGATCACAGGCTGCTACGACATCGTCGGTGTGGTGTAAGTTGATCTCGAACTGCCCTGGTGCAAACTCTAGGTGCGCCGTTGTTGCAGGAATGCTTTGCGCTTCACAGGTGAGCCGGATGGATTCCAAAAAGCTATCGTACTCAGCCATGTCTTCCGGGTTGCAATACTGCGTACCAGACTGTCTTGCGCCAGTGCCCAACACGGCGCCGAGGCGAGGCGCTGGGCTGCTTCCCTCGCCGTCGGCGAGCAGATAAAACTCCAGCTCTGTCGCCACGACCACCTTATAGCCTTTGTCTTTGAGTGGCTGCAGCGCGCGTCGCAGTACCTCGCGTGAGCTGAAATAAAGCGGCGTACCGTCCAGTTCGGTCCAGTGCGCGATCATTTGGTGTGTGGCGGGTGTGAGCCAGGGGATGGGCGCGAGCGTTTCCGGGACGGCGCGTATCGATTTATCAGGATCGCCGTCAAATTCGCCATCCCCGAAAATATCACCGCAGTCGCCCAGACTGTTCATGATGCAAGTGGTTCCCGGCCCCGTCAGACCACTACTGAACAAGCTTTCCAGCTCCATTCGCGGTACGCGCTTGGCACGTAGAATGCCCGTCATGTCTGGCGACAATATTTCCAGTGTCGCCAACTCCGGGTTGGCGTCCAGATACTGCTCTAGTAAGGCGAGCTGATCAGTCATCGTGGTGTCTCGTTAGTCATCTTGCGCAATAGGGTAATTGAGGCGAACAGAGCGATCCTTCTGGCTCCCTGGCGCGAGTTTAAATGTAGTCAAGACTCTTGTAATACAGCATGCCTAACGCCATTCCGGGTCGGCGCAGGTACTTACCTCCCGGAAAGGGCATGTGCTTTATGCTCTGCATAATGTCAAAGCGACGTGGCGCATTGTCTATGGCTTCAGCAACGACGCGCGCCATCACATGGGTGGGGGCGACTCCGTGCCCAGAGTACGCCTGTATGTAATATACGTTTTCGCCTATCTTGCCGGTCTGTGGCATACGGTTGATCCCGATTCCTAATTGGCCATCCCAGGCGAAGTCGATCCTGGTGCCCTCCAATTGCGGAAACACCTTCAGCATTTTTTTCGTCATCACCGTCTGGTAGTCAGTGGGAACCAGACCGGTGTAATTGGATAATCCGCCAAACAGCATGCGCTTGTCAGCGCTGAGGCGGAAGTAGTCCAGTGCCGTGCGGGGATCACAGACTGCGACGTTTTGCGGCAAGATCGATTTCGCAAGCTGTTCGCTAAGCGGTTCTGTCGCAATCATGCAGCTGCTGGCCGGCAGTACGCGGCTGCTTAGCGATGGCACGAGCCCACCCAGATAGGCATTCCCCGCCAGTATTACCGTCTTGGCTTCAACAGCGCCGTGTTCCGTGTGCACCACGGTCTTTTCGCCGTTTTCTATCGACGTAACGCGTGACTGCTCGAAAATGCGCGCACCCATTGCGACGGCCGCTGCGGCCTCGCCCTGGCACAGATTCATGCTGTGTAGGTGCCCGCCGCCGCTCTCGTTGTACAGGCCGCCAATGTAAGCTTCGGAGCCAACGAACTCTTTGACTTCATCTTTATCCAGTAGAGTCAGTTGGTGGGGATGCCCGGTATCTCTATGATCCTGCTGCGATTCCTTAAACCATTCCATGTGTTTCGGCTTCAGCGCGACGTCGCAATAACCCCAGGCGATATCACAGTCGATGCTGTACTTTTCCACCCGTTCGCGAATAATCTCGACGCACTCAATCCCCATATCGCGAATCATCTGCACGCCTTCGTCTCCGATTTGGCGCTTAAACTTGCTGGCATCGTGGCCGATGCCGCCAATGATTTGGCCGCCGTTTCTTCCGCTTGCCCCCCAGGCTATTCGGTTTGCTTCTAGCAGTGCGACCTCGAACCCGCGTTCGCACAGCTCTACTGCCAGATTGACGCCGGTGAAACCGCCGCCGACGATGACAATGTCACTGGTAATTCGGCCTTCAAGCGTCGGATAGCCTGTCTGATCATGCGCTGTCGCCGCATAGTAAGAGCCGGTGTGCTCTCGGGTGTCCTTCGGGAATCGTAAGCCAAACATGGTGTGGTACCTGAGTAGTCTCTGGGACGTGCCATCTCGCACGCACAATGTCGGTGTAAGAAGCAGATGTTATCAAGCTCAAGGTAACAAGTGCTCCTACCGTGTAGGCTCGGTTGTTGCTGTCAGAGGGCCATCGCTAGACTGGTGATTCGCTAAAATTTTGGGTCGGATTCGCTTTGGCACACTACGACACGGTTATCATTGGTGGCGGGCATAACGGTCTTGTCTGCGCTATTTATCTGGCGAGAGCAGGCCAGAGCGTCCTGGTCCTCGAGGCGGGAGAGGCTCTGGGCGGCTTAGCGTCCAAGCGAGAATTCCATCCCGGGTTCTCTGCCAATGTCGCACATACATTGCATCATTTTCCGGAAGAGATCCTCAACGAGCTGCGTCTGACTGAGCACGGTTTTGCTGGTGTCGGCGATGAACTCCCCACGATAGCGCTGGATACCGCTGGACAGCACGTTACCATCACCTCAACAGGCGTAAGCGGTGTAAGTGCTGATGACGTAAAGCAATACGTCAGCTATCGTCGTCTGATCGAAAAGTGTGCGCAGGCATTGAAGCCATCGTGGCTAAAGGTTATGCCTCGAATCGGCGCGACTTCCGTTAAAGAGCTACTTACTTTTGCACAAGTCGGCGTAAAGCTCCGCCTCCTGGGCGTTGATGATATGCGCGAGTTTTTCCGTATAGCCTCGCTGCCAGCGCGTGACCTCATGGATGAACGATTTGATAGTGAGTTGCTGAAGGCGGCTTTATGCTGGGATGCACTAGCAGGCTCGGCGCAGGCGCCCCGCTCTCCGAACAATACCGTACTGACCCTTCTTTACAGAACGATAGGTAAGCACGCAGGCGGACACAGCTTGCCGGCAGGCGGCGTTGATACCCTGATCGCCGCTTTGGCCTCTGCGGCCGAAAGCGCTGGTGCTGAAATCCGCACGTCCGCAGTGGTGAAGCAAGTCGTTGTCATCGGTGATGAAAACGGCATGCGGGCAGAGGGTGTAGAGCTCGCGTCAGGAGAAACGATTACCGCGTCTCGAGTGGTTTCATCTGCAGATCCAAAGTCCAGCTTCTTTAAGCTCATTGGCACGCGTAATCTGGAGATCGGCTTTGCCAACCGCATCAATCGAGTGCGAAGCACTGGATATGTCGCAAAGCTGCATGTCGCACTTTCGGGACTGCCGGACTTTACAGGTTTAGATGCTCCAGCCGGACGTCTGCTGATCACACCGGAAATGGATTCTCTGGAATTTGCCTGGGACGATGCAAAATACCGTCGCAGCCCTGAAGCGCCGGTTATGGAAATCTGTATCCCGTCTCTTCATGACGCTAACGCGGCTCCCGTTGGCCAACATGTGCTGTCGGCGCATGTAATGTACGTGCCGCATACGATTGAGGGCGGTTGGACCGCAGAGGCAAAATCCGCGCTGACTGAAAAGCTGGTCGATACCCTTGAGCGCTACGCACCCAACATCCGCGATCAGATTATTCACGCTGAGCTTTTAACCCCGCTAGATCTGGAAAATGAATTTCGCCTGAGCGGCGGTCACTGGCACCAAGGCGATATCGCAATGGATCAAATGCTGATGATGCGGCCAACTTATGAGGCCGCACAGTACGCAACCCCTGTGCCCGGTTTCTACCTGTGCGGAGCGGGTAGCCATCCAGGCGGCGGGCTCACGGGGGCAGCGGGTCGAAATGCAGCACAGGCGATTTTGAAATGAAGCACTACGACGCAATTATCATTGGTGCGGGCCATAACGGACTGACCAGCGGAGCCTATCTTTCGCGCGCTGGTCTGAACGTGTTGGTCGTCGAGAAAAACGACTACATCGGTGGTGCCGCAGTATCTCGTGAAATGCATGAGGGCTGGTGGTACTCAAGCTGCTCTTACGTATGCTCGATGATGCGTCAGTCGATACACCGTGATTTGGATCTCACCCGGCATGGACTCATTCTGGTGCCCTACCTCGGGACGGCCAGTTTTGGAGACCGGCCCGGCGATACGCTGATGAGCTATCACGCTGAGGGGCCTGCTTATAACGCTCTTCGCGAACGCTCACCCCATGACGCAGACGCCATGTTTCGGTTTCAGGCAGACTTAAATCGCTATGCACAACTGATCCGTAAGACGCTGCTGCGCACGCCACCCGATCCGGGACGCATGCGCATTCGTGATATTCAGGAGTTGCTGTTCCTGGCCAAGGAGTTTTGGTCACTCGGCGAGCGTGAGCTCTATGAGTACGTGCGTTTTTTTACAATGAGCGCGGCGGAGTTTCTCGAGGATTACTTTGAAGACGAGCTGATCAGTGCATCTATGGCAACACCGGGCATTATCGGTACGGCCCTGGGCGTGCGCTCTCCGGGTTCTGCTTACATTCTGCTGCATCACGTCATGGGCGACGTAGACGGCAGCATCGGTGCCTGGGGGCTGGCAAGGGGTGGCATGGGCGCAATATCCAATGCTCTGGCTAGCTCAATGAAAGAAAGTGGCGGAGAAATTCGCACAGAGGCCGGCGTGGAGCAGATTCTGGTCAAAAATGGCAAAGCCTGTGGGGTAGCGCTCGAGAACGGTGAGGAGGTCTACGCGAACATTATAGTGTCCAATCTTGATGCCAAGCGCACCTTCACAAAGATAATGGACCCCGATGACCTCCCCGAGGGCATTTACGACAAAGCGAAGAATTTCAAGATTCGTGGTTCTTCCGGCAAGGTGAATATCGCTCTATCGGGTCTGCCCAAGTGGATCGGAGTACCTGAAGGCAATCGCTATATTAATCGAGGTGGTCAGGGCTTCTGTGGTTCGATGGATACGCTGGAAAAAGCCTACGACTGCTGGAAGCGTGGCACCTGGTCCGATGATCCTTTCATTGAATCGGTTATACCTTCCGCCTGGGATCCAACGGTAGCGCCGCCGGGGCAGCACTGGATGTCCAACTTTATTCAATATTGTCCACCCAAGTTGGCGGACGGTGAGTGGACTCCCGAAAAGCGGGATGCCTTCGGCCAAACCGTCGTCAACAAAATTGAGCGGCACGCGCCGGGCTTTAAAGATCTGATCGTGCACATGGAAGTTCGTACGCCTCACGAAATCGAGAACGAAGTCGGACTGACAGAGGGCAACATCTTCCAAGGTGAGCTCACTATCGATCAGTTGCTGTTTAACCGACCCTTCCCGGGCTACGCTCAGTACAGGATGCCGGTTCAAAATATGTACATGTGTGGATCATCCACGCACCCCGGAGGCGGGGTGTCTTCTGCCTGCGGAGCAAATGCTGCCAGAGAGATTCTGATGGATTTACGCAAGCCTAATACCGTGCCCGAAGACGACTGCTACGACGAGTAAATCACCATGAGTGCAACCGATTTAAACACGACACATCATGACGACCCTTTCGCGGGCGAGCGCCTTAAGCTTTCTCACTTCCATGAGCGACAAAGCCCGCTGAATATTCGTGAAGCCTGGTCAGAGTGGAACGGTTATAAGTTTGCAGACTATTACTATGACGCTGAGTACGAGTACTTCTGCATCCGGAATACTTGCGGCACCTACGATATCTGCCCCATGCAGAAATATTATGTGGAGGGGCCGGACGCCGAAGCCATGCTTGATCGTATGGTCACGCGAGACGTTACCAAGCTAAATATAAATCGCGTTACCTACGTGGTTTGGTGCACAGATGAAGGCCGTATGATTGATGATGGAACCATTTTCCGTCTCGGTCCGGATAAATTTATGCTGACTTGCGGCAGCCCGAGCCTGGCCTGGCTGAAGAAAGCGAGCTTTGGCTTTCCCGATCTGACCGTAGTGGATATGTCTGATCGTATAGCGGCCTTGTCACTACAGGGTCCTACTTCCTGTGCAGTTCTGAAGCGTCTTAACCTCCCGGGCATCGAACAGCTCAAGCCGTTTAACATTGCGACATTCCCTTTTGGAAGCAGCGAACTGATGGTGTCCAGAACAGGATTCACCGGAGACCTCGGCTATGAATTATGGATCGATCCCGGCGAGGCGCTAGACCTATGGGATGCGTTGTACTCGGCGGGGGATGACTATGGTATTCAGCCTTACGGCGAGTCGGCGACCAATATGGCAAGACTGGAGGCTGGCTTCATCATGCCGGACATGGAGTTCAATGAGGCCCTGAAAACGGTGCACTTCGAGCATGACCAGACACCATTTGAACTCGCCCTGGGCTGGTTGGTCGACTTTAAAAAACCGCATTTTAATGGCCGGCGCGCACTGTTGGAGGAAAAGCAGCAAGGTTCGAAGTACACGCTCGTCAAGCTGGATATTGAGGGCAACAAGGTTGCTGAGGGATCCTGGATCTATCGCGACAAGGCCTGCCGAAAAGATGTGGGCTACGTAACTTCTGCCATGTGGTCACCGGCGGTTAAAGCGAATATCGCACTCGCTATGATTGAAACGCAGTACCTGCAAGGTCAACTATGGGCAGAAATATACTACGAGAAAGAGCTGCGCCAGTACGAAAAGGTGGCTAAGTGTACATTGGTGAAGAAGCCTTTTTGGTCGCCTGATCGCGCCAAGGCAACGCCGCCTGCAGACACCTAGAGAACTTTTTTAACGCAAACAAAACTGGAGCGGCGTATCAAGTTTGCTATGCGCCGCTTCAGCCTCGCAGCCATTTGGGCAGCACTTCCTCCGCTACTTCGACGGTGTCACCAACCCGAATAACGCCGGGTACTTCAACGATGCCGACAACGCCTCGACTGAATTTAGCGGCCTTGGAAAAATCGCCAGTAGCAAGCGGGTCGCCGGATCTGCTTCGGTGCAGTGCGGCAATTTTTTTGCCCATATCGCTACAGGGGGGATTGTACTCCTCCACCATCAATACTGCGCCGGAAGGAAACGTTAGTGAGGTGCCCCGGGGTAAGCGTGACAACTCGGGCAAGCCGCTCAAGCTCATGTTCACGCCCACGGTGCCTGCCTGCAATGGCGTTTCAAGACCCATGGCTTCGCTAACCAGCGCTAACTCCTCGGTTGATATCGCCGACCACTGGCGCTCGTTACGCCGTTGGGTCCCTTCTGGCTGCTTGTCGCCTTCCCAGCACTCGCGCATGTAGCCACGGTGGCGGTCGCCGACGATGCCGTCGACCTCCACCGTGATTTCATCGCAGGAGGCCTTTTCCAGAACGCCTTCGGCGCCAACGTGCAAGGATTTCACGATAACGGTGTCGCCCATGGCATAGTCCTCCCGCGACGATAGCTTAGCTGTCTTCTTCCACGATCATCATGTAGACCTTGCGCACTTTCTCGACAACTTCAGCGCGTCCTTTCCATCCATTTGGGAATACCCAGCTGTCACCTGCCTTTACTTCGGTGACGTGACCTGAATCTGAGGTCAGAATCCAGTGTCCCTCTAACAAGTGGCAGAACTCGGTAAGTTCGAGATCAAGCTCAAGAATACCGGGTTCGCACTCCCAGGTTCCTGCATACATCGGGCCTTCCTGAAAGAAATTTGCATCTACCTGACGCGGCAGTTTGCCAACGGGCTTACCAAATGAATCAACGTCGACGAAGTCGGTTAGCGTGGCGCAGTTTTTCTGAACTTTTATCTCTGGCATTTTTAGCTCCTGATAATATCTATAGATAAGGGGTTTGGTAATTTCTGTCAGCCCGTCGTTTGGGCACGAAAGATTCAATTATTGTTTTGCGCTGCTAACTGTAGATGAGGGGTCAGTGAAAAAAGCCAAAGGTGGCACCCAACATCGGATAGCGGACTGTTTTGCTCACTTGTGCGCCGTTATATTCAGGCGTTGTCTCACTCCGTTGGTCGCGGGTTGGATTGCTTTTTCTCCGCCTCGATCTCTTTTTTCCACTCCTGCATATTGGCTTCGATGGTGATGAAACCCAGTATCCAAAGCGTTTCGTCATAGGCGAAGCGGTAGTGTCCCAATGAAACCCAGTAGGCGGAAAAGGCCCAGAGCAGACCGTACAGCAGCACCTTGGTGGCTTTGATCGAAAGTATCAGTTTGCCCTGGGTATAGCCTTTGTCTTGTAGACGAACCATGACTTCGATGGTGAACAAAATGGCAAGCCAAACAATCACTTCCAACCAGTCGATCAGTGCCAGATTGCGCTCCAGAGTCAGGCCCTCGAAGTCGGACACCACCAGCCCGGGCTCCGTATAGAAAAATTGCGATGCCTGTGACAACGCACTGCAGTTCGCGCGCGTCAGGTCCTCGTATTCCAGGTTGCGAACGAAGGAAACGTCCGGCGCGATGAGTTGGCAGAGATCTGTCACGCCGGGCACAGCCGTTACCTGCGCCAGATCCCAATAGATCATTCCAAAGCTGTAAACAGAGTGGGCAAGAAAGGCGTAACACACCAGGCGCACGGCGTGCATGGTCAAACTGACGCTGCGTTTCTCCTGAGTTTCGTCCGACAATACCCAGGTTTCCAGCTCAAACAGAAAGAGCAGAACGAACCATCCTATTAAATCGATCGTTGTTGTAAAGGAGGACGTCCATTTTAAAAAATCGCCGCCGTTGCGCATGGTATAAGAGGCAATGCGAAAATCATCCATGCAGTACAGGGCAAAGTTGACCAACAGCAGACTGTATACCGCAACCTTGATGAACTGGCGCTTGTCGACGTCGCCTATCAGAGGGAAGGCTAAGGAATTCATTTGGAGAGCCGAGTAATCATTGGCCAATTACACTGCTTTGCTGCAGTGACTTCTTCCGGGCGTGTCCGCTAGGAACGGCGGCGATAGTCCTATGCGTATACTGAGTGCGTCAAGGGATATCACAGGGCCATAGTCGCTATGTCTAACATTACTGACACGGACGTTATCGTGATTGGAGGCGGCCACAATGGTCTGACCTGCGCTGGCTATCTCGCTAAAGCGGGACGTCGGGTGACTGTGCTCGAGGCACGCGACAAGGTCGGTGGCGCTGCAGTTACCGAAGAGTTTCATCCCGGTTTCCGCAATTCTGTTTATTCCTATTCGGTCAGTCTGTTGCATCCAAAGGTCATCGCGGAGCTGGAGCTCGAGAGCCATGGCCTGGAGATTATGGAGCGCCCAGCTGGCACCCTGAGCCTGCTGGAGAATGATCGCTTGCTTCTCACTCGCGACGGAGAGCAGGCGAAGCAGGAGATTGCGAGATTCTCAACGCGTGATGCCAGCCGCATTGATCAATTTGAGGAGCAAATCGAAACCGTCGCCATAGCACTGCGCGCTATGGCGTCACAGGCGCCACCGAACATTGGCGGGGGTTGGAGAGACGCTCTATCCCTCATCAAGTCAGGCAAGCTCATGTACGGGCTAGGCAGTGAGCATCAGGCAGTGCTCGTCGATTTAATGACCAAATCATTAGGCGATTATCTAGACATGTGGTTTGAGGGCGAGGCGCTGAAAGGCGTCCTGGGACTGGAGGGCGTTATTGGTAACTTCGCCGAGCCCTATCAGGCGGGCACCGCGTACGTATTGCTGCATCACGCCTTTGGCGAGGTGAAAGGTAAAGCCGGCGCCTGGGGCATTGCCCGGGGTGGCATGGGGGCTATCACGCAAGCGATGGCCAGCTATGCGCTTAGCAAGGGCGCAAAGATTGAAACCAGTTGTCCTGTTGAGAGCATCATGGTGGAGGGCGGTCGGGCGGTCGGCGTGACAACAGCCGATGGTCGCGAAATCACCGCGAAGGTGGTGGCAGCCAACGTGCATCCGCAGACGCTACTGCAAAAAATGCTGGGCGAAGAGTACCTTAATGACGAGCAGCAGCGTCGTATAGGAGCGTACCGCAGCCATTCCGCGACCTTCAGAATGAACGTGGCTCTTTCGGAGCTACCCGCGTTCACCTCAATGGCGGGTGCGGGTGAAGAACACTTCAAAGGCGCGATAGAAGTCTGCCCGTCGCTGTCCTATATCGAAAACGCCTACACGGATGCAAAGACCCTGGGCTGGTCTCGCAAGCCTGTGATCTCTATGCAGGTGCCCAGTACCCAGGATGATTCGCTGGCGCCACCGGGAGGTCACGTTGCCAGTCTATTCTGTCAGCACTTTCAGCGAGATCTTCCCGATGGTAGTAGCTGGGATGATGCGGCTGACGACGTGGCTGATATGGTTATCGACACAATAGACGCCTATGCCCCGAATTTCGCCGCTTCAGTGGTCGGTCGTCAGATTAAGACACCGCTGGATATTGAACGAGATCTGGGCATGATCGGCGGCGACATCTTCCATGGCGCCCTACACTTGGATCAGTTTTACTCCATGCGACCATTGCCGGGCATCGCCGACCATCGCATGCCGGTCAAAGGTGTGTACCTATGTGGTTCAGGTGCTCACCCTGGAGGCGGTGTGAGCGGCTTGCCAGGTCACAATGCGGCAGCGGAAATTCTTCGCGACAAAGGCTAAAGACGCTTACACGCTCCACGCAGGCTAATCTGGTTCAATATCCTCCCAGTAGCTGAAGATCTGATTTTCAGAGAGGCGCTGCAAGGTTAAATGGCATTCGGCGACCAAACCCGCAGGTTGCCCCAGCGCTTTGATAGCCGCTTTGGCTTGTGCTTCATTATGGAAGCGCATTGTAAAACTGAAGCGTTGTGACCGGTCGTCCGTATCCAGAATGGTTTTTGTATTTCTCAGCATCAATCCGCTGCAATCAAGCAGTAGCTTCGCCTCAATTAATGCCTGCGTGCAGCGCGAAAGGGCCTCCTGAAACTCCTCAACCGACGTGTCTTCGCGGAGGTCCATCACAGTCAGCATGCAGGTGGACATAGATAGGAGCCTTGTGTTGTTTGAATGCCATCGAGCCTGGTTAGACGGCATATCTACCGGATCGGTGGCTGATAATCGGTATTGTGCCCCAAACGCCCTTGGTGCAGTATCGATGAGAACGGACGTAACAAGAGCTTCCAATGAGCCCCAAGAACGACCGTCTCAACGCGCAGGCGTTTGTGGCGACCTACATAGATGCCTGGAATAGTCAGGACACGGAGGCGGTCGTTGCCCACCTCGCAGAAGACGGCAGGTATCGAGACATTACCTATCAACAGGAATTGTCTCGCCAGCAGTTCTCCAGTCATTTGGACAGCGAGTTCGTTGAGCCGCGTTATATGTATTCGCTAGTTGGTGATGTCTGCACCGGCGGCAATACCATTGCATTCCAGTACCGTGCGGTACCGGCACCCGGGAGTGAGGGTGATGCAAGCTGGTTCGGTTCTGAATTCATTATGCTCAACGATGGCATTGCGGTCGAAATAGCCGACTATTATGAACAGCGCGAAGAAAGCGCACCGCGTCGTCCGGTCGTTAGCGCTACCTCCCTGGCGCGCGCACAACGCTACGCCAAATCCGGCCTTAGTGGCGGTCAGCTGGAAAGCATAAAAGAGAGTCTGGTAGCGCTTATGCAAGACGAAAAACTCTATCTACAGTCTGACCTGACCTTGCCAGCACTGGCTGATCGCCTTGGTTCATCGGTAAACCATGTGTCTCAAGTGATTAACGCTGGTTTCGGCACCAGCTTCTTTGACTTTATTAACAGCTATAGAATTCGCGAAGCGACGCGCATGCTCAATGCCGAGACCGGCGAGACACCCACCGTGTTAGCAGTCGCACTGGATGTAGGGTTCAACAGCACGTCCACGTTTTATGTAGCGTTTAAAAAGGTGACTGGGCAAACACCTGCGCAGTATCGTCGCGCTGTGCAGAAGGGTCACAGCACGCCGGGTTAGGGCGCCTTGTTTGCTGCCCCGTCGGTTCCTTCAGAAAGTAGGAGGCGTGCATGCCGTTATCAATTCGCATGGCTGGCGCCCGGGGTTTTCAAAGCTGTGAGGCTGGTTGCTTTTAAAGTAGTAGGCATCTCCTGGTCCCAGCACGCGCGATTGCCCGTTTACGGTCACCTTGAGCTTGCCAGATAAAATAAGGCCACATTCTTCGCCCTCATGGGTCATTGCATGCCCGCCGGTGCCAGCCCCCGGGCTATAACACTCCTTAAGAAACTGGATACCTTTGTCCCGTAGGTTGTCACCGACCTGTAGATAGGAAACGCCGCCCTCGGCAATGCCGGTCAATTCGTTTGATTTGTAGAACACTTTCTCGGGGCTACTGTCATCATCGTTGAAGAATTCGCTCAGGCTGATCGGCACGCCAAGCAGTACTTTTTTCAGCATGCTTACCGTCGGATTCAGCTTGCCGTTCTCGATCAGCGAAATCGTCGCATTGGCGACCCCCGCTTGCCTGGCAAGCTCGCGCTGCGACAGGCCGTTGACGAGTCTGACTCGCTTTAATCGGTCTCCAATCGGTATGTCCATGTTGTCTCCGTCACGAGTACCAGGCGTGATGCCTGTAAACTGTTCAGTATGCTTAACAATTTTCGCCTAATAGCATTAAAAATCAAGCACTTAACTTTTGAAATTTAACATATTGTTTAACACCCAAGTTGGCGCCTAGACTCCTTCAACGATAACGAGGTGATACCGTCATGAACGATGCTGCTGCCGTGCCCAACGACATCGATACCAGTGCGCTGGATGCGTACTGGATGCCTTTTACCGCTAATCGCGATTTCAAACAGAATCCGCGAATCATCACCGGTGCAGAGGGCCATTACTACACGACTGACAAAGGCAAGAAGTTATACGACTTGTTTGCCGGCTTGTGGACCTGTGGCATAGGGCATTGCCACCCTAAAATCGTGGAAGCAGTGCAGCAGCAGGTGGCCACGCTGGACTACGCTATCGGGTTTCAGGTGAGCAATAACCGTGCCTTTGAACTCGCCCAGCGCGTGACTGACATGGCGCCTGAACCGTTTACGCGTTGCTTCTTTACCAATTCGGGCTCTGAGTCCGTCGAGACGGCGCTCAAGATGGCACTGGCCTACCACCGCGCTCGCGGGGAAGGTCACCGCACGCGTTTGATAGGACGCGAGCGTGGCTATCACGGCGTCAACTTTGGTGGCATATCCGTGGGCGGTATGGTCCCGAATCGCAAGGCCTTTAGCGCAAACCTCATTCCGGGCGTTGATCACATTCGCGCCACCATGGATCTGGAGCACACTGCATTTTCTCGCGGGCAGCCTGAGTGGGGTGCGCATCTGGCGGATGATCTGGAGCGCTTATGCGCCCTGCACGATGGCAGCAATATTGCCGCGGTAATTGTTGAGCCAGTGGCCGGATCCACAGGCGTATTGCCGCCGCCGGTCGGTTATCTGGAGCGCTTGCGCGAGATTTGCGATCGCCACGGCATCCTGCTGATCTTCGATGAGGTCATAACCGCGTTTGGCCGGCTCGGTACGCCCTTCGCTGCGGATCGCTTCAACGTCATGCCGGACATCATTACCACCGCTAAGGGCATCACCAATGGTGTTATTCCAATGGGCGGTGTGCTGGTGCAGGACAAGATCTACGACGCGTTTATGCAGGGCCCGGAGTCGGCTATTGAGCTGTTCCATGGGTATACCTACTCAGGGCACCCGGTGGCGGCGGCCGCAGGCGTGGCATGCATGGATGTGTATCAAGAGGAGGGCATGTTTGAGCAGGCAGCAGCGCTTGAGAATCCGTTCCAGGAGCTTCTTCATGCCTTTGCCGACCACGACAAGGTAATCGATGTGCGCAATATGGGTCTCATGGGCGCTATTGAGCTGGCACCTCGCGAAGGTGCGCCGGGTGCACGTGGCCTTGAGGTCCACAAGCGCTGCTTCTGGGACGAGGAAGTTGTGGTGCGGAACGCCATGGACGTGCTCCAGTTCTCCCCTTTCCTGAACTCAAATGTCGAAGATCTCGAAAAGGCCTTTGACGGCGTACGCCGTGTTGTCGACGCCATCGACTGACGAATATCGACTAACGAATACAGCGATAAACCGGCGGCTTAGATGTCGTCCCTAACGGAGGTAAACACAGTGAATATGGATGTAGCGGCAGTTGTTGAGTCAGGTTCCACCGATGCCCTGGTTGGACACTTCATCAATGGTGAAGTGAGCGCCGACCAGGCTGGCCGCACCCTCGCTGTGACAAATCCGGCGACGGGCGCCGTGGTGCGCTCAGCGGCGGTCGCAGATCTCGCCACAGTAGAGCAAGCGGTGGCAGCGGCAGCCGCTGCATTTCCGGCCTGGCGTGATACGCCGCCGGCGAAAAGAGCGGCGGTGATGTTTCGCTTTCGCAGCCTACTCGATGAGCATGCAGAGCATATCGCCGCCTTGATCACCGAGGAGCACGGCAAAGTAACGGATGACGCCCTGGGCGAATTTCGTCGCGGTGTCGAGGTCGTTGAGTATTGCTGTGGTATTGCTGAAGTTCTAAAGGGCGAACACACGCGGAATGCAGGGCCCGCTATCGACAGCTGGTCGGAGCACCATCCGCTGGGCGTCGTTGCCGGTATCACGCCGTTCAACTTTCCAGCCATGGTGCCGATGTGGATGTATCCCATGGCGATTGCCTGTGGCAACACATTCATTCTGAAGCCCTCAGAAAAAGTGCCTTCGGCCGCTCTTTACTGTGCGCAGCTGCTTAAACAAGCGGGGTTGCCAGACGGTGTGTTCAATATCGTACAGGGCGATCGCGAAACGGTAGACGCTCTGCTGGAAAATCCTACGATACAAGCGGTTAGCTTCGTCGGCTCTACGCCAGTGGCGGAATCTATCTATCGGACGGCGAGCGCCCAGGGCAAGCGCGTGCAGGCCTTGGGTGGCGCGAAGAATCACGCGATCGTAATGCCGGACGCGGATATCGATAACGCCGTCAATGCCTTGATGGGAGCTGCCTATGGTTCCTGCGGCCAGCGCTGTATGGCCATATCCGTAGCCGTCTGTGTGGGGGATGAGCAAGCCGATCGCCTGGTGGCTGGTTTATCTGAAAAAATCGCCGAAATGACAGTGGGCCCCGGCACTGATAAATCCAGCGACATGGGCCCATTGATTAGCGCAGAGCATCGTCAGCGTGTTCTGGGGTTGATCGAGCAGGGCGTGCTAGAAGGTGCTGAGTTACCCGTTGACGGTCGAGAATTAACCGTCGAGGGGCATGAACAAGGCTTCTTTATCGGCCCTTGCCTGATCGACCGCGTACAGGCATCCATGACCGTCTATCGAGAAGAGATCTTTGGCCCGGTGCTCTGCGTGGTGCGCGTCGATAACGCAGAGCAGGCACTGAAGCTGGTGAATGATCACGAGTACGGCAACGGCACCTGTATCTTCACCGCAGATGGGGGTGCCGCACGCACGTATGCCAGTGCGGTACAGGCCGGTATGGTGGGTATTAACGTGCCGTTGCCTGTTCCAGTATCCAATCACAGCTTTGGGGGCTGGAAGCGGTCAATCTTTGGGGACCTCAGCATTTATGGGCCGGATGGTGTGCGTTTTTACACGCGCAGAAAGACGATCACCCAGCGCTGGCCGGAAGGTGGCGTTAGTGAAGAGGCGCGCTTTAATTTCCCCAGTAATCAATAGCGTGCTGCACGTCCAGGGCTGAGTCAGGGCAGCGGTTTGCTGCCCGGCTGGCATCTTGAGTGCCGTTCTAGTCTTGGGGCCTGGCGCTTACGGTTTTGCCCCGGTGATAATGGCCGCGCGGCAACTCCCGGTTGTGTGTTCCCTCAAGGGCGCAATGCCTGTCCTGTTTTGGGTTATCAGAGACCTCCTTTAGGCCGCCAGAGACGTTCCTTTAGTCCGGCAGACACCTCTTTATACCGTCGGGAGCTTGTGCGGCATGGTGATATAGTGCAATATATCACCATATAGTTTAGGCAAGCCTGCCTGCTAAGCACATTGTTAAAGTGAGGACCTCTTCAGATGGAACAGAATATCAAAGCCTGGCGCAGCGCAGCAGCAATCACCGTAATTACCCTTGCCCTGGGTGGCTGCGTGGTGATCGACAGTGACGGAACCCACTTCAACACCGATAGCTGGGAGCGAGAGCAGCGCGAAAACCGCGAGGCAATTGCCGCGCTAGATATTGGCATGGAGCGCTCACAGGCACTAAGCGGTCTGGATGCACCTGCATACTCCGAAGCCTTTACCCGCGACGGCGACGACTACCGGATTCTGTTTTTCCGCACCCAACGCGCGCACGCTGACGGTGACACAACGAAAGACGAAACCACGCCGCTGGTGTTCAAAAACGATGTTTTGATTGGCTGGGGTAGAGAGGCCTATAACGAACTGCAGTGAGGCGTCGGCTGTACCGGCTTTTTCAAATAAGCCGCCAGTTTATCGCGTACAAAACGGCCTGCGTTCGATCTCTACAGCTCAGCTTGGTAAGGATGCTGGACACGTGATTTTTCACGGTGCCTTCGGCCAGATGAATGACGTTGGCGACTTCTCGATTGGACAGCCCACCGGCGATCAGTTTGAGGATGTCACGCTCTTTGGAGGTGAGGATATCCGGGCCAGCCGGTGGCGCATCGGTAATGCCTGTGCTGGCTTGAGATACCAGTCTCGGTTCAGCTACGAACCCCCCCGCCGGCGAGCGTCGTAACCGCATCAATAAGCTTTGTGAGCGAGACATCTTTCAGCAGAAAGCCGTTGGCGCCTGCGGCTAAGGCGTCGATAAATAGCTGATGGTCATCGAAGGTGGTGAGCATCAGAATCGGTTGGCTATCGCCGGCCGCGCGAATCCGTTTGGCCATGGTGATGCCATCCATGCCTGGCATGCGTATGTCACACACCAGCACGTCGACAGGGTTCTCCCGTAGAGCTTTTAAGCCAGACTCCCCGTCGCTGCACTGCCATGCCGTGATGATTGAATCCGACAGCTCTATTAATCTGGCGATGCCTTCTCTTACCAGCGCCTGATCGTCCACGAGGCCAACGCGAATCATGTCTCACTTCCCCCTTGTTGGCCCAAATGCAATACAAGCTCGCAGCCCTGATTATCAACGCCTCGAACAAGCTCTCCTCGGCCTCCGAAGGGTTGTAGCCGTTTATTTATATTGGCCAGGCCAAAACCCGGGAAAGGGGACGCACCGGTAAACCCCACGCCATCGTCCTGAATACGAAGCGCAGATCCCTGGTAGCGGATAGTGATTTGTCTGGCATCGCCGTGGCGCACGGCATTGTGAATGCCTTCCTGAATACAAAAGAGAAGCTGTTGGCTGAGGTCCATCGATAGCGCGGGCAACTCACTGACAACGCTCAGGGAGACATCGGGTATCAATGCGCCAAGTCGCTTAATGGCTTGCTCAAGATCCTGGCTTTGCTGCTCTGACATGCTTCTAACAATGCTTCGCAGCGCTTCAAGTATCTCGGAGGACAGTTGCTGGCAGGCGTCAACCTGTGGCTTGAGTTCCTCTGATGCGCTGTAGGACAACGCTTCCAACTGCAGGCGCAGAGCTGTGAGCTGATGTCCGATTGTGTCGTGTAGGTCCCCGGCAATTCGCAGGCGTTCTTCCGCTTGGCTCTTCTGTGCAATCACCGCTCTGGCTGCGATTAACTCGCTGTTTTGGCATGTCAGTAATTCTTGCTGTTGCTCCTCGCGGACTTTGGCGAGGCTTGAGGTAATGGCAAAGCCTTGCAGCGCGATTAAGGATGCCCACGCCACCAGATACGTCCGGCTTTGCCAGCTAAATTCCAGAATGATCAGATAGGCGAGATTGGCGACTAGCAAAAATCTCCAGCTGCCGCGTTGGCTAAAGTGATAGGGCACGCTGGCCATCAGTACAACAGACAGTATGAGCGTTGACGTGTCCGGATGCACAGTCAGTGCTGCAACGCTCAAGCCTAACATTGCCACACAGCTGCCCTGACGTCGGCGCAGGGGCCACTGCAAACGTTCTCGATTGGCTGACGCGAGGAGCAGACCAATAAAGCCCAGATAGAGTAACAACGCGGGCTGCAGCCAGGCTCCCTGTAAATGGATAAACGCAACGACGCAGGAGGCACCCACGCCGCTTGCGATCAGCAGATTATCGTTGAGTGTGTTCTTTGCTATCGGCATGGCGGAAAGCTTACCCCATAGCTACAGCTGCCTGCCCCTGCCAGAAGTCATGATTGCCGGTGAACAAATAGATGACTGCTGCCACCTGCCCCTGCGCAGGAAAAGCGTGATTATGACTGTCAATGGTCGTTGAGTCGGCCAGAGCGTGGATTTTCGCCTCAATGGCAATGGTTGAAGGAGAGTAAGATGAAAAGAGCGATAGCGAGTGTATTCCTGGCGGTGCAGTCGGTTAATCCGGTGCATGCCGCCGATGTGGAGCTGGAGGTCACCAACATCACTGAGCAGCGTGGCGCTATTTACTGGGCACTATTCGACAACGCAGAGGCCTACTCAACAGATGGCGCGCCCGTTGTGTCCTCGCAGAACAAGGTGCTGGGTGAGACGTTACGCATCACCTTGCACGATCTGCCAGAGGGTCGATACGCCGTTCGACTGTTTCACGATGCCAATGCGAACGGTGAAATGGATAGCAACGTGCTCGGTATACCCGTTGAGGGCTACGGCTTTAGTAATAATGCCGGTAAGTTTGGCCCCGCCGGGTTTGAGGACGCCGCCGTCACGGTAACGCAAAGCGTCAAGATCGACATCCGGTTGAGGTAATCGCCATGAAACGTAGAGAGCTTTTGCGTTATGCCGCCGCCCTGACCGCCGCATCAGCGGCACCCAGTCTGACACGTGCCGAGGAGAGCATGCGGTGGCAGCTTGGCTTCCAAGGCGTAACGGAAGATCTGATGCAGCAGCCGATGAGGCTTCAGGGCAGCATACCTGCTTCTTGTCGCGGAACGTTTTATCGGAATGGCCCGGCGCGGTATCAGCGAGGGGACCAGCGATACCGGCATTGGTTTGACCCCGACGGCATGATCCAGGCGTTCACCCTGGACGCGGATTCCGTCACCCATCGAGGGCGATTTGTTCGCACGCGCAAATTCAAGCAAGAGGAGGCTGCAGGCAGGTTTTTGTTTGACGGCGCAGGTACACGCTTTGCAGACAGTATCCCGGCACGCAACAACCAAGATTTCAACGTCGCCAACATTAACGTGCAGTCTTTTGACGGCGAATTACTCGCGCTTTGGGAGGCGGGCTCTGCCCACCCAATCGACGCCGATACCCTGAAGACCGGTGAACCGGTGCAGTGGAGCGCCGCGCTGAAAGGCGTGCCGTTCTCCGCCCACCCTCACTTCGATCAACGAGGTGATATGTGGAATATCGGGGCTGCGTCGTTTGCAAGCAAGCCGAGCCTGTTGCTCTACCATATAGCGAAAAGCGGTGCGGGCGGGGCGAGGCGCCTCAGAAAGGTTCACGTTCAACCCTTGGATTTCATGGGCTATATGCATGACTTTGTGCTGACGCCGCGCTATCTGGTGGTCCTCAACAGTTCATCGTTGATGGGACATGGCGATGGGTTCGTTGACTCCATGACGTGGTCACCTTCACGGCCAAGCCAGCTTTTGTTTTTCGATAGGGACGATTTCTCACTGGTCAAAACTATTGAGGTGCCGCCTACCTTTGTTTTTCATTTTGGTAACGCTTGGGAAGACTCTGATCGTCTATTCTTTACGGCGTCAGAATATGCGGATGACAGGATTGCGACCCAGGGTATGTATCGTTTGGTGCAGGGCGAACCCGGCCCCTATTACACCGATCCCAGGCTGGTGCGCTACAGCGTTGATTTCAATGCAGGACGCGCAGAAAAAGTTGACCTGGGAAGCGATATGGAGTTTCCCGTGCTTGATAAGCGGCGACCGTTTGCGGCTCAGCGCCTGCTAGGCATCGCCGGTGGTCGCGCGCGCAATGCAGGCATGAGCTCCGCGCTGGTCCGTATTGACCCCACGAACGGCGCGGTGGACCAATATGACTACGGTGAAGACGTGATTGTCGAGGAGCCTCAGCTTATTCCAGCAGTGGAGGGGCCATACGTTATTCATAGCTTTCTCAACGTAAGGCAGAAGCGCTCGGGCATCGCACTGCTGCGCACTGATGAACTGTCGAAAGGTCCCATCGCTATCGCTCACATGGATAGAGTGCTGCCGCTGGGCTTTCATGGATGTTTTGTGAGTCGCTAGACCGCTGCGCTCGCGAACAGCGAGCGCGCCGCGTATGCTAAAAGATTATCTGTATTGGATTGCACGTGGCTAGACCGTCTATAAAGCAACTGGAGTATTTTCTTGCCGTGGCACGCTGTGGCAGCTTTCGCCGCGCGGCCGAAGAGTTGGAGATCAGCCAGCCTACCATTACGGCGCAGATCGCCAGAATCGAACAGTCGCTCAGCGTGCAGCTGTTTGAGCGTGGGCGCACTGGCACGATACTTAGTCCCTCCGGGCGCCGCTTGCTCCCCATAGCGCGGAAGGTGTTAGAGGAGCTAGACGAGCTGGTTGAGGCTGCGGGTTCTGCAGGCAGTGGGGGTGCTATCTATCGGATGGGCGTTAAGTCCACGTTGGGTCCCTATGCGTTGCCGCGTATCCTGCCGGCGATTCATGCGATGCATACGGACCTGAAGCTGTACGTGCGTGAAGAGTCTCCAATGCTGCTCGAGTCGCAGCTAGAGCGCGGTGAGTTGGACCTGGTTTTAACCGCGTTTCCAACCAACTCAACCGAACTCGCCGGTGAGCCACTGCTCCGAGAAGACATCCGTCTGGTGATGCCCAGCGATCACCCGCTTGCGCAGAGGGAGGTACTCAGAGGTGAGGACCTGAACGGAGAGCGCATACTAACCACCGGAGAAGGTCATCACTTTACCCGGCAGATCGAGCAAGTATGCCAGCGATTTGGTGCTGAGATTCAGAGAGACTATCAGGGCACCAGTCTGGATGCCCTGCGCTTGATGGTGGTGATGGGAATGGGCCTGGCGTTTTTGCCGGCGCTCTACATTCATTCCGAGGTCAACGCGGACTCTGCGCTGGTCGTCAAGGAGGTAGACGGAGAATCCATTGCCAGAGTGTTAGGCTTAACCTGGCGAACCACCTCGCCATCCAGAATTTTTTATCGTCGTCTGGCAGAAGATATGCGCAAGGTAATGCGAGCAGAGTTTGGCGAGGTCGTACAAATAATCGACAAGCCGCGTTAGCGAACAGCTAACGTCGGTTGAGTACCGCAGGTGCCCAGACCCAACGCCGGCGGTGTCATAGAGATGGTGAATGGAGCGGCCATTTGTAAGACGCTCATGCCCAATAAGCTGCGTTTGCCAGAGCGTAAAACGGCGACATCAATAGGTCCTAGATCGCAGCCGGCAGCTATTTCGAAACTATCCACGCGATACACGTCCAAGGCCTCAATTTTTCCGCTTGCCATCCTGGCACCGACACGGCCAACTTTTTCTACACCACCCATGCGCTTCATCTTTTTCATTAAGTCAGCGCTTACGGTCACCATGCTGGCACCGGTATCTAGCAAAAAGTCCTCCTGAACGCCGCCGATAGTCGCGCTGACAGTGAAGCTGCCGCTGCCCGATGCTGCTAACGGCACGCTGTGTAGGACATCACTTGAGAATGCTTGCGCGACTGGCTCGGCACCTGTCTCGACATGTTGATCGGCGTGGGTGTGATGATTGTCAGTCAGCAGTATGTCACTGAGGACCAGCGGTGCTGCGACCACCATCACCAAACCGACCAGGCAGGCGCTTGTCCGCGCCAGCCGTGCTTGGTTTTTCATTGTTGTGCTCCCGGTACTGCAATATCATTTTTTTGTACTAAGAGCTACTGCAATTATCAGGCCACTGACCATGCGCCACCGTTCAAAGCCTTAAGCCGTTGAAAATACGTGGATATTTATAAGGTGATTAAAAAATGTTGCACTCAGGTGGTGCGAGGCGCCTTATTTTGGCGCATTTTTGATAGTAAAATTAGGCGGAAACCTTATATGAATCAGGGGCTTACCATACAAAGAGGAGGAGCCTGCCATAAGATAGAGTGATAATTAAAAACTATCATCAAATCTGAGTATTTATATCAGGTATAGAGCCTGGAAGGCGTAGACTTCTCCCATTGTTGCTACACAGTGTCGCTACGCAGTAAAGCCCCGAGGGGTTCGAGGCAGGTTTTAGACAATCAGCTTTTAGGCAGGGTTGTTGGCAGTGGGTCGCAGAAGTCGGAGATGCGTACAGCACATGGCTACGGGTCCGCAGTCAGACTTTAAGCAGAAGTTGAGCAGAAGTAAGCGCAACCAGATAAAAGCTGAACCGTTAAAAGTTTAAATACAGCATAAACCATCAATTCATTGAGCAACTGCAGTCAATGCAAAGGAGTTAAAAGGATGTTTAGAATCGTTTTTGCAACTATGGCTGGCGCAATGCTGGCACTCCCCGCCAGTGCCGGTACCGATGCAACCGCCGGCGAGACCGTAAGAGTGTGGGAAGTAGACTACTCAAGCCGCCCGCCTTTCAAGCGTACTCTGGTTGAGCTGCCTGCAGCTGATGTTGCGCGTCTTGAAACACAAGAAGAAGTTCAGACCGAACGCGTCTGGTCTGTAGATTATTCTGGTCGCCCGCCCTTCAAGCGCAGCTACGAAGATCTGCCAGTTGTCGATGCAGCGCGAGTAGAGACGACGTCCGATAGCAGTGCCCCGGTAAGGCCTAAGCCCTTCTTCAAGAAGCGCCACCGCTAACCAGGCTGCCGTCTTCTGCTAGGTCTGTGTGATAGATCTGTGTGATAGGTCTGTGTTGTAGATCTGTGTGATAGGTCTGTGTGATAGGTCTGTGTTTTAGATCTGTGCGCATCAGTGCAACACATAGAAACAGAAGGCGGCCAAGTTAAGCAGTACCCCTGTACTTCGTTTTCCAGAAGCGTCTGATACTGGAAAAGGAAGATGTTAGAAGACTGAAGATCAGACGTATTCCTAGCTTCTCTTCAGTCTTATTTTACTCAGCTAGACTCAGGTTCTTCCGTTTTATTGTATACCCTGTAATCTTTCCTCGTGGCCACTACGGCACGGGGTGTTTTTTTCAGCTCTCCAAACGCACCTTGCAGTTGTGGTTTGCAAGCCGGCTGACCTCTTCCCCTACATCATAAGCATCAATGCGTTCCTGCATGGATTCTTTGTGCACGCGCTTTAGCTCTTTCCGCATGATGGCTTCTGCGTAGCGACGCAGATCGACGGGTTGGGTAAGTAGCAGGCCAGGCACGTCTGTGGGTTCACCATCGTCATCCTTGGCGACCATGGTGAAGTACGATGTGTTGGTATGCTTTACGACTTTCTCTTTGACGTTTTCGGCGGTTACACGAATACCAACCACCATCGAACTGCTTCCCGTGTAGTTAACTCTGGCCGTCATCGAAACCAGGTCGCCGACTTCCACGGGCTGCAGAAAGTTCACGTTCTCTACAGCGACTGTCACGCAATAGTTTTCAGCATGTTTGGTCGCGCAGGCGTAGGCAACCTTGTCCATCAGCGAAAGCAGCAAGCCGCCGTGGATTTTGCCGCCAAAATTGGCGTAGGCGGGGATCATCAACTCCGTAATCGTTGTGTCGGAATCCGAGGGCTTCTTGTAGTGAGCTGCGTCAGTAGTGCCTTCCATGCGGTTCTCTCTATTTTTATCGGTTATGCCTGGTTGGCAGCGTACGCTACAGTGCTGCGCTTAAAGCGGGTATCTGTTTGTGCAGCGTTGAGTCGTTCAGCGAATAGTCGACGGGTACGTCGATGATATGGACCCCCTTCGACTGCAGGCATTTTGACAGCAAACCGGCCAGATCCTCTGTGGCGGACAGTCGCCATCCATTCGCACCGTAGGCTTCCGCGTAGCGCACAAAATCGGGGTTGCCGTAGTCCAGGCCGTAGTCACCAAAGCCCGCGTCAGCTTGCTTCCATTTGATCATGCCGTAAGCGTCGTCGCGCAGAATTAACACGACTAGATCCAGTTTCAGTCGCACTGCAGTCTCGATCTCCTGGCTATTCATCATAAAGCCGCCGTCACCGCAGACGCTGACCACCGGGCGATCCGGATATACCAGCTTTGCCGCCATGGCAGATGGCAGTCCAGCGCCCATTGTGGCTAGCGCGTTGTCGAGTAGCAGGGTTTTCGCATGTGCGGCCGGGTAGTTGCGTGCGAACCAAATTTTGTAAACGCCGTTGTCCAGCGTCACAATACCGTCATCGGGAACCACGGATCGCACCTCCCGCACCAGGCGTTCTGGTAGCACGGGAAAGCGATCGTCGCTTTCCGCGTCCATGCGGTGGCTCGTGTAGGCAGCGTAGACTTTTTCAAACGCCGTGAAGGTCCACTGTGGGGAGGCCTCCAGCTGCTCCTTAATTTGCCAGATGCTATTGGCGATATCGCCTGTGACCTCAAGCTGCGGGAAGTACACTGGGTCGACTTCAGCCGAGTCAAAGTTAATGTGTATGACCTGGCGGGTATCGTCTGTTCGCATAAAGAACGGTGGCTTTTCCACGACGTCGTGACCAACGTTGATAATCAGGTCGGATGCGGCTAACACCCGGTGCACAAAGTCATGATCCGATAGCGCAGCGTTACCCATAAACAAGGGGTCTGTCTCATCCAGAACGCCCTTGCCCATCTGCGTGGTGACAAAGGGAATGCCCGTTTTATCGACAAACTCTCGCAGCATTTTCGCGGTGAGCTTGCGATTCGCCCCTGCGCCGATTAACAGTAATGGCGACGTTGCACTGGCGATCATTTCCACGGCGCCTTTGATCGCCTTGTACTCAGCAATGGGCCGGCGTACGGTACTGGCTTTAATCAGTGCGGCGTCCGTGTCTTCTGCGGCAATGTCCTCCGGCAGTTCGATATGGGCCGCACCGGGGCGCTCTTCGTGGGCGACACGAAAGGCCTCCCGGACAATTGATGGCACCCGGTCGCCGCTGACTACTTGCGCCGTGTATTTGGTCAGGGGTTGCATCATGTCGACAACATCAAGAATCTGAAAACGACCCTGTTTAGAGCTCTTGATCGGTTTTTGCCCCGTTATCATCAACATCGGCATTGCTCCGAGCTGTGCGTAGGCAGCTGCGGTTACAAGGTTGGTTGCACCTGGCCCCAGCGTCGAAAGACAGACGCCGACGTTGCCTGTAAGCCGCCCGTAGGTGGCGGCCATAAAGCCAGCAGCTTGCTCGTGACGGGTCAGGATTAATTTGATGCTGGATTCCCGCAGCGACTCGAGCAGGTCCAGGTTTTCCTCGCCGGGAATGCCAAATACATACTCGACGCCTTCAGCTTCCAGTGCTCGAACAAATAAATCGGAGGCCTTCACGGTAATAATCCTTTTCTGTCTGTGGTCTTGTATTGTGGGTATACGTCGTCCGCCGCCCGTATGGTTTGGCCGGGCCGCGCGCAGGCGGGGCTGGGCCGCATAGGCCGGGCTGGGCCGCATAGGCCGCAGAGGCCGCGCGGGCTAAGCAACCCGCCAGAGAACCCGATACACTGCCAGACTCGCACGCTAGTTACATAAATGCGAGGCAGGTATTCAGTCAGGAGCAGGTGATCAGGTGGATTATTTTTGGCGCGATGCACTCTCCAAAGCTATTCGGGGCAATCAGCAGGACGCCCATCATCGCTATTTGCAGGTCGCAACGGTAAGAAGGGATGGCAGTCCGGCCAATCGCACTCTCGTATTTCGGGGCTTTTTTGATAAAGGCGAAGTGCTGCAAATGGTCACTGACCTACGCAGCGAAAAAGTTGATCAGATACAGCACGAAAGAAACGCTGAGATCTGCTGGTATTTTACCCGCAGTCGCGAGCAGTTTCGCCTCAGTGGCAGCCTCGCGGCGGTAGGTGACCCCGCTGTGCTGCCAGCGACGCAGGCCTTGAGCACCGCCCGCGAGTCCCTGTGGGCGTCACTTTCGCCCGCTGCCAGAGCGCAGTTTTTCTGGCCTGAGCCTGGCAAGCCTCTGGATGATAGCGGCGCTCTTGAGGAGACCGATGCTGCTCCTGAGACCTTCATGCTATTGCTGTTTACGGCGACGCGAGTGGATCATTTGCAGCTCAGTGGCAAGCAGCGTCGCATGCTGTCGCAGCACTCGGGCAAACAATGGCACTGCGAGGCCGTAAACCCTTAACGGTGTGCTCTGCCGGTAACGCCTCCAAAAGTATCGCTCAATAGCCGTGCCTGATCTGGCAGGTCGTCTTATTGACTTGCTGTAGCGATCGACGCGATGCTCGACGCAGCGGTGCCTGATATAGCGATGCAGAAATTTCGTTTTTAGATGCAACCCGGAGCGCTAACCGCAGTCTTAGAGATGAAAGCGCAACATGTTACGCTCCCAAACTATAGAGAACGCTGAGACTCAACTATGCGAGCAGACCCCCAGGGGCGCTACGCGCCTGAATCCAATTCCTCGCGCAGAGGTCTTGTTCTGCTGGCTTCAGTTATCGTGATTGGCGCTATTGCTGCAGTACTTTGGTTTCAGCGCACTTCTACCGTGGAGAAGCCGGCCCCTCTGGAGTTGCAGGCGGATGCCCCTGAGCCCTCGCAGCTTGCGCCGCCAGAGCCTGAGCCCGCCCCTGATATTCCTGAAAAGCCAGAATCCGTCCAGCCCAATCCTGCCGGGGAAGAAGAGCAGCAGGCGGAAGCTCCAGCGCCGGTTGAGCAGGCGCTCACTTTGGAGGGCAGCGATGAAAGAGTGCGGGCCAAGCTGTCTGCTGGCCTAAGCAATGCCGCCATATTGAGCGCTCTGGATGCGGATAACCTGCTATCGCGAGCCGCCGCGCTCGTGGATGGCATTGCCAGAGGCATTATTCCCTACAAAGTATTGCCGCTATCGCCTCCTTCTGCGGCCTTTCGGGTCGAGCGTGCAGGGCGTCAGGCGATCATGTCGCCTGCCGGTTACCAGCGTTTTGACAGCTACGCATTGGCGATTGACGGCCTGGACGAGGTGAAGTGGGCAAAGGCTTTTCACCGTTACCGGCCTCTTCTCGAAGAAGCTTACTCATTGCTCGGTTACGAGGCAGAGGATTTTGACAACACAGTGATCCAGGCGCTCGACAGAATAATCGCGGCGCCAGTGCGAGAGGGACCTATCGAATTGCGCAGAGTTGAGGCCGTCTACAAGTTTGAAGATCCTGCACTTGAAAGGCTGCCCGAGGTCCATCGACAGCTCTTGCGCATGGGCCCAGAGAATACCCGGCGACTTCAGGCCAAGGCAGCAGCGTTGCGTGAGGCGCTGCTGGCAGAGTAAATATGTTGTCGTTACCCGTAATCGATTTTGGCGCTCGCTCTGATCAGGACTGGCTTGGCCAGCTTGACAAGGCCTGCCGGCAGTGGGGTTGCTGCTATTTAGACAACCACGGTATACCCACAGCCTGTTTAGATGCGCTGCTGTCGGCCAGTGAGCGATTCTTCTCGTTACCTGAAGCGGAAAAGCGAAAAGTTGAGCGCAGCCAGGATAATGCCTGGGGCTACTACGATCGCGAGCTGACCAAGAACAAGCGAGATTGGAAAGAAATTTTCGATATTGGTCCGGCAGCTGCCGAGGGTCCGATGCGCGGCAGCCAGCCTCAGTGGCCACAGCAGCCACGGGAGTTTCGTGCCGATATCGAACAGGCTTACGCGGCTCTGGAAGCGCTGTCGCTGACCATGCTCTCTGCCATCGGAGAGGCTTTGGGAATGCCGCCGCAGGCTTTGCAGGAAGGCTTTCTTGACAATGCCAGTAGTTTTCTGCGGTTGAATCATTACCCGCCCTGCGCCACACCAGCGGAGCATCTTGGCATCAGCCCGCATACGGATGCGGGAGCGCTCACCCTGCTAGTCCACGATGACCAGCCTGGACTTGAGTTTCTGTATAACGGTGACTGGCATCTAGTAGAGCCCAGGCGTAACGCGATTGTTCTCAACATCGGCGACATCGTGCAGGTGTGGTCGAACGATCGTTATCAGGCGCCGGCGCATCGCGTGCGCACTAACCACAGCCGACACCGTTTCAGCGCGCCGTTTTTTCTCAATCCCAGTTACGCCACGGACTATGCGCCGCTGCCGACTGCTTGCGATGGCGAAGCGCCTCGCTACAGGGTGATTAACTGGGGTGATTTTCGTGCCGGGCGAGCGGCGGGTGACTATGCGGATGTCGGGGAGGAAATTCAGATTTCCCATTTCCGCGTGTAAAGTAGCTGGTTCAGGGGCTAACCATAGGTGTCTTCGCCTAACTGCTGCTGTATTTTCTCGATTTCATCCATTTGCGTAATCAAGGCCATAACGCAGTTAGCGTCCAGCCGCTTTCCAGCCATACCCATAAGGGTTTCCAGAGCGTGGCTGTTGCTCCAAGCGTCCTTGTACGGTCGGCTGCTGGTCAAGGCGTCAAACACGTCTGCGACCGCAACGATGCGAGCCTCTAGCGGTATGTTGCTGCCTTTAAGACCATAGGGGTAACCGCTGCCATCTACAGCCTCGTGATGGTACGCGGTGATATTGCGCAACATCTCGGTGTGCTCAAAATTTTGCAGCCCAAAGCTATCGATGAGGTCGTTGATAATGCCTTCGCCCATCTTGGCATGGCTTTTCATAATGCCCATTTCGGCATCGTTGAGCTTGTCGGGTTTTAGCAGGATGCTGTCGGGAATGCCGATCTTGCCGATGTCATGCAGCGGCGCAAACATAAACAGGTGCTCAATAAAGCTGTCGCTCAGGTCAAACTTGTCGGTAAGGCCACGCGCAATCAGCCTGCAGTATCGCGACATTCGGTCCAGGTGGCTGCCAGTCTCTGGATCCCGCACGTGGGTAATACGTCCGGTTGTGCTGACCGCAGCGGATAACGTTTGGATGGACGAAAGTTCGTTGATGATCATCAACGAAATCAGGTGGGCGTAGGGATCCATCTGGCGCAGCACGCGCTCGCTGAATGCGTCACGTATATCGGCATTAAAGAAAATAAAGCCAATGAATACGCCTTCGTTAAAAATAGGGAGAGTGTAGCTGGCGGCATATCCGGCGCGACCAATTCGCCGCGTATGTTCAGCGGAGCCATCGTCAAAGGTCACGGCATGGTTAATTACGCGAGGCAGCTTCTGTTCCAGAACCCGTTTCAATGAGGGGGCTTCCGCCATTGACGCCTGGTAGTGGTCTAGCGGATTTTTCTCGCCGCTGGAATGCATATAAGTGCTCAGCGTATCGGTTTTTTCGTCGTAAATCGCCACGGCGATGCGAACAATAAACGGGAAGATATCTTGCAGGGACTTGTGCGCGGCCATCAGGCGCTGCTGAAGCGGAAGTGCTTCATCCAGTGCGCTTAACGAATCCTTGTGTTCGGTCATTGCGGCCCGTTATCAGTTCTTGTAAATCAGTAGTATAAAGAAGTTGGCATCATTGTGTGGGGGAGGCGAAGACATCGCAAGCGTACAATGCTGTGTTTGCCTGCGGACCTCACACTTTGAGAGGGTGTGAAAGCATGCTCAACTATGGGTCGCATCCAGGCAAGCTGGCACTATCAGAGGCCAGATTCCAGAAGCCAGATTTGAGTCTAACCCGATGTCGATGAACGTAGATGTAGGCCGATGCAAGCAAATGAAAGCAAATAAAGGCGGAAGAAAGCAAATGAAAGGAGATCGAGACCTGTGATGCCCGCCGCTCTGTGGACACCGCCGTCTTGGAAAGCCTACGGTACTGCGGGCTGGCGGTCATGACGCCGAAGACAACATCTCAGTCCACGACGTCTCAGTTCAAAGCAACGGGAACGGTGCTGGTGACCCTCGGGCGGCTGCCGAAGGCATTGGAGCTAGTCCGCTGTCTGCACAAAGCGGGCTGTCGCGTCATTATTGCTGAGCCTTTTCGCTGGCATCTCTGTCGACCATCACGCGCAGTAGCGGCCTGTTATCAGGTAACAGCGCCCAATCGTGATAGCGCCGCCTACCTGAACGAACTGCTCGACATCATTTCCCGTGAGGATGTGCAGTGGGTGTTGCCCGTCTCTGAAGAGGCGCTGCATGTTGCCGGACTGGCGGAGCGCTTGCCGCCGGGTGTAACGCTTTGCTGTGCTCAATTTGACGTGCTCAACAGTTTGCATGACAAAAGCCGCTTCGCCGATTACTGCGTCGATAACAGACTGCCGGTACCTGAAACATTTCCGGAAGGCAGCGCGGGTGCTCGCCGGTTGATGGAAAGCGGCAATTATGTCGCGAAGCCGGCGCACAGTTGTTCGGGAATAGGTATCGAATTGTGTCTGGGCGGTCGAAAGCACAGCCTTGGCGCGCCTGGCATGTTGGTGCAGCGCTACGTGACCGGCGATCACCTGAGTTCGCTGTCACTGTTACACAAGGGGCGTGAATTGGGCACCGTTGTGTATCGGGGCACGGTGCTGTCGGGCACGGTGGCCATCTGTTTCGAGCGAATCGATAACGCACCCTCGGTTACAGAGTGGATCCGCAAATTTTCGGAGAGCACCGACTACAGCGGCTTTGCGGCCTTTGACTTCGTTGTAGACGACAAAGGCGAGGCTCTGGCGCTGGAGTGCAATCCGAGGCCGACTAGCGGCGTGCATTTTTTTCTGGAGGCGGATCTTGCGCGCGCTATCCTGACGCCTGATGCCGTTAAGCATATCGGCTTCAAGCCCATTCGGCGCATGCAGTGGGCGTATTCGACGCTGACCGAGGCCTACGCTGCTTTGCTGCAGCCGCGTGAAGCGCTGCGCCGGTTTAAACAACTGTTTACGTCACGTGACGTTGTCTGGTCCTTAACAGACCCCTTGCCTTTTTTGCTGATGACGCCGATGTCGTGGGAGATCCTGTGGCCTGCGATAACGACAGAGCTAACCCTGGGTGAGGCAACGCAAAACGATATCGCGTGGTTGTCGGCTGATCGAACGTCGCCGTAGCGCTGCAGAACTAGTGCTTTAGACCTGGGGGGTTTTGCGTTTGACCCGGCAGAAAATTTCTTCCGCTGGGCGGGTAGTCAATCTGGCCGCAGGACGCACGCGATCGGCATTAAGTATTTCGAAGTCATAGCGCGTTGCCAGTCTCGACATAATCAGAGTGCTTTCCGCCTGTGCAAAGCCGGCACCCACGCAGGTGTGCGGCCCCTGGCCAAAGGGGATGTAAGCGCTACTGTTAAGTTTGGACTCCTGCTCTGGCATGAAGCGGTAGGGCTCAAAAACGTGAGGCTCCCGCCAATACTTGCTGTGGCGGTGCAGGGTCCAGGGTGAAATCATCACCAGAGCGCCACGGCGCAGCTTGCGTGGCCCTACGGTTGTGGGCCTCAGCGCCACTCGAGGCATAAACGTGATCGGCGGGTACAGGCGTAGCGTTTCTTTAAATACCGCGCGGGTGTATGGCAACTGTTTAAGTTGCGCGAAGTCAGCGCTCTGAGTGCCCAGAACCCGCTCAGCTTCCTGCCGCAGCGTGGTTAGCGCTTCGGGCTGCTGATTAAGGATATAAAACACCCAGGTCAGCACGCTGGCGGTGGTTTCATGACCTGCGAGAAAGAATACGCCTAGCTGGTCGATCAGTTCTTCTCTGTTAAACGGTTTGCCGGTCTCAGTGTCGCGGGCTGCGATGACATCGCTGGCAATATCATTGTAAGAGTTGTCGGGCGCCAGGTGGGTATCCAGCAATGTGCCGATGTGTGCGCGGATGCGCTGACACGCAGCGAGCACCTCCGGAGGCTGTGGCGCGTCACTCCAGGCCGGCGCCAGAATGAGTCGTCCAATGTCGACCTGTGCCACGGAGCGTTCAAATACCGTGAAGTCTTCAAACACATCCTTGGCAACCGCTGAATCCAGCGAGGTGGAGAACACCGAGCGGCAGATGATATCGGCGGTAAGGTGGCCCATAGCGACGTCCAAAGAGAAGCGTTCCCCGGACTCAGCCAGCGCATCAAGCCTTTCGACATAATCGTCTACGGCGGCGCGCATGGCCTCGAAGGCGTGACTGATACGTAGCTGCGAAAAGGCAGGATCCACCATGGCACGTTGACGGCGCCATTTTTCGCCGTCAGTGACAAAAATGGATTCGCCAATCAGCGGCTCCAGGGCGCTGACCATCAGATCGCTCTTGGGAAACACCCCATCGGCATCCCGCATGATTTCCTTTACCAGCGTGGGGTCATTGAACAGCACAGTCGAACGGCGGGAATAACCAAGGTTACCGATATCGAAGTGGTAGGCGGCGGCGGGGAGCAGTTCGAGCAGGTTGCCGTCGCCGCGCCATAGGGCTCTCGCCAGCGCGACAACTGACCATAAGGACAATGGTTTAGGCGGCGTATAGGACCTGTTGAGGGGGGCGGGCTTGCTTACGGCTTGATTTCGCTCAATTGACTTTCGTCGCGAGTATGGGATGAATGGTAGACCATGTCTACCCACACGATATTTGAGATTTTGGTGGCGATGCATATCGTCACAGGCGCCGTCGGACTACTGATGTTCTGGGTACCTGTTATCAGTCGCAAGGGCGCCAAAAACCACATCCGATTCGGCAAAGTGTTCACCTGGACCATGCTGGCAACCGGCACAATCGCCATTGGTATTGCAACTACAACCCTGTCAGACCCCATGGGAACGCATCCTCATCTGGTCGATCACGAGGTATTTTCCGACCCAGCGTTGATTACTGGTATCTTCGGCTGGATGATGCTGTATCTGGCCGTGCTCACGGTAAATCTTGCCTGGCAGGGATGGCTTTGCGTTGTCAATAAACGCGACCATCTCAAGAACCGCGCCTGGCATAACTTGCTGTTGCAAGCCGTTCTCACTGTGGTCGCCGCAAACTGCCTCTGGCAGGGGTGGCTTATCGAGCAGCCAATGATGATGGGCATTTCGATGGTGGGCTTTGCGACGGTCGCCACCAATCTTTGGTTCATCTATAAGACGAACCCGACGCAGGCAGACCGCTTAAGAGAGCATATTAAAGCGTTGGTCGGGGCCGGGATTTCGGTGTACACAGCGTTTCTTGCGTTTGGTGCCGTAAGATTGCTGCCTGAACTCGCGCTTACCCCTGCGCTATGGGCGGTGCCGCTTACGATCGGACTCGCACTCATTATTTATCATCGTCGCGCGGTCACCTTGCGCTTCAAGGCGAGACACGCCGCACCTTCCTGAGGCCCATCATACCATGGGCGCGGCGCTGGGATGGCACGGCTAAATTACGACCGAGCCCGTTAATGACTGTTTAGGCGAGCGGTTTTCTAAACACCAGAATATGCTGCTGAGGCAAGCTGCGTATATTCTCCACGAATTCCAACCCCACCGCTTCTAACTCTCGCCTTGCCTGTTGTTCGGTCATTTTATGCAGCGGCTTAATAGGGACAGTGGGGTCTTCTGCCCGGTACTCAACCAGTATCACTTTGCCGCCAGGCACCAGGCCTTTCAGTACGCCTTGCATGACTTCTCTGGGGTGGGAAAACTCATGGTAGGCATCCACTAGTAGAAGCAGGTCGACGCTGTTTGGCGGAATTTTAGGATCTGACGCCGTGGCCAGCACGGTATCGATATTGTCGATACTGCCAGCGCTGCTGCGCCGGCGGATTTGGTCGAGCATCTCCGGCTGTATATCGATAGCTAGCACACGTCCGCTGCCGACTCGTTTTGCGATAGGCAGGCTGAAGTAACCTGACCCAGCGCCCAGATCGGCGACGACATCGCCGTCTCGAATGGGTAGTGCGTCCAACAGCAAATCTGTGCGCTCCTCGCGCTCGCGGCCAGGGCGCTCCAGCCAAGCCATACCCCGATGGCCCATCACGTGGGATATCTCACGGTTCATATAGGTCTTGCCTATGCCATCGCGGCTGGGCGGCTGGTAACTGTATTGGAAGGTATCTGCACTAGTGGCAACGGGCAGAAATAGCAGCGTGTACAAGAGCGTGAGCAAAAACGTGGGCATGGTTAGAGCGTTTAACAGAATGTCTAAGACGTACGCATTCAGCTGAGCTCTCGGATTGATGACAGGTCTACAAGGGGTCGCGAGCGGTTGCCAACATTAAAAGCCTTTGGCGGTCATCCGTAGACGTCCATCCGGCGTAAATGTAACTGGCTATAACATATATGTTATTTGGTGTAACATTCATGTTATAGATTATTACATTAATTGGATGCCCATCTTCAGTTCCAGCCGATGGGACGACATAGCGCAGGACTCATAACATCATGCCCGATAGACAGGAAGACGCTTTAGCTCCGACGACTGATCATCCAGCGGGTGGCTCAAGGGCTACCGTGAGAGCAAAGCGAAGTTCATTGATTGCAGTCCTGGTCGCGCTGCTGCTAACAACGTTATTCACGCTGACGCTTCAGTTTCGGGCCTCCGTGTCGGACGCCGTAGTGCGCAGAGATCCTTTGCCAGTATCCGCCGCGCAGTTCACAGAGCAGGCGGGTTACCAGCGTGAGCGTTCCTTTCTGGGACTGGTCAGGGCGGGCCGTGTTTCTAATCTTGGCTTCGAGCGCTCCGGGCTAGTTTCAGAGTTACAGGTGCGCGAAGGCTCGGAGGTGCAGCGTGGCGATGTTCTTGCCAGTCTAGATACCGCCCGGCTCACGGCACGGCGCGACGCGATGGCGGCCGATCTGGAACGTGTACAGGCTGAATTGGAGTTGGCTCGCTTGCAGGAGACTCGACAACTGGATCTGCAGTCGACAGGCGCCGTATCGGAAGCTGCCGTGGATGAAACCCGATTGGGGGCTAAAGCGCTGGCAGCGCAGCTGGCTAACGTACGTTCTCAATTGCGCGGTTTGGAAATTGATCTTGAAAAATCCGTTCTGCGTGCGCCGTATGCTGGAACTGTCGCCCAGCGGCTTGTTGAGAGTGGTGCCGTGGTCAATGCAGGCTCTACTGTGCTGCGGCTGGTGGCTGCTGACCGGCGCGAAGCACATATCGGGGTTGCCGTTGAGCAAACGCAAATGCTGCGCCCCGGAGAACGATACTCGCTGGCGCTGCGGGATGTGACCTTTACCGCAAGTTTGCGCTCCATTCGCCCCGATGTTGATCCGCGAACCCTGACCGCTACGGCGGTATTTGATCTTCCTGCGGAAGTAAACGGCCTGGAAGGCGAGCCGGTCGAGCTGCGGCTTGCAGAAACGGTGAACATGCTTGGCGGTTGGATTCCGCTTTCGGCACTTATCGAAGGCGAGCGGGGACTGTGGACCGTAATGCAGTTGGTGGACCAGGAGGGCGTGTTGGTCACCAGCCGACAGCTTGTCGAAGTGTTGGATGTACAGGGTAGTCGAGCATTTGTTCGTGGCTCTCTACCCGACGGTGCTGGCTATATTGCCGATGGCGTCCACCGTATCGCCCTTGGTACGCCGGTAGTCGCCATCGACGATACCGTCGCAGCGTTGGCCTCGCCGGTAGCAGAGGCAGGAAAGACAGTAGAGAAAGGAAACTGAGATGCTGGCGCGCTTGTTGTTCCAGAATTCCAGATACTTCTTCCTGCTAGTACTGGTAGTTGCCATGGTCGGAGCTTCCGGGCTGCGTACGCTGGGCCGCCAGGAAGATCCGACCATTACCAATCTGAAAGCCAAGGTCACCACGTTCTTTCCCGGCGCCAACCCCGCTCGTGTAGAAGCACTGGTAACGCGCCCGCTTGAAGATGAGGTGCGCGAAATTGCCGAGGTGACTGAGGTCACGTCAACGTCAGGCACAGGCGTATCGTCCGTTGTTATCGAGGTCCGCGATACGCTCAGTGATGCGGATATCGAGCGCGTCTGGACTGAAATCCGTGACGCGGTCGGTGACGCTGCAGCGGCGTTCCCCCCGGGTGTGCTTGAGCCCGAGTTCGACAACGATCTGATTGTTGCCAATACCCGCATCGTCGCGCTGCGTCCCGTGGGCAACCAGGACGTTCCCATAGCAGTGCTTAAGCGAGTGGCAGAGGATTTTGCCGACCGGGTCCGCAATTTTGCGGGAACCCAGTTGGTTACGCTGCACGGCGCTCCGCAGGAGGAGGTTCGGGTTGAGATCAGTGAGCGAGCGATGATGGCCCGCGGTCTTACCATGGAAGAAATAACCGGTGCCCTGGCAGCAGCAGATGCCAAGCTATCTTCGGGCCGCGCTATTGGCGTTAACAACGACCTGCTGATAGAGGTCGCCGGCGATTTTGAAAGCCTCGACCGCATTCGTACAGTGACGGTACGGGCCGGACAGGAAGGACGTACCATCCGTATTGCAGACATCGCAGAGGTGTACAAGGCAGAGGTATCACCGCCTCCGTCGATGGCCTTGGTAGAAGGCAGGCGCGGAATTCTTGTGGCGATCGCAATGCAGGAGGGACTGCAGGTTGACGTTTGGAGTCGGCGTCTGGATCAACTGATTGAGGACTACCGAGCCGCTGCGCCCGCGGGCATCAGCATTGAAACCAGCTATGATCAGAGCGGCTATACCGAGACCCGGTTGCAGGAGGTTGCCACTAACCTGCTAGTCGGGATCGCGCTGGTGATATTGGTACTGCTGTTGACCCTGGGCTGGCGAGCGGCCGTCGTAGTTGCAGCGGTTTTACCGCTATGTAGTCTTATATCAATCGCAGTGATGTATTACGTCGACCTGCCTATTCACCAGATGTCGGTGACGGGTCTGGTGGTGGCTTTGGGCCTGCTGGTGGATGGCTCAATCGTGATGACCGACGAAATCCGCAAGCAGCTGGTAAGGGGCGTTCCGCCCGGGGAAGCGATCTCCGATGCGGTACGACGTCTTCGCATGCCGCTTTTTTCGTCCACTGCAACCACGGTTTTGGCGTTCATGCCTATGGTCATACTGCCAGGTCCGGCGGGTGATTTTCTCGGATCGATTGCCAAAGCGGTGGTCATTATGCTGACGGCATCGTTCGCCCTGGCCTTGATCGTCACGCCGGTACTGGCGGCCTGGTTGCTGCCCGCTGGCCTCGAGGCGCCGGGGCGCCGCTGGTGGGATGCTGGCATGGATAGTGGACGCGCTGGCCGCGCGCTGGGCTCGGCACTGGATTGGTCTTTGCGTAACCCGCTGGGTTCAGTTGCGTTAGCGTTGGTGCTTCCGGTAACCGGATTTTTGGCGTTCCCGACCCTAACTGCACAGTTTTTTCCCGGCACTGACCGCGATCAACTGTATTTGCAGGTCAAGCTACCCGACGGCAGGTCCATGGAGGACACGCTCAGAGTGGTGCGCGCCATGAACGAGACGCTGGCTGATTTCGACCTGATTCGGCGTGTGGACTGGATGCTGGGTGAGAGCGCCCCCGACTTTTATTACAACATGACAGCAACACATCGCGGTGAGTCTAGCTGGGCTGAGGCTTTGGTGCTGACCCACGACGCCAAGCAAACCGATGATCTGATCAGAACTTTACAAAAGCATCTGGATGAGAGCTATCCGGCTGCCAGAACCGTAGTGCGTGGCATTGATCAGGGGCCGCCTGTCGATGCACCGCTGGAGATTGAGCTGTTCGGACCAAATCTCGACACCTTGCGCAGCCTGGGCGAGGCCTATCGTCAGCGCATCGATCGCATCGGCGTCGTCACACACTCTACGACGAGTCTGGTGGCTGGGGCACCCAAGCTCGTGTTTGACCTCGACGAAAACAAACTGAGGCTGGCTCAGCTCGATTTGTCGGACGTGTCGCGCACGTTAGATGCAGCTCTGCGGGGCAGTATCGGCGGCGAGGTGTTAGAAGACACCGAGCGACTTCCGGTACGAGCGCGTTTGGATGAACGTGGCTGGGCAACGCCCGACCAGATAGCCAGTCTGCGCATAGCGCTTCCCGATGCCAGCAACGATAACAGCTTGCCAGCGGTCGCCCTTAGCACGCTCGGCAGCTTTCGCCTTCAGCCTGATCGTAGTCCGATTTCGCGCAAAAACGGCGAGCGGGTTAATACGGTGCAGGCCTACATCACGCGGGGCGTTTTGCCGGAAGAGGCCTTGAAAGTTCTATTGGCAGATCTGCAGGCCAATCCCATCCCGCTGCCCAGAGGCTATCGTTACGCGATTGGCGGCAGCTCCGATGAACGTGCTTCGGTAGTCAACAATATCCTTGCGCCGTTTGGACTGGTGCTCGCGCTGCTGATTGCCACCGTGGTGATCACCTTTAATTCCTGGCGGCTTACGGGCGTCGCGTTTCTGGTTTGCATCTGCTCCTTCGGACTCAGTTTCCTGTCGCTGGCGATATTTCGGTATCCCTTTGGGGTGCAGGCGGTTATCGGTGTGATTGGCTCAGTCGGCGTATCGATTAACGCCGCAATTATTATCATGACCGCGCTTCAAATAGATGAACGAGCGTTGCGCGGCGATCTGGCGGCGATGCGCCGCGTGGTAATGGATTCAAGTCGGCACATCGTGTCGACCACGATAACGACCTTTGGCGGTTTCTTGCCGCTTATTCTTGAAGGAGGACATTTCTGGCCGCCGTTCGCTATGGCTATCGCCGGGGGTGTATTATTATCAACCATAGTTTCATTCTTTTTGGTGCCTCCCATGTTCCTGATGGCCAATCGAAAGGCCCCACAGCACATTGCTAGCACTGCGGTCATTGCCAACTGACATGGCCGGGCTAGCGACTGCGGATAGCAAAACCTATCACCACGGTGATTTGCGAAATACGCTAATACTGGCGGCGGCCGAGCTGATAGAGGAGAGCGGCTCTGTAGACTTTGCAATGATTGACGCATCGCGACGGGCCGGGGTTAGCAGCGCCGCACCCTATCGTCACTTTCGCGATAAGGACGATTTGCTGCAGTCGGTGGCGCAGCTATGCTTTTTAGGTCTGACGGAAGCGTCCAGAGCGGCCGTGCAGGGACACGAGCATGGCTCGGAGGGCAGAATTATTGCTCTGGGCAAAAGCTATATTCGCTTCAGCATGGCGCATCGGAATTTTCACGACTTAATGTGGGGGGACCTGGGTAAGCGCGCACTGGATCAGGATAGTATGGATATGCGTGGATCCGGATTCTACGTACTGGTGGACAGCGTCGAGGCGCTCTGCAACAAAGAGGGCATTACCCGGGTAGATCCCGTTGAACTGGCGACCGAACTGTGGGCGATGGTGCACGGCCTTAGCTGCCTTGAGATGAATGAGCAGATAGACCGCTTCATGCCGACCGCTAACGTCGATCAGCTGCTGGAACGCTCAACGCGACTGGTATTCGACGGGCTTCGATCTCCGTCCTAGTCGCGTCGTGCCGGCACCCTCCTTTTTACGCTGAGACAAAAACCGACGGCTTTTATCGCGCCTTGCGCTTACGCCTGCGTTTGGCGGGTTGTCCGATGGCGGTTCTGGGATAGCGGGGCAGTTTGCCAGTCTGCAGGTAGCGATGGATGCTTTCCTGACTGCGTATTTTTACGCTTTTGCGCCCGGTGATGCGCTCGTTAGTCTGATCCGCATCCAGTACTCGTGCCTTTACGTTGTCGTGCCACTGTTGGTCCAGCACGTCCTGTAAAAGCGCTTGCGCTTCAGTGTCGTAGATGGGACACAACACCTCTACCCGGTAATCCAGATTGCGCGTCATCAAGTCCGCGGAGCCAATAAGATATTTCGGCTGGCCCCGGTTGTAAAAGCTGTAAACTCGAGGGTGTTCCAGATAACGGTCAACAATGCTGATAGCCTTGATGTTGTCCGACAGGCCTTTGACCTCCGGTAGCAGCGTGCACATACCGCGGATAATCAGCTTTACCTCTACCCCGGCTTCGCTGGCCTCGTACAGTTTCATGACCATCTCGCGATCCGCGAGGTTGTTACACTTGAGGGTCATTGAAGCGGGATAGCCGTCCTTCGCATTGGCGATTTCCCGGTCAATCAATACTTCCAGGCCGGAGCGGCTGCTGTGCGGTGACACCAGCAAATGCCGGTAGCTCGGGCGTTTGTAATTGAAGCGCAGGAAATCAAACACGTTGGCCACGTCTTTGCCAATGCCCTGATCGTAGGTCAACAGGCTGAAGTCGGTGTATAGGGTAGCGGTTTTCTCGTTGAAGTTGCCGGTCCCAATGTGACTGTAGTAGCGCGTCTCGCCGTCTTCTTCGCGCTCGATAGAAATCAACTTGCTGTGTACTTTCAGGCCTGCCACGCCAAACAGCACTTCGACCCCGTTGTCGGCAAGACGTTCCGCCCAGTTGATATTGGCTTCCTCGTCAAAACGCGCCTGTAGCTCTACCACCGCTAGAACGCGCTTACCGTTATGCACGGCGTTGATCAGTGCGTCACATACCCGTGAGTTGCCCGCGACCCTGTAAAGGCAAATCTGCAGCTGTTTAACCTTAGGATCCAGGGCAGCCGTTTTAAGCAAATTGATGATGTAGTCAAATGGGTGATAGGGGTAATACAGCATCACGTCCTTCTCGCGGATATTTTCTATGATGCTGCCGGGCGACTCCAATCGCGCCACCGGTATACTGGGCAGAGGTTTGAACTCAAGATAACGCGGCCCCACGTTGGGGAACGAGATGAAGTCTTTTGAGTTGTGATAGCGCCCGCCCGCGATAAGACTGTCGTACTTGCGGACGTTAAAGTGCTTGGTCAGATACTCCAGCAGATGCTCTGGCATCTCGGAATCGTACACAAAGCGTACCGCATCGGCCTTCTGGCGGCGCTTGAGGCTCAGCTCCATTTTCTCGATTAAGCTATCGGCGATGCCGGTGTCAATTTCAAGCTCAGCATCCCGCGAGAACTTGATCGTAAAGGCAGACGAGCTTTCGACCTGAATGACGCCGCGGAACACCTGCTCCATGCAGTGCCTGATGATGTTATCGAGAACAATAAAGACCTTGCCCTTCTTGCCACGCTTGCGCGGTATTTCAATGAAGCGCGGCACGCGGTCCGTGGGTACTTCCACCAGCGCATACCGCGAGGTTTCGCCGCTGCGCAGGTCGACCGCCAGATAGATCGATTCATCAGTGAGATTGGGCATGCGCTGCCCGTTGGACAATAAAATCGGCTCTAACTCAGGCAGAACGTGGTCGTCGAAGAACTGTTGCACATAGTCAGCTTGATTGGGCTCTAGCTGTTGCTCATTGATCATGTAGATCTTGCGTTTGCGCAGTTCTTTGAGAAGTTGCTCGTAGATGCGGTCGAATTCATCCTGTAGCGCAAAAACCTGTGTTTGTATGCGCTCCAGCAGGTCCTTGTACTTCTGCCGATTGCCGGCGGTGGACAGGCTGAGCAGGCGTCGCACTTCCGCCACGCGGACCCTGAAAAACTCGTCCAGGTTGTTCGAAAAAATGCCTAGATAGCGGAGCCGCTCGATGACCGGAACGCTCACGTCCGCAGCTTCCTGAAGCACTCTTGCGTTGAATGACACCCAGCTAATCTCCCTGGGCATAAAATACGTTTCATCGAGGTCGCCGAGGCGAGCCTTGATAGGATTGATTACATCATCGGATTGAGTCATAAGACGAACAGTATAGACGCAAGGTGACAACTTCGTGTCATTTCTGCCGCCCTACGTGGTCTTTTGGTGGTCTACTCATCTGCGCCGCGTTTCTGGAAATAGAAGCGGTCATCAAACGTTTTGACGGCGTCGGGGAAAAATACGCAGACCGCGGTGACCAACATGCCGTTGATGAAGCCCTCGGGAAACATTAGCAGAGCGAGCACAGGCAGAAGGTCAACGGAGTTCTCCAGAACCGGAGGGTGTGAGGAAAGCGCCAGCACCGCCATGACTAGCAGAGCGGTAGCCAGAGCGCTCAACATGCCGCCCGCGAACCCGCCGCCCAGTGTGTATATAAAAAGGTTTTGCTGGCGCGGAAGCCGTGATAGGAGCATATAGCTGATTGAAGCCGGAGCTACGACACTGACTAACCAGGCCAAGGGGATGCTGGCGGGCGAGAGACCAGCGAGCAGGGTAGTCAACAGCATAGCGCTGGCGCCGCACAGCAGCGCCAGGGACCAGCCCAAAAGCAGGGTTACGCTGGTGATACCCAGGAAATGAATGCTCAGTGAGGCAGATAAAGGCGCCTGCATGCTCCATAGGCCGGTGCAGGCCAGAATGCACAGGCAGGCCAAATGCACCCGGCCGGGAACTTGTTGCAGCGCCCGCCAGGGCGCATACAGTCCCGCGAGGGATAAGAACACGGCGGCCAGAGCGTAGGCCGCTGGATTCATCCAGCCTGGCATGAACGTCGTATCGATAAACATGATACAAAGCCTATCGCGCGTGGGGTTCAGGGCAAACCCAGCGCGGGTTACTACACTAGTCCCTACAGACACAAGGCCTAATAAACTGGTAGGTTTGAGAGATGTGGCAAAAAAATAACAGCCGAGGCCTTATCACGTTATGACGTATTGCGTAGCGATCGCAGTTCAGGATGGTCTGGTGTTTTGTTCAGATTCGCGCACCAATGCGGGTCCCGACGTCCTGTCAACGTATTCCAAGATGCACATTTATGATCCTGGTCCGGATCGAACGATCACGCTCCTTAGCGCCGGAAATCTGGCCACCAGCCAGGCGATTATTTCCCAAATTGAAAATGATATCGAAGATGGCGCTGAAGAATCTCTGGGTACCTGCCGCAAGATGATCGATGTGGCGAATTACGTAAGTCGCGTAAGCCGTGAACAACAGTCCAGAGCCAACGACTCCACCGCAGACGCCGATATCAACACAGCTGTTTCCATTATTGTCGGTGGCCAGATCAAAGGCGCCAAGTCGACGATCTATATGGTGTATTCAGCTGGCAACTTTATTTCGATCTCCGACGAGACCCGCTATCTGCAAATTGGCGAGAGTAAATACGGCAAGCCGATCCTGGATCGTATCCTGCGTGCAGACACATCGCTGGAGGATGCGGCACGCTGTGCGCTGGTGTCCATGGACTCGACCATGCGGGCGAATGCCACCGTGGGGCCGCCGGTTGAGGTGCTGGTCTATGAAAACGACACGTTTGAGTCTGACCACTACATCAAGTTAACCGAAGAAGACTCCTACCTCACGACCTTGCGTAAGAAGTGGTCAGAAGCGATTCAAACTGCGTTCGCAGAGCTGCCTCAGTTCGAGTGGGAGCGTCGTAGCGCCTCACTGCATGCGGTCAGCGAAGAGCCGCCACCGCAGGATGTGGTGATGGATATGCTTAAAGACTGGACGAAAGATAGAGGGAATAACGACCAGCCCAAGTAACAACCGGGCCCTTTCTCTCGACCCTACCTTTCAACCCCATCTCGCAACCCTTTCTCGCAACCCTTTCTCGCAACCCCATGTCTCAGGGCGGCATCCGGGTTCTGATGATTAGCACGACCCAGCAGGGTATCGCGCTCAGGCAGCGGCGCGACGATAGGTCCCAATCGAATCAGCGATAAACAAAAGCTTTGCTATGACCGTTTCGGTCAGAATGAATGGGTACGCATCGCGCTGTCCCAGGCTGCGGGATATTTCATTGAGCGGTATTGCGAATCGCGCCCAACAGTCCAACTTGGCTCGCGTATCCGCGCCCGGGTCGTCAATAAAGCTGTAGCACGCTGCAGTTTCCAGCGTATCCTCGATGTGCAGTAGATGCGCAAAGCATTCAGCCCAGTCTTCCAGGGGATGAGAGCTGGCGTAGGCGCTGATGTAGTTATGCTGCCATTCCGCCGCAGGTCCGTTGGCGTAATAGCGCTGCATGGAATCGTCGTAGTCGGCAAACGGATCCCCAAACACTCGCTCAAAATCGGCCATGTGTTTAACGAGATCCATGTAGAAATAATGCCCGGCTTCGTGACGGAAATGACCTAGCACCGTTCGGTAGCGCTCGCCCATGATCTCGCGTTGCTTGACCCGCTCCAGCTCGTCCGCTTCAATCACGTTGATAGTGATCAAACCGTCTTTGTGGCCAGTTGCCACGAAATGCTCTTGCACGTCTGGATGACTGCGTTTGTCTTCAAGAAAATCAAAGCGTAGGCCAGTATTTACATCCAGTCCGAGCCTGCTGACGCCGGCAATCATTCGCCGCTTTGCAGCTTCCAAATGCTTCCAACGCTGTACGTTCTCTCGCCGTGTCATGGAGGGAATGGTTCTATTCAGTCGACAGCCGCTGCACAGCGGGTGGCTATCATCTACCGCAACGATGCCATTGCAGGCCCGGTAATCGCGTCGGTTGGCGCAGGGTCGAAACCGGTGACCCTGTGCGTCCACCCACTCGTTGCCGTCTTCATCCAGCGCTGTGACGGTCGCAGTGAGCGGCTCAAAGGCGACGTGACGGCCACAACTCCCGCAGAGCGTGTTCTCGCAAAATAATGGCTCGCCGCAGCGGCAGCGATAGGCAATCACTGTGATTCTGGCGAGAACCAGCTTTCCTGAATGGCAGCGTGCACGCGCTGCAGGCCTTGCTGCATTTCGTCCATGAAGGTTGCGATGGCAGCCCCCTCTAATTCGTCGCACTTGGTGCGGCTTAGCTTGCGCTGCACCGAGCGTACAGGTTTGAGGGCGGCCTCGCTGCGGGGCAGGGCTTTGATGCTGTGCTCAAGCTCTTTGAGGCAGTGCGCGAGGGCGCGCGGGAACTGCTTGTCCCGAAGCAGGAACATCAGCGCGTCGTCAGGCCGCACGTTATGGCGCATATTCAAACGGTACATTTGGTAAGCACTGAGCGATTGCAGGATGCTCACCCAAAGTACGTTTTGATATAGCCTCTGGTCTTCGCCGGCCTCGCCGATCTGCGTTGACGCGATATCGATGATTCTGGTGGTCATATCCGCGCGCTCAATATGCCGTCCTAGTCGAATAAAGTGGTAGGCCTCGTCCTGGCTCATGCTGCCTTCAAGCATGCCGGTTACCTGCTGGCAAGAGTGCACGATGCCATTGAGGACGGTATGCCGAGACGCTCTCGGCAGTCCCTTGCTGGCGCGCCTGGCAACACTTAAATACAGGCTGTTGACGCGTTCCCAAGCTTCGCTAGGTAGAACCTCCCGACTGGTCCGCATGTTTTCTCTCGCTGCAGTAAGCGACGAGATAATAGAAGAATGATTGTCGCGATCACCGAAGACGTAGCTCAAAATATTTTTCTCGGACGCAGCGCCCGGGCGGGAATGAAAGTCTTCGCGGGCACCCAGCACGGATAACAGCATCTCCCAGTCCGGTTGCACGCTTCTAGGCAGGTCGAGGATAACGTTGTGTCGCACGAGGATAAGGCGCGCGGTGTCCTCTGAGCGCTCCAAATAGCGCGCTAACCAATAGGCTCTTTCAGCAACTCTGGATAACATTAGCTCGCCTCCGTATCGACAATCCAGGTGTCTTTACTGCCGCCGCCCTGAGAAGAATTCACCACCAGTGAACCTTTCCGAAGGGCGACTCGTGTGAGCCCTCCCGCAGTCACGTAGTGATCTTTTCCTTGCAGGATGAACGGCCGGAGGTCCAAATGCCTTGGCTCGATGTTATTGCCGCACAGGGTAGGAACGGTGGACAACTCTAGCGCGGGCTGAGCCATATAGTTGCGCGGGTTCTTTTTGATGAGCGCGGCAAACTGCTCTCGCTGCTTCTTCGTCGACGCGGGTCCGATCAGCATGCCGTAGCCGCCGGACTCGTTGGCGGGCTTTACGACCATTGTTTCAAGGTTGTCTAGCACGTGCTGCCGGTGGCTATCGTTCACACACAGATAAGAAGGCACATTGGGTATCAGCGGCTCTTCGTCCAGATAGTAGCGAATGATATCCGGTACGTAGGTGTAGATGACTTTGTCGTCAGCGACGCCAGCTCCGGGCGCGTTGGCGATCCCTACATTGCCTTTGCGCCAGGCGTTGAAAATTCCCGGGGTGCCCAGTGCAGAATTGGGCTTAAAGACTTTGGGATCCAAAAAGTCATCGTTGATGCGGCGATAGATAACGTCCACGCGCTCCAGCCCGCGAATAGTGCGCATATAGACTTTGTCGTCTTCAACCACGAGGTCTGAGCCCTCGACCAACTCAGCGCCCATGCGTTGTGCCAAATAGGCATGCTCAAAGTATGCCGAGTTAAAAATACCAGGGGTCATTACGGCTATTTCTGGCTGGTCACCGCCGCGTGGCGATAAAGAGGCCAGCGTGTCAAATAGCTGCGACGGATAATCATCGACAGGCTGGATAAAATGCTTTTCAAAAAGCTGGGGCAGAACGCGCTTTGAGACAGCTCTATTCTCCAACATGTAGGAGACGCCAGATGGAACGCGAAGATTGTCTTCAAGCACGTACATAGTGCCATCGCTGTCGCGAACGAGGTCCGATCCACAGATGTGTGACCACACGCCGTGCTTGGGCTTGGCGCCGATACACTGCTCAAGGAACTCCGGAGAGCTGTCGATGATCTCCCGGGGCAGTACTTTGTCTTTGAGAACCTTTTGATCGTTGTAGATATCGTCTATAAACAGATTGAGTGCGATCTGTCTCTGAATCAGCCCGCGTTCGAGCGATTGCCATTCGCGCAGCGCAATAATGCGCGGCAGGATATCCATTGGCCACGCTCTATCGATGTTCTCACCGTCGCTGTACACAGTGAAGCTGATACCCATCTCCTGGATCGCCAGGTCTGCCGCCTGTTGTCGAGACAGCAAATGCTTAATAGACATCTTTCGGGTATAGGACACCATGCCGCGCGCTGCGGCGCGGGCGTTTCCGGGTGAACTGATTATTTCGTCGTAGAACTTCCCGGGATCGTAACTGTTCCAGTCTATGCCGGGTCGCGCGCGCGTGTAGGGTGTTGGCGCTTTGATTGCCGGGCTCTTCTTCGCCTCAGCCACAGGATTCGATGCCTCTCATGCTTAATAATATCCTTATAAACTAACATAACGAGCGCTTGTGCGCATATCTGGCTCGTGCGAGGCACGCTCCGCGTTGACACCCGGAGCCACCCTGCCTAGTCTTTGGTCTGACGCAGCGTGCTGTTTTGGTCTGCGACAGGGCGCTTGCACCTCGCAAGCTCTTCCACCTTTGAGGCTATTTCCCTCCATGCAACATTTGCGCACGTTGACTTATTCGCTATTCCTGAAGGTAGTTTCACGGCTCGCTTCTCCGCAGGCATTATTTCAAAAGCGCAGCGTCTCGCTCGGCCCGAGCCCCGTTTCACGTTTATTAAAGACTTTTCTGGCCGTGATGGTGGTGCAAGCGGCCGCGGCGCAACACGCCTGGGCACAAGCCGAAACCGCAGAGCTTGGCGGCGGCGGTCGCGCTGTCGGTGCTAACTACTCGCGCAGCCCGGTCTATGGCGCACAAGGTATGGCCGCTACCGCGCAGCCACTGGCCTCGCAGGTAGCGGTTGATGTGCTAAAGCAGGGTGGAAGCGCTGTTGATGCGGCGATTGCAGCCAATGCGGCTCTGGGCCTGATGGAGCCCACCGGCAATGGTATCGGCGGTGATTTGTTTGCCATCGTTTGGGATCCGGCGACGTCAAAACTCTACGGTTACAATGGCTCGGGCCGTTCGCCGAAGGGCCGCTCTCTGGATGCGCTGCTCAAGAAAATCGCCGCCATGAAAACCGCTGGCGCGCTGCCTGCTGACTTTCGCGGACTGCCTCCGCAGGGCTCCTTGCCGGTTACGGTTCCGGGAACCGTGGACGGTTGGTTCGCGCTGCACGAACAGTTTGGCAAGCTGCCCATGAGCAAAATTTTGGCGCCGGCGGTGGATTACGCCCGCGGGGGCTTTCCAGTCTCGCCTATTATTGCGCGGGGTTTCAGCGGCAATCTGCGTGCCTTCAACGCGCGCGCAGCGCAAATAGAGGAATTTGATAACGCACAGGCTGTCTGGTTCAAAGGTGGGCGCGCGCCGGCTGAAGGTGAAATTTTCCGCAATCCGGATCTCGGCAATACGCTGGAGATCATCGGCGAGCAAGGTCGCGATGTGTTTTACAAGGGTAAGTTGGCTAAAGTCATGGCGGAATATTTCGCGCGTATAGGTGGCGACTTGACCCTGGAAGACTTCGCCGATCATCGCGGTGAATGGGTCACGCCTGGCACGGTCAATTACCGTGGTTACGACGTCTATGAATTGCCGCCAAACGGGCAGGGTTACGCAGCGTTGCAGATGCTGAATATGCTCAAGCACGTGGATTTCAGCACCCTGCCGCGCGCTTCTGTCCCGGTATTCCACTATATGGTGGAGGCAAAACGGCTAGCCTTTGAAGATATCGCTCGCTATTACGCCGATCCCGATTTTTCCAGTATTCCACTCGAGGGATTGCTATCCGGCGCTTACGGTAAGGCGCGTTTCAACGAGATTGATCCAAAGGCCGTGAATCCGCAGGTCGGCCCAGGCGAGCCCGTGCTAGAGGGAGAGGGTGATACCACTTACCTGACCGTGGCCGACGGTAACGGCATGATGGTGTCGCTGATCCAGTCGAACTACCGCGGCATGGGCTCTGGGCTGACGCCGGACGGCCTGGGCTTTATGTTTCAGGACCGCGGCCAGTTGTTTTCGCTGGATCCGTCCCATCCCAATGCCTACGCACCGGGCAAGCGCCCTTTTCATACTATTATTCCCGCCTTTGTCATGAAGGACGGCAAGCCCTATATGAGCTTTGGGTTGATGGGGGGTGGCATGCAGCCGCAGGGACATGTGCAGGTTTTGATCAACCACATCGATTACGGCATGAATATTCAGCAAGCCGGAGACGCGGCGCGGTTCATGCACGAGGGTGGCCGCGAGCCCACGGGTGTCGATGGCGACCCCGTTGGCACCCTGTATCTGGAACCGGGCGTGCCCGAGCCCACACGACGTGGCCTTGAAGCTTTAGGCCATAAAGTCAAAGTGATCGGCAACGGTGGCATGTTTGGTGGCTACCAGGCGATCTTACGCCAGGGTGATACCTACATCGGCGCAACGGAGATGCGAAAAGACGGCACAGTGGTGGCGTACTGAGTTACAGCGCCCAGGCGTCAAAACAGGCTGGCGATCTTTACGCCGCCCAGCAACAGCGCCACCGCGATAACCAGCACGCTGGCCACATTGCTCACCCAGCGGTTTCGATGCCGTCCCATAAGTTCACTACGGTTGAGAGCCAACACAAGAAAGACGGCACACACCGGCAGCAGGAAGCCGTTGGTAGCCTGCGCCATCATAATAACCGCTAGCGGGCTGGAGCCGATCGCCGCAAACACGGTCCCGAATAGTAAAACACTTGCCCAGATCGCCTTAAAGCGCGTGCTGCGAATATCAGTTGGCCAGTCCATTACGCCACACACCGCATAGGAGGCCGCCAGAGGCGCGGTTACTGCACTGCTCAAGCCGGCGGCGAGGAGACCCGCTGCGAAGACATTCTTCGCCTGCGAGCCCAGCAAGGGTTCGAGCTGTCTGGCCATTTCGACGGCTGAAAATGTTTCACTGCCGCCAAAAAACGCCGCAGCTGAGGTACTCATCACCGCCAGCGTGATCAGCCCGCCCAGTCCTATTGATAAGCCGGTGTCCCACCTCGCCTGCTGAAGCGCCTCATCGACCGGCACGTCCGCGTCCCATTTCTCCTGAACGGCATTACTGTGGAGGAACAGGTTGTAGGGCACGACGGTAGTGCCGATCAGCGCGATAATGGTGAGCAGGCTGCCTTCAGGAACGCTCGGCACCAGTGCCCCCTGTAGCATTTCTCCCAGGTCGGGCTGTACTTGAAAAAGCGTGATCAAAAATACGGCGCTCATGATCAGCACCAGTACGATCAGCAGCCTTTCGATAAGCGCATAGATACCGGAAGCCAGCAGCGCAGCTGCAGACACCGCTACAGCAATTGACCACAGATTGGCGGGTGTACCAAAGATCGCTTCCAGTCCAAGCGCCGCGCCGATGAGATTCCCGGCCTCGTAGGCCGCATTGCCGATTCCCACCGCCGCCACGATAAGAACAGCTGCAACCAGCCCGGTCCAGTGACCTTTGAAGCTGCCGCGAAGCGCTTCAGCCAAGCCGCGACGGGTAACAAGCCCCAGCCGAACCGCCATCTCTTGCAACACCATGGTGGCCAGTATTGAAAACAACAGTGCCCACAGCAGCGCAAAGCCAAACCGTGCGCCCGCTATGCTGGCGGTCGTTATGGTGCCCGGTCCAATAAATGCGGCGGTGACTAATACGCCGGGTCCAAGCGTTTTGAATGGGTTTGCCATCGATTCGTCGCTCTACGTAGAGAAAAAGAAAATGAGGCCAGCGGCGTTGATGCTACTGTGATCCGGGCGACGATCAAAGGCCTTTGGAGGGCGGCGGCGGAGGCGGGCCTTATTAACGGTAAGCCAGCAGGTATGCGATACTTGCGCCCCATAAAAGCAACACGGATGCGCCGCGCCATGCGGCACCGACAGCGAACAGACTTCCATGAATCTCAGTCACCTCGATCTTGTACTTCACCGTGGCGTTTCCGAGCTCCGGGCAGAGGCCAATCGCTCCTATTTGGGCGTGGTCTGGTGGGTGGTGGAACCGGCACTGTATTTGGCGGTGTTTTATTTGGTTTTTGAAATGGGCTTTCGGCGCGGGGCGGACAACTTTGTGCCCTACCTCTTATGCGGCCTGGTGCCCTGGAAATGGTTTGAAGGAACCGTGAGGTCTGCATCTACCATTGTCATCACCAGCGTTGGCCTCATGCGACAAGTTTATCTCCCCAAGTATCTTCTGCCGCTCTCTGTGCTTGTTACCAATACGCTGAAGTTTGGAATTATCCTCGGCATATTCCTGGTGTTTCTGCTCGCCTATGGTCTGCCCGTCTTTACCGAGGCTCTGATCTGGCTGCCCGTGGTGATGCTCGTGCAGCTGCTTCTCATCACGGCGGCGGGTGGATTGGCAGCTGCCCTGGTGCCGCTTATTCCGGATCTGCGCTACGTGGTGGGATACGGCTTGACCATGATGTTCTTTATGTCAGGTATTTTCTTTTCACTCGCCGATATGTCGCCGGAGGCGCAGCGTTATCTGATGCTGAATCCCATGCTGCTTATCATTGATGCCTACCGGGATATATTGCTGCAATCGACTGCGCCGTCCGGGATGCATCTCACGGTTGTGGCCTTCGGTTCGACCGTCGTGTTGGTTGCTGTGGCATGGCTGTTTCACCGCTTTGATCGGTTCTATCCCAGAGTGATTGGCTAATCATGAACGAACCCAGCGACATTTTACTGGAGCTCCAAAACGTGGGGGTCAGCTATCAGCGTTCCCTGCGCCTGTTCGGCAGCGACCGGCAGCCGGTACTTGAGAACCTCAACCTGACGCTCTATGCCGGCGAAACCCTGGGTGTTCTGGGACGCAACGGCGCCGGTAAAAGCACGCTGATGGCGCTGCTTGCGGACATCATCGCGCCAGATGAGGGCGATTTGATCCGGCACACTCGCAGCGTTCAACTGCTGTCACTGCAGGCTGGATTCATGCCGCAACTCTCGGGGCGTCAAAACGCCATTATGGCCGGTGCCTTGCTTGGGCTCCGCAAGCGCGAGGTGCTGGAGCGCATGGACGCGATTATCGCCTTCTCTGAGCTGGGCGAAAAAATTGATGAGCCCATTCGAAATTACTCGACCGGAATGCGCGCCCGTCTGGGCTTCGCAATCTGCATCCAGAGTGATCCCGATGTGTTGCTAATCGATGAGGTTCTGGGCGTTGGCGATGCCGCGTTCAGGCCCAAAGCAAAAAAAGTGATTACCGATCGCATTGCCGCCAACGAAACTGTCGTGATTGTGTCGCATATGGAGGACGTGTTGCGTGCTTATTGTGACCGCGTTGCCTGGTTGGAGAACGGAAAAATCCAACGGGTGGGGCCAGCAGATGAAGTCGTTGCAGAATACTCGGATGCGCTAGCCGTGGCCAACGCGCCGGGGTCGACCGTGGCGTCTAATCAAGGTCGCATCGATTGAATACGGCACATGCTACTGAGCCTTTCTTTCTGCTGGGTTGTGTGCGCTCGGGTACCACCCTGCTGCGCGATTTACTGCGCCAGCATCCGCGCTTGGAATGCCCGGAGGAAACCCATTTTTTCCGCTGGGCAGATCCCTTTGGCACGGACCGCTACCGTCGCAACTATAAGAATTCTGAGCTGATGCGTAAGCATTATCAGATGGATGGCTTTAATGATTTTGAGTTTCATTACTTACTTAATCACGCAACGAGTCGTCAGGATCTGATGGCGACATACGGCGAAGCACTGCTGAAAAACCGACAAAATCCTGGTGGTCGCTGGTTTGATAAAACGCCTCAGAACATCTATGGCGTGCTACTGATCGAAGATGCCTGGCCACGAGCTCACTATGTGCATATCCATCGTCATCCTCTCAACGTGGTAGCGAGCTTGATGGAAGGGGCCGTGATGCCAGTCCATGACCTTAGCGGTGCGATCAATTATTGGAACGAAGCGATGGCCATCGCCCAGCGACTGCGTGTCTTGGCTGGCGACAGGTTGCTGGAGCTGAGTTATGAATCGCTGACAGATGATCCTAAAGCGATAATGGCCCAGCTGTTTTCCTTTCTCAATGAAGATGCAACGGCATGGCAGGGCAAGCCTAAGCGTGTGCACCGTGAGAAAAATAAGTACCGAAAAAAACTCAGCGATGCTGAGGTTGAGGACGTGCTAGGCCGTACCGCGCATTATCGGGAGGCCTACGGCTATGACGATGAACCCTGATGCACAGAGAAGGGCCCTTGTGATAGTTGGCATGCATCGCAGCGGCACATCTGCCACCGCACTGGCCTTCCAAAGACTGGGATGGAACGTTGGACAAAACAGCCTGCCCACACAGCAAGCCGTCAATAGAGATGGCTTTGGTGAAAACAGCGGGATTGTTGCGCTTAACGAGTCGCTGCTAGCCAGTTTCGGAAAGCGCTGGTTTCAGCTTTTTGCTCTGCCATCGGGCTGGGCGGAAACTGCTGATGGTGCAGTCTGGGTGGAGAAGGCGACAGATGTCCTAAGCCGGGAATTTGCTAACGAGTCTCGCTGGCTGTTGAAAGACCCGCGCCTGTGCCTGACTTTGCCCCTGTGGCTGGCTGCCTTGCAGCGTCTTGGCATTGAGGTACGGCTGATTGTCCAAGCGCGCTCGCCGTTTGCCGTCGCGCGATCCCTTGAGCGGCGTGACCGCCTGCCAATCTCGGTGGGCATGTTGCTGTGGTTACATAATACGCTGCAGGCTGAGCTGAATAGCCGAGACTGCGTTCGCGCGGTGTTGCAATATGAACACGTACTTGAGCGGGGCGCCGCAGCTTTAGCGCTGTTTGACGACGTCGCTGTCGATGCAGATATCGATATCGGAATTGACGCTTCACTAAATCACGGCGCGCCAGAGGTCACTCCTGAGGGGCCCTTGGCTGCGGCCTGCGCCAGAGTGTTGGAGGCGCTGGTGTCAGGTGATAGCACGCAGCTTGAAAGCCAATCGGCGCTTGCAGAAACGCTTGGCGATGAGCTCGGCGCCGTGAGATCGAGCCCCTTGGCAATAGAGTTAATTGAAGAGCTTACAGCTGCGCTGACCTTGGCATCAGCCGACGCCGTGGCGCAAGGCGATAACCACAGCGAGGCGTTGGCGATGATCGGTGAGAAGGACGCCGAGATCGCGCAGGTAGGCGAATACGCGGCGCAGTGCGAATCAGTGGTTGCCGAGAAAGATTCTGCCATCGCCGAAATTCGAGAGTACGCGCAGCACTGCGAGCAGGTGGTGGGACAGAAGGACGCAGAGATTGCTGAGAAAGACGTCAAAATAAACGCGCTCGAACATCAGCTGGCCAAGGTTCAGAGTAAGCCACTGTATCGAGTGTTGAGAAAAATCGGACTGCTTCCCTGATATGACGACAGTAGACGTCATCGTCCCGATCTATGACGGACTGGAAGATGTCCAGCGATGTCTGTCATCAGTCTTTGCAGCAACGCAGACGCGCAAAGTCGAATACACGCTGATTTACGATGCGGGTCCAAACGAAAAGCTGCGGGATTACGTTGCCAGCTTTGAAGGCCGCGACCAGGTAACCGTTCTTTACAACACAGAGAACCTTGGTTTTGTGCGCACCGTCAATCGAGGTATGGCCCTGCATCCCGATCGCGACGTCATCCTGCTGAACTCCGACACCGTGGTGGCGAATGATTGGGTTGATCGCCTGCATTCCTGCGCATACTCAGCTGAGGCTGAAGCAGCACCCCAGCATGAAGAATCAATCGGCACTGTTACGCCCTTTTCCAATAATGCCGAGATTTGCAGCTTTCCGAGGCTTTGTGTTGATAACAGCTTGCCGGCGGCCTGTAGCGCAAGTGGCCTGGACCAGGCCTTGGCCAGCGCGCTTGGAACTGTAACGGTCGACCTGCCTACAGCAGTGGGCTTTTGTATGTATATACGCCGCGACTGCCTCGAAGACGTGGGTCCCTTCGATGCTGAAACCTTTGGTCTGGGCTATGGCGAAGAAAATGATTTCTGCCAGCGCGCCATCGCAAAGGGCTGGCGGCATGTGCTCGCCGCCGGCTGTTTTGTAGAACATCGGGGCGGGGTGAGCTTTTCTTCGCGCAAGCAGGCGCTAGTAGCAAAGGCGATGGATATCCTGAACCGGCGCTATCCCTCCTATCACGCCAACGTGGCGAAATGGATCGCCGATGATCCGGCCTATGCGCTGCGCTGCGCGGGAATGATTGAGGTACTGCGCCGGGATGCGCGCATCAAAGTTCTGGCATTGACGCACCAGCTGGGCGGCGGTACAGAGAAGCATGTCCGTGAGCTGTCGGATGCGACCGATGCCAAAGCCTGCCTGTTAGTGCTGAGGCCCTTTAAAGACTCGGTGATGAGGCTCTCCCTGGGCATCGAGGACTCGATTCCGGGATTGAATTTTGACTGGAGCGATGCAAAAGCGCGCGATGATCTGCTTTTGCTTTTGCGACATCTGGGCGTGAGCAGGCTGCATGTGCACCACGTCATTGGCCTGGAGGATGTGCTGCCGGGCCTGATAGCAGAGCTGGATCTGCCCTACGATGTCACGCTGCATGATTTCTATCTGATTGACGGAAACCCGACGCTTACCGATGAGGACGGCTTGTTTCAGGCCCGGCGCTCGGCGCGGGGCAGAGGCTGTAACAGCGCGCAGGTGTTGGCAAGCGAGGCTGAGTTGGCACAGTGGCAGACGCGTCAGGGAGCACTGCTCAAGGGTGCCAAGCGCGTTTTTTCGCCCAGTGCTGCGGCGCTGGCACTTTATCGCGCTGTCTATCCTCTCGATCAGGCCATGGTCGTTGGGCATACGGATTTGCTGGGCGTCCAGTCCCTACCGGTCCATGCCGCCCCCGCAGATCCTGACGCGCCTTTTCATATTCTGGTTCTCGGTGCACTGGGCGTGGAGAAGGGCGCAGTGTTGCTGGAACAGGTGGCACAGGCTGCAGAACGGGCGGGCTACAACTGGCGTTTTAGCTTGCTGGGCTATGCGTTTCGTCCACTGCGAAACGTCGAAGTATTGGGTGCTTACGCCGATGAGCGCCTGGATGATTTGATTGCTGCGCAATCAGCACAGCTGATTTGGTTTCCCTGTCGATGGCCGGAGACTTACAGCTATACACTCAGCGCAGCCTTACGCAGTGGGTTGCCATTGTTAGTACCCGATATTGGCAGCTTTCCGGAGCGCGTAGTCGGCCGACCACTGACATGGCAGTCGGCCTATGACGGTGATGCGGCCCACTATTTGCAGCTATTGGACACAATATGCACAGAGCTCAATAGCAGTGCCGCTGAGACTGTTGCCTGGGCGCCGCCCAGACTGGGTGACTTTTGTTATGACGATGCCTACGCCGTTACCACGACCCGTGTTAGTCAGGAGGCGTCAGTATTTGGATTGGCGCAGGTGCAGCAGTATTTGGCCTCGCCGGATCAGACTCGGCGCCAGGATATCCGCTTGGCACTGTTGAGAGTGCTATTGTGGTTAAAGCGTCGTCCGCTGCTGGCCTGGTTGATGCGCCGCATCCCGCTGCGCTGGCAGCGGGCATTGAAGCGTCGACTTAGCCGTCAACCCTTGCACGAAATCGAAGGCGGCTAGTCCTTCTTGGCGAGCGGCAGAGCGTCCAGCGATGCGGCAGGCTGATCCGGCCAAACCGGGAGGTTAGAGTTTCGTAAACGCTTATTGCGTCGCTCGGCGCGCTTTGACGCCTCAGACAAATGCCGCTGTGCCTGCGGCGACACGCTGCCAAAGTACAGCGGCTCGCGAGTGAGCGCCCGGTATTCATCACCCCAGATGTTTTGCAGCTGTTGCTGAAATCGATCGCTGACCTCTTCTCGCGTGCTGTTCGACGTCACTCCGCCGTGAAATTGATGGCAGCTACCTTCGCCATGCAACACAACATAATTACTGTGAGGAAACAAACCGAGCAGGCGGTACATGTGTAGATTCAGCGCGCCGCCGCCAGCATCTTCAAAGCGTGTATCCGCGAAGCCCAGCCTCTCCAGGTGTGCACGTGGCGCAAAGTAGCAATTGGATTCCATTAAGGGCTGCATAAAGCCGTGGCGATTGGCGTCACACCAAACGCTAATACTGAGCAGTTCATAGCCATCGGCCTGCCAGTTCACGCTGGCGAGCAGGGTGTCCTGCGCGGCCTCGTTGAAGCCCTCATGAACGCTCCGGTTTTGCTCGTCAGGACCCAGGTGATACACCGGCACACCGATCAGGTGACTGGGAAACGCGCGAGCGGCGTTAAGTGCCATTTCAAGAACGCGGGGAGTGAGCATATGTGCCCCATCAATCATTACGCCGACCTGTTCCCCGCGCGCCTGGGACAGGCCGAAGTTGAGCGCATGCACCGGACTACTGCCAGCTTCTTCTCTTAAAAAATAGCGAAACTGCCCGCTCAGGCTGGCAAGCGCTTCGGCGGCTAAGGCTTGCTCAGATGCATTCTCTACGACAATGACTTCATAGTTTTTCGGATCGATGTTGCGTTGATAATCGGCTGACAATGTATACAGAGTGCGGGCCAGTTGTTCGGCCATTCTGAAGCCTACAACCACAACGGACAAAAGCGGTCGCCGCACGGGTATGGCATCTAACCCGTTTAATCTGATTACCGACTCGCAGCTGCGCTGCAGGAAGCGCAGCGCACTGTCGGGCACTGGACCAAAATACACGGCACGCCGCGGGGGCGGCGAGAAACGCTCGCCCCTCAGGTCCACATACTCCTGCGCCATATCGGTTATGACTTGCTGCCGATCCTCGACAGACTGTCCTGTTGTTTCACCGCCGTGGAATTGGTGAAACGAGCCCTCGCCGGGCAGCACGACTAGCTGTGCACCCTCTGATTCAAGCGCGCGCTTGTAAAAGTCCAGATTGACCAGGCCGCCGCCGCGGGCGGTGAAGGCGGCGTCAAAACCTCCCAGCGCGGCCAGGCGATCGCGGTGCAGGGCGATACAGTTGCTCTCTCCGATGGGCTTGAAAAAACCACCAGCGCTGGTGCCTGCGCTGCAGCTGATATCGAAGAGTCGATAACCGTCTTCGGGCCAGTTAATGGTTTGCAACAACTCCGCCTCGTGGGCGCTACTATAGCCGCGAGCCGCTGCTTTTTGTTGCAGCTCTTCTCCGAGATGGTAGCCCGGTACGCATACCACCGACTGTCGATTTTGGTCCAGGGCCGCAAGGGTCCAGGCGATGACGCCAGGACTCAGCATTCGGGCTCCGTCGATCATGATGGCAACAAAATCACCGGTCGCTTCGCCAATGCCGAAGTTGATGGCGTGGATGGGTGTTGGCGCGGTTTCATCGCGTAAAAAATAGGAAAAGTTGCCGCGGTGCCGGGTTGCGCGTTCGTCGCCAAGATCATTGCCTGAACGATTTTCAACGACGATTACCTCGTAGTCCTCTGCGCGTGCGCCGCGCTGATAATCCAGTGACAGCGAATGCAGCGTCCGGTCGAGCTGCTCAGGCATGTTGTAGGCGACGACGATCAGGCTGAGGCGCGCACCGTTGTCTCGAAGCGAACGCCCGGGGGTGGGCATCTCAGCTTCGAAGCGCGTAATGGGTTTGGCAGGTGGTAGCTGTTTGTCTGACATGGGCGTCCATGCGCCGCGGGCTTGGCGAAGATTATACGCGCTGCCAGAGCCGGTGGAACGGCTTAGCTGATTTTCATATCGCTGGCTTTGATGAGTTTCTTATAGAGACGTTTAAGGCGCCAGGGAACGCCCTGCCAATCCCTTGGCTGATGATGCCTGAGATCATTGCTATAAAAGGGCGGTTCGTCGCCTATGCCAGGCAGCCCAAGTTGCTCGGCCAGCTTCTCGAACCGCTCGTGAAAGCGCTTGCCGTCCCAGTCGAAGCACAGCATGGGGAAGTGCTGCTGCTTCCATGCCCGATAAAGGCGATCGTTGTAGTGAAACCAAAGCGACATGGCGTCATCCAGGGTGATGCGTCCTCCCGCCCTGCTGGAAATAGACTCTGCAACCGCCATGGGGTGCCTGAAAATGCCGACCGGCCTCATCTTTGGTGCGACCTGCTGCCACAGCTCCAGGGCCAGCAGGGAGCGAGGGTCTTTAAATCCCCAGGGTGTGACCTGCTGATACTTCTCAATCAGCGCTTCTGCCTGATCGATATGCGTTTGATCATAGCGCAGCGGGTCTGGTGGCTGGTCCCAGCTCGCCCCGTTGTCGGTTAGCAGCTTCTCGTGGAAATCCACAAAATCCTGATTCTCACGATTACCCTTGTGGTTGTAGCGATTCCATTCGTGAACCTCGCCCAGCTCCACACCCGCTTGCTGCAGAGAGCCGGTCAGACAGCTCGTTCCGCTGCGATGCATGCCTAGTATGAAGATCATCGGGCTGGAAGAACTCATGTCGAGGGGCTTACTCTTGCTGAAAGGCTGAGGCGGGAATGTTTTACCCTGTTGCGGCTGCGGCACTGGGGTTGCGGCGGGCAAAACGACGTTATGGGTAGCTTGTTTAGTGAGCGTTGGATGTTAATATTTGCTGCGACTATCGCGCAAGCAATCATAAGCAATCAGCAGACGCCACGCGGCAGTTAAGGCGGGTACACCGCTAAACTAATAATAATGTGACAGTCTCGGCATCCACAATGCCGGAACCTCTGAGGACGCCACCGGCCCTATGACATTGGTTAACGCGCAACAAGAGCGTGGGGACGCGTTGCAGGTGTCCGTATCCATGGTGACCTTCCACAGTGATATCGACTTGCTGCAGCGCACGCTTGACGGCCTTGCGCAGGCACTGCGCTATGCTCAGGAGCAGGGCTCCAACATCGGCCTGCAACTGTTGTTAGTGGACAACTCGACCACCCCTGAATACCGGGACGCGCTAGGTGCCGTGCTGGGTACTGCCGAGCGCTACGGCTTTGACGCGCTTCAGCTTTGGCATCCGGGCGGCAACATAGGTTATGGCGCTGCGCACAATCAGGCGATAGAGCGGGTCACCAGCGACTATCACATCATACTCAACCCGGACGTTGAACTAGCCGAGGACGCGCTGTTCTCTGGCTTGCAGTACATGAAGACACAGTCCGACGTGGTCATTGTGAGTCCGCGCGCGACCAATGCTACAGGCCAGGTGCAGTATCTGTGCAAACGCTATCCTTCGATACTTGTGTTGATGCTGCGTGCATTCGCGCCCGAAGTAATCAAGCGACACTTTGAGCCCTACTTGAATGACTACGAGATTCGCGATGTCTGTGGGACAGCTGCGGCGGCAGATGTGCCTCTGGTGAGCGGCTGCTGCATGTATGCGAGAACCGACGCTCTGCGCCAGGTGCGAGGCTTTTCAGATCGATATTTCATGTACTTCGAAGACTTTGACCTGTCACTACGCATGCAGTATCTGGGGCGTCTGGTGTATCTACCAAGCATGCACATCGTGCACCATGGTGGTTATTCAGCGCGCAAGGGGTTACGCCATATCAGCATGTTTGCGCAATCGGGCTGGAAGTTCTTTCGTCGCCATGGCTGGTGCTGGATTTAAACTGCGCGAGCTCACCGCGAAACACATAACTTTGCCGCCAGCTCTTGGAAGCATCGCCTCGCAGGCTTAACATGGCACCCATGAATGAGCTGCGTCGCCTCGCCTACCTGGAGGCTATGGATATTCCCAATTTTGTGTCGCGAGCCGACTTGCCTGGCGCGTTGCCTAGCAATCGTCTGCGGGCAGTGCGTTTGTCGCACGTCCCTGTCACTGCCAAGTCGCCTGGCGAACTGCTAAGGGGCGAGGCCGCTTTGGACTTTGATACAGCAGCCACGGCAGAACGGCCAGCTGCTGGCAAACCCGGCTTGTCCGCAGCGTTGGCGAGCCCCAATGTGAACAGCCCCAACCTGGGCAGGTCCAATCCTGGTCCTGGTGAGACGGCGGCTACTGCTGCTAGCGATGTTTCGACCGTCGCGACGCCCTCCTCAGATGTGCCGGTATTCACGGTGTTGGCGACAGAAGCTGGTGGCTGGCTTTGGCTCGACGAAATTCCCGCTGGACGCGACCCCGGCGCAGCGCATACCGCGCTGATCGCGGCTATAGCAGCCGCGCTGGGGCTGGACGACAGGCCGCCAAGCCCGCAGTTTTTCAATTATCCAGTCGCCGCGGGCACGGCGCTAGCGGGCGGCATAGCGGGCGCGAGAGACGCATTTTACGGCTTTGTGTCTGGCCGCATCGCTCGAATGCAGCCGGGTCGCGTGGTCCTACTCGGTGACTGGCAGCAAGAATGGTTTGACGCGTCGAGTCTGGAAGGCCCTGAGCTCACCCGCACCGTGAGTGTTTTTGCGATGCTTCGCGATCCCGCTTTGAAGGCGCAAGCGTGGCGCGATCTTGCGCCCCTGGCGTCACAGCAATGACCGCGCGTGGATGAATCCTTCACGCTGCGTCCCGCTGTCGCAGCAGATATCAAGGCAATAGCCGCCATAGAACAGGCTGTTGCGGTGTCTCCCTGGAGCCTTTCTCAGTTTGTCAGCAGCCGTCTGAAAGAGGGCTGCATCTGGGTGGTGGCCGAAGGCGCCGACAACGTCTTGCAGGGCTTTGCGCTCTGTCAGTGCCTGGCAGATGAAGCGACGCTGATGAATATAGGTGTTACCAGGTCCTGGCAGGGTCGCGGTTTGGGCCGGGCGCTGCTTAAGGATGTTATTGACCGCTTGCGTGCACAGCATATAGCGCGTCTGTTGCTAGAGGTGCGTGTCGGCAATCAGGCGGCGATTTCGCTTTATCAGTATTTTGGTTTCATCGACGATGGCTTGCGCAAGGGCTACTATCCTGCGGCAAATGGACGAGAGGATGCGCTCCTGATGTCGCTGGATCTTGCAGTCGCCGAACCAACAAACAGTAAGCGGGAGTCAAACACATGAACGTGCTGGAGACGGAGTGGTGGTCAATTGCGGTGCCTACCGAGTGGTGGGCTGATCGTGAGGAAGAAAGCATTGTCATCGGCGATCGAGACAATGTAGGTAGCATAGAAATTTCCACCTTGTGTCGAGAGTCGGGCAGCTTCGCCGCTTCGGAGGTCGAAGCGCTGGCCAAGGACAACGGCGAAGCTGGCTGGCAGTGGTCGCCGGCAAAGCTTGGCGAGTATGTGGGTATCGGCACACAGTACCTGGAAGACGGTGACGCCGTGCGCGAATGGTATGTTGCCAATGGCAACGTGGTGTTATTCGTAACTTATAGCTGCGACGCAGAGAATAGTGGCCTCGATGACGCCGCCGTTGATGAGTTGCTATCGACGCTGATGCCGCTGGCACCGGCGGCTGCCAGTGACTGACAGCGGGGCGCGTTATTCTCTTTAGCTGATTGTTCCCGTGACGCGCACCCGCTTGCTGCCTGTTACAGGCCGGGCTTTGAGAGCGTCCTGGCGGGCCTTGATACGCGCATCGATAACGTTCTTCAAAGCGATGATCAGTCCGGTGAAAATGAACGCTCCCGGTGGCAGAATCGCCAGCAGAAAATTCTTATAGTCGCTGAACAGAACGATCTCCCAGTTTGCGGCCGCAGGACCGAACAGTAAGTCCATATCGGCGAACAGCGCGCCGGTACCGATCAGTTCGCGCATGGCGCCGAGTACCATCAGGACGACCATGAATCCTACACCCATTATAAAACCGTCATAGCAGGCGGGTAGCAGCGCGTTCTTTCGTGCAAATCCATCCGCTCGACCCAGAATCACGCAATTGGTGGTAATCAGCGGCAAGAATATCCCGAGTATTTGATACAGCTCGAAGGCGAAGGCTTGCATTAGGAGCTCAATGCAGGTGACCGAAGCCGCAATAATCATGACAAAGGCTGGCAAACGCACTGCGTCCGACACAATGTTACGGATAAGAGAAACCGCCGTGTTGGACGTCACCAGCACAAAGACAGTGGCCAGGCCCAGGCCGGTGGCATTTACTACACTGCCGGTCACCGCCAGCAACGGACACAGGCCTAGTAGCTGAACGATAGCGGGGTTGTTTTTCCATAAACCGTTGAGTGACAGCTCTTTATAATCAGCCACGATCCTGCTCCTCGGCATCTGCCGTCGCTTCAGGGTTAAGTAAAGCATCCTGATTTGCATTGTAATATTCAAGGCTGCGTCGCACCGCGGCTACCACGGCGCGCGGCGTGATGGTGGCACCGGTAAACTGGTCAAAGACACCGCCGTCCTTGCGAACGGTCCATCGCGCAGGCTCTGGCGCAGCCAGGCTCTTGCCTGCGAAATCCAGCATCCAGTCTGATTTCTTGATGTCTACTTTGTCGCCTAAGCCGGGTGTTTCACGATGCTTCAATGCACGGACACCCGACACGCTGCCGTCGCGATTGACGCCAACGATAAGCTCGATTGCGCCGCTGTAGCCATCGGGCGCGCGCGCGGGGATGATAACGGCTGAGACCTCACCGTCCTTCCGAGCCACGTAGATCTTTTTCTCTTCAGTCAGCCGCAGGCCGTCAGCGTCGGGTCCCACGGTTACCGTATCATCCAGCAGCACATTGTCATATCGCGATGGCGGCACGATTTCTGCCAGCGCGCGCAGTTCAGCCTGACGCTGTGCCTCGGCGATGCGCGGCTTAGTGCCCAGATAAGTGCCCGCGATGAGCCCAGTGGTTAGTACCGCGAATGCAGCTAAAAGCAAACTGTTGCGCGTGGCAGAGTTATTCAGCATCAGTCTGCCTTGGCCTTGGCGTGTCCATAGGTTTTGGGCTGCGTGTAGTAATCAATAAACGGTGCTGCAAAATTCATAATCAGCACGGCGAAGGCGACTGCATCGGGATAGTTGCCGAAGCTGCGAATCAAGAAAATCAAAATGCCGATGGCCGCACCGAAGATCAATCGACCACGATTCGATACCGCTGAAGAAACCGGGTCAGTGATAATAAAGAAGGCGCCAAACATAGTACCGCCACTCAATAGATGGAACAGCGGAGAGCCAAGGCTGGCAGAACTACCCCCGTCGTAAAAAAGCGCTGCCATCAGTGCAAGGCTGGCCAGCATGGCCACTGGCGCATGCCAGGTGAAGATGCGTTTGTATAGCAGCCATGCTCCACCTGCCAAAAAACCCAGGCTGGCCCACTCCCAGCCCACGCCGGCCCAGAGCCCAAACTGTGGGTTCTGTTGCCTCAGCGTTTCTTCGAGCAGGCCTGTGTTCTGCTTCAGCAGGTCCAGCGGTGTAGCCATGGTAACGGCGTCGATAGAACCCGGCACAAAGCATAGGCGCAGCGCTTCCAAAAGCCCTGGGACCTCAGTGCCGTTGACGCCCCTGGGAGGGGCCCATTGGGTCATTTCCAGCGGAAAGGAAATCAATAACACGACGTAACCGACCATCGCAGGGTTAAAAGGGTTGTAGCCCAGTCCGCCGTAAAGCTGTTTTGCGATCAGGATGGAGAAGCCACTGCCAACAACTAACAGCCACCAGGGCGAGTAGGGCGGCATGGCGATCGCCAGCAAGGTGGCGGTGACCAATGCACTGCAGTCGCGCAGATAAAATGCCACAGGGCGCTTGCGCAGCTTTAGTGCGGCGGCCTCGCACAGCAAAGCCGTGAGGCAGGCTACAGCGATATTCACCAGAGTACCGAAACCGAAAAACCAGGTGAGCGCCAGTACGCCCGGCAGCGTCGCCAGCAACACAGTCTGCATGACTTTCTGTGTGCTGAGAGGACCGTGAGCATGGGGCGAGGTCACCCGCATCAGCGCCATGTCAGTGCTCCGTCTCGGTCTGAGCGGCAGCCAGTGCTTGCTCTGCTTCAGTTATTTTTGGTTTGAGTTTCTCAATAGCGCCCTCCAGCGCTTCGATAACGGCGGCGTCTGCGGCCGCCTCCCGGCTTTCGGCAAGTTTGGCTTCGCTTTTCTCCAGTCGCTGGCGAAGGCGATCCAGATTGGCCTGTGCCTTCTGCTCTGGGGTTTGCTCATCGGCGCTGGCCCGCGCTGCCTTGGCGCGCTCGATAGCCAGTTGAGCGGGGTCCAGTTGCGCCACGGCAGGACGATTCTGCTCAGGGGCCTGCCCGTCGCTTGCCACCGGCGTATCACTGACTGTTTGGCTGCCGTTGCCTTCCCCCGGCGCGGAGTCGGCCTTTTTAGCCTGCGCCCGGGCAATCGCCGCTTGAATCGGGTCTTCCTCACTGCTGCCCGACTCAGCTGCCTTGCGTGCGCGCTCTTCTGCCGCTTTTTTACGCGCGGCTCGCTGGGCTTCTTTCTCTTCGGCCTCCCTCTGCAGGCGATCCTGTCGGGCCTCAAATCGTGTCTTGGAGTGGTCGGCCTTCGCCTGATCTCGCCGCAGTTGCGTGATTTCTGCTTTGGAGGCGCGATAGTACTGCACAAGCGGAATATCGCTGGGGCAGGCATAGGAGCAGGCGCCGCACTCGATGCAGTCGAACAGGTTATGGGATTCCAGCTTTTCGTATTCTTTGCCTCTGGCAAACCAGTACAGCTGCTGTGGCAGCAAGCTTGCGGGACAGGCCTCGGCGCACAGGCCGCAACGAATGCAGGCTTGCGCCGGCGGCGGTGGCGGCAGCTCTTCTGCAGTCGGCGCCAGAATGCAGTTGGTGGTCTTAACGATAGGCACTGTGGTGTCTGGCACCGTGATGCCCATCATCGGGCCACCCATGACCAGGCGCTGCTGTTTTCCGGCGCGAAAGCCCGCCTCGGTCAGCAGGAAATCCATCGGAGTACCCAGCAGCACTTCATAGTTCTGTTGGGTATCCACTGCGTCCCCGGTAACGGTCGTCACCCGGCTGATCAGTGGTTCTCCTTGCAGTACCGCCCGCCCGATCGCCACCGCCGTGCCGACATTCTGGCAAACGATGCCGATGTCTGCCGGCAAGCCGCCGCTGGGAACCTGTTTGCCGGTGAGAATTTCGATCAGCTGTTTTTCACCGCCGGAAGGGTACTTGGTAGGGAACACGACAACTTCCATGGGCTTGCCGGCGCTCGCTGCGCGCATGGCTTCGATGCCTTCTGGCTTGTTGTCTTCCAGTCCCAGTAATGTTTCCTCGGGCTGCAGCAGGTGCTGCAATATTTCGACGCCGGCGATAATGTCGGCGGCGCGCTCGCGCATCAGAATGTCGTCTGCGGTGATGTAGGGTTCACACTCGGTGCCGTTGAGTATCAGTGTCTTGATGCCCACCCGGTCCGGGTCCACGCCCAGCTTCACCGCGGTGGGGAACCCGGCTCCACCCATGCCTGCGATGCCCGACTGGCGAATAAGTGCCAGCAGCGCTTCTCGGTCAAGTTCTCTGAAGTCCTGAACCCCCTCGTGCGCTATCCAACGGTCCTCACCATCAGTCGCTATGACTATGCAGAGGGTTTCCAGGCCGGACGGATGTGCTACCTGGCGCGGCTCGATGGCGACAATGCTGCCAGAGGTCGGGGCGTGCACGGGCACGCTGACCAGTCCCAACGGCTTGGCGATCATCTGGCCTTTAAGGACATGGTCGCCCACGGCAACGACGGGCTCAGCAGGGGCTCCAATATGCTGATTGAGCGGCAGCGTGAGCTCCGGTGGAATACCAGCGGGTTGGATGGGTCGCGTCAGCGACTGATGCTTGTTTTCCGGCGGGTGGACGCCGCCGTGAAAATCCCAGATTCTTCTCATGCTGCGTCTCTTTCAGTCGCAGCTTGATCAGTTGCAATAATGTCAGTTGCGGCCTGTTCTGATGGTAAATCCCAGTGCCAGGTGCTGAGCGTGGTTTCTTCGCCGATCATTTCAATGCAATCTACCGGGCAGGGCTCAACGCAGAGGTCACAACCGGTGCACTCGCTGCCGATAACGGTGTGCATATGCTTTGCTGCGCCGAGAATCGCGTCCACGGGGCAGGCCTGAATGCACTTGGTGCAGCCAATGCAGTCCTCTTCGTGTATGTAGGCGACCATGCGCACATCGGCTTCTTCGCCGTGTTCCGCGTCAAGGGGAATGGGTTCGACGTCAAGCAGAGTGGCGAGCTGCGCGATCCCGGTTTCGCCTCCCGGGGGGCAGCGATTGATGGCCTCGCCTTCGGCGATTGCTTCGGCGTAGGGACGACAACCCGGATAGCCGCATTGTCCGCATTGTGTCTGCGGTAATATGGCGTTGATGTCTTCAACGATGGCGTTGCCTTCCGGCTTAAACTTCTCTGAGGCATAGCCCAGTAGTGCGCCGAAGGCTGCTCCCAGAGTGACCAGGGCTGCCAGCGCAGCGAAAAACGGATAGTCTGCAATCAGTTCGTACACAGCGTCATACCAACCCGGCGAAGCCCATAAACGCCAGAGACATCAGGCCGGCTGTGACCATGCCTATCGCGGCGCCCTGAAAGGGCACAGGTACGTCTGCGACCGTGAGGCGTTCGCGCATAGCCGCAAACAACACCAACACCAGAGAGAAGCCAATCGCAGCGCCGAAGCCATAGAACAGCGACTGTAAAAAATTGTGCTCTTTGTTGATATTCAGCAGCGCCACACCCAGTACCGCGCAATTAGTCGTTATCAGCGGCAGATACACGCCCAGCACCCGGTGTAGCAGTGGGCTGGATTTGCGCACCACCATTTCCGTGAACTGCACGACCACCGCAATCACCAAAATAAAGGAGATCGTCCTGAGGTATTCCAGGCCAAGCGGCTCGAGCAGATAGTTAAAGGTCAGGTAGCTACAAGCAGACGCAAGCGTGAGCACAAACGTGGTAGCCATAGACATGCCCATGGCGGTCTCCAGCTTGCTGGATACACCCATGAACGGGCACAGGCCCAGAAACTGGACCAGCACAAAATTGTTGACCAGTATGGCGCCAATAAGAAGTATGGAGTAATCCGCCAGCACAGCGACCTCGTCTGCGAATAAACTAATACGTATTAGTCAGCGCAAAAGTTTATCGTTACAGCCCGCTTGCAACAAGTGGGAAGGGGTGACGGATGAAACCCGTTTAGCCCTGTAGCCCCCCGCGAGTCACATGTCATTTAACGTCCATGCCAGGCACCGCTCCTGCGTCGGGTGAGACCAGGAAAATGTCTTCGCCACCGGGACCGGCGGCCAATACCATGCCCTCGGAAACGCCGAAACGCATCTTGCGCGGCGCCAGATTGGCTACGCAAACTGTCAGCTTACCGACCAGGGTCTCTGGATTGGCGTAGGCCTGCTTGATGCCGGCGAAGACCTGGCGCTGTTCGCCGCCCAGGTCCAGCGTGAGCTGCAACAGTTTGTCGGCACCCTCAACGTGATCGGCAGCAATAATCTTCGCGACCTTCAGCTGTACTTTAGCAAAGCTGTCGTAGCCGATTGTGTCATCGTCGATGGTGTCGCTGTCCACGGTCTCGGTCTCCTCGGTTCTGGATTGCCCGGCGTTCGCATCACTGCTGCCAGCGTCCGCAGCGGGCGCTGCCTGTTCCTGCTGTTCCCGCGTTGCTTCCAGTAGCGCTTCAATCTGCGCGGGGTCGATACGGGTCAAAAGCGGTTTGAATTTGCTAATCGTGTGCCCTTCCAGTGGGCCGCCCAGCGCCGTCCAGTCCAGTGAGCAGTTCAAAAACGCCTCGGACTTCTCGGCCATGGCCGGCAGCACAGGTTTCAGATAAGTCATTAAGACACGGAACAGGTTGATTCCCACGGAACAGGCAGCGTGAACGTCCTGCTCGCGGCCTTCCTCTTTTGCTAACACCCAGGGTTTTTTCTCGTCGATATACTGATTGGCGCGATCCGCCAGTGCGATGATCTCCCGGGTGGCCTTGGAAAATTCACGGGCCTCATAGTGCTCGGCTATAGAATCGCCTGCCGCAATAAACTCCGCGATCAAAGCGGGCTCACTAGACTGGGCCTCAAGCGCGTTGTCGAAGCCTTTGCGCAGAAAGCCCGAGCATCGACTGGCGATGTTGACCACCTTGCCAATCACATCCGCATTCACCCGCTGCACGAAGTCGTCCAGATTCAGGTCGATGTCTTCGACGCCGCTGCCAAGTTTGGCAGCGTAGTAGTAACGCAGATACTCCGCATCCAAATGTTCCAGGTAGGTGCGCGCCTGAATAAAGGTGCCGCGGCTCTTGGACATCTTGGTGCCGTTTACCGTCAAGAAGCCGTGGGCAAAAATGCCCGTGGGGGTGCGGTAGCCAGCTGAAGACAGCATGGCGGGCCAGAACAGCCCGTGAAAGTTAATGATGTCTTTGCCAATGAAATGGTAGAGCTCAGCACTTGAACCCGGCTTCCAGACCGCGTCGAAGTCGCGACCTTCTCGTTCGCACAGATTTTGGTGGCTCGCCATATAGCCGATAGGGGCGTCCAGCCAGACGTAGAAAAACTTGCCGGGCGCGTCGGGTATTTCGAAGCCGAAGTAGGGCGCGTCGCGACTGATGTCCCAGCTCTGTAAACCTGCCTCCAGCCACTCGCGCAGTTTGTTGGCAATCGGCGCCTGCAGGCTGCCGCTGTCTATCCACGCTGTGAGCATTTCTGCAAATGCCGGCAAGGTGAAGAAGTAGTGCAGCGATTCACGTTCCACGGGGGCTGCGCCGGATAGCGCAGAGCGCGCGTCAATGAGCTCCAGTGGGCTATAGGTTGCCCCGCAGGCCTCGCAGTTATCGCCGTATTGGTCAGGCGTTTTGCAGCGCGGACAGCTCCCGGTGATATAGCGGTCGGACAGGAAAAGCGATTTCTCCGGATCAAACGCCTGGGTGATCTCCCGCTCTTCAATATGACCATTGTCTCGCAAGCTTCGGTAAATGCTCTCGGAGAGGGCGCGGTTCTCGTCAGAGTGGGTTGTATAAAAGTTCGCGAAGCCGATCAGGAAATCCTGGCTGTCAGCCTTGTGTTGGGCATGCACGCGCTCGATCTGCTCTTCCGGGCTGATCCCCTGCTTTTCAGCGGTAAGCATAATGGCCGTGCCGTGGGCGTCGTCTGCGCAAACATACAGGCAGTCATGGCCACGTGAGCGCTGAAAGCGCACCCAGATATCGGTTTGCACCTGCTCCAGCATGTGTCCCAGATGCAAGGGGCCGTTCGCGTAGGGGAGTGCACTGGTAACCAGTATTTCGCGGTGCTGGGCTGAATCGGGAGCGGACATTTTGAAAAGTTTCTCTGCTGGGTTCGCGGATTAGGAACAATGGTAATGAGGGGTCGGTAAGGACGCCAAATAAGGCGCAACACTATAGCTCAAAGGATCATGAGGGTCAGCAAGCGGGCACTGCGGCGTCTGTTCTGTGTGGTTAGCGAGGCGGGTTTGAGTCGTTGCCGCTAATATAGCGTCCCAGCACACCGGTAATGCGCCGGACCAGCCAGCGTGGGGTGCTGCGGCTGGTCATAACCGATGCCTGATTGATGGCGCCCGGCACACAGATGACTTGCCCTTTCATGCAGGCTTTGTATCCGGCGCTGGCGACCTCGTTTGCTTCACCTAACACAAATTTGGGTATCGACAGTCCGGTGTTCTGCTCTTTTACATTGTCGACCATCCCCGTATTGGTCACGCCCGGACAAAGAGCCGTTGCAGTGACACCAGTACCGGTGAGTTCCTCGGAAAGAGATTCTGTCAGAGACAATACATAGGCTTTGGTCGCGGCGTAAACGGCAAGTGTTGGCACCGGCTGGAAGGATGCGATGGATGCCACGTTCAACACTCGGCCATGGCCTCGCGCCACCATGTCGGGAAGAAACTCGCCCAGCATCGCGGTAAGACCGCTGATGTTCAGGTCGACCAGGCGCTGATGTGTTGCCGGCGCCATTTCGATAAACGACCCCTGTTCGAGCACGCCAGCGTTGTTTACCAGCGTCGTCACCACGGTGCCTTGCTTGCGAAGTTTCCCTGCCAGCGTGGCGGCAGCATTGGCTTGCGCCAGATCGCTTACCTCGATCTTCGCCGATACACCGAACTCATCGGCCAGCGCCGTCGCGAGCGCAGCGAGCCTGGTTTTACTGCGCGCCACCAGCACCAGATCAAAACCCGCTGCGGCAAACTCGGTTGCCAGCGCTGCGCCAATGCCCGAAGAGGCTCCTGTAATCAATGCACATTCTTTCTCCATGCGCGCAGCTTACCCCAGCGCTTTGCGTAGTTGCAGACAAAAGTTGCAGACAAAAGTTGCAGACAAAAGTTGCAGCAGAGGTGCATTAAAAGCCGCGCTTCGCTGCATCGCTCCGCGTAGAGCGCCTACCCGCGATAGCGGCATTGCGAAGGGGAGGTTATGCTAAACGCTCAATTGGAGTGCCACCATGTCAAAGAAGATACCCCGTCAGGACGACGACTACAGCCCGGACATCATTGCCAAGCGCCAACAGTTCATAGAGTCCGAAACCGGGGCGACTCTGGACCATACTAAAAACTTCAGCTTCGACCCGGCCACGATGGCCGGCAATATCGAAAACTTCTTCGGTGTGGCGCAAGTGCCCATAGGCCTGGCCGGGCCGCTGCGCGTCAACGGAGAGCATGCGCAGGGCGATTTCTATGTGCCCATGGCGACCATCGAAGGCACCCTGGTGGCGTCCTACAATCGTGGCATGCGCGCCATTCGAGAGGCAGGTGGCGTCATGACAACGGTCTGCGGGGAAGCTATGCAGCGCGCGCCGACCTTTGTTTTTCATAATGCGCGCGAGGCACGGGATTTTCGCGACTGGCTGGTAGCGCACTTCGATGAGATCAAGGCAAAAGCCGAGTCGACAACCTCTGTCGGCAAGCTGCTGGAGATAGAGCACTACGTGGTCCACAACATGGTGCATACACGATTTGACTACAGTACCGGGGACGCCGCCGGGCAGAATATGACGGGCAAGGCGACCTTTGTGGCCTGCGAGTGGATCCGCAAGGAAGTGACGTATTTGCGGCACTACCTGCTGTCGGGCGCCTTCGATACGGAGAAACGCACCTCGTTCGTGAACTCACTGAAGGGCCGTGGACGACGCGTCACTGCGGAAATCACCCTGCCGCGCGAAGTGCTCGCCGATATTCTTAGAATTACGCCGGAGCAAATGCACTATGGCTACACCGTGACCACGCTCAGCGCGTTTCTCGCCGGTTCATCCAATAATGCAGCGCATCCTGCCAATGGCCTGGCGGCGATGTTCATGGCCACCGGGCAGGATATGGCGAACATTGCAGAGGCAAACCAGTGCTCGGTGTACAACTACGTCACCCGGGACGGCGACCTGCATTACTCAATCACGCTGCCGGCGTTGATCATGGCGACCTACGGCGGTGGCACGGGTCTGGCGACACAGCGTGAGTGCCTTGAGGTCATGGACTGTTACGGAAAAGGCAAGGCCATGAAACTACTGGAGATTGCCGCGGCAGTCGTTGTGGCGGGAGAGCTGTCCTTAAGTGCCGCGACACGATTAGACCGGAAAACCGGCACCAATGAATGGGTGGATGCCCACGAAAAGTTGGGACGCAATCGCTAGCGCAGCAGACTTTGCGTTTGTTCAGCGCGTTGTATCCACAATCGACTCGGAAACGGCACCGGAAACGGTACCCATAACGATTCCCATCACGGCAAACATCAGCACCAGATAGCCTGCGTCGATGAGAAACAGCATCAAGGGCTTTCTGGCGAACAGATAATTTATGCCCAGGCTGGTGCTTACGAATGCGAGTCCAACCGTGGTGCCGACACCCAGTCCGGCGTTAAGGCTCGGGCTGGGGTGCAACTGCATCAGCATCGCCAGTCCGAATGCTGCCACCAGAGTTAAAGCGAAGGCGCCGGAGAAGGTTCTCGGTGCGTCTTGCTGTACCGCTTGGTCAGATAGCCCGTTTAGCGCTTGCCAGGCCTTGCCAAACAAGGGGCCGTACCAGATGCCACCGATTAAAAACGCGGATACCGCCGCCCCGATTACGGCTAACCAGTGAATGTCGCTTATCGTCATCACACACCTCGGTTTTTAGAGTATTTATGGATGTTCTTTAATCGTATGAACGCGTTCCTGCGTAGGCTGTCACAGAGAAACACATCAAAGAAAGACGACCTTGTATAAGCATAGCTTAGTTCCGACAACACCGGACATCAGCACGCTGGACAAGCGCCCGTCATATGAAGGAGAGACTTGCATTGAAAACACCCACTCTGCCCACTCTATTTTTGGCTCTGCTGGCGTTTTGCTTGCCAGCGTTTGCAGGGCCTGAGACCACGCCTGAGCCCCAGGCGCAGCACACCGAAATACCCGAACCGCTGTCCTTCACTAGCGAGCAGGAGCTGCGAATAGACGGTCAACGCCTTCGCTACCGCGCCACGGTCGGCAGCCTGATTATGCGCAACGAAGAGGACGAACCGGTCGCAGAGCTGGCCTATACCGCATACGAAAAGCTCGGCGCGGACCCCGCCAAGCGCCCGCTGATGTTTGCCTGGAATGGGGGGCCGGGTTCAGCATCAATGTGGCTGCATATGGGCGTGCTGGGTCCTCGCATGACCGATATCAGCGATCTGGAACAAAACACCCTGGGACCTTATCGTTACGTGGACAACCCCCACAGCATCCTCGATAAAGTTGATTTGGTTATGGTCGACCCCATGGGTACGGGATTCTCCCGACCGCTTGGTGAGGCCGAGGCCGAGGACTTCCACAGCGTGGACGCTGATATCGAGTCAGTGTCCGATTTCATCAAGCAGTACATCACCGAGACGCAGCGCTGGGCGTCACCCAAGTACATTCTTGGCGAGAGCTATGGCGGGATGCGCGCGGGCGGCGTCAGCTACGATCTGTTAACGCGCCACAACATCGGTCTGAACGGCGTGGTCTTGGTGTCACCCTATATGGACGTAGCTGGCGGCGGTGGCGCCGGGGTAGCCAATATGGCGGTGGGCTATAGCATGCAGTTGTCCACCTATGCGGCAACCGCCTGGTACCACGACATGCTGGAGCCTCTCCCTGCGGACTTTAAAGCCTTTCTTGCTGAGGTCGATGAGTTTGCGATCACCGACTTCCTGGACGTTTTGGTGCGTGGCGCTCGCGCCAGCGATGCGCAACGGCAGGCGGTTGCCGAGCGGCTCGCCCAGTACACCGGCACCAGCGCTGACTTCTGGATCGCGGCGGGCTTCCGGGTCACGGAATCCCAGTTTGCCGCCGAGCTGCGGCGCAAGACGGGACAGGTGGTGGGGCGTATTGACTCACGCTTCATTGGCTTTACCACGCGAGCGCTGGCGGAACGCATGCCTTTCGATGCCTACAACAGTGCGGTTGCGCCGGCGTTCGTCGCGAGCTTTAACGATTACCGGCAGCGCGAACTGGGCGCGATAGTGGACCGCCCCTATGTGGTCTCCAGCGGCGCCTATAGAACCTGGGATCGTTCCCACAGGGACCCACGCAACGGCAAATCCGCAGCCGGTGATACCGGGATCGATCTCGGCTTTGCCATGATCCGCAATCCTGAAATGAAGGTGCTGGTGCAGCAAGGCTATTATGATCTGGCCACGCCTTATCGCGCTACTGAATATTTTGTCGACCAGCTCCCCGTGCCCAGAGAATTGCGCAGCAATATCAGTATGCAGTACTACGAGGCGGGCCACATGATGTACGTGCATCCCCCTTCGCGCCGCAAGTTCAAACAAGATTTGGCGAGCTTTATCGATGCCAGCCTCAACTGAACCCAGGCGTTTGTGGCGTAGCGGGGGCCTGCTTATACTAGCGCCCTCTTTTACATGCGGATCCGCTTATGGATAAGGTCAAACACATCATCGCCGTGGCCTCGGGAAAGGGCGGTGTGGGCAAGTCTACGACCGCAGTCAACGTCGCACTTGCCCTGCAGGCGCGAGGGCAAACCGTTGGCCTTCTTGATGCCGATATCTACGGTCCCAGCCAGCAGCTGATGTTGGGCGTCGCGGAATCTCAACGACCCGAGCAGCGCGATGGCAAAATCGTTCCAATACCCGCTCATGGCCTCGCTACGATGTCCATGGGTTACCTGGTTACTGAACGCACACCGATGGTGTGGCGCGGGCCGATGGCCGGCGGTGCCCTGCAGCAAATGCTTGAGCAGACCGATTGGGGTGAATTGGACGTGCTGGTGATCGATATGCCGCCGGGTACTGGCGATATTCAGCTAACGCTGTCGCAGAAGGCGCGTGTGTCAGGCGCGGTGATTGTGACAACCCCACAGGACATCGCGCTGTTGGATGCACGCAAAGGCATCGAAATGTTTAACAAGGTCGGCGTGCCGGTTCTGGGCATTGTCGAGAACATGGCTGTGCATGTGTGCAGCCAATGCGGCCATGCGGAACATATCTTTGGCTCTGCCGGCGGTGAGCGCATTGCTTCCGAATACGGTGTTACGCTGCTGGGTAGCCTACCGCTGTCGCTGGCCGTGCGTGAGCAAACTGACGCGGGTATTCCAACGGTGGCGGCAGCGCCAGACTCTGCCGAGGCAGCGAGCTATCTTGCGATCGCGGACGGGATTCTGAACGGTCTGAGCGGTGAATCCCCGGCTGCACCGGAAATTGTTATCAGCAAAGATTGACGTACGCAGGCGCCGCGACCAAAACTGCGCAGCGAACGTATAAACCAGCCCAAGCCGCTAAAAGTAGCTAAAAAACAGGACAGCCATGAGTATCAAATCGGACAACTGGATTCGCCGTATGGCCGAAGGCCACGGCATGATAGAGCCTTTCGCGGCAGAGCAGGTGCGCTACTCGGGAGAGGAGCGGGTGATTTCCTACGGTACGTCCAGCTACGGCTATGATGTACGTTGCTCAGAGCACTTCAAGGTATTTACCAATATTCACTCGGCGACCGTCGACCCCAAAAATTTTGATGAGAAAAGTTTTGTCGATATTCATGCTGAGTACTGTGTGATTCCGCCCAATTCTTTTGCACTCGCTTCAACGATCGAATACTTCCGCATCCCGCGTAATGTGTTGACTGTGTGTCTGGGCAAATCAACCTATGCGCGCTGCGGCATCATCGTCAACGTGACGCCCCTGGAGCCCGAGTGGGAAGGACACGTTACGCTGGAATTCTCCAATACCACCAATTTGCCCGCCAAAATTTACGCCAACGAAGGCGTGGCGCAGATGCTGTTTTTCGAGTCCGACGAAGTCTGCGCCACCAGTTACAAAGACCGCGGCGGCAAGTATCAGGGGCAAATCGGCGTGACGCTGCCCAAAACCTGATGACAACATTGCGATTCCTGGCTGCCGGCGCGCTGCTGCTGTGCAGTGTTGCGGCGGCTGCCCAGCGCAATGATCTGCCCAGCTTCGGCGAGTCCGGCGTCTTGCCCGTTGGTCAGGAATACACCATGGGCAGGGTCTGGCTGATGCGCTATCGCGCGGCCGTGCCGGCTGTGGAAGACCCGCTGTTGCAGTCCTACCTTGAAGAGCTGGTGTACACACTGGCTGAAACCAGCGAGCTTAAAGATCGACGCCTTCAATTGATTACGGTGGATAACCCTACCATCAACGCTTTTGCGGTGCCGGGTGGTGTCGTGGGTGTACATAATGGGCTGGTGCGGCAGGCTGGCACCGAAGCTGAACTCGCCTCAGTCTTGACTCACGAGCTGGCCCACGTCAGCCAGCGCCACTTTTCCCGCGGCGTTGAAGACCGCGAACGTTCGCGTATTCCCTCGATGGTTGGCTTGCTGGGCGGCCTTGCTGCGATTGCGGCAGGCTCCGGTGAAGCCGGTATCGCCGCCATCACCACCACTCAGGCCGCGGCCCAATCCAACCAGCTGCGCTTTAGTCGCGGGCATGAGCAGGAGGCGGACCGCATTGGCATTCAGAACCTGGCGAGGGCGGGTTTTGATCCAAACGGCGCCGCCAACATGTTTCAGGTGATGCAGTCATTGACCCGCGGCTCGCGACGCCCGCCAGAGTTTCTAATGACACACCCCCTGACCGAAAGTCGTATCGCTGACGCCCGCAATCGGGCGCGGCAGTATCCCCGGAAAGTGTATGCCGATAACCCGGATTTTCAGCTCATGCGCATGCGGGTGCAGGTCGAGAGCTTCCGCGATGATGATGAAGCTGAGGCCTGGTTTCGCAAGCGGGTTGAGCGCAAGGGCCGTAACGCCGAGGCCTATCAATACGGGCTGGTGTTGACGCTGACGCGAGCGCGGGCGTTCGCCGACGCGATGGAGCTGTTGAAACCCTTGCGTGAGTATCGGCCGGATAGCTTGCCCTATATATTGGCCGAAGCCGACATTCACACCGAGTCGGGCGAATTTGATGATGCTTTAGCCTTACTGGGTAAGCACTGGATGTTGATGCCAGGCAACTATCCACTCACCATGGCGGTATCCAAAACCCACTTGCGCGCGGGTCGCTACAGCGAAGCGGAATCCATCCTTGCCCAGCAGGCAAAGCGCAGGCCCAGCGATCCCTATGTTTGGTACGTGCTGGCAGAAACCCAGGGGCTTACCGGTAATAACTACGAACTGCATCAGTCCCGCGCCCAGTACTTTTACCTGAATGGTCAAATGTTAGCCGCCAGGGCCCAGTTGGGTAATGCGCTGCAACTGGCCAGAGACGATGTCGCGCGCGAACGCATTCGAACCGAGCAGCGCTATATCGAAAATGCCGCGCGCGCACTGGGCCAAATGCGCTGAGTGTCTCCGCGTGCGTCGCTCAATGATGCTTTGCTTTTGATCGCATGTTGCGTCGTCAAGTGCAGCAGGGGAAATCCCTGGTCGATCGGTTTACAGCGTGTCCACGTCAAGACCACAGCGCGGCAGCAGGTCACCATCCAGGGTGGCGCCGGAAGGCGTTAGCGCCAGACGCCGCTCGACGAACCACTGGGCGACCTGAGGATAAATCTGGTGCTCGCGCTGCTGCACCTCCTGTGCCAGCCCAGCGACCGACGTCTGAGCATCGATTGGTACGGCAGCGAACAACACCGGGGGCCCGCCGTCCAACTCCTCTGTGACGAAGTGCACCGTTGCCCCGCCGTGGCTGTCGCCCGCGTCCAGCGCACGTTGATGCGTGTTAAGCCCGGGATATTTGGGTAACAGCGAGGGATGAATATTGAGCAGTTTGCCGCGGTACGACCCTATGAAAGATGGCGTAAGAATGCGCATAAAGCCGGCGAGTATCACCAGGTCAGGCTGAAAGGGCGCCATAGCGTCCAGCAAGGCCTGATCAAATGCAGCGCGGTCCGGGTAGAGGGTGTGATCGATCACGCGGCACGGTATGCCGACGTCCGCTGCGCGATGCAGCCCAGCGGCCTGGGGGCGGTTGCTTATCACCACGGCGACTTCCGCCGCCAGTCTGCCTTCATCACAGGCATCAATGAAGGCCTGCAGATTAGACCCACTGCCGGAAATCAAGACGGCGAGCTTCATCCTTCGTTAAAGACTACCGAATCATCGTGGCCGGCTTCGACACGCCCCAGGCGCCAAGCTGTCTCGCCTGCGGCCGCCAGCGCTTGCACACAGCGCTCGGCGTCGGCGTCTGCCACGCACAGGACCATGCCCACGCCGCAGTTAAAGGTTCTATACATTTCGTCCGTTGCCACACCGCCTGCGTCCTGCAGCCAGCTAAACACTGCGGGCCATTGCCAGCTTTGGGTATCGATGATCGCGCTGAGATGTTCCGGGAGTACCCGCGGCAAGTTCTCCGTCAAGCCCCCGCCAGTGATATGACTCAACGCCTTCACGGGCAGTTCGGCCGCCAGTGCCAGCAGGGGTTTGACGTAGATACGCGTGGGCTCCAGCAGCGCCTCACCTAGCGGCTGTCCGGCGAGGTCTTGATCGAGACTCGCTCCGCTATGGTCAAGTATTTTGCGAATCAACGAATAGCCGTTGCTGTGCGGGCCACTGGACGCCAGCGCGATAAGGCAATCTCCGTTCTGCACCGTGCTGCCGTCGATAATGCGGGACTTTTCGACAACACCCACGCAAAAGCCCGCCAGATCGTAGTCCTCGCCCTCGTACATGCCGGGCATTTCGGCGGTTTCGCCACCGGCTAAAGAGCAGCCCGCAAGTTCACAGCCGCGGCCGATACCTTCGACCACACTGGCTGCGGTTTCGACGGACAGTTTGCCGGTGGCGTAGTAGTCGAGAAAGAACAGCGGCTCCGCTCCGGTCACGGCCAGGTCGTTGACACACATGGCAACCAGATCGATACCGATACTGTCATGCTTGTTTAAGGTCATCGCCAGCTTCAGCTTGGTGCCGACCCCGTCAGTGCCTGAGACCAATACGGGTTCCGTGTAGCCTTTGGGAAGCTCACATAGCGCGCCAAACCCACCCAGACCGCTGAGCATCTCTGGCCTGCGGGTGCGCTTGGCGACGTGCTTGATGCGCTCTACCAGGGCCTCGCCAGCGTCTATATCGACCCCCGCGTCTTTGTAACTCAACGACGTTTTGGGGGCGGGAGCAGAGGCGGAATCAGTGGAGTTGGAGGGATTGGCCGGGTCGCTCATAGATGGGACTACGTGAAAAAGCCGATATTCTATCCTGTCGCGCTAAACCCCGGTACTGCTAAAATCGCGTGTAATGAGTCTGAGCATTCAAAAATGGCTAAACGCGACGCTGCAAGCACATGCGGCTTTGCGCCGGCGTTTGGGTGCGCGTTGCGTGTTTATGCCGCTGCGGCGGGCGCTTGGCGCAACCGCCCTGGTCGTCGTTACAGCGTTGAGTCATTCGACGCGGGCTGAGCAGGTAGAGGGTCTACATCAGGGCGTCGTCAGCGTTGCCGATCACGGCCAGGCGGCGCTGCAGTCGGGAACACGCGCCGCGCTTGAGCAGGTGCTGTTAAAGGTATCGGGACACCCGAGCGTACTCGATAACGAACGTTTGACCGATGCACTACAGGATGCGACACGCTACATGCAGCGCTATCGTTATGTACGCGATGATGATGCCCTGTCGCTGGAAGTCGATTTCGACCCCGCCTCTGTCAACGCGTTGCTGCGCGAAAACGGCTCCCCTCTATGGACCTCTAATCGTCCCGCTGTCTTGGTGTGGTTGGTTTTAGAGGATGCTAATGGCCGGCGGCTCGCCACGCCGGATTCTGATCCGGGGGTATTTTCAGCACTGCAGAATGCCATGGTTAGACGCGGTGTGCCGCAGGCGTACCCGCTTTATGATCTCGCTGATTTACAGGCGGCAGGGCTGGATGCACTGTGGCGACTTGACGAATTGACGGTGTACCGGGCCTCAAGGCGTTACGGGAATGACAACGTCGTGGTAGGCCGCTTCAAGGCCTTGCCAGATGGCAGCTGGCTGGGTGATTGGACCTACCTCTATAGGCAGGACAGCAGTTCCGGCAGTCTCTACCGGCAAGACACACAAGCCGTTGCGGACCGAATCGCCAACTTCGTTGCTGACCGAATGGCGCCGCGCTATGCAGTGGCCGCCGGCGACGGTGAACGTAGCCTGCTGGTGCGGGTTGACTCGGTGCAGAGCTTTGACGATTACAGCGTGCTGTTGGAAACCTTCATGGACGTCGAGTTTGTCAGCAGGGCGTGGCTCGCCTACTTTGATAGCAGGCGCACGCCGGGCGGTCCGAGCGCCGTGTTCAGGCTTACTGCGCAGGCGGATGCGGACTCACTGGAACGCGTTTTGGCGCTGGATCGCCGACTGCAGCGCAATACGCAACCATCGCCTCTTCCCCGGGGCCCCCTCGGTATCGAGCTGAGCTATAGGTGGTTGCCATGATGCGGCCGACTCGCACCTTCCTGGGGCTTCCACTGCTGTTAACGCTGGCGGTGCTGACGTGGCTGCTGTTTGAGCTGATGCCCATACTGACGCCATTTGTCGCTGGCGCACTGATCGCCTATCTCGGTGACCCGGCAACGGACTGGCTCGAAGAGCGGGGTATGAGTCGCAGTCTTGCCTCTGGCACGGTCTTTCTGGGCCTGGGCATGGTGCTGCTGGGTGCATTACTCATTGTGCTGCCCTTGCTGGTGAGTCAGCTCAACACGCTGATTCGCGGCGTGCCGGTTGCCTATAACTGGGTGACGTCGTCCGTGTTGCCTTGGGCCTGGAACGTGCTGGACTTGCCGGCGGAGACGGTGCCCAGCTTGAAAGTGAAGTCAACGCTGGCAGAGAACTGGCAGTCAGTGGGCAAGCTGTTGGCGTCTGCGGGAGCCTACATTACTGGCTCGGGGGTTAACTTTCTGGTGTCTCTGGGCAACCTGGTGCTGATTCCCGTGGTGGCGTTCTATTTGCTAAGAGACTGGGACAAACTGACACCCAAGGCATTGAGGCTGCTGCCGGAAGACTGGCAGCAACGAGGTGCCTCCCTGGCAAGCGAGTGCGACGAAGTCATTGGCGCCTTTCTTCGTGGCCAGCTGCTGGTGATGCTGTCATTGGCGGTGATCTATTCGACAGGGCTCGCTATCGTTGGGTTAGATCTGGCTGTTGCCATCGGTGTTTTCGCTGGGCTATTTGCCATCGTTCCCTATCTCGGCACGCTATCGGGTATCCTGGCCGCCGCAGTCGCGGCGTGGGTTCAGTTCGGTGACTGGCCGATGTTGCTCGCGGTGGCCGCGGTATTCTCATTTGGTCAGCTCGTTGAGAGTTATCTACTGACGCCGATTCTGGTCGGCGACCGCATCGGCCTGCATCCTGTGGCGGTTATTTTTGCAGTGCTCGCCGGTGGCCAGCTGGCTGGTTTCATAGGCGTTTTAGTCGGTTTGCCGGTGGCAGCCGTGGTGGCGGTTCTGCTGCGGCATATCAACGACTATTACCGTGCTACCGAGTTTTACACCAGCGATACCGATGACGGCGGCCAAAGCGAAGAAGCGCAGCAAAACAATGGCGATGAGGCCGCGGCGTCGAATCAGGATGAGCCGGAAACCAGTGACTAATACGCAGCTGCCGCTGGCGGTGCAGTTGCGTGACGAGGCGACCCTGGACAACTTCTGGTTCAGTGATCGGTTGTTGCCCCTGCGGGCACTGCTGCAAGATCCAGGCGAGGAGCAGTCACTTTTTGTACACGGCCCTTCTGGCAGCGGCCGCAGTCACCTCTTGCAGGCCGCCTGCCAGAACGCCGCCTCAGGCACCGCGCTGTATCTACCCATGGCCGACATGCATGAGATGTCACCAGAGGCGATTCTGGATGGCATCGAAGGCCTGGATCTGGTTTGTTTAGACGATCTGCAGTGGGTGGTGGGGTCGGGCGGCTGGGAAGAGGCCTTGTTTCACCTTATCAATCGGTCACGAGAAACTGGATGCACCCTGTTTTTTGCCGCCGATGCCGCTCCATCGGGTCTCTCCATTTCCCTTAAAGATCTAGCTTCACGATTGGCCTGGAGTACCGTGTTTCAACTCGCTGTACCCGCCGATGAAGAAAAGCAGCGAATCCTGCAATTTCGGGCAGGCCGCCGAGGCATGACTCTTGATGATGACGTGGCGCGCTATATTCTGTCGCGTGCATCCCGGGATATGAGCGAGCTAATCGCGCTGCTGGACAGACTGGATCGGGATTCGATTACCCGCAAACGCCCACTAACCATTCCCTTCGTGAAGGAGTCTCTCGACTGGTAGTCAGTAGTTTGCTCTCAACAGTTAGGCAGCTTGCTCTGAACAGGTAGTGGCAAGAGGCACGGTCAGAAATCTATGTGCCGGTCGCGCAGGCAGTGAGTGTCTGCGGCAGGTCAAAGTTTAAACACCTTGTCATACCGGTTTGCTGTATAAGCGCCGGCAGGCTTGGTATTCTAGCTGCAGAAAAACAACGCGGCTTATACAGACGCTTTTCACACTTGTTTTGAAAGCGCATTCGCCGTAACAACAATCGCAGGCCTGGCCATGCGTTATAAAACTCTCCGAAGGAGCCCGCACATGCACGTCCGAACAGTTTCCTTACCCGCCCTGATGGGGGCCGCCATGGGTCTAGCCCTTTGCCTGGCAGTCGTCACGCCGGCGCAAGCCGAAGTTCCACTGACCTTTACGCTGGGTGGCACGTCCAACTTTTTTGATAATGACCGGGAGGTCGATGACGAAGTCACGCCATTTGCTGCGGCAGAGTATCGATTCACCGAACGCTGGGCGACTGAAATCTGGTTCGCCGATGGTGAAACAGATGGCGATAACGGCTTTGATGCAGACATCACGCGTTGGCATCTGGATGCACTTTACTACCTCACGCCTCGCGGCAAGTTGCACCCTTATCTGGCGGGCGGCGTGGGCCAACTCGACCGCGAGTGGGACGTGCCTAACGGCAATCTGGACGAGGTTGATGAAGAGCTCAACTTCGGCGGTGGTGCGCATTTCTTCCTGACGGACAACCTGAGCCTGCGCGGTGATGCTCGCTACTTGTATGGTATGGATGACAACACCAGCGACTTTACACTTTCGTTGGCACTCTCCTACCGATTTGGTGGCAAGACCGAGCGCAAAGCCGCTGCCGAACCGGTAGCAGCCGCTGCGGTCGCTGCCACATCGGTTGCCGCACCGGTAGACACTGATGGCGATGGCGTCATGGACAAAGATGATGCCTGCCCGAATTCGCCGGCTGGTGCCAAAGTCGACGAGCGCGGCTGTAAGATGCGCTTCGTGCAGGGCGAATCTGCCGCTCTCGATGTACGCTTCGCGTTTGACTCTGCTGTCGTCGATGATAGCTATTTGGACGATATCAAAGAGTTTGCGGACTTCTTGAAGCGCCACCCTGACGCGACGGCCACCATCGAAGCACACACGGACAGCATGGGTCCCGAGGACTACAATCTGTCACTGTCACAGCGACGCGCCGAATCCGTTATCGATATTCTTGAGGACCGTTTCGATGTTCCCGCCGGACAGCTTACTGCCAAAGGCTTTGGTGAAAGTGAGCCGCTGGCAGACAACGCTACGCCGCTGGGGCGCGCTAAAAACCGTCGCGTTATGGCCAACCTCGAAGTTGAAGACGAGATGGTCGTCGACGAATAAGGTGCGACACCGGCTGTGTTGATGGCCGGTTTTTTCTTCTTAACGCCGGGCTCTCTGAGTCCGGCGTTTTTCGTTCTGAAAACAACAGATGACGCCTGGAGGCCTTGGTCTCACCGACCTGCAGGGGCGAGCACTAGCGGAGCCGCTAGCGCATTAATTCGAAGCTGTCGCCGTCGCCAAGGGCCTGAAACTTTTCGCGGTAGCGGAGTAGGGGTTCAGCCTGAAGCGTCGCGTGAAACACGCCTTGTTGATCTTCGCAGTCCAGTAGCATAACGCCATCTGCGGCCAGCGCGAGACTGTCGCCGGCATAGTCCAGCCCATTGCCATCGCTGCCCACCCGATTTACGCCGACACAGCAAGCCTGGTTCTCGATAGCTCGCGCAATTAACAGCTGCCGCCAGTGAATACGGCGCTTGGCTGGCCAATTGGCGACGACTAGCAAGAGGTCGTAGCTGTCTTCGTGGGGCGACGGTCGATTGCGCATCCATACGGGGAAGCGCAGGTCGTAGCAGATCATCGGTGCGATTCGCCAACCCCGCCAGCTCAGAACCGGCCGCCGGCTGCCGGCGCTGTAGTGATTCTGCTCGCCGGACAGCGTAAACAGATGACGTTTGTCATAGTAGTCGCTGAGGCCGTCCGCTGTGACAAACAGTAATCGGTTATAGCAGCGTCCCTGGTCGCGCACCGCGATCGATCCTGTGATGGCGACATCGTACTGGGCGGCGAGGCTTTGTAGCCAGGGCAGGGTGTCGGCTGCTTGATCTTCCGCGATTGCCTGGGAGTTCATGGAGAAACCGGTGGTGAACATTTCCGGCAGCACGACCAGGTCAGTGGATGGTGGCAGTGCTGACAGCAACTCGCTCAATGCTTGACGGTTCTGCTCGGGCGCCTCCCACGCAAGTGCCGTTTGTACCATCGCTACGTTTAAATCCTGCACAAGATCTCCCCGGCCTGATCCAGCACATCATCGCTCTTGGCAAAACAGAACCGCAAGTAACGTTGCTTTAGCGCCCTCTCACTGAATACCGAAACCGGGATGGAGGCGATGCCGTGTTCGCGGGTGAGTCTTTCCGCGAGCGCGGTATCCGGTTCGTCAGAGATAGCGCTGTATTCCAGTAGCTGAAAGTAGCTGCCCGCGGAGGGGGTGAACATGAACCGTGATGATTCGATCGCATGACAAAACCGGTCACGCTTTGCTTGATAGAAGCCCGCTAGAGAATCTGTGAAGCCAGGCTCTGCTGCCATGAAGTCAGCCAGCGCCAATTGCACTGGGGTTACCGCAACAAAGGCGACAAACTGATGGATCTTGCGCAGCTCTCGCGTCATCGCGGCGGGCGCTACGCAGTAGCCCGTCTTCCAGCCGGTGATGTGAAAGGTCTTGCCAAACGAAAACGCCGCGAAGCTGCGCTTGCGCAGTTCCGGGTAGCGCAGAACCGACTGATGCTGACGGTTGTCGAAAATCAGGTGTTCGTAGACTTCGTCGCTGATCACCCACAGTCCGTGTTCTACGGCCAGCTGTTCAAGTTTGCGCAGGTCAGTGTCGTCCAGCACCGCCCCGGTAGGGTTGTGTGGCGAGTTGATAATGATGAGACAGGTTTTGTCCGTGATGTTGTCGGCGACACGGTTCCAGTCCACGCCGAACGCGGGTTCGATAAGCGGAATGCGTTTGGCGACGCCGCCAGACAGACTCACCGCCGGGGCATAGCAGTCATAGGCCGGGTCCAGTAACAGCACTTCGTCGCCGGGTTGCACGCAGGCAGTAATCGCGCAGTAAATCGCCTCGGTGGCGCCGGGAACAACTGTGATTTCTGATTCAGGGTCGGCTTGCACGCCATATAGTCGATCGAGCTTTGCAGCGATTTGTTCGCGCAGCGCCATGACCCCTGCCATGGGGGCGTATTGGTTGTGGCCGTCAAGCGTATGTTTGGCGAGCGCTTCGCGCAGTGCTTGTGGTCCGTCGTAGTCGGGGAAACCCTGTGACAGGTTCAGTGCCCCGCAATCGTTTGCCAGGCCTGACATAACCGTAAAGATCGTTGTGCCAACGTCGGGTAATTTGCTCTCGGGTGCGGCGTTTGCGTTCATAGATTCAGTATACCGTTGGTGCAGGGTTGATGCTCACAGTTGCGTCGACAGTGGCAGTTCGGTGCTGTTCTTGATCTCGGTAACGGCCATGTGGGAGTGCAGCTCGCGAATCACAGGATCAGTTGTCAGCTGGTTGCGGACGAAAGTCTCGTAGTGGGCAATATCGCGCGCCACTATCTTCAGCATGTAATCCCAAATGCCCGCCATGGTGTAGCACTCGATCACTTCCGGATAGTCGACAATGCGAGATTCGAAGTCCTCAAGGTTTTGACGCCCGTGGGCGGTGAGACTGACCGTGGCAAAAACCACCACCTCCATGCCCAGCGCCCGCCGGTCCAGAAGCGCAACGCGCTTACGAATCAACCCTGCTTGCTCAATCCGGTTGATGCGGCGCCAGCACGGGGACTGGGACAGGTTCAGGCGTTCGGCAATAGCGCCAGTGCTGGTGCTGGCGTCCCGCTGCAGTATCTCCAATATTTGAATGTCGGTCTTGCTGAGCTCTTCTGGCATAAATATCCCCAATAAGGCGTAAAAAGTGAATAAGTTATGCGAATTATGCGGTAAGAGGGCGCTCTAGGACAAAATTTACCTCGCCTGGCCACGTACACTATTTTTTATATTGGCTCTCCGGGTAAGCACGCGATGACCTCGTCCAAAACAGCGATCGACTCAGTATCAAGCAGCGTTTCACTCGAGGATAAGTATTCGCTGGAAGTCGACAGAGCCTACATGACCGGCATTGAAGCACTGGTCCGCCTGCCAATGCTGCAGCATCAACGCGACCTTTCCCGGGGCCTCAACACAGCGGGCTTTATCTCTGGCTATCGCGGCTCCCCTTTGGGAGGCGTAGACCAGGCAATGTGGAAAGCCAAACGTTTTCTGGACCCCCACAATATACATTTTCACCCCGGCATGAACGAAGACCTTGCGGCCACCTCCGTGTGGGGCAGCCAGCAGACAAACCTGTTCTCCGGCGCTCGCTACGATGGCGTTTTTTCCATGTGGTACGGCAAAGGGCCAGGCGTCGATCGCAGCATGGACGTCATCAAGCACGCCAACGCCTTCGGAACGTCGCGCTACGGCGGTGTGCTGGCGGTAGCGGGCGATGACCACGCCTGTAAATCCTCCACCTTACCGCACCAGTCTGAGCACATGTTTATCGGCGCCAGCATTCCGGTACTGAATCCGGCCAACGTTCAAGAAGTGTTAGATCTCGGCATCTTTGGCTGGGAACTGTCTCGCTACAGCGGCTGCTGGGTTGGCTTCAAGGCGATCACGGAGAACATGGATTCGGCGATATCGGCAGATTTGAATCCAGATCGAGTCCAGATAGTCATCCCCGGGGATTTTGAGCTTCCAGTGGGCGGCGTGCATGCGCGTTGGCCAGACAAACCGCTAGAGCAGGAACTTCGGCTCAACAAATACAAGATTTACGCCGCCCGCGCTTTTGCGAGAGCCAATAACCTGAACCGGATTGTGGTCGATAGCCCCAATCCGCGTTTCGGTGTCATTACCACAGGTAAATCGTACCTGGATGTGATGCAGGCGCTGGAAGATCTCGGCATCGACGACACCCTGGCGGCGCAGATCGGTCTGCGCGTGTTCAAGGTGGGTATGAGTTGGCCACTGGAACCGCTCAGCGCCCATGAGTTTGCCGACGGTCTTGAAGAAATTCTGGTCGTGGAAGAAAAGCGTTCAATCATCGAAGACCAGCTCACCGGACAGCTCTACAACTACCCCGTTGCGCAACGACCTCGCGTGATCGGCGAGTTCGACGAGGAGGGCGGTGATTTACTGCCTAATCTGGGTGAGTTAACGCCTGCCATGGTCGCCAGAGCGATTGCACAGCGCATAGAGCGCTTCTTTGAATCCTCGACGATAGCGGCGCGGCTGGAGTTTCTGGAGCGCAAGGAGCGGTCGTTGGCGCAGCCCCGTAGCATTGCTGAGCGCGTGCCACACTTTTGCTCAGGGTGCCCGCATAACACGTCTACCAGAGTGCCTGAGGGCAGCCGAGCAATGGGCGGTATCGGTTGCCATTACATGGCCACCTGGATGCCGGATCGCGAGACCTATACGTTCTCACAGATGGGAGGCGAGGGCGCAGCCTGGATCGGCATGGCGCCCTTTGTCGAAACCGAACATGTGTTTCAGAACCTGGGTGACGGCACATACTTTCACTCTGGCCTTTTGGCAATCCGCGCGGCTCAGGCTGCCCAGGTCAATATCACTTACAAAATCCTCTACAACGATGCGGTGGCCATGACCGGCGGACAGCCTATCGACGGCCAGCTTGGCGTTGGCGATATCCTGCATCAGCTTCGCGGTGAGGGCATTGCCAGGTTGGCACTGGTTAGCGACGAGCCCGGTGCCTGGCAAGGGCAGTTCAAAAGCATTCCTGGCTTCAGTCTGCACCATCGGGATGAACTTGATGCGCTGCAGCGCGAATTACGAGAGTTTAAAGGTGTCTCGGTGATGGTGTATGTGCAGACATGCGCCGCTGAAAAACGTCGGCGGCGCAAAAAAGGTTTGCTGGAAGACACGGCCAAGCGGGCGTTTATTAACGACGCCGTCTGTGAAGGTTGCGGAGACTGCAGCAGAAAATCAAACTGTCTGTCGGTCGTACCCACGGAAACGCCGCTAGGCCGGAAGCGTCGTATCGACCAGAGCGCTTGCAATAAAGACTTTAGCTGCGTGAAAGGTTTCTGCCCCAGCTTCGTGACGGTACACGGCGGTGAATTGGTCAAGAAACGTGGTGCAGTCGATGGTGTGGTCTTTGATCCGTTGCCTGAACCTTCCTTGCCTGAATTGGATCGTCCCTGGAATACGATCGTGACTGGCGTCGGTGGCACCGGCGTGCTTACCGTCACTGCCCTGGTTGCGATGGCCGCTCACCTCGAAGGCAAAGGCTGCGCCACGCTCAATCAGACGGGTCTTGCCCAAAAGTTTGGCGCGGTGGTCAGTCATGTGCGCGTCGCCCGGACGCAAGACGCTATCAAGGCAGTTCGTATCCCAGCTGGGGAAGCTGACTTATTAGTAGGCTGCGATCTTGCGGTAGCGGCCAGTGACGAAAGTCTCGCCAAGGTTGATATCGATCGCTCCAGAGCGGTGGTCAACAACGCTGAAGTGCCCACCGCGGCCTTTGTACTCGACCCGGATGCACCGTTTCATACGGGCGCGATGATGCAAACCGTTCGAGAAGAGATCGGCGACGCCGGCGCCTTTTTCATCGATGCCACGGCGATCGCCACAGAACTGTTAGGGGACTCCATCGCCGCCAATCTGTTCCTACTGGGCTATGCCTACCAGCAAGGTTTGGTGCCGGTATCCTCAAGCGCTCTGGAGCGGGCTATCGAGCTCAACGCTATAGCCGTCGACTTTAACAAGCAGGCTTTCCTGTGGGGTCGGCGGGCAGCACATCAGCCCGAGCGGGTCACGGCGCTGGTCGAGAAGGCGCAGACACGGCCCGCAATACTCGATGCTGAAGACACTATCAGCGATCGCGCACAGCGCTTGACCGAATATCAAAGCGCAGGCTATGCCCGCCGTTATCAGAGTTCGCTACAGGCCATACGTGATGCGGATACTGATCGGTCGCAGCGTTTGACGCTGGCCGCCGCTCGCAGTCTGTTTAAGGTCATGGCCTACAAAGACGAATACGAGGTAGCTCGTCTGTACAGTAGTGGCGATTTCATCAATAAGCTGCGCGAGCAGTTTACCGGTGATTTCAAGCTGCGTTTTCATCTGGCCCCGCCCCTGCTGTCGAGGCGCGATCCAATTAATAGTCAGCTCATAAAGCGCGAGTTTCCAAGCTGGACGCTGCATGTCTTTCGTATCCTTGCGCGCTTCAAATTCTTACGCGGCAGCGCTCTGGACGTGTTCGGCATGACCGCAGAGCGACGTCGGGAGCGCCTGGATATTGCCGACTACGAAAGGCTGTTGGCGGTTTTGGTTGATGAACTGGCTGAAGAGCCGACCGCCGAGAAGTACGAGCTGGCAGTGCAGCTTGCCGAGCTACCCATGCAGCTGCGCGGCTTCGGCCACGTCAAAGACCAAAACCGCGACAAGCTGAAATTGCAGCAGGCGGCGTTGCTGGATCAGCTTCGCGGCGGCAGTGACGAACAGGAGAGTGTTGTGAAAATTGTAGAGCAGGTGGCCTGATTATGACGGTTTTCGAAAGCGTCGCGTTTGACGGACATGAGCACGTCGCGTTTGGGGGTGATCGTGCCAGCGGAATGCGTGCAATTGTGGCGGTACACAATTCAAAACTGGGGCCTGCCGTGGGCGGCTGCCGCATGTTTGACTACGCAGACGAGTCAGCGGCCCTGAACGACGTGTTGCGGCTGTCCCGGGGCATGACTTACAAGTCTGCCATGGCGGGCTTGCCCTTTGGCGGCGGCAAGTCGGTCATCATAGGTGACCCGCGCAGCGCAAAAACGCCGGCCTTACTGCATGCCATGGGTGAGTTTATTGACAGCCTGAGCGGCCGTTACGTAGCCGCATTGGCTGAAGAATTCCTGAGCAATGGAGCGCCGCAGTCTCGACAGGTTGCGGCCTATTGATTGTTCAGCGGCTGGTTTGGCGAAGAGCTGTTCGCTAAACGGATAGCTCTTATTCGGGTGCGGCAGGTTCTACTCTGGCGCCGGACTATTAGAGAGGAGCCACGCTTCCGCTTCGGCAACGTTGGCGAAAATTGCTATCTCTGTGCCTTCGCGTTCACGAAACACCTTGAATATTCGCAGTATGCTGTTGCTGTTGCTGACGCTGCCTGGCGCTGCGAGCGCAACGCGACGGGGCTGGTTTCCCTGCGACCGGGCGATGCCCGCGGTGTCACGCACCTCCGCCGTGGTAACCAGCAATTCTGCCTTTTCGAAAACAAAAAGGCGTAGCTCTGAACCACTCAACTCAGCTAACGCTGCCACCACGTCGAGCATATCCTGCAGCGTGGGGCTTGCGTTAAATTCAATTCGAGTAATCGAGCCTGATTGAGTAATGCTGTAAATGGGGGTATCGGCCATCTTTACTGCGCCCGGTTGCTATTGTCGGGCGTCGCCGGAAACGTCACGCAGCAGTCGAAGCGTCCGGCGGCATCGGCGGCACGGCACGGCGTCTCTGGCTGATTCAATCCCTTCATTCTTCCGATGCATCGGTAATCGTTTTCAAGATAAAGGAAAGCATAGTGCACAATGCGCGAAAGCGCTCGTTTTGCCGTCATGGCAGACGACCTTTTGACCTATGCTAACTCGCCGGGTGCCAGTCCAAGATATTTACGCAGCTGTATAACGCCGAGATAAAACGGCCCTGTATCCAGTACGGCAACGCAAAATTTGAAGGTGTAATTACTGGCCATCAGGGTAAGCAAGGTCCCGGTGGTCATGTCGCCGGCCAGATACACGGCGCCAAACGTCACCAGGACAACCATGAACGAATCGACAAGCTGACTGATCATGGTACTGAAGTTGTTACGCACCCACAGGTATTTCCCCTTGGTGACGCGCTTCCAAAAATGGAATAACTGTACGTCGCAATACTGCGCGGCAATGTAGGCCATCATTGAGGCGAATACCGCACCGCTGGTGGTAGCGTAAATCAGCTCGTATAACTCCGCCTGATTCTCCAGCACGCTCCCGTTGGGTAGGCCCACCGGTGCGGCAAGCTGGATCATTTGCCAGGGCGGCAGGTTCTCTGCTGGCACGGGCGGCATGAGATTGCCCAGGTAGATAAATCCGATGATAAAAAAGTTCAGCCCCAGTCCCACTGTCACCATGAAGTTGGCCCGGCGTTTGCCGTACAACTCGCAGATCAAATCCGTGCACAGAAAGGTTATCGGGTAGGGCAGTACCCCGACGGCTAGCTGCATAGGTCCAATTTCGATAAACCGGGTGATACCCAGAATGTTGAGCATGGTCATCGCACAGATAAAGATACCCGCTAACACGAGGAACACGCGCTCGCGCCGCTCGGCCAACAAGGCAGGATCTATCGGCATAGTCGCCACTGTTGCGCTGGTAGTCATGTTCAGGCCTCTCGCTGACCCAGGTGGGCATGCAGTATGGAGCCGTTGATGACGGGATTCTCATGTGCCCAGCAAATCAGGCTGGCGATCTCATCGGGATCGATAAGGCGATTAAAGCTGTTGAGGCTGGCGATGCTATCAACGACTGTTTGGTCGTTCCCCAAGTGGGTTCTCAGCATTTCGGTATCCGTGAAGCCCGGGCAGATGCAAGCCGTATGTATGCCGTGACCCATTAAATCCTGGCAGGTCGCACGCATCATGCCGATCACGGCATGCTTTGACACAACATAGCTAAAGGATCCCGGCACCGCCTTCTCGGATAGCGTCGATCCGATATAGAGCACGCTGGAACCTTCCGGCAGTCGGTTCAGCAGCGCCCGGTTGAGCGTGTTGGCAGCCACCACGTTGGTTTGTAGTGCTGCGTTTAAATGATCGTCACTGCAGTCGATAGCGCTGTCTTTAAGCATCTGGCAGGCGTTGTGTACCAGAGCGACCTCAGTCGCAGCCTGCAGAGCGGGCTCCAATTCGGCTACCGCCGCAGAGATGGCAGCGCTATCGGACAGGTCGCAGGCAATGCTGGTTACGCCCTCCACCGGGCAGGCGCGACGCGACAGGTTGTAAACGGCGTAGCCGGCCTCAAGAAACCTCGCCGCGGCTGCCGCTCCAATACCGACGCTGGCGCCGGTGATAATTGCTGTCTTCATGTAGGGTCCTGTTGTATGCCCGGTCGCTATCGCAGCGCTGTGCACCGTGTAGCGGCAAGTCGTTAAAGTAGCTCTAAAGAGGGCGCGTTAAGATGCCGTAAGGCTCAAGCAGTATATGACTTAGAGCGCTGTGTGTCGGCTATCGTAATAATAGTTGTCGTCTTAGTCTTAGTCTTTGTCGTAGTCGTCGTTTAGCCGCTTGTCTTGTCTTTTTCCTCGTATGAGTCGCTGAACCAATTCTGAAAGCGCTCCCGCAATGCTGCTTTCTGTATCTTGCCCATGGTGTTACGCGGTAGGGCGTCCAGCTGGATGTATGCTTTAGGCTGCTTGAATGCGGCGAGGCGCTGTTTTAGACCAGCTTCTGCCGTTGCGATATCAAAGCCATCGCTGTTACAGGCGTACACGGCCACGACGGCCTCACCAAAATCAGCATGGGGTAATCCAATAACAGCACTTTCGCTGATACCCGGAACTGTTTCAAGGCACTGCTCGATCTCTTTGGGATAGACGTTCAGGCCGCCGCTGATGATCAGGTCTTTACTGCGACCGGACAGCGTCAGCCTGCCCTCAGTATCGATGCTGCCAAGGTCTCCCGTGGTGAAATAGCCGTCCTTGCGAAATTCAGAGGCGGTTTTCTCCGGCATCTCCCAGTAACCTTGAAACACGTTGGCACCGCGTACCTCGACCTGGCCAACGATGTCTTCCTGCACGGGCTCTCCGGTCTCGTCTGCGATGCGTAGATCAACACCGGGCAGAGCAAAGCCGACAGTGCCCGCTACACGTTCACCATCGAGCGGGTTACTGCTGATCATCCCGGTTTCTGACATTCCATAGCGCTCCAGTATGCGGTGCCCTGAGCGTTGCTCAAACGCATCAAAAACGCGGCGGCTGAGCGGGGCTGATCCTGAGATAAACAAGCGTATGCTCTGACAGACTGCCGCGCTAAACCCCGGCTCATCCAGAAGACGACTGTAAAAGGTTGGCACACCCATCATTACCGTGGCACCAGGCAGGCTGCCGATGACTGTGGCGGCGTCAAAACGTTCCAGAAACAGTATGGTTGAGCCGTTGATTAGCGCGGTATTGAGCGCAACAAATAGACCGTGAACATGAAATATCGGCAGCGCATGCAGCAACACGTCGCCCGGTATAAAACCCCACAAAGCATGCAGGGTTAGCGCATTACTCCGCAGGTTACCGTGGCTCAGCATCGCACCCTTGGGTTTGCCAGTGGTGCCGGAGGTGTAGAGGATCGCGGCGATGTCGTCTTCTCCAACAGCCACCGTATTGGCGATCTCGCATCCCTCGGCCTCAAGGCAGAGCTTGCGCAGGCCTGAGTCATCGATCTGCAGCCGGGGACGCGCATTCTCTCGGAAGTACTGCAGCTCGGAGTCGGTATAGGCGGTGTTCAATGGGACGAGGACTAACCCGGCCCGCAGGCAAGCGAGATACAGTGCGACGGCCTGGGGTGATTTATTGGTTTGTACCAGCACTCTGTCACCGGCATTCGCACGTTGCAGCAAAACCGTGGCAAGCTTTCCAGAAAGGCTGTCCAGCGCGCCGTAACTCCAGTCGTCGCCATCAGGCACGCGCAAGCAGCAGCGATCGAGATGATCTGCAAAGCCTGCGGAGAGCGTAAGGAACAGATTATGACTGCGGGTCATGGTGCGCGACTGTATCATCTCAAGCGCATGCAGCGCATTAAGGTGCCTACAGCGCATTAAGGTGCCTACAGCAACACTATGCCAAAAGCCGAGGCCGCAGCCAGTCACAGGCTCTGACGAGACAATTATGGAACGATTGACCACTATTCATATCGACAAGGAAAGCCACAAGTTTTCCGCGGCGCACTTCACCGTATTTACGGCAACCGATCGCGAGCGTCTGCACGGTCACAATTTCAGCGTATCGGCAAAAATCGTCGCGCCAGTGGACAACAATGGCCTAACCGGTGACTACGCCGTTTATAAGAACCAGATTCGAAAGCTGTGCGACAGCCTGGATGAATACACGCTCATACCCTCACAGTCACCGTATCTGACGATCGAGGAAGACGGGGCTTACTATCGCGTTATCCATGACCAGGACACCTTGGTACTCTTGAAAGCCGACACTCTGGTTATTCCCGTGCGCAACACCACCGTAGAAGATCTATCGCACTATCTTTTGGAGATGTTGGTGGAAGACAAACCGTTTTTAGAGGCTCAGGACATTCGCGAAATCGAGGTGATGGTTTCTTCTGGTCCAGGTCAAACAGGCTCGAGCTTTTTCAAGATAAAGTAACTAGGCTGCAGCCGCTTTTGCTTCACCCCAGTAATTATAGCCAGCGAAACGCGGTGTGTTGGGCAGGTACATCTCCTCCAGATTCGACAGCTCGAAGCCCGCGTCGCGCAGCAGCGTGGGGATCGGTCGGTTGAGGTTGCAGCCACCGGCCATCTTGCGCCACAGTGGGTTAACGCGGTCTTGCCATTTACAGACGTTGGCGTCAGGCGCCTTGCCGTGCTCGCAGAAATACAGCTTCCCGTTGGGTTTCAATACCCTGCGCATACCGGCTAAGGCGGTTGCGGGGTCGGGTATGGTGCACAGGGAATATGTCACCATGACCGTGTCCACGCTGTCATCCTCCAACGGTATCGCTTCGCCGGGCAGGCCAACAAACTCCAGATCAAAGGGCAGTGACGGGTTATTGCGGCGGGCGATCTCCCAGGAGGCTTCCGAGGGATCCAGACCGATGACTTTGTCGACCTGTGCTGGATCGTAGTAGCGCAGGTTTAGCCCGGTACCAACGCCAATTTCCAGCACGGTTCCGCTGGCGCGGGGAACAATCTTCTCGCGCTGGCGCATGATGGGTTTGCTGCCGCAGGCGCAGTTGATAAAGCGCGGCAGAAAGATATCTTCGTAAAAGCTCATAGTGTTGCCTCCGGCGCATAGTATAGGGCCAAATGCAGAACCGGCTAACCAGCAGCGCAAACCGCTGTGCTATATTGCGCGGCCTGACGTGTTAAGGAATACGCTATGTTTCGTCTACCGGTATCGACACTTTTGCAGCAGCGGCTGCGGGCCGCCCTGGCTGTCTGCGCGCTGCTGATCAGCGCGTCTTCAGGCCCTGCATCGGCCGACCCGGTTCGCATGCTGGCGAATGCGTCACCGCCATATGCGGACAAAAAGCTTCCCGAGCAGGGTCTGGCACTGGAGTTGGTGGCGCACGTTATGGAGCGCGCGGGCTACGACGCTGAGCTGACAATTGAGAGTTGGCCGCGTGCACTAGAGGGCGTTCGTATCGGCTTATACGAGGCCCTCGCTACCGCCTGGTACAGTGACGAACGTGATCAGGACTTTTTGTTTTCAGAACCCTATCTGGACAGCCAGCTTATTCTCATCAAACTGCGCGCCGCACCCGGGGTCTACGATAGCCTCGACGATTTGGAAGGCAAGCGTCTGGGCGTACGCGCAGACTATGCCTATGGCGTCGATTTTTCAGGGATAGCTGGCCTGCGCCTTGTTGAAGAAAACCATCTTATTCAGAGCCTCATGAACTTGATCAATGGCCGCGTAGACGTGGTGATTGGGGATCAGCGAACCGTAGCGCTGCAATTGGAAGAATATCTGCAGTCGCAGCGGCACAGGATAGAGGTAGCTCCTATTATGCTGCCGGGCCGCAGTAGACACGTCGCGGCGTCGCGTGCGCTGAATGGCAGCGAAAAAATGATCGAGGACTTTAACAAGGCCCTGGCTGAAGCCAGGGACGACGGCAGTGTGGCGGCTATCATCGCCAAGTGGGACGGGCGTTACAACATTCCCAGTGCGTCTGGCTCCTAGCGGCGCATTTCTGCGCCGCGTTCTAGTAGAGAGCTTTTTTCGCGATTTAAATCGCCTGAACCATCTCGTTGTCGCTGAAGCGGCCCTCGAACATCGGCGAAGACAGATAGCGTTCGCCGGAATCGGGCAGGATTACCACAATCGTCTTGCCGGCGTGTTCTGGCTGCTTTGACACTCTGTCTGCTGCTGCCATCGCGGCACCACAGGATACACCTGCCAGAATGCCTTCTTCCTGCATCAACCGGTGCGCCCAGTCCATGGCGTCCTCTGAGCTGACAGCTTCCACCTGATCGACCATGCTGAGGTCCAGATTACCCGGCACAAAGCCTGCGCCGATGCCCTGTATCTTGTGCGGCGCATGGCTGGGCTCTTCGCCCGCTTTCGCAGCGCGAATCATGGTGCTGCTGTCGGGCTCTACTGCCACCGTGGTAATCGCTTTGCCCTGGGTCTGCTTGATGTAGCGAGAAATGCCGGTAAGCGTGCCACCTGTGCCAACGCCGCTAACCAGAATGTCGATTTCGCCGTCGGTATCCTGCCAGATTTCCGGTCCGGTGGTCTTTTCGTGGATGGCCGGATTGGCCGGATTCTCAAACTGCTTGGGTTTGAAATAGTGCTCAGGGTTTTCAGCGACGATTTCATCGACTTTCGCCATGGAACCCGGAATGCCGAGAGCGCCATCGGTGAGCACGATCCTGGCGCCCAGAGCGACCATCAATTTGCGCCTTTCCAGGCTCATTGTATGGGGCATGACCAGCGTGCAGTCATAGCCACGGGCAGCGGCAACAAAGGCCAGTGCAATGCCGGTGTTGCCGCTGGTGGGCTCAATGATCTCCATGCCGGGCTTTAGGCTGCCGTCTTGTTCCGCCGCCAACACCATACTCGTGCCAATGCGGCATTTTACTGACATGGCGGGATTGCGGTTTTCGAGCTTGGCTAAAATATTGCCATCGCTGATGCGATTGATTTTGACTAGTGGGGTCTTGCCGATAGTGACTGAAATATCGTCGAAGATCTCGGACATGAATGACGCTCCCTGATAAAAAATGATCTGCGGTACCCGACAGTATAGTGGCTGACAAGATCGGCGATGACAGCCATCAAAAAAATATTTTGAAAAAAATGAACTTGCCGGAATCCAGCGAGTCTATTTAATCGTTGGAATTGAAGAGGGTGTGACTCTCACTGCCACAGACGCCACAGACGCCACAGACGCCACAGACGCCACTGACGTTGCTGCAAGCATTGATTGTAAAGAACAGATCGTGAAGAGCGTTGGTAAAAAGGGCGGTTGATCTCAGCGCTAATGCTGGACCAACTACCCGATGTGGTTACAAGAGATCTCGCATCTTCGCCATCCGGTCCCCTGACACTCTTGGAAAAGAGTCGTTCTCGCCGGCCCACTCCGGGCCGGCATTTTTTTGCCTGCTATTTACTGGCCTATATCGGCGACCTTAACGACACGCGTCTCCAGCCCCGGGTGTTCACTTGCGCCAATCCAGCGCCAGCACATGGTGCCGTCACGGTGGCCGGCGGTATCGATCCAGTTGCCAATGCCCGGGTCCTTGTCGGTGACATACAGCACTACGCTGCCATCGTCTTCGTAGTTCGCCGTGTGTCGGTTGACGGTAATATTGTGATAGCGGTAGTCCAGAGACTCCATCCAGTAGTTATCCAGCTGGAAATTCCAGGTTTGGCACTCTGGGATAATGGGCGCACGAATTTCTAACGCTTCATCTTCGGCAAGCGCCCAGTGCGCATGAAAGTAAAAAATGTTGGGGTCGCCGCCAATGGATTGGCAGTAGGCCTGGTCGGCCGGCGGCAGCGTGTTGATATTTTCTTTCAGACTGTCTGTCCAGTCTGCGAACAGTTTCACTGTGCCGTGCAGATTGGCTGCCACGCGTGTGAGCTGTCGCTTCAGCTCGTCGGCTGAGTAGGCGGGGGGGGTGCTACCCGGATTAACCAGTTCGATATCGATCTGGGCCGGACGCTCGGTACTGCGATCAAGAAACGTCTGGCGAATATTCAAGGCGCGTGTTTTTTCTGTCAGCTGTACCCAGTTACCTGGCTGCTCTTTCTGGCTAAGGATGATCTCAAAGCTACCGTCTGCTTCTACCTCAAGCTTGCTAGTGTCCAGGAAGCCGTCGGTAATCATGGTGCCGTCGGTGCCGTAGCCGCCCGAAATGGCTGCAAAGCTTATGTAAAAGACTGAGCCACGGGTGCCGGTTATCCGGTATTCCTTGTCGCCGTGAATTGTCGCGCCCACGTAAATATTGTCCGGGTTGTCGGCACCCAGCTTGACCATGTTGCCCAGCCCGCGCATCACCGGAAAGTCTGCCGTGCCGCCTTCGAACACGCTTTCCAGGCTGTTGCGCATCAATCTTGTGAGGTAGCGAAAGCCTTCTGCCCGGTTGAAGGCATCTGTGGGAGCGCGGTCATCGGTGATATAGCTGCCAAGAGCCTTGAGTTGATCGCAAAATTCCTCCCAGGCGGCGCCGCTGCTGACGTGTGCATCGATTTCTGCCGGGTTCATTTCATCGCTCATATTCTGATTCTCCTTATTGTGGTGAAACTGCGGTACTGGTGCTGTCTTCTATTCGTGTCATCCACGCCTGTACGCGAGGATATTGCTCTAACAGTGCCCGCGACAGATCGGCGTCGCGGAAGCATTGAAACATTGCATACACGGCGAGGTCGGCGAGCGTGATGGCATCGCCAACCAACCATTCGCCATCGCCAAGCATGTCGGAAACGGCGCGAATGTGTCGTTCAGTGTCGGTGCAGAGAGCGTCATGTGATTTGCGCCCTATGCCTTGACCTGCTGTGGTTTTGCGCATTACCCGCGGTAGGACTTTTGTCAGAATCCAGCGCATCGGAGCTGATTCCAGTTCGATAAGCTTGGGAATGTTGCGCTCGCTGTTGCGTTCGGCAACGAAGCGCAATGTCATCTCATAGAAGTACAGGCTTTCATCTGCCCAGTCCTCAAGAGCGTGTACCAGGCCTTTCTGGCGTGGATCGCTGGGGACCAGTGGTGTTTCTGGAAAGGTGTCTTCGATGTAGTAGGCCATCTCGGTTGAATCGACAATCGTTTTGCCGTCGTGCGTCAAGGCCGGAAGCTTGCCGGTGGGGCTGATCTTCAGAATCTGTGAGCGCTCTGCTATGCGCCAGTATTTTGATTCATAGGGCACGCCCTTGATATTCAGCATACGCTGAATCTTTTGGTTGAAAGGCGAATGGTTATAGAGGTGCAGCGTCAGCATAAATGCGCTCCGTTTCAGGATGCTGTCTGGCGAGGTAGGCCACGTCGGTCGTTTTTGATCTCTGGCTGTTCTGTGACCCTTTGCCGTGGCCAAAAGCGGCTGAGGTTTTTTGGCCTATGGCATTGGCCATTTCAAGCTTCAGGCCCTCTTCAGACTGGGGGCCTATCAAGGTGGTAACGACCTTCCCCTGGGGACTCACAATCAGTGTAGTGGGTAACACTCGAGGACGCTCAATTTGTAGCAGCGCCGCGGGATCTTTCGCCAGCAAGGTAAAATTAATTCCCATATCGTCGGCCGCGGCAAGCAGCTCTTCGCCCTGCACGTCGTCGTAATTAATAGCATATAGGGAATACTGCGGGGCACGTTGGGCAAAGCGATTGAGCTCAGGAATTTCTTTTCGACAGGGGGCACACCAGGTAGCCCAGTAGTTGATGATCATCCAATTTTTCTCAAGCACCGGCGCATCAATCACACGCTCTACGGTTTGCTCTGCGTCAGTAGTACAGGCGGCAACCCACAACGTTAGGCCTAGCAGGAAGGTCGATCTGATCATTTCTCGAAAAGCTCCGCCAGGGTGACATCCATTGTTTCTCTTTGCTGACTGCGCTCTGTTTGGATAAGTTCAAGTGCGTGGCTGCGCCAACCCTCTGCTTCGAGCCCCTGAATGACTTCGAGGGCGACCTCACCGGTTACCCATTCCTTCAATTGCCAGAAGTGCACTTTGCTCAGGTCTCGCGACAGCACGTAGTGGCCGCGCTCATCGATAACCACCAATCGGTGTTCAAACAGTTTGTCACGCAGCTTGATCCAGGTGTCGCTGTCGAGTCGAGCATCCCGTTTATTGGCATCACGGACCAAATGAAATTCGCTGATTGAGAGCCCGCGCTTGTAACGCTCCCAGAGCAGTTCCAGTACTACCAGCGCTTTCATCAAGTTCGGTGTGCGCCCAGCCGACTCGTACCGGAAGGTAGAGAAAGAATGCACCATGACTGCACCTGCCAACACGATATTCCAGGATAGATAGATCCACAGCAGCAGCAAAGGGAAGGCAGCAAATGCGCCGTAAATTGCCGTGTAACTACTTTTGGCAATTAGCGCACCAAATAACCAGCGTGCCACATTGAACAAACAGGCGGTTATCAGTCCACCAATGAGCGCGTCTCGCACGTTGACGCGGCAGTTGGGCACGGCGGCGTACAACAAGCTGAAAGCGGCGGCAGACAGCAATAGGGGCGCCAGCGAAAGCAAGGTGCGCTGAATGCCGATGACGTCATATTCAGCGAAGAAATTTTCGGCAACGCTGAGGTAGGCGCCACTGCCGAGTGCCAGGCCAATCAATATCGGACCCAGGCTCAGCACGGCCCAGTAGAGCAGGAAGCTTGAGATTGCACTGCGGTTGGTGCGCGTGCGCCAGATCACGTTAAAGGTGGCTTCGACGTTGCGCAGCATGAGTACGGCGGTGACGATTAACACGCCGACACCCGGGCCGCTGAGGTTCTGTGCCTGTTTGGAAAAGTTCACCAATGCGTCGCTCACCTGTTGCTTCGCACTGGATATGGCATCGCCGCTGCTGGCGCCATCGGGGAACAGGTTGTCGAACAGCAGGTCCTGAAGATCTGCTGCACGAAGCTGTAAGTCGGGGATGGCCGAAAGAATCGCAAAGGTCACGGTAATCAACGGAACCAGAGCAAACAGACTCATATATGTCAGCGCCGCACTGGACCGCATGCAGCCGTCTGTGCGCAGCCGCTGCATGACATATTGCGCCCAGGGCAGGGCGGTCTCGGTGACGAAAGCGGTGGCGGGCGATAAGGCCTGTCTAACATCCATGGGCAATATTATTGCATGTTTGCATGGTGACGGAATGGAGAGCGGTCTAGAAAGCAAGACGGTTTGGTATAATCCTTAGATCTCTGCACTTTGACCACCGGATGCTATGGCTGAATTGACGATCTATCACAACCCGCGCTGCTCAAAATCCCGACAGGCGTTAGCGCTGCTAGAACAAAAGGGCGCGGCGATAACCGTCGTTCGTTATTTGGACGATCCTTTGGGGGCGCCTGCTATTAAGTCTCTGCTGGGCAAGCTTGGAATGGCACCAAGAGAGCTTTTGCGCAAGGGCGAGGCGGTCTACAAGGAGAACCAGCTCGGCGACGAGAGCCTGAGTGACGAGGCTTTAATTCAAGCCATGGTCGAAACGCCGGTTTTGATGGAGAGGCCGATTGTTGTAAGCGGCGATCGCGCTGTTGTGGGCCGTCCACCTGAAACAGTTTTGGAACTGCTGTGAACAGCCCTTATGTGCTGGTGTTGTACTACAGCCGGCATGGCGCAACGGCGGCGATGGCGAAGCACGTGGCCCGCGGCGTAGAGCAGGTTGCCGGGATAGAAGCGCGATTGAGAACGGTGCCGCCAGTAACGAATGGTGAGCCCAGCGGAGATGGGCCCGGCATTCCCGACGAGGGACCTTTGTTTTGCGAACTGGAAGACCTCTCTGAATGCGCCGGCCTGGTGATGGGCAGTCCCACGCGATTCGGCAATATGGCGGCGCCGCTAAAGTATTTTATAGACCAGACTTCGGGTCTTTGGCTATCCGGGGCTTTGGTCAACAAGCCTGCGGCGGTCTTCACTTCAACCGCCAGCCTGCACGGTGGCCAGGAAACAACCTTAATGACAATGATGGTGCCGCTGCTACATCACGGAATGCTGTTGATGGGCTTACCCTACGGTGAGCCGGGACTGATGACGACCACCGGTGGGGGCACTCCATATGGTGCCAGTCACGTGGCTGGACAGAACGGCGAGCGCGCGGTTGATGAAACAGAGTTGTCACTATGTCGTGCTCTGGGTCAACGCGTGGCGACTTGTGCGCAGAGGTTGTCGTCATGACGCCAAGGGGAACTCGGTCTACTGTAGCCCGCTATCTGGCTTTGGCTTCCTTCGTGATACTGGTGGCTGCCCAGGCTTTGGATAGCTGGATGAGAGAGGCGCCTTGGGTTATCTGGACGCTGCGCCTGCTGCCGTTGTTGGTCTTCGTGCCCGGCCTGATTCAGGATCGCGTCCGCACTTACGTGTGGCTGTGCTTCGTTTCGCTGATGTTTTTTATCACCCTCGTAGAGCGCCTGTTCAGGGATGCGAGCGATCCGGTAGCGTGGGTAGCGATGCTCGCAGTGGTGACATTTTTCTGTGCAGCTATGATGTATACACGCTGGCGCTCACAGGAATTGCAGGAGACCGATACTGACGCGCCGGCCGTAAAGGATTAGCAACCGTTCCTCCGAGCGTAAACGGGAAAAACAGGAATCGTGTAACGATGGAACAGAAGCCACGCTCCGGCCCCCTGCAGCATATTTTTGGCACGCTGTGGAAGGGGCTAACCTATACGCGTATCGCCACGGGGAACATTCTTTTTCTCGCGGTCATCGTGATTATCATTCTGGCGCTGCAGGAGCAGTCGCCGCCACCGTTACCAGAGAAATCAGCGCTGCGACTGAACCCAGCCGGTATCGTGGTGGATCAAAAAAGCTATGTTGATCCTCTGGCGGCGATCCTGGGCGCCGATCAGCCCGGATCGGGTGAAGTCTTACTCAGCGACATGGTCGACGCCGTGCGGCTGGCAACGGAGGACGAGCGCATCACTGCGCTTGTCATGGAGCTCGATTTCACGCCCGGCATGGGTACCAGTAAAACCAGTGAACTGGCGAGCGCCATCGCCGACTTTCGGGCTGCGGGCAAGCCCGTTATTGCCTGGAACGACAGCTTCACCCAATCCCAGTATTTGCTGGCAACGGAAGCGGACGAAATCATTATTGACCCGCTCGGAGCGGTCGCGCTGGAGGGGTTTGCAAACTATCAGTGGTATCTGCGGGACGCGTTGGAAAAGCTGTATATAAACGTTCACGTATACCACGCAGGAGAGTTTAAAAGCCTGGCGGAGTCTTATTTGCGAGACAGCATGTCCCCCGGTGAGAAAGTGCTAAGTCAGCGCTGGTTGGACAACGCCTGGCAGCACTACGCCAGTACCGTGGAAACGCGCCGCGAGCTACTTGCAGGGGCAGTGACCGAGTACATCGACAGCACTATGGAGCGCATGCTGGCGGTATCGGGTAATGCGTCGAGTATGGCGCTACAGGCGGGGTTGGTTGATCAGGTGCTGGAGCGCCGCGCGGCAGATGACTACATCAGTGAACTCGTGGGTGCTACAGATGAAAATGGGTACTACGAGGGTGTCGCATTCGAGGATTATTTGCTGCGCCAGCGTATCGCAATGCCGGGCTTTAATAGTAAGCCAAAGGTAGCGGTTATTGCGGCGCGCGGTAGCGTCAATTTCGGAGAGCAGGTAGCGGGCAGCATCGGCAGCGACACTCTGGGTGGGCTGCTGCAGGATGCCATAGACGACGACAGCGTCGAGGCGGTTGTGCTGCGCATGGACACCGGTGGTGGCGGCACCTTCGCCGGCGAGTTGATTCGTCGCAAGGTGGAGGACGTGCGCGCAGCCGGGAAGCCTATCGTGGTATCAATGGGCAGCGTCACCGCATCCGCAGGGGTCTGGATAGCATCCGCTGCGGACAAGATCGTCGCAACGCCAACAACCTTAACGGGCTCGATCGGGGTATTTCTTGCCTTCCCAACCTTTGAGAAGCTACTTAACGAATTGGGCATTGCCATCGATGGTGTGGGCACAACGTCGCTAGCGGGCACGCTGCGGTTGGATCGCGATGTGAGTGACGAGACGGCGAAGGTTTTCCAGGTTGGCGTGGATTACACACATGACTTATTCATCGACATCGTGGCCCAGGGACGTGGTTTGCCGCGAGAGCAGGTCGCTGCGATAGCCGATGGTCGTGTATTTCTGGGTGACCGCGCACTTGAACTCGGCCTGGTCGATGCATTGGGTGGGCTTGAAGAGGCAACTGTCTTAGCGGCTTCCCTGGCTGATTTGCAAGAGGGCGATTACAGAGCCGTGCCCTATGCGCCTGCCCCAGGCCCTGGAGAAGAATTCCTCAGACAGCTTTCTGGCTCAGCAATGCAGGCAATGGGCGTAGAGCGGCCGGCGTTGCCGTCGGTGTTGGCGCGCATAGCAGCGCCTATTCTCGATAGTTTGCGAATGTTGGAAAGCTTCGATGATCCGCGCAACCTCTATGCGCATTGCGTCAATTGCGTGGCGCCCTAATCATTCAGGCGCCGGCGTATGCCTGAAAAGTTTTCCATAGGGGCGCGATTGGCGAGCTTCCGTCACGCCGCTTCGGGTCTGCGCACGCTACTTCTAGAGCAGCACAACTGCCGCATTCATTTAGTTGCCACCATGCTGGTGGTTACGCTTGGCGTCTTTCTTGGCATAAGCCGCTATGACTGGATGGCGCTGCTACTTTCGATCGGTTTGGTGTGGACGGCAGAGGCTTTGAACAGCGCGCTTGAGTATCTATCGGACGCCGCAGTGCCACAGCAACATCCACTGATTGGCAAGGCGAAGGACAGCGCCGCAGCGGCCGTGTTGATTAGCGCATTGCTTGCTGTAGCGGTTGGCTGGCTGGTGTTCACCCCTTACCTAAAGGCAATGCTTTAACCGATCTGGCTGTAAATCCCACAAAATAGGCGCCTCAGAAAGCGCAAACAGAATGGAGAAGCCCATGGATGCAAAAACAGAGCAGGCGCTGCAAACCCTGCTGGATAAACAAGAGATCCTGGAGTTGTTGTCGGCGTACTTCAATGCGTCTGATCGACACGATCACGACAAGCTGCGTACGCTGTACCACGAGGACGCAATCGATGATCACGGCGCCTTTTTCAAAGGCCTGGCGATGGAGTTTGTCGACAAGCTACCTGAGATTCAGGCACCGATGGAAATCCTCCACCACAACATGACCACCCATAACATCAAGGTCGATGGCGATTATGCCGAGGGCGAGATCTACGTGCTGGCCTACCATAAGGTCAAAGGCGAGACAGGCAGCTTCGATTTATTGATTGGCGGTCGCTACTTTGACAAGTACGAGAAGCGTAATGGCGTGTGGAAGTTTTCCCATAAAGCCGTCGTGGCGGATTGGGCAACGGTTAATGACCCTTCCGTCGTCGACTTGTCGCACCCCATGCTGGCGGGGTCCCACATTGGTCAACCCGGCGAGGGCGATCCATCCTACGAGTTCTTCAAGCTACTGCGTCGGGGCGAGCGCTAAGCACCGTGAACTGAACTGATCCCGAGCTGGTGTAACGCCCGGTTTTTCTGCCTTGGGTTCGCAGCTAAATTCGTAGTTAAAGAAGCGGAGAGCGAAGTCCGCCCAGAGGGCGGACCCGCAGGTTTTACTTAAAAAGCAGCCATAGTGCGTGCAGCACGCCGGGTACCCAAAAGAATATACAAAGCACGATGTTGATGATCAGATCCTTGCCTGCGCCGCTTTTCAGAAACACCGCTAGCGGCGGCAGCAGAATGGCAATGATGGCGAGAAGCACTTTATTCATTATGTTTTACTCCTTGGTTTTTGCTTGGTTTGGGTGGCAAGTGGGATACCTGTCTTGCCAGCAACTCGCTGGACCGGAGGCTTACTTATGCGCGATGGGCTTGTCGGTAAACAGATAGTCCTTGAGTTCACCATCAAAGGTGCCATCTTGCCGACGAATCCATTCGAGCACCATAGCGGCGTGCTCTTTTTCTTCGTCGCGATTGTGTTCCAGGATACGTTTCAGTTCAGCATCCTTGCAGGCGTCAACGCGCTGGTTGTACCAGTCTACGGCCTCCAGTTCTTCCATTAATGACGTGATCGCCCGGTGCATATCTCGCGTTTCGTCGCTGAGCTCTTCGATTGGCTCGTGATAGCCTTCGTTCGCCATGGGATGTCTCCTTTTGTCCTATATCGTTTTTTCTAAGGTGATTACCGCAGCACTGATTAGCATCTCATCGTGCCGCTCTGTGCCGACGCGGTCGGTCTAACGGTTATACAATAAGCCTGCGGCGTCCAGACTTAAAGGCAGGGCGTGTTTTTTTTGAATTACTTTGAAAAATGCCCTCTGCGGAACCAAAAAGGGGATCGTTTTGAGCAAAGAGAATGGCAAGATCAACTACGTGAAGATTCCAACACGGGATACACTCTAGTGATCCCTGCGGCAACGAATACGCGGTCTGGTCAGAACCTGACGATGCTTGGCAGCCCGCACGTAGCCTGCACCGTAAGGACGGACGATGCTTGAGTTGCCTGTAGTGGTTTATATCGTGCTGCTGTCTTTCCTGGCCGGTGCGGCGATGCCTGCCGGCGGGCTGCTGGCGCGCTTTGACTTGATGCATCCTGCCTTGCTTGGCGAGAACGCGCGACGGTTCATTGTGGCGTTTGGCGGCGGCGCACTGGTTTCTGCTGTGGCATTGGTGTTGGTGCCTGAGGGCGCCGAGGTCTTGTCTCCTGCGGCGGCAAGTCTTTGCTTTATGGCCGGTGGCATTGCTTTTTATCTGCTGGAAAAGACCCTCGCCAGAATGCAGAGCTCGGCGGGTCAGCTCGTTGCTATGCTGTCTGACTTTATACCCGAGGCTATCGCGCTGGGTGCAGCCTTTGCTGTGGGAGAGCGCGCGGGATTTGTTTTGGCCCTGCTAATGATTCTTCAAAATCTGCCAGAAGGGTTTAATGCCTATGAGGAGCTGGTCAGTTCAACCGAACTGTCACCTAAGGTGATTCTTCTAGCGTTTGGCGCGCTGTCTCTGACGGGCCCCGCGTGTGCGCTCGTTGGGTACTATTTGTTGGCGGAGGCGTACGACGGTGTTGCAGCACTGATGTTGTTCGCCAGCGCGGGCATTCTTTACCTCGTCTTTCAGGATATAGCGCCTGGCGCCAAGTCGCAGAACACGAGCTTTCCGGCTCTGGGGGCTGTGGTCGGCTTTCTGTTTGGGCTGGTCGGTAACATGCTCATAGCCGGAAGCTAAGCCATGGACGAGGCCAGCAAGCGCTTTCTAGAGCGCTATTTAGCAACGCTATCCGCACCGCCTTCAGCTGACCAAGTGCAGATGAGCGCAGGATACTTTTGTGCGGACCAGCACAATGCCGATATCTGTGCCGAGCTGATTCTTAAGGGCGAGAAGCGAGCTACCTGCAGCATGGACTATTGGTACAGCCACGAAGGCGAGCCAATACCAGCAGCGGGCGACCTACATGTGGTAACACGATGGGATGGCCAGCCAGTGTGCATCATCGAAGTTACTGAGGTGTCGAAGTGTCGATACGCCGATGTCGACGAAGACTTTGCTGCTGCCGAGGGTGAAGGTGATAAGTCCCTGGGCTGGTGGCGCCAAGCCCACTGGGAGTATTTTTCTCGGGAATGCGCTGAGTTAGGGCTGATCCCGCGAGAAGATATTCTTTTGATTCTGGAGCAGTTTAAGGTGGTTTTCATCGCGCCTCCTTAGTGGTCGAGCACTGCAAGGACTCAGGCTCAGCCAGACTTAGCCAAGCGCAATAGAAGGCGGAGTAAGCGACTTCGTCAGATATTGATGCGCTCTGCCTGATTACTCGGCTTTTCATAGGTGAGAGCAGCTGGCATGCTTGCCGGCTGGGCTGTGTAAACCCTCTTTTCTTAAACGCGATTCTATGGCCGTTCACCTACGACAATTTAATCAGGTTTTTCTGCTGGCTCCAGGCACGGGCAGCACCGTCGTGGCTGAGACTCTGGTCGACTTTGGCCTGGGGGAATGGCTGCCAAAAGAAGACCTCCGCTTGGGTGAAAATGCCGACCAGCTGGTGCCGGCGAAACACACGACCTACGAGCACTTCAAACGTTGGCCTTTGCTAAATGTTCCTGTGGAGGACTGTGAGTTTGTCACCACCGTTCGGAATCCCTTCGACTTTTGGGTAAGCGAATACACCCGCCATCGCACCCGTTGGAGCACTAGCCTTGGGCACATGGATAGCCATATCTATGCCAAGCCGGATGAGGCTGATCGCGTACAGAAATCGACGGAACTGGATTTTGGCGACTGGCTGGAGTATCGCTGGTCAAGCTTTGGTCCTGACCATCAACAGTTCCTGCACCCTCAGTTCACCCGTTTCGCAGAGCGTGTACTACGCTTTGAGAAGCTGGAGGAGTGTTTTAAGGAATGGCTGCTCGATATCGACATCGGGGCCCCCCTTATCTTGCCGGTAATGAATACGACCAAGCGGGATCGAGACTACCGCAAGTACTACGATGCAAAATCCCGTGGTTTGGTTGAACGCATCTTTGCCCCGTATCTGGAACGATTCGAATATAGCTTCTAGATAACGAGAGGAGACGGTTGCTATGAAACCTGTTGCGCTACTTCTGTTCTTACTCTTTACAACCGCTTTGCCCGTGCTGGCCGAAGAGTGTCCTGTGACCCAGGGTGATGCAAGTTCGACGAGCCTAAGTAATAGCCCAAATACCTTTTGGTATGGCTCAGAGAGCCTTGCTGTTTCACTCCCCGCCAATGGCGTGTGGAAAGGCATGGGCAGCGATTGGTATTACGGTGATAAGTTGTTTTGGAAAGCCAGCGGCTTTAGCTCCGGGCAAGAGGGCGCTTTTACCTTAACAGCGCGGCATTTCAGTGTGCCGTCGGCCAGTGCGATAATCAGCGAAGCTACTAACGCTTATGTCCCGCCGCCAAATGGGTGGCTCATTTTGGTGGGACTGGGTTTCGATACGGCTGGCTGCTGGGAAGTCTCGGGGTCCTTCCGGGAGGCTGAACTCACGTTTGTCGTTCAGGTTGAGGATAGCGCTGCCACCGGGGAATCGCCCTAGGCGGTGGCCTGGCACTGTCCTGGCACTGGCACCGGCATCGCCGTTTGCCTGGCTATTCCCCGTCATTCTCCAGTTGAAGTATCTGCTGGTGCAGCGCTTCGGCTTCTTCCGTCAGGGTGGAGTAGCTGCGGATGTCACCGTTGCGCTGAGCATGCATCGCTTTCTCCAGCACGATGGCGTACTGCTTTTTGAGTTTCTTGGTGGGGTCAGACTTAAACAGGGAAAACATAGGAGCGGCCTTGTGAGTTTGTAACTATGTGTACGCTGGAAAATGGTCAGTCGATGGGTCACGTGGCAATAAAGCATGGATTTCAGTCCGATGGTTGTGATCGCCTGCACAATTGCCACGTGGGCGCTCAGTCTGGCCTTTAAGAGTTGTACGCTTATGAGGTCGCGGTCTAATAGCCAGTACCCGCAGCGGTAGACATGCCCTGCGCGCTGGCATAGCTTAATCACCACTGCAGTTCCAGTCCGCCTTCGACCAAAGAGAGTGCACCTTGGAAACAATAAAAAACGGTATTTGCAGACTATGCCCGGCCTACTGCCAGATCCTTGCCCATGTTGAGGACGGCACCCTGAGCAAGGTAACGGGTGACCCGGATAGCCCGCTGTTTAAGGGCTATACCTGCCCGAAGGGGCGAGCGCTTCCAGAGCAGCACAACGGCAGTCACCGTCTTTTGAGTAGCCGCAAGCGCAATAGCGAGAATGCGTTTGAAGATATTGGCAGCAACGCCGCCCTCAACGAAATCGCCGAACAACTGCAAGCCATAATTGCTGAACACGGGCCACGCTCGGTGGCGATCTACGCGGGCACCGGTCAGCTTTCCTGCGGAGTGGCGGCGTCGGTAGCGGTGTCCTTTCTCACGGCGCTGGGTTCGCCCATGCACTTTACGTCCAGCACGATTGATCAGCCCGGCAAAGCCATCGCCATGGCGGCCCACGGACTCTGGGCCGGTGGTGAACTCGATTTCGCTACCGCAGACACCTGGCTGATTGTTGGTGCCAATCCGGTGATATCCAAAGCCAGCGGCGCGCCAGCGCACAATCCCGGCCAGCGCTTGAAGGAAGCGCAGGAGCGTGGCTTGAAGCTGATCGTGATTGACCCCCGAAAGACGGAAACCGCCAAGCGCGCGGCTATCCATCTGCAGGCCAAGCCCGGTGAAGACCCCACAATTCTGGCTGGTCTGCTGCACATCATTATTGCTGAAGGTCTGTATGACGCGGAATTTGTGCGGGACAACGTCGATGGCTTTGAAGACCTCAAAGCTTCGGTTGCGGCGTTTGCACCGGAGTACGTGGCAAAAAGGGCAGATGTACCCGTGGAGCAATTGTTAGACGCCGCGCGCACCTATGCCTCGGCGGTAGGTAAGCCTGGCCGTGGGGGTGCGGTGACGCAATGCACCGGGCCCAATATGTCATTACACGGTAGCCTCAGTGAATACCTGGGTTACAGCTTGATGAGTGTGTGTGGCTATTGGTCTCGCGAGGGCGACGCGGTGGTAAAACCCAATGTGCTGGCCCCTGCTTTTGAGGCCAAAGCCCAGGCGATGCCACCGTATCAAGGCTGGGATTATCCCGAGAAAATGCGCATTCGCGGCCTAGCCAAGACCGCCAGCGGCATGCCCACGGCGGCGCTGGCCGACGAGATGCTGCTGGAAGGGGATGGACAGGTGAAAGCGTTGATCTGCCTTGCGGGTAATCCCATGGCGGCGTGGCCAGATCAAGAGAAAACCTATCGGGCGTTGAGTCAGCTCGATCTGCTGGTCTGTCTGGATTATCGGATGAGCGAGACCGCGCAGTTATCCGACTACGTCATCGCACCCAGGCTATCATTGGAGACACCGGCCACCACGCTGCTGGCGGAGAACAATAAACACTACGGCTACGGGCTTGGCTTCTATGAGCCCTACGCCAGCTATGCGCCTGCCGTGGTAGAGCCGCCCCCAGAGTCGGATGTGATTGAGGAGTGGGAGTTCTTTTACGGGTTGGCGCAACGCATGGGCCTGGGTTTGTTTGTGGCGAGTCAGGCAGGCTGGGATCAGTTCAATGAGGCCCCTATCACCTTTGAAATGCTGGATATGGAAAACAAGCCGACAACAGATGACCTGCACCGGTATCTCACGCAGCATTCGCGCGTGCCGCTGGACGAGGTAAAGCAGTTTGCCAACGGCAATATTTTCGACATTCAGGAAACCGTGCAGCCAAAAGATCCTGACTGCGAAGCACGGCTGTGTGTGGGCAACGGGATGATGCTGGATGAGTTACAAGAGGTTGTCGCCGAGTTTGAAGCCGAGCAGGATCGTGCGCCGGGTTTCCCCCTTCGATTGATTTGTAGACGTCACAATCATGTGGTGAATTCCGTCGGCAGAGAGATTGGCAAGTTATCAAAAAAGCCCTTTAACCCTGCATTTATGCATCCCGAAGATATCGCAGAGCTGCAGCTAACCGAGGGCGACGTGGTGAAGATCACCTCAGAGCATTCCTCCATCGAGGGTATTGTTGAGAGCGATACGACTCTGCGCCGCGGCCTGGTCTCAATGGCCCATGCCTACGGCGGCTTGCCTGGTCCAGATGATGGTCGCGTCCGCGAGTTGGGCAGCAACACCGGCCGGCTGGTTTCCACTGAGGCGCGCTACGATCGCGTTACCGGCATTCCCTTGATGTCGAACATTCCGGTAAAGGTGAGCCTTAACCAGTAAACGCGATAGTGTCGCCTGGCCTAATCGGTTTCGGAGAGAATCAGGTCACCCGGCTGGCATGTGTCAGCTCAGCTGGGACGAGTTAGCGTACTGAGTTGCTCAGATTTTCAAAATTGTTCGCCACCAGCTGCCGCCAACGGCGCTGTCTGTGTCGATACAGGCACTGCGCGAATGCCCAGATCAACGGCGTCAGGACGCCGGCTTCAATCTTGACGTGATCGCGATAGAGGGAGCCGTCACCATCAGGTAGGACGGTGATGTGGTGGTCCCAGGTTTTGATTAGCGTGCTGTAGCCGTTGTCGCGAAGGCAAAAGCCTTCTGTCGTGTCCGGAAACGAGACAACGACAGCCTGTTTGCCAAACGGTATGAAGTAAAGCAGCCATAGCGAAAACCAAAATGTCCCCTCTGTCCACCGCCGTGGTAGCACGGTGGTTTTGCAGGGTACGAATTTAATCAGTGGTGCAGAGATGTGCAGCAATAATCGCGAGGTCTTCAGGTGTTCGGTGACCACTGCGGGCGTTGCGGCTAGATAAGTCGACACATCCACGATCATGGTGACGGATTACTTCGGCTCCCACAGCTGAATGGGATTGCCCTCGGGGTCATTTAGTCTGGCAAACCGCCCGTTGGGGTAGGGCTCTGGATCGACCTCTACATTTATGCCCGCTGCGCGCAGCTGCGCTACCATCTTGTCGAGGTCGTTTACCCGGAAGTTAATCATCCAACTGTTGTTGGGATCACCGAAGTAGTCGGTGTCTTCAGCAAATGGCGCAAAAACCGTCGCGCCTGCGTCCTGCGTCCAGGGCTGGGTTTCATAGTCCGATGGTACCGGCGACACGCCCAGATGCTCGTCATACCACTGCGCAAGCGCGCCAGGGTTCTCTGCTCGGAAGAACAGACCACCGATGCCGTTCACTGTTTCTTTTGTCATAGCGTCACCTACTGCCAATGCGAAGGGGGATAAGAAAAAGAGCAGGGCGATGCGTATCGCGAGTTTCATATTCACATCCTATATCTACTGGTAAAAGCGTCGTGAAAACGGATTATCCGTTTTGCGAAAGCAAGAGCACATTGCCATCCGCCATGAATGCGCGGTCGCGGTAGAGCGGCATGTCGGCACAGGCACTTTAGCCGTTCACATCCTTGAGTAGATCCTTAACAGAGTGTAGTTCGAAAAGGATTTTTGTGTTGGCTGGATTGATCGTCTCATGCATTCTTTTTTGAGCCGCTTGCCCCTCGGCGCTCAGCTCGGGTGACTCATCACGGGTCTGTTTGTCTGGCCATTGGGCGTAGGCAATAAACCTGCCGTCACCCGATTGATGTAGTCGCGATCCCAGGCCGCCTGCTTCAGCGTGGATAAACTCCGTGAGCGTAGACCAATGCTCAACAAAGTCCTCTTCGCACCCTGGCTTAACGTCGAATTCGATGAGTACGTAGTACATGATTAGCTAGCCTGTTGAGTCAGCATCTGCGGGTCGTTCTCGCTGATAGTAGTGATCAAATATGTACTGGTGCTTGCGATAGATGATGTTTCTCAGCTCGTCGTCCAGCAGTGTCGTGAGCTGCTCGTCACTGCCCGAGCTATTCATATGAGGGAAGCTTGCGCCAGCTTCCGGTCTAGCGAAGGGCGCTACTGCATGCGTGAAGGCTTTCGTCAGGTTCTCGTATCGAATGATTTCAAGATTAGCCGGTATTTCGCCGTCGATCAGAAAGTAGTCTTCTTGTTTAAGCCCCGGTCGGTGGTAGCCAGCCTCTTTGGCAAACGTTTTGAAGTCACCTTGGGCAAGCTGCAGCAGCGCTTGATCATTTTTCTTTCGTTGCTGAATCACCTGCGGTTTTTGCAAGTGTCGATAAAAAGAGTACTCCAGAGTGTGGGGGTTTCGAATCACAGCGAGGACCTTTGCCCGATCGAATGCAGAAGATCCAGTTAGGCGCTGTATGTGTTCTTCCGCTGCTCGCAATGTGCAATGGCGATTGATGTCTGTAACGGCAATGACCTGTTCATTCGTCTGCTTAACGTCCTTGGCCGCGCCCGCATGACAGTTGTAAATGGGGCCCTTCAGGCAGCTAAGCAGATAGCTAGCGCAGCTCATCCCGCCGGTCTTGCCGATGTGGATGAACACAATGTCGTCGTTGAATATCACGTTCGAGCTTAAGCTGACCTCTTTTGTTTGGGCTTCAGTCGGCGCCATCCGATTCGATGTTGGCCTTCCCGTACTGCTTTTGTAGAAGAGCGACGACGCGGTCCGCATTCGAGTATTCGACATAGTCGTGGTGCTCAATGACCTGACCGTTGGTGACACGAATAATAGAAACGACTTCACCCGGGATAGTGATTTCAGGCTTGTTTACGTCCCAGAAGCTGCCGGCGACGCTTATCGCGATATTCAGATTCACAATGTGATAGCCCGCGGTCTCGAAACAGGCTGTTGTCTTATACGTGATTTGGCTGGTCCCTGAGTCCTCAGATGAAGACCGCCAGAATGCCACGATATTGTCAGCGCCCCGGATGTCGATGGCATCGCGGTCGAAATAGATCATCGTTGGGTCGGTGTAGTGTGCATCACTTGCGAGAAATGAACTCATTCGCTGCCACTGCATGTTCTCTATCGCGCTTAGATAGCGCAGCGCCACAGCATCCTCAGGGCAGGCCGACAACATGCCTGGCATCAAAACCCGCAAATGAATAGCCAACGCGGTATCCGGTGCATCGCTTTACCCTCTTTAGCGACCATTTGTTCTGGTCAAACGATTTAAAGAAGTCAGTTTAGCCGAGGTGCTATGGATAGTGCCGTCGGCTCTGTGTCGCCAGGTCCCAGTCGCCTAAAGATGCTGCAGCGTCGAACGTGGACTGCAGAAATTCCAGCAGCGCCTAGTCCGGCGACTGTGCAGTCTGCAAGACACTAAGAGGGAGTGCGAATTCACCCAGCTCTTTCAGGCAAGAATCTTAGCGCCTTTTTCGCCTTGCGGTCCGCTCGACCCCCAGCCTGATCCCCTCCTGCAGTCGTGAAAGTCGGTTATCTTGCTTCCCTGATTATCGGTCAGTTCTCTCTGCAGTCGATATTTTTATCTCCTATTCCTCTTGTTACGATGGTAAGTTGTACCATAAAGCCAACCATACAAGTGTTTCGAAAGCAGACGACCCAGACTTTTTTGCGGAGATTCTTATCGCTATGAAAATATTAAAAATACCACGCGGTTTCACGATCATTGAGATCATGATTACCCTGGTTGTACTCGGTATTCTGGTAGCGGTTGCTTTGCCGGCGTATCAGCGTTATCTACTTAAAACTAAGCTAGCTGACGTCATTGCCTATGCTGGGGTTGCTAAATTGCAGTTGACCGAGTTCTACGAGGAAACGTCACAGTGCCCTACGGTCGCTACCTCTGGGCTAAAGGAATTCAGTCCTATACCGCACATAGCGCAAGTCAGCACAAGCTGGGACAGAGACCCGTGCCGAGACTGGTTTGAGGTGTATCTGGAGATCGATGGCAGCTCCGAGCCAGCCCTGGCAGACCTGGATCGCGACCGCGTGATGTTGCGCGGCAATATAGGGCAAGACGGCCAGATTACATGGCAGTGCGGATTTTCCCGCTATACGCCCGAGATCAGAAAATACCTGCCGGCGTCCTGTCAGGACGAGCTGCTATAGCGTAAGACGCGAGAGGAGCCTTGCTATTTAACACGCTGCGCCGGGAGGGCAGTTTGAACCTCCCCTTTTACGATACTGCCGATCAGGTTTCTGAATCGTAGGCGATGGCTACAATCTAACTGATCGCGCGGGTTAGTTCTCAACGAGTAAGTAGCCCCCCGCGCCGATAAGGGCAGTGCCAGCCACCTGTTTGGTTAGTTTGTTAACGCGGTGGCCTTTTCTTGCAGCAAAAACCCGATTGGCAAAGACGGCATAGAGGATCTTTACACCTCCTACGGCTACAACCGTGACGACACAAACGGTTAGAGCATCTGTTGGGCGCAAAGCTGTCAAGTCGATGAACATCGGCAAAAGGCTGAGGTAAAAGAATATCGCCTTGATGTCGCCCAGCGTGAGGATTAGGCCTGAAAAGAAGCTGGCGACAAAACTACCGCGGCTCTCTGCTCGATCTACGTTGAGTGAGCCGCTGTCAGTTGCTCGCAGCAGCGATAACCCCAGCCACAACAGATAAAGCGCCCCCAAACACTTTACGACTAAGAACATGCCTCCCATCGCTTCAGCAACAACCGTCAGTCCAAGCATTACCAGGCCGACAAAAAACAGGTCGCCCAGCACGATCCCCAAACCGACAGCGACGCCATGTGGCACGCCCAGCGTGATGGAGCGCGCCACTACTAAAGCGACGCTAGCACTTGGGATCGCCGCCAGAACAGCCATAGTTCCGAACAGCGCAATCGTTTCAGCAAAAGTCATCGGTAAAGCCTAATTCGGGAAGTCATAAGTGCGAGTGTAACTAGGGGCCAAACGGTTTGGGAGTCACGGTTGCAGACAAAGCGGCGGCGAGAGTACGTCTGGTGCCTGCCGCCGTTAGCAGGACCTCGCCCTTCAAAAGAGTAGAGAACTATTTGGGCTGCGTAAGTAATTGGTTTTACTGCTCAGTGCCACCACGTGATCACAGCCGGAACAACAGTATTATCAGAAGTACCGATACGCCACTCGCAATAGCTGTTCTGATTACATTTGATGCATTCCAACGCGGCTCAAATTTTTCCCGAGCTTGCTGCAATGCGGTCTCGTTCATTGTGTCGACATCTAGTTTTTGCAACTCGGTATTCAGCGGCAGGTGAATGACAATAGTCGTTACCTGAACGCCCAGAACGTAGGCAAGCGCAGCCAAGGCTAAAAGGAATAGGTTCAGCCCCTCAAGCCTTCCTATCCCGTATAGAGCCGACATGATTACGGCAATAGCTGAACCTAACCAGACGAGCATAAATAGCGGATGATTGTTCTGGATAACGCGATCTGTTACCTGAAAAGATCTTATAAAGTCCTTGTCGCCCAAATGTTGTATCCCAGGCATCACCACTACCGCATATGCAAACAGAAAGCCTGCCACAAGCGAGCATAAAAACGCAGACAAGACCAATGCTGTTTGAAATACATCCATACGAACGCCTTCCCCCCTGATGGCGATTAAACCACGGTGTGAGCAGCTCACCACCTTTGCCTATAGTAGATCAATCAAAAAGCGAAAGCCTTGTTCGCCAATAAAGGTGTCCGCTTTCAGTCCAATAGTTAGCAACCGATCAAAGCGACAACTCGTATCATATCCATATGTACATGATATTTCTGATACTGCTACTCCTCGCCGCCGTTGCGCTACCCGGTTACTGGGTTCGGCGCGTGATGGGGCGTTACAGCGAGCCTGCGGATCGTTACCGGTCACAGGGTAGCGGCGCCGAGCTGGCCCGGCATCTGTTAGATCGCTTCGGCCTGGAGGAAGTCACCGTAGAGCGCACGCCTGCGGGTGATCACTACGATCCCAGTGCCAGAGCAGTGCGTTTGATGGATGAACGCTACGATGGTTATTCGCTGACCGCGATTACCGTGGCGGCACATGAGGTAGGGCACGCGATACAACATTGGCGCAATGAACGGCTGTTTCAGAGCAGGCAAAAGCTCGCCGTGTTCGCGGCGAGTGCGCAGCGCGTGGGGAGCATCGTTTTAGTGGCAGCGCCGGTGGTGATGCTGGCATCGCGTAATCCCGGGCTTGGGTTTGTTTTTCTGGCGGTCGCAATCGGTTCCATGCTGATCGGTACGCTAGTGCACTTGATAACGCTGCCCGTAGAACTGGATGCCAGTTTCGGCAAGGCGTTGCCGATGCTGGAGGAGGGTGATTACCTACACGAGGGCGATCTACCTCACGCACGCCGCATTCTTAAGGCGGCGGCGTTCACCTATGTCGCGGCGTCTCTGGCGAGTCTGCTCAACTTAGGGCGTTGGCTAGCGGTGTTGCGCCGCTAGCAACTAGATTTCTTACCGCAGGGCTGCGAGGCGTGCTAGCTGCCCCGTTAGCAGTATCGCCACTGCTTCTCGGGCCCGGTGCCTTCGTCATACTCGATAACCTGAATGTCGAACCAGATCGGCAGCAGGTAATGAACGTAGAACGCGTGCGTTGTAGTAGGCGCTATCACCAGATCGTCGTACTCCTTGATCTTCAGGCGGTCATCGTTGCTTTGCCACTCCTTGCATAGCGCCAGCTTCTCATCAACCTCCTCGCGGGTTTCGAATAGAAACCCAAGATGGTCATAACCGGGTGATTGCAGGTGGTCTTCTTGTTCCATCAACAGCAAAAACTGGCTGGTGTCCTCGTCGGACCGCAATAGCAGCCCTGTGCTATCGAACAGTGGAACGTCGATGGCATCAAAGCCAAATACCGCACTGTAGAAATCGACAATCGCCTCCCGATCACGTTCCAGCGCGCCTGGTGGCACGGTCAGTTCCATGTGGTTGAAGCGTAATGCAGGCATGTAAATGCTCCTCGTGTAGTAGTTGGAAAGGCATCAATACTAGCGGCAGCGGCTCCAAAAATCTCTTGGTGAAGTACCAGAGAATTAGTCCAGTAACGATGTTTAACCCAGCCTGGCGTTCCAACAAGGTTTAGCTACGCCGCAAGCGTAGGCAATTCCAAACGCCTGTATTGCCAGAGTTCATAGCGTCAGGTATTTTCGCTGTACTGCAGCAGTTCAGGCCCAAGTCTTGAAAACTATTCAAAGCAGACTGGCGACACCAGCGCAACGGCAGCCGATGCTGGGCCATCGGTTTGCGGATCTTCTTTGCGGTTTAGCCATAGCCCTTTGTCTTATCACACTGCCCGCTGCAGCCGACCAGGGGTATTACAAGTGGACGGATGCCAGAGGCAATCCACACGCCAGTGACCGCCCGCCGCCCGCCGGCGTCGAGTATGAGTTTGTCGTTACCAGTAGTGGCCTTAAACGTAGGGCGCCGGCCGAGAAGTCCAGCGGCGAGGACTACGCGCCAGATGCCCCCGCTGTGCCACAACCGTTGGAGAAGCAGCCCGCTGTCGCAGACACAAGTGCAGCGATAGAAAAGGACCCGGCCCTGTGCCAGCAGGCCAAGAGCAATCTGCAAAGCCTCGAGGGGTTCATCAGGGTGCGCATCCGCGATGAGAACGGCGTTCGCTGGCTGACGGAAGAGGATAAAGCGGCGCAACGGAAACGGGCAGAAGATTTAATCGCCGTTCATTGTGAGTAGCCGCCGTTAAAATGCGGTGGCGGCTCGGAAAAATGGCGTCAACTGGATTTGATCAGCTCCGCGATAATTGAGCGAACTGGGGCGACAGGCCAGGTCCTGATCTCACCCGGTTTTGGCCTGTATCTATCACCTTGAGGAAGCTTTCCATGTCCCGCCCGCACCAGATCATCAACGCTACCCCGATGGGTGACCACGCTCTGCGTTTGATCGGCACAACCGATATCGACGGCAATGGCACAGAACATGAAGTGGCTGACATTGACCCAATCTTGCTGTTCGATTTCGTCAATATTGACACCAGTGCCGATTCGCCGTTTCGCCCGCATCCTCATGCCGGGCTCACTGCGATGAGCTTTCTTCCCAAAGGCGGCACGTGGATGGCGTGGGACAGCCTTGAGGGAGACAGCAACGAACACCTTCAAACCGGCGGCCTGTATTACGTGCACGCTGGTACACCTGCTTTCCATCATGAGTTTGCCTCTCCGGACACCGTTGCAGCAGGAATAGAAGTAGAGTTTGTGCAGTTAGTCTGGAACGCCACGGATGAAGAGGAGGTGAAGACCGTGGTCTTACAGCCTGAGGATCTTCCGGTGGTCAGCTCCAAGCAAGGCAGCGTGCGCGTGCTGGCGGGCGATTTCTGCGGCGTCAGCGCGGGCCAACCCTTTACCCATCGAAAAATCATCTATGCCTACGTGCAACTTGATAAGGGCGAAAGCATGACCTTCCCCATACCCTCCGCCATGCGCGGCATGCTTTTTTTGATTGAAGGGGACCTGAGCGTCAACGACGCAAGCGTTGCTGCACAACAGATGATGATTCTGGGCGAAGACGATACGACGCTGAACGTCGCTAATTCCAATGATGACAGTGGAGCCCGATTTATCATTGCAGCCGGCGAACCGGTGAATAAACTCTTCCACAAGCTACTGGGACTAGGCGGCTTTATCATCGGTGACACCGAGGCAGAAGTCAGGGATACGATGGCGGAGCTTGCTAAAACGGCAGAGGACATAAAAAAAGAAGTGCCGCAGTATTTTCCAGAGCAGTATCGGTAGGGGTTTCCAATTGAAGTATTTAAGGGGGCACGAGTTTCCAGCAGTTCCCAAGACAGCTTGGGCTAACCCGGGTGTTACGGAGTGACAAGGACGATTTGAACCTGCTCGGATCTCCCTCTTAGGAGAGTTCAGCCCAACTTAAGTGTTCGAACTTATAGGGGAAGTTCAAACTTTCCCCAGAACTCGAATGCTGCTTAATAACCGTGTCCGATCTAACTGGGGAAGTTCAAACTGTCCCCGGAACTCCTTAACTTTTCGTATATGTCCATAGTTCAAATATTATGTTTGAAAAAATCGCAACTGTCAGACATTACGTCACTGAAAATGAGTCGAGGGAAAAGAGGGTGTATTATTTGCCGATGGATGAACGTATCAGCGGCTTACTGGCGTACCAGAAACGCCACGGCCTAACTAACAAAGAGATGTCGGAGCTATTGGGCGCTCCACTGCCTCAGTACTATGCAAATTGGGTGCGCCGCAACAGCTTGCCCAAGCGGTATTTCGAAAAGGCTGACACGTTGACAGGTGGCGCGAGCGAAGCGCGAGAGGCGGTAGAAAGTTATTCTGTAGATGACTTGTTAGCCAGGGCCACAGAAGATCAGATTATTGAGGCGCTAAAGACGGCGAAGCTTAGCCGGGACGGTGCCGCAAAGGTCGCTCATCTCCTCGTTGATTATCTCGCCCAATAATCTCTCTTCGCTTTTCCTGACCGGGTACCTTGGACTATCGTTGATCGCCTGCAAAACGGGTGATGGGGGAGTTTGGGCTATGCATTCCTGGTGCGCGGATATGATTTCGTGCGAGCATGGATTTCGGAGGTCTCTTGCCGACCACCGCCACCTGCGCATGGCCCACCAGGATATCAACTAACGCGATGGCCGCCGCCATATCACTGACATGTGCTTTATTTGTCTTATACTCAACCATGCATTTCTTGTTGAGGTCTCGTCTACCCAATCACCTACTAAAAGTAATCATTCGCCTACCACTACTTCAAAGTTACTGCCGTGCCGGAAGCAACCAAGAACAGCATTGATTTTCCGCCACCTGAAAATTCTTGATAATCGAGATCGACGCCGATTACGGCATCCGCCCCGGCTTCGATCGCTTCTTTTTTTAGTTCTGTAAGGCAGTTCTCCCGTGCATCTCGTAGAACATTTTGCATGGAGTTGCTTCTGCCACCGACTACGTCCGTAATACTAGTGAAGAAGTCTCGAAAAATGTTGATTCCGAAAGCACACTCGGCAGTGAGTATTTTCAATTCGCGGTCGATGGTTTGATTAGCTACGGTAGGGGCCGTGGTCAAGACAAAGTTCTTAATCTTGCTCTCTAAAGCCCTGCGCTCTTCTGATGTTTTACCACCCGCAGGTATATACAACTCAGCACATACGTTATGTAATTTCACACCGTCTACCGGGTGGACATATTGCTCTTTCTCTTTAAGAATTTCCTTGCCGCAATACTGACAATTTTCCATACCTGTACCTCAAATATTTTCTGTTATCGAATGTAAGTTCCGGGGACAGTTTGAACTTCCCCAGTTAGACCGGTCACGTTGGGAATTCCAGGGATAGTTTACTTAATTCAGGATCATGCCTAGGCTGAAAGGGTCACGGAAGACGTTGAGGATGCAATCATGGCACGGATGGCTAGATTGGTGGTTCCTGGATACCCCCACCACGTAACGCAGCACGGCAATCGCCGCATGAAAACATTTTTCTGCAGCGATGATTATCGCGCCTACCTCCAGATAAAGGTGACAGTTTACCTTTCTCAATGCCTTGCCAACGGGATAGCGGTAAGAAAGGGCCCGCATGAGTTAAGTAAACTGTCACCATAATACGTTCTTGGTGTTCGGGGCCTGTGCTAGAAACGCTAGCCTGTTTGTAGCTAACGCTATAAGTTCTTGGAGCTCATTTGCGTTCATAGAGCCTACAGCAGCCTCTATGCTTGGAGAGAGGCCTTCGCAGGTTTTCGTCCGGCCTGTAGCCAACCAAAGTGCATCGACACCGAGCAGGTCTGCTATCTGTGGCAGATATGATGTGGAGATTTGTTTGCCTGTTTCCAAATCTGAGTAGGTGGGCTGCGTAATCCCTACTCGTTTGCATAACTCGCCTTGCGTGAGCCCGGCTTGTTTACGAGTCTGTCGCAGTCGTTCTGCCAGTGTGTTCATGAATAGCACCGCCTCCTGCAGCTACGGGCATGCACCCACTATTGCTGTTGCACAGCTGCTAGATTACAGGAAAGCTGATGCCCTATGGAATTAGGGTGGCACTTTACTTATCTCAATGCCTTGCCAGTGGGAAGAGAAGGCCCGTGTTAATTAAGTAAACTGTCTCCGGAATTCCGAGACACAATTTTTCCTGCACTACCGTAAGCTTCCCCAAATCGGAGACAGGTAATTAGTAGAGCTTTCTGGCATTTTATAGTCAGGAGGTTCACATGAAAAAGTCGAAGTTCACCGAGAGTCAGATCGTGGCGATTCTCAAGGAAGCGGATGCCGGAATGATGGTGAAGGACATCTGCCGTAAACACGGTATTTCCTCGCCGACCTACTACACGTGGAAGTCCAAGTACGGCGGTATGGAAGCTTCAGAGCTCAAGCGCGTGAAGGAGGTTGAGACAGAGAACGCCAAGCTCAAGAAGATGTACGCCGAGCTGGCACTTGAGAATGCCGCGATGAAGGAGCTGATCTCAAAAAAGCTGTAACACCGGCAGAGAAGAGAGAGGCTGCGGACTTCCTGGTCGACGACCAGAAGCTGTCGATAGCCCGATCCTGCCGGTGTGTGGGTCTGTCCAGATCGGCGTACTACAAGGTACCTGAGCACTGGACCGTACGTGACGCTGAGATCATCGCTGCGCTCGCCGGACTGGTGGAAGGTCGGTCCAGTCGAGGCTTCTGGAAGTGCCGCAAGATGCTGCGGAGGCAAGGCCACCCCTGGAACCACAAACGCATCTATCGCGTGTACAAGCTGATGGAACTGCATCTGAAGCGTCGCGCCAAGAAACGGCTACCGAAGCGACACCGGGTTGAACTCTACGTGCCCGCGCTGCCGGATACCGTTTGGTCGGCCGATTTTATGTCCGACGCACTCAATTCCGGAAAACGGTTCCGCACCTTCAACGTGACGGACGACTTCAATCGGGAGGCACTGCATATCGAGATCGACACGTCCATCACCTCGGCTCGCTTGGTGCGGATTTTTGAGCAGCTGCGCCAGGAACACGGTTTACCCCGGGTCCTGAGGACCGACAACGGCCCGGAGTTCCTGGGCGAGACATTTACGGCCTGGGCCAAAGAGGTCGGCACGGCGATCCAGTACATCCAGCCCGGCAAGCCGAACCAGAATGCCTACATCGAACGCTTCAACCGGACCTACCGCGAGGAACTACTAGATCAATACCTGTTCACATCGCTCGACCATGTCCGGGAAGCCACCTGGTGGTGGATGATCGAGTACAACGAAGAGCGACCACATGACTCCCTGGGCGACCTGACACCTCAGGAAGCCAGGGAACAATCCGCCAGAAACTCTACTTTTGAACTGTCCACTTGACGGGGAAGCTTACGCTACGATCTATTTTCACGTATTGTCCCGTTTTCGGGTTTTTTACCTGCACCACATCTCGCTTACTTGAGCCAGATGACTTCTTTGTGGCCATAGATTTACCTCGATTTATTTCTGCCTTCTAACGCTCCGCATCAGCGACATATTTGCACGCGCAGCGCAGCAAATTTGTCCGAGTGCATGCGTTTGTTATGTGCCTAAGGTGTTTTAGCTTTAATATAGGCATAGTCAGAGTTAGAGGCGCCTTTGAATATTGATACGCTTCTTAGGCTTTGATAAGGCTCCCATCTTAAAGTGAAATTATTTTTGAAAGTGGGTTTCACTTGGGGTAGACCAATTGAAGTTAATGCAGAGTTGTCGAACGGAACCTGGTCTATCCCTTCAATGGTAATCCAATCTGCCTTACCGCCTATAAAAACTATTTCAGTTTCCCCTCTCGAGTATTGGCACTTTATTCCGTATTTGCTTTTACTACATGAAGTCTCTTGACCTAGGTGCTTTATGACATCGGTACGCGATTTTCCGGCAATTTTCTTAATATCTACTATCGCCTCAGCAGAAGCTAAGCCGGCGCAAGCAATTAAAATTACACCAAGTGCTATTGATTTCATGACAAATTCTCCTGGCACATAACAGCTAAGTATACGGACCCAGCCGTATAAGCCCGTTTCTCTATATGTTGATTCCACGAAATACCCAACCTCTGAAAAATACAAACATAACAAACAGCCTAGACCAGTTTTCGCAGAATGTGGAATTCACAACACACGCCATCGGCAGAAGTTGTCTACATAAGTGTGTGGGCTCTACCTATGTGCTGCGTACGAAAAGAGAATTTAAATCAGTGCGGTACGCAGGTCGCTTCCGCGTAGCGGGGTAGGGGTCCTTTGATCCCGCTGCGCAGGACAGCCCCAGCGGTAAACTCGAAGGCGTCTTGAGTGCTGGGTGTTTCTGAGCAGCAAAGCGAACACCTGCGAGCTGGCGATAACGCTACGGTGTGAAAGTGTGAAGGTCTGCCGCTTGCCGCTTAACAAAACCGCAGCACGCCTTACTCAGCTAGACCCACTAGGCAACGCATCCCCACCCTCATCCGGCAACTCCCCACGCTTAACCAAATTCCCAAGATCATCGAGAATCACGTAAAGAGAGGGCACCAGCAGCAAGGTAATAACCGTCGCAAACACAATGCCGAAGGCGAGTGATACGGCCATGGGGATAATCACGCTGGCCTGGGTGCTGCGCTCGGTGAGCATGGGGATCAGTGCGCAGAAGGTGGTGAGTGAGGTCAGCACAATGGCGCGGAAGCGGCGGGTGCCGGCTAGCACGGCGGCTTCGGCTCTGGGGATGCCGTCTTTCACGGCGCGGTTTACGTAGTCCACCATAATCAGGCTGTCGTTCACGACCACGCCAGACAGGGCGATGATGCCCATTAGCGACATCATGCTAATGGCGTAGCCGGTGACCAGGTGGCCGACTACTGCGCCGATGATGCCGAAGGGAATCACACCCATGATGATCAGCGGCTGCAGATAAGAGCGGGTGGGAATCGCCAGCAGGGAATAGATACCGAACAGGGCGAGGACAAAGCCGATGCCCATGCTGCGTGCCATCTTCTCTTCTTCTTCCGACATACCCGAGGTGCCAAAGGTCAGGCCGGGGTACTTCTTTTGGAGTTTCGGTAAGAAGTTCGATTCCAGTTCGGTTTTGATGCGACCGGGTTCCACCTTGTCGGTCTCGGCCTCGGCGGTCACTTCTACCGCACGCTTAAAGTCGATGCGGGTGGTTTGGTTAAAGCCCGGCTCCACGTCGACGGTGGCGACCGAATCAAACGGTACGGCATCGCCGGAAGGCGTGCGGATAAACATGGTGTCCAGGCTGGCGGTGGTGCGGCGGTCCTCGCGGGGGTAGCGCACCATCACTTTCAGTTCGTGGGTGCCACGCTGAATACGCTGGGCTTCAGCGCCGTAAAAAGCGTGACGCACCTGCGAGCCTAACGCAAAGCGGGTGATGCCCAAAGACTCCGCTTCCGGTTTGATGTCCAGATGGAACTCGTCAGAAATCGAGCTGACGCTGCTCTGTATGTCATACAGGCCGTAGTACTGCTTTAGCTGGGTTTCCAGCTCCAGCGAGGCTTTCTGCAAGATGCCCCAATCCGGGTGGGCCAGGTCGAAGGAGATATCCGAGCCAAAGCTGGGGCCGTCGTCGGAGTAGAAGGACAGTACCTCTGCGCCGGGTAACTCGCCGACCCGATCACGCCACAGGCGCATCACTTCGCGGGTGCTCAGGTTGCGCTTCTCAGCAAGCTGAAGCTCGGCCAGCATAAAGCCTTCGATCAAGCTGCTGCTGTAGGCAAACTGATTGCGCAGTAGGGGATTACCGTCGTTCTCGGCACGGTAGTCCCTGTCTAGATCCTCCAGCGCGTGGGTGATCTCGCGGATGGCCTCCAGGGTGCGGCGTTGCGGGGTGCCTTCGGTCATCTTCAGGCTGACCTGGATAAACTCGCCCTGTACCTCGGGTGAAATCACCAGCCGCACCTTGCCGCCAGCAACGACGCCGATGGTGATCAGCAACATGCTCAGGAATACGGCTGCCGTCAGGTAGCGGCGTCGAATGCAGCGTTCAACAAAAGGCTTGTAGCGGTGCTCAACGAACTGGCGCAGGTTGGCGTTGACCTTTTCCTGCACGCGGTCGACCTTGGCCAGAATGCCTTTGGTCGCAGGCGGGCTGTGGGCCAGGTGAGCCGGCAAAATCCACTTGGATTCCACCAGAGAGAACAGCAGGCAGAACACCACGACAAACCCCATGGCCTCGCCAAACACGGATAGCCCACCTTCGATAAACAAGGTGGGCATAAAGGCGACGATAGTGGTCAGTACGCCGAAGGTAGCCGGCGTGGCGACTTTCAATGCGCCGGTGATCACGGCATCGGCACTGTGGCCGCGTAGCTCCTGCTCCGTGTAGGCGGCCTCACCGATGATGATGGCATCATCAACGACGATGCCTAGCACCAGAATAAACGCGAAGGCGCTCACCACATTTAGCGTGCCGCCAATCCAGGGGCTGCCGAATACGGCCATGCTGCCGAAGAAACAGATGGGGATGCCAATCATCACCCAGAAGGCGAGTTTGATTTCCAGAAACAGGGCCAGCACCAGGAACACCACGATCGCGCCCATGGCCAGGTTCTTGGTCATCATGCCAAGGCGCTCGCCTAGGTAGTAACTGTAGTCGGACCAAATGGTGAGCTGCACAGATTCTGGCAGGGTCTGGTTTTTCTTTTCCACGTAGGCGCGTGCCGCTTTGGCCGCGGTAATAATGTCCTGCTCGCCCATGGCCATAATCGGCAGGCCGATGGAATACTTACCGTTAAACAGGGCAAAGCCGCTGACGTCTTCAAAGCCATCGATGATAGTGGCGATGTCGCCCAGCAACAGCCGGGTGCCGTCGGGGAAGGTTTTGAGCACGATCTGTTCAAAGTCAGCCTGGCGATAGGCCTGGCCGCGTGTGCGCAACATGATGTCGCCGTTCTCGGTGCGCACCGAGCCACCGGGCAGGTCGATTGAAGACTTCGACACAATGTCCGCAACTTCGCCCAGCGTCAGGTGGTATTCCTGTAAACGGTGCTCCGAAATCTCAATGGCGATCTCGTAGTCACGCGCACCCCAGATGTTCACGGAAGAAATGTCGGGGTCAGAGGTCAGGTCCAGCTTCACCTGCTCCGCCAGCTCTTTCATGCTGCGCTCGTCCAGGTCGCCGGCGAGTTGGATAATCATCGCCTGGAAGGGCAGCTCAATGCGGCCGACGATGGGCTTTTCTGCGCCCGCAGGAAAAGACGATACGGCGTCGATGCGGGTTTTCACATCGTTCATCAGCTCGACCACATCGTCTTCGTTCTCGGGCTCGATGATGATGCGTGCCACCGACTCCATGGAGTCGCTCTCGATGCGCTTGATGCCGTCCACGTCCGAGAGCGCCTCTTCAATGCGCAGCACGATGCCTTGCTCAACTTCCTCGGGCGCGGCGCCGGGGTAGGACATGGTGATATCGATTACGTCGATTTCGAACTCGGGCATCATGGTGCGCTTGATGTTGAACGCGGTGAGGACGCCGACCGCCACAATAACGATCATCAACAGGTTGGCTGCCACCGGGTTGGTGGCGAACCAGGGGATAATGCCTTTATGGCGCGTCATGACTACACCGCCTTGGCGAGAGCGTCAGCAGGCTCCGTGTTGACCGAAGACTGGTCTGGCTGGTCTGGCCGGTCTTGCTGGCCCTGCAAAGGCTCTTCTGCGCTACCGGAATCCGCCGCTTCCATCAGTTTGTCCTGACGCTGGGTGCTGAAACGTTCACCGATGGTGACTTTCATGCCGGGTAGTGCATTGCTCAATAGCGTGAGAGATACCAGGTCGCCGTTCTGCAAGCCGCCGCTGATATACACCTCGTCGCCGCCGGTACGCAGGGTGGTGACCTCACGGTTGCGCAGCGTTTGTTGCTCGTCTACCACCCATACCAGATTGCCAGCGCGCAGGGCGTAGCGGGGCAGTACCACCAGGTCGTCGATGGAGCGGCCAATAATATTGGCTTTGACAAAGGTGCCGACCCGCAGGGGTTCATGGTCACCGACTTGTAGCGCGTAGGGATCATCGACCCTGGCAACCGCAAACAGTACGCGGGAGCGTTCATCTAACGCCGCTTCGGTGCGATGCAGCCGTCCCTGCCAGTGACTTACCGTGCCACCGATATCGGTATACAGATCGACCGGTGGCGCCTCATCTTCCGGGAAGCCGCTAACGCCGGGCAGGTCAAGATAGCCCAATCGCCCTTGCGGGATGGCCAGGCGAACTTCCGCAAAATCAACTGAGAACACGCGTGCAATCGGGCTGCCGGCAGCAACGTATTGCCCCAGGTCGCTTTGGGTTTCCTGAATCAGCGCATCGTAGGGTGCGCGAATAATGGTGCGATCAACGTCTTGCTCGGCGCGACGCAGGTCGGCTTTCGCAGAGAGTAATTCGGCTTCGGCCTCTTCAAGCTGGGGTTTGCGCAGGTACAGGTCCCGGGCTTCCTGACTGCGCTGGCCGCGATTCTCGAGACGCTCCCATTCGCGTTTGGCGACCTGGGCACGGCCCTTCTCCTGAGCGAGAGCGCTTTCGGCACGTTCAATCTGGGCGCGGGCGCGGAACAGCGCGGCTTGATAATCGTTGTCGTCGATGCGGGCGAGCACATCGCCTTTGGCAACGTAGCCACCCGCGTTAAAGCTGGGCGATAACTCAATAATTTTGCCGCTGACTTCCGCAACCAGCGTGGTATCGCGGTGCGAGGCAACGGTGCCCTGTGCCTGCACCGGTATGCGCAGGTCCTGCAGCACCACTTCGGTGACGTCTACACGGGGAATGATCTCGCGGGCGGGCTCAATGGCGTTTTCGGGACGGCTGGAAATCAGCAGCGCAGCAATGCCCGCAGAGGCGACGACCAGTACTACTGGGGCCAGATTTCTAAGGGTTAGCGCTGCCATTATGGGTACCTCTACCGAAATGCGACGAATAGCCGTCGCTATGGTTCGATTTTAGTACGTGGCAGCACTGTTTCGGGATTAATTTTGGGTAATAAAACCGCGCTAAATCAAGGTTATAGGGCGATTACGGTACGAATACCGCGACCGGCGGCCAAATCCGCCATGCCTTCATTTACTTCTTCCAGAGGGCGCTGGGCGGTCACCATATTGTCCAGGTCGAGTTTGCCAGCCTGCCACAGGCTCACCAGCCGCGGGATATCCCGTGGGCTGTTGCAGCTTCCCAGCAAACAACCACACAGGCTTTTACCCGATACGGCGAAGATCACGGCGCTGGGAATGGTCACGCTGTCCTCCAGCGGCGGCGCACCAACGCAGACCATTTGGCCACCGGTGCGGGTGGCATCCAGGCCAACCGTAATCAGTGACGCGACACCAGCGGTTTCAAAGCCGTAGTCGACACCGATGTTGTCGGTCAGAGCCATTACCTCGGCCATCACGTCCTGCGTAGTTGGGTCCAGCACATGGGTGGCGCCAAAATGCACGGCCGCCTCGCGGCGGTCGGCATTGGGATCAGAAGCAATTATTTTAGCGGCACCGGCAAGGCGTGCCCCCTGTATCGCCGACAGGCCGATGCCACCAGCGCCCAGAATCAGCACGGTGGCGCCTTCTTCGACCCCGGCGGTGTTGATTACCGCACCCACGCCGGTTTGCAGTGCGCAGCCAATCACGCAGGCGACATTAAGCGGCACGTCTTCCGGCACCTTGATGGCACCGCTGGCGGGTGTGACCACATATTCTGCCAGTGCACCCACGCCCATGCCGCGCATCACGACATCACCGTTTCTCGACAGCCCCGTAGTGCCGTCGGTGTAGGTGTTGGTCATGATGTTCAGGCTGTTAACGCAGTGATGTTGCTGGCCGCGCTGACAGTGGTAGCAGTTGCCGCAGGGTGGTGCGGGTGTCAGTACCACCGGGTCGCCCACCGCCAGGCTGGTAACACCGGGGCCCACGCTTTCCACAATGCCGGCCGCTTCGTGACCAACAATGATGGGCAAGGCCATCGAGGGCATGGTGCCATCCACCACGCCTAAGTCGGAGTGGCACAGGCCGCAGTACTTGACCCGCACCTTCACTTCGCCCGCGCGCGGCTCGATGATGTCAACATCATCGTAAATCACCAGCGGTTCGCCGGGGGTTTCTAGCAAGGCTGCGCGCATATCAGTCGGCGCTCTCTGAGCTCTTGTCTTCGGCGTTCGGATTGAAGTGCACATCCATTTGCGGATACGGAATCGAGATGCCCACTTCGTCAAAGCGCAATTTCACTTTGGCGTTGGTGTCCCACAAGACCTGCCAGTAGTCAGATGATTTCACCCAGGGACGCACAAGGAAGTTCACGCTGGAGTCGCCCATGTCACCCAATTCGATAACGGGGGCGGGGTCGGCCAGTACGCGGTCGTCTTCGGCAATGATTTTTTCCAATTCCGCTTTGACGACGCGAATATCATCGTCGTAGGACACACCAAACTTCATGTCCACACGACGGGTGTCGCGAGCACTGAAGTTAGTGATATTGCCACTGTAGATCGCACCGTTGGGAATGATGATCTCTTTATTGTCCACAGTTGCCAGCGTGGTGGTGAAGATGCCGATCGTCTCGACCACGCCCATCTCGCCCGCAGTGCCAACGAAATCGCCTTTCTTGAAGGGGCGGAAGATGATCAGCAAAACACCAGAGGCGAAGTTCTTCAGCGAATCCTGCAGCGATAGGCCAATGGCCAGACCGGCAGCACCAAAGATCGCGATCAATGAAGTGGTATCCACGCCAAGCTCGTCCAGTGCCGCGACGATTACAAACAGCAGCAGGATCCAGCGCACGATGGAGCAGATAAAGCCGATCAACATATCGTCGATGCCAGCGCGGGTCATCAGCTTTCTGATGATGCCGACAACGGCACCCACAACCATACGACCCACAATGAATATCAGCAGCGCCATGCCGATGTTGATTGCCCACGGAATACCGTAGTCATTCAAAAAAGCAGTAACGTCGAAATCTTCCAACATGATGTTCCCTTAGGGCTTATCTTTTTGAGGGGGGTAAAATAATGCTTTTTGGCGCAGTTGTCCTGCTTTGATTTGCTGATTTCTGGAGTTGTGTCACCAGATTTGGATACCTGGGCTTGCGAGGGAACAAGGCAGGTATCGTTGGGCCCTTGGCTAATCGTAAAGCAGCGGCATAGCGGTCAGCTAAGGGCCTAGCTGTTTACCACATCGACCCGTAAACCGGTGCTGGCCTGGGGCAGGCTGGTGGTCAAAATATCACCCTGTAGCGATTCACTCACCGGGCGCACCAGCAGTTCGATGTCACCTGTGTGAGAAATTCTTCGACCCAGGGTATTTACGCGTACGCCCTGTAGCCGACCATCCACCACGGTATAGACGCGGTCGTCGCCGTACAGGCTCTGCACGGGTACAGACGTAACCGCTTCCAGAGTCGGCATGACCACAGTGACGGCCACTGCCTTGCCGATTTCCAGCATGTCCTGTCCGCCCACGCTGAACAAACCGTCGACGCCGGACCGACCGCTGGCGACCTCGGCAGCCATTTGCTTGAGTTGAAGGTCATGATCGACCCTGTCATTGAGCCGCGCTTTAACTGGCTCTCCCGCTGCCAAAGCCTGTTTAACGGCATCGACGGCGCTATTGGGTAGCGTTACACGGACCTGGAGCGCCGCGGTATCGTAAATTTCCAGCAGTATGTCCCCTTCACGCACACGGTCTCCCGGGGAGGCTTCAATGCTCGAAACACGGCCGCGAAAGGGGGCGGCCACGACGGTCCGCGACAAGCGCAGCTCCTGCTCAGCAAGCAATGACTCGGCGCGGGCCAGGGCTGCTTCGGCCACGGCGATTCGTTGCGGGTGGTTGTCGACCTGAAGCTGCTGCTCGGCCAGTTGAATGGCCTGGCGGGCCACGTTAGCGCGGGTATCTTCAAGTTGCTCTGTTGCTACCAGGTTCTGGCGGGCCAGCTTCTCCAACCGTTCGCGCTTGGCCAGCGTGAGTTCGTGCAGTTCGCGCATGTGCTTGAGCACTTGCAGATCAACTTTTAATTGGTGTTCCAGGGTCTCCAAAGCAGCGCGCGCCTCGGCGGCATCTGCTAACCGCTGGTCGTAGCGTAGGGCTTCTTCAGCATCGTCCAGCGCCAGCAGCACATCGCCCTTTTCAACAAACTCGCCTTCGCTCACGTTCACGCTGTTCACCATCGCCGTCACGGCTGCGGTTAGCTGCGCGTGACGGGGTGTTTCAACGCGACCAAATAAGCGCAGTTCGGGTGCGGCGGCGGCTTCGGTTGCCGGCATGGTGGTCACGGGGAACACCTTTTCCTCAACCTGAGTCGCATCGTGGGTGGGGGCGGTTGCCACCAGCACGCCTGTGCTGGCAAGTCCGATGAACGCCACTGACAGCAGCGCCTGGTTCTTCTTCGAGGGTTTCTTGAACAGTCGTTGTTTCATAGTTGGCTTTTCAGTTTCTTTGTCATTGTGAATAGCGGTGTGGATAGCGGATTTGCTTTTCATGGCGCACTCCTTCTTGGCGCAGCGGGGATAGCTGCTCCAGTACAGACAGAATGGTGGGAATAACGAACAAGATGAGCGTGGTGCCGTACAGCAGTCCGAAGCAGATCACGACTGCCAGTGGCACCATCACTTCACCCATGGGTGAACTCTCTAGCATTAGCGGGCCCAGACCAAAGGTGGTGGTCAGGGATGTCAAAATCACCGGGCGCAGCCGTTGGCCGCAGGCGGCTACTAGAGCCGCGTCGGCGTCCATGCCGCGCTCGCGGGCCTCGCGGTAGGCGGTGATCAAAATAATCGAGTCATTGACGATCACGCCGGTGAGCGTAAACACACCCATGATCGCCAGCGCACCCAGGTTCATATCCAGCAGGAACAGCCCGCCCAGTGCACCGGTGAGTCCCAACGGTATAGCGGCCATCACCGCCAGTGGCCAGCTCCAGGAGGCGAATATCCACGCCAGAATTAAATAGATCAGCAGCAGACCGATCACCGCGCCGACCATCATGTCACCCAGCACGCGCGCTTCCTCTGCGGAGTAGTCGCCCAGCCCGTAGTCCACATCGTGACGCGCGGTAATCTCTGGAATGACAGTGCGCTCCAGATCTTCAATCACTGTCATGGCGGTAGTGACTTTCTTGTCGACGGTGGCAAACACGTTGACGGCTTTCTGGGCGTTACGGTGATTAATGCGTTCAATGCCACGACTGCTGCTCACGTTGGCGACTGCCAGTAAGGGCAGTGCTTCGCCCGTGGCGGTAGTAATCGGCAAGCTATCGAGGGTGCCAAGGCGTTTGCGCTCTTCTACTGGCAGGCTAACGTTCACTTCCAACTCGGCATCGTTTTCAGTGAATATCTGCACGCGATGGCTTTCGAAGGCGGCGCGCACCTGGCGGCCTACTTCTGCGCTGGTCAAACCCAGGCTGCGGCCTTCGGTGGTTAGGGAAATAATCCACTGCTCTTTGCCGTAGGGCAGGTCGTCATAGACGTTGGTGATGCCGGGATAGGTTTCCAATCTGGCCGCCAGCTCTTCCGCGGCTGCCTTTAAAGTGGCCACGTTGTCGCCGGAGAAGTACAGGCCGATCTCCGGCCAGCTGCCGTCGCCGGAACCGAAATAGAAACGTTCTATCATCGGCGTTCTGGGCAGCCGCGACTTCCACGACTCGATGAATTCATCCAGCGTCACTGTTCGTGTTTCCGGTGATACCAGTTCTACCCAAATGGTCGCGTACTGTGCGCCGCTCTTGGCGACTTCATCAAAGAGGGCAAAGTTGCGGTTGATGACATGAGTGACGACCAGACCGCCGCCCAGTGCCTCATCGGTTTCTTTGATGGCGTCAGTCATGGTGTCCAGCCAGGCGTTCTTATCATGCTCAGTGGTGCCGGCAGCAAACTGCATGTAGGCGTCGGCGAACTCGAAGTCGATATTTACATCCAGGGACGGCTTGATACGTCCTGTGCCCACCAAGCTTATGGCGACCAGAAAGCCCATCAATGCGATCGCCAACACGGAGCGTCGGTTGTTCAGCGCGAGTTGCAGCGTGGGCAGGTAAAGGTTGTTTTTAAAAGAAGCAAAGCGACGCTCGAACCCAATGCGTAAGCGTGAAGGCTTTTTGCCTTCCAGTGCGCCAAAGCTGTGGCGCAGGTGGCCGGGCATAATCAGAAAACATTCCACCAGCGACGCGATAATCACGCAGACCATTAACAAAGGGATTTCGCGAATCGACGCCTCGTTGATCACTAGTAAAGGCAGAAACGCAGCCAGCGTCGTAAGTGATGAGGCCATCACCGGTGCAAACATGCGATGCGCCCCCAGGCCCGCGGCATCCGCAGGCGGAAGACCTTGCTCATGCTGGTACAAGGCGTGTTCTCCCACAACGATGGCATCATCGACAACGATACCCAGCGCCATCACCACGCCGATCATGCTGATAAAGTTAATGGAGCCGCCCAGCGCGTAAAAAACTGCCAGCGCACCCAGAAATGAAACGGGAATGCCGACCGTGACCCAGAACGCCACGCGGCCGTTGAGAAACAAAAACAGAGTCGCGATAACCAGCAGCAATCCACCCAGGCCGTTCTTCAGTACCAGGCCAATCTGATCTACCGCGAAGCGCCAGGCCTCCAGCCACAGGGTAACTTTGATGCCGCGAGCCGCCAGGGAATCAGTGTTGTCAGCCGCCCACTGGTACAAGACATCAGCGGCATCCAATGTGTCTGAGTTCTCGCCACGGCGTAGCCGCAGCATGATGGCGGGTCGGTTTTCATAGTAGATCAGCCGTTGATCGTCCTTCTGGCGTCGCTCTACCTCGGCGATGTCGCCCAGGCGGGTTAAGCTGGTGCTGCTGCCAAGCTGCACGGGGAGTTGCTCGAAGTCCTCGGCTGTGCGGCGCTGGTCCAGGCTGCGCAGTTTGCGTTGCGCCTGACCACCGCCGACGTTGCCGGCGGGAACATCGCTGGAGACGGACAACACGCTGGCGGCAATGTCAGATAGCGGCACGCCCAGCTCAAACAGCGTTTTGCTGTCGATCTGAATAGCGATTTCTTCTTCGGGCACCCCGCGCAACTCTACTTTGTCGACACCCCGGGCCAGCAGGTCACGCTCGATCTCGCGGGCGATGGGCACTAGCTCCTGCAAGCTGCCGTCGCTGGAAATCAAAATGGCAGCCACGGTGTCTAGACGTTGATTGCGGTAGATCTGTGGTGGCTCGATATCGGCCGGTAGATCCCGGACCTGAGACACCTGCTGCTTGAGGCGATCCATGGCCTCGATCATCTCGGTGCCCTTATCGAAGGCGACGTTGATACGAGTGCGGCCATCGCTGGTAGCGGAGGTCAGGCTTCTGAGTTGGGTTAGGCTGCGCAGGTGGTATTCGATGGTCTGCGTTACCAGCCGTTCGATATCTTCCGCGCTGGCACCAGGCCAAACGACTTCCACCGTGGCTTCGGTGTGATCATTTTGCGGATTGAGCTGTACGTTAAGTTGGCGAACACCCCACAAGCCAACCAGGATCAACATGATCATCAACAGGTTCGATGCCAGCGGATGGCGCGTGAACGTGTCGATCAAGTAGTGTGGCTTTTTGAAACTCGGTTGTTCCATGGCTGCGCTGCGTTTTGTTGTTTAGTGATATACATAACTATAACACCAAAGCAGTACAACTATGCAAGCTGATTTTTATAAAGATTCATTACAGGTGGACCGCGGCTTATCGCTGCTTTATAAAATCCAATAAAATTAATTACTTACAATCATCGTAATGCCAGATGCCAGCGTATTTTTTTGCGGCGAAGTGGTACTGGTGTACGTTAAGTGACGTGTTTAGTGCCGTAATCCCAGGCACCGTTTACCCCGATAGGAGTCCTTAAATGACCACAGTGATAGACCACCCCGAAGCCCTGCTAGAGGCCGTAGGCCAAACCCTGGCCCCCACGGAATGGCTGGAGGTAGAGCAAGAGCGCATCAACCAGTTTGCCGACGCCACGGGTGATCATCAGTGGATTCACGTCGACCCCGAGCGGGCCAAAGACGGACCCTTCGGCGCGACGATCGCCCATGGCTACCTGAGTCTGTCGCTGGCCAACTACTTTTTACCGCAGCTTATGCAGGTGGAGCAGGTCAGCATGGGGGTGAACTACGGTTGCGAGAAGGTGCGCTTCCCAGCGCCCGTGCCGGTGGGGTCGCGGCTGCGCGGCAGTGGCGAAATCGTCAGCGCAGAGCCGGTCAAGGGCGGGGTTCAGGTGGTGGTGCGCGTCACCGTCGAAATTGAAGGCAGCGAACGGCCCGCCTGTGTGGTGGATACGATCTCACGCTTTTACGCTGCGGACTGACGGTGGAGTTTCACGACGGCGAAGTCACCCCGGCACACCCGTCGGCAACGGTGGTGATTGTGCGTCCGGCGCGCAACCGTTCGCAGGGTTTGGATGTGCTGCTGGTGCAGCGCAGCCACAAGTTACAACATATGGCGGGCATGTGGGTGTTCCCGGGCGGGCGCGTTGAGCCCAGCGATATGGCCGAGGCGGCGTCTGACTACGAGGCGGCACTGAACGCCGCGATTCGCGAGACCCGCGAGGAAACCGCGTTGGATGTTCCCACCGAAAACCTGTTTCAAATTTCACATTGGACCACGCCTGAAGGGGTGAAGAAGCGCTATGCGACATGGTTTTTTGTCGCTCTGGTAGATGACGATCAAGAGGTGGAAGTAGACGGGGGTGAGATCACCGCTCATCGATGGCTTTCGCCTGCGGACGCACTGGAAGAACAGCGCAACGGCGACCTGACGCTGATGCCGCCGACCTTTATCACGCTGCTGGAGCTGTGTGCCCACGGCGATTGCGACAGCCTGCTGGCGGCCGGTTACGACAATGCGCCGATTCTTTATGCACCCCGGGTCACCCAGTTAGATGAAGCGCTGCATTTTCTTTACGAGGGTGACGCGGGCTATGCGCAATCAGACCCCGCCGCTGAGGGTAAGCGACACCGCTGCATTATGCTGGGAAGTCAGTTGGAGTACTTAAGGGAAGAGTAGATCTACCGGGCAATGACCAGAATAAAAAAGAGCGCCCTGGGGCGCTCTTTTTGTAGCCAGACGTTAACCCGGCTTGTAACTAGACGCTAATCCAGCGTCAGGCTTCAGAACTGCGGAATAGGCGCCGGATCGATTGGCAGTTCCGCACGGCCATAACGGGCTGCGCGTTCGTTCAGCGTCGCTTCGGCTTCGTCTACGCCAATCATCAAAATAAAGTTGCCGGCCTTGATGCCGTCCAGCGCGAAGGCTGCCAGCTCGTCGAGGTCCTGGAACTCCACTTCCATGCCGTACTCTTTCATCACCTTTTTGAAATCTTCAACGGTGGGAGACGGAATGCCTGGCTTTTCGCGAGCCAGTTCTTTAGGACGGTTGCGATCCGTCGTCCAGATGCCGGTGTTCAGCATGCCACCCGATGGGTAGAAAAGCGAGGCTGAGAGCTTGGTCTCCTCGCTGCGTAGCTGCGCGCCCAGGCACTCGGTCAGAATCGATACCGCGGCTTTACTGGAAGCATAAACAGACTGGTAGGGGAGGGGCGAAATACCGCCGTCACCTGAGGAGGTGTTGATGATGTGGCCTTCTTCGCCGCCGGCGATCATGCGTGGTACGAAGCTTTGAATGCCGTGCAGTACGCCCATGACGTTAACGCCGTGCACCCACTTCCAATCGTTGACCGTGGTTTCCCAGATATTGGCGGACGGTGCGGCAACGCCTGCGTTATTGAACAGCAGGTGGCAGGCGCCGTAACGCTCGTAAACGGTGTCAGCGAGAGCTTCCACGGAGTCTTGATTGGAGACGTCGGTTACCACGCCCGATGCTTCGCCCTTGCCTTCCAGCTCTGCCAACGCGCGATCAAGAGCAGATTGCTCTACGTCGGCGATAACGACCTTGGCACCCTGTGCCAGCAACTGACGAACCAGTGCCGCGCCAATACCACTCGCGCCACCTGTGACGACAGCAACCTTACCTTCAAAATTATCCACGACACCTTTCCTCTTATTGATTTGCGGGAGCCTGAGTCTAGCCGAGAGCCCGCTGCTGTGGGCAGGTTTACAGCGCTAGGTATGCCGCGGTTCAACATGCCCGACTGTGACTGCCCCAAAACGGCTCAACGCACCGCGCCACCGCCATCCACTGAGAGCAATTGCCCGGTGATAAACGACGCCCGATCCGAAAGCAGAAAGACTACCGCCTCGGCAATTTCCTCGGGTTCACCCAGCCGATTCATGACCGCAGAGCGCTCCAGCCCTTTTTTCATCTCAGGCTGCTCCACAAAATAACGCTCCAGACCGGGCGTGCGAATGACCCCGGGCGAAACCGCGTTGATGCGGATACCGCGATTGCCGTACTCGGCCGCCGAGCTTTTGGTCAGTGTGTTCACGCCGCTTTTAGCGGCGGCATAGGCCGTGTTGAAGGCCTGTCCTTTCAGTGACGCATTGGAAGAGATATTGACGATTGCGCCGGCGCCAGCGTCCAGCATGGCGGGAATCTCATGCTTCATACACAGCCAGGTGTTGGTGAGGCACATCTCCAGGGTGTGATCGAACACATCTCGTGTGTACTCGTGAATCGGTCCGGAGCCGCGGCTCACGGCGGCACTGTTGCAGGCAACGTCCAAGCGGCCGAAGGCGTCGAGGGTGGCGGCAACGGCAGCTGCGACGTCGTCCTCTTTGCTCACATCACCCTCTACAAAAGCGGCTTTTCCCCCGGCGGCTTCAATCATTGCGACCGTCTCCTGACCGCCGTCGGCGTTGAAGTCGGCGACCATAACGCTGGCGCCTTCGCGGGCCACCGCCAGACAGATCGCCCTGCCGATACCCATGCCGCCGCCAGTGACCAGCCCGACTTTGTTGTCCAGTAATCCCATGTGCTTACCCTGTTTTGAAAAGCCTGCTGTGAATGCCGCCCGTGTTTTGCGCTTATGGTGCAGCAGTTTTGATCAGACCACAGCCCCAAATAACCGGCTTTGGTTGACATGTTATTCCGATCAAAAAGACTCTGGTTATAACTACCGTCAGACAGGCTCTGACGGTGTAGAAGCTGTGTCAGACTGTTGGCTCTCGACAGCAATCACGAGTCGACCACAATGGCTCCGCGATTAAAAGAACGGTGAAAACAGCGTGGATGTAGAAGCTTTCATGCAGCAGCGTCTCGGTCCCTACCGGGGCTTCAACCCGGTGAGCCGCACCCAGATATGGCAGTGGTGTTCGGCTATTGGGGAGGGTTCGCCCCTGTATCTGGATGCGGCTTATCAGGCTAATACGGAGTTCGCCGGCAAGGGCGCGGTGGCGCCACCGGCGATGATGCAGATGTGGACCATGCGCGATATCAACGATGACTACGCGCCGGGTTCCACCGATGCCCATCCGTACCCGCTGATGGCTGCGCTGGAACAGGCGGGCTTTCCGGATAACGTCGCGGTGGGCTATGACCTGCATTTCCATCGCTATCTCACTGAGGGTGATGAGGTGCATCACTACAAGTCCGTGGCGAAAGTCAGTGACCTCAAGCGCACGCAGTTGGGCGAAGGGCATTTCTTTACGGATCGCATGGAGTATCTCGATCAGCACGGCGAGCTGTTTGCTGAGGCGTTCATTACCTACTTTCAATACCGGGCCAATGCGCAAGCAGAGCAGTCGCAGGGCACCGGTAGCGAGCGAGCCAGCACTGCTGATGAGGAAACGCCAACTTCCGCTTGGCAGAGCGATTACTCGGATCGCACTGCGGCTGATTTATCCGCAGGCATGGAGCTGCCCGAACTGACGGTGCCTATCACGCATCGGCTGATTGTCGGTGGCGCCATCGCGACCCAGGACTTTATTCCAGTGCATCACGACCTGCCGGCGGCGCAGGCGGCGGGTATGCCCGACATCTTTATGAACATTCTGACCAGCTGTGGTTTGTCGGCGCGCTACCTCAGCGACTGGGCGGGCCCTGCCAGTCGTTTAAAGCAGCTGAGCTTTAAGTTGATGACGCCTAACCATCCGGGCGACCGCATGGTGTTTGGCGGTCGTATCGATGAACTCAATGCTAATGAAAGTGGGACCGAAGTCGCGCTCAGTTTTTCCGGCAGCAATGCACGCGGCCCCCATGTGATGGGCTCGGCGATTATGAAGTTACCCGTTGCCGATTAAGTTGGGCGACGCTCAAAAAACAATAAGGACAGTACTATGAGCAAACGTTTTGAAGGCCGGGTTGCCATTGTGACCGGCGGTAGCCTGGGTATTGGGCGCAGCACCGTAGAACAGCTCGCAGCCGAGGGTGCCATGGTCGTGGCCTGTGCCCGGCGCAAGCCCAAGCTGGATGAGCTGGTAGAGAAAATCACGGAAGCCGGCGGCAAGTGTCGCGGCGTGGCGCTGGACGTAAACGATATCGATGGCTTCGAAGCTTTGATACGCGACACCGCCAAAGAATTTGGCCGTCTCGATGTCCTGGTCAACAATGCGCCCTCTGTGAAGGGCGGCATGGTTGTCGATCAAAACATCGAAGACTTCCGGGCTAACTTTACGGCGTCCGTCGACAGCGTTTTTATCGGCTGCAAAACTGCGATGCAGATAATGCAGGCGCAACGCTCTGGGTCCATCATCAACGTGTCGTCAGTCAGCAGCCTGCGGGCGGGTATGGCGGCCGGTGCGTACTCCGGTTCGAAGGCGGCGGTAAATCAGTTCACCCAGTGTGCGGCGATGGAAGCGGCGCCCTATAACGTTCGGCTTAACGTCGTGGCGCCGGGCTCGACGTTTACGCCAGGTATGGAAGCCGCTACGCGGAAAGATAAGGCCATACAGGATGCCGTTGCGGGCTCTATTCCCATGCAGCGCCACGGTACCTCGGAAGAGATGGCTGAAGCGATTTGCTTTCTGGCCTCAGACCAGGCGGCGTTTATCACCGGCGTTATTCTGCCAGTGGACGGTGGCAAAACCCCGCAGATGTATATTCCAGGTTTTGATATTACCGCGCTGGATAACTCGGTTGCGAAAGACTGATCAGTTCGTTTAGAACTGATCAGCTCGCAGCATAGCGTCGTGACCGCCGTCGACAAACAACACCGATCCGCAGACGAAGCTGGCTTTGTCGCTGAGCAAAAACTCGACCGCATCAGCCATATCCTCCGGTGCACCCGGGCGTCCGACCGGGATGCTTGCCACAAACTCGCGAATGGCATCGCCGTAGACAGGGTCGTCGGCGACCGCAGCGGTCATGGCGGTTTCGGTATAGCCCGGCGCGATAGCGTTCATGCGAATGCCCTCGGCGGCGTAAGCGGCCGCGTTGCGGCGCATCCATCGCGCGATCGCCTGCTTGGAACCGGAGTACACGGTTTGTCCTTCCATATCCGCCAGCGCTGCCGAAATACCCGCCGCATCGTCGGCCAGCAGCGCGTCAACGTAGGCCGCGTTGGTGTCGAAGGGGGCCGAGTTAGAGGAGATCAAAATGACGCTGCCGCCCTTGGCGGCGAGCAGGTCTTTCAGCGCCTCAACCATGACCACCGAGCCAAAAAAGTTAACCTGGGTGATCAGCTCAAGATTGGGGATATGCGACGCAATACCGGCACAGGGGATAAAACCATCGAGACCGTCAGGTGCCGCGCTGCGAATACCGTCGATAGCAGTTTGTCGGCCGGCGTCGGTAGAGAGGTCTGCTTCAATATCAGCGTTCTTGAGATCGACGACAATCAGGCGGTGTCCCAGCTCAGTCAGGCGTTGTTTGATGGCAGCACCGATTCCGCTGGCACCGCCGGTAATGGCGTAGGTTTTCAAGGTCATAGTCAGCCCCCGTCACACAGTGTGAGTGTTTATTCTTATCAATCTGGCGCAAATGCAAAACGACGTTAACTGTAGCCGCGCCGTTAGGGACAGGCCAGCACCGCCTGGTTGCCGGAGCGCCTTGGTGCGACATACCATCCCGGGCTGGTTCGCAAAGCGCTGGGAGTTAAACGTGACTGGTATCGACCGAAGCGGTAGCAACACATACAGCGAGGCAAACTATGACCGATGAATCACTGCTGGCCCGTATTGACCGCCTGGAGTCGCTGGACGCGATTCGCCAGCTAGTTTCCAAGTACGCCCTGAGTCTGGACATGCGCGATCTCGACGCGCATGTGAACCTGTTCGCCGAAGACATTCGGGTTAGCCGCGAACACAGCGGACGCGCTTATTTGAAGCGCTGGCTGGACGATACCTTGCGCTTGCAGTTCACCGGCACCTCGCATCACATCGGCAACCACGTGATTGAGTTTGATGATCCGGACCATGCACATGGCGTGGTGTACTCCAAGAATGAACATGAGACACCCTGCGAGAACGGTGACACGGAGTGGGTGATCATGCAGATGCTGTATTGGGATAACTATGAGCGCATCGATGGCCAGTGGTTTTTTCGACGTCGCTTGCCCTGCTACTGGTATGCCACCGATTTGAACAAGCCACCGGTGGGTGAGCATAAAATGCGCTGGCCTGATCGGGATCAATACGACGGTGCCTTTCACGACCTGTTTCCGAGCTGGGAAGCGTTTTGGGCTCAGGCCCCTGATGACAGCGACCCTGAGGTAGCGGCGCCTGCGCCACTTGAAGAGTTTTTGACACGGATGCGCCGCGGCGCGCCGGACCCTCGTATTCGCGTGCGCTAAGCGCGCGCACCCAACAAGGAGAAGTACGTGATCGATAGTCTGTTTACCCCGGTGACACTGGGTGATTTGCATCTACGCAATCGTGTCTTGATGGCGCCCATGACGCGCAGCCGGGCTGATGCCGGTGATATGCCCACGGCCCTGATGGGCGAGTACTACCGCCAGCGCGCCGGTGCGGGCATGATTATTTCCGAGGGCATTGCGCCCAGCGCGAACGGCATTGGTTACTGCCGCACTCCGGGCATTTATAACGACGCGCAGCAGGCGGCCTGGGCGGAAATCGTCAAAGGCGTTCACGACGAGGGCGGGGTGATGGTGGCGCAAATCATGCACTGCGGTCGCGTTGGCCACAGCCTCAATAAGCCCGAGGGCAGTGAGTTAGTCGCACCGTCAGCGATCACCGCCAAGGGTGAAATGTACACCGACGCCGCGGGTATGCAGCCCTTTGGTGACCCGAGAGCCCTGACCACGGCAGAAGTTGCCGATGTCGTTGAGGAATACGTGGAGGCCACGCGGCGCGCGTACGAGGCCGGTTTTGATGGCGTCGAGCTGCACAGCACCAGCGGCTATTTACCAGCGCAGTTTTTGTGTACCGGCAGTAATACACGTGACGATCAGTACGGCGGCACGGTTCAAAACCGCGTGCGCTTCCCGCTGGACGTATTGCGCGCCATGGCGGCGGTGGACGGCGGCGGTCGGGTCGGCTTTCGTATCGCGCCTGACAACCAGTTCAATGACGTCGTTGACGACGATCCAAGGGATACCTTCTCTGCGTTTTTGGCAGGCGCCAGCGAACTGGGTTTGGCTTATGTTCACAGCATTCGCCTGCCTACAGGGCGCGTGGATAACCTTGGCATCGCGGCGAAGCACTTCCCGGGCCAGGTGATTGGCAATGAAAGTTTCAGCGGCACCGAAGCGGCAGAGCATATCGATCAAGGGCGGGTCGCCGCCGTGAGCTTTGGCCGGCCGTTTGTCGCCAATCCGGATTTTGTGGATCGCCTGTGGCGTGACAAGCCGCTGGCAAAAATCGATTTTGCCAAGCTGTACACGCCAGGGCCCGAGGGCTACACGGATTACCCTTCGCTAGGGGGTTAATGTCAGCGGTTAGAATCAGCAGCTCACAGCAAGCGGTATAACGACGCTGCCTTGCCCCGACTTATCGCCGCCGCAAGTCCTGCTTTGTAGGGCGTTCTCCGTTACACTCGCCGGTCGTTTTAGTGTAATCCATCGGGGCCGTTTTGCTATTCGCCCTGTGGGTTTCAAGACAACAATGAGAAGCAGGAGAACATCATGGCCGATACCGGGCTGCAATTGCGCACCACTGTCACTGAAAACAACACACTTGAGCTGGCTCTGGTAGACGTGCCCATGCCCGAGCCGGGCCCCGACGACGTACTCGTCAAAGTTGAAGCCGCGCCGATTAATCCTTCAGACCTGGCTCTGCTGTTGGGTCCTGCCGATCTCAGCACCGGACGCGTGAGCGGCAGTGCAGAACGCCCTGTCGTGACATTTGATATCGCCGCAGAGTACATGCCTATGGTGGCAGCGCGGGTAGGTCAGTCTCTGCCGGTAGGCAACGAAGGTGCAGGCACGGTGATCGCGGCGGGCAGTTCTGATGCGGCCCAGGCACTGATGGGTAAAACCGTCGGGATATTTGGCGGTGAGATGTTCGGGCAGTACCGCGTGGCGCCCGCGTTCATGTGTCTCGAACTGGAAGACGGCACGACCGCGGCAGAAGGTGCGTCCTGCGTGGTGAACCCGCTGACGTCTCTCGCCATGGTGGAAACCCTGCACATGGAAGGTCACAAAGCGATGATCCACACCGCTGCGGCGTCAAATCTGGGCCAGATGCTTAACCGCATTTGCCTGGCGGACGGCGTCGACTTGATCAACGTCGTGCGCAAGCCTGAGCAGGTGGCAATTTTAAAAGACATCGGCGCCAAACATATTATTAACTCCAGCGAAGACGACTTTTACGACAAGTTGACGGCGGCCATTGTAGAGACCGGCGCGACGCTGGCCTTCGACGCTACCGGTGGTGGCAAGCTGGTCAATCAGGTAATGACCTGCATGGAGAATGCGGCCGCCAGCCAGATGGACGAATACAATCGCTACGGTTCGGACACTTATAAGCAGCTGTATATCTATGGTCGCCTGGACTTGAGCCCAACCGTGTTGAGCCTGAACTATGGTTTCGCCTGGGGAATTGGCGGCTTTTTGTTGACCCATTTCTTGCAAAAAGTGGGCCTTGAGAAAATGGGTGAGATGCGCGCTCGCGTTGCCCGCGAAATTACCACCACCTTTGCCAGCCATTACGCCAGAGAGATTTCTCTCGCCGAGGCGTTGTCGCTCGAGAACATCGTCGAATACAACAAGAAGGCCACCGGCGATAAGTATCTGCTCAAGCCCTGGGCTTGATGCCGGGTCCGGGTCTGTTGCGGGACTTAATAGCGGGTGTAGTCGTGGAGGGTAGTGGTGGGTAGTGGTGGGTAGTAGCGGTGGGCGGTAGTGCGAGTAAAAGCGGGCGCGATAATGGGCCTGATACGGATGCTCTCGTTACACTAATAGCATGATTGTATTGAGACTTGTTTGCTTCCTGGTCGTGTCGATGCTGGCAGGCTGCGGCCTGAAGACAGTGCGGGATGATCTCACTGTGGAGAGGGCTGTGGATGCCGCCAGCCCGGCGCCCCTGGGCAGCGCTCAGCGAGTCCGCAGCCCACAAGCTCTCGATTGGCCGGCGTGGGGTGCGACCCCCGGCGGCGGCCATTACTCGGCCGCTAATCAAATCAATGCCGATAACGTCGACAACCTGACGCTGGCCTGGACGCACCAGTCCGGTGATATTCGAGAGGAAGTCGGCACGCGCGGTGCACCCAACTGGCTGCCGAAAAGCTCACTGCAGGTCACCCCAATTGTCATCGACGATAGCCTTTACTACTGCACGCCGTTCAATCGCGTGTTTGCGCTGGATGCGGCAACGGGAGCCGAGCGCTGGGTGTTTGATCCTGACACGGACCACGACAGCGACATTCTCAACCATTGTCGTGGCGTGAGTAGTTGGCAGTCCGATCGCGCTAAAGCAGGCATTTCCGGCGTTTGCGAACACCGTATTTTCACCGGCACCCTCGATGCACGCTTGATTGCGCTGGATGCTAAAACCGGGGACCCCTGTGCAGATTTCGGTCAAGATGGACAGGTCGATACCGCCCATCGGCTGACGCCCCACGAGCCGGTCGAGTATGGCATCACCTCGCCGCCGGCGCTTCTCGACGACCTGGTCATTACCGGTGCTGCCGTGCTCGATAATATCCGCACCGACGCGCCCGCCGGTGTGGTGCGGGCCTACGACGTGCGCAGCGGAGCGTTGCGGTGGGCCTGGAACCCGGTACCCCCCGGTGAGCGCGCGTTGACCGAAGCGGGTGACTATCGCAGCGGCACCACCAACGTCTGGTCAATTATTTCCGTCGATACTGACCGTCGCCTGGTTATCGTCCCGACCGGCAACAGCACTCCCGATTTTTTTGGTGGTCACCGCCGCAGCCAGAGCGACGGCGAAGATCTGGATTATTATTCCAGCGCGGTAGTGGCCCTTGATGCGGACACCGGCAAGGTGGTGTGGCGCTTCCAGACTGTGCACCACGATATTTGGGATTATGATGCACCCGCGCAGCCCAGCCTGATTGATCTGACTATTGATGGCGAATCCGTGCCAGTGGTCGTCCAGGTTACCAAAACCGGCCGAACGTTCGTGCTGCACCGGGAAACCGGCGAGCCGCTATGGCCTGTGTCGGAGACACCGGCACCGCAGCAGGGAAAAGTCCCTGAAGAATATCTGTCTGCCACGCAGCCCGAGCCAACGCATGTGCCCGCTTTGGTCGATACAACGCTAAGTCCCGAAGACGCATGGGGAGTGACCCCATGGGATCGCGGGGCCTGCCGTGAACGTATCGAAGCGCTGGTCAACGAGGGCTTATTTACGCCGCCCTCGCTGCAGGGAAGTCTGCACTTTCCGTATAGCGGCGGTGGCAACAACTGGGGTTCGCCGGCTCTGGATCCGACGTCGGGGATCATGGTGACCTACACGGCGCATTTACCGGGTTACGTGAAGCTGGCTCCCAGAGCCCAGTGCGAGAATTCGCCACAGCCGCAAAAGGGTACGCCCTATTGCGTGCAAGCCGAGCCGATCCTGTCGCCGCTGGACATGCCCTGTATCGCTCCACCCTGGGGCACGCTGGATGCGATTGATTTGCAGGCCGGTGAGATCCTCTGGCGAGTGCCGCTGGGCACCACTCGTGACCTTGCGCCGTTTCCGTTTTGGTTCGTAAAGGGTTTGCCTGGCGTCGCGGCACCGATGGTGACAGGGGGCGGTCTGGTGTTCAGCGGTATTTCCGACGAGCATACCTTCAGGGCGTTTGACCTGCGCAGCGGCGAGACACTGTGGAAGACGCGTCTGCCGACATCGGCCAACGCGTTGCCCATGAGCTATGTTCTCAATGGTCGCCAATATGTGGTGGTAGCGGCCGGTGGCCACTGGGGCGGACAAAGCCCGCCTGGCGACAACATCATGGCGTTTGCTCTGCCGGCGTCGGAGTAGGTCGCCGGTTCGCTGCGCAGCAAACACTCAATATTTTTCGACGGCCGCAGTCGCCGGTCGTAGTAAAAGGTAAGAGGTAAAAGGTAAGAGGTAACAGTATGTCCCAGATATTCCCGCGTTCGGCGCTTTATATGCCGGGCATCAACAAACGCGCCATGGACAAAGCTCGCGATCTGCCTTGCGATGCAATTATCTTTGATCTTGAAGACGCCGTTGCGCCGGACCGCAAGCCCGAGGCGCGAGCCATGGTGCTGAACCAGCTTGCAGCTGGGGGCTACGGCGACAGAACGCTGGTGGTGCGAGTCAATGCCCTGGACAGCCCCTGGGGCGAAGAAGATCTGGCCGCGCTGGGACACGTCGGCGTCGATAGAGTGTGCCTGCCCAAGGTGTCGGGTGCACCAACGCTGGTGCGCGCCCGGACGCTGCTACAGCACGCTGGTGCCAACGATGCGCTCAAGGTTTGGGCGATGATTGAAACACCTGAAGGCGTCGCTCGAGTGGACGATATATGCGCGGCAATGGACCTGGAGGTGCTCGTTATGGGTACCACGGACCTGGCTCATGAATTGCGCGTGCCGCATCGAGCGGATCGTCTGGGTTTGCAGTTCGCGCTATCGCGTTGCGTAAATGCGGCGCGCAGCCGAGGCATCGCCTTGCTGGATGGGGTATTTCTCGATATTGCCGATAGCGAAGGCTTTGCCGCCAGTTGCGAGCAAGGCAGAGCGCTGGGCTTCGATGGCAAGTCCCTGATTCATCCTGCGCAAATCGATATCGCAAACACCACGTTTGGCGTCAGCGATGCTGATCTGGAGCACGCCAAACGCATCATTGCTGCCTGGGATGCAGCCGAGGCGGAGGGCAAGGCGGTTGCCGTACTGGACGATAAATTGATTGAGGCTATGCACGTCGACGATGCGCGGCGAATACTCGCCTTACATCGTTGAGGTCATCGTTGAGGTCATCAATGAGAGAACCGTTAATGCGTTTGGCTAGTCTGCCAGCATTTCCGCGACGAAGCGTTTCCAAACCGGGTATTCATCAAGGTCCCAGATGTCGGCAATAAAGCTGTAGGCCCGTTGTTCACTCCAACCTTGAGTCCTGACCGCATAGATCGCGTAAAACGCAGAGACACGAAAATTGGCCGCACAGTGCACGATAAGGCGGCGACCGCCGTTGGCGATCATGGCATCGGCAAACTGTTGATAGTCTTGCTCGGTAGGTGCCTCGAAGTCGACCGGAATCGTACCGTAGTCCAAACCCTGGGCTGAGACGATTGCGGGTTCATCAGGAACCGCCCATTCATTGTCGCTGGGCAGCAAACTGATAACCGCTTTATAGCCTTCGCCTGCGAGTGCGCCCAACTGCTCCGGACTCAGTAAGCCACTGGTGCTGAGCGTTTCATCAACTTGTTTAAAGTTGTAAGCATCGCTGACGGCCATGGCCTGCTTCTCGTTGATTCACTAAAGAATAACAGTTTGCCACGGCCCCACGCGAAAACGTAGGCCCATGGCACAGGCTGTCTGATGCGGTTCTAGCGTTTAACGATCACCGACGATCCATGACCGAACAAACCCTGGTTGGCAGTGATGCCAACACGGGCGCCTTCTACTTGCCGGGGTCCCGCTTCGCCGCGAAGCTGCCAGGTGAGCTCACACACCTGGGCAATGGCCTGGGCCGGAACCGCTTCGCCAAAGCAGGCCAGGCCGCCCGATGCGTTGACCGGAATTTTGCCGCCCACGCTGGTATCGCCGGCACGCAGCAACTTGGCGGCATCGCCGCGCTCACATAGCTGCAGGTCTTCAATCCAGTCCAGTTCCAGAGCGGTGGACAGGTCATAGACCTCGGCAAGACTGACGTCTTCGGGGCCGATGCCTGCCTCTTCATATGCCTTGAGTGGGATCTGGGAGCGGTAATTGATTGCTTCTACGCCGGCAGCGGCTGCTGAGTCGGTGGCGATATCTGGCATTTCGACCGTGCCGCTGGCAAAGGACGGTGTAACCGTTGAAATAGCGGCTACCCTGGGCGCATCGCCTTTTCCAATCCGCTTGGCGTAATCCACGCTGCAGACGATCAAGGCAGCACCGCCGTCGCTGGTGGCGCAGATATCCATCAGGCGCAACGGGTCGGCGACCATGGCTGAGTTGGCAACATCTTCCGCGCTAAAGGTCTTCTTGTAACGGGCGCGGGGGTTTTGACTGCCGATGGCGGCGTTTTTAACTTTAACCGCCGCGAAATCATCCTGGGTGTCGCCGTACAAATCCATGCGCCTGCGCGCATAGAGAGCAAAGTAGGTGGGGTTGGTGATACCCAGATAGAAACGTACCCAATCCGGGTCTTCAGGGCGGTAGCCGCCGGCCGGCGCAAGAAAACCCTTGGGCGTGGTGTCTGCGCCGACTACCAGCGCAACTTCGCAGTGTCCGGCAAGAATTTTGGCGCGCGCCGCCGCCAGCGCCTGTGAACCTGAGGCGCAGGCCGCGTAAGAGGTGTTCACTTCTGCACCCTGCCAACCCAGTGCCTGGGCGATGGTCGCGCCGGCAACGTAGCCTGGGTAACCACAGCGTACCGTTGCTCCACCGGAGACAAAACGAATGTCCTGCCAGGGAATGCCGGCGTCGGCCAATGCGTCTCGTGCTGCCGCGACGCCGTATTCGGCAAAATTCTTGCCCCATTTTCCCCAGGGCGTCATGCCCGCGCCGATGATGGCAACTTCATTATTGCTCATGCGACTTCTCCCGCCGGGCGCCATTTCCATATGATCTTGTCGCCTTCTTCATCCGGATGCAGCACATCCAGCACCAGCTCCATGTCCATACCGACCTTGAGGTCGTCGACCGAGAGGCCGTCGGCGACCTGTCCCAATACCACCATTTGCTCGTCTTCCAGGTGCACGGCGGCAATGGCGTAGGGCACAAACGGATCCGGGGCTATGAACGGCTTGGGCGGCTCGTAGCAGGCGTTGGTGTAGCTCCACAGTACGCCGCGGCGACTTAAAGGCACTTCACTGAAGTCGCTGCTTTCACAGTCGGGGTTGCGGCAGTAGGTGAATTGCTTGGGGAAAAAGTAGCTACCGCAGCCGTCACAGCGACTGCCCAGCAGTGCGGGTTGTTCGTTATCCATGGTGTACCAGCCTTCAATGGCAGGTACAGCGTGTTTCTCACTCATATTGTCTTGACCTACGATATTTGCAGAGCATGGTACTGGCTGCCGCACAGCCCTCAAGCCATGCTGATCAGTTTCGCCAGCGCGGGATGACATGTTTGACTATTGAGCGCGTTGCGTCGGCTACTATGATACCCGTGGAGGTGACCTATGCGCATTGAATTTACTTCGGATCAGGCAGCCCTGCGAGACGAGCTGCGAGAATACTTCGATACACTCATGACGGACGAGCTGCGAGCCGAATGCACTCGTGACATGGGCGAGGGGGGCGGCCCGCTGTGGAAAGCCGCGCTCGAAAAAATGGGCGCCGATGGCTGGATTGGTGTGGGTTGGCCAAAAGACCAGGGCGGTCGCGGGCTGTCTCCTATCGAGCAGTTCATCTTTATTGAAGAAGTTATGCGGGCCGGGTACCCCTTTCCATTCCTGACCACAGAGTCGGTTGGCCCCATGCTCGCTGAGCACGGTAACGATTGGCATCGGGAAGAGCTGGTGCCAAAGATTCTCAATGGGAAGCTATTGATCAGTATCGGCTACTCTGAGCCGGGTGCCGGTACCGACCTGGCGTCCCTCAAAACCAGCGCGGTGCGCGATGGTGATGACTGGGTTATCAACGGGCAAAAGATGTGGACCAGCCTGGCGCATTTTTGCGACTACACCTGGTTGGCGGCGCGCACGGACATGGATGCACCCAAAAAGCACCGCGGCATCTCCATGTTTCTGGTTCCCAATTCTGATCCCGGTTGGAGCTGCACACCGGTGATGACGCTGGGAGATGTGCGCACTAACGCGACCTACTACGACAATATCCGCGTGCCTGACCGCAATCGTGTCGGTGAACTGCACGGCGGCTGGAAACTGATCACCAGTCAACTCAACCGAGAGCGCTTGAGCCTCGTTAACGTCGGCCCAACGTCGGTGCTGTTCAATCGGGTGGTGGATTGGGCGGCAACGGTGGACTTACCTTCCGAGGGGCGACTATTGGACGTGCCCTGGGTGCAGATGAATCTGGCGCGAGTGCGGGCCGGTATCGAAGCGCTGAAGTTGATTTGCTACAAGCAGGCCTGGGCGATGACGGAAAACCAACTCGACATGGCCGACGCCTCGGCTGCCAAAGTCTACGGCTCGGAATTTTTTATCGAGGTGTATCGCTTACTCGGTGAGGTACTGGGTCAGGCCTCACTGGTGAAAGGTGAGTCGGAAGCCGGTGCGGTGCTTGGTGGTCAACTGGAGCGGCTGTACCGCACGGCATCGATCATTACCTTTGGCGGCGGTGCCAACGAAGTACAACGGGACATTATTTCTGCAGCGGGTCTGTGGATGCCGCGGGCGGGGCGCTGATATGGATTTTGGCTTATCTGAAACGCAACGCGAGGTGCAGCAGCTGGCCCGGCAAATCCTGTCGGATCAGGTGGATGCGACCACGCTTGAGCAATACGATGAATTTGCAACTGCACGGTTTGACCGAGCGCTTTGGCGACAACTGGGCGAAGCAGGCTTGCTGGGCGTTGCGCTTGATGAAGCACACGGCGGCATGGGTCTGGGCTTTTTCGAGCTGGCATTGCTGGTAGAAGAAGCTGGACGCGTGCTGGCACCGCTGCCCTTGATCACGCACGCGGTAGCGGCTGCGCTGACGTTGCAGCAGTTCGGTTCAGAGGCGCAAAAGGCGGCCTTGCTGCCCGGAGCCGCCAGCGGTGAAATGCTGCTGTCGTCGGTTTTTAACAATGATCCTGGCCTGACGTTGCCGTCCGCAGTGAGCGATGGCCAAGGCGGCTTTAAGCTCACTGGCAGTATTGGTCCGGTGCCCTTTGCGGATTCCGCTGACCGCGTACTGGTGCCCGCTGTCACTGAGCAGGGTACCGTTATGGTGTGGATTGATCCGCAAGACGATAGCGTTACGCTGACGCCGGTTCGGCACACCACGTACGAGCCGCAGTTTGAGTTAGCGTTCGATGCCACAGCTGTTTCCAGCGACGCTATGCTGGCCGCCGCGGGCGGTAGTCATCATAGCGGTGACGACGTGCTGGCCTGGATGATGCAGCACAGCACCGCAGCGCTTTGCGCACATCAGCTTGGGGTCACCGACGTGGCGATGCGCATGACGGCATCCTATACCTCGGAACGGGAACAGTTCGGTGTTCCTATTGCGACATTCCAGGCGGTGGGTCACCGCGCCGCCAACTGTTTCATCGACGTTGAATGCCTGCGACTGAATACCTATCAGGCCATAAGCCTGCTGGATGCCAAGGCTGATGCCACCACCGAGGTTCAGATCGCCAAGATCTGGGCAGGTGATGTCGGCCATCGTGTGAGCTATGCGAGTCAGCATTTGCACGGTGGTACCGGCATTGATCGAGACTATCCCCTGTGGCGTTACTGTTTGTGGGCCCGTTACAACGAAACCATGTTAGGTGGCAGTGCCCGACAGCTTGCCGACCTTGGCTCGCGTATTGCCGCCGGTGAAGCCCGCTGCCGCTAACGTAAAGGCCAAGGGATCTCTTGGCCTGATTGGCACGCCTCGTTAGACTGTCGTTGGAACGATCATTAAATAGGCTTACCAGACTGCGCCAGGCGCGGGAGAGATCATGGAATTTGCTGTTCCCGAATACACGCGTCATAAAGACAATAAGCAGCTGCCAACCGAGATTCCCGGTCGCTACGGAATGCCTTTTCTGGGCGATACCTTCCGCTATGTGATGGATCCGTTTTCGGTATTGCACGAACGCTATCAGCGTTACGGTGCGGTCTCAAAAATCAGCCTGACGTTTCAGAAGATGTTGCTGGGCCTGGGTCCGGATTACGTGCAGCAACTGATGCTGGATTCTGATCGTGTGTTCTCCGCGCGCATGGGTTATGACGCCCCTTTAGGTGACTTCTTTCGTGGTGGGCTGTTGGTACGCGACTTCGCCGAGCACAAGTTTCACCGTCGCATCATGCAAACCGCATTTAAAATCGACGCTATGCGCACCTACATTGACCAGATGCAGCCGGTCATCGAAAAGCGCATGGATGACTGGGCAGAGCAGGACGAATTCCACTTTTACCCCAACATCAAAACCCTGCTGCTGGATATTGGCGCAAAAGTGTTTTTAGGCATGGATCTGGCTGGCCCGGAAACCGCATCACTCAATCGCAACTTCCTCGAAATGAACGAGGGCATTCTGGCGATTATCCGCAAAGACTGGCCGGGGCTTCTGTATCGTCGCGGCATGAATGGCCGACGTGCGCTGGAGGAATTCTTTATCGGGTTGGTACCCCAACGTCGCGGTGCAACCGGTACCGATATGGCAACCTTCTTCGCCAATGAAACCACCGAAGAAGGAGAGTACTTCTCTGACGAGGTAGTTGGTGAGCATCTTATTTTCCTGCTGCTGGCGGCGCACGACACCACCACTAGCGCCCTGACGATGGCGGCACACTATCTCGCCAATGACGTGCCCTGGCAGGATCGCCTGCGGGAGGAAGTGCAGGGGCTGGGCAGCGGCGGAATGCGCTATGACGACCTGGCAAACGTGCCAGACCTCCAGAACAGCTTTCACGAAGTGCTGCGGCTGAATCCACCCGTTCCCAGCCTCATGCGCCGCACGGTGAAGCCCACCGAAGTGGGTGGCTATGAAATTCCCGCGCACACCATGGTGCAGGCCTCTCCGATTTATACCCATCGCATGGAAGAATGGTGGACCAATCCGCATAGCTATGACCCGGATCGCTTCGCCCGGGAAGAGCATAAGCAGCACAGCTTCCTGTGGGCGCCTTTCGGCGGGGGTGCGCATAAATGTATCGGTCTGCACTTTGCGGACATGCTGTATAAATGTGCCCTGGCAGGAATACTGCGCCGATATCGCTTTACCTATGCCAAGCCCGGTCAGTTCGAAGGGAGTATCCAGCATTTCCCCTTCGCCAAGCCCATGGACAATCTGCCGCTTGTGTTAGAACGCGTTTAGGCAGGCGATACGCCGGTGTGTGGCCGCTTCAATGTCATCGATAATCCGGACCTGCAGGCTCTGCTGGCAGAGCTTGGTATCGACCTGGATCTGCCCAGCCGCAGCAACATCGCACCCACAGAGTCCATCGCGATGATCCGCAGTGCGGAAACGGCGCCCGGCGATACAGAAATGACCAACGTGCGCTGGTGGCTGACGCCGCACTGGGCGCCTCGAGTCGATCAGAAGTTCTCCATGTTTAATGCCAGGGCCGAGGGGCTTGAGCGCAGCCGCGCCTTTGCGGAACCCTTCCGCTGCCGTCGCGGCATTGTCCCGCTGTCATCCTTTATCGAATGGCGCTCCGAACAGGGTACGAAGCAGCCTTATCTGGTCGACTCGCCTGATCAAGCGCTTGCAGTGGCCGCTATCTGGGACTGCTGGCAGGGCCGCGAGGGGCCTGTGGAATCCTGTGCGTTGGTCACAGTGGATGCTGCACCGGAGTTTCAACAGATACACACACGCATGCCCTTGATGCTTGATAGCGGCGAGCGACAGCGCTGGCTGGACGTTGCAAGCCCACTTGCCGCAAACGATGCACTTTTTCAGCCGCGACTGAAATGCTCACTGCGAGCCACGCCGATTTCTACCGGAGTAAACAACGCTCGCAATAAGGATGCCCAGCTCCTTGAGGCCGTAGGTGAGTCGATAGCGCTGTCATAGAGCGCTGGGACAAGTATTGAGAGACAGCCATTTGTTAGTACATATGTACAAAAAAAGCGCTGCCTTCCAGTAGCACTTTTTCTCTAACCCTGCCTAAAATGAGTGTCTAATAATAGGAAAAAGGCACGGCATCTGCGCGCGCCGGTATGACGGGGATCATCATGAAGACAGCTACTGGCACACCAACTGGCACACCAACAGGTACACCAACAGGCACACCAAAACGTTTGGCGAGCGCGGTCGCGGCGGCGCTGGCGTTGAGCGGTAACGCGGTACTTGCCCAGGGCGTTGACGCCGAAGGTGAGATCCTTGGCCTGGAAGAAGTCATTGTCACGGCCCAGCGGCGTGCTGAAGGTCTGCAGGACGTGCCGATTTCTGTGCAGTCTTTTGATACCCAGCAAATTCTCGATCTCGGGGCCCAGGATATTGCCGATATCGGTATTTTTACGCCGAACGTAAGCTTTAGCCGTGGCGTGAACCAGCCGCGCTACAGCATTCGCGGTATCGGTACCAGCGACTTCGGCGTCGGGGCTGATCCATCGGTAGGCGTTTATATCGATGGTATCTATATTGGTCGAGCCGGTGGCTCCAAAATGGCCTTTAACGATCTGGAACGGGTCGAAGTGCTGAACGGGCCGCAGGGCACCTTGTTTGGCAGGAATGCTGCAGCCGGCGCTGTGCAGTATGTGACCAAGAAACCGGTTGACGAGTACGAGGGCTGGGCCCGCGCCATCGTCGGCAATTACGACCGCACGCAGTTTGAAGGTGTGTACAACATGCCCCTGTCAGACACGCTGTACTGGCGCACGGGAGCCCTGTGGAACCAGCGCGATGGTTTCGTCGAAAACCAGTTTACCGGTAACGACGTCGCCGACGAGGGTAACTGGTCGATCAATACGCAGCTCCGTTGGGTGCCCACCGATGACCTCGACGTTCTGCTGCGCTTTGACTACGACAAAATTGATCAGTATGCGCGGCCTTCCAGCAGTGCCACGCGAGGTGTGCGAGACGGCGCTGCAGACTTCGAAGAGATTGCCAGCATCGCGGATTTTGATGAAGAAAGAGAGTTATGGGGTACGGCGCTGACGGTTCGCTACGACTTGAATCCCTCTACAAGCTTTATCTCTATTTCGTCTTATCGGACGTACGAAACGTCAAACCCTGAGGACAAGGACGGCCAGACTGACCCTACCTTTGATTTCGACGACCTCAACATGGAGGACAACGAACAGTGGAGCCAGGAGTTCCGCTTTGAGGGCGATATGGGTGAGCGCTTCAGCTGGCTGGTCGGCGCGAACTATTTTAAGGAAAACGCCAAGCAGCGCAGCGGGATCAATTTGGATACTCGTGCAGCGGATCGCCTGATTGTCGAGCGTGAAGCTGGCTTGCCCTATGGCGCCGTGACGCCGGGCACAGGCTTTGATTTGGCCTTTAACGTGGGTTTCCCTGGGCTACCCCGGGAATTTGCCAACGGCCAGGAAGCGCTGGCCGCGGGTCGCTATACCGAGAACGTCGACGTCGAAGGTGACTATGAAAGCTGGGCTCTGTTTGCCGATGTGACCTACTCAATTCTCGACAATCTCGATCTGACTCTGGGTATTCGCTACACCGAAGACGAAAAAGAATTCAGTCGCAACGTGGCGTACAACGATTTTGGCATCTGGTTTGCGTTTGATGAGAGCCGGGTCGATGCCAACGGCAATCTGACTACCTTCCCGAACGGTGTGCAGGCACCGTTTGTGCAGAAGGAAACCTGGGACGACACCACCGGCAGGGCGGTGCTGGACTATCGCATCACCGACGATGTGCTGCTGTATGCCAGCTACGCAGAAGGCTATAAAGCTGGCGGCTTTAACTCTGCCAGTCCGCAGGCCGATGATCCCCCCTTTGATCCGGAAGAAATCGCCACCTGGGAAGTCGGCGTGAAGTCCTCCTGGTTTAATAACCGCCTGCGCTTCAACGCGGCCTATTTTGACTACGAGTATGAAAACCTGCAGGAACTGGTGTTCGTGCAGGCTGAATGTCTGGGGGCGGATTTTGGCGCGAACCAATTCCTCACCTCTGACATTGACGGATCGGGCTATGAACTCGCTTTGAACTGGTTGGCTGCGCCCGGCTTACAGCTATGGGCAAACGCGGGTCAAGTCGAAGCGGACGTGGTTGAGAAAACGCGCTGCGAGGTAATCAACGGTGTGGTTGATGTGCAGGATCGTTCCGGTGACGTGTTTGCCGATAACTTCAGCTATAGCTTTGGTGCGACCTATACACTGGCATTGCCCAACGCGGGAGAAATAACGGCATCGGCTTCCTATGCACGTATCGAAGGTGCAAACAACCGCGTGGGTTGTCGCTTTGTGCAGGACGTCGGCAACGGCCTGAGTGCCGAAATAGGTCTTAACGACGTGGACGGCGCACTGGTTATCAGTCAGCCCACGGCAACGGGCGCGATTACGGCCCCACCTTTCAATAGTTGTCCGAACCTGGATGATCAGGAGCGCTTGAATGCGCGTGTGGCCTGGTTATCTCCCCAGGGCAACTGGACGGTAGCGGCCTGGGTAACCAACGCGACCGACTGGAGCCCCGTGGGCGACCCCGGCGGACTGGGCAACGATTTGCGCAGCGACTTTACCGATGGCTCACCCTCCTACAGTCGTCGTGAAGAACCGCGCATGTACGGCCTGGAATTGACCTACACCTTCCAGTAAGAGGCGCGACGAGCTGAAAGTTGAAAGCACTCCGAGCGTTGCCCCAGGCGCTCGGAGTATCCACTCCAGCCTGCGTAATCTCGCTAGTACTGAAACGGTTTTGGCGGCAGAAACGCCTGCATGTGTTCCACGGCGCTGTCGTAAATCGCTTCAACGTCGACGCTTGCATCCGCTTCAGCGCGTCTTGAAATCATGGTCACAGGAAACAGCAATTCATCGGTGCGAGTTGCGGAAAGGGCTCTTGAACGACCGAGGCGGTCTTCATAAATAATCCATTTGAGCCCCAGCTCTTCGGCCAACAGGTCACCCAGTACGATACCCATGGCTTGCAGCGTGCGCGTGTCATCGCTTCGTACCAAACGCCGATCTAAAAGTACCTGCAAAACATCGATATCGTTGGCAGCCTGGCCGTTAATTTGGCGGCCCAGTCGGCGTCTGGCCAGGTCGTCGATGCTTTCGCGCTGGCTATCGAGGTAGTCGTTATCGATGCGCGTGAGCGCGTACCGTTTGGCGTTATCATCTGCCTGAGCGGCGGCGGTCCAGATCAACAGCCCTGTCAGGGCAAGCAAAGGGTATAAAAGCCTTCTGAGCACATCAGCCTCCTTGGTTAGATACTGTCTATCACAGCATTATGTGTTGCATGATACCCGGATCGCTGAAAGCAGCGGGTTTGGTTGTTTCCTGCCCTGTTCCGTGGATAATGACCAGCGATTACGGTCACCGGCTCGACGTCCATCTCGCAAATCGTGTGCCTGATCTCGGGCCTGAAGCCTGCGATAATGGCGCTGTCGAGAGCTACTCCAGTCGCTGTATTAGAGAGGCAGGCGTATATAGTGATGGTGCCGGTAGATGAAAGTTCAATGGTCGGCTTCAGTAGTCGGCCTCAATAGTCGGCGTTAAAAGTCGAGAAGAGTCAGTTAGGAGCAGATTACAGGATGATACGCGGTAGCTTAGTGGCGTTGGTCACACCGATGCATCCGGATGGCTCGCTGGATTGGCAGGCACTGGATGCGCTGGTGGAGTGGCATATTGCCGCGGGCACCAACGGCATCGTCGCAGTGGGAACCACCGGGGAATCGGCCACGCTCGCCGTCAACGAGCACTGCGACGTTATTTCCCGCGTGATTGCCAAAGTCGCCGGTCGTATCCCGGTCATCGCTGGAACCGGCGCAAACGCCACAGACGAAGCGGTAGAGCTGACTCGCGCTGCTCACGAACAGGGCGCCGATGCCTGCCTTCTGGTAACTCCGTATTACAACAAGCCTACACAGGAAGGTTTGTATCAGCACTATCGGCACGTTGCCGAAGCCGTGCCCATCCCCCAGATTCTATACAATGTTCCAGGCCGCACAGGTGTAGACATGCTGCCTTCTACCGTGGCTCGCCTGGTGGATTTTGACAACATCGTCGGCATCAAAGAAGCGACCGGAGATCTCGACCGCGCTAGAGAGACCATAGCGGTCTGCAGCGGAAAAATAGCGGTGTACTCTGGCGACGACGCGACAGCGACAGAGCTGATGTTAATGGGTGGCGACGGTACGATTTCAGTGACTGCTAACGTAGCCCCGGCAGAGATTGCCGAGATTAGTCGGCTGGCTCTGGCAGGCGATGCCGATCAAGCACGTGAAAAAGATGCTGCACTTGCCGAAATCAACGAGATTCTATTCATTGAGTCGAATCCCATTCCGGTGAAATGGGCGCTGGCTGAAATGGGCCGTATGCAGCACGGCCAGCGGCTGCCGCTGACGCCGTTGGCGGCAAGCTGTCATGAGACGGTGCGCGACGCGCTCAAGCGCGCAGGGTTGCTTTGATGCGCGGCTTTGTTACCTGCCTGATAGTCACTGCGCTGATCAGCGCGGGTGGCTGTAGCTGGATCGAGAAGCAGGAATGGATTCGCGATCGCAGTGACGACTATCGTAAAGCCATAATAGAACCGAGCTTAAAGGTGCCGCCAACGCTTGAGGATGACAGCCTACAGGACATCTACATGGTCCCAGCAGTCTCAGAGAAGGTTGTTGCAAGCGGTGACTTTTCCGTGCCTCGCCCGACACCGCTGGTCGCCAAAGAAAGTGAAGAGCTGGTGCGCATTCAGCGCCTGGGAGACGAAGAGTGGGTGCTGGCGACGGTGTCGCCCGGCCAGCTCTGGCCGCAGGTCAGGGCGTTTCTCAGTACCGCTGGATTACAGGTGGCTCGCGTTGACGCGCGAGCCGGCCTTATTGAAACCAATTGGTTTCAGGCCGAAGACGGCAGCATGAATGAACGCTACCAGTTTCGTATCGAACAGGGCGTTCAACGCAGCACCTCCGAGCTGCATGTGAAACAAATGTTCCAGGCAGGCGATACCGCATCCTGGCCGGAGAACTCGGCGGATGCGGCTCGCGGCAGCGACATGCTCCGACTGGTTGCCCAGTACATCGCTAATGCCGCCGAGACTCCGGTATCCATGATGGCACAGCAGGCCATGGGCGACGACGGCAAGGTCAGCATGCTGGAGGACGAGGCCGGAGATCCGTATATCCAGCTTGATCTGCCTTACTATCGCGCCTGGGCTTCGGTTGATCGCGCCCTGCGTGAATCCAACTTCGCGATTCGCGATCTCGATCGATCCCAGGGTTTGTACTTCATCAGCCTCGTGCCGCCGGAAGAAGACGATGGATGGTTTAGCTGGTTGTTTAGCGAAGATGAAGAGTCCGACGGTTTGGCGAACAAAGACTATCTGCTGAAAGTGATCGACGATGGCGGCGCGCGAGTGGTTATTACCATTGGGCTCGAAGACGGCAGCGGTCTTGCCCGGGGTCAGCAGCAACAGCTTCTAGCGCTGCTCAAGGGCAACATCAACTAGTGTGGCGGTTGCTCGCCGTTGTGGCGTTACTGATAACGCCGGTTACTGAGAATCAGATGTGGCGGTGAACCCCTCGGCATTTGCTCTGCTTCCGTGGATTTCTCTGAGCTGCTGCGCACCCATGGGGATGCCCGTCGAGAAGGTTTTAGGAAAGGCCGTCGAGATCAGTGCTGAGGTCACTGTTTAATGCAGTTTGCCTCTTTGGGCAGTGGAAGCCGCGGCAATGGCACGCTAGTGCGCACGGACGATACGCTGCTGCTGGTTGACTGCGGGTTTTCGACAAAGGCCACGGAGCGACGCATGCAAAGTCTTGGCGTAGCCCCCAACCAGCTTGACGCCATCCTGGTCACGCATGAGCACGGCGATCATTGCTCAGGGGTCGCTGCACTGTCTCGCAAATACCAGATTCCGGTTTACCTGACTCGCGGCACCGAAGCGAGTGGTCGAGTCGAGGGCTGCTGGGCCACTGAGTATTTCCACAGCATGGCTTCGTTCACGGTCGGTAGTCTTCGCGTGGCGCCCATTGCGGTACCACATGATGCACGCGAACCCTGCCAGTTCGTGCTGGAAAGCGGGCGGCGTCGATTGGGGATTCTTACCGACCTGGGCAGCATCACCTCGGCGGTTGTTGAGCATTATCGCGGTTGTCACGCCCTGTTGCTGGAGTTCAATCACGACCAAGAGCTACTCGAGAACGGTCCTTATCCGGCATCACTAAAAGACCGCGTCGGCGGCGATTGGGGACATTTGAATAACCGGCAGGCTGCCCATCTGTTGACGCAAATCCACGAAGACGTGCTCGATACACTGGTCATTGCGCATATCAGCGAAAAGAACAACCATCCCAATCGCGTTGAATTGGTATTGGATTCAGTCGATGAAACCCACGTAAACCTGGTTTGGGCCGAGCAGGACGCGGGTTTTGATTGGTTGTTTGTGAATCAGCCGGAGCCAGACCCGCTGTCAAAACTGTGATTGAGTTCACGGACATCCCCACCCACCGGGGTCAGACTTTACCTATTAGAGCGGCCGCTGGATGGAGGGCTGATTGGTTTGTATGGATATCAGGAGTCCAGCGCGGCTCGTATTGTTAATTCGAGGTTCTGGCATAAAGTCGGCGCTTGCCTCAGGCCGTTGGCCGTAGGGCAGACGGCCCCGCTAACTGCAGTGCGCGGGGGCCTGCAAGCGCAGGGCGCTGCGCGCAAGCAGCGGCGCCAGAGTGGCACACGCCAGCTCGCCATTCTTTCTGAGATCAAGAAACTCAAGCGTTTGCAGGGGCAGCAGTGGCGATGCACTGGTGATCGCATTGGCATCCAGCGCAAGCTCTCTGAGCTTCGGCAGCAGGGCCAGGGGTGCCGTGTCGCTGACCGCGTTGTCCGTGAGTTTGAGCCTCACCAGGCCTTGGAACAGCTCAAGTCCTTCCAGGCTCGATATACCGGCATGGCTGCAATTGAGGTCTTTAAGGGCTTCGGCCGCGGTGATATGGGCGTCCTCAATGTGCTGGCGAACGCAGGCGGCCAGATTGTCGTCAGGAAGCGAATAATCGGTGAACACGGGCGCCGGTCGATAGACCACGCGCTCGTTGACCGTAAAAGAGTAGTCGGCACAAGCTGCCAGGGTGGCGATACAAAGCACCAGCACGGCAGTCGAGGGACGCATAGGTCGGGCGACGTTACGAAACAGGGTTTTGCCCTTTTTGTTGATGAATTTGGCCCACACTACAACATTCAATCTATAATTGCGGCACATCCTATAAACTCGTCACCTCCGCGTGTGCCGAAGAGGTATTCAATGGCAGAGTCTGCCGAACAAGAAGACATAATCAGTATTACCCAACGCGGAAACCTCAAAGCCATAGAGGCGACCCTGCGTAAGCAATGGCGATTAGGGCAAAACATCGTGCTTTGTTGGAGTGCAACCGACAACGGCATTTTGCTGCTGATGGTGCCCCATTACTTCCTCGGAAACTACACCGCAAAGAGCTCCAACGACACCGAAGAAAGCCAACACAATTCGCGCGAGAGCTTCATCCGCCGGCTGATTACCGGTGAGCGTAAAAAGCCCCGCGATGAGTTCTTCAAGGTTATCGAAAAGCTAGGTGTTTCGGCGAACTTCATCAAGCTACCGACGCCGCTTGAGGATCATTATGCGGTGAATGCAGAGGTTGAAGAAATTATTCGTCGCTATGGCATTAGCTATGTTGATAGCCGCGCCGTGGTGCTTTTTGATATCGCGCAGTTTTCACTCTACACCCCCTTCGAACAAGCCAGTCAGCTCAATAGCCTGTCGTACTCGATGAATTCTGCGTACAACAAGCTGAGCACACGAGGCATCGAAGTCAACTTCGCTCGAACCACAACGGGGGACGGCTACTACATTTGGAACCGGGACGTCAGCCCTGACGCAAACGAAAATTTGCTGCACTTCCTGCTTCTGGTGATGGCGGATAACGCAATGGCCCGGAAGGCTTCAAAGGGTAATACCGTGCCGGTGATTCGCACGGCGTTCCACATTGGTAGTCACTACGAGCTGTATCAGGCCGAGGGCGTCAACCCTACCGTATTCAGTTATATCGTCGGCGACGTCACTATTGAGCTGGCGCGGATGGTGGATCTCGCCAGACCCGGGCAGGTGTTTATCGGGGACTTTAAGGTTGAGTTGCCTTCTCCGGGCAAGTCCGACCCGAACGACACGGTCACGCTGGATACGCTTGGCTTTCTCGATCGCTGTAATACCGATATGGATCGCGTTGTCGGCGTTCGCGTCGGCGGCCAAAAAGTGGACAGCGTCATACTAAGAGCCTCGGTCACGCAGGGTGGCGATCGACCCCGTGTCCGCAAGTTCAAGCTCACCGACAAACACGGTCTGTCGAGAGGGGCGTTTAACCTCGAGGTTGAATTCAGCACTGCAGAAGGTGAATGGCGAATGGGGCTGTTTGGTGAAGACCTGGCGGCTAACGATGCGTCGGGCGCCAAGCCAAAAGCAGCGTCCTCAAAGTCGGTTAGTGAGGAATAGGGCGATGACCCTGGGACATTGCACATGCTGATCGCCGATCGCCTACCACACATGGATGTGAGTAACCGTATAGACGTCACGGATCCCGATGCAGTCTGCGCCGAGGTGATGCGTATTTTAGGCGTCCATTACGGCGCGGCATCCCTGGCCAAGCTGCCCACTGTTATTGCCGATTTTGCCAGGCTGTACCGGGGCGAGTATCCCGGATACCACGCCTGCGACGTGGGCTATCACAATATTCAGCATGTGCTGGATGTCACGCTGGCCATGGCGCGCTTGATTGACGGTTACCAGCAGTGCCATCAGGAAGAAGCGCCTATCCCGGCGACTATGGCGCTTGCGGGTGTCACCTCAGCGCTATTCCATGACGCGGGTTATATCCGCAAACGCAATGACCGACTGCACAGCAACGGCGCGGAATATACGCGTACTCATGTCAGTCGCTCCAGCCGATTTATGGGTGAGTATCTGCCCACGGTCGGGCTATCAAATATTATGCCGACCTGCCAACGTATCGTGCATTACACCGGGTACGAAGTGAACCCGGCTGACATCGAAGTGCCTGACGATATTGAGCGCGTGCTCGGCTGGCTGCTGGGCACAGCGGATTTGATCGCGCAGATGGCAGACGTGGCCTACCTTGAAAAGTGCCGCGATGAGCTCTATCCGGAATTTGTAGAGGGCGGTATGGCTGAGGGCGCCGAGAAATCTGCTGGAAAGGGCGTAATCTATCGCTCGCCGGCGCACTTAATGCAATCGACCCCCAGCTTTGTGCGCAGCGCAATACAGGTGCGCCTCGACGGTTACTTTCATGCTTACCATCGTTACGCGTCCCATCATTTTGGCGGCGTTAACCTCTACATGGAAGCGATCGAGGAGAACTGCAAGCGCCTTGAATCTCTACTCGCAAAAAATGATCCCAACCTGCTGCTGGGTGACGCCCTGACGTCCGGGTAAATCATCGTGACCGCTGCCGTGGCGGTCGTGGCCGCCGATCCCTCGCTAGCTGCCAACGCGCAGGCCCTCGCAGCAGAGCTGGCGCTGCCCTTGCTTGAACAAGAGAGTGTCGCACATACGCATGAGTTCGCTGCCGTTCTGGAGCTCACCCGGTCGGCGCTCAGGCTACAGCCACTGGGTGAAAAAGCGCCGGGCCCATTGCTAGTCGATTTTCTTGATCCTGCGCTGGGTCATCGGCGCCGCGGTGGGCACAATGAGCCTCTGGGTCGCGCGCTGGGCTTGCACAAATGGCCGGATCTGCAGGTTATCGATGCTACTGCAGGGCTGGGTAGGGATAGCTTTATCATCGCTGATATTGGCGCCCGTGTACTGATGCTGGAACGCCACCCGGTCGTGTTCGCACTGCTGCGCGACGGTCTTGATCGCGGTCGCCTGGCAAATGACGAATGGGTTGCCGAAGTGTGCAGCCGCTTGCAGCTAGAGCGAGCCGACAGTGAGGTCGCATTGGGCGAAAATAGCAGCGATGCGGTGTATCTGGACCCGATGTTTCCCGCTCGTCGAAAGTCGGCCCGCGTCAAAAAGGGCATGTGGATATTTCAGCAGCTAATTGAACAAGCGCCTGATGAAGGGGCACTGCTGGAATGCGCGCTGCTTGCCGCACGCAAGCGGGTTGTTGTGAAGCGGCCCGCGCGCGCTGAGCCGTTGGCCGGGCAGGCTCCCGGATTTTCGCTGCCTGGCAAAACGGTGCGCTATGATGTCTACGTTTGCTAGCTGGCCAATGGTCTAACGCCCATCGCTGAGGCTGAACAGACGCCGTGTCCAGACGGACTGCACGAAGGGATCCAGCCAGCGATACAGACGGCCAGACGCGTAGACTGAGCGTCCGCGTTCTACTGCCGCCAATCCCTCTCTTACGACAGTTTCAGCGGAGTACCATGCCCAGCGTGGGCTGGCGTTTTTCATGTCCATCAGCCCTGCACGTTCATGAAATTCGGTATGCGTAAAGCCCGGGCACAGGGCCGTGACCCTGACCCCATCTTTGGCGACCGTTAGTGCAAGCTCCTCACTCATGGCAATAACCCAGGCTTTGCTGGGCCCGTAGTTGCAGCCGCCGGCTCTCGCCAGCCTGCCTGCTACCGATGCCACGTTTAGCACGCGGCCAAAGCCTTTGGCCTGCATCGGCGGAATGAGTAAATGACACAACTCCGCAATCGACAGCATCATCAATTGATAGAAGTCGCGATGAACGGCCCATTCTCCGGCGTCTAGTAAGTTAGGTCCGGCAACCCCTGCGTTGTTGACCAGATAGTCCACGTGAAGGTCTAGTGCCTGGAGCTGCTTGAACAGGGCCAATGGGGCGGTTGCCTCACTCAGATCCGACACAATAGTGTGAACGTCGACGGGGTTCTGGTCTCGCAGAGCACTGGCAGCACTTTCGAGGCGTTCAGGGTTTCTCGCCACCAGTACGAGATTGTAGTCTTGCGCTGCGAGCTGCCGGGCGAACTCAAGACCCAGTCCAGCAGAGGCGCCGGTGATTAGTGCTGTTTTTCGATTCATAGTGGGTTTCCCAGGTGTCGGTGCGCGGGGTTCGCGACGGGCTTGTAACGCGATTGCAAAGACCTGGCGGTAGCGTTGCAACTCCGCCGCGGTGATATAGTGCCTTTATGTTAACGATAAAACTCACTCGATGGCGATTGGCCGCAGGCCGCGGCACACGTTTATGGGTTTTGTGTTGCCTACCAATTCTGTTTGCGTGGTTTGGCTGCTATAGCGTTGGCGCGCAAGCGGCTGAAGACCGGCTGCTCTTCTATGAAGTGCGCACGCCCAGTGCGACGGTCTTTTTGCTGGGTTCTATCCATGTGGCGCGCGATGACGTATACCCGCTGCGCGAGGACATTCTGGCGGCCTGGGAGTCATCCGATCGACTGGCAGTAGAGCTGGATATCGTCGGCCCCAACGCCGCGCAAATTCAGGCAGAAATGCTGGAACGTGGGCGATACTCCGATGGGCGCAGTCTGCGAGACGACCTTGATGACGAGGTGTATACCGAGCTAGCTGAGCGTCTGGCTGAGAACGGTCTGCCTATGGACCTGATGTTATCGCTGAAACCAGGGTTGGTGATTACCACCTTAGCCAGCATCGAGATGATGAAACTGGGGTTGAATCCAGAGCAAGGCATAGACCGTTTCTTTCTTGAGAGGTCGCGAGGCCGCAAGCCCATTATCGAGTTGGAGACAGTAGATCAGCAACTGGATGCATTGATCGACGTGCCAAACCCCCGGCTCATGGTAGAGCAGGCGCTGGACCAGCTAGGCGACCTGGAGACGGATATGGATGCCATGTTATTGAGTTGGAAGCGCGGCGACGCGGACACTTTGGCTGCCCTGATTCTGGAGACTGCGATCGCTGACAACCCTGAGTATGCTCCGATTTATAAGCGACTTTTTGACGACAGGAATCTCGCAATGATGGAGAAGCTTAACGACCTGGTGGCCCAAGGTGGTACGACTTTTTTGGTAGTGGGCGCCGGCCATTTGGTGGGCAAGCAAGGCCTGATTGCTCTGGCGCGTCGGCAAGGCTACGCGGCGCAGCAAAAGTAATGCGGCGCCGAAACGTCAGGCGCCGTGAATGATCGAATTTAAATGACACAGTGAGTAGAGGAAGCACATGGCAAAGCAAAAAGTAATAGCCCTGGTGACCGGTGCATCGGCGGGAATCGGCGCCGAGTTCTGTCGGCAGCTAGCGCCACGTTGCGATGTGATTATTGCGACCGGTCGCCGCATCGAGCCGCTGCAAGCGCTGGCTGACACCCTGGCGCCTGAAGCGGAAGTGCACCCGCTGGTAGCAGATCTCGCTGAGCGAGAGGGTCGCGCCACGGTTATCGAGGCGCTGCGGCAAAAGGGCCCGGTGGACTATTTAATCAACAATGCGGGCTTTTCGACTCTCGGGCCATTTGAGCAACAGAGCATCGATTCACAGCAGGCCATGGTCGATGTTCACATCACCGCAACGCTGGCGTTGTGTCGTGCAGCAGTGCCTTTCATGCGCGAGCGCGTTGCCGGGGGAGCGGCGCCCGGCGGAATTATCAATGTGTCTTCATTGGCGAGCTTTACCGGAGTACCTACGGTTGCGGTTTACAGCGGAACCAAGGCGTTTTTAAACGCGTTTTCGGAGGCACTACACAAAGAACTTGAGGACGCTGGCATTCCGGTACAAAGCCTGTGCCCCGGCTACACGCGAAGTGAATTCCATGATCGGGACTCTATGGGGAGTTTTGACCGGGACTGGGTACCTGAGGAGCAGTGGATGGATGCTGACGCTGTGGTTAGCGCAAGTCTTGCTGCCCTGGGCACTGGCCCCGTCGTGTTGGTGCCAGGCGAACACAACCTGGAGACAGCTCGATCCACTTTGCAGCGCTCGCTGGGAAAGCTGGTCTAGGCCAGCAGTCGTTCCAGCACGCCGCCGTAGATAGCAGCCAGGCGCGGCACGTCGGCCGTGCGCACTGTTTCATTAAGTTGGTGAATGGTCGCATTGATCGGCCCCAGCTCAACGACCTCGGCACCCGAAGGCGCAATAAAACGGCCGTCCGAGGTGCCGCCAGCCGTTGATAGCTCAGTTGGGTAACCCATTTCGGCTTCGATGGCGGCGGCGGTGGCCTCGACCAATGCACCTGCGGGGGTCAGGAAAGGCTGCCCGCTAAGGTTCCAGTCGATATCAAAGGTCAGTCCATGTTCGGTCAGTACGGCTTCGGTGCGCTCGCGCAATGTTTCGGCGGTAAGCTCTGTTGAGAAACGGAAGTTAAACAGTGCTTCGACTGCTCCGGGTATCACGTTAGTTGCACCGGTACCGCCATTGATATTCGATACCTGAAAAGACGTGGGCGGGAAAAACGCATTACCCTGATCCCACTCGATAGCAGCCAGTGCCGCAAGTGCGGGCGCCAGCCGATGAATGGGATTGTCGGCGTGTTGCGGGTAGGCAATATGCCCCTGCACGCCCCGAACGGTTAGCTTACCGTTCAAGCTACCGCGACGGCCGTTTTTGACGATGTCCCCCAGTCGTTTCTCGCTAGAAGGTTCGCCTACCAGACACCAGCGTATCGTTTCGCCGCGCGATGCCAGCCACTCCATCACCTTAACGGTTCCGTTAACGGCAGGCCCTTCTTCATCGCTGGTGAGCAGAAAAGCGATGCGGCCATTGTGGTCTGGCTGCGATGCCACAAATTGCTCGCAAGCGACCACCATAGCCGCCAGGCTCGCCTTCATGTCAGCGGCGCCGCGGCCCGTTAACATGCCATCGGCGATAGTCGGCTCAAAAGGCGGGCTAGACCAGGCGTCTTCCGGGCCCGTGGGTACAACGTCGGTGTGGCCGGCAAACACAAACAGTGGGCCGTCTTCGCCGCGCTCTGCCCACAGATTATCGACGTCGCCAAAGCGCAGGGTTTGGCATTCAAAGCCAATGGCGCTGAGCCGCTCTGCAATAAGCTGCTGGCAGCCGGCATCATCTGGCGTGACCGAAGGCCTGCGAATGAGTTCGCAGCACAGGTCCAGTACGGGCTCAGTTGTGGGCATGCAGCTCCTCGTTGAGTGCTATTGCGGACCTGTTTGCCAGACACTCGATGCCGCCGCTGATGGAATTGCGGCGGAATAGTAAGTCGGACTTGCCTGCGAGGTCGCGGGCTTTGACCTTGGACACCTCAGTGTCGGACTCGTCGAGCAGCGCGACTTTACTGCCTGCGGTAATGTACAGGCCAGCTTCAATGGTGCAGCGATCACCCAGTGGGATGCCAACGCCTGCGTTCGCACCTAGCAGACAGTCTTTGCCTATGCTGATAACAATATCGTTGCCGCCGCTGAGTGTGCCCATTGTCGAACAGCCGCCGCCCAGGTCGGAACCGGCGCCAACCATCACGCCGGCGGAGATGCGACCCTCGATCATTCCCGGACCTTCTGTGCCCGCATTAAAGTTCACAAAGCCCTCGTGCATGACCGTGGTGCCTTCACCCAGGTAAGCGCCCAGGCGCACGCGCGCGGTGTGCGCAATGCGCACGCCGGACGGCACCACGTAGTTTGTCATCTTTGGAAATTTGTCGACGCAGCTGACTTCCAGGTCCTGCCCTTTTAAACGCGCGGCTAACTGTCGTGCGGGAAGCTCGGCAAGGTCGATAGCGCCTTCGTTAGTCCATGCGACGTTGGGTAGTGCGGCAAACAGGCCGTCCAGGCAGGTTTGCTGGGGCTTGACCAGGCGATGGGATATCAAATGGAGCTTTAGGTAAGCCTCTGGAACGCTCTGCGGCGCCGAGTCCTCAGCCAGTAGCACCATCACCACCGGCCGCTGGCTGGCCGACATGGTTTCGCAATAGGACCATATTTCAGGGTGGCCCGCGCCAGCGAAGCACTTGCCAAGGTCGGCCAGGGCGGTCGCATCCAGCTCGTGAACGCCGGCGCCGTAGCCTGCAGTGGCCAGCGCGCCGGGTAATTCATCGTCGATGTTGTACAGGGGGGAGGGAAAAAAGACTTCCAGCCAGTCACCGCTGGCGTTGCGCGTTCCAACCCCGATACCCAGTGCGTAAAGCGAATCACTCATTGTCTGTTCCTACTGCAAAGATGGTTTGATACGCAGCCGGGGTGAATCCCAGATGTAGACTGCTGTCAGATTCCAGTACCGGCCGTTTGATCAGCGTGGGCGCGTCCAATACCGCCTGCAAGGCGGATTCGGCATCCATCGCCTCACGCGCGGCAGGGGACAGTTGTTTCCAGCTGGTGCTGCGTCGATTGACGACGGTTTCCCAGCCCAGTTCTGTAAACCAGCGCTGCACGGTTTCGGCGTCTAGCCCGTCTTCACGGAAGTCGTGAAAGCGGTAATCCTGATGGTGCTGCTCGAGCCAGCGACGCGCCTTGCGGACGGTGTCGCAATTGGGAATGCCGTATACGGTGGTCACAGTGCAAACCTGTCTGAAAATGGCGCACCAGAATAGCAAAACGCCTTGTTGTGTGCATACTGTGGCCATGAATTTACGACGACTAATTTTAACGCGGGCCGAGGTATATGGCCGCGACACGCGGGTGCTTACAGCGGGTGTCTGCGCAGGGCTTTTGTCGCTGGTCTTGCTGCCTTCGCTAGCCCTTGCTCAGCCCCACACGCCTCGCCAGGAGATGAGCCAGGCGGCAGTGGCCATGCCTGATCGGTTTGCCGCGCAGACGGCCAGGACGATTCTCGAAGCGGGCGGTAACGCGGTAGATGCGGCGGTAGCGTCAGCCTTTTCACTGGCCGTGACCTACCCCGAGGCCGGTAATATCGGCGGTGGCGGCTTTATGGTCAGCCACGTTGAGGGTCAGGCTGCTTTTCTGGATTTTCGCGAAACAGCGCCGCTGACGGCGCAGCGCAATATGTTTTTGGATGCGAACGGCGAGTTTCAGCAGCGTCGATCGCTGGTAGGTGGTTTGGCAGTAGGTGTGCCCGGCACCGTGCGTGGTCTTGAGGCTGCGCATCAGCGCTACGGCACGCTGCCCTGGGCGCAGCTGTTAGCGCCGGCTATCGCGCTGGCAGAGCAGGGTTTCGAAGTCCCCGCGTCGCTGGCAGAGCTGCGTGAGGAGTCTGTCGAATACTTTGCCGGTGAGGTCAATTTTGCCAAACACTTTAGCGGCCTGAGGGCCGGAGCGCGGTTTCGACAACCGGCGCTGGCGCGCACCCTGCGGCGTATCGCGGACGACCCGGATGATTTCTATACAGGGCTGATAGCCCAGCAAATTATCAGTCAGATGGCGGCGAGTAATGGTCTATTGCGGGCCCGTGATCTGGCGGAGTATCAGCCGCTATGGCGCGACCCTTTGTCAGTGACCTGGCGAGACTATGTTGTGCTGTCGACGGCACCGCCCAGTTCTGGCGGTATTGCGTTGGCACAGCAGCTCACCATGCGGGACGCGCTCAACTCGGCCTTCGCAGGCCTGGAACACAACTCAGCAGACTACCTGCATCTGATTGCTGAGATTCAAAAACGCGTGTTTGCCGATCGCGGCGATTATTTGGGAGACCCCGATTTTAGTGACTTACCAACTGCAGCGTTAATCGATGCCGACTATCTTCAGCGGCGCGCGGCGGGTGTCAATACCACCGCTATTTCACGTGACGTGCAGCCGGGCTTGAGCGCGGTAGCGCAGGTGCGCGAGGCGGCGCCTGAAAGTCCAGATACCACCCACTTTTCCATACTGGACGGGCAGGGCAACGCCGTATCCTTAACCTACACGTTGAATTTCGAGTTTGGCAGCGGCGTGGTGGTTGAGGGTGCTGGTTTTTTGCTAAATAACGAAATGGACGATTTCAGCGCGAAGCCCGGCGTGCCGAATGGTTTCGGCGTGATCGGTGCCGACGCTAACGCGGTAGCGCCCGGAAAACGCATGCTGTCGTCCATGTCGCCTGCCATTTTATTGCAAGACGGTCGCGCAGCCGTGGTTCTAGGGACGCCTGGCGGCAGTACCATTTTTACCAGCGTTTTCCAGGTAATACTCAACCTTGTCGACTTCGGCATGAGTGCTGAAGCGGCGGTTTCTGCCTCGCGGTTTCATCACCAGCTACCTGCTGCGACGGAACTACGGCATGACCCAGAGGCCTCGCTAAGCGCTGCAGACCGCCGTCAACTGACGGACCTGGGCTACGATGTGGTGCCGAACTGGTGGGGACCTATCGGCGATATCCAACTCATACGGGTAAGTCGCGAGGATAGGCTGGAGGCGGCGGCTGATCCCCGGGGACGAGGGCGCGCTGACGTGTTTGCTGTGCCAAATAGAACGCCAACAGCCGAGGCGGTAGACACAGCACCCGCGCCCTAGGCGGCCCTTGGTTTGATGCTCCTACTGAGTGGGGCACGCCGAGCGGGGCACGCCGAGTGGGGCACGCCGAGTGGGGCACGCCGAGTGGGGCACGCCGAGTGGGGCACGCCGAGTGGGGCACGCCGAGTGGGGCACGCCGAGTGGTCAACCTGAAGGCGATGCCCGTTTGACTAGGCTTTGAGGGTTTTCTTGGGATGCTTGCGGTCGGGGTAACACGTTTGGCAAATATCGCAGACACGCCCGTCACAGCCTCGTGCAGTGCAGAACTCACGGCCATAAAAAATAATCTGCAGATGTAAGTCGTTCCAACGCTCCCTTGGAAACAACCTTTTTAGATCACGTTCAGTTTGGGCCACGTTCTTGCCATTGGTGAGCCCCCAACGCTGTGCCAGGCGATGAATGTGGGTGTCCACCGGAAACGCGGGCTCACCGAAAGCCTGTGCCATGACCACGCTTGCGGTTTTGTGCCCCACGCCCGGCAGGGTTTCAAGCGCCTGCATGTCCTCGGGCACCTTACCCTCGTATTCCTCCATCAAAATCTCGCTAAGGCGCTTGATGGCCTTGCTCTTCTGCGGGGAGAGGCCACAGGGACGAATAATTTCGCGTATCTGCTCGGCCGATTTCTTTGCCATATCCCTGGGATTGTCAGCCATGGCGAACAGGGCGGGGGTAACCTGATTGACGCGCTCGTCGGTGCACTGGGCACTCAATAGCACCGCCACCAGCAACGTATAAGGGTCAGTGTGATCCAGAGGTACCGGTGGCTTTGGGTACAGGGTCTGTAGCCTTTCCAGAATAAATGCCACGCGCTCCGCCTTTTTCATCGTTAGCGCAGTGCCTCACGTAATCTATCGGCGGCCAGTAAACAGTCTTCCAGAGGCGGCACCAGCGCCAGGCGCAGATGTCCAGCACCCGGGTTGCCGCCCGCGCCCTCGCGACCGAGATATTGGCCTGGCAGCGCGGTAAGGTTGTACTCGGCATGCAGCCGCTTGGCCAGCACCGTGTCATCTTCATCGAAACGGGGCCAGAGATAAAAACCGGCTTCGGGATGCGCCAGCGTCAGGGTGTCGGATAAGCGATCCAGCACCGCCTCAAACTTGCTTCGATACAACGCGCGGTTGTGCGTCACGTGCGCTTCATCAGACCAGGCCGCGATGCTGGCGCGTTGATGATGTATGGGCATGGCGCAGCCGTGGTAGGTGCGGTAGGCAAGGTAGCGCTCTAATACGCTGGCATCACCCGCTACGAAGCCCGATCGTAAGCCCGGTAGATTGGAGCGCTTGGACAGACTGTGAAAGACAAGGCAGTTGCGAAAATCGGATTCACCGGCCGCCAGGCAGGCCTCCAGCAACCCCGGTGGCGGTGCCTGTTCGTCTCGATAAATTTCGGAATAGCATTCATCGGAGACAATCACAAAGTCATGTTCTTGGGCGAGCTCGACCAGGCGAACCAGCGTCGACAGCGGCGTTACTGCGCCGCTGGGATTGCCCGGATTACATACGTATAAAAGCTGGCAGCGTTGCCAGATGTCATCACTCACGGCGCTGTAATCGGGTAGATAGCCGGCGTCGGCGCCGCAGTCCAAAAACCTCAGTTCCGCTCCGGCTAGCAGCGCAGCGCCTTCATAGATCTGGTAGAAGGGATTGGGCGACAGTACCAGCGGTTTGTCGCCGCGTGTGATCACTGCCTGGGCGATGCTGAATAAGCCTTCGCGTGTGCCATTGACGGGCAGCACCTGGCTTTCCGGGTCCACGGCGTCAAGCGAGAACCGAGCTTGCAACCAGGTGGCAATTGCTTCGCGCAGCTCGGGCAGGCCGCGGGTGGCGGGATAGCGGGATATCTCGGGTAGCGCGTTTGCCAAAACGTCCAACACAAAAGCCGGCGGCGCGTGTTGGGGTTCACCCATGCCCAGGCTGATAGGGGATTTGTCCGCCGGCGGCAGGTCGCCCGCCAGTAACTGTCGCAGGCGTTCGAACGGATACGGCTGGAGTAAAGTCAGTTCGGGATTCATGGGCTGAAGCAGGCGCCCTTAGGCCGCTACCTGTTGGTCCAGTTCGGTGCAAATGGCTTCCTGGATGCGCGCCACCAGTTCCTGATCAGCTAGCGGTTGTCCGGCGCTATCGGTGATAAAGAACACGTCTTCGACGCGTTCGCCCAGAGTGGTGATCTTAGCCGCTTGAAGAACAATGCCGTAGTCGAAGAATATCCGCCCTATTCGGGCTAACAGGCCCGGCCGGTCAGGGGTGATAACTTCCAACACGCTAACGTTCTTGGCGTCGTCTAGATACAAACTGGCTTCTGTGGGCATGGTGAAAAAGCGGACTTGTCTTGGCATGCGCCGCGCTACCACTTCCGGGAAGCGATCGCGATCGGTCAGGGTTTTCTCAAGCGAATCGACAATCTCCTGCAATCGCAGCGTATCGCTGGCGATGGACTCGCCATTGACATCCAGCACGTGGAACGAATCCATTGCCATGCCGTCAATGGAGTTGTACAGGCGTGCATCAACCACGCTTAGATTGAGTTGTTCCAATGCTGCGGTGATCACCGAGAACAGAGAGCCCTGACTTTGGGCATGGATAAAGATTTGTGTTGCGGCATCCGTCTGCAGTGTGTTCTCGGGTTTCACTAATACCAGCGGTGACGCTTTGTCATAGTGCTGGGCGATGGCCTCTGTGTGCCACACGATGTCGTCGGGAGTTTCCCTGAGAAAGTAGTCCTCGCCGGCTTCGGCCCAAAGCGCTGCAACCTCTTCTTTGAGAAAACCCCGGTCCTCCAACTGTTCCATGGATTGTTTTTGGGTCTTGAGAATGGCCTCTTCTTTGCCGACCTGATTTTCCAGGCCTCGCTGCAACGCCCGTCTGGTCTCTGTGTATAGCTGCCGCAGCAGGGATCCCCGCCACGCGTTCCACAGCGTGGGGTTGGTAGCGGTGATGTCGGCAACCGTAAGCGCTAGTAAATAGTCTAAATACAGCTGGCTGCCAACGGTGCGCGCGAAGTCCGCGATCACCTCCGGGTCTGATAGGTCTTTGCGTTGGGCAATGCCAGACATCAACAAGTGGTTCTCGACCAGCCACACCACCAGGTCACCATCTTTTCGACTGATGCCGTGGCGGTCGCAAAAATTGCGAGCGTCCTCCGCGCCGAGTTCGGAATGGTCGCCGCCACGCCCCTTGGCGATATCGTGATACAGACCGGCGATATACAGCAGCTCGATTTTGGGAAGACGCCCCGCTACCCGGCTAGTGACCGGGTAGCGTTCTTGCTCCTCGGGGTAGAGAAAGCGGCGCATGTTTTTGACGACTTCAAGCGTATGCGCGTCCACCGTGTAGATGTGAAACAGATCGTGCTGCATCTGGCCGACGATGCGCCCAAATTCCGGCAGATACTTGCCCAGTATGCCGTAGCGATTCATACGACGGAGCTGCAGAGCCAATTTATTGTGAGAACGCAGTATCTCCATAAACAGGCGGCGGTTTTCAGGGTCGTCGCGGAACTGCTGATCGATCAGGTCGCGGCTTTCTCGTGCCAGGCGAATGGTGGCAGCGTGCACACCCTGGATGCGCTCGTCGCTGGCGCAGAGTAGGAATATCTCCAGCAAAGCAGAAGGCGCTTCCTCAAACGTGGTGTCTGTCTTTACCTCGAGGTAATCGTTGCGGATCTGGAAACGAGGATTGATATCGATAATCTCATCGGGACCGTCTGAGTGAAGGATGACCTGATCAAAGTGGAGCATCAGCACTTCGTTAAGCTGTGCAATCGCTAGCGCAGCGCGGTAGTAGCGTTGCATAAATTGCTCAACGGCAAGCCGCATATCCGAATCTTCAAAACCGAACAGGCGCGCCAGCTCACGCTGATACTCGAACAGCAGCCGGTCTTCACTGCGACCGGTAACCATGTGCAGCGCATACCTCACCCGCCACAGAAACTCTCGGCAGCGCATCAATATATGTAGTTCGTCCTCGGTCAGGAATCCCAGAGCCTTGAGTGCCTGTGGGTCACCGGTTTTGTAGTGGCGCAGGGCAATCCAGCTAATGGTCTGAATGTCGCGTAGACCGCCCGGTGACGTTTTTACGTTGGGCTCTAACTTGTACTCGGTATCGGCGTATTTGGCGTGGCGGCTTTTCTGCTCATCCCATTTCGCGCGGAAGAAATCCGGGCTCGCCCAGACGCTGTCAGCACCTATGGCGTCATGCATTTGCACCCGCAATCCCGCCGAGCCGACCACCAGGCGCGATTCCATTAGCGTGGTACAGATAGTAACGTCTGCTGAGGCAGCTTCCTGACAGTCCTTGATGGTGCGAACGCTGTGGCCGACCTCGAGCTTGATATCCCAGAGCAGCTGCAGAAAACTCTCTATAGAGGCCTCCTGTTCAGGGCAGCGCTCGTCAACCAGAATCATCAAATCGATATCAGAGCGAGGATGGAGCTCGCCGCGCCCGTAGCCGCCCACGGCGACAAGCGCAATGCGTTCTTCACTCCACTCGAAGCGGCCCCAGATCAGGCGTAACAGTTCGTCGACAAAGACTGCCTGAAGCTTCAGCAGCTCGCCGATATCGCGCCCATCATTGAAGGCGTCGTGCAGCCATTGCCTGCCCTGATCACAGGCTTCTCGCAGTGCGCTGATAGGGCTGTCCAGTCCCTCGCATGCCTGTGCCAATACTTCCCGGTCCAGCAATGCCTTGGGGCAGTGCATTATATAAAGCTCTCTTCGCTGCGCGCCGTTAGCACCTCGTAGCCGGTACTGGTAACCGCAAGCGTATGCTCCCACTGCGCCGATAGTCGACCGTCACGGGTGCTTACGGTCCAGCCATCCTTTTTGTTGAGTTTGACGTGTCGACGTCCGGCATTGAGCATTGGTTCGATAGTAAAGGTCATACCTTCCTGCAGGGTCATGCCTGTCCCAGGGCGACCGTAGTGCAGTACCTGAGGCTCTTCGTGAAAGCCCACGCCGATACCGTGGCCGCAGTACTCTCGGACAACCGAGTAATAGTGTTTCTCCGCATGCCGCTGAATGACGTGGCCGATATCCCCCAGGGTAGCGCCGGGTTTGACCATCTCGATGCCCATGTAAAGGCACTCCTGAGTGATCTTAATCAGGCGCTCGGCGTGGGGTGCGGCGTCGCCCACCAGAAACATTTTGCTGGTATCGCCGTGGTAGCCGTCTTTAATGACGGTGATATCGACGTTGATGATGTCGCCCGACTTGAGAATTTTTCGCTCACTGGGAATCCCGTGGCACACGACTTCGTTAACCGAGGTGCAAATCGATCTCGGGAAGCCGTTGTAGTTAAGCGGTGCGGGTATGGCATCTGCCGCCAGAATGTAGTCGTGGCAGATGCGATCCAGTTGTTCTGTGCTGACACCGGGCACCACATGCTCGCCGATCATCTCCAGCACCTGTGCTGCAAGCCGGCCTGCTCCTCGCATTTTTTCCAGTGCGTCGCTGTCTTTGATGGTAACGCTCATCGTCTCATCCGGAGTTCGCTGGTCTTCCATGGTGTTGTTCCATGCTGGGTGGCTTCAGGTGAACCGTCGGATCGCCGAACCGTCGGATCGCTGAACCGTCGGATCGCTGCACCGTCAGATCGCTGAATCGTGAGTTCGCCTGAAAAAAGGGGCAGTATTGTAACCTGAGTGCCCGGGTTGCGTGCAAATTCTGTCTGAAAAACAGTGTGTTAGCGCGACATCTATGATATAAAGCGCGCCGTCCGACGGGGGTGATGGTACTTCCGCGGAAAACAAAGACGCACACAGGTCGTCACATGGCACAGGGTGCCTTTCCCGGTCAATCCGCATCACGCCTTGATTTGCAAGGATTAACGCAGATTTAGCGCCGTAAAGAAAGGTTGTGTTATGGGATCTGTGGAGGATTAACCCGGACAAATAGGTAACATTATGACTACGCAGGTAAGCATGCGTGATCTGCTGCAGGCAGGCGCGCACTTTGGGCACCAGACTCGCTACTGGAACCCTAAAATGGACGAGTACATCTTCGGTGCTCGTAACAAGATCCACATTATCAATCTCGAGCACACGGTTCCCGCTTTCAACGAAGCGTTGGCGCTGGTGCAGCAGCTGGCTTCCAATAAGAACAAAGTTATGTTCGTTGGTACCAAGCGTGCAGCTGGGAAAATCATCAAAGAGCAGGCGACGCGCGCTGGCATGCCCTATGTAAGCCATCGCTGGTTGGGCGGAATGTTGACCAACTACAAGACTATTCGCGCATCTATCAAACGCCTTCGCGACCTGGAGACCCAGCAGGCGGACGGTACCTTTGAGAAGCTGACCAAAAAAGAAGCGCTGATGCGCTCCCGTGCAATGGAGAAGCTTGAGCGTTCCATCGGCGGCATCAAGGAAATGGGTGGCTTGCCAGATGCGCTGTTTGTGGTTGATGTGGATCACGAGCGCATTGCCATCACCGAAGCCAACAAGCTGGGTATCCCGGTCATCGGCATTGTCGATACCAACTCCAACCCCGACGGCATCGACTATGTCATCCCTGGCAACGACGACGCGATTCGCGCCATCAAGCTGTATGTCACCGCTGTAGCGGATGCCTGTCTCGCAGGTCGTGAAGCCAACGGCGAAGTCGCTGTGGCGAAGGACGAGTTTGTTGAGGTTGAAGCAGCTGAAAGCGAAGCGCCGGAAGCAGCAGCGCCTGAAGCTGCCGAAGCAGCAGAAGCGCCCAAAGCTGCCGAGGCTGCGGCCGCGGAGTAAAGGGACACTGCCGAGCGCTCGCATGCGTGCGCTCGGCGACCCCGATCTACGATCAAGCGGACTTGAGTCCGCGAACCCAAAAATTGAATATGGCCCCGACGCGGGGTGAACGGAGGAATACCAATGTCTGTAGCACTGGTGAAGGAGCTGCGTGAGCGCACCGGCCTCGGCATGATGGAGTGCAAAAACGCGCTCAAGGCTGCCGATAACGACGTCGAAAAAGCGATCGAAGAGCTGCGCAAATCCAGCGGCATGAAGGCCGCTAAGAAAGCGGGCCGCACTGCGGCCGACGGCATCGTGGCCGTGCGCGTGGCCGGTGATGCCAGCAGCGCCACCATGGTTGAAGTCAACAGTGAAACGGATTTCGTTGCGCGCGACGAAGGATTCCTCGCGTTCGTCGACAAGATCGTTGACGCCGCGCACGCCGCAGGCGGTGAAGATGTAGCGGCCTTGATGGAAGGCGAGCTTGAATCAGCGCGTGAAGCACTGGTGCAGAAGATTGGCGAGAACATTGGCGTTCGTCGCATCACGCAAGCACAATCCGCTGACGGTGTCGTGGGCAGCTATGTGCACGGCAATAAGCGCATTGCGGTCTTGGTTGAGCTGAAAGGCGGTGACGCCGAACTCGCGAAAGACGTCGCCATGCACATCGCCGCGGTTAACCCCTCCGTGGTCAAGCCGGAGGATATGCCTGAAGACGTGGTTGCCAAGGAAAAGGAAATCTTTACAGCCCAGGCGCAAGAATCTGGCAAGCCCGCTGAGATTATCGAGAAGATGATTGGCGGCCGCATTAAGAAGTTTCTGGCCGAGAACAGCCTGGTAGAGCAGGCCTTTGTTAAAGACCCGGACGTTACCGTCGGTAAATTGGTGAATGCGGCAGGCGCCGACGTCGTCGCGTTTACGCGGTACGAAGTGGGCGAAGGTATCGACAAGGAAGAAGTCGACTTCGCGGCAGAGGTGGCAGCGCAGCTTAAAACAGACGATTAATCTGGACCGTTTCCGGCGTCGTTTTCCATAGGGCTTTCCATAGGGAGACCATCAATGCCCAAGCAGTTTGGTGACAGAAAGTACAAGCGAATTCTGCTCAAGCTTAGCGGTGAAGCACTCACCGGGACCGAGAGCTTCGGTATCGACCCGAAGGTGCTCGATATGATGGCACTGGAAATCGGTCAGCTAGTGGGCATCGGTGTACAGGTGGGGCTGGTAATCGGCGGCGGTAACCTGTTTCGGGGTGCGGCGCTCAGCGCTGCGGGTCTGGATCGAGTCACCGGCGATCACATGGGTATGCTCGCCACGGTAATGAATGCACTTGCGATGCGAGACGCGCTAGAGCGTTCGAGCATTGCCACGCAGGTCATGTCTGCCATACCGATGAGCGGTGTGGTAGACCACTACGACAGTCGCAAGGCTATGCGGGCCCTCACCAACGGGGACGTGGTCATTTTTGCTGCCGGTACTGGCAACCCTTTCTTTACGACTGACTCCTCCGCCTGCCTGCGCGCTATTGAGGTAGAGGCCGACCTCATGCTGAAGGCGACAAAGGTGGATGGCGTATATAATGCCGATCCCATGAAGGTTGAGAACGCCGTTAAATACGACGAGCTCAGCCTCGACGAGGTGCTTAAACAGGAGTTGGGCGTGATGGACCTGACCGCAACAGTGCTTTGCCGCGACCATGGTCTGCCCGTGCGGGTGTTTGCGATGGAGCAAAAAGGAGCCCTTTTGAGCATCGTTCGCGGTGGTAATGAAGGCACACTGATTTATCCTTGATACTTAATCAGGCGGGACATCAGTTACGAGATAAGCGACAAGATAAGCTACGAGAGCGGGAGCAGATGCGGTGATAGACGATATAAAGAATGAAGCTGCAGAGCGCATGGCCAAGAGCCTTGAAGCCTTGAGCCATAACTTCAACAAGATCCGCACAGGTCGAGCGCACCCTAGCCTCCTGGATGACATTCGCATCGAGTACTACGGCGCGGACACCCCTTTGAATCAGATGGCCAACATCACCGTCGAGGATGGGCGCACATTGGCCGTCACTGCCTGGGACAAGTCCGTTGTTCCCTTGATCGAAAAGGCTATCCTGAAATCTGATCTAGGCCTCAACCCGGCAACCGCGGGCGAAACAATCCGCATTCCTATGCCGCCGCTGACCGAAGAGACCCGTAAGGGCTTTATCAAGCAAGCACGCACTGAAGCAGAGTCTGCCAGAGTATCTGTGCGCAACGCACGTCGCGACGCGATGGCAATGCTCAAAGAGCTTGAAAAAGAGAAAGATATTTCCGAAGACGAAGAACGCCGCGGGCAGGATGACGTGCAAAAGCTCACCGACCGATACGTGGCTGATGTCGAGAAGGCGCTGGAGGAGAAAGAAGCCGATCTCCTCGAAATCTGAGTCTTAGTCGATGGTTCCGCAGCATATTGCGATCATCATGGACGGCAACAACCGCTGGGCTCGCCGTCGCAGCCTGCCTGGTACATCCGGTCATCGCGCCGGTATGGAAGCCATTCGCACTGTGCTGGAGACCTGCAACGAGCAGGGCGTGAAAGCGCTTACGCTGTTTGCATTCTCTAGCGAAAACTGGGGGCGTCCCCGCACCGAGGTGCGCTATCTGCTCGCCTTGTTTATCCGCTATCTCCGCAACGAAACCCGCGCGCTGCACAAGGATGGTGTGCGTATCCGCTTTATCGGCGAACGCAATCGCTTCAGCACTCGGCTGCAGGCATTGATGGCTGAAGCCGAAGCGCTTACTGCCGAGAATACTGAAACCAGCCTGGTGATAGCAGCTGACTACGGGGGGCGCTGGGACCTGGCGCAGGCTACGCGTCGTATTGCCTCGCGCCTGGCCGCGGGCGACATCGCCGAAGCTGACATAAAGCCCGAACTGATCGATACGGAAGTGGCCTTGCAGGACCTCCCGGTCCCTGACCTGTGTATCCGCACAGGAGGTGATCATCGCATCAGCAATTTTATGTTGTGGCAATTTGCATATACGGAGCTGTATTTCACTGAAACCCTGTGGCCTGATTTTGGCGCCGCAGACCTGAAGTTGGCGCTGGATGATTTCAGCGGGCGTGAACGTCGTTTTGGTCTGCGCGGTGATACGGATGCGAGCTGATCTCAAGCAGCGCCTGAAAACCGGGTTGTTATTGGCGGGTAGCCTGCTGCTGGCAGTCTATTTACTGCCTACCGCAGGGCTCGCAGTGTTGCTGGGCATTGTCGTGGTGATTGCGGCGCACGAGTGGACCGCGCTGGCTGGTTATACCCAGCAGACGCTCCGCCTGGCGTATCCAGCGCTGACCGCGATAGGTATGGTTGCTTTGTACAGTCACTGTAATTTGGGCGGTCCACCGGCGCTGGAAGCTATTCAGTCCCTGTTTGGAGTGGCCTGTTTGTGGTGGGCGATAGCGCTATTGTGGATCAAGGCATACCCGGCAAGCAGTCCTCTCTGGGGGACGCGCGTGATGCTGGGACTGATGGGTCTTCTGGTGTTGCTGCCGGCCTGGCTGGCTGCTATCTACTTATTGAGTTACCAGCATGGAAAGCTCATGCTTCTGAGTATGGTGATTTTGGTTGCGTTCGCCGATATTGGTGCGTATTTCTCCGGTCGTCGCTTCGGTCGTACCAAGCTTGCTGTGCGGGTAAGCCCCGGTAAGACCTGGGAAGGAGTTGTGGGTGGGCTTGTCGCCTGTATCGCGCTGACGGCTGCGGTACATATTGGTTTGGGCCTGGAACAACTGAGCCTGCAGGCCGCTATCACGATTGCTGTATTTACCGGTGGGGCGTCGGTTTTGGGTGATCTTCTGGAAAGCATGGTTAAGCGCCACAGCGGCGTCAAAGACAGCGGCACGCTGTTGCCCGGGCACGGCGGACTGCTGGATCGTATCGACGGCATCACCGCCGCCGGTCCGGTTATGGGGCTGGGCCTGATGTTGGCGGGTTGGTCGCCATGAGCACGCACAATGAGGCAGCCACTGTGAGGCAGTCGCTGTGAGGCAGTCGCTGTGAGGCAGTCGCTGTGAAACAGGTGACTGTACTGGGAAGTACGGGCTCGATTGGCGTTAGCACGCTGGACGTTCTAGGCCAGCATAGCGATCGCTTTTCGGTATACGCCCTTAGCGCCAACCGCTCCGTTGACGCCCTGTATGAACAGTGCTTGCAGCACCAACCGCGGTTTGCGGTGATGGTCTGTGCCGACAGCGCGGAAGCGCTCGCAAAAAAGCTGGCGCAGGGTGGCTCTTCCACAGAAGTTCTGTCGGGAAGCTCTGGCCTGGAGGCCATTGCCTCAGCCGCCGAAGTCGATGCGGTAATGGCCGCCATCGTCGGCTCAACAGGGCTGGCGCCGACGCTGGCAGCCGCGCAGGCGGGCAAGATCGTGCTGTTGGCGAACAAGGAGGCGCTGGTTATGGCTGGCCACCTGTTTATGGCCGCTGTTGCCGAAAGCGGCGCCACGCTGTTGCCTATCGATAGCGAGCACAATGCGATCTTCCAATGCCTGCCGCCGGCTGCATCCGGAGCCGGCGTGGATACGGCTGGCGTGTCGAAAATTTTGCTGACGGCCTCCGGCGGCCCGTTCCGGGAATGGACCCGTGAGCAGATAGCTGCGGCGACTCCTGATCAAGCCTGCGCACATCCCAATTGGTCAATGGGTCGCAAAATTTCAGTAGACTCGGCAACCTTGATGAACAAAGGCCTGGAGTTGATTGAGGCGTGCTGGCTGTTTGATGTGACCAGTGATTTCATCAATGTGGTTGTACATCCCCAGAGCATTATCCACAGCATGGTGCAGTACGTGGATGGGTCGGTACTGGCGCAGCTCGGCAATCCGGATATGCGCACTCCTATCGCACATGCATTGGGCTGGCCTGAGCGCATCACCTCAGGCGTCGCCCAGCTTGATATCATTGACGTTGCGCGACTGGATTTTGAGCAACCCGACCTGACGCGCTTTCCCTGCCTGGAACTTGCCAGAAATGCGGTTCAGCGGGGGGGGACGGCGATGGCTATCATGAATGCAGCCAACGAGGTTGCGGTGGAAGCGTTTCTTGAAGGTAGCCAGGGTTTTATGGATATCCCGCGGATTATCGAAGCGGTATTGGGCCGCGCAGATATTCCGGAACCCACATCCCTGGATGTGGTCAAAACGGCGGACCAGCATGCGCGCGAGTTAGCGCGTGAGCTGCTAACGAACAGGTAAGCTCAGTGGATCTGATTTACACACTGGCAGTAACAGCGTTCGCACTGGCGCTTCTTATTGCCATACACGAGTACGGACACTTTTGGGTGGCGCGCCGCTGCGGCATCAAAGTGCTGCGGTTCTCTATCGGCTTTGGAACGCCACTGCTGCGTTGGCGGGATCGCTTGGACACCGAATACGTCATTGCTGCTATCCCCCTGGGTGGTTACGTGAAAATGCTGGACGAGCGCGAAGCGGAGGTCAGCCCCGACGAAACCCATTTAGCCTTTAACCGTAAACCGGTTTTGCAGCGTATGGCTGTTGTCTCGGCGGGCCCTATTGCCAATCTCTTGCTGGCAGTGCTGGCATATTGGTTCATCTTTTTGTCTGGTGAGAGCGGCGTGACGCCGCGCATAGGCGAGGTCGCATCGGGCTCGGTTGCCGACGTAGCAGGGCTCGAGGCAGGCCAGGAAATCGTTGCTATTGACGGCCATGACACACCGACCTGGAAAGCGGTCAACTATCGGCTACTTGAGAGAATAGGCGACACTGGCCGGATCTCCTTCTCCGTCCGTTACCCCGATTCCGACATGCTGTATCGGTCTGAGGGCAACCTCAACAACTGGCTGCGCGGCATGGAGGAGCCCGACCTGTTGGGCGGGCTGGGTATCCGCATGTACCGTCCGACTATCGTGCCCAGACTGGAGACAGTTGTTGAGGATAGCCCCGCAGCCGCAGCGGGCCTGATGGCTGGCGATTTGGTTTTGAGTGCTGACGCAGAACCTATGCCGACCTGGGCGGACTGGGTGACCTATGTCCAGTCACGTCCGGAGCAGGCTATAGCAATTCGCTTCGAGCGCGCAGGCGAGCAGCAAAACACAGTGCTGACGCCAGCGCGCAAAGTTGATGCCAACGGCGAGGATTTCGGCCAGGTGGGCGTGGGCGTGCAGGTTCCAGAGTGGCCACCGGAGATGATCCGGAGCTACAGCTACGGACCGATTGAGGCGCTGGGTAAAGCAGTAGAGCGCACCGGTGAGCTGGTGATGTTTACCTTCAGCTCCATTAAAAAGATGCTGACAGGTCTCATATCCCACAAAAACTTGAGTGGACCTATCACCATTGCTAAAGTGGCGAGCGCGTCAGCGGAGTCCGGATTGGAAGCCTTTGTAGGGTTTCTCGCGTTACTTAGCGTCAGCCTGGGAGTGCTTAATTTGCTGCCAGTGCCGGTTCTGGATGGCGGACATCTGATGTACTACACCATTGAGCTGTTATCGGGTCGACCGGTGCCGATGAAGGTGCAGATGGTCGGCTATCAGCTGGGCCTATTCGTTATTCTCGGCATTATGATGCTGGCGTTGTACAACGACTTTGCTCGACTCTTGTAATGACACGTGTAATGACAAGTGTGATGGCAAGGGCGAGATTCAGGATTTTTTCTGCTGCGAAAGCAGGGAAATGGGCTGTAACGAAGCGCAGGGGCGCGAATTACGGCATCAAAAACAATAATTTGGGTATGCAAGCGACACACCGATTCCTCATTGCTGCGCTCCTCAGTGCGGCGGCTTTACTGCTGCCGTCGCTAGAGACTCACGCACAGCCTCAACCGGTCGAGACGGCCCCGTTCGTGGTGTCTGATATCCGCGTCGAGGGCCTGCAGCGAATCTCCGCGGGCTCTGTGTTCTCCGCCATGCCTCTGGGCGTCGGTGACACCGCCAACGCAGGCCTACTGCGGGCGTCTGCCCGCGCCCTGTTTGCGACCGGTAATTTTGACGATATTCAGTTGGGTCGAGACGGCAGCGTACTGGTGATTATCGTCGCCGAGCGCCCCAGTATTTCCGAGATAAACATAGAGGGCAACGAGGCGATTGAAACCGAAGCCCTGTTAGACGGGTTGAAGGGCGCTGGCTTGTCAGATGGGCAGGTGTTCAAGCGTTCAACGCTGGAAGGCATGCAGCTTGAACTGCAGCGACAGTACGTAATGCAAGGTCGCTACGACGCCACCATCGATACAGAGGTTATCTCCGAGCCCCGCAACCGTGTCGCCATCAACATCGATGTCGACGAGGGCAACGTATCCAAGATCAAGCACATCAATATCGTGGGCAACGAAGTCTTTGATGACGACGAGCTATTGGACCTGTTCGCCCTCCGCACGACTAACCTGCTGTCTTTTATCCGCAGTGATGACAAGTATTCCCGTGAGCGCCTGAGCGGCGACCTGGAAACGTTGACGTCCCATTACATGGATCGTGGCTATCTGCAGTTCAGAATCGACTCCACGCAAGTGTCGGTGAGCCCGCAAAAAGATGCGGTGTATATCACCGCGAACGTCACAGAGGGCGATGTCTTTACCGTGGACACGGTGGACCTGTCGGGCGATCTGGTATTGCCGGAAGAGGACTTGCGTCGCTTTTTGGTGATACGGGAAGGGCAGGTTTATTCCCAGCGGCTGGTGACCAGTACTGAGGAATACCTGACCCAGCGACTCGGCAATGAGGGCTATAACTTTGCCAAGGTCACCGGCATTCCAGAGTTGAATGTCGAAGATAAAACCGTGGCGATGAAATTCTTCGTCGACCCTGGCAAGCGCACCTACGTGCGCCGCATCAGCTTCCGAGGCAATACCCGAACCGCCGACGAAGTGCTGCGCCGTGAAATGCGTCAAATGGAAGGTGCGCCGGCATCCGCATCGGCCATCGAGCAGTCGCGGGTGCGCCTGGAACGGCTTGGCTTCTTTGCACAGGCCACTGTGGATACGCCCGAGGTTCCTGGTCACGATGACCTGATCGACGTGGAGTTCGTTGTCGAGGAACAGTCCTCGGGCTCAGTTGGTGCGAGCTTTGGCTACGCGCAGGGCGCGGGTCTGATCCTGGGCTTGAACTTGCAGCAGGATAACTTTCTCGGCACCGGCAAGCGCGTGGGTATCGGGGCGAACGCCAGCCAGTTTCAGGATTCCTATAACTTCAGCTATACCAACCCCTATTACACAGAGGATGGGGTGAGCCGGGGTTTCAATATTTTCTATCGAGCTACCGACCTCAACGAGATCAACGTAGCGAACTATTCTACGGACACGTTCGGTGCCAGCATAAACTTTGGCTATCCCATTCGCGAAACCGAACGGCTGGGCTTCAGCGTCGGCATCTCGGACACGCGCATCACGGTAGGTCGGTTTGCGGTGCAGGAGATTCAGGCAAGTCCACGCCTGCTCCAGGGTATTGACGGTTATTTCGACAGCACCCAGCTAGCGGACGGTACATTTTCAGAGCCTGAGGTGTTTCGTCCCATCGATACCATCCCACAAGATTATCTGGTGCAGGATTTGCAGCCAGGGTTTATCGATATCAATGGTGATGAGTACCTGAACTGGACCATAACCTCGAGCTGGAGCCAATCGACCCTGAACCGAGGTCGGTTTGCCACGCGGGGTATGTCCAACTCGGTGGCGCTGGAGCTGTCGATGCCGGGTTCTGAGCTTGAGTTTTACAAGCTGACCTATCGCGGCGAGCTGTTTGTGCCCATAGCTGATAGCTGGACGCTGCATTTCCGCACCGAATTGGGCTATGGCGAGGGCTATGGAGAAACCAGTGAATTGCCTTTCTACGAGCATTTCTTCTCTGGCGGCTTTGGTTCGGTGCGGGGTTACCAGATTAATACGCTAGGCCCACAGAGCACGGCGGCTTCCCAGTATCTGACCGGCCAACCGGTTACCGCGATTAATCCCGACGGCACGCCGGCCCAAATTGGTGGACCGGACGGCCGTTTGGCAGGATATCGCGCCGTGGACGGCGAGCTGTTGGTGGGTCCGGTACAGGACAGACCGCGACCCTTTGGCGGAAATGTACTGGTTGAGGGCGGTATTGAGTTAATATTCCCGCTGCCCTTTATCAAGGACCAGCGCCAGATTCGCTCCGCATTCTTTATTGATGCGGGTAACGTATTCAGCACCAACTGCCGCGCATCCCAGCGCGTGTGCAGCGATGTAGATCCCGGCGAGTTGCGATACTCTGTCGGCGTCGGTGCAACATGGATTAGTGGCTTCGGCCCTATTACTTTCAGTATTGCCCAACCGCTTAATGCGGGAGAGTTTGATCAGGAAGAAGTCTTCCAGTTCACCCTCGGTCGGGGCTTTTAAGATTTTTTCTACTAACGGAGAAGACAGTGTCTACAACGTTTAAAGTACTCGCAGCCAGCCTCGTTCTGGCCATTCTTCCCACCGTCGCTGCGGCACAGGGCCGTATTGCCACCGTGGACCTTGAACAAGCCATTCTGCAGACTGACGAGGCGCAGACCCGCCTCAATGGCCTGCGCGAAACAGAGGACTATAAGTCCGATAAGACGGAATTTGATCGCCTGCAAATTGAGCGCGAAGAGATTATCAAGGAAGTCCAGAATGACATCGCCATTATGAGCCCTGAGCAACAGCAGGCCGCTCGTAAGCGCATTGCCAGCAAGACCGCCGATCTCGAACACGTGCTGCGTAAACTGCAGCAGGCAGAGCAGGCCATGGGCCAGGAATTGCTGCAGGAGATGACGCCGAAGGTTCAGGCCGTGCTGCGCGACCTGATTGCCAGCGAAGGTATTGGCCTGCTGATCCAGCGCGACGCCGTCATCCATGCTGACAATGGCTACAGCATCACCGCTAAAGTCACCGACAAGCTCAATCAGGCTGCGGTGCAGGAGTAATTCTCCTTAAAAGCTGGAAAAGCTGGAAAAACGGATGCGGGAGGCAACCAGGTAACGATGGACGCGATCATGGATATTGATGAAATCCGCGAGTACCTGCCGCACCGGTATCCGTTTTTGCTTGTCGACCGAGTCGTCGAGCTCAATCTGAGCGAAAATATTGTCGCTTATAAGAACATCACCTATAACGAAGAGCTGTTTCAGGGGCATTTCCCCGATAAACCCCTGTTCCCCGGCATGCTGTCGCTCGAAGCCATGGCGCAAGCTGCGGGCATACTGGGCTTTCGCACTATGGACAAGAAACCTGCCGACGGCTCCATGTACATGTTTGTCGGCGCCGACAAAGTGCGCTTCAAACGACCCGTCGTGCCCGGTGATCGACTAATGCTGCGCGCCAGCGTGTTGTCAGTGCGCCGAGGTATCTGGAAATTTGACGTCAGCTCTGACGTAGACGGTGAACTTTGTGCGGCCGCTACGATTCTGTGCGCCGACCGCTAAGCAAGGAGCACTGACACCGCCTTGGACGATGATTTATTCAGCTTGACCGGGAGCAGCTCCGGACTCAATCACCTACAGGGACTTGTGCTGGCTGGTGTTGACGAAGTAGGGCGGGGCCCCCTGGCTGGAGACGTTGTTGCCGCCGCAGTGATTCTTGACCCCAAACAGCCCATCGACGGGCTGAACGATTCCAAGAAATTGACCGAAAGGCGCCGCGAGTCCCTCGCTCCTATCATCCGCGAGTCTGCTTTGGCCTGGGCCATTGGTCGGGCGTCAGTGGCGGAAATCGATCAACTGAATATTCTTCATGCCAGCATGCTGGCTATGAAGCGGGCGGTAGATGCCCTGGATCCTGCACCGGACTACGTGCTGGTGGATGGCAACCGGCTGCCGCAGTGGCAGTACGCATCTGAGCCAGTGGTTGGTGGCGACGCCAGGGTTGCTGAAATTGCCGCAGCATCAATTTTGGCCAAGGTGCAGCGCGATGCAGAGATGGTGCAATTGGATGCGCAGTATCCGGGTTATGGGCTAGCGCAGCACAAGGGCTACCCGACACCGCTGCACCTGGCGGCGCTTAAATCGCTGGGCGTCACGCCGGAGCACCGGCGCAGCTTCGCTCCCGTGACCGCGGCTCTGGCAGAAATGGGTTTGACGGAGAACGACATGAGTGCGACGGCGAGTCGCCGTCAAACGGAAAACGGTGTGAAGCATGTCTGAGCCTGTTCAAAACTTTGTGCACTTGCGGGTCCACACTGAATACTCTTTGGTGGACAGTCTGGTGCGGATCAAGCCGCTGGTTGAGAACGTCGCCAATCTGAATATGCCGGCCGTCGCGGTGACAGACCTGTGTAACTTCTACGGGTTGGTGAAGTTCTACAAGGCCAGCACCGGCAGTGGGATAAAGCCCTTGTTTGGTGCGGACTTGATGGTCCGCGAAGGTGAAGAGCGCGAAGCGCCGACGCTGCTAACGCTACTGGCCGCCACGGATCAGGGCTATCGCAACCTCACTCGCCTTATTTCACGAGCCTATCTGGAGGGACAACACCTGGGTCTGCCGCAGGTGGAGCGCAGCTGGCTTGCCGAGGCCAACGAGGGGCTGATTGCGCTCTCTGGCGGCCGCGAGGGCGATATTGGTCAAGCACTGCTTTCTGGGCGTGCGTCCCAGGCGGCTGAGCGTCTGGCGTTTTGGACGGGAATCTATCCCGATCGCTTCTATCTGGAATTACAGCGCACCGGCCGCGATAGCGAGGATGCCTACCTCCGAGAAGTCGTGGAGCTGGCCACTGCACAAGCCTGTCCCGTGGTAGCGACTAACGACGTGCGGTTCATCAATGCCGATGAGTTTGAGGCCCACGAGGTGCGCGTCTGCGTGCATGAGGGTCGCACTCTCGATGACCCCCGTCGCACACGCCGTTACAGCGAACAGCAGTACCTGCGCAGCCCGCAAGAAATGTGCGAGCTGTTCAGCGATATTCCAGAGGCGATCGAAAACACCCTGGAAATTGCCCGCCGCTGTAACGTGACTCTGGAGCTTGGTAAGGCCTATCTGCCGGATTATCCCGTGCCCGATGGCATGACCATGGATGATTACTTCCGCCAGCTCTCCCATGAAGGTCTGGATGAAAGACTGAAAAATCTGTTCGATCCCGCGGCAGACGACTTCGCTGAACGACAGCGTGAGTACCGAGAGCGTTTGGAGTTCGAACTGAACGTGATTATCCAGATGGGCTTTCCCGGTTACTTCTTGATCGTCATGGACTTTATCCGCTGGTCAAAACAGCAGGGTATTCCAGTGGGTCCAGGCCGCGGCTCCGGCGCGGGCTCGCTGGTCGCGTACGCGCTTGAGATTACCGATCTGGACCCCATAGAGTATGACCTTCTGTTTGAGCGGTTTCTCAACCCTGAGCGGGTATCCATGCCGGACTTCGATGTCGACTTCTGCATGGAGCGCCGTGATCAGGTCATCAAGTATGTATCGGACACCTATGGCGCCGATGCAGTGTCGCAGATCATTACCTTCGGCACGATGGCGGCCAAAGCCGTGGTGCGTGATGTCGCGCGCGTGCAAGGCAAGAGCTATGGCTTAGCCGACAAGCTGTCCAAGCTGATCCCCTTTGAAGTGGGGATGACTCTGGCTAAAGCCTATGAGCAGGAAGAGGTGCTTCGCGATTTTCTGTCGGAAGACAGTGACGGCCAGGAAATTTGGGACATGGCCCTGCAGTTGGAGGGGCTGACGCGCAACGTCGGTAAGCATGCCGGCGGCGTCGTTATTGCGCCATCTTCCCTGACAGATTTTTCGCCGTTGTTTTGTGATGACACCGGTGCGGGTCTGGTCACCCAGTACGACAAAAACGACGTTGAAGATGTCGGTCTGGTGAAGTTTGACTTCCTCGGCCTGCGCACGCTGACCATTATCGACTGGGCTATCAAGATCATCGACGACCAGCGCAGCGCCATGGGCGAACTGCCCCTCGATTTGTCTGCGATACCGCTGGACGATGATGAGACGTTCGCACTGCTGCAAAGCGCCAGGACAACGGCAGTCTTTCAGCTTGAATCCCGTGGCATGAAAGACCTGATAGACCGGCTTAAGCCCGACTGTTTTGAGGACATCGTCGCACTGGTGGCGCTGTTTCGTCCCGGCCCGCTGCAGTCGGGCATGGTCGACAACTTCATTAACCGCAAACACGGTCGCGAAACGATTTCCTACCCGGACCCGCAGTACCAGCACGAGTGGCTGCAGCCGATTCTTGAGCCCACCTACGGCATTATCCTGTATCAGGAACAGGTCATGCAGATTGCTCAGGAACTCGCCGGCTACACGCTCGGTGGGGCCGATTTGTTGCGCCGGGCGATGGGCAAGAAAAAGCCCGAGGAGATGGCGAAGCAGCGTGAGGTCTTTGAGTCCGGCGCGGCGGACAAGGGCGTCGATCCGAATCTGGCGATCAAGATTTTTGATTTGGTAGAGAAATTTGCCGGCTACGGCTTCAACAAATCTCACTCGGCCGCCTATGCTCTGGTGTCATATCAAACAGCGTGGTTGAAGACTCACTACCCGGCGCCCTTTATGGCTGCTGTGATGAGCTCGGAGCTCCAGAACACCGACAAAATCGTCACCTTTGTGGATGAATGTCATTCCATGGGTCTGCCCCTTAAGCACCCCGACGTTAATGCTGGTGAATACATGTTTACCGTTAACAAAAGCGGTGAAATCATCTATGGCCTGGGCGCAATAAAAGGCCTGGGTGAAGGCCCCATCGGCAGCATTCTGGAAGCGCGCTCCTCGGGCGGTCCTTTCACCGATTTATTCGACTTCTGTGCACGCACCGACCCGCGCCGGGTCAACCGGCGCGCGGTTGAAGCGCTGGTGCGTTCCGGCGCCTTCGATACGTTGGGCGAAGATCGCGCCGTGCTGTGGTCCGCACTGGACGATGCCTTGCAGGCTGCGCAACAGAATGTAGCGAATGCCAACGCCGGCATAGACGATATGTTTGGCGGCCCGGGAGCGGACGCGCCGGGCGGGGATGTGTACGCTGCACATCGCGGCGCACGGCCCTGGTCGTCGAAAGTGATCTTGACCGGCGAAAAGGAGACGCTGGGGCTGTGGATTACCGGCCATCCCTTTGATGAGTATGAGGTCGAGCTGCGCCGCATTGCCCCGACGCGACTCAGCGAGCTGCGTCCGGATGGATCACGTAGTCAGGTGATCACCGGCCTGGTGGTGTCAATGCGCACGATGAAGACCAAGCGTGGGGATACGATGGCGGTACTCAGCATTGATGACCGCAGCGCTCGTATCGAAGTAACGCTATTTGGCGATGTCTACAGTGAGTTTCGCGAGTTACTGATTAAGGACAGCATCCTCATTCTGGAAGGTGCTGTGGCAGTCGATGACTACAGCCAGTCACTGGGTATGCGTGCTAATTCGGTGCGCAGTCTGGAGCAGGCACGTCAGACAGCGCGAGCAGAGCTGACTATCGAAGTGGCTTCCGACATGGTCGATGAGGCCTTTGCAGAACGTGTGCAGTCAGTGCTGGAGTCAGCCGAAAGTGGCGTGTGCCCGGTCGCTTTCCTGTACAAGCAGCCGGGAAACGTGGCGCGGCTTCCCCTTGGCGAGCGCTGGCGTATCTGTCCCAGCGAGGACCTGATCACCGCGTTGCAGGATTGCTGCGGCAACGACGCGGTATCGTTGGATTACAGTCGAACCGCACATAATTGACGCTGCCGTTGGCGGCATGAACTTTCGACACTGGCCAATCCCAGCGTTTCCCTGATCCTCCCGAATCAGCTGCGACCTCTAACGGCCGCTTTTGATTGAGCTACCCGCCAAACCTGCCCTGAACGCATCAGTTCTGCATGGGGATATCGTCTTTCCACCGAAATCCCACGCCGCCGGCCTGCCAGACGCCGTCCTTGTTGAGTGGATGCTCTGAAGAGATCTGGATGTATTGCGGCAGCCCGAAGTGCGGCGCCAGATTGTGCTTTGACTTGATGGTGACGCGGTCCATGATCCTCAGGCCCTGTTGCTCGGCGGGCATATGCGCCTCCGGCGACGCCCGGTGGGCCAGCGCCCAGTTATCGATGAAGAGCAGGTCGCCGGTATCGTACTGGTAGCGTATCCCGTACCCCAGTTCGAAGGACGCGTTCATGAGGTCGTTGTAGTCGTTGAACAGTTCCTTCATCTCCTCTTCGTTAAGCAATCGCAGTTTCTCGACGGTTGCCGGCGTGCGTTGCAGCTCTTCGATAGACATACCGTCCTCCGGTAGCCTTTCGATAACGCCGCCAGTCATCCCCAGATGCAGCCAGACGCTCTTGCGCCCCGAGATAGGGTGCGTGTGGACCAGCGGATGCGTCACACCCGTCGTGGAATTCACCGAGACCAGCCGCTCCCAGAAAGCCTGCTTTGCCGGCGGCAGCACATCAAAGGCCGCGCCCTGGTGAGCAAAGTGCGTACCGCCGCCATGCTCTGGCGCCCGCGCCATGTAGTAGGCGGAATGGGAGAAGGTGGCAGCCTCAAAACTGCCGTCGTTGTGCCATTGGGGTCCGACACCGAGAATGCCGTGGCGGTTGTCATTGGAACAGCGAAAGATGTCACGGTTCATGCCCGGCGTGGCGGGATGAACACCGTGGGTCGAGTGGATCTCGCCGGCGCCCCACCAGGTGCTGGCATCGACCAACTCGCCGGCGGACAGCTCCGTCTGATGCTTGAAGACAATAAAGCCTCGGTTGGCCATTTCCACTTCCAGCGCTTCTATTGCCAAGTCGGACAGCCGGGAGCGAACATCGGCGCCATAGATATCGATACCGAGGGGTTCCAGCTGTTTAAGCGTCAGCCCCGCCTTCTCAAGCACCTCGACGCGGCCCGGGTCCATCGACGGTATTGTCGGAGTTTTTCCACTGAATTTTTCGGCCGATTCAGGCATAGCCATGGGGTACCTCTGCGACACATTTCCTGTCAGCATAACGCGACGTATAGCGCTGACAAGTCCACCGTAACTACCCGGACCGCCCGTGGTGGAAAATAGCGCGCAGCGGGGCCTTCAGGACTTTGAAGCGTCATTGCATCAAGGCCTGAACCTGGGAGGCGCCAAAGTGGCGGTGGGGCGAGCGCCGCCCTGGCCAAAGCTGGATGAGATCCCCCGCGGCTAGGGCGCCTGCAAGGTGGTTGCTGCCAGTATGAGGAGAATGAGGACGACCAAACTGGAGATTGCGACGCCCCAGCGACCCAGGAACCATTCCCCCAGCCCCGTCTTCTCGGGCAGCTTGCTGAGGCTGAACGTCGGGGCGGGCAGTTCAAAGCCTGCCACCCGTTGCCCGGTGTTGATCAGAGCCGTTCCATATCGATTCAAAATTGCTGCCAGGGCAAAGAAGAGCCCAACACCGCCCGCTAATGCCGCCGCTGCGGTGACAGCGCCCAACAGCCCTTCCAGCCGCCAGCCCAGGGCGGGAATGAACAACACTGTCAGCGCAGCGGCAGGCAGGGCAGACGCGCGGCTGGGCCCTGCGAGTAACAGCAGGCCGCCGCGGCTGCCAGCCGCGAGCAAGGCGAATGCGGCAGTCATGGGTGCGCCGGCCAACGTGCTTGCCACCACGGACACCTGGGGCGCAAGAGCATTCTCTGCCGTCTTGGCAAACAACAGCGCCAGCTCGAAGGCCGCCAGGTCACCCAGCACCAGCAGCACCACTGCAGCGCGCAGCCGTCCGGGTGCTGCGGCTGAATTGCCCAGCTGTCCTGCCAGTACCGCATAGCTGGCGACAGTAAACCCGGAGAGCATTAACAGCAGGTCACTTGCAACAAGGCTTATGGTGAGTGCCCCCTGGGCAAGCAGCAAGAAGGCCGGTGGCCCGATTCTGGTCTCCTGTTGCCCGCCCACGGGTGCCAGGGCCAGAGCAAACAGTAATGCCAGCGCGGCGATCACCCATGCCAGCGTCGGTGAAGACTGGATTCCGCTGCCCAGCATGACCGAGGGCAGCGACAGGGACGGCGGCGCTATCAGGACTGCTGCGGGCAGCAAGGCAGCCAATACAAGTAGCCACTGCCCGCGCGGACCGCGCAGCAATGGCAACAGTGGCAGGGCCAGTAAGGGGGCGAAAGACACAAGCACACTGGTAATCATGGTGCGTAGAACTGCCGTAGTACCACTAGCGTCGCCCAGGCTTGCGGGCTGAAAGAAGTGGCGGCCAAAAGGCCTACAAGCAAGACCATGGCCGCGGTGATTACTGGCGGTACCAGCAGTGCCAGCGCTGTCTCAGCGCGAACACCCGTGGGCGGGGGCGACCAGGTACCCGCCGGCGCGCGGAACCAGGCGCGATGCAGTATGGGCAGAAAGTACGCGGCATTAAGGGCGCTGCTCCCGGCAAGTACAACCACGGCCCAGGTAGCGCCTGCCTCCAGGGCACCCAGGCCCAGATACCACTTGCTGATAAAACCTGCCATGGGCGGCAGGCCTATCATGCCCAGCGCTGCTACTGTGAAAGCGGCTGTGGTCAGGGGCATGCGACGGCCCACTCCGTCCAGCTCACTGACTTTGTGCAGGCCCAGGGTCTCCGCGTAGTTTCCGGCGCAGAAGAATAGTGTGATTTTCATCAGTCCCTGATGTACCAGGTGGACCAGGCCGCCAATGCTGGCCAGAGGGCCGACAATCGCAATGCCCAGTGCAATGTAGGACACCTGAGAAACGGTGGAAAAGGCGAGCCGTCGCTTGATGTCATCCTGGGCCAGGGCCCGCAGCGAGCCGTAGATGATGGTAATAGCGGCCACGACGGCCAGCGCGTCCATTACCCCTAGATCTTCCGCGTACGCGACGCCGAAGACGTCGTATACGATACGCACTATGCCAAAGGCGCCCGCCTTTACTACCGCGACCGCGTGCAGCAGGGCGCTGACCGGCGCTGGTGCCACCATTGCCCGGGGCAGCCAGCCGTGCAGTGGCACCAGCGCGGCTTTTACGCCGACCCCGGCCACCAGCAGGAAAAAGATGGATATCAGCACCCAGTCCGGAGCGGAGCTGCCGTCCACAAAGCCGCGGGGCACGAAGGTCAGCGTGCCTGTCTCAGCGTACAGCCAGGCCGTGCCCAACAACAGGGCTGCCCCGCCGCAAATGGTGTAGACCAGATAGCGGTTGCCTGCTGCTCGCGCCTCGGCTGTTTCCCGGTGCACTACCAGTGGGTAGGTGGACAGCGTCAGTAGTTCGTAGAACAGCAGGAAGGTGAACAGGTTGCCAGCCATGGCCACGCCCACCGTGGCGGTCACACAGAGGCTGAAGAAACCGAAGAATCGCGCCCGGTTGGGTGCGTTCTCCAGATAGGCGATAGCGTAGATAGTGGTCAGGAACCACAGCACCGCCGAGAGGCTCACAAACAACAGCGCCAGAGGGTCAGCACTTAAAGAAAATTCGATGCCCGGCAGTAGCGGGAAGGCCACCGCATAGCTTTCACCACGAGAGACGCCCCAGAGCATGAGTGCCACCAGCAATAGCTTGACTATGGCGCCGGTGAGGTTGAGCGCGCTGCGCAGACGCACTGCCTGCTCCGGCAGGAAAAAGATCACTACCCCAGGCACCAGTGAACTGGCGATCAGAAGCAGGGGCAACACCGCGCTCTGGCTCACGGCAAGCCTCCCAGTAGCATCAGTGCCGGTTGGCCCAGGAAGCCCATTAAAACTGCGCCGCAGGCCAGTGCAAACGCGGCCCACTCCGAACGTCGGGCCAGTGGCGCAGCGTCGGCCCGGTTGTCACCGCCGAAAGTGTGCTCGATAAGCTTGAAGATGTAGATCGCGGCGAGCAAACCTCCCGCCAGTACCACGGCAACAATCCAGCCCTTGCCCGCTGCAAGCGCCGCCTGTAACAGTAGCCACTTGCCACTGAAGCCGCCGCTGGGTGGCAAACCCATAAGGCTTACCCCGCACAGGGCAATAGCGCCTGCGGACAGTGGCATATGCTGGACAACCCGTTCGAAGCCATCAAGACGATCATGGCCGGCCCGCCGTGCCAGATTGCCGACGGCCAAAAACAGCCCCGCCTTGGCGAGCACGTGCGATGACAGCAGCAGCGCGAAGGCGCCGTAAGCCACTGCTCCCACTGTCGGCACCAGCGCCAATGCCAGCAGCAGGTAGCCCAATTGGGCCACCGTGGAATAGGCAACCAGCAGCTTGGCGCGTGTCTGCAGAACCGCCTGCACGGAACACCAGAGCACACCGATGGCGCCCACGACGGCCAGCAGCTCGCTGACCATCGGCCAGGCGCCATCGTAGACCGACATCCACAGTCGCAGCAGCAGGTAAAGCGGCGCTTTCACCGCCAGCCCCGAGAGGGCGGCACTGACCGGTGGTGTCGCGTTGGCGTGTGCGGGTGGTAACCAGAAGTGCAGCGGGAACACGGCAGCTTTTAGCAACAGCCCCACGACCATTAGCGCGAAGGCCACAGAGCCCCCGGGCAAGGCGACGCCGCGGCCAACCAGTTGTGCAAGATCGAGGGTGCCGGCGGCCCGGTAGAGCAATGCAACACCCAGGAGATAGGCGAGCGACCCGGTCAGCGAGACCAGTAGATAGCGCAATGACGCCGCCAGTGCCAGCGTCCCGCCGCCCAGCGCGGCCAGAGACACGGCAGAGAGCCCCAGGAGCTCGAGCGTGACGTAGAGATTAAACAGGTCTCCGGCCAGGAACAGCCCGTTAAGCGCCGTCAGCAGCAATAAAAACAGGCTGGCGAAGTAGCGCAGTTCTGCCGCGGCGTAAGCCGCGCTCGCGTGCAGCGCCAGCATCGGCGCGGCCAGTGCGGCAATCAGAATCATAAACGCTGAAAGTCCATCCGCGCGCAGGGCAATACCCAACGGAGCGCCCCAGCCGCCGATCTCGTGGCCAAGGCCGCTTCCTGCCTGCACGTTTATCGCCAGCGCCACGGCCAAAGCCAGATTACCGACGGCGGCAACAATGAGCAGGGGACCACTGCCGCGCGACAGGAGCAGTGCCAGCAAGGCAGTGATCAGGGGCCAGAGAACCAGCAGAGGCAACAGGGCGCCGCTGCTCATGAGGTGTCCTCGCCGTCGGTTGCCCTGTCTTCGCCTTGCGCTGCGGCTAGCCGCAACAGCAGGTTGAGTCCGAGAGCTGTCGCGGCCACCGCGACGACAATGCCGGTTATTACAAGGGCCTGGGGCAACGGGTCTGCCGGTTGGGCACCCGCGACGAGCACCAGAAACACGCCGCTGCCCATAACATTGGCCGCCAGCAAGCGGCGCAGGCCGCCGTCGGCCACAATCAGCCCGTGCAGCGCCATGCAGAATAGCAATGCGCCCAGTACCGCATAGCAGGCCTGCCCGGTCATCGCTCCCGATCCTCGAGTTCACCGGTACCCAGGAAGAGCGCCACCAGGGTGACGGCAATAGACAGTAGGGCGGCGGTTTCAATGGCAAGAATCAGGTTGCCCGCGTGCTGGATGGGCAGGTCCAGTAAATGATCGCGCAGTGCCAGAGTGGCAGCCCCGATGGAGAGGTAGACAAGGACTCCCAGGGTGGCCAGGGGCCAGAGGCGTCTTTCCAGGCGCGCCAGATAGCGATCCCGGCCCGACAGCAGCGCGAGAATCCCGGCCCCGGCGAGCAGCGCACCGGCCTGGAACGCGCCGCCGGGACGGCTGGACCCGGCCCACAGTAAATAGATTGCGACCAGCACCAGCACCGGCAGTAACAGGGATGCGAGCTCGCGTAGCACACCACCCACAGGGCTTCCCTTCCTGGGCGGCGGCAGGGGGGCCAGGCAGCGGACGCCAACCAGTGCGATCACCAGCACCACTAATTCCAGCAGCGTGTCGTAGCCTCGGAAGTTAAGCAGCACCGCGGTCACCGGGTGACTGACGCCGCTGTCTTGTAGGGCTTTTGCAATGTGCGATGGCGTGTCCAGGGCAGGCGTCACGGGTTGGGCGAGCGTCCAGACCAGCACCGCGGCCAGGGCCGACAGTGAAAGCACAAGCAATGCCTGGGAAAACCGATTCACGGCTGATCCTCATCGCGGCCGCGCAGCCTCGCCACGGCAGCCATTAGCAGCGCACCGGTCAGTCCAGCGCCTATGGCCGCTTCAGCGAGCGCCACGTCCGGTGCGGCCAGCCGCATCCACGCAAGGGCGAGTAGCATGCCGAAGGTGACGAAAAAGACCACCGCCGGAAACAGGGCAGGGGTATAGAGCGTGCGCCAGGCTGTGAACAGCAGTGCGATAGCCAGAAAAATGTCCGGCGCAGGTGGCAGCAGGCTTAGCGCTGCCATGGCTCTACTCCCCGCCGCAGCGCTGCCCGGGCAATCACGTGGGATACCGTGGCACTGGCCAGTAGTACCAGAATCCAGATCAGAAACAGTTTAGCCGCCACGGTCGCCGAACCTGCTTCCAGCGCCAGACCCAGAAGCAGGAACCTTAGCCCGACGTTGTCGGCCTTGGTGAGCGCGTGCAGGCGGGTGTGCACATCCGGAAAGCGCAACAGGCCGACTGTGCCGGCGAGGAAAAACAACGCGCCCAGTGCTTGAGCTGCCAGGGCCAGCAGGTTCATTCGTCGTCCCCCTGGGGTTGCCAGACCCGACGCACGAACGCCACAGCGGTGATCGCCGCCAGCAGTGCGAACACCAGCGCCACATCGCGCAACGCGGGCATATTCTGGGTATCGGCCTCAATGGCGAGCAAGGCCACGGCGGTAGTGCCAAAGAGCTGCGTACTTAACATGCGATCTGCGGGAGTGGGACCCGCGAGCACGCGCCATAGACCAGCGAGCAGATTAGCCAGCAAAAAAAGCGCCAGTGCGGTGTGTACTTGATCGGGGTTCATGCCGGGAACACCCGAGCGAGGCGCCACTCCAGTCCGGCCAGCGCGGCTTTGTGACCACCATTCTTGTCAAGAACGTGAACCCGGATCGTGTCGTCATCAATCTCGACGCTGAGGGTGCCGGGGGTCAGGGAGATGCTGTTAAGGAAAAGTACCCGCGGCAAGCCTGCCGGTAGTGATGTCTGGTAAGCCACAAGCGCCGGTGCCAGCCGTATCTGTGGCGCCAGGGCGCGCCGGGCAACGTCGATCGCGCCCTGCACGGAATGCCAGATGAAATACCCGATAAATCCCGGCACCGGAAGCGGCCGGAAAGCCACGGGCGGCAGCAGGGCGAGGCTTAACCAGGTGGTTGCCAGCACGGCGGGCACCCCCAGGATCCAGCTTGCTGGTTCGAAGCCGGCAAGCACCCCCCAAAGAAGCGCATACAGGACGGCGCGAAAGCCGCCTGCGCGAAAGAGTACGACACTGGAAGCAGTGGACACGTCAGTTCATAGGCACAAAGGGATGAGCAATTAGCATAGACTGCGCCGCGACCGCAGGTCAAAACGCCCGCTATGCGCAGCCCGTGAGGGCGAAAGCGATAGCCGAGTTACGCTCCCGGGCGCCGACCTCACGATTGAAGTGGCCTGGGACATGGTCGATGAGGCGTTTGCAGAGCATTGCTGGAGTCAGCCAAAGCCCGGTTGCGATTCTGTACAAGCAGTCAGTAACCCTGGCGCTCCTTACCCTTGGCGAGCGCTGGCGTATCTGCCCCGGCACCTGATCAACGCTTTTCAGGATTGCTGCGGCAACGACGCGGTATCGCTGGATTACAGTCGGACCGCACACAATTGAGGCTGCCCTGAGCAGGATCAATTTTCAACACTGACAAATCCCTGCGTTTCCCTACTATGAAGTAGTGACGCAAACCGCCCTGAAAATCTCCCGTGGCACCGCTTGGCTAGACCTGCTGCAAGGCGCGTCGGGTCTTGTGCTGGTGCTGTTCATGTGGGTGCATATGTTTCTGGTGTCCAGCATTTTGCTGGGCAAGGATGCGATGTATGTCGTGACCCGCATGTTGGAAGGGGAGTACTTCTTTGGCAAGGCCTACCCTGCGCTGGTGAGCGGCGTTGCCGTCGGCGTGCTGTTGATATTCCTGCTGCACGCTCTGGTTGCGATGTGGAAGCTTCCCGGCAGTTATCGCGAGTACCGCGTTTTTTGGCAACACGGGCGCCGATTTCGGCATAGTGATACCTGGCTGTGGTTGGTGCAGGTCGTTACCGGGCTGGTGCTGATGTTTACGGCAACTATCCATCTCTACGAAATGATCATGCACCCTGCGGCCATCGGTCCGCATGCATCCTCGGCGCGTGTCGTCGGGGGCGGTATGTGGCTGTTGGACCTGATTCTGATGTTTGCCGTTGAGGTCCATGCGGGTGTTGGAATTTATCGCTTGATACTGAAGTGGGATTTGTTCGGGCTCACGCGCCGTCGCCTGGCTTTGCGCAAGGTAGTGACCGGCATTGTTGTGTTCTATCTGGCACTGGGTGCAGCGACCTTTACGGCCTACGTGAAAATTGGCATGGAACCCGCCGTGCAGGCAGGTGAACGCTACGTGCCCAGCTGGGAGCGCGAGGCGCACTGATGGAAATTATTCATACAGATGTTCTGGTTATCGGCGGCGGCCTGGCGGGCCTGCGCGTGGCCATCGGGGCCAAGCGTCGCGGCCAACAAGCGATTGTGCTCAGCCTGGTACCGCCGAAGCGATCCCATTCGGCTGCCGCCCAGGGTGGCATGCAGGCCAGCCTTGCTAACAGCCTGAAGGGATTTGGCGACAACGAAGACGTCCACTTCGCCGATACCGTGCGCGGCAGCGACTGGGGTGCTGACCAACAGGTTGTGCGCATGTTTACCCACGTGGCGCCCAAAGCGGTGCGCGAGCTCGCAGCGTGGGGTGTACCGTGGAATCGCGTCAGCCGCGGCGCGCGGCGGGCCGTGATCAATGGCGAAGAGCAACAGCTACAGGAGTTCGACGAGGCCCATGGGCTGATCGACGCCCGCGACTTCGGCGGCACGCATAAATGGCGCACCTGCTACGTTGCCGACGGTACTGGGCACTCCATGCTGTACGCCATGAGCGACCAGGCGGTGGCCCAGGATATTCCCGTTCACGAACGCTGCGAGGCGCTGGCCTTGATACACGACGGAGAGCGTTGTCAGGGCGCAATTGTTCGCGACCTGATCGACGGCTCACTGCGCGCCTACGTGGCGAAAGCAACCTGTATCGCTACCGGAGGGTTTGGGCGCATCTATCGCGTGTCGACTAACGCGATAATCAACGAAGGGATTGGTGCCGCTATCGCGCTGGAAACCGGTTTGGCGCGACTGGGCAATATGGAAGCCGTGCAGTTTCATCCGACCGGCATTTTCCCGGCGGGGATTCTTGTCACAGAAGGTTGCAGAGGCGACGGCGGGCTATTGCTGGACGGCGATGAGTATCGCTTTATGCCCGACTATGAACCCGAGAAGCGCGAGCTGGCCTCCCGCGATGTAGTGTCTCGCTGTATGGAGCGACGCATGGCTGAGGGCAAAGCAGCGCGCACCCGCTTTGGTGAGCACCTTTGGCTGGATATCCGCTTGCTCGGTCGCAGTCACATCGATAGCAGACTGCGGGAAGTGCGTGAAATCTGCGAATACTTTCTCGGTATAGACCCCGCCAAAGAACTTATCCCGGTGCGACCTGCACAGCACTACTCTATGGGCGGTATTCGCACCGATTTCCGCGGCGAAAGTCCCACGCTAAAAGGGCTGTTTTCCGCAGGCGAGGCCGCGTGCTGGGATATGCACGGTTTTAATCGCCTGGGCGGTAACTCGGTGGCTGAAACGGTAGTGGCGGGCATGCTGGTAGGTGAATACATCGCAGATTTCTGCGAAAGCGACGCCAGTGAGCTCACCTTGTCGACTGCGTTGCTGCGCGACTGCAGCCGCAAGGTGGCCACAGAGCTTGCAGGCATCGCATCGAACGAGGGTGGCGAGAATCCGTACGCACTGATGCGAGAAATGCAGGAGACCATGACGAATAAGGTTGGCATTTTTCGTAGCGGTGAACGGCTGGCGGCGGCCGGTACCGACTTGAAAGCATTGCTGCGTAGAGCGGATAAGATCGGGCTGCGCAGTCAGGCGCGCGGCACCAATCCCGAGCTTGTGGCAGCGTATCGGGTTCGCAAAATGCTAAAGCTGGCGCTCTGCGTCAGTGAAGGAGCTCTGGCTAGAACCGAGAGTCGCGGTGCCCATTTCCGAGAAGATTTTCCGCGCCGCAACGACGCCCAGTGGCTCAGTCGCAGTCTCGCGTCCTGGCAGGGCGACATAGATGAAGGCGTTAGCCTGGAGTATGAACCCCTTGACGTCACCTCCATGGAGCTGCCGCCGGGCTGGCGCGGCTACGGCGAGGCGAATCACATCGAGCACCCAGACTCCGCTAATCGCAATGATGAAGTTGAGGCGGCGCGACGGAGCGCGGTCGACCGCTATGCTTTGCAGCAGTCTTTGCTGCCGTTTGAGGCGCTATTGCCGCTGCGTTTCCGGGGTCGAAACGAACGCCTGGCACCCGATGCCGGTGATGCTCTCACCAGCGAGGAAGTCGACGCCAGTGCCTGAGTTAATTGCCAGCAGTCGCCGTCGACTTGAGTTCAGAATCCTGCGCTGTAATCCGCAAGCGGAGGATAAAACCGCTGCCTTCCAAACCTTTTTTTTGGAGGAGGCAGACGCGATGACGCTGTACATCGCGTTGACCGAGCTCCGCGAGGTTCAGGACCCCAGCTTACAGTTTGATTTTGTCTGTCGCGCCGGGATTTGTGGTAGCTGCGGCATGCTAATCAACGGCAAGCCGGGCTTGGCCTGCCGCACTCTGACGGCAGATTTACCTGATCTTGTTACGCTTGCACCTTTGCCGGCGTTTGAATTGATTGGCGACCTGTCGGTCAATACCGGTCGCTGGATGCGGGGTATGAGCGAGCGGCTTGAAACCTGGGTGCATCTGTCCGCAAGCGATCCCGATCTGGATGCGGTGGAAGCGCCCATGGAGCCCGAGTTGGCTCAGGAACTGTATGAGCAGGAGCGCTGCATTGAGTGCGGATGCTGTATCGCAGCTTGCGGTACCGCGTTGATGCGCGAGGACTTCGTCGGTGCGGTTGGTCTTAACAAATTGGCGCGGCTGCGGCTGGACCCCCGCGATCCTCGCGACGACGCTGCCTTCTATGAACTGGTGGGCGACGATCGTGGGGTCTTCGGCTGTATGAGCCTGCTGGGCTGCGAGGACAGCTGCCCCAAGGATTTGAGCCTGGGCACGCAGATTGCCTGGTTGCGTAGGCGGATGCTCAAAGCGGCGCTTTAGCGGCAGAATGCCCTCCCGTCAGGGCCGGCTACGCCGTCTCTAGCCGTGCTACAGCACAGCGTGTAGACTGATGGGTTCATAAAAACAAAGACGCGTCCTCCCGCATGAATCCCAATTTTCTGGATTTTGAGCAGCCCATCGCCGAACTCGAAGTGAAAATCGAGGAACTGCAGCTGGTCGGCTCAGACAATGACATCAACATTGGCGAAGAAATCAACAAGCTGAGAGAGAAGAGCCAGCGGCTAACCGAAAAGATCTTCACCAACTTGAGCGCCTGGGACATCGTTAAAGTTGCCAGGCATCCCAAGCGTCCTTACACGCTCGATTATATTCCACGCGTCTTTACTGAGTTCGATGAACTTCACGGTGATCGCCACTTCGCCGACGATAGCGCTATCGTGGGTGGTATGGCGCGCCTGGGCGGTCAGCCGGTGATGGTAATAGGCCAGGAGAAGGGCCGCAGCGTGCAGGACAAAGTGGCACGCAACTTTGGTATGCCGAAGCCAGAAGGCTACCGAAAAGCTCTGCGACTGATGCAGATGGCAGAGCGTTTTGGGCTACCAGTTATCACTTTAATTGACACCCCCGGAGCCTATCCCGGCATTGATTCGGAGGAGCGCGGCATCTCTGAAGCTATCGCGCAAAATCTCGCGGTGATGTCGCGTTTGCGGACTCCGATTATCTCCATCGTGATTGGTGAGGGCAGCTCCGGTGGTGCGCTGGGTATCGGTGTGGGTGATCACCTGGCGATGCTGCAGTACGCCACGTATTTCGTAATCTCCCCTGAAGGCTGCGCCAACATCATCTGGAAAACCTCAGAGAAGGCGCCCGAAGCGGCGCAGGCTATGGGCGTCACCTCCAGCTTTTTGCAGGATCTTGGCATTGTTGACGCCACCATCGAAGAGCCCCTTGGCGGTGCACACCGTGATACGGATCTGATGGCTGAGCGTTTGCAGGCGCACTTGCTCACCGAGTTAGAGCGGCTTAACGACCAGCCTATGGAAGAGATGCTGGAGGCGCGCTATCAGCGTCTGCTCTCCTACGGTAACTAAACGCTTCGGTGTATTAAGGTCCCGCCGCAGTGTCTGACGTGCTGCAGCCAGAAGGTCTATTGCCTACCCTGTCGCCCTGGCTGGATGCGCCGCAATGGTGGCTGGGCTTAAGTGGCGGCGTTGACTCCACGGTTTTACTTCATGTTCTCGTCACGCTGGGGCGCGAGCAGGCCTTGCCGCCGCTGCGTGCGCTCCATATTGACCATCAACTCCACCACGATTCATCCGTATGGTCCGCCGAGTGCGAAACACTCTGCCGTGATTTAGGGGTGCCCCTGGACATCCGGCGGGTGCAGGTCGACGCGCAGGGCGAGGGCCTGGAAGCCGCGGCGCGGCAGTCTCGCTACGCCTGCTTTGAATCTGCGCTGTGCCAGGGCGATCTGCTGCTGTTGGGCCACCATCTGGACGATCAGGTTGAGACGTTTTTTCTGCGTCTGATGCGCGGCGCCGGTGCCAGGGGGCTGGCGGGTATGCCAGCATCTCGTGCGCTGGGGCTGGGCACTCTGCTGCGCCCTTTGCTGGCAAACCGGCGCACCGCCATTTTGGCCTATGCGCGCGCCCACGGCCTGAGCTGGCAGGAAGATAGCAGCAATGCTGAAACCGACCAGGACCGAAACTATTTGCGTCAGTCAGTGCTGCCGGAACTGGCAGCGCGATGGCCTGAGTACCGCAGCAGCGTGCAGCGCAGCCAGCGCGCCTTGCTGTCGACTGAACGGGACCTGTTGACCGCGGACTTTGCGGCCATCGGCGCGGCGCGAACCCACGAAAGCTCGGTTTTGAGTCTGGCGGCGCTGCCGACCTCTGACCCTGATCGGGTGGCGAGGCTGTTGAGGCGCTGGCTGGAGGAGTCAGGACTGGCATCGCCACCGGCAGATCGTCTGCTGGAGTTTTCCCGCCAGCTCAGTGCCGCCAAAGCCGACCGGCAGCCTCGACTTGATGGGGATGGTTACAGCCTGCGCCGTTACCGGAATCAGTTGCACCGGATTTTTACGGTGATCGTTCCCGACGTCAGCCTGCGCCTGTTGCCGGGTGAATCACTGGTGATTCAAGGCCTGGGAGAACTGCGTGCAGATGTCACAGATGCGGGCGGGCTGCGGGCGCCAACCTCCGGGGGATGGAGCATACGTTGGCGCCAGGGCGGAGAGCGCTGCCAGCCGCAGGGACGAGCCGCCAGCCAGTCTCTGAAAAAGCTGTTACAAGAACAGGGTCTGCCGCCCTGGGAGCGTGATCGCGTGCCCCTGCTTTACAACGGAGATGTGCTCGCCGCGGTCGCCGGGCTGTGGTTGTGTGAAGGGCAGCTCACTGCGCCCGGTGAGCCCGGCTACAGCGTGCATTGGCAGCCCGCAGGCTGATTTAGAGACAGCGGCAGGGTATCTGCCCATCGCCCCAGGCGGGACGGCGCCGCGCTTACTTTGATTGAGCGCCCCGGGGACTTCTGTTATCCTGATCTCCCATCTTTTGCAGGGCCGTGCAAAGCCGCAAACGACCTCGTTTGATTGCAACTTTTGATACCGCGATCTCATGTGTAGCGCCGTTTTTGTAAGCAGCGTTCAGACGTTTGGCGAGTCCACAGCACCAGCATCGACACAGACACATTTTTTGCAACTAGCTCGTCCCAATGACGAGGCTCTGTAATGGATTGGAAGGCTCATTTATGACGCGCTACGTCTTCGTCACCGGCGGTGTGGTTTCTTCTCTTGGCAAGGGGATCGCCGCTGCATCACTGGCTGCGGTTCTCGAAGCAAGAGGACTCAAAGTCACGCTTCTCAAGCTTGATCCCTATATCAACGTCGACCCCGGGACGATGAGCCCCTTTCAGCACGGTGAAGTCTTTGTCACCGAGGATGGCGCTGAAACCGATCTTGATCTTGGCCACTACGAACGCTTCACGCGCTCGACCATGTCACGGGCCAATAACTTCACGACCGGGCGCGTTTACGACTCTGTACTGCGTCGCGAACGCCGTGGCGATTATTTGGGCGCCACCATTCAGGTGATCCCGCATATTACCGACGAGATAAAACGCCGCGTGATCGCAGGTGGTGGTGATGCGGATATAGCCGTCGTTGAAATTGGCGGAACAGTCGGTGATATTGAGAGCCTGCCTTTCCTGGAGGCCGCCCGTCAGCTTAAGGTCGAGCTGGGCGTGAGTCGCGCTATGTTGATGCACCTTACGCTGGTGCCCTATATCGCGGCTGCCGGTGAGATCAAAACGAAACCCACCCAGCACTCGGTAAAAGAACTTCGCTCAATCGGCCTGCAGCCAGACGTCTTGCTGTGCCGCTGTGAAATTGAAGTGGAAGAGAGCGCGCGGAAAAAGATTTCGCTGTTTACCAACGTTGAAGAGCGTGCCGTTATTCCTCTACTGGATGCGGACAGCATCTACGAAATTCCTGCGGCCCTGCACGGCAATGGCCTCGATTCCATTGTCGTCGAGCGCTTCGGCCTGGATTGCCCGGAAGCCGACCTGGCCGAGTGGGATGAGGTGTTGCGCGGCGAGATCGAGGCCAACAAAGACGTTACCGTCGCCATGGTCGGAAAATACATGGACCTGCTGGATGCCTATAAATCCCTGAACGAGGCCCTGAAGCACGCCGGCATTCAAACACTGTCCCGCGTGAACATTCAGCATATTGACGCAGAACAGATCGAGGAGGAGGGCACTGCGCTGCTCGATGGAGCCGATGCGATTCTGGTGCCGGGTGGTTTTGGTGAGCGTGGCATCGAAGGCAAGATAACGGCGGCCCGTTACGCACGCGAGAACGGCGTTCCCTACCTGGGTATCTGCCTGGGTATGCATGTCGCCATGGTCGAGTATGCGCGTAACGTGGCCTCGCTGGAAGGTGCCCACAGCACGGAAATGGAGGCCTCTACGCCGCATCCGGTCATCGCCCTGATCACCGAATGGCAAAACGCAGATGGCAGTCTGGAAACGCGCTCCGAGAAGTCAGATAAGGGCGGTACCATGCGACTGGGCGGGCAACCTTGCCGGCTGGTCGAAGGCTCCCGCTCGCGTGCCCTGTATGGCCAGGACGTGATCGTAGAGCGGCACCGCCACCGCTACGAGGTCAACAACAACTATATTGAGAGGCTAGAGGCAGCGGGCCTGGCCATCGTGGGCTGGTCAGATGATAAATCGCTGGTTGAGATGATCGAGATTCCCGACCACCCCTGGTTCGTCGCCTGCCAGTTCCATCCAGAGTTCACCTCACGCCCCCGCGGCGGACACCCTTTGTTCACCGGGTTTGTCGAGGCCGCCATCGCCAGGCATAACGCCCTCCAGGAGGACGTGGCGTAATGGCGACGCGAAGTGAAATCGATGTGGGCGCCATCAAGGTCGCAAATGAGCGGCCTTTTGTATTGTTTGGGGGCATCAATGTGCTGGAGTCTCGCGATCTTGCTATGCGCGCGGCTGAGCATTACAAGCAGGTCACTGATCGTCTCGGCATTCCCTACGTATTCAAAGCCTCCTGGGACAAGGCTAACCGTTCCTCTATACATTCCTTTCGTGGACCGGGTCTTGAGCAGGGCCTGGAGATCATGGCCGCCGTTAAAGAAGCCTTTGACGTGCCGCTGATAACTGATTTGCACGAACCCGACCAGGCCGCTGCGGTGGCCGAAGTCTGTGACGTGATTCAGCTTCCGGCATTTCTCGCCAGACAAACCGACCTGGTGCAGGCTATGGCGGTCACCGGCGCAGTCATCAACGTGAAGAAGCCGCAGTTCCTGAGCCCGGGGCAGATGGCCAACATCGTTGAGAAGATTAATGAATGCGGCAACGACCAGGTCATTCTTTGCGAGCGCGGCACGCAGTTCGGTTACGACAATTTAGTGGTCGACATGCTGGGCTTTCGGGTGATGAAAGAAGCGACCGGCAATGCGCCGGTAATATTCGATGTGACCCATGCCCTGCAGTGTCGCGATCCCCTGGGCGCGGCTTCTGGCGGTCGTCGCCAGCAGGTCGCTGAGCTGGGTCGCGCTGGCCTGGCAGTTGGGCTGGCCGGCTTGTTCCTTGAGGCGCACCCGGACCCCTCGCAAGCGCTTTGCGACGGCCCCAGTGCGCTGCCGCTAGAGCAACTGGAACCTTTCCTGCAACAGATGAAAGCAGTGGATGACCTGGTCAAGTCGCAGCCTGCTCTCGTCATCGAATAGTTACTGATAAGACAAAGCTCGCTACGGAGAATCGCTATGAGCACTATCGCAGACGTGCGAGGTTATGAAGTCCTGGACTCGCGGGGCAATCCCACGGTGCAGGCTGAGGTCACGCTGGAGTCGGGCGCGGTTGGAACCGCCTGCGCGCCGTCGGGGGCCTCCACAGGTTCTCGCGAAGCCCTGGAGCTTCGCGATGGTGACAAGGGCCGTTACCTGGGTAAAGGTGTGCTGAACGCTGTCGCCAACGTGAACGGCGCCATTCGCAGCACCTTGCTGCGTCGAGATGCGACGGATCAAAAAGGCCTTGATCAGGCAATGATCGAGGCAGACGGCACAGAGAATAAAGCCGAGCTTGGCGCCAATGCCATCCTGGCGGCGTCACTGGCCGCGGCGCGCGCTGCTGCCACGGAAAAGGGTATGCCCCTGTATCAGCATATCGCTGAGCTGAACGGTACGGACACGCTCACCATGCCTGTACCCATGATGAATATCATCAACGGCGGCGAGCATGCGGACAACAATGTTGATATTCAGGAGTTCATGATTCAGCCGGTGGCGGCGCCCACCTTTGCCGAAGCCCTGCGCACCGGCGCTGAAATTTTTCACCACCTGAAAAAGGTGTTGTCTTCCCGCGGCCTGAGTACCGCGGTCGGCGACGAAGGCGGCTTTGCACCCAACCTGCCATCAAACGAGGCGGCGCTGGAAGTGATCGCCGAAGCCGTGACCAATGCGGGCTATACCCTGGGCGAAGACGTCACGCTGGCGTTGGACTGTGCTGCATCCGAGTTTTACCGAGATGGGCGTTATGATCTAACCGGCGAAGGCAAGCAGTTCGACAGCGAAGGTTTTGCCGACTACCTCGCTTCGTTGTGCGATCGTTTTCCGATTCTCAGTATTGAAGACGGCATGGACGAGAGCGACTGGGATGGCTGGAAGGTGTTGACGGATAAGCTGGGGGAGCGCGTGCAGTTGGTCGGTGACGATCTGTTTGTGACCAATACGCGCATTCTGGGTCGCGGTATCAAAGAATCTGTCGCCAACTCGATTTTGATTAAGTTTAACCAGATCGGCAGCCTTACTGAGACCTTGGATGCCATCGGCATGGCGGCGGAGGCGGGTTATACCTCCGTCATATCACACCGGTCGGGCGAAACTGAAGACACCACCATCGCTGATCTTGCGGTGGCCACCGCGGCTGGCCAAATCAAAACCGGCTCGCTGTGTCGCTCAGATCGAGTCGCCAAGTACAACCGCCTGCTGCGTATCGAAGCAGAACTGCAGGGCATGGCACTGTATCGGGGCCGCGCTGAGTTCAAGCAGGGCGGCTGATAGCGATGAAATGGTTGGCACTGGGCCTGCTCCTGTTACTGGTGTTGGCCCAGTACCGCCTCTGGTTTGCGGAACAGGGAAGCCTGGCTGAATTGCATCGACTGGAAGCTGATATCGCGGCGCAGCAGGCCCTGAATGCTGAGCTGGCAGCCAGAAACATGCGTCTGGAGCAGGAAGTCCTGGAGCTTCAGCAGGGCATGGAGACGGTGGAGGCGCGGGCGCGGCGTGACCTGGGCATGATTCGTGAGGGTGAAACCTATTATCAGGTTGTCGACGACGCGGAGCCACAAAATCGTCAGGGCGCGACAGTAGCGGATGGGCTAACCGGAGAGCCTGCAGATGTCCGCTGAAGCTTCACTCTGGGCGGTGGTGCCCGCCGCAGGGGTGGGTAGCCGAATGGCTGCAGAATGCCCCAAGCAGTACCTGATGCTGAACGGCCGCGCTGTTTTACAACACAGCCTCGAGGCCCTGTTAGTGCTGCCCGCGCTGCGCGGCATTGCGGTCGCTATTGCCGAGCATGACAGCCAGTGGCTAACACTGCCAGCCGCCAGCGACGCTCGCGTTCGACGAGCAAAAGGCGGGGCGGCGCGCAGCGATTCGGTGCTGTCTGGACTCGACGCACTAACCGATGTTGCGGATGATCAGGATTGGGTTTTGGTGCACGATGCAGCCAGACCCTGTCTGGCGCTGTCGGATTTGCAGGGTTTGATTGACGCGCTGGCGGATGACGATATCGGCGGTTTATTGGCGCTGCCGGTGGCGGATACGGTAAAGCGAGCTGACGTCGACGGTCGAGTGCAGCGAACAGTCGATAGGGCGGGCCTGTGGCTAGCCCAAACCCCGCAGATGTTTCGCTTCAAGGCCTTGCGGGATGCCTTGATAGGTGCGCGAGATGCCGGCGTTTCCGTCACGGATGAGGCGTCGGCAATAGAGTGGGCGGGATACCAGCCAAAGTTGGTGCCCGGCTCGGCCAACAACATTAAGATAACGTTGCCGGCGGACCTGGTGCTGGCGCAGCGGCACCTTGCTGCACAGGGGACGGAGTAGTTATGCGAATAGGCCACGGTTTTGACGTACATCGCTTTTGCGAGGGCGATCACGTTATGTTGGGCGGCGTTCGAATATCGCACAGCGCCGCGCTGGAAGCTCATTCCGATGGTGATGTCGCGATACATGCATTGTGCGATGCGCTGTTAGGTGCACTGGGTCTCGGTGATATCGGTCGACATTTTCCCGATGATGATCCACAGAACGCCGATATCGACAGCCGTATTCTGCTCAAGTGTGTGATAGCGCTTGCTCACCAGCAGGGCTATCAATTGGGCAATGCCGACATCACCGTGGTGGCCCAAACCCCCCGGTTAGCGCCCTACGTAGACCAAATGCGGGCCGTCCTGGCAACCGACATGAATGCCGACGTTGAGACCGTTAACGTGAAGGCGACAACCACGGAAAAGCTCGGTTATATCGGCCGCAGTGAAGGCATTGCTGCCCACGCCGTTGTGTTACTTGAGCGCGGCTGAGGCTGTGAGCGAGACACAGTACGGTCGCTGCACATCGTGGCGCAAGGTGTTGGCTCCAGCGGTCCCTGGGCACCTGTTGGCGGTTGGGCTAGAGGTTGGGCCAGGGATTGGAGTAGAGGTTAGGGTAGATCAGCCTGACGTAGCACAAAAATGAGCAGCAGAGACAGACAACAGGCAGGTCACCTGCGCGGTATTGGCATGACGTCTCAGCGCACCCGGGAACGGCTGGTTCAGCGGCTTCGCGACCGGGGTATTTCCAGTACTGATGTGCTGGACGTAATGCGCAATACCCCACGACATTTGTTTGTGGATGAGGCGCTGGCGCAGCGTGCGTATGAAGACAGCTCTCTGCCAATCGGCTATTCGCAAACCCTGTCGCAGCCCTGGGTCGTCGCGCGCATGACCGAGCTTCTGATCAACAGCGGCCCGGTGGATCGCGTGTTGGAGATAGGCACCGGTTCTGGCTATCAGACCGCGGTGCTGGCGCAGCTGGTTGGTGAGGTTTACACGATTGAACGCATCAAACCCCTGCAAGAGAAGGCCCGTGCGCGTCTGCGAGAACTGCGTCTGAAGAATGTGCGGCTACGTCACGCGGATGGCGGCATAGGTTGGGAGAGCGAGGCACCCTTTGACGGGATCATCGCTACCGCAGCGCCGGAGATTATTCCGGCAGAGCTTATCGACCAGCTGGGAATGGGCGGACGATTGGTGATACCGGTGGGCATAGAAACCCAGTATCTGACCATGGTCACCCGCACGCCGGCCGGATTGGAGACGCAGACCTTCGATGAAGTCCGGTTTGTCCCCCTGCGCTCGGGCCTGGTGCGTTAGGCTTAGCCATGACCTCTCTGGGCGTATTTCTGCGCGGACTTGCCATGGGGGCCGCGGATATCGTCCCCGGCGTTTCCGGCGGTACCATCGCGTTTATTACGGGCATCTACCCGCGACTACTACACAGCCTTCGCCGTTTTGACCTCGAGGCACTGCGGCTGCTTTTGCGTGGCGATCTCGCCGCTGCGTGGTCCCGGGTAGACGGTGGCTTTCTGGCGACGTTGCTGGCCGGCATTGCTACCAGCGTGGTGAGTCTAGCGAGGCTTCTGGGCTGGTTGTTGGAGCACTACCCAGAGCCCTTATGGGCGGCTTTTTTTGGGTTGATCGCAGCCTCCGCGCTGATACTGCTACGTCAGGTGTCGTCATGGCAGGCGCCCCAATTCATAGCCTTGTGTCTGGGTGTCTCGGTCGCGGTTGGTGTGGCGCTAGCGCCTCGGCTCGGCTTTCTTCCAGGCTATACCGGTGTCTTTCTCGCCGGTTTTCTGGCGATCTGCGCGATGATTCTGCCAGGTATTTCCGGGAGCTTTATTCTGCTGTTGCTGGGCATGTACGCCAATGTGCTGGGTGCCATTCAGCGCTTTGATCTCAGCTTTATCGCCGTTTTTGGTTTGGGTGCGGTGTCTGGGTTGTTGAGCTTTAGCCGGCTTCTGGATTATCTACTGCAGCGCTTTTACAACACGGCGATGAGCCTGTTGACCGGAATTCTGACCGGTTCCCTGCTGGTGGTGTGGCCGTGGAAGCGGACGCTGTCGTGGGTGACCGGCAGTGATGGCGAATCTCGTCCGGTGCAGCAGTGGCCAGTACTACCCCAGGAATATCTCTTGCGCACGGGTGACGCTCCGCAGCTGGTGTTATGTGTGGTGCTGATGCTGTCAGCATTCGCGTTGGTTCTGCTGTTGGAGCGCCGAGGGCACCCGCTGACACACAGTGACGGGCGATTTGACTAGGATGCCAGGCGCGGAAACAAGCTGTCGGCTTGGTTTTTTCCGCGTATTCAGCGCCCTCGCGGTGCTGTTACTAGTGACCCTGCAGACCGGCTGCGGTGGTACGCCGCAAGCGCCAGTGGAGAACCGGCGGGACGGTGAGCCTGGCTCCGCAGCGAGGGCGGTGTCGACACCCTCACGATATACAGTTAAGAGGGGAGACACCCTGTACTCGATTGCCTGGCGGTTTGGGTTGAATCACCGTGAACTCGCGAGCAGCAACGGCATTGATCGCCCGTTTACTATTTTCCCCGGGCAGCAGCTCAGCCTGGATGGAGCGGCGCTAGCCTCTACCGCCTCTGTAGGCAGTCAAACCGCGCCTGTGAGGTCTAAACCGGCGCCCGCGGAAGCCAAATCGACGCCCGTGCGGAAGCCATCGGCTGCAAAACCAGCAAACCAGACGGTAGCCAAGGGTGCACCCGTCAGCCAGTGGCGGTGGCCTACCAGTGGGAAAGTGGTGCGGTCGTTCTCTGGAACCGTGCATAAGGGCATCGATATCGCGGGTACGTCCGGCGATGCAGTCAACGCGACGGCGCCCGGTCAAGTGGTGTACGCCGGCAGCGGTATTGTCGGGTATGGCAAGTTACTGATCGTCAAACACAATGCCCACTACCTGAGTGCCTACGGCCACAACCGCAGGCTTTTGGTCGCCGAGGGTGCCGTCGTAAAGGCAGGTCAGAAAATCGCCGAAAAGGGCAGTAGCGCCACCAATTCGGTTAAGTTGCACTTCGAGATCCGGCGCGATGGCAAGCCGGTAAATCCCCTTTCCCTGCTCCCAAAGCGCTAGTTCCTGCGGATTAATGGAATCCAGGGAGCTTCAAGCTCGAGAAAAGTGAAAGTAAGCTGTCTTTTTAACCCCGTTGTAGTCCCAGATTTTTGGGAGTAGTCTGTTAAACCCTGTGTGCACAAGGCAGTGCCAAGGCGCCATAGGGGGCTACCGAGGGAACCTCTTTTTCTACCTGTACTGCCACCAATTTGGCCGCACAGTAAGGCGTACGAGGTTTAAGGGTACAAGGAGCGAGCGACAGCGAGACGCATGCAGTCCAGGCATGTATCAGGGATATCGCTGCTAAGGAGACCAGGGTGACGGTCGGAAAAAATAACACCGAAGCGCGAGGCAGAAGGAAGCCGTCTCGACGCATTCCCAGTGGGCCTGACGGGGAAATTGACGACAAGCAAGGCCCGGGGGCTGACAGGTCTTTGCAGGCCGACGCCGGGACGACCAACGGTGCAGAGGGCGGTGCAGTGAATGGCTCGCCAAATGACTCGACGTCCAAGCGTGCTGGCAAAACCACCAGGACCGGGGCAAACGCGAAAGCAGATCGCGGCGACGGTAAGTCCCCCGGTAAATCTCTGGATGCTACCCAGCTTTACCTCAACGAAATTGGCTATTCGCCACTACTCACACCCGATGAAGAAAAACACTTTGCCCGATTGGCCTTAAAAGGCGATGAGGCGGGGCGCAAACGAATGATTGAGAGCAATTTACGCCTGGTCGTAAAGATCTCAAGACGCTACCTAAATCGCGGCCTCACGTTGTTAGATCTGATCGAAGAGGGCAATCTCGGGCTGATACGCGCCGTCGAAAAATTTGACCCTGAGCGCGGCTTTCGATTTTCGACCTACGCAACCTGGTGGATTCGTCAGACGATAGAGCGCGCGATCATGAACCAGACGCGCACGATTAGATTGCCTATTCACGTGGTTAAAGAGCTAAACGTTTACCTGCGTGCCGCGCGCGAGCTCACCCAGAAGTTAGATCATGAGCCTAGCGCAGATGAAATCGCCGGCATGCTCGATAAGCCCGTCGACGATGTGAAGCGCATGCTTGGGCTCAACGAGCGGGTGGCGTCGGTAGACACGCCCATCGGGCCTGAGTCTGATAAGTCGCTGCTGGACACCATTGCCGACAATCACGTCAGCGATCCCTCGCAGCTTCTGCAGGAGCGAGACATTAAAGACAGCATCGGCACGTGGCTGGGTGAGCTTACCGATAAGCAGTGCGAGGTGGTCTCGCGGCGGTTCGGCTTGCGAGGCTACGAAACAAGCACTCTGGAGGAGGTCGGGCGCGAAATTGGCCTGACGCGAGAGCGGGTTCGGCAGATACAGGTTGAAGCACTTAAACGTCTGCGGGTGATTATGGAGACCGAGGGACTGTCGTCAGATTCCATATTCGAGTAACCCGTAGCTGGGGTTTCGCCTTATGGGTTTGGGGCCAAGGGTTGTCGGGTGAAGGGTTTTGCGACTCACGACAGAATGAGCCAGGCAAAAAAAAGCCAGCGCATGCTGGCTTTTTTGTACCCGCGTTCTGCGCAGACGCCTTAGCGTTCCAGCAGGGCCAATTTGTCCGGCTTATTCTCCCACTCTTCTGAATCAGGGAGAGAGTCTTTCATCTCAGTGATATTGGGCCAGACCTCTGCGAGTTCGGCGTTTAACTCCAGGAAAACCTGCTGGTCTTCCGGGAGCTCATCCTCTGAGTAGATCGCATCTACAGGGCACTCTGGCTCGCATAGTGCGCAGTCAATGCACTCGTCAGGGTGAATCACCAAGAAGTTGGGACCCTCATAAAAGCAGTCTACCGGGCATACCTCTACACAGTCCGTATGCTTGCACTTGATGCACTGTTCGCCTACCACAAAAGTCATGAAGCGGTCCTCTTAAATGTCATGAAGCAGTTCTATTGAGCGCGGAAAGTGTACCCGTTCACCCGGCCAATGTGTACTGCCGTCAAGATAGTGTGTCTCGCAGCGCATACAAGGCCTGTAGGGCATCTCGAGGGCTCATTCCGTCGATGTCTAACGCGGCCAGAGCCTCGATGGCGGGATGGGGCTCAGGCGCTGTAAAAAGATCATTTTGGGCCGGTGCTGGCACGGCTTCACTGCGCGCGTTTTCCAGTTCGCCGAGCTTGGCCTTGGCTGAAGCCAGCACCGCCGGTGGGATGCCGGCAAGTTTGGCGACCTGCAGTCCGTAGCTCTTGCTGGCGGGACCTTCCTGGATATTGTGCAGGAACACCACGTGATCCTGATGCTCGGTGGCGTCCAGGTGCACGTTATACAGTGTGCTGCAAAGCTCTGGCAGCGCCGTGAGCTCAAAGTAGTGAGTGGAGAACAGCGTAAACGCCCGCACATCATTTGCCAGCGCGACAGCCGCAGCCCAGGCCAACGATAGACCGTCAAAGGTGCTGGTGCCGCGGCCTACTTCGTCCATAAGCACCAATGAGTTTGGTGTGGCGTTGTGCAGTATGTTTGCGGTTTCGGTCATCTCCACCATGAAGGTAGAGCGCCCCCCGGCCAGATCGTCCGATGAGCCAATGCGGGTGAATATGCGATCTACCGGGGACAGTCTTGCTTTATCGGCAGGCACAAAGCTGCCCACATGTGCCAGCAGCACGATCAAAGCAACCTGGCGCATATAGGTCGATTTACCGCCCATATTGGGTCCGGTAATCAGCAGCATGCGGCGCTCAGCGTTGAGCAGGCAGTGATTGGCAATAAAGGGTTCGTCCAATACCTGTTCTACGACCAGGTGACGGCCCGCCTGAATATCCAGGCAATCGGCATCGACAAACTCTGGTTCGCAGAGGTCCAGCGCGTTGGCGCGTTCGGCAAGCGTCGCCAGCACATCCAGCTCAGAGACTGCCGCCGCAGTGCGCTGTAATGGAGTGAGAATAGCGTTCAGGGCGTCCAACAGTGTTTCGTAGAGCTGTTTTTCTCGCGCCAGGGCCCGGCTCTTCGCAGACAGCGCTTTGTCTTCGAAGGTTTTGAGCTCTGGCGTGATGTAGCGCTCCGCATTTTTAAGGGTTTGACGGCGCTGATAGTCGTCCGGAGCGTCCGCCGCCTGCGCTTTGCTGATTTCGATGTAATAGCCGTGAACCCGGTTGTAGCCCACCTTCAGGGTAGACAAGCCGGTGCGCTCGCGCTCACGCTGCTCGATCTGTAACAGGACGTCACTGGCGCCGGTGGCGATATCGCGCAGCTCATCCAGCTCGGCATCGTAGCCATCGGCAATCACGCCGCCTTCTCGCAGTACAACCGGTGGGTTGTCTCGAATCGCGGCCTGCAGCAGCGCCACCGTATCGGGGTATTCATTGCAATCAGTGTGTAGCTGTTCCAGCAACGCCCCAGCGAGTGAGGCAATTTGATTGCGTAGGTCTGGCAGGGCGGTTAGCGATTGGCTCAATCGAGACAGATCGCGGGGGCGCGCTGAACGCAGGGCGACCCGCGACAGAATACGCTCCATATCGCCGATGGGTTTCAGGCGCTCACGCACAGCTTCAAACTGGTAGTTATCCCGCAGCGAACGCAGCGCCAGATGTCGCGCGCGCAGCAACGCAACATCGGTCAGGGGTTGGTGTAGCCAGCGCCGCAGCGTACGCGATCCCATGGCGGTAACCGCCGTGTTGAGTACCGCAAGCAGTGTGTTGTCCTCACCACCCATGAGGTTGCTGTCAATTTCCAGATTGCGTCGCGTGGCGGCGTCCATCACCACGCTGTCCTGACGCCGCTCGGCGGCGAGGCCAGCTATGTGAGGCAAATTGGAGCGCTGGGTGTCTTTAACGTACTGCAGCAGACAGCCCGCTGCGGCAATCGCCAGCGGCATGGATTCACAGCCAAACCCCGCCAGATCCTGAGTTTGGAATTGCGCGTTGAGCGCGCGCTCTGCGGCTTCCTCATCAAATTCCCACACCGGTTGCCGTCTCAAGCCCGGATGGTTCTCCAGTCCTGTTAGCGACAGATCCTCCTGCAGCAATACCTCGGCCGGTTGCAGGCGTTCCAGTTCGCTTAGCAGAGCCTCCTCGCCCTCGAGCTGCAGTACCCTGAAGCGACCAGCGGACAGCTCCAGCCAGGCCAGGCCGTAGTGGCCGGCGTTGCCCGACAGCGCCAGCAGCAGGTTGTCTCGGGTTTCTTCGAGCAGTGCTTCGTCACTAAGGGTGCCCGGCGTCACCACGCGCATCACCTTGCGCTCTACTGGCCCCTTGCTGGTGGCCGGGTCGCCGGTCTGCTCGCAGATGGCCACTGAGATGCCGGCTTTTACCAGTCTGGCGAGATAGGCCTCGGCAGCGTGATAGGGCACGCCTGCCATGGGGATGGGCTCGCCGCCGGACTTGCCTCTGGCGGTTAAGGTGATGTCGAGTATGTCGGCTGCACGCTTGGCGTCATCGAAAAACAGCTCGTAGAAGTCGCCCATACGGTAAAACAGCAGATCGCGCGGATGCTGCGCTTTGATGGCCAGATACTGCTGCATCATGGGTGTATGGGCGGAGGATTTTGCTTGGCTGCTCACGGGAGACTGCTATCAGAATACAGGGGTCGCAGCGTATCAAGTGGGCCCTCCAGCGGACAACCATTCATCTGACTCGCGTGACGTTTTGCCGCTAATCTGGCGTATTGAAAACAGACGGTCTGATAAATAGTTAAACGCAAATCGCGACCTCTGGCTGGCGTTTCGTCTAGGCTATAGGGCAGTCATAAAGTATAAGAGTCAGTATGTCACAGCCCGCAGAATCCAGAAGCAAACTCGATCAACATAGTTTTGAGGCCCAGAGCCTGGCGGGTATTCGTGAATGGATCAGCACGCAGCTCGGTGGCAACATGCTGTCCGCGAAGCGACTGGAGCGTTGGCGACCCCAGTGGAAAGTGGAATACGAGGTCGACGGCGCGAGCCGTGCTGTGCTGGTGCGCGGCAACAGACCCAATTCTCAGGAGCGCAATCTGCGCTTTGAAATGGAAGTGATGCAGGCATTAGAGGCGAACGGCGTTCTGGTACCGCATATCTACGGCTGGATGGAGACACCGAAAGCGTTCGTCATGGACTGGATTGAGACGGAGGACAGGGCGCCGGGGATGCTGCACACCGCCATCGAAAATCCCTCGGTCATGACCGAGGAGCGCTGGCAGGCGATGCTCGACTATATGGGGCATCTGGCGCAAATGCATGCGGTCCCGGTAGCCGAATTTACCCATATCCAGGAGCTGGCGCAGCCGCCGGAGAACGCAGCCGAAATCGCCTTGCGCGCCACGGAGCGGATGTACCAGGCCGGCGTGTTTACCAACAACATCGATAACACCTTTGAGTTTCTGCAGCACTGGTTGCGCCGCAACGTGCCACTCCATCGCACCGAGGCGCGATTTATCGCCGGCGATGCCGGGCAATTCATGTCTGCGGGCAAAGAGGTCCTGGCGCTGTTGGATTTCGAGATCGCTAATATAGGAGACACTCACTGGGATTTGGCCTGCTTCCGTGGCCGCCATCCCTATGAAAATATGGGCGATATCCCCGCCCTGTACAGGCGCTATGGTGAGGTCACCGGTAAGCCCGTCGATCTACCCGTGGTCGCATACCACACCGTGGCCTTCCTGCAGCTGGCTGGTATTGCCACTAAATTTTTCGGCGATCCGAAGGCTTTGGGCGGGAATTGGATAGAGGGCTTGCTGGAGTACGCCAGCATCACGCGCAGGGCGTTCGAGGCAATTGCCGAGCTTAAGGGTATGACGCTCGATTACAACGAAAGCTTGCCTGAGCCGGTACACAAAGGCTTAGAGGAGTCGGCGCTGGAAAAGCTGCTGGTCGATATAGAGCGGCTGCCTACCTCTAGTGCGTTCGAAGCTTGGGAGCGCGACTTGCTGCATGCAATTCCTGAATTTTTGCTCAATTACTCGCGCTATCGCGACTGGTTTGAGTCGATGACGATTGCAGACATCGCTGCGTTTACTGGTCAGTCACATAGCTCTTTAGACGCTGCCGATGCAGCACTTGAAGCTGCTATTCGCGCAGATAGCGGCGCTGACGATGACATGCTGGTGCGCCTGCTTCACCGCCGGTCGTTGCGGCTCTCGATGATCATTGCGGGTTCTGACCCCGACGATCAAAACCCGCTATTTCATAAGCTGGATCCTATTCTGGAGCAGGGCTGAATCGGTTTTCAGTGAGCTGATGGCCTTCGGCCAGAGGCTCTACCGCCTCAAAAACCCGCTCATAGCCCGTGGCGCAGATCTTCCATTCACCCGCCTCGCGACGGTACTGGTCTTCATAGACCGCGGTGCCATAGAGCCGAACGCCAGCCTCGATCTGCAGTACCATATCCTGGAGATACCAGGTGCCGCGGGCGCTGTTGTCGTCGATAATTTCAATTTCTGGATGATGTCCCTGGTGTAAGGTCAGCACACCCGGGCCGGACAAATTGTTTTCCATGAACGCGACAATACCGTCGCGGTCTTCAAAACTCAGTTTGCCGCTGTTGTAGCGACCGCGACAGTCCTCGCTCATGGAGCTTTTAAACAGCTCCCAGTCCTTGGTGTCGAGGCCTCGCAGATAGCGGGCTTTCAGCTGCTTTATTTTTTCAATCTCGAGTAGTTCCTGCATGGTGATTCATCCTTTGACAAGCGTTGGCTTAAAGCGCACGAACCGGCTTCGCTGGTGACGTGAGTGTTGCGGGCAGGATAACGCTTTATAATCTCCCGACGCAGTCACACTAAAGTTAGCTGCCATCGGTCTCGGTCTACTAAACCCAGTGGCTTTTTGGCAGCTCCGCGCTGTCGGTGGATACCATGATCTTTTGTCGACAACAAACGTCTGGCCGACTCGGTGCCGCTTTGCGAGTCCGCTTTCGTACTGCTCTGTGGTCTGCAAAGCCAGCCGCCGTGACAGTTGGTTGCTTGCTTGCAACGCTCATCGCCAGTGGCAGCCTTGCCGATAGCGCGACAGTGGAGTCGGCGCTTGAGGCGGAGCCTGTTTCTGCGCTGTTCGACTATCCGTCGGTGGCGCCAGGGGTGAGTTTTGATGCTGTACAGGCATTACCCGCGCGCGCTGCAGATCATGTCTTTCAGTACGGACCTGCGGTACAGCAGTTTGCCGAACTCTGGCTGCCGGCAAGCCAGCAGCCAGCCCCTGTAATGGTCTTTGTGCATGGGGGCTGCTGGTTGAATGCCTACGGCCTCGATTATAGCCGCGCAATGGCAACCGCCCTGGCGGCAAAGGGCTATGCCGTTTGGAGTATTGAATACCGACGACTAGGCGATCCGGGCGGCGGTTGGCCGGGGTCTCAGGACGACATTGTGTCGGCTATCACCGCGCTGAGGATGCAGCACGCACGGCGCACGGATTGGACAAACTGGGTTTTAAGTGGTCACAGCGCAGGGGGGCATCTTTCGCTGCTGGCGGTGCCTTTTTTGGATAACGCTTCGGCGCCGACGGCCGTACTGGCCCTGGCGCCAATTGTGAATCTGGAGACCTACGCCAGGGGCGAAGAAGGCTGTAATCAGGCGGGAGCCGAGTTTCTGGCAACAGTCCCCGACCCGGCGCTAGCCAACCCACGTCGGCGCGCCGCGCCGGCGGGTACCGTGGTGCTGTTGGGCCGCGATGACCGCATCATTCCTTTCCGCCAGATTGATGACTGGCCGCAGCGTTTGGTAACGGCGGACGCCGGCCATTTTGATTGGGTGCATCCGGGCACGCCGGCATGGCGACGTTTTTTGAAAGAGTTGGCTGCGGTGTCCGATTCAGTAGGAGCAGCACACCATGATCAGTGAAAAGCGGGCCGCCGAGCTGGATCGTATTGACCCGTTGGCGCACTGTCGCGAGCGCTTTCTATTGCGCAGCGATAGGGTTTACCTGGACGGCAATAGTTTGGGCGCACTGCCCGCCGCGGTGTCGACGGCGATGCAGACTGTGGTGGAACAGCAGTGGGGTCAGGATCTGATCAGCAGCTGGAACCAGCACGGATGGATTGATTTGCCGCTAAAGGTCGGAGAGAAGATCGCGCCACTGATCGGTGCAGCACCCGGCCAGGTGATATGTGCCGATAGCTTGTCGGTTAACCTGTTCAAACTTTTGTCTGCGGCCCTGAACCTGCGGCCGGGACGCACGCGCATCCTGTCTGTCTCGGATAACTTTCCCACCGATCTGTACCTGGTGCAGGGCCTGTCTGCGCTGGTGGGAGAGACGCGCTGCGAATTACAGCAGGTGACGGAAGAACAGATTGCAGATGCTCTCGACCAGCGCACGGCAGTATTACTGTTAAGTCATGTCAATTTTCGCAACGGTCGCCTACTGCCGATGGGAGAGCTGACGGCAGCGGCGCAGGCGGCAGGCGCACTGGTGATATGGGACCTCGCGCATACCGCCGGCGTGGTGCCGGTGGAACTGGACGCCTGCAATGTCGATTTTGCGGTGGGTTGTGGCTACAAGTTCCTCAACGGCGGGCCCGGGGCGCCGGGCTTTTTATATGCTGCATCGCGGCATCATGGCGCAATTCAGCAGCCGCTGAGCGGCTGGATGGGTCACCGGGAGCCATTTGCGTTTTCGCCGCAATACGAGGCGGCCGCCGGGGTTTTGCAATTTCTCTGCGGAACGCCACCGATACTCTCCATGGTGGCATTGGATGCCGCTTTAGACGCATTGGATGGCGTGGCGGTGTCACAACTGCGTTTCAAGTCCCAGTCCCTGGCCAGCCTGTTTCTGGAGTTGCTGCACTCGCGTGGCTTGTCTGACACCTTGCCTTTATTATCGCCCGCAGTGCCGGAGCAGCGCGGCAGCCAGCTATCCTTTACCCATTCCGATGCCTACGGCATCGTGCAGGCATGGATCGCCCGCGGCGTCGTTGCCGATTTCCGTGAACCCAATATTGTAAGGGTGGGTTTTTCGCCGCTTTACAACAGCCATGCTGACGTCGCGCGCGCGGTCGATGCACTATATAAGTTGCTGGCGGCGGGAGAAGAACAGGATCCCCGCTGGTCCGTCCGCCAAAAAGTGACCTGACGGCCCCGGCGGAGCGGGGTTAACTACAAATGTGATTTTTTCTCGCCCAGGGACTTGCGTCTCTCGCGAAACACTGGTTACATATACAGTACTTCATACAGGTGATGTCCTGTGGCCGATCGGCCAACCACCTGAGGGGTTGAAAGAATCAGCGTGCACTCCGGCGCTGGGGTTTTTGCTAAAGCGCGCAGTACGGCGCATAGGTTTTTTAAGGCCAGGTTTTTTTAACGTCAGGTTAATAAGGCCAGGTTAATAAGGTCAGGGTATTAAGCCAGGCTTTGAAACCAGGTACACAAAAGCAGCGACTCCGCACAGATTGACACGCGACCAGAGCAGAGGTGAACCACCATGGATGCCAACAAACAGAAAGCACTCGACGCAGCACTTGGCCAAATTGAACGCCAATTCGGTAAAGGCACAGTCATGCGCATGGGCGACAATGAACATGTCGCTATTCCGTCTATTTCAACAGGCTCTTTAGGGCTCGACGTCGCACTCGGTATAGGCGGTCTGCCACGCGGTCGTATTGTTGAAATCTATGGGCCTGAGTCCTCCGGTAAAACCACACTCACCTTGCAGGTGATTGCAGAAGCGCAAAAGATGGGCGGTACGGCGGCGTTTATCGATGCCGAGCACGCTCTGGATCCGCTCTACGCTGAAAAACTGGGCGTTCAGATCGACGACCTGATCGTGTCCCAGCCTGATACGGGTGAGCAGGCCCTGGAAGTCACAGAAATGCTGGTGCGCTCCGGCGCGGTGGATGTTTTGGTCATAGACTCCGTGGCGGCGTTAACACCGAAAGCGGAAATTGAAGGTGACATGGGCGATTCTCATGTCGGTCTGCAGGCGCGCCTCCTTAGTCAGGCGATGCGCAAGCTGACCGCGACCATCAAGCAAACCAATTGCATGGTGATCTTTATTAACCAGATTCGTATGAAGATCGGCGTCATGTTTGGTAGCCCGGAGACAACCACGGGCGGTAACGCGCTGAAGTTCTACTCGTCTGTGCGTCTCGATATTCGCCGCATTGGCGCAGTGAAGGATGGTGACGAGGTTGTCGGTAACGAAACGCGAGTCAAAGTTGTTAAGAACAAGGTTTCGCCTCCCTTTAAGCAAGCGGAGTTCCAGATCATGTATGGCAAGGGCATCTATCGGATGGCCGAAGTGATCGATCTCGGAGTAAAGCTGAACCTTGTCGAGAAATCCGGTGCCTGGTACGCCTATAAGGGAGACAAAATCGGGCAAGGCAAGGCTAATGCTTCGCGCTTCCTCGAAGACAACCCTGTAGTAGCAGATGAGATTGAAGGATTGATCCGAGAGCAATTGCTCAACGTGGCCAGCAGCAAAGAAGTAGAACCGGAGGCAGCTGACATAGCTGAAGTCGCCGAGGCTACTGAGGTCAACGAGCAGGCCTAACCTGCGTCGGAAGGGCAGGACTGCTTAGCTCGGGCCGAGCCGCGCAGGCCGCGCAGGTTGGGCCGAGCCGCGCAGGCCGCGCAGGCCGAGCCGCGCCGCGCAGGTCGTGCCGCGCCGCGCAGGCCCACTGTAAACAGAACCACCGATGTCTGTGCTGACCCACCAGTGCAGGCGTTCCCCTCGCGCATCGAGATCCCCTGTCTCCGGTGCGCGCTTTTTGGTTCTGGCAGGCGACGTTTTGCAACATAGCCCATGACATAGCCCATGACATTGCCCAGGACACGGCCCAGGACACTGCACTGAACACATAAGAAAGACCACCAAAAGAAAGACCAATAAAAGAACCATGGACACCCCCAAGCCCTCTGACATACGAATGGCCGCTATGAATCTGCTGTCTCGCAGAGAGTATTTGCGTGCCGAACTAGAGCAGAAGCTAAACCGTCGGTTCGGTGCGGATGCAGCAGATTTACTACACGCCGTTCTCGATGACCTGGCACGGGAAAATCTCCAGTGCGATGAGCGCTTTCTGGAAAGTTACCTGCGTCACCGTAGCGCTCGCGGCTACGGGCCCGAACGGCTGCGGCAGGAGCTACGTCAAAAAGGCGTCGATAGCACGGCGCTAGAGCTAGCGCTGGAGGCAGCAGACATTGATTGGGCCCAGTTGGCACGCGATGCGCGCGCCAAGAAGTTTGGTCTCGCCGAGCCTCAGGACTTCAAAGAGAAGGCGCGTCAGCTGCGTTTCTTGCAGTATCGCGGCTTTGGGGGTGATTACAGCGCTGAGGCGTTTAAAACTGACTGGGACGACGTATAAACTAACTTGCGGAAGGCAAGTGCACGCTGACGATGAGTCCCCCCCCGTAATGCGAATCATCACCTGCATGCGAGTCGTCCGCTGAGGCTGGGGTGTGCCGGTTGCTCGCAGTGATATGACCTCCATGCTGTTCTATTGCGCGCCGTGATATCGACAGGCCAAGTCCAAAGCCGCCAGTTTCTCGTTGGCGCGCCTCGTCGACCCGGTAGAACGGTTCAAAAATGCGGTCGACATCTTCGGGTGGAACGCCGGGGCCGTGGTCCTTAACGGTCACAAAAACATCGTTATCCTGCTGCTTAAGCGACACTTCTACTGCAGCGCCTTCGGGAGAGTAACGCAGGGCGTTTCGAATGATGTTCTCGAAAGCGCTCTTCAACAGGTCACCATGGGTGCGCAGAACCGCTTCTGTTACGCTGCTGGTAAACTTAACGCTGGTGCCCCGGGCGCGAGCTTCAAACGCCGCGTCGTCACATATAGTTTGCAACAGCACAACCAGGTCCAGACTGTCTTCCATCTCGCCGGGCGTGTCAGGTGTTGAAAGCAGCTGGTCGATAAGCTTATCCAACAAAATCGTCTCGCGCTCAATGCGCTGCAGCTGGGCTGCACTGCGCCCCGGTTCACGCTCCGCCAATGCCAGAGCAACCTGCATTCTGGCGAGCGGCGAGCGCAGCTCGTGCGACACGTCACTTAGCAGTCTGCGCTGAGCGCTGATTTTTTCCTCGAGTTGTTCCGCCATACTATTGAAGTCCCGTGCCAGGGCATCGGTTTCGTCGCCGTGGCGTTCGGTCACCTTTATGCGAGCACTCAGGTTACCGTTCGCCAATTCTCTGGACGCTTGCTGCAGTTGTTTAAGCGGTCGAGTCAGGTAGCGTGAAACACCGTAACTGATGCCTCCACTTATCAGCAGCGCCAGCAGCAGACGCAGCCAGAGGTTCTCGGTTATGGCTCGCATGATGGGCGACGCGTGCGGACGCGTGGCAATAATCATGCGCAGAGTTCCCCACTCCGGACGATAGAGCTCTTGGCCGAAAAACATTTTATCCTCGTCGCGATAAGCAGCGCGCCGCCTGAAGCCCTCAAGCCTGGCGATTATCTCAGCGCTACCTTCGAACAATTCCCGGTCAAAAATTTCTATGCCTTGCTCATTGACGAGGCGGATATCAATTTGCTCTTCGTTTTCGCGCTGACGTATCCAGCCTTCCAGTTGCTCGCGCGGCACGTTTTGTAGTCCGTAATAGATCCGGTACAGACCTCTCGGCCCAAGCCCTCCGTCGAACCTGGCTGACGCGCCAAAGGGAGTGGGTGCCTTGGGAGGGTCAGGCGGATGCCCAGGCCTACCACCTGCGCCTCGCTGTGAATCGATTGTCACAGCATCGGGGAGGGTATCTTCGAAAGTGTCAAAATAGCGGCCTGCAATCAGCCAACTGCCAATGATCGCCACGGTGGAGAGCCAGAAGCCCAAAAATATCTTGGCAAATAAATTCAAGGAGTGCTTGCGGCGGCGCTGGTAACAAGCTGATAGCCTACGCCGCGAACGTTTTTGATGAGATCGGCGTTACCGACTTTCTTGCGCAGGTTGCTAACGTGCACGTCAATGCTGCGATCGTAGGCTGTGAGGGCGCGGCCCAGAGCCTGCTGCGAGAGCAGTTCTTTGTTGACCGCTTCTCCCGCGTGGCGCATCAGCGCCAGCAGTACGTTGAACTCGGCGGTGGTGAGCTTCAGCTCTTCCCCCGCGTAGGTCACTTTGCGCTGCGTAGTGCTTACGCTCAGGGCATCGACTTCCAAAACCGTGGCATCACTGGTTTCAGGTTTTTCGGTGCGTCGCAGAATTGCTCGCAGTCTGGCGGCCAACTCCCTGGGATTACAGGGTTTGGGCATGTAGTCGTCAGCGCCCATTTCAAGCCCGACGATGCGGTCCGTATCCTCGCCTCGCGCGGTCAACATAATCACCGGTACGCCTGAGAACTCTCTGATGCGACGCAGCACATCGAAGCCTTGAATTCGCGGTAACATCACATCGAGAACGATGGCGTCGAATTCGCCGCCTTTGCACACATCGATGGCATCGGCGCCGTCGTGCACGGCCTGTGTCACGAAGCCTTCGAGCTGCAGGTAGTCTTCGAGGAGCGCACACAGGGTGCGGTCGTCATCGATTAGCAAAATACTGTGGTTCATTGCGGCAGTTTCTCTGAGACTGACCACGGCTGTCACCCTTGTTTACCGCGCTTAGCGCTTCTTAATAGAACTTTACATGGGGGCTTAGCAAACTTACACGCCGTTTAGGGATCATAGATGGTGTTGCGCTCACATTCAGACGGGTCGCCTGCTCTTTTCATGCCGCCCTAACCGAGGCGCTATCGGTGAACCTCGGCAGCCAAGCAACCGTCAGCGCTTATCGTGACCAAGAAAGTGAACATAATCCCCCTGACCGACAGGTTGACTGTAGGCCCTTTCGAGGCAGCACGGCTGCCTCGCTTTTTATGCCACTCAACCGACGCTAGAGTTCTTGTACTTGAAGGGCCAGGCGCTCGACCAAATCACTGTTTGCATCCATACCGTCCTGACTGCAGATAACGGCAATGCTTGCTTGCTCCGGCCTCAGGTAGCGCTCGCCGACCCGTTGCAGATCTTCGAGGCTTACTTCAAGTATAGATTGGCGGAAGGCTTCGCGTTGCTCGTGGGATCGCCCAAACAGGCGGTTATGGAAATCCTGCTTGGCTTCACCCGCCGGCGAGCTGGGACGGTCGATGCTGCTGACCACGCCCAATATGGCCTGTTCCAGTGGCTCAGTGCCGTGCTTTTCATTAAGCAGCCACGCCACAGAACCTTCAAAGTCGTTTAGCGTCTCTGCAAGTCGTGGATCTCGGTATGAGAAAAACCGGAACGCGCCCACGCTTGAATCCTGTGAAGCGCCACCACCGTAGGCGCCACCTTTCTCGCGGATTGCTGTGTGCAGATAGCCATTCCTCAAGAACCCGCCCAGCACGGTCAGTGCTGCCGCGTCGGGGTGGCCAACAGGTACTGTCGGATAGGCCTGCGCGCAAAAATTGACCTGTGTATTGGCAACCCATATCTCGCGACGCATTATGCGAACCGGGGAGGGTGTCCAGGCCGCGTGATCTCCGTCGGCTGCCGAGAAACCCTGCCATACTTCGCTGGCGGTGGTACTGGCTTCCTCCAGTGCGTCACTTTCGGCCACCATTACGTGCTCAAACGGCATAGCAAGCACGCCCTTGTGCAGTGCCGCAAGCTGCTCGCTAAGCTGCTGTAGTGCGTCGGCGCTAGCCAGGCTGTCATCCAGCGCCTTGCAGGCACGGATACCGTCCAAACCAGAGAGCTGATGACTGAGCATCGCGACCGGGCTCATGCCCGCGCTGGCGGCGGCCATCGCCAGGCCGTGGCCGTTGCCGGTAATAGATTGCTCCCGGCGAGCGCGCTGCTGGGATATCAGCTCACGTAGGCGTCCGTGCTCATCAAACCGCGCATGTTGCAGCGTGTCGCGCATCAACTCAGCCTGTGCCTTCTGGTTGCGCAGCAGGGCTTTTGAGGAAAGTACGAAAAATCCTCGCGCCTGCTGCACATCGTCGGTGGCGCCACGCATACTGCTAAAGGCATTGATAAAACCACATATGGCGGACTGTCGATCCTGTACGGCCAGGTAGTCGCTGTCGCCTAAACCCATTTCAGTGAGTATGTTGCTATACACCGGGAGCAGTGCAGTGCTGTCTGCGCTGAGCTGTGGAAGCGCACACAGCGCCTGCTGATACACCAGCCCGTTGGTGCCCTGCGCATACCGGGTGAGCCTGTATCCTTGCTGATCGAGGTTACTGTGCTCGAGCTGGGGGATGGTTTTAGGCACGTCTGCCAATGTCACCTTTGGAAGAATGCTTTCGTCGTCTTGTTGTGCCTGCCGTGCCTCCAGCGCTTTAGCCTGCTCGACAACGGCAGTTTTCTCATCGCTGGACATCGCCGCTTTCATTTTTGCCAGGCGTTCTGCCTCGCGCTGGCGACGCTTGGCCGAGAGTTCGGTATCCGGCGTCATAGTCAAAGTTACGCGGTGTGGGTTGTCCAACAGCAGGCGTTTCGCAAGCCCGCGGATATAGTCAGGATCTGCGATTTTCTCGCGCAGGGATTCCAGGGCATTGTCGAGATTCAATACCGCTATGGGATCGGCGTAGTGCGTCGCGTTGCCCAGGGCCGTCAAAATAAGCTGCAGTCCGAACGGGTAGCTATCGCCGCTGATCTCGCGCTGATGCAGTTCCAATTGGTGCAGCACGCTTTCCAGCTTGTCCTGGGCTACGCCATTGTCCGCGACGTCCTGAACCACCTGCAGCACCAGGTCTTCCAGTGCCTCCCGGCGGTCGGCTTCGGCTCCCTCAATACCGCAGACAAACACCATTTCACGCATGGAGTCTTCCAGGCCGCACAGGGGCGATGGGGATTGCCCGAGATCGGTGGTTTCCAGTGCCTGCTGTAACGGTGACGCGCTGTTGTCCAACAGCACATTGGCCAGCAGTTGCGCTTCAAGCATGGCATCCAGATTTGTGCTCTCACCTAACAGCCATCCCATAATGATGTGGGTTTTGTTGCTGCCGTCGCCGCTGTCATCGTAGGCGTAACTGTCCTGTACCTGCCGCGGTGCGTCAAAACGCTGCTCCAGGTCGACTTCTATGCGTTTTTGCAGCCGCTCAAAACGCGACAATGCGCGCTCTTCAAATACCGCCTGGTGCTGATGAGCGGGCATGTCGCCAAAGGTCATGAAAATGGCGTTGCTGGGATGGTAGTGGGTTTTATAGAAGCTTAAGAGCTGCTCATAGCTCAGGTCGGGAATATTTTCCGGTTCGCCGCCACTATTAAAATGGTAGGTATTACTGGGGAAAAGATGGTGGCACAGAGACTGCCAAAGCGAGCTGCTAACAGAACTCATCGCACCTTTCATTTCATTGAATACAACGCCCTTGAAGGTCAGCTCGCTGTCTGGATCGTTGGGATCCGAAAATTCGATGCGGTGTCCTTCCTGCGCAAAGTCCAGGGGATCCAGCCGGGAGAAAAACACGGCGTCCAGGTAGACGCTCAACAGGTTGTTGAAGTCCTTCGGGTTTTGGCTAGCGAAGGGATATGCGGTCCAGTCGCTGGACGTGAAGGCGTTCATAAACGTGTTGAGCGACCGGCGTAGCATCATAAAGAAGGGGTCGCGGACCGGGTAGTTTTCGCTGCCGCACAGCGCGGTATGCTCCAGAATGTGGGCTACGCCGGTGGAGTCCTGAGGGACTGTGCGCAACGCCACCAGGAATACGTTTTCACTGTTGTCGGCCGCGAGGTGGTAGTGCTGAGCGCCGGTCTCCCGGTGTTCAAACTGTTGCACGTCCAACTGCAGTGAGTCGATGTGTTCGCGACGAACGAGGTCGAAAGTCGGGTGAGCTTGTACAGCGTCAGTCATCGGGCGTCCTGTTTTCGATCACGAAAAAATGAACACGTATTCTACTGACTTTTGGGGGACTACTAACAGTGCTGCTCGTGGTTTACGGCGGTTGATTTGCAGCCTCGAATTACTGTGGCCCCAGAAGCCTCAACTGATATAGCCAGGGCCAGTTTTTGCCGGTAACCCAGAATGTGCCGTCATCGGCGTTATAGGCAATACCGTTAAGTACATTTGTGCTGACCGTTCGATCACCAAGGGGTAGCAGGCCGGCCAGATTGATCTCGCCGGTGACGGCGCCGCTGTCGGGGTCAATTCGCACAATTGTGTCGGTCTGCCAGATGTTGGCGAACAGTCCTTGCGGCGTCCATTCCAGCTCGTTGATATTGGCCTGCGCGCGCCCGTTCCGGGTCACGCGCGGCCCCGCGCTGATCTGCCAGGTTCCCGGTGTGATGTATCGAAGCTGATCGCTACCGTCGCTGTATATCAGCCGCTCTCCATCGTGGGTAACGCCCCAGCCCTCACCAGGCAGATCGAAAAGCTGAAGCGGCTGCAGATCCTCGCGGCGGTACACAATAGCTTTGCGATTCTGCCAGGTGAGCTGGATGATATGGTCGTTAAAAACCGTTATGCCCTCACCAAACAAGGGTGGCGGCAGCCGGATCTCGCCCAGTTTTTCGCCATCGGACAGCCTGAAGATCTGCAGTCCTGATTGACCGCTGATGCCGGTGCCCTGGTAGATCAATTGATCACGTATCTCCAGCCCCTGCACAAAGTCGGACCGGGAGTGGGGTAGCTTTTTGAGTACGGTAAAATCAATCGCTTCGATGGCGGTTGGGCTCGCTACCGGCAAGGAAGCTGCTTTCTCCGCGGGCCGCAGCTCGTTCGCTGTCACGCTGCCGCAGCAAAAAGGCAGTAGCAGTGACGTCAGCAGCAGCGGGATGCCAGGGCGGAAGATTGTCATCTGCGACCTTTGATAAGATCTCGAATCAGGAAGCGGCCGGGCGCAACCGCTTCCGCCAACGCTGAAGCAAGCGGCCACGGCTGACCGCTAATCTGCGCGGCCAGCAGCTCGGCACACAAAGGCGTCGACGTCAGGCCACGTGAACCGTGACAGGTGTTGATGTACAGCCCCGGTTGATAGCTCCCGCCGCGCGCAACCAGCCGTTTGGCGTTGCGTCCCAATATCTCGAAGTTTTCACAAAATCGCTGTGCGTCCGGAACCGGGCCCACGACAGGCAGGTAGTCGCGGCTGGCACAGCGATGTGCGGCGCGGCCCTCGAATGTGGCACTCGCCTCGGCGTCTGGCAGGGCGCCAAGTCCCGGCAGTGCGCGGCTGAGTTGGCGAATGTTGCGATCGTTGTCGTTGGGTCTCATGTCAACTGAATTGTCATCCAAATCGAACGTCGCGCCAACACAGTGCTCGCCGTTTCGTGCAGGCGGTAGATAACCCTCGTGGCAAATGACAGTCTTCAATGCAGCCAGAGCGCCTTGTGAGGGCAGCTGCGTTGTTTGCCCACGGATTGTCTGCGTGCGCAACCAGGGCGCATCAACCAGTGCTGCGCTAGCGGCTCCGCAGGCGGCGACAACCACGTTTGCCTCACCAACTGTAGTGCTGTCAGGCCCCAACAGCGTCCAGCCTTTCGGGCCTGCTCGCAATCCGATAGTGCCCAGCTGCGCCCTGACGCTAATATTGTCATGCGCTAACAGCGCGCGACAGACGCTGGCAGGGTTCATCCAGCCGGAAGCGGGGAAATAGAGTCCGCCAGTCCCGGTATCGACTCCAGTGATGTCCCGCCCTTGATCCGGTGATACAAGTTGGACGAGTTCACCAAGTGAAGCGATGGTGTCTCGTAAGGGATCTTTGTCATCCAGTGGTGGGCACAGCTGCAGCAGCCCACAGAGCTCACCGTCGCTTAGGCGACCGCTTTGCATCAGGGCGCGATACCGGCGTACCGCATAGCAAAAGCTCAGCAGAGAGAAGCTGTTGAGCGCTGATTCGCGGTGCGAGAGACGTGTGTACAGTGCCCCTTGAGGATTACCCGATGCTGCGCTGGCAATATCCGATTGTTCATAGACCGTCACTTTCAATCCCCTACGGGCCAGTGCTTCCGCGGTCGCGGCGCCCGCCAGGCCTGCGCCTAGTACCGCTATCTCCTCAGCTTCAGGCGAGCAGCTGAACCGCCCTTTGGCCAGTTCTCCATAGCGATGCGCAGGAAACTGCCAGGGCGTCGCCTTGAGGCTGGCCCTGGCGGCGGGTTGTGAGAGAACGCCCTGCAACATCTCACGCTTGCGGCCGTATCCGGGCACCTTGTTGACGCAAAAACCCGCTGACTCGAGGCCGCGGCGCACATCTCCGGCGGCTGTGAAGGTAGCAAAGCTGGCCTTATCGGCACTCAGCCTTGCCATGCATTGATAGAGCGACTCGGTCCACATGTCCTGATTACGGGCGGGTGCAAACCCATCCAGGAACCAGGCGTCTACCTCTAGATTCGGTAGTGTTTCCAGAATCTCCAGCGCGTCGTCCAGCGGTGCATAAAGCAAATCCAGAGTGACACGACCGCTATTGAGTAGCAGCCGATGTAAGCCGGGGACGCCTGGCGGGTATTGGGAGAGTAGCTCATCGCTAAGGGGCTTGAGTTCAGGCCAAATCGAGCAAGCCCTTTGCATGTCGTCAAGACGCAGGGGGAAGCCTTCGATACTCAGGAAGTGCAGTGAAGTTGTTGAGCCTGCTGCCCGCCACGCCTGCCAGGTCGACAGAAAGTTCAGACCTGTACCAAATCCTGTTTCGACAATAGTGAAACGCTCACCGTCCCGCCAGCGCTCGGGGACACCATTACCGCGCAAGAATACGTGCTGGCACTCGGCGTCGCCGCCCAGCCTGGAAAAGTAGTTGTCTGAGAATTCAGCGGCATACGGCTGGCCGTCGTGCCAGTCGAGATTAGCAGCGGGTCTTCCGCGCCAGGCGGGGGGCAAGCTCATGAACGGACGGCGGCGCTAGCTCCGATGTCTGGCAGCCATGTAGGGAGGTCTCCGGCGCTCGCTGCCTGCAAGCCATTAACGGGTATAAGATGAAGCTGCGCGTCACCTTCATCAGGCGTATACAGTGTGACCAAATATTCTCCTGCCGCCGCTTGCTGGACCTCCAGTTTCCAGCTTTGCCGTCTAACGCGAATCCGGGCGTCGCCGGCCTGCAGCGTGATGCGGCCGACAAACTGCGACTGCCCTAGTGCACGCAGGCTGTAGCTCTCACTGCTCAGTAATTGTCCACCACGGCGCAACTCGACATAGGACACAAGGTCAATATCGCGGTTGGTCAGGCGCTCGCTGCCCGACATCAGACGCTCATTAATGCGTGCAATAGCGTACAAACCCTCGGTGCCGCTCAGCCAAATCTTGCCGGGATCAAAACTGTCACTTGTCGTCAGCTTGTCTGCAGTAGACGGCGCTTCAACGTCGTCGCTACCTGCCCGAGCACTCCCTGTCTGAGTAGTTGCTTCGGCAGCTCTTTCTTCTGCCTGGTGCATGGCCAGCAGCTGCCGCAGCCGGGCAATGTCGCTATTCGCGCTTTGTGGCGCCGGAGCACGAAGCTCTGATTCTGTGGGGGGCTTCGTGTTGGCCGTGGCAGGTGCTTCTGCGCGTGTGCTGGCGATGCTGGAAGAGTCCGTATCCGTAGCGGGAAAAGCGCCGTCGCGCAGCAAAGACAGTTCAGATCGAATATCTGTCAATTCCCTGGCAAGCGCGCGAACCGCGGCGCTATCCATATCCGCGCCATTTGCACGAAGCAGCTTGACCGATGAACGATATTGGGCCGCTTCTCGCTCCAGATGCTGAATGCGCTGCTCGCGGGTATCCATGTCGGTAGAGGCTTGGACGAGGACGCTGATGCTTATCGCCGCACCCGTCACCACCCCGGTTAAGCCGCACCTTGCCCTTCTCAGCGCATTGCGGGAGAGCGCGACGGAGAGCAGGCCTCTCGTTTGCCAAAGTATTGACCCTCGCAGGGAGGGCTTGGTTACGCTGTGAGCTGGCATTGAGCGAGTCACTGATTGCCTTAAACAGCTTCGTTTGTACGTGACGCTGCTGGCGTTTGCAAGAATGGCCGTTTAGACTTGCGAACATGAGCACATTTCAGAACTTTAGCCTCCCTCCTGAGCGGTTTTTGACCGTCGCAGGTAATGTCCTTCATCGCTGCATTCTCGAGGCCCAGCGAGCCCCCGCCAAACGCATTTTTAATGATGCCCATGAGGGCAAGCGAGTCAATTTGGTGACGGTGCAAATGGATGACGAAACCGAACTGCGCTTTGACCTCAAGCTTGATAGCTCGGAGTTTCGCGGCGATCGGCTCAATTTCAAGTTTTTCCGCAACAGCGTGCTGGGTCTAGTGGCCGCTGTCGGTCAAGCCTTGAAGGAGGAAAGCGAGATTCCTGTTTTTAAACAACAAGGCGGCAAAGCCATGTTGTTTGGTATACCGGGTATTACCAACGATACTGGCGAAGTGAACGTGCTGATGCTGTCTGCCGACATGCGCGAGCCCGGTGCCGTGCAACTCAAGCTGCAGTATATGGACCCGTCCCAGTTTCAGCGGCGGCAGCAGGCTGGTTAAGCAGCAACTTCAGGCTCAGCGGCGCTGGGCTACCAGGTTTCACCACTTTATTCTGCCGTGCCTGATAGGGCACTGAACCGCGGCAATGGCGCGCGCTCGACAGTGAGTGGGGTGCTGGACGGGATGACCTCGGCAGTGCCGCTGACCACCACTTTGCCGTCCTGATTCACCACTGTGCAGTCCAGGGTGACTACCGACTTTCTATCTTGCTTGGATACCACTTCCAGCTTAACGGTGACGTCGTCGCCTATTTTGACCGGGCGCCGAAAGCGCAGGCTTTGGCTCAGGTATACGGTACCGGGGCCGGGAAGCTCCATAGCCAGTGCCGCTGAAATCAGTGCGCCGCTGAGCATTCCGTGAGCGATGCGCTCGCCGAATGCCGTTGTTGCTGCAAACTCTGCATCCATATGCACGGGGTTCACATCTCCCGAGGCTGCTGCGAACAGGGCGATGTCCTGTGCTTCGATGCGTTTGCGGTACTCGGCGGTCTGGCCGATTTCAATATCCTCGAATGTGTAGGCGGTCAGCGTTGTTGAAGTTGACACGATGTTTGTGGCCCCCGGTATTCCGTATAGTAAGTCGCCTAGTGTAAACGACCCGTTACCACGGGCGTGCGAAATTCATAAGCTTCAGGACAGTAGCGTCGGTATGTCACCTGACACCCCTTCTACCGGTACAAGCCCAGGCCCGATTGATGTCAGCTTCCCGCCTGAGCTGCCGATAACCGGCCGGCTGGACGATATTGCAGATGCTCTTAGCCGTCATCAGGTGCTTATCGTCGCGGGTGAAACGGGTTCCGGCAAAACTACTCAGCTACCCAAGCTGTGCCTGCAGCTGGGCCGGGGCGGCGAGGGCAAGCGCATCGGTCACACGCAGCCACGCCGGCTGGCTGCAAGGACAGTGGCGCAGCGCATTGCTGAAGAGCTGGGCGAAGCGCCCGGTAATACCGTGGGCTACAAGGTCCGTTTTACCGATACGCTCGCAGAAGATAGCGCCATCAAACTGATGACCGACGGTATTCTGTTAGCCGAGATCGAAGGCGACAGAGCGTTGTCGCAGTACGACACGCTGATTATCGATGAGGCGCATGAACGCAGCCTCAATATCGATTTTCTGCTGGGTTACCTCAAGCAATTATTGCCCAGGCGACCCGATCTAAAGGTCATCATTACCTCGGCCACCATTGATGTACAGAGCTTCTCCCGGCACTTTAATGATGCCCCGGTGATCGAAGTCTCCGGACGTAGCTTTCCCGTGGAGACGCTCTATCTGGAGCCTGAAAGTAGTGATGGCGGCACGATTGAGCAGGCCGCGGATGCGGTTCAGCGAATCGCCGAGCGCGACTTTGGCGCCGCGGGCGATACCCTGGTTTTTCTAAGCGGTGAACGGGAGATTCGCGAACTGGCATTGTTGCTACGCCGTCGGCAAATCCCCGGTATCGAGCTGCTGCCGCTGTATGCGCGTTTATCCCAGGCCGAGCAACAACGAGTGTTTGATACCCGCCGTCGTAGCGGCATGCGCGTGGTGATGGCAACCAATGTTGCTGAAACATCGCTCACGGTGCCAGGCATTCGCTTCGTGGTGGATACGGGCTTCGCACGAGTGAGTCGCTACAGCGTTCGCAGTAAGTTGCAGCGCTTGCCCATTGAGCCCATCTCCCAGGCCAGTGCCAACCAACGCCAGGGTCGCTGTGGACGTATTGCCGAAGGAATTTGTCTGCGTCTATATAGCGAGCAGGATTTTCTCGCCAGACCTGAATTTACTGAGCCAGAGATACAGCGCACCAATCTTGCCGCGGTCATTCTGCGCATGCTTCAGCTTCGTCTTGGGAATGTAGCGGACTTTCCTTTTATTAATCCGCCAGATACCCGGCTGGTGCGTGACGGTTACCGGCTGCTGCAGGAACTGACTGCCGCTACCGGGCAAGGCAGCCTGACCGCAACAGGCCGCCGCATGGCGAGATTGCCAACCGACCCAAGATTTAGTCGCATGTTGCTGGTCGCTGCCGACGCCGCCTGCCTGCGCGAAGTGTTGATAATCGTGAGTGCTCTCAGCGTTCAGGACCCGCGCGAACGTCCAGTTGAAAAGCAGCAAGCGGCGGACCAGGCGCACCGACGGTTCTGGGATGAACGGTCTGATTTTTTGGCGTACATCAACTTGTGGGATTACTACGAAGAGCAGCGCCAGTCACTTAGTCAGAATCAGCTGCGTAAGCTTTGTAAAAAAGAGTTCCTGGCCTTCATGCGCATGCGCGAATGGCGCGACGTGCATCGACAGCTAACGATAGCGTGTCGAGAGTCTGGCCTGAGCCAAAATCGTGACGCGGCGGCTTACGATACCGTGCACCGCACGCTGATGAGCGGGCTGTTGGACAATCTCGCACAGTGGCAGGAAGGTCGGGACTATCTGGGTAGCCGCAATAGAAAGCTGCAGATTTTTCCAGGCTCGGGCCAGGCAAAGAAAAAGCCCAGGTGGATAGTGGCCGCTGAGATCGTCGAAACCTCACAAGTATTTGCCCGCTGTGTCGCCAGAATAGAGCCCGATTGGGCGATGGACATTAACCCGTCCCTGTTAAAGCATCACGACTACGAACCCCATTGGCAGATGCGCAGTGGCAGAGTGATGGCAAATCGACGCACCAGTCTCTATGGGCTCGTACTGGCAGACAGACAGCGTATTCACTACGGCCCTATCAATCCCACCGTATCGCGAGAGTTGCTGATCAGAGGGGCTCTGGTGGAGGGGCGCATGAAGCCTCGCCCAGCATTCTTGAAGCACAATCTAAAATTGCTAGAGGACATGCAGGCGCTTGAGTCCAAAGTGAGGCGCCGCGATCTGGTCGCAGACGAGGACGCTATTTTTGCGTTTTATGATGAGCGCCTTCCCGACACGATCACCACAGCTGGACGGCTGCGGGGTTGGCTAAAAAAACAGGGGCAGGGTGACGCGGCGCTGCGCCTGTCTCAGACCAGCCTGCTGCTCCGCCCGGTTGACGAAGAGTTGGGCCAGCAATTCCCGGATCAACTTGAGTGGGAGGATATGCAGCTCGCGCTCAGTTATCACTTTGAGCCCGGACACCCGCAGGATGGCGTGAGCGTTACAGTACCGGTGGGCCTGCTAAACCGAATACCGCGCTATTACTTCGACTGGCTGGTGCCCGGCTTGCTGCGGGACAAATGCATTGCCCTGGTTAAGGGGCTGCCCAAGGCGCTGCGCAAGCAGTTGGTACCCGTGCCCGACGTCGTTGATCGGGTGCTGGTGGGGGTGGAGGCTCAGAACCGCGCGCTTACCGAGGTGTTGGCGGAGCGTTTGAAAGCGGTCAACGGCGTTCGCGTGTCAGTGGAAGATTGGTCAAGCGATGCCCTGGATGACTTCTATCGGATGAATATCCGCATCGTGGATACCGATGGCAGCCTGCTGCGACAAGGGCGTTCGCTAGCGCCGTTAATAGAGGCCTGCCGTGACCGCGCCAAGGCCAGCCTGGTGTCAGACGATCAGCCTGAACTACCTAATAAGCTAACCGGCTGGACCATAGATGCGCTGCCCGAAAGACAGCGGACGCGACAGGCGGGTGTCGAAGTTGAGTCCTACCCCGCGCTGCAGGACGAGGGCGACAGCGTGTCCGTGGGCCTGTTTGACTACCCGCAAGAGGCACACATCCGCCATCGGTCCGGTGTGGTGAAGCTGCTTCGCTTACAGTCGACGCAAGCCGTGCGTTCACTGCGCCGCACCCTGCTGAAAGACAATGCCGCCAGCCTGCTGTTGGCAGGGGCGGGGCTGGAAAGAGATCCACTGATAGACGATTTGATTAATGCGGCCTTCTATCGCGCCTGTCTGGAATCGCTAACCGATTTACCGCGCGATGCCGCAGGCTTCAAGCAGGCGCTAGAGCAGGGACGCGGTGAATTGATCAATGTGGGCAATGACTATGAACGGGTGTTGCGCAACATGCTGTCGCCGTTGGTCGATGCCAAAAAACGTCTGAATACCATTGCTGGCTCGCAGCTTGATCCCGTAAAGCAGGATGTGAACACCCAGCTATCTCATCTGCTTGCCCCGGGCTTTCTGTTCTCTACGCCGTGGACGTGGGTGTCCCACTATCCCCGTTACATGAAAGCACTTGCCATGCGCCTGGAACGCCTGACTGCCAATCCAGGCAAGGATCTTGCGCACGTAGAAACACTGACAGCCCTGCAGCAACCCCTGTTGGAAACGCTGGAGCACGATGCGATGGCGTTGCTAAGCAATCCGCCGCTGCAGCAGTATCGGTGGATGCTGGAAGAGTTGCGCGTGTCCTTTTTCGCGCAGTCTCTAGGTACCTCCTTACCGGTGTCAGTTAAGCGTTTGCAGGAACAGTGGGATCAGGCCCAGCAGGTTCAAAAAGCGCAGCGCTGAGCAGGCTGATTTACTATTGATCCGCGTCACAGGGTTTGGGTTTATGGCACGCTGGGCCAGGCCCAGCCGCATGACCCGTTAGACTGACGCGCTGAACGATTTGTGACTTATTACCAATTTGCTTTGTGCTCCAACGAAACTTGTTGGAAAAAGCTGAGTCATAGTTTTTGTGCTTGATGAGAGTGAACCTTAATCAGGAGCTGCATCAGCCAGAGAATCAACAGAACATGCAGTACCAGTTTAGCGACACACTTTCTTATCAACGTTTTTTAGTAGCAGTTTTTAGCAGTTGAAGTTAGCAATTGAAGTTAGAAGCAGAAATTAGCAACGTTTACAGAAACACCTTTTTTAAAGAAACATCTGAAAGCAAAAAATGATTCATTAAACGAAAGCTGCAACCACAAAAGCAGCGCAAAAAGTAAGCAACGCCGTTACGAAACGGCTTACAGGAGTCTACAAATGTCAAATTCAAAGAAACCTCTCGCTGCCGCACTGGGTGCTGCATTTCTGGCCACAGCGGTCAGCCCTATCGCATCAGCGGAGGTTAATCCTTTCTCAGCCAGCCAGCTTACCGGCGGTTACGACCTGGTTAACTTTGGTCAAGAAGGCAAGTGTGGCGAAGGCAAATGCGGCGGCGAGAAAGAAGCCGAAGGCAAATGCGGCGAAGGCAAGTGTGGCGGTGCAGAAAAGTCTGACGCTGAAGGTAAGTGCGGCGAAGGCAAATGCGGCGGCGCCGAGAAGTCCTCCTCGGAAGGCAAGTGCGGCGAAGGCAAATGCGGCGGTGCCGAGAAGTCTTCCTCGGAAGGCAAGTGTGGTGAAGGCAAGTGCGGCGGGTAATCCCGGTCGCCAAAGCTGAACGTACTGACCATGTCTAGAGATACGTCTAACACGATGTCTGACAAAAGGTCTGATACGTCACCAAGCAACACAAAGCCGAGTTTCCAGGGAGCTGGACTCGGCCTGAGGCGGGCCCTGTTGGGCCCGCTTGCGGATATGGCGCAGGGAAGCGTCGATTTTATGGAGGTGGCGCCAGAGAATTGGATTGGTGTAGGCGGCCGCTTCGGAAGACAGTTCCGCGAATTGGCCGAGCAGCACACCATCAGCCTGCATGGCCTGTCGCTGAACATAGGCGGCTTTGAGCCGCTGGATCGCGAGCTGGTGCAATCCATCGGTGAGTTTATGGACGAGCACGACTGTCCGATTTATACCGAACATCTCACCTACTGTGCAGACGAGGGTCATCTCTACGACCTGATGCCGATTCCTTTTACCGAGGAAGCCGTACGGCATGTGGCCGGCAGGGTGCAAGAGGTTCAGGACATGCTGGGCCGACGCATCGGCCTGGAGAACGCATCCTATTATGCGGTTTCAAAGGCGGATATGACGGAGAGCGACTTCATTCGAGCCGTTTTGGAAGAGGCCGATTGCGATCTACTGCTGGACGTGAACAATGTTTACGTTAACAGCATCAATCATCGCTATGACGCCAACGCGTTTCTGCACTCCCTGCCTTTGGAGCGAGCCCGCTACATTCATGTCGCTGGCCACTATGACGAAGCAGAGGACCTGAAGGTGGATACCCACGGTGCCGATGTCATTGATCCGGTGTGGGACTTGCTGGCGCAGGCCTACCGCCTGTGTGGCCCGTTACCGACGCTGCTGGAGCGTGACTTCAATCTGCCGCCGCTGCAGGAATTGCTGACCGAGGTGGAACAGATACGCAGCTTGCAAGCCGCAGCAGCGCTGGAGCAGCGCCAGCATGGCTGATTCCCGCGCCCCCTCAGATCTGCTCACCCTGCAGAAGCAGTTCACCTCCCATGTTCGCAACCCGGGCGAAGTGGCTGCACCCGTCGGGATAGAAGGCCGCAGGATCAAGATCTACAACGATCTGGTGTACAACAACATTGAAGGTTTTCTCAGCGGTGGTTTTCCGGTTACCCGTAGTCTCTATCGCGATGAGGATTGGCATCGGTTGGTGCGGGATTTCATTGTTAGCTATCGATGCAGCTCTCCGTACTTTCTCGAGATCAGCCAGGAGTTTCTCAACTATCTGCTGCAGCGCGAAGCAATGACGCCAGTCGATCCGCCGTTCCTGATAGAGCTGGCGCACTATGAATGGGTAGAGCTTGCCTTGGACGTGTCTACAGAGACGTTTCCTGAAGACCTGGATCAGGACTGCGATCCATTGGACGGCGTACCCATGCTGTCGCCGTTGGTTATGAACCTACGTTATAGCTACCCCGTCCATAACATCGGACCGGGCGTTGAGCCGGACCAGCCCCCGGCTGAGCCAACCTATCTGGTGGTATATCGCAATCGGGCCGAGAAAGTGTGCTTCATGGAGTCCAACGCGGCCACCTCTCGACTGTTGGAGCTACTCGATAGCAATAGCAGCCTCGCGGAACAAGGCAAGCCGCTCACGGGCCGAGCATTGCTAGAGCAACTTGCCGCTGAAATGAACGTTGAATCCGTTACATCAATTGTGGATTTTGGTGCGCGCATGCTGCAGCAGTTTAAGCGCACCGACGTGCTCGCCGGCTGTCTCCGGCGTTAGCTATCAAACTTGCTAGCGTGGGTAGGCGTGGCCTACTATTGCGACACTCTGGCCTGATACACAGTATGAAGACACTTCCCCGGCTCGTGTTGATTGCCTGTCTGATACTCGCTGTCAACAACGCACATGCTCAACAACTGGAAACCACTGTTGCCGACCCCTTCGAGGGCGCTAATCGCGTGGTATTCGCCTTAAACGATGGAGTTGATCGCTACGCGCTCGCGCCCGTTGCGCGGGGCTACAAGGCCGTGACCCCTAACTTCGTCCGTCGCGGCGTTGGAAACTTCTTTGCCAATCTGTACGACCTGAACGGCACACTTAATGCCGCCTTGCAGGGCCGCTTTCGCAATATGGCGCAGAACGGCGGGCGTTTTGTCGTCAACTCCACCGTTGGCATGTTCGGCTTTATCGATATTGCCTCCGAGATGGGCATATCGCCCTACCGCACCGACTTTGGCCATACTCTGGCAATCTGGGGCGTAGATCGCGGTCCCTATCTCATGCTGCCCCTGTTTGGGCCGCGGACCGCTCGCAGCGCTGCTGGCACCACCTTTGACACGGTGCTGAGCTTGCAGTGGCAGCTCGATAGCACCACGACCCGGAATATGCTGTTTGCCGCAGAGATCATCGACAACCGAGCGGCGCTCACCGCGGCCGATGACTTGATAACCGGTGACCGATACATTTTTATCCGCGACGCCTATCTGCAGCAGCGCGAATATTTCGTCAACGGCGGCGTGGTCGAAGAGGGCTTTTCGGATTTTGGAGACGACTTCGATTGGGAGGAATAGCCCGGTCTGTGTGAAATTATTCGCAAAAACACCTACTCACCTTGCAGGTATCTGAACGGGCGCGTAGTGTTCCGCCACAAGTAAGGATGCATGGCCTATGGCTGAGCACGGCGGCAACATTCTGCTGCTAGAAAAAGACTCCCAAACTGCGAACGCTATCGCCGATCGGCTTGTAGCGCAGGGCTATTACGTCGAAATATCTTCTCAGGTCGATCCAGGGCTGGACGGAGACATCGATGACGACGTCGACGTGGTGTTGTGCGACCTCGATCTGCCCAATATATCTTGGGAAGGTGTGTTTGAGGTGCTCAGCGAACGGCAGCAGGAGATCTCAGCCATTATGCTGTCATCACACGAGCAGGTTGTCGATGTGATGACCGCACTCCGCTTGGGCTTTAGGGACTTCTTCCATAAACCTATAGATGACTGGGACGCCTTGCTGGCATCCGTGGCGCGCTGTGCGGAGGAGAGTCGTCTGCGCAGGGAAAACAGTGCCTATCGGTCAGAGTTGGAATCTACCAATTCCGAATTACGGGGCACGGTTCAGGTGCTGGAGCAGGATCAACAGGCGGGCCGCCACGTGCAGATGCGCATGCTGCCGCAGTCGCCGGTCGAGATAGACGGGTTTCGTTTCAGTCACTCAGTTCTTCCCTCTCTGTATCTCAGCGGGGATTACACGGACTATTTCAGGGTAGGCAAGCGTCATGCGGTGTTTGTGATCGCCGATGTCTCCGGTCATGGCTCCTCGTCGGCTTTTGTTACGGTGCTGCTTAAAAATCTGCTAGCGCGTAAACGCTCGGATTACATTCACTTAAACGATCAAACCATCATGCAGCCTGTTGAGATGCTGGGCCGCGCAAATCGCGATTTGCTGGAACTTGAGATTGGCAAGTTTTCCACGGTGGTTATGGGCTTGATTGATCTGGACAGCCGGGTCATGCGCTATAGCGTCGCCGGACATCTACCCCTGCCAGTGCTAGTTACGGAAGACGGAGCCACTTACCTGGAGGGTTCCGGTGCGGCCGTGGGCATTATGGAAGACGCTCAATACACAGAGCATGAGATCGTCCTGCCAGAACGGTTTATGTTGGCGTTGTTTACAGACGGCATTCTCGAGATACTGCCGCCGGATAATCTGGTCGATAAAGAGAAGTATTTTTTAGACGTGTTCTCTCACGGTTTTGAAACACCCATGCAAATTTCAGCGCGCCTGGGTTTGGGACAGGTTGAATCCATGCCGGATGATATTGCTGCGCTGTACGTTGAGCATGCCTGCCTCGGAGCACCGCAATGAGTGATGGGCGCATACTGGCGGCTGATCACCATGGTGCCTATGCACTGCGGTTGGTGGGCGATGTGCGCGTCAACCTGTGCAGCGCCGTCGACGAATACTTCAATCGAATGCTGGCCGATCCCCAATTTGAAAGCGTCACGGTGGATCTTTGTGACGCAGAGGGTATCGACAGTACGACTCTGGGCTTGCTTGCTAAATTGGCGATTCGAACGCGCGATGCGTTCAATCTGCAGCCGGTCGTATATTCCTGCCAGACCGGTATCAACCGCCTGTTGTCGTCAATGGATTTAGGTAAGCTTTTTGACATCCGTGAAGAACACGTTGATGCAGAACAGGCCGCTGCCGATATTCCCTCCGTCAGCGAAGATTCCGAGGCGGTGCGCAGCAAGGTCATTGAAGCCCATCGCATCCTGATGGATATCAGCGACGACAACCGCAGCCGCTTTACCGATCTGGTCACAGTGCTGGAGCGTTCCCGCTAGCGCCTCCAGGGAGCGCGCCGTGCGCAGGTTAACGACTTGCTGCGACTTCCATCTTGATGCGAATGAAGTCTTTATGGGAGACATGGATCAGGTCTGAGACCTGCCGCAACAGCCGCTCTTCGTACTTGTCCAGATCCCCATCCGCAAAGGCTACTTTCCACATGCACTCAACGAGTGACCGTTTTTCCTCCGGGGTGTAGTGGTCGTTGATCTGACTGGTAAATTCATACAGCGACGTGGCTTTGTCGGCGGCCTTGGTGCCCAGCTTTACCAGCTCTTCAATTTCATCCGGACTGATGTTAAGTGACTGCTGCAGGGCCGTCGCCAACGCCTGCTCTTCCGCATCGTCGACGCTGTAGTCTGCTCGCGACATTTCGATGAGTAATGCGGCGGCAGCCAAGTTGCGCAGGTGCTCGCGTTCCTCTTCGTCAACTTCGTCTTTTGCACCAAAGAGTGCCATTAGCGATTTGATCATGGTCTTGTCTTGTTACCTCTGGACTGTCTTGGGCCGTATTCGGTTTCAGGCATCAACGTTCTGCAGCACCTGTTCCAGCTTGATTTGGTCAGCTACAAAGTTGCGAATGCCTTCGGCGAGTTTTTCGGTCGCCATCGCGTCGGCATTCATGGCAAAACGGAATTCCGCTTCGGAAGGCTGCAATTTGCTGCTATCGCCGGCAATAGTATCCGGTGACAGGCGCCGCGGCAGCTCTGCCTCGTCGTCGCTGAGTTCTTCTAACAGTGCGGGGCTGATGGTTAGGCGATCACAGCCTGCCAGCGCTTCAATTTCGCCGGTGTTTCGGAAGCTCGCGCCCATGACGACCGTGTTATAGCCGTGCTGCTTGTAGTGGTCGTAGATACGCGTGACCGATTGCACGCCGGGATCATCCTCGGGTTTGGCTATGACCAGATCGGTGTTGGCCTTGTACCAGTCCAGTATGCGTCCCACAAAAGGGGAAATCAGAAATACGCCCGCTTCAGCGCAGGCGACCGCTTGCTCAAACCCAAACAGCAAAGTCAGATTGCAGTTGATGCCTTCCTTCTCCAGTTGTTCGGCGGCTTTTATGCCCTCCCAGGTGGACGCCGTCTTGATCAGTATGCGCTCGGGACCAATGCCGTAGTCTTCATACAGACCAATGAGTTTGCGCGCTTTGGCGATGGTGCCGTCTTTATCAAAAGACAGCCGGGCATCGACCTCGGTGGAAACGCGGCCCGGAACGATGTCCAGAATCTCTTTACCGATGGCCACCGCCAGTTTATCGCTGCAGTTGGCGAGCTGTTCGGCGTCACTGCCGCCCTGCTGTGACGCCCAGCTTTTGGCGTCTCGTATGAGTTGCTGATAGTGGGGCAGCGCAGCGGCCTTAAGCAGCAGTGAAGGGTTAGTCGTGGCGTCCTGGGGCGTGAAGCGACGGATCGCCTCGATGTCGCCGGTGTCTGCCACCACCTGGGTCATGGCCTTAAGCTGATCTAGTTTGCTGCTCATACCGCTAGTGTCTCCTGTGCGCCGCTGGGCTCGCGTTGAATTTGGGCCAGCGCATCTTCCAATACGTTGATGCCTGCGTCGGTTTTATAGGCGTTTTCACTGAGGTGACGCCGGAAGCGTCTGGTGCCGGGCATGCCCTGATAGAGCCCCAGTATATGCCGCGTCATATGGTGCAGTGCGGTGCCGTTTTGTAGCTCTTCTCTGGCGTATTCCACAAAGCGCGCCGCGATAGCGTCTCGCGATGGGCCTGGCGCGTCACCGTCAAATAGTGTCGCATCCACAGCCGCAAGCATGAAGGGGTTTTGGTAGGCCTCCCTGCCCAACATCACGCCATCGACATACTCTAAATGTTGCTGGCAGGCGTCCAGTTCTGTGATGCCACCGTTGATTACGATAGTCAGCTCTGGCCGACGCTCTTTCAGTCGGTAGACCCAGTCGTAATGCAGCGGCGGTATCTCGCGGTTTTCCTTTGGGCTCAGACCCTGCAGCCAGGCCTTGCGGGCATGGACAATGAACACGCTGCAGCCGCCTGATGCGACCTGATCGACAAAGTCTTCCATATTGTCGTAGCTTTCCATGTCGTCGATGCCAATCCGGTGTTTAACTGTAACGGGCAAGTCGCAAGCTCCCTGCATAGCGCTAACACAGTCGGCTACAAGCTCGGGCTCGGCCATCAGGCAGGCTCCAAAAGCGCCGGACTGCACGCGGTCTGAGGGACAGCCGCAGTTCAGGTTAATTTCGTCGTAGCCCCACTGCTGCGCCAGCTCCGCGCAGGCCGCTAGCTCCCCAGGGTCACTGCCGCCTAGCTGCAGCGCCACCGGATGCTCGTTGGGGTGAAAATCCAGAAAGCGTTGTCGGTCGCCGTGCAGCAGAGCACCGGTGGTGACCATTTCCGTATAGAGCAGGGCATGCTGACTGAGCAGCCGCCAGAAGTAGCGGCAATGCCGGTCCGACCAGTCCATCATGGGGGCGATGCAAAATCGGTGTTGCACTGACGGCTCCGTAGCAAGGTGTGTTCAGGGGGTTATATAATCGCGCGCAAATTCTATCAGAGCACACCATGACTGTACGCACCCGCATTGCGCCTTCTCCCACCGGCGACCCCCACGTTGGTACCGCTTATATTGCCTTGTTCAATATGGCATTTGCCCGCGCCCAGGGCGGTAAATTCGTCTTGCGCATCGAGGATACCGACACGGCACGCAGCACGCCGGAGTCTGAACAGGCGATCCTGGATGCCCTGTGCTGGCTCGGTCTGGACTGGGATGAAGGTCCGGATGTGGGCGGCCCTTTTGGGCCGTATCGACAGAGCGAGCGCATGCACCTGTATGCCGATTATGCCGAGCAGCTGGTCAGCGAAGGTAAGGCTTTCCGCTGCTATCGCACGCCTGAAGAACTCAACACCTTGAGGGAAGCGCGCCGCGAGTCGGGTATGTCGACGGCATTGAAGCCCGCGGATTTGATACTGGACGAGCAGGAACAGGCCAAGCGCGCTAAAGCGGGCGAACCCTTTGTGATTCGCATGATGGTGCCTGATGAACCCGGCGTGTGCGCAATCGATGACCTGCTGCGCGGCACCATTGAGCTGGATTGGAGCATGGTCGACGCTCAGATACTGCTGAAGTCTGACGGTATGCCCACCTACCACCTGGCGAATGTGGTGGACGATCACCTGATGCAGATCACCCACGTCATTCGCGGCGAGGAGTGGATCAACTCAGCACCTAAACATAAATTACTGTACGAGTACTTTGGCTGGACCATGCCGGTGCTCTGTCATATGCCGCTGCTGAGGAATCCGGACAAGAGCAAGCTCAGCAAGCGCAAGAACCCCACCAGTATTCTCTACTACGAGCGCATGGGCTTTTTGCCAGAGGCGCTGCTGAACTACCTGGGTCGTATGGGATGGTCCATGCCCGACGAGCGCGAAAAGTTCACGCTGGCCGATATGCTGGCAGAGTTTGATATCCGCCGGGTGTCACTGGGTGGTCCAGTCTTCGACGTGGAGAAACTCAGCTGGCTCAACGGCACCTGGATTCGCGAGGAGCTGGACGACAACGCCCTTGCGGATCGGCTGCATGAGTGGGCATTCAACCGCAGTAAGCTGCTTGAGGTGTTGCCCCACGCCAAGCAACGTATGGAAACTTTTAGCGACCTTGCGCCGCTGGCGGGTTTTTTGGTGTCGGGTACGCTGCCGCTTACGTCCGATGACTTTGGTGATCTGAAGCTGGAAGATGAAGCGCTGTTGCAGGCACTGCAGTTTGTTCTGTGGCGACTGGAGTCCCAGCGGCACTGGACCCGAGACGCGGTGTTTGCGGACGTCAAAGTCGTCGCCGACTCGTTCGATATGAAAATGAAAGACTTTCTCGCGCCCTTGTTTATCGCCGTATCCGGCTCGACGGCCTCCTTCTCAATCTTTGATGCTATGGTGCTACTGGGGCCTGATATGACCCGGGCGCGCATTCGTCACGCCATCGAGGTACTCGGGGGTGTGTCTAAAAAAGCCATGAAGCGCTTCGAGAAGGCTTACAGAGACATTGAGGCGGCCTAGCGTTTCCTGCGGCTGGATCAGGGAAGGGGGGCTGGCCGATCTCCTCGCTGACGGCAGCACTGTGCATAACCGTCTTTGAGTATGCATAACAAGAGCGGAGCAAATATGAAATCACTCGTATCGATTCTTCTTATGCTTGCGCTGCCGGTGGCAGGTGCTCTCGGTGAAGTAACTGCCTCGGCACGCGGGGGCTTGTCTTCGCATTGAAACGCTCAGCCAGGCGACGCCACAGCGTGCCTACGATGCCTTCGCGAACATAGGCCGCTGGTGGGATATGGCCCACAGCTACGGCAACGATCCCCAACAACTCACCCTCAAGCTTGCCCCCGGTGGCAGCATGCTTGAAACACTCCCTGATGGTGGCTTTATCGAGCATCTGAGGGTCGTCTACGCCAACCGGGGTAAAGAGCTGCGCCTTACCGGCGGGTTGGGCCCCCTGCAACCGATGGGTATCACCGGTTCCATGAATATCCAGTTTGAAGCCTTCGGCAGCGGCAGCAAGACGGTGTTGACCTATAACGTCAGTGGCTTCTCTGGGCAGGATTTAGGCGCGCTGGCACCGATTGTCGATCAGGTACTGGCGGGCCAGATGCAGCGACATGCCGCCTACGCTGATCTGCTTAAACAGCAAGCAGATAATCCCTAAGGCATTGACAGTCATCGGGCCGCTCACTAAACTTCGCGGCCTTGTTTGGGGCCATAGCTCAGCTGGGAGAGCGCAACACTGGCAGTGTTGAGGTCGGCGGTTCGATCCCGCCTGGCTCCACCAAACACCCAAAAATGGGGTCAGAGTAACTTTTTCAGCTCGGCTTTGGTTTGCCGGCGTCACACAAAGAAAAAGTTACTCTGATCCCATTTTTTCCTGCCCCTGAGCACTTCTGTTGACACTTCCCGTCCGCACGCGCTGGCAACGCCAACGCGCATAGCTAGTCTATATACACTCCGTAGCAAACAAGGATGTTCGCTATGCCCAGAAAGCCACGGCTGGCACCGGCGGGTGTTACCCAGCACGTGATTCAGCGCGGTAATAACCGGCAGTTAATCTTTCGCGATAACCAGGATCGCGCGCTATTCACCAACTGGCTGGCCCAGTACTCCCGCCAGCACGCTGTGCAAATCCACGCCTGGGTCTATATGAGCAATCACATTCATGTGTTGGCGACACCGCAGCGAGAGCAAGGCTTGCCCCACATGATGCAGTCCTTGGGCCGCCAGTACGTCAGGTACTTTAATCAGCGCTATCAGCGCAGTGGCACGCTGTTCGAAGGCCGCTATAAATCCTGCCTGGTGGGCAGTGACCATTATGTTCTAGCCTGCTACCGCTATATCGAAATGAACCCGGTGAGAGCGTGTATGGTGGCTAATCCCGGTGATTACGTCTGGTCGAGCTATCTTCCTAATGCTCATGGTGCCGCGTCGGGGATGCTGACGCCGCACCCTGCATTCCTCGGTTTGGGAGCGTCTGCTGAGGCCCGGCAAACCGCTTACCGCGGCTTGTTTCGCTTACCGGAGAACGCTGTGTCCCAGCAAGCGCTGCGCTTGGCGACACAGCAGGGGTATGTGTTTGGGGATGGTGTTTTCACAGAAGCTATGGAGAAGCAGTTCGGCGTAAGACTGAGACCAGGAAGGCGAGGGCGGCCCGGCATACAGGGTAAAGACGACGCTGGCGCTACTTCATCTGCCTAGGAAAAGTTACTCTGACCCCATTTCCATGACCTAGCCAGCGGAGGACCAAGTCATGCAGCAATTTCTCAGCACCTGGCACGAAGCCGCAATGACGTCTCTGGGGCTATTCTGGATGGCCCTGTGGGCCTTCGGCCTAGGCTATCTGATCAGCAGCATGATCCAGGTATTCGTTACCCGTGAACGCATGAAAAAGAGCATGGGAGAAACCAGTGTCGGCAGTGTCGGCCTCGGTGCTTTTTTTGGTTTTATTTCGAGTTCCTGCTCCTTTGCTGCACTCGCCACCACGCGCTCACTCTTCGCGAAGGGTGCCGGATTTGTACCCTCTCTCGCTTTTCTTTTGGCCTCTACCAATTTGGTCGTGGAACTGGGGATCGTTATCGGCATCTTTCTTGGCTGGCAGTTCGTTGTTGGCGAATACGTTGGCGGTGTTCTTCTCATTTTGCTGATGTGGCTGGTTGTGCGCATAACGCGCCCGCAGAAGATCATTGACGCTGCCAGAAAACGTGCACGAGAGGCAGAAGGCAGTGACTCGGAAGATGGCGTTCCCGACTGGAAGGATTTAGTTCAGAGCAAAGAGGGCTGGCAGCGCGTCGCCAACAAATATGTCATGGAGTGGCATATGGTTTGGAAGGACGTGACGATCGGATTCACAGTGGCAGGCGTTATTGCTGCCTTTGTCCCTAGAACATTTTTTGAAGCGCTCTTTGTCGGCGCCGGTCAGGCGCAACCATCGTTCGCCGAAGTACTCATACAATGCCTGGTGGGACCGATCGCTGCGTTTTTTACCTTTATTGGATCGATGGGCAACATTCCTCTGGCCGCCGTGCTTTTCGAGAATGGTGTCAGCTTTGCAGGAGTCATGGCGTTCATTTTTAGCGATTTAGTCGTGTTACCGGTGCTGCGCATTCAGGCGCAATATTACGGGTGGCGCGCGGCGCTCTACATCCTGGGTATATTTCTGCTGGTCCTCGTATCCAGTGCATTGCTTATGCATTATGGCTTTGCGGCCTTTGGATTGCTGCCAGAGGCTGCCTCAGCCAAGAGTGTCACCGATCGCGAGTTTTTCTCGGTCGATTACACGCTAGCGTTTAATGTTTTCTTCCTGGTGCTAAGTGCAGCGTTTTTGATCTGGCGCTGGAAGACTAATGGGCTTCCAGGCGGGAAACTTGAGGGCAGTGATAAAGTGCTTTTTGCGCTGGCGTGCGGGTCATTCCTTTGGCTTGGTGTCGGCGCTGCGATTCCGCTTGTTGGTGTTTTGTGAAATGACAGATCACTTGCTCGCGCCGCTCCTAGAGCTAACGGGCGACCAGTGCGTAGTTTTCACTGTCTCAATGGTTCGCACATCGGTGCACTTCGACATTGGCATGGACGATGTTTTGGTGACAAGGGATCAGGGACTTGTAGTGTTCTGGTGATTGGGGATCATCGCTGACGACAGCAATCTCTGCGGCGAAGATCCCATGTCCGATGCTCCATAGATGCAAATCGCTTACACGGTCGGACGTGCCTCGCTCAATGGCGACGCGAAGCTCATCCAGTTGGTGCTGGTCCGCCTGATTGTCGAGCAAGACTTTGATGGCTTCTCGAATGAGACCGAAAGACCAACGGGTGACCAGTGCCGCTCCCACGATGCCCATTAGCGGGTCGAGCCAGGCTGCACCCATGTATTTGCCCGCCAGCAGCGCTACGATCGCAAGTATGGAGGTCAACGCGTCCGCCAGCACATGTAAATAGGCTCCGCGCAAATTGTGATCATGTTCATTCTGGTGATAGTGATCATGAGAATGGCCATGATCATGTGGGGTCGACATCAGTACCCAGGCACTCAAGCCGTTCACAACGAGACCAATCGCCGCGACAATTATGGCCTGATCGAAAACGATAGCTACAGGGTCGATCAATCGCGCTGTACTCTCTACGACCATGGTCAGGGCAAAACCCAGCAGCAAAATAGCGCTGGCAAATCCTGCCAGGCTGTTGATCTTACCAACGCCGAAAGCAAAGCGGCGATCAGATGCCAATCGTCGGGAAATCACATAGGCGAAAACAGAGATACTCAAGGCAACGGTATGGGACGCCATATGGAGCCCGTCGGCCAACAGCGCCATAGATCCGGAGATCAAGCCAAAAGTTATTTCGACGGCCATCATGGCTGCCGTAAGCAAAACGATTAGGAGGGTGCGTTTTTCCCCTTCACGTTTTTGGTCTTGGCCGAACACATGATCATGCGTCCAACCTTCCATCTGATGTGTGTGCATGGTGGGCTCTTCACTGAAAGTGCGGCATAGCTCGTACTACTGTCCGCAATTTTGGCAGCGATTGCAAAAATGGCAAAAAGGGCCAGAGCTACTGGGGTAATGCGCTATCGAGAGGCGGCTCGACCGAAAGCGGAAGCGCACTTCGCCCCGGTTAATTACTCAGAGTCGAACTCTAGCGGCACCTGCGTTACCGCGGCGAAGCCTTTGACCATGGCGTCGACGTCAGTGGTGGGAGGGCTGTCGGGCTCTACAGAGCAGTCGGTTGAGAACACGGGGCCTGCGCCGGTCTCGGGGAATGCATCAGCCAGAGGTACTTCCACCAGCCCGCGAATGTCGCCCGTGATACAGCCGGGAACATTGAAGCTGGTAACTGTTTCAGTATTGGCACTGCCATCGAGCAGCGCTTCCCGATTCTCATTAATCCAATCAACCACTAGTGCGGCCGCTGCGTCAAAGTCTCCCAGCCCGGGTACGAAGCTGGCGCTGGCTGCAACTGCTGGAACCCCCGCGCGTGCTGCCGTGCGGGCAGCGCCTACCGTGCCGGAAATTGGTGCAAAGGGGCCGACGTTTTGGCCGGAGTTGACGCCGGAGACGACCAGGTCTGCATCGATGCCCAGTTCGTTTAGGGCGACATTCACGGCGTCGGCTGGAAAGCCGAATACAGCCACGCTCATGTAGCCGCTTATTGTAGCGGAGTCTTCACGGACCAATTCGCCTTCGGTGGTGCGGTCGGAGGAGCCGCTCTGATTCTCTGCGGGCGCTACCACCTGCACATCTACGTCCTCTACCAGTATCAATGCATTCACCAAAGCATCGATTCCCGGGGCACCAATACCGTCATCATTCGTGACAACGATGGTGAGCGTTGAAGAGGGTGGGACAAAGCTGTCGGAACCATCCGAGCAACCAGCGAGTAGAAAAAGGCTTAACAGCAGTGTCGTTAGGATGCGATAGATCATAGTAGTCAGCTCTAGCTAAAAGGAATGCAGCGTGGTGAGTATAACTCGGCATGAAAACGAGTGGAAAATAGGGTCAGAGTAACGTTAAAGCTAAGCACTCGGTGCTTTGCCGGTAAAAGCCCTGGAAAATTTACTCTGGCCCTAAGTTCACTCAGGCCGCCTTGGTATCGCGAACCTCCGGGTCAAAACGGATGTTCATTTCCTTCATCGCGTTAACAAAGAAGGAACGCACATAGGTAGGTTCTCCGACAAAAGCGGGATTGCGTAATCGGGGCAGCAGCTCTTCAAACATCACGTTAAGTTCAAGACGCGCAAGGTGTGTGCCGATACAAAAGTGCTGGCCGATGCCGAATGACCGTAGCTGGTTGTAAAGATCGGGCATGCGCTCAGCACGTGTTACATCGAAGCGCATCGCATCGTCTCCAAACACATCCTCGTCGTGGTTCGCCGTGTGGTAGTGAAGCACAATCTTGTCGCCCTTTTTGATCTGCTGGCCGCCCAGCTCCGTGTCTTCTACGGCGGTTCGGCGCATGGAAATGAACGCCGTGTTGTACCGAAGCATCTCCTCAACCGCGTTGGATATTTTGTCGGGGTTGTCTACCAGATACTGCAACTGGTCTGGGTTTTCCATTAGCAGGCGCATGCCCTGCGCCGTCACTGTCCGCGTGGACTCGTTGCCACCCACCAGGATCAGAATAAACATCCAGCCGAACATTTCCGGTGTGACCGGAACGCCGTCGACCTCGCCATCGAGCAGAGCACCGGTTATGTTATCCATCGGCTCAGCACGATGCTTTTCTGCCAACTCCATTGCGTAGGCTATGACCTCAATTGCGGCATGCTGTGCTTCCTCTATCGAGACGGCCATATCGGGGTCATCGGCGAAAATCATCGTATTGGTCCAGTTGAAGAACTTTTTGCGGTCCTCCAGCGGCACGCCTAGTAGCTCCAGAATGGATATCAGGGGAAGTTCGGCTGCAACATCCTCGACAAATTCACACTCCCCTTTGCTGGCAACCTCGTCAATGATGCGCCGCGCATGTTCGCGAAAAGACGGCTCGTAGGAGTTCACGCGCGCGGGTGTAAACGCATTGCGCACAATCCGGCGAACCTTTTGATGGCGCGGCGGGTCCATGCAGATAATCTGGTTTCGCTGCGCGTCAACGGTTGGCTCGTCCATTTCCATCGGAAAGGCTGAGCGTTCTGCGGACGAGAACAGGGCTGGGTTCTTGGAGACGTAATCGATCTCTTTAATACGGGTGACAACCCAATAGGGTACGCCGGTCAGCGGGTCTTCCATTCGCACCACGGGCCCAGCATGGCGAATGTCTTTAAGCATTTCATAGGGCATGCCGTTCTTATAGGTGTCTGGGTCCAGTAGGTTAGAAAAAGGGCATGACGTCATGGTTTTCTCCAGTGTGTAACGGTCCCGACGCGCTGTCGGACGGATAACTACGGTGGTAATACTAATAGGCTAACGTTGGCGTGTCGTAGAATCTATATCAACGGGAGGAGAAATACGAAAATAGTGTCAGAGTACTTTTTCTTGCGACGCTGCTCTTTGACTGGCCGCTTTAGCGACAGAAAATTTACTCTGCCCATGATTTTTTGCTCTGCCGCGGTCGTTACCAACAGAGGAAGACATGGAATACAGTGATTTGAAGGCCTTCCAGGTGCTGCTGTTTTTTGGGGCCGCGTTGGGCTTTGGGGTTTGGCAGGTGGTGTCAGTTCGCCGCAGCATCAATAAAGACAGCGACGAGGACAATTAGTCACGTTGCGTCTTTATGCTTTTCTCCATTCTCAGGAAAAAAAGAGGGCCAAAAAAGACGGTCAGAGTCACTTTTTCTGGAAGCCACTGGCGGGCTATAACGCAAGTAGAGAAAAAGTGACGCTGACCCTATTTATCCTTATGAGCAACCATTAATCAAAGATCTACCGCCAGCGTGACGCGCGCGTTCAGGGGGCGTCCGGTGGTGATGTTGTTGTTATTGTGCGCGTCCGGGAAATACTCCTCGTCCAACAGATTCTCGACGTTAAGCTGCAGGCGCATGCGATCGTTGATCTGGTAATATGCAGCGGCGTCAACGCGCACGAAGGAGGGCACCTCGACCGAGTTATCTTCCTGTATGAAGAAGCTGTCCTGATAGGTAAGGCCCAGCCCCAGGCGCAGCTTGCTGTTAACCTCGTAGGAGTTCCATATCGAGAACATATGCTCTGGCGTTTGGCGCGTACTGTTGCCATCGTTGCCGCTGCCGTCGGCACGTTGTATCTCACCGTCCAGATAGGAATAGCCTGTGGTGATTGCCCAGTGTTCGGTCAGCGCCCCTGTCAGCTGTACTTCCAGACCACGCGTTTGTGAGCCTTCGACAATAACGACCTGTTCAGGGTTTTGTGGATCTACTGACGTGAAGCTTTCGCGATCCAACTCAAAGATCGATGTGGTCAGCGCCAGTGCGGGGTTCAAGTCCCACTTGAAACCGATCTCCCGGTTTTCGAAAAACTGGGGCTTGGTGTCTTCGGTGGTGAGGTTCAGCGTTAAGAACTGCTCTCCCGATAGTGGCAGGAAGGTTTCGCTGTAGCTCGCATACACCGAGATATTTTCAGCGGGCTTGTATATCAAGCCGAAACGCGGCGTCACCTCTTCATCGACCCGGTCGAAGCGGCCGTTTACATCGTCCCCGTCGTTTTGCTCTATACGATCCACGACGTCGATATCAAAGCGGTCGTAGCGCAGGCCCAGCAATACCTTGAACTTTTCGGTCAAGCTGATCTGGTCCTGCAGGTATATCGATGTGAAGCGTACCTGTGACTCACGATCACGTACACGATTTGAATATTCAAAGTCCGGAATGACCAGCGGGTCAGAGAACGGGATAACAATTTGATCGTCGCCGTTGGCCGCGAACACATTGTCCAGGCGCGCATTGTCAGATTGCTGATCACCGGCTTCGATGCCCAGTAGCATCACATGACCGATATTACCCGTGTCAAATTCACCGGTGAGATTGGCCTGAGCGATGAGATTTTCACGCTGCGTGGTGTCTTCATAGCCATCCAGTGCAACGCTGTCGAAGCTACCGTTGATCACCTCGACGACACCGTTGGGATAGATGTTCTGATAGGCCTTGTCGTAATCGGCATACTGGATGGTCACGTTGCCACGGATTTGCTCCGAGAATCGGTGATCCAGACGAGCGCGCCAGAGCTGCGCTTCCAGATCGGTGTTATTGCCGTTGCGGGCACCGAAGAAGGTATCCTCAAAGCCTTCCAGTGGGCGATTAGGACCATTGTTGGACAGCTGTGACGGTACGCCGCGATCCACAATGCGGTCGTCTTCAAGGTATTCATAAGACAGGAAGAGGCTGCTTGATTCACTCAGGGCGAAGCGGGCCGTTGGGTTGATGGCAAAGCTGTCACCGTCATAGACATCGCGGTGGTTTTCCAGGCCCTGCGCGTAGGCGTTGACCCGGAAGGCCATACTGTCTCCGGCATCAGCGTTCAGATCAACGTTGGCTGTCCACGCGCCAAAGGAGTCAGCTCCCAGATCAACCGTACCAAATCGCTCACCTATCTCCGGTTTTTTCTGCACCCGGTTGATAACGCCGCCACCGCCGCCCCGCCCGAACAGCAGTGCATTTGAGCCTCGAAGAATCTCTACCTGTTCTACGTTGTACAGCGGTCGGAAGTATTGAACGTCATCTCGTAGGCCATCGACAAAAAAATCAGCCGTACTTTGAATGCCCCGAATAATCATTGAGTCCCGGTGACCCTCTCCCTGGCTGATGGCAATGCCCGGCGTGTAGCGAACCACGTCGCCGATGCTTTGAAAGGCCTGATCTTCGATCTGCCGTTCTCCCAGAATGGTCAGGCTTTGCGGTACATCTAGGATGGGCGTTGGCGTTTTGACGGAATTGATCTTGTCCATGGACAGGTAGCGTCCTTGCACCAGAACTTCTTCAACCGCGCGACCAGACTGTTCCTGGGCAGTGGCCACAGCGGAGCCTATTGCCAGGGCGACGATCGCTAGTGCGGGCAGCGACCAAGAGGGCTTGAACATCAAGAGTATCTCCGAAAAGCTTGCGTAAAGGGCGAGATGGTAACTCTTAATGATTATGATTCGCAATTGCGTTAGTGAAAATCGGTAAAAAGACCGGAGTGCCGTCGCATCGGTGGCATCGCGTACCCTCCCGACGATGATACTGCCGTTGGCGTGTGCGGTGATGGTTCGGTCATGGAGGTGAAGGCGGGTGAGGCAGTGACGATCCCCAAAGAATGGACTGGACGTTGGGATACAGACGGCTACCGAAAAATCTGGGTGTTCTATTCCGAAAAGCCTTACACCGAAGAATAGAGCTGGAATGTGGGCAACGTCAGTCTTCGATCAAGGCGCGGGCAAACGCGTTACGCAGCGGCTGGGTCAGGTATTGGAGCAGCGTTCGGCTGCCGGTGTTGATGAGTACCTCCACTGGCATTCCCGGGACGAGTGCCGCATCGCCTAACCTCAACCGCTCCTCGGCAGGGATTTCCACCCTGGCCAGATAGTAGCTGTAGCCACTGTCGCGGTCGCTTATCGCATCCGCCGACAGGCTGAACAGATGCCCCTCGATAACGGGCGTGGTCTGGCTTTTAAAGGAGGTAAAACGAATGTTGGCGGCTTGACCGTTGCTGACGCGATCAATATCGATAGGGTTGACCTGAGCCTCTATGATCAATTCTGCTGCTTTGGGCACCACCTGCAACAAACTCTCGCCGGGGCTGACGACCTCGCCAAGCGTGGTGACCGACAAGCCGACGACTTCGCCGGAGATGGGGCTGGTGATGTTAGTGCGACGCACTTGATCCTCCAGGGCCCTAATGCGCTCGTTCAAGTCATTGATCTCGGCGTTGGCGTCGCCCAGTTCGTCTACCACGGCGGCCTGAAAGTCTTTCTCAAGCTGCAGTTTCTGCAGGCGTGTTTCGCCAATCTGTATCTCCAGGCTGGCAGCCTCTGAGGCCAGCTCAGCGGATTCCCCTCGAACATCGGCGAGCCGCCGCTGTATTTCACGCAGGCGTTGTTTGTCGACAAAGCCCTCTTTCAGCAAGCCTTCCAAATCGCTGATCTCGTCAAGATAGGAATCGCCGAGCTCACGCTTGGCCTCGCTGACGTTCTCCAGCCCCCTCGCCTGGGAAGCGAGCTGCTCCACGCGTTGCTCCAGCACCGATAATTCGCCGTTGCGAGCATCGAGTCGAGCCCGAAATAGCTGCTGCTGTGCTGCTAGCGCCTCCTGCACCCGAGGATCGTCGATTGGTACGTCAGGCCCAAGCGACGGCAGGGTGTCGGCACCAGAGCGTTCGGCTGCAAGCCGCGCCTGCCGGGCGAGAGCCAGATAGTACTGGGCCTGGGCTATCTCTAGCTGGGCGCTGGCCTGGGTGTCATCAAGTTGAATTAATACCTGCCCGGCTTCCACGCTCTCGCCATCTTTCACGAGGATCGCTTTTACAATGCCACCCTCAAGGTGCTCGATGTTCTTGCGGCTGCCTTTTACGGACACCACGCCGGGCGCCAGCGCCGCGCTTTCCAAGGGCGCCAGCGCCGCCCACAGGCCGAATACGCCAAACGTCAGTACCATTACGGTGATGCCTATGCGCCAGGGGCCGCGCCCACTGGTGTCAAAGCGGGGCAGGACAGATCCGTTGGTGCCGGCTGCAGTGTTCATGCTGAGGGTCCCGTCGCGGCGTCGGCATTATCGCTGCTTTGTGCGACGGCGAGCTGCTGGTATTTCTCCAACAGTTCTCTGGCATCTCCGCTGTCTACAATAGTGCCTTCACGCAGCACGAACACGCGATCCAGCACTTGCAGCAATCGCGGACGATGGGTGATAACGAAGACAGTGGCCTGCCAGCTGCGGGCGGCCTGTAAAGCCTGGCGCAGCGCCATTTCCCCGGCCTCGTCCAAATGGGCATCGGGCTCATCCAGAACAATCAACCTGGGTCGCTGGTAGAGCGCACGCGCCAGCGCAATCCGCTGCCGCTGCCCCGCTGACAGCACGCTACCGTCAGCACCCACAGCGGTGTCATAGCCTTCGCTTAAGCGCAGAATCAAGTCGTGGACACCCGCGGCTCGCGCGGCGTCAACCACAGCATCTGCATCGACCTGACCAAAGCGGGCGATGTTTTCAGCCACGGTGCCCTCAATGAGTTCAATATCCTGTGGCAGGTAGCCTACATGCTTGCCTAGTGCCTGAGGATTCCACTGTGCAAGCTCCGCGCCATCGAGTCGCACGGCGCCGCGGCTAGCGGGCCAGATCCCAAGCATCACGCGGCCAAGAGTAGACTTGCCCGCCGCACTGGGCCCGACAATGCCGACCGTGGTGCCGGCGGCGACGCGAAAGGAGATATCGCGCAGTGCGGGCACCCGCGCAGCCGGTGGCATGACGCTGACATTCTCCATAATCAACTCACCTGTGGGCGCAGGGAGCGATAGGCGCTCGGGCTCCGTGGGCTCGCTGCCGAGTACCTCGTTCAAACGGCGATAGCTACCGCGTGCTAACTGGTACTGTCGCCAACTGCCAACCAGCTGGTCTACCGGTGCCAGAGCGCGGCCCATCAAAATACTGCCGGCAATCATCATGCCGGGTGAGATACTGCCGTTGATCGCTAGTAAGGCGCCTAGCCCCAACGCCAGTGATTGCAGCAGGATACGCAGGGTTTTACTCAGGGCGCTAAAGCGGCCGTTAACCTGTCCCGCATGGCCCTGAAACGCAGCACCAATTTGCTGGTGCTGCTGCCAGCGGCGCTCCAAATCGGGAAGCATGCCCATGGCGGTGACGACGTCGACGTTACGCAGGTTCTGCTCGCAAAAGTGCTGCCCCATGCGGGCCTCGACGTTGGCGCGTTGGTTGGCTTGCAGGGACGCTCGGTGATTCATCCAGCTCAGCGCCAGCAAGCCAGCGGCACTTAACAGGCCCAAGGCGCCGAAGCTCCAATGGAATAAGCCCATTACAACGAGATAGATTGGCACCCAGGGCACGTCGAAAAACGCCGCGGCGCTGCCGTTAGCGAGGTAGCTGCGCAGATTGTCTACGTCCTGAACAGGCATGCTACTGATGCCCTTGCGACCGCCGCGCAGCAGAGCGCGGCGAAAGGTCGCCTTAAACGCCGCCGGGCTTAGCAACTCGGCGAGTTTTCCGGCGGCCTGCAAGAAAAGCTGGCCCCGCACCCATTCCAGTAAGCCCATAGATGCGAGCAGGAACACGAGAATTAGCGTCAGCATGAACAGCGTGGACTCAGAGCCGCTGGATACGGCACGGTCAAAGACCTGCAGCATATAGATTGCCGGTGCCAACATGAGCACGTTGATGCAGAAGCTAAACAGCCCGACACCAACCAGGTGTGACCTTAGTGGCGCCAGCAATTCCCCTAAAAAGGACTTGCCGGCGGCTGTCTGTTTTCGCTTCATTGCGCTTTCTGTGTAATCGCTGTGTGTAGTGATTGCGCTGTTAGTTGTTAAACAGTCCTTTTAGTCCTTCCAGTTTTTCACGGTTTTCGGAGCCAATTTTTTCATCCAGCTTTTTGTTCAGCTCTTTTTCCGCCGCCTCTTTGGCTTTGTCTTTGACTAAATCTTCCAGATAGTCGGACACCGCTTTCTGAGTCTGTTTGATGACGGCGCGAAGCATTTCACTGGCGAGTTCCTCCGGTGGCAGTCCCGTTTTCGAGTCACCGATGTTGTTCAGCTTGATAGCCGGCAGTTTCAGGGATTTACTGCCGTACTGCTCCGTATCGACCGTTGCGCTGCTGTTGATGAAGGCTAACTGTTCTAGCATCAGGCGAACATCTACCGCTTCGCCGCTGGCCTCAGGCTCCGCTGGAGCGTCAGCGGGCTTCATGCCATCTAACAGTGCTTGCAAATTGGTGCTCATGCCGCGTTGTTCAGCAGTCAATGTAGCGCCATCCACGGTGACTTCTTCGATAACGATGACCGGTCCGGTCAAAGAGGCCGGTGCAACCTGCACTGCTATCTTCTCCATCGCGAAGGCAGATGCAGAACTAAAGCCTTCCGGGTTGCCAATACGTAGCCCGTGGATCTCGCCGCGACCGTCCGTGAGGGTGAATTTCACGTCGCGCACGGTCACCGAGGTCTGCGTTACTTCGGTGCCGACATCCTCGATAACGGTTTTGATGATGGCATCCAGATTCTGTAGAACAACCACCAGCGCAATGGCGACGATGGCAATCACTGCCACTAATAGTCCAAGTACCACTTTTACCGATTTACCCATGATCCCGTACCCGCTTTATGAGCTAATAAAGTGCCTACTATAGAACATCCGCAGCGCGCTGGGCATAATGATGGGCTGCGCAATGCGACCGGAACGCCATGTATCACCGTTACTTCGGCCTGAAGGAAGAACCCTTTTCCATCGCCGTCAATCCCAGGTACTTGTTTATGAGCGCCAGGCACCGCGATGCCCTGGCGCATCTGCTCTATGGCGTGGGCGCGGGCGGTGGGTTTATCTTGCTCACAGGAGAAGTGGGTACTGGCAAAACCACAATAAATCGCTGCTTGTTGGAACAACTTCCTGATAGCACCGACATCGCAATCATTTTGAATCCGGCGCTCAACGCAGAGGAATTGCTGGCCAGCGTTTGCGACGAGTTTGGTATTCCCTATGAGCCAGCGACCGCGACTCTGAAAACGCTGACCGACCAGTTGCACCGTTTTCTTCTTGAGAATCATGAGCGCGGGCGCAACACAGTGCTGTTGATTGATGAAGCACAGCACCTGCAGTTTGATGTGCTGGAGCAGATCAGGCTGCTGACCAACCTGGAAACCAATACGCAGAAGCTGCTGCAAATCATACTGGTAGGCCAGCCAGAGCTGGCCGCGATGTTGTCGCGTCCAGAGCTTCGTCAGCTCAGCCAGCGCATTACCGCTCGGTATGAGCTAACGCCGCTGAACCTGGAGGAAACTGACGCCTATATAAGGCATCGACTGCAGGTGGCCGGCTTGCCCGCCAATCAGGAGTTGTTTCCGCCACGGGTTGTGAAGGCTGTTTTTCGTAGCACCGGTGGCATCCCCCGATTAATCAACGTGCTTTGCGACCGCTTACTGCTGGGAACCTTTGGGCAGAACCAACCCAAGGTGAGCGAAAGCATGCTCAACCAGGCCATTCGCGAAGTAATGGGTGAGCTACCGGGGACATCAAAATCATCGCTACGGATGCCTTTAATCGTCGCGGGTCTGACGCTATTAGTGGTGTTTTGTATAGCGCTTTACATGGGCTTGTTCACGCCTTCCAAGGCGCCGTTACCCAGCGTTGCCGCGCCAGAAGTCGACGCCGTTGACACGCTGGCAACCCCTGCGCTGATACCTGAGCGCGATGTGGCACTCGCCGTGCTGGCAGGCTACCTGGGCGCTGCGGCTCCGGTTGATGGCGAAATCTGCTCCAGCTTAGCGACCTCTCGCTGGCGCTGCGAAGCGCTGGGCGCGTCAAGTTGGCAAGACCTGTTGAGCTATGATCGCCCGGCGGTGCTTACGCTGGTAACGCCTGATCGTTTTCTGACCCACGCGGTACTGACCGCGGTGCAGGAAGGGCAAGCGACCCTACTGACGCAGACGGGCGAAAGCCGCGTGGCATTGGCAAAGCTAGGCAGGCTTTGGCGCGGTGACTTTGAGCTGATCTGGCAGCCGCCGGCGGAGTATCGAGGGCCAGTTGCCAGTGGCGATCGCAGCGCTATGGTCAACTGGTTAGCAAATGTATTTGCCGATTTGGATAATCAACAAACGCCTTTGGCTAGCGAGGTTTATAACTCAGCCCTGGAACAGCGCGTGCGGCTGTTTCAGCAAAACGCGGGCCTGGAAGTCGATGGCATCGTCGGGCTAAAAACACTGCTGCGGCTTGAGGCCGCGCGCAGCGGGGCCGCGTCCCTGCAAGCCGACACCGAGTTGCAGCGGTCTCCCGGCGGCAACATCAAGGACCGGTACTGATGTCGTTTATCCTGGATGCACTCAACCGATCTCGATCCCAGCAAACACCGGGTGCTGAAGCGCCAGATCTCAGCGTAATACACGGCGGGGCAACGGATCGTGCACGGGATGGCCGCGCAATACTATGGGTGGCACTGATTGTTGCCTGCGCGCTATTAGTCCTGGCGGCTTACCTGCTGTGGACGTCACGCGTAGCCCCTGGCCAGAATCCGGCGCCTGGGGTAAAGCCCGTAGAGACGGCCGAGCAACGGCTCACGGCTATCAATGATTCAACAGCCAATGGTGCGACAGCGCGCGGTACCCGTGTCCGCAGCGAGGAACTAAACACTGACCAGGCAGCTCGCATTGCGGCGCTTTACCAAAACAACGGGTCAACCGCCGCGAACAACAAAGGTCAAATGGTTTCTATTAAACGGGCACCTGAGCCGGCCGCGCCTGAGCCGGCCGCGCCTGAGCCGGCCGCACCTAAGCCGGCCGCGCCTGAGCCGGCCGCGCCTGAGCCGGCCGCGCCTGAGCCGGCCGCACCTAAGCCGGCCGCACCGCCCGCTGCTGATACGGTGACTCCTACACAAGCCGCAGGCTCCTCCCTGGCTGTTGAAGACACGACGCCCACAGAGGTATTGGACATAGAGGCACTTGCGCGAATGGCAGAGGCAGAGCTCGCGAAACCGCGCTACGCAGAGGATCGCTTTGCTGACAGTGATGTCCCTTTGCTGGCTTCGCTGCGACAGTCCGTAAAAGATCAGATCCCCAGCATTTTTTACAACGAGCATGCCTGGGCGAGCAATCCACAAGAGCGCAGCGTGGTGCTGAATAAGAAGCGCCTTGTGGAAGGTCAACGGGTCAAGCCGGGACTGACGCTGGTCGAAATTCTCGAGGGCGGCATTGTGCTGGACTATCAAGGCACAGAGTTTCGGCTGCGCTCGCTCAATAGCTGGGTCAATTTGTAGAGCAATCCATGGCTGCAACTTTTACATGGAAATCCACCTGTGACGGAAACGGCGGTCGCTACCCAGTGATGGTCAGGGATGTTAAGGTTTTGGTTTTGACAGGGGCCGCGCGTGGTCTCTGCAGCAGAATTTTGGTGGAGGCGTAGTATGAAGCGAGCAGTGACGCTGGCGCAGGGTGTGTTGATATCTTTTTTCTTTCTGCAGGCGGCCCATGCTGACTGCGTCATGCCCGAGCAGCCCGAGTTGCCGGATGGCGCGGTCGTCGATTTGGCTGCGATGGTTTCGGCCCAACAATCTGTCAAAGCCTACCTGACGGATGCCGAGGGTTTTCTGGACTGCTTGCTGGAGCAGGAAGCTGCAGCCGCTGACCTTGAAGCCACACCCGAGGCGCAGGCGGCTATCACCGAGGCATACGACGCCGCTGTGGTTGCCATGAAAACGCTGGGTGACGCCTTCAATGAAGAAATCCGCAAGTACAAATCGCGCTCGAACTAGTCGCCGGGCAATCCAGAGCACCTTTCTGAATTCTGAAGCGCGGTATCCTTTGCGTTGGCTCTCAGGCGGCGCATCCTAAAGAGGTCGCGTTCTGAATCGCATTTCGCAATTCATCCTCCGTCTGAGCCAGCCCGTTAAAGAGTGCGTGATATCGCAAGACTGCCGTCAGAAGTTATAGCGCAGTCTCCCGCCGTACACCTCACCTTCGTCGATCATAGACGCATGAGAACCGACCAGAACCGGAACATCAAACTGATAGATCAGTGCCTGCTCGTTGAAAATATTGCGGCCGTAGAGCATCGCCTCCCAGGTATTGTTCGCGCTGCGAATACCGAAGCGAAGGTTCGCTTTGGTAAAGTCCGGGGCGCGATCAAGCGGGTCCAGATCGCCCTGGGTATCAAACTCATCCGAGTAATTCACTTCACCGCCTGCGAAAAACTCCATGCCGTTGCTCAGCACTCGCGAGTAGTCGAAATAGGCGGATGCTGTGTATTCCGGTGCGTAGGTGGTGGTCTCGCCGGAGAGGTCGTTGCTGGTGGTTCCCAGCGCTGACCCACACAGGGGGTCGATGTCCAGCTGAATCGCTGTGCAAGGTGCCGTGGCGTAGTCTTTATACTCAGCATCCAGCCAAGCGCCGTTCAGGCCCAGCCGCAGCCCCTGGGTTGCCTGCCAGGTCATATCGAATTCGACCCCCTGTATCTCCGCCTGTGCGGCATTGGTCACAGCAAAGCTTATGCCCTGGAAGATGGAGGTCTGTAGGTCGTCGTACTCGGTGTAGAAGGCCGCCCAGTTGAAGGTCATAGATCCATCAAACAAGCGATGTTTACCGCCAATTTCAAATGCGGTTACATTTTCGTCGTCAAACTCAAACTCAGCATTGGGTTCGGTAATGTCATAACAGTCTTCTGGCCGCTGACCCGGTGCACAGGTCCAGGTGGCCTGATCAACACTCCCGGGATTACCGTCGTCGGCTGCGGTGAAACCTCCCGACTTGAATCCTTCAGAGTAAGAGACGTACAGCATACTGTTGTCGCTGACGTCCCACTGCAGATTTGCGGAGGGCAGCAGGGCATCGGTATCGCGATCTTCGTCGTAGTCGTACAGGTACGTATTGAAGCTTGTGGCTTGCAGGTTATACATAAAGAAGTTGTCAGAGCGTTGATCGACGCCGGTGAGGTCGTCAGACAAGAACTGCGAGCTTTCCACTTCTTTGGTTTCTTCTGCGTAGCGCAGGCCCAGCGTCAGGCGGAGGTCATCGCGAAGGTTGAATGTGCCCTGGCCGAAGATCGCAAAATTCTCAGTGTCCTGTTTGAAGGTTCTGTTGCGCGCCAGCGCATTCGCCGTGTACTGACCGCCGGTAAGGGCAGTAAACAGGCTATTTACGCCCAGGGCTTGTTGCACCAGGCCGCCCATATTGGTGTCGATGGTAACCCTGCGGTCAAAGTCCAGCGTGTTTTGTTCGTAGTAGGCGCCGGCGATAAATTCGAAGAAGCCGCCCGTAGGTGAGGCGATGCGTATCTCCTGGCTCCACTGATCAAAATTTTGATCGTCGTCGCGCGCAATAAATTGAAGCGGCAGCCAGTCGCAGTCACAGCCATCCAGATAGCTATACGCAGAATATCCAGTGGTTGCCGTGATCGTGTAGTCGCCGGCGTAATAGTTAATGGTTAGCGCCGCATTGTCGGTGTCCTGGTCGCTGGACTCCGGGTTCTGGCCTACCGCTGCGGCGCTGCCGCCGTTGGGCCCAAAGTTATTATCTTTTGATATGGTGAACTCTTCGTCGGAGAGGGCTGCGAAGTTGGGATAAAACGAATCCGTTATCGAGTAGGCGATTTGCGCGAATGCATCGCGGTTAGGGTAGAGCGCATCGCGCGTTTCCGGGTCGGCGTAAAACGTAACGCCAGAGGCCACTCCAGAGCGGTCCAGATTGGACTGCCCCCATTTAAAGTTAAAATCCAGATTCTCAGTGGGTGACCAGACCGCCGTCAGCCGGTAATTCCACTCTTCTATCTCGGGCTCGTCGCTGTCAAAAAATTGATTGTCCACATAACCGCCAGTTTCCCGATAGCGGCCGGCTAGCCGCAGCGCAAAGTCCTCAGTGACCGCTCCGGAAATCATCCCGTCGGCGATGTAGCCGTCGTTGGTTTCGGCGGACAGCTCCAGCCGGCCGTTAAGTTCCTCGTCGAGATCGGGTGAGGCGGTGATAACACTAATCGCCCCGGCCACTGTGTTGCGGCCAAACAGCGTGCTCTGGGGGCCGCGCAACACTTCAACGCGCTCGATATCCATGAAGGGCGCGCGGTACTGTCTGCCGCGACCCATATAGATACCGTCAATGTACATGCCGACAGATTGCTCGAAGGCTTGATTATTGCTGGACCCCATCCCTCGCATGTAGATGTTGGTGCTCACCGGCGCATCGGAAATAAACAGATTCGGTATGAAGTCGGCCAGGGCCGCCATATTGGGAATGCCGGCGTCCTGAATTTTGTCTCCCTGCATAGCCGAAACCGATATCGGCACGTCTTGCAGGCTCTCGGCGCGCTTTTGCGCCGTCACGATGACTTCTTCCAGCATGACCTGCGACTGAACGAACGGGCTGCCAACCCCCAGCGCGAGCGCGGTAAGCACGGAGACGGGGTTAAGAGCAGCGGAAATAGAAGGGTGTGTCCTGAATGCATCAGACATGCGGAGACCTCATGTTTACTATTATTTTTATGCGTTTAACGCTATTGCGGGCGAGGCGGCGAGGTAGCCTTACCTCGCCCGATAATAATCATTGCCAGCCGCAATGCAAAGCCTTCCGGGCCCAGTGATTCTGACGAGCGCAAGCGGTGTAACTCAGGCTGCGGCGTCTGGTGTGCGAATGAGGGTGCGAATTAGGGTGGGAGTGAGTGTGCGAATCACGACAGCGTTGTGCCAGCACGGGGCTGGCTCCGTTAGCAGGTGCTGCGCAGTATCAGCGTGGTTTGAACACGCTGTTACTGCGCTTTTGCTGTATTTGTGGACAGAGATCCCGGTGGGTTCTCATCAGTGCGGCATGTATTCTCCGCCGTTAACGTCCAATTGGGCACCGGTCATGGCACAGGCGTAGTCTGATGCAAGGAAGATAGCGACTTTAGCGCAGTCGCCGTCGTCTGGAATCTTACCCAGGGGAATGCTTTTCTCCACTTCTGCTTTTACGCCGGCAGCCCCGTCGGGATGACTGTCTTTCATCATATCCATATAGAATTCAACCGGCGGGCCCCACATCCAGCCCATAAACGCTGAATTTACGCGTATACCATAGCCGCCGACTTCCTCTGCCAGATGCGCCGTGGCGCTAGCTAGCGCGGCCTTTGAGGCGCCGTATCCAGCCTGGGTTGCCAGGGGTTTGCGGGTCACCATGGTATTGATCATCACAATCGAACCGCCACCTTGCTGCTTCATTACAGGGATCACGGCCTGTGACAGCTTCATGGTGCCGAACAGATTTACATCCATGGCATCCCGCCAGCTAGTCAGATCCGAGTCTTCAATCCGCTCAAAGCTGCCGGGATTGTAAGCTGAGTTAATGAGCGCATCGACGCGGCCATATTCATTTACTGCGGCGTCAATAAGGGCCTGGCACTGGGCGCCGTCAGAGATGTCAGTCGGCACCTTGAGTACCGGTGTGTCGAGGCCCGCGGCACGAATATCCGCTTCACTGCCATCGAGCTTCTCCGGCGTGCGTGCGGCAACTACCAACTTTGCTCCCTGCTTGGCGGCTTCAATCGCCAACTCACTCCCCAGTCCCGGTCCAATACCTGATACCACTACCACCTTGTCTTCGAGCAGCATACTTGCCTCCTGTTGTTATTTGTTAGGCTGATGTTCCTGACAGCAGCATAGGCGAGGAATGCAGATGCTTATAGAGTGGTTGCCGCGCATTGGCGCGGGCTTGATGCTTATCATTGGACTGGTGGGTTTCTTTAAACCGCGGTCTTTCACTGAAAGCATGCAAATCGAATTGAACAGCAACATGGCCATCAGCGAGGCCCGCACGGTATTTGGCGGGCTCAACGTGGGTGGCGCACTGATGGCACTGATTCTGAACACGCCGCCGGTCTACATGACGCTGGGTGTGGCCTGGTTCTTCGGCCTGTTGGCGCGGTTCTATTCCATGTTTGCCGATGGCACTACGATCAAGGAGAGCGGGGCAGGCATAGGTGTAGATGCTTTGATGGCGGCTTTGCTGCTTTCGGGTTTCTATCTATAGGTTCTGTCTATAGGTTCTGCCTGTAGGTTCTGCGTATAGCTGCTGTGGCTATAAGGTCGTGTAGCGCCCCGTAGCGGAGTCTGTACCTCCGCTTTTTTAGCCGGCTTATGCCGCGGGCGGAGCGTGTCTCGCCCCCAGTGCCATGAGCGGATGGTCTGCCTGCCACACAACGTTCAGATAACGGTGCGTAAATAGTGCCTGTCCGTCGCGAACGACAATGCGATCCTGATAACGCAGCCCCATTTCCCATTTCCAATCGACGCCGTCCACATCATAGAGATGATTAGCAATGCAGTAGGTCTCACCTGTGTAAACACCCTCTGACCAGCCACCGAACTGATTGCCGATCATGTGATGTGTGGCTTTATAGTTGTTGATAAGTTGCATTTGCTCCATAAACGCCGGAAGACCCTCGCAGCTAAAGTGCTCAGAGCTTATCTGTACATCCTCGGTCAGAATCTCCGCCAGCCTGCTGAACTCTCTGTCGTCTACAAAGCGTGCATATGCCACGGCAAGTCGCCGTGGTGCGTCGCTGTACTGTGCTTCAAGTGAGGTATCGGACATGGCGTCTACTCCTTTTTTGTTATGCTTGTCACTGAACACTGCGTCCGGCTGCCGCGAGACAGCGCCGGCTGGTTTGCCCAGAGTATGCCAAAATTATTGGCAGCGCACGCGGCGCAGTGGTCAGCTAGCAAGTACTAAATAGCTGCACTCAGTAAGACTTAACAAGGAGTGGAAACATGGAAGCATTACCCGAATCCGATATTGCAGCAGCCATGGAAACCGTGCCCGAGTGGCAGCGAGAAAATAAGTGCTTGCTGCGCGAATTTGTATTTGCTGACTTTGTCGAGGCCTTCGGCTTTATGGCCTCTGTTGCACTATTGGCCGAGCGCGCAGGCCATCACCCTGAGTGGAGCAATGTCTACAACCGGGTGCGCATCGAATTAACAACACACGATGCGGATGGTCTCACGGAGCGCGATTTTGGATTAGCGCGAGAGATTGATGCGGTGCACAAAGGCTGACGTTTTGAAGCTCTTGCTGGAGTCAACGGATCGAATGCTGCTGCTGGAGAAGGCAGCTTTGTTGCGTGGCTGTGGTGTGCCGGTGCATCTGGAGGAAGTACCCCACGTCGGCGCCGTACCGTCGCATCTTTATGTGCTATTTGATCGTCACCTTGACGATGCAAAAGCGCTACTGCAAGACGCCAGTCATGCGGTATCTCACCCTGTGTACGATGATGAACTGAACTACCTGGTCGCTGAGGTCAGCGACCTGAAGCTTAGTGCGGGTCGGCAGTTTTTAGAGGCGCTGGGCGTGGCAGTGTTGTTGCTCATGACGGTTGCCTTTATAGCGCAGCGGCTGTTTGGTTAAGTGTACCTGCCACCGGAAAGACAACAGACGACCGCGCGAAAGCTACCCCGATGCGTATATGGGCAACCGAGACACAGGGGCAGCGTATGCCTTACAATGCGCCCGCCCGAACGACCCCAACACTGGAGTGAGTATGTACAGTAACCGAGACTTCAACCGCTGGCGCCGCCACCCCTGGCACGGCCTACGCATCCGTGATGAAGGTGCCGATGAAGACATCGTCAACGTGTTTATCGAAATGACGCCCACCGATACCGTAAAGTACGAGCTGGATAAGTTCTCTGGCTTTATGATGGTTGATCGCCCTCAGCGAACAACCTCCAGTCCGCCCGCACTGTATGGTTTCATCCCGCGGACTTACTGTGACGTTGAGGTCGCCAAGCGCTGTCCAGACGTGGATGTTGCAGATAACGATCCGCTGGATATCTGTGTGTATTCTGAACGCGCCATTACCCGTGGCGACATCTTGCTGCAGGCCCGCGTTGTGGGTGGTATTCAGATGATCGACGGCGGTGAAGCCGACGATAAAATCATCGCGGTCCTGGACGGCGACAACATCTGGGGCGACGTTCAGGATATCGCCGATTTACCTCCCATCAAGATTGAGCGTCTGCAGCACTACTTCATGACTTACAAGATGGAGCCCGGTAAAGAGCTCGATATCAAGGTCGATTATGTCTATGACAAAGCAGAAGCGCTGAAAGTGATCGAAGCCGCCGAGAAGGACTACTGGTCTAACTTCGAAAGCTGGCATCGCGATTCACAGCCCTGAGCGTGTAAACAGCCCTGAGCGTGTAAACAGCCCTGAGCGTGTAAACAGCCCTGAGCGTGTAAACAGCCCTGAGCGTACAAGCACCTTGAACTTGTAAACCTTCCAGAGCCCGCATTTGCGGGCTCTGAATATTCACGCCGTACTCAACAAATCCCCAGCCAACTTTTGCGGTTGGCGCTTCAGTTCAATCCCCCAGCCTTTGCCAAGCCTTTCCCAAACGCTGCTCCCGGTCTGTGCAAACCGGATTGCCAGTGTTGTGTCTGCAAGTTATGTTGACCGGGTTTCGGTTTCTGAGCCATAAGGAAACCACCCTACATTTCGGAGAAACCTGTGACGAGTCACTATGAAGGCTGGCGGGACTTGCTAGCAGATTTAGAGTCACGCCTGCAGCGTGCACAGTCGATGGGCGGCGAAGAAAAGATTGCCCGACAAACTGCCCGCGGCAGGCTGAACGCTAGAGAGCGACTCGCTGCCTTCTGCGACCCCGGTAGTTTCAATGAGATTGGCGCATTGGCCGGTGGCCAGCATCCTGGCACGGGCGAGTCGGTGCCAGCGGATGCGCTGGTTGGCGGTGTTGCGAGGGTAGTGGGTCGCAGTGTGGTCGTCATGGTGGAGGACTTCACGGTCAAGGGCGGCAGCATTGGCCACGTCAACGCCGCGAAAAGGGCGCGTTTGGTGCGCCTTGCCGCCGAGGAGTCACTGCCTTTAGTGATGATGCTGGATGGTGCGGGTGAGCGCGCGGGCAATAGCAGTGAGCGTTATCCGGTCACGCCATCTGACTTGCAACTCTTAGCCGACCTTGCCGGAAAAGTGCCTATCATCAGCCTTGTTCTTGGGACCTCAGCCGGGCACGGAGCCTTGTGTGGCATGTTCGCCGACGTGCTTATCATGACGCAAACTTCCGCAATGTTCAGCGCTGGGCCACCGCTGGTGGAAGCGGCGACTGGCCAAACGGTTGACGCGGCGACGCTAGGCGGTGCTGAGCTTCACAGCCAACATAGTGGTGTCGCGCATTTGGTTGCAGAAACCGAAGAGCTCGCTTTTGACCAGGCGCGCTATCTGCTGTCTCTTCTGCCCACGTCAGCAAACGGTAAGCTACCTCTTTCAGAGCCACCTGAGACGCTTCCAGACGAGGAAGATTTGCTCGATATTATCCCGCCGGCGGTCAACGAGGCGTATGACATGCACAAGGTAATTGATCGCCTGATCGACTCTCGGTCTTTCATGGAACTGCAGCCAGCCTATGGGCGCAGCTTGATCATGGGCCTGGCGCGGGTTAACGGCCTGCCGTGCTTGGTGATGGCCAACCAACCTCTGGTTATGGCGGGTGCTATCACAGCGGAAGCGGCTCGCAAGGCAGCGTATTTTCTGCAGATGGGCTCGCGGTTTGGTTTGCCGCTGCTATCTCTGCTGGACAATCCGGGGGTGATGCCCGGGCCGGCGGCAGAACGCTCCGGTGTGCTGCGTGAAGCGGCCTCCATGTTCACCGCGCAAAGGCATTATCAAGGGAAGAAGGTCATTGTCACGCTGCGCAAGGCGTTTGGCTTTGGGTCCTCAGTGATGGGCATGAACCCCTGGGATCGACAGGCGATTAGCCTGGCCCTTCCCACTGTGACCCTTGCCGGCATTCCGGTTATCGGCGGTGCTGAGGCGGCGGGTGTGGATGGCGACGCGCGACAGCAAATGGAAGACAATCAGTCGGGTGCCTGGGTGCCTGCCGATGCGATGGCCTTTGACCGGGTCGTTGACCCCCGAGAGCTTCGGCAGGAAATCGTCTCAGCATTCTGGCGAGGAGAAGCAGTTTGAAGGCCGTTCGAGCGACCGATAAGCAACCTGTCGTCATGGACGTGGCCAAGCCCGAGGGCGATGGCGTGCTGGTTAAAGTGGTGTCCGCATCAATCTGCGGTTCAGACCTGCATATGCTTGATGCGGGGTGGCTAGGCCGTTACACCCTGGGTCACGAGTTCGCTGGGATCACCCCGGACGGCACGGCGGTTGCCATAGAGCCCACCCTGGGTTGCGGAGCTTGTCACTATTGTGACGATGGCTTCAGGGGGCACTGCACCGAGGGTTTTCACCTAATGGGGCTGATGAGCGATGGTGGAATGGCGGAGTACGTGATGGCACCTGCCGATAACCTGGTGCCCCTGCCCACGGGCCTCGACGTTACGTTGGCCTCGCTGGTCGAACCGCTTGCGGTAGCCGTGCATGGCCTCGATCGATTCCGTCTATCACCCAGTGATCGTGTATTGATTCTGGGTGCGGGCCCCATTGGGCTCGCTGCGGTAGCAGCGTTGCGAGGGCGTGGTATGAATGCCGATATTTCCGCCCGCCACCCCCATCAGCAAGCGGCTGCTGCTCGTCTGGGGGCGTCGCTGGATATTGGTGATGGCTACGATCTTGTGATCGACGCTGTTGGCACCGAGGACAGCCTGGCCGAAGCAACACGCCGCCTGCGACCGCAGGGGCGCATCGGCTTGTTGGGCAGCTTCTGGGAACCCACCGCGCTTAACTCTGAATTCTGCATCAAGGAAATCGAGTTAGTTCCCTCCAGCACGTACAGCTGCAAAAGCCCGCGTCGCAATTTTGAAGAGGCCGCGAGTCTATTGCACCTGCAACCGGAGCTCGCGGCGGCACTGGTTACCCACCGTTTCCCCCTGGACGGCGTCGCTGATGCTTTTGCGGCAGCGCGCGATCGCAAGGGTGGAGCGATCAAAGTGCTGTTTGATGTGGCGGCTGCGCCCTAGGATCTTTTGGTCTGTCCCGTGCAGCCGCAGCCCAAATACGCTTCTGAATGGACCTAAGGCAGAATAAGCTGGCGGTCGCCGCGGATCGCTGGCAAATCCAGCAGGCTGACCACGCCAGGCTTTGCCTTGGTAAGCGCGGGTATCGCATTGACCACATAGGCCGCAGCGCTGGCGTTGCCACCCGCTGCTGCGCCTGCTTCCAGAGCATCATGTCCGTGCATGCTGACCGTCATAGTCGGATTGCCCGTGACAATCACCTGGTGACAGCCACCTGCATTGGGTGGATAGGGCCAGTCCGGGGCGCACTCGTCGTCTATCCGCGTCACGTGCTCCAGCACGTATAACGGTGTCTTGGCGCCTTCGGTATAGCCGCGTGCTTCAAAACGGAAAGCGCCTTGGGTTCCTTTAAGGAAGCTGCCCATGCCAGCAACCTCAATGTCGCGTTCCAGAGGCCGGCGCTCGACGGTGGTGTCGATATTAGTAACCGGATGTCCCAGGGAGTCACCCACAAGCCGCAACATCGGTCCCCATACCATTTCTATAGCGAAGTCGTGCAGCATGATGGGGAGTTCATCCATGGAGCCGCCAAAGCCGATAACCTCCCTGACAACTTGAGGCGCATCGTAGAGGGCATAATTGAAAATCTCGCGACTGCGTATCTCGGTAATGCCCGAGCTGGTGCCGCTGATAACCACCGGCAGCATATCCATTGCCCAGCCGGGGTCAATTCCCGAGACAAACAAAGAGCTTTGTCCCGCCTCGCAAGCCGCTATCACCGGCGCGAGGACTTCCTCTGGGCAGGAGCCAGGGTGCAGGAAGGCATAAAACCCCGTGGCCACGACATTGCACCCTGCGCGCAGACACGCTAACAGCTCCTGGTGAGCCTCCTCCGGACGAATGTCAGCATTGGCCGCGTAGATGACCGCATCAGGAGCGCTTGCCAGTGCGCTCTCCCAGTCATCGGTCGCGATCACACCGGTGGGTTCAACGCCCACTAGTGTGCCAGCATCCCGCCCGACTTTGTTGGGGTTGGAGACGATCACGGCGGCCAATTCCAGATCGTGGTGTGAGAGCACTGCGCGGATGGCGGGCCTGCCGACATTGCCGGTACCCCAGACTGCTACTCGTAACGCCATTGCATAATCCTCGTATGGAAAGTTCTTATTGTTAGCGCTTCATACACACAGAGGCCAACCTGCTTTTTGCCGGCTCGCACTGTCTCAGCGATTAAAATCAGCTTGAGGCAAGCCCCCGGTTAGGATGGTGAGCCCTGCAATGTCTGAGTGTAACCTTGCTTACCCCGGATTGGCAGCGGCGACGCCGGGCCGCATACCGCAGCTTTCAAGCAGTGCGGCCAGGGCTAGTGCGTGGGACCTGGGCGTGCTTCGGGCGCTCTGCAGCAGAGCATCACGCTCTGATTGCCACAGACGATAGCTTTGCGGCCGGACAGCGTCGAGCTGCTCTTCCAGCTCAAAGACCGCTGGCATCAACTGTCGGCGGCGCTTATCCACGAGTACTGACCAGGGTTGTACGCGACCCACAAAGAACTTGCGTACAACGGTATCCAGCACTCGCCCTTCATTGGAAGCGTTCCCGCCAAAACACAGTGGCGGAGATGTCAGGCGACGCTCCAAATCGGGCTGTAGCGCCTGCAGAATATGCTGTTGCTGCTGGAGTGCGGCGAGCAGAGCGCCGCCATCACCACTGCGGATACGTCCCAACAGTGCTTCGAGCTCGTTATGCCCCTGTGCATAATCACCTCCCAGCCATGCGCCGGTGATCTGCGTCAGCCGAGACAGCGCAGTAGGCACAGCAGTGCCGGTATTGCCGGGATAGTCAGTCAAGGAGGACGGCTGTTGCCAGAAGGAGCGGAATTCCGGCCCACCCAGGGTGGCATTCCAGATTCGGGCGGGCAGTTGCTGTTGTTTAGTGCGCTGTGCCAAATCCAGCGTTGCAATGAGCTTTGCATCGTCTTCCGGGTTGAGGCTGTCTCGGCAAGCTGGAATTTCGCTGAGAATCTGCAATTCCAGCAGCAGACGCTGAGAAGCTGATGCCATCTTGCCTAGACTGCTATTGGACCGGCCCAATGTGATCTCTAAAGCGCAGTCACCTAGCGACCACATTTCCAGCAAGTTTATAGACGCTCCCTCTATGGATAGCATCAGTTTGCGATTGCGAGGCAGAGGGGGCGACAGGGGTGAGTAATCGTCACTGGCCGAGTCGATGTCCAGACTGCGCTCGATGCGCTGCGCGTAATTCTCAAGCGGTGTTTGCCCAGGGGAACAGGCGGTAATTAAGCCGCACAGGACCGCTAGCGGCAGCGCAAATAGAGTGAGGAGATTAGTGTGCATTTACCTTATATGGGCTAAATCCGGGTGGTCTGGAGGGGCGTAACATACATAGCCCAACGCTTTAGTGACGTGGTCTATACGGACGGTCAAACGACTCCGATGAAGATCCGATGAAAGAAACCCGCTTTGATTGGGCTTTTTTCCTAGCATTACCAAGTTGGGAGCGGGGTATTTTTTCTAAAGAGCACTCTTACTAAAATTAGAGTGGTCAAAATAAAAGTACGCTTTGGTGTCGATCTAACAACTAACAATATGGATGTGAATGCATCGTTGCCACAGACCCACAGGTCCTGGGAGCCGCTTCACGCCAAGGAGCACAATGTCATGACAGCTGCTGAAAAACTGAACACTGAGTCCTCTTCCGGTACACACACTGAAGATCGGGATAAGAAGGCCCTAATCGCCAGCGATATCCTCGCTCGAATCGTTGATATGCAGCCACGGCTCCGCGAACGCGCCGCACAATCGCGCGAAGAGCGCCGCGTTCCAATGGACAGCATACAAGAGCTTCAAGACGCTGGTTTTTTCCTGGCGCTGCAGCCGGAAGCCTACGGCGGCTATGAGCTAGATCCGCAGGATTTCTTCCGTATGCAGATCGCTATCGCCGAAGGCTGCATGTCTACCGCCTGGGCGAGTGGCATCATCGCGGTACACGCGTTCCAGTTAGCGTTGATGGACAAGCGCGCACAGGAGGAAGTCTGGGGAGAAGATATCCACACGCGCGTGTCGTCGTCTTACGCCCCACTGGGCAAAGTCGAAGTGGTCGACGGTGGCTTCAAGCTGAGTGGCCGCTGGGGCTGGAGCTCTGGGAGTAACCACTGCACCTGGGTACTGTTGGGTGCAATTATCCCCGGTGACGGCTATCGCACATTTTTGCTGCCGAAAAGCGATTACGAAATTGTCGACACCTGGCACTCGATGGGCTTGCAAGGTACCGGGTCTAACGACATCGTCGTCGACGATGTATTTGTTCCCGATTACCGCACGCACAAGCAGACAGATGGTTTCGGCGGCACAAACCCGGGTGTGGATGACACCAGCGCACCGCTGTATCACTTGCCCTGGGCACAGACTTTCATTCGCGTGGTATCAACACCAGCCATTGGCGCGGCACGCGATGGCCTTCGCCTGTACAAAGAGCTGGTTGTCAGCAAAGCCAGCGGCGATGCCACCAAATTGGCCGGCGATGTCTCAACGACTGAGCGCGTAGCGGCAGCAGAAGTTGAGCTGGATGAAATGGAAGCCATTCTGATGCGCAATTTTGACGTCATGATGGAGGCGGCTCGCAGCGGGCAACCGATTTCCATCGAGTCTCGCGCGCGCTACCGCTTGCAGGCTTCGCGTGTGATCGAACGCAGCATGGCTGTCATCGATAGCCTGTTTTCCTCTGCAGGTGGCAGCAGCGTGTTTCTGGGCAGCGATATCCAGCAGCGTTTTCTGGATATACACACTGCGCGAGCCCACGTTGCCAACAATCCGACGCCTTTCGCTCGCAACCTCGGCGCGGTACTACTAGGCGCCGAGAATCAGGACTTCTTTATCTAGAGTTGGGCGTAAGATGACGCGCACCGCGCGGCGGTTGGGCGTTGGTCTCGCATTTTAAAGCTGCGGTAGCCGCGACTCCTGTGCGTACACGAACCCTCATGGCAGGCCTGGGATACGCAGGCCTGCTGCCGTTCTACGGTACGGCGTTTTACTACGTGGCAAGGGCACCTGAGTACCAGTATGCCGCATTAGCCTTCATCATCTATGCCATCGTTATACTCGCGTTCCTCGGCGGAACACTGTGGGGTTATGCCGTCACGCTGGCTCCGGCCGCTAAGTATCGACGCTTGTTGCTAAGTAATACCGTCGCGTTGTTCGCGGCCACCGCAGGAGTAATCGCCATATTTGGTGGGCTCTTCGCCGCTGTCACGGCACTGGCATTGGGCCAGCTGGGATTGCTGGCTTATGAACGAGCTGCCGCGGGTTCTCTTGGCTGGTATCTGCGGCTGCGGACACGCCTAACGTTGGGCGCGCTGCCAGCGCATCTGCTTGTATTATTCGCCATGGTGCGTCCAATCAACGGATAGGGCAGACTGCTGCCATGGCAAGAATTTTACTCGCAAGTCAGTGGGGCGGAGGTGCCGGACACGCGCGCAAGCTGCTCGCCCTGGCGGACAGCCTCAGGTCCGTCGGCCACGAACCGGTGCTTGCACTTCCGGACCTTATTTCTGCGCGACACGTCGAGCGTCGCCGAGGTCACTCCATCGTCCAAGGGCCGGTGTGGCGCGGTCGTATTCTCAAGCGCCAGCCCACGCGAGGCTTTGCCGATATCATGGCCCAGCAGGGTTTTGCAGATTCTTCGGTTCTGTTCCCCCTTGTCGATGCCTGGGATAGCTTGCTCGACCATTTATCTCCAGAAGTAGTCATCGCCGACTATGCGCCGATGTTGTGTTTGGCAGCGCATGGCAAGCTGCCCCTGATGGCCATCGGCGTTCCCTTTTGCCTTCCGCCGTCGACTATGAACAGTTTCCCGGCCCTGAATTCGGAGGCGAAGGCGGCATTCCCCGAAAAGCAGTTACTGCATAACGCCAACGCCTGGTTGCAGCACAATGACAGACCCACTCTCGATGCCTTGCCTGCCATCCACCCCGATCAATACAGCCTCTGTTTTGGTCTTCCCCAGCTGGACCCCTATCAGCATTTCGCGCGGGCACGACCCGTGCAACCCTACCGGAGAATCACCGAAGCGCCTCTAGGTGCTGCACCGGCAGGACCGCGGTGCACTGTGTTTGCGTATCTATCGGCCCGCCATAAGCCCGCCATGCAGCTTTTGCTGGCGCTGGCTGAACAGGGTGTGCTCGTTGAAGTGAGCCTGCGGGATTTCAGCAGGCCGGTGGCGAGGCGTTTGGTCGCCGCGGGTGTATTGGTGCATGAAGGTCTTGCCAATCTGCATGATGCGCTGTCGCGTAACTCTCTATATATCCATCACGGTAGTGAAGGCGCTGCCGCAGATGGATTAATGTTCGGGAGGCCACAGCTTTGCCTACCGATTGATCTGGAAAAGCAGTTGATCAGCCAGTCCCTCCGAGAGCTGGGCGTTGCTCGCGTTATACAAGGGAAACAGTTACCGGATGATGCAGTTGACCAGACACTGGCAACGGTCAGTGACAAGACGCTTCACCAACAGGCACACGGTCTGTCGGAGTGGCTTTGCCGCGAGCAAAGCTGTCGTGGCCTGGAGTCTGTTGTCGAGGCCGTACAAGTTGTGGTTGACGTTAAGCACTAGACGCTCGGCGCAGTGCTCTCAGGTCCTTAGCGCTTTTCCCGGCAGGCGCATCATTGCCGAAGAGCAGCGTTGGCAGGCTGGCTACCCCTGGCCCCAACGGCGCTTTCAGACAGAGTTTGGAAGCCTGGTCGTCTCCGCTTTCATAGCGCTTATGTCCACCATGTTGTCCGCGCCGCCGGCGCAGGCCGCCACCGTGCAGCGCTATCAGCAGCAGGATCGCGGTCTGAACATTGTTATAGAGGACAGCGTTCCGGCAGCCCAGCGAGCGGATGTATTACGATGGCTTACTGAGACCGCAGACAGCATGGCCGGCGTGTTAGGTCACTGGCCGCGTCAGGAATGGCAGGTCACGGTCGCGCGCTACAACTCCCGCGGGAATGACCCGGTACCCTGGGCGCAGGTTAATCGTGGGAATCCCGATACCGTCACGTTTTATGTGGATCCTTCGGCTGATTACCAGATGCTGTCGAGCGATTGGACGGCCTATCATGAGTTCTCACATTTGTTGCTGCCGTATCGAGGTTGGGGTGACATGTGGTTTAGCGAGGGTTTGGCGAGCTATTACCAGAATTTGTTGCAAGCTCGCTACGGCGTAATGGACGAGGAGACGATGTGGCAACGGCTACACGATGGGTTTGTGAGAGGCCGTGAGAACAAGAGGCCGGACATCACGCTAGCCGCCTTGAGCCCAATCATGCGAGAGCAGCGCAGTTACATGCGTGTTTACTGGAGCGGTGCCTGGTATTTCTTCAAAGCCGATACTGAGTTGCGACAGCGCACAGGCGGCGAGCAAAGCCTTGATACCGCGCTGGGCGCACTGAACGCCTGCTGTGCCGACGAAAAGCTGTCAGCTAAAGCGATCGCACGAAAGCTCGATATCTTGACCGGGCAGCAGCTGTTCCTCCCATTATTCACCCGGGTCGCCAACAGCTATGCATTGCCGCCTTTCGAGACGCTTTATCAAGAATTGGGGATCAGCATTGTTGATGGCGAGGTCGCACTGACAGGGCAGGGCAGCGCCTCAGGGCAGGAAGGTTTGGGTGCGCAGAATCTAAGACGCGGGATCGTGCAGGGCGTTACTATTCCGTAGCACTCAGTCCGACTCCGCCAGGGTAGTTACCCAAATTATTGCCAGATTCCAGGCCACGTTCAGGACCGAGAGGCATACCTTGAGGAACAACTGACAGATACAAGCGTGGCCCGCTGCAGTAACGCCACTGGAAAATGCATTACAGGCAGCGGAGCACCGGGCGTGCAGCCCGGCGTGGATTACCGAATACGGCTTACCAGAGTCCGAAACAGAGTCCGAAACAGAGTCCGGAAAAAGATTCCGGATAACAGGGTCTGGCTCGCCGGGATTACGTCGCCGCGCGCTGTAACTTCCAGGTGGCGCCTTCTTTGGAGTCTTCAGTGTAGCGATACTTCACGCGCGTGCCGGGCCGCATGTCTTTAATAGCACTGTCCACGGGTGCTTTGAACTGCACCTTCTCACGCTTGCGCATGTTGCAGGACGCGTCTTTGTCGGCGGGCTTTGCAGAATGAAATGCCACGTAAACGTTATCTTCGCTGCCAGACTGGCGCTTTACATAGCCTTCCATCACGCAGTCGCGAACGGTTTCGGCTGTGCTGGGAAGGGAAACGGCTAGCAGAGAAGTTGCCAGCAATGGCGTAATAATGGCTGTAATAGCCAGTGAAGTCTTTTTCATGTGTTTTCTCCCAATTCGTTATCACAACGAGTACAGGGTTTACCGCTGCTCGGCGCGGCCCCGTGCCTGCAGGCTAATGTTCCATAGCGACGGTTAATCTACGTCTGCCTGTGCAGGTCTGAAATGAGAGAGCCTGTGGTACCGGCGTTTTGGAGCGCTTGCGGGCGCACCTGAAACCAATCTACTCTTCACTAAACTACTCTTTACCGCGGGTACGTGTCACACGAGTACCACTTACTGCAAGTATCAGACATGCTACTGTCAGGCCGTTGCGGAGTGGCTGAGTGGCCAAAACCCGCGCTATAACAGGACTTGAGAAGCACTATAACGCTGGCCTGACGGGTTCCGCAATAAAATTCATCATTTTGTAATAATTTATTCACAAAACTAACACTTTGGTGTGTTTTCGAGGCCAAATACTACCAAAAAACCAACAAAATCAGATATTTGCATCCACTTCGGCCCTTATACTTAAATCCCCCATGATGTCATCTTTATCGCAGGTTGCCCTACATTTAGCAAAGCGTTATTGCCTGTTATGCCTGTTATGCCTGACCTGCGTTGTGATGCTTTTAACTGCGTGTGAGCCTGAAGAAGCCGGCGTTTTCAGCCCATTCAGCGCAGCGGACCAAGCGCTTCCGCTGCTGTCTTCGTCGCAGCGAGAGCAGCTTCTCGATATCGCAGATAAAGCAATCCTCGACGCGGTGAGCGGGCGTTCAGGCGCGCGAGCAGCCGCGACCGAATTCGACGCAATGCCCAACCGGGTCTATGTGGTGCTGTGGCAAAGCGGTCGCAAGCTTGGCGCCGGCCTTTCCCAGAGCGACAACCTGGCGAGTGGTGTCTATCAGGCAGCTCGCCACGCGCTGGCGGAGAGGGTGCCAGCCGGTGCAGCCGGGCTTGATGTACACATTCATATATTGGGCGCTGACCAAAGCTGGGATGACGGCGGTTATCAACAGGGTTTACACGGTGTCTCGCTGCGCCGCAAGCAGGCGGTTACGGTCTACCCCTCTTGGGCGATCGAGACCAACACGCGCGAGGCAAAGTTGCTGGCGCGTTTAAGCAAACAGTTGAATGCAATCGACCCCGGAGCGCGGCCACCGGGGCAGTTCTACTTCCCTGCAGACCATTTTGCACGCCCGTTTTCTGCTGCGTCAGATCGCGCAGTTCGTCGCTATTACAAGGGCAGCACGCCGCAGTTGCGCCCGGGAATCACGCGTGAGCGCTTCAACCGGATGCATCGCCTTGCGCGGCAATGGCTGCTGCATGCCATAACTGACGAGGGAGACTTTCGTTACCTATACTATCCGAGCCGCGACAGTTTTCCCGAAGATCGAAATAATATGATTAGGCAGTTGATGTCTTCCCGGGGGCTCGCCGAACTCGCAAAGGGTGACAGCGGTATCTTGCCCCTGCATCGTCGAAATCTGGCCTATGTCATGACGCATTGGTACAGGGAATCTGAGTCCGAGGCTTACATATGGTTTCGAGATAAATCCAAGCTCGGTGCGAACGCCATGGCCCTTCGCACCCTGGTGGCCAGTCCTTTGTTCAATCAATACCGACCTCAGGCCCAAAGGCTGTTGCGCGGCATTCGGAGCCTGCAGCAGCCGGACGGCAATCTGCAAGCCTGGTACCGGGCGCCCGACTATCACTTCGATGAGGCACGACTCTTAAGTTTTTACTCTGGCGAGGCAATTCTGGCGTTAGTTGAATACCATCTGCGCACCGGCGACCCTGCGGCGCTGCAGGCAGCTCGCACAAGCCAAGCGTACTTTTTGCGACGCTATGTCGATGAAATTGACGAACACTACTACCCCGCCTATGTGCCCTGGCACGCACAAAGTCTATCGGCGCTGTATAAAATCACCGGGCTACCGGCCTACGCAGAAGCGGTTTTTGTGCTGACCGATAAGCTACTCGAATTGCAACAGGTGGAGGCGGGCGAGCAGCCTGACCATCTGGGCCGTTTTTACAATCCTCTGACGCCGGAATACGGCTCACCCCACGCCAGCTCCGATGGCGTCTATACCGAAGGCCTGGCCTACGCCTATGAGCTCGCTGTATTGACCCGCGATGCCGCGCGGATTGACCGCTATCGACGGGCGCTACTGCTGGCGCTACACAACCTCGGAAACCTGCAGTATCGAGACGACAGGCTTTATTTCGTCCGAAATACGGCGGCAGTAAAAGGCGCCTTCCGCATACATAGTTCCAACAACAGGGTGCGTGTTGATAGCGTCCAACATGCGCTCGATGCATTCGATAAGGTGGCGGCGTTGATGGCAGCCGGGCAGCTTCAATTTGACGGCTAGCGGGGCGGCTGTACAGGCTCGATTTCCCGTAGGCCTCCAGCGTGCAAACGCATACGCGCCTGGTGATGCTGGATCTGGTGCCATGGTTAAGGCGTCTGCGGCTGCGCCGGTTCTGGTTGGGTTTCTGGCCACGAAGTTGGGAGAAAGCTGACGTCGGCTGGGCGCGTTTCTGGAGGCTCAATCAACAACAGTTCGCCCGCCAGCCAGTGACTGAACTGGTCGTCATAGTGCTGGCTTAAAGGATGACCGGACTGGCCACCCGGCATGACCGCGGAAAATACAGGGTCCGCACGCATGACGCCAACGCTTCGCACGGTAGCGGCCTTGCTGACCTGAAAGGGCTTCCTGTAGCTATAACTTGCGCGACCCACGGTTGCGGGGCTGCCACCCCAGGGTTGCGGCCCTCGCGCTAGCAACCACGACAAGGCGGGCACAGCGCGACTTAGTTCATGTTCAAGCCGCACGGATTGGAGTCTGTCCAACCGCCATGAGTTTCTTTGTCCCAATGACTCCTTGAGACTGCGCGCCGCAGCAGCCAGCGAGTCCGCCAGTACCTGTGGTCGGGGAGCAGGCCACCAGCCGCGATGTCGATCAGTGCGCAATAGCGTGTCCAATGCAGCGTTAAGCATGTAGCTGCGGCCTAACAGGCGTTCGTACAAATCAGCGTCCAGGGCGGGTTCGAAAATCGCCTTAGCCAGATGCAGATACCACTGTTGAAAAAGCAGGGCAGCGGCACTATTCGGCGCCGCAATCGGTGAGTCCAGCCAGACCTCCAGTATTCTGCGCTCGGCGCTTAGCGCGTTGCTTCCCTCTAGCTCAGCGAGCATATCAGGCAGCAGCAGTGAGGCCTGCGGATCCAGCCAGTCACGTTGTAGCACTTGCATCTGTTCAGCGCCGAGCTTTGTGCTTCCATTCAGGGCGTCGTGAAGCCTGCGCATGCGATAGGCGGCCGCGTTGTCGGCCGAAACCAGTGGAACGCTGCCGGATGGCGCGATGCGCGCATTTGCGGCGGCAATGAAACCCGCGGGTGGGTTGTATAGTCTGGGCATCTGCCCTGGCTCAACAAGACCCCGCCAGCGATTTGCCGCGCTCGCTGGCAAGGGCGTCAGGCCTGTGCCCTGCGCGCGCTGCGGCAGTCGGCCTACAGTCCGAAAACCAATATTTCCCGCGTTGTCCGCAAACGTCGCATTCAGTACCGGCGCCAGGTGACGGTCCGCTGATTCATTAAATGCTTGCCAGGACTGAGCGAGGTTGAGCTCGAGTAAGGCGTCCAGACTGGGCTTGCGTTCAGCGTGTACGGTCCACGCCACGGAAATGGGCGGCTCCTCATGTATAAGCGGCCCATTGCGCGTGTGTACCACCTCGAAAGTGACCGGGCTATCGCCGCGCACGTTCAGGCGCAGGCTTTCGGTTTGGGCCGTGTAGGTCTCGCCGTCCTCGATAAAACTGTGCGCCTCCGCGCCCCGGGTTTCGATAAACAGATCCTGACTGTCACCGATGTTGGTGAATCCCCATGCGATAGTGTCGTTATAGCCGTTAATCACGCCGGGCAGTCCTGGCACAGACCAGCCGTGAATGCTCCCCGCATCAAATACCAGGTGTACTTCGTAAAATAGGTTCGGCAGCCCCAGTCGGTCGTGAGAGTCGAAAGCGAACAACGCATGGCCGGTCTGGCTGCGTGCAGCGCCGACCACCCAGCCGTTGCTGCCAAAGGACAGCCGTGGCATCAGGGGCTGCCTTGCATGATCCAGCGGGTCTAGCGCTGCTGCCAGTGAATCCGGTGCGGCGTTTGCCTTGCTGTGATGTGGGCCTGGCAGGGCATTGCTTGCGGCATTTTGAACTTCGTCAGGGAAGATGAAGGGAAAGTCGGGCTGGTCGCTCAGGTCTTCAAAAAAAAGGCCGAGGCGATTCGATGGCAAGGTGTTGGCCAGCGCGAGACGCAATAGCTCGTTATCTGCATTGTTTGCCGATTCAAAGGCCAGCAACGCGCCGACAGCGAAAACATCTTCAACCGTCCAGGCGGTGGGCGTGTGCTGTAACAAAAGAAATTCAGGCGGTGGTAGTGAGTAGGCTGTCACGGCGGCATTGACGCCCTGTAGGTAGGCATCAATTGCGGCAAGAGTTTTGCCGCTGGCGTTATCCTTGAGTCGCTGGGCAAGCTGGGGCACCCCGAATCGCCAAAGCAGTTTGTCCGTTTCGATCAGCTCCTGACCCAGCAACGCGGCCATGCGGCCGCTGCCGGCACGGCGCAATAACTCCATTTGCCACAGCCTGTGGCTGGCATGTAGCCAACCTTCTGCTCTCAAGGCATTGTGCAGATTGGTGGCGCTAACGTGGGGTCGCTGCCACTGGTCGTAGTGGATAAAGGTAGGGTCGGTAATCCCGGGCAGGGTTTGATGACCCGTTGCAGGTAGCGATGCCCGTAGCAGGCCCCACACTGCGATGAGGCCAACGAGTATTAATAACAGTAGCGCGAATAGTGCTCGCTTCAGCGTCATATCAGGCGCGCTTAAGCCCTAGCGCCCAGCCAATTTGACGTCGTAGCAAGCGTTCGATGCGATCGCGATCGATGGTTTCCGGCGGCTGCAGTAACGCCTCGTATTCCAGTCGGGTAATCGTGTCCAGCAGCAGTGCAGCATCGATTTCCGGATCCTTTTTGTTAAAGCGTTTACACAGATCAATCAGTGGAGATAGCAGGCTTGCCCTGTGGTCTTCAGCGAGCTCGCGCAGCTCGGGTACCTGCGGCACGCTGCCGAAAAACGCTTGTTCAACCGCCAGCCCTGCCGGTGTCTCGATTACCCCTTGTAGCAATATAGCGGTGGCACGTCGCGACAGGTTTTCACAAATTTCCTCGCGCACGCTGCGCTTGCGTAGCTCAGCCCAGCTAAAGCCATGCAGATAATCGAAGAGGTCGGCCCAGATTTGATCGTTGGTTGGTCGGCTGCGATGGCAGAACAGCTCAAAGGCCTGCAGGATCAGGCTGTCGATGTCTTTAAAATAGTACGTCGTTAACGAGACCTGTACGTCTGCCTCGGCGGCGACAGAGCGGTGGGTAATGCCCCGCAGCCCCTCTCTGGCGATGACGTTCAGTGCGCCTTCCAGGATCAATGCACGAGTCTGCTCACCCTTGCGGCGGCGCCCGCCCGCTTGACCCTTGTTCGGCTTTAGCTGCGTCATTTGAGTGTCATTCCCGCTTTGCGCTGTGTTGCATTATTTGCACAAATGTACAATATTGGGTTGGCAGCATCTACCTCCGTCAACGCCTTGGTTGGCTTCCCACTTCATGAAAATTGAGGTCCCGAGAGAGATAGCTTGAGCAGCTAGCCTACAACCCGCTGCGCGCAATAGTCGTATAAATTCGGAGAGTTATATGAAGTTTCCCAGCACAGGCCAAGCCGCCGACGCATTGCTGAACCAATTGAACGCGCGTAAGCAAAACGATGTGCCCTGGGAGGAGGGGCGGGTATTTGCTTATGTCTATGACGCTGGGGAAGAGGCAAAGCAGCTTTTAAAGGATGCCTTCACGTCCTACCTTACAGAAAACGGCCTGGATCCAACCAGCTTTCCCAGCTGCATGGAACTTGAAAAAGACGTGATCGGCATGGCCGTTGATCTGCTCAACGGCGGTGATGACGCAACGGGCACATTCACATCGGGCGGCACAGAGAGCATTTTGCTGTCGCTGAAGACCACGCGGGATTACTACCGGGACGTCAAGCCAGAGATCAAGACGCCAGAGATTCTGATGCCCACTACCGCGCATCCGGCCTTCCATAAGGCCTGTCACTATTTTGATCTGAAGGCCGTGTTAGTCGATGTGGACGACGATTTTCGGGCGATTCCTGAGAAAATGGAGGCGGCGATCACGCCAAACACCATACTGATGGTGGGCTCCGCGCCTTCCTACGCGCACGGTGCGATAGATCCTATCGAAGCGCTGGGGCAAATAGCGTTGCGACACGACTTGCGTTTACATGTGGACGCCTGCGTCGGTGGGATGTATCTACCATTTGCCCGCGAGCTGGGTTACGACATTCCAGAATTCGACCTGGGTGTGCCCGGCGTGACCCAGTTGTCTATGGACTTCCATAAGTGGGGCTACGCCGCCAAAGGCGCGAGTTGCATTCTCTACAAAGATCGCGCGATTCGTCGCTACCAGATTTTCTCCTATGCCAACTGGACCGGGTATGCGGTGATTAATCCGGGTATTACATCGACGAAAAGTGGCGGGCCGGTTGCCGCTTGCTGGGCAATTCTCAATCACCTTGGCAAGGAGGGCTATTTGCGTCTGGTCGATGAGAGTCAGAAGGCCACAGCCAGGATTCTGGATGCCGTAGCGGCGATAGAAGGCATGGAGGTGATGGGCGACCCCAGGGTCAACATGATTGCGATTCGCGCCATAGATTTCGATATCTTCCCGCTGGCTGAAGAAATGAAAAACCGTGGCTGGTACATTCAGCCCCAGTTCGGTTACGCCAATTCAACTGAGAACCTGCATCTCTCGGTGGGTTATCACAACGCGAAAGCAGTCGATGAGTTTGTTCTCGATCTGACTGAGGTCGCGCACAGCACGCGCCAGGCGCAGCTAGGTCAAGATCGCTTTGTGTTGGCTGATGAACTGAGGGAGTTCATTGTCAATTCAGGGCCGGAAGTGATGGACCAATTAGGCGACATCATGGGCGACGGCAGTGAACTGCCTGAGAGCATGGTCGAGATCAATAACATACTCAATGCGCTGCCCGCGGATAGCCGCGAAATGCTGTTGGGCGAATATGTAAACAGGCTCTATAACCCGGAAAAGTCCTCCGGTTGATCTGACTCTGACAGCCATGATCTCGATGTTTGGACAGCGGCGCTGGCAACTCTCGCTGGTGCTGATGGTGACCTTTTTTATCGGTTTCATGGACCGAATCAACATCACCTTCGCGCTGCCGCTGATGGCAGAAGAGTTCGCCTGGACGTCGGCTGAGACGCAGTACTACGGCTCACTTTTGATGGGGCTGTTCTACGGTGCCTATGGCCTGGCAAATATTGTGCTGTCGCCCTTTGCCGCGCGGCTGGGCCCTCGGCGCAGCCTGATGGTCATTGTCTGCCTGTGGTCAGTGTTTACCGCTGTGGGAGCGTTGGTTAGCCAATGGATATTGTTGCTGTTAGCCAGCCGCGTATTGCTGGGTTTGAGCGAAGGCGTCCACGTGCCGATGATGACCCTCGCTACCAAGACCTGGTTTCCCCTTGAAGAGCGGGCCCGGGCCAATTCCATAATCGTCGCCGGCATTTTCCTCGCCATTTTGCTGTCCCCTCTGCTGTTAGTGCCCTTAATGGGCGCTTATGGTTGGCGCTCGGGATTTTTGTTGCTGGCCGTAGCGGGCGCTCTGGTGAGCTTGCCCCTAATCTGGCGCTTTGTGCACGATAGGCCCGCTGAGCATCCAGCGATTGATGCCAGCGAAGTCGCTTTTATAGCGGCGGGGCGTGAGCGCGAGGGCAGGGAGGAAAAATCCGGACAACTGCTGGCGACCTTGTTTACCCAGCCACGGTTCCTGCTGTTTTTTTGTATTGGCGTACTCAACAATTTGCTGTCTATCGGATTAACGAGCTGGTTACCGACCTATTTCACTAACACCCGCGGCATTGCCTATGGCGACATCGCGTTGCTAGTCGCAGCACCTTACGCGTTTTCTCTGTTGGGCATCGCGCTGTGGTCTTATCTGGGTGACCGCTATGCGATCCGTTCGCTGTTGGCTGGCCTCGGTTTTGTGGGTGCGGGTGTGTCCATTTTTGTTGCGCTGGATGCCGAGAACCTCACGACAGTCGTTATCTGTATGACGGCAGCCGTCTTTTGTATCTCTGCATTTACGGCCAGTGAATTTGCGTTGGTACAACGGATATTACCCATGGATCAGTTTGCACCGGCGATGGGTTTTTACAACGGTGCCTCGGCACTCATTGGGGGTGGCCTGGGGCCTGCGTTGATGTCACCGCTGATTGGCGGTGGCCAGGGTACGTGGATAATCACGGTCATTGCGGTAGTGAACGCGTTGCTGTTGTTACAGTTCTATCGGATGGTTCGCTACTAAACCCCGGTGTATCCTGCTCTACATATCTACGATCATTCCTACTGTTTTAATGAGTAGCCAGCGCCAGCCGCTTACAAGCCCCCTGCTTATTGTGAAGGCACTGCCTGCTGTAAAGCGACTGCTTGTTGCAAAAGTGGGGCGGCTTATTTTTACATCGCATTGATGAGGCCTTTGCTATCAAGCGGTTGTCGGCTCAAGGTTGGGTTTCCCTAGCCTCCGAGCCCCATCATTTCCACGATGCCATGGCTGTGCCCTGCGGTATAGCCGCCGTCGGCAACAATCGCTTGGCCGGTAACGAACGACGCTTCATCTGAGGCGAGGAACAGGGCCACATTGGCCATTTCCTCCGGGCGCCCGAAACGGCCCAGTTTTGTCTGCAATTGAATATCGGCTTTTACCTCGGCCATGAAGTCCTGATTTAATACCGCATCAAACATAGGTGTTTCGATAAAGCCGGGGCACAGCGCGTTGCAGCGGATGCCCAGACGTCCGTAGTCAATCGCAATGTTTTTGCTCAGATTGACAACACCGGCTTTTGAGGCGTTGTAGGAGCTTCCGCCCTCGGTGGCCACAACACCTTCACAGCTAGCGATGGTGACAATACTGCCGCTGCGCTGCGCCATCATTTGTGGCAGAACGGCCTTGGTAGAGTAGAATGTCCCGGTAAGGTTGATATCAATCACACGTTTCCAGGCGTCTTCCTCGACCATATGAACGGGTCCCGCATCGCCCACGCCGGCCGATGTGACCAACACGTCAATTGACCCGAACGCCCCTAACGCTTCGGCAATTGCCGCTTGCTGATCCGCCAGACTGAACACATCGACTTGACGAAACAGCTGACGCTCAGTCAGCGCTTCAATTTCCTGCCAGTGCTCCGAAGGCTTCAGGTCCAAGCCCATCACTGCTGCGCCTTCCTGGGCAAAGCGCTTCGCGCACGCCAGTCCAATACCGGATGCTGCACCGGTGATCACTGCGACTTTGTTGTATAACCGTTCACTCATGGCATGTTCTCTTCGTCAAAAAAACCAGGGCATGTCGTCGTTAATCCTCGACTAAACAGGCGGCAGCACTATTGTGTAGGGCGGGCAAACCCGTGTTTAGAGTAGAGAGTAGCAGCGCTCTTGCGATGAGGCGCTGACACAAACCTTTGCTCTCATCCGGACACTACTCTCATCTAGATCCCGCTCTCATCCAGAAACTACATTCAAGGAAAGCTGCTGCGCCAGCCATGTACCCATCAGGCGCTTGCCTACCAGTATAAGCAGTAAACTGCGCAGCTTCTAAGCGACTGTCACAGTATCTTTAAACCCTGGCGTAGCTGCTGCTCTAACTTCCAGTCCCAGCTTTATATTTCCCTCACTAGTTGGCATGAAAGCGGCCTGAGCCTGACAGCGATTCAAGACGCTTTAAACGCAGCCTGGATTTAAAGGTCTATACTTGTCATTGCATCCAATGCTTTTTAGGAGTGAATACCATGAGCGTTATTCTTCTGTTGGCTTGCGCGCTGACTCTGCTGTACCTGGGAGTGGGAGCGACAAACGCAGCTATCGCCCTGGTGGCCACTGCGGTGCTGGGTGTATTTCTTGATAATGGTGCTTTCGCAAGCGTCTTCTCCGGTGGTGCGCTTCTGGCACTGATGCTTTTGTTATTGCTTCCCAATGTGCTGCGTCGGGAGCGCATCAGCCGCCCTCTGTTGGGTTGGGTGCGGGGTATGCTGCCAAAGCTGTCAGATACCGAGGCCGAGGCGCTCAAATCGGGTAGTGTAGATTGGGACGGCGAGCTGTTTTCCGGCCACCCCAACTGGCAGCGACTGCTGGACACGCCTCACGCCCTACTCAGCGAAGAAGAGCAGGCGTTTATCGACGGTCCGGTTGAAGAGCTCTGCGCCATGATAGATGACTGGCGCATCACCAATGAATTGTTTGACCTGCCCGAAGAGGTCTGGGCCTTTGTGCGTAGCAAGGGCTTTTTCGGCCTTGTTATCCCCACGGAGTTTGGCGGCATGGGATTTTCCCAGTCTGCCCACTCTGAAATCGTGATGAAGCTCTCCACCCGCAGCGTTTCTGCGGCAGTAACCGTCATGGTGCCCAACTCACTGGGACCCGGCGAGCTTTTGATGGAGTACGGCACCGATGCGCAGAAGCAGCACTACCTGCCGCGGCTCGCCGGTGGCGAGGATATTCCCTGTTTTGCGCTGACCTCTCCGGTTGCCGGAAGTGATGCGGGGGCGATTCCCGACAAGGGTATTGTCTGCATGGGGGACTGGAATGGTGAGCAGGTGCTGGGCCTGAAAGTCACTTGGAATAAGCGCTATATCACGCTGGCGCCGGTGGCGACCCTGATCGGTCTTGCGATCAAGGTCTACGATCCTGAAAGTCTTCTGGGAGGTGAGGAAACCGTCGGCGTCACCTGCGTTATGGTGCCCCACGATCTGCCCGGGGTGAACAGCGGTACTCGACACATGCCTATGAACACCGTGTTTATGAATGGCCCCACCTGGGGTACAGACGTGTTTATTCCCATGGACCAGGTAATAGGCGGTCAGGACATGCTTGGCAAAGGCTGGACCATGCTGCTGGAGTGTCTGTCCATTGGTCGCTCGGTGTCGCTGCCGGCACTGTCTGCCGGCGCCGGCAAGGTCGCCAGCCTTGGAACCGGCGCCTACGCCGCCGTGCGCGAGCAGTTTGGTCGGTCCATCGATCAGTTTGAAGGCGTACAGGAAGCGCTGGAGCCTATCGCCGGGTATAGCTACATGATGGACGCAGCTCGCCTGTTGACTACGTCGATGTTGGATCGCGGCGTGCGCCCGGCGGTGCCCTCGGCTCTGCTGAAATACCGCAACACGGACCTGATGCGAACCATTATTAACCACGCCATGGACGTTGTCGCCGGACGCGGTGTCATTACCGGTCCACGCAATTTTATGTCTCGCGCCTATCAGGCCGTGCCGATCGCCATTACCGTCGAGGGCGCCAATATTCTCACTCGAAGCTTGATGGTATTTGGGCAGGGCGCTATTCGCTGTCACCCGTATATTGTCGAGGAAATTGAAGCCGCTGGCATGGAGGACCAAACTGCAGCGGTTGAGAAGCTGGATTCGGTTTTCTTCCGCCATATCGGCCACACCACGCGCAACATTCTGCGCAGCCTATTGCTGGGGCTGAGCTTCGGTCGGCTGGAAAAGGTTCCGTCCAAGGGCGGGCTGCAGGCCTATTACAGGCAGTTGTCCCGTTTTGCCGCGGCTTACTCGCTACTGACTGATGTGACCCTGCTTTCCATTGGCGGCGGCTTGAAAGCACGACAGCGCCTATCGGGGCGCATGGCGGACTGCCTGGTCCAGCTCTACTATGCTTCTGCCGTGATTAAGCAATGGCATGAGGAGGGCTATCCGGAGTCAGAGCGTGTGCTGGTGGAATGGTGCCTGCAAACCTGCTTGCACAACTTGCAGCAGCATATGCGTGAACTGATAGACAACTTCCCGGTATCCGCCCTGCGCTGGCCCTTGCGACTGGTGGTTTTCCCGCTTGGCTGCCGCGGTCTGCGCGGCCCGGATGACGCGCTGGGTGCGAAGGTCGCGGCCAGCATTGCGGAGGCGGGTCCAGCCCGGGATCGCATCGTTCGCGGCGCCTATATCAGCGAAGATCCTACAGACGCTCTAGGGCGCGTGTTAAACGCTTGGCGGCTTGCCAACGCTACCCAGGACATTCGCGATAACTTACACGACGCTATCCGCAAGCAGGACCCTGATGACCTCGACGGTATCGCCCTGTTAATGGGGCACCAGCGGGAAGAACTAGTGAATTGGGCGGTGAGCAAAAATATTGTCAGCGAAGAGGACCGTGAGCCGCTGCAGGAAGCCCTAACTGCATTGTACGACGTGATTCGCGTCGATGCGTTCGACGCCGCGGGTATTAAGGAAATGGCGGTTGCCGTGGATGGCAAGCGCCATGTTGTCGAGCGTGGCTCATAGGCGTTCTTAGCTGCGAACATGCAGCAGGCAAGAAGATTGCTATGACTGGGCGCCGGTGCAGGCTCCGTCCAGTGTGCCGTCAGCTTAAACGATGTTAGGTGGCGGGGAGTTTATGCTCCTCCGCCGTCGATCGCTTTAATAAACCGTGCACTGGGTCCTGAGGTCCAGCGCCTGCCATCAGGCGCGGATTTCCTCGAATGCCTCATTTAAGCGAGCTTCTTCACCGAGCTTTTTAAGTGCTGACTTCTCGAGCTGTCGCACCCACTCACGGCTAACGTGTAGCTGATCAGCCAGCTGTGCAAAGGTGCGCTGTGGACGTCCGTCCAGGCCCCAACGTCCGGTAATGACGGCTTGCTCGCGCTCCTCCAGCTTATCGATGTGCTGCCAGAGCAGCTGTGCCACGCTGGTGCGCTCTGTTTCCTCTACAGCGCGCTCTGAATCCGGATCCGGAATGCTGGATGCATGCCGCAGGTCATTCTCATCGGCTTCAGGGTGGTCTATAGAAACCGTGATGTTTGAGAGGCGACGCAGATCCCGGACTTTGTCAGGGTCGAAGCCGGTCTCCTCAGCCAATACGTCGGCTGCGGGGTCCTGGCCGGTTTTCTCAACATAGGCCATGCGGGCACGATGCACCTGATTAATTTCCTGCACCACGTGGGCGGGGTAGGTGATCAGGCTGCCTTTGCTCTCAGTCGCTCGCTGCAGATGCTGGTTGATCCAGGGGTAGGCATAGGTCGTGAAGCGATAGCCGCGGCTGAAGTCGAACTTCTCTGCGGCTCTGATCAAGCCGATGATGCCGTCCTGTACGAGATCGCGCTGCGGAATGCTCCGATTCGGGTGATCCCACGCTAATTTGTGTACTAGTCGGATGTTGTGCATGACCAATTTGTCGCGTGCGTCCACGTAACCATCCAGCGCTCTTTTCAGGCGGCGGTTTGGCGTGTGGTCGCCGGCTGGCAGGTATCGGCGTCCCCACGCGGGCTGCCAGATACACATCGCATCTGCCATTAGATCCGGGATGGCCATGCCTTGACGACGCAAGTGAATCATTGCCAAACCCGTAACGAGTGTCGTCGGCCACGTCATCTCCGCAAACAATGCCATCAGTACCGGTGTTGTGGCTTTGGGCTGCCCTAACGCCTCCAAAAAACCCTGCATCTGCTCTGACTGGCTGGCTTCAGGCAAAAATTCTACGATGTCTTTGCGTAACGTAAAGTAAAGGGATCGCGGGTCAAAGTCGTCGACGACGGGTGGGTTGTTCAAACAAGCGTCGCACAGGGATTTCACGAGCGCCCGGCCTTCTGGCTCATCCAGCAGCATGCGCATGCAGCGACGCGTGGATGCCCACTTGCGGAGGTCGAGAGCACGCTCCTGCTCTGCCTTGAGCAGCGGGAAGTGGCTGCTAGCCTCCAGGTAAAAATCAGTATCGGATGTCGTATCGTTAATCATATGCTACTTCTGACCATCAGTTGTGGTAGTTGTTCAATGTACGCGTCGGGAGAAGGAAAGATCTCAGCTGAACAGCATTTGTTCACAAAAAGGGGTAGTCAAAAGCCGAACAGTGGACTGAATATAAAGTAATAGCGTAACATATGCTAAACAGACACGAAAATATTGGTCGGAGAGTTGAACATGAACGTCGCTACCTTGGAAACACGTCCTTTATATGGCATTGGCACTGTGGCGAGACTTACTCGCGTGCGTCCAGAAACGTTGCGGATATGGGAGCGACGCTACGGGCTTGGTGCGTCACAAAAAGCGGACAACGGGCGCCGGCTCTATACCCAAACTGACCTTGAGCACCTGCAGATCGTGGTGAAGCTGGTAGAACAGGGCTTTCGCATAGGCGAAATCGCCTCCATGGAGCGTAAGACGCTGGAAGCGATGATAGAGCAGGGTGGCGTGGGCAACCACAGTCAAAAAACCGAAGCTAAGCCGCGGGTCCTGTTTGTCGGAACGGTTCTATGTAACTGGTTGGACCAACACCCGGGCTGCCTGACCAGCCTCGATTCGTCGCTGTTTCGTGGCGCCGTCGAGGACGTTGTCTCAGAGCTCACGGCGGACCTGGACTCGGTCGATTTGCTAGTGGTGGAGAGTGCCGCATTGAACGCTGAACAAGTTGAGGCCATAAACACTCTGCGCAAGCGGGTGAATGCGAGATCAGCGTTGGTTTTCTACCAATTCAGCAGCCAGCGCTGGATTACACAGCTTAATATCGAAGGCGTTAGCGTGACCAAGGGGCCGTTGGATACGGAGAACTTTGCAGCCCATATGAAACGTCTTCAGGGTAATTTAGAGGTGGAGCGCGGCGTCGGTGACGCCGGCGAGCTGGCTATTCCAAGGTCGCGGATGTTTCAGGACAGTGAGCTCTTGGAGCTTCTCAAAGAAGATTCCGCGCTCGCATGTGGATGTTCGCATCACCTGTCACAGATTATCCAGTCACTTAACGCCTTCGAGCAGTATTCAAGCCAGTGCGCTGTGGAGAGTTGGGCGGACGCCGCAACTCACACCTGTGTCTATGCCTATACCAGTCAGGCTCGATGGCTGATGGAAAAAGCCTTGAAAGCCGTTTTAGAGGAGCATGCGAGTCATGCATGACAAGCCTGAGAGTGAAACAGTACAACCCCTGCCATGCCGGGGCTGCACGGAGGCGTGTCCTAACCGCAGCACCTGCAAGGGCAAGCCCTGGCGCGTTGTAAGCTGCTGAGTCGGGGCAGGGCGCGATTAGCCGGCATTGGTCATGCGTTCTCGGTAATCCCAGCTAAACATGCGTGTCACCTGGACCTTGACCAATAGCTCCTCCTGGGCACGTGATAATAACCATTTGGCGAGGCCGGAATCCGTGCCGCCAAGATAACGCAGCAAGTGCTGTCTGAGCATTGCCTCACCGCCCTGATCATGAAGTGTGACCAGGCCCTGGCCGCGAACGCCATGGTAGGGGGGGTCGTTAGGAGATACCTCAAAGCCAACCTTGTGGTTATTCTTGAGTAGCGTGGTCAATTTTGAGTCGCGATGCGTGACGCAGTAAAAACTGCCTTCTGCGTAGCGATGCCACAAAGAGACAACTCTTGGAAAACCGTCTCCGCCCACGCAGGCGAGACGCACGGGGAATGTATTGCTTTCCAGGAAGGCTCTCGCTTCGTCGTGGTGCCAGGGCCCTTTAAGCTTTACCTCAGCAGTCTTGTCCTGCGGTGAAGGCGCGCTCATGGTTTGCTCGCCGGCGCTGAAGATGCGCGAACAGATGACTTGGCGTCGCTCTGTCTGACTATGGTCAGCAAAATCTTACCGACACTCAGTCCCCATTTTGAAAGCCGCGATTCGTTGATCACAACGTCTGGCTTGACCAGGTACATGCGGTCATCGACGCGAAGGTCGATAGTACCGTCGCCGTAGGGCACCCGCAGGACGTAATCGAGAAAGATCGCGTTGCCACTGAAGCTGAGAGTACCGCCCCCGATAACGTCGCCGGCTGTTCCTATATATCCCCCCTCGCCGTCGGGCGTCAGCGTCCAGATGCGCTTCTGTGTCTCGCCATCATTAAAGATGAAGTCCTCATCAAGGGTGCCCACGCCATCCTTCCAGCTGGCGTCAATGGTCGCGTTAAAATAGCGCGTGACCTCACCGCCTCGATTCATGATCACGCCGTGAGCAGTGAGTGGGCCGCTGAAGAAGCGTTCAGGGATAAATTCGGGTTCATTGCTCGCATAGTCGTTAACTTCCACTGAGCCACAGCCGATCAGGAGCAGCATGCAAAAACTGGCAAGTAATCTAATCATCAAATGCTTTAAGCCTCTTTGTCTCTAATGCGCTATATACGCGCGGGGCGGCCGGAGTGATCATTGCTGCAGGCGCGCACTGTATCGGGTCGAGAACGTAGAGTATGAACCACCTCGGTGCGCTATTGGTCCGGGTTGCTGCAACGCCTGCAGATTTACCGCTGTTGCTTTGGCACAATTCTTGTTAAATAAGAGATATTACAGAAGCGGTGACGATAGCGTTCCGAGCATATAAAAAGAGCGTTTATGGATTTGGGGGAACAACTGCAGGTCTGGGCTGCAGCGGAGGAGTTGCCGGCGACGTATCCGGCCATGGCGCAGCAATGGCTGGTGCCGCTGGCGCAGTGGTTGGCAGCTCAGCAGTCAGCGCTGGGCGGGGCCCTGCTGGTAGGGGTTAATGGGGCACAGGGCACCGGTAAGACCACTGCCTGCCGCGCGCTTGAAATTATTCTGCCTACGCTAGGCGTGACCGCTACCACCCTTTCTCTCGATGATTTTTATCTCGATCGTTCTGCGCGCAGATTGCTCGCCCGCGTGGTGCATCCCATGTTCGAGACTCGGGGCGTGCCGGGCACGCACGAAATTGAGCTGCTGGAAGAAGTCCTGGACACTCTGGTGGTTCGTTCAACGGTTCGGGCTCCCTTATTTGATAAAGCTCAGGATGATCGGCTACCCAAAGACCAGTGGCGAGAGGTGCCTGCCGCCGACATTGTTTTGGTAGAGGGTTGGTGTGTCGGCGCGGCCGCGCAGCATGACGCCGCGCTGGCCGACCCCACCAACTCCCTTGAAGGCGAGCAGGACGCGGACGGCGTATGGCGTCGTTACGTAAACGAACAGCTTGCGCAACACTACAGGCAGCTTTTTGAGAAGTTGCATCGTCTGGTGATGTTGCGAGCGCCTTCCTTTGAGCGCGTTCTGGAGTGGCGACAGCTGCAGGAAGCCAAGCTTGCTGCGCGCTCTCCCGGCGTTGGAGTTATGTCACCTGAGGAGGTCGCGCAGTTTATCAGCTACTACGAGCGGATTACGCGGCACTGCCTGGGCGAGATGCCGCCGAGGGCAGATTACTTGTTAGAGGTCGACGACGAGCATTGCATTGTTGGGGCGATCTGCAGGTGACCTCAGTCCTGGTGGTCACAGATCTCGATGGGACGCTGCTGGACCATGACAGTTACAGTATGGAACCCGCCATCCCGACGGTGGAGAAAATTGTGCAGCGCGGATGGCCATTGGTGCTCGCGTCTAGCAAGACCCGCAGTGAGATGGAGGCACTCCAGACAGATTTGCAGCTTCATACTCCGTTTATTTGCGAGAACGGTGCGGCGATTTGCACGCCTGGCGACGCAGGCCTTCACGTTGATGCGCTAGTGGCGCCGCGCTCCAAGGTGCTGGGCGCGCTGGGTGAAATCCGAGCGTCTTACGGCTTTCGCTTCACCGGCTTTGCCGACGGCGGTCCAGCGGAGATCGCCGAGATGACGGGCCTGGCGTTTGAAGATGCACAACGCGCCGGGGAGCGCGATTTCAGCGAACCGCTGCGTTGGGACGATACTGCTCAGCGCCGAGAGGAGTTCATCGAAAGTCTTGCCGCATATGATTTGACAGCACTGCAGGGTGGTCGGTTTTTATCTGTGTGTGGGCAGACTGACAAGGGCAAGGCTTTGGATAGGTTGCGTCAACACTATCCGGGTGCGACAGTCATAGCCCTGGGCGATAGCCCCAACGATGAAGCAATGCTGTCGGCCGCGGACATAGCGGTTATTATCAAGTCAGAGCGCTCATCGGCCGTGAAACCAATCGGCGCATCGCGAGTTATTCGAACCGATCAGTATGGCCCCCACGGGTGGCGTGAGGCGATGGAGCCTCTGCTGGCGGAGTTTCATTAGGCGTGCCAGACACGCGAGGAGAGAGGTAGGCATGGGCGATTTTCACCAGAACGGGTTGGTTACTACGCTGCACAATTTGACCGACCGGCCGGTAGAGGATCTGGAACGAGAGCTGCTCCAGTTTAGCAAGCAGCGTCCAATGACCCTGGTTCTACCCTGCCTGCATTCAGAGTTGGCCGGGCCCGCGCTCGAGAATATTGTCGATGAGCTTTGCAAGGTTCCCTATCTTGAGGAGATCGTTATCGGTTTGGATGCCGCGTCCAAAGAAGACTACATCGAAGCGCTGCACTATTTCTCCAGACTGCCGCAGCGGCACCGCGTGCTGTGGAACGATGGCCCCCGACTCATGGCCATTGACGAAAAGCTTCGCGACCAAGGCCTGGCGCCGGCGGAAAAGGGAAAGGGCCGCAACGTTTGGTACATGTTGGGTTACGTGTTGGCCTCTGGCCGCGCTGAGAGTGTCGCGCTGCATGACTGCGACATCGTGACCTACGATCGGAAGCTGCTGGCCCGACTTATCTACCCGGTGGCGAATCCCAACTTTAGCTACGCATTCTGCAAGGGCTACTACGCGCGTATTGCGACGGACAATATGGGCGGGCGGGTAAGCCGCCTGTTTGTAACGCCGTTGCTTCGATCGCTTACCAAGGTTTGTGGCTACAGTGAGTTTTTAAACTACATGGACAGCTTCCGCTATCCGCTTGCTGGAGAGTTTTCACTGAGGTCCTACGTGATCGACGATTTGCTGATTCCAAGCGACTGGGGCCTGGAGGTCGGTGTGCTATCGGAGATGAACCGCAACTATGCCACCAATCGGATCTGCCAGGTCGATATCGCTGAGAACTACGATCACAAGCACCAGGATCTGTCCAAAGAGGATCCGACACAGGGTCTGTCCAAGATGAGCACCGATATTGCCAAGGCTATGTTCAGGAAATTGGCGACTAAAGGGCAGGTGTTTTCGCCCGAAACCTTTCGTACGCTGAAAGCGACCTACTATCGCGTAGCTCTGGACTTTATCGATACCTATGCCAATGACGCCGTGATCAATGGTCTTGAGTATCACCGCCATAAAGAGGAAGAAGCGGTTGAGATGTTTGCACAAAACATCATGCTGGCCGGGGAGCACTTCCTGGAACGACCCATGCAAAAACCATTTATTCCTGGATGGAACCGCGTGGCAAGCGCTATACCAGACGTACTTACGGACATTCGCAATGCCGTCGAGGAGGATTTACGTGAACACACCCCCGGCGGATGAAACACTGAGCGACCTGCAGCTTCGTCTGCAGGAGCATCTTGAGGTTATTTACCCCGGGAACAATAACCTTGATCTGGGGCAGCGTTTGCTGGAGGCCATGTGCCTGGCCCCCGATACACCGTCGCCGGCCTCACACCGAAACTTATGGGATGAGTCAGACAACATTCTCATCACCTACGGCGATTCGGTTTTGGACGGTAACGAAACGCCGCTGACAACCCTGCACCGGCTGCTGAAGATGTATCTGAAAGACACTATCAGGGGCGTGCACATACTGCCTTTTTTCCCGTACAGCTCCGACGACGGTTTCTCGGTCATGGATTATTCAGTAGTAAATCCAGCTCTCGGAGACTGGGACGATATTGTCGCGATATCAAAAGACTTCAGACTGATGTCTGATCTGGTACTAAACCATGCCTCTGCGCGTAGCCGTTGGTTCGATAATTTCAAGAAGCGCGAGTCTCCCGGTAAGGACTATTTCTTCGAGGCGGACCCGGGTGCAGATCTTAGCGATGTGGTGCGGCCCCGCAATTCGCCGTTACTTACGACCATTGATACTGATGATGGTGAGCGTCACGTGTGGTGTACCTTCAGTGAGGATCAGGTCGACCTGAACTTCGCTAATCCGGAGGTAGTCATCGAGTTTGCCAGCATCATTCGCCAATACCTTGAAAGTGGTGTGCAAATGTTCCGCCTGGATGCGGTGGCTTTCCTTTGGAAAGAGATCGGCACCTCTTGTGTGCACCTGCCGCAGACCCATGAAATCATCAAGCTCTACCGTACGCTTATTGAACACCACACGCCGGATGCGGTGGTGATTACCGAGACGAACGTTCCCAACCGCGAGAACCTGACGTACTTCGGTAATGCCAATCAGGCGCATATGATTTACAACTTTTCGCTGCCGCCACTGCTAGTCCATACGCTGCTGGGAGGCGATTGCCGGCATTTGAAGACCTGGATGATGAGCATGCCGCCGGCGCAGTCCGGTACGGCCTATCTGAATTTTATTGCGTCTCACGATGGCATCGGCCTGCGTCCGCTGGATGGACTGCTGGATGAAAATGAAATTGAGCGCATGCTTGAATGCATGCGTGAGTTTGGCGGCATGGTGACCATGCGCCGATCCAGAGAGGGCCACGATAAGCCATACGAAATGAATATCGCTCTGTTTGACGCCTTACAGGGGACCATCGAAGGTGGCCGTGACACGCTGCAGTTAGATCGCTTCATCTGCGCCCATGCCATTATGCTCGGCCTTGAGGGAATACCCGCGTTCTATATACACAGCTTGTTTGGCACAGAAAATGATTACCTGCGCGTTGAGAACACTGGCAGGGCGCGCACCATTAACCGGCACATCTGGCAGGATACCGAGCTGCAGGCCGCTCTGGCGGACGAAAGCGGGCACCATCAAGCTGTCTTCAGGCAACTCACTCGCCTGATCGATATTCGCAGCAGTCAGTCGGCTTTTCATCCGAACGCTACACAGTTCACTATGCATCTGGGCACCAGTATTTTCGCGTTTTGGCGACAGAGCATGGACCGAGGCCAGAGCATTTTCTGTCTTTATAACGTCACCGTGGAAGAGCAGACGGTTAAGCTCGCCGATATCAATCTGACCGGCACCGAGCTTTGGAAAGATCTTATCAGCGGCAATCTCTACGAGGACGTAAAAGGCGAGCTGGTCTTGGCTCCCTATCAGTCTGTGTGGCTGACCAACCGTTTCTCCTAGCCGGCGACAAAAACGACTTCTGAGGAGCCTGTTGCACTTTTTTCGCCGCTGCTAACGCCGCGAATCAAACTCAGGTTTCCCTGCGCGTCTTCCAGTAGTGCAGTGCAGTTTTCTACCCAATCACCGTCGTTACAGTACAGAATATCCTCGTAACGCTGGATGACCGGGTGGTGAAGATGACCACAGATAATGCCGTCGTAGCCTTTTTGTTTGGCCATTGTTACCGCAGCCTGTTGATACGCCTGTATAGCGCGCTCCGCGTGTGCAACGTTGGCTTTTACCCAGCCAGATAAGGACCACTCGGAGAGGCCGAATCGTTGGCGCGCACGGTTCAGCCATCGGTTGACGGCCATCAGGCTATCGTAAGCCCAGTCACCAATAATTCTGTTTATGCGGCTGTAGCGGACGGCGTGGTCCAGTTCGTCCCCATGGGTGACGAGCAGGCGACGTCCGTCGGGAGTGACATGAACATATCGCCGCTTGATGGTGACGTGACCAAACTGGCTCCCGCAGAACTCGCGGAAGTTCGCATCGTGGTTTCCGGGTATATAGATGATCTCGACGCCAGCCTTGGATTTGTTGAGGAGTTTTCTCAGCACCAGGTTGTGAGACTCGGGCCAGAACACGCGTCGAGACATTGCCCAGATGTCAACGATATCGCCGACCAGAAAGAGTTTCTCGCAGCGTACGCGATCCAGAAGTGCCAGCAGGCTGTCGGCCTTGCAGTTTGAACTGCCTAAGTGGACGTCGGATATCCACAGCGTTTTACAGTGGATTTCACCCTCAAAGCTCAGTGCTTTCATTCAACTTCTCCTCTACACCCACACCCACACCCACACCCACACCCAGGTAGCGCTTTTTCTTGCGCGGTTTGAGTTTGTTGAGATCGACAGCAATGAAACAGTCGACGCAGTTTGCAAACTCGGGATCGACGTTGAAGGCAGCAAAGGTGACGCCTTCAGCATCAACCAAATCTACATAGTGTTTGTAGAGGATGGGTACGGGTAGCCCTCGCTCTGATAGATAGCGACGTAGAACTTTAAAGTCCTCGTCCAGACACTGTCCTGAAAATTCCTCTTCCAGCGTTCTTTGCTGATCGGGGCGCAGCTGGAATGGCTGCCGCCCAACCACATCGAGGCCTTCGTTTCCGTAGTAGTGGCTGTAGTAGTAAACGATGCGCGCGATGGCGGCATCGCCGTACAGCGTGCTCAGTGAAACCGGACCAAACAAATAACGGTACTGGGGATGGCGTTTCAGAAACGCGCCAATGCCATGCCAGAGGTAATCCAGGCTGTGCCGGCCCTGATAGCCTGGCTGTACGAAGCTACGACCCAGCTCCAAACCCTGCGCAAGCACCGCGTCCATGCCAGGGCCGAACTGAAAAAGGCTCTGTGTATACAGGCCGTCCTTGTTAGCGCGATTGCGCAAGCTGACCGCGTCGCCAAGACGATAGGCGCCAGCAATCTCCAGCTGCTCCGGATCCCACAGGAGGATTTGTGAGTAGAGCATATCGAAACGGTCTATGTCTCTGGGTAAGCCGGAGCCTTCGCCCGCCGATCGGAAGGTCAGCTCACGCAAGCGGCCCAATTCGCGCATCAGGCAGTCGGAGCTTTGATGCTTATATAGGTAGATTGCCTTGCCGTCCGGGGTATCGCCGAGTAGCTCGCACTGCTCGATTTCGGCCTTGAGCAGAATGCGGTTCTCCGGTGCGGCAACCGTCTCGATACTTTTGAATATGCCCGGCTTGCCGCGCGCCAAGCGGTAGACATGCTTGCGAAACAAACCGGCCAGATGCCGCGTCCCGGCATTGAACGGTGAGTAAACCTCGTAGGGAACCGCATTGCCGACGCGGGCATCGACGCTGCTTGAACATTTCCCTGACAAGCCACAGCGTTGAAAGCGGCTTGGCGATAAGCGAGATACCGTAGAAGATCAGGCTGTTTCGCCCGCCAATAAACACGGGAAGAATCGGTGCTTTTGTGGCTTTTGCTATCTTGATAAAACCCGGCTGCCAGGTGCCATCCTTGATCCCTTTGGGCCCCAGTCTTGATACCTCTCCGGCGGGGAAGATTATGACGGCACCGTCCGCTTCCAGATGCGCTTTCAGTTCACGCAAGTTCTTCCTCGGCGTATTGCCCCCCATATTGTTTACCGGCAGCAGCACCGGTTTGAGGACATCCAGGGTGGTCAACATGTCGTTGGCAACGACTTTGACATCACCTCGAACCTCTCGAACCAGTTGCAGCAAGGCCAGCCCGTCCAGCGAACCTATTGGGTGGTTTGCGGCGATGACAACGCGGCCCGTTGAGGGGATGCGAACGCGCTCAGTGGTTCTAACCCTAAGGCTGAAATCGAAATAGCGGAGAGCGGCTTCGACAAAATCGTAGCCCTCCAGATGCGGGTGATCACTGGCAAATTGCTCGAAGCGTGAAGTGTGGAAAAGCAGACTTAGAAAACGTGACAGGGAGCGTGCAATCTTGCCGTGTTGACTGACAAATCGTGGATACCGTTGAACCAGAAACGCGTCAACGTTCAGCATGAACGATTCCTCTTGATCTGCGATAAAGCAAGATCAGTACTCTTCAGTTGAGTGACTCAGGTAAATGACGCGATATCGTCCTGAGCGTGCCAAACACTACCAAGCTTCGCTGCATCGCGGCGGTGCTCATCGCGCAGGACATCGATCTTGCCGCCCTGACGAAGATAGTCCGCAATGTGCTGATCAATTTCGTCTCGCATCCGCTGCTTTTCACATTCTGCGATCGTGGCTTTAGCTCTAGGCATCAGGACTGACTCCTTATTGCAGAAACACATCTAGCTGATGTGCGCAAAGGATGGCGAGCTACAGTTTCAGCAAAAATACGACACGGTGAATGTTTGATGACAGCGCTTTGCGTTTTGTTTCTCACAACCAGCACGGGCGTGAGTGGTGATTCTTTCGAATTTGTACTTGGAATAACAAGCAATTCGGGGTAATGTAAATGATAATCATTCGCGTTAGAGGTTTGATCAGATGTTACCAAAACCCGCTTCACCTGGCTTCCTTTGTTCGGGACTCGTGCGCTGGCTAGAAGAAAAGCCTGAGAGGTGTCTGCGATGCTGGGAGGAGCGCACCGCGTGCACGGCTGCGCTAATTGCGGAGGCGCAGTGGCACAGCGCTTACCGGTTGGCAGGGGGCGCACTTGAGGTAGCCCTGTTGATGATGAGGGATCCGGATCAGTGCGGGGTGCAGTGGCTGCAACGCTACCGCAAAAGTAAAAAACACTATTCCCTGATTTATGAACATCTCAGTAGGCTGTCGCAACGCGAGGCGATACCAACCCCGTGTACCGTTGAACAGTCAGATTGCATGTCTATAGCGATGCCTTGCAATGCCATTATTGCAGTGGCCTAAATTGGCAAAACGGTTGCAAATTGCTGTTAACGAAGCGCTAGTACGAGAGCTATTGCGCTTGCAGCTCGTGCATCTCGAACAGATAAACGCGCTCGATGAGGGCTCGCATACTCGTCTACAAGCATTGCTTTTAGAGAGTGTTTCCTACAACCAGCGGTCTTTAAAACCCTGATACTTGCCTCGTAGTCGGGTTCGTCCGCTGGTTGTTTTTTTCTATAGCGTCTCTACACTTCGTGGATGAATTGCCGTCTGGCTGGCCTCCAAATTGCCTTCCCCTTCATTTATGCATGCTGTCCGTTTTCTAGGATTCAGTAAGCGCTACGGCGATGTGTCTGCGCTTTCTGATATCGACCTCGAGGTGCAGGACACCACGCTGACGGCGTTTATTGGCCGCAGCGGCAGCGGAAAATCCACCCTACTCAGGGCGATAAATGGTCTGGTCGTTCCCAGTGCTGGGGTCGTCGAGGTGTTGGGCGAGGCAATCGATTACAACGCGCTGACTGCCCTTAGGCGGCGTCTGGGATACGCGGTGCAAGGCACCGGCCTGTTCCCCCATTTATCCGTGCTGGAAAATATTCAGCTTCCCTGGACAATCCTCAGCCCCTCAAAAGCGTCACCGGAACCAGGCGACGCTACCCTGGATGAGGCGTGGCTGCAGGAGCGTGTAACGCAGCTCGCGACGCTATTGCATCTCGATGAGAGTCTGCTGTCGAGATTTCCACACGCATTAAGCGGTGGTCAGCAGCAGCGCGTGGGGCTGGCCCGCGCCATGTTGCTGTCGCCGGCGCTACTGCTTTTGGACGAGCCCTTCGCGGCGTTGGATCCGCTCACCCGCATGGAGGTGCAGGACAATCTCAAGCAATTACAACTCGCCGAACCTTGCTGCACTCTGCTGGTAACCCACGACATGCGCGAGGCGCTGCGCCTGGCCGACCGCATCGTCACGCTGGATCAGGGTCGTATCGTAGCCGATGCGACGCCCGCTGAGCTGACGGCACGCTATCCAGAGATGGAGCCTGAGCACCTGTTATTGACGCTTCTGGATGCGGCACCTGTCCGCGAGCTGACATGAAGCTTTTCCCTGTTCTATGCATCAGCTTGTGTCTGTCCCTATATGGCATAGATAACGCCGCGGCGCGTGCTGCCGAACTCGTTGTCGGCTCCAAGACGTTCACTGAGAGCTATGTTCTTGCAGAGTTGGCGGCACAAACGCTAGAAGGCGAGGGGTACACGGTCGAACGTAAGCATGGCCTGGGCGGCACCATGGTGCTATGGCAGGCGCTGCGCGCCGGTGATGTGGATGTTTACCCTGAATATACTGGCACCTTGGCACAAACCATATTGCGTGCGCCTGGCGCCGACGCAATTGAGCTTGCGGCTGCGCTGGCCGAACTGGATATCGACATTGTTGCCGAACTGGGTTTCAACAACAGCTATGCGATCGCCGTTGACCAGACCGTCGCAAAGACCTTAAACCTAAAGCGTATCAGTGATCTTCGGGATCACCCTGAGCTGGCGCTGGGCTTCTCATTGGAGTTCCTCAATCGCGCGGATGGTTGGCCGGCCTTAAAAGCGGCTTACGGGCTCCCGCATGCCGTTTCAGGGCTTGAGCACGCCTTGGCCTACCGAGCAATCGCCAGCGGCGGCCTGGCGGCTACGGATGCTTACACCACTGACGGTGATCTGGATAACTTTGACCTGGTTTTGCTGGAAGATGATCTCAAGTGCTTCCCCCGTTACGACGCATTGTTGATCGCAAGACGCGACTTACCTGCAGCCGCTCGCGCCAGTCTGGCATCGCTCGTTGGCAGCCTTGATGAAGCCGGCGTTCGCTCGCTGAACGCCAAGGCCGGAGAGCAGGGTGTCTCACCAGAGGCGGCGGTAGCGAGTTACCTGGGCCGAGGTGACGTAGTGACCCGCGGGGCAGCCGGGCAGATGCTGCGTAATACGTACCGACATCTAACGCTCACCGGCATCGCGCTTTTGTTGGCCTGCATTGTGGCGTTACCCCTGGCGCTGTATCTCAGCCAGTATCGCCGCGCCGCTACAAGTGCAGTCTATGTCGCCGGTTTGTTGCAAACCGTGCCGTCATTGGCGCTTCTCGCCATGCTCGTTCCTGTTCTGGGCCTGGGCCTGGCGCCGGCCATTTTGGCGCTATTCCTGTACAGTCTGCTGCCGATTATGCGTAATACTCTGGCGGGCATCGCGTCGGTGGACCCGCTGTTGGTCGATGTGGCCGAGGGCATGGGCATGACCCCTGCGCAGAAGCTGCGCCATGTGCAGCTGCCGCTGGCAATGCCTATGGTATTAGCGGGCGTTAAAACCGCTGCGATTATTAGCATTGGCACGGCAACGCTGGCCGCGTTTGTGGGGGCCGGTGGTTTGGGGGAACCCATCGTTACGGGATTGACCCTGAATGATCCTGTCCTGATTTTGCAGGGGGCAATACCCGCCGCAGGGCTGGCAATTGTCACCGAATTTTTGTTTGAATGGATAGAGAGGGCGGTATTGCCCGCGCATTTGGTACCCAGGCAGTAATGGATTTAATACAACGCTTTACCGAAGTCCGCGCTGACTCGGAACAGTTTTGCGCACCGCTGCAAAAGGAAGACTACAGTTTGCAGGCGATGGCGGACACCAGTCCGCCTAAATGGCATCTGGCGCATACCAGTTGGTTTTTCGAGACCTTTATCCTTAAACCCTACCAGCCTGATTACATGCCGTTTAATCCTGCGTTTGAAGTGCTCTTTAACTCCTATTACAACGGCATTGGCGATCAGCATCCGCGGGCCGAGCGAGGATTGCTGTCGCGTCCTGCCTTGGAAGAGGTGCTGGCCTATCGAGCCCATGTAAGCGCCGCCGTCCTCGCCCTGCTCGACAGCGACCATGCTGAGGCCGAGACAATACGAGAACTGGTAGAGTTGGGAACCCACCATGAGCAGCAGCATCAAGAGCTTTTCTTCACAGATATTAAATACAGTCTGTCGCGAAACCCCCTGTTGCCTGCCTATCGTCAGGAAAGCCTCGATGAGTCTCCCCCGGTAGCCGCTCTGGACTGGCTGGAGCACGACGGCGGAGAGGTGCAGATAGGCTACAGCGGCGAAGGTTTTTGTTTTGATAACGAGTTGCCCCCGCATCGCTGTTTGCTACAGCCTTTTGCTCTGGCAGACCGCCTCGTCACCAATGCAGAGTATCTTCTGTTTATCGAAGACGGCGGTTATAAGACGCCGGAACACTGGCTGGCCGACGGTTGGGCGACAGTCTGTGAGCAGGGCTGGGAGTCACCCTTGTATTGGCATCATGACGGTCATCAATGGCTGGAGTACACCTTGTATGGCGCTCGGCCGCTGGATATGAATAGCCCGGTGTGCCATGTCAGTGGCTATGAGGCGGACGCTTATGCGCGCTGGGCTGATTGCCGGTTGCCCTCGGAATTCGAGTGGGAAACCATTGCCTCGGCGTGCGCTTTTGAAGGTCAGTTTGTGGGGGCAGGGACGGTTCATCCGTTGGGCCGCGCAGAGGATGGCATGCAGCTTCACGGTACCGTCTGGGAATGGACCAGCAGCGCCTACTCACCCTACCCGGGATACGCGCCGGCGGCGGGTGCAGTTGGCGAATACAACGGTAAGTTTATGGCTAACCAGTGGGTGCTGCGGGGCGGCTCCTGCGTGACCAGTCAAAGTCAGGTACGGCCGAGCTATCGCAACTTTTTTTATCCACCCGACCGCTGGCAGTTCAGCGGTATAAGGCTCGCAAAATGGCGTTAGATCAACTGGCTATTTCCCAAGACGTACACGCGCAGCTTCGCGAAGAGCTGCTGGCTGGCTTGCTGGCTGAGCCGCGCAGTATCAATCCCAAGTTTTTTTACGATCAGCGCGGTTCCGAACTGTTTAGCAAAATTTGCGAAGTGGACGAGTATTATCCAACCCGCACCGAGATCGGCATTCTTGAATCTTGCAGCAAGGAGATCGCCGCCGCAGTGGGCGAACACGCGGTGTTGCTGGAGCCTGGCGCAGGAGCCTGCGAAAAAGTGCAGTACCTGTTGCAGGACCTCAAGCCCGATGCCTACCTGCCATTAGACATCTCCAGAGACTTTCTGCTTGAGTCAGCAGAGCGATTACGAGAGCACTTCCCCGCACTTAACGTTGTGCCGTTGGTTGCAGACTTTAACGAGGACTTTGCACTCCCTGACGTCAGCGATGAAGCGCATCGGGTGGTGTTCTATCCGGGCTCCACAATCGGCAACTTTACTCCGAAGGCCGCCAGGGGTTTTTTGGAGCGCGCAGCAGAATTGTTAGGCCCACTGGGCGGTCTGCTGATAGGCGTTGATCTTCATAAATCGTCGGAGATACTGAATGCAGCCTACAACGATGCCGACGGTTATACCGAAGCGTTCAACCTGAATGTGCTGGAACATGCTAACAGGCTGTTGGACGCTGACTTCTATCTGGAAAACTTTGCCCATGTCGCTTTTTACAATCGGGATGCTCAGCGCATAGAGATGCACCTGGAGTGCCGCATCGATCATGAGGTGCAATGCGGGGATAAAAGCTTGTCGTTTACAAAGGGTGAGCGCATTCACACGGAGTACTCACATAAGTACACCGTCTCCAGCTTTGCCGCGCTGGCGGAAACGGCTGGCTTTGAGGCCAGGTCCTGCTGGACGGATAGTGCAGGACTATTCAGCGTGCAGTATTTTGAGGTGGCGGGAGACAGCCCCTCGGCTTGATGCGCTGGTTTCGGCTCCGGGCAGGCCAATATTGAGTCTCTAAAAAGCCGTCCACATTCTGTTTATGTTTCCCTTGGTAACACTCCGATTGCACAGATTTGGTGCGGGAACGCACGGTGCCTGTGCGTATGGAAGCGATAAAAACATTAAAAAACAGTAATTTAGCGAGTTTTTTCTGCTTTTCACTAATCTGTGTAGTCTATTGTCACAAAAGCCCCGTATGATTTGTTACTACACGTAACCAATCGCGTGTAACGACAGGTCCATTGATTGGCTTTTTAGGTGCTGCGGTTTTCGCAGCCCACGACTGAAGTGACAGTCGAGTCCATAGTTAGTGAGGAGTTTATGATGAAGCCCATGTTTGCTTTGTTGGCCGCTTTGGCCTCTGGTAGCGCCTTTGGCGCATGTGAAAATGCACGTTTGCCTGAGACGCCGGTCATTCCGGATGGCGTTGAAGCAACGTTTGAAGAAATGGCAGCAGCCCACGACGCGGTAGAGGCGTTTGTCGAGAGCGGTGAGGCCTATCTGGCCTGCGCGAAGCCGATCTCACTGATGCACAATTACATCGTCGAGCGCCTGGAAAGTGTTGCGGATGAATTCAACGCAGAACGTGCTGAATTCGTTCAACGCCGTGAGGCGATCGCGTCAAACTAATTGTTTGAACGCAAGGATAATCAAAACCGGCTGGCCGATAGGGCAGTCGGTTTTTTTTTGTGATCCTTTTGCCGAATTTTTTACAGATAACGCCAACTGAAAGATCGCCGCTACCGTCACTAAATAGTCGCTAGGCAATCGGCGGCATCTCGTCAGCAATGACTCTCAGCTTGTTTTTGGCAACTTTATCCATGTTTGCACGAGGAAACCCGTCGACTACGTAAACCGCTCTTGGGCGTTTGAAGTCAGCTAGATGTTCCGAACAGTGATCAAGAATGCTTTGCTCGAGTTCGCCCTTTTGGTCGTCAGACAAGGTACTTGCAATGACAAAGGCAACCGCGACTTGATCTAACATCTCGTGCTGCTTGCCCACCACGGCGACATCCTCTACGCCAGGCACTGCTCTGACCACCGCTTCAACCTGCTGCGCCGACACATTCTCTCCGCCTACTTTTAAGGCATCCTTGTCGCGATCACAGAAAAACAAATTACCCTCGGTGCCCAGGCGCACCAGGTCTCCGGTCTTGAACCAACCATTTTCGGTAAAGGCCTGCTTGTTGGCTTCTTCGTTGTTGAAGTACTCAAGGAAAATGGTGATGCCACGCGTTGCATAAACCCAAAGCTCTCCGACTTCGTCTTCGACGCAATACTCGCCAGTATCGGGATTGACGACGGCCAGAGTGTAGCCGGGTACCGGTTTTCCTACGGAGTTCATCGGGTAGATATCATTTTCACAGGACCCCGTCGCATTGGCGACCATCTCCGTCATGCCCCAGCAGGCAAAGGATCGTACCTTTAGCCAGTCTGCTATATCGGGCCGCATCACGCCCATGGCCAGCACGCGCAAGCTGTGTTGCTCTGGCACCGGTTGAACAGCAATCGCCTTTAGAACAAATTGGACAATAGAGGTGTGCGTGACCTGATGCTTTTCAATCACCTCCCAGAATCGGCTGGCGGAGAACTTCGGTTGCAGGACCAGAGTCGCCCCCACACCGAGAGAACCCCAAACCCCCCAGCCCATGGCGTTGACATGGAACAGCGGCAGGAACGCCAGAAACTTGTCATCTTTGCGGTAATCCATCGAAGCGGTGCTGACTCTCCCGGCCCACAAGGCATTGGCGTGAGTGTGCACCACGGCTTTGGGCCGGCTCGTTGTTCCCGATGTGTACATGATGCCGGCAGGCAGCATTGGCTCTGCTTCCCGCACGGGCGCATTAGATGGGTCTGCATAAAGCTGTTCGAAGTGTTCGCATTTGTCGGGCAAATGCGTGCTGTTCGGAGGGTTGCCTGAGTCCGTGCTGGTCACAAATATCTTTCGACAGGATATCGCCTGAGTCGATAGGACTGCCGCGAATTGTGGCTGCGTGATAGCGACTACGGCTTGCGTGTGCTCGGCAAAGTAGGCGATGTCTTGGTCGACAGAGCGGGCGTTGGTGACAACGGCAATAGCGCCGAGCTTGGCGCAGGCATACCAGCTGAAAATAAGCTCTGGGCAGTTCTCGGCGTGGATCAAAACCCGATCGCCTTTCTGCACCGATTGCTCCACTAAACCGGCCGCCAGGCGATCAGTTTCCTTGTCTAATTGGCGGTAGCTCCAGGTTTCTGTGACGCCGCTTTTTGGCTCCCAGATGAGTGCGAGCTTATCAGGCTGGTGTTGTGCCCGATGCTTGAGCAACCAGGGCACGTCCTGTCCTGCGAAACCAAATCGTTGAGCGGCATCAACCGGTGGGAGATCTGTCATTTTTAATCCTAATGATTTAAACAGCGGTCCAGCTTATCGTCGAGGAAGCCGAACCGTTGCTTTACCAGGCGTGGTCTCTCCGTACTCGCTGTTCACGAGCGTTATCTTCAGGTCCACTCGCGCGACACCGTCCTCGAGGCGTTTCTCAACAACTTCACCCTTGGCAACCACTTCGGAGCCGTGTGCGTTCATGCCTCTCATCTGGAATCCCATTTTTTCAACCCAGCCAGAAGGGCCTATCCAGTCGGTCAACAGTCTTCCCAGTAAACCTGTGGTCCAGCCCGTGTTGTAGAACATGTTGGGAATGCCGCTATCTTTAGCGAAGGCTAGATCGTGATGAATTTTGCTCCAGTCCTGAGAGCCGCTCACCTGTAGCACCATTGCGGTTGCATCCAGCGCTATTGTGATTTCGGGCAAGCAGTCGCCAACCTCAACATCATCCCAATAGCGTTCTGCTTCAAAGTCTATTTCGCTCATTATTACTCTCACCTGCCTACTGGTCTGCGCCTGTCTGTTCTGGAGCCCGCTGGTCGTCTTCCTCTATTTGCGCAGGGGAACGATGCACCAATAATGTGTTTCGCCACTTAGCAACGACGCTATCGTTTTGATTGAAAAAGGATGTTTCGGTAGTAATCCAGACGGCATAGGGGTCGAGCCTTATCGGCTTGATCATCACGTCCGCGATACGCAGTTCCAATCGCAGTTGGTCGCCCACGCGAACGGGCTCTAAAAACTCCCAGTTCACTTCCATATTGATGCCGCGGTCGCCCGGGACCGGAACGCCAAAAGTGATGCCACCATCGGTCATTTCAACGACTTCATTAGGCGGCCAGGGCCCGCCTGAGGCGAGGTAGGTCAGCAGCATGGACGGCGGCACGATAACCGCACCGTAAGGGCCTTTCTCGGCAGCGTCAGGGTCCAGGAAGGCAGGGTTGAGATCGCCGACCATGTGACAGTGCCGGCGAATGGGGTCGAACTCGACAGGGTAGCGACCTTCGCTTGAACTGATCAAACGATTGATCCAGTCCTTACGAACGTGTTCAATGTTGTAATCCAAAGGGTGAATCCGACTCACATTCCAACTCCTTAGTATGCTTAGGTCGCCAAAGGCCCGACGCTGCGCCAGCGGCCTGATCTGAAAACCACATCGCGTTGTATAGTACAGCCGCCAAAAATATACAATGGTATTGTAAAATTACAGTGACCGTGTGATATTGCTTTAAACCTGCGAACTTAGCTCAGCGAAGCTGAGAGTAAGCCGATGAAAACACCCGATGCTCCCATGAATCTTCACGAACGCGGCAAGATGCGGCGCAAGCAGCGCATCGTCGATGCGATTGTCGACATTGTCGATGATGAGGGCATGTCCGCTTTGACGATCGCGCGGGTCAGCGAGAGAGCAGAGGTGAGCGTCAAGACGATCTACAATCTGGTTGGATCGCTGGATGGCATTCTCTATGAAATGTCGAGAACACACTTCAGTAGCCTTGCAAGTCAGCTTGCGGTCGATGATCGCGCCGAGGACATCCGCCAGCTTTTCGACCGCATGGTCGACAGAGGCTATGACTTTTTAAAGAGTGATAAAAAGCGCAATCGCGCCGCGCTCACAGCGATCTTACATGCCAACATTGCGACCCGTCGCTCCTACCGCAACACACCACCGGCGAGCGATCAGTTTAGATATATCTCCAAGGGAATCCGGCTCTTTGCCACTGAGGGGCTCATCCGGCCGTCGGTCAACGTCGATCTGCTTGCCGAGCAAATGCTCTACGCAGATGCGATGCTATTGGAATTATGGGTGGCCAAACGCATCGACCTTGAGCGTTACGCGCTAACGTACAAGTACCATATTTGGACGCTGCTCAGAGCCTGGGCAGGCAGCGCTTTTATCGAATACAGCGACGCCAGGATTTCGGACATACAAGACGAGTTGGCCGCCCTGAAAAGTAATCTCAATACCCCACTGGAACAGAAAACATCCTGATTATGAAGACTCTACCGCCCGCTACCCCTGTTATCGTCGGCATCGGTGTTAACAACCAAAAGTTCGCAGACCCAAAGTCGGCGCAAACAGCTATCCAATTGATGATTGGCGCGGTCAAAAAGGCCGCTGAAGACGCCGGCGCCAGTCAGCTTCTTGAAGACTGCGGCAAGGTGATGGTGCCTCAGGGCCTGTGGAGTTACAGCGATCCGGGACGACTGATTGCCGATGAGATCGGGGCACAGCATGCAAAAACACTGCTAGCAAAGTTTGGCATCCTGCAGACCACTTTGTTGGGTGAGGCCGCCCAGCGCATTGCCAATAAACAGGAAGAGGTTGTTATTGTCACCGGCGGTGAGGCGCGTTATCGAGGCTTGATGGGTGAGATCAAGGGTATAGCACTTGACGATACCCAACAGGACGACGCCGCGCCCGATGAGTTTCTGGAACCGCAGTCGGAGATGTGGCTGGAGGCGGAAAGTAACGCGGGCCTGGGAATGCCGGTTGGCTATTACGCGATTATGGAGATTGCACGGCGGCACGCATCAAACATGGGTGTCGATGAGCACCGGGACTTTCTGGGCAACTTGTATAGCCATTTTGCCGATATTGCAGTGGATAACCCTTATGCCTGGACGCAGCAAGCCATCACTGCCAGTGAAGTTAGCCAGGCGTCGGACAAAAACGCCATGCTCGCCTTTCCTTATACGAAAAAGCTGAATACGTCCTGGAACGTCGACCAATCTTCAGCGTTGATTTTGTGTTCTGTCGAAAAGGCACAGGCGCTGAATATTCCGCGCTCCAAGTGGATTTTCCCAAGTGCGATAGTCGACTCTAATCACATGTTGTGTGTTTCCCAGAATCGTGACTTAGCCCGATCTGTTGGTGCTGAAATCGCCGCACAACGCGCGCTGGCGTTATCCGGCCTGAGCGCTGACCAGCTCGATTACATCGATCTATACAGCTGCTTCCCCATTGCGGTGCAGCTATACGCTGACGCCCTGAATCTCGGGGCGGATCAGGAATACACCTTCACAGGCGGTATGCCCTATGCGGGAGGGCCGCTCAATAATTACGTACTGCAGAGTGCTTGTCGGCTGGTCGAGTTACTGCGTGCAAAGCCCGATTCGCACGGTCTGATCAGCGCGGTATCGGGAATGCTAACCAAGCAGGGTTTCGGGATATTCTCGGCGTTGCCGCCTGAGAAAGGTTTCGTTTTTGACGACGTGACCCAGCAGGTTGCCGGTAAAAATGTGCCTGTCGAGGTCGTAGAAGACTTTTCCGGTGAAGCAAACGTCGCCAGCTACACGGTGCTCCATGAAAAAGGTTTGCCATGGCGTTTAGTGGCGGTTTGCGACACGCCAGACGGGCAGCGCGCAATCGCGCTTAGTGAAGATAAGCAGGCAATGGAACGTGCTATGACGGATGATCTGTGCGAACAGCCGGTATCAATCGATGACGGCCAGCTGACGCTACATTAGCCGTGTTCGGCGCCAGCCCTGCGTGCTCACATCGGCTAACACTAACACCACCACCACCTGCCAAGGCTACCCGTAATCAAGACGCCCGTCAGGTGGCTCGGCTCTATCTAAGCGCCGACCACCTTGCCTAACTGAACATCACCCATGATGGTGGTGCGATGGATGACCCGCTCTACGCCGGGCCGTGTACCGGTTGCACAGTGCATGGCACGCCAGTTATCCCAAAGAACCATGTCGCCTTTCTGCCACTCATGAAAGTAGTGAAACTCTGGCTTTCGGGTATGTTCGACCAGCGTTTCCAGCAGCTCGACCGCCTCGTCGTTAGACAGCCCCGCCTCATGCGGCGTGATAATACGCTCTAAAAATTGCTCTACGATTTCCAGAACTTTACGGCCGGTCACGGGATGCGTGACCACTGCGGGGTATTCAACCTCTGGGAAGTTGGGGTAGTTGATATCAGAGGGTTTGCGCGGGCTGTAGGGACCTGGCTCATAGCCATCCCGGTTCACAAAGCGCATATGCTTGCGCTGCATACTGAAGGCATAGGTCACACGTATCTTTTCAAGCAAGGCTTTGGTGTCTTCGTCCAACGCGTCGTAGGCTTTGGCAAGGTCGCCAAAACCGGTAAGACCATCTTCTTCGGCACAAACCACCGCGGTCAGCAGGGCGCCACGGTTGGGCCTGCCGGTGTAGTGTAAGTCCATGTGCCAGTCGAGTCGGCTGACGACAGGTTCGCCGTTGTAGTAGGCGGTCATATACTGCTCGGCCTCTGGATTGCTGGCGAGCATGAACAGTTCCGGATAGTCCTGTGAGCGCGTTTCTTCAATAGGGTGTTTTTCTAACTCACCAAATATCTTACTGAAAGCGATCTGTCTGGCGGGCGTAACGTCCTGGCCGCGAAACAGCATGATGCCGTGCTCATCGAAAAGCTGTACGAGCGTTGCTGCGGTGTCCTCGTCCAGTGATTGGGTAATGTCGAAGCCGCTGACTTCAACGCCGACGTTTTCGAGCGCTTTTATTTCAATGCTCATGGCCTCAGTCCTCGTCCAGCACGCTGGCGTCCCGTCTTATTTCCCGGCGTGCCATAGCCTCCCACAGAAATGGAAAGCCGTTGGCGTCGGGAAGTGCTATACCTGCAATTTGTTCTTCAGTTAAGGGCACTCCGCCGCCGGCGACTTCCACTTCCCAAGCGCGCCGTGCGCGCCATTCCAGCGTTAACACGCGCAGGTGCGCCTGACGCATGTCTCTGCCCAGAACCAGGGAGCCGTGGTTCGCTAGCAAGGCCCACTTGGCGTCCCCAAGCGCCTTGGCTGCCGCTAGCGTTTTATCCTCATCTTCGAAGGTGCCCTCGTATTCGTTAAACAGGGGCAATGGGCCGTCCACATAGCCGCCTGCCTGATCAAATACTTCCGGGACCCTATGCATATTGGCCCAGATGCCGCTCCAGTGTGCGTGATTGTGCACGACGACGCTGGCGTCCGGGCGCAGGGCATGGAGCTGAATGTGCAGGCCGATAGCGGGCGTGACGTTCCAGTCACCTTTGGTGATCTTGCCCTCGTGATCCAGGGTGACGATGTCGCCAGCGGTGACCTCATCCCAGGCGAGTTCCCAGGGATTGGTCAGAATACTGCCATCGTCCTGGCGCACGGTGATGTGACCGGCGATATGGTCATTCCAGCCCTCTTGAAACAGCATGCGACACATCAGTGCCACCTGCGCGCGCGGGCTAAGCTCGGGCAGTAAGGGTCGCCTGCCCGGCATGGGGGCAAACTGCTTTACCATTTCGGGATTGATACCAGCAATGTTCATAAAGCGTGGGCCTCACCTGATTTTGCGTTGCAGTTTAGGCATAATGAAAACCATGAGCAAAACCGCCAAGACAAGACCCGGTAGCGGTACGAAATTCGCGACCGAGCAGGGTTTTAGTGCCATCAAAGACGGCATTAAGACCAATGCCAATCGAGACATTCCCAGCCAGCGCAAGCCGCCCTGGCTGCGTATGCGGCTGGAACGCAGCGAAAAGTTTCAGAATGTGCAGAACACCGTGCACACGCATCGTTTGGCTACCGTCTGCGAAGAGAGCCACTGCCCCAACATCGGCGAGTGTTGGAGCAACGGCACGGCAACCATCATGCTCATGGGCGCCGTGTGCACACGTGCCTGCCGGTTTTGTGCGGTAGACACCGGCAATCCCGGTGGGTGGCTGGATGCGGAAGAGCCCGCCAATGCAGCACGCTCCGTGCAGTTGATGAACCTGCGCTATGTTGTGCTGACGTCTGTCGATCGCGACGACCTTGAAGACGGCGGTGCTGCACACTATGCAGCCTGCGTGCAAGCTATTAGAGAGTTGAATCCGACAACGGCAGTGGAAGCCCTAACGCCAGACTTCAGCGGCAGTCTGGACGCGGTAGCAACGGTTGTAGGTTCGGGTCTGCAGGTGTTTGCCCAGAATGTGGAAACTGTAGAGCGACTGACACATGAGGTGCGAGACATTCGCGCCGGCTATCAGCAGACCCTGGACGTATTGGCTTATGGCAAAACCGTCAACCCAGAAGTGCTAACCAAATCCAGTTTGATGCTCGGTCTGGGTGAAAGCGAGGATGAGGTATTGACCACTATGCGCGACCTGCGTGCCCACGACGTGGATATTCTTACCCTGGGGCAATACCTGCGGCCGACGGCAAATCATCTGCCGGTGGCTGAGTGGGTCACACCTGAGAAGTTTGCCTGGTATCGCGAGCAAGGGCTGGAAATGGGCTTCACGGAAGTGGCTTCTGGCCCTCTGGTGCGTTCCAGCTATCGTGCAGATCGAATACTGGAGCAGAACAATTTGGGATTGCCGTTACAGACCGACACGAGTCTTATCAAGGCTGTGAACCTCGACTAGTGTAGTTGTGAGGTGCTGAGCCGGGCCTTTGTTCAGAGAAAGGTCACTCGGCTGCGCAGCTGCTCAAGCTCCAATACAACGTCCGCAGCGCCGCCATCCTGAGCGCCTAAGACCACAGCTTTACCTGCTATTGGCGCAAGACTGTCGATTCGAAAGCGGCCTTCGGTACCGCGTATAAAGCAGTCTTCATCGAAATACACTTTGTTGTCGTCATCGATTTCGTCATTAATGACTGTGTCGTAGCCGATAGTCGCAGCGATTTCAGTGGCATCACTAAGCTCAGCCAGTGTTATGGACTGCGCCTGCCCATCAATTAAAAGTGCTTTCATATCACGTCTCCCACCCCTGTGTTTTCTATAGACCTCGCTATAGATCGCTCTCTAGATCAAAGACGCGCATCGCGTTTTCTCTCAAGAATTTTGGCCATACCTCGTCCCGCAGCGGAACATCGGGCATGTCCTTAAAAATACGGTCCAGACTCAAGCCCATGGGGTAATAACCCGCATAAATAATCTTATCGGCGCCGCGCGTATTGGCAAAGTTGATGATGTCCTTGGGGTAGTACTTCGGGGCAAAAGCACTGGTCGAGTAATACAGATTGGGGTACTTCAGCATGAGCTTCCAGGCGAGCTCCGTCCAGGGTTCTGCACCGTGCCGCATAACGATTTTAAGCTCGGGGAAGAACCAACACACCTCATCGAGGTGCTCGACCTTTTGTGCTTCCATCGGCAGCCGTGGTCCAGGCACGCCCACGCACATGCAAATCGGGATGTCGAGATCGACGCAAGCAGCATAAATGGGGTACCAGCGTTTGTCGTTGATAGGCACTTGGGGGTTAAGCCCACAAGGGAAGCCCGTGACCGCTTTTAAATCGAAGTCTGCCTTGAGCTGACGGATCTTCCGTACCTCATCCATGCCCTGATTTGGATTGGCCTCGTAGCTGGCAAAGAAGCGGTCCGGGTGAGCGGCGATGGCGCTCTCATGGGTTCGCGTTGGATCTCCTTTGATGCCCATCATCGCGCGTTGGATGCCGTGCTTGTCCATCTGCTCAATGGTGTAAGCCAGGCCGTCGTCGATGTCCTTCAGGTCGGGCACGTTGAACATATACTGGGCCGGCATGCTGAACATGTCCCGGCTCTCTTTATCGAGAAACAAGGGCTTCATGTAGTCGTACCAGTGATCGCGTTCGGCGCTGGGAATTCCCAGCATGGTATCGATAATGCCGATGTCGGTAGGCATGGTCATAGCGGTTCCTCTTTGCGGGCGTTGCTCGGGCTTATAAACGCTAACGATAGCTTTCGGTCTTTTTAAGAGCCCTAGGTGTAACACAGCTTACAATCAGCATGCAGGAATGTGGCACAGTGCTTTCTGTTTGCGGGGTCGCTGGACTATATTGTTGACCACAAACCACCGAGACAAGCCTATGATATCCCTTCTGTTGCGATCCAGGGTGCTGGTTCCGTTCACGGCGATGCTCATGGCATCGCCATTGCTGGGCGCGGACCCATTGATCATCGCGCACCGAGGCGCGAGCGGGTATCTGCCCGAGCACACGCTGCCTGCTGTCGCGATGGCCCACGCCATGCGCGCGGACTATATCGAGCAGGACGTTGTGCTCACCAAAGACGGTATCCCGATCGTACTGCATGATCTGTATCTGGAGTCGACCACCGATGTGGCAATGCGATTCCCTGACCGCGCTCGCAAGGACGGCCGCTTCTACGCAATTGATTTCACACTTGAAGAGATTCGTAGACTCGCTGTCGGTGAGCGTCGTAATGCCAATGGGGTAGTCTTTCCAGAGCGCTTCCCGGCTGAGTTCAAGCTGCTGCGGGTGCCGACTCTGGATGAAGAGATTGCACTGATTCAGGGTTTGAATCGATCAACAGGCCGTGAGGTTGGGATCTACGTCGAGCTTAAAAATCCCGATTTCCATGAAGCTGAGGGCGCGAGCTTCGCCGCCACGGTTCTGCAGGTGCTGTACGCCTATGGCTACCGTGATGCCAGCGATCCGGTGTTTCTGCAGTGCTTCGATGAAGGTACGCTGCGTTTTCTCAAAGATCACACGTCGATTCGGCTGGTACAGCTTCTGGAAGACAATCAGCTCAGCGCGGAGCGCGCGCAGGCCATTGCGACCTATGCCCAGGGCGTGGGCCCGTGGATTGGCTTTTTGGCAGACCGTGAAGAGTTTGTTGCGGCGGCCCAGGAAGCGGGTTTGCTGGTGCACCCTTACACCTTTCGAGCTGACCAGTTGCCCAGAGGCGTCAGTACCTACAGCGCGCTGCTGGACCACTTCGTGCGTGACATGAAGGTGGATGGTCTTTTTACCGACCATCCTGACCTGACGCGTCGTTATTTGGACTATCAGGTTTCGCTATAGTCGTGGGTCTCCTCAGCCAGGGTTAAGCGATTCAGGCAGGCGTCGCGAGAAGGCTCAGCCCGACCTTCTCGACTTTGCTATGCTACGGGCAACTCTATGTGCAGAGACATTTGATGGCCAGCAAAGACTATTCGGAAGCGAGCTTCACAAGCTTCATGCGTCAGTGCGTTGTATCTGGACTCGTTAATCCAGCCACTCTGCGAGCACGCAAGCTGGCTGCGGAACAGTTGTTCCCGGAGTTGAAGCCGCATGAGCGCCAGGACTTGAGACTGGTGGATGTGGAAGAGCTGGGAGCCCGCTTTCATAAGCTGGAAGACTCCAGCATCCGTCCCGAGAGTATGGCGGTCTATCAGTCTCGCCTGCGGGACGCTTTAACCGATTTCATCGCCTGGTCGGATGACCCTGAGAACTTTGCGCCGCGCGAGAGCGAGCAGAAACAGCTTCGCGAGTTGCTACGCAATGAACCGGAAGGGCACAAAGCGGCTCGAGAAGAGCTGGCGCTTAACCCACCTCGCAGTCCCCACGAGATTTTCCCGGTACCGCTGCGGGAAGACCTGGTGGTCTATTTGCAAAATATTCCGTTGGATATGACACAGCGCGAGGCCGATAAGATTGCGGCGGTCGTTCGCGCTTTAGCAACACCCGAAACCGATTCTGAGTCGGATCACTCATGAACCGACTGCTACTCCTTGCCCCGATGCTGCTGTTTGGTTTGGGCGGTGCCTGGTTTTTATACCTGTTCCTGCAGCCCGGAAACGAGAACCGGGTATACGACAATCTGGTCCCCGAGCTGATTGGTTTTTGCCTGGAAGGCTTCTTTCTGATCGGTTTGTTTTCATTGTTGCAGCGTCGTCGCGAGCGCGAGCGCAAAGAAGACCTGCGTCTTAGCCTGCGCGGTTCATTGCGCAATATACTGAGTCATCTCGACATTGGTCTGTTAAGCGAGACCGCGGAACCTGCCGGCTCGCGCTTACTGGAAGAAGATCCGGCGCTGGTAGCAAACCTGATAATGCGTTTGGCGGACCAGCACCTCGATGTGGATGCGATGGCGCGCATCAAGGCCATAGCGCAGCGAGATTTGACCACCGTCCACGACCTTATTCCGGTAGCGGCGCAGCTTAGCGCAGAGCATATCCGCTGGTGGCTAGCAATCACGGATAGCCTGCGTCAGCTTGCTGAGGCCCGGGATTCGTCGGCGGTAGCGTCGGGCCTGCACCGGTTTCTGGCCAATCTCGGCGAGTTTGATCAACTGGAGCTCTGACCTGATCGCGCCACTCTTTTTCTCAGCCGTTTTTTAGGATCGTGGGGCGCCCCGTGATTGCGCCTTTGATATCGTTTGGTAACTGGCTATCAGCAACCGAACATCTCTAACTTTTTTGAGGCTGTATTCATGATTAATCACCCCGCACCTTGTCTGACTAACACCAATAGGTTTGCTCCGTTACGCGCACTGCTCTGCGCGCTGATGCTATGCATCACGGCGCCGACGTTTGCAGACGCGCTTTCGCGCGCCGTTGACAAGGACTACACGAAGCATCTGCAAGGCCTGTTCGATTATTTTCATCGCAATCCCGAGCTTTCCTTGATAGAGCAGAAAACGGCAGCGCGGCTTGCTGCTGAGCTACGTGCTTCAGGATTCACGGTCACAGAGGGTGTCGGCGGTACAGGCGTGATAGCGATGTTGGAGAACGGTCCAGGGCCGCTAGTCATGATGCGCGCGGATATGGACGGTCTGCCTGTAGAGGAAAAATCAGGTCTGCCCTATGCATCGCGTGCAAAACAAATCGACTGGGATGGCAACGAGGTGTTTGTGATGCACGCCTGCGGACACGATGTACACATCACCAGTTTGGTAGGAACGGCTCGCTATATGACGGAACACCGCGATGAATGGTCTGGCACGCTGATGTTGCTAGGTCAGCCGGCAGAGGAAAAGGTCTTTGGTGCCAGAGCGATGATGCAGGACGATCTATGGCAGCGCTTTGGCCAGCCGGATTACGCGCTTGCGTTCCATGTCACCGCCGGCATCGCCACTGGCAAACTTGAGGCGGTCGAGGGTTCCCCGTATTCAGGTTCCCTCAGTGTCGATATTGTTATCCCGGGTGTAGGAGCACACGGAGCAGCGCCCCATGCGGGCATCGACCCGGTGGTACTGGGCTCGCAAATTGTGATGGGCTTACAGACGGTGATTAGTCGTACGCTGCCGCCCCGTGAGCCAGGCGTTATTACTGTTGGCTCTTTTCATTCCGGCACCAAGCACAACATTATTTCCGATCAAGCCCATTTACAGCTTTCCGTGCGCAGTGAGAGCGAGGAGACCCGCGATCTGTTGGTTGACGGCATTCGCCGCGTTGCCGAGAACATGGGCCGAGTGGCAGGCTTACCTGACGACAATCTGCCGAAGGTGATTGTGTCCAAGGAGTCAGTGCCGCCCACCCTCAACGATATTCCGCTAACGAGTAGGCTGCGTGCGGCCTGGCGAGAGGCTTTAGGTGAGAACATTTTTCACGAGGCGAAGCGCCTCACTATGGGAGCGGAGGACTTTCCGTTCTTCACCACGAACCCCTATATTCCCAGCACTTACTTCAAGGTCGGTGGCACGGCCCAGCGCGATATCGACGCTGCGGAAGCCGGCGGTGCTCCGGTGCCGTCGCATCACTCTCCATTGTTTCGGATAGAAGCTAAAGAGTCGGTCACCCTGGGCGTGGCGGCGACCGTCGTTGCCTTAAAGGAATTGATGCCGAAGCCTTAGCGTCGGTTGCGGGGACTTGTCCGCCGTTTTTTGCTTAGAGCGCTGCTGGCGGCCCCCGTTAGGCGAGTGGTCTACAGCAGCTTGGCGCGTTCACGCAGGAGGAACTTTTGAATTTTGCCGGTAGAGGTTTTCGGCAATTCGCCGAACACAAAATGGCGGGGCAACTTAAAGCCCGCCAGGTGTTCGCGGCAGAACGCCGTTAGTGCGCTGTCTTCCGGTGGCGCTGTATCAGCTTTCAGCTCAATAAAGGCGCAGGGCGTTTCGCCCCATTTTTCGTCGGGTCGCGCAACAACCGCTGCGGCCAAAACCGCCGGATGTTTGTAAAGCGCGGCTTCGACCTCTATCGATGAGATGTTCTCGCCCCCGGAGATAATGATGTCCTTGGAACGATCCTTGATCTCTATGTAGTTGTCCGGGTGCTTGACCGCCAGGTCGCCAGAGTGAAACCAGCCGCCCTCCAAAGACGACCGGGTCGCGTCCGGATTTTTCAAATAACCCTTCATCACCACATTGCCACGGAACATGACTTCGCCGATCGTCTCACCATCGGCAGGAACCGGCTCCATGGTCTCGGGATTGAGCACATCAAGTCCTCCCAGCACCGGATAAGGCACCCCTTGGCGCGCTTTGAGCGCAGCCCGGTCTGCCAGCGGTTTGCCGTTCCATTCTTCATGCCAGGCGCAGTACACGCAGGGTCCGTAGACCTCGGTCAGGCCGTAGGTGTGAGTAATCTCTGCGCCTAAATTTTCGACACCCTCGATCACCGCTGCGGGCGGTGCAGCGCCGGCGGTCATAATTTTGAGCCCGTCGGGTATCTTGGCCTGCAGCGCAGCCGGCGCAGATGCCAGCATCGACAGCACAATAGGCGCGCCGCACATGTGCGTTACCTGATGCTCAGCCAGGCTTTCAATAATGGGCTCGGCGGCCACTTCACGCAGGCAAACATGAGTGCCCGCTTGCAGCGTGATGGTCCACGGGAAGCACCAGCCGTTGCAGTGAAACATCGGTAGCGTCCACAGATATACCGGCGCCGCGGTCATGCCCCAGGCAAAGCTGTTGCCTATCGCATTGAGGTAAGCGCCACGGTGGTGGTAGACAACGCCTTTGGGATTGCCGGTTGTGCCCGAGGTGTAGTTGAGCGCCAGCGCCTGCCATTCATCTTCGAGTGCGGGTATCGGGATTTCCGGTCTGGCTTCGTGTAGCAGTGCTTCGTAGGTCAGTTCACCTATGTGTCCGCCGGTGGGCCCGAGGGTGTCGTCGAGATCTATAACTAACGGCTTGCGCTCGGACAGAGCCAGAGCCGCTTGCGCGACCTCGGCGAACTGGCCATCCACCAGCAGCACATCGCATTCGCCGTGATCGAGAATAAACGCTATGGCGGTAGCATCCAGCCGGATATTGATGCTGTTGAGCACGGCTCCCGTCATGGGTACGCCGAAGTGCGCTTCAAGGTGCGCGGGAACGTTGGGTGCGATGATAGAAACGGTGCTGCCCTTGCCGATGCCTTTGGCGATTAAGGCTTTTGCCAAGGACTCACATCGGCCTAGCAACTCGCGGTAATTGTAGCGCAGCGGGCCGTGAACAACCGCAGTGCGTTCTGGAAAAATCGCCGCCGTATGGGGCAGAAAGCCCACCGGGCTCAGCGGCATGTGATTGGCGGCGACGGGGTTCATGGCATCGTCAAAGGGGTTGTTCATGCCGCGAATCTCCTGGTTTCAAACTGTTTGAGAAAGTGTTCCGCAGACGTCTTCATGGGATTTAAGAGGTCAGCACCTTGCGTGCGCAGCTTTGTTGGTTGCGCGCCTCATCTTGCAGCGCAAACAGCTGCTCTAACATGGCTTCGATTTGCCCGGACACTTCATTGCGCACTCTTTTCAAGGTGGCGGGCACCGGTGGATTCTTACCCCGGCCTTTGACGCGAACAGGTTCACCGAACTGGACGAAGCAACGCTGGGGTTTAGGCAGCGCCGTGCCCAGTGCGCCCACCGGCAGAGGGGGAATAATGTCTCTACGGGTGTTCTTATCGATAATGCCGAGTCGCTCCAGCAGGCGTCCAGCGGCTGAGTCCGGCAGGTCACGGCCTTCCATCAAGTGGTTGTAAAACTCGTCCGGGCCCACGATTGCCATAGGGACAATCGGATAATTGTGGGCCGCGGCCATGCGCACGAAGCCGTAGCGTTCCTGCCATTGCAGCTGATAACGCTGCTCCATGGTTTTAGTCGATTCGTAGGCGCCCCCGGGGAAGACCATCAGGTCACAGCCTTTCTGCATGAGCGCGCTGCATACCTCGGGATGTCCGATTGCAGCGCCCTGGCTCAGCAACAGGGATTCCGTCAGCGGTGTCCACAGTGCTTTGTCGCCCAGGCCGCGTAGGAAGCGGCCCTGCTCAATCCACATAAGCGGTGCCAGCAAATAGCCATCGCTGGCAAATAGCGAATGGTTACCGATAAACAGGCAGGGTTCTTTAGGGATGTTTTCTACGGCAATCAGCTGCGGTTTGAAAAGCCGTTTCAGCAACGGATACAACAGCTGAAACAGCGGTCCTGTTGGTCTTTCGACTTGTAAGGCGCGCGTAATGTGAGCGGCTAGCGCTGCATCGTCGAAGGGGTCGCTGTTTTTATCAAAGGCCGCCATGGCGTAGATAGGGTCAACAAATCGATAGGACGGCGTGGAGTATACCCCAGGGTCGATTCATCGCTCGTACTTCAGTCTTGCGCATAGGCTGAGCTGACTTCGTCAGCGATGATGTCTATGCCCTGCTGCACGCGCGCAGCATCCTGAGCGTAAGACAGACGGATGCACTGCGCGCTGTGCGCCCAGTCGGCCTGGTCGACGCCAATAAAAAAGTCTTGTCCCGGTGCAACCAGCACGCCGCGCGCCTTGAGCCTTTCGTAAAGTGCCTGACTGTCAATTGGCAGATCTTCAAACCACAGCCATAGGAAGATCGCACCCTCCGACACATGGATATGGAAGGGGAGGTGCCCCATGGCTTTGCGCAGTGCCGCCACCGTCTGCTGTGACCGCTGACGATAGAAAGGAGTCACATGGGTGGCCGTTATTTCCTTAATGCTGTCGTCCGCAAACCACTGTCTTGCAATGGCCGGTCCGAGATTGCCGCTGGCAAGGCTGACGATTGTGTTGGCGTTGGTGTAGGCGCGTATAACGGCTTCGTTGCCAATTAATATCCCGGTTCGCACCCCCGGCATACCGAGCTTGGAAAGGCTAAGCGCCAGGATAGTGTTGTCGTTCCAGTGCGGTGTGGCATCGACGAAGCAGATATTGGGAAACGGTAAACCGTAGGCGCCATCGACGATGAGTGGAATATCCGCGGCCTTCGCCATGGCGTCTAGCTGGCTAAGCTCCGCATCGGTAATCACGTTGCCGGAGGGATTGGTGGGGCGTGATACACAGAGTGCGCCAATACTATCGCCAGTATCTACCGCTGAGAAATCGATATGGTACTTGAACTCATGATCCGGCAGACGTTCGATTTTCGGTCGGGTAGCGGTGAAAAAGTTTGGTGACAGACCGACGTCGGCGTAACCCAGGTATTCTGGGGTCAACGGCAGATGGATGCTGCGATGTGAACCATCTGACATAGGGCCAGCAAACAGATTGTAGAGAACGAAGAACGCCGACTGGCTGCCGTTGCTGATAGCAATGTTTTCTGGCCCAATCTGCCAACCGTACTGGCGGTTTAGAAACTTGGCCAGATTCTCCCGAAAGGCTCTCTCGCCCTGGGGCGGCTGATACACCCCTAATAGCTGGTGGCGCTGTTCGGGGTCGGCGAGAATGGTTTCCAGACGTTGACGAAACAGGTCTTCCAGAGCGGGCAGGTGGCTGGGGTTGCCGCCGCCCATAAAGATCATGTCCGGGTTGTCGTGCAGCGCCGTGCCCAGATCGTCCATTAACTCGACGATGCCCGATGTCGCTGCAAATTTTTCGCCAAATGCCGAGAGCTTCATGCCATCTCCTTCCAGGCTGGCGAGCATACTGGTTGAAGCCAGTGACGCCAAGCCGATACTCAGCGGGGACGTCGCCATAGCACAAAAATGCTACTGCGGTCGTTGTATAAACCATTGGGTGAAGCCTTGCGTGGGCAACGGTATGCTTATCACTAATATTGAGTGGGTGTGAGTACCCTCAGGCAATGGATTTATGTCACTTAGAGACACCAACATCAGTAAGCTGGCGGACGGGGAATTCGACGTGCTCATTGTCGGGGGCGGCATTAACGGCGCTGTCTCCGCCGCGTCACTGGCTGCCCGAGGCGTGCGGGTCGCGCTAATTGATCGCGGCGATTTTGCCGGCGAAGTCAGCTCTAACTCGTCAAACCTCGCCTGGGGCGGGATCAAGTATCTTGAGAGCTTCGAGTTCTTATTGGTGCGCAAGCTCTGTAAGTGTCGCAATCAATTGCTTCGGGAATATCCTTCCACAGTAAGGGAGATTCGATTTCTGACCACCATACAGAAAGGTTTTCGCATGCCCGTGCTGTTCCTTTATCTGGGCACTTTGCTGTACTGGTTTATCGGCATGTTCGGTACCAGGGTACCGCGCTACCTGACTCGCTCTCAGTTGGCCAAGCGTGATGCGGCGATTAACATTGATAATGCGGTAGGGGGTTTTGAGTATTCGGACTGCTATCTGCACGATAACGACGCGCGTTTTGTATTTAATTTTATTCGCAGCAGCATGAATTATGGCTGCATTGCTGCCAACTACGTTGAGTCCCTGGGTGCGGAGCGTCGCGACGATGGATGGCAGGTTTCGGCACGTGACCAGGTCTCTGGGCGCTCATTGCGTATTCGCTCCAGGGTTTTGATCAATGCCAGTGGCCCCTGGGTAGATCATCACAACCAGCTAAGCGATCAAAGCAGCGATTATCGGCATCTGTTTTCGAAAGGCATCCATCTGATTGTCGATCGAGTCAGCACGCATCATCGCGTGCTGACATTTTTTGCCGACGATGGCCGCCTGTTTTTTGTGATCCCCATGGGTCAGAAGACTTGCGTTGGCACTACCGATACACGCGTTGAGGACCCTCATGCCGGCGTCACCGATGAAGACCGCCGCTTTGTGTTAGACAATGTTTCTAGCCTGCTGCGGCTGCCCCGGCCACTGCGAGAAGAAGATGTGATCGCAGAGCGCTGTGCCGTGCGGCCGCTGGCTACACAGACCGAGAGTGCGACTGGTGATGAGGTTGAGTGGGTGCAGCTTTCGAGAAAGCATCAGATCGAGATAGACGAAGAACGGACTCACATCAGCATATACGGCGGCAAGCTTACCGACTGTCTCAATGTTGGTGATGAAATTGCCGAGGCGGTAAAGGATCTTGGCTGCAAACTTCCGCAATACCACCGTAAGTGGTACGGCGAACCGAGCAGGAAGATACGCGAAGAATTTTTTTATCAGGCGCATATGATGAATCTGGATAGCATGACGCCGTCCAGTTCAACTGAACCGCTTTCTGATCGCCTTTGGCGACGCTACGGTGACAAGGCGTTTGATATGTTGGACGCGATTCGCCAGGATCCACGTCAAGGAGAGCTGTTTATCGAGCATACCGAGTACTTGCGCTGCGAAATCGAAGAAACCGCAGAGAGCGAAATGATCGTCAAGTTAGAGGATTTTCTGCGTCGTCGCTCCAAGATTGCGCTAGTGGTCCGACATCGGGACATCATTGCTGCACGCGGCTTAATGGACGCCTGCCAGGTGCTGTTCGGCGCCGACGCCGAGACACGCTACGCAGAGTATCTTGCCAAGCATGGCGATCACGACAGGGCAGAGCCTTATTCCAATTCGTCGGACTAGGGTTGGTTTGATAGCGGTCGCTTTGCTCGCCCTGATAGCGCTAGCGACGCTGCCCTATGCTGCGCCCGCACACGCAGAACAGCCGCCGGGCTTGCCGGCCTGGCTGTCCATCGCCGCGGAAGAACGCTATCGCGTTGAAGTCATGAACAATAGTTTTCGCCGGATCGACTCCGGAAGCGACCAGATGACCAGCTCTCGATTGCTGCTGTCTGCCAGAGTTGATCGGGGTACGTGGTTTGCAGGAGCGGAGTTTCAGGACAGCTGCGCCTGGTGGCATTATGCTCGCACACCCGTGGGTACCGATGACGTTAACGCCGCGGAATGGTTGCAGGCCTATGTGGGTCTGCGCTGGCAAGATGTATTCCGTTCTGGCGATAGGCTCAGTGTGACGGCCGGGCGTATGACTCTGGGTATGAGTAATAAACGGATTGTCGGCCGCAACGCCTATCGCAACACTGTCAACGGCTTCAAGGGCGTTCGTCTGGCCTGGGAATCTGCCGGGAACGCGGCTTTTCAGGCGTTTTATACGCTACCTCTGGAGCGGCTGCCGAATAATCTTCAGCGTGATCGCTTGCTCAATAATAAGCGTGACACCGATGAGTCCACGTCGGATCGCGTGTTCTGGGGGCTGGAGCTTTCTCGCTTACCCGGGCGCGGCGACACGGAGTTCGATCTCTATATTGTAGGTTTCCGTGAACACGACCGGCCCAGTCTTCCCGCGCTGCGTCGCGACGTCTATACCGCTGGGCTTCGAGCCTTTGATACGCGGGGGCCGTGGCAGTGGGAAGTTGAGCTTTCTGGCCAGTGGGGCAGTACACGCAGCGCGTCAGCAGCGCCACAGCGGTCACTCGATATCCGCGCGGGCCGAGTGCATGCGGAAGTCAGCCGTGGTTTCGAAGCGGTTTGGTCGCCGCGTGTGGTAGCGAAGTACGATTATTCCTCCGGTGACAGCGATGCCAGCGATGGCAAGCAGGAGCGCTTTGAAGCCACGTTTGCGGCGCGGCGACGTGATTTCGGACTGCTGGGTATCTACGGGCCGCTGTTTTACGCAAACCTTAACTCTGCGGCTATAGGTTTGGAGCTTTTACCTGCAAAGAACCTGCGCGTTACGTCTCATGTGCGCGTTGCAGATCTCGCTGAGCGCGGTGATATCTTCGTCGGTGGCAGCCTGAGAGACCGCACAGGCGAGTCCGGACGGCGTTTGGGCGCCTTCTGGGATTGCCGGCTTGATTGGACGCTGATACCGGGACGCGCGACCCTGTCGTTGGGGGGCGCATACCTGGATAAGGGGCGCTTCCTGAAGACGGCGCCGGGGGCGCCGGATAACGGCGATACGGTTTATGGATTTACGCAGATCGTATTGACGCTCTAGATGGTCGGCCGCGCGGCGGTAGGCGTTGACAGGGAGCGCCCGCGTTACAGCCACTGCATCAGGGTAACGGCCAGCACAAGTCCTATCATCGGAATGACAACCGTAAGTGCGGCGACCGGCCAATAAGCGCTGCTATGGGTCTCCCGGCAGATAGCCCGAATTGTAGTCACCACATAGCCATTGTGGGGCAGGGAATCCAGTGCACCGGAAGCAATGGAGCTGATACGGTGCAGCTGGTCCATGTTCACGTTGGTGTCCTGGTAGTAGGGCGCTAGTACCGGCAGGGCGATAGATAACCCGCCGGAGGCCGAGCCAGTAAGCCCCGCGATCACGGTGACGGCGACAGCAGCTCCAATCAGTTCGCTGCCGGGAATACCGGTCATGGCCGTCACCGCAACCGCAAAGGCGGGGCTGGCTTTGGCGACGCTGCCAAAGCCCACCACAGCCGAGGTATTACCGATGGCGATTAAGGCACCGGTGGTGCCTTCATTGACGGCGTTGCTGAGATTTTGAAAGTGTTTCCAGTTGAGCGCCATGATAGCCAGGCATCCGCCGCCCAGCGCCAGAATCAGAGCATATTGGGCATAGGTTTCATGAAACAGGAATGAAACGCCAAGAACGACCAGCAAGGGCAAAAGGCCCGTGGCCGGGTGGGGGTAGTCCCGGTCAGCCAGTACCGGGTCTCCGGGGCGGGCTTCGAAGTGTTCACCGCGTTCGACTGCCTGCACGACCATGCGCCGCAGCCACCAAAACCCCGCAGTCGCCATAAATACCGCGACGATCAGGCTCACTTCCCACGCGGCGTAAGGGCTGGTGCCCAGAAACTTGATAGGTATCCAGTTCTGTATCTCCGGTGATCCCGCCGTGGTCATGGTAAATGTCACCGAACCAAATGCCAGAGCGCCGGGTATGAAGCGGCGGGGCAGATTGGCGTCTTTGAACAAGCCAAGGGCCATCGGGTACACCGAGAACGCGACGATGAAGACGCTTACGCCGCCATAGGTCAGGATCGCGCAGGCGAAAACCACCGCCGCCACGGCGTGCTGCATGCCCAGCCTGCTGACGATCCAGCGCGCCAGACTATCCGCGGCGCCGGTGTCTTCCATAAACTTGCCGAACAAGGAGCCCAGCAAGAACATCAAAAACCAGGCGGCTACAAAGCCGGCAAAGCCGTCCATATAGGTGGTGATAAAAGCGGGGGTGTCGCCCTGAGGCAGGAGGGCGAGGCCTCCGCTCAGGGCTACGATCAGCGCACATAAAGGCGCTGCGATAAAAAGATTCCAGCCCCGCAGGGCTAGAGTGGTCAGCAGCAGTAGACCGCCAACCAGGCCAAGCATGCTTGCCATGGCGTTTTAGCGGAAGTTTTTCCGCAAGCTAACGCCCCAGGTGAGGGGTTCGTTCAAGTAGCCGATCAGGCGGCCAGGTTGAGCAACGCCATCGGCGATGGTGTTGGTATAACCTTCATCACCCAGATTACGACCCCAGGCTGTCACTTCCAGATCCCAGTTATCAAATACCAGGCCGGCGCGAGCGTTGATGATGTCGTAGGAGTCTGCCAGCTTCAGCGGGTCGTTGTTAACGTCCGTCATGCGCTCGTCGAACCAAATATATTCACCGTAGATAAATGCCGTCACATTGCCTGTGATAACAAAATCCTGCCGGAAGGACGTCACGACGCTGTTTTCCGGGTTGCCGGCAAGCTGGCCGCCTGAACGGTCGCAAGAGCCGTCGCCGTTATCATTGGGATCAGGCTGCCCGGTGTGGAAGGGCGTTGCGATCCAGCAGTCGCCGGCTTCAAAATCATCGTATTCCGCATCGTTATACGCATAGGCCAGAGTGAAGGTCGTGTAATCCAGCGGTTGCCACAGTACGTCCAGCTCACCGCCCCTGGCTTCTGCTTTACCCGCATTCTGCAGCGCAAAACCTGTGCCTTGGAAGGAAATGGTTTGCAGGTCGTCGGTCACCGTGTTGTGCAGCGCCAAGTTGACTCGTAATCCTGCCTCAGGGAACTCGGCTTTCATGCCCAGCTCTACTGCTTCAGATGTTTCCGCATCAAACACAGTGTTAAGAGTAGGTGCGATGCGGTCAGTGTTGATGCCGCCAGCCTTGTAGCCTGTGCCGTATGATGCGTAGAACATGACGTCGTCATTGGCGAACCAGCTTAGCTTCGCGGTACCGGTTACCTGATCATCGTCGATTTCTTCCTCGACGTCAGCACGCGGCGCGATGGGCGGGAAGAACGCAAAGCCGATACCGGGATTCACCTCGGTAAAGGTGTTAACCATGTCTTTGTCTTCCTTGGTCCAGCGCAAGCCCGCGGTCAGTACCACTGAGTCGCTCAGGTTTAAGTCCATTTGACCGAACACGGCATAAGCTGTGTGGTCCTGTTGCGCAAGATCACGCGCAAAACCATCGGAGGGGAAGAAAGCGGCAGGGGCGCCAACCAGTGGGCCGGTATCCGGTCCCACGCCGGTGATGACTTCTGAGTCCAGCTCCTGTTCAAAGTAGAACAGGCCAGCAACGTAGCTGAGGCGATCGCCTTCACTGCTGATGCGGAACTCTTGCGAGAACTGGCTCTGCTCAGCATCGTTGGTTCGGTCTACTGCGTCGATATCGTAGAAATCGCCGTCCGTAAGATCGAAGGAGTCAAACTCCCGGTAGGCAGTTACGCTGGTCAGATCGAAGTTGGACAGCGCCCAGGTAGCCTCTAAAGAAATGCCTTTATCTTCGTTCTGGGAGATCGGCAGGAAGCTGGTCGCAACGACATTGTCGAATAATTCATCTTGATCAATAACGGTGCCCCCCTGGGCCAACACGTTGTTGTCAGAACCGAACACCGGAGCTGAACCGGCAGGAAGTTGCTGTGCCTGCAGGTTGTTGCGCCAGTTGCCTGGGGAGCAGCAGTTTTCGTCAATTTCTGAGTAGTCGGCGATGACGCGCACGCTGATGTCATCAGTGGGTAGCCACAAGGCCTGCAAGCGGCCGCCGAAGCGATCGCGGTTATCAATCGCATCGTCCTCAAGGCCAACGGCGTCGATATAGCCATCCCGCTCCATGTAGAAGCCGGTCGCGCGAATCGCCAACTTGTCTTCTATCAGCGTGAAGGACTTGGCGCCGTCCACGCTCAGCAGGTTCAGGTCACCGCCTTGAACATCGATATATCCCTCGCCATCAAAGTCAGGAGCGCGAGTGCCCATGGACACAGCGCCTGCTGGCGTGTTGCGGCCGAACAGCGTGCCCTGTGGGCCACGCAGGACTTCAATCGAATCAATGTCGACCAGGTTGTTAATCATGGCGCTCTGTCTGGCGCGATAAATCCCATCGACGTACAGGCCCACTGACGATTCTAGTCCGAAGTTCTGCGAGCTTGTGAACACACCGCGGATACTGAATGTGGAGGTTGTCGAGGTCTGTGATTTACCCACGATTAATGCCGGGTCGATGTTCGAGACTTCAAAGAAGTCACGAATACCGCTTTCGACCAAGCGTTCTCCGGTGAACGCCGTTACCGCGACCGGGACGTCCTGCAGGCTCTGTTCGCGCTTTTGTGCGGTCACAATGACTTCTTCAAGCAACGCTTGAGCAGATGCCTGTCCGGCTGTGAGCAGTGCGGCTGCGCAGACTGCGGTACTGATTAATCGGGGTGTAAACATGGGCTACCTCGGCAACGTCATTATTGTTAGCGCACCGTTTGCGCGGGAAGGGAGACCTTATTTATAAAATGTGACATTTTCCACCCGAATTACCAGAAATGTGCATATGCCGCATAAATGGAAAATGCGCAAAATATTGATAAATCATGAGTTTTTACAACGAGATTAAGATTCTGAATGCAGGTTTCGTGTTGCCGTCAGCGTCTGCGCCATTAGCTCGAGCGGTGATTTACCACCGATCGTGTGGGTGTGGCCGGCGAGGTACGGCCGGCTAGGTACGGCCGGTCAGGTACGGCCGGCGACGTACGGCTGGCGAGGTACGGCCGGTCAGGTGCGACCGGCGAGGTGCGACCGGCGAGGTACGGCCGGCGCACTGCCAGCTAGACGTTTCAGCCTGATGCAGCGCACCACCGCAAAAAGGTATCTCTATCCAGTTGATAGTAAAGCTGGTTAAACGCGATGCCATCCAGCTCGCGCGCTTCTTTGTAGCGCAGTACCGCCCCCAATTTTTCAACGGCCTTCCGAGAACGCTGGTTGGAGTCGCCGACATGAAACCAGACTGACGCTGCCCATTGGAAAATGTGATTGAGCATCAGGCGCTTCAATTCGGTATTTGCACCCGTCCCCCATAGCCTGGGCGTGATGAAGGTGTAGCCGATGGCGCACTCAGCTAAATCGGGCGCCCAGTCGTAATAACGGCTGGAGCCTACAATGGTCCCACCGCTGATTTCCTCAATCACCAGTGCGCCCCGGCTTGCGATGGCACTCTTGAAAAACCGCTCTTCAAACACACCGCGCCTGTATCGGTTTCGATCCGGATGCTGTGCCCAGGTTTCTGGGTCCGCTGCCGCAGCATGCAGGGCCGTCAGATCATCCTTTCGCAGCGGTCGGAGCCGCAGCGTGTTTCCCTGCAGGGTGGGCTGGAGGTCTATCGCCATTGTGTAAAGGTCTCCGCTGTGTGTTCTTCCGCTAGCTGGATAACAGCGGCCTCGATACGGGGCCTGTCCAATATCTGTTGCGCATTGTGCTCCAACTTAAGTTTTATCGCGTAATTACTACCCAAATACTACCCGCCCAAATCGGAATCCGCTCTATGCCTCGTCCCCTCATTGCATCTTTGGCAGTTTTTGCGCTGGCTTTCTCGTCGGCGAGTTTGGAGACCTTTGCACAGCAGGATGCGGATGGCGCTGCCGTCGCGGCGGCGACCGGAGTGCCTAGCGGAGTCGGTCCCCGGCAGGCCGGTTGGCGCAGTCAATGGGGTATTGGCGTGATCGCAAACCCCAAGTTCGTGGGCAGCGACGACTACAATATTCAGCCGATCCCGTATCTGGATTTCCGGTACATGGATGCCAAGGGCACGAAGTATTTTGCCAACGTACCGCAGGGAATAGGCGGTTTTTTCTATAGACACCGGGATCCCAAGACCGGTGGTTTCGTCAGCATAGGTGCCGCGATCGCGCCAGGCTTCGCGGTGCGAGATGACTCCATTGACGGTCTGGATGAGGTCGGGCTCTCAACTGAGGCGCGAATCTATGCGGAGGCGGGCGGTCGTCGATGGGTTGCAGCGGCGACGCTTGCGCAGGACGTGGGATCGGGCCATGAAGGTGCCTACCTGGATCTCTCGGCCCAGCGTCGAGGCCGGCTCGGGGAAGGCAGCGGCTTTTATGCGGTGGGTCCGGTGCTGCGTATCGGGGATGACACCTACAAGGAATCTTTTTTCAACATTAGTGCCGCGGAATCTGCCGCCACCGGCTTTCCGGAATATGACGCAGACGCTGGCGTTGAGCGTCTCGGCCTGCAAGGCTTGATCAGTCTACCTATGGGCAAAAGTAAGTGGCGCCTGACGTCCTTACTGCGTGTTAGTCAACTTATTGATAATGCCGCTGACAGTCCCATTATCGAAGATAAGACCCAGTACTTCTTCCTGGCGGCATTTACTCGCCCCTTCTAGGCAGAGCGCAGGCCCGGTGGCCGTCGGCTTATTAGTCGATCTCGACGATAGTCTTGCCGATCGGCAGCATCGAAATGCCGATAAACTTCACGTGCTGATAGCCAAATGGAATGCCGATGATGGTAACGAAGTAGGCGATTGCCAGCATCAGGTGGCCCAGCGCCAGCCAGAAGCCCGCAAAAATAAACCAAATGACGTTGCCGATAAATCCTAGAGGCCCGGTGCCGATGTCGGCTTCACCGGTAGCGCGTTCGCGGCTGATGGCTTCACGACCAAATGGCCAGATAATAAACCAACCGATATTAAAGCAGGCTCTCGCCCAGGGCAGACCGATGATGGTGATCGCGGCGAGTATACCGTAGAAAAACCACGCAAGACCCATGAAAAAGCCGCCGAATAGTACCCAGAGAATGTTGAGGAAAAGGCTCACTGGTTGTGTCTCCTGTTTAGCATTGAAAAACCGCTGCGCTGTCTCACGGTCGTCGTTTTAAAGTTAATAAAGTTAATTAGGTACCACAAAAAGTCTGCCGCACGATTTGCTCGGGCCGGGGTGATAGGGCGTACTCGCTATCTGCAGAGTCGTATGTATAGGGCCGTTCCAATCGCTCAACCAGAGCGTGAAAGGGTGCGAAGTCCCCGTCGTCTTCTGCCGCCCGTATGCAGGCCTCAACAAGGTGATTGCGCGGAATAAAGGCCGGGTTGGCGTTCAGCATCCGTTGCTGGCGCTCGCTCGGGTCGACGTCTTCAGACGCGGCGCGAGTATCCAGGCGCTGTAACCAGTCTTGCATGGATTCAGGCAGGGTAAAAATTCCCGCTATACTGTGCTCGGTAACTGCCCGCGGCTCCACCCGCTCTGCAAGTGCACGAAACGTCAGCGTGAAATCCAGCTCACCCTCGGCCATTACGGCCAACAGATCCTGTACCAGCTTTTCGTCTGCCTCGCCGTCCAGGGTAAGGCCTAGCTTATGCCCCATGAGCTCCTGATGAGCATCCAAAAACTGCGGCGCGAAGGCATCGATGCTGTCCTGTGCCAATTCCACTGCGGTGTCAGCGTTCTCATGAAGCAGAGGCAACAAGGTTTGTGCGAAGCAGGCGAGGTTCCAATGGGTGATGCCGGGTTGGTTTTCGTAGGCGTAGCGCCCGCCGTGATCGATAGAGCTGTACACCTGTGCCGGGTTGAAGCTATCCATAAAGGCGCAAGGGCCGTAATCAATGGTTTCGCCGCACACCAGCATATTGTCGGTGTTCATGACCCCATGGATAAAGCCCAGCATCTGCCAGTGAGCAACCAGCCTTGCCTGCGCTGAAACAACCTGTTGCAACAGAGTCAGCGCGCGGTTGTCGCTGGCGGGCGCGTTTTCATAGTGTCGGTCCAGACAGTGATCTACCAGGTGCTGCACGGCCTCGGTATCGTCCCGGGACGCAAAAAACTGGAAGGTACCAAAGCGAATGTGACTGCTCGCCACGCGAGCCAGCACGGCCCCCGGGTGGATTTCGTTACGGAGCACGCGCTCACCGGTTGTCACGGCCGCCAGACTGCGGGTCGTCGGAACGCCCAGGGCATGCATGGCCTCACTGACAATGTATTCGCGCAGAACAGGGCCTAGCGGAGCACGTCCGTCGCCGCCGCGGGAATAGGGGGTTCGTCCTGAGCCTTTCAGCTGAATGTCGTAACGACGTCCGTCAGTAGCAATCACTTCACCCAGCAGCAGTGCACGGCCGTCACCCAGTTGTGGGTTCCAGCTGCCAAACTGATGACCTGCATAGACTGTGGCAACAGGTTCTGCGCCGTCCGGAACATGGTTGCCGGCAACGGTCGCGATGCCCTCCGCAGAGGCTAGCCAATCGGGGTCAATACCGAGGAAGCGCGCCAGCGGTGTATTACTGCGAATGGCCCCGGGCGTGCTGACGGGCTCCGGGGACTGCCGCGCGTAAAAATGCTCGGGAAGTTGAACGTAGCTGTTTTGAAAGGGTAGGCGGGCCGTCGCAGAGCTCATGTCACAAATCGCTTGGTTAAAGCCAGCTAGTATAACGCGAAGCGTTCACTCTACGGCAGCGGCAAGGTCTTCTCGTAGCGAGCGGGAAGACAGGTAAAAGTGGCAGACTGACCAGAACATCACCACAGGCAGTATATAGAGCATCGCGTAACGCAGTGATTCGGTGCCGAGGCTGGGCTGCAAAAGGTCGCTGACCACGCCAATTGTCCAGGGCCCAAGGCCAAGGCCAATGACGTTAATCACCAGAAACAGTATCGCCGATGACATGGTTCGCATCCGCAGGCCTACCAGCCCGTGGGTTGTGGCAATCGTGTTGCCCAGATAGACATTGCTGAGGATGCCGGGAACGATAGCAAACGCCAGGGCTATATAGGCACTGTCGGCGGTATACACGCCGATCATGAAGGGAATGCTGACCAGCCCGGCAATGACAGGCAGCCAGACGTACCAACGCTTATCGCGCGGGGCCAGGGCGTCAGCCAGCAGGCCACCGCCAAATACACCGATTGCACCACCGGCGCCGAGAATCAGAGCTAACCAGGTGCCCAACTCGCCTGTGTTCATGGCGTGGCTACGAATGAAGAAGGAGGCCGTCCAGTTCGCCGCACTATAGCCGCAGAAGGCATTCAGGCCGGCGGCAAACGCCAGGTTACGAAAAGCTCGGCTGTTCCACAGAGTTGCGACAACCTCGAGAAAGGGAATGGGATCGGCGCTGGCGGCGCGATTTTCTGACTGGCCGCGAACTGGCTCTGCCATGGTTGTTCGTACCAGAATCGCCAATAAGATGCCCGGTACGCCCACAACCATAAAGGCGACCCGCCATCCAAAAAATTCATTGAGCCAGCCACCGGCAAGGAAGCCAAACAAAATGCCCCAACTGACGCCGGTAGAATAAAAGCCCAGCGCGCTGGCGCGGCGTTCCGGCGGAAAAATGTCCGAGATAATAGAATGCGATGGCGGGCTACCGCCGGCTTCGCCTATGCCGACACCGATTCGCGCCATCAGAAGTTGCACAAAATTGTGTACGAGGCCGCTGATCGCGGTCATAAAGCTCCAGATGAACAGGGAAAGTGCGACGATGTTGCGTCGATTGCCATTGTCTGCCCAGCGCGCAATCGGAATGCCAGCGGTCACGTAGAACGCGGCGAAAGCAAAGCCGGTAAGCAGACCTAGCTGAGAATCTGACAGGCTAAGATCGGCTTTGATCGATTCTTGAAGAATGGCCAGTAACTGGCGATCGATAAAATTAAAGCTGTACACCACGGTAAGCGTGCCCAGTGCGTAATACGCGCTGCGATGAGTAGCGTAGGGTGTTCCCTCGACTGTGTGCATATCATTATTTTTATAGGCTAATCAGGCGCTTAGACTAGCACAGCAGCCCGCGATAGGAAGTACCTGGCCTGAACAGAAAAGCATCCGCCAGGCAGCGCCTGGGGATGCCTGGATGGAGCCGCTGCCAGTCTGCCTTTAATAGCGACCTGATCCGCCGCGAATCCTGTTAGCGAGTCTGCGCATCGTTGCGCTGTCGATAGATGCTGGCACGATTGGCATCCGCCGTGCCGCGCAGTTTAGTGCGTTCGCGGCGCGTTAGTTCTCCGTCTGCACGCATACGCTGCTCCATACGCTCAAATCGAGCTTGTGACTGCCCCAGCCGGCCCGCCTCCCGGCGCGTCAGGCTGCCATCTTCGATGCCGCTACGAATAGATTGCCGCTGGTTTTCCTGCCGTTGGTTGATGCCTGCGGCTTCCGCAGCGGAGACGCTCGGTGTGGAACTTAGTGTGGAGCTCATTAATAGGGCGCTGAGTAAGGCTAAATGAATCTTCATGTTTCTCTCCTGCTCTTGCTATAGAGGGTTGAAGCTAAATCACAATGCGTCGTAATTTCGACGTTCACAATCTAAAACGCGGCAGAGCGATACGGGCTGACAGTCGTACTGTAAAAAAGTGTAAAGACCGGTATTCACGGTAATGTCACATTTTTGTCTCAAAGTGACGGGTTTACGCGCGCCGCTCGGAAAGCCGGTCGCGCTTTTCGCGTCCGACACAGCAAGGATTGAGGATGTTCGGTGACAAGCTAAATCTGTTTTTCTTCGCTCTGCTCGCCGTTACCGGAGTGCTGTTTCTGAACTGGGGCCTGAACTATGTCGACGGATCGCAAACTAGCTTGTTTGTGTTGGCGACCCTGTTCGGCCTGTTTATGGCGTTCAATATTGGCGGCAACGATGTCGCCAACTCATTTGGCACCTCGGTTGGCGCCGGCACGCTCACCATCAAGCAAGCGCTGGCAGTGGCGGCGGTGTTCGAGGTTAGCGGTGCGATGCTGGCGGGTGGTGCGGTTACCAACACAATCCGCAAGGGCATTGTGGATCTGGATGCCCTAACGGCCGGGCAGGGCTTCGATGCCATGGACTTCGTGTACATCATGATGTCCGCACTGCTGGCTGCAGCGATCTGGCTGTTAATTGCGACACGGCGGGGCTGGCCGGTTTCCACCACCCACTCGATTATTGGGGGAATCGTCGGCAGTTCGGTCACCCTTGGCGCCATTGTCAGTGGTTTCAGTGACGCGCTGGAGCTGGTGCAGTGGAGCAAGATTGGCGCGATAGTGCTGTCCTGGGTACTGTCTCCCGTATTGGGTGGGCTGGTGTCCTACGCGCTGTATTCAGCGATAAAGAGCCGCGTGCTGATGTACAACGATGCCGCCAAGGAGCAGCTCGACGCGCTGGACCTGGAAGCGGAAGCGGTACGTGAACGCCACACTTCCGCGTTCCAACGATTGTCTGAGTTGGAACAAGTCGCCTTCACTGCGGCGATGTCGCGCGACGCTGCCCACTGGCAGATGGCGGGCGAGCGGCCCAATCATCCCTTTGAATCGGAGTACTACCGCGAGCTGTACGCGGTAGAACAGAAGCGAGAGAATATTGATGCTCACAAGGCCTTGGTATGGCTGGTGCCCCTGATAGCCGCGCTTGCCTCCACTGTGATAACGGCCATGCTGTTGTACAAGGGGCTTAAAAACATGCACCTGGGTCTTAGCGACCTGCAAAATATGCTGATCATTATGATGGTCGCAGCCTCGGTGTGGATGGTGCTGTACATTTTGGCCCGTACCCTGAGGGCGCGATCCCTGGATCAATCCACTTTCCTGTTGTTTAGCTGGATGCAGGTGTTTACTGCAGCAGGTTTTGCCTTCAGCCATGGATCGAATGACATCGCCAACGCGATTGGGCCTTTTGCTGCGGTGCTGGACGTGCTTCGCGCAGGTGAGATCAACGCTCAGGCACCGGTGCCGCCGGCCGCCATGCTGTCATTCGGTATCGCGCTGGTCGCAGGGCTTTGGTTTATTGGCAAGGACGTTATCGCAACTGTGGGAACCAACCTGACGCGCATGCACCCTGCATCTGGATTCTCCGCCGAACTCTCGGCAGCGGCAGTGGTGCTGTTGGCTTCAGCGTTTGGTATTCCGGTTTCCAGCACCCATATTCTGGTCGGCGCTGTATTGGGAATTGGGCTTGCCAATCGTTCTACAAATTGGGAACTCATGCGTCCGATTGGCGCCGCGTGGGTTATCACATTGCCAGCCGCGGCGCTGTTAAGCGCCGGCACCTTCCTGTTGCTTCGCGCTGTATTTTGACGCTAGCGGGAACTCCAGGGATGAGCGCTCTGGTCTGGAGAGCGTTTAAGCGGCTTCGGCGATGCTGCGGATCCGTGCCACCATGGCACGTAGGCCGTTGCCCCGGGTAGGGGAGAGATGGTTAAGCAATTCCAACTGATCAAAGTAGCCATCGATATCGAATGCCAGCACCTGCTCAGGCGTTTTGTGATTGTAGGCTGCCAGCACAACACCCAGGAGCCCCTTGACGATGAAAGCGTCGCTGTCCACTGCAATGTCCAGTTTGCCATCGGTGAGCGCCGTATCAATCCAGACCTGGCTTTGGCATCCGCGCACAAGCCGCTCTTCTGTGTGCAGACTGTCGTCCATTGGCGGCAGCTCTTTGCCCAGATCAATGATGTACTTGTAGCGATCTTCCCAGGCATCAAAGAAACTCAGAGTCTCTACGATGTCATCACTGGAAATGCTGTGGCCGAAAGGATTACTCATGTGCAGCGCCTGAAACGTTGGCCGTGTTATATCAGAAGAACATGCCGGTTTCGAGTTGGGCTTCTTCGCTCATCATGTCGCGATGCCATGGCGGATCGAAGACGAGTTCCACAGAGACTTCCTTGACGTGAGGAACCAGCGCAACACGATGCTCAACATCTCCTACCAGTACCGGACCCATGCCACAGGCCGGGGCCGTAAGGGTCATGTCGATGCCGACCCGACCGGTGCTTTGGTCTATGTCCAGCGAATAAATGAGACCCAGATTCACCAGATCTACCGGTATTTCCGGGTCAAACACCGTATGCAGTGCTTCCCACACTTGTGTCTCGTCGATCTGTCCGTCAGCGGGCGCCTCAAAGGACAGTTTGATAGGCTCCAACCCCAGGGCGTCAGCGTCGGTACCGTCAACGCGCACCATGTTGCCGTTGTAGGTAAGCGTATAGTTGCCGCCCAGCGACTGCGTTAGGGTGACGAAAGTATGCGCAGGAATAGTGACTTTATCGCCTACAGGGACCAGTCTGGCGGGGCAGTCTCGATTGGTCGTCAGAATCGTACGTTCTTGTGAGTTCAAAGTGGTTCCTGTGCTGTGACTGTCCTTACCGCCGTCCTGACCGGCTGTCCTGACCGGCCGTCCTGACAGGCCGTCTGGCATCAATGGACGACGCCTGGGAAGATTATTCTATGCTGAAGCTTTCGCCACAGCCGCAGGCGGCGGTGACGTTTGGGTTCTTGAACTTGAGCATACGGTTGATGCCCTCGCGAACGTAATCCAACTCAGTGCCGCGCAGAAAACCGATGGAGCCAGCATCAACAAAAACGTTCATACCGTTATCCAGATCAATCTCCAGATCACTGTCCATGCCATCGTTAACTTCTTCCATGACGTACATGTAGCCTGTGCAACCACTCTCTTTAACGCTGATACGTACGGCGCTGGCGCCTTTCGCCGATGCGGTTTGCTTCAGGTGCGAAGCCGCTTCTGGCGTCACACTCAGTACGTCGGTGCGTGCGTCAAATGTCTCTACAGTCATAGCGTATACCTCTCTTTGTCGCGGCGTGACTCAGCCGAACAATGTTTGTGCTTTTCGAATACCCGCGAACAGCGCATCGACGTCGTCTCGCGTATTGTACAGCGTATAGCTGGCCCGCGCGGTGCCAGGCACGCCATAGCGTTCCATTAGTGGTTGGGCGCAATGGTGTCCTGTGCGTACGGCGATTCCCTGCTGATCCAGCAACATACCCAGATCCGAAGGGTGACAACCATCCAGCAGAAAGCTGAAGATGCCTGCCGCCTGCCTGGGTTCGCCAACGCGTCGCAAACCAGTGATATCTGCAGCTTGCTCCAGCGTGTAATCCAGCAACATGGTCTCGTGTGCTGCAGCGGCGACGCGGTCGATGCCGTTCAGGTAATCAATCGCGGCAGCTAAACCGATGGCTCCAGCGATGTTGGGGGTGCCAGCTTCAAATTTAAAGGGCAGGGTGTTAAACGTGGTGCCCGCAAACGATACGGTTTCAATCATTTCGCCACCGCCCAAAAACGGCGGCATTGCGTCAAGTAACGACTCCCGGCCCCATAATACGCCGATGCCCGTGGGGCCGAACAACTTGTGGCCGGAAAAGGTGTAGAAATCGCAGTCCAACGCCTGCACGTCTACCGGCCAATGCGCAACGGCTTGTGCGCCATCGATTAACACCTTGGCGCCAACCGCGTGGGCTTTTTCGATAACCAGCTCGACCGGGTTTACGGTGCCAATCGCGTTCGAGACATGATTCAGAGCCACCATTTTTACCGTGGAATCCAGCATCGCATCAAAGGCTTCGAGATCAATTTCACCGTTTTCCAGAACAGGGATGGGCTCAACGGTGGCTCCGGTCGCGGCGCAAATCATTTGCCAGGGAACAATATCGCTGTGGTGTTCGAGATAGGGCAGTAAGACACGGTCTCCTGGACCCAGGTTGCTGCGCCCCCAGCTGTTGGCGACCAGGTTGATGCCCTCGGTAACGCCTCGTACCCAGAGTATCTGGCTTGGGCTTGGGCTGTTGAGAAACTGTGAGACTTTTTCTCTGGCGCTTTCAAAGCTGCGTGTCGCCCGGTCACTTAGAGCGTGTGCGCCCCGATGTACATTCGAGTTGTCGTGCCGGTAGTAGTGGGATATGGCATCGATGACAGCGTTGGGTTTCTGCGTTGTCGCCGCGTTGTCCAAATACACCAATGGATGCCCGTTAACCTCCTGCTTGAGGATAGGGAAATCTTCCCGAATCCGCGCAGCATCGAAGATCGGCTTCGGTGAATTCGCTACGGTCATACCAGGTGCCTTATCAGCTCGGGATCCCTGGAAAGTCGTTGCGCCAGCAGAGGGTGGATGAAGTCCTTCAGCGCAGCACTGTCCAGATTCTCGACGAGTTCGTTGATGAAGCCGTAGCTCAGCATCACTTCCGCTTCGTCCGCGCCGACGCCGCGGGTGCGCAGGTAATGCAGCATGCCTTCATCAAGCTGGGCCACGGTGGCGCCGTGCGCACACTGCACGTCGTCAGCATAGATTTCGAGTTCGGGCTTGGTGTTAATCTCGGCGCTCTTGCTGGTCAACAAGTTTTTGTTGCTGAGTTCTGCGCGAGTCTTTTGCGCATCTTTATGAATATGAATGCGGCCGTTGAATACGGCGCTGGCTTCGTCACCGATGATGCCCCGGAAGACGATGTCCGAGGTGCAGTGCGGCACCTCGTGTTCCAGGGTGGTGTGGTAGTCAACGTGTTCACTGCCACTGAGCAGGTATAAACCGTTCAGGTCGCAATGCGCTCCGGGACCGACATGCTGTATGACGATATCGATGCGCTTCAAATCACTGCCGAGGGCAAGGTGAAAGCTGTCTAAATGGCTGTCCCTGCCGAGACGCGCGTGTACGCCGCCGATATGCATGGCCCCGCCTTCTTCACAGTGCAGGCGCCGGTGCAGCAGCTTGGCACCCGGACCCAATAAAAGTTCGGTGATGCCATTGGTAAATGCAGCGGCAGACTGACCGCAAAAATGCTCGATCACACGTCCCCTTGCGTTGTCATCGGCAAGCACTAACAGGCGCTGATTCACCGTGAAGGCAGGTTCCTGAGCTGAGCTCACATACACGATATGCAGTGCCTCGGGCATGTCGGCGTTGGCCGCCAAATGCAGGAACAGACCGTCACTCAAGGTGGCATCATTCAAGTTGGCAAAAACGTGCTTACCGCCATCCACTGCAGTGCCGAGATGCTCGCGAATCAAGGCTGCCTGATCGTCGTCGGCATCTGCGAAGCGCAGCAGAGTTACACCCTGTGGCAACTCAAGGTCGGCTACTGAACCCTGTAACTGACCGTCTATCAGGACGATACGCGGCCCACCCAAATCCGGCAGTGCGCTGATGTCGGTAGACTGGGGCGAGGGGGCTGCCGTGAACTCGCGATCCAAAAGATGCAGGCTGGTGTACTTCCAGTCCTCGGTGCGCCGCGTTGGCCGCTCTGTGTCTGTCCAGCGGGCTCGGCCAGCGTCGCGCAGTGGCGTTAACCACTCCGGCGCTTCACTATCTATCAGCAGGCCTTTAGCAAAGTCCGACATCAAGCGACCTCGCCCTCAATCCAGGTATAGCCCTTCTCTTCTAGCTCAAGTGCCAGTGACTTGTCGCCAGAGCGCACGATGCGCCCTGCAGACAGCACGTGCACAAAGTCGGGTTCGATAAAGTCCAGCAAGCGTTGGTAGTGGGTGACCAGGACAAAAGCACGGTCGTCGGCGCGCATTGAATTAACGCCCTTGGCGACGACTTGCAGCGCGTCAATATCGAGACCTGAGTCGGTCTCGTCCATGATGCAAAGACTGGGCTCCAGCAACATCATCTGCATCAGCTCGTTGCGTTTTTTCTCTCCACCCGAGAAACCTTCATTTACGCCGCGCTTCAAGAAGCCGGGGTCCAGGTCGACGGTCGCACTGGCTTCTCTGGCCATCTTCATAAAGCTCACGGTGTCGATCGCGTCCTGCCCGAGACTCTCTCTTTTAGCATCTACGGCCGCCTTGAGGAATTCCATGTTGCTGACACCTGGAATTTCCACCGGGTATTGAAAAGCGAGGAACAAACCTTTGTGTGCGCGCTCTTCAGTGTCCATCTCAATCAAATTCTGGCCGTTAAACAGCACGCTGCCTTCGCTGACCTCATAACCCGGTCGTCCCGCCAATACGTGGCCGAGTGTGCTCTTGCCCGAGCCATTTGGACCCATGATGGCATGCACTTCGCCGGGGTTAACCTCAAGGCTTAGGCCTTTGAGGATATCTTTGTCTTCTACCCGGGCGTGCAGGTTGTCGATCTTCAGCATTGTCGAATTTCTCTTTTATTGATGTGCTTGAATACGTTTGCGTTGCAAGCAGTGTTTCAAAAAATGGTGACGCGGCGCGCCGGTTAAGGCGCGCCGAGATTTCCAGTCTAGTGGCTAGCCGACGGCCCCTTCGAGGCTGACTTCCAGAAGTTTGCCGGCTTCAACCGCAAATTCCATGGGCAGCTCCTTGAACACTTCCTTGCAGAAGCCGTTCACAATCATCGATACCGCTTTTTCTTCATCCAGCCCACGCTGCAGGCAGAGATAAAGTTGGTCATCGCTGACCTTGGAGGTCGTCGCTTCGTGCTCGATAACAGCGCTCGGATTCTTGCTCTCGATGTAGGGGAAGGTGTGAGCACCGCAGGCATCGCCGATCAGTAGCGAGTCGCACTGGGTATAGTTGCGCGCGCCTTCTGCACGGGGGCCCATGCGCACCAGTCCGCGATAGGCGTTGCTGGATTTGCCAGCAGAAATCCCCTTGGAAATGATTGTAGAGCGGGTATTTTTGCCCAGATGAATCATTTTGGTGCCGGTGTCAGCTTGTTGATGATTATTGGTGAGCGCAACCGAGTAGAACTCACCGACGCTGTTATCACCGCGCAGTATGCAGCTGGGGTATTTCCAGGTTACCGCGGAGCCTGTCTCGACCTGTGTCCATGAAATTTTGGCGTTGGTATGAGCCAGGCCGCGCTTGGTTACAAAGTTATAGATGCCACCAACACCTTCTTCATCGCCGGGATACCAGTTCTGGACGGTGGAATACTTAATTTCCGCGTCATCCATCGCCACCAGTTCCACCACGGCTGCGTGTAGTTGGTTTTCGTCGCGCATCGGTGCCGTGCAGCCCTCGAGATAGCTCACGTGACTGCCCTCTTCAGCAACGATGAGGGTGCGCTCGAATTGTCCGGTGTTGGCTTCGTTAATGCGGAAGTAGGTCGATAACTCCATAGGGCAACGCACACCTTTGGGGATGTACACAAACGAGCCATCAGAAAATACGGCACTGTTTAGCGCAGCGTAAAAATTGTCTTTGCGAGGTACTACGGTACCCAGGTGTTTACGCACCAGGTCCGGGTACTCTGCTATTGCCTCGGACATAGAGCAAAATAGCACCCCGGCTTCGCCGAGCTTCTCGCGAAAGGTTGTTGTAACGGATACCGAATCGAACACCACATCGACGGCAACGCCAGCCAGCGCCGCGCGCTCGTGCAGTGGAATACCCAGTTTTTCGTAGGTCTCCAGCAGCTTGGGGTCGACTTCGTCCAAACTCTTTGGACGGTTCTCCGCCATGCTTTTGGGTGATGAGTAATAGGAGATCGCCTGGTAATCAATATCCGGGTAGTCGACGTGGGCCCAGGCCGGGTTGGCCATTTCCTGCCATACGCGGAAGGCTTCCAGTCGCCACTCCAGCATCCACTCCGGCTCTTGTTTCTTTGCCGATAGGGCACGTACCACGTCTTCATTCAGACCGGGCGGAAAAGTGTCGGACTCGATCATCGTTGTGAAGCCCGCGGCATATTCGCGGCTGATGGCTTTGTCGATTTGTTCCTGACTCATGTTTTTCCTTTAGGTGCTTCGTCAGGCGTCTGCCTGACTGCACGTTTTTGAGTTGGCAACTATTGCACTAACAATTGCTGCGTTTACCGGTTTACCAGATTGGGCTGGGTTCCTACCGTTTACTCATTGGCTATACGATATCCGCGTATAGCTGGTTCCTGTTTGCAGTCGGACAAGCGCTATACAGATAGCTGCCATGCAGGACTTTTACGCAGTCCTCCGCATGCCTGACTAGCGGCGTTTATACGTTACTCACCGGTATTTCGGGCTCGCGCAGTCGATGCTGCTGTTGTGTAGAGATAGACAAGATATCCTGTCGCATAACCAGGTCAGCCAGAGTGATATCGCCAAGGAAATCGCGAATTTGATCGCTGAGATCCATCCACAGATGGTGGGTTAAGCAGGTTTCGCCCTTTTGGCAGTCCCCCGCACCTTTGCAGCGGGTTGCGTCTGTGGTTTCGTTCACTGCTTCGATGACTTCCGCCACGCTGATGTCGGCAGGTGATTTGCCCAGATTGTAGCCACCGCCTGGACCTCTAACGCTCTGCACCAGTCCTCGTCTGCGTAGTTGCGCGAATAGTTGCTCCAGATAGGACAGTGAAATGTCCTGCCGTTCAGAAATGCCCGCCAACGGCGTAGGACCGCTATCCTGATTCAAAGCGAGGTCGAGGATCGACGTTACGGCGTAACGTCCCTTGGTAGTCAGTCGCATAAGCTTGGATTTCGCTGGTGCCGAGATATCTCGAGAAGCCGGTAGTATCTTATTCCTGACTATTTTAGTCAAGTATAAGACCCCTCACATTACTCGGTTATTGGGCAATAGTGTGTTCACCCTCTTCGGCGCGACGACAGACTCTTTCCGTCATGGCCGTAAAGATTTTCAGGTGAATGGGAATTAAGGGATACCAATACAAAAGCCCCCAGACCCCTGCGGGATGAAAGTAAGCAGTAGCCGTCACGCGATACAAAGCCGGTACCGACTGGCCGCCGGTTGCGGCCTGGTTTTCCGGAGCGATCTCAAACTCCAGGACGCCTGCACCGGGAGTACGCATCTCCATTAGCAACGTTAGCTTGTGCCCTGGATCCAGACCAATGACCCGCCAGGCATCGACCACGTCACCGTAGCGCAGCAACTCCGGGTTACGCCGAGGGCGACGAAAGCTGGGTCCACCCATAATCCAGTCACTCAGGCGGCGCAGGCGCCATAAACTGTTGTAGGCAAAGAAATCGCCGTCCCGCCCGATACTGCTCAGCGCCCGCCAGATCGCCTCGGGAGCGGCGGTCGTTACGCAGAAACCGGATGCGCGCTTGGCATAAAAGGCATAGCTGGGATCAAAATTCCGACAGCGAATTGAACCTTCAACCCAATTCGCGGGGAGGTCCTGCTCGCGCTCAGCTCGGAGTGCCGCTTTAATGGCGTCCTCAAGCGGCATCAATTCCCTGGGTACCAGGCGGCGCAGCTCGGTGGAGTCGGCAAGGACGTCGTGTCGCAGACCGTCGATCAGTGCTCTGGCCACATTCACTGGCACCGCAGTGACTAATCTGAGCCAGTAGGAGGAAAGCCGGGGTGTCAGCAGCGGTACCTTGAATATCAGTCGGCGCTTGCCCAATATGCGCGCCAGCATGTCCATAACTTCGCGATAGCTGAGCACGTCCGGGCCGCCGGCATCGTAGGTTTTACCGGCAGCCTCTTCGCAGCGGGGCAGTGCTTCCAGATAGTAGAGCAGGTCATCCAGCGCAATAGGCGGTGAGCGAGATTCAACCCATTTAGGTGTCACCATTACTGGCAGATAGTTCACCAGATCGCGCATGACTTCAAAAGCCGCCGACCCCGGCCCGACTATCATCCCGGCGCGAACCTCTGTAACAGGCACGGGCCCCTGGCGTAACGTGTCTCCGGTTTCCAGCCTGGATTGTAAGTGCTCTGACTCCGGATCGCTGGGTATCAGTCCACCCAGATAGACTATCCGCTTAACGCCTGCGACAGCGGCGGCGTCGCGGAAGTTCGCGGCCGCTACCAGATCCAGACGGCCAAACTGGGCGCCCGCTGCCATGGAGTGCACCAGATAGTAAGCGGTCTCGATGTTCTCAAGAGCCGCGGCCAGCGATTCGGGCTCCAGCGCGTCAGCTTCCACGCATTCGACCTTGCGCCAGCCACGCCCTTCAATTACGCGGCGATTGCGAGCAGCCGCGCGGACGTGATGGTGCCTCTCTGTCAAAAAGGGCACCAGATTAGAGCCAATGTAGCCGCTTGCACCAAACACCAGAACGCGAGAGTGCTCTGCAGAATGAGGGGTTGAAGTGGCAGTCGGGTTTGTCATTGTCGGTGTGCGCTGAAAATCTATGGTCAGCTTACCGCAGAATGGGTCTCGCTACCGCGTGTCTGTTTCAGTGCGGCTTGCCGTGGCCGCTTGGTTTTCAGAAACGACTCGCCGGGCTGGGGCTTATGGTCTAAGGTATGAGTGTAGGGGTGGTAAAACGTTCACATGAATCTCCGAGACTTTCTTTCTGACTGCCGGGTCCTTCCCGTGGTCACGGCGGATTCCGTCGACAGTACCGTGATGCTTGCGCAGACGCTTGCAGACGCCGGTATGGTCGCGGTCGAAATCACCCTGCGCACCGATGCTGCACTGGATGCGATTGCCGCCGTGCGCGAGGCCGTGCCGTCTTTGACGATAGGTTCCGGTACGATTTGCAACGGAAGCGATCTCGAGCGCGCCGTGCGAGCCGGCGCGAGCTTCCATGTCAGTCCCGGGATTACGCCGGAGCTATTGCAAGCCGCTGCAGACGCTCAGGCTATTCTGCTTCCAGGAGTGGCTTCTGCGTCGGATGTCATGCTGGGTCTCAATTACGGGCTCGATACTTTTAAGTTATTCCCCGCAACCGCCGTCGGCGGCATCAACATGCTGAAGTCGCTAGGGGGACCTTTTCCAGAAGTTGCCTTTTGCCCCACAGGCGGACTGACTGCTGACAATTTCAGAGACTTTCTAGCCCTGCCCAACGTGCTCTGTTGCGGTGGATCATGGATGGTGTCGTCAGCACTGGTGCAGCAAAAGCAGTGGGATATGATCAGAACTCTGGCGAAACAGGCCATGACAGACTAACGGCGCCAGCGGCGCCCAGGAGCGTAACAGTGAGTAGTACTTCGCCCTTGCGTATAGGACTAATGGGTTTCGGGCAAACCGGTCGGCAGATCTATGCCCTGGCGTCGCGCAGCGATGACCTTGAAATAGTCGCGATCGCTGACATCGGCGAGCCCGCGATTCTGCACTATCTTTTGCAATCGGAGCTGGATGATTCTGAGAGCTATCGGCTTGAAGGAAACTATCTTGTGAACCCGAAGTTTCGAAGCCGCCTGCTGGCCATCGATACACCCAGGGAGATGCCCTGGGACATGATGGGCGTCGACATCGTTATCGATGCGACGGGCAAGTTTCGTGACGCCGCTGCAATGAACGATCATCTACGCAATGGCGCCCGACGCGTTTTGCTGCGCACGCTGCCGCTGGACGAAATAGACCAAATCGTTGTGCCCGGTGTCAACGAAGGTGCTGCATCGGTGTCGGACCGCATGATTTCTGCAGGGTCGGCAACAACATCGGCACTGTGCCTGTTGTTAAAAATTCTCTCCGCGCAATATGAGATTACCTGTGCGAGCCTGACTTCAGTGCACTCCTATACCAGCGATCAGGCGCTGCAGGACTATGCCGGCAGTGACTTTCGCCGCAGCCGATCTGCAGCAGAGAACATCATTCCCAACACCCACGAAGCCGCCAACTGGATGAGTCACATCCTGCCCGCGTTTGAGGGGCAGGTGCTCACGGCGGCCCTGAACGTGCCGATCCACGAAGGCAGTCTGGCCGACGTAAATCTCGTGTTTGCGGATAGCGCTGTGTCCGCGGAATCGGTTAACCAGACCATGATTCAGGCAGCGGCCGAGCATCCTAGAATCGTTGGGGTTGTGGAAGATCCCATTGTTTCTTCAGATGTGATCGGCAGTTCTCTGTCATTACTTTTTGACTTGAAAGGTACCATTAAGGCGGGCAAGCACATCGTTAAGACCCTGAGTTGGTACGAGACGCTGGGCCATTCCGCTCGCCTGCTGGACGTTGCGAGACTGTATGCCAGTCTGGACAAAGCAGAGGAGGCCGCGTGATGAAAGTTGCTATCAACGGCTTTGGCCGCATCGGCCGCTCCGTTTTCCGGATTCTGGAAGAAGTTGAGGGTATTGATGTGGTCGCGATAAACGACCTGTTCGATCCCGATGCCCTGCGCTATCTGCTCAACCACGACACCATCATGGGGCCTTTCGGCAAAGATCTGGTGCTCGAAGACGGCTATTTTGTGACGCCCAATAGTCGTACCCTCTTGGTCTGTGAAAAGGATCCCAGCGCATTACCCTGGGCAGACCTGGGTATAGACGTCGTGATTGAGGCGACCGGTGTATTTCGCAGCCGGGAAGGACTCGAGCAGCACTTGGCCGCTGGCGCGGGCAGGGTCGTACTGACGGTGCCGGCCAAAGATGACATCGATTACACAGTGGTGCTGGGTGTAAACGATGACGGTCTGACACCCGATCACCGCATTATTTCCAACGCCAGCTGCACAACGAACTGTTTAGCGCCGATGGCTCGCGTGCTTAACGAGAGCTTTGGCATTGTTGAGGGCGTTATCAATACGGTGCACGCCTACACCAACGATCAGCGGCTTGCCGATGTGCCGCACTCTGACTGGCGTCGTAGTCGCGCCGCTGCCGAGAATATTATCCCGACGTCCACCGGCGCGGCGAAAGCGGTGGGGGTGGTGCTACCGGCTCTGGCTGGCAAGCTGGACGGTATCGCGGCCAGGGTGCCGGTGCCCGACGGTTCGGTCGTGGACCTGTTTGTGGAACTTGAGCAGACTGTTGAAGTTGCCGACGTGAACGCGGCGGTGCGAGCGGCTGCAGAAGGTCCGCTGGCCGGCATTCTTGAATACTGTGAGCGGCCTATAGTGTCGTCCGATATCATCGGCAACGCCCACTCCTCGATTTTTGACGCAAGCTTCACCGCGGTAACTAATGGCCGCTATCTAAGGGTGTTGAACTGGTATGACAACGAGTGGGGCTATTCGCGACGGGTTTGTGACCTGTTGGCACGAATCGACAGCTGGTAATTGATGTGAGCGAACCTCAGCCGTCCGACTACTCGTCACTGCGGTCTAATGTCAGCTTCCTCGGGCGCATGCTCGGGGAAGTTGTAGCGGACGCAGAAGGTGATGAATTTCTTGCGCTCATAGAGCAAATACGCAATCTCTCCAAGCTCGCTCGAGAGGGCGATGCAAATGCGCGTAGCGAGTTGCTCGATTTGTTACGCGGCCTCGACGAGGCGCAGCTGGTGCCGGTAGCCCGCATTTTTAGTCAGTTTCTCAATCTCGCTAACATCGCCGATCAGCAGCACACCGTATCCCGTGAAATGGATGCGCATTTCTCAGCGACTCAAACCCTGGCTTCAACTTTCGAAACGCTATCCGCGGCCGCGGTCGACAGCAACGATATAGCGGCGGCGGTATCAGATCTCAATATTGAACTGGTACTTACGGCACATCCGACAGAAATCACGCGACGCACGCTGATTCATAAACACGGTGAGATCGCATCCAGTCTTGCCCAGCTCGAGTTGAGCGGGCACACCGAGCGCGAGCGTAAGCAAATTTTGCTAAGGCTGCGTGAATTGATAGCGCAGATTTGGCATGGCACTGACTTCCGTAGCGAGAAGCCCACGCCTGTTGACGAGGCGCGTTGGGGGTTCGCCGTGGTGGAGGGCGCTCTGTGGGATGCGGTGCCACAGTTTTTGAGAAGACTGCACACGGCGCTTCAGGAAGCCGGATGCGAGGGCATCCCGGTCGATGCGGCGCCGGTAAGCTTCCTGTCCTGGATGGGCGGTGATCGAGACGGTAACCCGTTTGTCACTTCTGAGGTGACTCGTGAAGTCTTGCTGCTGGCAAGATGGAAGGCCGTTGACCTGTACCTGAATGACATTGGTGTTCTGATTGAAGAGCTGTCCATGACCAGCGCCAACGCCGCACTGCAGGCTAGCGTTCCAGATGCCAACGAGCCCTACCGGGCCTTACTGAGACTGCTGCGTGGGCGACTCCGCTTTACCATCAAAGCGCTGGGAGACGAGTTGGACGGGGAGCCTGCATCTGACGATCCCGCGATGATTCATGACGCCAGCGATATCTATCAGCCTCTGCTGCAGTGTTACGAGTCGCTTATTGACTGTGGCATGGGCCTGATCGCCAATGGCTCCTTACTGGATCTGATGCGGCGGGTACGTTGCTTTGGCATTCATCTGTTAAAGCTGGATATCCGTCAGGACTCGGCGCGCCACACGGCGGCCCTCGCGGATATCACGCGATGGCTGGGTGTGGGTGACTACAGCGAGTGGGACGAAGAACAGCGGCAGCGCTTTTTGCTGCAGGAGCTCACCAACAAGCGGCCGTTAATTCCTGTTGGCTGGCAGGGCGAAGACGACACTAACGAGGTGCTGGCGACCTGCAAGGTGGTAGCCGAACAATCACCTGATGCGCTGGGCGCCTACGTCATTTCCATGGCGCATCATCCGTCTGATGTGCTCGCGGTATTGCTGTTGCTCAAAGAGCAGGGCTGTCGACACGCCATCCCGATTTCACCTTTGTTCGAAACGCTGGACGATCTTGAGCGCGCCCCCGAGGCTATCGACGCTTTGCTGTCGCAGGATTGGTATAGAACCTATGCCAACGGCCGGCAGATGGTGATGATCGGGTACTCGGATTCCGCCAAAGATGCTGGCGTGATTGCGGCGTCCTGGGCCCAGTACCGCGCGCAGGAAGCTCTGCTTGACGTGGCGGGTCGTCACGGTGTCGAGCTGACCTTATTCCACGGTCGTGGCGGCACCATAGGTCGCGGCGGCGCGCCGGCGCGGGATGCGTTGTTATCTCAGCCGCCGGGTAGCCTTGGCAACGGCCTGCGCGTTACCGAGCAGGGCGAAATGATACGCGTGAAGCTCGGCAGCACGGCGATGGCTACCAAGACGCTGGCGCTTTATGCCAGCGCAATATTGGAAGCCAACCTGGTCACGCCGCCGGCACCGGCAGATGCCTGGCGTAAGGTCATGGCGCGCTTGTCGGACGATTCCTGTGCCTCCTATCGGGCTATGGTTCAGGAGACCCCGGATTTCGTCGAGTATTTTCGTCAGGCCACACCGGAGCGGGAGCTCGGTGTCCTGCCGCTGGGTTCCAGGCCTGCGCGGCGGCGTACAGACGGCGGCATCGAGAGTCTGCGCGCGATTCCATGGATTTTCGCCTGGTCACAGAACCGCTTGATGCTGCCCGCCTGGCTTGGTGCGGGCAGTGCATTGGCCACTGCGATCAACGATGGCCAGCAGGAACTTCTGTCTGAGATGGCACAGAACTGGCCATTCTTTCGTACCCGGCTTTCCATGCTTGAGATGGTGTTCGCTAAAGCTGACGCTGAACTTTCAGAATATTATGAAAGGCTGCTGGTCGAATCCGCATTACAGCCTATCGGACAAGGTTTGCGACAGCAGATGAGTGAGGATCGCGCTGCGCTTCTGAGCCTACTTGGCAAGCGTGAGCCCCTTGAGGATCAGGGTTGGCTGGCGGAGTCGATCAAGCTTCGCAATGTCTATACCGATCCGCTTAACTATCTCCAGGCGGAACTACTCAAACGAGAACGCGCCGGCAGTGACAGCAATGTCGTTGATGCCATTATGGTTACCATTGCCGGCGTCGCAGCAGGGATGCGAAATACCGGATGAGCGATGGCAACGCGCACAACAGTGACATTCTTATTGTCGGCGGTGAGGGCGATCTTTCGCTGCGCAAACTGTATCCAGCCCTGTACTCACTATGGCGTGAAGGGAGTCTCTGTCCCGCAGTACGTATCGTTGCCACTGGCAGGCGCTCTCGGGGTCGGGAGGCATTCCTGGAGCACGTTAAAACCTGGTTCGATTCCTCCAGCGAAGCAGCTGACCACACGCCGGACTGGGACGGTTTTTCCGGCCATCTGCATTACGCGTCGGCAGACGCAACCTCGGCGGACGCCATCAGTGAGCTGGCAGAGCAGTACTTTCCGGACGCAGACCGTGGACTGGTTGTGTATCTGGCAACGCCGCCCAATATTTTCGCGCCGGTATGTCGCGCGCTGGAGGCAGCGGGCCTGGCGCGATCCAGTACGCGCATTGTTGTTGAAAAGCCGCTGGGTGAAGACCTTCAATCTTTTCAGGATATCAACCGGGAATTGACGGCGATCTTCGATGAGTCTCAGGTCTATCGAATTGATCACTATCTAGGTAAAGAGACCGTACAAAATCTGTTGGCGCTGCGTTTTGCCAACTCGGTCATTGAGCCATTGTGGAACAATCGCTACGTGGACAACGTGCAGATTACGGTGGCGGAAAATATCGGCGTGTCCGGGCGTTGGGTGTTTTACGAAGAGGCCGGTGCGATGCGCGATATGCTGCAAAATCATTTGCTGCAACTGCTGTCGCTGGCGGCGATGGAACCGCCTGCCCACCTAAATGCCGAGGACGTTCGTAACGAAAAGGTAAAGGTGTTATCCAGCCTGCGTCCCATGACCGACAGCGCGGTCCGCGAGAATACGGTCATTGGACAGTACGGGGCTGGCACAGTCGACGGTGAGGCAGTGGTTGCGTACTTGCAGGAAGATGGCGCTGAGTCTAGCTCGACGACAGAGACCTTTGTTGCGGTCAAAGCCGAGATCGACAACTGGCGTTGGGCAGGTGTGCCGTTTTATCTGCGCACTGGCAAACGGCTGCAGGATCGCGTTGCGGAAATCGTCGTCGAGTTCAAGCAGGTGCCGCACAGCATCTTCGGTCCGCTGCTAGAGCGCGGCGGATCAAATCGCATGGTCATTCGGCTGCAGCCAGACGAAGTCATTAGCCTCGAGCTGATGAACAAGCAGGCCGGCCTGGACGTGTCCGCGCCTTTGCAGCAGGTGTCTCTCGATCTGACGTTCCCTGAAGAAAATGAGCGCGCAGCCCCGGGGGCCTACCAGCGGTTGTTGCTCGATGTCTTGCGTGAGAACCCCACTCTGTTTGTTCGCGGCGATGAAGTAGAGGCTGCCTGGACATGGGTAGACGGCATTCGCGCTGCCTGGAAGCGACTGGGTATGCGGCCCAAGAACTACAGCGCCGGCAGTTGGGGGCCGTCTGAATCGATCGGCCTGATCGCCCGCGATGGTCGCAGCTGGTACGAGGCAGACTAGCCCATGGCTTTAAACATCCATTGTTTTGACGATCGCGACGAACTTGCCGAGAGCCTGGCACAGTGTATCGCCTCGGGTCTGGAGGGCGCGCTGAATTTGCGCGATGGAGCGACGCTGGCGGTATCCGGTGGCTCGACACCGGTGCCCTTGTTTCAAGCGCTATCCAGATGTGATCTGGAATGGTCGCGGGTTCGGATAACGCAAGTGGATGAGCGCTGGGTACCGGAGGACCATGACGACTCCAATGCCAAACTCATTCGTGAACATCTGCTGGTGAATCATGCCGCGGCGGCAGAGTTTGTAAGCATGAAGGTGGATATCGACGATGCGTTCGATGCGCAGGCGGCGGTCGCCGAAAAACTCGAGGGTTTTGAGACCATTGATGTGGTGGTTCTGGGCATGGGCGAGGACGGCCATACTGCCAGTTTCTTCCCTGAAGCAGACGCCCTGGCGAAAGCCCTGGACCCCGATTTCACCGATCTGTGTCTTGCATTGCGGCCGCCGGCAGCTGCGCACGATCGCATGTCCCTTGCGCTGGCCACGCTGCTGCGTGCACACCAGTTTTATCTGCACATCACGGGAGCCGCGAAATACGAGGTGTTGCAGGAAGCCATGGAGAAAGAGGACGTTTTTGCGCTGCCGGTACGCTCTTTGTTCCACCGCACTGAAAGTCCGCTGGAGGTTTTCTATGCGCCCTGACGATTGCCAGATGATAGGGTGACGTTCTTATGAGTACTTCTGCAGGTTCGATACACCCGATAGTTGAGCAAATTACCGGCACTCTGCGTGAGCGCAGCCGAGGCAGGCGCCAACGTTATTTGGATCGCTGTGCCAGAACCCTTAAAGAGCTGCCGCCTAAAAAGCGCTTGTCCTGCGGCAACCTGGCCCACGGCTATGCAGCCTGTGGTAAGGAAGAAAAGTCGCTTATCGCCGGGATGGAGGCCTGCAACGTCGGCATCATCAACGCCTATAACGACATGCTCTCTGCCCATCATCCGCTGGCGGATTACCCCAGGCAGATCAAGTCCTTTGCGCTAGATCTGGGCGGCACTGCACAGGTTGCGTCGGGCGTTCCGGCAATGTGCGATGGCGTGACGCAGGGGCAGGCGGGTATGGAGCTCAGTCTTTTCAGCCGTGACGTTGTGGCCATGGCGACAGCCATCGGCTTAAGCCATAACCTGTTTGATGCGGCGTTATGCCTTGGGATATGCGACAAAATCGTACCTGGCATGATGATAGGCGCATTACAGTTTGGGCATTTGCCTGTCGCGTTCATAGGGTCCGGACCCATGGCCTCTGGCCTGCCCAACAAAGAAAAGGCAGCGGTGCGGCAGCAGCACGCGGAAGGCAAAGCCTCCGACGAAGATCTGCTGGCCGCAGAATCGGCTTCCTATCACAGCGCGGGAACCTGCACGTTCTACGGTACGGCGAACAGCAATCAGGTGTTAATGGAGATGCTGGGGGTGCAGCTGCCAGGTTCCTCTTTTCTGCATCCCGAAGACCCGCTGCGTCCCGCCTTGACCCGCCGGACGCTGGAAACCTTGTTCGATTCACGGGCAGGAACATCTGATTATCGCCCGCTATCCTCGGTGATTACGGAGGCGTCCATTGTGAATGCGATGGTGGCGTTGCTGGCGACCGGCGGTTCCACGAACCATATGCTGCATATGGTGGCTATCGCGCGGGCCGCGGGTATTGAGCTGCGTTTGGAAGATATCGATACCCTCTCCAAATCCGTGCCACTGCTGGCGCGGATTTACCCCAACGGTTCTGCCGACATCAATCATTTTCAGGCGGCAGGGGGCATGGCTTTTCTGGTCAGAGAACTTCGTAGCGGCGGTTTGCTCAACGAAGACGTTCAAACCATTCTAGGTTCGGGTCTCGACGCACTGGCGGCGCAACCCGAGCCCGCCGGACAGGGCGTTCAGTGGCGAGAAAGCGTCACGGTCAGTGGTGATCCTGAGGTGCTCACCGGTGTCGATGACGCCTTTGCCAACGAGGGTGGCATTAAACGCTTGGTAGGAAATCTGGGCGAGTCGGTTATTAAGATTTCGGCTGTTGCTGAAGTACACCGTTCGGTTACAGCGCCCTGTGCCATCTTTCACAGCCAGCAGGCAATGAAGGATGCCTTCGACGCCGGTGAGCTCGATCGCGATGTGATTGTGGTGGTGCGCTTCCAAGGGCCAGCGGCGAACGGAATGCCAGAGTTACACAAGCTGACTCCCTATCTGGGCGTGTTACAGGACAGGGGCTATCAGGTGGCGCTAGTCACCGACGGACGCATGTCCGGCGCGTCCGGCAAAGTGCCGGCAGCGATACATCTCACCCCGGAAGCTTCGCACAACGGCCCGATTGCCAAGCTGCACGATGGTGACGTCATTTCACTGGATGCTCAGGCGGGCACGCTCGAGGTTGAGGTAGCCGCGCAGGAATGGGCCGCTAGAGAAACTGCAAGCGCACCTGATGCAGAATTCAGCCTGGGTCGAAATCTGTTCGAAGCCTTCCGTGGCGCCAATTCAGGCTCTCTGTTAGGTGCATCCGTCTTTGAGGCGGGGTTGGATCCTGTTCCGCAATCGGCCGCCACTGAGCTTGCAGAGTAGACGGCTAAACGGTTTTAGCGACTAGCGACTTGTCGTTGTGCATGACTCGTTCCTGAAATAGCAATGCAGCACCGCGTTCGGCGACCTGAGAATCGGTAATGAGTCCAACCGGAATAGCCCGCATGTAGCCAGTCAGCGCGCCCTTTGAATGAAAGCGATTGAGCAGATCGCTTGTCTCCAGCAGCGTTACCAGCCGCGGCAGGATACCACCGCCTAGCAGAACCCCACCTCGCGCCCCCTGAGCCAGGGCAATATCGCCGGCGACGCCGCCCAGTATGGCCAGGAAGCGACGCACCGTCTCCAGACTCCGTCGCTCGCCGGCCAGTGCCCGCGCTGTAATCTCAGCAGCACTGTCGGCGCTTAGCGTCGCGTCAACACGATTCGGCTCTATGTCTGTATGCAAAAAGCGATGCAGCCTTCGCAGCCCAGGTCCTGACAGCAGCAGCTCGACATGCACATAAGCATGTGATTGTGCCAACCATTCCGCCAGCGCTGCTTCCAACGCATCCGCTGGGGCGAATCGCATGTGCGCCGCTTCCGTCGCGATAACGCTTATTGAGCCGTCATGACGAGAATGGATAGCGGCTGCGCCCAGTCCTGTGCCGGGACCGACAACGGTGCGAGGGTGGCCAGGCAGGTTAGTGCCCTGCGACAGAATGTCTATTGCACACTCTGGCGCGGCGGCGCCCCGCGCCAGGGCTTCAAAATCGTTCACCAACATCACCTGCTCAAGTCCGCAGTCGGCGGCTAGCCGTGCCGCATTGAGATTCCAGTTCAGGTTGGTCAGGTGTCGCTGGGTCGCGTCGCCCGGACCGGCGCTTGCCAGACAGGCGCGCGAGGGTGCTGGTCTGTCGAGGCTACCCAGATAGTCATGCAGCAGTTGTTGTACGCCACCGGCCTCGCTGCACGCATAGTGCTCCGCATGCGACAGCCGAGGCGCGCCTTCGGTAAAGCTTGCGATCGCAAAGCGCGCATTGGTGCCGCCAATATCCGCGACCACTATTTGGTCGATCTTTAGATCCTCGTCCATAAGTGGAGGTTACTTTAAAAGCATCGTCGGCGGCGACCGGGTTGGTAAGGGTGTTATAGAAGAAGCCTGGCGGCGAGGCCTTCGAAGCCTTTCCATTGATCCACAGGTCTGTGAAGAGGTAAATGAGTCGAAGTGAAAGTGAAAAAGTCCATAATGGAGTTTTGTAGTTTGGCCCGTCTGCGTTGTTTTAACGCCGGGGTGAATTAGAATGGCGGATAGTTTCTTTAGGAAAGCTGCTCATGTTCGATTCCAAGCGTTTGTTTCAATGCTCTTTTGCGCTGCTGCTATCAGCGGCGGCGATTACGCCCCAGGCATCTGCTGATGCGGCTCGCGATTCATTCTGCCATGGCTATATCAGAAAGGCTTTGGGTGAGACGCCGATAGACGGTGTGGATCGGAGGAACCTTTGGCTAGCGTGGCATGAGACGGTGCAAACCGCGCTGATCGAGGGCCGGCTACAGAGCGATGAAGCTGAGCGTGGCGAGGCATTGTTTGCCTCTCAGCTGGCCGATGCAGATAGTGTCGCGATGGAAGGTGTTGTCGAGGGTAAATGCGAGCTGGGTAAAAACCGAACCTGGCGCTGGTGGTAAACATGGACCTAAAGCGGTAGTGGTAAATAAGAGGCACGGCAATGAATCGTCTTGATTTAAGTGACACTAGGCAGCGTACATTCCCAGCTATTCTGGCGCGGCAGGCGCAGGAAAATGGCGACACCGCTTTTTTAGTCGACGAGACTCGCAGCTTCAGCTATGCGCAGTGTGAACAGATTAGCGCGGCCCTTGCAGCGGGTATGCGGGAGATCGGTGTCAGCAAGGGCGATCGTATTGGTCTTTATCTAGGTAATTGCCCTGAATTTGTGCTGCTGACCCTGGCCGCGAATAAGCTGGGCGCAATATGGGTACCGGTCAATACTGACTATCGCGGCGAGTGGTTGCGGGACACTCTGGAGCGCTCTGCATGCACGCTTCTATTCGTGGACGCCGAGCGCTTCGAGCGGCTGCAGGAACTGGGTGATACCTCGGCGTACGGGTTGACTGTGCACGTAGGCGACGAACCCAGTGAGGGCCACCATTACGACGTCCTGGCGGCAACGGCGCCGATGACAGACACGGTTGATCAGGATTATGGCGATACCTGCGCCATTTTGTGGACCTCTGGCACAACCGGCAAGTCAAAAGGCGTCATGCAAAATTATAATGGCTGGATTCGTGCCATCGATCAGGGCGCCAGCCCCATGTTCGAGTCGCGGCCCGGTGACGTTGTGTACTGTGCTCTGCCCTTGTTTAACACCGGAGCATGGATTACCTCAGTTTATCGCGCTCTACTTGAGGGGCTGCCCTGCGTGATCGAGCCCAAGTTCTCGGTTAGCGAATTCTGGCAGCGCGTTGAAAAATTCGGCGCCACCCAGATGTTTTTGATTGGTGCGATGGGCGTGTTCCTGTATCAGCAACCGGCCTCAGAGAAGGATGCGGAAACGCCGCTGCGCAAGGCCATGATAGTGCCGTTCCCGCCAGATCTGTGGGAACCGTTTGAGCAGCGCTTTGGGCTTGAAATCATTACTGCGGGTCTGGGTATGAGCGAATGCCAGTTGATTGCCAATCAGCTTGGCGCCAGCGTGGATTTGCCCCCCTATGCTTTAGGCTATCCTCCCGAGGACATCGACGTGCAACTTTGCGACGACGATGGAAACCCGGTGCCAGATGGGGAGGCGGGTGAAATTTGCGTCAAGCCGCTGGTCCCCAACGTTCTCTTCAACGGTTACTTTGGCAATCAGGCTGCCACCGATGCGGCTTTTCGGGGCGAGTATTTTCTCACCGGCGATATGGCTAAGCGCGATCCAAAAACCGGCGCCATGTTCTTTGTCGATCGCAAGAAAGATGTGGTCCGCTTCGCGGGACGCAATATTTCCACGCTTGAGGTTGAGGGCGTGCTGAGGCGGCATCCGGCTATTGCCGATATCGCAGCCTTTGGAATTCCCTCAAAAGAGATAGAGAGTGAGGACGAGCTCAAACTCAACGTCGTACTCAAAGAGGGCGAGACCCTGACCGCGGAAGAGCTCTGCCGTTTCATTAACGACAATGCCCCGCACTATTTCGTGCCGCGCTATCTCGACTTCGTCGAAAGCTTGCCCTACACCCCGACCAACAAGGTGCAGAAATTTAAGTTACGGCAAGAGGGCGTTGGTCCCCACACCTGGGATCGCAAGAACTCGGACTTCACGGTGACGCGCTAGTATTTGCCGCGTCTTTCCCGCTTGCATCGAGTGCTGAACTTTCGGACACTGCCGCGCCACTACGATTTGCCGTATCAGTAAGGAGTGATACCAATGCCAAGCATCGTTTACGTCGAGCATGATGGCACGCGCCACGAAGTGGAGCTGGAAGAACAGGATAACCTCATGGAAGGCGCCATCATGAACATGGTGCCAGGCGTTGAGGGTATGTGCGGTGGTGTCGCGTCATGCGCTACCTGTCACTGCTATATAGAGCCACCGTTCGCTGCAAAAGCAGCACCAATGGGACCTCAGGAAGAGCACATGCTGGCCACGGCCAAATCCCGTAAAGACACGTCGCGGCTGGGCTGTCAGGTGCTGGTAACCTGGGAGATGGAAGGTATGGAAGTACACCTACCCCCGGAGCAGGGCTCCGAGCCCCTAGGTTAGACCTCACTTGGGGCGCTCGTGGCGCCCTTCGCCATTGAATGCGCGGCGGGTCTACCTGCCGTGCCTTTCGTCATATCTCCGTAATACGCAAAATCAGCCTCGGCCGCTGCAAATGCCACGAAAGGCACCTAAGCCTTTGAATACAAAGCGCTTGCTCTCATGGCATCTCTACAACGCGCGGGCGGGGTCACCGCTTCCGTCATATTTCTCTCATGAAACCGTTACATAGCCGTCAACGCGGTGACGCATTCGCATCGTAGCCTCGTTCGTGCACAGATGAAGGTCGGCGACATTCCGACTGTCTGATCCAGGGGCGGGTACGCCGTCAGTCAGATCCAAACGACGAGGCTAGAAACATGAATAAAGTGGTAACCCAGGAATTTATAGGCGATGACATCGAGTACATAGGTAGTAATCCAACCGACAATCGGCCGTTCTATGACGTTCTCAAATCCAATATGGAGCGTCGCGACGTTATGAAGGGCGGCCTGGCAATGGGCGCTTTGTCTTTCTTCGGCACCAGCCTGATGTCAGAGGCAGTCAACGCTCAAGTTAGCAATCGCCGCATCGACTTTCAGCCGGTAACGCTTGCAGATGCCGCCGCCGGTGACGGTAAGCAGCCTTTAATCTCGCCAGACTACAACATGCAAACGCTGATTCCCTGGGGCGACCCGCTGGAGCCCAGCGGCCCTGCCTACGTTGAGCGCGGCAACACCGCCGCGGAGCAGGCACGCCAGATCGGTATCGGTCACGACGGCATGTGGTACTTCCCGCTGCCTGAAGACTTCATTGCCGGCACGCAAGACCCCGACAACCCCGACGTTGACCTGTTGATTCGCTACAACAACACAAACAATCGCGGCGTGCTTTGCATCAACCACGAATTCGGTAACAACTTCCACGTTCTGGGTAAAGACGCGCCGGAATCCTTGGAAGACGTGCGTATGTCGCAGCATGCCCACGGCGTATCTGTGGTGCGGATTGAAAACATAGACGGCGAATGGCAGACCGTTGAAAGCAACGTGTCCCGCCGCATCCATGTAAACACACCGGTGGACTTCTCAGGCCCTGCCGCCGATAGTGATTTGCTGAAGACGCCGGCCGGCAACATTGCTCTGGGTACGGTCAATAACTGCGGTAATGCCACCACGCCGTGGGGTACCTACCTGACTTGTGAAGAAAACTTCAACGCCTACTTTGGTGCTACCAACGAACAAGACACCTGGATGCCTACTGAACTGCAAGAGCGCTTTGGTTTTGCGGAAGGCGGTACCTTTGGTAACTACCAGTGGTGGAACTTTGACAAGCGCTTCGACCTGTCAGATCCCGATTACAAAAACGAAGAGAACCGCTTTGGCTGGATGGTAGAGATTGATCCTCACGATCCCACAGCCAAGCCTGTTAAGCGCACAGCCATGGGCCGCTTCAAGCACGAGGGCGGCGCCTACCGCGTTGGCGCTGGTAATCGCATCGCTTATTACATGGGTGATGATGAGCGTTTCGACTACATCTACAAGTTCGTCTCCGCCGGCGACTGGCAGCAGATGCTGGCACAGGGCATCAGCCCGCTGGATGAAGGCACTCTCTATGTCGCGCGCTTCAATGACGATGGTACGGCTGACTGGCTCGAGCTGAGCATGAACAATCCTTCTTTGTCGTCACTGTATGCCGACCAGGGTGAGCTGCTGGTAAACACACGTCTAGCTGCTGATGCGATCGGCGCAACCCCCATGGACAGGCCTGAGTGGACGGCAACGGCACCAGACGGCAACGTCTATGTCACGCTGACCAACAACAGCCGCCGTGAAACAGCCGATGCGGCTAACCCGCTGGCGCCTAACTCTGATGGCCATATCATCAAAATATTGGATGCCGATCCGGCGGATACGTCCTTTAACTGGGAAATCTTCCTGATTGCCCAGGACACGCATGGCACGGAAGAATCGTTTGCTGACCCGGACGGCTTATACGTGGACGCTGATGGACGTGTCTTTATTGAGACCGACGGCGGTCAGAAGGATGGCTTAAACAACCAGTTGCTAATCGCTGACCCAGATACCAAGGAAATTCGCCGTCTGTTCATGGGCGTAAATGGAGATGAGATTACCGGTGTGGCGCATACGCCAGACCGTAAGACGTACTTCATCAACACTCAGCACCCTGGCAATGGTGATCCTTCGGCCACGAACTTCCCGGCGCCAACCGATGGCGTCACGGTGCCCCGAGATTGCACTATTGTCATTACGCACAAGGAGCGTCGTCCCGGACCGCAGGGTCGCGTCGGTTCCTAACGCAACGTGCTTCAGCAATCAGGCCGCCTTGACGGTGGCCTGGTCACCCAACGCCGAAGTGCTGCCACTTCGGCGTTTTCATTTCTTCCACGAATCGGGAGTAGTTCCAGGGCCAACTGGCGGGCACGCCGTCTACATCCAGGTACCAGCTCTGACAGCCCCCGGTATACCAGATGGTCTTTTTAGCGGCTTCCACGCGGGCCTCATCGAAGTTCTGCATGGCATCCTTGGTGGGCGCCAACGCGACACCGTCATTGCTGTCAATGCGATCCAGAAGCTGCTCGATATAGCCCCATTGATGCTCTGCGATATCAATAAGCGAGAAGTTACCCACCGGACCGTTTGGACCATTAAGCATGAAGAAATTGGGGAAGCCCGGCATGCCGATGGCCATATAGGCGATGGGGCGTCGGGACCACAGGGTTTCAAGATCAAGGCCGTCTTCGCCGACGATCTGCATAGGCCGCATGAACTGGTCAGCGCGAAAGCCGGTTGCAAAAGCGATGACGTCCAGTTCATGTAAACGTCCGTCGGTGGTGCGAATGCCTTTTGCTTCGATGCGCTCGATGTCGCTGCGCACCAGCTCGCAGCTGGGGTGCTGAATCTTCTCATAGTAGTTGGGCGAGAAGATCAGGCGCTTGCACATCGGTTCGTGGTCGGGTCGCAGGGCTTCACGCATCTCGGGGTCGGCAACGCTGTTTTCCAGGTTGTCGATGCAGGCAGAGCGCCAGATTTGTGCTCCTGGTGAATCAGGCTTGGTCAAACCATCGGTATAGGCTTCAACGTTGGCGGTGTAAGTGGCAACGTCCATGGCTGCTTCCAGCGCAGCGGGATCGGCGCGGAAGGCAGCACGCTCTTCTTCACTGAAGTGCCCGTTTTCCACCGGCATGATCCACTGGGGCGTGCGCACGAAATGCTCCACTTTCTCGCTGACGCCAGCCAGTGCGGTAATGATCTGCACGCCGGTAGAGCCCATACCGATCACGCCGACGCGCTTGCCTTCCAGCGGTACAGAATGATCCCAGCGCGCGGTGTGGAACAGCGCGCCCTCGAAATCTTCGATGCCGGGGATGTTCGGTAATGACGGGTGGTGAAGGACGCCTGTGGCGGCAATGACGACATCTGCGATATCGGTGGTACCGTTCTCTAGCGTGATCTGCCAGTGCTTGCCGTCCCAGGCCGCTTTTGTGATAGCGGTATTAAAATGCAGGTGTTCCCGCAGGCCGTATTTGTCGCAGCAGCGCTCAAAATAGTCCTGGATTTCGGCGCCCGGCGGCAGATGACGCGTCCAATCAGGGTTGCGTTCAAAGGTATAGGTGTAGTGGTGAGAGGGCACGTCACAGGTCAGGCCGGGGTAGGTGTTCTCCCGCCAGGTGCCACCCACGCGATCCGCTTTCTCATAGATCACGAAGTCCAGGCCTTTGGCTTTGAGTTTGATACCTGCGAGTATGCCCGCCATGCCCGCGCCGATAACTACTACTCGCATACTATTCTCCTGATCCGTTTAGCCTGGCTCAGTTTGCCTAAGGCATTTTTCCTAGAACCGCGCCACCGGTGGGAACGCCTGCACCGGATGTAACCAGTGCGTGATCTATGGCTTTGTCCGGTTGGTTAACAGACTGGCCGCGCAGTAGCTTCACCGCTTCCACAATGCCATTCACCCCGTGTATATAGGCTTCGCTAAGCTGGCCGCCATGGGTGTTGGTGGGCAGTCTTCCGCCGGGGGCCAGGGCGCCGTCCTTCACAAAGTCACCGGATTCGCCCCGAGCGCAAAAACCCCAGGCTTCCAACTGCCAAAGCACGGTTGGTGTGAACGCGTCGTAGATCACCGCGGCATCAATATCACTGGCGGAAAGCCCCGCCATCTCATAGCAGTCATTAGCCGCCAAGGCGATTTCTGGCGACACCGCAAACTCCTCGCGGTAAAAAGACGTCATCTGTTCTTGATCCTTGGCTGCACACTGGGCCACGCCGCGCACGCTGACGCCGGGTTGCTTCAGATCACGCGCACGCTCCGGCGTGGTCACAATAACCGCAGAGCCGCCGTCACTTTCCTGGCAGCAGTCGTACAAACGCAGCGGACGGGCGATCAAACGTTGCGCTTCATACTCTTCCCGGTCGAAAGGCTTACCGTAGAAGAAGGCGTCGGGGTTGGTAACCGCATAGTCACGGGTGGCCTTGGCGACCTCATAAAACGCATCGGTGGTAATACCGGTTTGCTGCATCCAGCGCGTGGTGAACATCGCGACCCAGCTAGCTGGCGTTAGTAAGCCGTAGGGCATATACCAGCCCCAGTGGATGGCATCTGCGGTGACGATTTCCCCGGAGACGCCGCCTGAGTAGCGGTGGCCGCTGCGCCCGTTGAGCGCGCGGTACACGGCAACGGTCTCGGCCATCCCGGTTGCCACGGCCATTACGGCTTGATGCAGGGCGCCGGTGGCGGCACCGCCACCGTAGTGGGCGCGCCCGTAGAAACTGAGGTCACCGCAGCCCAGCGCGCGGGCGACTTCGATCTCATCGTTGTTGTCCATGGTGAAGGTGGCCATGCCATCGATCGCAGAAGGATGCAGGCCGGCATCGTCGCAGGCGGTCTTAATTGCCTGTACGGCCAGACTCAGCTCGGACACACCGGAGTTCTTGCTAAAGGCGGTATTACCAATGCCGGCGATAACCGTTTTATCGCGAATGTTTGCCGTCATGCGGACTCTCCTGGCAGTGCGATAGTCACGGTGCCCTGCATGTGCATACCCCAAATGTTGTTCTCGCCGTTGACGGCGATTTTCACTGTTCCGTCCCCGGTATCGACCTCAGTGACTTCACCGGTGATAGTCATAATCATGCCGGGCAGGTTAGGTGCACCCAGGCGCAGTGCCAGCGCTTTGACTTCTGCTTCGGGCCCGCTCCAGTCGGTAACAAAACGACTCATTAAGCCCTGACTGGTGAGGATGTTCATGAATACATCGGGCAGTCCTGTCGCCTGCGCCGCGGCTTTGTCATGATGAACTGTCTCGTAGTCTCGCGTTGCCATGGCGCCGCCGACGATCAAACCGGTTGTGATGGGTATTTCCAAAGTGGGCAGTGCATCGCCTACCGCAATGTCCACAGCGGATAGCGTGGTGTGATGACTCATGCGGCACCTCCTGCGGGGTAAAACTGGGGCAAGGTGGTTTTTTCATCCACGGCCTCAATTCTGCCTTCAACGGCCATTCCGATAGACACATCCTCGTAGTCACAACCCGCCAGGTTAGCGACAAAGTGCACGCCTTCTTCCAGCTTTATCACGGCGCAAAGCACAGGATACTGGTAGCCGGGGACGCGAGGGTGGTGCAGTTCGGTGTAGCTCATGACTTCGCCCTTCATGCCCGACTCAATGCTGTCCCACTCCATTGATTGGCACTCGCCGCACATGGGGCGCGGCGGATGGCGCAAGGTCTGGCAGTTTTTACAGCGCTGAATCATCAGCTTGCCGTCATCGCAGGCCTCCCACCACCAGCCATTATCATGACCCCGGGGTGACGGTATGCGTGTTGGTACCTCCAGAGAACTGTCTTCGCTGGCTTGCTGCTGTGGGGCTTCTGCGGGCTGAAACTTGAGCACGCGGAAGCGCTGGGTGCCAATGCTGTCGCCGTTCTGGTCGGTAAAGGTCGCCAGCGTTTCGAAGAAATAGCCGATACCGCGCGCGGTAGCTTTCTGCTCCGAGATGCTATCGATCACCATTTCCATGTAAACCTGATCACCTGGCTGCACCTCCTTGTGGTATTCCTGCACCACGTCGGTACCAAGAATGCCGGTGAAGCCGTATTCGTTAAACAGTTCAACCAGGTCGCTTTGCGCGTCCGGGCTGCGTCCGCGCAAGGCGACCTGCACACCCTCCTGATTCCAGACGTACATCATCGCCGCGGGTGCGATAGTGTGGCCACGGCGGCTGTCTGCAGCCCAGGCTTCATCCTGGTAGGCGGGGTTGGCGTCACCCATCACTTCTGTCCAGTGACGGATCATAGAGGGGTTAACCGTGTCGGCTGCGGGCTGCCTCGCGCAGACCTCGCGGCCCACGTAGGCGCGTATCTTTTCTTCAAATTCCTGTAGCTGCTCCGGTGACATGATTCCTTGCATCCCGGCCTAAGAGTTGGCCACGGTAAACCTCAGCGATCAGCCGGAGCAAGACGCGGCGTATCCCCGATGCTATCGGTTCAAGTAGTCGACTATCTCGCATCCGCGAGACCGTGTCGGTGGGCTACACTGCGTCGCAAAGTATAAGGAGCAGGTCATGGGCGAACAGCATTTTCATCCTGAAGCATTGATAGAGCAGGCCATGGAAGGCACTGAGCTGAGTGACTTCGGCGAGCTACCGGTGCGTCCGGGCCTGAATGCGCTTTGCGAGACTTATGATCGCAACGTGCTGGATCCCGAAGGTCGCGCAAAGTGCCGCGAGCGACTAGTGAACCTGCTGTCGGTGCGGCTGCGCCTGGAGCGCGCGTTCAGCACTATCCCCAATCTGGATGAACAGGAAATCATCGCGCCGTTATTCGTGACCGGTTTGCCTCGCTCGGGGACCTCCGCGCTCATCAATTTGCTCGCACAGGCTCCAGAGAATCGCGGTCTGTTGCAGTGGGAAGTGCAATTCCCTGATCCCTGGCCCGGTTCGGCGCCTGGTCAGGAGGATCCGCGTTACGGCTATCTGGTGAAAGCACTGGAGGAGCATCAGGACCCTGAGTTCAAGAAAATTCATTACGTCGATGCGGACACGCCGGAAGAGTGCTGCATGATTCACTCCTATGCCTTGCACGGCGTGCAGCTGGGATTTGAAATTATGCTTGAGCCTTATCGGAGTTGGTTGCTAGCCGAAGATCTCGAGCCTCTGTATCGCTATCAGAAAAAACTCCTGCAGCTATTGAATTGGCGCAACCCCGGCCATCGCTGGGTGCTCAAGGCCCCGGCGCATATGTGGGGTATCGATGCGATTCAAAAGGTCTTCCCGGACGCAGGCTTTGTCTGGTGTCATCGCGAGCCGGTGTCGGTTGTTGCCAGCATTAACAGCATGAACGAACAAGTGATGCGTATGTACGCCGGCGACAGTAGTCATATCCCGCCCGGTGACGTCGGTCATGCGGTGATGGAGTGGTATGCACAGTCTCTGGAGGCCGGTCTTGCGGCACGCGCCGCGTCGCCCGCGGAGCGTTTTGTCGATTGCTCACAGGCCGAAATCGCCCAGGCACCCATGCAGGTCATCGAGAAGATCTATCAGGGCCATGGCTGGCCCTTGGATGATGAAGCACGCGCGGCGTTTCAGTCCTACATCGACGCCAATCCGAAAGGCAAACACGGTCGTCATGAATACGATCTGGCAAGCTTTGGCCTCACTGAAGCCGAGGTTCGTGAGCGCTTTGCGTTCTACACAGACAATCCCGCCTGGCCGATCAGCGACTAGCTGCTTGAGTAGTTGCGGGCTCCCTTGCGGGATTAGCTACCGGTAAAGGGAAATACGATAGGGATTAGGTAGAGCACGGTGACGGTGTACACCAGCGACACCGGCAGACCGGCACGCACGTAGTCGCGGAATTCATAGCCCGCCAGGTTTTGCACCATCAGGTTTGTGGTGTAGCCATAGGGCGTGAGGAAGCTGGCGCTAGCGCCGAAGGCTACCGCCATCACAAAGGGCATCACGTCCAGTCCATAACTCTGCGCGAGCCCATAGGCCAGCGGAAACACCAGGGCGGCTGCCGCATTGTTAGTCATGATCTCGGTGAGCAGTAGCGTCAGCAGGTAGATGCCGGCGACCGCCCCGTAGGGACCCAGATCCGCGAGATAGGTATGAAAGCCGTCGGTAAGCACGGTAACCATGCCGGAGTCATTCAGCACCTGTGCCCAGATCAGCGCTGACGCAATGATCAACCACAGCTCGAAGGGGAAGCGCCTGCGCAGCTCTTCGGCTTTCACTGTGCCCATCAGCAGCATGCCTGCCAGCATGAACGCCAGCCCTTTGAGCAGAGGCACCAGGTCCAGCGTTGCTAGCGTAATCACCGCGAGCAAGCCGCCGCTAATAAAGACATTCTCCAGCTGACTGATACCTCCCGCGTTGACGTTGTCCTGCACCACGAAGAAGTTCTTCTTAATATTGCGTCGATCATCAAAGTCAGGGCCGGTTGCCAGCATCAGACGATCACCGGCCTGAATGCTGATGTCGCCTAATTTGCCAGATAGACGCTTGCCGCCGCGATGTAAGCCGACGACCGCGGCATCAAACAAAGAGCGAAAGCCGGCCTCTTTGATTGTCTTACCCTCAACGTTGGCGTTGGGCATGACAATCACTTCGGTGAGGTTTTGCTCCAGTAGGCCTTCTTCCACCGCAAACATGTTCAGGCCTTCAAATTGATCCAACACCTGAAGTTTCTTGATATCGCCTGAAAAGATCAGTTTGTCGCCGGTTTCTATAACCTCGCTGGGCGTCACCGGACTGATCAGATTCTCGCCGCGAACGATTTCCACCAGGAACAAGGTATCGAGGTCGCGCAGCCGGTTGTCGATTACCGACTTGCCCACCAGTGACGAGTTCGCCATGACTTCCGTTTCAATGAGGTATTCCGCAACAGCAACGTCTTCGGCTTCATAAGCAGGCAAGGCCTGCTTGCTGGTGATGACGATTACGATGAGCCCCAAGAATGCGGCGCTGGCGCCGACAATAAAGAAATCAAAAAACCGTAAGCCCTGTCCCGTCGCATCGGCTAAAAAGCTAGACACGATTAAATTGGTAGAGGTGCCGATCAGCGTCATGGTGCCGCCGAGGATCGCCATGTAAGACAAGGGGATCAGCAGTTTGGAAGCGGGGTGGTGGGGGTTATTGCGCACGGTAGCCGCCAGGGTGGCGACCACCGCCGTGTTATTTACGATCGCTGACGATAGCGCCGTGACAACGCCCATGCGCAGCAGGCTATTTTTGTAGCCTTTGTCGATCAGGCGGGCAGCCATATCGTTGAGCCAGGTGATTTTCTCAATGCCCACCGACACCAGCAATAGCAAGATCAGCGTGACCAGTCCTGGGTTCATGGCTTTATCGAGGATGACGTGGGTATCGACCAGGCCGCCTAAATAGCAGCCCAACATGGTGAGCACGAAGACTCTTGCGGCGGACACACGGGTGAATACTAGCCCGTAGATCAGCAGCAGGAACAGGCCCAGCGTCAGCAATTGCTCAAACATGCAGCGCATGTTCCCCGACTGGATGGGTAAACACAAGCGGGTCTGAGACTGTTAGAATGCGCGGCTTCAAAACATCATCACGAGATCTTGCACATGAGCTTTTATCCGCCGCGCCGCACCCTGATGGGACCCGGACCTTCTGACGTTAATCCCCGTATCAGCAGCGCATTGGCGCGCCCGACCATAGGGCATCTGGATCCGGCGTTTATCGATTTGATGGAAGAGCTCAAGGCGCTGCTGCAATACGCGTTCAAAACGAACAACGCGCTGACGCTGCCAGTATCGGCTCCCGGCTCCGCAGGCATGGAAACCTGCTTCGTCAATCTGTTAGAGCCCGGCGATAAAGTCATTATTTGCCAGAACGGCGTGTTCGGTGGCCGCATGAAAGAGAACGCCACGCGTATCGGGGCTGAAGCCATCATGGTGATGGACGATTGGGGCACCGCCGTTGATTTAGATAAGGTGCGCGATGCCATTGCCGCCACCCCCGACGCCAAAGTGCTTGCTTTTGTTCACGCGGAAACGTCGACAGGGGTTAGAAGCGATGCTGCCGCATTGTGCAAGCTCGCCAGCGATGCCGGCATGCGGTCAATAATGGATACTGTTACCGGCCTGGGTGGTATCGACGTGGCTGTGGACGAGTGGGGCGCTGATGCGGTCTATTCCGGCAGCCAGAAATGTTTGTCCTGCGTGCCGGGCCTGTCACCGGTGACCTTCTCAGAGCGCGCCGCTGAGCGTATTCGCAACCGCTCACATCCGGTGCAGAGCTGGTTTCTGGATTTGAATCTGGTTATGGGGTACTGGGGCGGCGGCGAGTCCGACGGCCAACCGGTAAAGCGTGCCTATCATCACACTGCGCCGGTAAATGCGATGTACGGATTACATGAAGCGCTCATAATCCTCAAGGAAGAAGGGCTGGAAAATAGCTTTGCCCGGCATCACCAAAACCACCTCGCCCTGCGCGCCGGTCTGGAAGCGCTGGGACTGCCGCTGGTAGTGAAAGAGGAGGATCGCCTGCCTCAGCTCAATCTAGTGGGCGTGCCGGAAGGCATAGACGAAGCTGCAGTCCGCAAGTTGTTGCTGGACGACTACAGCCTGGAAATCGGCGCAGGTCTCGGCGACCTCGCCGGCAAGGTCTGGCGCATCGGCCTGATGGGCTACGCCAGTAACCCTGCCAACGTGCGACTGTGTCTAAGCGCTTTGGAGCAGGCATTGAATGTGCAAGGGCACAAGGCGTCGGGGGCGGTTGATGCGGCTAATGCTGCTTACGCCTGAATCACTTAAAGCAAACGCGGTGCTTTCATACCGCGTTTGCTAAAACTCCCTCACGCAAAAATAAACGCATTCGGCTTGTTGCCCTGCAGGTCGCGGCAGTAGCAATCGCGAAAGGTCACGTGATGAGAAAGTACAACAAGAAACTGGAGGGCGCGTCGAATGCCAGCACCTAATCCCACTCATGATGAATTGCTCAACTGGGCGCTCAATTATCCCATCACCTGGAACGCCGGTGACCGCGACGCCTGGATTGCCAATTACCGGACAGTGTTTGAAGGTGACAACGTGCGCATGCTCGACCCGGTGGGTACGCCAGAGAAATTTGGCTTCAAGAAATGCTGCACGGATTCCTACGATCTGTTTCAGGATCATGTGAAATTTGAGATCCCTAGAGAAACCCTGTTTGTGTTGGGCGATACCGTGGCATGGGTGATGCACAACCTCATTACCTCGTCCGGTAAAACCAATATCGCCAAAAGTATCGAGACCTATCAGTTCGGGGAGGACGGCTCCCTAACAACAAGAACCTGGTATGACGTGTCCGGCGCGCGATCTGGTGAGATACTCGACAGCATGAGCACCTACTTACCGGACTCATTTAAGAAGTAGCGCACCGAGCGTAGCTCCGCGGAAAGGTGCGTTAAGAAATGAAGTATGGAGGTAAAAAAAGGGCGAGCCCTTGAGAAGCTCGCCCTGCGATACATAGCTAGCGTTGCGGCCTTCTAGCGATGATGTGGCATACCCAGTCCGTGGGTCGCGACCAAACCACGTAGCACCTCGACTACGCCGCCGCCGAAGGTGTTGATCAAAGAGCGACGGAATTCATGTTCCAGGTCGCCATTGAACAGCGTACCTTCACCCTCTGGCGCGATCAGCGCCTCCGGGCCCACGACATCCATCATCAATTTGCAGACCTCCAGCATGATTTCGGTTGAGTAAACCTTCAGCGCCGAGGGGAACACCGCGTCGACCGGGTTGTTCTCAAGACGCCACGCCATGCGAGCGTTCATTACGCGCATTGCTTCGAGGTGGCTATAGACCTCTGCCAGATTGCGCTGCGCCATCGGGTCGTCGATTACACGCTTGCCGTCAGCGCGGGGCTCTCTGGCCCACGCCATAACGTCGCGGAACAGTTTCCAACCGTTAATACCAAAGGCCGCCAAGCCGACGCGTTCGTGGTTTAGCTGAGACGTAATCAAGCGCCAGCCTTTGTTCTCTTCTCCGATGATCATGTCAGCGGGAACTTTGATATCGCTGTAGTAGGACACGTTAGTGCGCACGCCGCCCACCGTGTGTATTGGGCCAAAGGAGAAGCCCGGGTCGCTGGTGTCTACCACCAGTATGGATATGCCCTTGTGCTTGGGGGCTTCGGTGTCGGTGCGTGCCGCCAGGAAAATATAGTCGGCGGCCTCGGCAGCGCTGGTATATACCTTGGTGCCGTTAACGAGATAGTGATCGCCATTCTTCACGGCACTGGTTGCGAGCGCGGCCAGGTCGGTTCCCGCAGCGGGCTCCGTGTAGCCGATAGCGAAATGCAGTTCCCCGCCGGCAATGCCAGGCAGGAAGCGTTTCTTCTGCTCGTCTGATCCGTGATCGATGATGGCAGGTCCCACGGTGTTCAGCGTGACAAACGGCGTCGGAGCGCCGGCGAGCAGGGCTTCCTCGTAGCGGATAAGTTGTTCCGACTGGTTGAGGCCTCGGCCGCCGTATTCCTCGGGCCATCCCAATGCCAGCATGCCGTCTTTACCCTGTTGGCGAATCAGGTCCTTGTAAAGGTCACCGCCCTCAGCGCTGCGCAATTCCTCGCGGTACTCGGGCTTGACCAACTGGCTAAAGTAGCTTCGTAGCTCTTTGCGCAGTGATCGCTGGCTGTCGGTGTAATCAACAAACATGGCTGTTCCTCCTCAATAAGCCACCATATTATTGATTTTGAATTCAAATTCAACTATTTTGCGCAACATGGCAGTAGAAATTGCAGACAGCACATCGACACGGTCGCCCAATAACGGGCGCGCGGCCGCTCGCGCATGCGCAGCGAACGGCACGAAGAGTCTTAGTGCGAAAGGCCAGCGTGCCCGGGCAAACTTAAAGCAGGCGGCGCTCACAGTTCTTGAGCGCGATGGCTTCCATCATATGCGTATCGCCGACGTGACCCGCGAGGCGGGCGTTGCACAAGGCTTGTTCTACCATTACTTCGACGACCTTAAGTCGCTCACAATGGAAGTGCTTGCGGACTTCATTAACCCAGCATCAGACGCTGAGGCAATCGAGAAAGATGTAGCGCGGGGCGACTGGTACGGTCGGATTCTGGCCCATAATCGACTGGTGGTCGCAAGTTATGCAAAGCGGCCCGGCGTGATGCGATGCCTGCTTCAAATGGCCGATGAGGATGCAGCATTCTCCGCCGCCCTGCGCGATTCCTACCGCGAACAGTTGATGTGGCTGGTAGGGCGGCTGCCCAGGATGTTTCCCCAGCTTCGTTTGCGCCAACATCAGGCGCTCATGACGGTGTATGCGCTGGCGGGCATTGGCGAAGGTTTGCTGCGTGAGTATTTTATTCATCGGAGCGAGACGCTGCTTGCGGCAGATTTGTCAGAAGACGAGTTGGCGGAATTGCTCAGCACGATGTTTTATCGGGCTTTGTTTTTGGAACACCCGCCGCTGGAAAAGCTGCACTACACGCGCAACCTTGCGGCCATGCATGCGACTCCACACATGGAATCGAACGGGTGAACAGAGCTGACCTAACAGAGCTGCGAGTGTGCAACAGGGCGCTGCAATAACGAAATACTTTTGAATCATTGCGCTGCAGGCCAAGCCGAGGCGGCGACAACACTAACAACCGTGGGAGAACGCACAATGGACTTTAACTTTACTGACGATCAACACGCGATCCGGGATCTGGCCGCGCAAATTTTTCGCGATCGTGCCAGCGATGAAACGCTGCTGACGTTTTCCCGCACCGGTGAAACCTATGATGAAGGCCTTTGGCAAACATTAGCCGAGCAGGGCCTACTGGGTATCGCGGTACCCGAGTCGCAGGGCGGCTCCGGCCTTGGCTTGATAGAGCTTTGCCTGATGCTGGAAGAGCAGGGTCGAGCGGTGGCACCGATTCCGCTCTTCTCCAGTGTGGTTTTGGGCGCCTTGCCTTTGGCGACCTATGGCAGCGATGCCCTGCAGGCGGCATGGCTGCCGAAAATGGTGGCCGGCGAGGTGAAGCTTTCCGCCGCTATCGCAGAAATGAATATGAATCCCGCTCTCCGCGACCCGGTTCGACTGAAGCGCGACGGCGATGACTGGGTGTTGGACGGCAAACGTAAGACGGTGCCCGACGGTGCTGTTGCAGACGCCATTCTGGTGCCGGCAGTGGATGAGGACGGTAGCAAGACGCTGTTTTTGGTGCCCACTGATACAGCAGGCGTCAGCGTCACGGCGGTCAAGATTGGGTTGTCAGGTGATCGCGCAGCCCATTTGGCACTGGACAATGTCAAGCTAACTGACCTGCACCGGGTTGGGGAGATTGGTCAAGGCGGCGAGATTTTGGCCTGGTTGGAAGATCGAGCCAATGTCGGTCACTGCGCTATGCAGACGGGTGTTACGGAAGAAGCCATGAAGCGGACGGCCGCCTACCTGAGTGAGCGTGAACAATTTGGCGTCGCGCTGGGCACCTTTCAGGCGTTGGCCATGCGTATGGCGGATAGCTACATCGACGTAGAGGCTATTCGCAGTACTTACTGGTTGGCACTGTGGCGCTTGTCCGAGGGTCTGGATGCTCGCGCGGAAGTCCGTGCGGCGAAGTGGTGGGCCTGTGAAGCGGCTCACCGGGTTGTGTGCTCTGCGCAGCATATGCACGGTGGTATCGGCGCCGACGTGGAATATCCCATCCATCGTTTTTTCCTGTTGGCGAAACAGATCAGCTACTCTCTGGGGAGCGCAAGCAGCCAGCTTGAGAAGCTGGGTCGACTGCTCGCCAGCGACGACACCATCGGCTACCACGCGCTGGAAGTCTGATGACGCCCGGTCGCATCAAGCCACCCCAGGGGCACGATAATGCCTGGTGGTGGGAAATGGCGGCACAGGACAAGCTGGCCATACAGCGCTGTACCAGTTGCCAAACGCTGCGCCATCCTCCATCACCTATGTGTGGCGATTGCCAAAGCCTGGAGTGGGATGCGGTAACCGCCAGCGGCGAGGGCACCATTTGCTCTTTTACCGTTTTGCGGCATCCGCAGTTTCCCGGCTACGACTATCCGTTGATAATCGTGCTGATCGACCTGGCCGAAGGCACACGGATCACCTCTCAATTGGTGGATTGCGAGCCTGAGTCCGTGACTTTTGGGATGAAGGTCACTATGCGCATTCAGGAAGACCCCGATGGATTCAAGCTACCGGTGTTTGTACCTGCCGAGAAGGAAGCTGAATCATGAGTCTGAAAAATAAGGCCGCCATAGCGGGAATCGGCGTCACCGAATTTTCAAAGAATTCGGGCGTTTCGGAACTTTCCCTCGCGGCACAGTGCATCACCGCGGCCTGTGAAGACGCCGGCGTTCCCACTTCAGCTATCGATGGGCTGGTCACCTACACGCTGGATTCTACCGACGAGGTTGAAGTCGCGCGCGCGGTGGGCGCCGGCGACCTGTCCTATTTCAGTCAGGTTAATTACGGCGGCGGTGCCGCGGTAGGTGTGATCCTGCAAGCCGTCATGGCGGTTGCAACCGGACAGGCGGAGACGGTTGTCTGCTGGCGCGCCATGAATGGACGCTCCGGTCAGCGTATGGGGCAGGGTGTGTCGGGCAATATCATTTCCAGCGACCTGATTCACTGGTCTTGGTACATGGCTTACGGCATGCTCACGCCGGGCAGTTGGATCGCCATGATCGCCAATAAGTATATGCATGCCTACGGGGTCACCCGTGAAGACCTCGGTCGTGTAGCGATCTCTCAGCGCAATTACGCAACAACCAACCCACGTGCGTTTGGCTATCAAAAACCGCTGACGATGGAGGAGTATCTTTCGTCAAAGATGATCGCCGACCCACTGTGTCTATACGATTTCTGTCAGGAGACCGACGGCGGCTGCGCGATTCTCGTCACCAGTGCTGAGCGCGCCAAAGACTTGAAGCAAAAGCCCGCAGTGGTGCGAGGCATAACGCAGGCTTCGACCCGCGGGCAGGAGCAAATGACGAGCTACTATCGTAGTGAGCTGATGTCATTGCCTGAGATGGAAATGGCCGCGCAGCGCACATATGCAATGGCTGAGTTGGGTCCAGACGATATCGACGCCGCCTGCCTATACGACGCCTTCTCCTCGGAGATCATTATGCAGCTGGAAAGTTTTGGTTTCGCTGCGCCCGGCGAAGGGGTTGAATTGGTGCGTGACGGCGCTCTGGATATCGACGGTCGCTTGCCAAATAACACCCACGGTGGATTGCTGTCGGAAGCCTACATTCACGGTATGAACAACATCGCCGAAGCCGTGCGCCTGGTGCGAGGCGAATCGGGGAATCAACCCGCCAAGTCAGTAGGGCACGTGCTGGTTTCCAGCGGTGTCGGCGTGCCCACGGGTGCCATGATTCTGGGCGCAGACTAAACAGCAAAAGCTTGCTGCAGTGACGCAGCTTGTGTAATGAATCCACTTGGAACCAGCGACCGCAACATACCGGATTAGCGGTTTGCGCACTGGTGTCGCTGGTCTATCATCGAGTTGATGGGATCGTAGCAGGCGGTCCTACGGCGGCAGGTCCGTTTTGTAACGCTATGCCGTCCCATTCCAAAGACTTCATGTCAACGCGCCTATGCTGATCGGCGCGACATCAGGGCTGTAAAGTCGGGAGCCAACAATGGCGCTAGCTCAGGAACAAGACTTTCCCTCCAAAGACGTTGTTGAGGCAGCGCGTAGTTTGCGCGCAGCGATCAGTTCGCGCAGCGATGACATCGAGGCGGGTAAATGCGTACCCGCAGACGTGATTAACCTTCTTAAGCAGTCAGGTCTTCTTGCCGCAACCATCCCCGCCGATCTCGGTGGTGCTGAATGTACACCGCTTACGGTGTTGGAACTGATAGAGGAGCTTGCCTACGCCGACAGTGCTGTGGCCTGGTGCACCATGATTTACCTCACAACTGCGGTCTCTGCGGCGCAGCTCGACGCTGAGTGGGCACGTAAAATTTATCAGGTTAACGGAGCCTGCCCGGTCACTGCGGGAGCTACAGCACCCACGGGTAAAGCGCGTCGTGTCGAAGGCGGGCTAGAGGTCGATGGGCGCTGGGCCTGGGGGTCAGGTACCCAGCACGCCGACTGGATCGTCGGTGGCTGTATGGTAGAGCAGGGCGGTGAGCTGCTGCAGCTCGCAGATGGTTCACCTGCGGTGCACATTGTATTTTTTGAAAAGTCTCAGGTGCACTTACACGACAATTGGGATCCGTCCGGTATGCGCGGCACGGGCAGCGTCGACTTTGAGGTGGCCAAGGCATTTGTACCTGATGGCCGCTGGGTCGTGCAGGGCGGCAGCACGCTTAACATCGATACACCCTTGTACCGTTTCCCTTTCTTTGGCTTTTTTGCCGCCTGCGTTGCGGCAATACCCCTGGGCATAGTGCGGCGGGCGCAAGATGATTTCATCGCGCTGGCGCGCAGCAAAGGCACCGGTCGCAAAAGCCTCGCTGAATCATCGCTAACGCAAATGGAGTTTGGTCAGGCGAATGCGCAGGCGGAAGCCGCCAGGCATTATCTTTTCAGTGTTGTCTCTGAGGTGTGGGATACGGTTTTAGAGGGTGGCACCGCGACCGCCGAGCAGCAAAGGCAGCTGCGCTTGGCCGCCACCCAGTCAACGACCTTGGCGGCAGCTGCCGTGGACCGGCTTTACAATGCGGGCGGCGGCACATCCTTGCAGGGGCATTGCAGCTTGCAGCGCCACTTTCGCGACATACACGTTGCTACGCAGCACCGCATGGTCAGCACGGGCTTAGTGCAGTTGGCAGGCGCTATGGCGTTGGTCGAAGACCATCCTGGCGCAGCGCAACTCTAATCTGCTGAACGGGATTCAACACGCCGTCTTGCATCGAGTTTGTTTAATGCATTCTATGGCGGGGTTTTGGGATTTTTGGTTGGGAGCACTGCTCCGGCGTCATGGCGAACCCGGTTCATCAGACCCGCCGTGAACCCATCCCTCGGGGGCTTGCGTGCGACATCCCTGTCGCACACAGTCTGCTGAACCGGATTCACGGCGTGTCTGAGCAAGTGTGTTCAATGCGTTCTATGGCGGGATGTTGGGTTTCTGGCTTTCTGTTTGGGAGCTTTGTTCCGGCGCCATGCCGAACCCGGTTCAGCAGACCCGCCGTGAACCCGTCCCTGGGGGCTTGCGTGCGACATCCTTGTCGCACACAGTCTGCTGAACCGGGTTCGACATGTCGCCTTAGACCGAGTGCATTCACGTTGAGAATGATCAGGCCGTCCGTCGATTTGGCACCGAACTAGCGAGCAGGCGCGTTTGTTGGTGAGTAAAACCGTCACTGACTTAATGCGTCATGGGCTTCAATACAGACGTGAAGGGTGGGCGTTGTGTTGGCCTAAATTGACCATAATACGGGGGTGAGACAGCGCCGAATCAAACGACATAATGTGCCCCGCGCAACGACACGAGGTTTTCACTGTGCTGTATAGACGAATAAAGCACACACTTCTTATGAAGCTGGCAGCGTTTCTGCTGAAATTCGCCCCCGGCGTCTCCTATATGGCATTCGCCGGTGAGGACAGCAGTCGAAGCCTGTGCCGCCATATTGCCAACGCTGGTTTGAAGAAACCCCTGATTGTCACCGATAAGCCGCTCCGTGAGCTTGGCGTTGTAGACACGGCGCTAGCGGGTTTGAAAGACGCCGGGGTTGAGTTCGTCATCTTTGACGGTGTGCTGCCTGATCCAACCTATTCAATCGCATTTGAAGGCAAAGCTATCTATGAGCGCGAGTCCTGCGACGGGCTTATCGCCATAGGCGGTGGCTCATCTATCGACGCCGCTAAAGGTATCGGCATTGCCTTGACGCATCCCGGTCACCCCAGGGACTACGTAGGCCACGGTCTGGTTAAGGAGCCTTTGCCTCCCTTATATGCAATGCCTACCACGGCGGGCACTGGCTCAGAAGCCACCATGGGTGCCGTCATCTCAGACGATGAAACCCACGAAAAGGGGGTGATGTCTGGCGCGCCCCTGTCTGTGCTCGCAGTAGCACTGGACCCGGTACTTATGGCGGGCTTGCCACCCCACATTACGGCGGCCACAGGGATGGACGCGTTGACGCATGCGGTCGAGGCCTACATCAGCATATGGGATCGCGGCGATGCCTATGACAAGGCGGCCGAAGCAACGCGGTTGATCTTTGAGAACCTGCAAGAGGCATGCCGCGATGGTTCCAACCTGCAGGTACGCGAGGCTATGGCATACGCGGCTTACACGGCGGGACAGGCGATCAATCAGGTCAACGTTGGCAACGTGCACGCGATTGCCCATCAAATTGGCGCGCGGTTTGGCGTGCCGCATGGGCAGGCCAACGCTATGGTCATGCCGCACGTGCTGGAGCTCAGCAAGGCCAAAATAGGAGATCGTTTGGCCGCGCTGGGTCGAGAAGTGGGCTGCGCCAACGCCGACGAGTTTATCGAGGCCATCCGCCAGCTAAATCAGACTCTGGGACTGCCAGCAAAGGTCAATGGTCTTAAAGAGTCAGACTACAACGCAATCATTAAAGGCGCTATCGAGGAGGCAGACGGTTACTCTGTTGCCTATATGATGAGCCGTAACGATGTGCGCCATGTTTTAAAGCAACTGCACTGATGGGAGTTACTCAATGAGCAGCGCAACACCGCAGGCCGATCAGCCAGCTTACAAGCCAGCCGACGTGCTCAATGCCGCCTTAATGGGGCGCGAAGAGACTATGCATGGCATCTTTGACCATCTTCGCGAAAACGATCCAGTGGCCTGGGTGGAGCACCCGGACTACGAGCCGTTCTGGTCGTTAAGCCGGTATGACGATATCAAATTCGTGGGCAGCAACAATGACCGCTTTCTGAGCGCACCGCGCACCGTATTGATTCCCATCGAATACGAGCGTTTGCTGATCGAGCAATTCGGCACGCGCAACGGTTTGGAGACGCTTATTCACATGGACCGGCCAAAGCACCTCAAGCTGCGCAAGGTCACCCGCGAATGGTTCCTGCCGCGCTCTATCGAAAAGCTCGATGCAGAGATAAAAGAGATGTGCACCGAGTACGTCGACAAGATGGAAGCCATGGGCGGCGAGTGCGATTTTGTAAAGGACATCACGCTGCTGTATCCCTTGCGCATCATCATGTCGATTCTGGGTCTGCCCCGTGAGTCTGAGGCCACGATGCTTAAGCTCACCCAGGAGATTTTTGGCGGTCAGGATCCAGACCTGATGCGCGATCCGGATCAGCAGACCATGAACGCTGAAACCATTATGGAATTTGGTTCTTACTTTGATGAGGTCATCAAGGATCGGAAGCAAAACCCGCAGGACGATTTGGCAACCGTGCTTGCCAATGCGGAAGTCGACGGCAAGCCGATGGAGCCGTTGGATCAGCTAAGCTATTTCATTATTGCAGCCAGTGCCGGACACGACACGACGTCCGCAGTTCTCGGTGCCGGCATGAAGGCGTTACTGCAACATCCCGATCAGTTGGCGATGTGGCGAGACAACCCGGACCTTGATACCAACGCCGCGAAAGAGCTTATGCGTTGGGTTTCGCCCGTGCGTCACATGGTGCGAACGGCAACCGACGATCTGGAGCTGGGTGGCAAACAGATTAAATCCGGCGACAACATTGTGCTGTGGTTCCCGGCCGCCAATCGTGATCCACGCGCCTTTGATAGTCCCAACACATTGGACATTACCCGTGATCCCAAAGCGCATTTGGCGTTTGGCTATGGATCGCATATGTGTCTGGGGCAACACTTGGCGACGCTGGAAGTCGCGCGTTTCTATCGGGAGTTGTTATCTCGGCTCGATACAATCGAAATGACGGAAGATCCGACCTGGGTGCATGCAATATTTGTGGGCGGCCTTAAATCAATGCCAGTGAAATACAGTTTTAAGTAGGGAGAATTAAATGAAGGCCATCAAGCTAGCGGCCCCGGGTGGGCTCGACAATCTCAATGTTGTAGATATTGAGGCGCGTGAACCTGGCCCAGGTGAAATTCGCGTTCGCAACCATGCCAGTTCGCTGAACTTCCACGACTACGTGGTGGTGACGGGTCTGCTGCCCACGGAAGATGGACGCATACCAATTTCTGATGGTGCGGGCGTGGTGGAAGCGGTTGGAGAGGGCGTCACGGAATTCGCGGTGGGCGACAAGGTTATGAGCGTATTTTTCCCCAACTGGGAGGGCGGTCCTGCCACTATGCCACGCATGTTAGAAGTGCCTGGTGATATGGCCGACGGTTTTGCGTCCGAGACGATAACCATGCCCACGCAGTGCTTCACTCGCATGCCTGCTGGCTACAGCTATGAGCAAGCGGCGACACTGCCGTGTGCCGCACTCACGGCATGGCGTGCTTTGATGGTAGAGGCGCAGGTCAAACCCGGTGACACGGTATTGGTGCAGGGTAGTGGCGGTGTCTCTGTGTTTGCGCTGCAGTTTGCCAAGGCCGCCGGCTGTAACGTGATTGCAACCTCGTCCAGTGATGAAAAGCTGGCGAGACTCAGCGACATGGGTGCTGACCAGTTGATCAACTACCGCAGCACAGAAGCCTGGGGCGATGAAGTCCTTAGCTTAACTGGCGGCGCCGGCGCAGACGTCATTGTGGAGGTAGGGGGTTCCGGCACGCTGGCGCAATCGGTGCGTGCAGTGGCCTTCAGTGGCCATATTTCCATGATTGGCGTGCTGACTGGCATTAGCGGCGAGGTGCCTACAGCAGAGCTGTTCCAGAAGAATGCCGTGATTAGCGGCATCACGGTCGGCTCGCGTCAACACCAGCAGGATATGGTCGAAGGCATTGAGGCCAATGGTATTGCCCCGGTGATCAGTGACAGCTTTGCCCTGGATGCGATCGCGGATGCGTTTCGTCTGCAGGAAAGTCAGGGTCATTTCGGCAAGATTTGCCTGTCGTTCTAACTATTCGCACCACCTGCGGCGAAGCCGCAGGTGGTGCGACATACACTTAAGCGCTCAGCCACTCATCTTTTATTTACGCTGGAGCGTTGCATGAAAATCGGCGTTTGCCTCCCCTATATGAAAGCGGGTATGACCCGCAGCGAATACCACGCCTGGTTTCGTCGCATCGACGAAGGCCCGTTTCACAGCTTGTCCTGCGGTGAGCGCATCATCGGCCCCGCCATGGATATGCGAGTGCTGTTATCGGCGGCCGCAACCTTAACGGAGCGCGTTGAGATCAATACCACTCTGTACGTGCTGCCCATGCACGACCCGGTGCGTGCAGCTAAAGAAATTGCCACGCTGGATATCATGAGCGACGGTCGGCTTACCGTGACGATTGGTTATGGTGGACGAGAGTTGGATTACAAAGCGGTCAACGCAGAGTACCGCGGCAGGCACGCCCGCATGGATGAGCAAGTCGCCATTATGCGCAGCGTTTGGCGGCAGGAGCCTCTGTTTGAGGGCGTCGATCCGGTGGGCCCCGTTCCCTTGCGACCCGAGGGTCCCGCAATATTGACCGGCGCGATGGGACCTAAGGGTATGGCACGCAGTGCCAATTGGGCGGACGGGGTTTATGCGTTTTCTGGCAACGGAGAGCAAACAGAGATTGCCAACACGCTGGCCATGGCAGATTCCGCTTGGGAACAAGCCGGACGCGATAGCAGCCCCTATAAAATCGGAGGTTTCTGGTATTCGCTGACGGACGATGGCCAAAAGAAACTCTACGACTACGTCTACAACTATCTGTTAATAGCGGGCGAGGACATTGCCAAGTGGATGGCCGATAACGCTCACCGCAGCAATGAAGACGCGGTCAAACAAGCGTTGGATGGATTGGAAGCGGCGGGATGTGAAGAAGCGATGATGTCACCAGTCACGGGAGAGCTAGCGGAAATCGACAGACTTGCTGAGATTATTGCGAAGCGATAGACGTAAAATGCGCTAAAAAAAGCACTTTTTGCTAAAGTGTGAATAGCGCTACACTATTACTGCGGTAACCCTTCCCATTACGGAGTGCGGACACATGCTGGAAAAAGAGTTGCGAGAAGCCATCAAGATGGCAGAGCGTGCAAGTAAAGAAGTCGACAAGATGCGTAACCGGCTGCTGACTGAAGCTGAGAAGGCAGTACGTCAGGGCAAAAATGAGTTGCAAGCTGCACGTAAGAAGCAGACGCAAGCAAATAATCGACTTAAGCGCGCGAGAGCAACGCTTAACAAGCGGCCCTCCACTGAAAATCGGAAGCAGGTTGAAGAACTCGTTCAGTATGCGCGCAGTATGGCAGAGTCCACACGGGCAGTTGCCTCAGCGGTCGCTGATGCAGTCGAACGACTGGTGCCACTTAAAGCAGACGCTATGCTAGAAGCACGTAAAGCACAAGCAGCAGAGCGAGCAGCGGCAATGGTAGAAAAGGCTGCAGCTCGCCAGGCGGCGCGCCGAGACAAAGCGGCGGCAAAGAAGACCAAGAAAAAGCCTGCTGCCAAGAAAGCGGCTGCTAAGAAAGCACCTGCAAAGAAAAAGGCTGCAGCTAAAAAGGCGGCTCCCAAGAAAAAAGCAGTAGCTAAGAAAAAAGCGGCACCGAAGAAAAAGGCAGCAGTAAAGAAAGCGGCTCCCAAGAAGAAGGCTGCACCTAAAAAAGCTGCACCGAAAAAAGCCGCAGCTAAAAAGAAAGCCGCTCCGAAGAAGAAGGCAGCTCCAAAGAAAAAAGCCGCACCAAAACGTAAATCCTGAAGCAATGACTAAGCGGCGCCACTCGGCGCCGTTTTTCTAACAAGGCTTACCTCTCTCCCCCAGACTAGCGCGACGCAGCCGTAACGCGTCTTGCCGCGTTGCTCAGACAGTATGTGCTCCACTTCCCATGGGGCCGTCGGGAAGCGCAGCGCGAACCATCAGGTATGTGAGGCAAGCACAACAAACGCAAAGCCATCAAAGTAAGGAGAACAAGCCGTGTCTGATGCCCCCGCTTATGTCGTCGCCAACTTTCAGGTGCACGACGCCGAAACCTACCGGAAGTATGAAAAGGGATTTTTTCCGATTTTAAAGCGCTACGGCGGTGAGTTCTTTACCTACGACGATAATACTGTGACGTTTGAGGGTGCAGCACCGCGAACCGGGCGCATGGTCCTGTTCAAGTTTCCATCAGAAGAACAGGCGAAGGCCTGGTACAACGATCCTGATTATCAGGCGCTGTCTGAATTCCGCCGTGCTGGAACGGAGCTGGAGTTTTTGACCATGTTGCACGGCCTACCGCCACGGGATTAGTCGCCCAGAGCCAACGGCCTTGGGTTGGGGTTTGCTATCTATGACTGAATGACCGTCGCGAACAGACCGCGGGCCTCTTCCAGCTTGTCAGCGATGGGATACTCGGGATGGAGCGCCCAGTTCACAATGATTGTGTTGGTGGTGCCCATTACCATATCGGCCAGCAAGCCCGGACTGAACGCTAGATTGGTATCACCGCTAGCCTGGCCAGATCGGAACATATCCGCCAGATAGTCGCGTAAGGATTCACTCACCTGACGTAAATGGTTGTCGCTTTCGAGATTCCCCGGCGCATTGAGTATCAGCGCCCGGTCCGCTTCGGTATAGCTCTCCAGATTGTCTTCCATATAGCTCAGCATGGCTGCAACACGGGCTGACGTGTTGTTCGGCTCACTGAGTACACGTTGCATGATGTCATCGGCCGTGAACCATACGCGACTGTAGCTCAGGGCCTGGAGGAGCGCGGCTTTATTCGGGTAGTGGCCATAGAATGTGCGGCGCGCGACATCGGCTTCGTCACAGATCTGCTCGATACTGACATCATCTATACCGCGGCGTGTAAACAGGTTGTAGGCCGCCTGCTCAATACGCTCGCGAATCTCCATTTTGCGCTTTTCACGGCGTCCCGGTTCACGGGTTGGTTCGCGTGTTGGTTCACGTGTTGGTTCACGTTGTGCGACCGTCGACCCTAGTTGTTCCGTTGCATCCATAACAGTCTGTTGCATACCTTTTCGCTATCGGCTATAAAAGTATACAAATGTGCACAAATGCTCAAGTGTGCAATAGACCTGCAGAGTGACCGGGCAGGTTTTTTTGTATTCAGAGCTTCGAAATATATGGGATAGCGTCCGATACGCTTACAGCGATACGCCTGTCTCGCTGCCCCCAGACTAATCACGGCGGTGGTATGCCGCTCACAGAGGTAAAGAATGTCCGAGCGTTTAATTGTAGTGTCCTCTGACTGTCACGCGGGCCTGCCTATTCAGGACTACAAGCCCTACGTTGAAGAGAAGTATCACGAGATGATGGATATGGCGGTGCCGGTCCAGATCGAGATGACCAAGAAGGCAGAATCGAGCTTTTTGATCAAAGAGATCAACGACGAGTGGCGTCAAGGTATCGAGCAGCAGCTCACCGGTGCCTGGGATTATAAAGAGCGGGTCAAAATGCTGGACGCTGATGGTATCGCGGCAGAGGTGTTGTTCCCGGATGGCATTACCGAAGTGAACACACCGCCTTTTGGTGCCGGTCTATCGCTGCCGACTAAAGATATTGTTCCTGAACTGCAGTGGGCGGGCGCCATGGCGCACAACCGTTGGCTGTCGGAGCTGTGTGCCAACGATCCTGATCGCCATATTGGCGTCGCGGTAATTCCCTTGTTGTGGGATGTAGACGAAGCAGTAGAGAAGGTTCGCTGGTGTGCAGAAAACGGTTTCCGTGCAGTAATGATTCCTTCCATGGTCGGTGATTTCCCGCACTACCACAACGTGAAGTACCACCCGTTTTGGGAAGCCTGCGAGGACTTGGGCATCATTGTCCATTTCCACTCTGGGCCAGGTGCGATGAGCGACTACTTTGGCACTGGTTGGCCCGAAGAGTCTGCTGAAGACTTCCCTGGGGCTATGGGCATCTATGTGTCAGAGGTCATGTGGTGGTTGTACCGACCACTGACTTTCATGATCTGGGGTGGGGTGTTTGAGAAATTCCCGAAACTCAAAACGGTTATGACCGAGGGTGGCACGACCTGGATGATTCCAAGCTGGCTGCGCATGCTGGATCACAACTACACTGACGTGCACCACTCTGCAAAGCTCGGTGATTTCCGCAGTCATTTGAGCATGTCGCCCAGTGATTACTTTCGCCGCAATATTAACGTCGGCGCGTCTTGCATACCCCGCACCGACGTAGAAATACGCAACGAAGTGGGCGTCAATAAAATGATGTGGGGTAGCGACTACCCCCATCCTGAGGGTACCTGGCCACAGACGCACTCCGTATTGGACGAGGTGTTCACGGGATTCCCCGAAGACGATGTAGCGGCTATTCTAGGTGGCAACGCCATCGACTTTTACGGCCTGAATAAAGACAAACTGCAGGGTCTGGCTGACAATATTGGCCCCGCTGCGGCACGCTTTAAGTAAACACGCTTTAACGACTAGACTTTCAATACATAGCAACAGATCGAGAAGCCTGGAGATTAGGTTATGAACAGTATCCACGAACCCATCAATACGGAGCTCCTTGGCGAGTGCGAATCAAAAGATCAGGCACCGCTTCCTTTCCCCATGGGCTGGTATTCGGTTGAGCGAGCGCACAACCTGCTCAAAGGACAGGTGAAAGCTATTTATGCCTTTGACCGCGAGCTCGTGCTGTATCGCACCCGCGAAGGTCAAGCTGTCGTGCTCGACGCGTTCTGCCCGCACCTTGGCGCACACCTGGGTCATGGCGGACGCGTAATCGGTGAAGACCTGCGCTGTCCCTTCCACGGTTGGAAGTTTGGTCCAGAGGGTGAATGCACCGAAATCCCGTATTGCGAAGATATTCCCGAGCGCGCTCGGCTGCGCAAGTGGCACGTGAGTGAAACCAACGGCGATATCATGGTCTGGTTCCACCCTGCAGGCGAAGCACCCGCATGGGACATGATTGAAGTCCCCGAGCTGTCCAGCGACGAGTGGAGCGAGCCGCAGTACTGGGAGTTTACGATTCCCAACCACGTGCAAAACATCGCTGAAAACGTCTGTGACCCTGAGCACTTCCAGTATGTACACAAGCAAACGGAAACGCCGCCAAGTGAAGTCACAATCGCCGAGGATGGTCGCGTACTGACGCTTACCGCCGATGCCAAGACGGCAACGCCTCCGAGCTTGCTAACTGCCAGGGTAGAGAACCCTGGACTGGCATTGGTTCGCACCCATTACGGCCCAGGCGCGGAAATGATTGTTTACTCTACTGCCCAGCCCACCAAGACTAACGAGACGCATATGCGTTGGACGCTGACGGTACGCAAGGAAATAGTCGATTTGGCCGGGGACGACGTGATGGAAGGCATCAAGAACGGAATCTTCGATGACTATCCTATCTGGGAGCACAAGATTTATCGTGAGAAGCCGATTTTCTGCAAAGGCGATAAAACCCTGGTTATGTTCCGCAAATGGGTGAAGCAGTTCTACCTGTAAACCCTAATGAAAAACCGTGACTGCTGCTTGTTGAGGCATGGCCTCGACAAGCGGTAGTTCGAGTAGAGCGGTGCAGGCGTCGCGACCACCAGCTGCGGACCACGACGCCAAGGCAGCGGTCACGAAAATAGCCATCTTGTACGGTTTCACCTGATACAAACAACTCACCACTAAGAACCCAGCACAAAATAAGACGGGGACGCGTCCCCGAATAACAGCGAGGAGCTAATTATGAGCGATCAACCCCAGGGACCTACCGGCGACATTCTCAACTGGCCGATGTTGAAGATTGTCTACCGCACGGATCCCGAAAAAATTGCAGCATTGCTGCCGCCGGGGATTGAGCCGGGCGCAAACCCATACGTTAGGTTAACCATTTACAACTTCCCCGTGCCTGATGTGCCCGAGTACGGCATTGTGACGTCGGTAGACGCTGACTATAACGGTATCGAAGGCGAATACGTGCTGGGCTATGGTATCGATCAAGAGTCGGCTATCTTCATTTCTCAAGAGACTAATGGCCAGCCCAAGTACCCCTGCGAAACGCAGTACTACCGCATGATGGATAAAGTGCATGCGCGCTGCATCCATCAGGGCTACACCTTCGTGGAATTTGATGGCCAGGCGACCGGTGAAGAAGACCCCATGGATGAGTGGACACATAACGAATGGTGGATCAAGGTATCGCGCGCGGTCAGCGTTGGCGGTCCTGCTACCGGTTACGATTTCCCTCCTCACGTCGTTCATGTAGCCAGCAAATATGGCACTCAGCGTCGCGAGAAAGTGAACGGCACGCTGTTGCTGCGGGATAGCCCATGGGATCCACTTGCTAGCAAGCTGCCGATGATTGAGCAGGTGTCAGCTCACCTGTGGTGGCCGATCTTCCTGGACCGTCAGATGACGCTGGCAGGCAAGCTCGACCCCGAAGGGTTCCTGCCCTTTGTGGACACCATCTCTGGTTCGCGTTGGCCTGGCGTGAGCGGTGCACCGGCACCCCACAATACCTAAAGACTGAACAACCCTGGCCGGCGTTCCAAAGCGAACGCACCGGCCAGAGTTGTTGTTTTATCTTCCCAGCGGTGCTTTGTTTTCTTTCTCTTGACGCCGCGGCTATTATTTCTAAAACCATCAACTCCCTGGCCTAGCGGTCCGAGAGCGGCATTTTCCAATAAACCGTTATCAGGTAAACCTATGGATCATCTTCCGATCAAGTTGGATTTTGAGGGTGCGCATAATTTCCGTGACATGGGTGGCTACCCGCTGCAGGAGGGTTTGCTGCTGCGCAAAGGGTACTTATTCCGTTCTGACCATCTGGGTAAGCTCACTGATGCCGATCAGAATTTGCTTTCCGATGTCGGCATTCGCACCGTTATCGATTTGCGGCGGCAGGAGGAGCGCGATGAAATCCTGGACCGCATTGATGACCAGCGGGTAGAACAGATTTGGCTGCCCGTTAGCGCAGAGGCGGCCGATGTGGTCAGCCTGCGTCGTAGCCTGGAGCGGGGTGATATGCGGCCGGAAGACGCAGTTGAATTTTTGCGGGTTGCCAACCGGCAGTTCGTGGAACTGTTCAGCGATGTCTTCGCCGAGTTTCTGCATTTGTTGTTGGACCCGTCCCGCTATCCCATCGTCTTCCACTGTTCCGCTGGGAAAGACCGTGTGGGTTTTGCGGCGGCCATGACGATGTTCGCGCTGGGCGCTGATGAGGAGACGGTGATGCACGACTATCTCGCGACGAATCACATTACCGCAAACTACGTGGACGGTCTGGTGGATGGCGTTATGGAGATGCCGAACTTCGCTGAGACCTTAAACGCCGACGCCCTGCGTAAGTTGATGCAGGTAGAGCGCGACTACCTTGGCGGCGCATTGGAACTGATTCATCAACAGCACGGCAGCATTACTAGCTATCTTGACGAGCGTTTAGGTTTCACCGACGAAAAGCGTGGCCGCCTTGCAGAGCTGTTGGCTGAAACGAAGCAGAGCGGGGCGTGAGGCCCTTCCGGAAACGCTTACCGATATACTTGTGTGACGCGTTAACTTAGTGACCACATGCTTGACCTGTTTGATCAACCCCAGACGCTGGTTATGCCGGACGCAGATGTCCGCTACTGGCCGACCCTGTCCTTGCCTACCTCGCCCGACGATTGCCTGACGCAGTTGCTGGAGGAGACGCCGTGGCGACAGGATGAAATCACCGTATTTGGTAAAACACATTTGCAGCCCAGGCTCTCTCAATGGTATGGCGACCCCGAAAGCGCTTACACCTACTCTGGCCTAACGCTGATCCCGCTGCTGTGGACGCCGCTGCTAGCCGCTCTCAAAGAGGCCGTTAGTGCAGCCACTGAGGCCAGCTATAACAGCGTGCTGCTGAATTACTATCGTGACGGTCGCGATAGCATGGGCATGCACGCGGATGACGAGCGGGAACTGGGGGCAGAGCCTGTGATCGCTTCTTTGAGTTTCGGCGACACCCGCGTGCTGACTTTCAAGCACCGGTCCCGGAAAGACCTACAGCCGGTCAAGGTGCCCCTGCAGCATGGCAGCCTTTTGGTCATGCGAGGCAGTACACAGCGTGATTGGAAGCACGGTATCGCTAAACGCGTGAGCGTCTGTGGCCCCAGGATTAACCTGACTTTTCGCTACGTTCGCGGCTGATTTACAACGCGGGATTGCGCGCTACCGTCGGCCGCTGGAGGCCTACCAGCCTTCGGTTTTGTGGATGTCTTTCCAAACCAGCCCGGGCGCAAAGCGACGCATCAGGGCGCCAATCCGGGTTTCCCGTGTCACCATGACCATAAAGCGACCCTTTTCCAAGTCCTGTTCCACAGCGTCTAGAACGGTGTCAGGAGTGATTTCCTGGCCCTCAGTACCTTCCATGAGTTTCGGCCAAGCGGTTTCCTTGCCCTGGTCCAACAGCGGTGTGGCAACCGGAGGTGGGCATACGCAGGCGAAGCGCACGCCGGAATCACGGTTTTCGTGATAGAGCACCTCGGTGTAATACACCACCGCGGCCTTACTGGCATTGTAACCACCCATTAACAACGCCGGAATCAAACCGGCGGCCGAGGCGAAGCTGACGAAGTCGCCGCGACCACGCTCTACCATGCCAGGCAGGGTAGCGCGAGTGATGCATACAAGGCCGCCGTAGTTGATGCTCATCATCTTGTTGGTGACGGCAGGGTCCTGCTCCGTGAGTTTGCCAAAGGGCATAATCGCGGCGCAGTTGTATACGGTTTCCAGTGGGCCGCACTTTGATTCGAAGTCTTGCACTGCGGCGCAGACGGCTTCGTAGTTGGTGATGTCCACGGTATAGCTGCGGATGTGGGGCTGATCTTTCGCGGTCTCCTCAAGCCCTGCTTCATTGACATCCAGTATGGCCACCTTGCGACCCGCGGCGGCGAAGCGACGCGCAGCGACTTGGCCCATGCCGCTGCCACCACCAGTAATCAAGACAGGTCCGGTAAGGTTGGTCATGTGAGCTCCGATCAAGTAAATGTTTATTGAGTAATACTGCATGCTATTGCACGGCCGTTCATGTGGTCCAGCACGCAGGTCACGGCAGCGGTATGCGAAAGGCATTGGTTTCGCAGGCTGAACCCTTGGCGCAGGCTGCCAGCGCTATTCTTTCAGTTGGTCCTACTTGCGCCGCGCTCTAGGCAGGGTCGCGACGTAAGGCCTGACACATGCAGTGCACGGAACCGCCACCGGCGGCGATCATGGAAACCTCAGGATCAAACACTTCCAGTCCTTCAGCGCGGCACTGATCGATGAGCCGCTGATTGCCCGCCGGAATCAACACGCGCTCGTCGCCCAGCGCCACGATATTGGTCCCCATATTCATGGCCGCGCCGTAGGAGATGTCCAGAATCCGAATGCCCTGATCACTCAGCCAGGTAACAAAGCTGGGTTCCACTGCCTCTACACAGACCACCGCAAGACCCTCTGCGATCATGCCCATCTGTACGTCAAGATGCAGGAAGTGCGAATCAAAAGCATAGGTTTGAAAAGCCCAGCCTTCCGCTTCAAACCAGGTGCGGAGTTGATCAACTGCTGGCGCAATAGATCGCTCCCCGCTGAAGCCACAGACGGCAACGCCGGGCTTCAACAGCATGAAGTCGCCGCCTTCCACGTTGCCCGCGGTGATCATGTCATAGATAGGAATGCCCTGTTCCAGATAAAACTCCAGGACGGCTGCGTACTCGCCGCGACGATAGGGCTTTTGCAGTTGCATGACGATAGCGCCCCAGGGGGTCATGACGCTGGAGTCACGGGCATAGAGTTGGTATGGCAGCCCGGGATCGGCCTTAAGGGTGTGAACGGTAACGTCAGCCTGTCGGTAGGCGGCGACCATCTCTGCGTATTGCGCTTCGGCAACACGTTTATCAAAGCTCAGGCCTGCTCGTGCGCTGCGCTGGGCGACCGCGTTTCCGGGGGTCCAGTGATAGTGTTCGATGGGCCCTACTAACAGGTCACGGAGCCGGCCATGTTCGCTGTCGATTCCCCAGGGTGTGGCAAGCGGCGTGCCGCCCGACTCAATGCGTGTTCGCAACTGCATGGGGTACTGTATCCTTTCGTTTACCGAGGGTAGAGCGTTCACTAATTTAGTGTGCTGCGCAACCGCGTGTCATGAGTCAGGTCAGTGAGGCCAGGCTTTGTCGTGAATCTTACATCGCCAAGTAGTGCGTTGATTTCGTTCGGAGTATTGCCATGCTGGTTCGCTTGCTGCTGTCTCTCGTTGCTGTGTTGCTGATGTGTTTTACCGCGTTTGTGTGGCTGGGACCCCCTCTGGTCGATAAGAGTGTTAACGGCATAGAGCGCGATGTCGCACTGCCTGAGATCAGTAACGCGGCCCGTGAGTTGCATGCGTCTCTTCTCATCGTGGACCTTCATGCCGATCCCCTGTTGTGGCGGCGCAATCTGGCCACACGCCTTGAATATGGGCATGTAGATCTACCGCGGTTGCAATCGGGTAACGTGGCCTTACAAGTCTTTGGTTCGCCAACCAAAACACCAAAGAACCAGAATTACGATTCCAATTCCTCGGACAGTGACATGCTGTTGTGGCTTTCGATCTTCAACGGCCAGCCGCCGAAAACCTGGTTCAGTTTGTACGAGCGGGCGCGCTTTCACGCGCAGAAAATGGACGCCCTGATTGCGGCGAGCGACGGGCAAATGATGGGGGTTCGCTCTGCTGATGACCTTCAGCAACTCATCGCAGACCGGCAGCAGGGCAGGCCGCGTATTGGCGGCATAATGGGTCTGGAGGGCGCTCATGCGATAGAAGGTGATCTGCACAAACTTGAAGGTTTGTTTGATGCAGGGTTTCGGATGATCGGCCTGGCGCACTTTTTCGACAACGCGGTTGCCGGTTCGATGCACGGTGAAGCGAAGTATGGACTGACGCCCCTCGGTCGCAAGCTGGTGCAACGCGCAGAAGCACAGGGCATGATTATTGACATCGCACATGCCAGCGAGGCGGCGGTAAGTGATGTGTTTGATATGGCAACGCGTCCGGTTGTGGTATCCCACGGCGGCGTGCGCGCGGTCTGCGATTACAATCGCAATCTGAATGATGACCAGCTGCTGCGCCTTGCCAATAATGGCGGCATTATTGGCATTGGGTACTGGGATGCAGCGGTCTGCGATACTCGTCCAGCCGGTATCGTAGCGGCCATGAGCCATGTGAGGACTCTGGTGGGCATAGAACACGTCGCTTTGGGCTCGGACTTTGACGGCGGTGTCACGACGCGCTTTGATACCAGTGAGCTCATCGCGCTGACGCAGGCGTTATTGGACGCCGGTTACAGCGAGTCTGATATCCGCGCGGTTATGGGGGGTAATGCGCTGCGATTGCTCAGCAGTTTGCTACCCTAGGGGTCTGCTTTAATAAACGTAACCATCAACAAAAAATGAGAGCACAGCGCATGGCAGAATTCGGCTGGCGACACGTTTACACCACCATCAATGGCATCGACGCTCACTATGTGGAACAGGGCCCGGTGGACGGCCCGGCGGTGGTCTTTTGCCATGGCTTTCCGATGCTCTGGTTTAGCTGGCATCGCCAGATTCCGGTTTTGGCGGAGGCCGGTTATAGAGTCATCGCGCCGTCCATGCGCGGCATGGGGCAGGCTGGAGCCCCTGAAGACTTCATTGCCTATGGCGTAGACGACATTACCGCAGATCTGGTTGGCCTGCTGGACCACGCCGGCCTTGAACAAGCGGTTTTTGTGGGCATCGATTTCGGGGCCTTCGCGATTCAGGATCTTGCCTTGCGGCACCCGGAAAGAGTGAAGGCGATCATTTGTCTTGAGAATCCTGCGGCGCCCCACGATCCCGAAAAGCCCCCGTTGGAGGGTTATCGTGAGATGGGTGAGCAGCACTTCCTGCACATCGAATATTTCCGGGTGCCACCGCGTGCTGATAACGATCTTAATGCAGCCCCGCGGGAGTTCCTCCGTAAAGTGATGTGGATCCTGAGCGGCGAGGCAAACTACTTCGACGTTTTCAAGCATCCGCCGGAAACCAGTTATATCGACGCAATGGCGGAGCCGCCGCCGCTGCCCTGGCCCTGGCTCTCGGAGCTGGAGCTGGAAGTCTTTGTGAATGAGTACAGTCGCTCTGGCTTTACCGGCGGCTTGAACTGGTATCGCTCCATGGATTTGAAGTGGCAGCAGCGCAAACCCTTCGAGGGCATAACAAGCGATGTCTCAGCCTGGTTTATCGGCAGTGAGCGTGATGTAGACCTCGAGGGCTTCCATGGAGAAGATCCCATTGCGTTGATGCGAGCCATCTTTCCGAGGCTGGAAGCGGTTGAAATGATCCCGGATGCAGGCCATATGATGCCGCTGGAAGCATCGGATGCACTCAATGTCATCCTTTTGGGGTATCTGGCGCGTATAATGGGTTAATTCGTTTAAGATTTGTTCATCATGGAACCGGTTGATAGTCCTGTATTTTCCCACCAGCAGCCTCCTACCATTGGAGTGTTGGTCACCAACCTCGGCACGCCGGCGGCACCTACTGCCGCGGCGCTGAAGCCGTATTTGAAACAATTCCTGTCTGATCGACGCGTCGTCGACCTGCCAAGACTGTTGTGGTGGCCCATTCTCAACCTGGTGATATTGAACCTGCGCCCCAAGAAGTCAGCTGAGGCTTACAGCGAGGTCTGGAGTGACGAAGGGTCGCCGCTATATGTCCACACTAAGCGCCAAACCGATGGCATTCGCGCCAAGTTGCAGGCCATGTTTGGTGACCGCGTCGTCGTCGAGTTTGGATTCCGCTACGGCAGCCCATCTATAGGGGAAGGTATCGAAGCACTGCGCTGTCGCGGCGCACGCAAGCTACTCGTCCTGCCTTTGTATCCGCAATACTCAGCACCCACTGGCGCTTCGACCTTTGACGCCGTGGCGGAAGACTTCCAGAAGCGCCGCTGGTTGCCGGATTTTCGGATGATTACCCATTACCACGATAACCCTGCCTACATAGAAGCGTTGGCAGCCTCGGTACGCCGGCAATGGGAGCAGGAAGGGCGTGCCGAAAAGCTGTTGATGTCTTTTCACGGTATCCCCAAGCGTTACTTTGACTCTGGTGACCCCTATTTTTGTGAGTGCCATAAAACAGCGCGTTTGCTTGCGGAAGCGCTGGGCCTTGCCGATGACGAATACCATATGGTGTTCCAGTCACGGTTTGGCAGAGAAGAGTGGTTACAGCCCTACACCGACGAGACGCTGGAATCCCTGGCCGCTCAAGGCGTGAAATCCGTACAGGTCATTTGTCCCGGTTTTTCTGCCGACTGCCTCGAAACGCTGGAAGAAATCGCCATGCAGTATCGCGATGTGTTTTTGGACGCTGGCGGCGAGTCATTTGGCTATATTCCCGCACTCAATGAAGAACCAGCGCATATTGAAATGCTTGCGCAGCTGGCAGCCGACAACTTGACTGGCTGGATTGAGTCGCCGGCAGACGCGACTCGACTGGTGGCTAAAGACAGCGAGGTTCACGACCAACAGGATTTTCCTGACACCGCAGCTCGGCTGACTCCTGCCACCGGTTAGCCCGGTGTTTCCAACCCAGAGCCGTGCTATGCTTTGTTCACAACAAGACACACGGCTTTTCTGAATGCAGCAACTGACCGGTCTGGACGCGTCCTTTCTATACCTGGAAACGGCCAACGCGCCGATGCATATCTCAGGTCTGGCGATCTACGACCCATCTACCGCGCCAAACGGTTTTGTTCGCTTTAAGCAAATCATTGATAACACCACGCGCCGCGTAAAGCGTTTACCGACATTGAGTAAGCGGTTGGCGAATGTGCCTCTAGGGCTCGATCACCCCTATTGGGTTAGCGACGGCACGTTTGACCCCGAATTCCATATCCGTCATTTGGCGCTGCCCAAGCCTGGCGATTGGCGCCAACTGTGCATTTTGGTGTCGCGCATTCACGCCCGCCAGTTGGACCGTAAGCGCCCGCTGTGGGAGCTTTATGTCATAGAGGGTTTGGATAACATTTCCCATCTGCCCAAGGGCAGTTTTGCGATTTTCACAAAGATGCATCACGCCGCCGTTGACGGCGCATCGGGGACTGAAATTACCGCCGCCCTGCACGACCTCTCACCGGACGGTGTCGCCAAAACGGATCCCTATCCCGTCGAGGTCGAGAACACGCCGACAGACATAGAGCTGATCCTGCGTGCGCAGGTCAATGCGGTGAAACAGCCTTTCCGTTTTATCTCGGTAGCACGGAATACCGTGCCGGGCTTTGCCCAGGCCTACACGCGCTTGCGCAAAGGCGAACTGCACCGCGTGGAATCTGTGCCGCGGACGCGCTTCAACGACAAAGTGTCACCACACCGGGTGTTTAACGCAGTCAGCTTTGACCTGGACGAGATCAAGCGCATTAAAAATGCCATTCCGGGCGCCACTGTTAACGACGTGGCTATCACTATCTGCGGGGGTGCCCTGCGGCGTTATCTGCTGGATAAAGACGAGCTGCCCGCAGAAAGTCTGGCGGCGATGGCGCCGATTAATGTGCGCGACCCAAAGCAAAAAGGGACCGGCGGCAATATTGTCTCTGCCATGACGGTGCAAGTTCGCAGCGACATCGAGGACGCGATGGAGCGTCTGCAAGCGGTACACGATGGCACGGCAGAGGCCAAAGACTACGCTAATGCGGTGGGCGCTAAGTCGATGACGGACTACACCCAGTTTATTCCCAGCACGCTGACGGCGCAGGCAGCGCGGCTGGCGAGTCGCTGGGGCCTAATGAACCGCATGTCGCCGATCTATAACTGCGTGATCACCAATGTACCGGGCCCACAGATACCGCTGTATAACACCGGCGCACGCATGGTAGCCAACTACGGTACTGGTCCGATTTTGGACGGTATGGGTCTGTTTCACGCTATTACCAGCTACTGCGGCGATTTTGCGATTTCCGCGACCAGCTGTCGTTTAATCATGCCGGATCCGGATTTTTATCGTCAGTGCCTGCTGGATAGTTTCACTGAGCTGAAGAAAGGCGCGGATAAAGTGCTGGCGAGCGAAGCCCGCAAGGCAGCCAGGTCAACGACAAAGCCGAAGACCGCAACCAAAGCAAAAACAAAACCAAAAACCAAAACGAAAGCAAAAAGCAGTTCTAAAAATAAAACGCAGCCCAAAGCAAAGACTAAAAAAGCGGCTACAAAAAAAGCAACAACCGCCCGCAAACCCGCCGTTAAGAAGGTCGCGAAAGCAAAGCGCGCCTAGCGCATTGCAAGCACCCCGCACGGTACAGTGCGACACGGCAGCGGGCGGCATAGAGCACATGTTCTGAGAACGTGCTGGGAGAGAGCAAAACCATGAGTACACATATCGAAGCGCCCGTTATAACACCGCCTTCATTCGGCCTTGCGGTAACCGAGGCGCATAGGGCGCTGGTTGAGTTCGCAGGGCTGGTATACACGCGCCGGTTTCTTGAGAAGATGCCAAAAGGCGACGGCCACGTGGTGGCTGTGTTGCCAGGCTTTCTTGGCGACGATGGCTACAGTGCGCCACTGCGGAAGTATCTCGCGCGCCAGGGCTATGAAGCCGTCGGCTGGGAGCAGGGCAGAAATCTGGGTCCTCGCGGTGATTTGCTGGATCGCACTCTGGATCATCTGAGCAACCTGGCGGCCCGTAGTGGTGGCAAAGTTTCGCTGGTTGGTCACAGTCTCGGTGGCATCTACGCGAGAGAGCTGGCCAAGCAAATGCCTGATGACATTCGTCAGGTGATTTCCCTGGGTAGCCCGTTTGGCGAGGGGCGGCATAGCGGCTCCTATCCCAGCAGGCTGTTTTCGGCACTCAACCCGGATGATGAGATAGAGATCGACCAGGATGCGCTTACGCTGCCGCCTCCCGTGCCCACAACAGCGGTGTACTCAAAAGGGGATGGGGTGGTGAACTGGCTAACCTGTTTTCAGGACGGCAAGTTCAAACAGGCTCAGAATATTCAGGTTTGGGGCAGCCACTGTGGTTTAACGGTGAACCCGATGGTGTGGTTTTTGCTGGCAGAGCGGTTGGCGCAGGCAGAAGACGCCTGGACGCCATTTAAAAGCAGCAGCTGGCGGCGCTTGTTTTATCCCAGGATTAGTTAGCGGGGCGCGATGCGCCCTCAGCTACCGTAAGCGAATTCCGCGACCAGCCACTTGGTAGCGGTGCTGCCGTCGGAATATTGGGTGTGTTTGCGAATCTCTGCCAGTAAAGATGCCGTTGGCGTTGTAATCATCTCAACGTAGCCGGGGAAGTCGCCAGCCTGCTCGCTGAAGGTCAGCGTGCCGTGCTCAAAAAGAAACACCTTACTGGCATCGTCGCCTTCAGTCGGCATGACCAGATAGTTACTCGCTTCCGGTATCTCACCGAATACAACCGCGGAGTCCAGCCATCCCGGCAGCGCGCCGTGTGTGTCTTCGTCATGCAGCATGCGAATCCAGCTGAGCAGTTCTTGCTTCAATTGGTCCCACTTCCGCGGGCGTGCCAGATAAAACGCAGAAGAGCTCGAATTGGTGTCGCAGTAGAGCCGTAAGCTCGGAAATTCCCGATAAAACGCAACGAGTTGGTCACAGGCATTGTGCTGTGCTTCCAGCGCTTGCTGGTCGTCGCCGGTCAGAGATGCTCCTACCACATGTTCGATCTGGACGGTGAATTGCTCAGTCGCGTCATCAGCGGCTGCGGCCGCATGGCAGACAAAACGCTGGTTTTCGTGGGCAAGAAAATCTTCGAGATGTTTAAGGTTCATTTGTCGTATTCGCTCAAGAATCCGGGGATACAGTATGCCCGGAAGCAATCAATGTGGCGCTTAAAAACTGTCAAGCTGTGATCTATGACACAGAGATTTTGGTGTCAGCGGTCAAAGACGGCAGGGTAGAGCCAGTAACTTGCGCTAGCCTGCGGCGGCCAACGCCACCTTACATACGGTTGAAGTTCCCCAGAGCCTGGCTGTGGAACGCAAAGTGCGAGCCGATGAAGCTCGAAATAAAGAAATAGCTGTGGTCGTAGCCCGGCTGATAGCGCACTGTTGCCGGGAAATCTGCAGCTTCGCAGACCTGTTCAAACAAGCTGGTTTGCAGCTGTTCTTCAAGGAAGGCGTCCTCAGTTCCCTGGTCTATCAGCGTCGGCAAATGCTTTGCGCCCGCCTTGATTAGCGCACAGGTATCGTAATCGGCCCAGCGTGTTTCGTCAGAGCCTAGATAGTGACCAAAGGCTTTCTTGCCCCAGGGCACCGTGCTGGGCGACACGATGGGGGAAAAGGCTGACACAGAGCGATACTTGCCCGGGTTTTTCAGTGCAATAGTGAGTGCACCGTGGCCGCCCATGGAGTGACCAAAAATCGACACATTGTCGTGATCAAGGTCCATGGCATCTCGCGCCAAGGACGGGAGCTCATCCACGATGTAGTCATACATGTGGTAGTGCTGGCTCCACGGCGCTGCGGTGGCGTTCAGATAAAAGCCCGCTCCGTGTCCGAAATCCCAGGCGCCATCGGGATCGTCCGGAACATCATCGCCGCGGGGACTGGTATCGGGTGCTATCACAGCGATGCCGTGTTCCGCGGCGTAGCGCTGCGCGCCGGCTTTGTTGACAAAATTCTCGTCGGTACAGGTCAGACCGCTCAGCCAATACAGCACGGGTACCCTGCGCTCTGCTACCTGCGGCGGCAGATATACCGAGAAGTTCATCTCGCAGCCCAGGCTCTCCGAGATGTGCTTGTAGCGACGTTGCAGGCCCCAGAAACAACGGTTCTCTGCGATTTTTTCAATTCCCATAGCGATATTCCTCTGCGGCGTTTTCGCGGCGATTCGCCGTCAAAGCAGCGGCGGCAAAACTGCGTTAAAACACCACGACGCTGCGAATGCTTTCGCCAGCGTGCATCATGTCAAAGGCGTTATTAATGTCATCCAGCGGCATGGTATGTGTTATCAGATCATCAATATTGATCTTGCCATCCATGTACCAGTCTACGATCGTTGGCACGTCGCTGCGGCCGCGGGCGCCGCCGAACGCGATGCCGTGCCAGCTACGTCCGGTCACAAGTTGGAAGGGGCGGGTAGCGATTTCCTGGCCTGCACCGGCAACGCCAATTACGTAGCTTTCGCCCCAGCCCTTGTGGCAGCACTCCAGCGCCTGACGCATCACGTTCACATTGCCGATGCACTCGAAGCTGTAATCGGCGCCGCCGCCGGTAAGATCAATAATCGCCTCTACGACTTTGTCGACCTCCTTGGGATTGATGAAGTCGGTCATACCAAACTGTTTTGCCAACTCGACTTTTGCCGGGTTGAGGTCTACACCAATAATTTTGCCCGCGCCGACCATGCGAGCACCTTGAATGACGTTGAGCCCGATGCCACCGAGGCCGAAGACAACCACGCTGGCGCCTGGCTCGACTTTGGCTTTGTAAACCACCGCGCCCACGCCGGTGGTCACGCCGCAGCCGATGTAGCAGATCTTGTCAAAAGGCGCGTCCTCGCGAACCTTTGCCAGCGCAATCTCCGGCAAGACGGTGAAGTTCGAAAAGGTTGAGCAGCCCATGTAGTGCAGCAGCGGTTCGCCGTCCAGGGAAAACCGACTGGAGCCATCCGGCATCACACCGGCGCCCTGTGTCTCGCGAATCGCCTGACAGAGGTTGGTTTTGGGGTGCAGGCAGAAGTTGCATTCTCGACATTCCGGTGTGTAAAGCGGAATCACATGATCTCCGGGCTTTAGCGATGTCACGCCTGCACCCACTTCCCGAACAATACCCGCGCCCTCATGGCCGAGGATGGCAGGGAAGGCACCCTCGGGGTCTTCGCCGGAGAGCGTGAAAGCATCGGTATGACAGACGCCGGTAGCCATAATCTCTACCAACACTTCACCGGCCTTGGGGCCTTCCAGATCGACCTCCACGACTTCCAATGGCTTACCTGCTCCAAAGGCGACTGCGGCGCGTGTTTTCATCCTGTTCTCCTTGAGTTTTATCAGTATTATGAGCGAAAAGAAGGGTAAAGTTATCACAGCCTAAAGGCGCGGATACGGATTGTTTACGGATTGCGGACATAATTTCTTATCTGCAATCCATTAGACGTGCAGCAGCGCTTGTTAGGGCGTGACTGCATGACGCAGTGATGCCCTCGAGTGCAGATACGCAGTAAATCCTGGCGGCATCAACCTATTCATGGTGAGCAGAGACAACAGGGAAAGTAGTCAATAATGGGCGAAGCGATTTTCAAAAAGGACTTTTCTCCTGCCGAGTACCGAGAGTTCAGCATTCGCCTGGAAAATCAGCTGGCGCAACTCGGTGAGGTATTACAGCAGCCCCAGTTCAATCGCTGGGAGCCCACCATCGGTGCCGAGTTAGAGGTCTACCTTGCAGACGATGAATACCTTCCCGCAGCGGTAAACGAAGAGCTACTAGCGCTTGCCAATCACGAGCAGCTTACGCCAGAGCTTAATCAGTACAACCTTGAATTCAACTTGAGTCCGGTGGCAGCAGAGGGTGCAGCGTTTGCGTCCGTTGAGGAAGAACTTCGGGGCTTTCTCAACTCCCTGCAAGGCCATGCCCGCAGTATTGGCGCGCAGGTGATTCCCATCGGGATTCTGCCGACCCTTCAAAACAAGCACCTAAGCGTCGATTACATGACCGATAGAGCGCGTTACCACGCGCTCAATAATGGGCTCACCCGGGTCCGTAATGGCGGCTTCCACATCGATATCGCAGGCCAGGATCATTTGTCCTTGCACGGCGAGGGGGTGACGGTTGAAGGCGCTAATACGTCCTTTCAGGTGCACCTGCAGATACCCGCAGATCAGTTCGCGATGCGGTTTAACGCCGCTCAGCTTACGTCGCCCCTGGTGCTGGCGATGGCGGCGAATTCACCACTTATCGCCGGCTGTCGTCTGTGGCAGGAGTCTCGCATCGCCTTGTTCAAGCAAAGCATTGATATGCGCGAACGGGGCAATTCAGATTGGCGGCAGCCGTCCCGCGTCAGCTTTGGCCAGGGCTGGGTGCGTCAGAATGCCTGGGAGCTGTTTGCGGGCAACGTCGCGTTGTTTGAACCCTTAATCCCCATGCTCTCTGAAGAACCTGACGATGGCGACGTACCGGTGCTGCCGGAGTTATGCATGCATCACGGTACGATTTGGCCGTGGAATCGCGCTGTCTACAGTCACTTGGACGGTGGCCATCTGCGCATCGAGTTCCGCTCTTTGCCGGCAGGTCCCACTGTGCTCGACATGATTGCAAATTCCGCGCTGTGTATTGGCTGGTCCCTGGGCCTGGGCGATTCAATCGATCAGTACACCGCGCGGCTGCCTTTCAAGTTTGCCGAGTACAATTTTTATCGCGCGGCACAGGATGGCATGGACGCAAAAATGATCTGGCCGCGTAAAAACAAGGGTGGCCTGGAGGAGCGGCCTATAACCCAGGTGATAGAAGAGTTTTTACCGCGGGCCAGGCAGGGGCTGGCCATGCTGGATCTCGATGAAGCTGACGTGGATCGTCTGTGGTACATCATCGAAGAGCGGTTCGAAACGCGACAAACTGGCGCGCAGTGGCAGCTGCAGTCCTTTAACAAGTATCGAAAAACCTGTGATGTGGGTGAATCCTGTCGACGCATGCTGTCGGATTACGTCGATAACATCACAACAAGCCAACCGGTTGCGCGCTGGTGCTAACGGTTCTAAAAGACCCCAGACCGGGTGATCTACCGGAGCGGATAAACGATTTTCTGCGGTCACTGCCGGGGCCAACGGTGATTCAGCTTACTGGCCGGGATAGCTCGCGCAGTCGCATATTAGTCACGCTTTCACATGGCAACGAGCCATCGGGTTTGGCCGCTATCCACCGCTGGATTCGAGAAAGGCGTCAGCCTGCTACCAACATCACTGTGGTGATGGGCGCCGTTGATGCCGCCAGGGCAGAGCCGCTGTTTTACTATCGGCAGTTGCCCGGTACTCGCGACCTGAACCGCTGCTTCAATCCACCCTACGTGGACCGACAGGGCGAGATCGCTAAAGCCATGTTGCAGTGCATCCGCGAGCAGTCGCCTGAGGCCATCGTCGACATGCACAATACCTCGGGCTCTAGCGCTGCTTTTGCTGTGTCTGTTGGCGATTCAAAGGAGCAGCAGGCACTGGTCGCGCATTTCTGTGACCGAATGGTGGTCACCGACCTCAGGTTGGGCTCGCTCACAGAACAGGATTTTGATTGTCCGATTGTCACTATTGAATGCGGCGGGGCCAGAGACGACGCGTCCGACGTGATAGCGCAGGAGGGTCTGGAAAACTATTTCACCGAGGATGATCTCTACGCGGCTTCGGCAGAGCAGGGCAACAAGGTGTCATTGTTTCGTAACCCGCTGCGTCTCGAGTTGGCAGGCCATTCACGCATTGAGTACGCGGAGCGGCCCCTGCACGATCGCGACGTCACCGTGCGGCACGATATCGAGCGCTTTAATTTTGTACCGCTGGGTTCAACCGACATGTTGGGCTGGTTGGATGCCAATGGGCTTGCCAACTTGCGCATTGGCAGTGACTACCAGCCGCATGACGTGGAAGAGTTTTTCCGTGTTCGCGAAGGTATTCTGTTTCCAACGCGGTCCATGCGCGTGTTTATGGCGACCACGCGTCCAGACATTGCCGCCTCAGACTGCCTGTTCTATTTCGTCAGCGAATGACATTGATTACCTGGCCGCTTGAAATGAGTGTATTCGCCCTTGTCTGATCATGCTCTAGCGAATGGCTTAGTGCCCGTAGGTGGCAAGGGCCCGCCATCGGTTTTCGTGCACGCCAACGGATACCCGCTGGGAAGTTATCGTCAGTTGCTGACGGGGCTCGCTGGTACGATTCACATTACGGGAATGAACCTGCGCCCGCTGTGGAGCAGTGAGCAGCCACCACAGCGGCTAGACTGGCATCAGTTCAGCGATGACCTGATCACTGCGCTGAACGCGCGAGATGCCGCAGCCCAGGGTCCGGTTTGGATGATAGGGCACTCCCTTGGCGCAGTAGTCGCGATGCTGACTGCAGCGCGCCGGCCAGAGCTCTGCCGCGGTCTTGTGTTAATCGAACCGGTGTTTTTTCTGCCAGAAGCTCTGGCCCTGCTCGATGGTCTGTCTGATGCCCAGTTGGATGAGACGCCTATGATAGCCAGAACGCTAACGCGGCCGGAGCGTTTTGATACGCAGGATGAAGCGTTCGCATTTTATCGATCGAAGCGCAGTTTTGCGGGCCTCAGCGACAGCGTCCTTGCCGACTATGTCGACGCAAGCCTGGTACCGAATGAAGCAGGCAGCTTTGTACTTGCCTATTCGCGAGAGTGGGAGGCCGCCGCCTATCGTTCGGCCCCCGATGTCTGGGAGGCGTTGCGTTCAATTACCGTGCCTGTGCTGGGACTGCGCGGTGAGAGTTCCGACGTGCTCGCAGCAGAGGTCATGGGGCCATGGGGTGACGCACAGCCGCAGGCCGAATTGCTCACGCTAGCCGGTGGGCATTTACTGCCGTTGGAGGCCCCTGACGTGACGGCCAGCGTGATCGCTGATTTTGTCGAGCAAGTAAGCGACAGCCCTGGGACGACTGACTGATGCTGCATAAAGTGTGGCTGTGGCTGTTCCTGATTGCTTTTGCATCGAGTATTTTTCAGTGGCTTTTTGGCGCTGATGCCGACGTGTTCCAGCGCATGGTCACGGCCATGTTCGATATGGCCGGGCTGACCGTGGAATTAGCGTTGGGGCTCATTGGTTTGATGGCACTGTGGCTGGGGGTGATGTCCTTAGGCGAAGCCAGCGGGCTAGTCGATAAGCTAGCGCGGGCCCTGTCGCCGCTATTCACACGGTTGATGCCGGAGGTGCCCGCAGGTCATCCGGCAATTTCTTCAATGACCTTAAACCTCTCCGCGAACGTTTTGGGTTTGGATAATGCGGCGACACCTCTGGGCATACGGGCGATGAAAGATCTGCAAACCCTGAACCCGACACCGGATACCGCCAGTAACGCGCAGATTCTTTTTCTCGTTTTGAACACATCGTCTGTCACGCTGTTTCCCGTTACCGTGTTGCTTTACCGGGCGCAATTGGGATCCGCAGACCCCGCCGCTGTTTTTATCCCCATCCTGATTGCTACCAGCTGCTCTACACTGGCCGGGTTGCTGGTCACCGCCTGGGTTCAGCGCCTGAAGCTGCGGGATACAGTGGTACTCGGCTGGCTGGTTGGGGCATTTGCATTGCTGCTGGCACTGGTGGGGTATTTTTCAACGCTGACAGCAAGCGCTTTGCAAGCCCAGTCCAGTCTGATCGCAAATTTCTTGATTCTTTCGCTAGTTATGCTTTTCCTGTTGGCGGCACATCGCAAGCAAATCAATGTGTACGAGACCTTCGTCTCGGGCGCTAAAGAGGGTTTTGCGACCGCGATCGACCTGATTCCCTACCTCCTGGCCATGCTGGTTGCCATCGGACTGTTTCGAGCCAGTGGCGCGCTGGATCTGTTGCTGAATGGCCTACGTGCGCTACTGGCGCCGCTGGGAGCGGATTTACGCTGGGTAGATGCCATGCCCACAGCGCTCATGAAGCCGCTGTCTGGCAGCGGCGCCAGGGCTATGATGGTGGATACCATGAATACCTTCGGCGTCGACTCGTTTCAAGGCCGGCTGGCGGCAACGTTACAGGGTTCCACCGAAACCACGTTTTACGTATTGGCAGTGTATTTTGGTGCCGCAGGCATCCGCCATGCGCGCCATGCTCTAGCCTGTGGACTGGCAGCAGACGCGGCGGGCATTTCTGCCGCTATATTTGTAAGTTATTGGTTTTATGGGAATTAGTTTCCCATTTCGGATGGCTAGTGCAAAATCTGTAGTAACGCGTTAGGCTTTAGGTTCGGGTGTTGTTCCGCGCTCCACGATGGGGCCAAGGTGCTCGATGAATGCTACGTTGCGGCAACTCGGTAGCGAATATTAGGCCACTGCGGGTGCACCGCTAAGGCGGATTGAGAGCTATGGAATACGCGCAATTCTGCCCTGTCGCCAAGACAGCGGAGATACTTGGTGAGAAGTGGACGATACTCATTCTTCGCGAGTTGCTCTATGGCACGCATCGCTTTAGCGACTTTCAACGTGCCATCAACGGTATCTCGCCCACCATGCTCACCAAACGCTTGAAGGAGCTTGAGAGCCACAATTTGGTCGTCAAGGAAGATCACGATTATCGGCTCACGGCAGCCGGTGAGGATTTGGCGCCACTCGTTCGTCAGTATGCAATATGGGGTATGCGTTGGGGCCGTCAAGAGCTCAGCGAGGCCGAGCTCGATGTCGAGTTATTGTTGTTGGATATCCGGCGCCGTATTAAAACCGAATTTCTTCCGGAAAGCGGCGCTGTTATCGCGCTGCAACTTACCGATCAGGCTGAACCCAATACCTGGTGGTTCACAGTGGGCAGCGCAGAGGACAAGCTTGAGAATCGGGAAGTCCTGCTGAGCGATTCTCCACCTGCCAGCGAGGCAGACCTGCTCATCGAGTCAGAACTGCGCCCCTTGATCGAAATGTGGCTAGGTGATTTGCCGCTACAGGACGCGCTCGTGCAACGGCAGCTTGTGCTAAAAGGCCGGCCGGTACTCATCCGTGCGATTGAGCAGTGGTTACCGCTGGCACGTTATGCCACGGTTAATCGATCTAACTGAATTAGCGCAGACCAGGGTCGGCTCTGAAGCGGCTGGCTATCGAGATTGCTTACACATAAAGCTCTGCTAATTCTTTAAAGCTGCCCTCCAGCGCCGTGGGCGCCACGCCTTTGACGCGAGGCCTCACTGCTATCAAGTGGGTTAGGCTGAGGGTGTCGCGCAAGGACGCCAACCTCTCTTTGACTGATCTTACACTGCCCAGCAGGCATACCTCGTCAATATCAGGCTGGTTTTCCCGCCGTATCGGTCCTTGCGGCTGCATGCGAAGTTGCTGGCGCACTGCATCAACGCTGGCAGTATCGTCGCTGATAAAAACCGTGCGCATGATGGCGCGGGTTTTGGGTTGGGTAAATCCGTGCTCGGCCAAGGCGCTGTCGTGTAGCGAAAAATTGTGTTTGAGCTCTTTGATACTCTCCAGAGGCGAGGCGAAATAAGGCAGTCCCAAGCGCCCGGCCTGGGCAATGGCTTTTGGACCAAAGGCGGCAACCCAAAGCTCTGGATGGGGCTGTTGCAGAGGCAATGGTGATAGCGACTGGTCGCCCATTACCGGCGCCCCGGACCAGGCCGATTGCATGGTCGCCAGGACTGTATCAAAGCGGCTGCGCTTCTCGGCGATAGGGACACCAAAGGCCTGTAGCATCTCCGCCCTGTAGCCTCGCCCTAGCCCGAGAATAAGCCGTCCTCCGGATAGCTGGTCAAGGCTGGCAGCCTGAGCGGCCGCCAATATCGGTTCACGTATGGGTAGCAGCCAGGACGTTGTACCCAGCCGAATATGTTGGGTTGAGGCAGCGGCGGCAGCCAGCAAAATGAAGGGATCAGGGAGCGGCGTGCTCGCGACGAAATGGTTTTCTGGAACGAAGAAAGACTGATATCCCCATTGTTCTGCCAGTGCAGCCTGCTCTGCGATAAGACCTGCGCTGAGATCCGGCCCCATGGCCCAGGGCACCAGGCCCAGTGAAAGCGTGTCAGTCATCGGGCTCCGCTGCCAGCTGTCCGGCCTGGGCATTGCTCAGCAAACCCTCTTCTGCAAGGTAGCGAATGGCATCCGCGAGGGTTTCTTCTACCGGCCGAAATTGAATGCCGAGTTCGGCGGTGGTTTTGCTGTTATCCATCCGCACCCAGTTGGTGGCATACACCATGGCTTCATGTGTGACAGGAATATCCAGAGACTTTCCCCGCATGCGACTCATCCAGTCAGCCATGCGCCCGAGACCCAGCATGACGCGTCCCGGCACAGATATCTTTTGAATTCTGCGCCCGGTCACCGCTGACAGCGTGTCAATGAGTTCAGACCAGGTCAGGAAATGGCCACCAAGAGGATAGCGTCCGGCCGAGGGTTCACGCTCGAACAGGGCGACGTGCGCATCGGCGATATCTCGCACATCAACCCATTGATTGCCGCTGGGCAATACTGCGGCCGCGCTGGCAAGGTAGGCTTTGAGCCCTTGATGCGGGGCGGTGAAGCCGGGGTCGTCGGGGCCGATGACAGATGCCGGGTAGGTAATGTGAACAGGTTGTCCAGCATCCTGTAAGCCCCGAACAAAGTTTTCGCAGGCAACTTTAGAGCTTGCATAGGGGTTGTTGGCACTGCCGGGGGGTGAGTACTCATTCAGAAATTGTGCCTCGGGGTTGTACAGCGCGGTAACGCTGGAGACATGCACGATGCATTTGAAGCCGCGTTTGGCAGCGCCGCCGACCACCAGTTCGGTGCCGCCCAGGTTGGTGGCCATAACGCGCTCGGCGTCTTTTTGGTCTATGGACACCATGGCGGCCGTGTGGACGACGCCGTCACAACCCTTCAGGGCTTTGGCAACTGCCTCGGGGTCGGTCACATCGCCCAGCACGTAATCGGTGACTTTGCTGCCATAGAGACGGCGCAACTTATCTTTGTCGCGCACGAGCAATCGAACTTGATGACCGGCAGCGAGTAGTGCGCGTGCAGTGTGCAACCCGATAAAACCGGTGCCACCCGTAATCATTATGCGCATAGATGTTTCCCTATCCTGGCCGAAGTTCGCTCACAGTCATGATTGTTATTTTATGTGAGTGCCGCCTTGGCCTGCGTGCAATTCCTGCGCTTTGGGCGCGTGAAAAAGTTACAGTTCCGCGAGTCAAATTCGTAAACGCGAAGAAGACTATAGGCGCTTCGTATACCAATTGAAACGTTACATCCTATGGCCTCTCAACAACAAACCATTAGTCCAGTATGCAGCAAGCCGTAGGCTCGGAACCCTTGTGCAGAGCACTACTATCGATGCAACGCCAGACTAACGGGGCTGCCCTCGCTGATGTCTGTGATCTGCTGGCGGCGGGGTGGCTTCTCGCTGTATTCTTGTGACATTCCTGATCCGGCCACGTATCCAGCGAAATGCCTTCACAACACTCTATACTTGCGACCTTGATCTTACCGGTAGCCAAGGCGCTGCGAACGCAGGGTGTTGATCCCATGGCGCTATTCGAATCGGCAGGCATTGATGCAGCATCTGTGATTAATCCCGATCGCCGAATTCCCATGGACAATATGCAAACGCTATGGAGACTCGCTGAGGAAGCGACGGGAGATGATTGCTTTGGCCTGGTCGCTGCTGATGAACTGCAGCCCGCGACTCTGCAGGGTTTGGGCTTTGCCATTCTGGCCAGCTCTTCACTGTATGACGTACTAACTCGCCTTGTTCGCTTTGCGCACATTTACTCAACCGGTCTTGATCTAGAGTTGGTCGATGACGGCGAGTGGGTGGATATTGAATTCCGCTATGCACCTGATACCAATCCTTGCTGGGCCAGTCAGGATTTCTCTATGGGCATATGCAACGTACTTTGCCGACTTACCCTGGGTGAATATGTCAGCCCGTTTCGCATTGAATGCCGGCGCCCGGCACCTTTAGACAATAACCGCTATGTGGCCATGATGGGCGCGTCGGTTGAGTTTAACTCCGAGCGCAACCGGGTTCGCTACGTGCGTAGCGACATCATTGAACAGCTCGCATCGGCAAACCCTGAACTGGCACAAGTGAATGATGAGCAAGCTGAAAACTATCTCGCCAGTTTCACTAGCGTCAGTACCCGTCGCGCGGTGGTCGCACATATTATTGAACGGCTCCAGGATGGGCCGCCAGCGCAGAAAGACATTGCTGAAGCTCTGCATATGAGCAATCGCACCTTGCAACGCAAGCTTCGCGAGGAGGACAGCAGTTTTCTTGATCTATTGCAGGACACGCGTTTATCGCTTGCAAAGAAATACCTCAGCCAGCCGCAGCGTTCTATACTGGAAATCGCGTATATGCTGGGGTTCTCGGAACCCAGTACCTTTTCCCGTGCTTTCAAGCGCTGGACGGGGTTAGCACCTGTTGACTATCGAGCGTCGGCGCTCGCGGAACGCGCGGACGCCTGATAGTCTTGTCGCGATTGAATGATCAAGTGTGGAGGTTTTCATGTCGCTGGTATTAATCATTGCGGATCGACCTGACGAGCGTCAGGTGGCACTGTCTCGTGGCTTGGAGCTGGCGGCCAAAATGGGCTGGGGTGCACAGCTTGTTGGCTTTACGTATGAGAACCTGGACGCCGTGGCTCAGGCCAGTGGCCTGGATAAGCCACAGCTGAAGAAAAAGCTGTTGGCAAAGCGGCGTGCGGAATTGGAGGAGCAGCTGGAAAAGCAGCGTAAGGATGTGCCCGTTGCGCTCAGCATTGTCTGGGAGAAGACAATACACGAATGGATCGACAAACAGTGCGCTCGCAAAACCTATGCTGCTGTTGTGAAGACCGGGCATCGCACCGAGACTTTCACCTACACATCGACCGATTGGCATTTACTGCGCGAAGTGCAGGCGCCGGTGATGATCGCGGCTGAGAAGAAATGGCGAGCCACCAAGCCCATCGTCGCGGCGGTTGATTTAAGCGATAACTCGCGAGGCAACCGCGCACTGAACAAACGGGTTATTGAAACAGCGAAGGAATTTGCTGAGAAGCTTGACTGTAAGCTATACGTTGTACACGCGTTACATATTCCACGGGTTCTAAAAGAGCTGGACCTCGTTGATGAATTCACCCATACGCAGGAGATGAAGGCTGAACTGCAGCCCAAATTAGCCAAGTTGGCTACGGCGCATGGTTTACCCGTCAGCAGCTTTAAACTAAAGCAGGGTCCCATTGATAAGGTCATTACCAGCGAGTCTGCGAGGCTGAAGGCGCAGCTTGTAGTTATGGGCACGGTCGGTCGTCAGGGCGTGAAAGGAAAGTTGCTGGGGAATACCGCAGAAAAGGTGCTCAGCATGCTGCGCACCGACGTGCTGGCTATCAAGCCCTGATCGAGCGCGGCAGGCGGACGTCGAAGCGAACGCCGCTACCGTCTTCCAGATTGGCGGCGGTTACCGTACCGCCGTGAAAGTCGACTATCAGCCTTACGATATGCAGCCCCAGGCCAAGGTGCATGCGTCCAGTGCGTTCGCGCACAGATACCATTGAATCGAACAGGCTTTGCTGCATAGCGGATGGCAGCAGCGGGCCCTGGTTGCTTACGCTTACGTTGAAGCTATCGTTTTCTGTACGCAGCGTTAGAGAAATCAAGCCATCCGCTGGTGCAAAGCTGGCGGCATTATCGATCAGCTTGTCCAGCATCTGTGCGATGAGATCCGGGGCGCCAAAAACTCTCAGGCTGTTTACATCCAGATCCAGCGTCAGCTGCTTGTCGGCGTATAAATCGCGATAAGCGTTAAACAGCCCCTGCAGTAGCTCCGTGACATCGTAATGCTCTAGCTCATTGCCGTGCACGCTCTCTTCCAGCCGGCTGGCTTCACTCATTGCGTTCAAAATACTTGTCAGCCTCGCCAGACCTTCTCGAGCGCGGGTCACGTAGATAGCGTTGTCCGCCGTGTCGTGGGAGCGCCGTTGTGCATCCAGGTTGTCGAGTGAACTCTGGATTACGGCAATGGGGGTACGCAGCTCGTGTGACAGTTTGCGAGACAGGCTGCGTAAATAGTCGGTGTATTCGCGTAGGCGCCTGATTAACTCAGCGTATTGACGGGACAGTTCTCCTATCTCGTCCCGTTGTCTACTAACCGGAAAGGTATCAGACAGGCTGCCGTCTGCTTGAATGACCGTGCGGCTTGCCTGCGAAAGTTTGCGAATCCGCCAGGAGAGCCAGCTCGCATAGCCGAGCAAGCCCAAGGCAGAGAAGATGATCGCCAGCAGACTCCAGTACAGTAGTCGGGAAAACGCCTTGTCCGTAAGGCTGAGATATTGCTCGCTACTCTGACGGGCGATCACGGCGCCAAGGGTCAGGTTGTCTGCGGTCGTGATAGGGGCTGCTGCCAACAACCATTTCCGCTGGCGATTGTCCGCCTGTGCAAACCACTGGGTGGACGCTTGATTCTCCCTGCGCGCAATATCGCTGATCGCCAGCGCCAGTTGGCCGGTGGTTTCTGAATTTGGAAGCGGCTCAGGCGCGTCCTGGCTCAGTACTGCGCGGTAAATTGCCCGCAGTATCCAGGGCGTCTCCGATCCCACGGCCACTGGATTGAGGTGGTTTTCAGTTAGCGCTGCAATCCAGCCCTGCCGGTCTACCACGGTCAGCGTCATTCCCGGCTCCGTGAAGGCCGCCATGTTGCTTTGCAGCGCAGCGGAGGGGTGCACCAGCCAAGGTAATGGACCGCGATGTTGGGCTTCAATATTGCCCGGGAGAACGGTCTCAGTCTCTACAGCCGCTCCATCGACACCTGTGGTCGCCGCCGCATCGACGACATAAAAGCCCAATCGGCCGCCCAATAGCGACAGGGGCATTTCCAATTCGACGGTGTACCCCATCAAGCTATCCTGCCAAAAGCCACGAATCCGCGGCTCAAAACCCATCGGGCCCGCACGACGTTCAAGCTTTGCCTGCACCGCACCCGGCGCTGCGGTGCTGATTATATAGCGGCCGCGACCTCCCACTAATATCACACGATCGCCCGTGGCACGGCGTGCCTGTCTTGGATCGTGGTAGATAACGTCAGAGTCGTCCACCGTGATCAGTAGGTAAAGCTTCCCCTCGCGAATTTTCGCGCGATAGGCAAGCGCGCCGTATCGAGCGTGGGATGAACCATTCCAGCCGTCATCATATCCGTCGACAATTACCGGTCCTGAGGAGAGCGTTGCATACAGGGACTTGCTGCCATCATCTGTGATGCGTGCCGGGTCCGGATACAGAACTTCTGCTTCACCGCTGATAACCGTAGACACAGCGCGACTCGTCGCTAGCAGCGCCCTGGCTTGACCAGATTGCAGCGCAGACTCCATCTCTATGACGTACTGGCAGCCCGCCCAGGGTAGGGCCAGCAATAAGAGGCTTACCAGCAGCAGCTGGCGGCGAAGTGTCATGGATTAGACCCATTCAGGCGTCGGGGCGCCAACGATACCCCATGCCATACGCAGTTTCGATGGCGTCAAAGTGTTCGTCCACGGCGCTGAACTTTCGCCGGATACGTTTGATATGAGAGGTGATGGTATTGTCGTCCAGCACCACGTTGGCGGCATCCATAAGCTGCTGTCGATTTTTGACGTGTCCCGGATGGCGCGCCAGCGCATAGACAATCCAGAATTCGGTTACCGTCAGCGTGACAAGTTCTTGCTGCCAGCCTACGGTCATCCGCTCCAGGTTGATCGAGAGCGGGCCGCGCTCCAATACATCCTCGTCTTGCACAGGCTGGCGCAGCGCATCCACTCGTCGCAGCAGGGCGTGGATTCTTGCCAGCATCTGCGCCTGGCTAATGTCTTTGGTGAGGTAGTCATCCGCGCCCAGACGCAGGCCGCTGATAACGTCCAGTTCGCTGTCGCGTGCGGTCAAAAACACGATCGGCAGCTCTGGCGCGCGGGCGCGCAGGTCCCGGCACAGCTCGAAGCCGCCTTCAACTTCGGCTTTGAGACCGATGTCGATGATTGCCATGTCGGGCAGCCTTTGCTCAAAGGCTTGCCAGGCGGTGGCGCGATCGGGATGCCAACTCACATCAAAGCCCTGATGCTGTAGCGCGTCACGGTAGTTTGACGCCAGCGTGGGCTCGTCTTCGACGATGGCTATATGTCTAGTCATAGCTTTGGATACTTCCAAAAAACGACGGTGCCCACAAGCACCGGCCACAATTGATCACAATTCCCCTCCAGTTTGTCATCGGTCAATCACGTCAATGCCTTGAGTTCCGGTTCTACTGTTCCCTAATGATAAGGAGGCACTGATGAAGGCAAATTCACGACCAGTTCGTATGTTAAGTCGGACGGCGGCAGCCCTGGTGGCGATCTTTTTTGCAGTGTGGATGACCGCATCGGCTGAGGCGACATCCGGTGACCACATGGCGGCAGGATCCGGACACTTGATGCTGATGGGGGTCGCTGCAAGGACTGCGCTGCAGCTATCTGCGGACGCGGATATCCGCGTCACCGGTCTGGTCGCGCAGGTGCAGCTCAGGCAACGCTTCCACAATAACAGTTCAGAATGGGTAAATGGTGAGTACCGGTTTCCTCTACCCTCGGGGGCGGCTGTGCATCGATTGCGGATGACAATCGGCGAGCGGGTTATTGAGGGGCAAGTGCAGGAAAAGGCACAGGCTCGCCAGACCTTTGAACGCGCTAAGGCCGGCGGGCGAAAAGCGGGTTTAGTGGAGCAGCGTCGCGCCAATCTCTTCAGCAATCGAATCGCCAATATTGGACCTGACGAAACTGTCGAGATAGAGCTTCACTACACGCAGCGAGTGGATTTTCGCGACGGCGTTTTTAGCCTGCGTTTGCCAACGACCTTGACCCGGCGGTATACGCCGGATGCTACGGGTGAGGAGGCTGTCGAGGTGTGGAATATTCAGCTTCCGAACACCGCTCCAAACGCCACTGCGCTGCAAGCTATTCGCGTAAACGCGACGATTAATATGGGGCTGCCGCTAGCGCAGGTGGAAGCGCCGTATCACTCTATCAAATTGACCAGACAGGGGTTCCACCACCACGCGGAGCCCGCGGCGGGCGAGGTTGCCATGGACCGCGATTTCCTACTGCAGTGGCGTCCGCTGGCAGCGGCGCAGCCGCGGGCTGCCTTATTCCATGAAAGAATCGGCGCAGAGGAGTATGCGCTGCTGATGGTGGTGCCTCCCGAACAGCTCTCCAAGCGCGCCGCTATCCCGAGAGAAGTCATTTTTGTTATTGATACATCCGGTTCCATGGGAGGTGGCCCCATGGAGCAGGCGCGCGCCAGCTTGGCCTATGGGTTGTCGCAATTGGATGCACATGACCGCTTCAACATCATCGCCTTTTCAAATCAGGCACAGGCGCTGTTCGATGCTGTGGTACCTGCCAGCGAACATCATTTATCCCGCGCTAGAGAGTTTCTGCGACATCTACGTGCCAGTGGTGGCACGGAAATGCGCAGTGCGCTGGAAGTCGCGCTGCCCGTTCTGGACCACCAGCCAGCTTCCGAAAGCACTGCGCTGCGTCAACTTGTGTTCATCACCGACGGTGCGGTGGGTAATGAACTGGAGCTGTTTCAGATGATCAGCCGCCGGCTGGGCGACAGTCGATTTTTTACTGTGGGCATAGGTTCAGCGCCTAATGGCTGGTTTATGCGCAAAGCAGCAGAAGTGGGGCGTGGTGATCAGGTGTTGATAGGCGATATCACTGAAGTTCAAGCCAGAATGGAAACGCTGTTTAAACGCTTGAGCCAGCCTCTGCTGCGTGACCTGCAGGTTGATTGGCCTGTGCCGGTAGAGACTTATCCCACTGATTTGCCTGACCTGTATCCCGGCGAGCCACTTTGGTTGACCGCCCGCAGCGAGCAGGCCCTGGCTGGAAGCGAGGTGCAGGTGGGTGGACGCAGTAGCAACGGCGATTGGCACCAGACGCTGTTGGCTGCCCCCGCTGCCAGTGACATGGAGCAGGCGTGGAAAGGCATCGGCAGCCTGTGGGCCAAGGCGGCAATAGAAGGCCATCTTGATCGAAAGATACTGGGCGTGGCAGAAGAGGAGATTCGCGCTGCGGTGTTACCCATTGCGCTGAAACACCAGTTGCTTAGCCCCTATACGAGCTTTGTGGCCGTGGAGCAGCAACCCAGTCGGCCAGGGGCGATAAAATCCCGCGATCGTGCGGTGCCCAATCTTCGACCTCATGGTCAAAGCCCCCAGCTGCATAGCTGGCCTGGCACCGCGACGGGCCTCGAGGGTCACGCGCTTTATGGTTTTTTTGCTCTGCTGATCGCATGCGTATTCTGGCGTTTACGTTTCTCTTGCTAGCGCTTGGCCAGCTGGGCGGCGCGGGCTGGATTGCGCTGAAGGCTGCGGTCGCGCAGCAGTTGATCGCGTCTGCCTGGCGAGCACCAGGTAAGGCAAAACCGTGGCACTGGGCCGACACGTATCCGCTGGCGAAGCTGGATTTGCCAGCGCAACAAGCGTCCTTGATGGTCTTGGCGGGTGGGCAGGGGCACGCGCTGGCGTTTGGACCGGGATACGACTTGCAGTCCAGCCTCCCGGGCGAGCCTGGACGTGGGCTGATTGCCGGACATCGCGATACGCATTTTGCCGTTCTTGAAGATCTGGCGCTGGGCGACGCCCTGCGTCTCACGCTGAAGGATGGACTTCAGTATCACTACCGTGTTGAGTCGCTGCAGGTTGTCGACAGCCGGCGGCAGGCCCTGGAGCTCACTGGGAATGGCCTGGCGCTCGTCACCTGCTTCCCGTTTGATGCGATCAATGCCGGTGGACCATTGCGTTATGTGGTGCTGGCGCAGCCGGTTTCTTTAGAGGAATAAAGGAAAAATGGGGTCAGAGTAACTTTTCCTGCAGAGGCCAAGTTTGCCGAGCAATCTCACAGGAAAAGTTACTCTGACCCCATTTTTACAGGTACAAAAAAGGGCGCCCGTTTCCACGGGCGCCCTTCAGGTGGAGATTGAGCTACCGGTTAGAAGCTATAGCTAGCTCGCACGCCCATGGTTCTGGGGCGCGCCGGACCAAAGACATACTGAGGGTAGGGTGAACCGTCAAAGCCCTCACCAAACGTACCGTCTTCCCAGGTCTCGTCGAACAGGTTTTCAACGTAGCCGCTGACGACCCAGGAGTCCTGGCGATAGCCCAGTACCAGGTCGGTCTGGTTGAGGAAGTTAATACGCTGCTCAGACAGGTTGGTGGGAATCCAATCTCCTCGCGTATCGTCTTCCCAGGACCAGGCCAAATTGCCAAAGACTTCGCCGCCTTTGCTACCGACCGGATAGGAACCGTTTAATACAGCAAAGGCCGTGAACTCAGGTGTAAGTGGAATGGATTCGCCTTCGCAAGAGTCTATGGTGCCGCCTACATCCGGTGCAGCGCCGCAGAACGCTTGTACTTCTTCACCTTCAGAATCAAACCAGGAGCCACCCACGCGCAGGGTTATGTTATCGGTGAGAGCAGCGAAGACTTCGACTTCAGTACCCCAGCCATCCAATATGCCTACGTTACCGGCGGTGGTGATAAAGCCGGGTCCATTCGGATTGGCTTCGGTGAAGAATGATTGAAGGTCTTCATACTCGTACAAGAAGGCGGTAGCGGAAAGTTGCATGCGCCCATCGAGTAAACGGCCTTTGTAGCCGATCTCATATGATGTCACGGTTTCCGGGTCGAAGTCAGCTGGGCGATCGATTCCTGCTAGCGCAGGACCTTGCGTCGCAATGCCAGTAGCCCGGTTCTCAAATCCGTAGGTATCGTAGCCGCCTGGCTTGTAACCTGTCGAAATAGAGCCAAACAGCAGCGTATTGTCGGTGGGCCGCCAATTTGCGACGACGCGATAGGTGACTTCGTCCCAGTCTTGCTTGTCAGAGAGCGCACCATCGGGTGTCGGCGATACGCCCTGAACACCGCCTGAGAACTGAGAACCGCCTAAGTCAGCGAGGCGCTCGTTGGAGTACTCTTTTTCATCCCATGAGTAACGCAGGCCGACAGCGATATCGAAGGACTCGGTAAAGTCGTAGCCGACTTCCAAATAGGCTGAATAGCCGCGGTAGGCACCAATGGTTTCGTTGGCATCGTTGATCAGGCCGTTGGTCGACGGTGTGAACTCATAGCCGTAGTAGTCCTCATAAAAGCCGGTACAACCGCGGTACGCAGGCGCGTAGTAGTAGTTCAGGTACAAATCGCAGTAGACATCTTCACTTTGCGTGTTAACAAATGTTGTCTCAATGTCTTCCTCGTAGTATGAGACGCCTGCGTACCAGTTCAGTGGGCCATCGTCATTCGAGGTCAGCCGAAGCTCTTGCTCAAAGTAATCGCCGGTTTGGAATTGCTCGTACTCAAACAGCGTAATAGGTAAACCGTCGAAGTCTTCAGCGTATTCATAATCGTGATCTTTGTAGCCAGTGACAGAGCTCAGCGTCGCCCAGCCTAAATCGTAATCAAGCAGAAGCCCAAATGAATATACTTCTGTGTCATCTCGCGGGTCTACCTGGTTGTTGCTGTTGACGTTGCGATCATTACCCACTTCCCAGGGCACACCGCCGTTCAGGAACAAAGACGGTCCACTGCTAAAGTTCGGGCCTTCTCCGGTCACGCGGTAAACGCTGCCGAACTGATCGCGATTGTCGTATTGAAGAATCAGGTCAGCGGTGAGCTTTTCGGTTTCGTAGCGAAAGCTTACGCGCAGCGAGTCGTTGTCGTGCTCGATCAGTTCATCGCCGTCGAACAGGTTGTCTACATAGCCATCTTCTTCCGTATGGAAGGCGGCGACGCGCATGGCGAAGTTGTCAGTTAGAGGGATGTTTGCGGCACCCTCAAAGACAAACACGCCGCGTTCGCCCACGTCCAGTTCAGCGAAGCCTTCGGTGCCTTCCGTGCTGGCTTTTTCGGTGATGACGTTAAAAGCACCGCTTACCGCGTTACGCGCGAACAGGAAGCCCTGGGGGCCACGCAGGATTTCTGAGCGCTCCACGTCAAACAGACCGCCAACGCCAGAACCGGTGCGGCCTTGGTACAAGCCGTTGACGTACATGCCGATAGAAGGATCGGCGCCATTACCAAACAGGTTGGTACGAATACCGCGCACAGCCACGGTGTCGAGGAAGGAGTCTTTCGAGTTTCCGGTAATGCCTGGCGTGAAGGAGATCAGATCTTTTACATCGTTAAGGTTCAGCATGCGGCTCTCGGCGCCCGTAACCGCAGTCATGGCTACCGAGACGTCGAGTACGGATTCCGCCCGTTTAGTGGCGGTTACCACCACTTCTTCAAGCTGCTGCGCGCTCAGAGGTGCAGCGGCTGAACCCGCTAGCAGGGCCATAGATACGGCCCGAGCCATCTTTGAACGGTTACCAATGGTTGCAGTAAATCTATCTGGCGTATTGAGAGTTCGAAACATGGTTTTCCCCTGATGGCTGATGTTACGTGTCGTTCTGCTAATTATTCATTGTGCTAACGTTCTGATGGTGGGGGGGCATCACTGTGTGCATTACGCACCTGCCTCCCTGTTCAAGCCCTGCTGCGGGATATTCCTGCCCTCATGCGAAGTCGCTGGGGCTTATTTTCTGGCTGCAGCTTTTAGACTTCAGCATTCTCAGCCGTTTTTTCTACTGTTACTACCTCTCAACGAGTTCTCTAATGTTGAATCGATGAGTCTGTACATATCAAGCTTTCAAGCTTGGCGATAGTGTAAATATCATTGACTGCCTTTGGCAATTCATCCGAGCGGGTAGGCTAAGCAGAAAAACTTTCTCATAACAGTCCGTAATGTATACAGGCCTAGTGCTCACTTGGATTGACGCACCATCAATGAATGCAAGCAGCTTTCTGCTAGCTGCTACAGGCCATGCTGCGGCAGCGTGACTGATAAGGATGTGGCGTTAGCCCTGTCTACCCGCACCGTGACGACCGATATAACTCGCTTTACCTGATGCTCATAGAGGTATTCTGCAATCAAAGCTCCAGAGGGATGCCTTCCTGCTCAAGTGTTTCTCGCATGGGAGAAAGCTGGTTTTCATACCGACGCCAGCGCCCGACAGAGCGCGTATGCGCTGGCTGCCTGACCTGCACCGAGCTTGCGGTGGTTACTGCGCCAGACTGCTGGTGGAAAGAGAGACAGGCGTCCTCCCAGGATAAGCCTAGAAAGTCGATGAGAGCTCTTGCGTTGGGCTCCAGGTCCGCCGCTGTGTCCTCGTAAGATATCTCGTGAAAGCGATCTCCGAAGCGATCACGCCAGGTTTGCATGAGTTTGAAGTAACGCGCATGGTGCCTGGCCATTTCGCGTTGCTCGTAGGAATGTGGATACGCGTCCGCAAAAAGCTGTTTGTAACTGGCAAAACAGGCGTCCATTGGACTGCGCCGCACATGGACAACCTTTGCGTTGGGTAGGGCTTTAAGGATAATAGGCAGGAAGAGATAGTTGGGCGGCAGTTTATCGACAAAACGCGGGAGGTCGCCGCGCAGCTTTGCCGTGGTAAGCAGGTAAGCTTCACCGAGTTTGGCAGGGTCCACGGATGCGCCGATATCCGCCAGTATCGGTGAGTGTGCAGTCGGCTCTTGGTAGTTTCCAAGTCGGCGCAAACAGTGACCAAACTGCCTAAGCTCACCCGCTGAATGCACCTGAGAATGCGCGACCATAATTCTTTCTATAAGCGTGGTGCCAGTTCTCGGTTGACCGACGACAAAAATGGGCGATGCATCAGGATTACCTGTTGGGCCTTTATCCAGCCATTCACGGGTGAATGTATTCTCAAACGCCTCGTACATTTCGATTTCTCTAGCTTCATCGAAATCGAGCGTTGTCCGCCGTGCTGTCGCACCTTTTTCAAACGCCGCGAATGCGGCCTCCCAATCCTGTAAGTCTTCCAGCTCTTTGCCCATGCCGTAGCACAAGAACGCCAGGGCGCGTGGGTTTTGAGTTTTAGCGATGAGAGTTTCCAATTGCTCTACGTGCTTTCGATCGACCGCTTTACGTAAACCCGATACCAGCCAATGCGCGTTCGCGTGTTCCGGTACTCTGTCCAGGACTTTGTTGAGTAGTGCTTCCGCCTCCTCAAGCCGGTCCAGAAAGATATGGTTGTTAGCCTGATTTATTTGGAAGGGGATACCGTTGGGTTCTTTTTCCAGCGCCCTGGCGTACCAGCGACCGGCTTCTTCGTGCTCACCCAGCTGGCCATGTACGTTACCGATCAAGTCCAGCACAACGGGGTTTTCGTCTGCGTGCTCGACCGCATTTGCCAGCGCAGTGTCGGCTCGTCCGGCCTGACCCGCGCGCACGAACAGGTTGGACAGGTTAGCCCAGGCTGCGCCATGGGAAGGCTCCAGCTTGGTCACTGAGCCAAACGCACGGATGGCGTTGTTAGTCTGCTTTATATCCAACGCGATCAAACCCACCAGGAAATGCCCCTCAACCAGGTCCGGCTTCGCGGACAGAACTTTCTGGCAACAGGCTGAGGCCTCGTTGATCTTTCCAGCATTGAGGTAATCGAATCCCTCTCGAAGCGCATTGCGCATCCAGGGCTGTACGGGAGGTGAGGCTTTATTCATAGACGCTGATTGCATTGTGGTAGCTAATTTGCGGTCAGGTTACCGCGAAAACATGGCCGGCGTAACGCTCGCCCGGTTTAGGAATGCAAAAACAGGAGCGGGGGCCCGGACTGCGTGCCTGCCATATTTTGCCCTGATTCATCGTACAACTGTCGCTTTGCGCACTCCGGGTTGTCGTTTTTGCTGGCTTTAATGGCAGTCATTGGCGAATTAAACGCCGCCCATTGTAAAAGGAGCTCGACCCATGAAAACGACAGCCATTATGTTAAGCGGTTTGCTTGCCACCGCTGCCATCAACCCAGCCTTTGCTGGCGCCTCTATGGAGGCCTCAACAGATCCCGGGCTGGACGCTAAGAAAGCCGTTAGCTTTGTCGGCGCAACCACAGCAGGGGTGGCGCTGGCCGGGCCGCTGGGTTTGTTGGGCGGTACGCTGCTGGCAGTGTGGATGCACGACACGCTGGATACCGCAGCCAGCGCTGAGAGTAGCCAGAGATCTCTGGAGGTCACGCAAGCAGATCTCGCCGTCACGAAAACCGTTTTGCGAAGTACCGAACAGTCTTTAGCTGAAGCTCGTGCGTCTTCTGCAGAATATGCCCAGTTGGTGCTGGATCAACTGCAGCTTGAGATGCTGTTTAAAACGGGCGCCAGTGAACTGACCAATACCGGACAAATGCGTCTCGCGGCATTGGCTCGATTTCTCAAAGCCAATCCAATGATAGCCATTCGGCTAGATGGCTACGCTGACCCACGCGGGAACGCCGACTTCAACAAAGCGCTTTCAGAGAGCCGAGTGGGCCACGTGGCGTCACTGCTGTCGGATTACGGTGTGGATACCTCTCGCATTCAACAGTACAGCCACGGTGACAGCCAGTCCGTTGCTGCGACCGGCGACGTGGATGCATATGCCCTGGAGCGCGCAGTACGCATCGAGTTGACTCCCTCGACAAAGAGCGGAATCGCCTCTACCCAGTAGACTCCCCCCTGGCGTACAGCCAGCTTCGCCCGGCAGTCTCCCCTCCTAACGGCTGCCGGGCATTTTTTTGAAGTTCTCTGTGATCCGACTGAAAAAAGTCCTGCGTATACCCGGTTGTATCGACACTGATACACCCCGAACGCGCCCACCCCCCGGGGCGCCAGTTTGAACCCGGCTCATTGAGCCGGGTTTTTTTTGCCTGTCTTTTAGCAACGTTCCTTTCAGCCGTCATCCTTTCGTTTGCTGTCTTGAATTCGCCGCCCCGTGGTCAACAGGTGGCTTTGAGAATGGCGCCGCCGGTCATTCGCTTGGCGCGCAGTGCAATCCTCCTGAATCGATCATTTATCTAAGCTTCACTCCAACAAGTCAGGAGCTGAATGCTATGAACGAGTTAGTAGCAAGAATTGAGAAACCCGAACTGTGTTACGTGTTTGCGGACAACGCCCTGCGGCGTGGCCGTAACGATCTGGTGTTGCAAGCCTATCGGCGTGCGGTCGACCTGCGTGCTGAAACTCACGACAACGTGACTGAAGAAGAGCGTCTGGTGCTGAAAGCCTTATACGCCTACGAGGAAGCCTTGTCTTTTGGTGAGCGCAGGCGAAAGCGTGCCACTGGCACCTGGCAAATGGTAAAGAAAGAAGGAATCCTGCCGACGCTCAAGAAGCGTTTAAATAGCCGCTCTATCGATGAAGTGGACGAAAAGCTTGAGCGGATGGAAATGGGCGATTACAGCTTTCGAGCAGTCGCTAAAGCCATCGGGCTTGATGTTCAAGACGCAGCATAGGCGCCCCAGATACTAGATAGGCCCCTGTAGTACTCCTAACCCTACTTTGCCCGGCTGTTGTCTCGCCGGGGTTTTTTTGGAGAACTACAACGCCAAGATGCCGATTGGACGCTTAAGCGTTGTGGTTTCGTTAATGTAGGTCGGGCTTGCCTTACCTGTAACTGTGCCGGGTGCGCTCGTGGTTGGCTTAAACCGAAGAATGGCGCCCGGTGATGTCGCGAGTTTGCGGTTGAACGCTACGGTAAACAGCAGACCGTTTCCTCCAAAGGTTAAACCGCCGGCCGACTTGTCGCTGGGCAGCGTCCCCGTGTAGTCGGTTGAGAACACGGCCTTAAGTGCGCCATTCCTTTTGTAGCGGCGAACGCCGCCGAGGAAATCGCTGACGAAGAGGTCGCAAGTTCCCGCTGCGGCATTTTCAAAACCCGCTGCGGCGCTGTTAAAACCCGCTGCGGCGCTGTTACAAGAGGGGCCGAAAACGACACCGAGAAGACTGACGCCGCCCGAGCCGTCGGGGAGGGCATCAGGCTGTTCGATAAACACCGAGGCTTTTCCGGTGTTTATGTCCAAGCGCAAAACCTCACTGGGCAATCCCGGATAGCTAATGTTGCCGTCCGCAGTAGCGACCGAGCCCTGGGTGCTGACATACAGCGCCCCGTCCGGGCCAAAGGCCATGCCGGTGGGTCCGTTGATCCCGCCCGGTGCCGCTGTGCCCTTCGCGAAAACGTCTACGAATGCGCCGCTGTCGCCGTCGAAGCGGAGAATCATGTCGCTACGGAAACTGGCCACATATAAAAGACCATCGGGACCGAAGGTAATGCCGTAAGGACGCCGCATGCCGTTGCCTTCGGCAAAGCGGCCCAGGAACGTTCCCGTATTTGGGTCGAAGCGCAGCACGGCGGAGTCTCGCTCCGAGACGCCGCTTGAGACATAAAGCATGCCGTCTGGGCCTATGACCATGGAGTCTGGATGGTCTAGTCCGCCCACACCCGGGGCCACCAGCTCTCCAAGGTAGCGGCCACTGTGCTGGGTGTAGGCAACAATGTTGTTGCCGCTGCTATTGGCAACCAGCAGACGAGCCTCGTCGGCCCAAGCGTGCTGTGTCAGCCCGGCCAGCAGAGCAGCGCTGCTGAGCAGAATAGTAAAAAAGCGCTTGCGCGCCAGTTTCTCCAATCTCAAGATAATTTGTCCTTTGTGCCTTTTTTCCGGCTCTTCATCCAGGTCTGTCAGGGACCTGGCTGTTTACAGGCTCAGGCTGTTTACAGGCTCAGGCTGTTTACAGGCTCAGGCTGTTCATAGGCTCAGGCTATCCCAGCACCATTTTGATCACGCCGACAAGACTCACTACCAATAAGCCTGCGCCCACCACCCGAAAAAAAAGTACGTTACTGCGATTTCGTAAGGTGTAGCGGTGAAAGCGCAGCCCTAGGATATGCCCCAGTCCCGCGCAGGGAAGCAACCAAAGATGGTGCTTCCACTGCATATCCACGCCCACTGCCAAAAAGGCGATCAGCTTGACGCCAACCAGCACAAACCACAGCACAAACAGACTGTCGCGTATTTGCTCTGGCGGCATGCGGTTGGCGGCAATGGGGACCACCAGGGGCGCTGCCACCAGAGAGGTTCCACTGACGTAGCCGCCCAGTGCCATTAAAGCTGTTTCAACCCGGGGGCTATTGCTACGGATAGGCCTGTTGATAATGTAGCTAATGCCATACACCGTCACCAGTACGAAGATAAAGCCGGTCACCACGTCCCCAGGCAGCGTAATGACACCGAGCACGCCGATCAGCTTGGGAATGGCCATCACTGACAGAGCCCATTTCACAAAGGGCCAGTTGACAGAGGTCGGGCTGTCCGCATCTCGATGGTTTTGCCATACGGTCAGCGAGGAGAAGATCAGCAAGTGCACCGCGATCAGCGGCAGAAAGACTAGTGGCTCATCCAGAATAAGCAGTAGGAAGGGCAGCGTGAGTACCGCGCCACCAAAGCCCAGCCCAGAGCGCACGAAGCCGCCCCACACAAACAGGATTCCGATCAGTGCCAGCTGCCAGAGCGGGAGGGACTCCATTTAAAACCGCCGGGATTTAGCTCAATGCCGCAACCAGCAGCCACCCGCTGCTTACAAGGTAGACCAGAAATGTCAGTACCATGCCAATCGGTCGGCCAATAAAGGGGCCTGCGCCCGATAGGCCGAGGTAGTGCGCCAGGCGGCCTATTACTAACGCCGCGCCCACACAATGCAGCCAAATGTCAGCAGCGCCAGTAAGCTCCATGGCAACGATAAGCAGCGCAGCTAAAGGTGCGGTTTCGACAAAGTTGGCCTGACTGCGAATCAGGCGCAGCATTTTCTTGTCGCCGCCGTCGCCGAGATCAATTTTGTTCTTTACGCGGTACAACCCAACGCGGAGCGTAAAGGGCACCATCATCAGCCCCAATATCGCGAGATACAGCGGGCTAATACTTAGCAAGGTAATTGACGGCAGTTCCATATATGGCTCCTGAGTTAAACCGTGTTTTGGTTTTGTAACGGAACGCACTATACGTCGATTTCGCTTTTGATCAATCTGTGTAGACTTAGTGGTCCGGCGGCGGCTGAACCCTTCGTTCGCGCCGTGACCCTATAACGAAAAGAGATAAAACCGCAGAGGGAAAGATCATGGCCAAACCGATCTGGGATACGCTCGTTCACGGCGCCTTGGTGTTCGACGGGCACGGTGGTGCTCCGCAGCACGTTGACGTGGCCGTCAAGGACGGCAGCATTGTCGCCAAAGGATCAGTACTGCCCCAGGAACTGGCGGCGGAGGTCGTCGACGGCAGCGGGCAATGGTTGATGCCGGGCTTGCTGGATATCCACACGCACCTCGATCTGGAAGTTGACCTCGATCCAGGGCTGCCGGAAGCCGTGCGCCACGGCACCACCACTGTGTTGGTGGGTAACTGTAGCCTGGGGACCTGCTTCGGTACGCAGCGCAGTGAAGGGCAGGATCCCATCGTGGATTGTTTTACGCGCGTGGAAAACATTCCCAAGAAAGTGCTCAGTAAATGCGTCGATGCGGTGCATTGGTCTGATACCGGTGAATATATGGATCACTTTTCGGACATTCCCCTGGGTCCGAATGTGGCGGCCTTCCTACCGCACAGCATGTTGCGCATCGAAGTGATGGGATTGGAAGCTTCGGTCAGTCGAGCTCCGACTGACGCAGAAATGGATCGCATGTGTGAGCTACTGGAGAAGGCACTGGACGAGGGCTATATAGGACTCTCCACCGACGGCCTGCCGTTCCACTATCTCTCTAACGATCCGAATACTGACAAGCGCATCCCCACGCAATTTGCCTCATATGGCGAGATGAAGCGGCTGCTGCAGGTCGTGCGAGAGCGCGGCAAGGTCTGGCAAACGACACCTATCATTGAGAACCGGCTGCTGGCATTTAAATACTTTGCTTTGACCAGTGGTCGTCTGCATGGCAAGCCCCTGAAGACATCGGCGTTGGCAGCGCTGGACTTTGCCATGCTGGCAGGCAAGAGCAATCCGTTCCTGGGTTTCGCTAAGCTGATGAATACGCGTTTCTTTGACGGCAACATCCATTTTCAGGCGCTGGGTACCAATTTCCGTATTTGGAGTGACGGCGTGGTGAGCCCGCTGTTTGAGGAGATGCCATCCACCTGCAAGCTCATCGCCAAAGAATATGACGACCGTGAAGGGCGGCTGGCGTTGCTTAACGACCCGGAGTGGATCGCGCAGTTCCGAGCAGACTGGTATCACGGACGCCAGGGGTTCAATTGGGCAACCATCAAAGCCAAACTGGGCGCTCCCGACAGCATGGTGATTCGCGATCTGGACAAAATGACCTTTGATGGCGCGCCAGTGAAAGACTGGGATGGCGACACGCTGCAGCAGGTGTTTGATCGTCTTGCGCGCTATCAGAATGGCGATAAGTCGCAGGCTCGCTCTGACGATGAAACAGTCGCTTTTGATGCCTTCCCGCGGCCCGTTGGCGACGATGCGGACTTCTTTATGCATCTATTACGTGAATATGATCGCGGCTTCCGATTCTGGGTGGATCAAGGCAATGTCGCCAATGAGCGCACTCTGGATCTGTTGCTGGACGAGAACGCTCTGCCTGGATTCAACGACTCCGGCGCGCACATCACCAATATGGCATTTTTTGATGGCAATCTGGGCAGCCTGAAACGCGCTCAGGAAAAGGATCTGGAGACTGTCTCCCTGATGGTGCGGCGCATGACGTCTGAACCCGCTGCGTTTTTCGGTTTGGATGTCGGCAGTCTGGATATCGGTGCGCAGGCTGATATGGTCTTGATTGATCCGCAGGCGCTGGCGCATTACGAGTGTGATCCGAATCGCCAGCTTGTGCATCGCGAACTCTTCGATCATGCGCAAATGGTCAACCGCTCGGACGGTGTGGTCACCCAAGTTCTGATTAAAGGACAGCCGGTTTGGAACGGCACGGAATTTACTGACCACCTGGGCAGTCAGACCCTGGGCCGTGCCTTGCGCGCTGCCTGATGGCTTGAGGGCGCATAGACTGGGGCTGTGATAGCCGCGGCATCGTGACGCCGCCGGCCACGCGATTGGCGTCACCGGGCATGGGGTGGCGAGAGGCTCTGCGCGACGATACGCGCATGAGCAATTACCTGTTTCAAAGCCACCGCGGTCACGTTTTAGTCAACGTGGAAGGGGCATCCTTTCTCCTGGATACCGGGACGCCAGTTAGCGTGGCTGACGCGCCGATCCGTATCGCTGGTACCACCTTCACTGCGGAATCCGCCTACCTGGGTATCGACGGTAAGATTCTGTCTGCCCAGCTTGGGGTGGCGGTAGACGGTTTGATTGGAACGGATATTCTGCGCGAGTTTAATTTTGCGGTTTACGCCCGTGAAGGCATTGTGCAGTTCAGTCAGCTGCCGGCGGCGGGTGAGATCGTCATACCGGTTGCTGAACACGCGGGAGTACCTGTTATTTCGGTGCAGGTGAATGGTCGCATTCATCGACTTTTGCTGGATACTGGCTCTGCGCTTTCCTTGCTGCTGCCCACGTGGTTGCAAGGCGAATCTGCTCAAGGCACCACTAAAGGCTGGTATCCGTTGGTGGGCAGTTATTCGACGCCCTTCTACCAGTTAGACACGGTTCTCGGGAGTCGCGCTCAATCGATGCAGTTCGGCCAAGTGCCAGAGCTTTTGCGCGGCGTCATTGTGTCAGCAGGTGTTCAAGGCCTGATTGGAACCGAATTGCTGCGTTTTTACGGCCTGAATCTGTCGCTGAGCGATCGCGTTATACGTCTAGAGGCCGTCAATAAAGACAGCTATGGCGTGACAGGCTAGGCATTCGCTCATCAGTTCCTGCTAATAACTGCCACGCCCCGGCAGAGTCTGTTTTAATACCCTCATGAACTCATTCAAGCTATGGCATGCCGGAGCAGTGGCGATCAGCGTTGTGTTGCTCGCGCTGGCCTGGACCGGGGCGTTAGACACTATCAGTGATGCCTACGTGAGCGATGCTCTCTTGGATGCGGGTATCATCTATGGCACGGCGCGAGGCATAAACGCGCTGGTGTCGGCGCTGCAGGGCACTGAATTGGATATGTGGCTGGTGACCTTTTCCATAGGTGAGCTGCTTGATCCGGTTAACGATGTCATAGAGCGCTTTTCGGGGGTGATGACCATCGCGGTTACCAGCTTGGTTATCCAGCAGCTTCTGTTAACGATCTTTAGCGACGTCACGTTCTCAGCAGCCCTTACCGCGCTGTGGGCATCTGCACTGATTGCGTATTTTGTCGGCCGTACAACAGGCTTTCCGGCGCTGTGCAGAATATTTCTGATCGCTGCCTTCCTTCGCTTTTCGCTCGCTCTGGTAGTGCTCGCGAATCTCTGGGTCGATCAAGCGTTTTTACCTGATGCACAGGGCGACGAGCACGCAGTGATGCAGTCTTTTTATGGCGATCTTGAGGAAGTAGACCGCACTGTGCGTGGTGAGGAAGAGCGTAAGCGCAGTGATTTAAGCGGCCAGTTTGACGCACTGCAAAGTGAAGTCGACACCTTCGTGTCGGGCACACTGCGCTTGCTTGGCGCGGTACTGTTAAAAAGTGTGCTGTTGCCTTTAGGATTTCTATGGGCGCTATATAGGCTCTGTCGGCGCATATGGCGACTAGCCCCGTAACTGTGCCGCAGTGCAGTGCAGCTAACCTTGTTAGATTTCCCGATGCTCCACGTATATTAATTCGCTGGTATCAAAGTCGAGTGACTTTGCTTGTGCGACAAGCGATTCAACTACGGCTTCGTCAAGATCTGGTGAGCGCGCAAGAATCCATAAATAGCCACGGTTGGGTCCGGCTACCATGGCCCATTGGTAGTCTGGATCTAACGCAATCACGTTGTAACCCCCGTAGAACGGTCCGAAGAACGAAACCTTCAACTTATTCCATTGACCGTCTTCGATTGGGTAGGCTTTACCTTCAGCTTGATTCCATTCGCCGTCCTCCGCGCTGTACCCCTTGTTGAGTACATTGATGCCGCCATCGTCGCGTAGGGTGTAGGTTGCGGTAACGTTGCTGAGGCCACGTTCAAAGGAGTGATCCAGCCGCGCGATTTCGTACCAGGTCCCCAGATACCGCTCGGGGTCGACGTTCTCTACCGCATCGACGCCGTCGGGCAACCCGGTGCAGCCGCTGAGTAGCGCCATAAAAAACAGTGAAAACAGTAACGCGAGGTTTGGGCTTTGGTTTGATTTTTTCATTGTGGGAATAGTGCACGCTCTGCGTGCTGATGTCATCTCCGCGGTGATAGACTTGCCGCCCTTTTTCTCTTGGCCCGCCCGATGACGGCAAACTCTAACGCCATGCTTTCGGCCAAGGCCGGAACTCGCAGCACCACGCGGGAGCTGCTGGACATTGCGCTGCCCATGGTGGTCTCGCAAGGGTCCTTCGCGGTCATGGTGTTCTGTGACCGGCTGTTCCTGTCGCTACTCGGCCCGGAGTATATGGCGGCGGCGATGGCGGGCGGTGTTTCAGCATTTTTCACCTGCGCGCTTTTCACTGGCACCCTGAGCTATGCGAATGCGCTGACTGCCCAATATTACGGTAAAGGTGATCGCCAGAAATGCCCACGTGTGGTGTTTCATGGTTGGCTGATGGCTTTTGCAGCATTACCTATCATTCTCATGGCGGCTACGGGGGTTTACTGGCTGTTCGGCAGGGTAGGGCACGAAGAGACTCAGCTTGTACTAGAACGCAGCTACTATCAGGTGCTTATCACTGGTTGTATCTTTCTGTTGCTGAAGACGGTGATAGGCTCCTACTTCGCGGGTATTGGCCAAACTCGCGTTGTAATGGTTGCTGACGTCGCGGGGGTGTGTCTCAATATTCCGCTGTCCTATGTTTTGATCTTCGGCCGCCTGGGCTTTCCGGAGCTGGGTATGGCAGGCGCTGCCTGGGGTACGGTTATCGCCTCGGCTTTCACCCTGGGAATATTCCTGCTGTTTTTCCTGAGTCGCCAGCATCGCGCGCAATATGCCGTGCAATCGGCGTTTCGTTTCGATGGTGGCTTGCTGCAGCGCTATCTGCGCCTGGGTCTGCCTTCAGGTTTCGAGATGTTTATGAACATCGCGACCTTTAACCTGTTCCTGCTCATGTTTCAGTCCTACGGCGTGGCGGCAGGTGCAGCAGCGGCCATCGTTTTCAATTGGGACATGATGGCATTTGTGCCCATGATTGGATTACATATCGGCGTGATCAGTTTGATCGGGCGTTACGTCGGTGCGGGCGATATGAGCCGTGCCAACGCCGTTATCGCCGCAGGGTTTCGTGTTGCCTGCACCTATACCGGGATACTGGGCGTGCTGTTCGTTGTGTTTCGCAAACCCTTACTGGCGGTTTTCGCCCAGGCAGATGCTGATTACGCTGAAATACTCGAGTTGGGCAGTTTCATGATGGTGGGGCTGGCCTGCTATGTATTGGCGGACGCGACCGTTCTTATCGCTGGCGGCGCGCTGCGTGGTGCCGGAGATACACGCTGGATGATGACCGTTTCGATCACGCTGCATTGGCTGATGGTTGTCGCCCAGTACTACATCATAATGGTCTACGATTTGGGCCCGCGTCTGTCCTGGGTGGCCTTTGTCGCCATGATTATCATTCTGGCGCTTTTCTACCTGGGCCGCCTGCTGAGCGGCGTCTGGCGTCAGCCCGAGCGCTTGGCGCGGGTTATGGCGGAGTAGTCTCGCTAAAGTCTCAGGTCTTATAGCTTTTCAGTTAATTTGGGTGTGGAGAACCTGATCGTAAGAGCTGGGTCCAGAGGCCGTTATTGATGAATTTTTCGCGTCCTGATTTAAAATTCTAGCCTATAGTCTGTATAGCAGCAGGATGCTGTTGAAGCCGTTGCGCAACCGAGCAGAAAGGCTCCACAGCATTATCTGCATTTTTCATTCTATGGAAGGAGTGATCACGATGATGAATGACGGAAGCTTGGCAGGAAGCGAAATTCTGGAGATAAGCGAAGAAGATACTGAGGCAGTTTACGGTGGACTCGTGCCACTTGCCGTTGCGGTGCCTATTGCCGCCTCAGCTGCAGTTGGTTACGCGGCAGACGGTTGGCGTGGAGCTGCGCATGGAGCTGTGTTTGCTGGAGCTACTATTGCCACCGGTGGCATCGCGGCAGCCACTTCGGGCTTCGTGAGCTTGAGCTGGCGGTTTAGACAATTTGGAGTAATCTTTGCTGGAGGCGCCACAACAAGAGCGTCCTGGTTACCTAACTAGCGGGTATGTTGCGTTGGCAAAGCGGAACTATTTCGTAGAATCCTTTTATGCGTCCTCTCTCTTTAAGATGTGGAGCGAAGAAGAGGAAGCCGAGTGGGAGAAAATTGCTGCTCGCGGGAGGGTCCATTTCGTTTTCTGGCATGGCGTCATTCGCTTTGGCGGGGCATGGTGTCTGCTGCTTATCACGATGATGCTGCTCAACGACGCCATTTATAACGCGACATGGCAGCGGATAGTAACGCTAAACCTGTTGATATGGTCTGTGGCGGGCTGGCTGCAAGGAGAGCTTGTTTGGAGCGCAACCAGGCTCGCCTATCAAAGACAGCTCGATAAGCAAAGCTTGCACATCAACAATGGTGGATAGCGCTCTGGTGGATAATGCGGAGCGCCTTGATGGCGCTATCCGTCCACTCGAAGGCACCTTCACTGCCGCCGGACTGCTCCTAGCGGCGATCAAAAGGGCCTGACGATGAAAGCTCATAACTTTTGTTCGCATTTTCGCCGGTGGACCGCCGATGAGAAAGCGCGCTGGGAATCCCTGAGCCAAAACGGCCGCATTCATTATGTCATCGTGAACGGAATTGTGATGTACGGCGGCTTCTGCGCGGTAGGCTGGAATCTGCTTTGGGATCTCTCTTATGGAGAGGCTCTGGCCTTTGATAAGGCCTTTTGGCGAACAGTTCCCTTGTGGTTGCTTGGGGGCTATGTCTACGGCGAACTCACCTGGTGGGGCACCTCCCGGTCCTACGCAGAACGCTTTGGTGAATCCACCGACCAGTAAGGTCATCCGGTCTTCTGCGCCGCTTTCTCCTGTGTATACTGAGCGCGCATTATTGGAAGGCCCGCGCACTATTCAGGGCCCAGAGGGGTTGCAACAACCCGGTAACAGGAGAGAACTATGTACAGTCACATCATGGTCGGCGCTAACGACATTGCCGAATCCAAAGCGTTCTACGATGCCATTCTAGGTGAGCTAGGCATTCCAGAGGGCGTTATAGACGAGAAGGGCCGCGTATTCTGGATAACAGATACCGGTATTTTCTCCATTACCAAGCCTATCGACGGGCAGCCTGCCACGGCGGGCAACGGCAGCACGGTTGGCTTCGCCGCGGCGAGTCAGGAGCAGGGCAATGCATGGCATGCAGCGGGCTTGGCCAACGGCGGCACCGCCTGTGAAGATCCCCCGGGCGTGCGCGACGGCGATATGCCGATGTATCTAGCGTACTTGCGCGATCCATCGGGTAATAAAGTCTGCGCGCTGCTTCGCGTCTGACGGAGAGCTCGCGCGATACGCTTTGTGCATTATAAGGCCGGCAGCGATGCCGGCTTTTTTGTTTTTGACGACCGGTTTTCACGCAGGAGCAATAGTGCGTTATGGCTGACGTTCTGCCTTTCAAGAAAAAGTCCCTCAAGGAGAAACACCGCGGTAACACGCTGTGCCGCAATGGCCACCACAAATGGGCGGTAGAGAGCGAAAAGCGATTTGACGTGAAGCAGGGAAAGCTGGTGACCAGCTATCGCTGTGAACGCTGTGGGAAAACTAAAAACAAAGCGCTGTAGCAGCGCGTAAACGCAAGCAGCTCCAAGCGCCTGGGCTCGGGCGTCTAACTCGAGCACCGCTCATTTAATTCGTTGCTCTGGGCGCCGCTAACGTGTCAGCGCATCCGTAAAGGCTGCAAATACTTTATCAGCATTGGTTTTCATGCAGACTTTAGTCACTGCCGGACCATCGTAGTCGATAACTTGTCCTGCGTTCGCCACCTTGAGGTGCCGCCGTTGGGTTCCTGCGGCGTTGAGAGGCGGCATGGTCAGATCGGAACTCTTGAGATAAGGCGCGTCACCGGCGAACTCCATAGCCGCCGTCACCGGTATCGAAGGGCCTTCGCAGAGAGAGGCATCCGCTGCGACCACCGCGGCCATTACGTCCCAGAAGTAGTATTCATTGGTATCGATAAACCAGCGGTTTTTATCAAAGACTTGATCCACAAACTCCGATACCGGCCCGCTCACCCTGGCTTTGAAGCCGTCCGCGAACGGATGCGTTATCAGTACGGTGTTGGTGACATCCAGCCCCACCATGACTTTTGCTAAGCCCTCTGTTTCCAGGACTTGCTGTGTCGCTAAAGGGTCGATGTAGTAGTTCCACTCCGAGACGGTGTTTGGGTTATCCGGGGTGAACTTGGGCACGATGATATTGCCCGGCGCCTTATAACTGCCGCCCATCATGATCAGCTCGCTGACTTTTTCGCGATCGTCGGGGTGGCGCTCAAGCCACTGGGCGATATTTGTCAGCGGGCCTACAGCCACAACGGCGACAGGGTGCTGGCTTTCGGATAAAACCTTGTGAATCAGCTCTACCGCATGCCCGTCGGACGGCGTATTGGCAACCGGCGCAGGCAGCCACTGGCCGACGTCAATACCGGAAAGCGTGTCTGAATCGACCTGCCACTGCGTAGGAAATACCAAATAGCCTTCCAATGGATAGTCATCGCCGCAAGCCACTGGCGTGTCCGTTTGACCCGCCAGCGCCAGCAGGTTGCGGGCATTATCAATTGCTGGCTGGCAGTGAGCTTCACCGCTGCCGGACACCGTAACGGCAACAACATCTGTGCTCGGTTCTGCGATCAGATAAAGCAGCCCCAGCCAGTCGTCAATCGCCATATCCGTGTCGTAAATGATTGACCGCGCTTCCGGCTTGGCCTGCGCCAGCGGTGCCATTAGCGTGGCGACAAGAAAGAGGGCGGCCGCGAGCGTTAACGTAAGTCTAAGCCAAAAAGGTTGGTATGGGCCGGGGGCGCTAGAAACACGCATATGAGATGACTCACTTCAAATGATTTTTCTCAGTCTAGCGACTCTTGCCGTTTCCCTCTAGCTCTAGTGGTGTTTTCAAGACGAACCCTGACGGGTAGTGAAGCATCAGCGGTGCATCGACGGTGCGAATAGCGTTTGAGTGTTGCGAGGCGCTCGCGAATTGAGCCGCAATCTTTTAGTCTGTGCGCCTGAATTGGACCCCAGGACTACTCATGAGCCGCCCGGTATACAACGCGACTGTACAAGCCTTTACACACAATCTGAAAAACCTCGCTGCTATGTTGCGCCGCGCCAAACGGGAAGCAAAGAGCCGAGGCATTGACGAAAGCGTGATAATGACGGCCCGCCTGGCGCCGGACATGCTGCCCCTCACTGCACAGGTGATGATGGCCTGCGATCATGCCAAGGGTTGCTCTGCGCGGCTGGCGGGCGTCACGCCACCTTCATTTGATGATGATCAGGCGACGTTTGCTGAGCTTGAAGGGCGCATCAAGCAGACAGTCAGTTTTATTCGCAGCCTCAAGGTGCCTCAATTTGAGGGCGCCGATACGCGCGAGATACTGCTGCATTTGCCGGTCGGTAAGCTGCGTTTTAACGGAGCGGATTACCTCAACAATTGGGCCATGCCGAATTTCTACTTTCACCTCACCACGGTTTACGCAATTCTCCGTCATAACGGTGTGGGTATTGGTAAGGCGGATTATCTGGGCAAGGTGCCCGGTGCGGTGGCGAGCGGGCCGATCGCAAAGATGATGGGGCTGTCGGTTGATGCCGGCAAGGCCGCGCCGAAGAAGCGCGCTGCAAAGAAAACAAGTACTAAAGCAGCGACACGGAAGACAAAGGCAAGCAAGGCCGCACCGAAGAAAGCAGCCAGCAAGACTGCATCCGCCAAAAAAGCATCAGCGAAGAAAGCCGTCAAAAAGAAGCCTACCGCTAAGGCGAGGGCAAAGCCCGCCGCCAAGCGGTATTTGGCGAAAACCACTAACCAAAAGCCGGTCGCTGGCACTCGGCCAAATAAAAAGTAGTCACCACTGGCGCTTCGGCGAGTCGTCACGCACAAGGTGACGACCTGCAATAGCACAGTGCTGTCTTTCTTGTGAGCCGCAGATCTAAACTCGCTCGTTCACTCCAGCCAGTCAGGCCAGTCTTGCGTCACGGAGCCGCTCCACTTTGGTGCTCGGCGCTCGAACCACGCCTTGCCGCCTTCGCTCGCGTCGGCCTGCTGCATGCTGTGGTGCAAGGCGCGGGTTTCCACTGCGATCATTTCAGATAGATTGATATCCATCCCCTGCCAGAGCAGCCGCTTGTGTAAACCCATGATCAGGGGCGCGCAGTTGGATGCCATGTCCTCAGCGATTTCGAGGGCGGTATCCAACACTTTATCGGCCGCCACAACACGCGATGCCAGCCCCCACTCAGCCGCCTCCTTGCCACTCAGGCGAGGTGCCCGCACTAGCATTTCAAAAGCACGTTCGAAACCAATGAGTTTTGGTAAAACGTGCTCCATGGCAAAGTCAGCGACGACGCCTCGACGGTTTTGCAGGAAGCCGTACTTGGCGTCCTCGGCAAAGATTCGCATGTCGGCCTGCATTGCAATGCTTAGCCCTACGCCAATGGCGTGGCCGTTGCAGGCAGCAATCACCGGCTTTCGTACGTCCCAAGCCTGGCAGGACAGGGGGCAGGAACTGAAGTCCGTTTCGGCCTCGGCAAAAGCCTCGCCACCGTCGGAAAGATCTGCACCGGCACAGAAAGACGCTCCGCTGCCGGTTACGACGACCACCTTGATTGCATCATTCTGATCACATTCCCGATAGGCCTCACCCAAAGCTGTCATCATGGCTTCGGTCAGCGTGTTGTGCGCATCCGGGCGGTTGAAGGTGATAATTGCTACGCCATTTCTTACGCGTAGAGTGGTTTCATTTTGAGCTGCCACAGCACATTCTCACTGAAGTATGCGGCTAATATAGCGAGCGTCTCTGGCTTTGTAACCTGCTGCGGCAAAAGCTGTGTTGCTAATAGAGCTGGAGTCCTAAGCCGCATAACACTACCCCGAACTAAATTCAGAAGAGCTGATCGCGTCAAGCAGTCAGATCCACTGCAGCGTGTTGCTGGCGGGCTCGGGCTGAACGCAGAAAGTTAATAATGATCGCGTGAAATGACCTGCGCATCACTACTGGTAAATGCCAGGCGCTTTGTCTGGCTTTCTGTCAGCGTTCTGCTAGCTCCTGGAGGCAGATTTTTATCCAGTTGTAGCGACCCCACGGCAATACGATGGATACTCAACACTTTGTTGTCAAAGCGCCCAAACATACGTTTGATTTGATGGTAGCGTCCCTCTGTTAGTGCGACTTCTGCATGATAGTCGCCCAACATGGTGAGTTCGGCCGGTAGCGTGGTGATGTCTTCATAGGCGAAATGCATGCCTTCGCGAAAAGCGTCAACGTACTCCGGAGTAATCGGTTTCTCGACCTGCACTCGGTACCGTTTGAGGAGCTTTGAGTCCGGGTGAGATAGCCGGCGGGACCACTGTCCGTCATTTGTGAGCAAAATCAGGCCGGTTGAATTGAAGTCCAGCCTGCCGACAATATGCAGTTCCTGTTTCCAGGGCTGATCGAGGAGATCGACAACGGTTGTGTGCTCAAGGTCTCTTGTGGCGCTGACAACACCGCGGGGTTTGTTCAGCATGACGTAGCGTGGTAAGCGCGCTTGTGTTGCTTTGCCATCACAATGCACCACGCTAAAGGGGGTAATCACCTGATGGATGGCGCTGGCGGGCCGACCGTCGACTGTGACGCGCCCCTGCGCCAGCAAGTGCCGCACATCCCGGCGATTGATGCTCAGGGCGTTGCTGAGATGACGGTCAAGACGTGGCATAAGAGACTAATCTAGCAAAGCTTGCTGCTGAACAATGGCTTCAGCTTGTGTAGCCGTCGCTGGTCGGCAAGCTTGCTGATTTTTTCGCTTTAGGTTCAAGGCCTATATGGACCTCAAAGTCGGTGAGCAGGTTAAAGCCAAAGGCATTGCTGATAGCGACATCGGCGGCATCGCGGCCGCGAGCAATCAAGATGCGTCCCGCCAGGTGCACATTGTTGCGTGGGTCGAAAACGTACCAGTGCCCGTCCAGATAGGCTTCAAACCATGCGGCGAAGTCCAGCTCGTCCTCGGGCAGGGCGTTATTGATATTCGGCACATAGCCCGAGCAGTATCGCGCCGGTATATTCATACAGCGGCAGAGCGTGACGCCTAAATGTGCGTAGTCGCGACATACTCCGGTTTTTTCTTTGAACGCTTCTGCCGCAGTTTTGGTAACGCGTGCAAAGCCGTGTCCGTAGGTCAGGTGCTGGTGCACGAAATCACAGATCGCCTGCACGCGCTGCCATCCGAAGGGTGCGCTGGAAAACAGGTTCCAGGCATCGTTCATGAGGATGTCCGTTTCGCAGTAGCGGCTGCCGAGCAGGTAGGTCAGTACTTCGTCCGGTAAATCCTCCACGGCGAGCTGATGGGCGTCGCGGTTGGTGACGTCCAGTTCACCATCGTCGCGGATGATTCCCTCGGTAAATATTCGGGTGCGGCCCTCTGGTAGCACCAGTCGGGTGATCCAGTTGCCAAAGACATCCCGGAAGCTGTGCTGTGGCAGCGCGGGATCAGTTTTTACATAGTCGGGCTGCACAAGGTCAGAGGCGCGGGAGGCGTGTACATGCAAGGTCAGCAGCATCGGAGTTGGCTGATGACACTCGTATTCCATGTCGTAGCCAAAATGAAGTTCCATGGGTAACCCCGTTTTTGTGTGTGGTGTGTGATGCCGCATGCCAGACGATGCGAAAGAAGCGTTTGCACGCTAACGTATACAGTGTATCGCGTTGAGGCCTACAGCGGGTCGTCTTCTTCCGCCCGCAGACGTTCCTGGCGTTTTTCTTCCTCTGCCAACACATCACGGATCTCCTCAAGAACCGCATCAACGTCGGCTTCACTGTCTGCTGCCACGTAATCGCCCTGCAGAGGAGACTCTGGTTGCAGGACGCCGTCCTCATACAGCGCCCAGATTTCTTCCGCATACAATCGCCCCAATAAGTCCGGAGCGAATTGGCCGTAATAGCTCGTCATTTTGTTGACGTCTCGCTGCAGCATGGCAAAGGCATGGTTGTTGGCAGCCGCATCTACTGCCTGGGGCAGGTCGATAATCACTGGGCCGTATTCGTCTACCAGAACGTTGAACTCGGATAGATCGCCATGTACCAGTCCGGCACAGAGCATGCGAACTACATAGCGCATCATCGTGGCGTGATCTTCCAGCGCCTGTTGCTCGGTCAATGTGACTTCACTTAAACGCGGCGCCACCGCGCCATCTTCTTCCGTTATCAGCTCCATCAGCAGGACGCCGTCAAAGCAGCCGTAGGGTTGCGGCACGCGCACCTCAGCGGCGGCTAGCTTGTACAGGGCGTCTACCTCCGCGTTGTGCCAGGCTTCCTCCTGTTGTTGGCGACCAAACTTGGAGCGCTTTTCCATGGCGCGAGCGCGGCGAGAGTTGCGTACTTTGCGGCCCTCTTGATATTGCACCGCTTGCTTAAAACTGCGCTTTTGAATTTCCTTGTAGACCTTGGCGCAGCGTATCTCGTCGCCGCAGCGAACTGCATAGACAGTCGCTTCTTTGCCGCTCATCAATTGGCGCAGCACTTCGTCGACAAGACCGTCTTCGACAAGGGGTTTTATGCGTGCCGGGGTTTTCATTTTTTCCTTAAGCCTTAGCTGCGCGCTGATGGGTGGCGAGCACTATTCGGCTTGTTTGTTTTGGCGTCATGGCGACAGTGTACTGGTGTTCGAGCGGCGATAGGGGACAGGCTATCGTATTTAAAGCTTATCAGCGATCACGGCCAGGAAAGCGTTGCCGTACTTCTCAAGCTTGCGCTCGCCCACACCGCTAATTTGCGCAAACTGACCGAGATCCGCGGGCTGTACCACGCACATTTCCTGCAAGGTACTGTCGTGGAAGATGACGTAGGGCGGTACGCCTTGTTCTTCGGCAAGCTTACGGCGGCATTCTCGCAGAGCTTCCCATAGACCCACGTCAATATCATCAGGTAGCGGTGTTTTGGTTTGCTTACGCGCCGCAGACTGCTTGAGCTCCTTACGTAAGTCGATGCGTTCTTCGTCTTTTAGCAGCGGTCGGCATTTCTCCTCCAGCCTCAGCGAGCCAAAGCCATCCACGTCAACGCTAAAATAGCCTCTGGCCACCAGCTGGCGAAATACCGAGCGCCACTGATTGCCGTCAAGATCCTTGCCGACACCATAGGTTGGCAGTAGGTGATGGTCCCATTGAAAGATACGGTCGTTTTCTGCTCCACGCAGTACGTCGATGAGATGGTTGACGCCAAAGCGCTGTCCGGTGCGATAGGCAGCGCTCAGCGCTTTGCGAGCCGCATCGGTGCCATCCCAGGTGTCCACCGGGTTCAGGCAGGTGTCGCAGTTGCCGCAGGGTTGTTCAAGGCGCTCGTCAAAGTAGTTGAGCAGTGCCTGCCGGCGACAGCTGGTGATTTCGCATAGACCTAACATGGCGTTGAGGCGATGTTGCTCGGCGCGCTTGTGTTCCTCGCTGCCTTCGGACCCTGCCATCATTTGCCGGAGCTTGATGACATCCTGCAAGCCGTAGACCATCCACGCATTGGCAGGCTGGCCATCGCGTCCGGCACGCCCGGTTTCCTGATAGTAACTCTCCACAGTCTTGGGCAGATCCAAATGCGCGACGAAGCGCACGTCAGGTTTGTCGATACCCATGCCGAAGGCAATGGTTGCAACGATTATTACGCCGTCTTCTTTCAGGAAGCGCGACTGGTGCTCAGCGCGGGTTTGGCTGTCCAGTCCCGCGTGATAGGGCAGCGCCTTAAAGCCCTCTTGTTGTAGCCACCCGGCAGTTTGCTCTGTCTTATTGCGCGACAGGCAATAAACGATGCCCGCGTCCTGGAGGTGTTCGGCTTGCAGGAACTTGAGCAACTGTGCTTTTGGGTTGTGGCGAGGAGCAATTCGGTAGCAGATATTGGGGCGATCAAAGCCCGCAACAAATTGCCTGCCGTCCTCCAATGCCAGCCGTGCGACGATCTCGTTGCGTGTTCTCGCGTCTGCTGTGGCTGTAAGCGCCACGCGCGGTACCTCGGGGAATTGTTCATGGAGCAGGCTCAAGCGCAGGTAGTCGGCGCGAAAATCATGACCCCACTGGCTCACACAATGGGCCTCATCAATAGCAAACAAGGCAATCTGGCTCTGTTGCAGCAGTTCCAGCATCCGCTGCTGACTGAGTCGCTCAGGCGCTATGTAAAGCAGATCAAGCTCGTCGCTTAACAGCTGATTCTCGATGTCGCTAGCAGTCTCCGGCGGCAGCGTGGAGTTGAGAAAACTGGCGCGTATCCCTAATTGGCGCAGGGCGTCTACCTGGTCCTGCATCAGCGCGATCAAGGGTGATATAACCACCCCGCATCCAGGTCTGACCAATGCAGGTATTTGATAACAAAGAGATTTTCCGCCCCCGGTGGGCATAAGCACCAGCGCGTCATTGCCTGCTACGAGAGTATCAATGATGTCACTCTGAGGAGGACGAAAGCTGTCGTAGCCGAAAGTGTCCTGCAGAATGCGTTCAGGACTCAACATGCGTCTGCCGTGCTGAGTGCGCAGGAGGGATACGCCATCATAATTTCGGCTGTTGCCCTGATGCTGTGCGTAAAATGCCGGCCACCTCCGGCAAGGCCAAGGACAGCGGTGTTAACGAGATTGCCATGCGGTGGCTTGCTTGTCGTTGTTGGACTGTGGTCAAACGTGACTGGAGGTCTACTGCTGCTTCTTTTTGCGAGCAGCCACGGCCGGGCGCTTCTTGGCGCGCGGTTTTCCGGGCTTCGCTGCGTTCTTTCCCGGCGCTCCAGACTTGTCATTGCCAAGTCGGGGCTTGCCGCGAGCTTTCGATGCCTTTTTTGGCTTTGTACCGCCGTCATCTTCCGCCTTTGATTCATGCGCACTTGCCGCGGGGGCTTTGCTTTTCTTTTCGCCGGAGCGAGCTTCGCGCTCTTTAGCCCGGCGGCTATCGGCCTTGGCGATTTGCAGTCGCTGCCCGGCAACCCAGACTCCCTGTAGATGCGTCAATACTTCCTTTGGCATCCCCTCAGGCATATCCACGGTGGCGTGGTCGTCGTAAATTTCAATGCGGCCTATGTACTCAGAATCAATCTCGGCTTCATTAGCTATCGCACCGACAATATTGCCGGGTTTTACACCGTGATCGTAGCCAACTTCAATACGATAGCGATCCATTCCTTTATCGGGCCGGGGTACATCGCGGCTGTCCTTGCCGGGTCGGCGTGGCGCCGCATCGTCTCGTCGTGCGCGAGCGGGTCGTTCGTTCGCACCCTTGTCGCGTCGTTTATCACGCTCTTCTGCACGACGCTCCGGTGATTTACGTAGCTTTTCCTTCGCAAATAATGGCTGTTTTTCCTGGGCCATTGCTACCAATGCTGCAGCAACTTCAATAACAGGCACGCCGTATTCGTGTTGGTACTGCTCTACCAGAGCCCTGAACTTGTCGATATCGTCGGTGCTGGCAAGGGTTTCGGATATCTTGGCTTTGAAGCGTTTAACACGCGTGTCGGTGACATCCTCGGCACTGGGTAGCTCCATTTTGTCGATGGGCTTGCCGGTAGACTTTTCAATAGCGCTCAGCAAGCGACGCTCACGATTGGAGGCGAACAGAATAGCGTCGCCCGTGCGTCCTGCACGACCAGTTCGGCCAATGCGATGCACGTAGGCCTCGACGTCATAGGGGATGTCATAGTTTACGACGTGGGAGATGCGTTCTACGTCGAGACCACGCGCGGCCACATCGGTGGCGACAAGAATATCCAAACGTCCCTTCTTGAGGCTCTCTACGGTCTTTTCACGCTGGGCCTGCGGAATATCCCCGTTCAAAGGCGCCGCGGTATACCCGCGTGCATTGAGCTTCTCGGCCAATTCGGCAGTGGCGATGCGGGTGCGCACGAAAACAATCATGCCGTCGAATTCTTCCACTTCCAGAATCCGGGTAAGCGCGTCCAGCTTATGCAGGCCCGACACCATCCAAACTCGCTGACGGATCGTGTCAGCGGTTTTCTGCTTAACCTTGATTATCACTTCCGCGGGATCTTTTAAATAACGGCGAGTAATGCGCTTGATAGCCTCTGGCATGGTGGCGGAGAACAACGCCAGCTGTCGCGCGTCCGGGGTCTGCTCCAGAATCCATTCGACGTCGTCGATAAACCCCATGCGCAGCATTTCGTCGGCCTCATCCAGCACCAGGCACTGCAGCGCATCCAGTTTGAGAGAGCCCTTGTTCATGTGGTCCATGATGCGACCCGGCGTGCCAACAATGACCTGTGGGCCGCGTTGCAAACCGCGCAGCTGGGTGCGGTAGTCCTGGCCGCCGTAGATCGGTAGTACATGGAAGCCTTGCAAGTGTTTGGCATAGCGCTGAAAGGCTTCGGCCACCTGTATGGCCAGCTCGCGTGTGGGGGCCAGCACCAAAAGCTGTGGCGCATGGACCGTCAAGTCCAGTCTCGCTAGCAACGGCAAAGCAAATGCGGCGGTTTTACCGGTGCCGGTTTGCGCCTGGCCGAGTAAGTCTCGCCCGGTAAGCAGCTCGGGAATCGTCATCGCCTGAATTGCCGAGGGCGTCTCGTAGCCGACGTCGGTCAGTGCGCGCATCAAAGGTTCGGGCAACCCGAGCTGATCGAAGCGGATAGGAGAACTGGTTTCAGCCGCAGCGTCAGCGGCGGGGGCGTTGTCGGACATGAGCGTAAAGCCTGAGAGTATGGCACGCATCATACCGCAAACCCCCTTATGGCGTGGGGTCTTGGCCACCTTAAGGCTGGTAATACTGCGGTTTGCTGCCTATTGTGATGAGTCTGAGCAATACCAAGCAGCAATGGAGTCGAAATTAATGAATTTTGTCAGTGATTACACCAGCACGTTCACCGGGCTCATCGTGATATTAGCTACTGTGCTCATTCAGCAGCTCGTTGCCAGCGGTAAAAAGGCCAAGGCCCCGGGCGCTATACCCGGCAAAATGGACGATGACCTCGACCATAGCTCTGTAGTGTTTCGCACCCAGCGCACCTGGATGAACTCGTTGGAAAACCTGCCGGTCATGCTGGGAACGATTTTAGTAGCGGTCGTGGTGGGCGCTAACGCCAGCTGGACAGGCTTGTTGGTGTGGATATTCGCCGTGGCGCGCATAGTCCATATGGTGCTGTACTACGCGATCGCCACTAATGTGAACCCCAGCCCGCGAAGCTGGTTTTTCCTGGTTGGCCTGCTGGCTAACCTGGTTTTGCTTGGATTTTGCGTAGTCGCCGTGCTCTGATACCTGCCTGCCGTCACCGCATTCAGCGTTAACGGTTCTGGTAACGATTTAGGTCGAAGAGCCCCGCCTCAACCGGTTGTGTCTCCCGGTAGTGTTCAACAAGGCTATCGCTGACGCGCCAGAAAGCAGGATCGGTGCGTCGCACGCCCCAACGCTCTGCCAGACGCGTGTAATCTGCTTCGTCGGCGAGCTCGGTTATAGCAGTGACGAATTTGCCCAGCTCTTGTTCGTGCACTTGGAAAAACATGTTCGGATAGCTACCGATGAAGCCATTGCTAACGGTCAGCGTGTCTTCATTGGGCAATAGACGATCTTCTTCGTTAAAAAGTTGGGCGATATTGGAGTGCGCGATATTGTGCACAAGGCTATAGGCGTCACGCTCACCGTTGCTGCGTAACACTTGCAGGAAAGACACTTCTGGCAAAAAGCTGAATTGTTTGCCCACGTAAGACATCAGCCTGCCCAGTTCAGGCTCATCAACGGACCAGCGCGGATTCCGGGTGGCTGGCACTCGCGCTTTGATCATTTTTATCAACTCAGTCTTCGGCGAGTCGGTCTGGAAATCAATGTCAGGGCTGCGCTCAAAACGCGCGTTTTGTTCCGGTAATACGTATTCGCGCACATGGTCTTGTGCGCCGCGGTACCAGTGATTACGCAATGCCTTGCGGTCCTCGGCAGGCAGGAACAGCAGGAAGTTCTGTTCGCCCTCCATGCGCAGGAAGTCCATGTACAGCCGGCTTTCCAGCTGGTGGCCAACCGTCCCGTAGACGTCGAATCCGGCAACCAGCAGATAGTGGATGCGCTCCAGTAGCGAGTAGTCAATGATCCAGACGGTTTTGGGTTCCTGCCCGATGAAGCCCTGCGAAACGGTGGCGGCATCGAAATGTCGAAATATTGTTAATGCGGCGTTCGGGTTCTGCTCGGCGCCGCCGTCCCAGAGCAGATCGACATTAATGTCCAGCTCACCGCGATCTATCAATTTAGAGCGAGCCTTTGCCTCAGCCTCCAAATAGCGCTTCTGATCCTTGGCATAGCGTCGCCATTGCAGCAGCGTCACGACAAGGCTGCCCTTGGGCTGAGGCAGTCGCATGGTCTTCGCTTCTCGTGCTAGAAACGCCGCGCTTTGCTCGGGATCAACAGGGTTTGGTTTCACAAACGCCACCCAGAAATGGTCGTCAATTACATTTAGTGCCACCTGGCCGCGGCACACGGGCCCCTTGATATAGGCCATGATGGTGAAATGTGCTTCTTCGAGCATAAAGCGATAGCGCGCTTCTACAGGTAGCTGCTCAAAGGCGATAAACGGGTTGGTATCATGTTTGCCTTCAAAGCCGGGCAGGCTGGCAACCGTGTATTCGGGTTCCAGAAATAGCGCCGCCCAGCGATCGAGTCGCTGTTCATTGAGCGCATAGGGCATGTGTCGTTTGGCCAGGCGGGCGGTGTAGCGCTGCTGTAAGCGGTAGAAGATCTTGCTCACACCGGGATCATCGTAGGGTCGGCGCGTTGCGATCAAGTCGATCGGCTGACCGGGCGGTGTGCGAGACCTAACCAACTTGTACCAGCCTGATTCGGGCAGGCCACTAAAGTACAGGTCGCCGATAAACAGGTGCTCGTAGATATAGCGACTCATCAGCTGTGACTTGTTGTCTTTACCGTTCAAAAACGCTTCCCAAGTATCGACCTGACGCTGCTCTGCTGCCGAACGCTGGGTAACGGGCGCACCGGGCGCGCCGGCTGCGAGCCAGTCGGTCAGCGCGGCGTGCTCTTCCTCTGAAACGGCGGGAAACCCAAAGGGCATGCCCTGGTAGGGCCGATTTTTCGCGTAAATGCTGAACTGATTAGGTGACGGGCAAGATTGATCGCGGTTCAGGGCAAAATCAAAGTTATCGCCTAGCGGCCCCTTGGTGGGTAGGGGATAGTCCTGTTTGAGTTGCAACATTTTGTGGAACAGGCTTTGGTCCATTGCCTCGCGATCTATGACCGGGAAGAACCCCTTCTCGCGCCAGCCTTCGATATCATGGGCATCCTCGTAAAGCCGGGTCAGATTAGCGCTGATAAGCCGAGTACCGTCATAGACTTTTTTCTTACTGCCACCACGCTCAAACCCTAACCAGTCATCCAGTTTGAGTTGGCAGGGTGCGTCGTAGCAGCCGTGACAGGCCATGCAGCGCCTCTCGACGATGGGCTTGATCGATGCCGGGTAATCCAATCGAACCGCTGTTGCGTCACCGTCCCCCGGAGCAGCTGCCGCTAGAGACATCGGTAGCAAAACGACTAGAAGTACACGGCTTGTCATTTTCGTCAGCGCAGCCAGACAGGCCTTAAGGGATTGCTTTACGCACTGGAGCCTGTTCGCTGGATTCATCCGATGCTCGCTTTTAATGGTGCGCCGCTGGCATCTTTTCCGTATGCCGCCAACAAGTACTCAAGAATGCTGTCGGATTCAAACAGGCCACGTTCAATGTTGGGGTCATAGAGGTAAGGAATGCTTTGCTTGCCCTCTGTTTTCAATAGAGCGATACGATTAGGTAGCGCACTTTCAGGCTCTATGCCCAGGGACGCGCGCAACTTCGGCGGTAGCCACTCACCGATTTCGCTGCGGCCGCAGCTGCGCAATATGAAGGGTATTTCCATTTGGCACAGCAGCTCGCGCACCGGGCGCGCAAACGGGCTGGCCTCAAAGCTATAGAGTTCTAGCATTTGCGCGGGCTGCTTGGAGGGTTGTGAGTAGGTGCCCCTCAACAAGCGCGTGGCGCTGGCAAACCCGGAGGAAATTTTCTGCAGCGGTACCATGCGCCATTTAAGGGGCAGCGACCTGGTGCTGTAGTTGTCATACAGATAGCGAAGGATCTCCACGGATTCGTATAGTTTTGCTCCCGTGTTGAGGTCTACAAGGAAGGGATACTGTTCCTTACCGCCCAGCTCGCGCACTTCGCCGCGAAAGCGCTGGCCGCCTTTGGGGCAGGGGTAGATCTCGGCATCCAGGTCTAGCTCCGTCAAGACTTCTCTGACGAGACGGCAGTGGGGACAGTTCTCGAACTCGTATAGCTTCAGCATCCGGGCTGGCTTTGCGCTGTCTGTGCGCGACCGAATGCCCTGCCAGCCGCGCAGACTTGAGGCCAGCGTTGAACTGAGAAGATCGACGGTGCTAGTCATAGAGGCGTCCTAGTTTGCCAGATGTGGCCGAGAAATCGTCTCGAGAGCGTATTCCGCCATTGTATCAGCCCTGCGCAAACGAGATGTGAAGTCGTGAGCACTGTGGCAGACTGGTGTGCTGCGGTTTAGATAAGAGCGAACGTTTTACCTCATGCAAACCGATCTGCCCATAGCAGAGGTGTTACCTCGACTTACAGCGGTTTTCGAGGATCATCTCGATGCCATTCTGGAAGCGCCGCCGGGCGCAGGGAAGACCACCATCGTGCCGCTGCATATGCTTACCGCTCCGTGGTTGGAGTATCGCAAGATTCTAGTGCTGGAACCGCGCCGGCTGGCGGCACGCACAGCCGCTCAACGCATGGCACAGCTGCTCGGTGAACCCGTTGGTGAGACCGTTGGCTACCGCATTCGGCAGGGCACCAAGGTGTCACCCAATACGCACATCGAAGTGATCACCGAGGGTATTTTGACCCGCATGCTGCAGGATGATCCTGCGCTACCCGGGGTTGCCATGGTGATCTTCGATGAATTCCATGAACGTCATCTCGATTCTGATGTCGGCCTGGCGCTATTGCTACAGGCACGGGAGCTGTTCCGAGACCCTGATGATCCGCTGCGCATATTGGTCATGTCCGCCACCCTGGACGGGGTGAAAGTGGATACTCTTTTAAAGGCGCCTGTGCTGCGTTCGGAAGGCCGGCAGCATCCGGTGACCATCCAATACGGGGCGGCGCGCAAAGCCGGCGACTCCATAATCCAGCCCGTGGTCGCGGCAATTTTGGACGCCTTGTCGGATCACAAACGCGGCAGCGTGCTGGTTTTTTTACCGGGCGAGCGGGAGATACGAGACGTTGAGGCAGCTCTGCCGCCGATGCCAGGTGTCACCGTCAGGCCTTTGGCGGGGGCGCAGGCTCTGCATGAACAGGAACGGGCCATTGAGCCCGCTGCCCTGGGTGATCGCAAAGTGGTGTTGTCCACCAACGTCGCAGAATCCTCTCTCACCATCGAAGGTATTGGAGTGGTAGTGGATTCAGGGTTTGAACGTGCGCCGCAATACGACCCGGTGACGGGTATGACACGACTGGCGACGCGTCGCATAAGCAGGGCGTCTGCCGATCAACGCACCGGCCGCGCAGGGCGCCTCGGACCTGGTATCTGCTATCGACTGTGGAGTGAAGATCAGCATCGGCAGCTGCAGCAGCAAGCCCCGGCAGAGATTCAACAGGCCGACCTCTGCCAGACCGCCCTGCAATTACTCGCCTGGGGAATAGACGATGTGCGCTCCCTGGCGTGGTTAGATCAGCCGCCGGCCGGTGCCTGGTCTCAGGCGCTGGATTTGTTAGCCGCATTTGGCGCTATTACGCAGGGGGCAGGCGGCGCATGGACTGTGACCCGCGAGGGCGAGCACATGGCCCGTTTGCCCACTCACCCCCGACTTGCGCACATGCTGCTGAAAGGCTGTGCCTGGGGTAAAAAAGAGGAGGCCTGCGCACTGGCGGCCATACTGGGTGAACGCGATCCCTTTCAGGGTATGGGTGCCGATATCGAGAGCCGTCTGTCGATGGTGCTGGGCGAGCAGGAATGCCCTCATAGCCAACGGCATTGGCTTACCAGGGTGAAGCGCCAGTTGACCTATTTTCAGGTTATGTGCCGTGGCATTGCGCTCGGCCAGGTGCAGGGCCAATCCGTGACGATTGGTGCTCTGGTCGCAACGGCATACCCGGACCGTATCGCACGTCGACGCGACGCGACGACCTACCAGCTGGCCAACGGTCGCTCCGCATCGCTAGACGCGGCGGACGCTCTGGGTAACTGCGAATGGCTTGCGGTAGCCGAGGTAGGAGGGATGGCCGGATCGGCGCAGGATCGGGTGTGGCTTGCCTGTGAGCTCAATCAGGGGCTCTTTTCCAGCTTGCTGAGGAATCACCTGCGCAACACTGAGCACGTCGCGTGGGATACCCGGCAAGATCGCTTTATCGCCGAAAAGCAGCGCCGACTGGGCGCAATAGTGCTATCTCGCGAGCCTATGAATACGCTCCCAGATCGGGCGAGGGAGCAGGCTCTGCTAGAGCTGATGTGGTCCAAGGGACTGTCTTTGCTGCCGTGGACGGAGGAATTACGGCAGTGGCAGGCACGTGTGAACCTCTTACATAGAGAAGTCGGTGATCCCTGGCCTAACGTGAGCGAAGAGAGCTTGATGCAGGGGCTGGAGAACTGGCTGCTGCCGTATTTGGGTTCGGTGACCAGGCTCTCCGATTTTAAGCGCTTGGACCTGCGCACCATTCTCAATGGCATGCTGCCATGGCCACTTCCCAAGGATCTTGAGGAATTGGCGCCAATGCGCATACAGGCCCCGTCAGGTAACCGGCATTCCATTGATTATTTGCAAGATCCACCGGTATTGGCGGTAAAGCTGCAGGAGATGTTTGGCTGCGAAACCACGCCAGTTGTCGCCGGCGTACCGGTATTGATCCATTTATTGTCACCTGCGGGTAGGCCACTGCAGGTCACTCAGGATTTGGCGAGCTTCTGGCGCTCTGGCTATGTCGAGGTTCGCAAAGAAATGCAGGGGCGCTACCCCAAGCACCCCTGGCCGGAAGACCCGCTGGTTGCAGCGCCAACCGGCCGCACTAAAGGGCGCTAGGTCTCGAGTGGGACGCAGAGCTACGCGGGAGCGTCGGGCGCATCTGGCGCGTCGGGTGGGCAAGGTGGCTTGCGCCGCTGCTCATGGCGCTCCCGCATAGCACCCCGGTGGGCTTCCAGTTTGGCGAGCTGTTCTTTACTTAGCGTTGCTCGCACTTGTTCGCGCATTTCTCGTCGCGGTATGTCTTGCTCATGAATCGCGCGAATCTGCGCGACTTGGCTGTCACTCAAGTCTAAATGCTCTTGCATGCGCAGCAGTCGTGCTTCTGGGTCGGCATGCATGCCGCCTCCAGGTGATTGGAACGCCAGCGCAGAGCCTGCGCCGATGGCCAGGGCCATGCCTAATATGATTGCGGTGCGTTTCATGGTGCTGTCTCCTCTTTGATTGACGAGGTCATTACAGCAGCATCTCGTGTAAGTGAGTGTGTAGCTTGGCAAAGAGTTGTAAAGGTGAAACGCGCAGGGCTCTATCGATTTTGCCTGGCAGCCTCACTAGGGTCCGCTTCCCGCAGGCCGAGGCCGTGCCGCGGGCGAATAAACAAGGCTTCGCAGCTAGCGGTTAAGACATCGCCCGCATACATCTCGGCCTGCATTAATGTTTTTCGTCCTTCCACTTTCTCCATCCAGCCTTCCATGCGCAACTCAACGTTGAGCGGCGTGGGCTTGTGGTAGCGAGTGGTCAGGCGACCGGTCATACCGGGCTGCTTGCCCACCATTTGAGCGGTGCCCAGAAACTGGTCGAATATTGCCGCGACGAAGCCGCCATGAACGTGCCGGGGCGGTCCTTCATAGGCCCAGCCACAGGTGACCGTGCCATGGGCGCGCTCGCCGTCCATCCAGATGTTCATGCCTGGCGCCAGGGGGTTGCTCCACCCGGCGAGGGCATTGAGCTCGTGGTTCACTTCCCCTCGCTTGCCGTGGTTGCCATCCTCGTGGAAATCCATCTGCCCGTAGATTCGAGGTGCGCTGGCCAACTCCGCTGCCTGTGCCTCCAACTGTTCGGCGATGCGCGTCATGGTGTCTACCTCGGGCACTGACGAGACCAGCGCTTCCGTCAGGTCACGCACTGCCTGGGCCACCCGGCGTTTGGCTTCCCAATGGGCAGAAAAGGGGGGTGTGATGTCGTGCGAAGCAAAAGGGTTGAACAGGGTTTCGTCGTCCATACGGCTCCCAGACGGCCAAGGTGGAGAGGCCGTAACTGTCAATCAATCTCAATGAGGTGTTAATTATACAGGTGATGGGTGTCGGAAAGATGCGCCTTGGCGACTGCATTTAGTTTGAGAATGTAAGCCTGATAGTGCTCTTTCAGGTCCAGGAGTTGCTGTTGGTACTCGAATAACTCGCTGCGGGAGTACGTGCTTATGTTGCTGCTCAGCTCGTCCATCCCGGCGACCAGCAGGTCCCCCCGAAGCTTCAGCTTCAGGTCATACTCAGACAGAATGGCGACCTCAGTGCGAATGATCGAGGATGAGGTCAGTATCGCCTTGCGGGTTTCACGATCCGGCGGCGTGCCCTGTGTCACCACCTCTGACACGCCTGCGACATAAAAGGCGAAACTGTCCTTGATTCGGTTGCCGCCGTCCGTCATGAAGCGAATTTCAAGATTGAAGGCCGCTTCGCGTTCAATTTGGGCGCGTCCAGAGTCGCTATAGAAACCCTGAATGCCGATGAATATAGCAGCCGCAACAATGCCAAAGATGCCCATGGCAATGACATCTTTAACAAATTCCTGCTTGGCGAGTTCGCCTAGTGTTGGCATGGCTGCCGCATTCCCTGAATATGACTGGTTCCACCAATAACGGCTGTGCTCCAGCGGCCCTCGATGCGGCCACTGCGCTTTATTGCAGCAAAAATTTACCACCACGTATGGCGACAGCTAACAACACAGTCGAGGCGATACTCTAGGCAAAAGTATCAGGCAGGGCAAATACAAAACTATGGATTGTGTAGTAGATGCATTCTTCGCCAGCTGCAACGACTGGCAACCTTGAGATGGGGTAGTAACGTGCGCCGCTGTGAGGCGCTAATCTGTATCCAGCTGCGCGAAACAACTGCGCAATTCGCTCACAAAGGACTCAGGTTGCTCAAGAGCCGCAAAATGCCCGCCTTTCTCCAGGTGAGACCAATGGATGATGTTAGTGAAACGCTTCTCCGCCCAGCGCCGGGTACTGCGAAAAATCTCTTTAGGAAAAATAGAAGCCCCAACGGGCATGTGGATTTGCTCAAGGTTGGGATTATTGAAGCTTTCCCAGTAAAGACGACCCGATGAGGCAGCGCTGTTGGTCAACCAGTACATCATAACGTTATCCAGCATTTCATCTTTGGTGAGAACGTTTTCAGGATGGCCGTCGCAGTCCGTCCAGCTCCAAAATTTTTCGACGATCCAGGCCATTTGACCCACCGGGGAGTCGGCCAGGCCGTAACTCAGGGTTTGCGGTCGGGTGCTCTGTTGCTTGGAGTATCCTGAGTCCCAGTGGCTATAGTGTTCGAGCCCGGCCAAAGCCTCTTGCTCATACTCTGTGATGTCCTGCAGGCTCTCCTCATCGGGCGGGCATATAGGCATGTTGATGTGGATAGCGTCGCAGTGCTCAGTCTCAGACAAGCCCATGCATTGGGTGACAAGTGCGCCCCAGTCGCCGCCCTGGGCGACGTAGCGGTCATATCCCAGGCGCGCCATCAGCTTGCCCCACATCGTGGCGATCTTTTCAGCGGAGGTGCCGGTCGCCGTTGGCTTACCAGAGAAGCCATAGCCGGGCAGACTGGGCACTACCAGGTGGAACGCTGGCTCGCCGTTTAGAGGGTTGGTTAATGGATCAATGACCTTGTGAAACTCCACAATAGAGCCAGGCCAACCGTGGGTCATGATCATGGGGCGCGCGTTTTCTTGCGGGCTGCGCACGTGTAAAAAGTGGATGTCGATGCCATCGATGGTGGTCATGCAGGGATTCCAGTGATTGAGCTTGGCTTCCCAGCGTTTCCAGTCGTATTTGAACTCCCAGTACTGCGCTATCTCCTGCGCATAGGCCAGAGGCATGCCCTGAGTCCAGTCGTCTACCGTTTCTTTTTCGGGCCAGCGCGTGCTGCCAAGCCGCTTGTTCAGGCCGTCCAGCGCTGGGCCCTGGATATCAATGGTGTAGGGGACAATGGCGTCACTCATGTGAACTGCTCCTGCTGCCGACCGCGGGCCGAACGATAAGGGATGAAAACTCCGTAGGCAGGGATGTTACTGAAACGCCGCTCAGGTTAGAACCATAAGCGGCGTGCCAGTTCAGATTTTTGGTCAGCCTTTGCTACCTAAGCCGCTTCTTGTTCAGGATTTTGATCGTCCCAGTTTTCCAATATTTCGCGAAGCTGCTCCCGGCTTTCCGCCGACTCTTTGGTCGAGTCAGTCAGGTGAGTGGTGCGCGGCTCGCGGTCGAGGAATAACTTCCCGCTAACCTTGCCGGCTTCGGTAGCGATGGCAAGCCAGTTAATGGTGTCAGCACCTTCTTCCGGGGTGCGCAGGATAAAGCGAGTGACCTTATGGAACTCTGGCAGCGCTGACTCGACGCCAGGTGTGTCTGCCCATCCGGGATGCATCGCGTTTACGACAATATTGTCCTGCGCCCAGTCTTCCGCCCACTGCTCGGTTTTGATCATTAAGGCCCGCTTGCAACGCGCGTAGGCCTGAGATCCGGAGTATTTGCCCTGGGCATTTTGCAGGTCCCAAACACGTACTTTTTGGCTATACATGCCTCCCGATACGACGTTGATGACGCGCGCTTCACCACGCACATCGGCGGCTTTGGCTAACAGCGGCCTGAGACCTTCGGTGAGTCGATAAGGGCCTAGTAGCAGTAGCGCAAAGCTTTGCTCAAGCCCCTCTTCGGTTTCTTCGCGAGGATTGAAAAGCGCGCCAGCATTGTTAATCAGCACATCCACAGGCTCGCCGGCGTCGGTCAGTCTGGCCACCACCGCATCGACGTCGGCCATCAGGCTCAGATCGGCAATCTGAACGCGGATATTTTTATTGCCCGTGCGTTGCTTCAGTTCCTTGACGAGCGCATCGCCTTTCTTTTTGTTCCTCACAACCAAGGTCAAACTAGCACCTTTATAAGCCAAAAATTCTGCGCTTGCCTTGCCAATGCCAGAAGTGGCACCAGTAAGAACGATGTGTTTGTCGCCCATGTAGGCGGACATTGGATTGAAAAGCTTTTTCATACCGCGTTTGTAGCCGCGCTTGGAGAAGCGGGCTAAGGCTGTCGGCAGGAATCCATCAGCGCGGGCGTTTTCGTCAGAGATTTCAGGCACTTCATAGGCATCGTCCAGGGCACGCTTTAGTCCCTTTTGCACCGAGGCGTAGCCCATGCGTTCCAAGCCAGGCTCCGCTTTCTGCGCAACTTTCTCCAGCCAGGGCTTCCAGGTAAAGACGGCGGTGTAGTCGAGTTCGCAACCCGTGCTGGTCGGTGTCACGAGTATCGTGTCTTCAACTTCGAAGAAGCGTCCGCGGCCGATTAGCACGACCTTGCTGTCCGGCTCGTACTCTACGATTTCATACTCCAGCGGAAGGCTTCCCACCGGGGCGTCGCATACCACTTTGAATCGGCTGCCGACGCCAACGGGCTGCTCGTCCAGTCGTTCGGTATAGACGGCGGTCGCGTCCCACTCAACGCAAGTTGAGAAGTCAGATACGTAGGTGAATACCTCGTGTGCCGGACGCTCGATGTGAATGGTTTGATGTAGCGTTGTCATTTCGAACCCAGTATGAACAGAATATGCACAAGATACGGCTGTGTCTGCGCTTTCGATCACTGATCTTGGCCGTTCCTGTGGCCGTAAACATCTTGAATACAGCGACATCTGCACTGGACAGTGGCTATGCATATTCTTGTTACCGGCGGTACCGGCTTTATAGGCCAACCATTAGTGTCGGCCCTGCTGGGCGCCGGACATACGCTGGTGGTGTTAACGCGTTCTGCTGACCATGACGCCAAGCCCGGCCTACGCTATGTGCAAGACTTGTCTGAGATTGATGGCGGAGAGGGTTTTCAGGCATTTATAAACCTTGCCGGCGAAGGCATTGCCGATAAGCGCTGGACCGAATCTCGCAAGCAGGAACTGATGGACAGCCGCATTGATACTACGCGTGCGCTGCGTGCGCTGGCCGGGAGGCTGCGCAATCCGCCCGCCGTGCTGCTGAGCGCGTCAGCGGTAGGGTATTACGGTCCGCAACAGGATCTCGTTTTGCCGGAGAGTGCTGAAAGCGTAGACAGCTTCTCCCACCGTCTATGCTTAGCTTGGGAGTCTGAGGCGCAGGCCTTCGTGGAACTCGGCACGCGTGTTTGCGTAATGCGCCTGGGCGTGGTGCTGGGCAAGGACGGCGGGGCATTCGACCAGTTGCGCAAATCTGTCCAGTTCGGCGTCGCCACCTACATGGGATCCGGCCGTCAATGGCTAAGTTGGATACACCGGGACGATGTCATAGGGGCCGTTGAATTTCTGCTGTCCGCCTCAGGCTTAAGCGGCGCGGTTAACCTGACCGCCCCTGAACCGGTTACCAATCTTGGCTTCAGCGAAGCGCTAAAGGCGGAGCAAGGCGGTTTTATTGTGCTTCCAATACCGGGAGTTCTTATGCGCGTTGCCCTGGGCGAGATGGCAGAAGAATTGTTGCTGACGGGTCAGCGCGTTATTCCACAGCGTCTGGGCGAAAAAGGCTTTGTATTTCGCTATCCGGCGCTAGCCGATGCACTGCCTGAGCTGCTCGCCAGCTGATCGAGAATGTCGCCCGCATCTGCCTCTATTTTGAGGCTAGCCAGCGAGTCTGCCCGGGTGTCGCCCTTATTGATAATGATCAGAGGCTTGTTCGCTTTGTGCGCCATGCGCGCAAATCTGAATCCCGAGAACACCATCAAGGATGAGCCGACTACTAGCAGCGCATCGTGCTCTTCAATCGCAGCACTGATCCGGTCAACACGCTCTCGCGGCACGGCGCCGCCAAAGAACACCACGTCCGGCATCAAGGTGCCGCCGCAGGCTTTGCAGTTTGGCACCTGCATGGCCTCAACCACATAGTCGTCTACCTCGGCATCGCCGTCGGGGCGAATGTCGGCGATGGCCTGATCCCAATCCGGATTCAATGCGGCCAACTCGCTTTGTAACTGCACCCGGTCTACGTAGGCCATGCAGTCCAGACAGCGTGCGCGATCCAAACGGCCATGAAGATCAACGACCTGCTGATGTCCAGCCGCTTGATGCAGCCGGTCTACATTCTGAGTTGCAAGCAATGGGATATGCCCGCTCGCCTCCAGCGCGGCTAGCGCGTGGTGGGCGCGATTTGGCTGCGATGCGGCCACATACGTCCAGCCCGCCATGCTGCGCGCCCAGTAGCGGCGTCGCTTTGCTTCCTGGCCGATAAATTCCTGATGCTGAATGGGGTCACTGCGCTGCCATTCACCGCGGTGGTTTCTGTAGGTTGGAATGCCAGAGTCCACGGATATCCCGGCGCCGGTCAGTGCTACCCAGCGAGGGTACTGGTCCAGCAAATCCTGCAGCGCCTTCACTATTCGGCACACTCCCCACAACCGTATAAACGGCTGTAGCGCTTGCGTGCCCAGAACGCGTAAATACGGTCGGCAACGGGGCCAATCAAGGGCCAGCGCAGCACGGAGAACAGCCAGCCCCAGCGGGTATGCGACCAGGCCTGTATGGTCGCATCGACGCCCATAAGCCACTGTCCCTGTGCAGTCAAACAGTGCAGCGTGGTCAGTTTTTCCAGACGCGTTGGCGCTCCGCTTGCATCCGGCACGGTGTGTAGATCAACCAGCCGCAATTCCGGATCGGCAATGCGAGTGAGCAGGCGCACTTCGCGCATGCACAGCGGGCACTTACCATCGTAGTAGAGCGTGTCCTGTTGCCCGAGTTCAGTCATAATCCCTTTGCTTGAACGGGCCGCTGTGGCCCCGATTGGTTTTGATACGTTAGGAACCCCATAACATGATTACTTTGCATGGCTTTGCGTACAGCAATTACTACAACGCGGTAAAACACGTGCTGATGTACAAGGGTATCGAGTTTCAAGAGGACGAACAGTACGGTGATGATCCCGCATATCTCGACATCAGTCCGCTGGGCAAAATTCCTGCGCTAACAACGGCTGAAGGTGTTCATCTCAGTGAGACAACGGTTTGCTGCGAGTACCTGGAAGAGGTGTTTACAGACGTACCGCTATTACCCGCGGACCCGATCGCCAGAGCAAAGGTCAGGCAGATTATGAAATTGTCGGAGTGCTATATCGAGCTGGCCTGCCGGCGGTTAATCCCTTTCTTGTTCATGGGCGTCGAAGCGCCCGCAGCGCTGGCGCAGGAAGTGCGGGAGACCGTGCAGCGCGGCGTGGATGGCCTCAATCGGATTTGCGCCTTCGAGCCGTGGATAGCCGGCGAAGAATTTTCACTGGCCGATATCTACGTGCGATATGTGATGGCAGTTGCAGTGACGGCCGGCAAAGAGAAACTGGACTGGGATATACCGGCGGAGATCGAAGGTATGCCTGTGTGGTTGGAAGCGATGGCGGAAACCGATATCTCTAAAGCCATCGATGCGGATCAAGCGGCCAATGCTCCTGCCTTTTTTGACATGCTTAAGCGGCGCTACGGGATTTGATGCGGCTTTCAGGTCAGTCCCCGGAATCAAGCCGCTCCAGCGGCTTGTCGGGCTTGGCATAGCTCATGCGCGCTATCGAGCTGACGCGATAATAGTGATCCAGCCCGCCGACGCTGATGCTACCTATACGATGCAGGTCGATCGCACCATCCTCGGCAATAGCATCCTCTTGCACCCTGACTTCGACGACTTCGCCGATAACAAAGTGGGTGCCATTAATATCCAAATCGATGGTTTGTTTGTGTTGTAAACCGATGCTCAAGGGCGACTCGGCGACATAGGGTGCGGAGAGACTGCCCTTTATGGCGGTGAGGCCCACCGCGTCAAATTCAGAGCCGTCGTAACGTGCCGAGGTCTGATGCGCCGCTTTGAAGAATGCCTCGGTGACATGGTTGATCGTGTAACAGCCCGTCGCTGTAATATTCTCAAGCGTGTGTCTGGAAACAGAATTGGGTCTGCTGATGATGCCTAACAAAGGCGGGTGAGCGCCAACGTGACATACCGAGTTGAAGATGGCTAGATTATGCTCGCCGTCTGCACCCACGGTACCAATGAGCTGGGCCGGCCTCAAACCCGACAAGCCGTTGATAAACGCAGCGCGATAGCGGGAGTCCATGGCGGCTATATCGCCGCCGGATAGAGTCAGCATAAAACCAGACTGCGCTTGGCGTTGCTCAATTTGCTGCGAGAGCGCTTTCAATGGCGCTGCGCAGTTCGGCGCTTTCCGGTGCGGTACTGCTACCCCACTTAGCGACCACGTTACCCTTGCTATCAATGAGGTACTTATTAAAGTTCCAGCGGGGTGCGCCTTGCTTCGCGGCGAGTTGCGCGAACAGCGGGTGTGCTTCGCTGCCCTTAACCGCAATCTCTTCGTACATATCAAAGGTGACACCATAGTTCACGTAGCAGACTTCGGCGGTCTTCTCAGCGCTATCGGCCTCCTGATTAAAGGAGTCGGAAGGAAAGCCGGCCACTGCAAGCCCCTGATCTTTGTAGTCCTGATAAAGCGCCTCCAGACCTTTGAACTGGGGCGTAAAGCCACAGTGGCTGGCGGTATTAATGACTAAAACAGGCTTGCCCGCATAGGCGTCACACAGCTTGACTGAGTCTTTAGAGCGCAGCTTCTGCATCGTATGGTCTAACACTTCGGGACAGTTTGCTGCCGCTTGCCCTGGCAAGGCGAGAAGCGCACAGGCTGCCAGCAGTAGTGAAGTCAAACCGCGTTGCAAGTAGATCATTTTGATGGTCCTCATAGGTTTATGCTTGTTACGCGGTACAGGGGAAAAGCGTTTACCTCTCGAGTGCCGCTGCTGGAGATTTGTATAGGTATTTCGGTATGGAAGCGAACGCCAGGGGACATTGTGCCGATCTGTTGGCCGGAACAGTCCAGATTAGGCCGCAGCTTCGCGAGTGTGTCTTGTGTCTGCCCTCGCGTTATCAGCACCCGTGTGACCACAACCGATGGAGTTGAAGCAGTCAGGTATGAGATAGCTATACCCGTAAACAGCTAGATAGCTAGATCGGTAAAAAGCGAGCCGGGCGCACAACTTTCAATCGCGGCGGCGCAGGGACCTGTTGCACAATTCGATATCGTTCTGAGCCGTATTCAGGCCCAGCCAACGCCACAGGTAACAGCGCGCCCAGATTCCATTTAATATCAGGAATACGGCGGCAATGAGAACGATAATTTCCAGCAGACCAAGTTCGGGCTGACTCAGTGCGATTAACGCCAGTAGACATCCCAAAAGAGTGCGGAAGACACGCTCGAACGGGCTTAAGTTTGGCTTCATGGAGGTTATTACGGGAAAGTTTCGGAGTTGGATGGCAGGGATCGAAAATATATTAACAAAACCTCAACAGCGCCGATTGAAGCTGCGCCAGGCTGGGCCTTGAGTCCTGCCAATCATAGCCTGCTTTTACTCTTCTACCCACACCTTGCGAATGGGTTCTCCAAAGTCGTCGTACACCGTCTTGCGCCTTGGCTTTGGAAGCCTGGATCGCTTAGGTGAGGGACTGCGAGCCCGCTTCATTTCACCGCGACGTGACTCGATGGCTGCGATCACCTCAGGGACGAAGGTTCGTTTAGCGGGTGGTTCGCTGAACAGCCCCGTCGATTGGAATTGCTGGGGTTTGCGTGCATCTGAACCGCTGGTGCCGCGCGGAACCACGTGTACGCTACCACCGTCGTCGAGGTAGTTGCGCATCTGCTTTTCCAGAGCGGCTCGTTGCTCGGCTTTGGTTGGGACTTTTTTCACCATAAGCGGGGGATCATAGCACCCTAACACTCGACGCCGCGATCTTCTGAGCGACTAGGCGCCAGCCCGGGCCAGATAATGTGCACTCAGCGGTACATCGGTCTCCTGCCGGTTGATTTCATACAAGCGCTCGTAGCAGGTTTCCAGAATCAGCCAGCGCCCGTTCTCTTTAACGTAGCGGTCCCAGTACAGCGCTGTGCCGGTGGTGTAGTAACCGGGGTCCAGGATCCACATATGGTCAGCGAGATACCAGATGCCGCTGGCTTCGGTATCACTGTGTACTTGAATTTCAGGGTGGTGGCCGTTGTGGTGGCCCACGGCTTGACTGCTGAAGGCGCCGCCAACGTTGTCCAGGTATTCCTTTTTGCCCTTAAGCTCCCACTCGTAGGTGCCGCCTTTAAAGTGCACGCGCACGTCCTCGTGGAACAAGGTAGAGAGTTCTTCCATATTGGCGGTGTCGATACAGCGGAAGTAGGCGTATTTAAGCTGCCGGATCGCCTCCATATCCATGAGGTGCTGTACGTTCTTACGCAGGGCTTCAATGTCTCCCTCGGCAGCCTGCAGTGGCATACCTTCGGTAATGCCCATGCCTGCTTTGGTTAACGCGCGTTCTGACTCTGCCATTGTTATTCTCCCCGGGATGGTTTGCCCCGTATGGTAGCGAATACAGCGGGAGAAGCAGGTACAGGTATTTGACCCCGGCGCACAATATGCCGAGGTCAGAAGACGAACTTTCAGGTGGTGACGATAAGCCGTAAACCCTGCATCTGCAGACTGGCGTGGGATATATGCGCAGCGCATTCCTCGATGCGCCAGGTCAGATGATTGATTTCTTCTTCGCGAATGGAGGGATTGATCTCGCGGAGTGCCGTGAGTCGAGTCAGCTCCGCACCCAGCTCGTCGCGCATGCGGGCCTCAGCCGCCTCGAGTATTGCGCTACGCTGCGCTTCGGCCAGTGATGCCGCATACTGCATCTTGTCTTCCACCTGTGGGCGCACTTGCTTGATAATTTGCAGGGCGACGGGCTTTTTCACCTTCTCGCAAAGGCTATTAAGGCGCTGGTGGGGCATGATGTCGGACAAATCCTTGCCCCGGCTGTCCACCAGCAGGCGAATTGGCGAGACCGGCAGGAATCGCTCAACGCCCAGGTCCCGCGGCGCCACGCAGTTTATACAGTAGAGGCTCTCCAGCAGTAGCGTGGCCGGCGGCACCCCTTTAAGGGACAGGGTCGCGATGGCGGCGTTACCGAGCTCAGTAGTCGACACCATATCCAGTGCTTCTACCATCATGGGGTGTTCCCAGGTGAGAAACTGGATGTCTTCGCGCGCTAGAGCCTGTTCGCGGCTGAAGGTTATAGTTGTGCCTTCTTCATCCAGCCCCGGAAAGTGCCCGGTGAGCATATGATCAGTTGGACGCAAAATCAGCGCATGCTCCGAGTGGTACTCCGTTTCTACGCCATAGCTGTCACATAATGCTTCCAGATATTCGCGCAGTACGTCGCTGGACTCTGCATCCTTGATGGCGTCGATCATCTCGTTGGCCTGCTCATGCTTGCAGGAATTGCGTTCCAGCAATTTGTCACGACCTTCGCGTAGCTCGGCCCGCGTTACCTCGGTAAAGGCAGCGGTATCGGCTAACAATTCAGCCAGGTCATGGTCGGGCGCCGTTAGCTGCGTTAACAAGCGGTCACGAAAGCGCTCAAAAATCGCGTAGCCTGCGGAGCAACTCTGCTCAAATTGATTCAAGCCTTCGTGGTACCAGCGCATCAGTGTTTCCTGTGCGGTATTCGCCAAATAGGGCACGTGTATTTCGACATCGTGCTGTTGGCCAATTCTGTCCAGTCGGCCGATACGCTGCTCCAGCAAGTCAGGATTCAGCGGCAGATCGAACAGCACCAGATGTCGGGCAAACTGAAAATTTCGGCCCTCGGAGCCAATCTCGGAGCAGACCAGAGTTTGGGCACCGCCCTCTGGATCTGCAAAATAGGCCGCCGCGCGGTCGCGCTCTAAAATTGTCAGCCCTTCGTAAAAGGCGGCGCTGCGGATGCCTGCTCGCAGGTGCAAATAATGCTCCAGGACGATGGCAGTGTCGGCATGAGCACATATCACCAAAACCTTTTCCGGGCGCAAGGTTTTCAGGGTCTGCTCCAGCCAGGCGACTATAGGGTCGTCGTTCACCCAGCTTTCGTCGGCCGCTACGGTCTCTGGGTAGAGTGCCGCGGCGACGTCTTGCACGGCATCCGCGATGCTGTCTGGCGCTAGCGGATAAGCGTGCAGCTGCCTTTTGGGAAAACCGGTGACGCTGGCGCGAGTGTTTCTGAAAAGCACGCGTCCGGTACCGTGGCGATCAATCAGGCGAGCGATCTCGGCCTCATCGGCGCCCTGCGCTTCAAGGGTTTCCAGTTCCGAGTTGAGCGACTGATAGCCTTTTTCTTCTTCGCGGAAGCTGTCCAGATCGTGGAAACGATCCGGGTCCAGCAGGCGCAGCCGCGCAAAGTGGCTGGCCTGACCAACTTGCTCGGGAGTGGCGGTGAGTAGTAATAGGCCGGCAGTTTTCGCCGCCAGCGCTTCAATAAACGCGTAATCACTGCCCGCCTGATCAGGCGTCCAGTGCAGGTGATGCGCTTCGTCCAGCACAACCAGATCCCAGCCAGCCTCTAATGCCTGCTGCTGTCGCTCTGTGCTCTGGGTAAACAGGTCGAGACTGGCGAGTACCAACTGCTCTGCCTCGAAGGGGTTGTCGGAGCCCTGATTGCCCATTGCGATCAGTGTTTCTTCAAGGCTCAGCTCAGCACTCATGTCGAGCAGATCGTCTGTCATCGACGTCATGGCGTCGAGGCGCTCTTCGTCGAACAGTGAAAAGCGTAGGTTAAAGCGGCGCAGCATTTCAACCAGCCACTGATGCTGTAGTGTTTCGGGCACGATGATGAGCACTCGGGACGCACGCCCGGATAGCAACTGTTGCTGGGTGATCATGCCGGCCTCGATGGTCTTGCCGAGACCAACTTCGTCCGCCAGCAGCACGCGCGGGGCATGTCGACGGCCTACTTCTCCGGCAATATAAACCTGATGGGGTAGCAGGCTGGTACGCGAACCTATCAACCCTTGAGCTGGAGAGCGCTGCAACCTGTCGAGGTGTTCGAAGGTCGCCATGCGCAGCGCGAAATGGTTGTTCCGGTCGAAATGCCCGTTCAAAAGTCTTTGCTGTGGCGTCGTGAGCTGGACAAAGCAATCCAGCTCGAGCTCGCTGATGGTGACACTTTCCTCGTGATGATCCAGGCCAGTGTAGAAGAGGATGCCTTGCTGTTCTTCAACTTCGGTGACAACCAGCTCGAGGTCATCCAGAGTGGTAACGTGGTCACCCACTTTGAAACGCAGCCGGGTCAGCGGTGCATTTTCGATAGCATATGTGCGTTCTTCGCCGATGGCGGGGAAGCTTACGGAAACACGACGACCGTCAATTTCAGCAATGATGCCAAGCCCTAACTGGGCGTCGGCGTGGCTTACCCAGCGCTGACCTACAATGTAATCCACGAGTTATTTAATGCCTGCCTGAAAACGCGGCGCATTCTAACAGGTTTTTCACGCCTCTATTGCGTTGGCGAGGCACTCCTCCGGGAAAAAACAATTCAAACTATTATTCCAGGCTGTCGCCAGCAGAGACTCTACGTCAATACCTTTTACCTCGGCGACTGTCTCGGCCACGAAAGGCAGATAGAAGGGGGCATTGGGGCGTCCGCGATAGGGCACAGGCGTCAGGTAGGGTGCATCCGTTTCCAGCAAAATCTGCTCGACTGGTGTGGCAGCGATCACGTCGCGCACATTCTCGGCACTGTTAAAGGTAGCAATACCGTTAAAGCCCAGGCAGAAGCCCTCCTGCAGGCAGAACTCAGCCAGTGGCAGTCCTGAGGTGAAGCTGTGGATGACGCCCTTGCGCTTTAGTGATGTGGAGAAGTCTTCAAGGATGGCGCGGGTATCCTCATCGGCTTCTCGCGTGTGCACCACGATGGGCATATCGTTTTCAGCTGCTATCTGTAGCTGTGCTTCAAAGGCGCGACGCTGTGCTATTCGATCTGCGTGGTCGTAATAGTAGTCCAGTCCGATCTCACCTACGGCAACGATATGCGGTTCGGACAGCCTTTGCTGAATGATCGCACCCGTGGCAGCTGTGTACTGCTCCGCCTCGTGAGGGTGTACGCCCTGTGTCGCCCATATTCCGTCATGCTGACGCGCTAGAGCATCAACCGTGTCCAGGTTGCCCGGTGAAACCGCGATAGTGACGATACGCTCTATACCGACCTCTCGACTGCGGATCAGGGTGTCCTGCAGTTCATCCGCCTCGAGATAGTCGAGGTGACAGTGGGTCTCGATGATGGGGTGCGCGAAAACCGGAATATCGCGACGTTTCTTACGGCTCATGGTGTTTGCTCTTTACTCAAGGTCTTGTGCGTGTCGTGTTTCGCCTTTGATGAGACTGGCTGTCTTCTATACGGCGTGCATCGCCAATTCAGACCGAACTTCGATCATCTGTTGCCACAGCCAGTTGTGCACCGGAGAGTTCTCTGTGCGTTGATGTCTCACTAACATATAGTCAATTTGATAGTCGATGTCCGGCGGCAGCGGTAGCGCCTGAATTTTGTAGGCAAGCGTTGGGTTATTCAGCAAAAAAGGGGGCGCCGGCATCAGGTAATCTGTGTTTCTTAGCACTTCAATCGCGGTTAACAAGTGCGAGGTTTCAAAGCCGCCTGCAAGCTGTTGATAGTTTTCTATACGGCGCGTCATGCTGGCGCTGTTTTGGAAAAACTCGAGCTCGTCCTGATCTGCCATGTAAAGTCGCATGATGGGGTACTGCATGACCGCGTCCCAATCGGGCAGTAGTCCGCTGAGCGGATGGCCCTCTCTAGCGAGGATCACCGGTTTACTGCCGCCCAGAGGGTGACAAAGATACTCATCACCATAGCGGGCGTGTTTGAGCTGCACGGCGAAGTCCAACTCGCCAAGGCTCAATTGCTGTAGCTGGTGCTCTACGCGAGTGATGGTCCGCAGCTTTAGATTGGGTGCAAGAAACGCGAGACGACCGATCAGCGGGGGCAGCAGCCAAACGCCGATGTACTCGGTAATGGCCAGGTTGATTTCGCCCGTATACCGGGCCGGATCAAAGTCCTGCTCGTCGAGTAATGATTGAATGCCTTGCAGGACCTTTTCCAGGTCGGAGGCGAGCTCCAGCGCCCGTGGGGTGGGTCGCATGCCATGAGAGGAGCGCGTAAACAGAGGATCGGCGAAGACATCGCGCAGGCGCGAGAGGGTTTTGCTCATTGCAGGTTGCGTTATATTCAGCCGTTCTGCAGCGTAGGAAACGCTTCGCTCTTCTAGCAAAACCTGTAATGCAATCAATAGGTTAAGGTCAACTTTTGCCAGCTCTCTGGTTTCCATCCGGACGCTCTCTATGCACAGTAATCATCATGATATGCATTCAGTTCATGTAAAACATGACATTAATACATTAGGAATATATCACAGGGTTAACTAAAGTAGCGCCTGTCTGGTACACACAAGGAAATACCCAAATGTTTATGACTATGACGTTTGGCCTGTATTTCGCGCTGATCGGCTGGATCGCTCGGGACGACTTCCGTCACGACGGAAGCATCTGATCCCCGGCACCCCGACAGACGACGTCCAGGTCCATAACGAAGACTCCGTACCCGCCGCAAGGCGGGTTTTTTTTGCCCGACCTTTTCGCTAGGTGTCTTGAGCAGCGTGTTAGCTGCCGACAACTTTAAGCTTGGGTGCAACGGACGTCGCCTTGCGACGCGCCCTTAGCCGGGGTGTCTGACTGCTGGACGCGACGGCGACGGGTCGGCCCGCCATGGGTGCGTTAGCAGTTGCCTTGCGCACCGCTGCTGCTCTCGCTGCCTGCTTTTTAGCGGAGGGCGCCGCCACGGCAGGATTGACGGGTTTTGAGATGTTAGAAGCTGCTGATGCCTTAACCGATTTCTTTTTTGGCGAAGGAGGCTGTTTTGCGGCGGTTTTGCGTTTGGCTGGCGGCTTTTTTGCCGCCGCACTATTCGTCCCGGCGGCTACTGCCGTTTTAGCATTCGGCGCTTTCTTCTGAGACGCAGAAGCCTTGGCCTTGGCAGATCGTGCTTGTGTTTTTGTCTTTGCAATAGCGGTCTTTTTGCTGGTCGCGCTAGTTTTCGATCTTGCCGCAGGCGCCTTTGATTTACGCGCGGGCGCCTTTTTCTTGGCCTCAGTGGCTTTGGCTTTCGGTTTGGCTTTGGCTGCAGGTTTAGTTTTGCTCTTGTCCTGAGCAGCTTTCGCTTTAGCGGCGGGGCGTGACCGTGACTTACCCGTTGCGATGACGGCATCGCGCAGTTCTTCCCAGCTTTCGTTAAGGCACTCCATGTAAAAGTGTGGGTCGGGCATGATATCCCTATCACCCAGCACCGATATATTGACTGTCTCAGACTGGCTGAAAATCGTATGGAACAGGCCGACGCCTGGGGTTAGTAGTCCCAGACCCTGATACTGCACCATCCGGGCGCCCGCGCAGAACAAGTCAAAGTTTGGCCCGGGTACGTTGGTAATGACGGTAGATACGTTAAGCGGAATAAATCGTGACAAATTGCGTTTCGACCACAGCGATGCGGCGGCGCGCGTGATCGCAGGGTTCAGCACCCCAGCACCCTTAATCGTATCGAGCATGGGGCTGCTGGCACCGAACTCTTTAGCTGCGGTGGTGCTCACGTGAACCGCCTTGAGCCGCTCCACGGGGTCGCGCACATCGCTGTGCAGTGCCGAAAAAATAGACCCGACCTGATTGTTGTCGTCGGTCATTGCCCGACGCGATCTCAAATCGACCGGCAGACCTGCAGCCAGTGAACCTTCAGGTGTTTCGCCTTTAGCGTCAAGATAGCGCGCCAATGCACCGCCTATAACGGCCAGACCCACGTCATTAAGCTTAACCCCGGTCGCATCTTTGACCGCCTTGAAATCCTTGATAGGAAAACTGGTCGCCTCGAAAACGCGATAGGGTCCAACGGGCCCATTAAAGCGGGTACGTGGAGCCTGCACGTCTGGCATGGGAATCTGCTTGCGCAGCACTTTCATTGCAAACTGACTCAGATCTTTGCCAAGGCTCACGGCGCCCCTTGTCATGCCCACTGCATTCTTGACCTGATTAAGACTGGCGCGCGTGAGCAACTCAGGCGCAGAGGGATTACGGTCTACTAATAGAGGCGTGTCTGCCTGTTCAATGATCGGTGCGGCCTCTGCTTCCAGATCGTGCAGCGCGGCCATAAAGGAGGCACCGCCGGCCCCGTCTACCAGGGCGTGATGCATCTTTGTGTAAACCGCGAAGCTGCCCTTGGGCAGTTCCTTGATATTGTCCAGACCTTCAATGACGTAGCACTCCCAGAGGGGGCGGGTCATGTCCAGCGGGCGTGCGTGCAGCCTGGCAACCTGAATGCAGAGCTGCCGCCAATCACCGGGCTGCGGTAGGGCGATATGCCGCAGGTGGAACTCGACGTCAAAATTAGCGTCTTTAACCCAATAAGGTCGGTCAATGCCACCGGGCACTTCCACCAAGCGCGTGCGGAACAGCGGCATTCGATTGAGTCGCTCCTCAAAGCCTGCGATGACTTGTTTGAAACGCACTAGACCACCTGGCGCTGTGGAGGGGTCATAGATACCCAGTCCACCGACGTGCTGTGGTGTATTGGGTTGCTCTAAATTGACGAATGCACTGTCGAGTATGCCGAGCTGCTTCACGTTGCGCTCCGGGTGGTGAGGTCAGCAGGAAAGGGTGTCAAGACATGGCTGTCAATGCAAGCAAACTGCTGGGATAGTCAGGTACAAAAGGTATAGTTAAACCTGTGTTTATACGCCGTTCAAACTCGCTTTCGCAGACTGCTTCCAGTGTCGTGCTGCGCATGGCAGCCTGCGCATTGCTGTCACTGTCGCTGACGCAAACGCATGCGAGCCTGGGTAATACCGGCGCCCCCACCCCTTACGGACTTCGATTTTATCGGACTGACGCACCAGCGCCAGCGCCGCTTCCGCCTCGCCAGAGCGCGCCGGAAGCCGACGCCTGGAAAGCCCGCATAGTCGAACAGGAGTATCTGGCCGGCCCCTATGGTGCTGAACTCTCTGAAACCCTTCAGGATGCTGGCCGGTATTTCTATGAGCGCGGAGACTTTGATGCCGCGATCGAGCAATGGCGCCGGGCGGTCCATCTTTTACGCGTCAACGAGGGTCTCTACAGTCAGCGTCAGTTGCCCCTGCTGGAGCGTCTGCGCGACACCTATTTGGCGCGAGGTGACATCGAAAGCGCTGATGAAATCGAGTCGTATCTCTGGTTCCTGAGCCGACAGTACTACCAACCCGGGGACCCGGATCGACTGGAGGCCTTACTGCGATGGCAGAACTGGCTGCGTCAGCAGTGGCTGCGAAACCCCAACCCCAGCCAGCCGCGCGCCTTGCTGATGCAGTGGCGAGACCTGTCAGAGCGCATACAGGATGCTGAAAACGCTGCTGAGCTTTCGGCTAACGACATGTCGGCAACGAATGGTGCCCCAATGCGAACGGACTCGACGTTCGAGAAAAACCGGGCGGCAAGCAGAGCACCGTCGCTGCAACTGTCGGCCAGGCAGCTGGAGGCGCTTACGCAGGCGCAGCTAAACGTTCTGTATGTCACGTCCATAACGGATTTGGGTTTGGGTCGCGACACTCAGATGATTCTGGGTGCCAACCGAGGCCGCACTGACCCTCTTGACGAGCCATCCGTCGAGCAAACCCAGGTGCGCAATATGCAAGAATCGGCCTACGCGCGGGGGCGCGCCAGGCTGCGTCGTCTGCTCGACCGATTTATCGAGGCCAGGGACTGGCAGGGGCGCGCTCGCACTCTACTTGCATTGGGAGACTGGCACCTGTGGTTTGATCAGCCACGACGCGCGCAGCAGTCCTACAAGGCGGTATGGCAGGTATTGGAGGCAAGGCGCGGCGAATCCCAGTCAATCGCTTTGGCGCTGCAGCAGGAGTGGTTTTCTGCGCCGGTGGAGTTACCCGTCAACCAACCATTTCGGATCGAATCGGTGACCTATCCCGAATATCAAAGCCAGCGCAATGTCGAAGCGCGCTTTGGCGTGACAGATCGCGGACGGGTGGTTGATCTACAAACTACCTCTGGTAGCGATGAGAATAACGATGCGGCAGAGATGCTATATCGGCAAATGCGCGGAATGCGTTTTCGGCCGCGCATGATTGGGGGTGAAGCGGTCGCAACGCCGGATATTATTCGACGCTATCGCGTTGCGTTCTAGGCAGCGGCCGTTTCTTCACGCCACCACCACAGCCACACGGATGCACTCAGTACCAGAAAACCTCCAGCGCCGAGTGCCCAGCCAACGCCCGCCAGGGCAATAGCGCTGCCGACCAGGGCGGACACAACATTGGCTATGCAAAAGTTGGTGGTGAGCAGTCCCTGTACGCGGCCGAGCCCAAAGGATTCAAAGCGATTCGCCATGTAGGCAGGGAAGACGCCATTACATAGTGCAATAAGTCCGCCGCAAACAATTAAGGACGGATACAGGCTGAAATCCGCTATCAGCGGCAGAAGCAGAAAAGCTAGAGACAATGCCAGGCTGCTGCGTCGCACGGCACCCAGCGAGCCGTAGCGATTCTCAATCAGCGATACCCCATAGATACTGCTCAAAATCATCGCGCCGGTGATGGCTACCGTACTCCAGCCGATCTGCACGCCGGTATAGGCAAAGCGTTCTACCAGCCACAGCGGATAGAACTCGTAAAACATGTTGAGGCCCAGGGTGAACAAAATGTGATACAGCAACAGGGGCTGCATCGCCCGCTCTCGAACCAGTCCAAGAGAATTCTGGTCGCGCATGGAAACCCAGATGCCGGGTCGCGAGGCTCGCTCTGCGTCCGATGGCTCGGGACTGTCGGCAATGGCGAGTTGCACGACGATTGTTGCGGCGAGGGTGATTGCCGCCGCAATGTAAAACACATTGGCCACCCCCAGCAGCATCAGATAACCCCCGGCCAGCGGGCCGATAAGCCAGCCTGAGTAGTTAGTGGCGTAGAGCAGGCTCAATGCGCGAGTTCGATTGATGGCGGGGTGCAGGTCCAGAGCGATGGCCCGTGAAATGGCTATGTTGCCCTCGAAGATGCCGGTAAGAAATCGCGCCAACGCGAACAGCGGGAAGTTCTCCAGTACTACCGCGTAAGCCGTCAGGCCGTAGCACAGTGCGGAGGCGAGCAACGTCATGATTAGTAGCCGCTTGCGGCCGTAAACGTCCGATAATGCGCCGATCACCGACCCGCCGAATATCAGCCCCAGTGGGTACAACGCCAGCAAGGCACCCAGCAGCAGCTTCGGGTGTAGGCCCATAAACTGGGTAAGTGAGTTGGCGTTCGCGGGGTCCAGAAAGTACGGCGAAAGCACAGGGTAGGGCAGGGCAATACCTGCAGTGCCCAGGAGCGACACCAGCATGACGGCGAATAGTGTTGAGCGTGGGCTGGCCATAACAAACCGACTCAGACAGTTAGTCTTCGTCGATGCAACTCCCTGGTCGTGTCGACGCAGAATCAGCAGAAGACTGTGTATACGATGAGATAACGGCTTTGTATCGCTGCCTGGGGGTGGCCAGGACGTGGGTTGTTAAATGTGCCTCTCAGGTCGGTAGACGTCTGGTCTCGATCACGCGTTTTCCAAAACCATGAGTGAGCCCGATGCGGCCAGTGGTTTACGTGCTCGCCAGGACAGTATCTCGGCACAGTACTTGTCTTCGCAGCGCTGTGCCATTTCAAAGAAGGTCGGCCGCTCGGGATCTGCGATGATGATTTTTTTGACGCCAGCATTGACGGCGCGTTTGACGAGATTGAAGACTGGATTAACAAGCTCGTCCCAGAAGCACACATCGGCGGCAATTAACAGATCGATATCTTCCAGCTGTCGTGTGCTGATCTTCTCAAAGCGCGATTGCAGTGTGGTTATTTCGACCTTATTGGCCGCCGCATTGGCGAGCAGATAGGGAAAAACATCTTTGTCTGCGTCAACCGAAATCACTTTTGCTTTAAGGGCTTTGGCGCAGTAAACGCCACCCATTCCCCAACCGCAGCCGGCGTCCATGACCGTGCGATGGTGGGCGGGCGGATGCTTCTTAAGATAATCGATCATCAAAAAGCTGGAGCGCCACAGCTTGTTGCCGTGTATCGACGGTTGGGCGTCACTGCGTTTTATACGGCGAATCTCGGGGTGGGCTGACGTAAGCATCGTCACGCCATGAAAGCGGTACTCGGTGCGGCGCTGGGCCATAGGGAAACCTTACAAAAACGACGGACTGTTAGCGCGCAGCCTGCACCCCCTGATACCAAATTGGGGACGTCCAGGCACGCTCTTGAATAACCGGAGAATAGAAGGGTTCGTCTTTCGGGTCCAGACAGCAGCGATTGAAAATGTTACCGATAGCGCCGTCATCTTTCAGTTCTTCGTTTCGGATATCGGCCTGCGCCTGGCAGTTCTCCGCAAAGGGATTTACCCCCAGGGCCTGACACTGCAGGGTGCTCCAGCGGCAGCTTGGATTTTCCAGTACCCGCACATAGTAGAAAGCATCTTCCCCCCGATCAAAATCGGGGTCCTCCCAAACAGCGCAGAGCGACTGATGTCCGCTACCTGTCGGGGCGCAGCTTTGTGGGTTTACCCAGGCACCGTTGTCAGGCGACCCTGCCACGTCGTACACCTTTTCGTGGGTGTTGCCTTCGTGGTCTACCCAGCCCTTGATGACCTGCACGCGTTGCAAGTCATTGCCGGGCAGGCCGGGACTGCCGCTATCCTTCATTGCCGATACCAGCAAGCGCATTGCTTCTCCTTCCGCCAGGCCGGCCAGCTCGCCACCCATGGGTACGCCCAGGCGGTCGGCTTCAGCTATGACTTCCGGGCCGCTGCACATGTCGTCTTGCAGGTCGGCGCCTGCGAACAGTCTGACGATGGGCCGCGTGCCGCTGGTGGCGTAGGTTTCGCGTCTACGCATGGCCTCGAAAATCGCATCGCGAGAGTTTTCCTCGGCCCAAACTACTGCGAGGCCGCCGGGATTGTCGAAAAAGTGGTCCTGAATGTTGCGGTATCCCGTATCTCGACGGCCCAAATGGCCGGTGTAGTTATCTTCTTCTGTGCCGCCCGGTGTGGCGGAATGAGTGTCAGTCGAGCCAATAAAGCCCAGCTGAAAAGGGTTTAACCCGTCACGCTGGCCCAGCGCCAGACCGTCCTTGAGAACGTTTCTAACCATGTTGCGACGACCATAGTCCGCGATGGGTACGGGAGCTGCGTTTTTGGTTCTGACTTCACCAAATACGGTTCCTAACATCGACAGGTTATCGCCGACGACCTGCTCAAAGTCGCAGAGTTCGTCCTCGGTGTCGACGCCCAATCCGGCCAGCCGATCATAGCGGCATTCGCTAGCGGCTTTGTGTTGCACAAGCTCCACCAATGGCTCAAAGAAAGCGCGATCTTGTGCCTCTTCAGGCGACGCCGGGTCCGGGAACATCATGCCCCCGCTAAGATTGGGATTGTGCGGAATGGCCATGACATCGCAGCCCTCATCCCCATCAATGCACTCTTTGCGAAGTCGGCGCCAGAGTTCAGGGAAATTCATGGTGCCGGTGTCATAGGTCGAAATCGCGGTCTCGGTGACGCGCGCATTGCGGAAGATGACGTTGCGGTGCAAGTTATTGTAGTTCGGTGCGTCGGTGTACTCGTAGCCAACAAACGTTGTGAAGCTGCAGTCACTGGAGCGGTCGTAGTGATCTTCTGCGGCTTGCTGAATGAGCTGCCAGCTCTCTTTGTGTGCTTCGTCACAGTCACCCAGAGTACAGATAAAAGATTTGTCGCGCTGCGCACCGGGCTTTCCGCCGGTCACACCGACTCGCTGCCAGTAATCCAAGGCGAGAAATTGCAGCATAAAGGTGTTGGTGCGGGTCAGCATGCAGAACGGGTACCAGTAGGCCAACTTGTCCTTATCCCGTGTGCACAGATTGATAGGACCTAAAAACTCGGCGTGGTCTGTGAGGCCGGTAAAGTCCAGCGGCCTGCGCAGCTGTGCTGTCACGCTTTGATCACCGTCTGGGTCAGACAGTTGGATGGCTTCCCCTTTGGCGTAGCGATAAGCGTTCCAGGGGTCGTTGCGTTGGCTGGAGGTCCAGGAGTCGAAGGAATAGCTGGTGTGAACATGCAGGTCGCCGAACAGCGGTACTCGCAGGGGATCATTGCGAGCGCAGTCTTCGCGCTCCTCAGTTCGTTCGAAACCCTGCCCCAGCGTTGCGCTTGTAATGCAGATCAGCGCAGTTGCGCACATCACCACCTTGCGGACTGATTGTGAGGCCCTTTGCATCCACGACAATGACGGGGCGTTAGCTAGTGTTCGCATGCTTTTGTGGTCGTTTTGTGAGCGATTACCGAAATGGTAGCGCCGCTGCCATGGAAAGTGTGAACCCACTCACGCCAAAGCTGGATGCCGTTCGCTAAACTAAACCGCAATCAGTCGAGGTAACTATGCAAAATACTGCTATGGCACTCCCCCCTGTTGAATTGGTCGAAAAAAATCGTCCGAAGCAGCAGCGGGCAATCAGGACATACGAGGGCATTCTAAGCGCGGCCAGCGATGTACTCTGTGATGTGGGTCTTGAGAAGATATCGACCAATAACATCGCGGAGCGCGCTGGCGTTACCGTTCCGGCTCTGTATCGATACTTTCCGAATAAGTACGCAGTGTTGAACGCCTTGAGTGCGCGACTGCTATCAGAACTGCATGCTGCCTGTGAAGACTGGCGGGCCGCACACCTGCAAGACGACCCATGCGGCCCTGGTCGCAAGGCGTTTTGTGACCTGCTCGTCATGGTGCACAAAATCGTACAGGATTTTCCCGGAGGGTTGGAAATTCTGCATGCCATGCAGACTCTGGCGCCTTTGAAAGAAGTTCGTGTCACCGGTTACTGGGCGATCGCCGAAGACTTTGGGTGCTCCTGGAGCAAGGGCGCACAATTACCTTTATCCGCTGCAACGCTGAACCGTTTTCGAATTGCTGTAGAAACAGGCTTCGGATGTGTACAGCTGGCTCTGGAAGATAGCCGCCTCGATCCGCAGTTTGCGTTACAGGAAGGGGCTGCCGCTCTGGACCTGCAACTTCATTTGGCCGCCGCTCAGGCACGCAGTGAGATGAACTGACCCTATACAGCTGTTTGCTCCTGCCCGTACAGGGCACTATTATCTTGCGCTCTCGAAAATTTCGACAGCTCAGGAAGGAGCAGATTCATGTCAGGAAGTGAGCGCAAGGATACGCCTGAACAGGCTGAGTTCCGTGAATACTGCCGCAGCTGGCTAGCTGAAAATAGCCCAGCGGAAACAGCCGTGCGGTTGCCACTATCGCCTCTGGAAATCATGACAGAAGACCAGCTGCACTATCTTCAGGATTGGCAGAAGCGAGCCTATGACGCCGGTCTGGTTGGCTGTGACTACCCCGAAGAAGTCGGTGGTCGCGGTCGCACTGACTGTCAGCGCATTGCCAACGCCGAAATGCAGGGTGCCAAAACACCGTTTTTCCCCAATGTGATCGGCCTCGGTATGGCAGCCCCAACCGTGTTTTATCACGCTCAGGAAGAGAAAAAGCGCGAGTTGTTGCCAAAGCTGTTCTCCGGCGAAGAGATCTGGTGTCAGGGCTTCAGTGAGCCGGGCTCCGGATCCGATTTGGCCAGTGTTCAGACCTTCGCGGAACAAAAGGGTGATAAGTGGATTATCAACGGACATAAGGTATGGACGTCGCTTGCCCACTTCGCGGAGTGGATGATCATTCTTCTGCGCACCGACAAGTCTCATAAATACGAGGGACTATCCTATTTTGTGGTGCCGATCCGCTCGGCGCTGGGTAAGGGTGTGACGGTGCGGCCTCTTATCAAAATGACCGGCGAAACCGGTTTCAATGAAGTGATTTTTGACAACCTGGAAGTCGACGACAGTTACCGCCTGGATGCGGTGGGCAAAGGCTGGCAGGTCGCGATGACAACACTGGCACACGAGCGCGGTGCCGGGCAGTTGGTGACGCCCCAGGCAGGTGGTCGGGTGCAGCAGCGCGAAGGAGAAGAACAGACGGTCTTCGGTGCCATGAGTCTTGTTGACCTGGCCAAGGGCAGTTTCCGCAACGGCAAGCCCGCGTCCGAGGATCCTGTGATTCGCGACAGAATTATGAAGGAAGTCATTCGTGAAGAAGGTTTTCGACAGTGCCGACGTCGCACTCGCGTGCAGGCGCTGACCGACGATCCCATGCGAATACCCCTGCAACACAAGCTGCGACAGAGCGAGATGATGCAAGATATGGCGCAGCTTGCGACGGATATCGAGGGCCCTGCATCGTCCCTATACATCGCTGATGACAACGCGCCCGCAAATGCGCGCTGGCCGATTGCCTATATGAATTCCTATGGCTTCACCATTGCGGCCGGCACCAGCGAAGTGCAGCGCAATATTCTTGGCGAGCGGGTGCTTAACCTGCCCAAATCCAAATAAATGAGGACGACGCGATGAGCCAACCACAGGATTTTGGATTTGGTGAAGAGGAAGCCATGCTGCGGGACTCCGCACGCAAGTTCTTCAGCGACAACATGCCCACTGATGCACTTCACAAGCTGGTGGCAGATGAGTCTGACCCCTATCGGGATCTGACGGCGAAATGGCAGCCAGAGCTGTGGCAGCAAATGGTAGAACTAGGCTGGACCATGTTGGCGGTGCCGGAAAGTGCCGGTGGTCTGGGTATGAGCGCTGTCGCAGTAGCGGCGTTGTGCGAAGAAGCCGGACGCGCCGCGTTTCCATCGCCACTGTTACCAACTATCAACGCCACCTACCTACTTGCTGCCTGTGACACCGTGGCCGGCAATGCTGCCTTGGAGGCTATCGTCGGCGGAGCGTCAGCCACGCTTGCGGTCACCAATGCACAAGGTAGCTGGGAAGAGACCGACTGCGATGTTGCTTTTGCAGATGGCAAGCTCAGTGGCACGGCATCCTTTGTGCAGGACGCCCAGAAGTGCGATTACCTGTTAGTGCAAGCGAAAACAGATGCTGGCTTTGGCCTATTCTGGCTACCCACAGATGCCGCTGGCGTGAAGCTGGATGCTGACGCCATTGTGGACCTGACCCGAGATCAGGCGCGCGTACATTTCGGTGGCGCAGAAGCGACCGAAGTATGCAAAGACGCTGTTGCCGCGCTGGCGACCGCGATGCCCGCAATCTGGACCATGGTATCCGCTGACATGGTTGGCGCGGGCGAGTGGGAGCTACAAACAACCGCTGAGTATGCGCGCACGCGCAGGCAGTTCGACCGTGAGATCGGGTTTTTCCAGGCCGTTAAACACCCGCTTGTTAACGCGATGGTCGACATCGATCAGTCGCGCTCTTTGGTTTATAACGCCGCCTGCGCCATTGACCATGAGCCGCACAGGGCGACGCAATATGCCCAAATGGCAAAATCCTCCGCCAGCGATATGGCAATTTTCGTGTCGAGCCGGGCGGTGCAGTTCCACGGCGGTATAGGGTTCACATGGGAATGCTATGTGCATGTGTACTTTAAGCGTCAAGGGCACAACGCAGTTCTGTGGGGCGATGGTGCATGGCATCGAGCTCGTCTGGCATCGCAACTGATGGACGCCGCCTGAGGCCCAGACTAATCAATGGAAGTGAGCAATATGGCAACTTTACAAGGCAAGGCGGCACTGGTCACGGGTGCCGGTCAGGGCGTGGGTCGTGGTATCGCACTGGCTTTAGCGGCGCAGGGTGCCAAAGTCGCGGTCACCGGCAGAACCCTGGGCAAGTGCGAAAGCACTCGAGATGAAATTCATGCTAGAGGCGGCGAGGCCATCGCGTTGACCTGTGATGTAAAAGATGAGCTCAGCCTGGAGCAGTCTGTAGAAGCCGTTGTGGAGGCGTTTGGCGGCCTGCAGATTTTGGTCAACAACGCGCAGGAGGTGCCTCTCGGTACCTTGCATCAGGTCACATCAGAGAGCTTTGAAGCCGGCTGGCAGTCCGGCCCCCTGGCGACGTTAAGATTGATGAAGATTTGCTATCCGCACCTGAAGGGAGACGGCTGCATTATCAATCTGGCGAGTGCCGCTGCCAAACGCTGGGATATGTCAGGCTATGGCGCTTATGCCGCGGTTAAGGAAGCGATACGTTCCCTGAGCCGCGCGGCCGCAGCTGAGTGGGGCCCGGAGGGCATCCGAACTAACGTCATACTGCCCCATGCAAAATCGCCCGGGCTTGAGTGGTGGATTGATAATAACCCGGAGGAAGCAGCGGCCTTTATTGCCAGCATTCCCCTGCGTCGCGTGGGAGAGTGCGAAGAGGATATCGGTCGATTCGTCGCTTTACTCTGCGCCGATGAATCAGCCTACGTAAACGGCCAGAGCATTGCGCTCGACGGCGGCCAGGCGTTTATGGGCTAAATCGTAATGCGAACGGCCATAACCGGTGGTTCGGGCTGCACGTAATACTTCTCAAGCCAGGCTTTCACGTCGACCTCGTCAATTTGTGCGGGATCGAGATGCTCCTCGGCAAACAACATGTAATCACCTGACAGCAAAAAGATGCGCATCAACTCGCCATCGAGCTTCTCGTCCTTGACCATTTTGCCGAGGATATCCATCGCCACAGAGAGCTTCATGGGCTCTTTATAGGGTCGATCATTCGCCACCAACGCCTCGTAAATATCGGCGATGGCCAGGATTCGCGACTGAATAGGCATCTGACTCGCAGCAATATTATTAGGATAGCCTGTGCCATTGAGGTGCTCGTGGTGCGCGCCCGCATACAGCGGTAGCCGTTTCTGCTTTCGAGGGAAGGGCAGGGCCATTAACCAGCGCCACGAGCGATCTGCGTGCAGATTAATCTCGTCCCGCTCGGTTTGATTAAGCGTGCCCCGGTCGATTAGCAGGTTCTCGGTTTCCCAGTCATCCAGAAGAGCACCGGGCTCGTCAGTGGCCGTTACCGATTTCACCAATGGATAACCGTGGTCGATAATCACGTCTGTTTTAAAGTGGCGGTGCACCGGCTCGTCGGCCAGTTCTTTGATCAAAGCCTTGGTTTCCTCGGCGATAGCCTCGCCACCTCGATTGGCCTTGAAAAGGCGTTGCAGCTTGTCTTCCAGCACTTTTGCCTGCGCCAGATAGTCTGCCTCAATGCTCTCTAGTTCAGCGGCATCTGCCCCTTGCTGGCTCGCTTCCAGCTTGCGTTCCAGAGCGGCGATGCGTAGATCCTTCAGGCGCGAGCTAAAGCGCTCAGCAATCATCTCGAAGCGATCCATAACGAACTGCAGTTTCACCTGTTTGGAGACGATATGCTCAGGCGTGGTGATCTTGCCGATGTCATGCAGCCAGCCCGCCAGTCGCATTTCGGCCATGTCGTCGTCGCTGAAGCGGATATCCTGATAGAGGCCCTCATCCCATTTGTCCAACGAGGCAGTTAGTGCCTCGCCCAGCGCAGCCACGCGACGAATGTGGTTATAGGTGTGCGGTGACTTCTCACCCAGGCCTTCGGCGAGTACTGTCACGAACGCGTTGAACAGTGTTGCCTGCTCATCGATCAGGCGTTGCGTGGTGATCGAGGCAGCAGCGGGAAACGACACTGACTGGACGAGTTCGATATCTTCTTTGGTATAAGAGTTAATCTCGCCTTCGCTGTCGCGGCGATTGATGAGCTGCAGGACGCCGATTACGTTGTTTTCGTGGTCCTCTAGCGGAATAACCAACATCGACTTGGAGCGATAGTGGTTGGCTTCGTCGTAGGCGCGCGTTCCATCAAAGGAAAACCCTTCAGCATGATATACGTCGGCAAAGTTAAGCATCTCGCGCGTGTTGGCGCAGTACGCCGAGACGTTGGAGAGGTTGGGCTCGCCATCCGTCTCCAGTAGAACAGGCGGCATCATGTCGATGTCATCGCCTTTGAGAAAAGTGTTCATTGTTTCGTTTTGCAAAGCGACAAAGCGCAGTTCGCGTTGGGCGATTTTTCCCGGATCAATAGGGTCCTGGGCGAATTCCTCATGCAACATATAAATGGTGCCGCCGTCGGAATTGGTGAGCTTGCGTGCTGTATTGAGCGTGATTTCAAGTATGTTTGCGACGTCGCGCTCGCGTGTGAATGACACACCAGCCCGGGTTACCAAGTCTAGCTTACGACGGTTCTCCAGCGTGTTCAGCTGTTCAGCTGACAGCAGCTCTCTGAAGTGATCGATCCCACCTTCCTGATGCAGGATGTCGTCCACGAAAGCCTGCAGATCGGACGACAGTATTTCCGTTAAGTCGGGGCGATATGTTTCGTCGCTGTCGGTCATTGCTATTACCCAGAGGGAAGCCCTTGCTGTGGCGTTGTTGCAGCGCCGTTGCGGGCTATTGCGTCCCTAAATTCAGTCTAAAAATTCACTGCATTCTAGTCGCAGGCGATTTCCTGCCGAAAGAATAAAGTCAGTCAGCCATGACAGATATCCGTGGATATCGCCGAAGCCTAAACGTTAGTGATCGTCACACAATGTAGCAGGCATCGGCGTTTGACGGAAATGCATTTACAGCTGAGCTTTGAGCTGAAAGGAATCTCTACTAGCATACGAGGTTTAAAGTAATGTGAGAAAGCAAGTGAACGTGATGCTCTGGTTAACGCTGACACTGTCCGGCGGTAATTGGAATTGCAGCAATCAGAATGGCCTCTGGGATTGCCGCGCCCCGGCGCCCGAAGTGGCGACGGCGTCATCTGCTGAACCCCGGCGCCGTGGGGGTGTAGAAAAAGCGCTGGCCACCGACGGCGCTTTACAGGGTGACGCCACGGGCGTTGCACAAAGTGACGTAACAGGCGCTTCACAAAGTGACGCAACAGGCGCTTTACAAGGTGACGTCGCGGGCGCTGCTGTCCAGACAAGCGAGTTGGCAGGGAGTGCGTCAGATCCACAGCCCGATTCACAGCTGGCGCTGTACTTTGCGGGGGAATCAACACAGCCGTCAGCGCCGCCCGATGAAGATGCATGGGTCGTGCAACTGGGGGCCTATGGAGACGAGGCGACTGCTCGCCATGCCCGGGATGAGCTCGGCCGCCAGGGACTTATCATAATGCCCACGCGTCGAGGCGGTGAGGACTGGTACGTGCTGTTGCTAGGTGCCTACGAGACACAAGCGATGGCGGACGCTGCCGGCGCTGAATTTGTCGCTGGCGGTGGCGGCAGCTATTGGGTACGCAGCGTGAAGTCTCTGGAGCGAATTCTGAATACCGGGCCACGGTAGGGCCCGCCTTCTGGCGCATAAGTGCGTCCTGTTGTTGAGTATATAGTTGAAACCAAAGTGATTATTGCTGAGACGTAGAGCTGTCGATTTGCCCCCTGATAAGCTCTATCGTCTCATCGATATCGGCATCCAGCATTGCCCCTTCTTTGAAATACAGCACACTGCCACCCGCATCCATAATGATGATCGCTGCGTCTTTTTCCGGCAGCGCCCAGGCGCTCTGGCCGAGACCTGATTCATCCAGAACAATGGTAGTGATGGGGTATTCTTTCTTGTTCTCTTTTACCTGCCGAATAACGAAGCGACCCGACCCCCACAGTATCTGATCCATGTTGATCAGGGTGGTGACGTGAATGCTGTCGTGGGGTATTTCCTGCTCCAATCGATCCGTGAACGCCTGAGTTTGGCTGCGGGCTTTCAGGGTGCCTGCCATGTATTGCAAGACGTGGGGTTTGCCGAGGCCGCCTGGCAGGGCCCAGGGCCGATAGCTGAAGGCCTCGCCTTTGAGGACAAGCTCACCCTGGCGTTCGATTGCAAGCGGTGGCAGCGGCGCGCCCAATTGGATGCTGTCCGCCCGCACTGCGAGCGGCGCAAAGAGTAAACAGCACACTAGCAGGATTGCACTCAATGCTACCCGCGATGGGTGCAGCGCAATTTGCCTTGGCAAGGGATTGATCGCCGCCTGATTGGCAACAGCTTGGGTAACAACGGCGCCCGCGAGGCGGCTGTCGGTGACAGTGGAAGTACGAGAGGTTTGCATACTCTCAGCGTACACCGGCTTGCAAAGGCTGTGAATGTTTTCAATCGCGCTGCGCTTCGGCCTGCCGATTCCACATTGGCATTGCTGCAGGGGTAGTGTTCTAGCAAGGAAGACGGGATGCCCGAAGGCATCCCGCTGGGTTTCTTTAATCGGCGCCGCGCATGGCGCGGCGCTGCGCTTAGGCTGCGCGTTGATCCAGAAGTGCGCCACCGTTGATGGAAATCTTACGGGGCTTCATGGCTTCGGGAATCTCCCGGGCCAACTCGACGTGCAGCAGGCCGTTTTCCAGGCTCGCATCGACCACTTTCACGTGCTCGTCGAGCTGGAAGCGGCGTTCGAAATTGCGCTCAGCAATGCCTTGATACAAGTACTGACGCTCATCCTCGCCACCCTGTTTGCCGCTGATTGTCAGCGTGTTTTGCTCGCTGGTGATGTCGAGATCCGCTTCGCTGAAGCCGGCTACGGCCATGGTGATGCGGTAGCGGTTTTCTTCAACGAGTTCGACGTTGTACGGCGGGTAGCTGGGCTTGCTGTCTGCAACGGCAGAATCCAGCAGTCGCGCCATCCGATCAAAGCCGATAGCAGAGCGGTAAAGGGGGGAAAGATCCATGTTGGTTCGCATAATAGTGTCCTCTAAATATCCTTACATTAAGCAATATTGGTTTGCAGACCTCATCGAGCGTCCGCAGAGAGGTATATGGGGTGAGCGGAATTTTTTTCAAGGCGCTATCTTCAAGGCGCTATCTGCAGGGCAGTATCTTCAAAACAATATCTACAAGGCGGTATCCGCAAGGCACTATCTGCAGGTCAATGTCCTGCAAGTGATTGTCGAAGTCGGACGCGGGTTCACGGCTTAGTCGTCTGCCGACAGCCTGCACCTACAAGCAAAAGCACTACAAATTGTTAAGGGTCTGGCAGCTCCGTGCCGCAGAACTTGCAGTACTCTGCGTCTCTGTCGTGGCCCTGCCGTGCGCAATTGGTGCAGTAGTTCAAGGTTCGTTCTCGCTGAATTTCGCTGGCCAATTCAGCCGTCAGGATGCCGGTTGGAACCGCTATGATCGCGTAACCGATAAGCATGCCCATAGCGGCGATACTACGACCCAATGCCGTTTGTGGAACGACGTCGCCGTAGCCCACTGTAGTAATCGTTACGATAGCCCAATAGATACTTTCAGGGATGGTGCGGAAGCCGTTCACGGGCCCCTCTATCACGTACATCATGCATCCAAAGACGGTCATCAACACCAGCATCAGAGAGAAAAACACAATGATCTTGCGCTGTGAATTGCGCATTGCGCGGGCCAGCACGTTGGCTTCGTTTAGGAATTGCAGCAATCGCAGCACTCGGAAAATACGCAGGATGCGCAACAGACGAATGACCGATAGGGAGTTGGCGCCGGGCAGCACCAGCGCAAGATAAGTGGGCAGAATGGCCAGTAAGTCGACAACACCAAACACGCTGGTCGCGTACAGGCGTCTATTCGGCGAGCACCACAGGCGAACGAAATACTCCACGGTAAAAATGACCGTAAATACCCATTCCAGTATGAAGAAAATGTCTCCGAAGCGTTGGTGGTAGTCGGGGATTGAGTCCAGCATGATCACCAGTACGCTGCACAGGATGACCACGATCAACGCGACGTCAAAATTGCGCCCGGGCCCCGGGTCCGTGCCAAAAATGACGTTGTAGGTGCGCTTTCTGAGTGAGTTGGACTCTGTGTTCATAGTTCCGTTTTTTAGCTTTATGCCTGTTTAGGTGTCGCGCTGCGCGGTTTGATGGCTGGTGAATAGCGATGCACCCATCGGGTATTGGCACTATAAGGGATCGGCGTCACAATGAGTAGAAACCTCAGGGAATCCCTCCATGCAGCTAACGCAGTATCAGGTAAGCGCATTTTCAGATCGGGCTTTTTGCGGCAACCCGGCTGCGGTGGTGTCCTTGGAAAGCTGGTTGCCAGACGCAACTATGCTCGCCATTGCCGCAGAGAATAATCTGTCAGAAACCGCCTTTTACATTGACCAGGGCGATCATTTTGCACTGCGTTGGTTTACACCCACCGTCGAGGTAGAACTGTGCGGGCATGCGACCCTGGCAACTGCCCATGTGTTGTTCAATGAGCGCGGTCACGGCGGCGAGCAAATTCAATTTACAACGCGTTTCTCGGGCACTTTAACGGTCAGTCAGGACGATCACGGGATTTGCCTTGATTTCCCAGTGCACCCGGTTACGCCAGTCACTCTCAACCTGGATATTGCAAAAGCACTGGGCGGTGCCCCCGTCGCCGCCTACGATGCTCCCTGTTGGGTTTATCTGTATTCCAGTGCAAGCGAGATCGCGGAGCTGTCGCCCGATCTGGGGAAGCTGATGGCGGCCAGTGACAAGCCCGTTATTGTTACCGCGGCCGGAAGCGTGGGAGAGGGTGTGGATTTTGTCTCGCGATTTTTTGGCCCCCAGGTTGGGGTCGATGAAGATCCGGTAACCGGCTCTGCACACTGCGCTCTGACACCGCTGTGGGCCGCAACGGACAAACTGGCCAAGGCGGAATTGACTGCCCGACAGCTGTCGCGGCGGGGTGGGGACTTACTGTGTACTTTGCAGGGTGAGCGCGTACTTATTCGCGGACAGGCGCGGACGTTCCTGCGCGGCGAGATATCAATACCCTAAACGCCTGTGTTCCTATGGTGCTACTGCAACTTACATCTCGGCAGCCGAGTGCGGATCGCCCAGCAGTGGCAGTAAATGCGGCAGCACATTTTCAAGCAGCAGTGGCTGAGCCGCGACGCTGGGGTGGATGCCGTCCGCCTGCATCAGCGCTGGATCGGTTGCCACCCCGTCCAGCATAAACGGGCTCAGGGGCGCGCCGGTTGCTTCGGCGACCGCGACAAAGCTCTGCCTGAAGGCCTGCGTATAGCGACGGCCGTAGTTAGGTGGAATCTCCATGGCGAGCAGAAGCACCTTGGCACCGCTTGCCTGTGCAGTGCGCGTCATTTGCTCCAGATTGGCCTGCAGCCGATCCACGGGATAGCCGCGCAGTCCGTCGTTTCCGCCAAGCTCAATGACCACCACGCCAGGCTGGTGTTGCGCCAGCAAGGCAGGCAAGCGTGCCGCCGCGCCGGCGCTGGTCTCGCCGCTGATGCTGGCATTAATCACTTTGGCGTCGGGGTGATGCTCTGCCAACCGTCTTGCCAGCAGTGCAGCCCAACCCTCATCCAGCGACATTCCGTAGGCGGCACTGATACTATCTCCCAGTATCAAAACGACCGGCGGTGCGCTCAGCTGTGATCCAAGGACTGCCGGCGTACCTATAATCAGCAAGCATAAACTCATCAACAGGCCGCGTAGGCGCTTGCGCGCGATGGCGGCCGGTATTCTTTCATCAAGGCTGTGTCGGCGCTGGCGGGCATGCCGAAGCTGCAAAAAATAAGAGTGGTAACGCATGATCAAGACTCAGGACCTCCGCAAACGGGTCCCCGTGGCCGACGGGGAGCTGGAGATACTGAAAGGGATCGATATCGAAATCAAGGCACAGGAGGCCGTGGCTATTATTGGCGCCTCCGGGTCAGGCAAATCGACCCTGTTGGGTTTGCTGGCGGGCCTTGATGTCGCGAGCAGCGGAGACGTGTTGATTGATGGCGAGTCGCTGGCCGCCCTGGATGAAGATGCCAGAGCGAAGCTGCGCGCAGAAAAGGTTGGCTTTGTATTCCAGTCTTTCCAGCTGCTGCCTAGCCTGACGGCACTCGAAAACGTGATGCTGCCGCTGGAGCTGCACGGCGTTGATAATGCCGAGACACCAGCGCGCTTGTTTTTGGAACGCGTGGGCCTGGCTGCACGCCTGGACCATTATCCCAGTCAGCTCTCTGGCGGCGAGCAACAGCGGGTCGCTATCGCCAGAGCGTTTGCGGCTGAGCCGGCGATCCTGTTCGCGGATGAACCCACCGGAAACCTGGACACGGCGACAGGCGCTCAAGTTATCGATCTGCTTTTCGAAATTAATCGTGAGCAGGGCACCACGCTGGTGTTGGTCACGCACGAGCAGCGCCTGGCGGATCGCTGCGAGCGCCGCTTGCAACTGGAGGGTGGGGCATTGATCTCTGATTCGAGCCAGGCCTCGGAACAGCCTGAATGAATTTCGCAACGAACTTCAGCGCGGCTTTCGCCCCCAGCTGCTTCCATGAGTCTGCAATCACAGGCCTTGTGGCATGACTGCACTACGCATGTTGCTGCGTGACTGGCGTGGCGGTGAACTTGGCGTGCTGCTGGCCGCGCTGATCGTTGCTGTTGCGATCGTGTCGGGTATCAGTGCCTTTACCAGTCGTTTGCAGTCCAGCCTTGAACAGGAAAGCCATCGCTTTCTGGCAGCTGATCGAGTGATTTCGAGCTCCAGTACTTTGCCCGCAGAGTGGCAGGCCTCGGCCCGCGCATCGGGTTTGCAAACCGCTAGCGTGCTGCTGTTCCCTTCCATGGTATTCGCCGGCGATGAAAACATGGTGCTGGCATCGATTAAAGCGGCCAGTGATGCCTATCCGTTGCGCGGCGAATTAGTTGTTAGCACCGCGGCGTTTGGTGAGCCTGAAATCCGCACTAGTGGGCCATCACAAGGCAGCGTTTGGCTGGACTCAAGGCTGTTCCCGCTTTTGCATGTCGATATCGGCGAAGCCGTCACCGTGGGCGACGCTGAGCTGATCGTCGCGGCGGCGCTGCGCAGCGAACCAGACCAGGCTTCGGGGTTCCTCGGCTATGGCCCTCGTCTGCTTATGCATACCGATGACATACCGGCGACCGGGGTTGTGCAACCGGGCAGCCGAGTCGAGTATCGCTTGCTGCTGGCCGGTGCTGAAAAGCCGCTTGAGAAACTTGTAGCAGAACTTAAACCCGAGCTGGAATCCGGCCAGCGTTTACTGGATATCGAAAACAGTCAGCGCGGCATCGGCAGTGCGCTGGACCGTGCCGAGAGCTTCCTGTTGCTGGCTGGCAGCCTGGGTGTGGTGCTGGCGGGTGTTGCCATCGCGCTCGCGGCCAGACGATTTAGCGAGCGGCATTATGATTATGTCGCCATTATGAAAAGCCTCGGTGCCCAGAGCGGCATGATTAGCCGTTTGTACGGCAGCAGCCTGCTGCTACTGGGCGGATTTGCCACGGTTTTCGGAAGCCTGTTGGGGTGGAGTTTACAGGCAGGTTTTTTTGTTCTGTTTGGCGATGCGTTGCCTGTAGAGCCCGGGCCTGCAGGTCTGCGTCCTTATCTGGTTGGTGCGGCTACGGCGGTAGTTTGCTTGCTGGCATTTGCATGGCCTCCGCTCAGCCGGTTGGGCAAAGCGTCACCTTTAAAAGTGCTGCGCAGGGACCTTCCCAATGCGGTGCGCCGCAGCGCATTGGACAATGCACTGGGTTTGATTGCCGTATTGGGGTTGATGCTGTGGTATTCGGGCGACGTCCAGCTAACGCTCGCCGTGCTTGCCGGTCTGGCCGCGTCGGTTGTACTGGCCGGAGCCGTGGCCTTCCTGCTGCTTCGGGGCGGTCGCCTCGCGGGTATGCGAGCGGGAAGTATCTGGCGTCTGGCGTTGGCCAGCCTGCAGCGCAACGGTGGTGCCAACACGCTACAAGTGGTGATCTTTTCGCTGGCGATTATGTTGCTGCTCATTTTGGTTTTAGTGCGAACCTCCCTGCTGGAAGAATGGCAGATGCAGCTTCCGGAAGGCACTCCCAATCACTTTGTTCTGAATATAGCGCCAGATGAAGTGAGTCGTGTACGCGAGTCTCTGGCGCGGGAATCGATCCGTTCAGAGCCGCTGTATCCGATGATTCGAGGTCGTATTGTGGCGGCTAACGGCGAGCCTTTGGGGCGCAGCGATGATCCCGATGTGGGTCGCCGTGAGCGCGAGACCAATCTCACATGGTCAGTAGAGCTGCCCCCGGGGAATGAGCTAATCGATGGCGAGTGGTGGTCCGAAGGCACGCAAGAAGCTTTGGTTTCGGTAGAGGAGGGTATCGCCGAGCGCCTCGAGGTCTCGGTGGGTGATCAGCTGAGCTATCGCGTCGGGGCTAGCACCCTGGACGTTACGGTCGCGAGCATTCGACGCCTGGACTGGGAAAGCATGCGGCCCAACTTTTTTATGGTGTTCCCGCCGGCGGTGTTAGCGGATTTACCGGCAACCTTTATGACCAGCTTTCACCTGCCGCCTGCTGACAAACCCTTCCTCAATGTGTTTATTCGCGATTATCCCACCGTCACGGTGGTAGAGATGGACGTTGTCATAGCCCAGGTTCGCGCCATCATCACGCAGGTTTCTGCCGCGATTGAATTGGTGCTTGCCGTTATTTTAATCGCTGGTGCACTAGTTTTGATTGCTGGCGTCCAGTCCAGCGTTGATACCCGTTTATATGAGGGGGCGATGCTGCGGGCGCTGGGCGCAAGCCGCGGGCTGATTCTGGGTGGGGTGGTTATTGAGTTTGCAACGCTGGGGCTTTTTGCCGGCCTGCTGGCAACGCTGTCGGCCGAGATAGCTGTGTGGGTGCTGCAGACGCAGGCGCTGGATATGGCCTATAGCCTGCACCCTGAAATCTGGCTGCTGGGTCCTGTGGCTGCGGTAACCTTGATTGGCGCACTAGGCGTATGGAACTGTCGCCGGGTGGTGTCGGTGCCGCCGCTGCGTGTATTGCGCGAGCTGTAGCAAGCTCTTGCAGCGGCTTACTGCTTGATTCCTGTGAGCGACTTACGCGCAGTCGGCGCGGATGCCATCAAGATAGATACGCACTTCCAGATCGACCTGGCGTTCCAGATCGACATGGCGTTCAAATAGCTGAGGCATGTCGACCTTTAGCGTTGCCAGGCCGTGAATGCCCGACCAGCCCGCATTGGCAAGGTAATGATCGTCTTCATCGCGAAATACGCCCTGCTTGATGCCCGCTTTCACGATAGTGCGCACCAGCTCGTAGGTTTCGCGACTTGCTTGTACCAATTCCGGATAGCGACTTTGAGGTTGCAGGGTAGGCCCAAACATAAGCTTGAATAAATCGGGGTTTTCGACCGCGTGGAGCACGTAGGTATGGGCAAAGGTGCGCATTTCCTCCGCTGGGTCATCCCCGGCCGCGGCGGCCGCCGACTCGAGTTTTTCCAACAACTTGCGATAGCCACGCGTTGCCAGTGCGGCCAACAGCTCGTCCTTATCTTTGAAGTGTCGGTAGGGCGCGGTTTGCGATACACCAACCCTGCGCGCCAGGGCGCGCAGGCTTAGTTCATCAATGCTCGCTTCTGCCAGCTGACTCTCTGCGGTGTCTAACAACTCATTGCGCAAATTACCGTGATGGTAGGCGCGAGCAGGGGTTCCGTCCGGACTCACGGCAGGAGGTGCTGCACGGCGTCGCGTTCTTCCTGCAGTTCTGTCTCGGTTGCGGTCATGCGCTGCTGACTGAATTCAGGTACATCCACGCCCTGTACGATTTCCCAGTCGCCATTGCTGCAGCGGCATGGGAAAGAGTAAATCAGGCCCTCGTCAATGCCGTAGGATCCGTCTGAGTAGACCCCCATAGATACCCAGCTGTCGGCGTCAGTTCCCAGCGCCCAGGAGTGCATGTGATCAATGGCTGCGTTGGCAGCAGAGGCCGCCGATGAGGCACCACGGGCCGCAATGATTGCTGCGCCACGCTGTTGGACGGTGGGTATGAAATCGGCTTCGTACCAATCCTGATCGATCAGGTCCGTGGCCGGCGTGCCCGATACTTTGGCATTGAACAGGTCTGGGTACTGGGTAGCAGAGTGATTGCCCCATATCGTCATATCTTTTACATCGTTGACGCTTTTGCCGGTTTTCTGGGCGATCTGGGTCATGGCGCGATTGTGGTCCAGTCGTGTCATGGCGGTGAATTGTCGTGGGTTGATATCCGGCGCATTGCGCTGGGTGATCAGTGCGTTGGTATTGGCGGGATTGCCGACAACCAAAACCTTGATGCCCGGACTGGCGTTGTCGTTGATAGCCTTGCCCTGGGTGGAGAAGATAGCAGCGTTGGCCTCCAACAGGTCTTTGCGCTCCATGCCCGGCCCACGCGGACGTGCGCCGACCAGCAAGGCATAGTCGGTATCCTTGAACGCGACGTTAGGGTCGTCTGTGCAGATGATATCGGCGAGTAGGGGGAATGCGCAGTCATCGAGCTCCATGCGAACACCTTCCAACGCCTCCATGGCGGGAGTGATGTCCAGCAGTTGCAAAATAACGGGCTGGTCGCTGCCCAGCATATTGCCTGCGGCAATGCGGAACAGTAGTGCGTAACCAATTTGTCCGGCTGCGCCGGTTACCGTGACACGTACGGGAGCTTTCATATCTACAGATTTCCTCACTGGCGGGTAAGCGCTTGCGCGCTACGTTAGTTGGCGCATCACCACGCATCCTGTCCTCAACTGATCGCGCGGCTGTGTACCACGCGCGTCGGGTCGGTGCTGTTCAATGCACTGACAGAAGCAATGTTAGCGGCGCACATTCTAGACGCCCGCCCTCGCAAATTCCACAGTGAGAGATTTCCCCCCCAAAACCGGCTAAAATCCGCCGCCATCGGCTGTTAGTGATGACACCTTTAATGACACGCGCAACGATCTGAGGATATCCCGTGAGAGAGCTCTCCAAAAAAGAGCGCACTGAGTACAACAAACTGCAAAAGCGTCTGCGCCGCAATGCCGGTACGGCGATTGCGGACTACAACATGATCGAAGATGGCGATCGGGTCATGGTTTGCGTGTCCGGTGGCAAAGACTCCTACGCCATGTTGGACGTGTTGATGAGCCTGCAACGCTCGGCGCCGGTGCGCTTTGAGCTGATTGCTGTCAATATGGACCAGAAGCAGCCCGGATTCCCTGAGGACGTGCTGCCACGCTATCTCGAACAGCAAGGCGTGCCGTACTACATACTCGAAAAAGACACTTACAGCATCGTTAAGTCAAAAATCCCCGAGGGCAAGACCACCTGTGGTCTGTGCTCACGTTTGCGACGCGGCACCTTGTACGGCTTTGCCAGTGAAATTGGTGCAAACCGCATTGCCCTGGGGCATCACCGTGACGATATCGTCGAAACCCTGTTCTTGAATATGTTCTTTGGCGGTAGCCTGAAAGCGATGCCTCCAAAGCTGCTGAGTGACGATGGTGCGAATGTGGTCATTCGGCCAATGGCTTACTGCAAGGAGACTGATCTTGCCGCCTATGCCGACTACCAGCAGTTTCCTATCATTCCCTGCAATCTGTGTGGCTCTCAAGAGAATCTGCAACGCGTGCAGATAAAGCAAATGCTGCAAAACTGGGAGCGCCAGTATCCTGGCCGCACGGAAACAATCTTTCGCGCCATACGTAACGTGGCCCCCTCCCAGTTAGCCGATACCGCGCTTTTTGATTTTCAATCGCTCTCCAATCGCAGCGACGGCGTTTCTCCCGGGCCGGGCGAAAACCCTGCGAGTCCCTTACTCAGCGTGAGCGAAGACAGAGACCTGCACATCGGCGACAGCGATCAGGGTATCCGCGTCGTAAACCTGTAGATGCCTAATTCCTCGCCATTGGTCTCTCTGCGCGGGCTGGCGCTGCAGCGAGGTGAGCGCACTCTGCTCAGCGGCCTCGACCTGGACATTGACCCCGGCCGTCTTTGGCTCATTGAGGGCGCCAACGGCAGTGGTAAGACAACGTTGCTGAGGGCTTTGGCCGGGCTGTCCCGCCTGGGTCAAACGGGGACAATCCAGCGCGAGTGTGAAGAGCTTCTGTATCTGGGGCATCGCGCGGGCATCAAACAGCGACTTACTGCTCGTGAAAATCTGAAGTGGATTTGCGAGTGCCAGGGCTGGCGTCGCGAAGCCATTGACGGCGCTCTGGCGCGTGTGGGTCTTCAGGGACTGGAAGACAGGCTGTGCCAGCATTTGTCGGCGGGGCAGCAGCGCCGGGTCAGCCTGGCCAGGCTGTACCTGAGTTTCGACTACGCAGCGACGCGCTCGCTTTGGCTACTGGACGAGCCCTTCACCGCTATCGATCGCGACGGCGTGCTGGCGCTTAGCGAAACCATTGCGGCGCAGGTCGGCCGCGGAGGCGCGGTGGTTTTAACCTCGCATCAGGACTTGCCACTTGATATTCCCCTCACGCGCGTAACCCTGGGAGGCCTCTCTTGAGTTCGCCGCTGTCCTTTATGTCGGCAGCCATACGGCGGCAGCTGCTGTTGGCGCTGCGTCGGCCCGCGGATTCGCTAAACCCGCTGTTGTTCTTTCTGGTCACAATTACTTTGTTCCCACTGGGCATCGGTCCCGACCCCTTGCAGTTGGCAGCGTTTGCGCCCGGAATACTGTGGATTGTGGCGCTGTTGTCTTCATTGATGGCAGCAGATGGCATGTTTCTCAGCGACTATGAGGACGGTTCGCTAGAGCAGCTTACGCTGTCCCCTAACTCGCTCTACCTATCGGCGCTGGCGTATGTCAGCAGTCATTGGCTGTTAACAGGATTGCCCCTGACGCTGCTTTCTCCGCTATTTGGGGTGATGTTGCAGTTACCTGAGGCGGCAATACCTACCCTGCTCATCAGTATGCTGCTGGGTACGGCGTTGCTGAGTTTAATTGGCAGTATCGGCGCTGCGCTTACCGTGAGTCTCAAGCGCGGCGGTATGCTGGTGTCGCTGATCATCGTGCCTTTGTATGTGCCGGTGCTGATTTTTGCCGCCAGCGCTGTGCGGTTCGCAGCGGATGGCTTCGATGCGTCGTCACAGCTATTTCTGCTGGCGGGCATGCTGGCGTTTGCCTTGGCCATGGCGCCTTTCGCTATAGCGGCCGGTCTGCGCATATCCATTGATGCAGGTTAGCGAAACACACACTAACGCCGGTATACTTCCGGCCCACTTATAACGATTCCAATACCCGCAAATAGTATGTGGACTTTTTTTCACAAGCTGGGCTCGCCGCCCTGGATGTATCGGATATCCGGGGCAATTCTGACGTGGCTGTTGCCGATCACCCTGATGCTGTTGCTCGTCGGCGCAGTCTGGGGCCTCTTGTATGTGCCCGCTGATTTCCGTCAGGGCAACAGCTTCCGCATCATCTATTTTCACGTGCCTGCGGCCGTGGTGGCGCTAGCGGGCTATTACGTGATGGCGATCGCGGGCGCGATCAGCCTGATATGGCGCATGAAGATGGCTGAAGTGGCCATGAAGTGTGCTGCCCCCATCGGTGCTGCAATGACTTTTCTGGGATTGCTGTCGGGCGCGATATGGGGCAAGCCAACCTGGGGTACCTATTGGGTTTGGGATGCGCGCATCACTTCCATGCTGATTCTGTTTTTTCTGTATCTCGGCGTCATCGCGCTGTATCAGGCCTATGAGAACAAGGAAGCGGCCGCTAAAGCCTGTGCGGTTCTGAGTCTGGTCGGCACGGTGAACATTCCTATCATTTATAAGTCAGTAGATTGGTGGTACAGCCTGCACCAGCCGGCGACCATTAAGTTTACTGAGGAATCGACGATGCACAGCTCCATGCTGCAACCGTTGCTGTTGATGATCGTTGCCTATTATTGCCTGTTCAGCTGCGCGCTGCTTTTGAATATGCGCGCCGAATTGTTGCGCCGGGGACAAAACACGCAGTGGGTGCGAAGCTTGTTGCCCGCTGTGCAGCGCGCGAGCGGGGGCAAGGATGCAGTTTGATAGTGTGTCGGCGGCTTTGGCCATGGAGGGACACGGTGCCTATGTTTGGGCCGTAGCCCTGGTGACTCTCGTGGTCGTAGTGGTTTTGCTGTGGTGGCCCATACAGGCAAGGCGACAGGTTTTGCGTGAGCTGGCGGATGGCACGCTGCGCTCTGAAAGCACGGCGTCGTCTCCATCGGTTCGCATTGAAGAGGTTAATAATGCATCCAGTTCGTAAGCAACGCCTGGTACTCGTAAGTTTTGTGGTTGTGCTGTCCAGTCTTGCTGTTGGGTTGGTGACCTACGGCCTGCGCGGCAACATCAATCTGTTTTTTCCGCCCGCCGAGATCGCTGCTGGGCTGGCACCCGTGGGGCAACCCATACGCTTAGGTGGCATGGTGGTTGAAGGCAGTATCCGACGTTCCCCGGACAGCCTGCGTGTTGAATTTGACGTCACCGATTATCAGGCAACGGTCACCGCCGTTTATACCGGAATTCTGCCGGACCTCTTCGCGGAGGGTGAGGGCGTTGTCGCGGCCGGGGTGCTGGACGCCAATGGCGTGCTTCAGGCTTCTGAGGTGCTGGCAAAACACGATGAAAACTACATGCCGCCTGAAGTCGCGGATGCGCTGGCGGCGTCAGCCAAGGCGGCAGAATCATGATTCCTGAGTTTGGACATTTCGCGCTGATCATCGCCTTGGGCCTGGCGATTTTGCTAAGCGTTGTACCGCAGTGGGGCGCATGGCGCGGCGATCGACAGGCCATGGAAATGGCGCCGTCGCTAGCCATAGGGCAGTTTGTGTTTGTGGCGATTGCGTTTGGCTGCCTGGCGCGCTCGTTTGTCGCCGATGACTTTTCGGTTGCTCTGGTTGCCAACAATTCCAACAGCCTCATGCCCACGGTGCTTAAATTTGCAGCAACCTGGGGGAACCACGAGGGGTCAATGGTGCTGTGGATTCTGTTCCTGTCGACCTGGACTGCAGCGGTCGCCATCTTTAGCACCGGTCTGCCCATGATCGTGCTGTCCCGGGTGCTGTCAGTACTGGGTTTTGTCGCGGTGGGTTTTCTGCTGTTCTCGCTGGTGACATCCAACCCGTTTGAGCGCTTGTTGCCTGGCGTCCCACAGGACGGGGCGGATCTGAATCCCCTGCTGCAGGACCCTGGCATGATTATCCACCCGCCCTTGTTGTATATGGGCTATGTGGGATTCTCGGTAGCGTTTGCCTTTGCCATAGCCGCTTTGATTGGTGGCCGCCTGGACGCGTCCTGGGCACGTTGGTCGCGGCCCTGGACTAACGCTGCGTGGGCTTTCTTAAGCCTGGGCATCATGCTGGGCAGCTGGTGGGCCTATTACGAACTAGGCTGGGGTGGTTGGTGGTTTTGGGACCCCGTGGAGAACGCGTCTTTTATGCCGTGGCTGGCGGGCACTGCCTTGCTACATAGCCTCGCAGTGACAGAAAAGCGTGGCCTGTTTCGAAGCTGGACCGTACTGCTGGCGATCTTTACCTTCTCGTTGAGTCTGCTGGGCACCTTCCTTGTCCGCTCGGGCGTACTGACCTCGGTGCATGCGTTTGCGGCGGACCCCGAGCGCGGGGTCTTCATTCTTGCTTTCCTGGGCATTGTGGTCGGTGGCTCCCTAACGTTGTACGCACTGCGCGCGCCTGCCGTGCAGAGTCGTATTGGTTTCGAATGGGTTAGTCGTGAAAGTCTGCTATTGCTAAACAATGTGGTTTTTCTGGTCGCTACCCTGACCGTGCTGTTCGGTACCCTTTTTCCGCTGATTACAGACGCGCTGGAGCTTGGGAAGTACTCGGTCGGGCCACCGTACTTCAACGCGGTATTTTTGCCCCTGATGGCGTTACTGATCCCTTTCATGGGGGTGGGCCCGACGTCGCGCTGGAAGCGAGATACCACCCAGCGCTGGGTGCAGGAGTTAGTTGCGCCAGCGGTGGCGGCACTGCTGGTCGGCGTTGCTTTCCCATTCGTGTACGACGGGGCTTTCAACCTCTGGGTGACAGCCGCTGTGATATTGGCAGGGTGGTTGGCGATGGCTATGCTGCGGGATCTGGCCATCCGGGTCCGCAACGCCAGCTCCTTGCTGGCAGGTATCCGCCGCCTTCCCGCGAGCTACTGGGGGATGCAGAGTGCCCATCTGGGCTTTGCGATCACGGTCATTGGCGTGGTGCTGACCAGCCAGTACAGCATCGAACACGACCTGAAGATGTCTCCCGGTGAGACCCACGAGATAGCGGGGTATGTATATCATTTTGACAGCGTTGGGCCGGTTAATGGGCCAAACTATGTAGCCGATGGCGCCAACTTCACGGTGCGTCGAGATAATGAAGTTGTCGCGACACTGCAGGCGCAAAAACGCCGCTATCTGGCTTCTGGACAGGTTATGACCGAGGCGGCCATTGATGGCGGAATGTTCCGCGATATCTTCATTGCCATGGGTGAGCCCCTGGAGCAGGGCCGCTCATGGGCCATACGCCTTCACTACAAGCCCTTCGTGCGCTGGATATGGGGTGGTGCAATAGCGATGGGTTTAGGTGGCTTTATTACGCTGGCAGATCGTCGCTATCGTCGCCAGCGTCAGCGTGACAGTGTATCGGCGGAGGCTGGACTTGAAGCGGCTTAAGCTGTTTTTGCCGCTGGGCATCTTTTTGGTGCTCTCGGTCCTCCTGTTCCGGGGCTTATCTCTTGACCCCCAGGCTTTACCCTCGGCATTGATCGACAAGCCGATTCCTGCATTTTCACTACCGGCTCTGGGCACGGAAGGTGAGCGCGTGACACATGATGCGCTGGTCGGTCAGGTGTCGCTGCTGAATGTGTGGGCGACCTGGTGCGCATCCTGCCGAGTGGAGCACCCTTTTCTGACGCAGCTTGCTAAAGCGGGATTGCCCATATATGGAATCAATTACAAGGACGACGATAACAAGGCGCTGGCTTGGCTGAAGGATCTGGGCGACCCCTATAAGATCAATATCGTTGACGCCGAGGGCAATCTGGGTCTTGATCTGGGCGTGTATGGCGCCCCTGAGACCTACGTGGTAGATGCGCAGGGACTTATCCGTTACCGCCACGTGGGCGTGGTGAACGAGCAGGTATGGCTTGAGGTGTTGCAGCCTATTGTCAGCGAGCTGCAGCGCCGACAGGGGGGGCGCTCATGAGGCGTTGCTCCATGTGGCTCAACGTGCTGTGTCTCACTGTCGCAGCCCTGATGTCGCTGCCGTCCCTTGCCGTGATTGAAACCTACGGCTTTGACAATGACAGCTTGCAGCAACGCTTCAAGGTGTTGGCGGCGGAGCTACGCTGTCCAAAATGCCAAAACCAGAATATTGCAGATAGCAATGCCCCCATTGCAGCAGACTTGCGCAAACAGCTACACGCCCAACTGCATACCGGTGCTAGCGACGACGAGATCGTTGAATATATGGTGAGTCGCTACGGTGAGTTCGTGCTGTACCGGCCGAGAATGAACAACGTCACTGCGGTGTTATGGCTGGCGCCAGTGATTCTGCTGGTGCTTGCCCTGCTGATTATTCGTATGAGTATTCGCGGTCGCGCAGATGCCGCGGCCGAGCCGCTCAGTGCTGACGAACAGGCACGATTGGCGTCACTTCTGAAACAAGAAGACCAACATCATGACTGAATTTTGGTGGGGCGCGCTGGCACTGCTTGCGCTTGCGGCATTATTTCTGTGTCTACCGGGGTGGTTTTTGCGTGCCCGCTACGTTAACGATCGCACAGAGTCCAATCGCGACTGGTTCGCGCGTCGGCAGACGGAGCTTAAGCCCGGAGCCGGTGATAGCGGCGTAGATGCGACACTTTCGGATGATCTACTGCACGATGCCAAACTGCGAATGCTCGATGAAGCGGCAACAGAGCCCGTCAAGGCACAAACTTCTGTTAGTAGCAGGCGCCGAATGATCGCACCCCTGTTGGTTGCGACCCTCGCGCTATTATCTTCGACGATGTACTGGCGCCTGGGCGCAGTCCCGGATGTGCAGTTAAAACAGGCGCTGGATACGGTCACTGTTGAGGGTGATGAGGCAGACTATCGTCGCCTCATGCTGCAGATTGAAGACCGCGCCGGCGAGCGGCCTGAAAATCTCTATTATCAGGCGATGCTGGGCCGCTTCTATATGGGAGAGGGCGACTACAAGCGCGCGTTGGCCACGTATCGCGGTCTGGTTGCCCAGGCCCCCAACGATGCCGGTGCCGCGGCGCTGGCAGCGCAGGCCGGGTTTATGGCAGGTGGGCGAGTGCTGAGTGAGCAAGATCGCCTTATGGCAGAGCAAGCTCTGGCCATTGATCCCCATCAACGTACCGCACTCGGACTGCTGGGTGTGGCATCTTACGAACAGCAGGAATATCAAGCTGCTATTGCCTATTGGCAGCGCCTGTTGGTCATGGAAGCGCCGGGCTCGCCAGCAGCTGAAATGATTGCTGGCGTCATCGAGCGAGCAAGATCTGCACTGCAAGGTGATGCGCCCGCGCTCGCCGGGCACAGCGCGGGAGCGGCGCCAGGCCGCCCCGCGCAGCCAGCGTCGTCTGTAGGGCAGCCTGCCGCGGCGCAGGGCGTCGGCATTACGGTGCGGATAGCTTTGGCAGACGGCGCGCAGCCAGCAGCTAGCGATACGGTATTTGTTTTTGCGCGCAACCCCGCTGTGGAATCTCGCATGCCTATTGCAGTGCAGCGACTGAACGCTGGGTCGCTGCCAACGACTGTGCGGCTTGATGATGCGAGTTCGATGGCTGGGCAGAAGATTTCCGTGCTGTCGGCGGTGGACGTCGTGGCCAGGGTGTCGCCTGGCGGCCAGCCTGGCGAGCAGCATGCAAGCTATCAGGCGAAGCTGTCGGGGCTCGCTCCCACCGGGGGCGAGCAAGTGCATACCCTGGTGCTGACGCCGGTGGGCGAGTCCTGAGTTTCACGCCGAAAACCCCGGTGATTGGGTAATTTATTTGCCCTCTGGTCTCCCAAGTGTTGTGCTCAGGCGTTACACTACGCCCATATATAGTGGGTGCGAGTTCTCGCAATGGAGCTCTGAAAGCTGCGCCATCCCGATAATAAGACGCAGCGATCGCGGTAAAGCGGGGGCAAATAATTTATATTAATGCCTATAAATCAGTAGCTTATATTCAATAGTTAAGGCTGCATGAGACTAAAATCCATCAAACTTTCGGGATTCAAATCCTTTGTGGATCCCACCACGGTCAACTTCCCCAGCAATATGTGCGCGGTGGTTGGTCCTAACGGCTGCGGTAAGTCCAACGTCATTGATGCTGTGCGCTGGGTCATGGGCGAGAGCTCGGCGAAAAATCTGCGTGGTGAGCAGATGACCGACGTTATTTTTAACGGTTCGGTCAATCGCAAACCGATCGGCCAGGCTTCCATTGAGTTGGTGTTCGACAATCACGACGGCAGTGTCGGTGGCGAATATGCCAGCTACGCTGAAATCGCAATTCGTCGCCAGGTCACGCGAGAGGGTCAGAGCGAATACTTCCTCAACGGCAGTAAGTGTCGCCGCCGCGATATCACCGATATTTTCCTCGGCACTGGATTGGGCCCGCGCAGCTACGCCATCATCGAGCAGGGCATGATCTCGCGCCTGATCGAATCCAAGCCCGAAGAGCTGCGCGTGTTCATCGAAGAAGCCGCCGGTATTTCCAAGTACAAGGAGCGCCGCAAAGAGACCGAGAGTCGCATGCGTCGCACTCTGGAAAACCTGGAGCGACTCACCGATTTGCGCGAAGAGCTGGAGCGGCAGTTACAGCACCTGCATCGCCAGGCACAGGCGGCGGAGAAGTATGGTGAGTTTAAAGAAGAAGAGCGTACCCTGAAGTCCCAGCTGCAGGCCCTGCAGTGGCAAAATCTGGATCAAAAAATCGGCCAGTCAAAGCACACCATTGGCGAGCTGGATATCAAGCTTGAGTCGGTGATCGCTGAACACCGCCAGGTCGACGCAGCTATCGAAGAGCTTCGTGTTAACCATACTGATGCAACCGATAGCTTTAACGAGGTTCAGGCGCGGTACTACGGCATTGGCTCAGAAGTGGCTCGTATCGAGCAAACTATTAAGCATCAACAGGAACGCTCCCGGCAGCTGGCGGAGGATCTGAGTCAGACTTTGTCGAGTTTTGAACAGGCTGAGCGCCACCTGGAAGAGGATCGCAGCAAGCAAGCCCAGTGGCAGGAAGAGTTGGCGGCAGTCGCTCCTGCACTGGAGTCACTGCAGGCCGCTGAGCGGCGGTCGACCGACTTGCTGCAGGAAGCGGAAGAGCAGATGCAGGCCTGGCAAGAAGCATGGGATGAGTTCAATCAGCACGCCGCAGAGCCCCGGCAACAGGCCGAAGTTCAGCAGTCACGTATACAGCATCTCGAGCAAGCGCTGAGCCGTATTCAGCAGCGAATTGGCAAGCTCGAAGAAGAAAAGACAGGCCTCAGTGCGGGCCCAGCAGAAGAAAGCTGCGATCAGCTCGGAGAGCAAATTGCCGAGCGTGAGCTGGCTATGCAAAAAGCACAGGCTGAAGCGGACGCAATGCTGGCGCAGGTCAACGAGGCGCGAGAACAGCGCACCCAGCTCTCCGAAGCACTTGACGGTGTGCGTGGTGAGTTACAGGTACAGCGCGGGCGACAGGCATCGCTGGATGCACTGCAACAGGCGGCTGCAGGTGGTGGTGAAGCGGTTGAGAGCTGGCTCGAGGAGCAGGGGCTCGATCAGCGCCCCAGGCTGTTGCAGCAGCTGCAAGTCGAGCCGGAGTGGCAGCGCGCTGTTGAAACGGTTTTGGGTAGTGGCCTCAGAGCCGTATGCGTCGATCAGATTGACGCCTACGCTGATGCACTGGCAGCGACGCCTGCAGGCGAGGTAATGCTGGTTGACAGCCGCGGCGTGCCGGCCAGTGATGAAAGTCTTGCCAGCAAAGTCTCCGGCGCCGGGGATCTATCGAGCTTGCTTGGAGCGGTGCTGCCTGCGGCGGATCTGGCCGATGCGCTATCGCGTCGCGGCTCACTGGCGCCGCATCAGTCTCTGGTGACGCGTGATGGTCTGTGGATTGGTTCGGGCTGGCTACGAGTCAGTGCTCCTGAGGATGAAGGTGCCGGCGTTATCGCGAGGCAGCAGGAGTTGGAAACTCTGAATGCCGCCATCACTGAGAATCAGCAGCGTGTTAGCAGCTTGCAGGATGAGCTGGTAACCGTCGACAGCAGGCTTAAATCACTTGAGCAGCAACGCCATGAAGGGCAGGCTGCGCTTCAGAAGGTGACCCGTGAGCACTCCGAGCTATCCGCAACCTTGAGTGCCGAGCAGGCCAAGATTGAGCAGATTAGCCAGCGCCGCGAGGCCATTAACCGCGATATCGATGAATCCCGCACCCAATATGCCAGTGAGCAGGCCTCGCTGGCTGAGGCGCGACAGTTGCTGTCTGCGGCAATAGAAACGATGGAAGGCGACTCCAAACAGCGTGAGTCACTGCTGACTCAGCGCGACGATACCCGGTCACGCCTTGATCAGGCCCGCCAAGCTGCTCGGCATGACAAGGATGCGGCGCATCAAAGCGCTATGCAGAATCAGTCTCTGCAGTCGCAACTTGCCTCAATGACCCAGTCGATTGAGCGCACGACCGTGCAGGTTAAACAGCTTGTCGAGCGTAAAGAGGCATTGGACGCCAGCATCGCCAGTAACGATGAGCCGGTTGAAGGCTTGCGCAGCGAGCTGGAGGACAAGCTTCAACAACGTCTGGTGGTAGAAGGGGAGTTGAGCGAGGCCCGCGACCGTGTGGCCAGCATTGATGGTGCCTTGCGTGATCGCGAGACAGAGCGTTCGGCAATAGAGCAGCGATCGGCGACCGTGCGCGCAGAGCTCGAGCAGAAGCGCGTTGAGAATCAGGGCCTGATGGTACAGCGGGAAGCTCTGGAGAAGGCGCTGAGCGAAAGCGGTCATGAGCTCAATGCTGTACTGGAGAGCCTGCCCGAGGAGGCTCAGGAAGGCGAGTGGCAGCGCCGGCTGGATCAGGTGGGCAATCGCATCGCACGCCTGGGTCCGATCAACCTGGCCGCGATAGACGAGTACAGCCAGCAGTCAGAGCGCAAAAACTATCTGGATGCGCAAAATGAGGATCTTGAGGAAGCGCTGCAAACTCTGGAGTCAGCGATCCGCAAGATTGATAAGGAGACCCGCAACCGCTTCCGCGAGACCTTTGATCAAGTCAACAGCAGCTTGCAGGAGCTGTTCCCCAGGGTGTTTGGTGGTGGCTCTGCCTACCTTGAAATGACCGGCGACGATTTGTTGGATACCGGCATCACTATCATGGCGCGTCCGCCCGGCAAGAAAAACGCGACTATTCATCTGCTGTCTGGTGGCGAGAAGGCGTTAACGGCGATCGCGCTGGTGTTCTCGATATTCCGCCTGAATCCGGCTCCCTTCTGTATGCTCGATGAGGTTGATGCGCCGCTGGATGATGCCAACACAGGGCGCTATGCGCGCATGGTCAAAGAAATGTCTGAACACGTTCAGTTCATCTTTATCACCCACAACAAGATCACCATGGAAATGGCAGACCAATTAATGGGGGTGACAATGCAGGAACCCGGCGTGTCTCGACTGGTCACAGTAGATGTAGAGGAAGCGGCAGAATTGGCTGCTGTTTAAGCCTGCCCCGGTAAGTCGTTACAATGAACGACAGCTGGACGATTGGTCCTCGGCGATAGTCTACTCGGGACGTGAACGCAAACTATGCAGTGGTGTCACGACATTGGTCAGAATGAAGCGGACCCAAGCGGGTTGAAAAGGACTGAAGTAGTGATGAGACTACTTTCTGAACTGGTTTTAGCTGGCGTGCCGGGCCGGCGCGTTGGGAATAAAGGGGAACTCGTCACCCAAGATGGACATTAGCGTGCGCGACTGGATCATCATCATCGGTGTTTTACTGATTGTGGCGGTATTGCTGGATGGATATCGCCGCATGCGTGACCCGAAAAGGATTCGCGTGTCCCTGACGCCGGTGGCGGAAAGCGAGGGCGATCAGGACGTGACGGTTTCGCGGGAGCTCCCCAACGGAGGCGCAAGAGTCAAGCCGCGCGGTGACAATGAACCCTACGACGCGCAGGAAGAGTCGTCCGGCGGCCCGTCGGAAGGTCCGGCGCCAGCCGAAAATCCGGCTCATTCTTCGGCCCAGTCCACATTGCGCGCAGCCGCAGCGACGACAGAAGACCCACCTTTGCTCACTGAACCTGCTGCAGCACGTGCTGGTTCTTCATCGACTTCATCAGCAGACGACAGCGACGATAATAGTCTGGATGACGTCAGCCCGGATGACGCTAACGACCCGCTATTCGCAAAGACACCGACTATGCGTGCGCGCCGAGGTGAGAATTTAGACCTGCTATCAGACATAGGCGATAGTGCGGCTGATGGTGGCGAAGGACCGCAGGAAGTACTTATGTTGCACGTGGTGTCACGCGGCGAGTCCGGTTTTAGCGGCGACGACATCTTGCAGGTTTTGTTGGCCTACAACCTGCGCTTTGGTGACATGGATTTCTTCCATCGACATGAGCAGGCCGCTGGCCGCGGTGCGGTGCAGTTTAGCGTCGCGAACATGCTGCAGCCCGGTGTTTTCGACATCGACAACATGAGCAGTTTTACTACCAAGGGGCTGATTTTCTTTGTTTCGCTCCCTGGCCCCAGGGATATGATGGGTGCCTTCGAGCTCATGCTGGAGACCGCGCAGGGCGTAGCCGAACACTTGGGCGGCGATGTGCTGGATGAGTCTCGCAGCGCCACGACACGTCAAACACTGGAGCATATGCGCCAGCGCATTCGGGATCTCGAACGCAAGCTGCTGGCTCAGGCAGGGCGCTAAACACCGTGAGCGACACACCCGAGTCTGCAATGGCCGCGTCTGCCGCTGAGGCAGAGTCAGCCGTTGATCCGGCCGCTGAGGTGGCAGATCTGCGTGCCCAGCTAGAAGAACACAGCTACCGCTACTACGTTCTCGATGAGCCCAGTATTCCCGATGCGACATACGATCGGCTGATGCGCCGTTTGGAGGCGCTGGAAGCAGCGCATCCTGAGCTACAGTCGGAGGACTCACCAACGCAGCGAGTGGGAGGCGCGCCGCTCAGTGAGTTCAAGCAGGTCACCCATGAACTGCCCATGCTGTCGCTGGACAATGCCTTCTCAGCTGATGAGATGTACGATTTTGAAAAGCGCATCAAGTCCCGCCTCAAGCGCGAGGAACCCCTTGAATTTGCCTGTGAACCCAAGCTTGACGGCATTGCCGTTAGCCTACTCTATCGGGACGGCGTTTTAGAACGCGGCGCGACACGGGGTGACGGACGTACGGGTGAAGACATCACCCACAACATCCGTACTGTACAGTCTATTCCGCTCAAGCTTCGGGGTAAGGGCTATCCACAGCTGCTGGAGGTGCGTGGTGAGGTGTACTTGCCACGGGCAGGCTTTGAGGCCATTAACGACAGGGCGCGCGCCCAGCAAGGTAAAGTATTTGTTAATCCACGCAATGCGGCAGCCGGCACACTGCGCCAGCTAGACCCGCGTATCGCTGCTGAACGGCCTTTGGAAATGTGTTGCTACAGCGTGGGACGGGTCGAAGGTGGAGAGCTACCCGCCCAACACGCCGATATCCTCAAGGCGTTGCAGGCCTGGGGCCTGCGCATTAATGCCGATTCAGACGTCGCCGTCGGCGCAGCAGGGTGCGATGCCTACTACGAACGTTTGGCCAGCAAGCGCGACGGTTTGCCCTACGATATTGATGGCATCGTCTTTAAGGTCAACGATATTGCTCTCCAACAGGCGTTGGGATTTGTATCCCGCGCTCCGCGCTGGGCGATTGCCCGCAAGTTCCCGGCGCAGGAGGAGAGCACACGCCTGCTGGATGTAGAGTTTCAGGTAGGACGCACTGGTGCGGTAACGCCGGTTGCGCGCCTGGAGCCCGTCTTTGTTGGCGGGGTTACCGTGAGCAATGCCACCTTACACAACCGCGATGAGATCGCGCGCCTGGGCGTCATGAAGGGCGATACGGTGATCGTTCGCCGTGCGGGTGATGTCATCCCTCAGGTGGTATCTGTGGTTGCAGAGCAACGTCCGGACGACGCAGAGGCAATCACCTTTCCAGAACGCTGCCCGGTTTGTGATTCGGCGTTGGAGTTTATCGAAGGAGAGGTGGTCGTGAGGTGTTCCGGCGGGCTGGTATGCGGCGCGCAACGCAAGCAATCGATTAAGCACTTTGCGTCTCGAAAGGCCATGGATATCGACGGCCTCGGTGACAAGCTGGTCGATCAGTTGGTCGATGAAGACCTCATCCACAGCGCGGCTGATCTTTATAGCCTTGAACTGGATAACCTGCTGGGCCTGGAGCGCATGGCTGAGAAATCGGCTAGTAACCTCTTGCAGGCTCTGGAAGAAAGCAAGCACACCAGCTTGCCGCGATTTATTTACAGCCTCGGTATACGGGAGGTCGGCGAAGCCACGGCACTCAATCTAGCGACCTCGCTGGGAACGCTGGATGCCCTGTTGCACGCGAGTGAGTCACGCCTGCTCGACGTCGATGACGTGGGGCCAGTGGTTGCCGACTATCTGCGGCAATTTTTCGACGAGCCAGAGAATGTCAAAGTCATTGAGGCGCTGGTCGCCGCCGGCGTGCACTGGGAGGATGTTGCCGCACCGGAAGCCATTGACCAGCCTCTAGCGGGGCAAACCTGGGTGGTGACCGGTACCCTCGATAGCCTGACGCGAGATCAAGCGAAGGCGCATTTGCAGGCCCTGGGCGGCAAGGTTGCTGGCAGCGTTTCCAGTAAGACGCACTGCGTGGTGGCGGGCCCGGGCGCGGGATCAAAGCTGAGCAAGGCTGAGTCGCTGGGTATTGACGTCATAGATGAGCAGGGCCTTCTGGCTCTGCTTAGCTCGCATGGGATAGCGCTGTGAGCGATGTCCTGAGTTGGCTCAAGCCGGGTTTGCTAGGGGGCTGCCTGGTGCTGGGAGCCTGTACAACGTCGCCGCCGTCCGATGTAAACGATATTTGCACCATATTCGATGAAAAGCGAGGTTGGTACGACGACGCCGCCGACTCCAGAGAGCGCTGGGGCAGCCCCATTCCGGTAATGATGGCGATCCTGCATCAGGAGTCGCGCTTTCGGGCCAAGGCCAAGCCGCCGCGTCGCAAGATTTTATGGGTGATACCGGGACCAAGAGCCTCAAATTCATACGGTTATACGCAGGCGCTGGAAGAAACCTGGGAGCTGTATAAGCGCGATGGTGGCAACTACGGCGCCGATCGGGACGATTTTGGCGACTCGATTGATTTCGTAGGCTGGTACAACCACCAGAGCTACCGGCGCAGCGGCATCAAAAAAGATGATCCCTACCACCTCTATTTGGCCTATCACGAAGGCCACGGTGGCTTTAACAAACGCAGCTTCCGCAATAAACAGTGGTTAAAGGACGTCTCTAAAAAAGTGTCCCGTCAGTCATCGCGTTACACCCGTCAGCTCCAAGGCTGTGAAGCTTCCCTCAAAAAACGCGGCTGGTGGTTCTTCTAACTCTGCTTTCAGTTTCCCTTTTAAAGCTTAAGTAAGCCGCGCAGGCAGTCGGCAACGGCGCGACCGTTGACGATATGAAAATTCCTGCTCTCTTGTTGCTGTCTCCACAAACATTTCCACAGTCGCTTAGAGATGACTGGCGCAGAATTGTTATAGCGCTGTTAGCGCTCCGGGGAGGCATGTCATAATGACGTAATATTAACGACATTTAATACCGTCTTCGGCCACAGCCTGAGAATAGAGTCCTATGACTGATCGTACGGTGCTCATCGTTGATGATGAGTTCGCAATCCGAGATATGCTTCGTATGGCGCTTGAGATTGCGGAATTCAAGTGCCTGGAAGCAGAAGATATACAGTCCGCTTATCAGGTTATTGTCGACGAGCGGCCCGATATTGTGCTGCTGGACTGGATGTTGCCTGGCGGCAGTGGTATTGAACTGTTGCGCCGGTTAAAGCGCAACGACAGCACCAAAGACATTCCCGTAATTATGCTCACTGCAAAAACGACAGAGGACAACGTCATTCAGGGGCTTGATGTTGGTGCAGATGACTACCTGACGAAACCATTTGCGCCGCGGGAGCTTATCGCCCGTATTCGAGCTCTGTTGCGGCGCAGCGCCGGGGGCGTTGAAGAGTCGACGCTGCAGGTGGCAGAGCTGGTGCTGGACAGTGATTCCAAGCGCATTTCCCTATGCGGCGATTTGATTGACGTGGGCCCCACGGAATTTCGCCTGCTACAATTTTTTATGTCCCACCCTGAGCGCGCCTATACCCGAAGCCAGCTGCTGGATCAGGTATGGGGTGCCAACGTCTATGTGGAGGAGCGGACAGTGGACGTGCACATCCGGCGCCTCAGGAAGTCGCTACAGCTTCCCGGACACGACTACAGTCGCCTGATTCAGACGGTGCGTGGCACCGGCTATCGTTTCTCGGCGCGGGGAGTCAGTCTGTAGTGGCCACCACCAGCTGGTGGGGAGAGCTCAGAAAGGTCGCACTATATTTTTTGGTCGTGGTAGGTGTGGGAGCTCTGCTGGGCTACCCGCTGGCATCACTTGCACTTGTATCACTCCTGGTTGTGTTGCTGTGGTTGAACCAGCTGCGCCGCGTATCCAACTGGATGCAACATCCCGATATTGAGCCCCCTGAAGCCGAGGGTATTTGGGGCGAGTTTTACGACAGTATTTATCGGCTCCAGCGCTTTGATAGAGAGGAGCGCGATCGTCTGCAAACCGCTGTCAGCTACCTCAGAGATTCTCTGGCGGCTCTTAAAGATGCCGCCGTGCTGATCGACCCAGCCTCAAACATAGAATGGAGTAACGACGCCGCGCAGCATCTGTTGGGACTGGAATACCCTCGCGATCGTGGCCAGGCGATCGTACACCTGCTGCGCGTGCCGAGTTTTAGCGCCTATTTTACAGAGGGCGACTTTCACGAGCCGCTGTTGATCGATAGTCCCTTGGATAGCAACGTGCAGTTGCTCGTAGAGATCACCGCCTTTGGCCGTGGCAGCCGTTTGATGTTCGTTCGCGACGTCACGCGGGAGCGCCAGCTTGAGAAAATGCGTCGAGACTTTGTCGCCAATGTTTCGCACGAATTGCGCACGCCGCTGACGGTCATCAGCGGCTATGTGCTCACCCTTATGGACACCGACCTTGGTGAACAGGAGCGCCTGCGCCAGCCGATGCTGCAGATGCAGCAACAGGCAGAGCGCATGGAAACCCTGCTCAAGGATTTGTTGTGGTTGTCGCAGATTGAATCGACTGAAGGAAGAGAAGAGCATAGCCGCCTGAACATGCGCGAGTTAATTTCAGAGGTTCGAGAGTCGCTGGCGGGCGCATTTCCGGATCGCAACATCAGCACCAGCATAGATAGCGATCACGCTGTGCAAGGCAACTACAAGCATTTGTATAGCGCGGTCTCCAATCTGGTGATGAACGCGCTGAAGTACAGTGACGGCGATGTAGAAATTCGTTGGGCAGAGCACGATGGAAAGACGTGTCTATCGGTTCGTGATCACGGGCCCGGTATCGATGCAGTGCACCTGCCAAGGTTAACCGAACGCTTTTATCGCGTGGACAAGAGTCGCTCTCAGATGACCGGTGGCACCGGCTTGGGTCTCGCGATCGTAAAACACGTTTTGGCAGGGCACGGGGCTCAGCTTGAAATCGACAGCGAAGTGGGCGTGGGCAGCACCTTTCGCTGCGTGTTTCCCAATACACAATAACGTCACTAATGCGACTTTTTAGCTGTGAAGCACGTCCTGTTGTGAAAACACTTCCGCTTCTTTACAAGCTGCTGCTAGCCAGCGTCTTGCTGAGCGCTCTGTTCGCCAGTGCAGCCCGAGCGGTGGACGCCGAACTGCCAATCTATCAGCGAGTTAATGGTGTGTCCGGCAGCCTTTCCAGCACCGGTTCTGACACGCTGGCCAACTTAATGACCCTGTGGGCGGAGACATTCCAGCGTTATTATCCCAACGTGCGTATACAGGTGCAGGCTGCCGGATCGTCAACTGCGCCGCCGGCGCTTACGGAGGGCACCGCCAGTCTGGGGCCGATGAGCCGCAGGATGAAGGACCAGGAGCGCGCCGCGTTTGAGGCGCGCTATGGTTACTTGCCGACGGCGGTGCCGGTTGCGATCGATGCAGTGGCGATCTACGTTCACAAAGACAATCCGCTGACGCAGATCAGCTTGCAGCAAGTTGACGCCGTTTTTTCTGCCACTCGGCGCTGCAGCGAAATGGAGGCAATAGATAGCTGGAATGGCCTTGGACTTGTTGGCTGGTGGGGGAGTCAGCATATTCAGATCTTTGGTCGCAACTCCGTGTCGGGGACCTATGGTTATTTTAAGGACGCGGCGCTGTGTGAAGGCGACTTTAGAGCGCGGGTAAACGAGCAGCCTGGCTCAGCATCGGTGGTGCAGGCTATTTCGACGGCCTCGAACGGTATCGGCTATTCTGCGCTGGGCTATCGCACCGCCAGCGTGAAAGCGCTGGCCGTGGCGCGCGATGCATCAGGCCCCTATGTGGTACCCAATGACACGAACGCAACCAGCGGCGCCTACCCGCTGTCTCGATACATGTACGTGTATGTCAACAAGGCGCCGGGTCAACCGCTACCTGCACTCGAACGTGAATTTCTGTCCATGGTGCTGTCACAGAAAGGGCAGGCGGTAGTCGTGAAAGATGGCTATACGCCCCTGCCAGCTGATGTGGCGGCCAGAGCGCGTGGGGCGTTACTGCGATGACAGATATCACGCCAGGCAAGAGAGGCATACCGGGCTGGTGGCCCCGCTGGCGACGCTTTAAGAATCGTGCCGCCACGGTTGCGATCACCGGAGGCGGAAGCGTCGTCCTGATAACAATTCTGCTTTTGTTCGTGTTCCTGATTTATGAAGTGGCTCCATTAGCTCAGCCTGCAACGATGGCGGCGGCCGCGTCGCAGGACTGGAAAAGCAGTAACAGCCGCTGGCTCTCAGTGGATGAATACGCCGCGGTGGCATTTAGCCTGGCGGCAGATGGTAGTGCAGGTTTTACGCGCCTTAGCAACGGCGAGGTACTCAACCGGGTAGACCTTGCCGAATCACCAGTTCAGCTCACCGCGGTCGCTGCTGATGGCGCGGGCAGCGGAACATTAGCGCTGGGCTTTAGCGACGGTCAGGTACGGGTTGTCGATGCTCGCTATCGTTATGACCTAAATTCCCAAACCAGACGCATTACCCCACAGTTGGACTACCCCCTCAGTGCCAAGCCCTTAATGCCGGGCGGATCGGTTGGGGCGGGTGGCGTCGTGGCACTGGCAATCCATTTGGCGTCGGAGCGTGTGGCGCGGCAGTATCAGGACGGCACGCTCGAGGTGGTTCTATTCGACGATGCGCAGTCGCCACAGGTTCGCGGACTCGGAATTCAGGCGACCGCCAGCGCTCTGTATTTGTTGGATCGCGGGCGCTGGCTGGCACATATTGGCAGCGATGGTGCATACAGCTTATGGGATCTCAACGCGCAGCCCATGGCCCAACCTATTCGGGGACGCCTGTTTGCCAACGGCGAGACACTTACCGCCAGCACTGTACTGCAGGGTGGACAGTCTTTGATCGCGGCGTCTTCACAGGGCGCCCTCAATCGCTACTACGTGCTCGGCTCGGGCAAGCTGGTGCCGGCCTACCGTTTCAATAGCGACGGCGTGGTGATGCATCGCCTTATTCCAGAACATCGCAGACGAGGCTTTCTAGCGATCAGTACCACGGAGCTGCACTGGTACAACGCCACGGCGGGCCAGCGGCATCTACGCGCGCCTTTTGCTTTAAGTCCTGACAGCCTACTGGCGCTGTCGCCGCGTGCCGATCGCTTGTTGCACCTGTCCTACGCACAGGGACGCGATGCCGCAACGCACCCGGTATTGGAAACCTATATCTTGAAGAACTCGCACCCGGAGGTTTCACTGGCCTCGCTATGGCGCAAGGTGTGGTATGAGGGTTACGACAGTCCCGGCCTGGTTTACCAGTCGTCAGCATCGAGCAATAACTACGAGTCAAAGTTCAGCCTGACGCCGCTCGCCTTCGGGACCTTGAAGGCGGCCTTCTACGCCATGCTGTTTGCCACGCCGCTGGCGCTTTGTGGCGCCATCTACACGGCATTTTTTATGGCGCCGATGTTACGTCGTCGGATCAAGCCCTTGGTTGAGCTGATGGAAGCACTGCCCACGGTGATACTGGGCTTTCTGGCTGGTCTATGGCTGGCGCCTTTGGTAGAAGACCAGTTGACGGCTCTGCTCAGCCTACTGTTGGTGGTGCCGCTGGGAGTGGTGGTGTTTGCACTGGTTTGGTCATTGCTACCCGCATGGCTGCGCAGGCTAGTGCCTGATGGGTGGCACGCCGTGGTGTTGTTGCCGGTCATGGTGGCGCTGATTGTGCTAGGCATGAGTCTGGGGGATCCCCTGGAGATGTGGCTGTTCGGCGGCGATGCGCAGGGATGGTTCAGACGTGAACTGGGTCTGGCCTACGACCAGCGCAACGCCATTATTGTGGGCATCGCTATGGGCTTTGCGGTGATACCCACCATTTTTTCTATGGCAGAGGACGCCATCTACTCTGTGCCGCGTCATCTGGCTTACGGCAGTCTCGCCCTGGGTGCGACGCCGTGGCAAACCTTGATGGGTGTGGTTTTGCCGACCGCCAGCCCCGGCGTATTTTCAGCGTTGATGATCGGATTTGGGCGTGCGATGGGTGAAACCATGATCGTACTTATGGCAACCGGCAACACGCCAATTATGGATTTCAATCCCTTTGAGGGCATGCGTACTCTGGCCGCCAACATCGCCGTGGAGGTGCCGGAAGCGGAGGTGCAAAGCACGCATTATCGAATCCTGTTTCTTGCGGCGTTTGCCTTGTTCCTGTTCACCTTTGCCGTCAACACGCTTGCCGAGGTCGTGCGTCAACGACTTCGCAGCCGTTATGGTGCACTGTGAAATTTTCCGCAGAAAACAGCGACAGCAGGTCGCGTCTTGCTCAGCTCCTGCGACGCGGCGAACCTCTGGTTTGGCTTAACGCGGGCGCCGTCAGCTTTAGCATCCTGGCGGTAGTCGGCTTACTGGGCTTGCTGGCATGGCATGGGCTTGGCTATTTTTGGCCGCGCGACATCGGCCTCTACGAATACCGTGTACAGGCGATTCCCGGACAGGTGTTGGGAGAAGCCGTGGCATCGGAAGCAGTTTCCGCCAATCAACTGTCGACTACCGGCGGCAGAACTCAAGCAAAAGCTGAGGCAGCGCGGCAGTGGCTCATTAAGCGGGGTAACCGCGATGTGATGGAGACGGACTTTGTCTGGCTGCTGGAACCACACATCACCAACGTCAGCTATCCTGCAGCTGCGCTGCGCATAGAACGAGAAGAGTGGGGTAATGTTTATGGCACGTTGGAGGCTGTGCTCGAAGACGGCCGCGTCATTGCAGATAGCGATGATACGCCGGACCTTGCATGGACATACTTTCAGCGCCGCATCGCTACAAGTCGTGCTGTTCATGATGAAATCAAACAGCTTGAGCGCGGGCAGATCAATCGGATAAGCCGGGAATTGGAGCGCCTACAGCGCAAAACAAGAAGGCGCCAGTTGAGTGATGACGTGGAGCAAAGTAGTGAATCTGCGCTACAGCAAACACGACTGGAAGCCCGCTATGAGGCAACACTGGATCGGCTAACAGAATTGTACGATGAGAACGAACGGGCGTCATACCGGCTACGGCTTGCTGATGGTCGCGTTTTGACCCTGCCCGTGTCGCAGGTGGTTAGAGCCATCGCGCCAAACCGTATGAGCGTTTTGGAGAAGTTGAATTACTTCCGGATTCGCGTCTGGGAGTTTGTCTCTACAGGGCCACGCGAGGCCAATACAGAGGGCGGGGTGTACCCGGCGATTTTTGGCACAGTGCTCATGGTGTTACTGATGTCGGTTATCGTGACGCCCTTTGGTGTTTTAGCGGCGGTATTTCTGCATGAGGTGGCAGGGCAGGGCAGCATTACGCGTATTTTTCGTGCTGCCGTGAATAATCTCGCCGGTGTTCCGTCGATCGTATACGGCATCTTCGGGCTGGGCTTCTTTGTCTATGGCGTCGGCGGCGAGATGGATCGTTTGTTTTTCGCTGAGTCACTGCCCAACCCGACCTACGGGACCCCTGGCATTATGTGGGCATCTCTAACGCTCGCGCTGCTGACGCTACCGGTGGTCATCGTTGCGACGGAAGAAGGCCTGGCGCGCATACCACGCTCGGTGAGAGAGGGCAGTTTGGCGCTGGGCGCAACGCGGGCTGAAACTCTCTGGCGAGTAGTGCTGCCAATGGCCAGCCCTGCAATGATGACGGGTGTTATTTTGGCGGTTGCCCGGGCAGCCGGCGAAGTTGCTCCACTGATGCTGGTGGGTGTCGTGAAGTTGGCGCCTTCCTTGCCGTTGGATGGAGTGTTCCCCTACCTGCATTTAGAGCAGAAGTTTATGCACCTGGGCTTTCATATTTACGACGTCGGTTTCCAGAGCCCCAACATCGAAGCCGCCAGGCCTCTGGTATATGCTACCTCGCTGTTGCTGGTGATTATCATTGCGCTGCTTAACCTGGCTGCCGTTACGCTGCGAAATCGTCTTCGTGAGCGCTACGTATCACTGGACGCGAGCTGAAGGAAACAACATGTCTACACATGGTATTGACCTCAATGCGCTGCACCGCCGTCCCTGGGAAACTATCGCGGATGCAGATGTTGCGTTGAGCGTCGACCGATTGAGCCTCAGCTACCAGGGCGTACCCGCACTGCGGGAGATTGACCTGCGAATTCCGCGGCGTCGCGTGACAGCATTCATCGGCCCAAGCGGCTGTGGAAAGTCCAGCCTGCTGCGTTGCTTCAATCGCATGAACGATCTGGTCGACGGTTGTGAGATCGATGGCAAAGTCCTGTTGGAAGAGCAAAACATCTATGCGCCCAAAGTCGATGTGTCGCAGCTTCGCCGACGCGTGGGCATGGTGTTCCAAAAGCCGAACCCATTTCCCATGTCGGTGTATGAGAACGTTGCCTATGGGCTGCGCATACAGGGCATGAACAAGCGCCGCAGGCTAGATGAAGTGGTAGAGAAGTCGCTACGATCGGCAGCGCTTTGGGACGAGATTAAGGATCGATTACACGAGAATGCTCTGGGGCTTTCTGGCGGTCAGCAGCAGCGCCTTGTTATCGCCCGTACCATTGCCGTCGAGCCGGAGATGGTGCTTTTGGACGAGCCTGCGTCTTCGCTCGATCCGATTTCTACCCTCAAGATCGAGGAATTGATATACGAGCTGAAGTCCAAGTACACCATAGTTATCGTAACCCATAATATGCAACAGGCCGCGCGGGTATCGGATATGACCGCATTTATGAATCTCGGCCGGCTGGTGGAGTACGACAGCACGGACCGCTTGTTCACCAATCCAAGGCAGCGCCAAACGGAAGACTATATTACCGGTCGCTATGGCTGAGTGATGTCAGCCCGGGGCGCTGCTGGTGCCCAAAGCTGGAGCTATCCGGCGCGCAGATAAGAAAAGAGACTCACGTTACCACTGAACACTATTATCCAAGCAGGAATAGACGACAGATCATGTCAGAAATAGGTGGACCCAGGCAGCACATTTCCGGGCAGTTCAACGCTGAGCTAGAGGCCGCGACCTCGCACATGCTGGAAATGGGTGGCGCCGTCGAGCGGCAGGTGCTCGCCGCCATGGACGCGTGGGTAAATATGGATAGCGGGGAAGCACAGTCGGTTATGGAGTCCGATGACGGTATTAATGCCATGGAGGTCGCCATCGATGATGAATGCTTCCGCATTCTGGCTCGGCGTCAGCCCGCTGCCAGCGATTTACGGTTGGTGTTGGCGATCACCAAAGTCATTATTGATCTGGAGCGCATTGGCGACGAGAGTAGCCGCGTGGCACGCCAGGTCATAGCGCTGAGTGAGAAAAGTGATCAGGACCCGGCACGACCCTGGACTCAGCAGATAGCCTCAACGGTGGTCGACATGCTGCGCGCCGCCCTGGACGCCTTTGCGCGTCGCGATGCGCAGGCAGCGCTGACCATTGCCCGGGGGGATGAAACCATAGATATGCAGATGGACGGTGCGGTGAAAACGCTGGCTGACAGAATGCGTGCCGACCCAGCATCAGTGGATGCTTGTGTCACCGCCATGTGGGCGCTGCGATCACTGAAACGCGTTGGCGATCATGCGCGCAATATTGCCGAGTACGTGGTGTACATGGTGGAAGGCGTAGACGTGCGACACAGCACGCTTGAATCGGTGCTCGAGTTGCTACCCGAGCGGGATGGCCAGTAACCACTAGCGCACACATGGCGGAAACAGCCGCCGTTAAATGCATCGGGTAACTGGCGGTAATCACAAAACCCTGTCTGGCTTGTCGCCTCCGCAGCCACCGACTATTACACTAGTGCTTTGATTTTGGAGAAACCCATGTCTCGCTTCTGGAATCCCCAAGTAGAGGCGCTGTCGCCTTACGTACCGGGCGAGCAGCCTCAAGAAACTGATCTGGTAAAACTTAACACCAACGAGATGCCGTTTGGCCCCTCGCCGCTGGCGATTGAAGCGATGCGAGCGGCTGCTTCCGAGACGCTGCGGCTTTATCCCGATCCTTGCAATCGCGACCTCTGTATGGCGTTCGCTGAAGCGCTTGGCCTGTCGGTTGACCAGGTGTTTCCTGGAAACGGATCTGATGAAGTGCTGGCACACGTCTTTAAGGCACTGTTTCAGCCGGACGCACCGGTGCTCTACCCGGACATCACTTACAGCTTTTATCCGGTATATACGGATTTCTTTGGTCTGAGTGCCGAGACCATACCGTTGGACGCGGATTTCAAAATCGACCTGAATGAGTATCGGCGACGCAATGGCGGCATCATCTTTCCAAACCCCAACGCGCCTACCGGCATTGCGCTTCCTCTCTCAGACATTGAGTCGCTGCTGGCTGACAATCCGGATACGGTGGTTGTAGTGGACGAGGCCTACGTGGACTTCGGTGCAGCCTCTGCGGTGACGCTTATCGATGCCTGGCCGAATCTGCTGGTTGTGCAGACCCTGTCAAAGTCGCGGGCGCTGGCTGGGCTGCGTGTAGGTGCGGCTTTTGGTCAACGTCATCTGATAGAAGGCCTTGAGCGAGTCAAAAACAGTTTCAACTCCTACCCGGTAGATCGCGTGGCGGAGGCGGGCGCCGCCGCCGCACTGCGTGACCAAGCGTGGTTCGATGGGCGCCGCCAGGAGATTATTGATAATCGCGAGCGGCTTACGGACGGCTTGGAGGCGCTGGGTTTCAGCGTGCTGCCATCATCGGCGAACTTCGTTTTTGCGACCTGCCCGAGCGCAGACGCAGCGGTCTTGCAGCGCGGCCTGCGCGAGCAGGGGATCATTGTGAGGCACTTCGATAAGTCGCGTATCAGCGACTATTTGCGCATCACCGTCGGTACAGAAGACCAGTGCCAACAGGTGTTATCGGCACTGGAGTCTCTGGTTTAGTCGATTTTCCACGGACGTGTCTTTGGAGGTCTGCGCATTAAAGATCGGAAAAGCTAAAAAATGCGCTATCCGCGTCGAATGGCTTTAGCGTTTTCGCAGAATAACGCTGCCGATACTGTACCCGGCCCCGAATGAACACAGCACGCCGAGATCGCCTTGCGCGAAATCATCGTGATGCTTGTGAAAGGCGATCACCGAACCGGCAGAGCTGGTATTAGCGTAGCTGTCGAGAATCGTTGGCGCTTCCTCTGGCGTCGCATCTCGGCCCAGTACGCGCTTGCTAATCAGGAGGTTCATATTCAGGTTAGCTTGATGAAGCCACATCCGTCGCAGCTGGTCGCTGCTTAACTCGAGACTGCCGAGATGGTCCACAATCAATTCGGCAACCATCGGGCAGACTTCTTTAAAGACTTTGCGGCCGTTTTGGCGAAACAGCTTATCGGGCTTGCCGATGCCGCTCTCGTCTCCGCGATTCAAAAACCCGAAGTTATTGCGAATATTGTTGGAAAACTGGGTTTTAAGCCGCGTGCCCAGGATTTCAAACTGCGAGTCTGCGGTCGCCAGGCCGGCGCGTTCAACCACCACTGCTGTGCAGACGTCGCCAAAGATAAAGTGGGCGTCACGGTCACGGAAATTAAGATGACCGCTACAAATTTCCGGATTGACCACCAAAATGCAGTTGGCGCTGCCGTTGGCAATACTGTCTTTGGCGGCTTGTATTCCGAACGTGGCAGAGGAGCAGGCGACATTCATGTCATACCCCCAGCCATCGATCCCCAGGGCGGCCTGCAGCTCTACCGCTATGGCGGGGTAGGCGCGCTGCAAATTAGAGCAAGCGACCAGCACGGCGTCGATGTCAGCCGCTGTCTTGCCCGCGCGACGCATGGCTTCTTCCGCCGCTTTGACGCCGATTTCACACTGCAGCGACTGTTCTTCATCAGGCCGGTCCGCGATTCGTGGGGCCATGCGCTGAGGATCAAGCACCCCGTCTTTGTCGATCACAAAGCGGCTTTTGATCCCCGATGCCTTCTCGATAAACTCTACCGAAGAATAGTCGAGCGCCGTGCGATGGCCTTCAGCGATTTCGTTCGCGTACTCGGCGTTGTACCAATCGACATACGCGTTGAACGACTCAACTAACTCGGCATTACTGATCGACAGGGCCGGCGTAAATAGGCCGGTCCCGCTGATAACACATTGGGTCATAACTCAGCGCTTTTCTAAAGGGGTGTAGTCGCGCTGCGTGTGACCAGTGTAGAGCTGTCTGGGGCGGCCAATCCGATAGCTGCCGCTTATCATTTCGTTCCAGTGAGCAATCCAGCCAACCGTGCGGCCTACCGCAAAGATCACTGTAAACATGCTGGTGGGAATGCCGATCGCTTTCAGAATGATGCCCGAGTAAAAATCGACGTTTGGATAGAGTTTCTTCTCGATGAAGTAAGGGTCTTCCAGTGCGATTTGCTCTAGTTTTTTAGCGATCTCCAACAGTGGATCATTCTCGATGCCCAACTCTGCGAGAACTTCGTCCGCGGCCTCTTTCATGACCTTGGCGCGAGGGTCGAAATTTTTGTAAACGCGATGTCCGAAGCCCATCAGGCGGAAAGGGTCGTCCTTGTCTTTGGCGCGCGCGACAAATTCATCAATGCGCGAGGGATCGCCAATTTCTTCGAGCATATCCAGCACGGCTTCGTTCGCACCACCGTGTGAGGGGCCCCAAAGGGCAGCGATACCGGCAGCGATGCAGGCAAAGGGGTTGGCGCCGGATGAGCCGGCCAGTCGCACGGTAGATGTCGACGCATTCTGCTCGTGATCCGCGTGTAGCAGGAAAATACGGTCCATTGCCCTCGCCAACACTGGGTTAACTTTACTTGGCTCGCAGGGGGTGCCATACATCATGTGCAGGAAGTTCTCGGCGTAGCCGAGGCTGTTATCCGGATACATGAAGGGTTGCCCGATGGAGTACTTGTAACTCATGGCGGCCAGCGTGGGCATCTTGGCAATCAGGCGGAAAGCCGCCACTTCGCGGTGGCGCTTATCGCTGATATCGGTGGAGTCGTGGTAAAACGCAGACAGCGCGCCGACCACGCCGCACAAAATAGCCATTGGGTGGGCATCGCGACGGAAGCCCCTGTAAAAGTAAGTAATCTGGTCGTGCACCATGGTGTGATAGCGCACCGTGGTTTCAAATTCGCTCTTCTGCTCGCTATTGGGTAATTCGCCGTAGAGCAGCAGGTAACAGGTCTCGAGATAGTCCGAGTGTTCAGCTAGCTGCTCGATTGGATACCCACGGTGCAGCAGCACACCCTTTCCGCCGTCGATGTAGGTGATCTGAGATTCACAGGCTGCGGTAGAAACGAAACCGGGATCATAGGTGAACATGCCCTGGGCGGTCAGCTTGCCGACGTCCACGACGTCGGGTCCCAAAGTGCCTGAATAGATGGGCAGTTCTACTGCCTCGTCTGAGCTGTCGAGATGGAGTTTTGCGTGCTTTTCGCTCATGAAGGATCCTGAAATAACGCAGTAGAAAGGGGGGACAACTATAGAGTCTCGACGGCGTTTGTCAATTCGGCTCAGGTCGTCTGCAAAGCCCGCCACCTGCTGGTTTAGGCTGACTTCTATGGCATAGGCCCCGCGTTGTATTTGCGTTGCCCTGCGCCTATACTTCGCTGCGCTTTTACGTGCCCTGGCTCCAGTGGTTTTTGTCTTACGTCGGGGATCAGCGCAGCCGACTCAGCACTGCCGACTACGGTAGGCCATCATAAAGCTCGCCAAAGCTGAAAATGGGCTCGCTGCGGCTGAACAAACGAAAGACTTGGCGCGGAGTCCGAATGTCGCGACCCGCTATATTACAATTAAATTCACGGCGACCCGCGCCTGACGCTGTCAGTGCCAACGCCTCTGATTGGTAAACTCTATCGTGAAGGACACAAGACCCGTCAATCTGGATCTGAGTACGATCCGGCTTCCCATTACCGCCATTACCTCAATTCTTACAAGAGTGTCAGGCGTTATAAACTTCGTAGCGGCAGGCATCATGTTGTACCTGCTGGACATGAGTCTGAGCGGCCCCGCTGGCTTTGCCGACGCCCAGCAGCTTATGACCACGCCCTTGGCCAAGCTGGTGATTTGGGGAATTCTGTCTGTAGCCATCTACCATTCGCTGTCCGGTATCAAGCACCTGTTTGGCGACTTTGGTTACGGTGAAACACTGGAGGGGGGCGTGCTGGGCTCGCGCATCATCATCGGCCTTTCCCTTGTATTGATTGCAGCGGTGGGAGTGTGGATATGGTAACTGCGGTAACCAACCTGGGTCGTTCAGGTCTCTATGATTGGCTGGTACAGCGCGTTAGCGGCGTGGTGCTGTTAGCCTATTTCACTTTCATCGGTTGCTACATCGGCTTCAACCCGGGCATGGACTACGGCCAGTGGCAGGGGCTGTTTGACCATACGGCAATGCGCGTATTCAGCGTCGCGGCTATTTTGTCTATCGCGCTGCATGCCTGGATAGGGCTGTGGTGCGTGCTGACGGACTACCTGACGCCGCGCATGCTCGGCGGTAAAGGTAACTTGATTCGCGGTATCGCCACCGCTGTTTGTGGCGTGACGCTGTTCACATATGTTGTGTGGGGTCTGCAAATCGTCTGGGCCTGATTGCTGCCGCGTGCTGTCTGCAGGCTTGTTTGACTTGGACAGACTCGATACATTTTTTCTGTAGTGCCCGATTTCCGGAGAGACTAGATAGATGGCTTCAATTCGTACAATTTCTTTTGACGGCGTGATTGTCGGCGGCGGTGGTTCCGGTATGCGCGCGGCGTTGCAGTTGGCGCAATCGGGATATAAGACTGCGGTAATCAGTAAAGTCTTCCCGACCCGATCGCACACGGTGTCAGCCCAGGGTGGTATTACCTGCGCGATTGCCAGCTCGGACCCCGATGATGATTGGCGCTGGCACATGTACGATACCGTCAAGGGCTCTGACTATATCGGCGATCAGGAAGCGATCGAGTATATGTGTTCTGTTGGCCCTGAAGCGATTTTTGAGCTTGAGCATATGGGTTTGCCATTCTCTCGTACCGAGGAGGGCCGCATCTATCAGCGTCCCTTTGGCGGTCAGTCCAAGAATTTCGGTGAGGGTGGTCAGGCTGCACGCACCTGTGCGGCCGCGGACCGCACCGGCCACGCACTGTTGCACACGCTTTATCAGAACAACATCAAAAACAACACGCAGTTCTTCAACGAGTGGTTTGCCGTTGATCTGGTTAAAAACCAGGACGGTGCGGTAGTCGGCGTCATCGCCATCGATATCGAGTCTGGAGAGACTGTCTTCGTTAAGTCGAAGGCGACGGTTTTCGCCACCGGCGGTGCGGGTCGCATCTACGCGTCTACCACGAATGCGCACATCAATACCGGCGATGGCGTTGGGATGGCCACGCGAGCCGGCGTGCCCATGCAAGATATGGAGATGTGGCAGTTTCATCCCACCGGTATTTATGGTGCTGGCACCCTGGTCACCGAGGGCTGTCGAGGTGAAGGCGGCTATCTGGTCAACAAAGATGGTGAACGCTTTATGGAGCGCTACGCGCCCAATGCCAAGGACCTTGCCGGTCGCGATGTTGTAGCTCGCTCAATGGTGCTGGAGATTCTTGAGGGCCGCGGCTGTGGCCCGGAAGCGGATCACGTATTCCTGAAACTCGATCATCTGGGAGAAGACGTACTGGAAAGCCGCCTGCCGGGTATCCTTGAGCTGTCGCGCACGTTCGCGCATGCAGACCCTGTGAAAGAGCCCATTCCCGTCGTGCCGACCTGTCACTATATGATGGGCGGCATCCCCACGAATATTCATGGCCAGGCGCTCACTCAGGATGCGGAAGGTAATGACCAGATTATTCCGGGTTTGTATGCCTGCGGCGAAATTGCCTGCGTATCAGTGCACGGCGCCAATCGTCTGGGCGGTAACTCGTTGTTGGATCTGGTGGTGTTTGGCCGAGCTTCTGGCCTGTTTATTGAGGATGCGCTGCGCACGGGTATCGATCTGCGTGAGCCCGCTGACAGCGACATCGACCACGCCATGGAGCGCCTGAATAAGGTGAACGCGTCCACTGAAGGCGAGAACGTGACTGAACTGCGCAAAGAGCTGCAAACGGTGATGCAGAACCACTTCGGTGTGTTCCGCAAAGGCGACTTTATGAAAGAGGGCGTCAAGAAGCTGGAAGAATTGCGCCCCCGTATCGAAAATGCGCACCTTAAAGACAAGAGCCAGGCCTTCAATACTGCGCGTATTGAGCTGCTTGAACTGCAAAACTTGCTGGAAACCGCGGAAGCGACAGCCATTCCCGCCGAAGTTCGCACCGAAAGTCGCGGCGCCCACGCGCGGGACGATTTCCAGGAGCGCGATGACGAGAACTGGTTGTGCCACTCACTGTACTTCCCGGAAGACAAGCGAGTAGGCCGTCGTTCGGTCAACTTTACACCCAAAACCATGGACGGCTTTGAGCCGAAAATCCGTACCTACTGATCGCGAGGATCACCAGACATGTTACAAGTCAGCCTCTATCGCTATAACCCGGAAACGGACAGCGAACCCTTTATGCAGGACGTCGAAGTCGACACCGGCGGTAAGGATATGATGGTGTTGGATGTGCTCGAGATGCTGAAGGGCACGGATTCATCGATATCCTATCGGCGTTCCTGTCGAGAAGGTGTTTGCGGTTCAGACGGCATGAACATCAATGGCAAGAACGGCCTGGCCTGCATTACGCCGCTGTCAGAAGCGGTCAAAAATAACAAGTTGGTGCTGCGGCCCTTGCCCGGCCTACCTGTGGTACGCGACCTGGTGGTCGATATGAGCCTGTTCTATCAGCAGTACGAGAAGATTAAGCCCTTCCTGCAGAACGACACGCCGGCGCCCGCCATTGAGCGGCTGCAGACCCCCGAGGATCGCGCCAAGCTAGACGGGCTTTACGAGTGCATTCTATGCGCCTGTTGCTCGACCAGCTGCCCCTCGTTCTGGTGGAACCCGGATCGCTTTATCGGTCCTGCTGGCCTGCTGCAGGCCTATCGGTTCCTGGCAGACTCTCGCGATACCGCTACAGAAGATCGACTGGCTGACCTGGACGACCCCTTTAGCGTGTTCCGTTGCCACAACATTCAGAACTGCGTGAATGTCTGCCCCAAAGGCTTGAACCCCACGCGGGCGATTGGCCATATACGGACAATGCTGCTCCAGCGAGCGACCTGAGCAGGGCCCTGTTGGCTATCTCAGGTCTGGCGCTAGCGTATCAAAGTGCCAAACAGAGAATGACCCGAGGCGACGCACAGTCCCAGCAAAACGGAGGCAATACCAGCCTGCGTTTTTGCGTTTAGCGTCTCTGCAATGCTGGGATAGAGCGGCCTTGTGTGCGACAATATTGCGCGCTGAAACACGGCTAACACTCGGGATTCTCTCGCTCATGCAAGAAAGCAACATGGAGCTCCTTTGGCGGAGTTCACATATTTCCGGCGGCAACGCGGATTACGTCGAGCACCTCTATGAAGCCTATCTAATGGATCCAAACTCGGTTCCGGAAGAGTGGCGTGGATATTTCGATACGCTCCCGCGTGTTGATAGCAACCCCCAGCAGGACGTTCCGCATTCAACGGTTCGCGAGCGCTTCGCAAAAATTAGCAAGATGCGGGTACGCACCGAGGCAACGGTGCAGGCCGATAGCCAGGCGACTGAATACGAGCGTAAGCAGGTTCGAGTCATTCAGCTGATTTCAGCCTATCGGCAGCGCGGTCATCAGAAAGCCGCGCTTGACCCACTCGGTCTGGCAACACGACAGCATGTGCCGGATCTGGAGCTCTCTTTCCACGAGCTGTCCTCAGCGGATTTCGATACAGTGTTTCAGGTCGGTAGCCTGCACATTGGCAAGGCAGATGCCACGCTGGGTGACATCTACGATTCCATGGAACGCACCTACTGCAAACACGTGGGCGCTGAATTCATGCATATCGTCAACAGCGAAGAACGGCATTGGATCATGCAGCGCATGGAAAGCGTGCGTTCAGCTCCTGACTTTGGTGCCGAGATACAAAAAACACTGCTACGTCGTCTGATTAAGGCGGAGGGATTGGAGAAGTCTTTGGGCTCCAAGTACCCGGGTACCAAACGTTTTGGGCTCGAGGGCGGTGAGAGCTTGATACCGATGCTATACGAAATGGTGCAGCGCTCTGGTGGTTACGGCGCCAAGGAAATCGTCATCGGCATGGCGCATCGCGGCCGACTCAATGTCTTGATTAATGTTTTTGGTAAAAACCCTCGCGATCTTTTTGCCGAGTTTGAAGGCAAAGCGATTGTCGATACGTCCGGTGACGTTAAGTACCACCAGGGCTTTTCATCCAACGTGATGACGCCTGGCGGCGAGTGTCACCTCGCGCTGGCTTTTAACCCGTCCCATCTGGAGATTGTATCGCCGGTGGTTGAGGGGTCTGTTCGCGCTCGTCAGGATCGCCGTCTGGATCCGGAAGGCAGCACGGTTGTGCCGATTGTTCTTCACGGTGATGCCGCATTTGCCGGACAGGGCGTGGTCATGGAGACTTTTCAAATGTCGCAGACGCGAGGTTATCGCACCGGCGGCACTATTCACATCGTTCTGAACAACCAGGTGGGATTCACCACTAGCCGTCAATCTGATGCGCGCTCTACGGAGTACTGCACAGACGTAGCGAAGATGGTTCAAGCCCCCATCTTCCACGTTAACGCCGATGACCCTGAAGCTGTTCTGTTTGTGACGCAGCTGGCTGTTGATTACCGCAATGAGTTCAAGCGGGACGTCGTGGTCGACCTGGTCTGCTATCGACGCCGCGGCCACAACGAGGCGGACGATCCGTCGATTACACAGCCCCTGATGTACGAGCGAATCAAAAAGCATCCCACCACCCGCGATTTATATGCGCAGCGGCTGATAGAGCAGGGCGTTCTCACGGCGGAAGAAGACAAGTTTTTGGTGGATGGCTTTCGTGAGTCTTTAGACCGCGACGAGCCGCTGGTCAGTAGCCTGGTATCTGAGCCAAACAAAGAACTCTTCGTCGATTGGACGCCGTATCTGGGCCACGAGTGGAATATTCCCAGCGATACCACGATGGACCTTAGCCATATGCAGGCGCTGGCGGCGAAGATCAACCAGTCCCCTGAAGGCTTGCCGCTCAATCGCCAGGTGAAAAAGATTCTCGAAGACCGCCGCAAAATGGCCGGCGGTGCGCTGGCGGCTAACTGGGGCTTTGCAGAAACGCTGGCCTATGCCTCGTTGCTGGAAGCAGGTTATCCCGTTCGACTCACAGGACAGGACGTGGGACGCGGCACCTTTAGCCACCGTCACGCCGTACTGCACAATCAAAAAGACGGCCACAACTACATACCGCTGCAGCATATTAGCGAAGACCAGGCCGTTTTTGACCTCTATGACTCGTTGCTGTCTGAAGAGGCCGTGCTGGCCTTCGAATACGGTTACTCTACGACCTCGCCCAGTGGATTGGTTGTTTGGGAAGCGCAGTTTGGCGATTTTGGCAATGGCGCTCAGGTTGTCATAGACCAGTTTATTACCAGCGGTGAACACAAGTGGGGCCGCCTATGCGGTCTGACCATGTTATTGCCGCACGGCTACGAAGGGCAGGGGCCCGAACATTCATCGGCGCGGTTAGAGCGCTTTTTGCAGATGTGCGCCGAGCACAACGTGCAGGTGTGTGTGCCCACTACGCCCGCGCAGATTTATCACCTGTTGCGTCGGCAAGCCATACGACCCTTGCGTCGTCCCCTGATCGTGATGTCTCCGAAAAGCCTGCTGCGTCATAAGTACGCGACATCTTCTTTGGAGGAGTTGGCGCATGGCAGCTTCCAGCCTGTTCTCGATGAGACCGACGATCTGGATCCGGCCAAGGTACGCCGAGTTGTGATGTGTTCGGGCAAGGTTTATTACGATCTTCGCGAAGCGCGTCGCGAACGGGAAATTGATGATATCGCTCTGGTGCGATTGGAGACGCTGTACCCGTTTCCAGAGCAGGAATTAAATGCGGTACTCGCGCGCTACCCCAACATTACGGACGCAGCCTGGTGTCAGGAAGAGCCCATGAACCAGGGTGCCTGGTACTCCAGTCAGCATCATATGCGTCGCGTACTGCTTGGACACAAACCCGAAATTTATTTGCGCTACATCGGTCGCGACGCCTCTGCGGCGCCGGCTGCGGGATACATGGCGTTGCATCTGCGCCAGCAGGAAGCATTTATTAACGAAGCCTTGGCAGAACAGGAATAGGGACATGGCAATTGAAATCAAGGCGCCGGCGTTTCCGGAATCGGTAGCGGACGGTGAAGTGGCAACCTGGCACAAGCAGCCGGGCGAAGCGGTAAGCCGCGACGAGCTTATAGTCGAAATCGAGACAGATAAGGTCGTAATGGAAGTAGTTGCGCCCGTCGATGGGACTCTGCTTGAGGTATTGAAAAACGAAGGCGATACCGTTCTAAGCAACGAGGTACTCGCGCGTCTGGAAGAAGGTGCGCAAGACGCTGCAGAGCCAGCCGCGCAGGCGCCTGAGCCGCAAGCGAGTAATGCAGACGATAGCGCTGACGCTGAGGCAAGCGCTGGTATCGATCAAGCCGGGCCGGCAGCGCGTCGCCTGGCCGAGGAAAACAGTATCGATCTGGCTGCCGTAAACGGCACTGGTAAGAACGGTCGCGTCACGAAAGAGGACGTGGTCGCATATATGAAATCGCCGGCTGCGGAGCCTGCGACGGCGCCTGAACGGGCTGCCCCCGCTGCGACACCTGCTGGAACGCCAGCAGACCTTCCGTCAGGGGACGATCACAGCGGCGAGCGTATTGAGCGTCGCGTGCCGATGACGCGGATGCGTAAGCGCATCGCCGAGCGACTGCTCAATGTGTCTCAGGACACCGCTATGCTGACTACGTTTAACGAGGTCAATATGGCGCCGGTGATGGCCCTGCGCAGCAAGTATAAAGAACAGTTCGAAAAAACCCATAACGGCACGCGTCTGGGGTTCATGGGCTTTTTTGTCAAAGCGGCCTGTGAAGCGCTCAAACGCTTTCCGGCGGTCAATGCCTCGGTTGACGGCGACGATATCGTCTATCACGGCTATCAGGACATCGGTGTCGCCGTTTCCACGGAGAACGGCCTGGTGGTGCCGGTGATGCGCGATGCGGACTTCATGAGCATTGCGGATGTAGAAGCCAAGATTCGCGATTACGGCATTCGCGCGCGCGATGGCAAGCTGAGTATCGAAGAAATGACGGGCGGCACCTTCACGATCACCAACGGTGGTGTGTTCGGGTCGCTGATGTCGACGCCAATACTGAATCCGCCGCAAACTGGAATTCTCGGTATGCATAAGATTCAGGAGCGTCCCATGGCGGTAGACGGTGAAGTCGTGGTGCTGCCGATGATGTATTTGGCGCTGTCTTACGACCATCGTCTGATTGATGGCAAAGACGCCGTTCAGTTCCTTGTAGCAATTAAAGAGTTGTTGGAAGATCCGGCCAGAATACTGCTGCAGTTGTAGCAGGCTTCCCGATAGTCAGCTGACCAAGCGAGCCACAGCAGGTCGCTCGCACCGGTCTCAGGTATAGGTGACAAGCATGTCAGAAAAGTACGATGTCGTAGTAATTGGTTCAGGCCCGGCGGGCTATGTCGCGGCTATTCGAGCAGCGCAGTTGGGGTTGAAAACCGCCTGTATCGAAAAGGACGCCAATCCAGACGGTAGCACTCAACTGGGTGGGACTTGCCTGAACGTGGGCTGCATCCCGTCAAAAGCCCTGCTTGATAGCTCGCAGCGTTACCACGAGGCCGTTCACGGTCTTGGCGTGCATGGCATTAAAGTCAAAGGCGCCGAACTCGATATTGACGGCATGCAGGCGCGCAAGCAAAAAATCGTCTCAACGCTGACCGGCGGTATCGCGGGCCTGTTCAAATCAAACGGCGTTACAGCAATTGCCGGAACGGGAAAAATCGTCGCGGGTCATCAGATAGAGCTGACCAAGCCGGACGGAGATGTAGAACTGATCGACGCCAGCAATATCATTATCGCCACGGGATCTCTGCCCATCGAGATCCCGCCAGCTCCCTGCGATCACGAGTATATCGTTGACTCTACCGGTGCCCTTGAGTTCACCGAAGCACCCAAGCGACTGGGCGTCATTGGCTCGGGTGTCATCGGTCTAGAACTTGGCAGCGTGTGGGCTCGCTGCGGCTCTGATGTGGTTATGCTGGAAGCGCTAGATGACTTCCTGCCCATTATGGATCATCAAATCGCCAAGGAAGCTAAAAAGATTTTCACCAAGCAGGGCCTGGATATCCGGATGGGGTGCCGCGTGACGGGCACGGTCGTCAAGAACAAGAAAGTTGAAGTCACCTACACCGGCGCTGACGGTGAAAATACAGAGACCTTCGACAAACTCATCGTCTGCGTCGGTCGTAGGCCCCAGACTGAAAACGTACTAGGCGGGGACAGCGGCGTTACCATGGACGAGCGTGGTTTTATTTTCGTCAATGATTTCTGTGAAACCGAGGCACCCTGCATTTACGCCGTCGGCGATATTGTTCGTGGGCCTATGCTGGCGCACAAAGGCTCTGAGGAGGGCGTCATGGTGGCAGAGCGCATTGCCGGCAAGCATGCGCAAATGAACTACGACACCATTCCTAACGTGATTTATACCCACCCTGAGATCGCGTCAGTGGGCAAGACAGAGCAAGAGTTGAAGGCGGATGGTATTGCCTACAACAGCGGCGTTTTCCCGTTTGCGGCCAGCGGACGTGCACTGGCGGCTAACGACTCCGAGGGCATGGTAAAGATGCTGGCGGATGCACAGACAGACAGGATTTTAGGTTGTCACGTTATCGGTCCGTCCGCCGCTGACCTGGTGCAGCAGATCGTCATCGCTATGGAGTTTGGTTCCAGCGCCGAGGACATTGCACTGACCGTGTTCGCGCACCCAACCCTGTCCGAAGCAGTACACGAAGCGGCACTGGCCGTGCACGGCCAGGCGATACATGTCGCCAACCGCCGTCGCAAATAGCATTTTTACCGACGGTTCAGTTATGCGGTGCCGGCAGCTTTCCGTGCCCGCCCGTCGGTTGATAGCGCGCGTCGTTTGCTACAGAATGGCGCCGCTTACAGGTGCGGCAACCCGGGGATGCCGTACCTCCTACCATAATAATATTGGGGGCGAAGTCCGGCGTTAGCCGGCGATAAATCGCCAATCTCACTGTACTCTTCAAGAGATAATGGAACGATACAACGATGAATCTTCACGAGTATCAAGGCAAACAGTTGTTTGCAGAATACGGGCTTCCGGTATCCAAAGGCTACGCGGTTGATTCCGCGGCCGACGCGATCAAGGCAGCTGAAACCATTGGTGGCGACATGTGGGTCGTCAAAGCACAGGTGCATGCTGGCGGTAGAGGCAAGGCTGGCGGTGTCAAATTAGTCAAGACCACCGAAGAGGTCGGCGCGTTCGCCGACCAGTGGCTTGGCAAGAATCTGGTTACTTACCAGACCGATGAAAACGGTCAGCCGGTCAGCAAGATTCTGGTTGAGTCCTGCACAGATATAGCGGAAGAAATGTACCTCGGTGCGGTCGTTGATCGCTCCACGAGGCGCATTGTGTTTATGGCATCCACCGAGGGTGGTGTAGAGATCGAGAAGGTCGCAGAAGAAACACCTGAAAAAATTCTCAGAGCTACAGTCGATCCGCTGACAGGTGCGCAGCCCTATCAAGGCCGTGAACTGGCGTTCAAGCTGGGCCTGAAGGGGGATCAGATAAAGCAGTTTGTAAAAATCTTTCTCGGGCTCGCAGAGCTGTTTGCGGACAAGGATCTCGCGTTAATCGAGGTCAACCCACTGGTGATCACGGATGAGGGAAATCTGCATTGCCTGGACGCCAAATTGGGTGTTGATGGCAATGCTCTGTACCGTCAAGCGGCGGTCGGCGAGATGCACGATCCTTCGCAGGAAGACGCCCGTGAAGCACATGCGGCGCAGTGGGAGCTCAACTACGTGGCGCTGGATGGAAATATTGGCTGCATGGTCAATGGCGCTGGCCTGGCGATGGGCACGATGGATATCGTCGCGCTGCACGGTGGCTTCCCAGCCAACTTCCTCGATGTAGGCGGTGGCGCCACCAAAGAGCGTGTCACCGAAGCATTCAAAATCATCTTGTCAGATGAAAAAGTCAAAGCCGTGCTGGTCAATATTTTTGGCGGAATCGTGCGCTGTGATCTTATCGCGGAAGGCATTATCGGCGCAGTCGAAGAAGTCGGCGTGCAGGTTCCTGTGGTTGTTCGACTGGAAGGGAATAATGCCGAGCTGGGGCGCGAGCTTCTGGCAAAGAGCGATTTCAATATCATCGCCGCAGAGGGGCTGACTGACGCCGCGAAGAAGGCTGTAGACGCCGCGGGAGGTGCAGCATGAGTATTTTGATCGATAAAAACACCAAGGTAATCTGCCAGGGTTTCACGGGTTCGCAGGGTACCTTTCACTCTGAGCAGGCCATTGAGTACGGTACACAAATGGTCGGCGGCGTGACGCCAGGTAAAGGTGGTCAAGAGCACCTTGGACTGCCAGTTTTTAATACAGTTGCTGAAGCGGTGGAGGCCACGGGGGCCGACGCCTCAGTCATCTACGTTCCAGCGCCGTTTTGCAAAGACTCCATTTTGGAAGCGGCCAATGGCGGTGTGAAATTGATCGTCTGCATCACAGAAGGCATTCCCACTCTGGATATGCTGGACGCTAAAGTGAAATGCGATGAACTAGGTGTGCGCCTTGTTGGCCCCAACTGTCCCGGTGTGATTACACCTGGGGAGTGCAAGATCGGCATTATGCCGGGGAGCATTCATCTCCCGGGCAAGGTCGGTATTGTGTCGCGTTCTGGCACCTTGACCTACGAAGCAGTCAAACAGACCACCGATGCGGGCTACGGACAATCCACCTGTGTTGGCATCGGGGGTGACCCGATTCCAGGCTCGAACTTCATCGACATTCTGGAGCTGTTTGAAAAAGATCCCGCCACGGAAGCCATCGTAATGATTGGTGAGATTGGCGGCACAGCGGAAGAAGAAGCGGCGGCCTACATAAAAGCTAATGTCTCCAAGCCGGTGGTTTCCTACATCGCCGGTGTAACGGCCCCTAAAGGTAAGCGCATGGGTCACGCCGGCGCCATTATCTCTGGTGGTAAAGGCACCGCCGACGAGAAATTCGCGGCGCTGGAAGACGCGGGCGTAAAAACCGTTCGCTCTCTGGCCGATATCGGCTCTGCCATGGCGGAAATTACCGGTTGGTAGATCGCATGTTACAGTCCGCACAAGCGGCAACTTCGAAAGCCCGCAGTTAGCGGGCTTTTTTTTTTGGCCACCCGTCAGGGCAGGGAGTTGTATGGAATTGAAGGTATTTGCTACGGTTTTTATCACGCTGTTTCTTGCTGAGTTGGGTGATAAAAGTCAGTTGGCGACGATGCTATATGCTGCGGATCGGGACGTCAGCAAGTTGACTGTTTTTGTAGCAGCTTCCGGGGCGCTGGTTACTGCTAGTGCCCTGGGCGTGCTCGCAGGCACGCTAATGTCGTCATATTTCAACCCAAGGCTGCTGCAGTCTGTTGCGGGAATTGGTTTTATCGTTATTGGCTGCCTGACGCTATACCGCTCCTGAGGGCTAAGCCACTTGGTGTTAACACTGCATAGGTCCTCAGAATGACAAGAATAACCGCCGTTGCCGCTGGCCTGGTACTTGTTAGTGCGGTGTCACTGCTGGTGTGGAATGAGGCGCGGAAAGAGATCAAGTTTTTGTGTGGCAACTTTGCGTCTGGCGTCACTGAGCAGAGTGTGGTCAACCAGCTGGATACGGGCGAATTTCTGCGCTATGCGTTCGTCGACGCCGATGCAAGCACTGCGATTATGGTCGACAGCGCCTATAACCTTGGGCTGTATCGCTGTGAAATCCTGTTGAATCAAGAGGGGCGTGTCATCTCTGCGCGATACGGGGCGCATTAGCCCGCCTGCGTTGTGACGTGTCTGCGTCCTCGCCTCTCTGGATACCATCATAAAGTCGCTTCTATAGGTGAAAACGCTCTCTGCGCTCTTGAAAATGGTCGGGATGGCCCCATACCTCGTGTAGCCCTAGAAATTGCAACGGAGACTCACATGACCGCAGACGCGCAGAAGCAAACCCTCGGCTTCCAAACCGAGGCCAAACAACTGCTTCAGTTGATGATTCACTCGCTGTACAGCAATCGTGAGGTATTTCTCAGAGAGCTGATATCCAACGCCAGCGATGCAGTCGACAAGCTGCGCTTTCAGGCGCTTGGCGACGAGACACTGTTAGAAGACGACCCTGAGTTTGCAGTCCGCGTCGATGTCGATAAAGACGCGAAGACGATCAGCATCTCTGACAACGGGATTGGCATGAACCGCGATGACGTTATCGAGCACCTGGGCACGATTGCCAAGTCTGGCACTGCGCAGTTTCTGGAGAACCTGACCGGAGATCAGCAGAAAGATTCACAGCTCATTGGGCAGTTTGGCGTGGGCTTCTATTCTGCCTTTATCGTTGCTGACAGAGTGGAAGTACTTACCAGGCGCGCCGGCGATCCCACTGCTGCAGGCGTGCATTGGGAATCAACGGGAGAGGCAGATTTCTCCGTTGAAACCGTTGAGAAGGCCCAGCGCGGCACTACCGTCATTCTGCACCTGAAAAGTGACTGTGACGAGTTTGCCGATGACTTCCGCGTGCGCAGCGTGATCAAGAAGTACTCTGATCATATTTCAGTACCGGTGATGATGGAAAAGCCTGCGGCTCCCGCCGCGGAAGAAAGCGACGACGCAGAAGCGGATACCGCTGCTCCGGAGTACGAAGCGATCAATGAAGCAACCGCGCTTTGGACCCGCTCTCGCAGTGAGGTCAGCGATGAAGAGTACAAGGCTTTTTATCAGCACGTGTCGCATGATTTTGAAGAGCCCATGACCTGGAGTCACAACCGGGTTGAGGGCAAGCTTGAATACACTAGCCTTCTTTACATCCCCAAGCGCGCGCCCTTTGATATGTGGAACCGCGAAATGGTTCGCGGCCTCAAGCTGTACGTGCAGCGTACCTTTATCATGGACGATGCCGAGCAGTTCCTGCCGTTGTATCTGCGCTTTATAAAAGGTGTAGTCGACTCCAATGACCTGAGCCTGAACGTATCGCGGGAGATCCTCCAACAGGACCCCCAGGTCGATGCCATGCGTGCGGCGTTGACCAAGCGTGTACTGGACATGCTGGAAAAAATGGCCAAAAAGCAGCCTGAGGAATATCAGGCCTTCTGGGATGAGTTCGGACAGGTGCTGAAAGAAGGTCCTGCAGAAGACTTTAGTAACAAGGAAAAAATCGCCGGCCTGCTGCGCTTTTCTACAACCCATACCGATAGCGAAACACAGGATCAGTCATTAGCAGATTATCTGTCGCGACTGCAGGACGATCAGGACAAGATCTACTACGTTGTCGCGGAGAACTACAAAACCGCTAAGTCCAGCCCGCATTTGGAGGTCTTCCGCAAGAAGGGCATCGAAGTCCTGGTGCTGTATGACCGCATTGACGACTGGCTGATGAATCAGCTTCAGGAATTCGACGGCAAAGCTTTTCAGGACGTTGCGCGTGGTGAATTAGCCCTCAGTGATGAGGACAAGGCCGCGCAAGAGCAGCTCAATAAGGATAGCGAGAGCCTGCTGGAGCGACTCAAAGCGGTGTTGGAGAAAGACGTGCAAGAAGTTCGTGCAACCACTCGCTTAACCGATTCGCCGGCCTGCCTGGTGGTGGGGGATTTCGATATGGGTGCACAAATGCGCCGCATTATGGAGGCTGCCGGACAGGAGGTTCCCGACAGTAAACCGATTCTGGAGGTCAACCCGGCGCATCCGCTGCTCGCCAAGCTGGACGCCGAGCCCGACGAAGATCGCTTTGCCGATCTGGCCAGTATCATCTTCGATCAGGCACAGCTGGCAGAGGGCGGCACACTGGAAGATCCTGCATCCTATGTATCGCGCTTGAACAAGCTACTGCTTGAGCTCAGTCAGTAGTCTTCAATACCGCTGGGCGCGGTTGGCATCGCGCCCGGCTGTTACACTTGTCCTTTACCTAGCGGACAGCACTCTATGCCTACCCTTCAGTCCACCCGGCACTCCACTCCACACTCTACCCCGGACTCCACCCCGCACCGTGTGGCCGTGCTTGGCGGGGGCAGCTTCGGCACCGTTATAGCGAACATTATTGCCGCCAACGGGCACTCCGTCAGCCTGTGGATGCGCAGTGATGAGGGCGCCGAAATTCTCAACGAAAGCCGCGAAAACCCCAACTATCTGCCCGGCTACAAGCTACACGATAATTTGCAGGCGACAACGTCACTTGACGATGCGGTAGCCGGGGTGGATTTTGTTTTTGTCGCTGTCCCCAGTAAGTCCTGCGCTGAAATCGCCGCTGCGCTGGCACAGCGAGTTGACCCAACCGCGAAAGTCATTAGCACTACCAAGGGTATTGAGGCGGATGGATTTCGCCTGATGAGCCAGGTGCTGCGCGCGGCGCTGCCGACTAACCCGATTGGCGTGCTTAGCGGCCCCAACCTTGCTCGCGAGATAGCGGCGGGACAGATAACCGGTTCGGTGGTGGCCAGTGATTCCTCAGAGCTCAACGAAACCGTACAGGCGCTTTTGCACAGTAAAACCTTCAGGGTGTACTCCAGCGCAGATATGTATGGCGTCGAATTAGGCGGCGCCCTGAAAAATGTGTATGCCATCATGGCGGGATTGGGTGCCTCGCTGGAAGTTGGCGAGAACACCATGGGTATGCTGCTGACGCGAAGCCTCGCCGAGATGTCCCGCTTTGCGGTCAGCCTGGGCGCGGACCCATTGACGTTTTTGGGACTAGCCGGCGTGGGCGACCTGATTGTGACCTGCTCATCGCCGCTCAGCCGTAACTATCGCGTTGGCTACGCGTTGGGGCAGGGTGAGTCGCTGGATGACATTCTGGCCAATCTCGGCCAGGTCGCCGAAGGCGTGAATACGCTAAAGCTGGTCAAGGCCGAAGCGGAGCGTAGAGAGATTTACATGCCGCTAGTTAACGGGCTTTACGCCATGCTCTATGAACGCAAGCCGCTGGAAGATGTTATCAGCGATATGATGCTGGCGGAACAACCGCAGGATGTCGAATTTGCGTTAGGTGATAGCCACTAATGCGCCTTTTCATTGTGCGTCACGGTGATGCTGTCGTTCCAGCAGGGGGCCATGAGCGAAGCCTCACTCAGCGGGGTATCGCGGATGCCGGCGCAGCGGGCAGGCTGCTAGCGGAAGAGGTGCTTGACGCAATCTATACTAGCCCGCTGTTGCGAACGCGCCAGACCACCGATCATCTTCTAGAGGCAGTTGGCCAAGCTGGCACGACAGCGTTGACAGCCGAAGTTGCCGAAGAGCTGGTGCCGCCATCTGACGGACAGGCGATCACCGCCCTGCTGGATAGAAGCGAAGCGCAGTCAGTGGTGCTTGTCAGCCATATGCCGCTAGTCGCCTATCTGGTCAGTTGGTTCACATCCGGTGACTATCGAAGCTATCCTTTTGGTGGATACCCTGAAGCGGGGATCGTCGCCCTGGATTTTGACATCTGGGGTCAGGGCATGGGGACACTAGCCTGGTATGCGTTTCCGCCCGGGTATAAAAAGGCCACGCGCTAGATGCGAGAGCTGGTATTTGATTTGCCGGGACGCCGGATGGCCGGACTTGGCTTTGGAGAACCCGGTGCTACGCCAGTTTTGGCCATACACGGCTGGCTCGACAACGCAGCAAGTTTTATTCCGCTGGCCTCCAGACTTGCAGATTCCAATTCCTCAGCTCTGGATGGGGTCGGGCTGGATAGGGTCGGGCTGGATAGGGTCGAGCTGGATATAGTCGCCCTGGATATGGCGGGTTGCGGTCTTAGCGATCACCGCAGTCCTGATGGCGAATACAGTATCTGGAATGACCTTCCCGATATCGAAGCTGTTGTAGAGCAATTGGGTTGGTCGAAGTTTATCCTCGTCGGCCACTCCCGGGGCGCAATCATTTCAAGCCTCTATGCCAGCGCACGCCCGGAGCGTGTGATGCGCTTTGTGTTGTTGGACGGTCTGCGTCCGCAGCCTATGAGTCCCGAAGATATACCTGCGCAGTTGGCAAAATTTCTGGATGACAAGGCCAGATTGCAGGGGCGTGAGCCAAGGGAGTTCGAGACAGTAGACGAGGCATTAACCGTGCGTCGTCGCTTTGGGTTCAGCGGTGAAAGCGGAGGAGAGCAAATACGCTTAATCGTTGAGCGCAATCTTGTTAAAACAGACGGCGGCTGGTGCTGGCGCTTTGATCCCCGGTTGCAGGGCGCCTCGTCGATGAAACTCACCTCAGCACATTGTGATGCAGTGCTGACCGGGCTTTCGATGCCCGGCCTGTTACTATTGGCAGAGCAGGGCCTGGGCCAGGTCAAGGATTTGCCAGCCCTGCCCGACACCCTGCGAGTTCAACGGGTAGCGGGAGGACACCACTGCCATATGGCAGAGTCCGTAGACGCGGTGGCGCAGTATGTGATTGAGTTTTTATCAGAGGGATTTCAGTAGGAATGACACTCTTTCGTGTCCATCAATGTTCCGTTTTTAATTTCCACGTCGATAAATTGCGTGGTCTTACTTGCTCGGCAGCTTTGTTAGCGGCTTTGCTGGTTGCGCAATCGGTGTTCGCGGCGCCACCTTTGGCCTCAGATTGGCGTCACACCGAGGTGTATAGCCAGTCCGAACCGGCTTCGACAGAATATCTGCTGGGGCTGGGCGCGCTGCAGAAAATCCGCAGTCGCTGGCAGTTTAAAGACAGTGAGCTGGTGCAGGGCGAGCTGGAGCAGATTACCTGGCAAGTACAGGGTGGTTTTACCGCAGAAGATGCCTTTGATTGGTACAGCCGACAACTGCCGGCTGATGCCACTTTGCTGTTTGAATGTGAAGGCAGGGCGTGTGGAAGTAGCGCTCAGTGGGCCAGCCGAGTGTTTGACGAGCGTGTTCTCTATGGCCACGACGATCGCCAGCATTATGCTGCCTGGCGCATGCGGGAGAATGATCAGCTCTGGACGCTAGTGCTCTATGCCAGCGATCGAGCTAATCGCAGGCATTTCCTGCGCCTGGACCGGATACGCCATTTATCAGACGAAAGCGGCGCTGACGAATCTCCCTAGCGGGACAGATTAATCAGCGATAAAAACTCAGTTCGAGTCGCTTGATCATCGCGGAAGCTGCCCAGCATCGCAGACGTTTTCATCACCGAGTTCTGTTTCTCCACGCCGCGCATCATCATGCACATGTGGCGGGCTTCGATAATCACTCCAACCCCTGCGGCGTCGGTCACTTCGCGGACGGTCTCGGCTATCTGCGTCGTCAATTGCTCCTGAATTTGGAACCGTCTCGCATACAGGTCGACGATTCTGGCGACCTTGGAAAGCCCCAACACTTTCCCGGTAGGAATGTAAGCAACGTGGCATCGTCCGATGAAGGGCAGCAAGTGATGCTCGCACAGCGAGTACATCTCGATATCTTGCACAACCACCATTTCGCTGGAGTCGGACGGGAACAAGGCATCATTGACAATGTCCTCCACGCGTTGCTGGTAGCCCTGGGTAAGAAACTCAAAGGCGCGTGCCGCGCGCCCGGGGGTGTCGACGAGGCCGGGACGCGAAAGGTCTTCGCCGCAGGCTCGGATAATAGTTTTGAAAGCGTCTTCCACAGCACTGTATTCCCTTGATCAAGGCCGTCGATGGTAGCAATCGGCTGTAGTGCTCGCAATTGCACGGTACACTCTACAAATGGGCATTGAGAGAAGCATCAAGGCAGAGATAAGTACCGTGGGCGATGCGCTACGCTGGAGTCAGTCCTGTTTTGAGGAGGCCGAACTGTATTTTGGACACGGCACAGATAATCCCTGGGACGAGGCCTTACATCTGGTGTTGGGTAGCCTAAAGTTACCTATGGAATCCGATCCATCCATCCTGGATTGCGAGTTGACCGATGCCGAGAAAGATCGGCTCATTCGGCACGTAAAGGAGCGCGTTGACGACCGCGTACCGGTGCCCTATTTGACGGGGCGCGCCTGGTTCGCCGGACTGGAGTTCAAGATCGACCGTCGCGCCTTGATACCTCGTTCCCCGATAGCTGAATTGATCGAGCGTGACTTTGCCCCGTGGTACCAGGGCGCCGGCATAGAGCGCGTTTTGGATATGTGCTGTGGTGGTGGCTGCATTGGCCTTGCTGTAGCGGCTTGGAACCCCCAGGCAGCCGTTGACCTGGTAGACCTCGATGCCAGCGCCTTAGCCTTAGCTGTGGAGAACCGCGGCCTGCTGGGTTTGGACGCTCGCGCAGAGCTTATCCAGTCAGACCTGTTTGAAGGCTTACGCGGTCGACAATACGACCTCATTTTGACCAACCCCCCCTACGTCGATGAGAGGGATTTGGCGCAGATGCCTGAGGAGTATCGTCACGAACCAGTGCTAGCGCTGGGCGCCGGCGATGATGGCCTTGATATCATTCGCCGGGTACTGGATAGCGCCGTGCATTTTCTGTCTCCCGACGGCTTGCTAATTGGAGAGGTGGGCAATAGCTGGCAGGCGCTGGATGAGGCCTTTCCGCAGATTCCCTTTACCTGGATAGAATTGGAGCGAGGCGGGCATGGGGTTTTTGTTCTCACTGCGCGCGAGCTTGCAGAGCATCACACAGCGCGCAGCTAAACGGCTATAATTGCGCTTTTTTAGGGAATTCAGCTCGCGATGTCAGGCAACAGTATCGGCAAACTCTTTACCGTCACCAGCTTTGGTGAGAGTCACGGTGCCGCCGTGGGCTGCATCGTGGATGGCTGTCCCCCCGGTATGCCATTATCGGAAGAGGACTTGCAGGGTGATCTTGATCGGCGCAAGCCGGGTCAATCGCGGTTCACTACTCAGCGCCGGGAATCCGACACCGTACAGATCCTGTCGGGCGTTTTTGAAGGCCTGACTACCGGCACACCCATCGGGCTATTAATTAATAACGAAGATCAGCGTTCCAAGGATTATTCCAAGATCGCCGACCGTTTTCGCCCGATGCATGCTGACTATACCTACCAGCAGAAGTTTGGCTTGCGAGACTATCGCGGCGGTGGACGCTCCTCCGCCCGGGAGACTGCCATGCGCGTTGCTGCCGGGGCAGTGGCGAAAAAGTATCTCGCCACGCAGGGCATTAGCGTGCGTGGATACCTTGCCGAACTGGGTCCTATCCGCGCGGAGAAGTTGGACTGGGACGTGGTCGAAACTAATGCCTTTTTCTGTCCTGACGGCGATAAGGTCCCGGAGATGGAGACGTATATGGCGGCGCTTAACAAATCCGGCGACTCTGTTGGTGCGCGTATCAACGTCGTCGCCAGTGGTGTCATGCCCGGCCTTGGCGAGCCCGTATTTGACCGCCTTGATGCCGATATCGCTCACGCCATGATGAGTATCAACGCCGTTAAAGGTGTGGAGATCGGAGCGGGCTTTGACAGCATTGACGCACTGGGCAGCGAGCACCGCGACGAGTTGAGTCCTGCAGGCTTCCGCAGCAATAACGCAGGCGGTGTGTTGGGCGGCATTTCTTCCGGACAGGATATAACGGTCAGCATGGCCTTGAAGCCGACCTCCAGCATTCGCCTGCCGGGCGAAAGTATCGATGTTGATGGGAACGCCGTGGAAGTGATTACTACCGGGCGACACGATCCCTGCGTCGGCATTCGAGCAACGCCGATAGCTGAAGCCATGCTGGCAATAGTGCTGTTAGATCATTTGCTGCGGCACCGTGGTCAGAATGCCGATGTGTTGTCTTCAACGCCCGCTATCGCCGGGAGCGCAGACGGCGAGTGCTAGGGCTGGGTCGTAAACACCGCGGAAAACGCACGGTTTTATTAGGGCTATTTGCTACTGGCGTTTTTGTCTGGGCGGCCATAGAGCGCTTTGACGTTCCTGTTGAGGAGATGGCGCAGCTGCTCGGGTACAGCGTTTTAGGCGTACTGCTAACCATGGTTTTGGCCGCAGCCTTTGTGGCTTTTATTATAGGATTAAAAGCACTTGTGTCGCGGCTACGTCAAACCCGCCCTGGCCAGAGCAGTGATGACGCCTCGTAGCCGCGCGGCGCTATTCTCCGTCTAACGTGATATCCATGTGCATTTCGTCGGCGATGAGTTCGAGCGTGTCGTGCAGGTCATCAAGCTTTGCGCCTGAAGGCAGTGAGGCTTCCACTCTGGCTTCGAAGAGTAGCTCAGAACTCATCGGTGCTGGCGCTACGTGGGTCTCCATTGTCACCACGTTGATGCTACGCCGACTTAGCGCCGCTGATACCTCCCGCACTATGCCGGTGCGATCCGGGCCCAGTACCGTCAGGCTTATCAGGCGCTCTTGTGCGGCTATAGCCACGCCGGCATCGCAGGGCGTGACGCGCACCGAAATACCCTCTTCAGCCAGAGCGTCCAGCGCTGCTTCCAGAGCCGCGCCGTCTTCGTTGGGCAGGGAGACGCTGATAAGGCCGGCGAATTTACCGGAAAGCTGCGCGAGTTGGCTATCGAGCCAATTGCCGCCCTGAGCTGATATTACGTTTGAAAGCGATTCAACCAGGCCGGGACGGTCATCACCTATGAAGGTGATAATAAAGGTGCGGGGCACGGGGCAGTCTCCACATTTTTTTAATGAGCACGTATATTACCCGGCAGATTGAAGCAGGCATACACCATGGCACAGTTGTTAGTGATACCCCCGGCGCAGCTGGCGGCAGATACGCTTCAAGCGCTGCTGGAAGAATACGCCTCGCGCGATGGCACCGATTACGGTCACCGGGAGCACAGCCTGGAAGCAAAGGTGTTATCTATCAACGCCCAGCTCAACAACGGTGAGCTAACGCTGGTATTTGATCTGGACAGCGAGCAGTACGATCTATGTGACCGCCAGAGCTTGGAGGCATTGAATCTACAGTGAACACCCTGACGGACAACACAGCAGAGCACGCAGATCACGAGTTGGATGCACGCGGTCTCTATTGTCCTGAACCCGTTATGCTACTGCATCGGGCTGTTCGTGATATGGGCGCCGGCGAACTGTTGCGGGTATATGCAACCGACCCCTCTACAGAGCGCGACATCCCCAGGTTCTGTGATTTTCTCGGCCATACCCTGGTCAGCGCTGTGCAGCGTGATGATGAGTTTCATTACGTGATCAGAAAAGCATGATTTCCGCCGCCACGGGTGCTATTTCCAAGGCCACAACCAGGACCCCAGGCGTCGCTTCGTCCACAGCGATTTCTACCAAATCTGGTATGGACGCAGCCGCAGCGATCGAAAAGGTTTTTTATGAGTGCTTTTATCAGGCATTTGCCACGCGTTTGATGGGGGGGGCCGACGAGCCCTTGTATACGCCGGCTGCGGCGGGTGTCGAGGCGAAGGTGTTCTACCGCGCTGACTACGCGTCGAGTGCGCTGCATGAAGCGGCGCATTGGTGTATTGCCGGCGCGGCGCGGCGCCGTCAGCGGGATTATGGCTACTGGTACGAACCCGACGGCCGCGACGACAACCAGCAGCGCGCGTTTGAGCAGGTTGAACGTCTGCCCCAGGCCCTGGAGTGGCATTTCGCGCTAGCCGCTGGTGTCAGATTCCACATTAGCGCTGATAATCTCGACGCCGCGCCACAGGCTACGGCAGGGTTCTCTGAGTCAGTCCTGCAAAAGGCTAGAGAACTCTGCCAAACCGGGCTGCCGGATCGCGCCGAATTGTTTCGACGGTCACTGGCGGATCGCCTTGGCGGGATACGCCAGCCTTCTGCCCAAGACTTTTTACTCGAGGCGCTGATCGGGTGACACGTCCTTACTATCTAGTGGATGCCTCGATCTATATTTTCAGAGCGTACTTTTCGCTTCCAGAGCGGTGGTTCAGTCCCGAGGGATATCCGCTCAACGCGGTTTACGGATACACCGGTTTTTTGCTCGATTTGTTATCGCGCTTGCCAAAACCCTACGCAATAGCGGCTGCCTTCGACGAGAGCCTGGGTAGCTGCTTTCGCAACAGTATTTACCCGGGCTATAAAGCAAGCCGCGAGCTCCCTGACGATGCTTTAGCGTTCCAGTTGGCCGCCTGTCGTGAGGTAACCGAGCGTCTGGGCATTTCTTGCTTCGGTTGTGAAACCTATGAAGCGGATGATTATCTGGCCACGCTCGCCGGTTTGTGCCGCGGTGAACAGCGTTCGGTTGTTGTGGTAACGCGAGACAAGGACCTTGGTCAGCTGCTGTTGAGTGACGATGACTGTCTGTGGGATTTCGCCGCGGACGCGCGAGTTGACCGCTCTGCATTTCGGGCCCGATTTGGCGTACCGCCGGAACAGTTTGCCGACTTTCAGGGCCTTACCGGTGACGCCATTGATGATATACCCGGTGTTCCGTCGATAGGGCCGAAGACGGCGGCGGCTCTGATCCAGGCGTTTGGCGATCTCGAGACGCTGGCAGCCCGGCGCGGCGATTTAGCTGGCCTGAATATACGCGGCGCAGCAAGAGTGAGCAGGGCGCTTGAGCAGCACTGGGAGCAGGCGCTGGTGTCCCGAGATTTGGCGCGCTTGGCTTGCAGCGTGCAGGGCGTTTCACTGCCCGCCCCGCTGAGCCTGCCGTCACCCGACCCATTGCTGTCCTATTTGCAGGCCATCGGCCTGTCAGGACCGCTTAGTCATCGCGTAGAGCGCCTGTGGCAGCTATGAAGATCCTGGCCGATGCCAATATGGCAGGGGTGAAAGCACTGTTTCGCAGCCTGGGAGAGGTCACGCTGTTTACCGGGCGTGGCCTGGCGTCAGAGCAGCTTGTTGACGTTGACTGTCTGCTGGTGCGATCGGTAACGCAGGTCAACGCGGAGCTACTGAAATATGCGCAGCAGCTTCGTTTCGTCGGCACCGCAACCAGTGGCTATGACCACGTCGATCTGGCGCTGTTGGCGGAGCGGGATATCGCGTTTGCCCATGCGCCTGGCTCCAATGCGGACTCGGTAGTCGACTACGTGCTCAGCGTGCTCTGCCACCATCCAGCCCAACTGGACCAGTTGTTGGCGGGAGCGCCGATTGGCATTGTGGGTTTCGGTACAATCGGACGCCGACTGGCACGTCGGCTGGCGCGGCTGGGTATTGGCGCACTGGCTTATGATCCCTGGCTGGAGGCTGACAGCTCTGCAAACCTCACTGCGCTCGATGCGGTGTTGAGCTGCCCCGTTGTCAGCCTTCACGCAGCACTAACGGATGCAGCGCCCTGGCCCAGCAGACAGCTGCTGAAGGCCGCGCAACTTGCCCAGATGTCGCCAGATAGCGTCTTGATCAACGCAGCACGCGGGGAACTGGTGGCTACCGAGGAATTATTATCTCTAGCCGACCAGCGACCTGATATTGGCCTGGTGCTGGATTGTTGGGAAAACGAGCCTGCGATTAGTGATGTGCTGCTGCGCATCAGCCGCTTCGCAACGCCCCATATTGCCGGTTACAGCTACGACGGCAAGCTACGGGCAACGCAAATGCTCTACCACGCCGCCTGCCAGGCGCTGTCCCTGACTGGCGATCCCGCCGCCGGCGCACTCGCCCCTAAAGACGTCGATGCGCCCGCAGGGCTGGATGATCAAACCCTGTTGCCCTGGCTGGTTGAGCAAGTGTACGACGTGCGCGATGATGACGAGGCGCTGCGGCAGTCTCCGATGCTATTTGATCAGCTGCGCAGACAGTATCGTCAGCGCCGTGAGCTATCAAGCCTGCGTCTGCGGAACGCATCGATTCTCGACGAGGCGTCATTGAGTATCTGTAAGGCGCTTGGCGTCGATACATGCTGAAGCTGGGACTTTTGATCAATCCCTACGCGGGTTTAGGCGGCCCGGCTGGCCTGAAGGGCAGTGATGGGATCGCTGTGCGTGAGCTGGCCCTGGCGCGAGGAGCAACGCCGCGGGCTGTAGAGCGTGCGCGGCGCGTACTGAACATGCTCGCGGACGCGCAGGCCAGCGTCAGCGTCACCTGTTGTGAGGGCGATATCGGCAGCGCGGCGACTGAAGGCTTAGGCCTAGATGTCACGGTGCTGCAGGGTCCTGACATTGCGGTAACGTATGCAGCAGATACCCGTATAGCGGCGCAACGCCTCGCCGCATGTGATCTCGACGTGCTGGTATTCGTGGGCGGCGACGGCACGGCGCGCGATGTATTGGATGCCATCGGTGATCGTATTGTCGTGATGGGCATACCCAGTGGCGTCAAAATGCACTCGTCGGTCTACGCTGTATCCCCCGAGGCCGCGGGCGCGCTGCTGCTGAGATTGTGTCGGGGCGGGCTTGTTGATGTGCAGTATCGAGAGGTGCGGGATATCGACGAGGAGGCTTTTCGCCAGGGCGTGGTTAAAACCCGTTTCTACGGTGAGCTTTTAACCCCGGAAGAGGGACATTTTCTGCAGCGAACCAAGGTTGCCGGACGAGAGAGCAGCGAGTTGGTGGCGGCTGAGATTGCCGATGAGGTTGTAGAGTCGCTGCAGAGCGGGCACACCTATCTGATCGGTCCAGGCTCCACCACAGCGGCCCTGATGGCAACGCTGGGGCTAGACAACACGTTGCTGGGCGTGGACGTGGTGCGAGACGGTGATCTGCTGCTGTCGGATGCTAGCGAGCAGCAGTTAGTGGCACTGCTGGAATCGCTTGGCGGTCCGGCCACTATCATAGTGACGGCTATTGGAGGCCAGGGTCATGTATTCGGGCGAGGCAACCAGCAGTTCAGCGCGGAGGTTATTCGTGCTGTGGGCACTGAAAATATTCTGATCGTAGCCGGCAAGGCAAAGCTTGCCGATCTTGCCGGTCAGCCGCTACTGGTAGACACCAACGATCCGGCATTGGATGCTGAATTGTGCGGGTATCGTCGCGTTATAACCGGTTACAGAGATGAAGTACTGTATCCTCTAGCGACTTTGCCCAATGCGGTTTGAAGCGATCGGCGGATTCAGGGCAGCGCAAGTAGGTAGTGCATAACGTGCTCGATCATGATGGACGAGCCGTCACGCAGGGCTTTGCGTAGCTGAGTAACGTTAGTATGGGATCGCTCCATCACAGAGGGTGGCAGGTCATCCATGGGCTCATCATCGGGAGTACCCAACTCGAGCTCGGAGCGGGAAGAAAGTATTAGAAATCCCCGTTGAGTAAGCACCGCTTGATCCAGCGCCTCAAGCCGTATGGTTTCAGAGAAACTGAGATAGCCCGCTTCGCCAAGCCAACACATCGCGCTGAAACAGGCCTGATGGCGATCGGAATGCAAGCCAAACTCATCAGGGGTATCGGGTCCGCTTATGTCTTCAACATAGAGTACGATCTTGCGCGGGAAGCTGGCGTATAGACGCAGCAGGATTAAAGCGCAGTCGCGATAGAAGTCATCAATTTGCAGGTCGGCCATGGCGAGTGGGTAGTCAGATCGGTAAGCTTGCGGATTTTAAAGGACAGGGAGTGTACAGCACATGAGCAAAGAGCTGGAAGATAACGATTACTGGCGAGACAAACTCACGCCAGAGGAATATCACGTTACCCGCGAGAAGGGGACTGAACGTGCTTTTAGCGGAGAGTACTGGGATACCAAAGACGCCGGTGTATATAACTGCAGGTGTTGCGGAGAACCGCTGTTCCTGTCAGACAGCAAATACGATTCGGGCTGCGGCTGGCCCAGTTTCTTCCAGCCCGCCCAGGGAGAAAAAATACGCGAAGAGCGCGACACCACCCACGGGATGATCCGTACCGAAGTGATGTGCGATAAGTGCGGTGCACATCTGGGACACGTGTTCACTGATGGCCCCGAGCCTACGGGCCTGCGCTACTGCATCAATTCGGCTTCGATAAAGCTGGATCCCAGCGAAGACGTTAGCTGAGCGACAGGTCCGCGGCGTTCATTTGAATGTCTCGGGCCCGGTCGTCCAACAGGGTGTAGGTCGTGCTGTCAATGTTGGCGACAAAGCGCCAGCGGCCGGTTACGGTCTCAGGAGTAAAGTCCACCAATAAATAGCCACGGTCCCGCAGGTTGGCGTATTCCAGTCCGTCAATTAGCGTCACGATGGGCCCCTCAAAAAGCGTGGCGGCCTCCAGCCCCAGAAACGCCTCAAGGCCGGGCGATGAAACACTGGCCGTGCCAAACTCAACCCCGACAGGGTTACCCATACTATCGGTGAGCTGGCTAGCCCAGGCATTGTGGGTGTCGCCCGCTAACGTGACCAGCCTGGCGTTAACCGAGCTGGCATGATTCATCAGATCGTCCTGATTGAAACCGTAGCCATCCCAGGCGTCGGTGTTGTAGGGAACTGTAGTGTCCAGCAGCGCCTGCTGCTCGGCGGTTCGTTCCTCCACCGGCGTGATTTTAGCGGCTACAGACTGCAGTACTGCAGCCGTGCCTGCCTCCAGGTTGGGTGCGCTGGGATCCAACGCTTCGATAATCGGAGACGGCAGTTCATAGCGCCCCATTAGCACCTGCTGGCCCAGGGCCTGCCACTGGGCCGTGGAGTTGGTTAGTCGGTCTTTTAGCCAGCCGTTCTGGGTTTCACCCAACAGCGTTCTGTTGCTATCCGCTAGCGCGGCGCGGGCCGCCGCCACATCAATACGGCCATCCGTGGTAAATAAATCGTAGCCGAGCTGCTGGTCGCGCCCGACGAGACGGGTATCCAGCATTAGCAGGTCGACGAGGTCGCCATATTGGAACTGGCGATAGATGATTTCTCGATCGCCCTCGGGTGGTCTGATGGGCATCCATTCATACCACGCCTGCAATGCAGCAGAGACGCGCTCTTCAAAGCTGCCCTCCGTTTCGGGTTGGTGGTTTTCTGCGCCATCGCGCCAGGCATCATTGGCGATTTCATGGTCGTCCCATACCACAATAAACGGATGCGCGCCGTGGGCTGCCTGCAGGTCTATATCGCCGCGATATTGCCCATAGCGGGTTCGATAATCACCTAATGAGACGATTTCCGTGGCAGGCTCGGATAGACGGCCAAACTCTTCGGCGCGCTCGCTGGCATAGCCGTCTTGAGCGTATTCATAGATATAGTCACCCAGGTGCAACACGGCATCCACATCGGCATTGGCTAACTCGCGGTAGATATTAAAAAAGCCGGCTGGATAATTTGAGCAGGACACCACGGCGAAGCTGACCGCGCTGACGCTGCCAACGGGGAGCGTGCGGGTGCGACCTGTGGGCGACTGCACGTCGCCAACGAAAAATCGGTAGTAGTACACGCTGCCCGGCGTTAGCCCTTCAACGTCGACTTTCGCAGTGTAGTCGACGTCGGCAGAGGTACTGCCTTCACCACTAGTGATCACATCTGAAAAGGCCATATCCGTTGCGACTTCCCAGCGCAGCCGGACCAGGCCAGGGGTGGCGGGAGTCGCTCTTGTCCAGATTATGACGCGGTTTTCTAAAGGGTCACCAGACGCGACACCGTGCAGAAACTGCGCGGCGACGCCCGGTTCGAAGCTGTCGTCCCCATCTGAGCAGCCCAGCAGGTTACCGCCCAGCAAGGGAAGCAGGCTGCTGGCCGCAAAGCCTTTAATAATGCGGCGCCTGGTCGGATTGATTGGTGTTGAATCACTGTTCTGCGGGCGCTTTTTGGGCTCTTTCATAGTGTTTCCTCAGTGGGGCGGCTGGGCTTTAGCATGGCTCAGTCAGCTTACGACTTTGTGACAACGCTTATTCTTTCCACGCGGCGCTTGTGGCGCAGGCTTTCAGGCGCAATCCGATTCTCTGACAGTGACGTAAGTCTCTATACGTTATTTATCCGGCCCATTATTCGGAAGCATTACACCATGGAAGCGATCGCAAAGACCCCATCATCTAATGTAGAGCTCGCCATTTCTCAAGAGGCGCGTCGTGTACGCGACGTACTAGTAGAGCGCGGTTTGGAAACGCCTATGATACGCAATGGCTTATCCCGCGACGAGAAGTATGAGCGTATTCAGGCATCATTCACCGAAATCGCAGAGACGCTGGGTTTGGACTTGGAAGATGACAGTCTGCAAGAAACCCCGCACCGCATCGCCAAAATGTACGTCGACGAAATTTTCAGCGGTCTCGATTACAGCCATTTCCCCAAGATTTCTGTGATCGACAACAAGATGGGTGTGGAGGAGATGGTGCAAATCGACGATATCAGCCTCACCAGCACTTGTGAGCACCACTTCGTTACCATCGATGGTATGGCCAGAGTCGCCTACATTCCCGGCGAGAAAATTATTGGTTTATCCAAAATTAACCGGATTGTGCGTTTCTTCGCGCAACGCCCGCAGGTGCAAGAGCGATTGACACAGCAGGTGCTGGTTGCCCTGCAGACGCTGCTAGAGACAGACGACGTTGCGGTGACCATGGATGCGACACACTATTGTGTTAAGTCCCGCGGCGTCATGGACGTAAACTCCACCACCAAGACAACGGCACTGGGCGGAGCGTTTAAGGACGATCATCGCACACGCGCCGAGTTTCTGGCGTAGCACTTCCAGAACTGCGTAACAGACGCCAGCGAGCGTTGGTACACAGCAGTTAGTCCCCGAAAAACGCGGCCTCAGCCGCGTTTTTTTTGCGCCAGAATTGTGCCTCCGGCGTGTCGCGCTCCTTATCAGGGCAAAAGACCCCTTCCCAACCAGGTATTTCACAGCCTTGATTTGCGTCAAGGCCGGTGCTTCTGAGCGGCGTATGCTCTTTTGGTATCTATCTATCAGAAAATACGGCGCAGGCATGTTGCCATCGCGTCCAGGGAGGGGTTATGTCGGTGTGGTTTCGTGCAGTACTAGCCACGTCTTTGCTTTTGAGCACCAGCGTCTCGCAGGTTGCAGCGCAGGAGAAGGTCAAAGAGCTAGAGCAACAGGGCATCGAACGCGCCGCTGAGGGCCGCTCAGTGCAACAGAAAGTGGACGCGATGCACGATAAGACGCGGTCACTTGTTGACGATTACTACGCACATTTGAAGCTGGTGGACGGCCTCAAGCTGTACAACGGTATGTTGCAGCGCCAACTCAATAACCAAACTGAAGAAATCGGCATTCTGACCAACTCCATCTCGGAGGTGGCCACTGTCGAGCGGCAAATTTTGCCTCTCATGTCTCGGATGATTGATGGTCTGGAGCACTTCATTGGCTTCGACGTCCCGTTCCTGCTGGAGGAGCGCACCAGTCGCGTAGAAGATCTACGCGCCTTGTTACCCAGAGCCGATGTCACCGTTGCGGAAAAAACCCGCCGCGTGATGGAGGCCTACCAGATTGAAAATGACTACGGTCGGACCATTGAGGCCTATCGCGGCAAGCTGGATCTGGATACCGCTAGCTTCGATGCGGACTTTCTGCGCGTGGGCCGCGTGGCGCTGATGTATCGCTTGGTAGGTAGCGACGAGGTCGGTTTCTGGGACCACAACGACCAGCGCTGGGAAGAACTGTCGTCTGGCCGCTGGCGCCGATATATCGAACAGGGCCTGAAGGTTGCCCGTCAGGAGGTAGCGCCTGAGTTGATCTCCGTTGCCATCGACGCAGAACAGGAGATCAAGCGATGAAATATTGGATGGTTCTGCTAGTCACGCTATACAGCACCTCCCTGTGGGCGCAAGATGATGCGGTGGCCGCAGACGTACAATCTGCTGCGGAAGACGCCATAGAAGAGCCGGTTGAGACAGAGGATCCAGTAACCCTGGACGGCCTTCTGGATGCGGTGCGCAGCGGGCGTCTCGCCGAAGATCGCACCAATCAGGATCGACTGGCTGACTTCCGTAGAGAGCAGTCGCGCCGCGATCAGATGCTCAAGGATATTCTGGCGGAAGAACGCCGACAGGAAGAGATTAGTAAGAAGCGCGAGGCACAGTTCGAGCTAAATGAAGCCGAGATTGGGGAGCTTGAGGAGCGCCTGAAGGAGCGCATGGGCTCGTTAAAGGAACTGTTTGGCGTGCTGCAGCAGGTATCCAGTGATGCGCAGGCGCAATTCTATAACTCTCTGACCCAGCTCGAATTCCCCGAGCGGACGCAGTTCCTGGTGGACTTCTCAGGCCGCATGGGCAAAGCCAATCGGCTGCCGGCGTTGGATGAAATCGAAACCCTGTGGTTTGAACTGCAGCGAGAAATGGTTGAAAGCGGCAGGGTGGTAACCCAGTCCTTGCCAGTCGTCAGCGCTGCAGGCGTAGAGGAAATGCGACCGGTAACTCGCGTTGGTCTGTTTAACGTCGTCGCCGACGGGAAGTTCTTGCAATACGTGCCGGAAACAGGCCGATTGTTGGAATTCGCCCGCCAGCCGGACGGACGCTATTTGCAGGGCCCAAGGTCCTTTGAAAGCGGTGAGACCGGCTTTTTTCCCTTTGCCATTGACCCGGTAAGAGGCCAGTTGCTGCAGATTCTGACCCAGGCGCCTAATCTCCGTGAACGTATTGGCCAGGGCGGCATAATTGGCTACATCATTATCAGTGTTGGCATATTTGGCGTGCTGCTGGCGGTATCGCGTTACGTGATCCTATGGCTTGAGTCCCGGCGCATTCGTGCGCAGCTCAAAGATCTCGGCAATCCGAACGACGACAACGCACTGGGGCGTATTCTCAAGGCCTACCACGAAGATCGAGCCCTGGATATTGAAGCCCTTGAGCTGAAAATGGGTGAGTCGGTGATTAGAGAAGTGCCGATGATCAACAAGCATCTGCCTTTGCTGAAGATCATTGCAGCGGTCGCGCCGCTGATGGGCCTGCTAGGTACGGTGACCGGCATGATTATTACTTTCCAGGCGATTACGCTGTTTGGCGCCGGTGACCCTCGCCTTATGGCAGGGGGTATTTCGCAAGCGCTTATCACCACCGTACTGGGCCTGACGGTAGCGATCCCAACGCTATTGCTGCACAACGTTGTCCAGGGCCGTGCGACCGCTTTAACCGACATCTTGCAGCATGAGGCGGTGGCCGTTGTGGCGGCGCGTGCTGAGCAGGATCAAGCCAGATGATGGCATTTATAGACGGCTGGCTCCCCTGGCTTGGGGATCTGTTGTCGCTTGGTGGCAATATTCTTGCGCTGATATTGTGCATGGCGTTTTTGCTGTGGACGCTGCTCTGTGAGCGCCTGTACTTTTTGTACGTCGTCTATCCCAAGCACGTGAAAGCGGCTATTCAGCTTTGGAACGAACGGTCCGATAAGTCCTCGTGGTTTGCGATGCAGTATCGCGATCACCTGCGGCATCGAATCGCAGCGGAGCTCAGCAAAAACTACTCAATGATTGGCGCCATCATCAAGATATGTCCCCTGTTGGGTTTATTGGGCACGGTAGCAGGCATGTTGGAGATCTTCGATGCACTAGCAGCTACCGGTTCCAATAACCCGCGATCCATGGCGGCGGGCGTCTCCAAGGCCACGGTATCGACCCTGGCGGGGATGGTTGTGGCGATTTTTGGCCTGCTGTTTGGCAAGTTTGCAGAGCGGCGGGCGATTTCTGAACGTGAGCGACTGCAGGCGCGCTTCTCTTTTGTTTCTCATCGAGGTGAGCCGGCTGCCGACGACGCCACTGCGCCGCTGGGAGCCAGCTAATGCTGCGACAAATCATCAAGCCCGAGCGGGATGAAGGCGGTATAGACATCACGCCGATGCTGGATGTGGTGTTCATCATGCTGATCTTTTTTATCGTCACGGCGACTTTTATCAAAGAGTCGGGCACCAAGGTCGAGCGCCCCATGGCGTTTACCGCAGCGGTGCAGGACAAAGCGAGCATCTTGATTGCCATCGATAGCGACGACGCCGTTTGGGTGGACCGACAGCAGATTGACGTGAGGGGTTTGCGCACCATCATTGAGCGACTGCACGCCGAAAATCCAAAGGGTTCTATCGTCATTCAGGCGGATAAAAAATCCCGTAACGAAGTGTTGGTGGAAGTGCTGGACGCAGCAACCCGGGCGGGTGTGCAGGATGTCGCCATTTCGACTCAGGAGCGCTAATGGTTATCCACCGCAACAGTATCGAAGGCATTGACGAGGCTCTCGCGACACCGCTGACGCCGGCACATTACCTGCGTATCGTCGCTGCGATTGTGGTCGGAGCCTGCTGTGCGCTGTCTCTGGCGTTCTTTATGGTTTATCTCATCAAAACCTCTGACCTGCGCTTGGAAGAATCTTCGCGCATTCAGATGTTGGACTTTGTACGCATCAAGCGCGAAGAAGCAGTAGAACGCAAAGATCGTACGCCGCCTAAGCCCCAGTTAAATGAAACGCCTGATATTCCACCTACCTCCAATGACTCCACCGACGCAGGTAACCAACTTATGGTGTCCGCAATGCCCGCTGACGCGGGTCTGTCTTTGGATAGAGGCGGTATTGGCTTCGGTGCAGGAGAGGGTGATTACCTTCCTATCGTGAAAGTGGCGCCGATATTCCCCCAGCGTGCTGCGATGCAGGGTATTTTCGGCACCTGCCTGGTCAAGTACACGGTCACCGCCGCAGGCACTACCAAAGACGTAGAGGTGGTTCGTGATCAATGCGTGTCATCGGTATTCTACCGCCCGTCTGTGGAGGCGGCGCTGCGTTTTAAATACAAGCCCCGAATTATTGATGGTGTCGCGGTAGAGGTGCAGGACGTCTACAACCGTTTCCACTATGTGAATGAGAAGGACGAGAAATGAAACGCTCGCTAACCCTCTTGCTGTGTCTCTTGATGGTGCCGATGGCGTTTGCGAAAGAAGCCGTGGTCGGGATGAGCAAGAAGACCTTCGACACCATCAACGAGGTGCAGCCGCTGATTGATGAAGCGCAATGGCCAGAGGCCCTCGATACTCTCGAGAAATTGCGTGAGCGAAAGCTCTCTGGTTATGAAACAGCGCATGTCTTGAACATGATCGGCTTTATTCATTTTCAGATGGATGAAACTGATCTCGCACTGGCAAGTTACGAAGAGGCATTGACGCAAGAAGGACTACCTGAGTCGCAGGTGCGCGGCCTACTGAATGCGGTGTCTCAGGTGTCGCTTGCCGGTGGCAACTATGTTGCCGCCGAGCGCTATGCAAGACAGCTTCTGGCGGTTGAGTCTGAAGCGCCCCAGCCGATCAGCCAGATTATTCTGGCACAGGCGCTTGTGGGGCAAGAGCGCTGGCTGGATGCGGTTGAACCTTTACAGATCGCGATACAGATGCAGCGCGATACGGGGGCTACACCGCGTGAAAACTGGATGGTGATGTTGTCCTCAGTCTATTACTCCCTGGAGCGCTACGAGGATATGCGTGACCTGATGTACGAAGTTGTCAGTCTGTATCCGCGTGAGCGTTACATCCTCAATCTGGCAGCCCTGCACGGCCAGTTGGAAGAAACTGATAAGCAGATGGCACTGGTGGAGTCACTGCGCGAAGACGATCGGCTGGCAAAAGGCTTTCATTTTGTGACCCTTGCTAACCTGTTTATGTCCCATGGCACGCCCTACAAGGCAGCGGTATTACTTGAGACGCAAATTGAAGCGGGGTCCGTTGAGCCCACGCGCCAGAATCTGGAGTTGGCATCCCAGGCCTGGTATGCCGCAGGTGAAGAGGCGAGGGCAATTCCGCATCTGGAGCGTGCCGCGGAAGACGAAGACGACGGCGAGCTTTATGTACGAATCGCCCGCCTGTACATGGATTTATACGAGTGGGATTCGGCGCGGGTCGCTGCACGTAAGGCCTTGGATAAGGGCGTCGAGGAGCCTGGCGATGCCTGGCTGTTGGTCGGTATGGCGCTGGCGCGAGGAGACGAGCTTGACGGCGCACGCAAGGCATTTGTGCAGGCAGCCAAACACGACAGCAGCGAGAAGTGGGCACGGCAGTGGATACGCTTTGTCGATACCGAACAAGAGCGGTATGCTGCACTCACCGAAGACACCTAGACGGAACTCCGGCCGTTAGCAACGGTCAACACTGCTGTGAAACACTTTCTTACACGAATTTTTACGCGCCTGTGCAAGGCACGAGCAAGCTGCGTAGCACTGGCTCTATTGTGCAGTACTTTGCTGCTTGGCACATCCGGACTGGCTCAGGCCGGCGCTGAAATCGGCAAGCCCGCGCCGGATTTTGTATTGCAGGATAGTGCTGGTGACCTGATCAGCTTGAAAGACTTCAGGGGGCGACCTCTGATTCTTCACTTTTGGGCGAGTTGGTGCCCTTACTGCAAGAAACTACAGCCTGGACTTGAAGCGCTGGCGAATGCCAATGCATCCAAAGGGGTGGCCTTGCTCGGCATTAGTTTCCGGGAAAACGCGGGCGTCGATCCACAGGCTGAGCTCCGCAAACGAGGGCATAGCTTCAAAACCCTGGTCGATGGCGAAGAAGTGGCTGAAATGTACGGCGTACGGGGCACACCGACCACCGTATTCATCGACCGCAGCGGCCGCATTCAGGGCATGACTCATAGCTCAGATCCCAACGACATCGTGCTAAAACGGCTAGCAACCGCTATCGCTGATTAGCTATCGGGGAAAGTGTTTCGTTCTCGGCATCATAGCCATACCAGCCGCAGCGCTTTCGACGAAACAGACAAAAAATCGGGTATAAAAATTTGGGCACAAAAAAAGACGCTTGCGCGTCTCTTTTTGTTTGGAATCTGGAGCGGGAAACGAGATTCGAACTCGCGACCTCAACCTTGGCAAGGTTGCGCTCTACCAACTGAGCTATTCCCGCAATGGCGTCCCCTAGGGGGTTCGAACCCCTGTTCCCGCCGTGAAAGGGCGGTGTCCTAGGCCACTAGACGAAGGGGACAACAGCAGCCCTGGGGCTGTTTTTCTACTTCGTTTCTGGGTACTGCTTTTACAAACTCTCGTCGCAAAATTGCCAGGAACCCTGCGTTCAAGAGGCGCGCATTCTATGGTGGCGTTGCATAAACGTCAAGCCTTCGGGCGGCAATCAAAGTCATTTGCAAACTACTGCAATTTCAACAGCTTGGCTCTTTCATTATGATAGTCCAGATGCTGTCCCCCTGCGGCCGCTTCCGCGCGCAACTCGTCGAGCCGCTGAAACTGGAGATGCTCTTCATCTGGCATCAAATGCAGGCATTCCCCGCCGATAAACCAGAGCAGCTCACGAGGGAACAGGGGCGCCAGCTGCGGCGCGCTGGCAAACAGCCTGGAAACCAATGCCGGTCCGGATTCGTACACATTTTTACCCTGGGCTAAATCCTTAAAGCCTGCGTGAAGGGCGTGCAGGGGGTCGTCCTCTGACGCAGCCTTCAGCTCAGCTTCGAGCCGTTCACAAAATCGCTCAGCGAGTTGCAGGCAATGGCTACGGTATTGTTCGTCGTTCATGTGGTGGTCGCACCTTGTGTTCGCGGGATATACAATACCGGCCCTCGCGAGGTTTCAGCACGCTGCTGTAGCCAGTATTTTCGATCAGAATCCACTATTTATTAGGTTAGGAGTTCAATGACTGCCGCACTGTCTATACGTGATCTGAGCAAGACTTATGGTAACAACGTCCACGCCTTACGGGGCATCAGTCTTGACGTTGAGGAGGGCGATTTCTTCGCATTGCTCGGCCCAAACGGCGCTGGCAAGTCTACCACTATCGGTATCCTGTTCTCTTTGATCAATAAAAGCGGCGGCAAAGTGTCTGTGTTTGGGATCGATACCGACGATGATTTCCCGCTGGCGAAAAAACATATTGGCATTGTGCCGCAGGAGTTCAATTTCAACCTGTTCGAGAAGGTTGAGCACATCGTAACTACGCAGGGTGGTTACTACGGCCTTGAGCCTGAGGTTGCCCGGCAGCGCTGCGAAAAGTATCTGAAGAAGCTCGGCCTTTGGGAGAAACGCAATGAACGCGCCCGAGCGCTATCCGGCGGTATGAAGAGGCGTTTGATGATTGCCCGCGCTTTGGTGCATGAGCCACGCCTGCTCATTCTGGATGAGCCCACGGCGGGTGTTGATATCGAGATGCGCCGATCCATGTGGGAGTTTCTCGAAGAGCTCAACGCCAGCGGCACCACCATCATCCTGACAACGCACTATCTGGAAGAGGCAGAGAGCCTGTGTCGGAATATCGCGATCATTGATCAAGGTGCCATCGTGCACCACTCCAGTATGAAAGACTTGCTGCGCGAACTGCGCACGGAGATGTTTATTCTGGACCTTCGCGAGCCGGTGGAAGAGCAGGTTGAATTACCTGGCTTTCCGACTCGACAGGTGGATAGTCACACCCTTGAGGTGGTCAAGGACCGCGATCAGGATTTGAACAGCCTTTTTGCTGCGCTTGCCGAGCAGGGCGTAGCGGTCGCCAGTATGCGCAACAAGGCTAACCGGCTGGAAGAGATGTTTGTGAGCCTACTGGAGCAAAGCGCTAGCGACAAAAAGGAGGCAGCGGCTGAAGCCGCGAAATCCTCAGCGGCAACGCCCTCTGCGACGACGGAGGGGCCTGCATGAACAATTACGAAAAGTGGATAGCGTTTCGCACGATTTTGGTTAAGGAGGTGCGACGCTTCCTGCGTATTTGGGCGCAGACTCTGTTGCCGCCAGCCATTACCATGAGCCTGTATTTCGTCATTTTTGGTGCCTTGATTGGCTCGCGTATTGGCGAGATGGGTGGCTTTAGCTATATGCAGTTCGTTGTCCCAGGCCTGATCATGATGTCGGTGGTGACCAATTCCTATTCAAACGTGGTGTCGTCCTTCTTCGGTGCGAAATTCAACCACAGCATCGAAGAACTGCTGGTATCTCCCGTGCCAAACTGGATTATTCTCACAGGCTATATTACTGGCGGGGTGACTCGCGGCTTGATGGTTGCCGCCATCGTTACCGTGTTGTCACTATTCTTTGCAGACCTGGGCGTCTATCACTTCGGTCTCACGGTGTTAATCGTGCTGTTCACCTCTGTGCTGTTCGCGCTGTTTGGCTTTATCAATGCGGTGTTCGCGAACAATTTCGATGACATCTCCATCATTCCAACCTTTGTGCTGACGCCGCTGACTTATTTGGGGGGCGTGTTCTATTCGTTAGAGCTATTGCCTGATTTTTGGCAGGGGCTCTCGCGGCTAAACCCGCTGGTGTATGTGGTCAATGGTTTTCGCTACGGTGTGCTGGGCGTGTCGGACGTCAACGTGACTTTCTCATTTGCGATGCTCACTTTGTTCACCGTGTTGGCATTCGTGTACTCCATGCATCTGCTGAATACCGGTAAGCGACTGCGACAGTGATGCTGCTAGGCCGCAACAGTGATGTGCCGGAGGCGTACGCGCCGGAAATACTGTTTCCTATTCCCCGAGAGACGGCGCGGCATACGCTTGGTATTGGTCTCGGCAGCGAGCCTTCGCTGCCGTTTCAGGGCGATGACTTATGGCATGCCTGGGAGGTTTCATGGTTGAACGCCGACGGCTTACCGCAGTGCGCAGTAGGGCGCTTTCGTTTCGCTGCGACGACGCAGAATCTGGTTGAATCCAAATCCTTCAAGCTGTACCTCAATTCACTTAACAACACATCTTTTGAGTCGGTTGATGACCTACAGCGCGTTCTGGCGGATGACCTGGCATCGGTGGCACAGGGCGACGTGAGCATTTCGCTGTTATCGCTTGAGGACCCATCGCTTGCGCCTCGCGCGATGCCCGGTCAGTGTATTGATACTGAAACGGTAGCCAGAGTGCCAGATCGTCCTGATTCCTCTTTGCTGCAGGTATGCGGCGGCGAACCCGGTAGCGAGGTTCTCCACAGTCATAGCTTGCGATCATTGTGCCCAGTGACTGGCCAGCCTGACTGGGCGACGATAGTGCTCTGCACGGAAGCCGAGCGTGTTGAACCCGCCAGCTTGCTAACGTACCTATGCGGCTTTCGGAATCATCAGGAATACCATGAACAATGCGTAGAGCGCCTGTTTTGTGACCTACAGGCTGCGGGCCTCAGCGCTTTTAGCGTGCAAGCCTTGTATACGCGGCGCGGAGGAATGGACATCAATCCGTGGCGCAGTACCTTCGAGGGTGCCCCAGAAAGCGCTGGGAACGGTCAGGGGCCGGTGCTGCGAACATTTCGCCAGTAGCGCTACTGGCTTAGTCACACAGCCACGCTTTGAGACAGCCGACTGGGTTCAGGGCCTAATTCAGAGCCGGCGCTATTGGTTGCCGCGAGTGCCTGCTGATGCATTGCCTTTCAACAGCAGCCTTAATTCTGTAGCGACGAGCTCATTGCCATTGGCAACGGCGGTTATCAGCTGCTGTTTCAGGCTGATTGCCGGCGACTGATAGCTTATGGCTGAGGGCTCATATTCGGTCGCTGAGGGCTCATATTCGGTCGCAGCTGGCTCTTTCTGCATCGCTGAAGGCTCTTTCTGCATCGCTGAAGGCTCCTCCACTTTATGTGCAATGGCACTCACAGGTAACTTCTCCATGGTTTGCTCCCTGTCCTGGGGGCTTCTCTATTCTTTTTTTTCCGGCATAGCACTACCCGATCAACGCAGGTATTAGACGACGGGAAGGCCCGCAAAGGCATGGCTGGCCGCGACAAGCACATAGCCGTCGACGACACCGTCTTGGCTGGCTTATTTGGGATCTTGTGGTAGTATTCGCGCCCTTGTCCGGAGCGTGCTGCGGGCATACGGAGAGGTGGCCGAGCGGTCGAAGGCGCACGCCTGGAAAGTGTGTATACGGCAACGTATCGAGGGTTCGAATCCCTCCCTCTCCGCCAGTTTATGGCGGCCCATGCGGTCCCCTCGCAACGATAGATAGTGAACTCCGCCAGGCCCGGAAGGGAGCAACGGTAACTATCGACTCGTGTGCCGAGGTGTGGCTGTTTGGGTCGCCTCCATTATTCGCGAACCGCCTTTGGCGGCACGCTTGGCTCAGGGCTGTTTTCGCGAACCGGCTTCTTATGCGCGAACCGCCTTCGGCGGCGCGCTGCGCTCAGGGCTGTTTCCGCGAACCGCCCGTGGCGGCACGCTTGGCTCAGGGCTGTTTTCGCGAACCGGCTTCTTATGCGCGAACCGCCTTTGGCGGCGCGCTGCGCTCAGGGCTGTTTCCGCGAACCGGCTTCTTATGCGCGAACCGCCTTTGGCGGCGCGCTGCGCTCAGGGCTGTTTCCGCAAACCGGCTTCTTGTTCGCGAACCGCCTTTGTCGGCACGCTTGGCTCAGGGCCGTTGCTTCCGATGACTTTTTTTTTCAAAACGACCTTTGACGCTGCGCTTGGCGCTGGCGGTCACAGCGCTCTGCTCTGGATATCCGGGAGTTGCGTGATGTTTCGCAATCTGCGGCCACTCGCGGGTGTTAGGGGGGAGTCATTGGTGTATCCTTTGCGCTTTCACCCCGGGTAGTGTCGCGCTATGTCTCATCAGGTCCTCGCACGCAAATGGCGCCCTCGCGTTTTTCGCGAAATGGTGGGCCAGGAGCACGTCCTGCGAGCCCTGATTAATGCGCTCGATCATGACCGTTTACACCATGCTTATCTGTTCACGGGTACGCGTGGCGTGGGCAAAACCACGGTCGCCCGCATTCTCGCCAAATGTCTCAACTGCGATAGCGGGGTCAGTTCTGAGCCCTGTGGGAGCTGTGCATCCTGTGCTGAGATTGCTGAGGGCCGTAGCGTCGATCTGATAGAAGTAGATGCCGCGTCGCGCACTAAGGTAGAGGACACCAGAGAGCTTCTGGAAAATGTGCAGTACGCTCCTACGCGTTCTCGCTATAAGGTCTACCTTATCGACGAAGTGCACATGCTATCTACCAGCAGCTTCAACGCGCTGCTCAAGACACTTGAAGAACCGCCCCCACACGTGGTGTTCCTGCTGGCCACAACAGACCCGCAAAAGCTGCCGGCCACGGTGCTCTCACGCTGTTTGCAGTTCAACCTCAAGAACATGCCGCCCGATTTGATCGTCGGACATCTCAAGCTCATTCTTGAGCAGGAGATGGTGGCATTTGAGGAGCCGGCCCTATGGTTGCTGGGTCGCGCCGCTGAGGGCAGCATGCGTGATGCGCTTAGCCTTACGGATCAAGCCATCGGCTTTGGCAGCGGTAAGCTGGTTGAAGACGATGTACGGGCTATGCTGGGTACCGTCGATTTAAGTTTTGTATACCGTCTGCTCGAAACGGTAGCCGCTGGAGATACTGCAGCGGCACTGGCAGTTGTGGCTGATATGTCCCAGCACGCACCTGACTATGCCGGGGCGCTGGTCGAACTCGCATCTCTGTTACACCGCGTAGCGATTGTTCAGGCAGTGCCGGAAGCTGCCGATGATGGCTGGGGTGATCGCGAACGCATCGTTGAATTTGCATCGACGATGACGGCCGAAGACGTGCAGCTCTATTATCAACTAGCCGTGACAGGAAAGCGTGATCTGGGTTTAGCGCCGGAGCCACGAAGCGGTATTGAAATGTCGCTGCTGCGCATGATTGCCTTCCGGCCGGCGGGCGCACTCGACGCAGACGTCGTGCTTGAAGGTGAAGTGGCGCTTGAGGGTAAAGCAGTGCCGCGGCCGGACGCGCCGCAAGCTGACGACGGCATGGGGGTGGCCGCTTCTGGAAAAAAGCCTGAAGCGGAGTCTGCGCAGCACACTCCTGTCGCATCAGAATCAACTGAGTCATCGCATCCTGTTAGCGCTCGGTCTGAAACTCCGATAGATAAAGCGGTCGATACGCCATCAACTCTGCAGCAAGTCGCCGATGGCGGTGCAACACCGGTCGGCGAGCCGGCAGCTCCAGAGCACGCCGCGCGCACTTCCACTGGGGAGCCGTCCCAGCCTCCGACCAGGGAGCCACTCTCGACTACGCAGACCGGTTCAACTCCGAACGAGGACGAGCTAAAGCCCGCGGAGACGTCGTCCGGTGTCTTGGATGTAGCAGACACGGCGGATGAGGAATTGTTGGCGCTGGAACCGGCACGTTGGCCAGACCTTCTTGATCGTCTGGATTTACGCGGTTTGATCTATAACGTTGCGTCGCACTGCGAGCTGCGCCAGGTTGACGGCGATCAGGTTTGGTTTGTGTTAGACGAGGCGAATGCTTCGCTATTTAACGACGGCCATGCGCAGAAAATCGGCAGTGCGCTGTCCGCGTATTATGGCAAAGACTATCATGCCCATGTTGAGCCTGGTTCGCCGCGCTACGAAACACCTGCGGCCCGCGCGCAGCGCTTACTTGACGAGCGCCAACAGGCCGCCTTGGAATCGATAGAGCAGGACCCGCGCGTGCAGCTCCTGTTGGACCGCTTTGAGGGCAGCATAGACCGGGATTCGGTTGCGCCCACAAAACACTAAGCAATTTGAAGCAGCAAAAAGGTAGCGTGTGAAAGGTAGTTTGAACGATCTGATGAAGCAGGCGCAGGACATGCAGCAGAAGATGCAGCAGGCCCGCGACGAGATGGCGCAACGCGAGTTTGTCGGGCAGTCTGGCGCCGGCATGGTGACCGTCACCATGACCGGCCAACACGATGTGCGTCGCGTGGATATAGACCCTGCAGTGCTCAGTGAAGAAAAAACCGTGCTGGAAGATCTATTGGCCGCTGCCGTTAACGATGCGGTGAAAAAGGTGGAGGCAGGCAATCGAGATGCGTTGGGCGGCATGATGCCCGCCGGCTTCAAGATGCCCTTTTAGACGATGGCCTTCAGTCCGCTTATAGAGCAGTTGGTTGAAAGCCTGCGCTGCCTCCCAGGAGTGGGTCGGAAGACCGCCCAGCGTATGGCGCTGCACCTGCTGGAGCGAGAGCGCGAAGCAGGCCTGACTCTGGCGGAAGCGCTGGTTGCGGCCATGGAGGGCGTTGGGCACTGTGAGCAGTGCCGTAATTTTTGTGAGCAGGATCTTTGCGGTCTCTGCCGCGATCCCAAGCGCGATCCATCCATGATCTGCGTGGTCGAGTCGCCTTCGGACGTGGTGGCGGTAGAACAGAGCGCCAGTTATCGCGGTCTGTACTTTGTGCTGATGGGGCATTTGTCACCGATCGACGGCATTGGCCCGGAAGATATTGGTCTGGATGTGTTGACGGCGCGGGTCCAGCAGGATGGCGTAAGCGAGCTGATTCTGGCGACCAACCCTACCGTCGAAGGCGAGGCGACGGCGTACTACCTGACGGAACTGGTGCGCGAGCAGGGTGTAAAGGTGACTAGAATCGCGCACGGCGTGCCTCTGGGCGGCGAGCTGGAATACGTCGACGGCAGCACGCTGGCGCATGCGCTCAGTGGTCGTAAGGTGGTTGATTGATGCCCTATGTCCTGATCACCACAAACGGCGCCCTGGAAGACCTGGTGTCTGCGAACCTCAATGCAGACGCGGTGATGGTCGACACAGAGTTTATGCGCCGTGATACCTATTACCCGCAGGCTGCATTGATACAACTGTGCTTTAGCTCTGACCCTGATACCGCCTGGTTAGTAGATCCGCTCGCAGTGAGTGATTTTTCGCCGCTGGCCGATCTGTTTCGCAATCCCTCGATTGTGAAAGCCTTGCACTCGGCGAGTGAGGACCTGGAAGTGTTTCAGTGCTTTCTCAACGTTCAGCCGATGCCCTTCTTTGATACGCAGCGCGCCGCAGCTTTCGCAGGCCTTGGCTTTAGTCTGGGTTACCGGGCGCTGGTAGAGAAAGTGACAGGAGACGTTCTTGATAAGGGCGAGACCCGGTCAGACTGGCTGCGCCGTCCGCTAACGGATTCGCAGCTTGCCTACGCCGCGGCGGACGTTGTGCCCTTGTTGCCGGTTTATCGGCACCTGAGACACTGCCTCGACGCTAGCGAGCGCGGCGCCTGGGTGTTCGAGGACAGCGCCCAGGCTGTAGCTGATGCGCAACAACCACCAGCATCGTCGTACTTGCGCGTGAAGTCGGCCTGGAAGCTGAATGCCAGACAGTTAGCGACGCTCGCCGTCATCTGCAATTGGCGCGACGAGCGCGCCAGGCGTTTGGATAAACCCAAAAGCTGGATTTTGGCGGATAAGCTTTGCTTTGCTCTCGCGGAACAACCGCCTGCCAATATGGCCGAGCTGCGCGGTATCGCCGATATGCCGGCGGCGGTGGTACGCAAGCAGGGTGAAGTATTGCTAGACCTGGTCGCTGAGGCGCTGACGATAGATGAGGCAGATTTGCCCGAACCCCTGGGGCGGCCACTCGATGCTGCGCAGCGGGACCTTATGAAGAAGCTCAAGCAAGCGTCCGCGCGCCTGGCGCGGGATTGGCAGGTCGAACCCGAGTCTTTGCTGCCGGCCAAGGACTACGAACTGTTGGTCAGGGAAGGCGCCGCACTGCGTGATGCGATGCCTCAGCGCTGGCAGGGCTGGCGCAAAGAGCGTCTAATCGAGCCCTTACTGCAAATCGTAGAGGGAGCCGCCTGATCATGCTGGTGCAAATTTATCGCAGCGCGCTTAAATCGGAGATGTACCTGTACACCGACAACTCGCGAAAGTTGCAGGACGTACCTGAAAGCCTGCTTCAACAGTTTGGTGACCCCGACCCTTTTATGCTGCTTAACCTGGACGGTAAGCGCAGGCTTGCGCGGGTTGATGCCGGAGAGGTGGTTGAGCAGATTCGCGCACAGGGGTTCTTCCTGCAGATGCCGCCGTCCGCGTTTCCACCCCCAGAGAATCCCTCCGGTCGTGCCGTCGATGGCTGACGCAGGGCGCTTTTGGGAGAGTAAATCCCTGGCGGAAATGACCGACGCGGAGTGGGAATCGCTGTGCGATGGCTGCGCGCGTTGTTGTTTACATAAGCTCGAAGATGCAGATACGGGGGATGTGTTCTACACGGGAATTCGGTGTCGCTATCTCAAGGAGGATGACTGCCGATGCAGTGACTATCCCCGACGCAACGAGTTGGTTGCACATTGTATTGACCTGCGCAGAGAGGATCTCAGCGCGCTGCACTGGTTGCCCGGCAGCTGCGCTTACCGGCTGCTTTATGAGGGCAAGCCGCTGCACGACTGGCATCCGCTTGTCAGCGGCAGCAGCGAAAGCGTTCACGAGGCAGGCATATCGATTCGGGGCAGAGCGCTGTCCGATGAACACGTGCATCCGGATGGCTACGAAGAGCACATTATTCAATGGGTAGAGCAATAGCATGCGGCGTCTGGCAATGCCTGTGCGCTGGGTTAGAATGCGCCTGCGCTTATTGACCCAACACACGCCATTGACCGAGAGAAACCGCCCTCGTGCTTGACCCACAGAGCTACCAAACTGCTTGGATAGCTTACATAGCCGCAACCCTGCTAGCGTTACTGATCCTGTATTTATGGATAGGATCACGCTGGTCAGTGCGTACTCGCCTGTCCTGGGCGATGCTGTTAGGCGCTTTGGCGCTGGCGCCGGCCCATCCGGAAGCCGACACGGCAACCTGGGCGCCGGCCCTGTTTGTGGCAGCATTCGAAACCCTTACCGAGGGCACCGAGGCCGCCATGAGGCCGCTGCGTTCAGTGTTGGCGGGGCTGGGGTTTGCGCTCGGTGTTTCCCTGCTGATCTTTACTATAACGGGTCTGTTGTCTCGGCGTGGTTCCGCTGCGCCTGCGGACAACGACTGACAGTCCATTCCTTGATTCCACCCGTACCACTGGGTACGCTGTCGGGCTTATTTTTAGAGGTAGTATCCAATGAAGTTTGAAGGCACTGAGCGTTACGTAGCCACGGATGATCTGCGCATGGCGGTCAATGCCGCCGTGGAGTTACAGCGTCCCTTGTTGATTAAGGGCGAGCCAGGTACGGGTAAAACGATGCTCGCAGAAGAAGTTGCTCAAGCCCTGGATATGCCGCTTATTCAGTGGCACATCAAATCCACTACCAAAGCGCAACAAGGCCTCTACGAATACGATGCTGTTTCCCGACTGCGTGATTCACAGCTGGGCGACGACAAGGTTCACGATATCGCCAACTACATCAAACGCGGCAAGCTCTGGGAAGCCTTTGCTGCAGACCAGCAGGTTGTGCTGCTGATTGATGAGGTAGACAAGGCCGATATTGAGTTTCCCAATGATTTGTTGGTCGAGTTAGACCGCATGGAATTTTTTGTCTACGAGACCGGCGAAACCATTAAAGCGAAGCACCGTCCCGTTATCATCATCACCAGCAACAATGAAAAAGAATTGCCAGACGCGTTTTTGCGCCGCTGCTTCTTCCATTTTATTAACTTCCCGGATCGGGACACCATGCGCGAGATCGTTGACGTGCATTATCCCAATATCACTCAGGATCTGGTGCAAGAAGCGATGGAGGTGTTTTTTGACGTTCGCGGCATCCCTGGCCTGAAAAAGAAGCCCTCTACGTCCGAGCTGATCGATTGGTTGAAGCTGCTGATGGCCGATGATATCCCCGACGAGATATTGAAGGATCGCGATCCCAGCAAGGCGATCCCGCCACTCTACGGCGCGCTGTTGAAAAACGAGCAAGACGTTCACTTGCTGGAGCGGTTGGCCTTTATGCATCGCCGTGAAATGCGCTAGCGGCGCGATACGCGACGATGTTGATTAATTTTTTCCATGGCCTGCGTGATGCGGGCGTTCCTGTCACAACCACTGAGCTGCTGGTCCTGCTTGAAGGGCTCAAGCAGCGCATGGCGTTCGCTGACATGGATGACTTCTACTACTTCTCTCGCACCTGCATGGTTAAAGATGAGAAGTACTTCGACCGATTCGATCGTGCCTTTGGGCTGCATTTTCAGGAATTGGAAGCTCTCGATGACATCATCGAGGCGCTGATTCCCGACGACTGGCTGCGCAGCGAGTTCATCAAGAATCTCAGCGAAGAGGAAAAGGCCCAGATTGAAACACTCGGTGGGCTGGAGAAGCTTATCGAGGAGTTCAAAAAGCGCCTCGAGGAGCAAAAGGAACGACACGAGGGCGGCAACAAGTGGGTTGGCACTGGCGGGACATCACCGTTCGGCCAGGAGGGCTACCACCCGGAAGGCGTGAGAGTTGGCCCCAACGGCAAGAATGGCAAGGCCGTCAAAGTCTGGGACCGTCGTGACTTCAAGAATCTTGACGACAGCGTCGAGCTGGGTACGCGCAATATTAAAGTGGCACTAAGAAGACTTCGCAAATTTGCCCGCACCGGCGCTGCCGACGAGCTGGATCTGGACGATACGATTAGTTCTACCGCCAGAAACGCGGGCCTGCTGGACATTAAAATGGTCCCAGAGCGCCACAACGCGGTTAAGGTGTTGCTGTTTTTGGATATTGGCGGCTCGATGGACCCGCATATCAAGGTCTGCGAAGAGCTGTTTTCCGCATCCCGCACCGAGTTCAAACACCTTGAGCATTTCTATTTCCACAACTTCATCTATGAGTCTGTCTGGAAGAACAACGTCCGCCGACACAATGAGCGTTACCCCTTGCTCGATGTACTGCATAAGTACAGTCACGACTACAAAGTAATTTTTGTCGGAGACGCCTCCATGTCACCCTATGAGATCGCGCAACCTGGCGGCAGCGTGGAGCATTGGAATGAAGAGTCGGGGGAGGTGTGGATGCGCCGTCTGCGCGAGGTGTACGACAAGGTGATTTGGTTAAACCCGGTGCCTGAGGCCGACTGGGAGTACACACAGTCGATTTCAATGACCCGGCAGCTACTTGAGGGACAGATGTTCCCATTGACGCTGCGCGGCCTTGAAGAAGGTATGAGCTTTCTCTCCAGGTAACGCAGAATCGGCGTACAAATAGTATACCCGCACACTTGAGCCGTTGCGTTGAGACCGGCTTACGTTAAATAGGCGATCAGTGCCGCCGTCACCGCGACGTTGAGAGACTCCACACCGTTGGCCATGGGTATGGCGCAGCGATAGTCTGCCAGTGCGTTAACGCCAGCAGAGGGCCCCGTTGATTCATTTCCCAAGACGTACACTGTCGGGCTTTGCCTGCTGCGCTGGCCCAGATCCGCTTCCGCGTTTGAGTCAAGCACGACCACGCCATACCCGCGCTGCTGACAGGAATGCAAAGCATCGGCCATATCACGGCAGCGCACCAGCGGCGCTTTGAACAGCGTTCCGGCACTCGCCTTGACCGCGAGAGGCCCCAGGGCCGCATTGCCCTCTCTGGGCCATAGAATGCCGTTGATGCCGCCTGCGACGGCTGATCGAAGCAGCATCCCCGCGTTTTGGGGGTTGGTAATGCCATCCACGGCTAATAAACGTGGTTTTTGTATCGGGTTGCCCGCCAGAAAATCATCCAGTGACGCGAAGGCGGGGCAGAAAACGTCCAGTGCAACACCCTGATCCTGGCTGCCCTTGCGCGAAATTCGCGATAGCTCTCGCTTACCGTGGTAAACAATCTCTACACCGCGTCCCTCAGCGATGGCACACATTTCATCGAGGATTGCGGCAGACTTATTGCTGTCAGCCAGGTGCAGGCGCTTGCAGTCCAGGGTGTGGTCATTAAGAGTCTCCAGCACCGGTTTGCGGCCATACACCGTCACCAGCTGATCGAAAAACCCCGCCATTAGCGCTCGCTGTCGTCCTCGAACGGGGCGTGGTTTTTGGCGACGTCAGCTACATCATTGGCCGCTGCTTGCATACGCGCCGCAATGGCTTCGATATCACTGCCCGCCACTGGCTTGCTAAATGAGCCTGCAGTGAAGCACAGCGCAGGCAGCTGTTTTTGAGCGAATACCGGTACCGTAATGGTGCTCACTTCATAACGTGATTTGGGATCGATACGGTCAAGGTGTACCTGCTCATCACACAGCGCGCGTTGATACTTGGCAGTGACCTCTTCGAGGTCACTCAAATTCCAGGCATTCTGAATGTGCTTCAAATCTTCGTAGAGCTGCGTTTCGGCCTGAGTCTTAAGTACCACTTCATAGCCGCGGGCGCGTATGCCGATGACCGACATGCGCAAGCGCTGGTCGAGTCGCTCGTTGTAGTCACCGCGCGCCTCGTGGGCGGAGGTCAGCCAGGCTTGCAGATGCTTGGCGGGGGACCAGGCGGTGAAGCAGGCTCCGATAGGCGCCACGTTTGGTAGCCGCAGGCCAAGTTGAAAATTATCGATCAGCGAGGTTGCCTTGCCATACAAAGCGAGCAGTACCAGGTGTGACTTGGAGCGGGCGGTAACGGCAAAGCCCAACTCAAGCTCGTCCTCTAATGCCTCCAGTGCAGGTCTTGCATATTCCAGCACGGGAAACTGTGCAAAGGCGGCGTTGCCGGCGGCCATGATGCTGGGCCCCAGGCGGTAGGCCTTGGTTTTAGGGTGCTGAACCAGAAAGCCGTAGGTGGCCATCGTGGTCAGGATGGCGTGGCAGGTTGCTTTGTTCAAATTGAGCCGTCGGGTCATCTCTGTCAGGCCGAAGGCCTGGTGTGGATTAGCCATCAACAAATCGAGAATCGCGAGAGCTCTGGCTGTCGGTTGCGAAAATAGGGCCACGGTAAACTGCGTCCTGTGTCTGCGGTTATATACTGCTTAGCCAGGCCCCAAGAGGCCTTGTCATATCGGCATATTTGCAGTTTGAATTGTTAAACTTTGCAAGATCATACTGCCAGCGAGCAAGTGAAAGCAACAGGCAAGTAGCGTTTGGTGTGGCGGCATTAAAGCATTCGCTGGGACAGCTGATCAGCAATAATCGAGCGGCTGCCGGTTGCGCGGCAGCCGCAGAATAATAGAACCTAAAGAAACTTCAATTCAAGCAGTGAGAGGCCAATGGAAAAAACACCACAACCTGACCTCGTGCTGTACAGCACCAGTGCCTGTCACTTGTGTGAACAGGCCGAGGCTCTATTGCTTCCCTTCGCTGCGCGGGGGCTATCGATAGCGGTAGACGACATCAGCGAGTCCGATGCCTTGTTTGATCGCTACGGTATACGTATACCGGTCCTGCGACACCTTGAGAGCGGCCGTGAGCTGGATTGGCCCTTCGACGCTCAGGCCCTGGCAGAATTGCTCAGCACAGAAATCTGATGGTTCCGCCTGTTGCCTGTGGCGCAGCTTGGCAAAAAGGGCAGGGTGCAGGCGTTGCGCTAGCTGGTGGTGCCTACCCGCACCGCAAGCACGTCGCAGGTTGCCCCATGCAACACACCATTGGCCGTAGACCCCATTAGCAGGGCCAGGCCATAGCGTCCGTGGCTGCCCACCACGATCAGATCTGAGCCCAGTTCTTCGGCCATGGTGTGGATCTCCACCTCGGGGCGTCCCAGCACGATATGCTGATGGTCTGCAGCGATATCCCATGTTTCACCGAAGCCCTCGAGCTGCTGCTTTGCCTGTTGGTGAATCTCTTCCTGAATTCCGGAAAAATCCATGGGAATGTCGCCGCCGTAGGCGAAGCTAAGGGGTTCGATGACGTGAATCACGTGCAGCGTTGCGCCGTTGCGTGCCGCCAACGCTGTGGCGCGCTCGGCAACTGCGGCGGACTCTTCACTGAGATCCACTGCCATCAAAAGAGTTTTATATGAGGTGCCTGACTCGGACATGTTCTGCTCCGTGCTGTAGTGTTAGATCCTTATAGCATAGTATGAATTCTGGATACCCTGTTTTGAGTCAATGATCTACCTGCTGATTTTTGTCGTGATATTGGTGGCCCTGTCGCCCTTGTTGAGCATGATGCCCAGCAGACGCCAGCGCGAACTGGCGGGCTTACGACAGGCCGCAGCCAGCGCGGGGCTGTTCGTAAGCCTGGAGCCAGACCGCGAGGAAGGTGGGCGCGTTTACTATGGGTGTCGGCGGCAGCGCGGCGATACGGTGCAGCAGACGGCGACCTTGCGGAGGGCGGATTCTGAGTGGGTGCTCTGCTCAGGTGACTGGCCCACAGAGCGACTTGAATCCTTGAGTTCGCTTCCCGAGGCTGTGATGGAGGTCCGGGAAGATGGCCGTGGAGTCGGTATATTCTGGGACGAGCGGGGTAGCGTGGAGGATGTAGACAGCATCGCCCGCGTCCTGCGCCAACTGATGGGCCGCCGCTGGTAGTTCCCGGTCCATAGCGGTCCATGCTCAACAATAGAAATTGACGCAGGCATAGCCTCGGTCCTTGACCGCTGACCGGACAGGTCTTATATATGTCGGCCTTTTAACGCTGACGCCAGCGCCGGGAAGTCGTTCGCGTCGGCACACATGCAAGGAATGTATGGGCAAGTCACTGGTAATTGTAGAGTCTCCGGCAAAAGCCAAGACAATTAATAAATACCTCGGCTCGGATTTTGTCGTGAAATCCAGCGTGGGTCATATTCGTGACTTGCCTACCGCGGGAAACAGCAAGCCAGTCGACCCGAAAGAGCGGGCACGCCAGGCCGCCATCACCCGCAAACTCAAGCCCGAAGAGAAAGCCGCTCACCGCGCTAAAAAGAATCGTGAACAGCTTATAAAGCGCATGGGTATCGATCCGTCGCGCGAGTGGCAAGCCCACTACGAGATTCTCCCTGGCAAGGAAAAGGTTGTTAGCGAGTTGAAGAAGCTGGCTAAGGATGCCGATGAAATCTATCTCGCGACTGACCTTGATCGCGAAGGAGAAGCCATCGCCTGGCATCTGCGCGAGGCGATTGGTGGTGACGAGGGTCGCTACAAGCGTGTCGTTTTTAACGAAATCACCAAGCGCGCTATTCAGGAAGCCTTTGAGCACCCGGGAGAGTTGGATACTGATAGGGTAAATGCACAACAGGCGCGCAGGTTCCTGGATCGCGTGGTGGGCTATATGGTCTCGCCCCTGTTGTGGGCAAAAATTGCTCGAGGACTGTCCGCGGGCCGCGTACAGTCGGTAGCGGTAAAACTATTGGTCGAGCGAGAACGCGAAATTCACGCGTTCATTCCCGAAGAATTCTGGGAGCTGCATGCAGAGCTTTCGGACGCTAAGCAAAACGACATCCGTTTCCAGGTGGTGCGTCACAACGGCGAGAAATTCCGCCCCGGCAACGAAGCGGGCGCCTACGCGGCGGTAACGGCTTTGGAAGGCGCGCCGTTTGCGGTGAAAAGCCGCGAAGACAAACCCACCAGCTCTCGTCCGCCGGCGCCTTACATTACCTCCACGCTGCAGCAGGCGGCCAGCACGCGCCTGGGCTTTAGCGTAAAGAAAACCATGATGATGGCGCAGCGCCTCTACGAGGCCGGATATATCACCTACATGCGCACAGACTCGACGAATCTGAGTCAGGACGCGGTGAATGCCTGTCGCGACTATATCAGCAGCAACTTTACCGATGCCTACCTGCCCGAAGCGCCAAATCGCTACAGCTCGAAGGACGGCGCTCAGGAGGCGCACGAAGCTATTCGACCCTCAGACGTCGGCGTTAAACAGTCTGCCTTGAAGGGCATGGAACGGGACGCAGAGCGCCTCTACGAGATGATCTGGCGTCAGTTTGTCGCCTGTCAGATGACCGCTGCACGTTATCTGTCCAGCACCGTCACCGTATCGGCAGCCGACTATGAGATGACCGCGAAGGGACGCATTATTCAGTTTGATGGCTTCACGCGGGTCCAACCTGTTGCAGGGAAACGTGCTGAGGAAGTCGTGCTGCCTGATTTGCAGCAGGGCAATAGCCTGAAGCTCATCAAACTGGATCCCAGCCAGCATTTCACCAAGCCGCCCTCGCGCTATGGCGAGGCGAGCCTGGTGCGTGAATTGGAGAAGCGCGGCATCGGTCGCCCGTCCACTTACGCATCGATCATTTCTACGATTCAGGATCGTGGCTATGTGCGGCTGGAAAACAAACGCTTCTACGCTGAGAAGATGGGCGACATCGTGACCGAGCGCTTGCAGGAAAGCTTCCCGGATTTGCTCGACTACGGCTTTACCGCGGATATGGAAGAGCATCTGGATGAGGTGGCTGACGGCAATATGCCCTGGCATAAGCTGCTGGATGAGTTCTATGCGGATTTCAGCAGCAAGCTCGCACAGGCTGAGCAAGACGAAGATGGGATGCGCCGCAACGAGCCCACTATGACGGACATACCCTGCCCCAAGTGCGAGCGGCCGCTGCAAATCCGTACGGCGAGCACTGGGGTATTCCTGGGATGTTCTGGCTATATGCTGCCGCCTAAGGAGCGCTGTAAGCAAACCATCAATCTGATCCCCGGCGACGAGGCGATTAGCGAAGACGCCGACGAAGAAGCCGAGTCACGTCAGCTGCGCGAGCGCCATCGTTGCGGCAAGTGCAATACGGCAATGGATAGTTACCTGATTGACGAGAAACGGAAGCTTCACGTCTGCGGTAACAACCCCGACTGTGATGGTTATGAGATCGAGCAGGGCGCCTTTCGTATCAAGGGATACGATGGGCCGGTCATCGAATGCGATAAATGCGGCGAAGATATGCAATTAAAGACTGGCCGCTTTGGCAAGTATTTTGGCTGTACCGGCGAGGACTGTAAAAACACCCGGAAATTGCTGCGCAATGGTGAAGCCGCGCCACCCAAGATGGATCCGGTACCGATGCCAGAGCTGGCCTGCGAGAAAGTTGAGGATACCTACGTTCTGCGTGATGGTGCCGCTGGGCTGTTCCTGGCTGCAAGCCAGTTCCCTCGCAACCGGGAGACCCGTGCACCGTTCCTGGACGAGATCCTGCCGCATAGAGAAGAGATTGATCCAAAGTATCATTTTCTGTTTGACGGACCAGTAGAAGATAACGCCGGAAATCGCACGCAGATTCGCTACAGCCGCAAAACCAAGGAGCAGTACCTGATGACAGAAGTCGAGGGTAAAGCGACAGGTTGGCGGGCCTTCTACACTGGTGGCAAATGGGTTGCCGAAATCCCTGCGACCAAGAAAAAGAAGCCCGCGAAGAAAAAAGCAGCCCGGAAAAAGGCTGCTAGCAAGTCGTGAGCGATGCCCGTGGCAGGGCGAACCGCAAGCTTTATCACGCGGCAATCCTGACGCGCATGCTGGAAGCAGAGCTAGCGCAGGAGCAGTACCCTGCATCGGTGGTACTGGAGGCAGCGGGACCCGCTATTCGCGGGCATCTGTTAGATGCTTATGGCTGGTTTCTACTGGAATTGGCTGAGGTCATTGCACTTCCAGAACGACCGCCTCACTCGGTTGCAGAACTGGCGGAACCAGCCGACGGGCAGGCTGTTGAACTGGCCCCAGACTCGGATTGGATGCGTGGTGAACTCATTGAGTTAAAACGCCTTGAGCAATCCGGTTGGCTGGCGGCTTTGCAGGCGCCGGTGCCGACTATGGGAAGCGCTACCCCAGGCTTTCAGGCAGATAATCTGCTTGCCGTTACGGCGCAGGAGTGGAGTCTGGAGCAGCTTCGACAGTGGCATAAAGAGCTGGAGGCACTCATCGATCGGCTCAGCCATGGCCTCGATGAGTGGTAGTTGTTACAATGAACGTGCAATCCAATCACACGAGGTATTGCGTGTCCTCATCTTTTCTTGAAATCATAGAAATGCCCAACGGCGATATCGTACTGCAGCGTGCGGAAGATGATCGCGAGATCGGCGGAGAGCCGTTGGTGACTATCCAGTTTTCTGAAGAATCGAAAGACTATCTAATGGATAACGCCCTGGAAGTGGCTCGAGCCATGATTCAGTCGGGCATCCAGACGGCGGCGCAGATGGCTGAAGATGGCCAAATAGAGATCAGTGGAGGCTTTGACACTGAGACAGGCGCTGACGGGGATGCTGAAATGGCGGAAGAGCAGGCGGATGACATTACAACGGATGGGTCTCCGCGAGTTCTGCACTAAGCGCTTTTTGCAACGGACGCTTTGCCCCGGCGCAGGCGCTGTAAACCTTAACTTCGGCGAACGACGCCTACACTGATGCCTTCTATCGCAAAGTCACTTTCCTGAAGATCGACGTCAATCGGCGAATATTCTGTATTTTCGGGTAGTAACTGTAGAAACTGCGGATCTTTGCCGCGCTTCAGGCGTTTTACGGTCACTTCGTCATTAATTCGGGCAACAACCACATCACCGTCCTTGACCTGAGTGGTCCGATGCACGGCTAGAAGGTCATCGTCGAAAATACCGATATCGATCATGCTGTCGCCCTGGACCTTCAGGAAGTAGTCTGCGGCGGGCTTGAAGAATGATGCAGGTATGGCGCAGTAATCTTCGATGTGTTCCTGGGCAAGTATCGGGTTGCCAGCAGCAACGCGACCTACAACCGGTATTCCCTCCGACTCGGGTAAGCGGATACCCCGGGACGCACCGGCAACCATTTCTATGGCGCCCTTACGTGCCAGCGCCTTCAAGTGCTCTTCCGCTGCATTGGCGGATTTGAAACCCAGTTCCCGGGCGATATCGGCCCGTGTCGGCGGGTAGCCTGTATCCTCGATGTACTGCCTAACGACGGCTAATACCTGTTCCTGACGCTGCGTGAGCTTTTCCATACGGCGAATTCCCGTGGCACCTGTTTATGTATACAGTATATGTGATTATATACAGTTCGGGTGTGCGCACAAGCCGTGTTTATGACTGTAGATGCTGGGGGGATAGCCACGACAGCGAACGCAAACGGGCAGGCCTCAAGACTCTTCAACGCCTCGCATATATTCAGGTTCTAGTTGATTCAGTGGCCCAGAGCAGTCCTCGGGATGAAAGGGGAGGTCAGGGTCGCTGAACACCTCCTGATCCAGTTCAAAGGGATTGCGCCAGTCCTCGGGCTCTGCCACCGGCGTCAGTATCATTTGGCGCCATATGTCAGTGTCGTACTCGGCGACTTCGCCATCGATATATTGGGTTTCTATGGTTTGCGTTGCGCTATCCCGCGCTACAACTTCAAACAGCGTTCCGGTCTGTAGGTCTTTATACCAAGTGCCTATGGTTGGAGTAGGGCAGCGGTATAAAGGCGTGGCCCCGTCCTGGTCAACGCCGGATTGAGTTTTTGCCATATCCTTCTCCTTATAGCTCCATCGTGGAGCCATAGGGCAACTGTACTCTCCGCGTAGACACTGTCCATTATGCCCAGAGGGCGTAAACGCAGCGCTTGAAAGTCGCTCAGCTAATATGCGAATAAACTTGTCTGATTTATCAACAACTTGCAGGTCACCGAACTCGCATCGCTTGCCAGCATGTCCGTTTTTAAGTTTCCATAGGCCTAAGCGAGACCTTGCACATTCTAAATATGTATAAAAAAAGGTAAAGCATGATCAAGCTTGCAGTGGTAGGCGGCACCGGACTGAACCAGCTTAATGAGTTTGTCGAGTCGGGGCGGCACAACGTGGAAACCCCATATGGTCCAGCGTCCGGACCTGTATTAGAAGGGGAGTATGCAGGTATACCCTGCTTCTTCATGGCTCGCCATGGCACGCCTCATCGCATCGCCCCCCATCAAATTAATTATCGGGCAAACATCTGGGCGCTAAAGACAGCAGGTGTGGAAGCGGTTTTAGGGCTTAATGCGGTTGGCGGCATACAGCCTATGCTGGTGCCGGGTGAGCTGGTGATCCCTGATCAAATAGTTGATTACAGCTATGGGCGTAATCACACCTTCTACGATGCTCCGCCAGAATCGGGTGACAGCGCTCTGGAGCATATCGATTTTACCGAGCCCTATGACAGGGAACTTCGTCGCGGCTTAGTTCAGTGTGCAGAGATGCTAGGCATTGCGTATACAGCGGCGGGAACGCTCGCCGTGACCCAGGGCCCTCGATTAGAGACTGGAGCTGAAATTCGCCGTTTAGCTAACGACGGCTGTGATGTCGTGGGAATGACCGGTATGCCGGAGGCGGCGTTGGCGCGGGAGTTGGGGCTTCGCTATGCCAGTATCTGCGTTGTGGTAAATCCGGCAGCGGGTTTAAGCGACGCGCCAATCACGCTGGCTTCAATGGAGCACGCCCTGAAGCGGGGTGGCGGTCTGGTTGAGTCCTTGCTTAAGGCTTTTCTAGCGTCACAGGAAGGCCTTCCGGACTGACATAGCCCGGAAACTCGTAGCTGCGTATACGTAGCAGGATGCCCAGAACCGGGTGATCGATGTAGTGCAGTTCATCGCTGCGCATGCGGCGCTGTTGATCGATTCTTATCGCATGACGAAATCTATAGTCCACGACAGGTGCGGACAAAAAGTCGGCCAGCTCCTCGGGGCTTGCCCGGTAGGGGTTAACGGGCCCATCCAGAGCTTCGTCTGCACCCAGGTCACCTGGTCCCTCCGCGGACGGCGTAGCGGGTATCCCGGCAGTTCCCACTTGGCCATCCGACGACCTCAAGACCAGAGGCTGCTCCAGAGACGCTTCGGCATTACCCGGTGCAGGCTCACCGGCAGTGGCTTTTTGGTCATCGGAGCTTGCAATGATAGGGCGTGGCATCAAAAAATCCGGCCCGGCATCGACGCGAAAAGCAGGCAGCATGACGGTTTCAGGGTCGGCTGGTGGCGCCGGTGGGGGCGGCATGCGCCAATCCCGCGTCAGGGCGATGTCGTCCAAATAATCGCCTTCTGTGTTGAGCCATAAATCCGCTGCCAGGTGCAAATACCGGCTGCTATACAGCAGTATGCTGCCCTGTAGCTCCGGGTAGTCACCTTGTAAAACCTCGCTCTCAACCAGAATAGCCGTACTGTCCTCCCGCGACGGAATGCGTTGCAGCCATTGTTTATGCCAAAGTACTTCCAGACTGACGCTGCGATTGATGCGAGCGTGTGCGGCGGCAAGACTGCTGTCTGCATCGCTCAGTACCACCTGCTCCTGCGGCACGCGCATGTCGATTAAGGGGTGCAGTACAATCTCCGGGCGCTCTCGGTGGGGTAATTTCGCTGCCTGCCAAAGCGCTTCCAGTGGCTGCTCCCACGCAAGGTCGAACGTCGGGTCGGGAGCAGTTTGCTCGACACGAACTAACTCGCTGTTGTTCAGTGGGTCAGCCCAAAGTGCGCCGCTCTTCAACCGTTTAAAGCGCTGCGGATAGCGCAATTCCGGCGTTGCCGGCCAGCGCTCTTCGCGCAGTGCGGCGTCGCTGCGGTTGGCGAACACCAATAGTTCGACCTGATACCAGCCCTCAGTCTGGTCTGCGTCCTCCTGCGCCTGCAGGCCGGCGCTGCCAAGCAGCAGTGCAATCCACATAGCGATCAGGCTGCGCGCGGTCGCAGCGCCAGCGCGTCTAAGCGCCATCAGGCAGCGGCCTCGGTGCTATGCTCGGTCAGGTGATGCAACAATTCACTCACAAAGACGAAACGCTCCTCATACTCCAGCAGTTCGATATCAAACCGCAGCCGATTGCCTTTTACCAGACGATAGGCGCCCGGATCCGACTGTACCAGTTTCACCAGAGCCAGGGGATCAACCTGAGTTTGGTCCGCAAAATCGAAATGACCGCCGCGGTCACCGGCGTCGATTTTGACGACACCCAGCGTCGCCGCCAGCAATTTCATCTGCGTGACCTGAAACAGATTGCGCGTTGGCTGTGGAAGCAGTCCGAAGCGGTCAATCATCTCTATTTGAAGCTCCCGCAGTTCGTCATCGTCTTTGGCCGCTGAAATACGCTTGTAGAGCACCAGTCGCGTATTGATATCGGGCAAGTAGTCTTCGGGTATCAACGCCGGCACGCGCAGATTGACTTCAGTTTGTTGTTCCATGTCGCTGTCTACATCGGGAATCTCGCCGCGTTGCAGTGCGCGCACCGCGCGGTCCAGCATTTCCATGTACAGGGAGTAACCGACGCTTTGTATCTGCCCACTCTGCTCCTCACCCAGTAATTCTCCAGCGCCGCGGATTTCAAGATCGTTAGTGGCCAGTAAATAGCCTGCCCCCAGGTCCCCCGCGGCTTCGATAGCCTCCAGTCGCTTCTCGGCGTCGCTGGTAATGGCAGACGCGGGGGGGCACAGAAGATAGGCGTAGGCCTGATGATGAGAGCGACCGACACGACCGCGAAGCTGGTGCAGTTGTGCCAGCCCAAACCGGTCTGCCCGATCAATAATAATCGTGTTGGCATTGGGCACGTCGATGCCGGTTTCCACAATCGTCGTGCAGACCAGCACGTGGTACTGCTGGTGGTAAAAGGCTCGCATCACCTGTTCCAGTTGCTGCTCGCGCATTTGCCCGTGGGCGACGCCGATGCGCAGCTCAGGCACGAGCTCGCCGAGTTTGCGCGCCGTTTCCTCGATGTCTTTTACCTCGTTGTGCAGATAATAGACTTGCCCGCCCCGCAGGGTCTCGCGGAGGATCGCTTCCTTCACCAGTCCGATATTGTGCTCGCGTACGAAGGTCTTGATGGAAAGCCTTCTGGCCGGCGGAGTGGCGATAATCGACAGATCACGCATGCCGCCCAGAGCCATATTCAGCGTGCGCGGAATCGGTGTTGCCGTTAGCGTCAGGATGTCCACTTCGGCTCGCAGGGCTTTGATGCGGTCCTTTTGCTTGACCCCAAACCGGTGTTCCTCATCGATGATGAGTAAGCCCAGGTCTTTGAATTTCACATCACCTTGAATCAACTTATGGGTGCCGATCAGAATGTCGACTTTGCCGAGCTCGAGCTGGTCCAGCACAGCTTGCTGCTCGCCTGCGCTGCGAAAGCGGGACACCATTTCGACCTTCACTGGCCAGTCGGCGAAGCGGTCGCTGAAGGAATTGTAATGCTGCTGCGCCAGCAGAGTAGTGGGTACCAGGACGGCGACCTGCTTGCCCGACTGCGTGGCCATAAACGCGGCCCGCATGGCGACCTCTGTTTTACCAAAACCGACGTCGCCGCAGATCAATCGATCCATGACACCGCTGCCCGACATATCTGCCTCTACGGCATGAATGGCGTCGGCCTGGTCGGGCGTTTCCTCGAAAGGAAAGCCTGCGCAAAACTGCGCATAAGCCTCACCGGGGTCGTCAAACTTGAAGCCCTTGCGGGCCTCTCGCCGCGCGTAGATTTCCAGCAACTCGGCGGCGACGTCGTTGACCCTCTCGCGGGCACGGCGTCGGGCTTTTTCCCATTGATCAGAGCCCAGTCGGTGTAGCGGCGCCAGATCGGGGTCAGTGCCCGAATAACGGCTAATGAGATGCAGCGATGCAACTGGAACGTAGAGCTTGTCGCCGCCGGCGTATTCAAGGGTAATGAAATCAGTAAGCTGGCCGTCCACGTCCAGTGCTTCCAGTCCAAGGTAGCGCCCTACGCCGTGCTCCAGGTGCACCACGGGAACGCCGGGGCGCAGCTCGTTAATGTTGCGGAAGGCATTGGCGGCGTTGACGACGCTGTCCTCGCGTCGCCGGCGCTGGGCAACCCGGTTCCCGAATAGCTGCGATTCACACACCAGGGTCGGCAGGCCGGGGCCTGCATAAAGACCTCTGTCGATTGGGGCAGTGGTAATGCCCAGCTGTGATTGGCTGTCTAGAAAAGCCTGCCAGCTTTCCGCAGAAATCGGCGAGAGGCCATGCCGGGCCAGGGATTCCAGCAATATCTCCCGGCGACCAGGGCTTTCGGCACAGATCAATACGGGCGCCGCGTGCTCTGTGATGAAGGCTGTCAGTTTTTCCAGGGGCGAGTCTTTTTGGCTGGCGGGGCTTAAGTCGGGCGGCAGCCGCAGTGGCAAGTCATAATGAGTGGGGGCGTCCGCGGCGGTGCGCAACTCCAGAACAGGATGGTGCTTGAGGTCGCCGTACAAGGTTTCGGTGGGAATAAACGCCTTTTGAGGTGGTAATAGCGGCCGCCTCGGATCGATGCCGTACTCGCTGTAGCGATCCTGAACCTCCGCCCAAAACTGGCTGGCGGCGTCAAAATGATTGCCCAAGGCCACTACGCCGCAGTTCTCGGGCAGGTAGTCCAACAGGCTGGCGCAGCCATCAAAGAACAGGGGCAGGTAGTACTCGCAGCCACCCGGGGCACGGCCCGCGCTGACTTCGCTGTACACCGGGCAGGCGTCGTGATCGACATCAAAGCTGGCGTACCAATTTTGTTGAAACCGATGAATCGATTCCCGGCTGAGCGAAAACTCTCGCGCTGGCAGCAGCTTGATCTCCTGCACCTTTTGCAGCGTGCGCTGGGTTTCCGGGTCGAAGGTGCGCAGCGTCTCGACCTCATCATCCAATAGATCGATGCGGAACGGCACTTTTGCGCCCATGGGAAAGACGTCTAGCAACGCGCCGCGCTGCGCAAACTCGCCGTGTTCGAACACGGTGTCGACACTACGGTAGCCAGTGCGCAGCAAATTTTTGCGGAACGCGTCTACATCCAGCGATTGCCCAGTCTCCAGCACTAAACTATTGCCGCTCACGTAATCGCGCGGCGGCAGTCGGTGCATCAGGGTTGAGATCGGGACGACCAGCAGGCCACGACTTGCGGTTGGCAGGTGGTATAGCGCATGCAGGCGCTCCGAGATAATGTCTTGATGGGGGGAGAAGTTGTCATAGGGCAATGTCTCCCAATCCGGGAATAGCATGACCTCCAGCTCTTCCGAGCTGCTGCCAGTGATGTCTCGACAGTAGAAGCGTAATTCTCGGCTCAGGCTGTTCGCGGTCTGGGTATCGGGGGTGATAACCAGCTGAAACGGTGTCTTCTCTGCCAGTTCGACCAACAGACGGGCGGCGCCGCTGCCATGTGCCGGGCCCAGAGCGGTTCTTGAGCCCGCTTTGAGCGGCCAGGGAAGTGAATTAATAAGGTCAGAAAACATCAGAAAAAGGGGGTTCGCCAAAGCAAAGGGGCGCTATTGTATCCAGCTTGCGTGACACCCACCAAATATTGATAATACGCGCCCAATTCTGACCCCCTCTCTCGAGAAGGTACCGTATGATCACCGAACGCACCCGGCCGCGTCCCGACGACTATTTCAAGGACTGGAAAGAGCGTGAAGCGCTGGCGGAAGCTATGATTCCGCTGGTCGGCAAGCTGTCTCGTGACAACGCTGTAAAGACCTATATATACGGCCGTTCGCTGGTTAATCGTTCAGTGCTCGACATCATGCAGGATCACCGCTACGCGCGGCAGGTTGAGCGCAACGAGCTGTCAGAGAAGGAAACCTTCCCGGTGATCAAGGCGCTGTCAGGCCTCGATCTGGGTACCGCACATATCGACGTTGGCCGCATCGCCGTTGGCTATGAGCGGGAGGGAAAACCCGCAGGGCTGTCAGTTAAAAAGTACGTCAAGCAACAAGTTGCCGATCTGATAGGCAGTAACGCCAAGCCAATCGCCGCACCGCGCGATGTGGTTTTGTACGGATTTGGCCGAATCGGCCGGCTGATGGCGCGACTGCTCGTCGAAAAGGCAGATGGTGGCGATACGCTGCGCCTGCGGGCCGTCGTAGTGCGCAAGGGCAAGGCAGCCAACGACCTGATCAAACGGGCGACGCTTTTGCAGCGTGACTCAGTGCACGGGCCTTTCAGTGGCACCATTCGGGTCGATGAAGAGCACAACTCCATCGTCGCCAACGGCAACGAGATAAAGGTGATCTATGCCGATTCCCCGGAAGAGATCGATTACACCGAGTACGGCATTAAAGACGCGATCATTATCGACAACACCGGTATGTGGCGTGATGAAGAGGGCCTCGCCCAACACCTGAAGGCGAAAGGGGCGAGCAAGGTGATTCTGACCGCGCCGGGCAAGGGAGACCTCAAAAACATCGTCTACGGCATCAACGACCACCAGATCAGCGACGACGATCAGCTTATTTCAGCTGCTTCCTGCACCACCAACGCCATAGCCCCGCCGCTCAAGGCGCTGGATGACGAGTTCGGTATTACCCACGGGCATGTCGAAACAGTGCACGCTTATACCAACGACCAAAACCTGATTGATAACTACCACAAGGCCAATCGCCGTGGACGCTCCGCGGCTTTAAATATGGTGCTGACAGAAACCGGTGCCGCAACGGCTGTGGGTAAGGTCTTGCCGCAGCTGCAGGGCAAGCTGACGGGTAACGCTATACGCGTGCCGACCCCGAATGTCTCTATGGCGATTCTCAATCTCACTCTGGAACGAGAGACCACACGGGAAGACGTCAATGAGTACATGCGTCGAACGGCGCTTCACTCGCCGCTGCGCAAGCAAATTGATTTTTCCGATTCACCTGAAGTTGTCTCAACCGATTTTGTGGGTTCGCGACATGCCTGTGTCTACGATGCTGAGGCCACCATTGTCAGCGGCAAACACGTTACCCTGTATTTTTGGTACGACAACGAGTTTGGCTATAGCTGCCAGGTGCATCGCATTCTTGAGCAAATGGCCGACGTACGCTACGCGATCTATCCCGCGGCGGACGCCTGAACGAAAGACGCGCGCCCGCCCTGTCTTGTTCGCGCTTGATAGGCGCGGCTTCTGGTGATGTCGCTCCGTATGATCGGCCTGTGGGCAACTCCACAAAACCGCTAAAAAACCTCTTCTATCACGCTGATGTGATAGCGATTCTTACTCCGTTTTCGTATAATTCGCGCGGCTTCGGGGGGAGCAGTTCAAACCACCAGTAGCAGAATGAAAACGCGTGAGCGGCCTCGTCGCGCCAGCCACAGTTCGCTGGTATCACCGTCAGATCCGTCTCACGAATTACCGAGCCGTCATGAAGAAGGCATACAGTGAATGATTAAGCTTAAACGGGGGCTGGAAATACCGATTTCCGGCAAGCCAGAGCAGAAAATTGCCGATGCGAACGAAGCCCTGGTGCGCTCAGTCGCGGTGGTCGGTTTCGACTACGTCGGCATGAAGCCGACGATGGAAGTCAGTGTCGGTGACCAGGTGAAGCGTGGCCAGCTCTTGTTCTCCGATAAGAAAACAGATGGCGTGATCTACACCGCGCCGGCAACCGGCACCGTCGCTGCGATTAATCGCGGTGCTAAACGTGTCCTGCAGTCGGTAGTAATCGATGTCGCAGCAAGTGATAGCGACCCTTCCCAGGCGCAGCAGTTTGACTCCTATACCGAAAGTGCTGCACGAGAGCTGGCAGCGGAGACGGTTCGTGATCAGCTGATCCAGTCGGGGCAGTGGACGGCCTTGCGGACCCGGCCCTTCAGCCGCACGCCAGCAGTCGACTCGAGTCCTGCCGCGATCTTTGTTACCGCCATTGATACTCTTCCGCTTGCCGCAGATCCGGCTCGCGTTATCGAGCTGCAGCCAGAGGCGTTTGCCCTGGGTCAGGATCTGCTGGCCAAGCTCACAGACGGCAAGGTATACGTGTGCACTGCGCCCGGAGCCGATTTGCCAACGGGCTACGCTACTTCTATCCACGTAGAAGAATTTTCTGGCCCGCACCCGGCAGGCCTTGCCGGCACGCACATACACCATTTGGACCCAGTAGGCCCTGATAAAACCGTTTGGACGATCGGTTACCAGGACGTGATCGCAATTGGCAGGCTGTTCCTCGATGGCGTGGTGTACGCTTCTAGAGTGGTTGCTCTGGCGGGGCCTCAGGTCCGCGAGCCGCGCCTGGTAAAAACGCGAATCGGAGCGGATCTTGAGGCTCTGTGCGCTGGCGAGCTGCTGGAGGGCAACAATCGAATAATTTCGGGATCCGTGCTTGGCGGAAGACGCGTGCAAAGCGGCACGGCGTATCTCGGTCGGTACCACAATCAGATCAGCGTGCTGCGTGAAGGCACCGAGCGGGAGCTTTTAGGCTGGCTTTCGCCGGGCGCCAATAAGCACTCCAACCTCTCGATATACTTAAGCAATATTCTGCCTCGGAAGTTGCTGGATATGACAACAACAACCAACGGCAGCGAGCGAGCCATGGTGCCGGTTGGCAGTTACGAAACGATCATGCCTATGGATATTCTGCCCACGCAGCTGCTGCGTGCACTCATTGTGGGAGATACCGAAATGGCGCAAGCTTTGGGTTGTTTGGAGCTGGAAGAGGAAGATCTCGCCCTGTGCACCTATGTGTGCCCCGGGAAGTACGAGTACGGTCCTATTTTGCGCGACAACCTGACACGCATTGAGAAGGAGGGTTAGCACTCATGCGGAAGTTTTTTGACAGTATCGAACATCACTTCGAAGAAGGGGGTAGGTTCCAAAAGTACTACGCCGTCTATGAAGTGTTCGATACGTTTTTCTATTCCCCATCATCAACCACTCGCACCACGGCCCACGTTCGGGATGGAATAGATCTCAAGCGCATTATGATTACCGTCTGGATAGCAACATTCCCGGCGATGTTCTACGGCATGTACAACCTCGGCTTCCAGGCCAACAGCATTGTGGCTGCCGGTGCAGGGGCTATCAACGACTGGCATGCGCCGCTTATCAATCTGTTCGGTGCGACCGACCCGAACAGCTTGCTGGATTGCTTCCTGTTTGGAGCAATTTATTTTCTGCCTATTTACGTCACGACATTTTTGGTCGGTATTGCCTGGGAGATGCTGTTTGCCGTCAAACGCGGCCACGAGATTAACGAAGGTTTCTTTGTAACCTCTGTGCTGTTCGCGCTGTGTTGCCCGCCGGATATTCCGCTTTGGCAGGTGGCTATGGGAATCAGTTTCGGTGTGGTGATCGGCAAGGAAGTGTTCGGTGGGACCGGCAAAAACTTCCTGAACCCGGCACTTACGGGCCGGGCGTTTCTGTACTTCGCCTATCCCGCGCAGCTATCGGGCGATGCGGTCTGGACTGCAGCGGACGGCTACACGGGTGCGACAGCGCTGTCCATCGTTGCGGCCGATGGTATGGAGGCCGTTCGTGCGTCGATGAGTTGGTGGGATAGCTTTGTCGGCAATATCCACGGCTCCATTGGCGAGACGTCTACGCTGGCTATTCTGCTCGGTGGCGCACTTTTGCTGTACACGCGCATCGCGGCGTGGCGTATCGTGTTCGGTGTCTTTTTGGGTATGTTTGCCTTGTCCACGCTCTTCAATGCAGTGGGTAGCGACACCAATCCAGCATTTGCAATGCCATGGTACTGGCATCTGAGCGTGGGTGGCTTTGCGTTCGGCATGATATTTATGGCCACAGATCCGGTGTCAGCTGCGATGACCAATATCGGAAAGATATGGTACGGCGTATTGATCGGTTTGATGACAGTGCTTATTCGCGTTGTAAATCCCGCGTTCCCAGAGGGTATTATGCTGGCAATCCTGTTTGCTAATCTGTTTGCACCGCTGATCGACCACTTTGTGGTGCAGGCCAATGTTAAGCGGAGGCTCGCTCGTGTCGTCTAAAGATACGGTAGGTAAAACGCTTGGCGTTGCGCTGGCGCTCTGTGTGGTGTGCTCGGTGCTGGTATCTGGTGCAGCCGTCATTCTGAAGCCTGCACAGCAAGCCAATGCGCAGGAGGACCGGCAGCGCAATATTCTGGCGGCCGCCGGGCTGTTAAAGGATGGCGTGCCGGTAGCAGAACAGTTCGCTGATATCACTCCGCGCGTTGTTGACCTGCGCACGGGGGAGTTTAGCTCCGATGTGGATAGCGAGGCTTACGAACCCGTGCAAGCGGCGAAGGATCCCGACCTGTCACAGGAGCTGAGCGCAGAGGAAGACAAGGCGAGCATCGGGCGTCGGGAAGACTACGGTCTGGTGTACCTGGTCGGCGGCTCTGAAAACCCTGATCAGGTGATCGTGCCCATCCGTGGCGCTGGCTTGTGGGGTCAAATGTACGGTTTCCTCGCTCTGCAGAGCGACCTGAAAACCGTCTCCGGCATCGGTTTTTACGAACACAAGGAAACACCTGGACTCGGGGGTGAAGTCGACAACCCGGGCTGGAAATCCCAGTGGCCGGGCAAGACCGCTTATCGAGATGGCGATGTCGCTATCCAGGTAGTCAAAGGTACCGTCGACAAAAACAGCGAGCGCGCGGCGTATACGGTAGATGGATTAAGTGGTGCGACGCTCACGACGCGCGGTGTCAATAATCTGGTGCAATTCTGGCTGGGCGATGACGGATATGGTCCGTTTCTGTCCCGCCTGAAGGCCGGGGAGGCCTGATATGTCTGATATGAAACAAACGCTGACGGATCCGGTGTTCAATAATAATCCGATTGGCCTGCAGATACTGGGTATTTGCTCGGCGCTTGCAGTAACCTCGTCAATGTCTGTCAGTCTGGTGATGTGTATTGCGTTGACTGCGGTTGTTGCATTCTCAAACCTCTTCATCTCCATGATCAGGAAGGTGATTCCGAACAGTATTCGTATCATCGTGCAGATGTGCATCATCGCGTCGCTGGTGATCGTCGTCGACCAGGTGCTGAAGGCAGTGGCGTATGAGATCAGCAAGCAGCTATCGGTTTTTGTCGGATTGATCATTACGAACTGTATTGTCATGGGCCGCGCTGAAGCCTTCGCCATGAAGAACCCACCATTCGAGAGTTTCGTGGATGGCGTGGGCAACGGTCTGGGCTACAGCGTGGTGCTGCTGGCGGTAGCGTTTATTCGCGAGCTGTTTGGCGCCGGCTCCCTGTTTGGCGTTGAAATTCTGCCGGTCGTCACTGAAGGAGGTTGGTACAACCCCAACGGTTTGCTGCTGTTACCCCCCAGTGCCTTCTTCATTATCGGCCTGCTGATCTGGGCTTTGCGCGCCTGGAAAACCGAGCAGGTTGAAGAGCCAGAATTTGAAATGGCACCTCAGGTTACTGCGAGGGAGGGTGCCTGATGGAATATTATCTGAGCCTGTTTGTGCGGGCGGTCTTTATTGAAAATATGGCACTGGCCTTCTTTTTGGGCATGTGCACGTTTATTGCTGTATCCAAGAAGATACAGGCGGCGATTGGCCTCGGCGTTGCCGTGGTGGTCGTGCTGGCCATCACCGTCCCAGTCAATAATCTTATTTTCAACTACCTGCTAGCCGATGGCGCGCTAGCCTGGGCGGGCTTTCCCAATGTAGATCTCAGCTTCCTTGGGCTGCTGAGTTACATCGGTGTGATTGCGGCTATTGTCCAGATTTTGGAGATGTTCCTGGATAAATACGTTCCGGCGCTTTACAACGCACTGGGCGTGTTCCTGCCGCTGATTACAGTTAACTGTGCGATTCTCGGTGCATCGTTGTTTATGGTTGAGCGCGATTACACGTTCGGCGAAAGCGTTGTGTACGGCGTGGGTTCTGGCGTGGGCTGGGCGCTGGCCATCACCGCGCTGGCGGGTATCCGTGAAAAACTAAAGTATTCAGATGTTCCACAGGGCCTGCAGGGACTTGGCATAACCTTCATTATTGTTGGGCTGATGTCACTCGGCTTTATGTCCTTTGGTGGCATCGACTTATAGGTCGGCGTCGTTGGTGGCTGTCGGCTATCGGATGCGGCCACCAAATGTATGCACATTGAGTGCAGTGCAGGTAGAACATTAGTGTGACCCGTTCAGGGTATCCAGCACGTGAACGGAACGATCAGGTAAAGGGATAGCGCTGGTGCGCAGTGTTCCTGGTAGTGCCAGGCAGGAAGGGAAGTAAATGGAAACGATTGTATTTGGTGTGGCGATGTTCACCGTAATGGTTTTGGCGCTGGTGGCGCTCATTCTTGCGGCGCGCTCACGGCTTGTCGCGACGGGCGACGTGACAATTTTGATCAATGATGAGAAAGAGATCAAAGTGCCTGCTGGCGGAAAACTGCTGCAAACCCTATCGGCGAACGATATTTTTCTCGCCTCCGCCTGCGGTGGCGGCGGTACCTGTGCGCAGTGCAAATGTGTGATCGACGAGGGGGGTGGCGCGATGCTGCCTACTGAGGAGGGTCATTTCTCCAGGCGCGAAGCCGACGAAGGCTGGCGCCTGTCCTGTCAGACCCCTGTTAAACAGGACATGAAGATTCATGTCCCTGAAGAAGTCTTTGGGGTTAAGCAGTGGGAGTGCGAAGTGGTCTCCAACCCCAACGTGGCAACCTTTATTAAAGAGCTGACGCTGAAGCTTCCTGAAGGCGAGAACGTCGATTTCCGTGCTGGCGGCTACGTGCAGCTTGAGTGTCCGCCGCACCTGGTGAAATACAGCGACTTCGATGTGGAAGAGGAGTACCGCGGCGACTGGGAGCGCTTTGGCTTCTTTGACAAAGTGTCAGAGTGCAAGGAAACCACGATTCGCGCCTATTCGATGGCTAACTATCCAGAAGAGAAGGGTATCGTTAAGTTCAATATCCGAGTCGCAACGCCTCCGCCTGGAAGCGAGGGTATTCCCCCCGGCATCATGTCGTCCTGGGTATTCAACCTTAAGCCCGGCGATAAAGTGCGCGTGTACGGACCCTTTGGCGAGTTTTTCGCAAAAGATACTGACGCAGAAATGGTCTTTATCGGCGGTGGTGCCGGTATGGCGCCGATGCGCTCTCACCTGTTTGATCAGATGAAACGTCTGCATACCGATCGCAAGATTTCCTTCTGGTACGGTGCTCGCTCACTGCGTGAGATGTTTTACGCTGAGGAGTACGATGCCTTGGCGGAGGAGAACGATAACTTCGAGTGGCACGTGGCACTCTCTGACCCGCAGCCGGAAGATAATTGGGATGGCCTCACGGGCTTTATCCACAATGTGCTTTATGAAGAGTATCTGAAAGACCATCCCGCACCGGAAGACTGCGAGTACTATATGTGTGGTCCACCGATGATGAATGCGGCGGTGATTTCCATGCTGACAGAACTGGGCGTGGAACCTGAGAACATCATGCTGGATGATTTCGGCGGATGATGCTGCACACCGACTCAATAAAGCCGACCTTTGGTCGGCTTTTTTCGTTAGAGCCTCGTTCGTTAGAGCCTCAGCGGTCCTATAAAGAGCCTCAGCGGTCCTATAAAGAGCCTCAGCGGTCCTATAAAGAGCCTCAGCGGTCCTATAAAGAGCCTCAGCGGTTTGATGGAGAGCCTCAGCGGTTCTTTAAGCAATGCGTCACCCTCTTCGTGCTGGCGTTTCTGGCAGCCTGTTCCGAGCCGGCACCCGACACCATACGGCTTAGCGGGGCGACCATGGGCACCCGCTATCACGTCACCTGGCTGGGTGATGATTCAGGCGATCTGGTTGGCGGCAATGCGCAGCCGACGCCTGAAGCGGTGCACCAGGGTATCGAGTCAGTGCTCTCCGAGGTTAACGCCAGCATGTCGACGTGGATTGAGACCTCTGAAATAAGCCGCTTCAACCGCAGCGAGGCAGGGGTATGGTTTAGCATCAGCCAGCCTTTTGCCGACGTATTTGCAATGTCTCGATTGGTCAGTGAAGCCTCCGGCGGCGCCTATGATGTGACGGTTGCGCCGCTGGTGAACCTGTGGGGTTTTGGTCCAGAAATGAGTGAAGAACTGCCGTCTGATGAGGCGGTTGATGAAGCTTTGAAGCAAGTGGGCCAGGCGCGTTTGCAGTTTGATCCAGCGCAGCCAGCCCTGCGGAAACCCGGCCCGCTATCGCTGGATTTTTCATCCATTGCCAAGGGCTACGGCGTGGACAGTATAGCCGATTGGCTAGAATCCCAGGGCATTCAGCGCTACCTGGTCGAAATTGGCGGCGAGATTCGCGTTGCCGGTGACAGCCCTCGCGGCGAGCCCTGGCGTATTGCGATCGAAAAGCCCGCCCCTCACACCACGCTGTCCGCTGACCGACCGGTGCAGGAAACATTGGTGCTGACCGACGCGGCATTGGCCACCTCGGGCGACTATCGAAACTACTTTGAAGTTGACGGCGTTCGGTACTCCCACACGCTTGATCCTCGCACTGGTGCCCCCGTGCGCCATGAATTGGTGTCGGTGACTGTTATCCATCCCAGTGCCACCATGGCGGATGCCTGGGCTACGGCGCTGACTGTTCTTGGGCCCGACGAGGCGATGGCCGTGGCAGAGCGCGAGCAATTGGCGGTGTATCTGGTCATTCGGGAAGGTGATAACTATCGATCGCAGACTACGGCTGCGATGTCGCCGCTTATCGGTTTATAGCGGCTCGTTATTTCACTAAGGTTATTTGATCTACAGAGTCCAAGTCGCTGATCGTCAGTGTAGGCGGATTTTGGTAAACTTTTGATATGACGACATTTCTTCTTACAACTTTGGTGTTCGGTCTGGTTATCGCTGGCATGGCCGTGGGCGTAATATTCAGCAACAAGCCCATTAAAGGCTCCTGCGGAGGTATTGGCGCACTGGGTATGGATCAAGCCTGTGAGATCTGTGGCGGAAACCCGCAAGTGTGTGAAGAGGAAACACGCAATCAGGCAGGCGTCGCGGCAAGTGCCTTTGAAAACGAAAATCTCGAAGACGATAACAAAGCGCCCGCGTTCTACGATGCTGCCGATAAATCCAGTGAGCCGCCTCGGGGTTTATAGCGTTAGGACGCCGGCATCAGCGGCGTCCACGTCGCTGGCTTACGTCTTCGGTCTCCTTCATTGACCTCTTTTCCTATCCTTTGAGCGCCCCGTTGAAAGGCTGACGGGCTGCTCGCATCTTGCCGCAGATTGGCGGGCAGCCCCAGCCATCGCTGCCCCGCCTGAATATGTTTAGAGCGCTCTCATTAAACCAATTGTTCCAGCCATATCGCCGCATACAGGGGCGTGTTTAAGCCCGCATTTGTTATGATGGCGGCAGATCTATCAAGGACTTACCGTGCTGCGTTTTTTGGGTGACCGTCTGCCGATCTATATCGGTACGCGCTATGGCTTCAGCCGACAGGACAACCGCTTTATTGGCGTTGTCAGTATGGTGTCCCTGGTTGGCATGGCGCTTGGCGTTGCCAGCCTTATTACCGTGCTAAGCGTTATGAACGGGTTTGCAGGAGAGCTCCGCGGTCGCATCTTATCCCTGGTGCCGCACCTGCAAGTGGAATCCACTGCCCCTATTGAAGACTGGCAATCGTTGGGCACACAGCTTCGGCAAGACGCCCGTATTATCGCGACAGCTCCTTATATCAAGACCAAGGCTTTGATAACAGTGGGCGACGAGGTGCGAGGTAGTGCGATCACCGCAATCGATCCCCTTGCTGAGGCTGCGGTTTCCGATGTTTCGGGCTATATGCGCGCTGGCAGTTTTGCGGCCTTGGGGCAGCAGCGCTACGGCATTGTGCTGGGTGCTTTGCAGGCGCGGTCGCTGGGCGTAAGGGTGGGTGATCGCGTAGAGCTAACGATTCCCCGCCTGACTATTACCCCTTTGGGAAGCTTTCCCCGCAGCAAACGCTTTGAAGTGGTCGGTATCTTTCAAGTCGGCGCACAACTCGATGGACAGCAGGCCTATATCAGCATGGAGGCCGGACAAAAGTTGCTGGCGTTCGGTAAAGCGGTGCAGGGACTGCGTATTCGCCTGAATGATCTCTATGCCGCGCCTCGCGTCGCGCAGTCGCTGACTACCTCGCTAGGGCCAATATTCAGTGCGCGGGATTGGAGCGGTTCGCAGGGTAATCTGTTTGCTGCCATACGCATGGAGAAGGTGATGATGACCGTGCTCTTGCTGAGCGTGGTTGCAGTGGCTGCATTTAATATTGTGTCGACCCTGACAATGGCGGTCACCGAAAAACGTTCCGATATTGCGGTGCTGCGCACCATGGGCGCGAGAGCCGGCTCAATTATGGCTATTTTTATGTCCCAGGGGCTGCTTTTGGCCGGGGTCGGCGTTGCTATTGGCGTTGTCACCGGGGTTGCGCTGTCTCTTAACATCAGTTCGGTTACGCTGGCGCTTGAGCAACTGATGGGCGCCAAGCTTTTTAACCCGGATGTGTACTTTATCTCGGACCTGCCCTCGGTGTTGCAGTGGCAAGACGTCACCACGGTTGCCGCACTGGCCTTGTTATTGAGCGTTGTTGCCACCCTGGTGCCGGCGTGGCGGGCCTCACGTATCGCGCCGGCAGAGGTGCTTCGTTATGAGTGACACCGTTATGAGTGACGCCCCGGTGCTGGAGTGCCGCGATTTGGGGCGCAGTTATCGCGACGGCGACCTGGCTGTCGATGTCCTTGCCGGGGTAAACCTGCGGCTAGGCTCGGCAGAAAAAATCGCAATAGTAGGCGCTTCAGGCTCAGGTAAATCGACCTTGCTCAACCTACTGGGTGGCCTCGATCTGCCCACTACCGGTCAGGTGCTGATGCTCGGTAAGGACCTGGCGACTCTCGATGAAACCACGCGCTGCCAGCTGCGAAATCGGCAGCTCGGCTTTGTCTATCAGTTTCATCACCTGCTGCCCGAGTTTGATGCCGCCGAGAACGTCGCCATGCCGTTGATGATAGGAGGCGAGCGCCGTGCTCCCGCGCTGAAAACAGCCGCTGCGATGTTGGATGCCGTGGGTCTTTCGGCGCGTATGCAGCACCGTCCCGGTCAACTCTCCGGTGGTGAGCGGCAGCGGGTTGCGATCGCACGCGCTTTGGTGACAGAGCCCGCCTGCGTTCTCATGGATGAGCCTACGGGTAATCTTGATCCCGCATCGGCGGCTCAGGTATTAGGGCTAATCGACGACCTCAAGCAGCGCATGACCGCGAGCTTCGTGGTGGTTACCCACGATACCCGGATCGCACGACATATGGATCGCATCTATGAACTGGCACAGGGAACGCTGCTGGAGCAAACGTCCGGCGCTGCAAGCAGTCACAGCGAGACTGCGCCGACGTGAGAGCGTCCGTACTGTTCGCCATTGCCGCTCGCTATAGCCTGGGGGGGCGACGCGCTACGCTGAGCAGTTTTCTTTCCATGTTGTCCGTGTTGGGCATGGTGCTGGCCATTGCCTTGCTGATTCTGGTGTTGTCGGTCATGAACGGCTTTGACCGCGAGATGCGCGAAAACATTCTTTCGCTGGTGCCGCAGCTGACGCTTAACGCCTGGCGTCCCGTGGCCGATTGGCAGGCACCTATGGAGCAACTGGTCGACGAGCCTGGGGTAGAGGCGGTGGCGCCTTTTGTCGAACTGCAGGGCATGTTGTTGCGTGACGTCGCGATAGAAACGGCTTTGATACAGGGAGTTGATCCAGACCTGCAGCGTCGTCTGTCCGGCTTGGAACGGGTTGTGCAGCAAGACCACCTGGCGCGTTTTGCCGCTGACACAAACGGTATGCTGCTGGGTGCACGCCTGGTCGAGCGCCTGGGCGTGGATGTCGGCGATTCGGTGACGCTTATTGTGCCCGCTCAATCCGGTCAAACTACGCCTCAATTTGCTGTGTTCACGCTGTCGGGAGCGATCCGCAGTGATACAGAGTTGGACGAGAGTCTTGCGGTTGTGCAGCTACAGAAAGCAATTTCACTCTCCGGCGGCGGAGTGCACGGCTTCCGCGTTCGCTTGACCGACGTTTTTGCGGCGCCACAAATGGGATGGCGCTTGATACAAGGTCTACCCCCCGGATTTTATGCCAGTGACTGGACCCAGACCCACGGCAACTTGTACAGCGCGATTCAAATGTCTCGGGATCTAGTCATTTTGCTGTTGGTGTCGATTATCGCGATTGCCGCCTTCAACGTGGTGTCTTCACTGGTATTGGTGGTTCTGGATAAGCGTGCGGATATCGCCATCTTGCGCGCATTGGGCGCGAGGCCTGAGCATATCCGGGGCATATTCCTGCGGCAGGGGCTGTTCATCGCGCTGGTCGGTACCACCCTGGGCACAGCGCTGGGCGTATTAGCCAGTCTGGGCGCGACCGACGCGGTCGCACTGATAGAGCAATGGTTGGGCATTCGTTTTCTCGACACCGATGTCTATCCAATCGGCTATTTGCCTACCGACCTGCGGCTACTGGACCTGCTGGTTATCAACGGCGTGGCTATTATTCTGTGCTTTGTGGCGGCCCTGTATCCTGCGCGTCGCGCTGCGCGATTGCCGCCTGCCGAAGCGCTACGTCACGATTAGCCTGCTCCAGCGCCAGACGGCGTCGTAAACTTCTCGCCTCCCAGCGTTGCACGGCTCGCCAGCGCCATAGCATCTGGATGGTAAAAAAGCCCAGACTGCCAAAGAAAAACCCGCAGATCACGCATCCCAGCAGGAATGGCTGCCACACGGCGACCAGGCTTGAGCTTATCCATTGCCAACTCAGTTCGAACTCCAGCGGCAGCAGCGGGGTCCCTAGCACGGCAGCCCCGACCCGGTAGGAAAAGTAAAACAACGGCGCGATCGTCAGTGGATTACTGATCCAGGACAGCGCGACCGCTAACGGGAGATTGCAGCGCACGCGCACCGCCAACACGGCGGCTAGTAGCATTTGAATTGGCAGGGGCACGAAGGCCAGGCACAAGCCCAGGAAAAAGGCGCGTGAGGCAGAGCTTCGGTTGATATGCCAAAGGTTCGGCTGATAGAGCCCTTCTCCGAAGTATCGCAGCATGCGAATACGTTTCAGGCGCGCGGGGGAGGGCATAAAGCGCTTTAAAGTGTTCTTTGGCATAGCGGGCTGGCGGCGATGCAGCTCCTGTGCTTGACTCAAAACAGCCACGGAATTGGGCGGTCAATAGTAATGCAATCAAGGATGATTGTAAGTGCCGCGGGCGTATTGCTGGTCGGCTGGTTGCCGACCCTGCCGCCTGCGTGGAGTCTTATCGCAGCCGCGCTGTGTTGCGCGGTGGTTTACGGCGTCTACAGGCCAGCCGGCAAGCTGCTGTTCGCACTGTCGCTGGGGCTGGCCTATGGCGTGGGCTTCGGGGCGCTGTTTCTACAGTCCCTTATTCCGAGTGAGCTGGAGTCTGAAGCTCTGCAGGCCAGTGTTCTTGTCCTAGAGCCTCCTCAGCGCCGCTGGTCCAGCCAGGGCCTGCGTCAACGTTTCTCCGCTGACGTGGAACTCACGGATTGCGAACGCATTTACGCCCCCTGTGAGCGTGGCCCGCTAAAGGTTTGGTTATCGTATTACGGGGACGACTTCCTGCGTGCCGGCGAGCGCTGGCGGGGAGTTGTCACGCTCAAGCGCCCAAGGGGGCTGGCAAACCCTGGTAGCTTTAACCGTGAGGCGTGGCTGGCCGAGCGAGGTTACATTGCCACCGGTTACCTTCATGACAGCCCTCTCGGACTGCTCGAGGCAGGGCGGGGCAGCTGGATACAGCGCTGGCGACAGGAGCTGGGCGAGCGTTTGCGAGATCGAATGGGCGACGGCTCGGCGGCGGGGGTGCTCCTGGCTCTGACTACAGGCGACCGCAGTGCGCTTTCCCGGGATGACTGGCAGCGCTTTCAGCGTTACGGCATGACCCACCTGGTCGTCATTTCCGGTCTGCACGTGGGTTTGGTAGCCGGTCTGGGATTTCTACTGGGGCGCCCCTTTGGACGCTGGGGCAGCCACGCCGGCGCTTTAGTGTTTGCCTGCACCTACAGTGCCCTGGCGGGCTTCACACTGCCAACCGTGCGGGCACTGGCCATGTTGTGCAGTGTGCAGATTGTCGGCGCGCTCGGTCGCCGCGCCCAGCCGTCACAGGGGCTGTCGCTGGCATTGCTGGTAGTGGCGCTGATAGATCCTTTGGCGAGCCACAGTGCGGGCTTCTGGCTGTCTTTCGGCGCAGTCTGCATTTTGTTCTATGTGCGGCATATGTGGCCCCAGCTTGAGGGCTGGCGCCTGGCGCTGGTGTTGCAATGCCTGCTGGCACCCTGCACAGGGCTGATGGCGGCGTATTGGTATGGCGGTATGGGGATGTTGGCCCCCTTGGTGAATCTAATTGCTATCCCCATTGTTGGGTTCTGGATGGCTCCACTGTGCCTTGCCGCAGCGGTGTTGCCGCTCCTGGACGGCATGCTGTGGGACCTGGCCTCGCTGCCGGTGCACGGGTTTTTGGCTGTTGACGACATTGTGAGTGCTTCGCTGTCGCCCTGGCTGAGATTCCGACCGTCAACGGTATCTATGGTGGCGGGACTGCTGGCGATTCTGTGGAGTGTGTCCCATAGGTCGCTGCCGCTGCGATGGCTCGCACTTCCGGGGTTAGCGCTGTTGCTGTTCCCAACCACAACGGCAATGCAGGCAGGAAGTAGTCGCCTAACGGTATTAGACGTAGGTCAGGGCCTTTCTGCCGTGCTTATTCAGCCGGACTTCACGATGGTCTATGACACGGGGGATGGCGATCCTGAAGGCACCAATATGGCCGAAATGGTGATCATCCCCTTTTTGGAGCGCGCTAATGTCAGTGCCATCGATTTGCTGGTTATCAGCCATGCTGACCGAGACCACGCCAGCGGTCTGACCAGTTTGCAACGGCGCTTTGAGATCGGCGAGATCTGGCTGGGCGAACCCTTAAGTGCACCGGTGTTGGGCGCCAGGCGCTGTCGGGCTGGCATAAACCTGCGCCGCGCGAATCTGGATATAAAGGCGCTGTGGCCGCCGTCGGATCAACTGCGCGGCAATGATAGCTCCTGCGTTTTGCGATTGCGGGCGGGTGACTATAGGTTGCTGCTGCCCGGTGATATCACTGCCCAGGCAGAATATGCCCTGATTCGGCGTTACGGTTCTGCGCTGCAAGCCGACGCCGTGCTGCTGCCTCACCACGGCAGCGTGTCCTCCACCACCAGCGCCTTGTTGCACGCGACCCGGCCTGAGCTGACGCTGCTTAGCCGGGGCGACCGAAATCGCTTCGGACATCCCCATCCTCAGGTGCAGCGACGTCTGGCAGCGGCGGATCTTGTACCCTGCGATACCGCCGAGCAGGGCGCGGTAACGTTGCTGCTACGTAATGGCGAAGTGCCCCGGATTGAGCGGTGGAGAGAGCGTAAACACTACTACTGGCAGGGCATTGCTTCCCCTGCCTGCGGGCCTGCGTATAATGCCCGGTAACTCACGTTAAGAAGGATGTAGCTGGTGCTGGAAATGGTCACCGCAGGCGGTTGGCTGATGCTACCGATACTGCTCTGTTCAGTTATTGCATTGGGTATTTGCGCAGAGCGTTTGGTTACGCTGAATCCAAATAAAATCTCGCCGCCGCATCTGCTCGCTCGCGTTTGGACGCAGCTTAAAAACAACGAGATGGATGCCGCAAAGCTGCGCACCCTGCGTGCCGCGTCGCCGCTAGGTTCGATTCTGGCGGCAGGCCTTGGCAACGCGCATTTGGGGCGTGAGGCCATGAAGAGCAGTATCGAAGAGGCCGCCAGCCATGTTGTTCACGACTTGGAGCGCTACCTTAATACGTTGGGCACGGTGGCCGCCGTAACGCCGCTATTGGGCCTGTTGGGCACCGTGGTCGGCATGATCAAAGTGTTTACCGAAATCATGGCTCAGGGCACGGGCAATGCATCGGTGCTGGCCGGTGGTATCTCCGAAGCGCTTATCACCACAGCCGCCGGGTTGTCTGTTGCCATTCCAGCCCTGATTATGCACCGCTACTTCATAGGGCGTATCGACAGCATTGTCGTAAGCCTTGAGCAGGAGACCATCAAGTTGGTCGATGCCCTGCACGGTGATGGCAAAGCGGCGGGTATCGGAGACGATAGCGCTTGAAGTTCCGCCGTCAAAAGCTTGAAGACGTTGGGGTCAACCTGACGCCACTGATCGATGTGGTGTTTCTGCTGCTGATTTTCTTCATGGTCTCTACCAGCTTCACCAAAGAGACTCACCTCAGCATCGATTTACCCGAGGCCACTGGTGAGGCCAGCGCGGACAGCGCTGAGCAAATCGAAATCCTGATTAATGAGGCCGGCGAGTACACCATAAACGCCCGTCAGCTGGTCGACGAAACCCTGGATACCTTGAAACAGGCGATTCGACAGGTTTCATCCGGCGATACCACTATGCCCATGGTGATTACCGCCGATGCGCAGACGCCCCACGAGGCTGTTGTGCGCGCGATGGATGCCGCAGGTCAAATGGGCTTCATTCATCTCAGCATTACCACCCGGCAGCCCGGCGGCCCGGAAGAAGGATGAGCTTCACGGTCGTGATACCCGCCCGCTACGGTTCGACCCGATTGGCTGGCAAGGCTCTTCTGGAAATCGCGGGATTACCGATGGTGCAACACGTCTACCATCGCGCTCAAGAGAGCCAGGCAAGCAGAGTGGTTGTGGCTACCGACGATGACAGAATTGCCAAAGCGGTCAGCGAGTTTGGTGGTGAAGTCGTTATGACGTCCGCATCGCATCCCTCCGGCACAGACCGTATCGAAGAAGTGACGCGCCTGCTCGGGCTGGCAGAGGACGACGTTGTCGTGAACGTGCAAGGCGACGAACCGCTTATTCCCGCGACAGTAATTGATCAGGTCGCGGCAAATTTATTGCAGTGTGCCGAAGCGGGTATGGCCACGCTGTGCGAGCCCCTGAGTGATCCTGCAGAGCTGCAAAATCCCAACATCGTCAAAGTAGTCACCAATCAAGCCAGTTGCGCTCTGTATTTTAGTCGCGCGCCGATTCCCTGGGATCGCGATGGACAAGCCGACAGCCAAAGCGAGGCCGCTGGGCGCTTCAACAGCCTTGCGCGGCGGCATCTCGGCATTTATGCCTACCGCGTATCGATGCTGCGGGCTTTTGTTGCCTGGCCGCCCTCTGCCCTGGAGCAATTGGAGTCGCTTGAACAGCTGCGAGCGCTGGAGAATGGCGTTGCCATCCACGTTGACGATGCGGTGGCGGCAGTTCCTCCCGGTGTCGATACCCAGGCCGATCTGGACGCCGTTCGCGCTTTGGTAGCAGGGCAGGGCTGACATGCCTAGGGTGCTGTTTGTTTGCCTCGGAAACATTTGCCGCTCGCCTACCGCGCACGGAGTGTTCGCCTCACAGGTTGCAGCCGCAGGCCTATCTGACAGCATCGGTATCGACTCAGCTGGAACCGGCGGTTGGCACATTGGCGCGGCGCCTGATGAGCGCGCGACGCTAACGGCGCGATCACGAGGCTATGACCTGTCGGCGTTGCGTGCCCGACAGGTGGCACCCGAAGATTTCCAGCGCTTTGAGCTGATGTTGGCGATGGACGACAGCAATTTGCAGGCGCTGCGTGACATGGCGCCGGTCTCGTTCACCGGTCATCTTGGCCTGTTCCTCGACTTTCACCCCGACCCACCCGTGCGCGAAGTACCCGACCCCTACTATGGGGGTGATGACGGCTTCGACCACGTCCTGGATTTGATAGAAGCGGCCAGCAGTGGACTGCTGGATGCGCTATCTCGACAGTAATGCAGACTAATGTCTCGCTCCAGACGCTCAACACGCTGCGCTGCCCAGCGCAGGCAGAACACTATGTTGACGTCACGTCGCCACAGCAACTGCGTAGTGCACTGCAAGTGGCCCGTGAACGCGTGTGGCCGGTCACGGTTTTGGGGGAGGGCAGTAATGTCGTGTTGGGCGACCAGCTTCCCGGTCTGATTCTGGCCCAACGCAGTAAGGGCATCGAGATTACCGATAAGTGTGATGAAGCGGTGCGGATTAATGTCGCGGCCGGGGAAAACTGGCACCGCTTTGTGGGCTGGTGTTTGCAGCACGGATATCATGGCTTGGAGAATTTGGCGCTGATACCCGGCACGGTTGGCGCTGCACCTATCCAAAACATTGGCGCCTACGGCGTCGAGGTAAGCAAGTTTATCGAGAGCGTGCAGTTCTGCATGATTAGTGATGGCCGAACACGAGAACTCAGCGCCCAGGAGTGCGAGTTTGGCTACCGCGACAGTGTTTTCAAGCATGCGTTGCGTGATGCCACAGTGATTGAGTCTGTTGTGTTTCGTCTACCCAAAGTGACCAGCCCGGTAAGCCACTACCCCAGCCTTCAGGATTGGTTGGCCCGCGCGGGTATTAACGACCCCAGCCCACAACAGCTCTTTGATGCGGTAGTGGCTATCAGGCAATCGCGCCTGCCAGACCCGGCATCGGTTCCCAACGTCGGCAGTTTTTTCAAAAACCCGGTTGTGACTGATGCGACGTGGCGAGACCTTCACGAGCGTGAGCCTGATCTGCCCCACTACCCGGATGCCCAGGGCGTCAAGCTGCCTGCCGCCTGGTTTATCGATCAATGCGGGTTCAAGCAGCGCAGCGACCGCGCGGTGCGTGTTCACTCAGAACACGCGCTGGTTATTACCAACCCGGAAGGGCATTCCGCCTCTGAAATTCAGGCACTTGCTGAAGAGATTCAGGCTGCGGTGCGGGCGCGTTTTGGTATCGAGTTAGAGCAGGAGCCTCGAAGCTACGGGGTGCCCTCCGCATGAGCTTTGATCATAAACCCTTTCTGGATTCACTGAGCCGACGACCCGGCGTGTACCAGATGTACGATGCCGACGGCCGGTTGCTGTATGTGGGCAAAGCGAAAAACCTTAAAAACAGGGTCACCAGCTATTTTCGTGCCAGCGGCCTGGAAGCGAAAACCATGGCCATGGTGTCGCATATCGCCGACATTCAGGTCACCGTGCTGGACACCGAGATCGATGCGCTGTTGCTCGAACACAACCTGATCAAAAAGCATCAGCCGGTCTACAACATCCTGCTGCGCGATGATAAGTCTTATCCCTATATCTACCTGTCGGATGGCGCATTTCCCCGATTGTCGCTGCACCGGGGAGCAAAGCGCGGCAAGGGCACGTACTTTGGACCGTATCCCAGTGCCGGGGCGGTGCGACGCAGCCTGACGTTTTTACAGAAGGTGTTTCAGGTGCGCCAGTGTGAAGACAGCTACTACAAAAACCGTTCGCGACCGTGCCTGCAGCACCAGATTGGCCGCTGCACGGCGCCCTGTGTCGATAAGGTCAGCGAGGCCGAGTACGCAGAGCAGGTAAAGCACACCGTACTGTTCCTGAATGGCAGCTCTCGCGAGTTGATGAAAGATCTGGCCGACCAGATGGAAGCGGCCAGCGAAGCCCTGGACTTTGAACGCGCCGCGAGCTATCGCGACCAGCTGCGCCAGCTGCAGCAGGTGCAGGCCAGTCAGGGAATAGAGGGCGTGACCGGTGATCTCGACATCGTCGCGGCTGCAGTGGAGGCGGGCAAAGCCTGCGTGCAGGTGTTGTTCGTTCGCGCGGGCCGTGTGCTGGGTAGTAAAAGCTATTTCCCGCCGCTAAAGCTGGCGCAGTCCAAGGCGGAGGTGATCAATGCCTTTCTGCCCCAGTACTATCTCAACGGCAGCCGCGAAATCCCTCGCGAGTTGATACTCAGCCACGACCCGGAAGATCGCGGCGTTTTGCAGTCTGTTTTGGCGGAGCGAGTGGGGCGTCAGGTCAGCTTAAAAACCCGCGTGCGAGATGCCAGAGCAAAATGGCTGCAGTTGGCTGAACAGACCGCGCAACAGAATCTGCAATCCCAGCTCGCGGCAAGGCAAACGTCTCTGGACCGCTTTCACGCTCTTCAGGACGCGCTGGACTTGCCCGAGCTACCTGAGCGCCTGGAGTGCTTTGATATCAGCCACAGTTCAGGAGAGGCCACCGTGGCGTCCTGCGTCGTCTTTGATCACGGCGGCCCTCGCAAGTCCGACTATCGCAAATTCAATATCGAAGGCATCACCGCAGGTGATGACTACGCCGCCATGCAGCAGGCGCTGGAGCGTCGCTATCGACGCCTGAAGGCTGGCGAAGGCCAGGTGCCCGACGTACTGCTGATCGACGGCGGCAAAGGCCAGGTTGCCCAGGCTTTATCGGTCATGGAAGACCTGCAAATCAACGACATTGAAGTGGTGGGTGTGGCCAAGGGCACTACCCGCAAAGCCGGTTTTGAGACGCTAATCCTGGGCGACAGCGGCAAGGAGTTGCAGCTGCAAGGTGACCACGCTGGACTGCATCTAATTCAGCATATCCGCGATGAGGCGCACCGGTTTGCAATAACCGGCCACCGTGCCCGGCGCGATAAGAAACGCAAGGGCTCGGTGCTGGACGAGATACCCGGCGTGGGTGCCAAGCGTCGTCGGGATTTGCTGCGACATTTTGGTGGCCTCAAAGGTATCCAACGTGCCAGTATCGACGAGCTGATGAAAGTTCAGGGCATTAATGAAAAAATAGCCCGCGACATCTACGAACAACTCCACCAGGCCTGAGCAGGAGCGCCATGCCAATCAACATCCCCAACAGTCTGACGGTGAGCCGAATCATTATGGTGCCGGTGTTGGTGCTGGTGTTTTACTGGCCCTTTGAAAACCACAAGATGGTCGCGGCCGGCCTGTTTGGGCTGGCAGCAATCACCGATTGGTTCGATGGTTATCTGGCACGCCGATTGGGGCAAATGACAGAGTTCGGCGCCTTTCTCGATCCCGTCGCCGACAAGCTCATGGTGGTGGTCGCGCTGGTTCTGCTAGTCGAGCAGCACTCCGACATTCTCTTCACCCTGGCCGCCTGCGTCATAGTAGGGCGAGAGATCGTTATATCGGCGCTCAGGGAGTGGATGGCGGAGTTAGGTGCCCGCACCAGCGTCGCTGTCAGTATGATCGGCAAAATCAAAACCACGCTACAGATGATCGCCATCGTAGCGCTGTTGGCATTGCCACCCGGTTCTGAGCCCATATTGCTGGGATTGTCCTACGCGCTTCTGTACGCCGCTGCGATCCTGACGCTGTGGTCCATGGCGATTTATCTGCGCGCCGCATGGAAGGTGATACTGGAACGCGAGGCGTTGCAGCAAGCACAAAAAGCAGCGACTGATGCGGTCTCGGGAGAGTAGACTCGCGTTGCCAGAGAGGCGGGTTTCTGTATAATCACGCCCTCGCCAACGGGCTCCCGTGGCGTTCTGCAGGATCTAAAAGGCTGGATGGCAGAGTGGTAATGCAGCGGATTGCAAATCCGTCAACGCCGGTTCGATTCCGACTCCAGCCTCCATTTCTACATACCCGCAATCACACGAATCTTCACTAGAAGCAACATCGTGAGCGAACCGGCGTTACACGCCGTCCAGTGTGCTGGCCCAGTCGATTCCGAAGCTACGCGCCCCGCTCCAGCCTCCATTTCTGTCTCTGCAAAATCGCACGCCTCTTGTCATCAATCGAGGTGACGCACTGCCCGAACTAAGATACCTTCAGATCGACTCATTACTTTCCCGACGCGACTGCTGGTATGAGTTCAATTTTGGTAAGCCGCTACAACATGACTCTTATGGTCTGCGTGATTCTAGCGTTGAACGGATGCGCGCAAGTGCAAAAGACTTTCTCCTTTATCCCCGGTATTCCAGATCCTGAAAACACTCCGGTGAGAAGTATCAGCTTTGAGGCCAATATAAACGTCAACCATGGCAATGCTGTTGAGGTAGATGTGTTCTTTGTCTTAGACGCGAACTTGCTTGAAGCTCTACCCGCTACTTCACCCGAGTGGTTTTCTAGACGTTCGAAATTTCTCAGCAATCACTCAAATGAGATTATTGTCGGCTCAGTCGGTTTGGTGCCGGGCAGCAGCGCATCTTTACTCATGCCTCAGGGCTTTAAAAAGGCTAAGGAAGTCGTTCTGTACGCCAACTATATCGCCACCACAGGGCAAAGCAGCTACCGCTTGCCCAGAGCGAAAGCTGTGCATGTACGCCTAACTGGCGTTGAGCCGGTGTTATCAGTCGCTGGCAAGTAAGTAGGGCGCGCAAAAAGTTTGGCATCTGAGCCGTTTACAGCCAGCTGCCATATATTTAGCCCTCGAAGCCCCGCCCCGTTCTCTAAGTGAGCAGCAACGAAATGAGCTCACTCTTGCTGCTTTTCGATTCGCCAGTAGAGGACGGCCAACAATAGCGAGGTGACTGCTGCGAAGGCATAAAGCCATGGGAAGCCATCGGGCTTTTGCCAGTCCACCGCGGCCTGCAAGGTGAACAGGGCTGCCAGTATCACTGGCAGCCCTATACGTGCGTTTCGGCGCGTGAGTAGCTTCAAGGTGAATGCTTCCTTCGCGAGACGACAGCCATTACAGACAGTACCACGCAAACTGCAGCTACAATACACAGCGCCGCGAAAACGAGTGCCTCCGCACTCGCACCCTCGCGCCAGGCGAAGAAAAGACCGGCTGCAATCGCAAACAGATACCACAGGTTAAGAAGCAAGGCTCTGCGGCTTAACATGGCGTTACCTCCATTTTGATTGGCCGGGATTACTGGCGGATGACCATCACTCTACGCGCCCGTGCAGCAGGGTACTGGGTGAATGCTTTAAATATAGACCACTTGCAGCGGTTAGTTTTCAGGACGCAACCGTTAAACTACGACTACTTTTCTGGACTCACGTCCTTATCTATCACAGCCTTTATCAGCGATAGTGTCCGATCGGTATCAGCGAGGCATTCGTGAAGACCGCCATTACTGCAACTGAACTAGAACACTGCACCGCCCGTAATCCTTAAGTAGCTTATTAAATTTACGATGCCAGAGCGCAAGGCCAGAATATCTGTGCGCCTGGCTAAGGAAAATTATGTATAAATGGCTCATCCTCCAACCCCTGTTGATGCTTGTTTGCCTTATGGCCCGTGCAGAATCTCCGCTTGTTTTTCAGATGGACCTTGGCGTTCGGAATGCGCAGTTCGCGGGGCTTAATTGGGCTGAGTCGAAGGGCTGGTTTGCCGATTCAGGTCTCGATCTGGAAGTGCGCCGCTGGTCCAAGGGTATGGATTCTGTCGCCGCCGAGGTGGTGGGTCGGCCTGGCACCATCGGCTCTTTGGAGAGCGGTTTGTTCCTGTCGTCAGTCGCAGAAGGCCATCCTATTGTGGCGATTGGAACCATGTTTCAGGCCTCACCGCTGGGATTGATCAGTCTCGCTTCCACCGGTATTTCCGGTCCTGCCGACCTGCGCGGGAAAACGGTTGCCGTTCACGGCGACGGGCATGAAGCGATTGCTACGATGCTGTACAGCACCGGAATCCCTGCTAATGAGGTGACGATAATCGAATCGACTTACGGCAACGGTCCATTACTGGCCGGAGAGATGGATGCTAAGCAGGGATACATCGTTGATGAATTCGTAAAGCTGCAAACAGCGGGTCACGACGTTCGGATACTGCCTTACATGGATTACGGCCACGTGGCGTATTCGCAGGTGATGTTTGTCAGCGAGGAAACGCTTCGAAAGTATCCCGATGAGCTTGTCTCGTTTCTCAAAGTGCTGGATCGCGGCTGGCGTGCCGCTACCGCTGACCCTGAGGCGGGGGCGGCGCTCACCGTCGAACAGTTCGAGCCACAGCTTGATCTGCGCTACCAGGTCGCTTCGCTGACTGGCATCATCGATCTCTTGTGGGCAGAAAGCCCGACTACCTCTGCCATGAGCGAGGACACCTGGCGAACCAATGCCGCCAACTACTTGCGTACCCATCCCGGGGCTGCGCTGCCGCCGATGTCGTCATGGACCGATTTCAGTGTGGTGGAGGCTGCCGCGCAACCCTAGGTCTTAGGTCAGGTTGCTGTAGATTGCCGGCCAGGATGAGCATCGGCGCTTGCTGAGTCCAGCACCTAAAGGCGTAGATGCACCCAGCTCAGATGCGCGCGCGCTCAGCGCGTACGCAGGTTAGGACAAGCGATAGAGGCGTGTTGCCTAGGTGTCTGTAGTGATCTCGAAGCGGCAGCAGTCGCTGCCGTTGGCGCAGCAGGCAGTTTCTACAAAGCGGGCGTCAGGGTCAATATGATTTGGCTGGCGTCTCGTTGTGTGAGGCATGCCGATTCAGCAGGTTGCTGAGGTGCTTCATTTTGAGAGTCTGCGTTCCTTGTCCAGCAGGCTCTTTAGAAGCAAGCTCTATAAACACAAGCGCTTTCACCGACACAAAAGTCACCGACCGTGCACAGATTAAAAGGGGAATTAGCACCAAATACATGCTTGATCGTTCCCGATTGAAGCAATGTGCACCATAAGCTGCTACCACATGCCATTGCGACCAAAGTCATTTAGTTGGCAGCGCAATCGCTAGTCACTCTATACGCCGTTGTCGCAGCACGAGCTGATCAGCGAGGCAAAATGGAGTTCATATGCCCATGGGACAAGGATTCGCCTCCTTGTCCTACAGGAAAAGCACCGGTGCATACGAAAAGGCGTTCCGTGCCTTACAGTGTGCAGGCTGCCTCGACTCGGATTCCAGCCTACTGTTGTGTTTAAGCTACCCAGCATATCTGACCTGCGGGACTGTAACTGCTGCCTGACAAACGCGTCCAGTCTAGTGAGGGAAGTCCAAGACTTGGCTACGCGAATGCCCGACAGCAGCGTCACCTACTTAGGCGACTTCGATCTGGTCACGATTGATGTTAATCGTCGTACCGTCAAACTTGGTCAATGAGAAAGAGAACTCCTCGTTGGTGGAAACAGAGTAATCCTGTAGCAGACCGATTGCCTGCTGTTCTCCTACGAGGAGGCCGTCGATACCATCTGATCGGTAGTGAACACCCGCGGCATCGCGACCGATCGCGACGTTGCTGGCCAGCTTGTCGAGCTCGTTTCCTACTGTAAGGATGCCTGAAAAAGGATCCAGAAAACTACCTGTGGCGTTCGCCACGACAGGCTCGGGCACTTCGAAACGCTCGTCGAAGAATGCCTTCAGGACCGTCACACAGCATCCAGCTATGGTCGCGTGCCCAGCGGGGTAGGCCGGATGGGTCGGTGAGCCCTCTGGATACGCCTGTGGCAGGAGATATGAGTCGTTTTGCGAAAATGTCCGAGCAAGACCGTTTGAGCCGAGCAAATCGGGGTGAATGTCGTAGCTGCGCTGCTGATTGACGTGAAAGTGGACTCTGCCCCCATAGGTTTCCGGCCTTAGGCGACGATGAACATTCCATTTCTGATACCAAGCACTGCTTAGCGCCAGGTTACCCGCCTGGGTCACAAGGTCGAGGATGAACGGTCCCCCGAGGCTCGTAAACGCGCCTTGGTTGCTGATCGTTTCATTAAAGTAGGGATTGGACCTATCCACCGCTTCACGCCCAAAGGAAAGGAGGATCAGGGCCGCATTCAGGTATGCTTGGAAAAGTACGTCGCGGTGGACGTACTCGCCCAGCGAACGATTGTCGTAGATGAACCGAGGATCCGGGTCGAAACCCAGTACCTCCAACGGCGCGCCTCCGCGTTGGATATTTAACCAGTTACCTTCGGTGACCATTGTATCGACGAACGACAAAGGCACTTCATAGCGCTGCTCTATAATGGTCGGCCCATAAGGAACGTTCTTCCAGAGAAACTGGCTGATGTAGGGACCGACAAGATCGCCGCCGGCCTCACCGCGAAAGAGGGTCTCTGGGGTAACGAGCCCGGCCGCTTTGGGTCCGACGGTTTCGCTAAAAGAATTTAGATCTGCGCAGGCCGCAGCGATATCCTGGTCGATGTCGTAGTTGGCGAACGGTACGTCACGTGTCAACGCTTGCCAGTACAGTTCACCCATTTCAGCTGCAGTTTCCGCACTTGCGAAGGCCGGAGCGGCGCGCATGCGCGTCGCATGGCCGTCCAAACCGGCGAAAATGAACCTGAATGCACCCTGAGGGTTAGCAAGGGTTCTTGAAGCGGTCGGGTCAAGCGGAACGTCGCCGAATCTGCCGTCTTCGCAGGCGGCTACGAGAGCCTCGAATGCTTCGGGCGTCACTTCACCAAACTCGTTGTGGGGAAGTGTCTTAGTGAAGCTGGCGTAGTAGGCCTCGCTCGCATAGAGGGTTTCGTCGTCGTTAACCTCTTGCGGGCTGAGTCCGGCGGTCTGCATTTCTTTGCTTCTGGCTTGCTGGATCCTTATGTCTGCGGCTGCATTTGTGCGTGCCTCATCCGTGGGATCCATGCTCGAAGCAGCTGCGGCGGAAGGGATAATACCGTTACCGTTGTCGCTAGAGCAGCCGATCGTAGCCACAGCGCCGACAGCTGCGCCTAGCATCGCTGACGATCGCAAGAAGTGTCTTCGTGAGCTACTCGACATCTCCTCATGATCGCTCCCAGCAAATTGTGGGCCTTTTTTCGAGTCTGGCGGTGCTTTGTGGTCAGATTTTGCCATGCGATATGTTTTCCTGAGAGATGTAAGAATCTAATTAATTTTTTTTTGTTAGACAGCCGCTTGAGGGTGGTAAATACGCTACCGACGCGGATTAAAATTCAGTGTGTTCGCGCTACTACAACACCAGCGATTCACCCCCTCTTTACGCAAGCGAAAGTTAACATCATTGCACTGGCTGGATCGTATGCGTTTGTAGAAACAATGCATTAATACGTCAGGATCCATATTTGTGCGCCTTGCGTGCCGAGAAAGATAGGGCTACGGGCAGAGCTGCTAAGCACAGCGCTGCAAATGCAAGTGCCTGCACGATGGCACCCTCGCATTAAGCAGAAAATGACTTGAACCGCAAACAGATACCACTAGGTACGAACCAGTGCTCTGCGGCTCAACGTGGCATTGCCTCCGTTTTGACAGGCCTGCGTAATTGAAGGACGTTCTGTATCCTGCTCCCTTTTGCTGCAACGCCGCACCCTATGCTGAGCCAAGTGAAAAGCCCGCGGCCTCTAGATCAATGCCTTAGATCAGCTGTGCGGATACCCATCTGCCTATATTCATACATCCTCCAGCACTGTTAAGAAGCTTGGAGTGGTCAATGAAGGCCCAGCGAACAGAGTGGCCAGGCAGAGCGCAACGCTGACAGCGTCGAGATCATCTTCACTTGGCGAGCTAAGGGAATCACAGTGAGAAGTGTCTGTGGTACTTGCGAATACGTTCGCATCTCTGGTGACTAAAACTTCTGATACTTACTGAGGTCGTCAAAGTTCAGAGCGCCTCGATGTCGAGCAGTTACAAAAGATTGCATAGATCTACACACCTTACACTTCCATGTTTGCTTGACCGGGTCGCGGCATCTAACTTCCTATAATGAGCCAGATCTACGACGATCTGAGGAAAGCAGATTGAAGAAGGCAGGTGAAGCCGGTGTAAGGAGAATTGATCGATGTTAATAAGCAGGCTCGCGAGAAGAAATTACGTCACTGTTTGCATATTTGCCAGCCTCATTTGCGCATTCGTGTTCTTGGGCATGAAAACATATGCCGGTAATATCGATCACAAGCGAATGCAGCGTCAGGCGTCCCTCGCTGCGGAGCTCAAATTTATGAGCGATGGTAGCGAGCGCATCAAGGATAACTTTGCCTACTTCTTTGCCGGTGTGATCGAAGTTATATCGCAGGGCCTGCCACCTGATCGAGAGATACGCAGGGAATTAACCGTCGCATCTTCGATAATTCGGACCGAAGTCGCTATCCTCTCGGAGTACGACGAGCAGCTCTCTGAACGCGGCAAAGAAATGGTGTCACACCTCAGCGAACTCAACGGCAACATCATGAACTTTTCCCGGAGTGAGATACGCGAATATAAAGAGCAGCTCGTACTCGCAAAGGAAGGTTATGAGACTTTCGTAATCGAGTTGAATGACGCCACCAAGGCACGCTTGCAAAGCTCGCTGGACTAGGAGGTTGATTCTGCGTATTGTCGGAAAGCCGAGAGTAGTCCAGCAATGCGTGCGGTGCTCTGTGGGGCGTGCATTCACTCTTGACCCGGTAGGGTGTTTATGAATTTTCAAGAACGCCACGTAACACTCCTCGTTTGATATCAAATAGCAACCACCTTATTTAAGCGATATTGGCAGACGCCGACAACGAGTCTGATGTAAACCTCAGAATGCAGGGAGAGCGATGCTGCGGTAGGCGTTGCATGGGCTTGCGTGTTCGACCACAAGTTCAATCTCTTTATTGATGGCTGTATGTTTCTTTGGTGAGGCTCTGGTAGATTTGCGTCAATGAAAAGGCTTTCGCTTTTGTAGGCATCGCTCATGCTGAAGGTGTGGGAGCCACGAGCGTTCAGAAGTTGTCACGTTGGGGTCCGTTGGTCAGACCCGGCTCAAAATAGTTGGCACCGCAAGTTCAGCTCAAGCTGTCTGTAGTTTCGTTACACGCGCCCGTGCTACCAGCTGTACTTTTTCGACTTTGCCAGGTGGGTAAAGCGGAAGAGGAAGCCTCAGTGCCTATGCGCCCGATCGAGACGCAGGTGTCATGTTTCCGTTTGGCTTTTACTTTCGAGTCTCTCCTTTATGCAGCGGTAGCTGCTGCGGGCACAAGGTGTTGCTCAGAACAGCGAGTACTACCGCTACCCCGATTAAAACCTCTTTGCGACACGTTTGTTTGTATTTAACCGTCGCCCCCCCCCCAGAGCTTCACTGCGGAGGACCGTTTAAAACCGACTTCTGGCACACGCTGTTGCGGTTAGTGTCTCAAAGGATGATGCCTTCATCTCTTAAATTGCTCTGAGCATAAATTGGATCGTCAGTTATGAATCGAGATGATTCCGTCGTGAGGTCTTCTGTCGAGATTCGCGATGAGCACTGCGCCTGCATATCTGCTGAACCGAAGGTGTCTAGCTGAGGGTAAAGGGTAGTGAATAATAGCTAACGCCTTGTATCTCAATCACACACATTTCTACTTAAAATTTCCATTAGCCTTCTGGGGAATGACATATCCAGCCACCTCTTACAAAAGAGTGACATTATTTTTTCGGAGTGACTGACATAATTTCATTCCATAGTTACTTAGCAGACACGCCTCCGCCATTTGTAGAAAACTGGCGACATGGGTGCGTCTGCATTTTTTGCTTTTGATTTCAGAGGATTTTAGGCGGCTTGACAGAAAAAATCCGGATAGCCATCGTCGGTGCAGGTCCCGCAGGCTTGAGTGCAGCAGTTCGTGCCGCAGAAGCATCAGTCTCTCATCTGCTTCTCGAAAAGTCCCAGAAGCATGCCGACACGATTCAGAAGTATCAGAAGGGAAAGTACGTGATGGCTGAGCCTAACGTATTACCTCTCCGTAGTGGCATGCCCTTTCAGCAAGGTACCAGAGAAGACATTTTGGAAGGTTGGGCACATGCCCTCGACCGGCACTCGGTCAACGTCCGTTATGGGGCAAACGTAAGCGCTATCGATGGCCGGATGGGTAGTTTTAGCCTTACGCTCGATTCTGGCGAGATAATTCAAGCGGAAAATATCATTCTTGGCATAGGCGTACAGGGTAACCTTCGCAAGCTTGATGTTCCGGGTGGCGATTCTGATTGCGTTCAATACCAATTGGATGATCCTGATGAGTACAGAGACGAGTCCGTGGTCATAGTGGGGGCCGGGGATGCCGCCATCGAAAATGCACTTGCTCTATCCAGTAGCAACAGAGTTGCGATCATAAACCGGCGCGCAGAATTCTCCAGAGCGAAAGATGGAAATGTCGCCGCGATAAGCTCCTCCATAGAATCTGGAGAAGTAACCTGCTTCTATCACACCAGCCCCGTGCGGCTTGATCAGGGCGATTTTGACGGTGCGCCAGCTCAGCTGGTGTTATCGACAGCGAAGGGCGAGGTATCAGTTTCGGTTAACAGGGTAATTGCGCGCCTTGGAGCAGTACCACAGAGGGCTCTGGTGGAGAGCTTTGGCGTAGAGTTCCCTAGCCAGGATCCTAACGCGCTTCCTGAGCTATCTTCTCGGTATGAGTGCAATGTCCCCGGCATGTATATCATTGGAGCACTCGGAGGCTACCCACTAATAAAACAGGCTTTGAACCAAGGCTACGAGGTTGTGGAGCACATCCTTGGCAATAAGGTTGATCCAGCAGACCATCCGCTCCTTGAGGAAAAATTCAAGGTACTCCCGTACCAATACGAAGTGCAAGAAATCCTGTCTATGATGCAGGATCGAATCCCCATCTTTAGCGAGGTCAACTCGTTAATGTTCAGGGAGCTGATTCTAGGGTCATCGGTGCACGCACCGGCTGAAGGGGCATTAATCTTCGAAAAGGATGATTACACCAATACTTTTTATACAATCGTCAATGGTAGTGTTCAGGTTGAAGTAGCTTCAGGGCTTACCGTTACAGTCGGTCAAGGAGAGTTCTTCGGGGAAATGGGTCTGATCTCCGGCCGCCGCCGATCTGCAACGGTGCGGGCGGGTCCGGAGTGCGTGCTAATTGAGACGCCACGGCGCGCGATGAATAAGCTTTTGAGTTCAGTAAATGCGTCGCAACGAGCGCTCGATGAGACCTTTATCGTAAGAACGATACAGTCCCGCTTTGCCCCCCAAGTGCCAATCGAGATTCTACGGCCAATTGCAGCGGCGGCACGGATTAATCAATACGATGCTGGCGAGGCGATTTTTATTGAAGGCGATGAGGCTGACTCACTCCATATTATTCGCTCGGGTTCAGTCTCAGTCGCAAGGCGTTTCCAAGATAAAGAGATTCCTATCGCCTATGTGGCTGCCGGGAATTATGTTGGTGAGATGGGGCTGCTTGGTAATAGCACGCGTTCAGCTACGGCGCGAGCATCAGCGCGGACGGAAACCGTGTCTCTTGATGCAGATGCCTTCAATATACTCTTGGATAAAACACCGTCTCTGCGGAACGAAATGGAGGCCGAGGTACGAACCCGCACTCAACAAAACGTGCGGATGCGCGGCGCGGACGGGTCGGGAGACGTTCTCAGTTTTCTTATGCAGCAGGGTCTCGGTGAGGCGACAGACGTCCTACTTATCGACAAGAGCCTATGTGTAAACTGCAATAACTGCGAGATAGCCTGCGCTGAAACGCACGATGGTACTTCGCGGTTGAATCGCAGAGCAGGAGCAGTCTTCGCGGAGATCCACGTTCCTACGTCTTGCCGGCATTGTGAAGACCCGCAATGTATGAAGGATTGCCCCCCTGACGCCATCCATCGCGCGCCATCCGGGGAAGTCTTTATCGGAGACAACTGTATTGGTTGTGGTAACTGTGAGCAGAACTGCCCGTACGGTGTCGTTCAGATGGCTCACAGATCGCCGCCAAAGCCTGGTTTTTGGTCCTGGATGCTTTTCGGGGCGGGCCCCGGGCCCGGACAGAGTGTCGGGGATGTAGCATCAGACTCAGATATAAAGAAGGCCGTAAAGTGTGATATGTGCAAGGACCTCAGCGGAGGTCCCGCATGCGTGCGTGCCTGTCCGACTGGTGCGGCGGCGCGAATTTCACCTGAAGATTTTGTTAGCGAGGTGAGTCTGCGGCTGCCTCATGGTAAGGGACGTTCTGGATGATGCTCGGTCGTGAAAACATCATTGATTACTTATGTTTAACTCGCTACTAAGCTACCAATCAGGGCGTTGGTTATGGCGTTCGTCTGGTTTGGCACTACTAGCTATCGCACTTTACGGCTGGCACGACCCCAGCGAGCCGCCTAACGGCGGTACGTGGCTTGGCTATACGCTCGGCACTGTCGGCGCAGTCTTAGTGATTTGGCTTATTTGGCTTGGTCGACGCAAAAGAGACTACACATCAAGTCTGGGCACCGTGCACGGTTGGACCAGCGCGCACATATACCTAGGCACGGCTCTTAGCATCGTGGCCACGCTACATTCGGGATTCCAATTCGGCTGGAACATCCACACGCTTGCTTATGTGCTCATGATGATAGTTATTGTGACCGGCCTTTATGGGGTTTGGGCTTACGCTCAATTTCCCTCACTCATGACTGAGAATACAGGAGGGAAATCCCGCCTGAGTCTCTACACGGAGCTCGCAGAACTGGACCGCCAGCTTCAGCGCGTGGCAGAAAAGTGTGGTCAGGAGTTAGTCTCGGCGATAACTAGCACGCTGGAGCGAACCAGCGTTGGCGGGAGTTGGCTCGTTCAGTTGAAGCAGGGAGACCTCTCTGAGGTGCAGCTCCCTGGGAGAAGTCTCTCGAGCAATACAGGCATGCAATCTACTATCAACTTCGTTATTGAGCAGCTTAGTGCCAGTCGTGATGGTGCCCAAGGGGAGGCCCTGCGAGAACTATCTACGCTTCTTGGTGATCGAGCACAGCTACTAGCGCGCATCCGACGAGATGTTCAGCTGAGTGGTCTGATTCGGATTTGGTTGTATATACATGTGCCATTAGCCTTTGCCTGTCTTGCAGCACTAGTCGCGCACATTCTTTCAGTATTCATATATTGGTAGAAATGTAGTGCGAACACTGATTAGAACGGTTGACGTTAATTGCAGCGAGCCTGAGGACCGCTGCTTTTACGGAAGTATTCTGAGCATAGGGCGAGCGACAGATCAGGAGCTTCAGCTCCCGGATCAGCACTTGCCCTTAAGCTTTTGCGAATTGGCTTTAGGCGATTCTTACATGCACTTGAGCGTGACAGGAGAAGGAGCCGTCCTTGTCAATGGCCGTCGCTGTCGAAGCGCGAAGCTATCCATCGGAGATTGTGTTGACTTAGGCGCAAGCCGACTGGTGCGTATACCGGCTCCCAAAGGCTACGATGACGCACTCGAATTTCGTCCTGCGCAAAAAAGCGGGGAAGATAGTGCCCATGGAAGCAGATTTCGCCAAGACCTCGATGGCGGCATGGGATACCGAGCTTTATCGTGGTCTTTTGTGGGACTAATTCTCACTTTGTTTTTTATATTGCCGAGCATGGTACTAGTCGGCGAGGATGAAGCGCAGTTCATCCGCACGAGTCCTTTACCCGATGACTCTACTTGGTCGTCAGGACCCCTCCACTCCTCTCATCGATTCATCGGCGACGACTGCACAGCGTGTCACGTTGACGCGTTTGGTTTGGTGCGAGATCAAGAGTGCGTGGCCTGCCACACCGGGATATCCAACCACGTGGACCCGATGTTGCATAAGGTCTCCGATCTTAAAGAGGCGCGCTGCGCAAGCTGCCATAAGGAACACAACGAACCCTCGGTACTGGTGCAGCGAGATCAGAGGGAGTGCGCGAGCTGTCATGGCGACCTTGAGGCGCATGTCGACGGTTTGGTTAGCCTTGCGAACGCCACTGACTTCGCTTTAGATCACCCGGAATTTAAAGTGTCTCTTCCGCGTGAAATGGATGGACAGCGACTCTGGAGCCTGGAAAGAGTTGACGTCGGCGCGGGGCATCCCATAGAGACCTCTAATCTGCTCTTCCCTCATGATTTGCATCTAGCTGCTGACGGCATTGAGGGGCCAGCGGGAGTCGTCGCACTCCAGTGTGACGATTGCCATCGCACCGACCGCGCCGGTTCCTACATGAAGCCGATTTCAATGGAGCTGCACTGCGCCGATTGCCACCTTTTAACGTTTGATCCAGCTATGCCTAAGCGACAACTGCCTCATGGCGAGCCGAGCTTACTGCTCCCCATATTAGAAGAGTACTATTCAAAGCACATTCTCTCTTTGGCAACCCGCGAAGCAAGGCAGCCAGTCTTCAGCGCGAAACGTCCTGGCGGCGAAACGCGCAGAGAGGCAGCATTGCGCCAAGAGGCTTTGGGACTTGCCGAGCAAAAAGCATTGGAAGCCTTGGAAGATATCCTCGAGCGCACTACCTGCGTTACGTGCCACGAGGTCAAGCGCATGCCAAATTCGGGTGCAGATCCGGTTTGGTACGTGTCGCCCGTGAAGCTTCCTGTGACTTGGATGCCGAAAAGCATCTTTGATCATAAACCACATGAAGCACAGTCGTGCACGAGCTGTCATGAAGCAGACAAATCTGAAGCAGCTACAGACGTATTGATGCCAGATATAGCTACTTGTCGCGCTTGCCATGGTGGTCAAAAGTCAGAAGATCTCCTGATGTCAAGCTGCATCGACTGTCACGAATTCCACCTACCGCAGCATGGGCTAATGCGAGCCGAGCTGAGTGAGGAATCATTGCCAAACGGGGCATCGGAATTAATGACACAGTTGCTTACTAATATCGAGGATGAGCAGGGGGCAAGCCGTTGATGCGAATCCTGGTCTCAGCCTGCGGCGTGATCATCTTGGCCTTGGCTGGGTGCGGAGGCGGCGATGGTAGACGAAACGCTGAGATCCTCTCCCAGCAGAGTGGCAGTGCGGCAGTCTCAGGCGGCGAGGCCTCAAGGGTTGCAGTGTCTTGTGATGGGCAATGCGCGGCGACACCGCACCGCCTGACGGCGGTGGACGTGAAGCAAGTGATAAGCCAGGTCGTGGCTGAAGCAGTAGAACGCAGACTTTCTGGCACTGTTGCGGTGGTCGATCGCGTGGGCAGGGTGCTGGCTGTCTACGCAATGAACGGCGCAGGACGCTTTGTTACCATAACCTCAAGTGCGGATGGCAGCGCTCCTGTGCTAGGAGGCCTTGAGTCAGTTAACATCGTTCCTGCCGAGCTGGCGGCTATTTCGAAAGCTATTACGGGTGCATATCTATCCACCGAAGGGAATGCATTTAGTACTCGCACTGCCTCCCAGATCATCCAGGAACACTTCAGCCCCGGGGAGTTCAACCAGCCATCTGGCCCACTTTTCGGAGTGCAATTCAGTCAGCTCCCTTGCGGTGATTTCACTAGTCGCCATGTTCTCGGCATGCAGCCAGGCCCCGGTCCCCATCGCTCGCCCCTCGGCTTGGCCGCTGATCCCGGCGGCTTTCCTCTTTACAAAGACGGGACGCCCGTGGGCGGTGTTGGTTTTATCGGTGACGGCGTTTATGGCCTTGATAAAAATATTAGTGACTTTGACCGTGATCTTGACGAAATTGTTGCTCTAGCGGGCACCGTAGGGTTTTCTGCCCCCATAAATCGTCGCGCGAACGTCATTACTGTGGCGGGTAAAACCTTGCGATACTCTGACTGGAGCACCGCGGATCTTTTGAGCGGTATGTCCTCGGGAGCAAGTCTTGATGCGCTGCTATCAACGGGCTCAGGGGAGCTGGTCCGAGTATCCGGCTACTACGATGGCACTGCAGTGCTCTCAGGCTCCGCCTTCGGTCACGGCAACTCCGGAGTTCGTAGAGCGACTCAAGGTACCTTCCAGAATTCCTCTCAACAAGATATTGATGCCTTTATTTTTGTCGATAAAAATAATGCAAATCGCTTTCCCGCTGCAGCGGGTACTGATCGACCTGGTGGTCTTACTGACAATGCGTTGACGTCTGCCGAAGTTCAGACGCTGTTGGAAGAGGCGATTAGCATAGCCGGCCGTTCTCGGGCGCAAATTCGCCGACCGTTGGGTACATCGGCTCAAGTTACGGTGACCGTTGTGGATACGAACGGTGCAATTCTGGGCATGGCAAGAACACCAGATAGTCCTGTTTTCGGCGCTGATGTGTCAATTCAAAAGGCGCGCACTGCCGCTTTCTTCTCAGGTACGGGACGTATTGGCGGTGTCGCGCCGGCAGACGTACTGCGTGCACTAGCGCCGCCCCGTTATCTTGCGCCAGTCACAGACATTGGATCGGTGGCGAGGGATATCTCTGGCAGTCTCGTCAATGCGCTTGCAGAAACGTCCCCACTTGGCAATCCAGCGCCTACTTTTCCGGCATATCTCGCAGCGGTACAAAGCTTTCTTGGAAATGAAAAGGCGCTAGAGGATGATGGCCCGGCGGTAGCCTTTGCTGATCGCTCTGGAGGCAATCTCTCCCGCCCTCATTATCCTGACGGCGTAGTCGGCAACCCTCCCGGCCCTTTTTCGAAGACCGCGGGGGAGTGGAGTGTATTTTCTGTGGGGCTCCAGAGCGATTTGGTCTACAACGGAATCATTCAACATGTGGCACATGTCGCGTTAAGCGGTGAGAGCCCTGATGTGGGGTCTAACTGCACGGGCAATACGGGCTTTGATCCCGGAAACCTGTTCCAGGAACACGCTGAAGGGAGCGGCCTAGCCAACGGCATTCAAATCTTTCCCGGCAGTGTGCCTATTTACCGCGGTGCAACGCTCGTGGGCGGTATTGGCGTATCCGGTGACGGAGTAGATCAGGATGACATGATCTCGTTCCTAGCAGTCCATAACGCAGCACTTCGCTTAGAACAGGCTATCAATAACGCCCCGGTGGCAATCCGAGCAGATCAGCTGGCGCTTCCAGGGCACTCTGAAAGACTGCGCTATGTTAGCTGCCCTCAAGCACCCTTTATTGACTCTACGGAAGACAGTGTTTGTGACGGTAAGTAAGAACCAATCCATTGTTTTCGCAGTGCTTGCAGCCCTCAGCTCTTTAGGGATTTCAGCGGCCCCCATGGTTGACGAGGCATCTGCAGAGAGCAAGGGCTTACGACCCGCAAGCGATTACTGCGTGGCTGCGCCCAAAATCAAAGGACGGCGACCAGGCGACGAGAATAGTTCAGGTTCCCCAAGGCTGGAGTATGAACTGCCATCTTGCGATCTCACGCGAATAGCGCCCTATACTGCGGCCATGGAGTTGGGGCCTGCTATGCCCGATCGATGGCGAATCGTGCAGGCACTTGGCTATGAAGAGCAACTCTGGAATCCGTACGATGGCCACAATCCCATAAAGGGTGACGTGCCTATGTGGGGAGAAGACTGGTTTTTCTCGTTAACTGCTGTTTCGGATACTTTAGTAGAGCATCGGCGCCTGCCGGTTCCAGTAGGCGTATCCACCACCGCCGGACCCGAAAGCCTCGACTTAATCACCGAAGGGCGGTCAACCATCCTGAATCAGCAGCTTCTAACAGAGTTTGTTCTGTATAAAGGGGATACAACATTCCGTCCTCCCGACTGGGAGTTCCGGTTTATTTCCGTCTTAAATTTTCAACGCGTCACATTCAATGAACGCAGCATATTGAAAGTTACCCCCAACGGTGGGAATGATGAGGGGCAGGTTCGAGTGCAAAGTATGTTCGGTATTCAGGGCCTTTTCGTTGACAAGCATCTGCGAAACGTTTCTGATCGCTATGATTTTGATTCCCTTCGTGTCGGCATTCAGCCTTTCGCAGCAGACTTTCGTGGTTTCCTTTTCCAGGATCAGCAGCCTGGGGTTCGACTGTTCGGAACTCGGTACAACAACAAAGTTCAATACAATCTGGCTTGGTTTCGCCGCCTTGAAAAGGATACGAATATAGGCCTGAACAATCTATCTGAGGATATTCGTGACGACGACGTTTTCGTCGCGAATCTTTACCGCCAGGACATGCCCATTCTTGGGTACACCTCCCAGCTGACAGTGGTCCATAACCGGAATCGAGAAAAAGATCAGGTGAAATTTGACGATAATGGTTTCATTGCTCGGCCTGCGTCTTTGTTCGGTGGACGCGGCCGCAATTACGACATTACTTATCTTGGCTACAACGGAGATGGGCACTTAGGCCGCATAAATCTAACGGCAAGTATGTATTACGCTTTGGGGAAACAGACTAGTGACCGCATCCGCAACGAAGAGGATGAAATCGAAGCGAGCTTTGCCGCTTTTGAGGCGGGGTTTGACGATAACTGGATACGTTATCGCCTATCAGGGCTATATGCATCGGGAGACGGCGACCCGTTTGACGATAAGGCTCAAGGATTTGATGCCATCTTTGAAAACCCGCTCTTTGCTGGTGCCGATACCAGTTTTTGGATTCGTCAGCCAGTCCCCCTGATTGGCGGCGGCGTAGTCAACATCTCCGGGCGCAACGGTATTTTGAACAGCCTGCGCAGCACAAAGGAGCAGGGGCAGTCCAACTTCGTAAATCCTGGCACGATTCTTCTGGGTTTAGGAATGGACTTTGATATCACGCCAGAAACACGCATCAGCGTAAACGCTAACCAACTTTGGTTTGATGACACCAGTGTTCTTGAAGCGGCAAGAAATCAAGGCAATATCAGGCGAGAGATTGGAACTGATATTTCTCTTTCTTTAGTTTGGCGGCCTCTCATGAGCCAGAACATCGTGTTCCGTTTCTCGGCTGCGGCACTTCTTCCTGGAGATGGTTTTGAGGATCTGTTTGGTCGCAGTGAATCTACACCTATTTCCATTTTGGGCAACATGGTACTTACCTTTTAAGGAGACGCTTGGGCGTTCAGAAACTGTGGCTATACTAACCAGTCGTGTAAGCAAAAGCATATGCAGACTCTGTTACGAGCTCTTGAAGGTCGTACTTATGAGTACCTTTATCCATAGCGCTGGAGCAAGCGAGGGCCATCACAAAGTAGAAAGGAAATATCCTTTCTATCCACCCGCGCCGGCAACACAGCTAGCAGAGCAGGCAATAGCGAAAAGCGCTGGCTGTCTCTCTTGCCATGTCGAAACGGATGCGGCCTCAATGCATGAAAATCCCGGTGTTGTGCTTGGTTGTACTGATTGCCATGGCGGGGACGCCTCCGAAAGTGTTGCGAAAGGTGTGATGAAAGGCACGCAGTTGTATCGAGAGACCCTAGAGAGGGCGCATGTGCTTCCTGAGTATCCGGATGATTGGCACTTTCCCCATTCGAAAAATCCTAAGCAGAGCTACACGCTTCTGAATCGAGAGAGTCCGGAATTCGTCAGATTCGTAAACCCTTCCGATTATCGTGTGGTGGAGGCCGCATGTGGTGCCTGCCATATGGAAACTATTCAGGCTGCTAAGCGATCTATTATGGCCACGGGCGCTATGCTCTGGGGAGGCGCGGCGTACAATAACGGCATTCTTCCTAACAAAAATTACAATATTGGTGAGGCCTACACACGAGAAGGCCACGCAGCTGCCATCATCGGACCGCCGCTTCTCGATGCCGCCAATGCTAAGAAGGCCTATGGGGTCCAGCCACAGTTATTGCCTCTCCCGGCATGGGAATCAGTTAAGCCAGGAGATATTTTCCGTGTTTTTGAGCGCGGGGGACGGAATCTACTTAACACTTTCCCGGAAACTGGTTTGCCCAATTTCCTTGGGCTCCTCCAGCGTTTAGAAGAGCCAGGGCGGCCAGATATCCGCCAGTCGAATCGAGGCCCGGGGACTGGGCAACGCATCTCTGTACCGTTAATAAACATTGCGAAGACACGGCTAAATGACCCTCTTATGTGGTTTCTCGGTACAAATGAGCAGCCTGGGGATTACCGCACCTCTGGTTGTGGTGCTTGCCATGTGGTCTACGCTAACGACCGTGACTCGCGCCATTCCGGGCAGTGGTCTTCCCACGGGCATGAGGGAAAGTCGGCAACTGTCGATCCCACTATTTCCAAGGAAGAGTCAGGCCATCCCATTCGCCACGCCTTTAGCCGCGCCATTCCCACAGCACAGTGCATGTCTTGCCATATGCACCAACCCAATATGTTTCTTAACAGCTACCTCGGCTACACCATGTGGGACTACGAGTCTGACGCGCCCAATATGTGGCCCAGAGACCAAAAGTATCCTACATCTGCTGAGACTCGAGAGGTGAATGAAAGAAACCCCAACGGCGCCGCGCCGCGAGGTAGGTGGTCTGACCCTGAGTTTCTTAAAACTGTTTCGGAACGAAACGATGAGAATAAAAACACACAATTTGCTGATTACCACGGGCATGGCTGGAACTTTCGTGCAATTTTCCGTAAAGATCGGAAGGGCAACTTGCTGGACGGAGGAGGCAATATCGTCCCTCACGACGACCCTGATAAGTTCGAAAAAGCTGTACACATGTCTTCTATTCACGTTGATGCAGGTATGCACTGTGTGGACTGCCATTTTGCGCAGGATTCACATGGCAACGGTCATATTTACACAGAGGTAGCGAACGCCGTAGAGATAGACTGCCAAGACTGCCACGGCACGACAGACGCCTATCCCACTCTTCGCACATCGGGGCCAGCTTCCCCGCCCAGTGGCCATGACTTAGGACTTCTCAGAAATCCAGACGGAAAGCCCCGCTTTGAATGGGTGCAGGGCAAGCTTATCCAGCGCAGTCTTCTCAACCCAGGGCTTGAATGGGAAGTAAGCTTGGTAAAGGACTCAGTTACAAAAGGCCATGCGACGTATAACGAAAAGGCCGCACGAGCCAAGCTTATGAGCACGAATAAGACCACTCAGTACTGGGGCGAAGATGTTAGTCCAGAAGACCGTGCTCATAGCTACGAAAAAATGGAGTGTTATACCTGTCACACTTCCTGGACGACCAATTGTGGTGGCTGCCATCTGCCTATCGAAGCAAACTGGAAGACGGAACAGCATCATTATGAAGGTGGCGAAAGCCGAAACTTCGCCACCTATAACCCGCAAGTAGCGCGTGATCAGATTTTCATGCTTGGTCGCCGAGGGGGCATCAACGGTGGACGTGTTGCACCCCTGCGTTCAAGCTCGGGGCTCGTTTTGTCTTCGACCAATGCCAATCGGGAAAAAATCTATATCCAGCAACCACCTATCTCTTCCAGTGGATACAGCTCCCAAGCTATCAATCCACACTTCCCTCACACTGTTCGTAAGACGGAGACACGAAACTGTAGTGACTGCCATCTCTCTGAAAACGGCGATAACAATGCAATCATGGCGCAAACCTTAGGGTATGGGACAGATTACATTGACTTCATGGGCTTTTTCGCTTGGTTGGGCGGTGAAGGCGCTGTGGAGGCCGTGCAAGTTACGGAGTGGGACGAGCCCCAAGCCGTAAAAGGTTCTTTCCTTCATCGCTACGCTTATCCTGATTGGTATGGCGAACACATCGAGCGAGACCTGGAGCTGTCCCAGCATCATACGGAAGGCGTATCAGATAAGGTTCAGTGTCTGCAACATCGTGGCGAGTACTTGTATGCGGCTACGGGCGAAGGGGGCTTTAGGGTTTTCGACATCGCTAATATTGCAAATAAAGGGGTGAGTGACCGTATCCTAACTGGGCCGTTCAGCAGTCTCGGACACGATACGCGTGTGGATTCCGAGAATGCGACCTGTGTGTCTATTGTAACTACCCAGCCCGTGGCACCGGCTCGCAACGAAGGGGAGCTTATGCGAGAGGCGAATCAGGAACGTCCTGCTCATCCTATCTATCATTACGCAATAATTACGGATTCTATAGAGGGTCTCATCCTCGTAAACATCGATACCTTTACAGACGGTGAGCCGCGAAACAATTTTCTTAAGCGTGCCACAACATGGAACGAAGGTAATATCCTTGATGGAGCTACGCACATCACAATGGGCGGACACCTAGCCTATATCCTCGCTGACGCCGGTCTGGTCATTGTCGATCTCGATAAGCCTCTTGAGCCCAGGGTGCGCTCTGTGCTGCCTCTCAAGGACGGCAGGGCTTCGCATCTGCAGTTTCGCTACCTATTTGTCACGGACGCCGAAGGCCTTCAGGTGGTGGACGTGACGAATCCGGACCTGCCTTTCGTTACCCCAGAGAACACTGTTCGCCTCGCTGACGCTCAGGGCATCTTTGTCGCACGGACATGGGTGTATGTAGCAGCGGGAAAGCAGGGTCTTGTGATAGTAGATGCTGAAAAGCCGACTATGGTGAAGCGCTACCTGACCGTTGGACCTGAAGATGGTGTGACCGATGCGCAGGATGTAGCAGTGGCGCATACCAACGCATCACTGTTTGCTTACGTTGCCGATGGTACAGAAGGCCTGAAAGTACTTCAGCTGACGACGCCAGTCACGGTACCTGGATTCTATGGTTTTTCGCCGGATCCGAAGCCGAAGCTAATTGCGCGGTTGAGGACCGAAACACCGGCTTTGGCAGTCACTCGACCATTGGAGCGAGATCGGGCCGTAGATGAGACGGGAGGGCAAATAGCCGTATTTGGTCGACTGGGATCGGGACCTCTTAACAAGGATGACATGCGTGGGCTTTTGTTTGATGAAAAAGGTTTGCCTTGGACGGTGAACGACACCCCGGGCACGGGTGCTCTGCTGCCCCGAGGCCGCCAGATAGAAGGCGCCTCGGAGGATGTGGAGGAGCATTTGAGGCCTCCCGCGCCTTCATTTCCTCTAACGGATGATGCCCAATGACAAGTAGGCTCATATGGATGAGGTGCTTGAGCGGCTGTATGCTTAGTCTACTTTTGCAAGGTGTTGCTCAGAGCGACGTGCCTCAATACGACGGTCGGGTCCATACAGGGGTCGCAAGTTGTGCCTCGAGCGTATGCCACGGATCCACTACAGAGCGCAGGGGTGGCGATGTACTTCAGAACGAATACGTTACCTGGAGCCGTTATGATAAACACGCTGATGCCTATAAGGTATTGCTTACTCCGGAGTCAAAACGAATTGCCCGGAACCTCGGGCTACCAAATGCGCATGAAGCTGAGATCTGTCTGGATTGTCATACCGATAATGTGCCGGTATCTCAGCGTGGAGAGCAGTTCGATATTTCTGATGGCGTGGGTTGTGAGGCCTGTCATGGCGGATCTGCAGACTGGATCGCACATCACACCGTACAGGAGGTCCCCTACGAAGATAACGTTGCCAATGGTCTTTATCCCACAGACCGAGTAGTAGCGCGGGCTGAACTCTGCTTATCATGCCACCTCGGTACGGAGAAAAAGTTTGCTACACATCAGATAATGGGGGCGGGGCACCCGAGGCTTGCCTTCGAGCTGTCCACTTTCACGGATCTCATGCCACCGCATTGGGCAACGGATTCCGCGTACGAGTTGAAAGGCAGCTCGGATCCCCTGATGGCAACTTGGATCACTGGCTTATTGACGTCGGCGCGGCACACTCTTGCTATTTTAGAGCGACGACTTGACCATCAAGCGGGTCTATTCCCGGAGGTGGCAGTATTCGACTGCCACGCGTGTCACCATCCTATGGGCGAAAAGCGCTGGGCAACAACACGAATCACCAAGGGCGTTGCGCCTGGTAGTATTCGACTTAATGACGCCCAATTCGCTCTGCTACTGCCCGTGGCTGAAGCGGTAAGCCGGGAAGCCGCTGCCGCACTACTCTCGGCGCTGCGCGCTTTAAATGAGTCAGTAAATGCGGACCTGGCAGCGTTTAGGGCAGCCTCAAAAGAACTTAGGGCGGCAGTGGATAAATTGGCTCAGATATTGGAGCAGCCTTTAGGTATGGAGGTTAAGCAGCGCTGTCTCAGCTCGATTACGCTAGCCGGTGCTCGCGGCGATTTTCAGGATTATGTACTCGCTGAGCAAGCTGCGATGGCCCTTAACCTTCTACTCGATAGGCGACACCGGGATACCAGCCAACATGTTATGGATCGAGTGTTTGCAGCAGTTGATGATGAGGACCGTTTCGAGCCAAAAGACTTTGCAGATGCAGTAGGAGACCTGCGTGCGGTCTTGGTTTCCAATGGACGATAGTTAGCAGCGTCAAAACTATGTGTGAATTTCTGTGTAGTACTCGACCCTTTTGATCGTCGCCTCACTATTGCGCAACTAACGGCCTTCAAGAAGTTCATCGCAGGCGAAAGCTGAGCAGAGGGGTACTGTCAGCAGATCATTGATACTTCTGCCGATAATCCATTCCAGTAGTGAAGACATGCAGTCAGTCGTATCTTTTGTATCACCGCTACACTACTGGGATGCCATGTCCTCTCTGGCGAATACGGTACTCAGTCTTCACTTCAATCCGACAACGGCTTTTGTAGTGTCACATTCTTCGTGGCGTCCAGACTTCGCTGTTGTCTATAAAATTTGCGGGAAGTTTAGCGTTGCGGAAGGAGATGGTTGCCTACGCCCTCGAGCAGAGCGAGGACATCGTTGCGTACTTTGGCGGATGGCAGTGCTTGCCCGGACTCCCAAAGCATGATGGTCTGGCCTGAGAAGCTAGTATAACTCAGCAACGAGTTTATTAGTTCAGCACATTGATCTTGTGTCAGCTGGTTTCTTTTCCTTGCGTCAAACATCTGATGCGAAAAGCTGGTATCAATCTGTAACGAAGCATGTAATTTCACTTTTAATCCCCCACAACGTGCTCGAACGTACGACTCAGTCGTCCACGGATTATGGTGACACCGGTGGTTCGAAAAGGAGGTAGCGGATTGTAAGAAGTGTATACACAGACGCGCGTCAGGTCGCTGCCGGCGGGATACAAAAAAGGTGAGAGGGCGTTTTGGGGTACTGCCTGTCTCAACAAGTGGGGACCATTCAAAATCCTGAAGATCTCATCCAAGCATAAGTTTCAACTTGGGGGAAAGGCCGCAGCTTTTCTAGATCGAGCCGTTGAATCTGGCTAGCAGTGACACGTCGCCAACTCCGCGCAAGGAGAATAAATAAATGCAAGTGGCGTGTGTGCCGCTCTCTGAATGCCTGGTGTCGTACTGAGTCTCGTTATGTCATATAAGGTCGTCGCCTGACGAAATTATCTGAAGTGCATACCCATGCGAGCGAATAGTGTGAAGAACCGCACCCCCCGTCTGTGGATAACGTCTAAGAATGCGTCGTAACTTTACAACGATGTTGTCTAGAGTCCTGTCGAATGGCATCCATTCTCGGTTGAAAACCTGTTCAATTACATATTCTCTGGAGCAGCCTTTGTGTCCGGCTTTGATCAAGCACGCAAGTGTCAGTGTTTCTGAGCGACTTAGTTCGAAAACCTCGATTTCTTCAGTGCTTCTCTTAAGCTTGTTGAACACTGTGTCGAGCTCATACACGCCAAAGTACAAGCGGGAGTCCCCACTGGCTTCAATAGAGGCATTTTTGGAAGCGTCGAAGCTGATTTCGGATCCATTTTGGAATGCCAACAACCACTGCTCATATTGGTTGCGAACATTCTTGAAGTAAGCCTGTACTTTGATTACGTGTAGTGGGGAATGAAGCAGTGCCGCACATCCTGCCTCGAGTAGTGCTACCGAGGCCAGTTCATCAGCCACGTCGACTCCCAGTACCACTACGGGAAGTCTGGGATGGTCATGCAGAAACTCTTTCAGGTTCGGTAAATTGTCGAGCAATTCGTAGCAGAAAGGCACACAGATAAAGGGTGGTACTCGCGAGTCTGTCTGCAAATTTCCTTGCTCGATGCGAAGTCGGAGCTCAGATAGGCTGCCGCAAAGCCCGATGTCGAATCCGCCTTTACGCAGTGCTCCAACCACGCAATCATACTTTTCGCGTGGAAGCTCATTTACTGCGTTCAATCGGGTAGAAGAGGCGGGAGTGTTTTTACTCCAGGGTCCTAGCTGTACTATGCAGACGGTCGGACGCATGGCTCTGAGGATTCCCTGCTTGCTATCTTGTGTAGACTCCAGAAGCTTATCTTCTAAAACATCATTTATCGGCAAAATTTGTGTCCCTCCGTGTCGGACGCGTACCACTACTACTACTACCACTTGCTGCCATACCCATTGATCCGGCGCTGGCAGTTTCGCTTAGTCATACTGGCGACAACATGGAATGTAGATTGCCTCAAAAAGCATGCAGAAACCGTAGTACCGTGTAGAAACGTGTAGTTTTTGCAGCCTTTAGATGGCTAGCCATGACATAAGAATTGTTCGCGGGTGTACTCACAGGCGAACTAATCGGCGCCGCTGGAAATGAGGCGGCTCGAAGAGCAGGAGAAGGCTTGAGCGTAGAGCGACCTCGATACCATACACAATAAATACCTAGTGCAAAATCTGAAGAGTAAGAATTGTGAACGCCTTCACGCTTTCGTAGAAAGTTTCATATCAAGTCTGACGAAGCGGTGGCGATACTGAGGATCCTCCGAGAACGAAAGCAGACCAGGGCGAGAATTTGAAGTTAGGCTAATCATTGTAATTAGTGTCGTATACTGTCGTTACGCGACGCTAGGCCAAGTAAACCGCGGCAACGGTGCGCTTGGATGATGCGGGTACATCGTCGGCAGTCGTCACACGAGCGGCTGGTGTGTCCGCTACTGATTTTTAGCGCTGGGAGAACAAATACCGTAGCTTTGCGCCGCTTCAGGTTCGCGAGCTTAAGCAGCTTCAAGATAAGAGCATGCGCTTAAAAAGTTGGTAGTGGATCTCAGTGTCGATAGGCTCTTGCTGCATGGCACAGCTTGCTGCGAGCGTGCCGAGGGCATCGTAGCTTCAAGAGGCGCTGCGCTGCACGTTGTGGCCCCACTCTTTTGGTGAGCGCCGCGCACTGAGTTAAGGACGATTATGTGTAAATGGCTCATCCTCCAACCTCTGTTGATGTTTGTTTGCCTTATGGCCCGTGCAGAATCTCCGCTTGTTTTTCAGATGGACCTTGGCGTTCGGAATGCGCAGTTCGCGGGGCTTAATTGGGCTGAGTCGAAGGGCTGGTTTGCCGATTCAGGTCTCGATCTGGAAGTGCGCCGCTGGTCCAAGGGTATGGATTCTGTCGCCGCCGAGGTGGTGGGTCGGCCTGGCACCATCGGCTCTTTGGAGAGCGGCTTGTTCCTGTCGTCAGTCGCAGAAGGCCATCCTATTGTGGCGATTGGAACCATGTTTCAGGCCTCACCGCTGGGATTGATCAGTCTCGCTTCCACCGGTATTTCCGGTCCTGCCGACCTGCGCGGGAAAACGGTTGCCGTTCACGGCGACGGGCATGAAGCGATTGCTACGATGCTGTACAGCACCGGAATCCCTGCTAATGAGGTGACGATAATCGAATCGACTTACGGCAACTGTCCATTACTGGCCGGAGAGATGGATGCTAAACAGGGTTACATCGTTGATGAATTCGTAAAGCTGCAAGCAGCGGGTCACGACGTTCGGATACTGCCTTACATGGATTACGGCCACGTGGCGTATTCGCAGGTGATGTTTGTCAGCGAGGAAACGCTTCGAAAGTATCCCGATGAGCTTGTCTCGTTTCTCAAAGTGCTGGATCGCGGCTGGCATGCCGCTACCGCTGACCCTGAGGCGGGGGCGGCGCTCACCGTCGAACAGTTCGAGCCACAGCTTGATCTGCGCTACCAGGTCGCTTCGCTGACTGGCATCATCGATCTCTTGTGGGCAGAAAGCCCGACTACCTCTGCCATGAGCGAGGACACCTGGCGAACCAATGCCACCAACTATTTGCGCACCCATCCCGGATCTGCGCTGCCGCCGATGTCGACGTGGACCGATTTCAGTGTGGTGCAGGCTGCCGCGCAACCCTAGGTCTTAGGTCCGGTTGCTGTAGATTGCCGGCCAGGATGAGCTTCGGCGCTTGCTGAGTCCAGCACCTAAAGGCGTAGATGCACCCAGCTCAGACGCGCGCGCTCAGCGCGTACGCAGGTTAGGACAAGCAATAGAGGCGTGTTGCCTAGGTGTCTGTAGTGATCTCGAAGCGGCAGCAGTCGCTGCCGTTGGCGCAGCAGGCAGTTTCAACGCAGCGCGCGCTGGGATCGACCAGTGATGTGAAAAGCTGTTGGAATACCGCGCTATGCCAGTGGCACAGGTTCTTATCGCTGTGTTCGCCGCGCACAACGGGGTTGTCGTGCAATTCAAAGATCAGCGGGCTTTTGCTAACAACCTTGAACTTTCCTGATCCGGCAAAGGTCCATGCGTGTTTTTCAATCGTTTTGGCGAGCAGGGGTGCAGCTAGCCACGGCGGCGAGCTCTGCAATAGCTGCATCACGATAAATGGCATTCGACGGGTGATGATGAAATCGGCTGTGTGCATTCCGGCGCGTCGCGTCAGTTCGGGCGCACTATCGGGATAGTGCGCGCGTACGGCCTGGTGAAGCGCTGCCGCAGGACCTTCTGGCATCATGCCTTCATCATCTGGTAACTGGTCCATGCCAGCTTCACTGAGCAACATCTCTCTTGGGCCAGTGCCCAATGCCTCATCTAGCAGGGGAACCAGTAGCAGCACGCTATTGGAGCCGATTCGAGCAGGGGCGTGGGGCGGTCTGGGCTCGGCGGTCTGCTCGCTGAGTTGTGCACGCATTAGCCGGTACCTCGATTTGTGGTAATCCTGCGCTTGATGCTCGGTAGTCTTGGGGCTTCATACAGTTGGATTCCGCTCAGATTGCAGGCCACGAATACCCCGCCGGAACGTCTGTTCGGATGGGTGTGCGGGTCGTGCATGAGCTTCTCCCAACGGTGCGTGTAAAGTAGATCTTACACACCATGTGACAAGATAAATTGACAGATGTCAATGTCCATATTTTGTCTAGGGTTATGGGTGCAGAACGTGAAGCTCCATATCTCTGCAAGGCCTTGTTTTAGTTGAATAAAAACAAGAATACCGACAGGATAGAAGGATTGCATAATCAGCAGATTTTTCGCACTGCCGCGCTGAAACTTCGCATCCCGACCCGCTTACGCTCGGTTTTAGGGGTAACCCGTCTGGTTTTAGCCGGTCCCGCGCTAGCCTCCGCGGCACCCTTGTGGTCGATTATCCGGCCCGCTGGACAGACGACTCCTCGGTAGCGGGCGCGCTCTGAGGCCCACGAATAACCCCGCCCGGGGTCGGGCCCTGCATCACACCTTCACGGAAGGTGACTTGTCCCGATTTGATGGTCGCCACATAACCGTCAGCGCGTTGTAGCAGTCTCTTACCGCCGGCGGGTAGGTCAAATGCTAGCCAGGGATGATCAAGGCGCAAGGCGTCCATGTCGATAATATTGATATCGGCAAGGAAACCCGCCTGCAGTAAACCGCGATCCTTGAGTCCATAGAGTAAGGCGGTATCCCGGGACTGCCGCTTGATGGCGTTGGCCAATGATATGCGCCCCTTATTGCGGTCGCGCACCCAGTACTCGAGCATGAACGTGGGCGTTGCGGCGTCGCAGATCGTGCCGCAATGGGCTCCGCCGTCAGATAACGAGTTCACGCAGTTATCGGCCTGTTGCAGATCTTCCAGGAAGTCGAGGTTGCCATCCGCGTAGTTCAAAACCGGGAAGTAGATCAGGCCTTTACCGCTCTGGCGCATCAACAGGTCGTAGGCATAGGTCTGCGCATCAACCCCGGCGCGCGTTGCTCCGCTGCGAAGGCTCTCATCGGGTCCGGGCTCGTAATTAAAACCTGGGCCCATCTCGTATAAGGCTTCCCAGGCACTTGTTGCGTACTCCAGTAAGAAGCGGATATCGCTGTCGGGGAACTCATGCTCTTCTTCGATCAGCGCTGCTTTGAACGCGGGATCCTGCAGCCTGGTGTACTGTTCTTCCCAGGACAGCTCTGCGATGGCCAGCCAAGAGGGTTTGAAGCTGAAGGGATGAAAGGTGGTTTGCCAGCCCATCAGTAGGCCATTTCCGCGCAGTGCGATTTGCGCCACGATATTGGCGCCTTTCTCATTCTGCTCGCGCATGCTGGCGATTTGTTCATCCAGCGGTAACTGTTTCAAAGGGGATTGCAGTGCGGCAAAGGTCACCGGGAGGCCGGTCTCTCGGCTCAGGTCACCCATCCACTCAAATTCATTCCATTCCCGGTTCAGGTCGCTGGCCATTTCAAATACGCCAAAACCGGTGCGGCCCATGGCGCGGCCAATGCCAATCAGCTCTTCTTTGGTAGCCGTTGTGCCAGGAACCAGCTCGCCATCAACAGACTTATGCAAAATTGTGCGCGAGGTAGAGAAACCCAGCGCGCCAGCTTCAAGGCCCTCTTCAACGATGGCTGACATGGCCGCGATATCGGTTTCAGTGGGTGCTTCGTTGGCGGCACCGCGTTCGCCCATAACATAGGCGCGAACGGCACCGTGGGGCACGTGGGTGCCAACATCGACCGTGCGTGGCAAGGCTTCCAGTGCGTCCAGATACTCGGGAAAGCTTTCCCAATTCCAGCGAATGCCTTCTGATAAAGCCGTGCCCGGGATATCTTCCACGCCTTCCATCAAGCCGATTAGCCAGTCATGGCGATCGGGTTTGGCCGGGGCGAAACCCACGCCGCAGTTGCCCATGATCACTGTAGTTACACCATGCCAGGAAGAGGGCGCCATCTCGGCGTCCCAGGTGGCTTGCCCGTCGTAGTGGGTATGGATATCGACAAAGCCGGGTGCGACGATTTTGCCGCTGGCGTCCAGCTCTTCGCGGCCAGCAGGAAGGTCCGTTCCAATGGCAACAATCCGGTCGCCGCTGATTGCGACATCGGCGTTGAAGGGTTCTTCGCCAGATCCGTCAACAATCGTGCCGTTTCGAATAACCAGGTCGTGCATGGTGCTGCCCTCGTCGTGCGTGCTTTATTTTTGTGTCGGGAATCCTAGCACATAGAGCGCGCCGCGCTAGAAAGGCGCCGGACTGTGAAAAAGCCCTGCGCATCCCAGATGGCTAGGCCGCCGGTATGCAGCCACCCTCTACCGACGTTTCTGTCGTCGCATCGGGCTTGTTCCAATCACCAAACATCATACGCCGCCTATTTACAGTCTAACGGCAGTCCTTGGATGAGAGCCCAGCCATTCTGCTTGCCTCCTTACAAAGGAAACCTTGCAAGCCGACTCAGGACGGGTTCAAGCAGAGTGTCAGCGGCAGTTTTCGCAAGTATTTTTTGAACTTTAATTGAGTCCGTTCCGCCCGGGGGGGCGGACGTTTGTCTATTTAAGGCGGGCGACACTATTAAAACAGTGCCAGACCGCATGGCTCCCTAGGGAAAAGTCGCCTGACGTGTTCACGAGAGAGCGCGTGACACGCTTGTTTTATGAGATTCATCGATGCCCGACTGCGAGATATGTTCGCAAGCGGTATATCATCTTTCGGTTGGTTGCTTGAATGTAGACGGTGCCAACCGAATTGTCGTTGCCCTGCTGGTCGCTCGGCAAGTGGGTGTATCTGCCTGGGTTTATTGGGCGTTGACTTTTGGGCTTTCTGCATTTTCGGCGAGGAGAATGGGTTCGCCGAGGGCGTGTTGGGATGTCTGAGCCCAAACCAGCCGAACGTGTAATGTCCTTTACAGCATCTGGACGTCGTGTTCGCTCCTCTGGTGGGTTATACAGATGCGGACATCAAGCTGGACATAGGTAGGGCTTCTATGACCGCGACGTTGCAGGGCTACTAGGGCCTGCCCAACAGCTGCTAACGGCAAGTGACGCTTCAAGCAGTCGTGTGGGGTAACGCCCCGGCGAATGTTATGCCACGAGAGGCCGCCATGGGTTTCCTTCTCGGAAATTTGTCTAGGACTACAGAGCTAGTCGGCTGTGATTTCCGTCGCCGATAAGATGCCCGCCTGCTGCAAGGTGGGTGGAGCTCTGAAGACATCTTTGCTGGCGGCCAAAAGCGTAAGCAATGTTACAACTGACCCTATCCCAAATACTGCTATCACGATGACGAGCGGATCCGGTACTTTCTTCATATTTTAGCCTCTACACCCTTGAACCTATAAGATGGGAACGCTGGGCGAGTATCCGTGCACACTCTGAGAATGGTCAGGTCTTCAGGATGCTGGTTACTCATCACAAGGCGAACGCTAGTTGGATCGCGGTGCGCAACCTCGTAGGAAAAATTGTTTACCACCGATCTAATTGGTAAAGCAGTCTGCTGCTCGTGTCTCCAAGGCTTATAAATGGATGTTGCTAAACGTTGTTGCGCAAGCAAGCGATTGCCTCAGACGCACTTAGCTCTGTCGGACGCGCTTTTCTTGGGCAAGCATTTTTCTCACTCATACTTCCTACGCAACGCCGAAACCTGTGTCCCTATGCATTTATGAAGCTCGTGCATCCCGCCTAAATTAAGTGTTCCGTTTTTTACGCCAAATCGAGCAAACACTATGTCAGCAGGCACGGCTCGTTTAGGTATCAAAACGTATTTTTCGTCCTTCAAGTGTAACGAGCGCTGGCTTCTTAGTGACTACTAACCCATAGTCCGCGGCGATCGGTTACAGCCGGGTAGCGAGGGCGCGCACGCAAGCATGGGTCCTTCGAATAATAGTGGTGCGTCGCACTTTCCCGGTAACCTGGGAACTACGGAAGAAGAGTTGTGATGGCAAAGGTAGCTCGGCCCATTTTCCACTTTAGCGATGTACCCGCGCAGGGCGCAGTTGCCTTCAATCTGTCTGCGAGGCGCTCATGAGCAAGCATTGCGCAGCGTCTTTTGGTTACGTGGCGTGCTTGTTAGCGGCTACACTACTTGTAGGATGTTCAGTTACGCCGACGCCGATAACCCGTGAAGAATTGCAGGTAGTGAACATCGCAGACCGCACTCGATCAATGGATCTCGTGCCCGTTATCGAGCCATTGACGTTGAATGAGGCTGCCGCGCGCGCCCTCAAGTTTAATTTGGATAATCGAACTCTCATGCTCGAGCAGTCCTTGTCGAAGGCACGTTTTCAGGCCGGCAAATTTGATCTTCTTCCCAAGCTTCAGGCGGGCGCGGGTTACACCGATCGCGACAGATTTATAATACGGGATGCGGTGGACTCCGTAACCGGGTTGCCCTCACTTTCTAACCCGTTTATTACGTCTGAAAATGAACGTATGACCGCAGATCTCGGCCTAACTTGGAATTTGCTCGACTTCGGCGTTAGCTACTATAACGCCAAACAAAACGCAGATCGTTTCCTGATCGCGAAGCAGCGTCGTCGCCAGGCGATGCATGAGCTTATACAGAAGACATATGCCGCATTCTGGCGTGCTCTGGCAGCACAGAAATTACATGAGTCAGTCGTTTCAAACCGCCTGTCTGCTGAGCGGGCGCTCGCTGCGTCTCGAGCGGAGCTAGCCAAGGGCATTCGGGCTCCCGGACAAGCACTTCGCTATCAGCGCAGTTTGATTGAAAACCTGCGCATACTTGAAAGCGTAGAAAGCGAGTTAATGGCAGCGCGCATTGAGCTTTCGAAGCTTATCGGCGTTACTCCCGCCCAGCAGTATGAGTTAGTCGAGCCCGAAGGGGTGCGTAGCAACATACTTGGGCTTACTGCGGAGCAGATGGAAGAAATGGCGCTTGTAAATAATCCAGGTTTGATCGAGGAGCATTATAACGCGCGTGTTGTCGCTCTTGAGGCTCGTAAGAGTTTGCTTCAGATATTGCCCAACTTCTCACTCGACTATGGAAGCTATTATGACTCAGACGAGTTTTTGATCAACGACTACTGGCGCGAAGGCGGCATGCGCGTTACTTACAACCTCATGAATATCTTTTCAGCTCCTAGCCGTCGGCGCGCAGCCGCGTCTGCAAGTGCGGTCGCGGAAAGCCGCCGTGCCGCAATGCAGATGGCTGTGCTCACGCAAGTGCATCTCGGCCGCAACTACTACGCTAGTGTTTTACGCCAGTATGAACGGGCTAAGCAGCTAGCTAGCTTAGATGACGCGTTGTCAGGCTTGGCGGGAAAAGAGTACGTTCAGGGCGTGAGCAGTGAGCTTGATCAAATATCCGCTAGCGTCGTCGCCATTATGAGCGACGTTCGGCAATACCAGGCTATCGCACGCGTTGAAGAGGCTGCCAGCAAGATACAGGCCACCCTGGGATTGCAGCCGAGTTTCGGTAGTGTTGACGAGATAAGTGTGCCTGAGCTAGCGCGCGTTCTGGAAACCGCTTTCAGTAACGAGCTTTCGCTCGATGGAACTGAATGATGCTTCCGGTTCGAGCCGCTCTTTGTGTTTATTTCTTAATTACCTTTTATGTAAATTCTACATCGGCGCAAGATCGACACGCGTTCAGTCTTGAGGAGGAGCACATCGCTGTGCAAGTGGTTCCTCTGCGGGAGACTACGGTCGTAACTGAGATTTCTGGCCGACTAGAAACCCTGAGGTATCGGGAGGGTGAGCGCTTTGCTGAAGGGGCTTTGCTCGCGGTATTTGACTGTAAGGCGCAGAGCGCACAAAAAGAACGTGCGGAGGCGCAAGTCGAAGCGGCTAGTGTGACTTGGAGGAGCGCCGAGGCCCTAGAGGAACTCAATGCCGTCGGGCGACTCGAAGTCGAAAGCAGTGCTGCCGAGGTTGCTATCGCAGAGGCAGAGCTGCGTTACTTGAAGGTGCTGCTACAAAAGTGCCAGCTTTCTGCACCTTACTCAGGCGCTGTAGACGTGGTACATGCTCGTGAGGGTCAGTTCTTGCAAGCCGGAACCCCTGTCATTGACATTATTGATGACGGCGCACTGATGGTTGAATTTATCGTGCCCACGCGCTGGCTGGTGTGGCTGACGCCCGGCTTCGAGCTCGACGTCTATATCGAAGATACCGATCGTGCCTACCCCGTCCGCCTACTCCGAATGGCCCGTCGAGCAGACCCGCTAAGCCAGTCCGTGAAGGGCTTTGCCGAATTTGTTGCCCTCGACGACGAGCTTCTGGCTGGCATGAGCGGTTATCTACAGATGCCCGCGGCGGGCGGCATCGACAAGCCTTGAGCAGGTAAAGAGCAATGGCTGACAATAATTCGAAGGGTCAAAAGGGTCGTAATGGCCAGAGCGGCATGCGTCGGCGCATGCCGCAACTTATGCGCCTTGAGCAGCGTCTAATGTTTGACGGTGCTGCCGTCGACGCCGTTGCCGCTGCCACGGAGCTAGCGCAGGCTGACAGTTCCGATGCCGCCGCCCGTATCGCGGACCTTCCGGATACACTTGCGGTTGCCGCTGGTCCGGATCGCCGTGAGTTGGTCTTTGTCGATGCAGCCATTGAAAACGTTGACGCTGTGCTCGCCGAACTCTCAGAGGACCGCGAAGTTATCCTTGTGGAGGTCGGTGAAGACGGTCTCGCCCTGCTTGCAAAGACCCTTTCTGGCCGCGAAGGGGTTGATGCTGTGCACATCATCGGTCACGGCGCCGAAGGCGTTCAGCGTCTGGGCAGCTCCGAATTCTCCGCTGCCAGTCTCTCGGAAAACCGCGAGCTGCTCGCCGCCATTGGAGATAGCCTGGACGATGACGGTGACATACTGCTTTACGGTTGCTACGTCGTCGACGCCGGCGATGTTAGCTTTGTGGCGGAGCTTGCGGCTTTGACGGGCGCGGATATCGCTGCCTCTACCGATGCCACTGGCAACGTAGACGCGGGTGGTGACTGGGAGCTTGAATACGCAAGCGGACTAATAGAGACCCAAACGCTGTTTGCCGATGGGGACGTTAGTGGGTTTAGTGGGCTGCTGGCGGCTGCGACGGTTAATGGTCCGGGCGAACAGTCTGTCGCTGAAGATGGCGCCCTGTCTTTTAGCGGTCTCTTTGCTGTAGACGGCGGTGATGCTGACTCTATCGGTGAAATCATCTTTGTTTCCGGCTCTGGCGAGCTCCGTGATGCCAACGCCAATCTCGTGACGAGCGGCGGCTCTCTGAGTCAGATTGGCGACGCGACGGCGATCCAAAACTATTTGAATGGGCTCACGTACACCCCGGACGCCGACTCTAATGCTACGGCAACCTTTATTATCCGCGTCGACGAAAGCAGCGCTGAACAGAGCGCAAATAATAGCGACTGGGATGACTTCACCGAACTGACCGTTAACGTAACAGAAGTCGATGACAAGCCAACCCTTGCAGGTAACGCGTCGCTGGCAGCTGTGGACGAGGACGGCGATCCGGCAGGGGCGACGGTGTCTAGCTTGTTTGGCAGCTTGTTTGCTGATGTCGACGGCGACACCTTTGCGGGTATTGCCATCAGCGCTGATGGCAGCAACGCAGGACAGGGCGTTTGGGAATACAGGGATGGGGCGGGAGACTGGGTCGCAGTTGGCAGCGTGGCCAACAATAATGCGTTGCTACTGGGCGCAGCGACGCTGGTACGATTCAACCCCGCAGACAACTATAACGGCACACCGGGCAGTCTCACTTTACGAGCCATTGACAGCAGCACCGGCCAGACCTTCACCGCCGCTGGCTCACCCAGCTATGCAACATCGCTGTCTGGCTCCGACACCTCAGGCGTTGATCGCCTGCTGCAGACCAGCGTCAACCCAGTTAATGACGCGCCGACGACCAGCGAATTCTCGCTCTCCGTCGACAAGAATGTGACCTTGACCGGTATCAATATCACGTCCAATGCCGCGGATGTGGATGGGGTCGGTGATATCGAAAGCTATTCGGTCACCGTTCTTCCCGATGCAAGCGCGGGTGTATTGCAGCTCTCGAATGGCACGCCGGTGACGGCGGGCGGCACCTTGGTGGTCGCTCAGGCCAGTGCGCTGCAGTTCGTTCCGGTTACCAACTATACTGGCCCTGCTACCTTCAGCTTCACGGCAACCGATGGCGAAACGACCAGTAACGCGAGCGTAGCCACTATCACCGTGACGGCCTTCAACGAGCCGCCAGTGGTCACGGTGCCGGCCGGACCATTAGAGGTGGCGGAGGACTCGGCCGACGGCCTGACGATCTCAGGCGCTGTCTCCGTATCGGATGTAGATGCGGGTGATAGCACCGTGGAAGTGACGATCAGCACGAACATGGGGGGCACAGTCACCCTCGCCACGGCCAGCGGTCTCACTTTTCAGGATGAGACGACCGACGGCTCCTCCACCGTGACTGTGCAGGGCACGCTCACCGCAATCAATGCGGCCCTCGATACGCTGGTTTATCGCCCGGCGCTCAATTTCAATGGCACCGAGACCATCACCGTTGCCAGTAATGACCTGGTCGATGACGACTCCAAGACCGATTCAGGAACGTTTAACGTCAGCGTTACGCCTGTAGATGACGAGCCTGCGCTTACTGGTCCAGCGATTCTGGCATCAATCGCGGAGGATTCGACCAACCCGGACGGCGCCACGGTTTCCTCTTTGGTGGTTTCGGTCTTCAGTGATGTCGACGGCGACAGCCTGGCCGGCATTGCCGTCAGCGCCAACACCGCAGATGCCGCCAACGGCGTCTGGCAGTACTCCGTCAATGACGGTGAGACCTGGGCTGACGTCGGCGGGGTGAGTGAAACCTCGGCGCTGCTGCTCAGCGCCTCGGCCAAACTACGCTTCGCGCCAGTCGCCGACTGGAGCGGCACCCCCGCGCCCTTGACCTTTCGCGCTATTGATAACAGCGGCAGCCGGACCTTCACCGGGGCAAGCCGTGAAACACTAGACGTTACCACCGACGCGGCCCCGGATTTCAGTACCAGCAATACGCTCGGTACAAGTGTCACCCCGGTCGACGACCTCTTTACGGTGGTGAACGACAGAGCGGCGACGGTCAACGAGGGGGCGACGGTCACTATCGGGTCCTCTACGCTGCAAATCACCGATGTCGAGGCGGCCGCGACGCAGGTCGTTTACGCGGTGACGTCATTGCCGACCGCAGCGGGCGAGCTTCGGCTGAACGGGGTGGCACTTGCTGATAACGGTACCTTCACTCAAGACGATATCAATAACGACCGTGTTACCTTCGCCCACAACGGCACCGAACCCTCTGCGACCGGTGCTACCCTTACGATTAGCTACAGCGTCACCGATGTTGTCGATGACAATGGCACGCCGATCGGCAGCATAGATAGCCGCAGTCTCACGATCAATGTATCACCAGTAAACGATGTGCCTGCGCTGGTCTTGACAGACGGCGCTGTGCAGATCGGCCAGACACTTGCGATTGACGGCGACATCTTTGCAGTGGTCGACCCGGACAACACCAACGCCCAGCTGGTCTTCCGCATCGAGGCGTTGCCTACAGAGGGCAGTATCACGATCGGTGGTGCTCCGGCGGCTATCGGATCTACCTTTTCCTACGCAGATGTGCTCGCGGGCAATGTAGTCACCTATGCCCATGATGGTGGCAGCGCTGGCACTGACACTTTTTCGGTGCGCCTGCGCGATGGTGCAGGCGGTGTCGTGGATGCCACTGCGGTCACCATCACCGTTGGTGATGTCAACACGGCGCCGACCATCGGCGGCAGCCAGGTCGAGGGTGGCAACGTTTACCTGCCCCTGGATGAGGGGGAGACGGACGTGGCGGTGTTCCCCAATACCACCTTCAGCGACGCGCAGACTGCCGCAGAAGACCTTGTTGTCGCAGTGCTTTCCCTGCCCGATTCGGCAGAGGCCGTGCTGCAGTATGACGGCACCGAAATCACGCAAGCTGATGTTGATGCGGGCTTTACTTTCAACGCTGTCAACAGGGGCCTGCTCACTATCGATCACGTCTCGGTCAACGAACTGGATCCGGTTGATGTGAACTTCACAATCAGCGTTACTGACAACGATGACACGCCGCTTTCTAATACGGCGACCGTCTTCGTCGAGTTGCAGGCCATCAATGATGACCCGGTTGGCACCGCCGGTACCCAGGTCATCACCGAGGGACAGACCGTCATTCTGACCGCGGCCCTGCTGAACGCCACCGACGTTGACTCGCCCGATGGCGAGCTGACGTTCCGCCTGGAGTCGCGGCCGACCTCTGGTTTCCTGTTCCTTGACGACGTGCCGCTGGGTGACGGCGCGACCTTCACCCTGATCGATATCCAGGAAGGCAGGGTCAGGTACACCCATGACGGCACGCCGGATGCCAACGACGCTTTTACCGTGACTCTTCGCGATGGTTCGGGTGGGCTTTATCAGGATGGCACCCTGACGCCGCTAGTGGTGAACTTCACCATCGGCGAACCAGTGGCTTTTGCGCCGGGCGATGATTCCTTCACAATTCTGGAGCGAATTGATGCAGGTGACCCCGCCACGACGATCTCTGCGAGTCAGTTGCTGAGCAATGATGATGGCGCGTCGCTGACGATTTCGAATGTACAGGATGCAACCAATGGTGTCGCCGTGCTAAATGGCGATCAGTCCGTCACCTTTACCGCAGATGTCGGCTTTGAAGGCACGGCTAGCTTTACATACACGGTCACCGACGGCACTAACCAGGGCACTGCGACTGTATTCATTAATGTCTTCGGCATTGATGCCAACAACGACAGCGTGGTCGCTCAGTTTGAAACGCCGCTCAGTATTGATGCCAGCGCACTTCTTGCGAATGATGTCGGCAACCAGCCTCTTACGATCACGGCCGTCGGCCAGGGCAGCAATGGTTCAGTGACCCATGTTGGTAACATCATTACCTATACGCCCGGCTCAGGCTTCCGTGGCCTAGACGCGTTCACGTATACCGCGACAGATGCGGATGGAGACGAGGCTACTGCCACAGTGAGGGTTGACGTTCGCCCGGTGGCAGTTGATGACAGCTACTCTGTCCTCGAGAACGCCTCCGTGACGTTTTCCGACGCTGAGTTGCTCGGCGACGACCGGGGCACGGGTCTTGAAATAGTCAGCGTTAGCGATCCCGTCAGCGGCACCGTTGTTCTGAATGGCACAGAGATTACTTTCACGCCCGGCAGCGCCGAGTCCGGCGCCGCATCATTCACCTACACGATTCGAGACGACTTCGGTGCCGAGGATACCGCTACTGTCACACTCTTCGTCTATGATCTTCGCGCCCGAGATGACAGTTACTCAACGCCTCAGAACACCCAGATTGTCCTCGCCGACAGCCAGCTCCTGGGCAATGACAGCGGTAACCCGGCAATAAGCATTCAGTCGGTTTCGCCGCCGGCTAGTTCAAGTGACTACACCTTTGTTCGGGATGCTGGCGACGGCACCATTACCATTACCCCTGTCAATGACTTCAGCGGGACTATTAGTTTTACCTATACGCTGGTGGATGGCGACGGGGAGACTGATACCGCCTCTGTGGTGCTGCTTGTCTCAGACACATCTGAGCCTAACAACCCACCCGTGGCGAATCCTGACAGCTTCATTACGATCGAGGACACACTCCTGGAGATCGGCGAATCGCAGCTGCTGGCAAACGACAGCGGCGACGCACCGCTGAACGTCATTTCGGTGCAGAGTGAGACCAATGGCACCGTCGAGTTGGTTGAGGATGTCGACGGCGATGGCATCGGCGATACGATCCTGTTCACCCCCGCCGCCGATTTTGCCGGTACGGCCTCTTTCACCTACACGATCCGTGATGCCACCACGGGCGATGTGACGACCGCGACGGCGTCGGTCACGGTGGTCACGCTGGCCCAGAACGACAGCCCGGCACTTACCACTGGTACGCAGTCAGACTTCAACGAAGGTGCTGTAGTAACGGTCACTAGCGCTGCACTGAACACCACTGATGTCGATAACACGACTGCGGAGCTGGTCTACACGCTGACCGAATTGCCCGACAAGAGCACGGACCCTGACCCTGACCCGAGCCCCGGCGCTCTGTACTTCGATCCGTCTCCAGGAAATTTCCTGGGCGGAGATGCAGTGCGGCTGCGGCTCAATGAAAGCTTCACTCAGGCAGACCTCGATGCGGGGCGTATCAAGTTCGCCCACGATGGTCGTGAGACGCACGTTGTAACCTTCAAATTTACTGTCACTGATGGGTCTGATTTTGAGTTGTCGGGCACGGCCACTCTGCAGGACACTCCTGTCAACGACCAGCCGGTACTAGCTATACAGTCGCAGGTTGTGGTTATCGAGGGCGAGACGGTCGTTATCGATAACACGTACATTCGAACCGACGATGTGGATCTGGATGTAGACGGTAACGTCGCAGATGGCCTTACACTGAGCGTGACCGACCTGCCAACTCAGGGCACCCTGTTCCTTGATACGAATAACGACGGCACGTTTGACGCAGAGATCACCGAGGTCAACAAAGCTGCGACTACATTCACGCAGGCACAGATTGACGCCGGTCGGCTCCGATATGAGCACGGTGATGGAGAGGTCTCTACAGACAGCTTCACGCTAGAGTTGGATGACAACAGTGGACAAGCAAACGCCACTACGGTGCAGACGGTCCAGGTCGGGATAACGCCTCTAAACGACGATCCCACGATCAGCTCTGCCACCGGCGATGTCTTCCTCTATGAGGGCCAGCAGCACACCCTGAGCGCTGCCGATCTCCTGGATGCCGCCGACGTGGATAATGAGCCTGACGAGGTGCAGTACCGCATCACCACGGCACCGTCCAACGGCCAGATTATCCGGCTGGATGTGTCGGGTGAAACGCTGCTGACCACCGGTGTGGTCCTGGATGCGGGCAGTGCCTTTACGCTGGAGGAGGTCGAGGACGGCCGCATTGTCTTCCGCCACGATGGTTACGAAACCACGACCGACACACTGGTGTTCGCGTTGTCCGACTCGGGCGGCGGCAATGAACCTGTTGGGACGATCACTTTCGACATCGAAGCGGTCAATGACGCCCCGACCATTGCCGCGCCGGCCTCCCTCAGCGTCTCCGAGGATCAGCCACTGGCCGTAACGGGCATTGTGATCAGTGACGCAGATGCCGGTTCGGCCGTGAACCTTGTCGCCACACTCACCGTAACCAATGGCACGCTGAGCGCTACCGCCACAGATTCTGATGATGCCGATAGCGTTCTGCCAACTGTTGATGGCGCGGGCACCACCAGCCTCACCATCACCGGTTCCCTTGCGGACATCAACGCGACATTGGCCTCCCTGACCTACACCGGCAGCTCCAACTTTGTCGGCAGCGACAGTATTGTTATTAACGTCAAGGACGGTGGCAATACGGGGGTTGATCCCGACGATGCCGTCTTGAATGGGCTGACGTTCACCCCGGCACTGACGGATGATGGCGACACTAACACAAGCTACGAGCAGGCGAACGCGACCATCGCGGTCACTGTGAATCCGGTCAATGATGCGCCGGTGAACTCCGTGCCGTCTGCCCAGACGGTGAATGAAGACGCACCGCTGGTATTTTCTGCGGATAACTCCAACGCGATCTCTATTTCTGACCCGGACATAAACGACCCGGGGACCAACTACACGGCTCGGGTGACCCTGACGGTGCAGCAGGGAACTCTGACCGCGGCGGCGGATGGCGCTGCCTCCGTGTCAGGCTCTGGCACATCTACACTGGTCATTGAGGGCTCTGCGGCTGACATTAATGCAACGCTGGATGGCTTGATCTACCAGGGCCTTGCTGACTTCTACGGCGAAGATACCCTCGGCATGACCACCGCAGACCTGGGCAACTTTGGTCTGGGCGGCGAAAAAACCGCTGTTGATAGCGCTGCCATTACCATTACTGTGGCACCGGTTAATGACGCGCCGACATCGGAGGATATCTCTGAGACCGTCGCAGAAGACAGCACGTTGACCTTTACACTGCCCTTCTCGGATACCGGTGAGAATGAGGTGGAGGACAGCGTCCTGACGAACCGTTTCCGCATCGTCACCATACCGGCCAATGGGGTCTTGAAGGCCAGCGATGGCACGATCCTCAATACCGAGGACCAATTGATTACCGTGGCCCAGGCCACCAACATGACCTTTGAGCCGGATGATAATTTCAACGGTTCGGTCTCTTTCACTTTCCGAGCCGTTGACGCCGGAGACCTGGAAAGTGCGACGCAGACTGCATCCATAACTGTCACTGCCGTCAATGACGCACCGTCACTGACGGGCGGTGGCGATGAGGTCAACTACACCGAAGGCGCAGGCCCCGCCGCACAGGGCACGCCCGTTGTCCTCAATACCGGGCAGAACATTGTCCTGAGTGACCAGGAACTGACCGTGGAAAGCGGTATCGATAGCTTTGCGTCGGCAACCCTGACGGCTGTTCGCAGTGATGGTGCAGACAGCACCGACCGCTTCTGGTTCTCCAATGCGGTCACCCTCTCGGGCACCGCCAATGGCGCCACGATCACCGTCGACAGCACCGTCGTGGGTACTGTCACCAATAACAGCAGCACGGGCACGCTGCTGGTGACCTTCAACAGTGCGGCGACCCAAGCGGACGTCGAAGCGGTGATGGAGAGCATCACCTACGCCAGCACTGACGATGACCCCGATGCCACCGTTACCGTTGCCATGACCTTCAATGATGGCAATGGGGGGGCTCAGGGCTCGGGCGGCAGCCTGAGCAGCAACGCCCTGAGCTTCACGGTCGACATCACGCCGGCCAATGACTCTCCATCTCTGACAACGGCGCTCGCGCTCTCGGCGATCCGCGAGGATGCAGGAGATGATGATGGTAGCGGTGCAGACGGCGACGATGACGCGACCGACAACACCAATAATGCAGGGCAGACGGTAGCTACCCTCGCGAATGACGCTTTCTTTGACCCGGATGGCGGCGACGCGCTGGCCGGTATTGTCATCATCGGCAACAACAGCTTGGCGGTTCAGGGCATCTGGGAGTACTCGATTGACGCCGGCGCTACCTGGACTGCTGTGCCGACGGATCTTACGACCACCAACGGGCTGTATCTGGACACCGCTGACCTGCTGCGCTTTGTCCCGGACCAGAATGCCAACAATAATACTTTTGGCGGTAATGGCGGCACGCCAGCGCTCACGGTCAAGGCGGTAGACACTACAACGCTACTTACATCCGGCGCTACGGGTATCGATGCCAACGGCGGCGTCACTTCGGAGATCGCTGCCGAGAGCGTCCAGCTTACGGCCTCGGTGCTGCCGGTGAACGATACACCCGCCATCAATGACCTCGACGGTGATACGCCGGAGTTCACGGAAGGTATTGAAGACGCTCAGGGCGCGGCCATTATTCTCGATGCGGGAACCTCAGCAACGCTCGCGGATATTGAGCTTACTGTTAACAGTGAAGCCAATTTCAATGGCGCAATTCTCACAGTGGCTGACATCACGACGAATACCGGTGAGCTTGCAGGGCAGCCTGTCACTACCGATTTCTATTTCATCAAGAGCGGTGTGAATAACGTCGGGGTTTCGGGTACCAGTGCTCTCTTCTCGGGTGAGCGGATCTATAACGACGGCTCCTCCATTACTTTTGACGGTACTACCGTTGCCACTATCACTGAAAACAGTCAAGGCACCGGACGCCTCATCCTTACCTTTAACGACGCTGCCACATCCGATGCGGTTAATGCCATTTTGCAAAACACGTCCTTCAATAGCTCCAGTTCTTCTTTGGAAGCAGGCGACAAGACGGTAACGGTCACGTTCAATGATGGTGGAAGGACGGGTATCGATCCAGGTCTGACGGCCGACGCAAGCAGTGAGGAAGACTCCGTTGAGGTGACGATCAGTATCATACCAACCAACGATTCCCCGTTGTTGGCAGCCGGTGCAACAGTAACGGCAACGGAGTCGGACGAGGCGGGCACTACGTCTCCGCAGACGGTGCTTCAGCTGCTCGGCGGCGACAACTTCAGCGATCCCGACGGCGTGGATGGCAACGCGCTCGCGGGGGTACTGGTGACGGCGTTTGACAACCAGGGTATCGGCGAATGGGAAGTCAGCCTGGATGGTACCAACTGGACGACCTTGACCTCCCTCAATGGTGGCTCTGCCATCTCTGAATCCAGCGCCCTGGCCTTGTCGGGAAGCACCCAGATCCGTTTCGCCTACAACGCCAACGCCAACACCCAGGACTCCACGCAGCCCAGTATTACCGTGTTCGGCGTTGAGGCCGAGGCACCCACGGGGGCGACAAACACTGCAGATACGCAGATCGCCGAAGTGGTGGATTTCAGCACGGACTTCGGCGCCGGCCAGGTCCGCCGCGACCTTTATGCCGATACGGCCGAGTCGCGTATAGCCCAGACAGGTGTAGCCATCGAGGCCAGCATCACCGCCACCAACGACGAGCCGGTCATTGCGGGGACGGCGTTTGCCGGCACCGTCCTTGAATCGCCGATTGAAGGGCAAGGAACCACGCCGCAGCAATTGTTGACCGGCGTTACCGTCGAGGATCTGGATATCGCGACCACCGGTGACCTTGACGTCTTCGGTGCCGGCACCATCACGGTGACCCTGACCGGCCGCGTCGCTGGCGATGTTTTCTCGCTGGAGGGCAGTCCCGCGGGTGTGGCTTCGACCTCTGGCGACGATGTGGCCAGCGGCAGCTATGTCATCGACCTCACTACCGGTGCGACCCTTGCCCAGGTGAAGGCTATCCTCGAGGCGATCCGGTTTGAGAACACAGATGATAACCCGCCGGCTGGGGCTCGTAGCTATACCGTCGTGCTTAACGATGGGAACAACCTCGACCAAGATGGTGATACGGCCGGTGGTCCCGCGGCGTTAGACTCCAACACGCTGACTGGCAGTATCACCATCACCGGCGTGAATGACCCGCCGTCTCTTTCGGCAACAGGCGCAACCCAGGACTTGATCGAGAACGACGAGGCCCTGTCGCTGTTCAGCAGCGCTGCAGTAGACGCCATCCAGCCCGACCAAACCATCATTGAGCTGAAGCTCACCGTTTCTGGCCTTGAAGATGGCGCCACAGAGAAGCTGACCATCGACGGTACGGAAATCGATCTTGTCGATGGCACCAACCCCACGACGGCCGGATCGGTGGCGGTGTCCGTTATCGGCGGCACAGCGACCGTCACCTATACGCCGCCCTCAGCAGGCCTGACTAAGGCGGCGACGGTGACGTTGATTGACAGCTTGGCCTATCGCCATGCCAGCGAGGATCCCGCCGCCGGCGTCCGGACTGTCACCCTGGTCAGCCTCACAGACAATGGCGCTGAAGACGCCAATAGCGATGCCACTAATCTGGTGTCCTATAACATCACATCGACCGTCACTGTCATTCCCGTCAATGACCCCGTGGATGCGCAGGCCACGGTCGGCGGTACCTTCACGGAAGGCGGCACAGCGCTGCAGTTCCTCACGGGCGTTACCGTTGCAGACCTCGATACGGACCAGTTCGACGACGGCAGCCTGACCATCGCCCTGACCAACTACTACACGGGCGATACGCTGGGCATTGCCGATGGCAATGGCATCAGCATCAGCGGTAGCACCATTTCCTATAACGATGGCAATGGCGCCGATGTCATTGGTACCTTCACCGGCGGCGATGAGGCCAACCTCGTCATCACCTTCACCGCTACCGATGCCACGGAAACCGCCGTGGCAGCATTGCTGGGGCAAATCAGTTACTCCAACAGCACCGAGAATCCGACCTTCGCCGGCGCCTACCCGACGCGTGCGGTGACGGTCACCATGGATGACGGTGGCAACAGCGGCAGTGGCACGGGCAGTGCCTCCACCGATACCACGCCGATTTCGGGGACCTTCAGCGTTGTCGGTATCAATGACGCCCCCACCCTCACAGGGCTCGACGAGACAAACGGCACCACCTACATCCAGGCCGGCAGTGCGATTGTTATCGACGCCAATGCTGTTCTGGCGGATCTCGATCTGGAGGCCCTCCCCGAGGGGACAGATACGCCAGCCGGCAATTGGGCGGGGAGTACGCTAACCATCCAGCGTCAGACAACGGCCAGCGCTGATGATGTCTTCGGCAACACCGGTACCCTGGCCAGCCTCTCCGCGGCGAGCGGCAATATCGTCGTGGGTGGCGACACCATCGGCACTTACACCCAGTCTGGCGGCGTACTGACCTTCACCTTCAACGCCAGTGCGACCACCTCGCGGGTCAACGAGGCCCTGCGCAACATTACCTATAGCAATGCCGTTACCGCTGCGGGCGACCTCGCTTATAACAGCGTCACGCTCGAGGTCACGTTCAACGATCAGAACAGCAATATCACGGACGGCGGCACGCAGGGCACCGGGCAGGATCAGGGCAGTGGCGGTGCGTTGAGCGTCACCGACACCATTGTTATCAACATCAATCGCCTGCCCGAGGCAGTGGCGGACGCCAATAGTGTGAACGAGGGTGTGGCGACCGACGACAGCACCAGCACCAGCGGTAATGTACTGACCGGTGTTGGCAATACGGATGGTTTGGGCGCCGACAGTGATGACGATATTCTCGCTGGAGGCAGGTCAGATGAGCTTTCCGTCGTCAATGCCAAGGATTCCTCCGACGCCAGTTTCCTCGCGGTGGATGCGGAGAGCACCAGCGATTCTAACGGTACTGCCATCACCGGCGACTACGGCACTCTGACCATCGGCGCCGATGGCTCTTACACTTACGCCGTAGATAATACCGACCCAGCTGTCCAGGCGCTCGCAGTCGGCGAGACGCTGACAGACACCTTTACCTATGAGCTTTCTGACGGCCAGGGCGGTTTCAACACTGCGGACCTGACGATCACCATCAACGGCACCAATGATGCGCCCGTCATCACCGGCGGGCCGGATACTGCTGACCTTGATGAGACCGACGCCGGCCTGACAGCCAGCGGCAGCCTCACGGTATCAGATGTCGATACCACCGATGTAGTGACGGCCACGCGCACGCTGGTGGTGAGTGGCACCTCGAACCGCAGCGACCCTGCTGCGCCCAGCGATGCCGCGCTGCTGGCCATGCTCACGCTGAACCCGACCACCATCCTGGACGGCACGCAGCAGGGCAATACCCTGAACTGGAGCTTCGACTCGGGCAGCGAGGCGTTCGGCTATCTGGCCGAAGGTGAAACGCTGGTTCTCACTTACACCATTACCGCCACAGATGATGACGGTTCTCTGGCTACAGACACAGAAACTGTAACGATCACTATTACCGGTACCAATGACACTCCGGTTATCACCGACGGTGCCGATACGGCATCCCTGACCGAGAGCGACTCGACGCTGACCACGACCGGCAGCATGACGGTCACGGATATCGACACGGCCGACACCATTGATGTAACCGTCGAGTCCGTTGCAGTGGCGGGAACCTTCGCCACCTCGGGCAGCACACTGCCACTCGACAATGCGACCCTGCTCGCCATGCTTGGGGTCAATCCGTCCGCCAATCTGGCGGCGGATACTGCAACCTCTGGCACGGCCTTCGACTGGACTTTCACTTCCGCTGCTTCCGGCGATGGCGCCTTCGACTTCCTGCGTGAAGACGAAACGCTGATTCTCACCTACACGATACGTGCAACAGACAGCAGCGGCGCCACGGGCGGCGAAAGTACGTCAACCACCTCCACGGTGACCATCACCACCACCGGCACGAATGACACGCCCGTGATCACCAACGGCGCTGATACGGCCGCGGTCACCGAGACCAATGCCCAGCTGAACGCCAGCGGCAGTATGACGGTGACGGATATCGATCTGACCGATACCGTCACCGTTGCGGTGACCGGCGTTGCCATCGATAACACCAGCACCTTCGACGGCACCGTACCCTCGGCGCTGACCGCCGATACCAACGCGGCCCTGCAGGCGATGCTCAGCGTGCCGGCAACCAGCCTGGCAGCTAACCCGGCCAGCGCCACGGACTTTACCTGGACCTTTACGTCCGGCAATTCAGGTGACGACGCCTTCGAGTTCCTCGGCAAGGACGAGACCCTGGTGCTGGTTTACACCATCACCGCCACCGACAACAGCGGCGCTACCGCAGGGGAGGCCACCAGCACGACCTCCACCGTCACCATTACCGTGACCGGCACCAACGACACGCCGGACATCACGGCGACGCTGGTCAGTGGGGCTGTGACGGAAGATACGGCAACTGTGGTGGATAATCCGAATACGGGTGCCACGGAAGCTGGCAGTTATCTCACGGCGGCGGGTTCTATCGACTTTGACGATCTGGACGTGACCGACACCTCTGACGTTACGGCTGCCTTCGTCTCTTCGACGGCCACCAGCGGCTCGCCATCGGTAAGTGGTGATCTCAATGCTGCGCTACAGGACCTGGTGAACACCTTCCTGATTTCCGGAAGCGGCGTCAGCGCCGCGGCACAAAGTGGAACGGTCAACTGGTCCTTCGCTCTGGACAACGGCCTGGTTCAATACCTGTCGGCCGGTGAAACCCTCACCGCGACTTACCGCATCACGGTCGAAGACGATAGTGGCGTGGGCACCGAAGCCTTGCCGAATGAGCTCAGCACGCGCACTCAAGATGTGACGATTACGATCTCGGGCACTAACGATACGCCGTCGATCAGTGTTGAAGACGGGGACAGTGCGGCCGAGACCCTTACCGAAACTGATGAGGGCCTGACGGTCAGCAACACCCTTACTGTGACCGATGTCGATCTCACCAACACTGTCAGCGCCGCGGTGATCTCCGTCAGCAAGAGCGGCACAACGGCCGGAATCGTCCCCGATGACGCGACCCTGCAGGGTTACCTGACGCTGGCCAGTGCTGACATCATTGCCAACAGCGCTACGACCGGCAGCATCGCCTGGATCTTCAATTCCGGCTCAGAAGCCTTCGACTACCTGGACGATGGCGAAAGCCTCGAACTCACCTACACCATTCGGGTGACGGATTCCAGCGGTGCGACAGACGACCAGGCTGTGGTGATTACCGTCACCGGTACTAACGACGACCCGACGGTTAGCGTCGCCCCCGACACCTATGGCCCCACGGAATTCGTTGACGCTACTGATCAAGACCTCTCAGCCAGCGGCACGGTAAGCTTTGACGATATCGATGCTTCTGATGTCACCGATATCTCTGTGGTCTATAACGACGATATCTCCTGGGAACTGCCAATGCCTGGTGGCGGTTCCGCTGGTACGCTGACTGCGGGCCTTGTTACTGCTCTGACTAGTGGGACCTTTGTGGCGACAGCCGAGAATGCGGCCGCTCCCGGCACTACACCCTGGACATACACGGCCAACGACCTGGCCCTCGACTTTTTGTCCGCGGGAGAAACGATCAGTTTCAGCTCCACCGTTACCGCGACAGATGATAGTAACGCCACCGATACTGCGACGGTCACCGTCACCATTACCGGCACCAACGATGCGCCGACCGTCAGCGCCACCGCGACCGCAGCGATAACCGAGTTGCTGGATGCCTCCGCTCAACACCTCACAGACAGCGGCACCATCAGCTTTGATGATATCGATACGAATGATGTGGTCGATATCACTTCTGCCTCCAAGAACAACATTGCCTGGAGCGGCGGCACGATCGATGGGGCGTTGGCTACACAGCTGGTGGATGGCTTCAGTGTCACGACGGTGACGGACAATGCGGCGCCGGATACGACGCCCTGGAGCTACAGCGTCACAGATGCCGATCTCGACTTCCTCGCTGCCGGCGAGACCATCACCTTCGGTTACACCATCACGGCCACCGATTCGCAAGGCGCCACGGCCACGACGGACGTCGATTTCACGATCACCGGCACCAATGACGCGCCCGTGCTCAACGATACGGCGCTCACCCTGACCCAGGCAGAAGATGATGGCGTACCGACTGGCGCCGTTGGCACGCTGGTGTCTACCCTGGTTGGTGGCATCACCGATGCCGACACCACCAACCCGCAGGGAATTGCCATCACGGCAACCGACAGCGATCGCGGTACCTGGTATTACTCCACGGACAACGGCGCAAACTGGGCCAGCTTCACCGCGACGGGTGGCACGGCGCGGTTGCTGCTGGCCGATGCCAACACTCGTCTGTACTTTGCCCCTGATGCCAATTGGCACGGTAGCATTGATCCCTCCCTGACCCTGCGGGCCTGGGACGCCAGCACCGGCAGCAACGGCGGCACGGCTGATCTGAGTGACGCCGGCACGAGCACGGGCGGCACGACCGCCTTCTCAACGGCCACAGACACCGTCGCGCTGACGGTCACGCCGGTCAATGACCAGCCGACCATCAGCGAAGACGTCACGCTGGCTACCATTGTCGAGGATACGACACCGGCCGGGGTCGCATTGAATACCCTGGACTTCGGTTACAGCGATGCCACCGATGACCAGAATGACAGCAACACTGGCGTTCTGGTGGGTGGCGACACCTCGACGCCATTTACCTATCTGGCAGTGGTCGGGTCTACTGATTACACCACTGATCAGGGTGTCTGGCAGATCTCGACGATCCCGAGCCCCACTGAACCCGGTCACTGGATTGACATCCCCGCCAGCGGCCTGAGCGACAATACCGCGCTGATCTTCGACGCCACCAGCCAGATTCGCTTTGTCCCGGCGGCCGACTTCTTCGGTACTCCTGGCACGCTGACGGTGCGGCTGGCGGATGCCAGTGTGGACCTTTCCGCAGCAGTCAGCACAAGTGATTCAAGTACGGCGGATCTCTCGAGCAGTGGCGGCACTGACACCTCCGGCGCCTGGAGCGTCGGCACACAGACCATCGCCATTGATGGTGTGACCAACGTCAACGACCGCCCGACAGCGCAGGCGACCACGCTGGACGCCACTACTGAAGACAATACCAATCCGTCTGGTGCAACCCTGGTGACCTTGGGCTTCGGCTACAGCGATGCCACTGACGACAATACGCCAGTGACCGGTGGCGGTGAAGCTGACACCGCCTTCGGTGGCATTGCCATCGTTGGCAATAGTGCTGACGCGGCGACGCAAGGCGTCTGGCAGTACCAGCTGAGCGGCAGCAGTGTCTGGGTGACCATCGACAGCGGTGCGTCGGAGCCGACGGACAGCGCGGCCATACTGTTGCCGACCACGGCCAGCCTGCGCTTCCTGCCGAATGTGGAGAACTATAACGGCACACCTGGCGATCTGAGCATTCGTGTCTCTGACGAGGCCGTCATCAACCAGTCTATCACCGACATCAGCGGCAGCCTTGGCGAGACCGACCAATGGTCGCTGGTAACCACGCTGTCGACCTCGGTGCTGCCGGTGAATGATGCGCCGGGAGGCGCTGATAAGGCGATCAGCCTTGCTGAGGACAGCAACTACACCCTGCTGGCGAGCGACTTCGGCTTTACGGACCCGGTTGAGGGTGATGAGCTCTCTTCGGTGGTTATCACTACTTTGGCCACGGCCGGGGCGCTGGAGTACAGCAGCAACGGGACGGATTGGGCAGCAGTGACCGAAGGGCAGGACGTGTCCGCCGCGGATATTGGCAACGGGCGCCTGCGCTTCATGCCTGCTGCGGATGCCAACGCTTCGCCCTACGCCACCTTTACCTTTCAGGTGCGGGATGACGGCGGTACCGACAACGGCGGTGTCAACCTTGACCCCAGCGCCAACACTATTACGTTCACGGTTACCCCGGTGAATGACGCCCCGGTGGCCACAGGCACCGCCACGTTGCCGGCGGATAGCGAAGATACGAACAACCCGACCGTTCGCACCGTCGATTCGCTGTTTGGCGGCAACTTCGATGACAGCGCGGACGATAGTGGCACGTCAACAGCCAATACGCTCGCGGGTATCGCCATCGTCGGCTACACGGCCGATGCCAGCAAAGGCACCTGGGAATACTCCAGCGACGGCAACAGCTGGACTGCTTTGGCCACTATCAGCAACGCTGGCTCGGTCACCACCGTCGAAAGCGGTGACTTCCTGCGCTTTGTGCCGGAGGGAAACTGGAACGGTGCGGCGCCGACACTCACCGTCAAGCTGATCGACAGCTCCACCACCGTCACCACAGGGGCAACGGTGGATGCCAGCACGTCGGGTGAAACAACGGCGTTCAGTGCAGACGATGTGGTTCTGAGCCATACGGTCACGGCAGTCAACGACGCGCCGGTGGCCAGCGGCTCTGCCACCCTGGCCGCGATCGACGAGGACACGGGCAATTCCCCGGGCGATACGATTGGGGATCTCTTCAGCGGCAACTTCTCCGATGCCACTGACGCTGTCACCGATGGCTCCACCGCAAACACCCTGGCCGGCGTGGCGATCGTCGCCAACCCTGAAGATCTTGCCAAGGGACAATGGGAGTACCGCACTGATGGCGGTGCCAACTGGAGCGCGGTGGGTGCAGTCAGCGACAGCAGTGCGCTAACCCTCACCACAGCGGCCTCGCTGCGCTTCGTACCCGCACCGGATTACAACGGCTCGGCGCCGAGCCTGACCGTACGGCTGATCGATTCAAGTACAACCGTGACGAATGGCGCAACGGCCGTTGATGTTTCCGTCAACGGTGGCACCACTGCGATCAGCTCCGGCACGGTACAGCTGTCTACCACGATCAATGCAGTCAATGATGCGCCGGTGTTGAGTGCCACGCTGACTAGTGCGACCTATACGGACACGTTGGCGGATGACACGTTTGCGGTGGTGAACGGTACGCTCACGACGGCAGATGTGGATACCGGCGACACGGCGCTCTACAGCATTACGGGTCAAAGTGCAGACACCTCACGCGCTGGCTTCACGCACAGGGCGGCGGGCAGCTACGGCACCTTGTTCTTGAATGAGACCAGCGGTGCGTACGAGTACGTGCCGGACGATGCCGTGATCGAAGGGCTGAAAACGGATACCAGCGAGAGCTTCACGCTGGTGGTAACGGACAGCCAGTCGGCGACTGACAGCGAGACGCTGACGATCATCCTGACGGCGGCGAATGACACGCCCGAGCTGGTGGATCCGACAGACGGCAGCATTGCCGAGGATGACCAGGCCGCTACCACCACGGATGCCAATCTGAGTGGGACGCTGTCGAGCAGTGACCGCGATAGCGGTGACAGTGCGGCGTACAGCATCACCGATGGCACCACTGGCGGCAGTGATGAGATCGGCGGCATCACCTACGACATCAGCAAGGTGGGCGCCTACGGCACGCTGTACCTGAACAGCGCGAGTGGTGCGTACGCTTACGTCAAGAATGACGCGGCGATCGAGGCGCTGGACAGCGGCGAGACCGCGAGCGACAGCTTCACGTTTGTGGTGACGGATGGCTCGGGCGCGACGGCGGAGCAAAGCTATGCGGTCGACCTGACCGGTGGTGATGATGCGCCGACGCTGGGTACTGTCACAGCGGGCAGTATCACCGAGACGGATCAGAGCACGGCGGTCACGGAGATCAACCTCAGTGGCACGCTGTCCGGTTCGGATGTGGATGTTGAGACGCTGACTTACGGCATTGACGGCGGCGCGCCGGGTACCGGCGTGAACGCTGGTACCGTGAGCCTGGCGGGCAGCTACGGCACATTGACAGTGAACACGAGCACGGGTGCGTACAGCTACGTGCGCGATGTGGCTGCGGTTGAGGCACTCAACAGCAGCGATACGCCGAGCGATAGCTTCACGGTCACGGTGACGGACGGTGATGGTGATCTGGTCACGCAGACGTTCACCGTCAACCTGGTGGGCGCCAACGATGCTGCGGTTATTGGTGGCGACATTACCGGCAACGTGGTCGAAGCCGGTGGTGTCAACAACGGCAGTTCCGGCACGCCAACCGCAACGGGCACATTAACGGCAGCCGATGTTGACGATACCGACAACCTTTTCGTTGCAGTAACGGCAGGCACGGCCAGCGGTGCAGGCTATGGCACCTTCGGCATCGCCACGGATGGCAACTGGAGCTACACCCTCGACGACAGCAATTCGACCGTTCAGGCCCTGGGGGCTGGTGTCACACTGACCGACACTTTCATCGCTACCAGCACCGATGGCACCACGCAGACGTTCACTGTCACCATCACCGGCGCCAATGACACGCCCACGGTCACCGCAGGCGACCAGAGCGCGCAGCTGGTCGAAGCCGGCGGTGTCGCGAATGGCACCGTCGGCACGGCCAGCGCGACAATTGCCCTGACAAAGGGAGACCTGGACGGCACGGCGAACTTCGACACCGCCTACCTCGCCAGCAACGGCTGGTCGAGCAGCGACAGCGGTGTCACCTTCACCAAAGCCGGCACCTATGGCACGGCCACACTCACCATCGCCACAGGCGTGGTGAGCTATGCGCTGGATAATGATTCAGCGGCGACGGAAGCGCTGGATCAGGACGACAGCGTTAGTGACGCCTTTACCCTCCAGGTCACCGATGGCAGCGCCACCGCAACGGCCACGGCGAGCTTCAGCATCACTGGCAGCAACGATGCGCCGGTCGTCAGTGGCACCTTTGCGGGCGCAGCGACAGAGGGCAATGCCGGCGATGCGGCGGTCACCGCCACGGGTGCGCTGTCAATCAGCGATGTCGACGCCGATGACAGCCCAGGCTTTGCCGATGTGGCCAGCACCGCGGGCAGCAATGGCTACGGGAGCTTCGCACTTGCGTCCGGCACCTGGACCTACACCCTGGATCAGTCGGCTGTTCAGGATCTGGATGCGGGCGACACGGTCACCGACAGCATTACCTATACGGCCACTGATGACACCCAGCAAACCATTACCGTCACCATTACGGGAGCTAACGACGCGCCCGTGCTGGATGCATCGGCAACACCGACGCTAACGGCCATTGCGGAAGACATCGCCGACGGGGACAACACTGGCACCCTGGTCTCTGCGCTGGTGGGCAGCGCCATCACCGATGTGGACGCTTCGGCGGTGGAGGGCATTTATGTCACGGTGGTCGACAACAGCAACGGCAGTTGGCAGTACGACACGGGTTCCGGCTGGACGGCGTTTGACTTCAGCGGCGTTAATGCCGGTACCGGTTTGTTGCTGGCTGCCGATGAGGCGGTCCGCTTTGTGCCAAACGCGGATTACAACGGCAGCGCGACTATCAGCTATGGGGCTTGGGACCAGACGGCCGGTAGTGCGGGCGATTACGCTGATATCAGCGTCAAGGGAAGCAGCAGTGCCTTCTCCACGGCGACTGACATGGCGAGCATCATGGTCAATGCGGTAGTGGACGTTACCTCAGACACGTTGACTGCGATAGACGAAGATGGATCGGTCACGGCGAGCCTTCTGACGGGAACAGGCGGTGCGACGGCGGATACCTTTGAGGGTACACCGGTGATTACCGCGGTTACCCAGGGTACGAACGGCACGGTGGCGATCATTGATGCCAGCGCGGGCACAGTGAAATACACCCCGAACGCCGACTTCAACGGCACGGACAGCTACAGCTACACGGTAACTAGTGGTGGTGTGACCGAAACGGCCACTGTCACAGTGACTGTCAACCAGGTGGATGACCCGGCCACATTTGGCGGTGACACCAGTGGTTCGGGAGCTGAGGATGGTGGCGCCATTACCGGCACCGTCACGGTTACCGACAATGCCGACGGCCTGGCAGACCCGCTCGACTTCAGCGTGAGCGTCCAGGCCACCAACGGCACGGCGAACATCAATGCCGCGACCGGTGAGTGGACATATACGCCCAACTCCGACTACAACGGTAGCGACAGCTTTACGGTCAGCGTGACTGATGGTGACGGCAACGTCGAGACGCAGGTGATTAGCCTGACGGCGACGGCTGTGGCTGATATCGCCGACGACACGCAGAGCGTGCCGGAGGACTTGGCGCCTGGTATGACGACCAACCTGCTGTTCAATGACAGCTTCGAGGGTACGCCGGTCATCACCGCGGTGACCCAGGGCACGAACGGCAGCGTGGTCATCGTTGGGGATGGTAGTGCTGGCACGGTCACCTATACCCCGAACCCCAACTTCAACGGCACGGACAGCTACACCTACACGGTGACCAGCGGCGGCGTCACCGAGACGGCCACGGTAACGGTCACGGTGACGCAGGTGAACGATGCCGCCACGTTTGGCGGCGACATCAGCGGCAGCGGTGCTGAGGACACAACCATCAGCGGCACGCTGACGGTGACCGATACGGCTGACGCTGCGAGTGCGCCCAACTTCCGGATCGAAGAGGGTGGTGAGGCTGCCAACGGTGCGCGACGATCAACGCCTTGAGCGGGGTCTGGAGCTACACGCCGGATGCCAACTTCAACGGCAGTGACAGCTTCACGGTCTCTGTGACCGACGACGACGGCAACGTTGAGACGCAGGTCATCAGCCTGACGGTGAGTGCGGTCAATGACGCGCCGGTGAACACGGTGCCGGACGCACAGACGGTGCTGGAGGACGACTCGCTGACGTTCAGCAGTGATAGCGGCAATCTGATCAGTGTCAGTGACGCGACGGATACGAACGAGGCGGGCGCTACGGATAACCTGACCACGACGGTCAGCGTCACGGCAGGCACGCTCACGGCGACCGGCACCACGGGCATCAGCAACAACAACACCAGCAGTGTGACGATTACGGGCACGGCAGCACAGGTCAATGCGGCGCTGGCAGGTCTGGTCTATACGCCGACGGCTAATTACAACGGCAGCGACACGCTGACGATTGTGACCACTGACAATGGCAACACGGGCTCCGGCGGAGCGCTGACGGACACGGACACGATCGCCATCACGGTGACACCGGTGAACGACGCACCAACCCTGGGTGCCATCACTGCAGGCACGATTCTTGACGTGGCAGATTCGCCAGCACTCGGCGCCACCGAGGGCCTTGTCGGCACTCTGCTTGGCAATGATATCGACGCAGGCGACACGCTCACCTATGCGATCGGCGGCACGCCGACGGCGGGCAGCACCGAGCTGGGTGGAGTCACATACGACGAGAGCCTGGCCAGCAGTTACGGCACTCTGTACCTGAATACCAGCACCGGTCAGTACCGCTATTTGGCGGATGCCACCGCAGTCGATAACGTTGGCACCGGTGAGACACCGACAGATAGTTTCAATCTCACTGTGAGCGACGGTACGGCGACGTCCGACGCCCAGACCTTTACCCTTACGATCACCGGCGCCAATGAGGCGGTGATGCTGAGCGATACCTCGGACCCGGATGCGGTGGTTGAAGCCACTGATGCCAGCGCCCAGGACGTTGCTGCGATGAGTGGTAGCTTCGCTCTGAGCGACCGTGATGTTGGGGACACCCTCACTGCGTCTGTAGTCGGCAGCCCGGTGGTCAAGCTCAATGGCACGACGATCGCAACCGGCGTCCCGGCCGAGCTGACGGCAGTCGGTGCGTTCAGCCTGAGTAACACCAGCCAGACCAGCAATGGCGGCGCGGTGACGGCAGTTGGCTGGAGCTACGACCCGGCCGCTGCCGACCTCGACTTCCTGGATGCGGGCGACAGCCTGACGATCACCTATCAGGTGCAGGTCAGCGACGGCACGGTGACCAGCACGCAGGATGTCACCATTACCATTACGGGCAGCAACGATGCGCCGACGGCGGTGGGCAGCCTGAGTAACCTCGAGCAGAACGACAGCACAGCGGTCAGCATCAGTGCTGAGACGGTTTCTGGTGCGTTTGCTGACGCGGATGCGGACAACGTCTTTACCTACAGCACCAGTGGCTTGCCCGCCGGTCTGGGTATCGACGAGACCACCGGCGCCATCACCGGCACCCTGGCGGCGAATGCGAGTCAGGGTGGCCCGAGCTCGAACGGCATCTACACGGTGACGGTCACCGCTACTGACAGTGAAGGCGAGTTCACCACCCAGCAGTTCACGATCACTGCTACGAACACCGAACCGGTCGCCCAAAACGACACCGGCGCCGTCACTGAGAAGCAGACCCTGACGGTCGGCGCCGCCAACGGCGTGATTCTGAGCGGCAGTTTGGCGGGTGGTGTAGACAGCGATGCGGACGGCGACACGCTGACGGTGATCGGTGTGAACACCGGCAGTGGCTATGCCGACGCAGCTGCGGTGGGTACGGACGATGTTGAAACCAGCCTCACAGGCACCTACGGCCGCCTGACGCTGAACGGTAACGGCAGCTATGTGTATGTTGCAGATACCGCTGCGGCTGATGCGCTGGCGGACGGCGAGACAGCGGACGATGTATTTACCTACGCCATCAGCGACGGCGAGGGCGGCACGGCGATTGCCACACTGACGGTCACTGTCACCGGCACGAATGATGCGCCGACGATCACGGTGGTCAGCGACAGTCTGACTGTTGACGAGGCTAATGCGGCCGTGAGCGGCAGTGGGACATTGACGATTGACGACCTGGATACCACGGACACGGTCACGGCGTCGGTTGATGCGCTTGGAGACAGCGGGCTGGTGGTTAGTGGCACATCCAACCGTGCCGATCCGGCGGCGCCGGGGGATGCTGCACTGTACGCGATGTTCAGTGTGTCACCAGAGTCCATCATAGATGGTGCCAGCAACAGCGCGACGCTGACCTGGGGGTTCGACTCGGGTTCCGAGGCCTTCGATTACCTTGCCACGGGCGAGACGCTGATCCTGACCTACACGGTTCGGGTGACGGACAGTGAAGCTTCGCAGGCGACCCAGGCGGTCACGGTGACGATCACGGGCACGAACGACAGCCCGACGATCGGTGTAGAGGCTGGTGACAGCAACGAAGCGGCCCTTGATGAGACTGATAGCGGGCTGACTGCGACCGACACGCTGACGGTGAGCGACGTTGACACGAGCAACACGGTGTCGGCATCGGTGACGGGTCTGTTGGTCAGCGGTGACTCGGATCGAGCGGATGCGGCTGCCCCGAGCGACGCGACGCTGCGTGGGATGTTGGCGTTGACGCCGGAAGCGGTTCTGGATGGTACGGGTAACAGTGCGCCGCTGACCTGGGAGTTCGACTCGGGTTCTGAGGTCTTCGATTACCTTGCGACAGGAGAGACGCTGGTTCTGGCTTACACCGTTGAGGTTGAGGACAGTCTGGGTGCGACGGCGACGGAGACGGTGACGATCACGATCACCGGCACTAACGACACGCCGGTGATTGTTCTTGGAGCCGATGACAGCGCTAGCGTTGGCTTGACCGAGACCGATGCGGGATTGACGGCGAGCGATACCCTGACGGCGAGCGATGTTGATACGACTGACGTTGTCAATGTGCGTGTTGATGCGTTGGCGATTGGTGGGACGTTTGGAGGCACATTGCCGGCTGCCTTGAGCGATGACAGTAACGCATCGCTGCTGGCCATGTTGAGCGTTAACGACAGTGCGGTGTTTGCAGGCACGACCAACAGCGGCACGATCACCTGGGCCTTTGATAGTGCAGGTGAAGCCTTCGACTTCCTGGCGGCAGGCGAGACGTTGATCCTGACGTATGACGTGATTGTCAACGACGGTACGACGGATAGTGCGTTGCAGTCGGTAGTGGTGACCATCACGGGCACGAATGATGGTGTTGAGGTTACCTCTGGCGTGCAAACGGGAGCGATCACGGAGGGAGCCTCGGAGGCTGGCACAGCGACGCAATACAACCAGGCTGGCACGATCACCTTCACAGATGTTGACTTGAGCGACCGCCCTGTGGCGACAGCGTCGACGCCGTCTGTGGTCTGGGAGAGCGCTGATAGCGGCAGCGGTCGCACTGATCTAACAGCCACGTTGACAGTGGCGCAACGAAATGCGCTGGTGAACGCCTTCACGATTGATCCGGATGGTGCGGTGGGAGCCAACACCAACAACGGCAGCATCGCCTGGGATTACACCATTACTGAAGGCGCTCTGGACTTCCTGGCGGCGAGTGAGCGTGTGACGCTGGTCTATACGGTCACGGTTAATGACGGCAACGGTGGTACGGATACGCAGGATGTGACCCTCACCCTCACCGGCAGCAACGACGTCCCGGTGGTGTCAGCTGTTGACGTGACGGGAGCAATCACCGAGGGTGCGAGCGGTACGGCGGCGAGCACCTCTTACACGCAGAGCGGCTCGGTGACCTTCACCGACCTTGACCTGACGGATCGCCCGGTTGCGACGGAAGCAACCAATAGCGTCAGCGCGCTGCGCGCGGATGGCGCCACGGCGCTGGTGCTCACGGCAGGCCAGGAGCAGGCCATCGAGGACGCCTTCAGCATTACCAATGTTGGCACGAACAATAACGATGGCACGGTAACGTGGATCTACACGCTCACCGAGGGCGACCTCGACTTCCTGGGCGCCGGCGAGACCGTTGAGGCCGTGTTCACCCTTACGGTCGCCGATGGCCAGGGCGGTACAGATACGCAGGACGTTACGATCACCCTCACGGGTACGAACGACGCACCGACGATCACGGCGGTCAGCGACAGCCTGTCTGTTGACGAGGCTAATGCGGCCGTGAGCGGCAGTGGGACATTGACGATTGACGACCTGGATACCACGGACACGGTCACGGCGTCGGTTGATGCGCTTGGAGACAGCGGGCTGGTGGTTAGTGGCACATCCAACCGTGCCGATCCGGCGGCGCCGGGGGATGCTGCACTGTACGCGATGTTCAGTGTGTCACCAGAGTCCATCATAGATGGTGCCAGCAACAGCGCGACGCTGACCTGGGGGTTCGACTCGGGTTCCGAGGCCTTCGATTACCTTGCCACGGGCGAGACGCTGATCCTGACCTACACGGTTCGGGTGACGGACAGTGAAGCTTCGCAGGCGACCCAGGCGGTCACGGTGACGATCACGGGCACGAACGACAGCCCGACGATCGGTGTAGAGGCTGGTGACAGCAACGAAGCGGCCCTTGATGAGACTGATAGCGGGCTGACTGCGACCGACACGCTGACGGTGAGCGACGTTGACACGAGCAACACGGTGTCGGCATCGGTGACGGGTCTGTTGGTCAGCGGTGACTCGGATCGAGCGGATGCGGCTGCCCCGAGCGACGCGACGCTGCGTGGGATGTTGGCGTTGACGCCGGAAGCGGTTCTGGATGGTACGGGTAACAGTGCGCCGCTGACCTGGGAGTTCGACTCGGGTTCTGAGGTCTTCGATTACCTTGCGACAGGAGAGACGCTGGTTCTGGCTTACACCGTTGAGGTTGAGGACAGTCTGGGTGCGACGGCGACGGAGACGGTGACGATCACGATCACCGGCACTAACGACACGCCGGTGATTGTTCTTGGAGCCGATGACAGCGCTAGCGTTGGCTTGACCGAGACCGATGCGGGATTGACGGCGAGCGATACCCTGACGGCGAGCGATGTTGATACGACTGACGTTGTCAATGTGCGTGTTGATGCGTTGGCGATTGGTGGGACGTTTGGAGGCACATTGCCGGCTGCCTTGAGCGATGACAGTAACGCATCGCTGCTGGCCATGTTGAGCGTTAACGACAGTGCGGTGTTTGCAGGCACGACCAACAGCGGCACGATCACCTGGGCCTTTGATAGTGCAGGTGAAGCCTTCGACTTCCTGGCGGCAGGCGAGACGTTGATCCTGACGTATGACGTGATTGTCAACGACGGTACGACGGATAGTGCGTTGCAGTCGGTAGTGGTGACCATCACGGGCACGAATGATGGTGTTGAGGTTACCTCTGGCGTGCAAACGGGAGCGATCACGGAGGGAGCCTCGGAGGCTGGCACAGCGACGCAATACAACCAGGCTGGCACGATCACCTTCACAGATGTTGACTTGAGCGACCGCCCTGTGGCGACAGCGTCGACGCCGTCTGTGGTCTGGGAGAGCGCTGATAGCGGCAGCGGTCGCACTGATCTAACAGCCACGTTGACAGTGGCGCAACGAAATGCGCTGGTGAACGCCTTCACGATTGATCCGGATGGTGCGGTGGGAGCCAACACCAACAACGGCAGCATCGCCTGGGATTACACCATTACTGAAGGCGCTCTGGACTTCCTGGCGGCGAGTGAGCGTGTGACGCTGGTCTATACGGTCACGGTTAATGACGGCAACGGTGGTACGGATACGCAGGATGTGACCCTCACCCTCACCGGCATGAATGATGCGCCGGTTGTTACAACGGAGGTTCTCACTGATGCAGTGACCGAGTTGGTCATCCCGGCCGGAAGTCTTGAAAGCGATGGTACGATTATTCTCGATGATGTAGACCTCACCGATACACACCGCGTTGGTCCTGTCACGGCCTCGCCCGGTGCCCTGGGCACGCTTAGCGTAAGCGTGACTGCGAATAGTGCTGACACGGGCGGTGGTGCCATTGTGAATTGGAGCTACCGCGTAGCGGCAACAGACGTGGAATACTTGCAGGCTCGTGAGACCAAGGTAGAGACCTTCACCTTCAGTCTCCTTGACGGCGAGGGCGGGAGCTTCGAACGAACGGTGACGGTGGTCATTACGGGTACCGCTGAGGAACCACTTTTCTTTGAGCTAGACCAGCCTCCGGGGCCACCACAATCCAATATTGCTTCTGATGATGGCTCTGTGGGAGGCAATGTAGACGTTGTGGCCGCTGCTGGGATTCCTAAAGACGAGTTGCGCCGTCAAACGCTAAGCGGATCGCTCGATACGGCCGATATTGCCTATTCACATGATTTTGTGCTCTATAGTGGCGTACCTGATCAGTCTTTCAGTAATGCGGTCGATGAGTTCAGTTTTTATATGCCTCTGGATGCTTTCGTCCATACGGACCCGAACGCGCTCATCATTTTTACAGCGATTCTCGCTGATGGGCGTCCCTTGCCGACGTGGCTTTACTTCGACAGTCTAGAAGGACGTTTTACTGGAGTGCCGCCAAATGGATTTGCTGGGGACCTAATGGTGAAAGTGATCGCGAGAGATCAGTTCGGACGTCAGACCGAGACGGTTTTTCATGTGTCAGTTTACCAGGAGTCAGGGGGTAAGCTTGGTGCCAAGGACAGTTTGATGCAGCAGCTGACCGCTGAACGTGTAGCACAGTTTTCAAGACTAGATGCTGAAGCTGAGGAGGAGGGAGGTGATGACCGTAAACAACGATGAACTGCATACAGGCCTTGATTCTCTGCCACTCCTCCAGGTGTTACGCGTTGCTCAAAACGCCGAGTCTCGTCAAGAACTTGCTCATGTAGCAGTAAATGAAAGTTACAATCTTGCAAAGTATAGCCAGGCCGCCTTATGGCTTTCCCGGGAAGGCGTAGCTGCATTCTCCGGAGTATCCCAGCTAGATATCAATGCGCCCTATACGCAGTTTATTGCTAGCGTATGCAGGCGAATCCATGCTTCTGTCGGCGTGCGTCTTGTTCGGCTTGTGCGACCAAGTGATCTAAGTGATAAGCAACTCCAACAGTGGTCTCAATGGTTGCCCGCACAGGTCTTGCAGCTTCAGCTCCCGCCCCGCGGAGCATTTCAGGGCGGACTCTTGCTGCTGGGGCGTGATGAGCCTTGGACACCTCGGGAGATGGCGCAACTCTCAGATTGGTCAAGAATTCTCAGTCATGAGTTCGCTTCTCTTACGTCTGGGTCACTACTATCAATTCGTCCCCTTAAGAGTACCAAAGAAATTACGCGCTTCGGGCGTTTGTCTTTTTTGCGTGTACCGCGCGTCTGGTTCTCTCTAGGAGTGTTGCTCATTCTGTCGCTGCCAGTGAGACTTTCCGTGCTGGCGCCTGCGGAGCTAGTACCCCGAGATCCAAAGATGGTCCGATCGCCGCTCGAGGGTGTTGTGGAGCGCATCCTTGTTGCACCCAATGAGCTTGTGGTTGCTGGTCAGCCGCTTATCGAGTTCGATAGAGTTAGCCTGCGCAATAGGCTCGCAGTGGCGCGACATGCTATAGCGACTACTCGTGTTGAGTACAGGCAGAAGTCGCAGCTGGCTCTTATGGATGAGGACGGACGCGCTGCGCTGGCAATCCTTGCAGGCAGAATCCGGGAACAGGAGGGCGAGATTGCACATCTGGAGGAGCTTGCGAACCGTAGCGTAATCAATTCGCCTGCCCAAGGAGTTGCTATATTTGATAATGCATCCGAGTGGCGCGGCCGCCCGGTCGTAATTGGCGAACGCATCATGGCCATCGCCGATGAAAATTCGGTTGAAATTGAGGCGTGGGTTTCGCCTGCTGACATGATACCTTTGCAGTCTCAAGCGTCGATAAATCTATACCTTAATGCAGATCCGCTGCAGCCACTTGTTGGCAGGCTGCGCTACCTCGCGCACAAAGCCCGAGAACGGCCAGATGGCACCTACGCCTACCGGGCAAGAGCGTCTCTGCTGGGGTCACCTGCTAACGCTCGAATTGGACTCAAAGGTACGGCCAAGCTTTCAGGAGAGCGAGTACCTTTCCTCTACTGGCTAATCCGTCGACCGATGGCAGCGTTCCGCGCTTGGCTAGGCGTCTAACGGGATGCTACCAGCATTACGCAGCGAGCTGTGTCTGTATCGCTCAGCTCGTTGTAGCGATGGTTCTCCGACGTGGTCACTTCACGACCCCGTGCGTAACTTATTCTTCAGGATTGACTGGTTGGCTTTTGAGATCCTCTCACGCTGGCACTTTGGTGATGCTAAAACGATACTGGATAATATTGAGAGACAAACGCCGATTGAAACTGAGCCAGCAGATTTTCAGTCCGTGCTCGAGTTCCTCAAAGCAAATGAGCTAATTCAGAAGAGTGATTTTGGCAACTCAAAGGTAGCTCCTAGCGAGGCACGGCCAGATCGTGGTTTCCTTAGGTGGCTGGTGCATCACTATCTTTTTTTTCGACTCCCGCTTGTGCGGCCTGACAAATGGTTGGAACGCTGGCTACCGGCAACAAGATACTTTTTTACGCGCGCTTTTTTCCTAATGACACTGTTTGCTCTTGCTATCGGCTTGATACTTGTTATGCGTCAGTGGGACAGCTTTCTTGCGACCACACTGGATATGTTTACTGCAACTGCCATCGTCGCTTATGCCGTTACACTGGCATGTGTGAAGGTACTACATGAACTGGGGCATGCATTCACTGCGAAGCGCTACGGGTGTCATGTGCCGACTATAGGTGTGGCCTTTATTGTGCTTTTCCCACTCGCCTACACAGATGTTAATGATGTGTGGAGGCTGGCCAGCCGCAGGCAGCGGCTGGCGGTTGGGGTGGCAGGCGTTACGGTGGAGCTCGTGATTGCTGCTTGGGCGACTCTTACTTGGGGGCTATTGCCAGAAGGTGGTCTGCGCGAGGCAGCGTTCTTGCTCGCCACGACTACCTGGGTCTCCACGCTAATCATCAACGCCTCGCCTTTTATGCGCTTCGACGGCTACTTCCTGCTCATGGACTACCTGGACATGCCAAACCTCCATGCGCGCGCCTTTTCGGTCGGTAAGTGGCAGATCAGACGCTGGCTCTTCGGCGGGAGTGATAACTGCCCCGAAAGCCTCTCGCGGCAACGCCACATCGGTATAGTATTGTTCGCATTTTTTACATGGATATACAGACTCGCACTATTTCTTGGCATCGCTTTAGTCGTCTACAACATGATTCCGAAACCGATAGGACCACTACTCGCTGCGGTTGAACTGTTATGGTTCGTGGTTTTGCCCGCTTGGCGGGAGGTTGTTACTTGGCGGGAGCAAGCTTTTACAACTGGAAGGGGAAGTCGTCGATGGGTGTGGCTTCTGCTCGGCAGTATTTTATTCGCCGTACTGCCCTGGGACAATCGCATACAAAGTCAGGGTATGCTAAGGCCAGAACGCTATTTTCCCGTTATTGCTCCTGGCGGAGCGCTGCTTGTATCTATTCCTAGCGATGGGATAAGCATTTCCTCTGGCGCCGCGCTAGCGACGCTCGACGTGCCTACTCTACGTACTCAGCAGCTAGTGGTCGCAGCGAAGGCAGTAGCGGTGCGTTGGCGCGCTGAGGCAGCCTCGTTTCGCCCGCAGGAGAGAGGTCTTCGATCTGTGCTCGTCGCAGACCAGGCGCGCGCGGAGGCAGAACTGGTAGGAATCAACGAAGAACTTGAACGTTATCAGCTCTGGAGCCAGTTTGACGGACGTTTCTATTACGCAGACCCGGATCTCGTTAGCGGAGAGTGGGTTCGTGAGGGCGAGGAGGTGGGTTTCGTTGTCGGTGAGCATGGCTGGACCGTTGAAACCTATGTGGCAGAAAGAGACTTACAGCGAGTTCGTATCGGTGATCGTGGTAAATTTTTTCCTGAAACGCCTGGCTCCCCCGTTGTAAGTTTGAGTGTGAGTGAGGTCGATAGGGACGCAGCGAGACTCCTAGCTGAGCCACAGCTTGCGTCTCTGCATGGTGGCCATATTGCGGTTAGAGAGACCGGTGAGGGACTGGCTCCGGAGCAAGCTTTTTATCGTGTGCGCTTACGGGCTTTCGGCGAAGGATTGCCCCCAACACCACGCGAATTGCGGGGGTCAGTCGTGATACGAGGAGATCGGATTAGTGTCATGGGGGGGTATCTGCTTAGAGCGGCGGCGATATTTCATCGGGAGGCAGGATTTTAGGCGACGCGCGCCCGTGGATGGCGTATCCCAATGTATTGTATTGGGTTGAAATTGCGGTTTTTTGTGCCTTGCAGTAAAACTAAATATATCCCATAAAACCTTGCTGGCCAGCTTCATTATCAAGGTCGTCAATCGATCAACTAAGATTGATAGCTTGTAAAGGGTAGCCGCAGGGCAGGATTGTGTGCAAGGCTACGTTATTATGCGCTTTTGTGGTTGCTGGTGTCCTAGCATATCAAAGGCCATGCCCTAGCCCTAGAAAGGCGCCGGATCGGGAAAGCGCTCGCGAAGCTGAGGCTTGTTCAGCTTGCCAGAGGCATTGCGTGGCAACGTGTCGACGAATTCGTAGACTCTGGGTACTTTGTAGCCCGCTAGCTGTTCGCTGCACCAGGCCTGCAGAGACTCCGGTGTGGTCGAGCAGTCGGGTGCCGTGACTACGATTGCCAAGGGGGTTTCTCCCCATTTCTCCGAGGGAATGCCGATCACAGCTGCTTCTTGTACATCGGGGCAGGCTGCCAGCGCATTTTCGATTTCGGCAGGATAGATATTTTCACCACCGGAGATGATCATGTCCTTCTTGCGGTCGCAGATTGTGAAAAAGCCTTGCTCGTCCCAGGTCGCGACATCGCCGGTATGCAGCCAGCCGTCTACCAGCGTGTCTGCGGTCGCATCCGGCTTGTTCCAATAACCCAACATCATATGTGGGCCAGACAGCAGGATTTCACCCGGCTCGTCGCTGCCTCTGGGAATATCATTGCCCTGATAATCCACCAGCTTGGCTTCGGTATGCATCTGCGGTCTGCCGCAGGAGCCAACTTTCGCTTCTGCATCCTCTGGCAGCAGCAGTGTTCCCGGACCACAAGCCTCGGTCAGCCCGTAGGCCTGGTGTATGGCGATACCTTCAGCCTCATACTTCTGCAGCAAGGAGACCGGTACCGGGGCCGCCCCGGTGGAGATCCAACGCACCGACGACAGGTCATAGTCTTTGCGTTCTGGCGTATCCAGCATGAACTGCAGCAACACTGGTACCGAGGTGAAGATACTGACGCGCTCCTGATCGATGCATTTGAACATTGCCACCATATCCATGTCGCGCATGATCACGCCCGCTGCGCCGCGGTGCACTACGATCGAGACTGGATTGAGGCCGGCGATGTGGAACATCGGTAACGGCAGCATATAGCGATCATCGCCGCGAATATCTGAGGTCGTCAGGCTGGTCAGATGCGACCAGAGCATTGCTCTGTGCGAGTGCATGACACCTTTGGGATGCCCGGTGGTGCCAGAGGTGTACATGATGAACAACAGGTCGTCGTCAGCTGCGCCCAGAGTCGGCTCGGTGCTGGCTGCAGCGTCCATCAATGATTGATAGCTGAGCGCGCTATCTGGCGCAGGGTCGCTGCCAGCGTCTTCGATGCGCAACCAGTGCTCTATGGCAATATCGCTGCCGGCGCGGTCGCGGGCCTCGCTTAATGCAGGCTCAAACTCGGCGTCATACACCAGTGCCTTGGCGCCGCTATCGGCCAGAATATAGGCGATTTCAGGTGCCACCAGGCGCCAATTCACCGGTACCACGATGCAACCAATTTTGGCACAGGCAAAATAGGTATCGACATACTCAATACTGTTCTTGGCCAGTATGGCAACGCGGTCACCCTTTACGAGCCCCCGATCCAGCAGCATGTTCGCCGTTTGATTACAGCGCGCATTGACCTGCTCAAAGTTGAAGCGTCGGCCCCGTTCAAACTCGACAAAAACTTCTCGCTGTGGGGTGATCAGCGCGCGTTTACGCAGTAGCGCACCAATGTTGCTTCCAGTGTTCATTGTGTCTCCAGGCTATCGGAAGTGAGTTGAGCGATCAGTCGCGCTTTGGTGGGTGCCACCCATTGCTCTCTTAGGGCGGGTGTGAGCAGACCGGCTGCGTCCAGCTCATCGCAGAGTCGCATCTGGTGGGCAAGATCAAACACATCAAACTGCTTAATGATCTGCGAATGATCGTCAAAAGTGATAAACGAAATGCCGGGCGTTTGATAGAAGCTGCCATCGGATCTAAGGCCAGGGCCGCGATTCCACCAATGCGTAACGATTTGGTTTTCAGTGCCGACGTAAACGCCTTCATACGGAAAGGTCCAGCCATCCCACCCGACCTGCATGTCGCGGCCGTAGTGGGTGGCTTTGATCTGGTCGATACCATCGGCGACGACGGTGAAAGTGCCGGCGTATTCACAGGTATAGACGCAGCCAGTGGCATACATTTCGTCAACAAAAAACGTCCACTCGCCCAGCTCAGACGCTTGCTGGTGGTAGCTAATGAGCTTGTCTGCGGCTTGGCGGAGCTCGGCGTCTGTCAGTGCCATCGCGGGTACTCTTGTTATTACTAGCAGTCTTTATCTTAGCGCTATTAAAGACGTGTTATCGTGAGCGCTACGCTCAGAGGAACGCTTTTACAACGTCCTCTACGGTCTCCTTGATCCGGTTGCGGCTGTAGCCCAGAGGCCCATTGTCCGGCTCGTAGCTCACTGTCGCATTGCGACCGGCGTACATGATGACATCGGGGAACATGGGGTGCTCGTCTTCGCTAACAGGAAGATCCTGTGGATTGCCGGCGGCCTCGCAGAACAGCTCAAGGTAGGCTTTCCAGCTCAGGTTCTCATCGCCGACCAGATAGGCTTTGCCGGATTCGCCGTTGGCGAGCGCGCCGAGTATGGCCTCAGACATCGAGGCACTGCTGATATGGTTCACGCCGCCCGCGGGAGCGAACAGGGGCATGCCTTCGATTCGACCTGCCGCGTAGGCGACCATACCGGCAAGGTGCGGCAATTCGATGCCGGGAAAGTGTCCGAGTATGAAGGGTGCGTTCAGACTGCAGACATTGAAGTCATCGTCGGCCAGCGCGCGTATGCCTTCGTCGGCCAGATGGCGGCTGCGGACGTAGGCACTGGTTTCGATTTTTTCTGGAACCACCTGTGGATAGTAGGTGCCGATGTACACCGCCCGCGAAATCCCCGCGTCTTTTGCGCGCTTGAAAAAGCGTGGAATGCCTTCTGCATTGACACGCATAAAGAATTCTTCATCGTCCTGTCCCGGTGGCAGCAGTCTGATATCGGCGCCGGCGGCGAAAACCAGCGCATCAAACGCTGACAGTGTTTCCTGTGACAGGCTGTCGTCAAGGTAGCTGCCGATGACGTGATCAAAGTCTTTTAGCAGCGGAATATCCGGTGTGTTACGCGACGCCAGGGTGACTTCGTGTCCGGCGTCTCTGAGCGCTATCGCAGCGTGTGCGCCGGTAAGCCCGGTACCGCCGATGATGATGACCTTCATAACAACTCCCTTTTCTTATTGTTGAAAACACAACGTTGTCGAAGTCTAGGCCATATGGGCTTTGCTGATTAGGGGGCGATGAGCGGTGAGTTACAACTATTTAGTCTGGACTGTTTTAAATGCCTGACAGGGCCATGGAAAGACCATGCTCCGGTCGGTCCGAAATGGCACGGAGCCGCGGTAGGGAATAAGTTGCCAGAGCAGGGAAAGTTAAGGGAGGGAGGCCGAGGAGCGGCCGCCACGCCGCCGCACCCCGGTTTACTGCTAATGCCGATTTACAGGCGTTCCACCACGGTGGTAATGCCCTGACCCAAACCAATACACATGGTAGAAATCCCCATGGTCAGATCACGGTCTTCCATAACGTTAAGCAGTGATCCAGTGATGCGGGTTCCTGAGCAGCCAAACGGATGGCCCAGCGCAATGGCGCCACCGTGTACATTCACTTTGTCTTCCATGTGGTCCAGCAACTCAAGGTCCTTGAGCACCGGCAGTGCCTGTGCTGCAAAGGCCTCATTCAATTCAACCATGTCGATGTCACCTATGGTGAGGTTGAGTTTCTTGAGTGCCTTCTGTGTAGAGGGTACCGGACCGTAGCCCATGATAGAGGGGTCTACGCCTGCCAGGGTCATCGCGTTGATGCGCGCGATAGGCGTCAAACCCAGTGCCTGGGCTTTCTCAGCAGACATCACCAGCATGGCGGATGCGCCATCGGAAATCTGCGAGGACTGACCCGGTGTCACCGTGCCGCCCTGGGGGTTGAACGAGGGCTTCAGCTTGCCCAGATCTTCCAGATTGGTCTCGGGACGGATGGTCTCATCGGTGGTAACCGAGATCAGCGCGCCGCTGCTGTCGTGACCCTCGATGGGGATAATCTCGCGCTTGAACTTGCCGGCAACTGTGGCCTGGTGTGCAAGCTGATGGGAGCGCATACCGAATTTATCCTGATCTTCACGGGTGATGCCGTGCATCATAGCCAGATATTCTGCCGTCATACCCATCATGCCGGCCGCTTTTGCCACTGAGCGCCCCATCCGCGGATTGGGGTCTATGTTGGCGTCATCCATCATTGGCAGATGGCCCAGGTGTTCTACGCCACCCACCAGATAAACATCGCCCACACCGGCCATAACATTGGCCGCTGCTGTATGCAGTGCAGACATGCTGGAACCGCACAGACGGTTAACCGTTTGCGCAGGGGTGGTGTGAGGCAGTTCGGCACTCAGCACGATCATGCGTGCCAGGTTCATGCCTTGCTCGCCGCGCTGAATGACGCAGCCCCAAATCAAGTCGTCGATCTCTGCCGGGTCCAGTGCTTCGTTGCGTGCCAGTAGGCCTTTGATGACCGCTGCAGACAGGTCGTCCGCACGGACATTTCGAAAGCAGCCATTTTTAGAGCGCCCCATTGCTGAGCGGGCGTAGTCGACGATAACAGCGTCTCTTGGATTCAAACTCACTGTGTTTCTCCTGTATCTCTTTGTCGGTCCGTGCCGTTGCTCAATAGTATGTTTCGCCATTGGCGAGCATTTCGTTCATGCGATCGGTTAGCTCATAAGCTTTACCCAGATGCGCAAACTTTTCTGACGCTTCCTTGATGTGGGCAAGACCCACCGTATCCATCCAGCGGAAGATGCCGCCACGGAAAGGTGGGAAACCAACCCCGTATAGCAACGCAAGATCGGCCTCGGCGGCGGTGCCGACGATGCCTTCTTCCAGGCACCGTGCCATCTCGATAGCCATTGGCAGCATCATGCGGGCGACGATATCGTCTCGTTCAAATTCGGTGCGCTCGGCGACGAGATCCTCAAGCATGCCGTAAACGTCTTCGTTGACCGTTTTTTGCGGCTTGCCGCGTTTGTCGGCAACGTAATCGTAGAAGCCTTTATCGTTTTTCTGACCAAAACGTTCGAGTTCGAACATGCGTTCAGCAGCGGTTTTGTAGTCCGGCTGCATACGATCAGGGAAGCCCTCCGCCATGACGTTGGATGCGTGTACGCCAGTATCAATGCCCACGACGTCCATCAGGTAAGCCGGCCCCATCGGCCAACCCCAGCGCTCCATGATTTTGTCCGTGGCCTGAAAATCAGCGCCGTCACGGAGCAACATATTGAAGCCGCCGAAGTAGGGGAATAAAACGCGATTAACGAGAAAGCCCGGGCAATCATTGACCACGACCGCTTTCTTACCCATTTTGTTGGCGTAGGCCACAGTACGAGCGATCGCGGTATCCGACGATTTTTCACCTCGGATGACTTCGACCAGCGGCATGGCGTGTACCGGATTAAAGAAGTGCATGCCGCAGAAGTTTTCAGGTCGCTTCAGGTTTTCGGCCAAGCGCGTGATAGAAATCGTCGACGTATTAGACGCCAGAATGGTGTCACTGCCGATATGGTCTTCGGTTTCGGCCAGCACTATACCTTTGACCTTTTCGTTTTCTACAACCGCTTCCACCACGATATCGGCGTCTTCGAATCCGGCGTAGGTCAGCGTGGGGTCGATGCTGTTGAGGATGTCACCCATCTGGTCAGCGCTCATGCGTCCGCGGGCGACGCGCTTGGCGAGCAGCTTGTTAGCTTCACTCAGGCCGAGGTCGAGGCCTTCCTGATTGATGTCTTTCATTTTGATGGGCGTGCCTTTAAGCGCACTCTGATAGGCGATACCGCCGCCCATAATGCCAGCGCCCAGAACCGCAGCATAGTCGATGGCTTTGTCTGATTTTTTCTCCCAGTCCCTGGCTTTTTTGCCCAGCAGCTGGTCATTGAGGAACACCCCAACCAGTGCCGCCGCGACTGGCGTCGTCGCAAGTTCTGCAAAAGCATCGGCTTCAACGTCCAGGGCGTCTTCAAGGCCCATGTTGCGTGCCGCTTCGATCACGTCGACAACCTTGATTGGGGCAGGGTAGTTGCGGCCTGCCTGTTGACCGACCATAGACTTGATTGTGAAGAACGACATCATAGCTTCTGTGTTGTTGAGCGGCAGTGGGCCGTGCTTGCGCTCGCGGCGCGATGCATATTCCAACTCGCCGTCCACAGCGCGTTGTAACGTGGCTAGCGACACGTCGCGCAGCTGGTCTGGCTCTGCTATGGCGTCTACGGCACCTGTTTTGAGGGCTTCGTCGGCGCGCTTGTCGGCGCCTGTTGCCATCCACATGACGGCCTCGTCAACGCCGATGATACGCGGCAGGCGCACGGTGCCACCCCAGCCGGGCAATATACCCAGCTTGGTCTCAGGCAGGCCGACTTTGGCTTGCGTACTCATCACGCGGAAGTCACAGGCGAGACATACTTCAAGACCGCCGCCCATGGCAAAGCCGTTTATGGCGACAAGGCTGGGGTAGGGTAGCGCTGCGAGTCGATTGAAGTTCACGTTGTTGGCGCCAGTGAACGGCTTGATCTCATCTCTGCTGGAACCGAACAGACTTACAAATTCAGTAATGTCGGCACCGACGATGAAGACGGCTTTGCCTGAGGTTACTAACAGCCCGCGGATGCCGCTCTCGGCTTCCAATGCATCCAGTGCAGCGCTGAGGCTGGCCACGGTAGCCTGGTCAAACTTGTTGACGGATTCGCCTTTCAGGTCGAAGTGCAGCTCTGCGATATCGCCGTCCAGACGGGAAATCGTTAGCTGGTCGCTCTGGTAGATCATAGGTCAGTCCTGTGTCGAAAAAGGAATAGCGGTTTTAAAAAAAAGGAATAGCGGTTTTAGTAAAAAGGAATAGCGGTTTTAAAAATAGGAACAGCGGTCTTACAAAAAGGATAGTCGTGTCAGTCGTGGCGGGAGTTTACGCCGAACACATAAGAGTATCCAGAGCAGTTTCAGTGGCCAGCGATGAGTGCGATTGCCGCCTCGATAGACAGATAGCAGGAGGCCTCGCCAGGTTTCCGGCGAGGCACCTCGGGAGAGGTTCGCGAGGGTTTATGACTGGGGCTTATGGCCCAGCGACTACTCACCGTCTCCTGCCAGCAGCGTGGCATTACCGCCCGCCGCTGTCGTGTCGACACAGGTATGCCGCTCGTGCATACAGTAACTCTCGAGGTCGTCACGACTCACCAGAGGCACGATCGCGCCGCTGCGCGCAGCGAGCGCTTTTCGGGCGGCTCGCAAGTCGTCGCTGTCGCTCCATAGCGCTACTACAGCGATGCCGCTCAGGTGCTGCAGTTCCTCATGCGGGAGCAAGCCGTCTACGCCGACGGCGGGCTCGACGCCCGGTGCTACCATCAGGGCTGGACAGCCCATCCGCCTGGCGGTACCAGCCTGGACCGCTGCCTCCTGTGGGCTGGGGCCAAGACACAACACCAAACCTTTAGGCCACAACGACAGCGTATTGGATTCGCCGGTAGGGCCGGGCATTTCCGTGTGATCCAGTGCCTGGCGTTCATGCCAGTTCAACTCGTCTATGGCTGCCTGAACGGCTTCCCTTGTGAGCAAGAGCTGATCTTTTGCGTCAGGCTCCGATGCACTCTCGATTGATTCGGATGTCGCAGGGCCGTCCGCGCGCTGGAAGCGCGCAACGTAGCGAGGGCCGCCGGCTTTGGGGCCGGTGCCCGACAGGCCCTCACCACCGAAGGGCTGTGACTCGACCACGGCACCGATCTGGTTGCGGTTGATGTAGATGTTACCCGCGTGAACGGTTGTTGAAACTTGCTTCACGCGATCATCAATCCTCGTATGTAAACCGAAAGTGAGACCGTAGCCAGCCGCATTAACCTGATCAATAACGGCATCGAACTCGTCAGCTTCGAACGTCGCGACATGCAGAACAGGACCAAACACTTCACGTTCTATGGCGTTGATGCCATCGACCTTAACAACGGCCGGACCGACAAAGTAACCGTGGTTTGGCGCTTTGCATTGCTTGAGCAGCCTGCCTTCAGACTTTGCCTGATCGATGTAATTCTGTATCGAGCTTTGCGCTTCTGCGCTGATAACCGGCCCGATGTCCGTCGATAGTTCCCAGGGATTGCCCAGATCCAGTTCATCCATTGCACCGAAAAGCATGTCCAGCAGAATGTCTGCAACATCCTCCTGCACGTAGAGAATTCGCAGTGCTGAACAGCGTTGTCCGGCCGACTGAAAGGCCGATGCCACCGCATCGCGTATGGCCTGCTCGGGGAGTGCCGTCGAATCTACAATACCAGCATTAATGCCGCCGGTTTCGGCGATTAACGGCGCCGCCGGGTCCATATGCTCTGCCATATTGGCATTAATCGCCTGTGCGGTCGCAGTTGAACCGGTGAAGCAGATCCCGTCGATGCGATCTGACTGCGTCAGCTGCGCACCGACGCTGGGTCCGTCCCCGGGGAGGAACTGAAGTACGTTTACAGGCACACCGGCCGCGTGAAGCAGCTTGACTACAGCGCTGGCGACGAGCGGTGTTGTTTCAGCGGGTTTTGCCAGAACGCCGTTGCCGGCCGCGAGAGCGGCCGCAATCTGTCCAGTGAAGATCGCGAGCGGGAAGTTCCAGGGCGCGATACAGGTAACGATGCCACGAGCACTGCCCCCGGCGAGCTCTTCACCACGGTTGGCGTAGTAGCGCAGAAAATCCACGGCTTCACGAACTTCTGCGACACCGTCTGCCGCACATTTTCCACCTTCTCGCGCCAGCAGGGCCATCAGCTCTCCGGTGTTACTTTCAAACAGTTCTGCTGCGCGTCGCAAGGCGAAGGCACGCTGCTGCGCGCCGACGTCGTCCCAATCGCTCGCGGCTTGCAGCGCAAGCTTGCAGTCTTCGGCTGTTGCATCCTTCACTGAACCCACAAGGTCCCCAAGATCGGCCGGGTTAGCAATGTTTCGCTCAGCTGTGCCAGTCGCCTCTCCAGCGATAAGTGGTTCAGCGGACCACTGGTGTGTCTTAAAGCGATCTCTCGCCAAGTCGAGTTCTTGAACGACACTACTGTTGGTCAAGTCCCATCCTCGAGAGGCCTTTCGATCAGGGGCATAGATATCATCGGGTGCGCTTAGAGAGTCGGGTCGGCGCGCCTGAAAGTTGGCAATTTTTTCAAAGGGGTCTTCCGCAAGCGATCCCGGCGGGATCGACGGATCAACAATTTTATGAACGAAGGAAGAGTTCGCACCGTTTTCAAGCAATCTGCGAACAAGATAAGCCAGCAGGTCTTTGTGTGGGCCCACAGGTGCATAGATGCGACATTTTGCACCGTCCTCCAGCAATTGGTTGAACAATGTCTCACCCATGCCGTGCAGGCGCTGAAATTCGTAGCGAGTGCTATCGTCGGCGAGCTCGAGAATCGTTGCTGCGGTTTGCGCGTTGTGTGTGGCGAACTGAGGATAGATACGGTCTGTCATCCTCAACAGCTTTGCGGCGCAGCAAATATACGATGCGTCGGTAGCGGTCCGTCTGGTGAACACAGGATAGTCTGACACGCCCTCGACCTGTGCCTGTTTAATCTCCGAGTCCCAGTAGGCGCCCTTGACAAGTCGGACCATAATACGGCGATCAAGATCGGTCGCCAGTGAGTAAAGCCAGTCCAGTACCGGGGCGGCACGCTTTTGATAAGCCTGAACCACCACGCCAAATCCGTCCCATCCGGCCAGCGACGGGTCGGAGAGGGCGGCTTTAACTACCTGCAGAAACGGCTCAAGACGCTGTGATTCTTCGGCATCGACGTTGAGACCGAGATTGTCCGCTTTCGCCAGTTTTGCCAGAGCGTTAAGACGCGGTGCCAGTTCTTTGAGCAGGCGCGGTGCCTTGGCGTATTCAAAGCGAGGGTGTAGAGCTGACAGCTTAACCGATATGCCAGGCCGCTCGCGCATGTCTTCGCCTTGTGCGGATTTGCCAAGCGTCTTAATAGCATGAGCGTAGGCCTCGAAATACGCATCGGCATCTGCCTGGGTCAGGGCAGCTTCGCCCAACATGTCATAGGAGTACCTGAAGCCGCGCTTGGTTTCTGAGCGCGCTCGCTTGATGGCGTCTTCGATAGTTTGTCCCAGTACAAACTGATTGCCCATCTCCTTCATGGCGCGCTTTACCGCGACGCGAACGACGGGCTCGCCCAGGCGCTTGACGGTCCGGTTTAGCAGACCGGAGACGCTAGCCGATTTGTCGTCGTCCAACACGCGGCCGGTCATCATCAAGGCGATAGTCGAAGCGTTGACCACCGACGAGCCGGAGTGTCCGACATGGTCGCGCCAATCGTAGGGCGCAATCTTGTCTTCAATCAGTTCATCGATCGTACCGGGGTCGGGCACCCGAAGCAGGGCCTCGGCGAGGCACATCAGGGCAATGCCCTCATTGGTTGATAGGCCATATTCAGCGAGGAACATTTCCATGAGGCCCGGGTTCTCGCTGCCTCGGATGCGTTTAATGAGCTCTACGGCGCGCTGCTGCGCTCGCTGTCTAACCGTGAGGTCGATGCCTGCACCGCCTAGCAGTGCTGCCAGAACCTCCCGCTCGTCTGCTACGTGACTGGCTCTGATTGCGTCTAATTCTGTTGATTCGATGTCGGCGATCGTGAAATCACCTAAATCCGAAAGCTGATTCATGCACTTCGCTCCGGTTTATCTGTGAAAATTGTAGTGCTAGATAATTGTAGTGTTAGGTATCAGTCTAGCTAGCTAGCGCGGTGAGCATTTCATCGTGGCGCTCTTCAATAACGGGTGTCGGGCGTTTGCCAAGTAAGCTGACTCCGATGGCGGCTGATAGCGACAGCAGGAAGCCAGGCACGATCTCGTACAACAGGGAAGACAGCGATTCACCGCCAATTTGCACAGGTGCATATACCCAAAACAGTACCGTGAGAGCGCCGGTAATCATCCCGGCCAGTGCCCCTGAGCGAGTCAGGCGTTTCCAGAACAAGCTCAGCAATATAATGGGACCGAACGCGGCGCCGAAGCCCGCCCAGGCATTACTGACCAGTGAGAGTATTGAGGCTGAACGGTCCATCGCCAGCAGCACCGCCACCACAGAAACCGCTAACACGGATAAGCGGCCAACCAGCACCAACTCGCTCTGGCTGGCGGAGCGCCTGACAAAGGTTTTGTAGAAGTCTTCCGTCAAGGAGCTGGAAGAAACCAGCAGCTGCGACGATATCGTGCTCATGATTGCGGCGAGTATTGCAGCCAGTAAAAAGCCGCCAACCAATGGGTGGAACAGCACTTGTGAGAGAACGATGAAAACCGTCTCGGGGTCTTCCAGGGACGCGCTGGTTCGGGTTATGTAGCTCAAGCCGGCGAGGCCGGTGGTGACTGAGCCAACAACGGTGACGAACATCCAGCTCATGCCGATATGCCGCGCAGTTGCAACGTCCGGCAAGGACCGTATCGCCATAAAGCGCACGATAATGTGAGGTTGTCCGAAGTAGCCAAGCCCCCAGGATACGCTGGAAATCAATCCCAGCAGCGTTATGCCGTTAAACCAGCTTAGGAGGTCGGGGTCCAGGGCGCGTAATTGGTTGCCGGTTTCCGCAATGCCGCCCAGATCCCATACCGCGACCACAGGCACCATTACCAGCGCGACAAACATGATGCAGCCTTGGACAAAGTCCGTGAGACTTACCGCGAGAAAGCCGCCAAACAGGGTATAGGCCACTACCACGCCGGCTGTCAGGAACAAGCCAATCTCATAGCTCAGCCCGAAAGACGACTCAAACAATTTGCCGCCCGCAACGACGCCGGAGGAGGTATACAGAGTAAAAAAGATGACGATAACTATCGATGAAATGACTCGCAGCATTCTGGAACTATCGCCAAACCGTTTTTCAAAATAGTCGGGAATGGTGATCGCATCATCCGCAAGTTCCGTGTACACCCGCAGTCGCGGCGCGACCAGCAAGTAGTTGAAGTATGCGCCCACCAGTAAACCTACTGCGATCCACGCGGCGCTGACCCCCGCCAGATAGACTGCCCCGGGAAGCCCCATCAACATCCACCCGCTCATGTCAGATGCGCCGGCAGATAGCGCTCCAACGGCCGGATGCAGCTTGCGGCCACCGAGCATGTACTCAGACACGTCCGACGTAGAGTTTTTGTAGGCATAGATACCTATGCCCATCATCACGATGAAGTAACCAGCGAGAGACACGATGGTATAGATCGACATAGCTTAAGACCTTGTTTGTCCGCTGCCGCGAACGGTGTATTTAAAGCTGGTTAGCTGCTCGAGTCCCACCGGGCCGCGTGCGTGCATCTTGCCTGTCGCTATACCAATCTCTGCACCCATGCCAAACTCGCCGCCGTCGGAGAATTGCGTAGATGTGTTGTGCATTACGACCGCAGAATCGACGGTGTTTAAAAAGCGTTCGGCGACTTCTGTATCTTCTGTAAGAATGGCTTCAGTGTGTCCCGAGGAGTGCTCTGCGATGAATGTGATCGCCTCGTCGAGACCCTCTACGACTTTTATTGACAGCACAGCGTCCAGATACTCTTCATACCAGTCGTCATCAACCGCTGCGCTGATCCGCGAGTCGCTGTCCTGTGCATGCTGATCGCCTCGAAGCTCGCAGTCTGGAAGCGCATCGGCGAGCGCTGGGAGAAAATCAGGCGCAATCGCTGCATCAACCACGAGGCTCTCTGTTGCGCCGCAGATGCCCGTTCTGCGCATCTTCGCGTTGCGTACAACCTCCACGGCTTGCGCCACGTTGGCCGCTTTGTGGATATAGGTATGACAGTTGCCATCAAGGTGCAGCAGCGTCGGCACCTTCGCTTGGTCGCGCACCAGGCCAACAAGACCTTTGCCTCCGCGCGGAATGACAAGGTCGACATATTCCACGCATTGCAGCAGCTCGCTGACCGCCTCGCGGTCAGGCGTGTCCACCACCTGCACACAGTCTTCGGGAAGGCCTGCATCGCGCAAGCCGGCTTGCAGCGCCGCGACGATCAATCTTGTCGATTGCAGGCTCTCAGAGCCGCCTCGCAGAATGACGGCGTTGCCTGACTTCAAGCACAGGGCGCCCGCGTCGGCGCCAACATTGGGTCGCGATTCATAGATCATGCCGATTACGCCGATCGGCGTGGCAACGCGTTGAATGTTTAATCCGTTGGGACGCTCTGTCTCCATCAGCAAGCGGCCAACCGGATCCGGAAGTTCTGCGATGCTTTCCAATGCCGACGCGATGGCTTCAATGCGTTCGGCGTCTAGCTTAAGCCTATCGACGAATGCATCGGGGCGGCCGGAATCTCGTGCTGCCGCAACGTCCTTCTGATTTGCCTCGACGAGCTCGGTGGAGATCGAGCGAAGCGCTGTCGCTGCAGACCTCAGCGCTTTATCTTTGCTGGCAGTTGAAGCTGAGGCGAGCGCCCGTGCTGCAGCGCGCGCGCTCTCACCTAGTGTTTCGATGTAGTCCTTTGCGCTTTGGCTAGTCTTGCCCAGGTTGTGGTTAGTCATAACGGCGGTCAGTGTTGTCGTCACTTGTCTGTCCTTCTCTGTATCGAGATAAAGCATCGCTTCATCATTGATGATTGCTGTCAGATGTGAAGCGATTCTGATAGTTAGATTTCGGCTGGCGTTTCGGTCAGCGGCGTTCCACGGCGGCCTCTAGGCTAGCGCAATGAATAATTATCTGAGCTCAACGGCTCGGTTGTAGGCCGCATTGACCGTATCATCGAACAGTCTGCTGAGCTGTGAATCGCCATTGAGTTTTTGAAGGCCCGCGTGGGTCGTACCGTTTTTACTGGTAACGCGTTCGCGCAAATCCTGAAGGGATGTATCGGACTGCAATGCCATGCTTATGGCGCCCTCTAGCGTCTTAAGGACGATGTCGCGCGATTCCTGTTCCGAAAACCCAAGCCCTTGACTGGCTTTGACCCAGGCATTTGCGATTTCAAATGCATAACCGGAGCCGCTTCCCGCGATCGCGGTGATGCGGTCCAGCTCGTCTTCAGAGCCCACCCAGCGCACTGTGCCGGTCGAGTGCATCAACCTGTCCACGCTGTCTTTGTGAACGTCGCGTGCGTGTTCGTTAGGGAATAATCCACTCACGCCCTTGCCTTCGGAAACCGGCAGATTGGGCATGATGCGTACAACAGGCACGCCACCTTGTGCCGGACCGTCGTGAGCCTGACCTGCGGGAGGCGATGCGCTGGCGACCAACGTGGCCAGAGATACGCAGGAGGCCCCTGCTGCTATTGAGATAATGAACCCCTCGCCAGCCAGTAAGTTGGCGTAGTCTGGCAAGACCTCAGCAATTTTTTGTGGCTTTACTGCGACAATGATGATGTCAAAAGGCTCGCCCTCGGGTAGCTCCGAGGCGGAACGAATCATGCGCACACCGGATGGGACCGCTCTTTGCCCGCTGGGCGATACAACCGTGAACTGGTAGCCAGAAACCTGATGCCAACGTGAGAGGAGTGCACCGCCCATTTGCCCGCAGCCCAGCATCAGAACCCGATAAGTATTGCTGGTGGTATCTGCGTTTAGCGATTTACGCTCACTCATAGGTAGCGGTATCTCCTGAATTCTAGTTAAGTTGTGGCTATTCTGCTCGTGTCGCTTTGTGAAGCTTTCTAAAGCGGCCTCTATACTCTGCAGCAAGTGTGCGTGCAGTTGCTTCAGTAATTCACGTCTGGTCACGTCCGGTAATGCTGCCTGCTGTCGGCTTGTGGCTTGGCGCGACAGACTTGTAGTGGAGTGCAGGTCAACGCTTACGTTAACTGCAACTCTAATAATAGCTGCAACTCTAATCAGGTCACAGAAATGTGGCGATTTACGTCGTTAATAATCACGTTTGCCTATAAAAACGCATCGTATTATAATTAAAAAATACGAAGTGATTCAAGGACGTTATTGCTGCATGAATCACGAATCGCTCTAAATGTTTTATAAAACAGTCGGTTAAGGTCGATCTGGAAAATAGATTGCGTCGCCAGACGCGAGCAATCTGAAAATAATGCATAGGGCTCAAAGTAATAGTTCAGAGTAAATAAGTGCCAGTTCGAATTTGGAGGCGCACCCGCCAGGGTGAGACCTCTCTCAGTACCGGCTTGTATATCCAGGTTAAATATACTGAGGTTAAACAAGATGTCGGCGGTAACCTTGCCCGATTTCGCTAACCACAGGCGCACACACAGACATCCACACAGACACTACCAGTAGAGGAAGAGAGAAAATGAGCGTTATTGATACCGATCCTGCTGAATTTGGCGTTGGCAGCGTGCAAGACAAGCCGCGCATCGTCGTAAAGGTCGGTTCCAGTTTGCTTGCCGATGCAACACACCTGACGCCGCGTTATGCATTTATGCATGGTCTTCTTAGTGACATCGCTAAACTCAGGGAGCGCGGTTATGAGGTGGTGCTGGCTTCCTCCGGTTCGGTCGCTCTGGGTCTAAATGCGCTGCACGCTGATAGTGATAGTGCTGGCGTTGAGGAGAAGCAGGCCGCAGCTGCATGTGGGCAGCCGGTTCTGCTCAACGCCTACAAAAACATCGCTTTGGAGCACGGCTTCGATATCGCCCAGGTGTTAGTTACTCTTGATGATCTTGAGGAAAGTAGGCGCTTCCTGAACACCAAGAACACCGTTAACAAACTTCTCGAGCTCGGCATCCTTCCCATCGTTAATGAAAACGACAGCGTCACGACGGAGGAGATCAGAGTGGGCGACAACGATCGCCTCGCTGCAAAGGTGGGTCAGATGATACAGGCACAGCATCTGGTAATTCTGACCAGCGTAGATGGTCTCTATGACAAAAACCCGGAGGAAGAGGGCGCGAGGCTTATCACCCATGTCGAAGATGTCTCCGAATACCTGGAAGTCACCACGGGGACGAACACGCTTGGTACTGGCGGCATGTTTACCAAAATGCAGGCAGCCAATATGGCGCAGAACGCGGGTTGCGAAACGTTGATAGCACGGGGTGTATTGGATAGACCGATTCTTTCCGCGCTGGATAATGAGAGAAGGCATACTCGCTGCGTCGCCAAGTCGACACCGCAGTCAGCTTGGGCTGTTTGGCTCACCGACCGTCTACAAATGGCGGGCAGCCTGGTGCTTTCGCAGGAAGCGGTAGATGCGCTTGAGACCGGCGCTACAGGCGTGTCTTGCTCTGACATTGTGGCGATTCATCAATCCTTTTCTAAAGCTGACGTGCTACATGTATACGACGAAAGAGGCGTTGAGCGTGCACGAGGGCTTTCTAACTTTTCCTCCGACGAGGCAATGCTGATCGCACGCAATCCTGAGCGTCCGATCAAGGAACTGCTGGGTTATCAGGCTGAAGCCACACTCGTGAATCGCAAGAACCTTGTCATTCTCGAAGACCATCACTTGCCATGGGATCAGCCGGAGGTGAGCGTGGATTTTATCGCAGCGTGAACTCGGTGGAAGAAACCTAACGATGATCGAGTAGTTCGGGTCGCACAGTTGCTACCCGCTTATCACGCATTGATACTGTTTTGGCAGGAAGCCGTTGGCGGTTTTAGTGGAAGCCGTTGGCGGTTTTAGTGGAAGCCGTTGGCGGTTTTAATGAAAGCCGTTGGCGGTCTCAAAATGAGGGTAAGTGCTTCTGGATAAAACAGTCAGGGCGAGTCGGAATACCCATATTCATTTCTCCCCTTCTGTGTTCGCTCCAACACCTCGGCAATTTGCGCGGCATTCAGCTTATCTTTGTATTTGTTCTTCTCTGGATGCACGTCTTTTATCTCACCCTTCAGCACAGACGGGCTCTCGTTGAGAAAGTTGAGGATATCCGCCAGCGTCTCCTCCGGTGCGTTCGTCAGCGCCTGATAGTCGATTTCCAAAAGACGATCTCCTACCAGCCGCTTGAACTGACTAACGATGGCAATAGCCTCGTTCCAGTAATTCACGGCGCCATTTAAATCATGTTCGGGCATCACAGCGCCCTCAACCAGGCTGGCGACCACGTTCAGCGGGTGACGGTGTATATGAATGTATCGCGCATCTGGCCAGTCACTATCGATTAACAAGGCGCCGTACACGTTCTGCGGCGTTTTATCGAACCAGCGTCCGCTGGGGTTACCCTGAAGCTCAAGAAACTTTCGCCCATAGTTAACCATCATCTCGCGCCGGCTCTTTGACTTGTTGAGAATGTAGTGGAAGGGAAACTCTTCCAGGCCGTCGAGCTTCCTGTGCGCTTTCAATAGCGCGGAATTACGGTAGTTATTCCGGTAACGGGGTGAGCCGAAAGGGTCTGGCCACCTGAAGAAGTGAGTCTCTTCGGGGCACTCGAGTCGCGGGTGACTGCGTAGTAAATCCCGTAGCAAGGTGGTGCCGGAGCGCACGCAGCCCAACAGAAAAAATGGTGTATTATCCGCGCCTAACGTGGTGCTCACTTTGCCGTGTCTCGCTCTTATTGGTGTTTACAGTTAGCGGTTTGTCCCCGGACTCGGTGCACTGGGGAGGCGCGGATTGTGGCGTGACCTGCTGACCTCTGCAAGTGTCACTGTTATCGGCGTGCGTGCAGGCTAGTCGTAATGCTTATGCCCGCGTGTTGCAGTTGATTGTTTTCGATCCCGAAGTCAGGAAATCATCTCGTTTCCATGAACAATAAGAGCCCCCCTATTCGTGGACTGAAGCTAGACACTGGTATCCGCGCAGGATCTGAGTACTTATCAGATATTGAAAGCGTGCGAGGCATCGCCATGATGCTGGTGTTCCTGTTTCACGCTTACGGTATCAGCAAGAACAGCGGCAGCGGTGACCACAGCGTTCCGCTTAGCTTTGTGGTCGCGGGTAATACCGGAGTTACCTTGTTTTTCGTGCTGAGCGGCTTCCTGCTGTGTCGCCCCTGGTTGCTCAGCACCGTGGACGCAAGCAGGCCACAGCCGAAGTTAAAAAACTATTACCAGGCACGAGCATTACGTATTTTGCCGCTTTACTGGCTAGCAGTTCTTTTCGCCATGTTTGTTTCGGGTGAATGGGCTGCAGGTGTTAAAGCACTTTCGTTCGGGTTTGTCGGCTTTGATATTTTCCCGTACAGCGTGGTGTGGTGGACGCTGACCACTGAAGTGCAGTTCTACTTGCTTATGCCGCTGGTCTTTTTGGTCTGGTTCAGCGGCCGCCTCGGGCGTGTGATATTGCTGGCGACGCTGCTGCTATGGTTGTTTCTCTACATCAAGCTAGTGTTGTTTGCTGGTGATGAGGTAGTCAGGAACTACTGGCTAACCAAGTCATTGTTCGGACGTCTCCCAGCGTTTTTGGTTGGCGGCCTGGTTTCCTGGCTCTATATACAATTAGGCTCGCTACGAACCGCTTCGCCGTTGGCGCAGGCCGCTAGTTGGCTGTTTTCGTTTGGGCTGGTGATAACCCTGGGTTTCGTTCTCAGGGGCGTGGCAAACACCGGCGACGCGATTGCGGAGGCCACCTGGCACCTGCACCACAGCTACGAAGCAGCCTTGTGGGGCGTTTTGCTGTTAATCACACTGCTTGGAACGATGCCGCTGCGACGCCTGTACATCAACCGATTTATGGCGTCGGTTGGAAAACTATCCTACTCCATGTATCTCAATCACGTGCCGCTGTTGTTCCTGCTGATCTATCCGTTTAAGCAAGCGATGGGGGAGGGAGAATATGCGGACTCACTATGGCTCTACCTGCTTCCTGTTGCAGTGTTTATGCTATCGCTCGGTGCTTCCTACATCACGTATCGCCTTATTGAACTGCCGTTTTTGGAAATGAAGCACCGTCTTTCCGTGTAGACGCTTAAAACAATACCGGATGCTGTTTTTTTGGCGCCGTCGAAGTCGCGAAAAACCAGGATTCGATGGCGTAACGTAGCTTTGTGTCCTGTTCTCCAAACCCTGTTCTGTGCAGGTTGTAGTGATCAAAGAAAACGGCGTCACCCTCACGGAAGCTGGGCCTGGATGCAGGGTTTCTCTGGCAAACCTCGTCAACCAAATCCTGGCCTACAGTCCAGTCAAAATGGGCGCCGCGCGTTCCGGTTTCATAGATGGTCCGATCCGCACCGCCGACGATGTCGATTCCCGGGGCGTCCATGCCGGTGCCGCAATCGCTCAGCGCAATCCACAGGTTTAGTGAGCGTATTGTTGAGTCCCCCAGAAATCGCCCATCCTGATGCCATCCTGATTGCGCACCGTTATTCGGCTCAATGCAGCGCAGCACCCATTTTTTAACGGACAGCGTCGCCGGCTCGCCGAAATAGTGCTCCAGCAAATTGCGCATGCCGATGTGTTCATAATATTGCACAAGGTCAAAGGCGGCAGGCGGGCAGTCGGCACACCAGATTGATCCGGTTTTGGTAACGCCTTTACTGCCAAGCGTGGCGAACTGAACGGGGCCGCCTGGCACGCTGTCAGAGCGCCGATACCACTGGCAGTCAGGTTCTTTGGGCTCACCTTTGGCAGTCTGCAGGCGCGCCTCAAAGGCTTTATCAATGTGCTCACGCATCGACTGTGCGGTATCAGCATCCATCAGGTTTCTAACAATGAGGCCGCCTTTACCCAGAACGCCGTCAAGCAGCGCATTGGCACTCAGATCCCTGGCATCGATCTCCGGAAGCTGTTCTGATGCTTTGAATTGCTCTGCATGCGTTGGTGGCCAGGGCGGAGCATCCTGGGAGCCTGCACGGGCCATGCCGCCGCGAATACGCATATCAATGATTCGCTGTTCCAGCACTGGGTCCCGGTTCTGAGCGTTGGCTTCGATAGCCATGTCGATCGCGGTTTCGTAGTCGTCATCGGCAAGCAACTGTTTCAGGCGAGCGTCCAGTTCGGGGTTCGCCAGAGTGGCAGGTTGATGTGCCATGGCTTTAGCTTTGCTCTTCAGAGGTGGCAGCAGTCCCCGCAGCCGCCTTGCCCTGTCCACCTTTGCCGCCGCGCTTATTGGTGGTTTCTTGCCAGCGTCGCGCTTGCCTGCGTGCCTCCAGGAAGTGCGCGGCATGCACGTAGAACTGTTTAAGCTTCTTCCGCTCTTCCTCGTCCTTGGATAGCAATAGCTGCAATAGCTGAGACTGCGGTGCTTCGCCCCCGGGCTTTCTCAAAAAGCCCAATCCAAAGCCGTGGTCAAATTTGAAGGTGTCTTCATGGGACGACTCCAGCTCCTGAAAAAACTTCCAGGCGCCGAAATCCTTGATCCGCGCCATAACGTCGTGAAACAGTATGATGCCGCCTGGCTTCACCTTCGGATACCAGGTAGTAAAGTCTTCCTGAACAGCCTCGTAGGTGTGCAGGCCGTCTATGTGGAGAAGGTCAATGGACTCGTCGTCGAAGTGCTTAAGTGCTTCGCTGAAATACATCCGCAGTAAATAGCTAATGCCCCGATACTGGTCGCGGGCGTGTGCTGCGACATCTTCGTAAATTGAGTCATCGTAGGCATCGGTGTGATCATCACCTTCCCAGCAGTCGACGGCGTATGCCACGCCATCGATATCGTTTTCCTGTAGCGACTGGCAGAAGGTAAAAAACGATAGACCGTTATAAACGCCAAGCTCAACGGTGAGTGCAGGGCGGATAGCTTCGACAAGGTCGTAAGCGAAGGGCAGGTGGTCAACCCAGGTACTGAATACCATTCTGCGTGGCTCAAAGCGCTGCAATGAGGGTGGAAAATAAAGTGTGTTAGCCATGTGTTGAGCCCTGATCAAATGTTGCGCGGTGTGCGTCGTCCCACAAGCCTAAGAGGGTACGCTATCTTCTCGTCCACTTCTCCCACACGAAGTGGTAGTCCCAGTCTAGTTGGTGGGTCCTTGCTAGCACGCGCCTTATCCGTCTGCGACGAAGGTGAGCACCTGGATGCCACTCATGAAATTGAATCATGAAGCAGTCGACCTTATCTAGTAACTCTGACTCAATCATTCGCTCTAGCAGATCAAATTCCGCGCCCTCGATGTTGATTTTCATCAGCTTGACGCGATCGAGTGCGAGCGAATCCCAGGCCTCATCAACGGAGAGGATGGTGGCTTGTTCTCGAGCTGAGCTACGATCAACTTCGCGGCTGTCGAAGACCGTTGAGCCCAGGCCGCGAAGGGTAATCTCGGCCGTCATGCTCTCACCGCCCAGGCCATAGTTCAGCGTCTCTAGCCCCGGAAACTGTTTTGATTTTTCTGCCAGTTGAACAAAGGTCTGGGGGTTAGGCTCAAATGCGTAAACGCGGCATTGGTAGCTTTGCAGAATTTTTTCGGCCCATTGCCCGGTATAGGCGCCGACGTCTAGTACGATGCTGTCAGGGCCCAGGCTGTGCGCATGCAATATGTCTGGCTGCTCGATCTTCGCTTGTATGAAGCGGTAGAATGCTGGGCGATAATAATGCAGTTCAAGAGCGCTTTTTATAAACCCGGTGCTCTCCCTCTCGCGGTAACGCATGTATGAGGTGTAAGGACTGAGTGCGAGCTTTTTGAGCGTGTAAAAAAAGGTGCCGCTAGTCAGCACGGTGATGCTCCTTATGAAGTCTCGCTAGATTAACGCAACTCTTTAAATCGAACCGTTAAATCGAACCGTTAAATCGAACCGTTAAATCGAACCGTTAAATCGAATCTCAAGTGGACCGGCCTCGTGTCTGAAGAAATCCAAACGTCAAAGGCAGCCGCTGCGGATACTAGCAGAATCCCGCTGTTGGTTGCGGCCGGACTATTGCTGGTGCTGGCCCTGGCACAGGCTGCAAAGGATTCCGGTGTTACACAATCTGTAGCGGAGTTTGGTGAGCGCGAGTCTACAGCGACAGCGTATCCCAATGTTTTGCTCATCGTGGCGGATGACTTGGGCTTCAACGACACTTCGCTTTTTAACCATGGCGGTGCTCCTCAAACTCCATCGCTAGAGGCGCTGGCAGCCGATGGCGTGCGCTTCAGCCGGCATTATGCAGATTCCACCTGCACGCCTAGCCGGGTATCGATACTGACCGGCCGCTACGCCGAGCGCATGGGCTTCCGACAGAATGGCTTGGAGATACCCCCGGAAATCCAGACGCTGCCCGAAGTGTTGCAAGGCGCTGGTTACCGCACCCATCTTGTTGGTAAGTGGCATGCGGGTGAAGTGAGAACAGAGAGCCTGCCTCTGGCGCAGGGTTTCGACACGTTTTTCGGTTTCCACAATCAGTGGGAACTGTCTGGACCAGTGACCGAGGCGACGCAAGGCAAGCGCCGGCCTACCTATCGAAACCCGATGCTAAGGGACGGTTTGGGCGCGCTTGAGAAGCGTGAAGGGCATCTAACCGACATTCTCGCGGACCGTTCCAGGCAGATCATCCGAGAGCAAAGTGGAAGCGGTACGCCCTGGTTCCTGATGCATGCTTTTTTGGCGCCGCACGCGCCCATTGAGCCTGCGCCGCGGTTTGCGGATCAGCAACGGGATACGGCAGAGGGACGGTATCTGGCGCTGGTCGCACATTTGGACCACGTGGTCGGCGAGCTATTGCAAACGCTTCGGGATACCGGGCAGTACGACAATACTTTGGTGGTTTTCGTGAGCGACAACGGCGGTACTAATGCCGCGCGCGACAACAACTACCCCTGGTACGGCAAAAAGGACGAAACCTTTGAGGGGTCCCTGCGCACGCCCATGGTGATGCTGCTGCCGGAGCAGAAGCTGGCCGGTGAAGAGGTTGCCTGGACGGTAATGAATACCGACATCTATCCCACCATTCTGGGCAGTGTCGGCCTCGCTCTGGCAGAGAGGAATGCGCTAGATGGTCAAAACCTCATCCCTGCATTGACGTCGGGTAATCCCCGGCAAGGTGAATTCAGGACCTGGGAGAAGTACCTGTCGAATGTAGACGCCATGAACTTTAGCGCTCTCTCTGAGAGCGGCAGTTGGCGGCTGGCAAATATGTATGGACTGGAGCCCGAGCTCTACGACCTCGCCGTCACGGAGGCAGGCGATGTACCGGTTTCTGGCCAATATCCCCGGGAGTATCAGGCGCTAATAGAACAGTTCCATTTGCAGTCATGGCGCAAATCAATCGTGGACGTAACGTCGCATCAAGACGATGCAGCAGGCACAACTGTCTATCGCGGCGCTGACATGAATCGAACGCCATATAGACACGGCTTTGCTATTGGTTTGGAGATGCCGCCATTTGAAGCGTCGCACGGCGACTTCGAGTACGCAGGACAACAAGGCGTATGGTCATTGCACAGCGTGGGTTCTGCGCGATTGCAGCTCAAGATAGCGAATATGCAGCTGCAAATGCCTGAGCTGGATGCCACACGCTGTAATGACATCGTTATCACCGGTCATTTTCAGCCGGCAGCGATGTTCATCGATAGCGAGACCAGCCAAAATCTAAAGCTGTATGTAAATGGTGCATTGGTCGATGTTGTGGATTCACCGCGATGGGTACCGCCGTCCATAGCGAGCGCCAGTAATCCCACGGTTGTGCGTTTTGGGGGTAGGGCGCATTTTTCAAATTTGATGCTGGGTTCTAGCGCTGATCCTTACGTACCTGTAGTTCCGGTAGAGCATAAAGCGCTTTATCATCAAAAGCGTGATGCGGGCGTATTGCCACGGATCGACGTCAGCCGCATGCGCGAGCAGCTCTGTCAGGGCTAGTGTCAAGCCCTGTGTTGGAGATGGCCTGAGCGTCAAGGTAAGCGGGGCTGCAGAGATAGCCGATCAAGCAACTCAGTGCTGCGCATTACCACATTGTCGGTCTGTGGCCGGTTAGGAAAGGATAGGTATGGACACTCAGGATAAACCGATGGGGAAGCTGCAGGATTCGCGCGCGTTGCTGGATGATGCGCAGGCTTTACAGGCCAGGCTAGCTGAAGATGGGTACCTGTACCTGTCTCAGGTGCTCGCGCCGCAGCCCATTGCCTCCTTGCACAGTGACGTTACAAACGTACTGAAGCAGCATGGGTGGATATCCTCAGATTCGGCGCAAGGAGATGCGCGTTGTAATCGTGCGCCGGTCAATGAAGGCGAGGATGACTATTTCCCCGCATACCATGACATTCAGAAACTGGAGAGTTTTCACGGCATCGCCCATACGCCTGAACTCACTAGCATAATGCAGTCTGTGGTGGGGCCTGGCGCGTTTCCGCATCCGCTGGGGATAGCGCGGCTAAGCTTTCCGGACAATGAAGAGTGCACGACGCCTCCCCATCAGGACTATCCAAATAATCAAGGAACAGAGGCGCTTTTCGCCGCCTGGATTCCATTGGTGGATTGCCCGATATCGCTGGGCAGTATCGCGATTTTGGAGGGTTCCCATAAATTGGGGCTGCTGCCGCTGTCGTTCTCTCTGGGCGCTGGCGCACGACAGGCGGTTCTCCCTCCTGAGGCTGATGAACTGCGCTGGCTGTCCACTGACTTCGCCCGCGGTGACGTGCTGATTTTTGGCAGCCTCACAGTGCATCGAGCATTGCCAAACCGCAGCAAAGATCGGCTGAGACTTTCGGTGGATTTTCGCTTTCAGGAAGAGGGCCAGCCTCTGTGCGAGGGTGTGCTAAAGCCGCATTTTGAGCGCTTGACCTGGGATGAGATCTATTCGGGCTGGCGCTCGAAACAGTACCAGTACTACTGGAAGGAAAAACAATTCCCGGTGGTTAAGTGGGATAGCAGCCTGCACGCACTGCCCGATGATCACATCAAAGAAGCGACTATTCTCACAAGAGCGTATAAGAAACGTCGCGAAGAGGTCGCGGCGCGGTACGACCAAAATACATGAGGGCGTTTCTTGCGGTGAGGTGGTGCCCCCGGCAGGGTGAAAAGCGTGCTCTGCTTGCGCAGCAAGTAACGCGTGTGAACGCCGCACGGCTGTGCCGTGTGGCCGGCAGTCCAACGGGCCACCGCTGAACGAAGTGAGGTGGTGCCCCCGGCAGGACTCAAACCTGCGACCCTCCGCTTAGGAGGCGGATGCTCTATTCAACTGAGCTACGGGGGCGTGGGTGACGCAGTCTACAAGATCGTGCTTGCTGGAAGTAGTGCCCCCGGCAGTCCTCAAATCGGGACGCCGAACCGCTGCGACCCTCCGCTTAGGAGTGGGCCGCATTCGGACGGATGCTCTATTCAACTGAGCTACGGGGGCGTGGGTGACGCAGTCTACAAGATCGTGCTTGCTGGAAGTAGTGCCCCCGGCAGTCCTCGGCGCAATTCTTTGGTCAGCAGTGGCTTGTTGGCCCGACGAGAAAACGAGTATCGCAGTTTGAAAATACTGGTAATAGACAGCAACCCTTCGGCCGAAAACGAACGCCTTGCAGGCAAGGATGGCATGGGTATCGGGTCGCGTTATGCCGCCGTGCTGGAAAAGCTTGACCCAACGGCGAGCATTAGCATCGCTTCACCGTACCAGAATGATGTCGCTCAGGACGATGCCGCCGAGGAACTGCAGCGTTTTGATGGTCTGGTATTCACGGGGTCGGGAGTATCCTGGTCAGTAGCTGACGAGCGTGCCAACTGTCTCGCCAGGATAATGGCAAAAGGATTTACGCTTGGACTGCCAGTGTTTGGTTCCTGTAACGGCATGCAACTCGCGGCAGTGTTGCTCGGTGGCAGTGTCAGCGAGTCACCCAACGGCCGTGAAGATGGTGTGGCGCAAGGCATTAAGCTGACAGCGGCGGGCCAGATTCATCCGATGATGGCGGGGCGCTCCTCTATGTATGCAGCTCTTTGCGTGCACCGCGACGAAGTGATTGCCCTTCCGGCGCGCGCTCGTCTTCTCGGGACAAACGTGCACAGCCAGGTTCAGGCCTTTAGCTATGAAAGCGACGGCGTGGACTTTTGGGGTACTCAGTACCACCCTGAATTTGACCCGGTATTTCTGGCAAATTACCTGTTGGCAAAACGGCGGCTCACAAAAGAAGATGCTGAGATGCTTATGCACATTGACTCAGACGAGGCAGCCGCTGAGGCGTTTGGTACAACACCTTCCGCGATGGGGTTTGCATCACGCACACAAGAGCTAGGCAATTGGCTTGATCATATCGCGCAGCGGCAAGGGAAAGAGCGGTAGCGTCCAAAGGTTTTCCGCCGTTGAGCAGGGAAAGTCTCTCATACTAGAGTCGAACGTCTGTATGTTCATGGTCGGTAGAGTTGGTCTATGGCGTTTTTGATCCAGCAAGCGCTTAGAGTGCTGTTTGGGCGATGTGCTTTATACTGCCTCTATGTCTTTCTGTAGCGAATCCGTAAGCCTTATGAGATATAACTTACCAGTCCTGATCCTACTGATCTTATCTGCGACCAATATCATGGCCCAAACCGACCGCGAAGCTCTTATCCCGGTATACGGCTCGATAAACATGGAACGTGCCATCCTGGAAGTAGATGCCATCACCGCCGCTCTCGAATCGCTTCCCGGCTGGGAACATACCGACGGCAAACTTGTTAAAAACTATACTTGCGGGAGTTTTCCGAAGGCTATTTCATTCATCGAAGCCATCTCACATCACTGCGAGAAACTCGATCACCATCCCGAGATTTTCAATGTTTACGACAAAGTGCAGCTTACAGTAACAACCTACGACGCTGGTCAGAAAGTCACTACTGCAGATGTAAAGCTGGCAATCGCTATTGAGGCCTCTGCCGCAGAATTTACCTGTAAGAAAAAATGAAAACCTCGTCACGACTTTCGGCGACTATCGTATTTCGCCTCTTGATTCTATCTGCCAGCACGGCGGTCGCCACTACCAGGAATCAGTCTCTGTCAGGCTTAGGTCTCGCGGGCGTCCAGCAGTAGCCGCATCGCCTGAAGTTGTTCACCGCTAGCTTGAATGGGCGTGGCACTCAGGTACCAGTTAACCGAATATTCGCAGTCTTCCAGATTCTGTGCTCCTGCAACGGACGACGTGGTCAGCATAGCGGGAAGTAGCCGCCCCGGGTTCAGACCGCTTTCAACCTCTTCGCCGACCGCGGCCAGTAGCAAACCTTGCAGTTCGGGGTTTTCAGATCCTTCGACCACGCGGACGCCGAGGACGCCGTAGCTACCATCCAGTCCCGCGTGGACAAAGTTGGCTAGCAGCGTGCTGGATTTAGCGGACTGCGCATTGGCGACGCTATGCAGGTGCAGGGTAACCAGCCGGTAGGTTCTTTTCTCGTGAACCATGAAAGACGGCGTGCCAAAAAAAGCGCGCAGGCCATCGGCCCCGGTATCTGCGAACAGTGGGGTAGGTCTATAGCGCAACTCGGTTGAGGCTGTGTTATCGGCATCTGCCGTGTCTGGCAGCAGTCTGATCAACTCGGCACTGCAGCTCTCGTAACCGGTGGTGAACTCTTCCGGATCGTTTGGTGCCGTTCTGCCCTGTAGCTCTAAATCCAGCGCGCCTGCGAGAGCGCCGGTAGACAGGGCCAGTAAAAGCGAGACCAGGGGTGGCAGTGATTGGCGTAGATGACGCATGAAAGTCTCCAAAATGTTTTGATGTTACGCAGCGACGACCGGTCAGGGTCACCCATCTTGCGCTCTATCTAGCAGCGCATCCAGAAGTCGATTGGGTACCTGTCTTTGAACTGTTACAGCGTAAAAGTTCTCGAAAACTTTTGGCAGGGTCAACTGCAAGTCGAGAACCCCGGACTCCAATTCGTCCCTCACCACAACCTGAGGTATAACAGCCAGTGCACCCGTATCGCGAGCCAACAAACGCAGCATCGCCATATCATTGGTTTCCGCGACAATATCAGGTTCAAACTGATGCTGAGCGCAAAACCCATCAAAGCCGCTGCGTATCGGGTTGTCCGCCAGAGGCAACACCCAGCGACTATCACGGTAGGACTCTGGAAACTGCGGCCTCTTTTCGCCCGCAGGCCCGACGACGGCAACTGGCTGGTGGTCCAAAAGGCGTGTTTGCCACAGCCTTTGCTCTGAAGCGGCCACTTCGACGTTGGTCAACACAAGGTCGAGTTGGTGATTCGACAGAGCGTTTAGCAGCGCGGCCTGCCCACGGGCTTTGAGTGTATAGCGGATGCCCTCACGCTGCAGAAGAGGGCGGATGAATTCGTCTACAAAGTTTCGTGACATCGTGGAGAGCACGCCAATGGTGATGGCATCCGCACTGATATCAACTCCCCTGGCCAGGACAGATTCCAGTTCTTCCCCGCGCCGAAAAATGTCTTCGGCGTATCCCAGTACCCGCTGGCCTGCTTCAGTCAGCACCAGACGGCGCCCCTCTCGCGCAAAGAGTTGCGTCTTGCTGGACTCCTCCAGTTGCTTGATCTGTGACGACAGAGCCGACTGGGAAATGTGCAGCATGTCCGCTGTTTGGCTGAGGTTGCCATGCCTGGCGACCTGCCAGAAATAGTAGAGATGATGGTAGTTCAGTCGCGCCATTCGCTGTGCTCCAGTGGGCGGCCTATAGTTAACAAAAAAAGAACGAAAAAATATAATATATATATTTTACTTATAATAGGCCTGCCCGGAGAATGGCGCAAATTCTCGGAGGTCACCCATGAGCTTTGCCGATTTCACGTTGACTGTTTGGACAATAATCATTGCACTTCCCGTTGCAGCCGTGGCGCTGGTGCAACTGCCTGCCCGCTGGAAGCTTGCTGAAGCCTGCATATGGACAAGCCTTGCGCTGGCCGCATTGGAGTGGATAAGACTTGCCCTGTTTGCAGGCGCCTCGGTGGACGGCACGCTGCTCCGCGCTACCCCCCTGAGTGCCACGCTAGTGCTGTTGATCAGCTTTATTGCACTGATGGTGCTGCGGTTTGCGCGTAGCAACTTTGCCTGGGATCCCGACGAGCAGCGCTTCCTGCGCTGGTTGCTGGCCACCTATGCGGCGGTGGTCGTCACGGTAACCGCCAACCATCTTCTGCTGTTCTGGTGTGCCTGGGCGTCTATTAGTCTGAGCCTGCACCAGCTTCTTATGTTCTATCCAGAACGCCCGCGCGCGAATCTCGCGGCGCACAAGAAGTTCCTGTTCGCGCGCTTTGCCGAGACACTGCTCGCGGCTGCGCTGATTCTCTTATACACGGTGTACGGCACGGCAAACGTCAGCGAACTGTTGGCAAGCATCGGCGACGCACCGCTGGTCTGGCAGGAGCAACTAGCGGCCATATTGATTGCTAATGTGGCGCTAGTGAAGTGCGCTCAGTTACCGGTGCACGGCTGGCTCATTCAGGTGGTCGAGTGCCCCACGCCGGTGTCGGCATTACTTCATGCTGGGGTCATCAACCTCGGTGGCTTTCTACTGCTTTTATTCGCACCCCTTTTTAGTTTAGCGACTGCGGCGCAATGGTTCGTGCTGATTGTGTCGGGATTAACGACCGGTATAGCAGCGCTTGTTATGTCGACGCGCATCAGCATAAAAGTGCGCTTGGCCTGGTCCACGACCGCTCAGATGGGTTTGATGTTGGTGGAGTGTGCGCTGGGCTTATACGAGCTGGCGCTGCTACACCTGTGTGCACACTCCTGTTACAAGGCATATGCCTTCCTGAATGCGGGCACCGCCGTAGAGCAGAACCTGATGATGCAACTGGCGCCGCGCGCGTTGCCGCCTTTAAAGGCCTGGGTCGTCTCGGCTCTCCTGGTCTTGCCTGTCGTGCTTCTGGGGCCGGTCTTGCTTGGTGCTCATGGCCCAGTGAGCCCCTGGTTGCTAATAGGCCTTGCCATGGTCGTGGTCTGCGCTGAGCGCTACGGCAGCGGGCAAACGGCACCGCTGTTGCGCTGCATTAGCGTCGCCCTGGGCATGATGGCGGCCTACGTGGGTTGGAAGTTTCTTGCCGGTCGGCTGCTACCGGACCTGACGGTGTCCTATCACCCCTCCATGGATTTGTTTGCTTGCGCCGTGTTCACGCTGATGCTGGGCGCCTGGTTGCTACTGCGCTACCGACCTGCTGCACCATTCAGTCGCAAGCTCTTCATCGCGCTAAACGCTGGCTTTTATCTGGACGAGTGGGCAACGCGCACGACGCTGAATCTATGGCCGTTGATTGTGCCCAGGAGCAGTAAGAAATCATCCATTGATCATAAGGAGGCAATCGTATGACACAGGCTCTCAAGGAAGGTACTCACGATAGCGCCACAATTCGCCAGGCGGTCTCCGAGGCCTGCGGCCGCATCGCGCCGACTTGGCCTTTGGACAAAGCGATTGCAGTTAATCCTTACTGGGAGATGCGTGATCTGAGCATGGCGCAAGTCTCCGCGCGGCTGGAGGCACTGGGCAGGGCACATTGCCTGATGCCGGCAGCCTGGTACGAGTCATTGTGGGGTGGCCAGATTAAAGCCTCCCATCTTGAAGCGGCGGCCGCCGAAATGAATGTAGCCACCGACGTGGAGGCGCTGTTGCAAGGCCTGAAGCAAACGGACCGCGGCGCGCACTGGAATAACGTTTGCGATTGGCTGGACGGCCGGGAAGGCCGACAGCACAAGGTGTCCTGGGGGGAAGAGGTTGTCCATCAGGTGAGTCAGTTCTGTGCCGCTTACTTCCAATATCCTGATCGCATGCACCAGGGCGGCGAGCAGGACATTTACCAGGCCTGGTTAATGACGATTCGGCAGGATCGCGGTGTAGAGATTCTGATGGGAGAGGATGGCTTACACCGCGCGTTCACAGAGCTACCGGACGATATGGGTGATGTGTTTGCGGCAGCCCATGAATTGGTCGGCAGCGATGATCAGGCGCTAACATCCTGGTGCCATGCACTGTTGCTGGAGATTAACGGCTGGGCGTCGTGGATGGCGTACACGGTGTGGATGGATGCTTTTGCCGAAGTCGACAACGATAATCGAGAGCAACTGCTCGCGATACTGCTCGCCTGGGAGCTGGTGCTCTGGCGGCATACCCTTGAAATGGATGCGTCTGCACACGCGCAACTACAGTCGGATTTTCAGCGTCAGCTGGACGCTCTGGATAGTTTGGAAGCCGATCACCTGAATGCCCAACGTTTACTGTGGGTCTGGCACCGTGCTGCGGAACTGTCTTACCAGGGTGATCTGTGCGACCGGCTGTTAAATCCTCCTGAAGCCCCTGCGGTTGAAGCGCAGCTCCAAGCCGCGTTTTGCATTGATGTGCGTTCTGAGCCGATGCGCCGTGCATTGGAAGCCCAGGGCGCGAGTATTCAAACTCTTGGCTTTGCTGGCTTTTTTGGCCTGCCATTGGAGTATCAGGCGCCTGGCAGCGATATGACGCGCCCGCAATTACCGGGGCTATTGGCGCCTGGCATACGGGCTCAGCAAAGCGTTGACTCTGAGGCCATGAGTGCCGACCACAACAGCACGGCGCGCTGGCTGCAAGTCAATGAGTCGGAGCCTGCGACCTTCGGCTTTGTAGAGTCTCTGGGTTTGCTCAAAGCGGGCAGCCTGATCAAGCGTAGTCTATTCCCGGAGGACCCTCAGCATGCAGTTAACCGTCACTGTGGCGACGGTCACTGGGAGCTCACTCAGGACGGCGTGCCGCTGACGGCAGAAGTGAAAGCGGATACCGCGAAAACCGTGTTGGGTGCCATGGGCCTGGTAAGGGACCTGGCGCCTTCGATCATGCTGTTTGGTCATGGCAGCGCCACTACCAACAACCCCTTTGCAGCCGCTCTGGACTGCGGGGCCTGCAATGGCCAGACGGGAGAAGTGAACGTCAAAGTGCTGGCGGAAATGCTAAACGATCCAGAGGTGCGCGCGTTGGTGAAAGAGCGAGGCCTGGAGATACCTGACTCAACGCGTTTTTACGCGGGCTTGCACAACACCACGACCGACGAGTTAGTGTGCTACGGGGAGCAACCGCCCGCCGACGTGAAGGCCTGGCTGGAGGCGGCGACCGCGGAAGCACAGCGCAATCGCTCCGCCGCGTTCTCTATGGCCGCAGGAGACAATGCTTCTGCTGAGTACCGGAAGCGGGCCCGGGATTGGGGGCAGCTGCGCCCTGAGTGGGGTCTCGCTAACAACGCGGCATTTGTGGTGGCGCCGCGCAATCGTACCCGTCATCTGAATCTCGAGGGGCGCAGCTTTTTGCACGATTATCGTTGGCAGGATGACGACGGCTTCGCCGTGCTGGAGCTGGTAATGACCGCACCGATGGTGGTCACCAACTGGATCAACATGCAGTACTTCGCCTCGGTTGTCGACAACCTTAAGTACGGCAGTGGCAACAAGATGCTGCACAACGTGGTGGGCGGCAATATCGGCGTGTTCGAAGGCAACGGTGGAGACCTGCGGATAGGGCTACCCATGCAGTCCCTGCACGACGGAAGCGACTGGCGACACCAACCACTGCGCTTGAATGTGTTTATCCAGGCGCCGCAGGAAGCGATAGCGACGGTGGCTGATAACCACGAAGTGGTGCGTCAGCTTATCGACAACGATTGGCTATATCTGTTTCAGATGAACGACGAAGGGACCGACATCCAGCGCTTTTATAAGGGTGAGTGGCTAGCGGCACCAACAGCGGGCTGATTCAGCGCTGCCGCCAGCCCGGCTTTGGCGCTGCGCCTTTTTGCCGGGCTCTTTACTACTCGCATTTTTGGCAATGTGAGTGCGGTAGGGGTGAGGATAAAAAGGGCAGTGTTGTCGGTATTGATTGTGTACGGAGGCGACCCCTAATCGTTGCTGCTGCTTCGCAACGACTCCGACTTGGAAAGTACCATGCTGCGAAGTTCCTCTTTGTAGTCTGCGATGCGCTTGCGCAGCGCGTCATCGCCAGTGGCCAGCATTTGCGCTGCGAGGATGGCAGCATTGGTCGCGTTATCAATTGCCACAGTCGCTACCGGCACGCCTGCTGGCATTTGCACGATAGAGTACAGACTGTCTTCTCCCTGCAGTCGCGTTGCGCTAACCGGAACGCCGATAACGGGCAGCGGTGTTGATGCCGCGATCATGCCGGGAAGGTGCGCTGCGCCGCCCGCACCTGCAATAATGACCCGTAAGCCGCGTTCTTCAGCTGTACGAGCGTAGGATTCGGTGCGCTCCGGCGTTCTATGGGCGCTGACAATATCGAGCTCCCAGCTGACGCCGAGTTTGTCGAGCATCAAAGGTGCGGCGCTCATGGTGGGAAGGTCGGAGTCACTCCCCATAATAATGCCTACCAGAACCGTCATGCTGCTGCGGTCTCTGAAATTGTGGGGAGCGTATCCAGTGCGGCAAGAGCCGCTTCACTGGCTGCGTCTGCGCTATCGGCTAATGCTGTTATGTGTCCCATTTTTCGCCCCAGTCGACCCGGTGGTTTTCCGTACCAGTGTACTGCAAGCCTCTCGTCTTCGCTTGTGTGACATACCGGATTAGCAGGGCAGCAGTCTTTCAGCCGCTCCTCGTATAAAACGTTGGCCATCGCTGCGGGAACGGTTTTCTCTACATCCTCCAGCGGCAAGCCTGCGCAAGCGCGGACGTGCAATTCAAACTGCGAGGCAGGTGAAGCCTCCATGGTCAGGTGGCCAGAGTTGTGGACCCGGGGTGAAATTTCGTTGATGTATAGCTCGTTCTCCGGCGTGACAAACATTTCAATGGCAAAGACGCCAACACCATCCAGTGCATCAATCACTTTCTTGCCCAACTCAACCGCCTCTTGTGCCAGATCTGTGGGCAGTCGTGAGGGCGTGAAAACGGTTGTGACGAGGTTGAGCCTGGGGTCAAAGTCCATGCCTAAAACAGGATAGGCATAGCAGTGTCCGTCAACGTCGCGAGCCAGCAGCACGGCAACTTCCTGGCAGTCAGGAAGAAATGGCTCAACTAAACTGGGGGTGTCCCACAAGCCGTCCAATGCTTCACTACTGCGAAGGATTTGGACGCCGAGTCCATCGTAGCCGCCGCAGCGCGCTTTCTGTACCAGGGGGACGCCATATTCTGCTTCCAGTGCCTGGGTATCACGCTCACTGCCCTGCAATAGCGTGAAAGGCAGAGTAGGGAAGCCGTGCTCCTTGAACCAGGCTTTCTGGGTGCCTTTATCCTTTAGCAGAAACAGCAGGGCTGCGCCGGGACGTACAGAGATCTTGCCTTCCGACTCGGCCTGAATCAGCGCCTCCAGGCTCTCATTGGGTATGTCCTCTTTTTCAAAGGTCACCACATCGCAGCATGCAATAAAGTTTGAGAGCGTATCGACATCTGCAACATCGCCGATTACCAGGTGGTCTGCAAAGGCGGCTGCAGGGGCGCGACCATCTTCGCTCAGTACACAGGTATTCACACCGAGACGGCGCGCGGCCTGACAAAGGTATAATCCCAGTTGGCCTGCGCCAATGATGCCAAGGCGTAGATTCATGACTGCGCTCCGGGTAGAGAAACCGCGACTCCTGGTATGAGTCTTGTAACAACTACGGTTATAACAGTAGCAATCGCATTGATCGCATTGATCGCATTGATCGCATTGATCGCATTAAGGGTAGAAGTAAAAATGCTCGCTAACGAGATTTCAGGGGATCCGCTAGCGAGCGTGAGGCCCAGGGCCTTAGAACTGATGTTGGAAGCACAATTACGAGCGTTGCGACCCGCCGCACTGCCGCAATAACAGCATGCACTTTGAGTTTGGGTAGCATAGCGTTCTTCAAACATCGTTCAATTCGATTTATACATTAAGTCGGTTCGGTTTTTTCGAATTAGTGATAGACTCCCACAGAAGCTGGAAAGTCGTAAGTTATTAGATCTCCCCTTGAGGAAGGTTTCTCAAGTATCTGTATTTACTAGATATTATAAATATTTTGGAAAACGTTTCTTATGGATATCGCCAACAACCCGCGACGGATACTTCGGCACCTAAACTACAATCACTTGTTGTATTTCTGGACGGTAGCCAAAGAGGGAAGCATCACGGCAGCTGCTGAGGTACTTAGCTTAACGCCTCAGACCATCAGTGGACAAATTAAGTTATTGGAGCAAACAATCGACGCGCGGCTTTTTGAGCGCGTGGGCCGAGGTCTGGCGCTCACGGAAGTGGGTAGGGCCGTCATGCCCTATGCCGATGAGATATTCTCGCTGGGTTCAGAGTTGGCCAGACGCGTTCAAGGGGATGATCAGGGACTGCCTTCAACGCTTAACGTAGGCATTGTCAATTCGCTGCCCAAGCTGGTGGTCTATCGAACGCTGGAGCCGATTCTTGAAGATGAAGACGCTCCGCGCCTGTCCTGCTACGAAGCCGATCTGGACAGCCTGCTTGCCGATCTCGCGGTGCATCGCCTGGATTTGCTGTTATCCGACCGGCCGGTACCCACCGGTTTCAACGTTCGAGCCTACAGTCACAAACTCGGTGAAAGTGAAATTGCCTTTTATGGTCGCGGTGATGCCCTGGCGCTTTGTCGCGACAACTTCCCGGCGTCACTGCACAATGTTCCAATGCTAATGCCGGCAAGTAGCACTTCTATTCGGCGCGGGCTTGACGCCTGGTTAGCTCGCCAGGGCGTTGTCCCCCGCGTCATTGCAGACTTTGACGACAGTGCTTTGATGAAGGCTTTCGGGCAGGCGGGAATCGCTATCTTTCCGGCCCCCGTCACCGTTGATGAAGAGATCAAGCACATGTACGGTGTCGAGCAAATCGGAATGATCGATGGTTTGCGAGAGATGTTTTACCTTATTTCCCCGGAGCGTCGCCTGAGTGAACCCTTTGCCCTGGAAATAACTGAATCGGCGCGGGATCAGCTGAACCTGCGCTAGCCGCGGCAATCTTGATGGCGTCCTGGCCTTATTTCTGGCAGATGCTGCTTCGAAAATGCTTGCTGTTCGCAAGATAGTTGCTGTTCTAAAAATAGAAAGAACCCCCACACCACCATATCTGAGAGAGCTTTGCCTCAATGCGAATAAACGACCGAATTGAATTGACCGTTGCAGATGGTGTGGCCCATGTCACGCTGTCGCGCCCGGATAAAATGAATGCCCTTGATCAGGGCATGTTTGATGCGATTGTCGAACTTGGCGAACTGCTCCGCACAGATAACAGTGTGCGCGTTGTCGTTGTCTCCGGCGATGGCAAAGCGTTCTGTGCTGGGCTAGACGTTAGCAACTTCGCTGGAATGGCAGGCGAGGGCGATGCTCAGGTAAGCCAGCAAGCGCTCGAAGTCCGCACACACGGCATATCCAACAAGCCGCAGCACGCGGCTATGATGTGGCGGGAGCTACCCGTCCCGGTCATAGCCGCCATGCACGGCGTGGCCTACGGCGGCGGCTTGCAGGTCGCCCTGGGAGCGGATATCCGTTACGCCACCGCCGACACGCGGCTATCCGTTATGGAAATCAAATGGGGTTTGGTGCCGGACATGGGTGGAACCCAATTACTGAAGACTTTGCTGCGCGATGACCTTATAAGAGAGCTAAGTTATAGCGGCCGCGTCATCAGTGGTGAAGAGGCCGCGCAATTGGGCCTCGTTACGCGCGTCTGTGAGGATCCACTGTCAGAAGCCATGGCGTTAGCGACTGAGATTGCCGGTCGCAATCCCGACGCTATCAGAGCTAACAAGCGGCTATTCAATCAGGCGCCTTATCAGGGTTTGGAAGACGGTCTGATTGCCGAGTCAGTTGAGCAGGACGCGATTATCGGGCAGCCAAACCAGGTGGAGGCCGTGATGTCCGCGCTTGAAGGGCGGCCGGCAAAGTTCGCCGACCCCGGATGATTTTATACCACTATTCCATGTCGCCTTTTTCTGAAAAGGTGCGACTCATGTTGGGCTACACAAATACTGACTGGAGCAGCGTGCTCGTTCCAGAGATGCCTCCCCGCGACGGTCTGGATGCAATACTTGGTGGCTATCGCCGTATTCCCGTGGCGCAGCATGGCGCAGATATCTACTGCGATACGCGGTTGATCAGTGCCGAGCTTGCATACCGTGCGGAACAGCCCGAGCTGCACCCAGGTTATGCGAGTGAAGCGACGCTGGGATTGCCCAGCGCCTTGGAAGGTGATGTATTTTGGGCCAGCGTCGCATCGATACCGGCGCGCAGGATTATCAGTCAACTGCTTCGTAATATTTCGCTGCTGGGTACGTTCCGATTTATACGCGATCGTGCGGGTGTGGCGAGGAACGCCAACACCAGGCCCATGCGTCCCAGCGAAGCCAAAGCCGTTTTTGCAGCGCACCTGCGGGCTCTGGACGCTCGTCTTGCTGACCACGGTCCATTCCTGGGCGGTTCACGCCCGGATTATCTCGACTTTGCCGCCTATCACACGTTCTGGTTTCAGTGCGTGGTGGGTGAGCTGCCGATGCCGCAAGGGAAGCGGGCGTTGATGTCCTGGTACGAAAGCATGCGCGGCATCGGTCACGGTCAGTCGAGTGAGATTGATGTAGAAACCGCGTGTCAGAGCATCACCAAGACAGCTCCCGAGGCGCTGCCTGCTGAGTCAGAGGCCGATGCACAGTTAGGCGAAAGCGTTACCGTGCGGCCTATGGACTACGCCCTCGACGGGACACAGGGCAGGTTGATGGCACAAACCGCCGAGCGTTGGATTATCAGTCGAGATACAAAGTGGGGAGCGGTGCATGTGCATTTCCCGCGAGATGGTTTTGAGCTGATAGCGCAGCAGGCCTGAGGTTCTCGCGGTTTGTTACAGAGCCGCTGCGCTGTCCACGATCTATGGCTGCCGCGGCCACTGTCTTCGCAGAAATATGTCGATGTCTTGATACGCTGCTTCCCGGGTTTTCTCATCCCTGCCCACAATGTATCCATAGCCAACGCACTCCATTAACCGGCGACCGCTGGTGATGCGCTCAGCAGCCTTCAATGCCAGCGAGTCATCAATCGCATAGTCGGTCAGTGTTTCACCTTTGTAGATAGCCTTTCCAGTCGCATCGTAGAGCAGCTCGCAGCCCGATAGATAAGGGGAGCTTTCACTCATCGTTCTTGGGGCGTCCACCTCCCATGCGTGGCCGGCGCCCTCATAGATTTTGGCGGTGACCTCCACGCCCAATTCTCGAAGCTCGTTTTCACGTATGACGCAGGCGGGTAATTCATTGGACGCATCTTCGGTGCCGCGCAGGGTCAGGACGGGTGCGCCAGTGACGGCTTGACTCTGCAAGTCCTGAAAGCAGGGTCCGTAGGCATCGATATGCAGATCGAACGGTGGCACCTCCGGCGCCAGCGCGTCTTTGATGCGCTGATCCATGGCCAGCCGGGTCGCCATGCCGCCGTAGGAAAAGCCGATCATGCCGATGCGGTTGGCATCAATGCGCGGACTGCTGCCTAGCAGAGTAAATGCAGCGTAAGCGTCGGCGATCAAGTCAAATTCGGTTACCGCTGCAGTTTTCAGAAAATAGTTTGCGTCTGCAGGGAAACCTCTAGGCTCATAGTAGTCGATAACGAAGGCGGCAATGCCGCGTGCGTTAAACCACTCGGCATACTCGTGCTCACGTCCAGGCTGAATCCCGCCGCTACCGGGCACGATCACCATCGCGGGAACCTGTTCGTTATCCTTCATGGAGGCCGGGTAGCTGAGAAAGCCCAGTCCGGTGGTCGAGGTCGCGCTGTCGATAGACGTCAGAATCACTTCCAGGTCATAGGGGCTGCGCGTGGCGAAGTAGATCGCGCCTTCTTCGTCGCCGCTCAGAGTCGTCTGGGGTGCAGGCCACTCCGGCCATTCCGGCAGCAGCGCGCTCACGATCAGGGCCTGGCCGTGTCGGCTGGTGGCAAACAGGACAAGCAGACCGAGTATGGCGACAAGAATGATCAGTATTTTTTTCAGGGGGTGCACCTTGGCCCAAGCGTGTCGGTACGCTATCACAGCAGCGCACTGGCGCTAGTCGAAAAAGCCAAACCGGGGCGTTCTTCCAGGCTGTTTTTGATTACCCGGGGACGCAGCGCTGTATCCATTGGCAAGTCAACACCGTCTTGTCTGCGGGCCTGCGGATTCGTGTCGTCACCTAGTGTGCCAAGAGCCTCGCTTGACGCAGAGTGTCGGCAATCCCCGCGGCAAGCTGACGATAACCCTCGGCGTTAGGGTGAATCTTGTCCGCGCGCAGTTCAGGTGTAGAGAGGACTTCTGACAGGGTGTCTTCCCTGAGCCAAATACCGTACTCATCCGCAAGCTCAGCGTAGATATCGGCATCTTTTAGCGTGCCTGTAGATGCGCGCAAAAGCGACAGGCGCGGCACGGCCACAAGAATTGGCGTCGCGCCATGTTGGATGACTGTATCGATCATTGCCGCCAAATCGGCTTTGACCTGTGATTCCGGTCGTTTGCGCAGGAAATCGTTGCCGCCGAGTTCGATGATAACGAGGGTTGGAGCATGTTGTGTTAGCAGTGCGGGCAGGCGTCTGCCCGCGTCGCGAGCCATGTCACCTGATATCCCGGCATTGATCATGTTCCAGCCCGTTAGGGCAGCAAGTTCAGTGGGATAGTTCTGCGTGCGTGGCGCACCGACGCCATAGGTAATGCTGTCGCCGAAGGCGAGTACCGAAGCGCCGGCGGGCAGGGGTCGGTACTCGGGCCGATCTTCGCTACAGGCGCCAAGGCCAACCGCAACGATAAAAACAAAGTTGAGCAGCAGCCTGCGGCGAAACGGTGTGTAGCAATGGATCATTGCGTGGTTACCACAAGAAAGGCGACCAGCGTTGCTGTGCCGGGGTTGGCGATACAGTGCGGCAGGTCGGCGCGATAGTGTGAAGAGTCTCCTGCCTCCAGACGCAGACGATTGCCGTCAGTGCTGACTTCAGCGCAACCTTCACTGACGGTAAGCAACTCGCGGGTGCCCTTGTAGTGCGGCGCGCTGGCTAGCTCCGCACCGGGTGCGAGACACAGTTTGTAGAACTCGACGCGATTTTCCAGATGCAGTGGCGATAGCGTTCGGATCTGGCAGGCATCATCGTCGCGAAACAGCATGCTGCTGTCCTGTCCCGACACGAAGTCAATATTGGCTTTAGCGCCAGGTTCATCAATAAGCTCGCCAATGGTCATCGAGAACGCCTGCGCGATGCGATGGGCTACGCCCAGTGTCGGGTTGGCCTTACCACGCTCTATCTGGCTCAGCATGGAGCGACTTACACCCGATGCGGCAGCGAGTTGTTCAAGGGTCAGGCTGCGCTGTTTGCGCAGCTCGACGACCCGCGCGCACAGCGCGTCGCTGGCTTGATTTTCAGTGTTTTCAGTCACTGTGTGGCGTCCTGATTGTGGATGTGGATGTGGATGTGGATGTGGATGTGGATCTGCGGTGCGTTAATCATGCGTTTCTCGATCATCGGCAGCTTCACGGCTTCCTGTCTCTTACTTGTAAGTTTCTACTCTTGTAAGTTTCTATTATAGTGGAATAAAATCTTTAATTATGGAAATGCAGACTCTACTATCCTCACGTCTTATCAGCAAGGCGTCGTCTGTCTTCCGTTCACACTCAGGACTGAACGCATAATCAAGCCTAAGAAAAAAGGGTATCCCATTGAAAGCATTGATAAAAAGTAAAAGTGAGCCCGGGATCTGGATGGCAGATGTTCCCGAACCGGAGCTTGGGATCAATGACGTTCTTATCAAGGTAAAGCGTACCGCAATCTGCGGAACAGATATGCATATCTACAATTGGGATAGCTGGGCGCAGGCCAATGTGCCCGTGCCGATGGTAGTAGGCCATGAGTTCGTGGGCGAAATTGTGGATATCGGCAGCAACGTGAACGACTGGCACCCCGGACAAATTGTGTCTGGTGAGGGTCACCTGGTCTGCGGGCGATGCCGGAACTGTATGGCAGGCCGACGGCACCTGTGCGCATCTACACGCGGCGTCGGCGTGGACAGCCCAGGGGCCTTTGCAGAATACATCGCCTTGCCGATGTCCAACCTATGGGAGCATCGCCCGGGCATTGACCTGGATGTGGCGAGTTTGTTCGACCCCCTGGGGAACGCTGTGCACACGGCGCTGCAATGGGACTTGCTGGGCGAAGATGTTTTGATCACCGGAGCGGGACCCATCGGTGTGATGGCGGCGGCGGTCTGCCGTCATGCAGGCGCCCGCCACGTCGTGGTGACGGATATCAATCCGGAACGCCTGGAGATGGCAAAGAAACTTGGCGCCACCGCGGCGATCGATGTGCGCGAGCAGTCCATCGCCGACACCGCCGCCGCGCTGGGTATGAGCGAGGGCTTTGACGTAGGGCTGGAAATGTCTGGTAATCCCGAGGCACTGCGCGGCATGTTGAGCAGTATGTGCCACGGTGGCAAAGTTTCTATTCTGGGTATTCCGCCGGAAGACGCCGCTATCGACTGGAACAAGGTGATTTTTAATATGCTCACGATTCGCGGCATTTACGGGCGAGAGATCTACGAAACCTGGTACAAAATGTCGGTAATGATTGAAAGCGGTCTGGATATTTCGCCTGTTATCACACATCGATTGCCATACGAGGCCTTTCAGGAAGGTTTTGATGCCATGCGAGCCGGTGCCGCCAGCAAGGTGGTATTGAATTGGGCCGATTGAGCCCGCCTTGGGAGTAGCGACACAATACGAACGGAGTTGGAAAGAGTCTCAACGAACGCAGTTGGAAAGAGTCTCAACGAACGCAGTTAGATAGAGTCTCAGGAAGCAAAATCATGTATGCACACTTCAAAGAGCATCTCGGTGCTGAACTGCAAGCGATCAGCGATGCGGGCCTATACAAACACGAGCGCCTGATAACCACACCGCAGCGAGCACGGGTTGGCGTGGAATCATCGGACAGAGAGTTGCTTAACCTCTGTGCCAACAATTATCTAGGGCTGGCTCAGCACCCTGAGGTTAACGCCGCAGCGGCGCGGGGCTTGGAAGAGTGGGGCTACGGTATGGCCTCGGTACGCTTTATTTGCGGCACGCAAACCCTGCACAAAACCCTGGAGCAGTCGCTGTCTGACTTTCTGGGTATGGAAGACACCATTCTGTATCCGTCCTGTTTTGACGCTAACGGGGGGTTGTTTGAAACCTTGTTGGGCGCGGAGGACGCGGTGATATCCGATGCGCTTAACCACGCCAGCATCATAGATGGCGTGCGACTGTGTAAGGCGCAGCGATACCGCTATCAGAACAACGATATGGCCGATCTTGAACAGCAGCTGCAGGCCGCAGACGCCGCCGGTGCCCGTTTCAAGCTGATTACCACCGATGGTGTGTTCTCCATGGATGGCACCATCGCAAGGCTCGATGAAATCTGTGACCTGGCTGATCGCTACCATGCCATTGTGCATTTTGATGACTGCCATGCTACCGGCTTCGTCGGTGCCGGCGGCAAAGGAACACACGAGTTCCGCGGCTGCATGGATCGCGTTGATATCGTGACGGGCACGCTGGGGAAAGCCCTGGGGGGCGCCAGCGGCGGTTACACCAGTGCGCGTCGTGAAATCGTAGACTTGCTGCGCCAACGCTCGCGCCCGTATCTGTTTTCAAACACGGTAGCCCCGCCGGTGGTGGCTGGCGCTATCAAGGCCGTGGAGTTGGTCGCGGCATCCAGCACGCTGCGTGATCAGCTGGCCGACAACACCCGGCATTTCAGAGAAGGGCTGACGTCACTAGGCTTTGATTTGCTGCCAGGCGAGCACGCGATTGTGCCCGTCATGTTGTATGACGCCGCGCTGGCGGCCCGTTTTGCCGAGGCAATGCTGGAGCGTGGCGTCTATGTTGTGGCGTTCAGCTATCCAGTCGTACCCAGGGGCCAGGCGCGGATTCGCACACAGATGAGCGCGGCGCTGTCTCGGGCGGATCTCGACTTCGCGCTGTCGGCGTTCGCTGAGGTCAAGCAAGCGCTGGCCCTATAGCCACAAGGGGGCGTAAACACCTACACTCGCAGCCACGTCGCGCCTATGGTTACAGCGACTGAACAAGCCTTTCGTTAGGGACGCCCTATGTCTGAATCTGCACCGCTCGCATCGCCGACCGGGATGAACCTGAAAGTCGAGCTGGTATCCGATGTGGTGTGCCCCTGGTGCGTGATCGGCTACCTTCAGTTCTTAAGCGCGTTGTCGTCTCGTCAGGAGCAGATTAACTTATCGCTGCACTGGCGCGCCTTTGAGCTCAACCCCGACATGCCCGAAGCCGGCCAAAACCAGCGCGAACATGTAGCGCAGAAGTATGGCTCTACCCCGGAACAGAGTCAGGCCGCTCGTGCCAGGCTAGCCGCTGCCGGTGAAGCATTGGGTTTCAGTTTCAACTATCAAGACGATATGCGCATGGTGAATACCTTTCGCGCGCACAAGCTGCTGCATTGGGCGCAGTCCCAGAATAAGCAAACGCAATTGAGTGAAGCGCTTTTTGCGGCGTTCTTCAGCAATGGTGAAGACATTAACAACGTAGAGACTCTGTTGGCAGTTTGCGAGGGCATCGGGCTGGACCCCGAGGCTGCGAAGCAGGCATTAGAAGACAAAGAGACAGCATACGCCGTGCGCAATGGTCAGCGACATTGGCGTGAGGAGGGTATACAGGCGGTGCCAACGTTCATCATCAATGACCAGTATATGGTGCAGGGCGCTCAGGACGCAGAGGCTTTTGGTCGGATGTTGGATACGCTACTAGCACGGCACGCGTCGGCAAACTCGCGTCTGCATAATGGCTGAGGAGACCGGCTTCTTTGTCGGCGAGCGATCACAGCAGATTTTCTATCGCCTGTGGCAGCCCTCCGTGGACGCCCGCGCCTTGATTGTGTTGGCGCATGGCGCTGCGGAACACAGCGGTCGCTACCATTACCTGGCAGAGTATTTTCTCAATCAGGGCTACGCCGTGGCGGCACTGGATCACAGCGGCCACGGACACTCTGACGGCCGTCCTGGTCATATTGATCACTTTGCCGATCACGTCAGTAACCTGTCTCATTTCACAGCATTGTTGAAGGACATCGTGCCGCCCATGCCCTGGATTTTGCTGGGTCATTCCATGGGTGGCTTGATTGCAGCGCGCCTATTGCTGGACGGGCCGGAGAACTTTCAAGCCTGCGTGCTTTCCGCGCCCGCAATCATGACGGATTTAACACCGCCATTTTGGCAGCAAGTCCTGATACGGCTGGTGTCACGCTTGCTGCCGCGCTTAGGCGTATTACAGCTAGATGCAGCCGGCGTTAGCCGGGATCCAGAGGTGGTTGCCGCGTATCGTGGCGATCCAATGGTTTACACCGGCAAGCTTTCCGCCCGCATGGTCGAGGGGATGTTCGATACCATGCTGGAAGTACAGTCGAGAGCCAGCGAGTTATCCATACCTCTGCTGATACTGCACGGTGACGCAGACGCGCTTACCTCGGTCGACGGCTCGGTATTCCTGCTTGAGCACGCCGGCAGCAGCGATAAAACGTTGCAGCGCTATGCAGAGCTGTTCCATGAGATATTCAATGAGCCCGAGAAAGATCGCGTGTTGGCGGATGTGTCGTCTTGGCTAACAGAGCGGCTGACAGAGCGTTTGTCCCGTTAACACAATCTGGAAAGCCGTGGTGCAAGCACCCACTGCGTGAAAGCCAGAGCAGAATAATAAACCCCGAGACTTTAAGGAGAACAACATGAGTGTGACTCGCCAGCTTCAGGTATCACGCAGTGACGTGAGAGAGGTGCGACTGCAGGAGTCTCAGGACTTACCTTTAGAGGATGGTCAGGTGCGGGTAGCGATCGACCGCTTTGCTCTGACGGCGAATAACGTTACCTACGCTGTCACCGGTGACACGATTGGCTACTGGAATTTCTATCGGGTGCAGGCGGGTTGGGGCCTGGTGCCGGTTTGGGGGCTCGCCGACGTTGTTGAATCCAATCATCCTGAGATGGCGGTTGGCGAGCGTTTATATGGCTTTTTCCCGATGGCGAGCCACACGGTTCTGACCTTAGGTAAAGTTCGGACGGGGCAGGCCATGGATGTGAGCCCCCATCGCAGTCAACTGCCCGGAACCTACAACCTGTATCGTCGCACCGCAGCCGACCCTGAAGCGCTGCAAGCGATGGAGAACGAACGCTGCATATTCTTTCCTTTGTTCGCCACGTCGTATCTGCTGTATGACTATCTGGTTGATAACAACTTGTTCGATGCAAAGCAGATTGTTGTGGGATCAGCGTCCTCCAAGACTGCGTTTGGCATGTCGCGGCTGTTGGCAGATGACCCCGCTGTAACAGCGTCTCTGGTTGGCCTGACCTCCTCAGGCAATGTCGATTTCGTAAAGGGCTTAGGTATGTACCAGCAGACGGTGGTTTACGGTGAAGAGACAACAATCGACGCGGGAAAGCCAACGGTATATGTCGATATGGCCGGCGATAGTGCGCTGACCGCTAGAGTACACGAGCACTTTCAGGACAGCCTTACGTTTAGTCTTGGCGTTGGTGCCACCCACTGGGAGTCCTTTGGCAGTGCCGACAGCTTGCCGGGCCCAAAACCTGAGTTTTTCTTCGCACCCTCGCAGATTAGCAAACGCGACGCTGAGTGGGGTTCAGGAGAAGTCATGCGGCGCGCTGGTTTGGCGGTTGTCGATCTTGCCAAAGGCGTATCCGATGAGCTGAGCATCGTCCATTTGAGCGAGGCCGATGCGGTGCGTGACGCATGGTTAGCGCTGGTCGATAACCAACGCCCTCCCAGCGAGGCAGTTATCGCGTCCCTCTAGCTTTTGCTATTGGTGCAGGTGTTGGTGTTGGTGCTGGTCGGTAGTGTTAGGAAGGCGTGCCGAGGCCAAACTGGAGCTGACCCGACACCGCGTCGCGCAACAGCGCGGTCAGCCCAGCTGCATCAATCGGACCGGCGTTGGTGGGCGTTGAGGGATCAACAAAGGCCCGCTCACCGATATCTGTCGCCGTTGCATCGTCTATGCCTTCAGCAAAGGCCAGCAGCCCGAGGTTAGCAGGTATGCCCAGATCGGCATTGAATCCTTGCAGCCGCTCCACAAGGTCTGCTGTGGTTGAGCCAGTGATACCCAACAGCCGGCACAGTTCTGGCATCCGGTTCTCCAGAAAGTCTGCGTTTCGCGCTACGCCATAGGGCATGATTACCGCATTGGTTAGTCCGTGATGCAGCCCGTACATCCCCCCGAGCACATGTGACAACGAATGTATGGATCCCAGGCCTTTCTGAAAGGCTGTCGCGCCCATCGTGGCGGCCACTAGCATATGGCCGCGTGCCTCCAGATCTCGTCCGTCATTGACGGCGGTGGGTAGCCAGCGCAAGACCAGCCGCATCGCTTCAACGGCGATTCCGTCCGCCATGGGGTGGAAACCGGGAGCGGACCAGGCCTCTAGTGCATGCACAAAAGCATCAACGCCGGTCCAGGCGGTAATGTTTGCCGGCAAGCCGATGGTAAGTGTCGGGTCAGAGATTACCAGCGCCGGTAGCATCTTCGGATGAAACAGTAGCTTTTTAGTGTTGCTGCGAGCATCCACAATGACGGCAGCCCGGCCCACCTCCGAGCCGGTGCCTGCGGTTGTGGGAACCGCAATGATGGGTGCTATGGCATCGCTGTCTGCGCGTAACCAGTTGTCACCAACGTCCTCAAAATCGAAAAGGTCTCGAGACTGCCTGGCCGCCAGTGCTATGGCCTTGGCGCAGTCCATTGCCGAGCCGCCGCCAATGCCAATGACGCCGTCGCAGCCATAGTCGATAAAGATAGCGATGCCCTCGCTGACGTGCTCAGCCGATGGGTTGCCGTCGACGTTTCCGTGAAATGCGGCTTTGACACCGGCGGCATCCAGCGCCTGTCGCGCTTCTAAAATGAAAGGCTGGTCTACAAGGCCGCGGTCTGTGACCAACAACGGTCGCTGTATCCCCAGGCTTTTACAGTGCTCCGGCAGTTCACTGAGGCGGCCATTGCCAAATCGTATAGCCGTAGGGAAATGCCAATCACGGGAGGGCAGGGTCATGCTCAAATAATCTCGAAATAACGATCAAGCTGCCAGTCGGTCACGGCTTTGCGCTGCTCGCTGGCCTCCCATTCGCGGCTGTAGGCATAGTGCTCGACAAAGGCATCGCCAAACAGCTCGCGTGCGGCTTGTGATTTCCGTAGCTTGCCCGCTGCCTCTTCCAGGCTGACTGGAAGTTGCTGCGCTTTTGGAAAGCGCCCCTCATAGGCATTGCCGGTGAAGGGATCTGTAGGCTCTATCTGATTCTCAATCCCCCAGAAACCCGAGCCCAGCGCCGCTGCGACCGCCAGATACGGATTGATGTCCGCGGCCGCTACCCGATATTCAACGCGCTGCGAAGAAGGCGAGCCGGGAATGGCGCGGATGGCACAGGTTCGGTTATCGATTCCCCAGCTGGCGGCCGTTGGTGCCCAAAACCCTGGCACCAGACGCGTATAGCTGTTGCAGGTCCCTGCCACCATAGCGAGCAGTTCCGGCATCAACGCCTGTTGACCGCCAATAAACCAGCGCATGGTCTCTGACATAGTGTGAGGTTGAGCTTCATCGAAGAACACTTGCTTGCCGCTGCCACGTTCCGACAGGGACACATGAAGGTGCCCGGACTGCCCGGGCAGTTCCGATGACCATCGCGCCATGAAGGTTGCCATTAAGCCCTGCTGTTGGGCCAGCACTTTGCTAAAGGTTTTAAACAGCGCCGCGTTATCGGTGGCGCGCAAGGCCTCGTCATGCACTAGTGCGGCTTCCAATACCCCCGGTCCTGTCTCAGTGTGCAGGCCTTCCAGGGGCATGCCCATTTGTTCGCCCAGATCCAATAGCTGGTGATACAGGTCTGCATGGCTCGAGTTGCGCAGCACCGAGTAGCCAAACATGCCGGGTGTCATTGGCTTGATGTTGCGAAAGCCCTTTTCCCGGATTGTGTGGGGTGTTTCCTCAAACAGAAAGAACTCGAACTCCGCTGCCGCACGGGCGTTAAATCCCAACTCCCGACCGCGCTGCAGTACGCGCTTTAGCGTTGCCCTGGGGCATACCGCGGAGGCTGCGTGTTCTTCAAAATCGGCGAGGAACAAAGCCGTCGGCTCAGATTCCAAGGGCAGGGCGCGACAGCTTGTGGGATCGATATGCGCCCACGCGTCCGGGAAGGCTTGCTGCCAACCGGTAAATGAATCCTCTCCGTACAGCTCATCGGCGCTGTCCCAGCCAAAAATCACATCGCAAAATCCGAAGCCTTTTTCCAACGCGGAGAGAAACTTCTCTGCGCTGACATATTTGCCGCGAAGCACGCCGTCCAGATCGGTGACCGCGAGTTTGACGTTGCGAATGTGGTTTTCCTGGATAAAGGCGCGTGCAGCGGCTTTGTCTGTGACCTGTGATGGCTTCATTCGGACCTCGTGGGGAGTTGCATAACGTCGGCGCAGGATATGCCCCTGACGCTATCATAAACCCCAGTGCGGTAGGCAAGCACTAGTGTGCCTCAAGGGTGTCACCGATTTGCTTGGCATTGCGAATGCGCGAATCAGCGCTAGCCGGTTCGCCTATCTGTCCGCGTTGCCGTGGACAGGGTTAACGCAGGATCATATGGTCGCGGTGCAAGATGAATCCGACGCTAACGGGAGTCCCGAGCATGCTCAAACCGATTTACACACTGGCGGCCCTCTGCCTTTTTCTGCTGTGCCTGGCACAGCCTGCCTCAGCCTTAAATATCTTGGTGACCAATGATGATTCCTGCAACTCTGAGGGCGTGAACACCCTGGCAGATGTGCTGGAAGCCGCTGGGCACAGCGTTACGGTGGTGTCTCCCGCCGGCCAGCAAAGCGGGAAGAGCAGCTCGATTTCGACCCAGGTTTTTAAAGCCTACGACATCAGCAACAAAGGCTTTCTCGGCCCCACGTCAGCCAAAAATCGTTTCTGCGTGCGCGTGCCTACTCCGTCCCCAGAGGAGGGAGCCGGCGAGCGTCTGCTGACTGCTAGTGCGTCGCCCCGCGACAGCGCCTTGGTAGGCCTGCAAATGCTGCGCGACACGCCTCCTGATCTTGTGGTGAGTGGTATCAATGATGGGCAAAATATCGGTGCGGTCGCGGTCGCGTCAGGCACCGTAGGTGCTGCGGTAGCGGCGCTTCAGCAGGGTTATCCTGCGATCGCCGTTAGCCGTAACAAGATAGAAGAAGAGGGCGCGCTTAGCTTTGAAGAGCTGGCTAAGACTGTGGTCAGTGTTATCGCGAAACTCGAAGCGGTCCGAGCCAAGGGTGAGCCGGTACTACCGGAGCGCACCGGGCTGAATATCAATTCTCCGCGGGGCAAGCCTCGGGGCATCGCGTTTACCCAACTTGGGAATCAGTCAGACATCGCTCTGGGACCAATGGCAAAAGGAGATCAAATCATCGTCGGCTTTTCACTGCTCAGTCTTGCTGATCTGATTGGCAAGCCAGCCGCCAAGGCGCTCAGTGCTAATCCGAATGCAACACTGAAAGACTTTGCCGCGGCGGGTCTTGATGTCACCGACGAGTCCAGCGCCAGCGTTGCAGGCTTCATTACCATCTCAACCATTGATGGCGACTATACCGCGAGTCCCGATAAGCAGATGTTGGTGCAAAAGTGGCTCGGCGAGCTATAGCCGCTGTTCTCTGTAGCATCATGAAGTTGTCTACTTGGCGAAGTCCTTAAAGGCTAAGAGTCTGGCATGGGATATCATGCTCGGATGTCTCACTCAGAAACATCATCTGAGCGCCAGCTAAGCATCATCGTGCCCGTGCTTAACGAAGGCGCGACGGCGGAAGCCTGTCTTAAGCAGCTCGATGCCTGGCGCTGTTATGCCGAAGTCATCGTTGTGGATGGCGGTAGCGTGGACGATACGGCTGAGTTAGCCGGTCTGCATGCAGATCAATTGGTGTCATCTGAGCGCGGCCGCGCCGTGCAACAGAACGCAGGTGCCGCGGCGGCAGCAGGTGATCACCTGCTGTTTTTGCACGCGGATACGCAACTTCAAATAGAGCCAGGGCGATTCCTCGATGCTTTAGGCGACACACCGGACTGGGGTTTTTTTGAGGTGGCCCTCAACGGCTCTGATTGGCGCTTTCGCATTATTGAATGGTTTATGTGTCGCCGTTCTCGCATGAGTTCAGTTGCGACAGGTGATCAATGTCTGTTTGTGAAACGATCAGTGTTTAACGAATTGGGTGGCTTCAGTGAAATTCCATTGATGGAGGACATCGACATGAGCAAGCGGCTGCGTGCGACGGGGAGGCCCTTGGTTATGACACCGCCGGTGCTCACGTCCAGCCGCCGGTGGGAGCGTAACGGGGTTCTTCGGACGGTCTGGTTGATGTGGTCGCTGCGCCTGCGCTACTGGCTCGGTGCCTCACCGCTGGATCTGGCGAAGCGCTATGAGCAAGGCTAGCGCTGCGATAGCACAGCTGGCACGGCTGCCACAGCCTGGTGCGGTCAAGACACGGTTACAGCCAGCGTTAACAGCCGATGAAGCCTGTGCGCTGCACGCGGCGATGGTCAAGTATATGGTGTCGCGGTTGTCGACACAGTTGCCGCTGCAGCTGTGGGTCACCGAGAGCACGAAGCACGAAGTCTTTCAGGCGTGTGTTTCTCTGGGGGCGGGCAGTCTGCACCTGCAGCCGCAGGGTGATTTAGGCGAACGAATGGCTGCTATCGCCGAGGCGGTGCTCTCGGACTATGATCAGGTGCTGATTGTCGGCAGCGACGCGCCGGGCATAGACGAGGCCTGCGTGCAGACGGCGCTACGCAGCCTTAAAGCAGTCGATGTCGTGATCGTGCCAGCAATGGACGGCGGCTACGTGATGATCGGGTTGCGCTGCTACTGTCCCGAAGTGTTTGTTGACATGCCCTGGGGTACTGACAGGGTTCTGGAGCTCACTCTGGACGCGCTAAGCGAAGCGGGGCGACGGGTGTTGGTGCTGCCGGCAGTACCGGATATTGATACCGAGGACGACCTGAAGTATCTGCCAGACGATCTTCACTGGCAGGCGTAGTTTTGGTTCTAAAGGGCTATCAGCCTCCAGCCAGTTTGACGGTGTAGCCGCGCTTTTCCAGTTCTGTTTTCAGTGTCTCTCGAACATCTCCCTGTATCTCGATGGTGTCGGTTTTGACGCTGCCGCCGACGCCGCAGCGTTTCTTTAACGCCTTGGCGAGTTGCTTTAGTTCATCGCCTGCCAGCGGTATACCGTCAACCACCGTTACGGCTTTGCCGCCGCGGCCCTTGGTCTCTTTGCGCAGTCTGACGATGCCGTCGCCGGTTGCTGCTGGACGATCTTTGCCGCAGACGCAATCCGCTACCGGACGATGGCATTGCGGACAAAGGCGTCCTGATTCAGTGGAATAGACGGGTCGGCTTGCCGAGGATGATCCAGAGCGTTTGGGCATAGCGGTTTCTTAGGCTGACTAGCGGTTATAATACCCGGCGTTGACGTCCAGTAAAAATCTGCTCGAGTTCTACGCCAGTATTGGGCCTGCCATGCACGAGGGTACTCCATGAAAGACTTACCACCAGCGCAATCCGATGCAGAGTGGGTTGACATAGATGCTTATCAGAATCTGGCAGAGCAGCTTGTTGATTTGCAGACGCAGGTCGCCTTTCAGGAGCAGACAATTGCTGAGCTGAATGAGGCGCTGGCGTCCCAGCAGCGCGAACTCGGTGCTATTCAGCGGGAATGGGCAGCGATGAAGGCGATGTACGAGAGCCTGCAGCGGCAGGATAGTGCACAGAGCGCGGGTGATGTGCTAAGCGAACGGCCACCGCACTACTAGCGCACCGTCAGATCGTGTCATAACGGAAGCTTTGCCTGCTCAGGTTTTTTATATGGCCGCAATTTTAGCCGCACCCGGTGCCACATAAGGTATATAAAACACACAGGGGTAGTGGCGCTGCGAGAACATTGCAAACATCGCAAAGCAGCGTGATCGTGTCACCGCAACGGTGACCGGTTGCTTAAAGCTGAAGCGTCAACGCCGCTAGACGGCCGAAACGTCTTCCGCTTGCAGGCCCTTGGGGCCCTCAACCATGGTGAATTCGACTTGCTGGCCTTCGTTCAGGGTGCGGTAACCGTCTCCCTGAATTGAACGAAAATGTACAAAGACATCTTCTGCGCTTTCTTCGCCGCGGGTGATGAAACCAAACCCCTTGGCGTTGTTGAACCACTTAACAGTGCCCGTCATCCGTTCACTCATACCACTCTACCTCGACATATCTTTGTGCCATTGCGAAGCACTTCGTTATTTTGGCCGACAGCCGAAGACTGCCGACACTGCTATGTCGTCATCGAGGTGCAGACGTTTGTCCGCATCGCGCCCTGACGCTAGTACGATAATGGGAGATGCGAAATTCTGGTGATCGCTTACCCGTGCTGTTACTAAAGAGTTTCGAGCTTCCTGATTTGCGCGTGTAGTTTTTCCAGCGCTTCCTGATTGGCGGACAATTTCTCTCGCTCTTTGTCGACAACGGCGGCGGGCGCCTTGTCTACAAATGCCGGGTTGTCCAGTTTGGCAGCAACTCGAGCCAGTTCTTTGTCCAGCTTTTCGACTTCCTTGGCCAAGCGAGCCAACTCTGCTTCCGTATCGATAAGCCCTGCCATCGGGACGAGAACTTCCAAATTGCCTACCAGGGTGGCAGAAGCCACCGGCGGCTCTTCGTCGTCGTCGAGAAAGCGGATATCAGAAAGCTTCGCCAGCTTCTTCAGGTACTGCTCGTTCTCTTTCAGCCGTTTATTATCGTTATTGTCGCCGTTACGAAGCAGTACGCTGATTGCCTGACCGGGTGGGATAGTCATCTCACCGCGTATCGTGCGCACGCCTTCAATAACAGACTTCAGCCATTCTATATCTGCGATCGCAAAACTGTCTATCCTTTCTCCGTCGGCCCGGGGATAGGCTTGTAGCATGATCGTGTCGCCACCGGCGCCTGCCAGCGGCGCAACGCGCTGCCATATTTCTTCGGTGATGAAGGGCATGAAGGGGTGGGCCATGCGCAGGGCTGCTTCCAGCACGCGGATAAGAGTGCGGCGGGTGCCCGTCTTTTGTTCCGCGCTGGCAAACTCATCCCACAACAAGGGCTTGGACAGTTCGAGATACCAATCGCAGTACTCGTTCCAGATAAACTCATAGATTGCCTGAGAGGCCAGATCAAAGCGGTAGCTGGCAATTGCGTCCTCAACCGCTTGCTCTGTCTGCTGTAAGCGGCTGATGATCCAGCGATCAGCGAGGCTCAGTTCGTAGGCTTCATCGTGCTGTCCGCAGGCTTCCTCTTCACAGTTCATCAAGACGTAACGGGATGCGTTCCATATCTTGTTGCAGAAGTTGCGGAAACCTTCTATGCGTCCAAGGTCAAACTTGATGTCACGCCCGGTGGAGGCCAGCGAGTAGTACGTAAACCTCAGTGCATCCGTGCCGAAGGCGGCGATACCCTCCGGGAACTCTTTGCGAGTTTGTTTTTCGATTCGCGCTGCCAGCTTCGGCTGCATCATGCCCGCCGTGCGCTTTTCTAGCAGTGCGTTCAGTTCGATGCCGTCAATCAGATCGATAGGGTCAAGTACATTGCCCTTGGATTTGGACATTTTCTGGCCATGGCTATCGCGCACCAGGCCGTGCACATACACAGTGTCAAACGGGACCTCGTTGCGAAAATGCAGGGTCATCATGATCATGCGTGCGACCCAAAAGAAGATAATGTCGAAACCCGTTACCAGTACGCTGCTAGGGTGATAGCGCGCGAGCTCTTCGGTTTCCTCCGGCCAGCCCAAAGTAGAGAAAGTCCATAGAGCAGAGGAGAACCAGGTATCCAACACGTCTTCGTCTTGAGTGAGAGACAGGTCATCAGGTAAGCCGTGTTTACGGCGCACGGCGGTCTCATCATCGCCGACATAGATGTTGCCTTCTGCGTCGTACCACGCAGGGATGCGATGACCCCACCAAAGCTGACGCGAGATGCACCAGTCCTGAATGTCACGCATCCAGGCGAAGTAGGTGTTCTCCCACTGTTTCGGTACGAAGTTGATGTCGCCGTTTTCAACAGCGGCAATAGCGGGCTGAGCCAGGGTTTTGGCGTCCACATACCATTGCTGGGTCAGGTAAGGCTCTATAACCACGCCTGAGCGATCGCCGCGCGGCACTTTCAGCGTGTGGTCTTCAATTTTTTCCAGCAAGCCTTGTTGCTCAAGGTCTTCGACGATGCGCTTGCGTGCGTCAAAACGGTCAAGGCCCCGATATGCTTCCGGTGCGCTGTCATTGATTGCTGCGTCATCGGTAAGAATATTGATCACTTCAAGCTGGTGGCGCTGCCCCATTTCCCAGTCGTTGAAATCGTGGGCCGGGGTGATCTTTACGCAGCCGGTGCCGAACTCTCTGTCGACATACTCGTCGGCGATGATGGGGATCTGGCGTCCTGTTAAGGGTAGGTCGATGGTACTGCCGATCAGGGCGCTATAGCGTTCGTCCTCGGGGTGCACCGCTACTGCACTATCACCGAGCATGGTCTCCGGTCGGGTTGTCGCGACCACCAGATGGCCGCTGCCATCGCTAAGCGGATAGCGCAGGTGCCACAGCGATCCGGCTTCCTCTTCGTTCAAGACTTCAAGATCAGAAATGGCGGTATGCAGGGCAGGGTCCCAATTCACCAGACGCTGCCCGCGGTAAATGAGTCCTTCGTTGTACAGGCGGATAAATACTTCCTGCACCGCATGCGACATGCCCGGATCCATGGTGAAGCGCTCGCGCGACCAGTCCATAGAGCTGCCAAGACGTCGCAGTTGGCGAGTGATAGTGCCGCCGGATTGTTCTTTCCACTCCCAGATTTTCTCAACGAAAGCGTCGCGGCCCAGGGCGTGGCGATCCGTCCCTTGCGCTTCGAGCTGACGCTCTACCACCATTTGCGTCGCGATGCCGGCATGATCCGTTCCCACTTGCCACAACGTGTCGCGCCCGCGCATGCGCTGATAGCGTATTAGCGCATCCATAATGGCTTCCTGAAATCCGTGTCCCATGTGCAGGCTGCCCGTCACGTTGGGCGGCGGGATCATGATCGAGTAGGGCGTGCCTTCGCCGCTGGCGGCGAAAAAGCCGGAGCTCTCCCAGAATTCATACCAACGGGCTTCGATATCGGCGGGCTGAAACGTCTTTTCCATGCTGTCTTTAGCGGCTTTTAAAGGGCGCGGAGTATATCAGAGAACTTGCTTGTGCAAGGGATAGCCATAGTGGCGGTAGTGTTTCCAGGACTCACGGAGGGGGTCGCGCACGCTGGGGTCCTGTACTACGACTTCCAACACGCGTTCAAAGCGCCCGACGAAGTCGGGTACTCGTAAATCCAGATTAATCATGACTTCACGGTACTCGCCAGGCTCGTTATCCCAACCAATCGCAACGCGGTCTGCGTTGTCAGTGCCAACCAGACCGTGGGGAATAAACGCCTGAGGGCGGAAACCCCAAAGCAACTTATCCAAGGCCTGCGCCGCCGATTGATCCGTGGCGTGCAAATATACCCTGTGGCCAGCGCGAAACGCCTTTTCCGTCAGGCGGCAAGCGAACTCTGCGCGTCGCGCAAGGTCCGCCTCAGGTAGAACGTAGAAATCTACGCGCGTCACGCAAGCTTAACGCCGGCCCGATCCATCAGCCAATGGCTCAACAGGCCCACCGGGCGTCCTGTGGCTCCTTTCGGTGCGTTGTTCCAGGCTGAGCCCGCGATGTCCAGATGAGCCCACTTGTACTTTTCGGCGTAGCGAGCGAGAAAACAAGCGGCGGTAATGCTGCCGCCACCCGGGCCACCGATGTTCGCCATGTCAGCGAACGGCGAGTCGATCTGGCGCTGATAGTCATCCCATAGCGGCATACGCCAGGCGCGGTCGTGGCTGCTGTAGCCCGCATCGCTCAACTGCTCTGCAAGGCCGTCGTCGTTGGCGTACATGCCCGTGGCATGCGCGCCTAGTGCAACCACACAGGCGCCCGTCAGCGTGGCGATGTCGACCACTGCGGCAGGCTTGTAACGCTCCGCATAGGTCAGGGTATCGCAAAGAACCAGGCGGCCTTCGGCGTCGGTGTTGAGGATTTCGATAGTTTGGCCGGACATGCTGGTAACCACGTCACCGGGCTTGGTGGCGTTGCCGTTGGGCATATTTTCTGACGCGGCGACGAGTGCAACCACGTTGATGGGCAGCCCCATTTCGACCACTGCGTGCATTGTGCCGAAGACACTTGCAGCGCCACACATATCGAACTTCATCTCATCCATTTTGGCGCCGGGCTTCAGGCTGATACCGCCTGAATCAAAGGTAATGCCCTTGCCGACCAGTACGTAAGGTTTCTTCGAGGCGGCGGCACCTTTGTACTGCATGATAATTAGCTTGGCGGGTTGATCGCTGCCAGCGCTAACGGAAAGTAAGGAACCCATACCCAGTTCGCGCATCTGCTTCTCTTCCAATACGCGGGTGGTAAGCTTGCTGTGACTGCGTCCCATTTTTCTGGCTTCGCTGGCCAGATACGTTGGAGTGCAGATGTTGCCGGGCAGGTTGCCCAATTCACGGGCGATGTTCACACCTTCGCCAACTTGCTTGCCGATCTTCAGGAAGCGATTGGCGACAGCGACTTTTACGGCGTCTCCAACATTTAGTTGGAGTTTTTTCAGAGCCGGTGCGTCCTTTGGCTTGCTGAGTGTTTCGCGGTATTGATAGCTGGCTTCGAGGGCTTTACGCGCCAACAGTTCGCAGAGTTCGCCAGCGCTAAGTGCATCCGAGATCAGGGCTTCGCCGTGGAACAGAGCGTCTTTCGCCTTACTGGCTTTAACCGCGCCCAGTCCTGCATTTAACAATTTGCCAAAGCCCACCTTGTCCAATTTGCCGCGGGTGCCTGCACCGACCAACAAAATGCGGCGCACACCTTTCTCGTCACCCGTGTGCAGCATCAACGTTTCGCCGAGCTTGCCGCTGATATCGCCAGCGGCGAGAGCCGAGCTGATCAGGCCATTGTTGGATTTGTCCAATTGTTTGGCGGCATCGCTGAGCTGCTTGCGGGAAAAGACGGGCACGATGGCGCAGGCGGACTTCGCCCGGCCTGCGTCGGTGATGCTTTTGGCTGTAATATCCATTGAGTGTGTCCTTGCGAGTGTAAGCGGCGAATTTTATGCCGAATCGCGGCAAGCTGCGAGGGCTATGCGGCATTTGATCGTCATTTTTGCGAGTGCTACTTTGCTTTTTTTACCTTGGGGAGCAGCTCCAGTCGGGTCCCCGAAAGCCGGTCATGCCAGCACAGGCGCTCCTTGTCGATAATGCACCAGAGATAGCCCAGCCCAATCGGCAGTATAGATAGCAGCGCGCCGGCGCAGCGGATCGCAGCCTGCCTCCGGGTGACGGTCCCATGCTGATCGCTGATGAGCTTTATGCGCCAGGCCTGCATCCCCAGAGTCTGGCCCTTAAGGCACCAAAAGTAGCTGTAGAAACCGACCACGCAGGTTGCAGCCAATACTTGCACCAGCAGCGGTGGTACGGTGGCACTGTAATCTCCGTTGCCACTGTCGCCAGACGCTACAACCCCTATGGCGGTCGCCACCGCAATCACGCCCATGATCAAGGGAATGATCAGCAGGCTGTCGTACACCATTGCGGCGAGCCGTCGCGGTAAGGCAGGGCTGGGTGGCAAACTCAAGGCAGTATCCTTTGGAAAAGCGAAAAGCGTGTTGTGGCGTGGTACATTTCGGTGATGAAGGTTCTGTTAGTAGAAGATGACAAAAGCGTCGCTAAGTATATCTGTGATGGACTGCAGAGTGCAGGTATCGAGGTGCAGTGGCTTGACGATGGTGAACTCGGTCTTGCCGAAGCGCGCAGCGGCCAGTTCGACGTTATGGTGTTCGATCGAATGCTACCGGGCCTGGACGGCGTGTCGATGGTTGAGGCGCTGCGTAAGGATGGACACAGTACCCCGATACTGATTTTGAGCGCTCTGGGTGAAGTAGATGACCGCGTCAGCGGTCTGCAGGCCGGCGCCGATGACTATCTCGCAAAGCCCTTTGCCTTGGCGGAGCTGGAAGCACGTCTGGAGGTGCTGGCCCGACGGGGTCAGGATAGTGCCGCGCCGACCGAGCTGAGTACAGAAGATCTGACTATGGATCTGCTGACGCAGCAGGTTTGGCGGGGTTCAACGGCAATCAAGCTGCAACCGCGCGAATACAAGCTGTTGGAGTTTCTGTTGCGCAATCGCGGTCAGGTGGTGACACGGGCAATGCTGTTGGAGCACGTGTGGGGATATCACTTTGATCCACAAACCAATGTCATTGATGTGCATATTAGTCGTCTGAGACAAAAAATTGACAAGGACTTTGATCGAGCGCTGCTGGAAACCGTCAGAGGAGCGGGTTATCGCCTCGGCCCCGAGGCTGTAGACGGTTCATGAACCTGCTTGGCATTCTCACCAGCGTTACCTTCCGTTTCATGCTGATTTATGTGGTAACGCTCAGCATCGCGGTGTTTGTAGTTATGGCGATCATCTATGGTGCCTTCACCTACAGCTACTTTGATCAGCTCCAGGAAGCGGTAGTCGATGAGCTCAGCACCGTGGAGTTGATTTACGTGGGTCAGGGGCTGGAGGGGGTAGAGCAATATTTGGATGATCGTGCCAATGCAGAAGGGCGTCGTTTTCAGTACCTGTTGACTGACGCAAACTATGTAAAACGCGCAGGCACATTGAGTTCTTGGCCAGAATTCCGAGAGATCGGCGACGGCTGGATTTCCTTCGGTAGAAATCTGACGGGTTTTGATGAGCAGGGCGACCAGGAACTCATGGGCCGCCCGCTAACCCTGGGTGACGGTAGTCATCTGCTGGCGGCGCTGCGCTACACCGAAGTCCTGGAGTCCAGCCGCCTGGTGTTTACAACCCTGGTGCGCACTATGATTGCCACAGTACTGCTGGGCATTATCGGCGGCTTCGTGGCTGCTGCGGCGTCGCTGCGGCGTATCGAGGTTATTAACGAAGGTATCAATAACATTATCCATGGAGACCTGTCTCAGCGCATTCCGCTTGGTGACTCGGTCGGTAACGTGCGTCGGCTGATCGAGCATTTCAATGGCATGCTCGATCAAACAGAATCCTTGATGCAGGGTGTCACCACGGTGTCGGATAATATCGCCCACGACCTGCGCACGCCGCTTACGCGCATCCGTAATAGTCTGTCACAACTCAGTCAACCAGGCAGTCAACGCTCAGATCAGCAAATCAACAGCATTATCGACGAGTGCGATGGCTTGCTCAAAACCTTCAATGCGCTGCTGCGTATCGCGCAGCTGGAGGCAGGCAATCGGATTCAGGTGTTTTCCAGTGTCGATATGGCCGCCCTGATGACTGACGTGGTTGATCTGTACGAGCCTCTCGCGCAGGACAAGGATATCTCTCTGTCCATGAAGTTAACCGCAGATGTGGGCTGCGATGGCGATCGCGATTTGATTTTCCAGATGGTTGCCAACCTTTTGGATAACGCGGTGAAGTACACCCCGTCCGGCGGCAGCATTGAGGTACAGCTGTGGTCAGGAGAGCGGGGCTACCCTTGCTTGTCCGTCACAGACACCGGGCCGGGCATTCCCGAGGCTGACAGGGAAAATGTCTTCCAGCGCTTTTTCCGGCTGGAGTCCAGTCGCAGTCAGCAGCCGGGAAATGGGTTGGGGCTGAGTCTGGTCAAGGCCGTGGTTAAACTACATCGCGGCACGATACAGCTTTCGGACAATCAACCCGGTCTGCGGGTTGATATCAGGCTGGGCTAATTTTCCAGTGACAAGTGGTCGGTATTTGGGGCCTGAGCGTCTTCTGCGTGTCGGTATTTCTCCTCCAGAACATCGCTGCCCTCTGGCGCTAGATCTAGCGCGCTAGTATCAACTTCGACGGCTTGCTCTGTGCTCTCCAACTGGGGAATCTCTTCACCCACCTCTCCCATGCTCAGGTGGGTCGTATCGGGATTCACGGGTGTTGCGTCGCTTTCCAGATGCGGTATCGCTTCACCGACTTCGCCCATAGACATGTGGCTGACATCTGGGGCGGGCGGGGCGATTTTTTCCTCCACCTGGGGTTCAGCGAACTCCGGCGCAAGATGAATGGCGCTAAGGTCGATATCCAGGTCTTCAAAAACCCGGCGTTCGTCTTCCTTGAGAACATCCGAGCCCGCCGGCGCCAGGGTTATAGCATCTGCGCTACCTGCGTTCGGGGCGACTTCCGCGGAGTCGTGAGCTTGTTGGCTGGCGACCGGCGCGGGGGCTGGCTCTGAGGCGCTGGGTTCGGCGTCCCCGGTCAATGCTGCCAGCCGCTCCGCCATGGTTTGTGGGGGCTTTTCGGCTGCGGGCTCGGCAGCTTTAGCGGGTGGCGGCGGACTGGCCGCTGCAGACTGGTGTTTGCGAATGACGGCAACGGCACCGGCTTTCTGCATCGCGCCTTTGTATTTAATCGCGGCCGGTTTATCCACGCCGCGCTTGATCATCTGGGCCTTGCCAGAGAACAGTTTCTCCAGAGTGGCATCGTTTGCTTTAAACAGTTTGGCAATGTTCGCGCGCACGTCATTCACGTCGAAACCATCAACGATGCCGCCGGCAAACAGGATGTCATAGAGTTCTTCCATGGGGTCAGTATAAGTCGGCGTGGCATGCGGCAACAATGCCATGCTGATCTGTTACTATCTGTGCCCGTTTCACTATGTGCGGTTTGTGATGACTATCGCTGTGCAAGATGAAAGGGTGCCCACTCGGTACGTGGCGTCTCTGCTCAACTTGATTCCGAATGACCAGCGTCAGGAACTGCTGGCGCGCTCGGGAATGGGCTTCGATCCAGCGGACCGGGAGCACCCTGATTGGCGCTCTGAAGTTGAGGCGATGCAGTACACTCGCGTCTACCAGCTGGTGCTCTCCGTAATCGATGATGAAGGCTTTGGCCTGCAGTCGGGGCTAGCGGTAGCGCCCGGTGCCTTCCGCATGATGTGCTACTGCGTAATCTCCTGCGACAACCTGGGCAGAGCAGTGCAACGAGCCTCGGAGTTCTACGGCACGCTCTTCAAAGAACAGCAACCGCTGTATGCTAATCTTTCTGGCCCCCTGGCTACCGTGGGTTACCAGGAAGCGGTCGCTCAGGGTGAGCACCGCGTGAATGTGCTGGATGCCTATGCGCTGTCTACCTGGCATCGCTTCTTCGGTTGGCTGATTGGGCGGCCGTTGACGCTGCAACGAGTCGATTTTGTCGGTGAACCACCTTCCGCGCCTGAAAAATACCAGTCACTATTTGGCTGTGCCGTGTATTTTCAGCAGCCCGCCAACCTGATGTATTTCGATAGTAGTTACCTGCGACTGCCCGTTGTCCATACCGAGCAATCGGTGGATGAATTCCTGCGCACGGCGCCCTATCAGCTGCTAACCATGACCCGTGAGCGCTATGACCGCAGCCTGGTTACCCGCGTCAGGGCGATGATTGGACACGACTTTAGTGAAGGTTTCCCTAGCTTCGATAGCATAAGTCGTGCGCTCAACATCTCTGCCCCAACCTTGCGGCGTCGACTCAAGCGCGAAGGTACTACTTTTCAGCAGCTCAAGGATGACTGCCGCTGCGAAGCCGCGCGCCGTTATCTGGCGCAGCCAGATATTTCCGTTAGCACGGTAGCCATTTTGCTGGGTTTCACGGATCCCAGTGCGTTTCATCGGTCGTTCAAGAAATGGACCGGCATCACGCCCGGAGCCTACCGGACTCAAGCGATAGCAGAGCGCGCCTCCGGAGACGTATAATTAGTGCTATGACTACTTCAGAATCATTTCAGGCGACCGTCCAGCCAGCGATTGAACAGAAGCTCGCTGACGCTTTTGATCCCGCACATTTACAGGTGGAGAACGAGAGCCATCAGCACAGCGTGCCGCCCAACTCGGAAACGCATTTTAAAGTTGTCATCGTTGCAGATGGATTCGATGGCAAACGGAAGGTTGCCAGGCACCAAAGTATCTATGCCTTGCTCGCCGATGAACTTGCCGGACCTGTTCATGCGCTCGCGTTACATACGTACACGCGTGATGAGTGGGCAGAGCGCTTCGGTGAAGCACCGCTGTCACCGCCCTGTCTGGGCGGCAGCAAAGTCGATCCTGAATTTTCAGCGGATGGCTGAGTGCGGTGAGGTCTTTCTGCCATGGCAGCCCGCTCGTAAGTGCTGATGATGTTGTTACGGCTGATATAAGCGCGGCCGATTGCCTCTACAAAATGCCTTAAACCATGCGCCCTGAAACTATGTCAGAACAGATCGTTGTCGCCGCTCTGTACAAATTTGTGAGTCTGCCGGATTACCGGGAGCTGCGTGAGCCCCTGCTAGACGTCTGCCAGACAGCTGGCCTGTGTGGCACGCTGCTGCTCGCTGAAGAGGGTATCAACGGCACGATTGCGGGTCCCCGAGAGGGCATAGAGGCCGTGTTGGCATACCTGCGGCAGGACGCGCGCTTTAAGGACATCGAGCACAAAGAGTCCTTTGACGATCACATGCCGTTTTATCGCATGAAAGTCAAAATTAAGCGCGAGATCGTTACCATGGGCGAAGCGGGCATCGACCCCAATCAGCGCGTCGGTCAATATGTAAAGCCACAAGACTGGAACGCACTGATTGCTGACCCGGATGTACTGCTAATCGATACCCGCAATGATTACGAAGTCGCCATCGGCAGCTTCAAAGGTGCCGTAGACCCCAGGACAAAAAGCTTTCGGGCGTTCCCGGATTATGTTCGAGAGCACTACGATCCTGCCCAGCACAAAAAGGTCGCGATGTTCTGCACAGGTGGTATTCGTTGCGAGAAAGCCTCTGCCTTTATGCTGAAAGAAGGCTTTGACGAGGTCTATCACCTGGAGGGCGGCATTCTGAAATACTTAGAGACCGTGCCTTCGGAACAGAGCTATTGGGAAGGTGAGTGCTTTGTTTTTGATAACCGAGTCGCTGTAGACCACGCACTGGAGAAAGGCAGCTACGACCAGTGCTATGGCTGTCGTCACCCGATAACAGAGGCCGAAAAACAGTCGCCGCTGTACATGAAAGGCGTAAGCTGCCCGCGGTGTCACGATCAACTCACTGACGACCAGCGTGAGCGCTTTAGCGAGCGCCAGAAGCAAATCGAACTCGCCAGGGCGCGCAAGATGCAGCACATAGGTGTTGCAGTTCATACCAAGCAGGAGCCAGGGCAGGAAAGGCGCAATGACGAGTCCTAGCTGCGGTGAAGCGCTGGTTAAACTGCTGGAAAACTACGGCGTCGACACCGTATTCGGCCTGCCGGGCAACCATACGGTGCAGCTATATCGAGGGCTGGGCGCATCCTCTATTCGGCATATTACGCCGCGACATGAGCAGGGCGCCGCCTTTATGGCAGATGGATATGCGCGCGCCAGCGGTAAGCCCGGTGTTTGTTTTTTAATCTCCGGCCCCGGTTTAACCAATGCCACCACGGCTATGATGCAGGCGCTGGCCGACTCAGTGCCCATGTTGGTTATAACGGCGGTTTCGGCACGGCGCGATTTAGGCATGGGAGAAGGGCGCCTTCACGAGTTGCCAGATCAAAGCGCTCTCGCCGCCCAGGTATCTCGATTTAGCCATACGCTGATGGACCCGCGGGAACTGCCAAAAGTGCTGGCGCGCGCGTTTGCGGTATTCTCCAGCCAGCGGCCCGGTCCTGTTCATATCGAGATTCCTTTAGATGTGATCACCGCTGATGCGGACGCTATCGACATGCAGCCTTTTGCCTTACCGCGTGCCCCGGGTCCCGATCCTCAGGCGCTTCAGGATGCGTTGGCCATGCTCGCCGCGTCCCGTCATCCGGTGCTTATGCTGGGCGGCGGTGCGGTAGACGCGTCTGCGGAAGCGATTGCTGTTGCCGAGGCCCTGGATGCGCCGGTGCTAAACACGGTCAATGCCAAGGGTGTGGTGCCGATTTCCCATCCACTGGCGGTAGGCGGCAGTCCCTCTCTTAGGCCCGTGCGCGAAGCCCTGGCAGCTGCCGATGTCGTATTGGCTGTAGGCACAGAGTGGGGCGAAACTGACTACGACATGTTGTTCGCCGGCCCCATTACGCTAGCCGGCCAGTTGATACGTGTTGATATCGACGCCGCACAGTTAAGTCGCAATCAGCGGCCCGACCTTGCGATTGTCAGCGACGCCAAGAGCTTGCTCGCCGCGTTGGCGCAGGCGTTGCCCCCAAAACAGCGATCTGGCTCTATGCGCGCTGCTGCGATACGAGAGGCTATTGCCGGCGAGCATCATGTTCATCCCGAGTTCACAGCCCTGTTTGATGCCATTCACAAGGCTTTGCCCAACGGCATTTTGGTTGGGGACTCCACGCTGCCCACCTACTACGCGGTTTGGCAGTATGAGACGGAACAGCCAAGACGGTATTTTCATTCCGCTACAGGCGGCGGCACCCTGGGCTACGCGATACCCGCAAGTTTTGGTGCCAAATTGGCGCAGCCTGACTTGCCGGTCGCAGCACTGATCGGCGATGGCTCGGCCCAGTTCACGCTGGCTGAGTTGGCCGCCGGTGTCGAGGCGGGGCTGTCGGTAGCAGTAATGATTTGGAACAACGCAGGCTATAGCGAGATCAAGCAGGGCATGCTGGCGGCAGATATCAAGCCGGTAGGGGTCGATATCTACACACCGGACCTGCTGCGTGCCGCGAGCGCCATGGGCTGCCATACGGCGGCACCAGTCACCCTATCTGAGCTGTCAGATACTCTGGCAGCAGCTACGCGCCGGGATCGTCCCACGGTGATCGAACTGCGACAAGAACGTTTTCTGTCCCAGCCCGCAGGGCAGTGGTATTAACGACTTCTCGTAACGGATAGAGGGCGCACAAGAATAATTGGTTAGATGGGATAGGACGGACAAAAACCGCCCATAAAAAAGCCCCGCTGTCGCCAGCGGGGCTTTTTTGTTTAAAGCGCTTCTTCGCTTAGAAGAAGTTGTAGACGATCTCAGCACCGTAACGGATACCCGGGGTGACAGGTGAGAATGTGCCGCCCAGAGGAACACCGAAGATGTCGTCTGGGAGCTGAGTATCACCACCGAAGTTGGTTTCGTCCAGCAGGTTGCGACCGTAGATCGCGAACTGCCAGTGGCCGTCATTGGAGTAGAAGTCCAGTCCGGCGTCCAGCATGGTGAGGTCATCTACGAAGCCACGGTTGTCGTCCGTGTAGGCGAACTCGTCACGGTAGGAGTAGGTCACGCGCGAGGTCATATAGCCCCAGCTACCCAGCTCCAGATCGTGCGTCAGGCCAAGGCTGTAAGTCAGCTCCGGTGCCCGTGGAATCTCCAGGTCTTCGTCCGCGCCGTCGATAACACCGTCGTTGCTGATGTCTTCACGCACTTCGTCGTACTGCGCGTCGATGTAGCCCATGGAGGCCAGCAGCAACAGGTTGTCAGTCAGCTTAAACGTGCCGTCAAACTCGAAGCCCATGATGGTGGCGTCAGCCGTGTTACGCACCAGCTGGATTACGCCAACCGGTCCGGGCAGGTTGAGTTCACGCTGCATGTCTTCGATTTCGTTGTAGAACACCGCGGCGTTCAAACGGCCCCAGCTATGAGTCGACTTGTAGCCAATTTCAAAGTTATCGACTTCTTCTTCATCGAAAGGCCCGGGAGTATCGTTCGGGTCGAAGGAGGTATTCCGCAGGTTATAACCGCCTGAGCGGTAGCCGCGTGTCCAATGTGCATAGACGCGAGAGTTGTCGTTAATGTGGTAAGTCGCGCCGACCTTGGGTGCCCAGTTATCCCAGCTTTCGTCGTCTTCAAAATCGAAGGGACAAGCAGGACCATTTACAACGTTGCAGGACGTGAGGTTCGGGAACTGGCTGATATTCTGGCTAAGGCTCGCGATTTGCGTGTCTTTTTCTTCGGAGCTGTAGTTAACGCCGAGGTTCAGGGTCACGTTGTCAGTCAAATCGTAGTCGACAGACGCAAACGCCGTGTACGTTTCAACGTTGTACAAACCGCCGCCGTCCAGAGCGGCAGCTGGCGAGTCTGTAATGCCCAAAGGTGCCAGTGCGGCACCCGCTAGTTCACGACGTTCGTGATAAGCGATCTCGTTGTCAAAGTAGAACAAGCCAGTGGTGACGGTCATGCGATCGTTGAATGTGCCGTTGTAGCGCAATTCAAGGCTGGTTTGCTCAGCAGTCAGATTGCTGGGCGCGTGGAAAATCCACTGGGGCTGGGAGTCGATATCGCCCAATCCATCCTGCTCGTTGTCACGCCAGCCGAAGATGGCAGTGATGTTGCCCTCGCCGAAATCAACGGCGTGATCGTATTGCACGCTCAGGAAGTTGGTTTCAGTCTCCAGGAAGCCGACTTCGTCAATCGATACGCCGAAGTCGTCTCTGTCAAAGCTGACCGGCGCTGTGACGCCGCTGCCATTGGTATGGTTCTGTGCGATGGGGCCATCGCCATCGGTATCCTGGTATTCATAACGCACAACCAGTTCAGACACATCGCTTGGGTTCCAGACAACCGTACCGCGAGCCATAATCTGTTCCTGCGCGCGCACGTCGTCGCCAGTGAACTCATTTTCGAGCTGGCCTTCGTCATCGTTGTAGTGCAGAACCAGTCGTGCGCCCAGGTTATCAGTAATAGGGCCGCCAACAGCACCCTGGATGTAGGTGTTGTAGCCGCCGATGTCGCCGGTATCGATCGCGGTACGGAAGGTGGCTTCAAACTCATCGCCAGGCTTCTTGGTGTTCAACAGTATGGCGCCGCCGGTAACGTTTCGGCCAAACAGCGTACCCTGTGGGCCGCGCAGTACTTCGATACTCTCCATATCGAAAGTGTCGAGGATAATGCCGTTGTTCAGGCCCAAATAAACACCGTTGACGAATACGCCAACCGTTGGGTCAATAGAGGGGATAGAGCTGTTGATGCCCAGGCCACGGATAGAGAAGTTCGCAGTGCCTCTGCTGGTGCCGATGTCTTCCAAGGACACGTTGGGCATGCCCACCGCCAGATTGGTCAGATCGCGCACTTTCAAGGTGTCGAGTTGATCGGAGTTAAAAGCCGTAACTGAAAGCGGCACGTCCTGTGCGCCTTCTTCACGCTTTCGCGCGGTCACGACAACTTCTTCGAGCAGTGCTGAGGCGCTGCCACGGCGGGTTTCCTGTGCCTGAACAGCGGTGCTCATAACGGCGCCGCTTGCCAGAGCTACAGCAATTGCTAGCGGGCGCAGTGCTGTGGTTTTGGGAGTCAAATGTCTAGACATTGTGTGTCCTACCTCTACGGGTTGTTGTGGATCCATAAAAAGACTGATGGGTACTGCGTATTAGTTATGATTTTTAGTTTTTGCGCCGGGAAGGCGCTTTTGTCTTACTCAGCTAGTGGCTATTTTGATAACCATTTATTATTAGTTTTGCGCTGACTAGGATATCGAACTAGGCAATGCAAAGATTGTGTATTTTTCACGCAAAAACGCCTGATGGTAACTGGCTCCAAAACGTCAGCAGCGTGCTACACAAACGCCGCGTACGCGACAAGCGCGGTATAGTACCAGCATTTATTTGCTTCGGGGAGAACAAAAAATGGCGTCACAGCGCGAGGATGCAGCACCGATGACCTTCTGGGCGGCTTTCCGATGTTTGATTGTTTTTCAGCTTAAGCTGGCACTGGATGCCTTGCGAGATTTTCTGTTCAGCCCCTTAAGTATTGTGGCGTTCCTGCTGGATGCGGCGCTGCAGCCAAATGAGTCCGTTAGCTACACGCGTCGGCTCAAGGATATGGGGCAGCGATCGGATCGCGTGATAAATCTGTTTGATGAGTACTCGGGTAAGGGGCATTACACCGTGGACGAAACCTTCGGAGAGGTAGAGTCCGCCGTTAAGGCGTCCCCGCGGGCCGGCCAGAAAGACGACGAAAGGCTTTAAAGTAGCGTTCGCTGGGCACAAAGAACGTGCGCTGTTCACTGTCGCCCTGAGAGATAACCCCAACCACCCGGTTATCGATAATAACCGGGCCGCCAGATGCGCCCTTATAAGTAACGCAGTCCGTGCTTGATTGACCACCCCGGGCATTCTGGGTGGAGTCTTCGTCGGTGTCTTTAATAGTGCAGCTAGATTGCCAGGTGAGTTCCTTACCACCCGCGCCCATGTGCTGATCTCTGGCATATCCAGCCAGGGTGATAGATTCGCCGGACGCTTTAATGGCGCTCGCACTGCGACTATCTATTCGCAGGGGAGTCACCGAGCGGATAGGGCGAACTAAACGGAGCAAGGCCCAATCGGCTTCCATAGAGCCCCCTGAGATCGCGGGCAGTGCGGCAACATCCTTTTGTCCAGGGATAAGTGGCAGGCTAAAAATCGGGTCCTGGCTAAGGTCCTGGTAAAACTCCAGACAGTGCCAGGCGGTCAGGATCAGCTGCCGCGTCACCAGCGTTGCGCTGCAGTTTTCATCGCGCTGTCGCGTCCTACCCTCAATGAAATCGTGTCCAGGCACTGTTAGTTTGCCCACCGCACGCAGCGCGATCGGTGCGTCAGCGCTGTAGACCTGGCGCCGACTGCTATCGTCTGCTGCTGTTGACCCGCTGCCCAGGAGCAGTAGACAAACGGCCACCCCGGCGCGCGCCGCACGCTCACGACCCCCGGGCTTTGGTTGAAAGAGTCTTGGCAAGGCGTGAGTGAGTGGATGCATGAGGCGTGGGAGTATACAGCCTGTATCGGGCGCTGCTAAAAGCGCAGCGCGGGTATACAGCTAGCGTAAGTCTGTAGAGAATAAAGTACCGGGCGGGTTATCGATATCTTTGGATACACCGGCAAGAGTTACTCGCCAAAGAAGTTGTGCTAATAAATCTACGCAAAAAAGGCCCTCGGAGAGTTCGCCATGAGCAACCTGATTTACCCGATCACCAATCTAACCGCCACCGAGCAACTGGTTATTGAGCGGGGCGAGGGTGCCTATGTTTATGATCAACATGGCAACGCCTATCTGGAAGGCATGGCAGGTCTGTGGTGCACGGCGCTGGGATACGGCAATAAAGAGATTGCTGAGACCGCGGCCAAACAGATGGAAAAGCTGGCGTACTCCCACATGTTTGGTGGTAAAACCCATCCTGCAGCGATTGAGCTCGCGGATAAACTGGCGGCGATGGTGCCTGTTGATCAGCCCAGGGTTTTTTTTGGTAACTCTGGTTCGGATGCCAACGATACGCTTTTCAAAATGTTGCGCTATTACAACAACGCCATCGGCCGCAGCGGTAGACATAAGATAATTGCTCGCGAGCGAGGCTACCATGGTGTGACTGTGGCCGCGGCGTCGCTGACTGGCCTGCCCGCCAACCACACGCATTTCAGCTTACCTTTTGATGCACTGGGTGTCCTGCGTACCGGAGCGCCGCATTACTATCGCGACGGTCAGCCTGGAGAATCAGAAGCTGAGTTCGTAGCGCGACGCGCCCAGGAGCTAGAGGCGCTCATTCTGGCGGAGGGCCCAGAGACGATTGCGGCCTTTATCGCCGAACCGGTAAATGGTGCCGGCGGTGTTGTGGTGCCGCCACCGGGTTACTTTCAGGCGATACAGGCGGTCCTGAAAAAATACGATATTTTTATGTGGGATGACGAAGTCATTTGTGGCTTTGGTCGCACTGGCGCTGACTTTGGCGCGACCACCTATGGCATCGAGCCGCAGATGATGACACTCGCAAAAGCTCTGTCCTCAGCCTATATACCTATAAGTGCGGCGGTCATCAGCGGTGAGATGTATGAGGCGATGGTAGAGCCCAGCGCCCAGGTGGGGGTGTTCGGCCATGGCTACACCTATAGCGGGCACCCGGTTGCCTGCGCCGTGGCGTCCAAGGTATTGGATATTTACCAGCGAGACCATATTTTTGAGCGCGCCGCGCAAACGGGTGAATACCTGCAAGAAAAGCTTCGGGGCTTTGCCTCTCATCCACTGGTCGGCGAGGTACGCGGAGTTGGCATGATCGCGGCACTGGAGCTGGTTGCAAACCGAGAGACACGCGAGCCCTTTGCGGGAAATGGTATCGGTGCCTATGCGCAGACGCGCTGCCAGGATAACGGCTTGCTGGTACGGGCGATGGCTGGCAATTCTGTGGCGCTGTGCCCGCCACTGATTATCGACAACCAGCAGGTTGATGAGATCGTCGATAAGTTAGGCCGGGCGTTAGATGCGACGCTTGACTATACGGTGTCAGAATCGCTGTTGGTCGCCTGACCGCAGCGGTCCAGGCATGATTGCAGCTAACGATCATCTCGCTGTCATGGCCGCGCTGTTCGTGATAGCGGGCCTGGGTTTTCTCGGTGAGCGCACCCGCATTGGTTCCCAGCTAACCGGTGCGGTGATTGCCATACTGTTGGCGATTGCGGCGTCTAACCTGGGTGTAATTCCCCACTCGGCAGATGCTTACGGGTTTGTGTTTCGCTTCGTGGTACCGGTGTTGATTCCGTTATTTTTATTTCAAGCCGACCTGCGGCGCATAGTCTTTGAAACCAGCCGCACGACCATGGCATTTCTGCTTGCGACGACAGGCACCGTAGCCGGTGTGACTCTGGGCGTGCTGTTGGTCGATCTCGAAGGTTTAGCGGCCGCTGCCGGGCTGAGTGACGGCGCCAGAGATGCGGCGATAGCGGGCTTGTTCGCCTCCACGTACATCGGTGGCTCTGTTAATTATGCCGCCCTGGGTGACATCACGGGTCTGTCCCGGGATGCTTCGTTTTTCTCGGCGGCGACGGCTGCAGACAGTCTCTTCAGTGCCCTGTATCTCGGCATGCTCGCACTGTTGCCTGGATGGCGTTGGTTGGCGCGGCGCTATCCGCAGCGCGATCACAGTGATGCTGGCGCGTCCGCCCAGACAGCAAACGCTATGCCTACCGCGGCCTCGCTGACGCTGGGACTGGCGACAGCGCTATCCATCGTTGCCGTCAGCGATTTGGTGATAGTGAGATTCGATATATCCGACTGGCGTTATGCGGTGATCAGTGCCATCACGCTGGTGCTGGCTACTGCAATACCCAGGCTCCCCCAGCTACTGGCCGGAAGCTTTGAGTTGGGTGTAGGCCTATCGTTTGTCTTTTTTGCCGCGATTGCGGCGGGAGCAGATGTCTACGCAATGATTGCTGTAGCGCCCCAACTGACAGTGCTGGTGCTGATACTTCTATCTGTACACCTGGTGTTTATTCTGGTTGTGGGTCGCTGGCTCAAGTTGAGCTTGCCGGAGCTGATAACTGCCTCCAATGCCGCCGTGCTGGGTGCGACGACGGCTCCAGCATTGGCCGCCACGCGCGGTTGGACGGCCCTGGTGACGCCAGGCGTCCTGGTTGGCGTATTGGGTTATGCGTTGGGCACCTTTATCGGCACCGCGCTGTTCAAGTTCTGGCCGTTTTAACCGCCCATTCTTACAGCTTGTGTCATTGCAGCTTATACACCTGCAATCCGATTAATGGTGGCTAAATTTTAGTGGATGACTAATACCCGCGTTCAAAATCCACCTGATAGGCGAGGGGTTGTCCTTGTTGGTATCGGGCAAGGTTATCGCGGAACACATCGATAATGGCGTCGACGGGAGTGGGGGCGGCGGTATGGCTGGTTAGCGTAAGCCCCTCGGTGTGCCACAGTGGGTCGCTCGGTGGCAGGGGTTCGGTCACCAAGACATCCAACACGGCGTGACGCAGCTTGCCAGACGCCAATGCCTGCAAAAGCGCTGGCATGTCGACCGCGTTCCCCCGTCCTGCGTTGATAAGGATGACGTCGGCTGGGAGCGCCTCCAGCAAGTGCTGATCGATAAGCCCGTCGGTCTGCTTTGTGTCGGGCAGCAGTGCTACCAGGTAGTCAAGATCTCTGGCGAAAGAAAGCCGGTCAACGTTGGCATAGCACCGCAAAAATTCCGGTGGTGTTTGGCCGCTGGTATTCAGCCCGATGCATTTCATATCCAGCGCCGTCGCGGCGCGTGCAACCGCGCGGCCGATGGACCCCGTTCCCATAATGCCAAGGTGCTTGCCGCTAACGCTGCCCTCTGGACGATTAGTCCAAGCCGTGGCCAGACTGTGGTGGGGGATATTGCGTTCCAGGGCGAGCAGCCAACCCAGCACATACTCGGACATGGCGGGCCCAAACAGGTCTTTGACGCCGGTCAGCAAATAATCCTTGCGCTCGGCCTTGATCAACGGCGTGACGCCTGCCCAGCTCGACTGCAGCCAGCGTAAAGCCGGACACTCCGGGAGCAGCGGTGCCAGCAAGTCCGGGGCGCCAAACAAGATTTCTGCCGTCTCGCAGTGCTTTAGAGCTTCCGCCGTCGTGGCGGCATAGCGCAGGGAGACGCCGTCCAAAGGCCTGGCAGACAGCAAGTCCCGATAGGCCTGTGCGTGTTGCGATACAACAAGAACCTGGAGCATTGTTTCAAGTATCCATACCAGAGCTACCGCGGGGCTTCCCAGCGGCCTGAAGTGTGCTGATACTAGAGCAAAGCAAGGCGTGATTGGAGTGCAGATGGGATTAACAACGGACAGAGTCGTGGTGGTTACCGGTGCCAGCCGGGGTGCGGGCAAGGGCATCGCCTGTGCGCTGGGCGCAACGGGTGCCACGGTCTATGTAACGGGGCGCACCCAGCAGGAAGGTGATGCAGCCTTACCGGGAACGGTGTTTGCCACCGCCGAGGCGGTTACTGCCGCCGGCGGCAAAGGTATCCCCGTCACCTGTGATCACAGTGATGACAGTCAGGTGGCGGCGCTATTCAAGCAGGTTGAGGAGGAGCAGGGCCGGCTCGATATCCTGGTTAACAACGCAACAGCGCTGCCGGAAGCGATTACCCAATCGGGTCCGTTCTGGGACAAGCCCCTGGATATGACTTGCTTGTTTGACGTCGGCATGCGGTCACACTACGTGGCGGCTTACTATGCTGCGCCTCTGTTGGTAGCGGCCGGCGCTGGCCTGGTGGTGCAGACATCGTCCTTTGGCGGACGTATCTACATGCACGGTCCTGCTTATGGAGCAGGCAAGGCGGCAGTGGACAAGATGGCTCACGACATGGCTTATGACTTTAAGCCGCACAATGTGGCCGTGGTTTCGTTGTGGATGGGTTTGTTGCTGACGGAACGAACACGGGCGGTTTTCGATGCCCAACCGGAGCTCTACAGCGATTTGGCGGCTACAGCCGAAACGCCAGAATTCACCGGTCGTATCATTGACGCGCTGGCCCGTGATCCAGCGCTGATGGAAAAGTCCGGCAAGGTGATGATTGGCGCCGAGCTTGCCGACCATTACGGCGTGCAAGACCTCGAGGGGCGGCAGCCGCCGTCGCACCGCCCATTCTTTGGAGCACCCACGGAATTTGGTGATGCTGTGGTCGAATAGTAAGCGATAAAGCACTTTATAAAAATAGTGCAAGCACCTGATATATATAATAAAAATCAAATTAGCCCAAACGAGTGATGCTGGGGCTATTGCAACAGGCTGTAATGCGCTCAGTTGGGGTTCAACCGGGGATAAAAATTATGACAGCACACCAACCAATTCCAGTAGATGGCCTTTATGGGCTCGGCTCACCTCGCGCACAGCAGCTTCTAGAGGCCGCGCGGGCATTGCATCCAGTCCTTCGCGAGCGGCGCGCTCAGTGTCGCGCTGACCGCAAGGTGCCTGAAGAAACCATTCAGGACTTTCAGGACGCTGGGTTCTTTAAAATTCTGCAGCCAGAACAGTACGGCGGCTATGCCATGGACCCGCAGGTGTTTTATGCGGTAGGTCTGGAGATTGCCAAGGCGTGTATGTCCAGCGCCTGGGTATTGGGGGTGGTCGCTGTGCATAACTGGCAGCTCGCGCTTTTTGATGACCAGGCAGCCAAAGATGTGTGGGGCGAAGACCCCTCTGTGCTGATTTCATCGTCCTACGCGCCTGTCGGCAAGGTGACGCCGGTTGATGGCGGCTACCGCCTCAGCGGACGCTGGAGCTTCTCCAGTGGCTGCCAGCACTGTAAATGGGTGTTTGTTGGAGCCGTTGTGCCAACTGAGGATGCGCCCTTTGATATGACGAACTACCGGACCTTCCTGGTGCCGATCGAAGACTATGAAATAGTCGACAACTGGGACACGGTCGGCCTGCAGGGCACGGGCAGCCATGACGTCGTCATTGACGATGTATTCGTGCCTGAGCACCGCACGCACAAGGTTGTTGACGGTTTCAACTGCGATAACCCCGGTAATGCCGTCAACACAGCGCCTCTGTTCCATATGCCGTTTATGCAGGTGTTCGTGCGGGCTGTCTGCACGGCGTCTCTGGGTGCGCTGGAAGGTCAGTTAGAGGCGTACACCGAGGTCGCCACGAAACGCGTCGCAGGCCCTGTGCCAATGCGCGATGACCCATTCGCTCGCCAAATCGCGGCGCAGGTAAAGTCAGAAATTGAGCAGATGAAGTTGGTTATGTACCGCAACTTTGACGAGATGATGGCCTGCACCCGCGCGGGTGAACCAATAGAGATCGAAGATCGCGTCCGCTACCGCTATGACTCAGCCATCGTAGCCGATCGCTGCGTCGAGCTGTCCGGCAAAATGCTTAAGGCCGTGGGTTCTTCCGGTATTCGCAATGGCAGCCCGGTTCTTGAAAACCACCTGGATATCCTGGCTAGCCAGGCACACGTGGCCAATCACGCTACGCCGTTTGCGATCAACATGGGCGGCGTGCTGTTAGGTCAGGAAAACGCAGACCTGGGGCTCTGATCCGATGACCGCTGATTCATCTGCTGCACCCGTTATGAACGGTGTACTGCCAGAACATAAGTACGCCGATTGCGCTAACGGGCATCGCATGCACTACATTGATGAGGGCGAGGGCCCCGTCGTGTTATGGCTGCACGGTTCAGGACCTGGCGCCAGCGGCCACAGCAACTTCAAGGGCAACTACAGCGCTATCGCGGCTGCGGGCTATCGGTCTATCGTGCTGGATATTGTTGGCTTTGGGTTTTCCGACAAGCCAGAAAACGAAACCTACACACTGGACTTTTTTGTCGAGTGTGTATCGCAGTCTCTGGATGTCATTGGCGTTGATAGTGCCATTGTGGTGGGTAACTCGCTGGGTGGTGCGATCGCTATCGGTCTGGCACTCGCAGAGCCCGAACGTGTCGAAAAGCTCGTGCTGATGGCACCCGGCGGACTCAGCCCCATGCCCGAGTATCAGCAGATGCCAGGCATGCAGAAGATGTTTTCAGTCTACGGCTCTGGCGAACCCGTGACTCCAGCGGTTATGAAAGAGCTGTTCGCCTACGGTTTGATGCATGATCCCAAGCACGCAACAGACGAGCTTGTCGCGGAGCGTATGCAGATCATGGGCCTGATGAACGGTCAGGTAATGTCCTCAATGCAGATACCCGAGCTGACCGAGCGCTTGCCGGAGTTGCGCTGTCCCGTGTTGGGTTTCTGGGGTCTTAACGAGCGGATGATGCCGGATAGCGGCATCATGAACTTCGCCAAAAATTGCTCTCAGCTACGTTTGATAATGGTGTCTGAATGCGGTCATTGGGTAATGGTCGAACACGAAGCATTGTTTAATCGTAGCTGCTTGGACTTCTTCAGCAACGACTGAACAGCAGCGACCCGGCACTAACAATTGGGCGCTACTAATTAGGCAGTAACGATAGGGCCAGCGTGCAGCGGGCATGGCATACATGGCATAGTTGGTGTTCAATTGACCCGCGGGCGACTTGCCTGTTCTCACTTAAGCGACCATGATTCAGCCGCAGCGACTAGAGCATAGTCGCTGCGGCTTTTTCGTTTTACGGGGATGCTCCCAGACTTTGCGCGTCACCCGCTTGCTGCCGTCCGAATAGCCGTTTGAATAAGAGTCGGGCCGTTCTGGCAAAAGGCCGCTCACATGGCAGTGCGCCCACCGCGGCGACATGGCCGTTTATGAGCCGAATCAGCCGGGGTGCCCGGCGAGGGACGCCCGGTTAGGGGTGCCCGGCGAGGGACGCCCGGTCAGGGACGCCCGGTTAGGGGTGCCCGGCAAGGGACGTCAATAGGGGAGGACAAGGTGAGTGAGTTTTTCCTGTTGGCTGCCGCCTTTTTGACATCGACGCTAGCCGCCGTCCTGGGTGCGGGCGGCGGAGTGGCGCTGATTGCTGTGATGCCAGGGCTGCTGCCAGCGCCGGCAGTGTTTCCGATTCACGCGGTGACACAATTGGCTAGCAATACAAGCCGCCTGGCGTTGGGCTGGCGTCATATCGACTGGCAGTTGTTGCCTGCCTTCGCTGCTGGTGGCGTGCTGGGTGCTGCGGCAGGTGCGACCGTGTTTTCGCGCATCAACCTGGACTGGCTTCCTGTGCTGATGGGCCTCGTTATTCTGTGGATTACCTGGAAGCCGCTGCCTTCGCTGCGCGGTTCGGCGACCTGGGGATTGATGCTACTGGGTTTCTACCAAACCGGACTCGGTATGCTGGTTGGTGCAACCGGCCCGCTGGGGGCCGCCTTATTAGCGCGGCGTGGCCTTCAGCGAGATGGGGTGGTTGTCAATACGGCGTTTTATATGAGCGCGAACCACGCACTGCGCGTCGGGGCATTTATCTTGATGGGCTTCGCATTTGGAGACTACGTTGTGTTGATCACGGGATTGGTAGTGGCTGTTTCACTCGGGTCCTGGCTAGGGACTCGCCTGCGAACGCGAATACCCGAGGGGGATTTTAGCCGCTGGTTTCGCTGGCTCATCACGCTGCTAGCACTGCGTTTGATTTTGATGGGTGTGCTGCCGTGAATCCCGGTATGTTGGCGGCAGTGTCGGCACATCTGGTTTGGGGAGTTGCCCCGCTCTACTGGGTCATGATTCCGCAGGTTGATTCCTTTGACCTGGTGGCGCATCGCGCTCTTTGGGCGCTGTTGTTTCTGCTGATGATCCTGGCGCTGCTGGGCAGGCTGGGCTCAACATTCAACCAGCTTCGCGAGCGGCGTACACTTACCACTATCGCATGCTCGGCCACGGCACAGGCCTGTAATTGGTGTTTGTTTGTCTGGGCGGTGACGCATGATCGCGCCACCGAGGCAAGCCTGGGATATTTTCTACTGCCGCTGGTGAATGTGGCGGTGGGCGTATTGGTCTTACGAGAGGGAATAGATCGGGCCCAGGGTATAGCCATTATGCTGGCGGTTTTGGGACTTGGGCTGCTGCTGATAGACAACGGCGGGCTACCCTGGGTTGCCCTGGGCTTGTCGCTATCGTTTGGTACCTATGGCTTGGTTCGCAAGGTGGTCACCATAGGTGCTCTCGAGGGGCTGACCATGGAAACCCTGTTTATGGCTCCAGCGGCCATCGCCTGGTTGTGGCACTCCGGGGGCGGCGGGTTTGGCCAACATGGGCTATCTGTAGATCTCTTACTCGCAGGCGGCGGCGTGCTGACCATAGTACCGCTGCTGCTGTATGTGGCAGCGTCGCACCGCCTGGCGCTGACAGCCATGGGTCTGGCGTTTTATATTGGTCCGAGTATGCAGTTGCTGGTGGCGGTGTTTATCTTCGAAGAACCCATTCGGCCTGTGCAGCTCACCAGCTTTGCCCTGGTTTGGATTGGGCTAGGTTTCATTATCGCCGACACAATACGTCGCGTGCGGCGTATCAAGGTAGTATTGGATGAATGATCGAAAGCAGGTTTTTAAGGGCGGCTGTGAGTGCGGCGCGATTACGCTGACGCTCGACCTGGCGCAAGAAGACAGCGTGCCGCGTGCCTGCGAGTGTGTTTTCTGTGCGCCCATGGGCAACGCTTTTATCGGCGGTGGCAATAGCAGGCTTACGGTACGACAAAAGCACCCAAAATTGGTTTACGCGCATACGTTTGCAACCGCTACGGCAGACTTCATGCACTGCGGCCTTTGCAATAGCCTTGTGTACGTTGTCTCGAATATTGACGGGAAGGATTTTGCGTTGGTGGCCCGCGACGCTCTCGAGAACGCTGAACTGCCAGCAGCCGAAGTTGTCAGCTTCCAGGGAGAGACGCTAGAGCAGCGCCTGAGCCGGCGAATGACCACCTGGATTACAGCGCTGGAGGTGATAGATGCTGAATGAAGAAATTGCGGTGCTAAAAATTGCTGCAGTTGCGATGGTGCTAGGTGTTTTGCTGGCCGTTCAGGGTTGCGCGACCCAACAAAAAGGTGAGCCCGGCGTCACCGGGGATGCAGCGGCCGCCGCGGTCGATGGGGGTGCGGCTAAAACGCTGGTTTATGAGTGTGGTGATACCGATGTCGTTGCGCGTGTCACCGGCGAGACGATGGTGTTGCACTTGCCGGACGATTACAGAGCGCTCGCCAGAGTGCGCAGTGCGTCCGGTGCGCGCTATGAAGAGAGTGATCTAACCTTCTGGATCAAAGGCCGGGAAGCGATGTTGCAGCAGGGCGAGAAGCGCTATCCAAACTGCATTTTGAATCCAGAGAGAGCGCCCTGGGAGGAGGCGCGGCGGCGGGGCGTGTCTTTCAGGGCGGTTGGGCAGGAGCCCGGCTGGGTACTGGAGATACAGCCCGGCAAACACATGCTGCTCGATGCGGACTACGGCGCTTTACGTGTGTTGCTGCCCGCTCCGGAGGCCGAGTTGACTGAAGCCGGAGAACGCTACGAGATCATCACTGAAAAGCACAAAATGCGGGTCGATATTCGGCTTGAAAGCTGCGCGGACACCATGTCTGGAGCGGTATATCGAAATCAAGTGACAGCGACGCTCGATGGCCGAGTGTTTAACGGTTGTGGTGATGCTCTTGAGCCGCTTTAGATTGTTAATTTATTTTTTATGAAAACGCTATAACATATTGAAAAATATAGTTATTAAATTTTAATACTTTGCACCAATTCTGGGCGTACGTAGGCGGTTCAAAAGGGCGTTAAGGCTTGTTAGAATGCCGCGCCCGCCTCTGGGCCAGCCCTTCAACTATTTACAAATCGGTACCGACATCCATGGAAATCAACAAGCCCGACGTGATCAGCCCCGAACTCGAGAAATGGGTGGCCGAAATGTCCGCTCTTTGCCAACCGAAAGATATTTATTGGTGTGATGGCAGCCAGGAAGAGTACGACCGTCTCTGTGCTGAACTGGTTGATGATGGCGTGTTTATCCCCCTGAACGAGGAAAAACGCCCGGGTAGTTTTCTGTGCCGCTCAGACCCCCGAGACGTAGCGCGGGTCGAAGACCGCACATTTATTTGCAGTGAGAACGAAGCCGCGGCGGGCCCCACAAACAACTGGATGGATCCTGCAGCAATGCGCGAGACGATGACGCCCTTGTATGAAGGCTGCATGCAGGGCCGTCGTATGTACGTTATTCCGTTCATGATGGGTCCCGGTGGCGACATTTCCCAAATAGGCGTTCAAGTTACAGATTCCGCCTATGTCGTGGTCAATATGTATATCATGGCGCGCATCGGACATCAGGTTTTGGATGCTTTGGGCGACGGCTTCTTTATTAAGTGTGTGCACTCTGTTGGGTACCCGTTGACAGAAGGCCGCGAGGACGTAGCCTGGCCCTGCGACGTGGAAAATCGTTACATCGTCCACTTCCCCGAGGATCGAGTGATCTGGTCTTATGGCAGTGGCTATGGTGGCAACGCTCTGCTCGGTAAGAAGTGCGTCGCCTTGCGTATTGCTTCGGCGATGGCGCGCGACGAGGGCTGGATGGCCGAACACATGATGATCATGGGTTTGGAAAGTCCTACTGGCGAGAAAACCTATATGGCGGGCGCTTTCCCTAGCGCCTGCGGCAAGACCAATCTGGCGATGCTGATTCCGCCCGAAGGGTATGAAGGGTGGAAAGTGTGGACGGTCGGAGACGATATCGCATGGCTGAAGCCCGGCGAAGATGGCCGGCTTTACGCAATCAACCCTGAGGCTGGCTTTTTCGGAGTAGCGCCTGGAACCTCAGAAAAATCCAACCCATCGGCGATGCGCTCAATCGCCAGGAATTCTATTTTTACCAATGTCGCGCTGACAGACGATGGTGATGTTTGGTGGGAAGGAATGACCGAAGAGACGCCGACACATCTTATCGATTGGCAGGGTAATGATTGGACGCCAGATAGCGGTCGACCCGCGGCGCACCCCAACGCACGGTTTACAGCCCCGGCATCACAGTGTCCCTGTATGGACCCTGCCTGGGAAGATCCTCGCGGCGTGCCCATTAGCGCGTTTTTGTTTGGTGGCCGCATGAGCACAATGTTCCCTTTGGCCTACGAGAGCAAAAGCTGGGAGCACGGCGTCTACCTGGCCTCGACGATGGGTTCAGAAGCCACCGCTGCGGCAGAACATCAGGCGGCGATTCGCCGTGATCCAATGGCGATGTTGCCTTTCTGTGGCTACAACGTGGCTGCCTATTGGGAGCATTGGCTGTCGATGGCAGAGCACGTTACTAAGCTGCCGCTGATTTATCGCGTAAATTGGTTCCGTAAAGATGCCGATGGCAAATTCATGTGGCCGGGGTTCGGTCAGAACATGCGGGTTTTGCAGTGGATTGCCGAGCGTGCACAGGGCCATGCCAACGCGCAGGAAACGCCATTGGGCCTATCGCCGACCTATGACGACCTCAACTGGGAAGGGCTTAATTACAGTCGCGAACAGTTTGATGCCTTGATGGCGGTCGACCCCGAGAAGCTGCTTGCCGAGTGTGAGGAGCAGGCTGACTACTATGCGTCGATAGGCAATGTTCCTGAGGCGCTGGAATCGCAACTCGCCAACACTGCAGATAAAGCTCGCGAGGCTGCCTGAGCGCAGGCTTTACTGAACGCAACCCAGGTCGCGCCGCGGCCCATTCCCATACCGCTGCTTGTGCTTGACGCAGGTCAAGTGCACTCGACCCCGCTCTCGACTCCTGCCGCGCTTTGACCTCGGTCAAGCGCGCTGTTTTAACACTGTTGCAATGTTGCAGCCTGCAACTGTTCATCGCAATAACAGCATCAAAACAACAGGAGTGAAACATGCTGATTCGCAATACTTTGCTGGCCATGGTGGCCGGTGCATCTCTGGCGTCATTACCCGTTCAAGCCTACGAGCAGGGCGATTGGATAGTGAGACTGGGCGCGGCTAATGTTGATCCAGACAGCAGCAGTGACCGAATCGATGTGGCTGGGCTGGCGGAGCTGGATGGCGTCAGCGTTGATGACAACACCTAGCTTGGCATCACCGCTTCATACTTTTTAACCAGTAACTGGTCAATTGAGTTGCTGGCGGCAACGCCCTTTGAGCACGATATCAACGTTAACGGTACGCCGTTGCAAGCGGGCTCAACCAAGCACTTGCCGCCAACGCTAACGATTAACTGGTATCCGTTAAGTGATAAAGGGTCGGCTTTCCAACCCTATATTGGCGCTGGCATCAATTACACCTATTTCTTTGATGAAGAGGTGGATGGTGATCTTGAAGGTGCGCTGGGTGTCATCACGGAGCCCGTTACAGGCGTAACCGACCCGGTTGCGGCAGACCTCGATCTGGATGACTCCTGGGGCGTTGCCCTGAGGGCAGGCTTTGATTACAACTTGAGTGAGAACTGGGCTATCAACGCGGGCGTCTGGTGGATTGATATTGAAACCGAGGCCACCGTATCTACTGCCCTGGCGGATGTGCAGTTCGACGTTACCATTGATCCTTGGGTCTACATGGTGGGCGTAGCCTACCGCTTCTAGGGCGTATCTCCTGGAAATAGCTTCAAAGCTTGCAGGTGATGTCGGCAGAGTTAATCTGCTCGCCGGCATCACATTTCTCATGTCGCTACTGCGCTTTTCGATACATCGAATTCGGTCACGCAATTGTCATATTGTGCAGGTAAGTTTCATCTGTAGATAACGATGACTTCTTATGCGCCCCATCATTTCTACCGTTGTTTTCGCCGCAGGTTTGTCGCTTTCTCCGCTGCTCGCAGCAGAGCAAGGTGACTGGATTGTTCGCGTTGGGCCAACCAACGTCAGCCCAAACAGCAGCTCCGACCCTTTTGATATAGCCGGGCTTGCACAGCCAGAGGTTGAAGTTGATGACGCCTGGGCGCTGGGTTTTAGTTTGAGCTATATGGTGACCGATGTTTTCGGACTGGAGCTATTGGCAGCGACGCCCTTCACTCACGATATCGATATCGATGGCGCTGATATCGCGGCGGGGGAAACCCAGCATTTGCCGCCGACCTTAACTGTCAACTGGTACCCGCGCGGCGGCAAAGAGGGTTGGCAGCCTTATCTGGGGCTTGGCGTTAATTACACCACTTTTTTTGGTGAAGACATTGATAATGAGCTAGAGACTGCGCTGGGCGTGATAACTGAGCCACTGACCGGGCGTACAGACCCGATTCGCTCAAATTTACGCCTTGAGGATTCATGGGGTTGGGCAGCACGTGCGGGTGTTGATATTCCGCTGAGCGAAAAATGGTCAGCTAGCGCATCCATGTGGTATTTGGATATCGGTACCGAAGCCGAAATTATCAATGCGCTGGGGACTTTCAAAGCGGATGTCGACATAGACCCCTTCGTCTATATGGTTGGTGTGTCCTATACGTTTTGAGTGGTTCGCAAGACGAATCTGTGCAATTGAAAGCGGTGCCGATGGCGCCGCTTTTTTTTGATCGCTTTCCCGTTGTAAGGATCGCGCGCTTATGAGCGTGGCTCCCTAAGAGCACACATGTATGGGAGCCGCTTTGCGGTGATTAGCCTGGCACTTTACTTGTGCTTGTGGGGTTACCCATGAGCGTGCTCGTCAGGATGATTTGAGCTTGTGTCATCCTGCTGCTCAGGCGCGGGCGCATGCTGGGAGTGGAGATGCCCGTCGTGTGCGCCGTCGCTGTGGCTGCTATGGTCACCGTGGCCGGCGTGCGAGATAGCAATCCACGCCGTCCAAACTCCAGCCACAATCAGTAGAACACCTGCCAGGGCACGTAGCTTCGGTTTGCGCAGTACCGCCGTTAGTCGCTGTGCTGCCAGGCCTGTGGCTAGCATGGCCGGCATGGTGCCCAGTCCGAATAAGCCCATTAACATGGCAGATTCTGCAACGCTGCCAGCCGTTGCCGTCCAGGCAAGTGCAGTGTAGATCAAGCCACAGGGCAGGAAGCCCCAAAACAGACCCACTATCACCGCGTCTTGATTTGCGGTGATGGGCATATGCCGTTGCGCCATAGGCTGAATGCGACGCCACAGTGTCTGCCCGGCGCGCTCCAGCCAGATCAGGCCGGGCCACCAGTTGGCAACGCTCAACCCCATACTAACTAACAAAATCCCGGATAGGACGCGTAGTACGGGTAACGCCATATCGTACAGCCCGGTAAAGCCGGCAGCGATAGCTCCCAAACCAGCACCCAGAAGGACGTAGGTGGTGACGCGCCCCAACTGAAACAGCAGGACCAGTAGGCTGCGCTGCTGGCCTTCTGTGCCTAGACCCAGAGCTGCGGAGATGCCGCCACACATTACCAGGCAATGGCTGCTGCCTAACAGGCCGAGCGTGAACGCTGCGAGCGGAGCGGGGTCAGTCGTCATTATCACTCGGTTTGCGCTCCTGTCGATCGTCCATGAGGATTCGCCATGCTTCTTTGTCGAGATCGTCGTACTGACCGTTATTGATCGCCCACAGCAGCAACTTTATGGCAACAATGCATAACACGAGCGCGATGGGTATAAGAATGAAAAGACTTTCCATGGGCTATTTTAGTCTCAGGCTGTTGAGCACCACCAGTAAAGAACTCGCGCTCATGCCTAGCGCTGCCGCCCAGGGCGGAATCAGGCCAGCCGCTGCCAGCGGCACAGCGCTGCCGTTGTAGGCCAGCGCCCACGCCATGTTCTGCCAAATAACTCGGCGGCATTGTCGCGCGGTCTCAAACGCTGCACTCAATGGCAAAAGCTTGTTGCTGAGTAGGATCCCATCGGCGCTGGACTTCGCCAGATCGGTTGCCTGATTAACCGCGAACGCGCAATCTGCGGCGGCAAGTACCGGTGCATCGTTAAGCCCGTCGCCAATCATGGCAACTCGCTTCCCTTGTTCTTGCAATGAGCGTATATGGTCGACCTTGTCCGCTGGTGACATCCCGTAGTTCACCACATCGATACCCAGCGCATGTCCCAGCCCGGGTCCTGCGGGAGACGAATCGCCTGTTAGGAGCTCAACGCATAGCCCCTGTGCCTTTAACGCTGCAATCAGCTCAGCAGCATCAGTTCTGGGTGAGTCTTCGAGTGCAAACCACGCGAGCAGCGATTTACTGGTGGCGAGCCCGATCCAATGATCTGGCGAGTCAGGCGGGTAGGGCAGCTCCGCGCAGATTTCGCTGAGAAAGGCGTGGCCACCTATCGCTATCTCCTGTCCCTGGATGCGTCCGCGAATACCTCGTCCGGGAATAACCTGTGTCTCTGTTAATCCTGCAGCCGGTGCAATACTCGCAAAAGCCTCAGCAATAGGGTGATTGCTCTGTTGCTCCAGGGCGGCGGCTAAGTTCAGGGCTGGCGGCAACACGCTGACTGTGCCAGAGGTCTGGTCGAACGGCACAGGGGCGCTGTCTAACTCCTCATGTTGTTTGATTCGAAAATGGCCTTTTGTGAGCGTGCCGGTTTTATCAAAAATGACATGACTTATGCCGGTGAGATTTTCTAATGTATTTTCACCGGTCAGCAACAAACCGCCACGGCGCAGGCTGGATGTGGCCGCGGTTATCGCTGTGGGGGTGGCCAGAGCCAGAGCGCAGGGGCAGCTTACCACCAGCACCGATAGCGTGATCCAGAACGCCTGCTCGGGTGCGGTTATTGTCCAGTACACGGCAACCGAGCTCGCCACAATCAGCAGCACACCGACAAATCGCGCCGCGACGCGATCGGCAAGTTGGGCGAGCCGGGGCTTTTGCTCGCTGGCGGTTTGCAGTAACTCCAGCATTACCGATAAGCGGCTGTTTGCCGCGTCAGCCAAAACGCTCACTTCCAAAGTGCCTTCGGTGAGCAAGGTGCCAGCTGACACCGGGTCTCCTACGCTGATCGGGCGGGGCATTTGCTCGCCGGTAAAGGCAGCTTCATCAACAGCGCCCGAGCCCTGTTCTACTCGACCGTCCGCGGGGAAAACCTCCCCGGTGCGCACTAGCAGGCGGTCGCCGCTATGCAGGTCCCGGGTAGCGACGTTGTGCCATTGCTGTTCTGACCAGCGCAGCGCCGAGATGGGCAGCAGGCTCTGTAGGTCGGTTTGGCGCAGCACTTCGCGTCGTCTAATCTGTCGCTCGAGATAGCGACCGAGCAGCAGAAAGAAAGTAAACATGGCGATGGAGTCAAAATACACTTCACCAGTGTTGCGCAGAGTGGCCCAAAGACTCGCGAGGTAGGCAAGTCCTATCGCCAGCGCAACAGGTAAGTCCATGACCAGCCGTGCGTGTCGCAGATTGACCCAGGCATTGCGAAAGAAGCTTCTTGCGCTGTAAAACACCACAATGCTGGCAATGATCAGGCTCACCCAGCGCATCAAGCCTCGATACTCTGGGGCAATGCCCTGAATATCGCCGGCGTGCAAAGCGATACCGAACATGCCCACTTGCATCATCGCTAACCCGGCAACGGCAAGCTGTCGCAAGGCATTGCGCTGCTCGTCTTCTATGAGCGATACGGCGTGCTGTGATTGCCAGGGGTGTGGGTCGTAGCCGAGCTGGACCAGTCGCTGGAACAGCTCACTGGGGGCGACATGGCTTGGGTCGAACTCTACGGTCAGCGTTTGGCGCGCCAGGCTAACGTTAGCGTTGCGAAAGTGGGGCTCAGCTCCCAGCGACTGCTCTATTAACCAGGTGCAGGCGGCGCAGCTAACGCCCCCCAACAGAAGCTGCGCGCGTTTCCAGCCGTCATCGAGTTCGTTAATGAAGACCGCTTGCGCGTCCGCTTGGTCGTAGCTGCGGTAGGCATTCTGGCTTTCAGGTGGGGCAGGGCGTTCGTTAACCGCTGTGCGCAAGCGGTAAAAGGCATCCAGGCCACTGCCGGCTATCAGTGATGCCACGGCCTCGCAGCCTGGGCAGCACATTGGCTGTTCCACGCCGTTGATCACTGCGTTGTAGTGACTGCCCTCGGGCACCGACTCACCGCAGTGGTAGCAAGGCCTGAGTCCCTCAGTCGACATTGCTGGTGACTGGAGGCACGGTCAGTACACCGTCGAGCCGCCAGTCAGCGGATTGCTCGATTCCAACGGCGGGTTCGAGCTGCCAAAGCCACCTTTGCGAGCCGCTTAGCGTCAGAGGCGCGCGGTAGACTCCGGGATTAATCTGCGCCAGCTGTAGCTGCTTGTCAAAGTTGGCGTCCATAGGGTGAGAGACGATAAGTGATAGCGCTGCAGGGCGAGCGTCTCCACTCAGTTCGATTTCGAGAACCCGCTGATCAAAGCGCAAATCGGCATGCAAACGTAAGTATTCAGCTCGCCGCTGTTTGTCTAACTCTCGATTAATGGCCAGCCCCTCTTTGTAGTAGTCATCGGCTACTACAGAGTCGGCATTGTGCGCGGCGATCCACCAGGTTGTCAGGCCCGCTACGACGACTACGCCGGGCAGGCCAAATAGAAACCAGGGCCAAAATTGACGGTACCAGGGTGTGGTATCCATCATCGTTTTGCGGGAACGAGAAACCGTGACTCAGCGGTTGCTGACAGATCGCTACCGTCATCTGATTCAATGGTAAAACTGAACGCCGTGCTCGGTAGGTCAAAGGCGTCGGGTGGTGCGGCAACGCGAAGTGGCAGCGATAGGACTTCTCCGGCGGACAGAACAAGACCGGTTTCGCCTTCTATGCGCGCATTGGGCAGTTGCTCAAGGCGCAATGTGTAGCTGTGCATTTCTTCGTCCATGTTGATGATTTGCAAGGTGAACACATTCTCGATTTCTCCAGCGGCATTTTCCTGGAAAAGCTGGGTGCGTTCGCGGATGACCGTCATTTCAAGGGGCACCCGTGTGTAGATACGCCAGGAGAAGGCGAGCGCCATCAAACACAGCGCGATGACATATCCGATCAATCGGGGTCGTAGCCAATGTGTGCTGCCACCGTCGAGCTCACGCTCGCTTGCATAGCGGATCAGCCCTGGCTCATAACCCATTTTATCCATAACGGAATCGCAGGCATCGACGCAGAGTGCGCAGCCAATGCATTGGTACTGCAGACCGTCGCGGATATCGATCCCCGTTGGACATACCTGGACGCACAGCTGACAGCTTATGCAGTCTCCCAGGCCCTCTTCTGCGGGTTTTGCGTCGCGTCTGCGCGCGCCACGGGGTTCCCCGCGGGCCGCGTCATAGGCGACGGTGAGAGTGTCTTTGTCGAACATGACGGACTGAAAACGGGCATAGGGGCACACGTAGATACACACCTGTTCGCGCATCCAACCCGCGTTGATGTATGTGGCCAGCGTAAAAAAGAGGGTCCAGGCTGCGCCCCATGAGCCAACCTGTAAGGTCGCAATATCGTAGAGCAGCTCGTTAATACCGTAAAAGTAGCCGATAAACGTGACGCCAGTGAGGAAACTCACCCCAAGCCACATGCCGTGTTTGAGCACTTTCTTAAGTAGCTTCTCACCACTCCAGGGAGCCTTGTCCAGTTTCATACGCTGATTGCGGCTGCCTTCTACGCGTTGCTCAACCCACATAAAGATGCTGGTCCACACGGTCTGGGGGCAGGTGTAGCCGCACCAGACCCGACCCAGAAATACCGTCACCGTGAACAGCGCAAAGGCAGAAATAATGAGTAGCCAGGCCAGCAAGGGGAAGTCTTGCGGCCAAAAAGTGATAAACAGGATATGAAATTTGCGCTGAGGCAGGTCGAATAGGATGGCTTGTCTGTCGCCCCATTGCAGCCAGGGCAGCAGGAAATAGCCTATCAGCAGGGGCCAGCCAGTAAACAGGCGGATGCGCTGAAAAAAGCCTTCTATCTTTCGTGTGTAGATTTTTTCCCGCTTTTGATACAGGTCCAGTTCCGACACCTCTGCAGGTGCCAGTTCTTCGACTTTTATCAGTTCGGGATCAGCCACGATAGTACCTTGTTGACAACTTTGAAAACGGCCCGGGTAGGCCTGGTTTACTTATAAGCACGTAGAGACGGCAGATGCTGCAAGCCGCCTCTTTCTATATTGCATCTTATTGCGCGGCGCCGGCGCCGGATTGCCGAGACAGCTGCCGAGACAGCTGCCACAACAGGAACAGATGCCGCGCCTTTACTTGTTGCTGAGACTGTAGACGTAGGCGGTGATGAGGTGAATCTTGTCTTCGCCCAACTGGTCGCCGAAGGCGGGCATTTGCCCGTTGCGACCAACCCGCAGCGTATGTTGGATCTCGCTCTCTGAGCCACCATACAACCATATACCGTTGGTCAAATTGGGCGCGCCCATCAAAGTATTACCTTTTCCATCCGGACCGTGGCAGGCGATACACAGCATGTCGTATTTCTGTTTGCCCGCCGCCGCCGCTTCATCGTCCACATCCCGGCCGCTAATCTGCATAACATAGGCCGCCACGTTGCGGATACCTTCGTCGCCCAGAGCGGCTTCCCAGGCTGGCATAGCCGCTTGACGGCCGTATATCAGGGCATGTTTTATATTGTCGGTACCTGCGCCCCAGAGCCAATCGTCGTCAGCAAGGTTGGGGAAACCATAGGCACCTTTTGCATCCGCGCCGTGACACACGGAGCAGTTGACGTTGTAGAGCCGCTGGCCCATCTTCACCGCGCGCGGATCCTCTGCGACTTCCTCGGCATCCATGGCCAGGTAGCGATAGCGAACCGCGCTAAAGCGCTCTTCTGCCGCTGCAACTTCTTCTTCCCATTGCTCGGTTTGAGTCCAACCCAGCAAGCCCGGGAAATTACCCAGGCCCGGGTAAGCAATGAGGTAGCCTACGCCGAACACCAAAGTGATGGTGAACATCAGGAACCACCAGTAGGGCAGGGGGTTGTCAAACTCTTCAATCCCGTCGGCAGCGTGACCCGTGGTCTTGTCAGTTTCCACAGGGTTGTTGGTGCGGTTAGCGAACAGTATCCAGAAGGTACCGACAAAGGTCACAGACGTCAGAATGATGACCCACCAACTCCAAAAGCTACTCATTGTCCTCTCCCTTCTCGGCGTGCCGTCTTATCGTTTGACGGTGAGCCTCTTCATCTGCAAAAGGCAGTTGGGCTGCCTCGTCATAACTTTGCTTGCGCCGACCGCTGTACACCCATGCCACCAGACCAATGAAGGCAACAAGTAACAGTAGCGTTGAGAGGCCGCGCAGTGTGTTGATGTCCACGCTTAACGCCTCCGCTGGATCAGGGTGCCAAGCTGCTGGAGATAGGCCACAAGCGCGTCGATCTCTTTCTTGCCCTCGACGACGCCGGCGGCGCTGGCGATGTCGTCTTCCGTGTAAGGCACGCCTACCATACGGAGCGCTGCCATTTTCTTGCCGGTGCGCTCACCATTAATCTGTGCATCAAACAGCCAGGGGAAGGCAGGCATGTTCGATTCCGGCACGAGATCGCGCGGGTTATACAAGTGCGCCCGATGCCAATCATCACTATAGCGTTTACCCACCCGAGCGAGATCCGGTCCGGTTCGTTTTGAACCCCAGAGAAACGGATGATCGTAGACAAACTCGCCGGCCACGGAGTAATGCCCGTACCGTTCCGTCTCAGCACGCAAAGGACGAATCATTTGCGAATGACAGACATTGCAGCCCTCACGGATGTAGATATCACGGCCCTCGAGCTCCAGCGCGCCTAGCGGCTTTAGACCGTCGATGGGCTGGCGTACTTCTTTGCCGAAGATCAGCGGGACCAGTTCAACCAGCGCACCAAAGCTAATGGCGACGATGATCAGTACCATCATCAAGCCAATGTTCTTCTCGACTACTTCATGCTTCATCGTTTGCTCCTCAGGCAGCGCCAGCCAGAGGCTGGGCTCCGCTCAGATCTTTTTCTTCGGCAAACTCTTCACGCGTTACCGTCATGTAAAGGTTGAAAGCCATTATCAGCATCCCCGAGAAGAAGATAATCCCGCCGATAAGCCTCACTGCGTAGCCTGGGTAGCTGGCCTGCAACGCCTCTACGAATGTATAGGTCAGAGTGCCGTCCTGGTTATAGGCCCGCCACATCAGCCCTTGCAGAATGCCGTTCACCCACATCGAAGCGATGTACAGTACCGTGCCGATTGTAGACATCCAGAAGTGCACGTTGATCAGGTCAATGCTGTACATGCGCGTGCGTCCGAACATCAAGGGCAACAGGTGATACATAGCGCCGATGGAGATCATCGCCACCCAGCCGAGAGCGCCCGAATGCACGTGGCCAATTGTCCAGTCCGTGTAATGCGACATGGCATTAACCGTTTTGATAGACATCATGGGCCCTTCAAATGTGGACATGCCATAAAAAGAGAGCGACACAACCAGGAAGCGTAAAATTGGATCGGTTCGCAGCTTATGCCAGGCGCCTGACAGGGTCATCATTCCGTTGATCATGCCGCCCCAGGACGGCGCTAAAAGGATAAGCGACATGACCATGCCAAGGCTTTGTGCCCAGTTTGGCAATGCCGTGTAGTGAAGGTGGTGTGGCCCCGCCCAAATGTATACCGCGATAAGTGCCCAGAAGTGCACGATGGACAGGCGATATGAGTAAACTGGACGCTCCGCCTGCTTTGGAACAAAGTAATACATCATGCCAAGGAAGCCGGCTGTCAGGAAAAAGCCTACTGCATTATGGCCGTACCACCACTGCACCATAGCGTCGACGGTGCCTGAATAAATAGAGTATGACTTGGTCATACCCACTGGCACAGCAAGACTGTTGACAATGTGCAAGACGGCGACGGTGATAATGAATGCGCCAAAAAACCAGTTGGCGACATAGATGTGCTGAACCTTACGCTTGACGATGGTGCCGAAAAAAAGCACGGCATACATCACCCATACGACAGCGATTAATATATCAATTGGCCACTCTAGTTCTGCATATTCTTTAGAACTGGTAAAGCCCAGAGGCAGTGAAATGGCCGCGCACAGAATCACCAGCTGCCAGCCCCAAAACACCGCCGCTGCCAGCTTGTCTGATAGCAGCCTGACCTGACAGGTTCGCTGTACGACAAACAGGGACGAAGCGAAGAGGGCGCAACCGCCGAATGCAAAAATCACTGCATTGGTGTGCAGTGGGCGCAGGCGCCCAAAGCTAAACCAGGGCAAATCAAGGTTCAACGCAGGCCAGACCAACTGCGCGGCGATCCATACGCCTACAAACATGCCGACGATTCCCCACACCACGGTCATCACGGCGAACTGGCGCACGACCTTGTAGTTGTATATGGGATGTTCCAGGGCGGCGTTGAGTGCCTCCGAGCTAGGGCCGCGCCCTATTGCGGGCTGGCCTGGGGCTGTATTTTGCCCGCTCATGGCTGTTTCATTCCCGCTCATGGCTGTTTCATTCCCGCTCATGGCTGTTGTCTCGCTCATGTTCGATTCCGTCTTAAAGGTTTCAAATTAGATCGTTTAGTTCGCCTGGCAAAGCTGGCTGTCTGACGCCTGTCAGGCGTCTGTAAAGGCCGGTGCCGCGCCAAAGTCCCAAAGAATTACGCTGCCGACCAGGATGCACACCAAAATAACCAGGCAAATCGCCAGTACGGCGCTGGAAAAAAGAAAGCCGCGTTCTTCTGGGATCTTCATCACTATGGGAATGCCCAGGTACATCAGATAGACCGACCAGCACACCGCCACTACACCTATAAGCATATCGAGCCAGAGCACCGGGTAAAAACCTACTGCCCCAGTTATGAATAAGGGTGTCGCAGTAAATCCAGCAATCATTAGGCCCTTGGCAATGCTCGAGTCTGCGCCGTATGTGTGTGCCATCCAATGGATAAAGAAGCCGATGACGGCGACTGAGCTGACCATGGTGAAGTAAAAAAGCAGTATCAAGCTTAGAGCGCTGTCTTTGGTCAGCCTTATGGGTGAGCCATCGCCGATGGTCCAACCTATATTGGTTGTGCCGTAATACCACGCTACGGCTGGCAGAATTGCCATCACGCAAGGGAAAAGGGCCATATTTCGCGTTGAGGGCGCCGACAACTCACCGAGTCGCTGCCATTGGCGACCAGGCTGCATTAGCAAGCCAAATGCGTGGTTAAACATTCAATTACCCCTTGATACAGTGGTTTTGCATTTATTCGTTACACAGGGGCGTACGAAGCGCCCTCATAACGCTATGTCTGTTTTGTGTGCCAGAGTCGCCGGGCTATCAGGCAGTGAACAACGCCCTACAAATCAGTATTGTCTTTCGGTACGGCGACGTTGGAAATGTTTTGCAGACCGTCCAGGTCGAGCACCTCAATTTCCTTGTTGCTAACCTCAAGGATTCCAAGCTTCTGCAGGCGACTGAACACACGGCTAACCGTCTCAACCGTCAGGCCGAGGTAGTTGCCGATATCGATGCGCGACATAGGAAGTCGGAATTTCGTGGTACTGAGCTTACGTCGGGCATTTCGTGAAGAAATGCTTAACATCAGGGCTGCGATGCGCTCTTCCGCCGTATTTTTGCTAAGTAGGGTGATGAGCTGCTGGTCTTCCGTGATCTCGCGGCTCATCAGCTGGAAAAAGTGCCGTTGAAGGTCTGGCATTTGACTGCTGAGATCTTGAAGAGAACCAAACGGTATTTCGCAAACTGCCGATGTCTCCAGGGCGCGAGCCGAGCAGGCATGGGAATTTTTGCTAATGCCATCCATTCCCAGGATTTCCCCCGGAAAATAAAAGCCAGTGACTTGTTCGCGACCGTCATCAGTCACGCGATATGCCTTCACAGCGCCAGAGCGCACTGCGAATACCGACACAAAGTTAGCACCCTCTTGATACAGATGCTCACCTTTTTGTAGCGGCCTGCCGCGCTGCACGATGTTGTCGAGTTTCTCAACGTCGTCGGACTTCAACGCTAACGGCAAGCACAGCGTGCTTAACCGACAGTTGCCACAGTTGACCCGAAAGTCATGGGTACATTTTTTGGGTGATTGCTCTGCGCTCACCTCTTTTGCCGGGATATTCATAGTGCCCCCCTCCCGAAGTATGTCTATCGATGTAGACATTTCAGAAAGTATAACCGCTTATACGACCGCAGAATAGCGTGGGGAATTGGCCGCATCGGCCTGTAAAGCGAGATATTGGTCAAAAACCATACAAATATTCCGCAAAAAGGGCCTGCCGCGTTCAGTCACCCGTATCGAGCCGGTATCCAGCTCCAGCAACCCGTCCTCAGCCATGTCTCGGACCGGTTCAGCTTCCGCGCGAAAATGGTCCCAAAATACGCCCCCATTGGGAATGTCCAGGTCGTCGGTGTCCAGATGTAGATTGCAGATCAGCGACATGATGATCTGGCAACGCAAGCGGTCTTCCTCCGTAGTTCGGTAGCCTCTGTGGATAGGCAGCGTACCGTCGCTCAAGTCCTGGTAGTAATCGGATAGTCCTCGCGCATTCTGGATATAGAAGTCGCCCATCTGGCCAATAGATGACACGCCCAAACCGAGAATGTCATCCGCCAGTTGCACGGAATAGCCCTGGAAGTTTCGCTGCAGCGTTCCGGCGGCTTGTGCCTTTGCGAGATCGTCCTGAGGTAGGACATAGTGGTCCAAGCCGACGTGGTGATAGCCCGCTGCCTGCAAAGTGCCGGCGATCTGACTTTGAATGCTGAGTTTCTCGCTGGCACTGGGCAGCGTGAGCCGGTCGATAGCTCTCTGGGATTTGAATCGCTCGGGTAGGTGCGCATAGTTAAAGCAGGCGATTCTGTCGGGCTGGAGTTCAATCACCTTTTTGAGCGTTTCTTCCGTAGTGATGCTGTCCTGATGCGGCAGACCGTAGATCAGGTCGAAACTCAGCGAGCGGAAGTCGTAGAGCCGTATTTCATCGACGAGCTTGCGCACCATGTCTAGCGGCTGGACGCGATTTATCGATTTTTGTACTAGCGGGTCAAAGTCCTGAATACCCAGGCTGACTCGATTGAAGCCCAGTCCTTTCAACAGTGGTACGGACCCCGCTGCAGTGGTGCGCGGGTCCAATTCAATAGAGTATTCGCGGCGGCCATCGTCTATCAGGGCGAAGCGCGAAGCTAAATCGTGCATCAGTTCGGTGACTTCTGCGTTTTTGAGATAGGTCGGAGAGCCGCCGCCCCAGTGCATTTGTGTGATGGGGCGCTGGTTGCCGTGCAGCTCTGATTGCATGTCCAGCTCTTTGCGAAGCATTTCAAGATAGCGAGCGGCGGTGCCTGGTTCTCGCGTCACGATTTTGTTGCACGCGCAGTAGTAGCAAATGTCCTCGCAGAATGGGAGATGCAAGTAGAGCGATAACGGTGCCGTGCTATTCGGATCAATTGAATCGCGATACGCCGCAACGTCGAAATCGTCTTTGAATTGGGGAGCGGTGGGATAGGACGTATACCGCGGTCCAGTACCTGCGTACTTGTTGATCAGAACGGGATCAGGTTGCTTGTAAACGTTCAAGGAAGCGGTCTCATGGTAAGTGAATAATGGCCGAAAGCATATCAACCGCGCTGCCAGCGGGGCTTGACGCACATCAAGCGCTACACCTGCCGGGGCAGATGCCGGCGCGGTTTTTTGGTTTGTAGGCCTGAACTAGGACTGGGGCTTTACCGGTACTGATTGACCCCCGTAGATCCCATCCCCGAGAATGGTGGCTCTAAGAATTAGCCGGGAAAGTGCTATGACAATTCGCAGTTTGGGTTATGTGCTGATCGAATCCACCGATATCGAACAGTGGCGCAGTTTTGGTACGGACGTATTGGGCATGATGCAGGCACCCAATATGCCTGACGATGGCAATCTGTATCTAAAAGTAGATGAGCGACCGTTTCGCTGGATCGTAACGCCGGGCGAAACCGACAGATTGGCACTGTGCGGCTGGGAAATGTTGGATGCTGAGAGCTTCGCGGCTGCCTGTAAGGCGCTTGATGACGCCGGAGTGAGTTATAGCGCGGGCTCGGACGAAGACTGCAAAGCACGGTGCGTGCGTGAATTGATCAGGCTGCAGGATCCTGCTGGCAACTCACTGGAGTTGTATTGGGGCGGGGTGCTTGATTATGCGCGCTTTAATTCGCCGGCCGGCGTACCGGGCTTTGTCACCGGCTTTAACGGTGACATGGGTTTTGGCCATGCTGTTTTGCCGGCACCTAATCTTGCTGAAACCCATCGCTTTTATCAGGACGTGCTGGGCTTTGCTGATACCGACTACATGCACTTCCATTTCAGCCCGGAGCCTGGTGATCCAGGGCAGGGCCTGCACTTTATGCATGTGGACAACCCCAGGCATCACAGTCTGGCACTCTATCAGGCCGAAATGCCGTCAGGTTGCGTGCACCTGATGCTGGAGGTGCCTTCAATTGATGAGGTGGGTTACTGCCTCGACAGGGTGCTGGCACGCAACATTCCCATCACCTCAACGCTCGGTCGTCATACCAATGACCGTATGCTGTCGTTCTACATGGCGACACCTGCCGGGTTTGCACTGGAATATGGCTGCGAAGGGCTGCAAATGGACTGGGAGGATTACACGCCTACAGTCACCGCATTGCCAAGCATTTGGGGTCACGAGTTTCAGGCGCCTGAATAGCCTAGGCCAGTCTGGCGACACTTTTTAAAACAAGTCTCACCAGCTCCGCCTGGCGGGTAACGCCGGTTTTGGCAAAAATCGACTTTAACTGCGCCCGTGCTGTGTGTTGAGAAATACTCTGGCGCTTGGATACATCGGCAAGACTCAAGCCGCGCGCAAGATTGAGAGCGAGACCGGCTTCTGCAGGAGTGAGTTGAAACAGCTCCTGAAGCAGGCTTTTGGATTGTTCTGGCGAGGCAGACTCCTGCCCCTCCGGGTCACTTATGAACACGGCGACACAAGGGCTGGATTGTCCCTCAGCCCATTCCGAGGCTGGCACGGGCCGCAGCACCAGGCCATAGTCGGCTTTGCCACTGCGCCTCGAGATACGTAGCGCTCTCGCCATCCCGGTGGTGCCAGCACGCTGGGCTGTGATCGCCGTGTAAATCATCTCTTGCAGCTGGCTGTCAGCACGGCGGTCGTCAATATGGAGCTTGTTCTCTTGTATGCTCAGACCGTCTCGCGTCTCCAGCAGCGCTTGCGCCATTGCGTTGGTGTTCAAAACGCGTCCGCGTTCATCCAGTATCAGGGTCGCTACCGAAAGGTGGTCGACGGCATCAGCGTAAAGGTCGCGTTCGGTTTCTGTTCTGCTAAGCCGTGCGTGTATTTGAATGGCGCGACGTAAGTGGGGCAGTAGGTGTTCGCATAGCGCCTTATGCTTTTCATCGAAAGGCGCCTCATCAGGTCTACGAGCAAGTCTCAGCCTTGCCTTCATGCCGTCTGGTTCGACGGTATCGACACCAAGAATATGAAATAAGCCGATTGGCTTTAAGTAATTGAGATAATACTCGGACTCCAGTAGCTCCTCATCGGGCACCAACTCGCTCTGCGTCACCACTCGTCCGGGGGGCAGATTAACGAATGGATCGATGGCAAAAAACTGCTCCTGGTAGTTTGTCGCCTCCCAGTCAGACGGATCGGCCATTTCGTTGAAGTCGCCTTCGTCATTTCGCTGGCAGCTCAATATGACGCCGCGGTCTCCCTCGGCGGGCGGTCTGAGTACCAGCGAAACCACCTGGGCATCCATCGCCTTGCGCAAAGCAGGCAGCAGACTGCACCAGGGCTGTTTCTCCAGAAGCCCCTCGTAAATGAGCCCGATCAAGGACTCCAGTGTGTCTGCCTCTGCCTTTGGCTTGCGGCCCATGAATTATTTTTCCAGCATCTCCAGCTTTTCTGCCAGCTGTGCGAGCGGTTCCGGTTTGCCGATTCCCCAACCCTGAATGTAATCCACGCCGATTTCCTGCAGCTTGGCAATCACCGGTTCACTCTCAGCGAATTCTGCAATGGTCTCTTGACCGAGGAAATGGGCGAGGTCGTTGATGGATTTTGCCATCGCAAAATCTTTGGTGTTGGTATCAATGTGCTTGATAAAGGTGCCGTCGATCTTGACGTAGTCGACCGGCAGATCACGCAGGTAGGAGTGAGAGGCCAGTCCTGTGCCGAAATCGTCGATGGAGAACTTACAGCCAATGTTTTTGAACTCGTTAACAAAGTCGGTAGCTTTGACCATATTGTTGATAGTGCCGGTCTCTGTTATCTCAAAGCAGATCTTGCTCGTGCCCACCCCGTATTCGGAAATTGCCTCAAACAAGAACTCCATAAACTCGTCGTCGGTGACACTGTTGCCAGACAGGTTTATCGCCAGATTGGGTACGTCTTTCTGCTCGTCCATCATCTCGCTGATCCAGGTAAACACCTGACGCACCACCCATTGGTCTACCTGCGTCATGAACCCGAAGCGCTCGGCGCTCTCAATAAAGTCTACCGGGGACTGTAAAGCGCCGTTGTCATTCTTGATGGCCAGCAATATTTCATAGTGCTCTATATCAAAGCTGCCATTCACCGGCTGGGTGCGAGCGATCGGCTGGGCTTGAAGAACAAAATTCTTTGTATCCAGCGTCTCCTCAATTTTCTTAATCGCTTCCGCTTCTTCCGCCTGATAGGCGTCCGCCCTGGCGCGATCTTCGTTGTACTGACTGACGCGATTGCCACCTTTTTGCTTCGCTTCATCCGCGGCGCCGCGAGCGTGCTCCAGAGCGGCGTCGACGTTTTCTGTATGGTCGACAATGGATGCCACGCCAACGCTCACTGTAAACGAGACCTTTTCGCCTGAGTTGCCTGCCACCTCGATAGAGATAGGACTCGCTTCTATATCCCTTCGGATAGACTCAGCGTGTGCGATGGCTTGTTCTATGCTGCGATCCAGTAGCAGAACCCCGAAGCAATCGCCTTCAATGCGAGCCGACGAGACGCGCTTATCATGCTGCTGCGCTAATAACTGACCAAACTCGACCAGAATCTGGTCGCCCGCCTCTTTGTTATACAGCTCGTTGACAATGCCAAAGCGGTCGATATCGATGTACAACAGCGCGTGGGCAGAATGCTTGCTCTTAGCGTGCTGCAAGGCCTGCTCGATCTGTTCCATGAACGTATCGCGATTGATCAGGCGCGTCAGGCTATCGTGATTCATTTCAAAGCTGAGCGACTTCTGGACGTGTTCGAGGGTCTTGTACATCGACTGGTCAACCAGCGGCAATTGTTCCGCCGGGTTCGGAGGACGCACGCCTCGCGACAGCTTTCTTGCCAGCTCGACGCCGCTAACGTCAGCGACTTTCTGGCCGCGCTCGTTAACAAAAATAAAGCGATTTCGCTCATCGCTCACCCAGGCAAGCTGCATTCTGCGCCGGGCACCTTCCGGGTCTCTATACGTCAACCAGGTGCCCCGCTCTAGGTCCTCTACGCGGCGCACCCAGCGGCGCAGCCGCGGCAGTTTTTCAACTTTTTCCCGAACCTCGGCGGGGGCGGGTTTGTCGTCCTTGGCGGGCGGTTCAACGTCGACGTACTCCAGCTCTTTGCGACCCGCGAGCACCTCTTTGAGATTTTCAAGTACGGCTTCGTGTTCGACATGTGTAGGCAGTGCTTCAGATATCTGTTGTTGCACCATGTCCAGTAAGGGCTCCGCCTCTAGCGCTCTCTCAACCTGTACTTGTTCGTCATCGGTGCCGGTTTGTTTCTGCATCAACCAAAGAGACAGCAAGTCCAGCGTTTTGACGTAGTCTTTCCAGGCGCGGCTATTGGGGCCTTGCTTCACAAAGGTGAGCTTTAATAAATCGCGCCACCCACTGTTTACCAAGTCTACGATAGGTTTGGGAGCTCTGGGTGCGCGAACACGAGTGCGCAGCACCTTGTCGACGGCCTTTTCAGCCTTGCGGAGCTTTTCTTGGCCGTCCTGGGTTTTAACGACGCGCTCAACATTCCGTTCAAGCGCTTTTTGCTGCTGTTGGACCAGCTTCTCCAGCTCTTCCAGAGCACTTTGAAAGACACCGCTGTCGTTTTTGTAGTTATTAACGATGTTGTCGATGATGCCGCCGACTTTCTTCTCCAGCGCCTTGTTTGGGTAGTTGCTGGAAGAGGCAAGCTGTGTAACCTGATCGATGACGCCGCGAGCGGGGTGGGCCTTGTCAGCAAAGAACTGTGGTTCCAAAAGCGCGAGTTTGGCTAGCGGGATTTGTAGGTCGCCCACCATAGGACGCAGGTCGGGCGTCACGTCCACGTCGCTTGAGATGTCTGTAAAAAGATTGTCGACCAGATCCAGCTGATTCATGCTGGTGGTCTCAAACCCTTGCGTGCCCTCAAGGCCTGCCAGCTCAGCCTGGTTTTGACTGAGATAATTACGCACTGAGCGCTGCTCACGGAGCGCAGTGCGGGCCTGCTCATTGCCTTGCAGGCTGCCAAGGGCGTTAGCAAGCGCACCAGAGCTGGCAGGCGCACCGCCCGGCGTGCCGCCCTGAGGCATTGCTTGTCCAGAGCCTGAGCTGGAACCGCCGATCACCGGATTGCTGCGGCGGTAGTTCAGCGCATCAATAACGGATCGGTAAAGATTGGGCGCAGCAAATCGGTCCGCCGCCATACCGCCTTCGGCAGGTGGCGAGACGCTTTCGTTCCCTGTCGTGTCTGCCGCAGGAGCACCTGCCACAGGATTGCCTGCCACAGGCCCGTCTGGCGCCGGTGCACTGCCAGCCGCAGGGGCGCCTGCCGCAGGAACGCCTGCCGCAGGAACGCCTGCCGCAGGAACGCCTGCCGCAGGGGCGCCTGCCGCAGCGCCATTGCTTTGTGTAGCAGCACCCGCTGGCATTGCATCGCCGCTGTGTGCCGGGTTAGGCGCAGTGTGATCAGCGAGCGGGGCACTGTCTGGTGTGGCGCTCTGAGCCCCGGTTCCGGATTGCGTCGCCGGCGCGCTCACGCCACCGCCTTGTGTCGCGGCGGCACCGCGTGAAGCGGCCCCCGCACCCTGTTCGCCAACCCCCGCCTGCCTGGCTTCTGCGAGCAGATCTACGGCTTCTTCTTCAGTTGGCAAATCGGCCTTGGGTGTGTCGGGCTTTTTAGCCTGCCGGGTCGGTTTCTTGGTAGGAGATTTCTCCTTGCGCATGCGCTCAAACACCGAGCCATGCTTTTTAATGTCCTCTTCTATATCGGGCCTCACGCCACGATCGCGCAGGAACACGTTAAGGCTGGTGTAAAAGGAATCCAGTTTGCGGATAACCTGCGATGCGAAAAAGTTATAGAGTTCCGGGGCAACGCTGGTTGCGATGCCGCGGTCTCGTATACTTTCGCGAAAAGCCGAACAAAGCTGTTGAACGTGCATTGGTAAACGCGTGTCCAGCGGCTCAGTGCCAGCGACATCTGCAAAGCGCATGGTCAGCGCTTCCATGGCCATGCCGTAGCGGGATTTCCCTTCTTTTACCATTCGATCAATGGCGAGCGAGTCTTCGAAATCTTGTATGTCCACAAGATCAAGGTCGCCAAATTCGAGCTCATTGACCTCTGCGGTCTCCTGTTTTTCAGGGCGCAAGGGTTGGTCGAAGTAATTGTCTATTTGACCTGTAAAGGATTCTACAATGCTGTCTTTATTGCGCTTAAGGATGCTCATCGACTCGTAGAGTGCATCCTGCTTCTCTCGGGACTGAGGGCGACCTGACAGGTCGAACAGATGGTCAGACGTCGCCATGACAAAGGCGCCGATGAGCTTGTCTAGCTGACGCAGGCTGCGCCGGCGAAGTTCCGTGAGGGTGTCGTCATCACCTTGGCCGCGGGTCGAGATTTGGGTCTCGGCTTTGAGCAGTCGCCTGACGGTGCCGGTCGCTTCAGATACCTGGTCGCGGAAGTCCAGCGTAACGACGTCTCCCCTGGCGGCCGCAATTGAGACGGGGACGATAACCTGATCGCCGTCTTCATCAAATAAATCCAGAAAGACCAGGTCGGCTTTGGCGCCAGCTGGGACGTTGACGGTTTTGCTGATCTGCTTGCCACGCAACCGCCGCGTGCCCGCCATTTGCAGGCCTTGCTCCATGATAGCGTTGATGTCACCCGCGTATTGCGGGATGCCCTCAAGGTGCAGCTCTGCTGCGTGCGTTGTCGACAGTTTGTCGGCGTCCGCCATGGAGATCCCTCAGTCCATACGGTGGTGGTTGGTCCGATTTACACCAGCCGGCTTGGTGTCCGGCCTTTGCAATCGAAAGCGAAAACAATGTTTAGTATAACCTGATCATTTACCGCGGCGACACAGAAGCATGATAAGACTGTGGAGTATTCCACAGTGTGAACACGTTGCCTTCTTCAGAGACGCTCTTCTTAATTTACAAGACCGCTCATCTCCGTTTATAGGACCGCTCAGGGCTGTTTATAGGGCCGCTCAAGGCTGTTGAGAGGACCGCTCAGGGCTGTTTATAAGACCGCTCAGGGCTGTTTATAAGACCGCTCAGGGCTGTTTATAAGACCGCTCAGGGCTGTTTCTTTATAGGACCGCTCAGGGCTGTTTATAAGACCGCTCAGGGCTGTTTATAAGACCGCTCAGGGCTGTTGAGAGGACCGCTCAGGGCTGTTTATAAGACCGCTCAAGGCTGTTTATAGGACCACTCAAGGCTGTTTTCAGGGCTGGGCGGCATTGGCCGCATTGAGGAAAGCCGGTCGTTCGCCGCCGCCGTGCACGGCCAGGCTGGCGCCGCTGACATAACTGGCCATGCTCGACGCTAGAAAAACACAGGCATCACCCACGTCAGCGGGTTCTCCCAGACGCCCCAGCGGAATGGTCTCGGCGACCGCCGCAATGCCATCTTCGTCACCGTAGTGAAGATGGGACTGCTCGGTGCGGGTCAGGCCGCAAATAATGCTGTTCACCCGGACCTTTGGTGCCCACTCAACGGCTAGCGATCCGCCCAGGTTGACCAATCCTGCCTTGGCAGCGCCATAGGCAGCTGTGCCCGGAGAAGGCCGGATAGTGCTGACGCTGGCGATATTGATAATGCTGCCGCCGTTGGCCTGCTCCTGCATGATTTTGTTAGCTGCTTGCGCCATGTTCAGAGGGGCAATCAAATTGAGACGTATAATCGCCTCCGAAAACCTTGGCGATACCGTGGCGGCGTCTGCCGCCGGTGCGCCACCGGCATTGTTGACCAGAATATCCAGCTGGCCATGCGTGGTCATAATTGCCGCCATCAGCGCTTCTATATCCTCAACGTTGCGCACATCGCAGGCGAGGAACTCCGCATTTACTCCGTTTGCGCTGGGGAGGCTGTCCGGAGCCGACCGGCCGCAGACTATAACCTTCGCGCCGGCGGCTAATAGCCGCTCACTGATGCCGGCGCCAATGCCTTTGGCTCCGCCAGTAACGAGGGCGACCTTGCCCGAAAGATCAGCGCTGTGATCCATACCTGCATTCCTTTATTTAAACCGATGGAAGACGGCTTGTTATGGTCGGCGGCGTTCAGTTGTGCGGTGATGCCGACTTCCATAATATGCCTTGTCTCAATCCTACCTCCCGGCAAAGCCGGGGCGCAATTTTCAAGGAACATTACTATGCAAAATGAAGCACTGCCGGTGCTGGCTATTCTTGGCGGTACGGGCGATCTGGGTACAGGACTGGCGCGACGCTGGGCACAGGCGGGCTACCGCGTCATTATCGGTTCCCGGACTATTGATAAAGCGCAGGCAGCAGTAAGCGATCTTCAGGAGATCATGTCGGAACGTGGCGTTGGTGCTATCGATGTTGAAGCCATGGAAAACATTGCAGCCGCCCAGGCCGCTGACATTGTGACGCTGACGGTTCCTTTTGCTCATCAGGCTTCGACACTGGAGCAGGTCGCCACGGCCCTGGACGGCAAGATACTGATCGACGTAACCGTGCCATTGGTCCCGCCAAAGGTAGGTCGTGTGCAGCTGCCGGAAGGCGGTTCCGCTGGCCAGATAGCGCAGACCCTGCTTGGCGAGAACGTGCGCGTCGTCTCGGCATTTCAAAATGTTGCAGCACACCATTTGCAAGAAGGCCACGGCATTGCCTGTGATGTGCTGGTTACTGGAGACAATAAGGAAGCGCGGGCAGAAGTGATTACGCTTGTGCAGGCTGCCGGTATGCGTGGTTTTCACGCGGGACCTATCGCGAACGCCGCCGCTGCTGAGGCACTGACGTCTGTTCTGATAACCATTAATCGTCAATACAAGTGCCATGCAGGCATCTCAATCACGGGTCCGGACACCAGCGAATGACCCGAGAGGTCCGTCTCGTTCCGGTGCTGCCGTTTCCCTTGGTGGCGCCGGGCGATGATCTGTTCGCGGTGATACGCGATGCAGTTGACGCGGCTGGTCTCACCATAGAGCAAGGCGATGTTCTGGTGTTGGCCCAGAAGATTGTCAGCAAAGCGGAGGGGCGATATCGGCGCCTTTCATCAGTGGTGGTTAGCGACCAAGCTAAGGCGCTGGCCGCGGAAGCGGATAAGCACCCTGGGCAGGTGCAGCTTATCCTGGATGAGTCGAGGGAAGTGCTGCGGGTTCGTCCCGGGGTGATTATCGTAGAGCACCGAAACGGCTACGTGCATGCCAATGCCGGCATCGATCGCTCGAACATCCCCAACGAAGACGGCGACCCACAGGTGTTGCTGTTGCCCGAGGATTCTGACGCCAGCGCACGCACGCTTCGTCAAGCGATCAAGGATCACTACGGTGTGGAAATGGCATTGATCATCAACGATAGCGCGGGACGCGCTTGGCGCAATGGAACGATGGGTTTCGCGTTGGGGTGCAGTGGTATAGAGCCCGTCAGTGATCTCGTGGGAAAAGCGGACCTTTACAGTCGCCCGCTTGAAGTGACCGAAGTGGCGGTCGCGGATGAACTGGCGGCAGCGGCATCTTTTATAATGGGCCAGGCGAGCGAGGGCTGCCCACTGGTTATCGTTCGTGGCGCTGATTACCGATCAGCAGAGACCGGTTCGGCAAGCCTGCTAAGAGACCGCAAAATGGATATGTTTCGCTGACCATGGCTGGTGACGACAAAGTGCTAATGGGTCAGAAAGTGCTTGCGCTTTCCGGTGGCGTGGGCGGGGCGAAGTTGGCGGTGGGACTATCGCAAGTGGTGCCCCCCGAACAGCTCACGATTGTTGCGAATACCGGTGACGATTTTGAACATCTAGGTCTGTATATTTCTCCCGATTTGGATTCCGTGATGTACGCGCTCGCGGGCAGTAACGACGAACAGCGCGGCTGGGGCCTGAGAGACGAAACCTGGAATTGCCTGGAGCGACTGGGAAGCCTCGGCGGTGAAAGCTGGTTTCAATTGGGTGACAAAGATCTGGCGACACATCTGCAGCGAACCGCGCTGCTGCGACAGGGACGCACTCTGTCGCAAGCTACCGCGTCGCTGTGCGAGTCCATGGGTATTCGTTGCACCGTGCTTCCGATGACGGACATGCCGGTCAGGACGCTGGTTCATACCGCGGAGGGCGAGTTGTCATTTCAGTCTTACTTCGTAAGGGAGCAGTGCCGTCCAAAAGTAACCGGTTTCAGATTTGCGGGCGCAGAGCGCGCCGCCCCGCAAGCTGCAATGCTCGACTTGCTGAAGGATCCGGAGCTAGGCATGGTCCTGATTTGCCCTTCTAATCCCTTTGTCAGCGTTGATCCCATTTTGTCTGTTCCCGGTGTGCGACAGGCGCTGCTTGAATGCGCCGCGCCAGTGGTCGCCGTGTCGCCTATCATTGGTGGGCGAGCCCTGAAAGGACCCGCTGCGAAAATGCTTGCAGAGCTGGATTTTGACACTTCGGCAGCATCGGTCGCCAAACATTATCAAGGGCTTGTCGATACGTTTGTACTGGATCGTGCAGACGGTACACTTGAATCGAAGGTGCGGGCGTTGGGGATGAAGGTGTTAACCCTGCCAACCGTTATGCACACTTTCGAAGATCGTATACGACTTGCGCGTCTACTGCTGGCCTGTCTGGGTGATAGCCATGGTGGTCTGGCAAATGAAGCGGTCTCGGATGCACAGGATACGAGCTCATGATGCAGGCGCTGCTGCCGCTAAAGGATCTGGTGCGGGCCAAAACCCGATTAGCTGGAATCCTGGCGCCCTTTGAGAGAAGGGCGCTCGCACAGGCTATGGTTGAAGACGTGCTGTCAGTGTTGTCAGAGCATCCGGCTTTGGACGGAACGCTGTTGTTGTCGGACGATTCCGGTGCGGACTTGCTGGCCAGAAAATACGGCGTGGATGTGCTGGTTGAGTCTTCGCTACCGGTATCCGGTTTAAACAATGTGGTCAGCGCGGGTTGTAAGGTGCTTCACGATCGCGGTACCGAGAACATCATGATAGTGCATAGTGACCTGCCGCAAATCAACCATGCTGCGCTCACCACGCTCTTTGAGGCCTACGAAAAAAGCGATCGGATGCCCTTGATTAGCCCGGATCGACGTGGAGAGGGCACCAATATCCTGCTAACTCCGAGCAGCGCTTTGCCTGATTTTCGCTATGGTCCGAACAGCTGTCATTTACACAGTGCCGCGTTCGCCGAAATGGGGAGGCCCGCCACGCTGATAGCGTTGCAGGCGACGGGTTTGGACGTGGATTTCCCAGATGACCTGCTGGACTTGTGGCGCAGCGGTCGGGCCGGGGCACATACGCTGGCATTTCTGCAGAGCGACCGCATTGCGCAGCGGCTCGCATTGCTGGACCAGGCTACAGCGAGCGCCGACCAAGGGTCAGCGCAGAACCTAAACATAGAACAGTCCGAAGCGGACGATTTTGGCCATCGAGGTGATGTATGACTGGCTTTGAAGACCTCCAGACAGAAGCACTGCTGGAAGCGTTACGAGATCGTCAGCCCGATCATGATCAAGCACTGGCCTTAAGCCGCATTGAAGATACTGCACGGCTTGCAGAGTTGGCTGCGGACCTTCGCGATCAAGGCCACGGCGCGACGGTCACATATTCGCCCAAGGTCTTTATCCCGCTGACACATTTGTGCCGGGACGTCTGTCACTACTGCACCTTTGCACAGACGCCGCGGCATATTCCCCAGGCCTATCTGCCAGTCGATGAAGTGCTGGATCAGGTCAAGCAAGCGGAAGCGCTGGGTTGCAAGGAGGCCCTGTTCACCCTGGGCGAGCGCCCGGAGCTGCGCTACAAAGCGGCGCGTGTCGCTCTGGAGTCCATGGGCTTTGAATCCACCCTTGCTTACCTGACACACGTAGCCGGTCGGGTGGTTGAAGAGACCGGCGTGCTCCCGCACATCAATGCAGGCTGTATGGATGACGAAGAGATGCTCGCACTGCGTGCTGTCTCGGCAAGCATGGGCATCATGTTGGAGTCGTCCTCCCCGCGCTTATCAGAGAAGGGCATGCCGCACTATGGTTCACCGGATAAAGAGCCAGCCAGACGGTTGGACACCATTGAGCGAGCAGGCCGTCTCAGGGTGCCATTCACATCGGGCATTCTGATTGGTATTGGCGAAACGCGGCGCGAGCGGGTGGAGTCGCTATTAGCCCTGCGTGATCTGCACGACCGGCACGGACACCTGCAGGAAGTTATTATCCAGAACTTCCGTGCCAAGGCCGGCACCAAGATGTCTTCCGCACCTGAGCCTGATCTTAACGAGCTTTTGTGGACTATTGCGGTGGCCAGGCTGGTGTTTGGCCCGCAGATGAACATACAGGCACCGCCGAATTTAAGCCCGGGGGTTCTGCCGCAGATCGTCGCCGCGGGCATAAACGATTGGGGCGGCGTTTCGCCCTTAACACCTGATTACGTTAACCCTGAAGCCCCTTGGCCGCATTTGGAGCAGCTTGCTGCGGAGACCGCCCGTGCCGGGAAGATTCTCGAGCAGCGACTGACGATCTATCCGGCGTACCTATTCGAAGCTGAGCAGTGGTTAGCTCCCGCGCTTCGGGAGCCCGTGCTCCAGTTGGTTGACGCCGAGGGCTTTGGGCGCAGCGATGATTGGAGTCCTGGCCGCGATATGGCGCCACCCAAAAGCGTGCTGGAAACCTTGAGAAAGACTGTCGAGCGGTGCGAAATTGATCGCACCTTGCTCGATATCGTTGATCGCTGTCGAGACGGTGGCGCGCTGTCGGAAGCGGACGTTGAGCGCTTGTTCAAGGCACGGGGCCCAGAGCTCGCCTTTGTCTGCAATGAGGCCGATCAGCTTCGTCAGGCGCTACACGGCGAGCATGTGTCCTATGCGGTTAATCGAAATATCAACTACACCAATATCTGCTATTTCAAATGCCAGTTCTGTGCTTTCTCAAAGGGCAAGCTGAGTGAAAATTTACGAGGTCGCCCCTACGACCTTGACGACACAGAGATCGCCAGGCGAAGCCAGGAGGCCTGGGAGCGCGGCGCGACAGAAGTATGCATGCAGGGCGGCATCCACCCCGAGTACACCGGGCAGACCTATCTGGACATCCTGGCAACGGTGCGCGAAGCGGCGCCAGAGATGCACATCCATGCCTTTTCACCTCTCGAGGTTTGGCAGGGCGCAGAAACCCTCGGCATGTCATTGGTCGATTATCTCTCGGAACTTAAAGCGTCGGGGCTGGGCACATTGCCAGGTACCGCGGCAGAGATACTGGATGATGACGTTCGAGCCGTAATCTGCCCGGATAAAATCAACACCGAACAGTGGCTTGAAGTCATGGAAACGGCCCACGGGCTAGGCTTCCGAACCACGGCTACCATCATGTATGGGCATGTAGAACGACCTCATCACTGGGCGCGGCATCTGTTGCGCCTGCGTGAGCTACAGCAGCGCACCGGTGGCTTTACCGAGTTCGTGCCCTTGCCCTTCGTTCATATGGAAGCCCCTATGTACCTGAAGGGAAGGGCGCGGCGCGGGCCGACCTTCCGTGAGGCGCTGCTAATGCATGCCGTATCTCGCCTGACGCTGCACCCCTATATCAAAAATATACAGGCGTCGTGGGTTAAAATGGGTGACACTGGTGTGGCCGCGTGTTTGCGTGCTGGCTGCAATGATCTGGGTGGCACGCTGATGAACGAAACCATCACTCGCGCTGCAGGTGCCAGCCACGGCCAAGAGTGGACCGCAGCAGATATAGAGTCCTTTATCAGCAGTTTGGGCCGGCAGCCGTGGCTGCGCAACACGGTGTATCAACCCGCTGATCCAGAACGGAGATTGACTGCATTGAGCGCCAAGCCCACAGCGCCTATTGTCAATACACCTGCGCGTCGCTACGAGCGCAGCAAACGGCCATTGGTCAAAAACTCGGTGTTAGCGACCGACAGTGAATGAGCGAAGCAAGCTCCGCTCACATCGATCTTGAGCCAGGCTGGCTTGCCCAGCTACAGGACGAGTTCGATAAACCCTACATGCAGACATTGAAGGCGTTTCTTCGCGAACAGAAACGCAGTGGCAAGACCGTTTATCCGCCCGGCAAGGAAATGTTTGCCGCCTTTAATGCGACCCCCTTTTCGTCGGTTCGGGTGGTCATCCTGGGGCAGGATCCCTATCACGGTCCGGGCCAGGCGCACGGTCTGTGCTTCTCCGTTCGGCCACATGTGGCGGTGCCGCCCTCCTTGGGCAATATCTATCGTGAGCTGCAGGATGATCTGGGTATAGCGCCTGTTTCACATGGCTGTCTTTTACCCTGGGCCAGGCAGGGCGTGTTACTGCTCAATAGCGTGCTGAGTGTGGAACATGGACAGGCGGCATCCCATCAGGGGCAGGGCTGGGAAGACTTTACCGATGCGGTGATCAAGGCGATTAACGGCCGCTGTGAGAACGTCGTGTTTCTGCTCTGGGGCGCTTATGCACAGCGCAAAGGTGCCGCCATCGATAGCAGCCGTCATTGCATTTTGAAGGCACCGCATCCGTCACCCTTAAGCGCTCATCGCGGCTTCATGGGCTGCGGCCACTTCAGCGAGGCTAATGCGTACCTTCAGTCCGCGGGTCTAGCGCCGATCGACTGGCAGTTACCTGCCGACGGCGACAGAGCGTGGTCTACCTGAAGCGTCGTTTGGGGTTTTATGAGTTGCATCGAATGGCGCGGGCGCCGGCGACTTTTTCCGTCAATTTATTCCGAGAGCGCGTAGGGCAGCTCCATAAATTGCAGTGGCGTTTGGCCAGCTTCAAGCCTGGCGCTAAGTTCGGGCGCATCGCGAGTCGCGCTCACCAACAACCAATACACGTCATCTTCTTTGGCCACACTGACAATATGTCCGATCGCTTGTTCAGTGTCGTCCTTGAAGAGCGGATCGCCAGGGGAGGGCGCATTGGTTATCGCATCAGCAGGTAATGAAGCGAGCTGCATTGGGCGCTTCACCTTGCCCCGATAGTGCATTCTCGCCACCACTTCCTGGCCGGTGTAGCAGCCTTTGGTAAAACTGATGTGGCCGGTATGCTGAAAGTTGAGCATTTGCGGCAAAAAGAGGTCGCGAGTTTCAGTGCGTACGTGGCCGAGGCCGGCTTTGATCTCTGCCAATGACCAGGCACTTTGGTCAGCCCTGTGCGCATCTACCATGGCGGCTTCAAAGTCGCTTACAGCGGAGGTCTCCAACAGAATATCGTAAGCACCGGGGACCGATGATCTGCATACCCAAGCGCTATGGCACTGCCAGCCGCTGACGCTCTCGTCATCTGGCGCCTGGACCAGTTGGGCAGCTTCCTCGCCCCACAAAGCAAACTGTTGGTAGGTGTCGCTGGCGTCCTCCAGAGTTGCTTTGGAGAAAATAATGTACCGCGATAGGCCTTCCAGAGTGGCAGGCACCACCGACTGATGCAGGCATAGCACCAGCCGGTCTTCTGCGAGCTGCCAGAGACGGAAATCGCTCAACATGCGACCCTGAGGGTTACACACGGCACCGGGTGTGCTGTCGCCATTGCTCAAGGCTTCCACGTCGCATGTGGCCTGCCCCTGCAAAAACTTTCTGCCGTCTGGTCCCGCTAGTAAAAGCGCCCCGCGTTCATCTAATTTGGCTAAATAAGTACTCACGGGGTCATGATAGGGGCTGCCACCGGTGATGTCAGCTCTATATACTGCGCGCATGTCTGAAAATCAGGAATACAATCGTGTGTGCTGGGCCAGCCGCCGCGGCATGCTGGAGCTGGACCTCGTTCTCGAGCCCTTCGTTAAGCAGCGCTATCCTGAGCTGTCTGAGGACGATCAGCTTCGCTACCGGAATCTCCTGGAATGCGAGGACACTGAGCTGTTTGGCTGGTTTCTTGGCCGGCTAGTGCCTGAGGACCCGGAGCTCGCGTTTATTGTGAATGACATCCTGGCATTTGCCCGCCGTCAGCATTGACGGATGCAGCGCGCTGCGCGCGCGATTGACGCTGGGGGTGTTTGCTTTAGCTTTTTTCGCCGCACTGGCCGTTTTGCAGTTACTGCTGAAAGATCCTTTGTCAATCTACCACTCAGCCCACCTTGGCCTTCATGGTTCACTGTGTTTTTGCCTGGTGATGGCACTTTTTGTAGATTATCGCCGGCAAAAGAACTCGCTGCAGGAGACGTATTTCCGTTATGACGGAGAACATTGGTGGGTGCTTTTCGAGCGCGAGTCGTGGCTGCCAGATGAAGGCAGTTCACCCGCCGATTGGCCAGCCCAGTCCCTGGATGTGACGGGGCCGGCCTACGCTGGCCCTTTGTTTATTTGCTTTCAATTGGCTTCCCCGCAGGCGGACTATCGTGTGTTAATGCTGCGCTGGCAGTGCTGCAAGGAGCGCTGGCGACGCTTGTCTTTGGTGGCACGGAACGCTTCCCTGGTTGAGTTGGGGGGCTCTCTACAAGACCGCTGAGGGCTCTCTACAAGACCGCTGAGGGTTCTTTTATAAGGCCGCTGAGTGCTCTTTATAGGACCGCTGAGGGCTCTTTATAGGACCGCTGAGGGCTCTTTTATAAGGCCGCTGAGGGCTCTTTATAAGATCGCTGAGGGCTCCTTTTATAAGCTCGTTGGGGTATCTCGGGTCTCTGGGACGAGTATAGTGTCCTGCGGGGCGGCGCCCAGCTCCGGGTAATCCAGCGTATAGTGCAGGCCTCGGCTCTCTCGGCGTTCTATTGCGCAGCGGATCATCAGTTCCGCTACGGTGGCGAGGTTGCGCAGTTCCAGAAGGTCATTGCTTACCTTGTAGTTACTGTAGTACTCCACGATTTCTTCACGCAGCAGATATACCCGGCGCAGTGCGCGTTGCAAGCGTTTGTCTGTCCTGACGATACCGACGTAGTCCCACATAAAGCGGCGCAACTCGTCCCAGTTGTGGGATATCACGACGTCTTCGTCAGAATCGGTGACCTGGCTTTCGTCCCAGTCCGCTGCTGCTGAGGGCGTTGGAATATCGCTCAATCGCTGACTAATATCCTCGGCGGCGGCGCCGGCGTAGACCAGGCACTCCAGCAGAGAGTTGCTAGCCATACGATTGGCGCCGTGCAGGCCGGTGCTCGTGGTTTCGCCTATAGCGTAAAGGTTGCTGATGTCAGTGTGGCCTTTCATATCCACGATGACTCCGCCGCAGGTGTAATGGGCGGCGGGGACAACAGGAATGGGCTCTCGCGTAATGTCGATACCGAAATCCAGGCAGCGCCTGTGTACGGTTGGAAAGTGACTTTGCAAAAATCGCGCTGGCTGGTGGCTGATATCCAGATACACGCAGTCACTGCCGGTGCGCTTCATCTCATGATCAATGGCGCGCGCCACGACATCACGGGGAGCGAGCTCACCCCGTTTATCAAATTTCTGCATGAATCGAGTCCCGTCGGGCAGCTTCAGCTGGGCACCTTCGCCGCGCAGGGCTTCGGTTACCAGGAAGGATTTCGCGCGAGGATGGTATAGGCAGGTTGGGTGAAACTGGTTGAACTCTAAATTGGCCACGCGACAGCCCGCGCGCCATGCCATGGCAATGCCATCACCGCTGGCGCCATCCGGGTTGCTCGTGTAGAGATAGGCCTTGCTGGCGCCGCCTGTTGCCAACACAACGCAGCGCGCCTGAAACAAATCCACTTTCCCTGTTTTGTTGTCCATGGCGTAGGCGCCCTGACACCGTCCTTCGGCGGTGACCAGGTCGACGGCGACCCGGTCGGAAAAGATCTCTATGTTGCTCTGCGCCAGCGTTTTATCAACGAGTACGCTGGAGATGGCTTTGCCGGTGGCGTCCGCGGCGTGAATTACGCGTCGGTGGCTGTGGCCGCCTTCCATCGTGAGGTGGTATTCCGAATGCTTGGGAGTCTCTCGGCGATCGAATTCAACGCCTTGAGTGACCAGCCATTCGACGACATCAGCGCCCCGCGACACCACGAAACTCACCACTTCTTCATTGCAGAGGCCCATGCCCGCGGCCATGGTATCCGCGACATGTGATTCGATGGTGTCGTCATCATCGAGCACGGCGGCCATGCCACCCTGTGCCCAGTAGGTAGAACCCTGCGTGAGCCTGCCTTTGCTGAGCACGGCGACACGCGCACTCTCTGGCAGTCGCAGCGCCAGCGATAGACCGGCAGCGCCACTGCCGATAACGAGTACGTCATGTTGGAAACGTTGGGGCATGAAACAAGAGCTCCTGGGTCTGTCTGGGTCGCCGAATTTCGTGTAATTTAGCGAAACAATACGCGATGTTCGCATCTGTTGTGTCGTTAATCATACGCAGCGATAAACGGAACGGAACTTTTTGAATTTCCCTCGGTCGTAGATGGCGGGAATAAGGGGGCAGGGTTGGCTGCGGCCGCAACAGATCAGCAACTGGTAGAGCGGGTACAAGCGGGGGATAAACGCGCCTTCGACCTGCTCGTGCTCAAGTATCAGCCCAAAATATTGGGTCTTGTCTCGCGCTACGTGAAAGACAGTCACGAGGTGCAGGATGTCGCGCAGGAAGCGTTTATCAAAGCATACCGTGCCTTGCCACGGTTTCGCGGCGACAGTGCGTTTTATACCTGGCTTTACCGGATTGCGATCAACACGGCGAAGAACCATCTCGTGTCGCGCGGTCGACGACCACCAGGCAGTGATGTGGAAATAGAGGATGCGGAATATTACGACAGCGGCAGCGGCCTGCGTGATATGGAGAATCCTGAAAACCAGCTTTTCGGGGAGGAGCTAAAAGCAGTGGTAGACAATGCCATCAGTGAATTGCCAGATGATTTGCGCGCCGCGGTAACTTTACGCGAATTCGATGGTCTGAGTTATGAGGACATCGCAGACATCATGGATTGTCCGGTAGGGACCGTGCGTTCAAGAATATTTCGGGCCCGTGAAGCGATTGATAAACGGGTGCAGGCGCAGCTCGATGGCGATGCTCTGCCTGCGGTCTGATGAGGTTGGGTGCGCCCAAAAGGGCGGTTTTGCAACAGCGTGGCAGTAATTATTTTGAACATTCTGGACAGTAGTATCAGTTCTGAATAGTAGAACGGGACCGGGGAGGTCGAAGCAAATGAGCGAGCAGCTGCGAGAGTCGTTGTCAGCGTTAATGGATGGGGAAGCCGATTCCCAAGACGTGGATAGAGTTCTGGATAACATCCATGACGCGTCTGTTCGCGACACCTGGCAACGGTATAACCTGGCTCAGGATGTTGCGGCAGCAGCAAGCGTGGCCAATGTCACGGGCATTGATCTGTCAGCAGGCATTATGGCAGCGCTCGACGCGGAGCCCGCACACAACCTGTCGCAGGATGCCGTAACTGCTGATGCAGCAGTTTCTGAGTCCGTGCCTGAAATTCATTCGGTAGGGCGCTGGCAGCGCTTCACCAGGCCGCTTGCCAGTATCGCTGTAGCGGCGTCGGTAACTGCGGTCGTGGTGTTCGGCAGTCAGTATGCCGGTTTAACGCCGGGCGGCAACGCCCTAACCGAGTCCACTGTAGCGTCTATAGACGCATTAGCGGGCGCAGGCCAGCCAGGTGGCGACGGTCTTGCAGAGAATTTAGAGATTGTAGAGAGCGTTGAGAGCAATGCCCCGGTCACGCTTCTCGGCGGTACGGCAACTTTGGCAGGTTACGCAACGCCTTCGTCGGCACGTAGCACTCGAGTCGCACCTGCCGCTCCGGACGCGGATTACAATGTACTCGCCCATGAGAGGCTTCGGCGCTACATCCTCTCCCATGCCGAAGAGGCATCACTTAACGCTCCACAAGGCATGATGCCTTACGCGCGCGTCGCAACGTTCCGTAGCGAGGACTAGGTTTTGCATCATTTGCTCACTGCTCTCACGGTAATACTGACGCTAGGATTTGGCGCGCAGACATTTGCTCAACAGGAATGCCCCGAAACAAATGCAGATGCGCTGGGATGGCTCAACCGCATGTCCCACAGCCTGCGAGAGACCAGCTACAAAGGCGTTTTTACCTATCAGCATGGGGCTGCGGTGCAAACTTTACGAATTTCGCATTCGGTAAAAGGCAACATTGAATCTGAGCAGATTACGCGACTGACCGGTAAAAACGTTCGTGTCGAACGCACAAAGCACCCGCTGGACTGCATTCATCCCGGCCATAAACTGGTTCGGTTGGGCGATGCGTACGCAGCGCAGCGCAATAACTGTGGCGTGGCGGGGGTCTACCAGTTGCAGATGGCAGGTTCACACCGTATCGCTGGTCGCGAGGCGGTTATCATCAACGTTTTGCCCCGCGATCGCTATCGCTATGGCTACCAGATGGCGCTGGATAAAGAAACGGGCTTGTTGCTTAAAACCCAGACCGTTGCCGCCGACGGCCGCATTCTGGAGCGATTTCAATTCGCCGATGTCGAAATTGGCGCGTTAGAGACGAAGGGGACGGCGGTTGAGCTTATTCATGAAGCTGAACACGTCCACGGTGCAAGCCGGCCAGCAGCGCCTGCAGGCAGTTTGCCGTGGTCAGTGGGCTGGTTGCCCAAGGGCTTTGTGTTGACCGATGATATAGCTGGCACGGGGCACCACAAAACGTTTACCGATGGTCTCGCCAACTTCAGCGTGTTTGTTGAACAAATGCCGTCCTTGAATGCGCCTGGAGACGGCATGGCACGTCAAGGTGGTACCACATCGTATTCTCGCGGTTTGCGCCTTTCAGGGCGTCCTGTATTGGTGACGATTTTGGGCGAAATACCGCCTGCAACCGCCAGGCAAGTGGCTGACTCCGTGTCCTGGTCGGCAACGGTGTCGGCGCGGTAGAGTGGGAAATCAATAGGTATGCTGACTGAGACAGGCCGAATAGTTGCTGTTGAAAAAGACTGGGTGTGGGTTGAGACGATTCGACAGTCCACCTGCGGCAGCTGCTCAGCGGCGAAGGGCTGTGGCCATGGGCTGATGAATCAAGTTAGTGACGGCCGCCGTAGCTATCTCAAGGTGTCTGTTGGAGGATTCCCCGGCCAAGCGTTTACTGTCGGCGATGAGGTACGCATTGCTATCCCGGAACAACTCATGCTCAGTGGCTCTTTCATGATGTATATGGTGCCGCTGTTTAGCACACTCGCCCTCGCGGCGGGCTGTTCCGCTCTGGTCGACAACGCCAGTGACCTGCATACGCTGACGGGCGCCGCAGCGGGCTTTGGCGTCGGCGTCTTGCTGGTAAGGCTGCATGCCTGGTATCGACAGGATGATCCGGCGCTCACGCCCAAGCTGTTAGGTCCTGCCGCGCAGCAACCTCAAGTTGGCGCTATTTGATGCCTGTTTGCGTAGTTTTTGCGTAGTTAAAGCCAGCACGTAGGCTTTTCTGCTCAAAACGTACAACTTGAGTTGCGATGCACCTGAGCCGACTAATGGATACACTTTGGGCCAAGCGGGGTGGTTAAACCGTTGCAGCCATCAAGTACGTACTTTCAAGTCATCACTAAAATTGCATTGAGTGACTATTTCGTTAAGTGACTATTTCGTTAAGTGACTATTACGTTCAGTGACTATTGCGTTGCGTGAATAAAGTGCAGGTTACCGCAGTCGTAACCGTACTATTCGCTCGGCAGTATCCAGAACTCTTCATTTAACATCACTACTAACATCACTACGCCTAAAAGGGTAAATCGTGTCTCAGATAATGAATCTCTACCGCTCGTATCACCTTGGACTTTGGTTTGCGATCAGTTTGCTATTCTCTGGATCCGCGTTGGCTAGCTTGCCTGAGTTCAAGCCTATCGTTCAGCAAAACACGCCGGCAGTGGTGAAGATCCTCACGGAATATCCGTCGGGGGGTGGGTCGCCACATGGCGCAGAGATGCCTGAGATACCTGAATACCTGCGCCGGTTTTTTGAATTTCGCGGTCAGCCCGAGCAGCGCCGCCCCCGCCAGTCCATGGGGTCAGGATTCGTGATTAGCGATGATGGATATATCGTCACCAACAACCACGTCGTCGAGGGCGCAGAAACCGTAATTGTGCGCTTCACCGATCGTCAGGAATACGAGGCCGATGTTGTGGGGCTGGACGAACGCTCAGACCTTGCCCTGTTGAAGATCGATGCTGAAAAGCTGCCGACGGTAGCACTTGCCAAGCCGGATGCACTTGAGGTCGGCGAGTGGGTCTTGGCAATCGGCTCACCTTTCGGTCTCGATTATTCTGTTACGGCCGGTATTGTCAGCGCCAAGGGCCGCAGTCTGCCGACAGAGAGCGGCGAGAACTATGTTCCCTTCATCCAGACCGATGTGGCGATAAACCCGGGCAACTCGGGTGGACCGCTGTTCAACCTGGATGGTGAAGTGGTGGGTGTGAACTCACAGATATTCACGCGCAGCGGGGGTTCTATTGGCCTCAGTTTTGCGATTCCCGTCAGCGTGGTCTCAAATGTTGTGGCGCAGCTCAGGGAAAGCGGGGTGGTTAACAGAGGTTGGCTAGGCGTCAGCATTCAGGATGTAGACAAGGTACTGGCTGAGTCGCTTGGCCTGGACCGACCTCAGGGCGCTCTCATCGTGCAGGTTCAGCCCGGTGGCCCCGCAGACACCGGTGGTCTGGAGTCGGGTGACGTGATCATTAACTTCGACGGCAAGGACATCTTGACGTCCTCCGAACTTCCACACGTAGTAGGACTGGTGCCGCCGGGCAGTTCGGCCAGAGTTGAGCTGATGCGCAACGGCAAGCGCAAAACCTTGCGCCTGGAAGTCGGTAGTTTGGGCAGTAGTGAAGAGCCGACTATTGCGCTGGTTGAGAACGGCGATGGAACCGGCGTTCGGCTTGGCGTCGTGGTCGAGGATATCACCGAGCAGTTGCAGACCCGTTGGGGTATTTCTGGCGGTGTGGTCGTCGCAGAAGTAAAGCCAGACTCTCCTGCCGCAGACGCCGAAATACGGCCGGGTGATGTGATCACGTTGCTGGCTGGATCGCCGGTGACATCAGTAGACAGTTTCCTGCGGATAGTTGAAGGCCTGGAGCCGGGTAAATCGGTGCCGGTACGTCTGATTCGCCGCGGCACACCTCTGTTTCTGGGTCTGAAACCGGAGTAGGTCATTCATAGCGGTTGTACCCGTGATCGGGTACAATCGCGCGCCTTCCAGAGATGGCCCCAGTTGACTGACCCCCGAGGGATTTTCTGACGTGAGTCGCCTTGACGCTATTCGCAATTTTTCTATTATTGCCCATATTGACCATGGCAAGTCGACGCTGGCAGATCGCTTTATTCAGGTCTGCGGTGGTTTAACTCAACGCGAAATGGCAGAGCAGGTGCTCGACTCGATGGATATCGAGCGCGAGCGTGGCATTACCATCAAAGCCCAAAGCGTAACGCTGGATTATGTCGCCCGCGACGGCAAAACCTACCAACTCAATTTTATCGACACCCCCGGGCACGTAGACTTCTCCTATGAGGTTTCGCGGTCTCTGGCGGCCTGTGAAGGCGCGCTTCTGGTCGTCGACGCCGGGCAGGGCGTAGAGGCGCAATCAGTTGCGAATTGCTACACAGCAATCGAGCAGGGCCTTGAGGTATTGCCGATTCTTAACAAGATGGATTTACCCCAGGCGGAGCCTGAACGGGTGCAGCAGGAAATCGAAGACATTATCGGTATTCCCGCAGACGAAGCCTGCCCGGTCAGCGCCAAGACGGGCCTGGGTATCGAGGATGCGCTAGAGTATCTGGTTGCCCGTATCCCGCCACCGGAAGGCGATAGGGACGCGCCCCTGCAAGCGTTGATCATAGACAGCTGGTTCGACAACTACCTGGGCGTTGTATCGCTGGTAAGAGTGAAAAACGGCGTGCTGCGCAAAGGCGACAAAATTTCGGCAAAGAGCATTGGTCGCGCACACGGCGTCGATGACATCGGCATTTTTACGCCCAAACGCAAAAGCACTGGCGTGCTGGAGGCCGGCGAGGTCGGGTATATCGTGGCCGGGATTAAAGATATTCACGGCGCACCCGTCGGGGATACTTTAACCCACGCGAACAACGATGACGTGGAAGCGCTGCCCGGCTTCAAGCGCGTAAAGCCCCAGGTCTATGCCGGCATTTTTACCATCAGCTCTGACGACTACGAGGACTTTCGCGAGGCGCTCGCGAAGCTGACGTTAAATGATGCGTCTTTGTTCTTCGAGCCAGAAACGTCCGATGCTCTGGGCTTCGGCTTTCGCTGTGGCTTTCTCGGCATGCTGCACATGGAGATCATTCAGGAGCGGCTTGAGCGCGAATACAATCTTGACCTGATTACCACGGCGCCCACCGTAGTCTATGAGGTGCTGCGCCGCGACGGTGAGATTGTCAGCGTGGATAATCCCTCTGCTCTGCCGGACGTGGGAGAGATTGAAGAAATGCGCGAGCCCATAGTGCAGGCAAATATTTTGGTGCCACAGGAATATCTGGGCAATGTCATCAAGTTGTGCGAAGAGAAGCGCGGCGTTCAGCAAGATTTGCAGTTCCTCGGTACGCAGGTTTCAGTTATCTATGAGCTGCCTATGGCTGAAGTGGTCATGGATTTCTTCGACCGTCTTAAGTCCGTTAGCCGCGGCTACGCATCGCTGGATTATCAGTTTGTGCGCTTTCAAAAGGCCGAGCTGTCACGTCTGGACGTGCTGATAAACAACGAGCGAGTTGATGCCCTCGCGGTCATCGTGCATAAAGCGTCTGTGCAATCTCGAGGGCGCGTGTTGACCGAAAAGATGCAAGAATTGATTCCTCGGCAGATGTTCGATGTGGCGATACAGGCGGCCGTCGGCGGTAAAATTATTGCAAGGCAAACGGTCAAGGCGCTGCGCAAGAACGTAACAGCAAAATGCTACGGCGGAGACGCATCCCGAAAGCGTAAGCTACTTGAGAAGCAAAAAGCCGGGAAAAAACGCATGAAGCAGGTCGGTAGCGTGGAAATACCGCAGTCAGCATTTCTGGCGGTACTTAAGACATAGGGCTAACGCCCTCACGGAATTATTATGGATATCGACTTCCCGCTTATTCTAGTCGCATTGGTCGCAGGCAGCGGTCTGATTTGGTTGTTCGATGCGCTATTCCTGGCGCCGGGGCGCCGTTCTGCGCTGTCGCAACTGCAGCGCGATTATCCTGAATGGGAGAAGGAGGGAAGTCCGCAGGTCGGAGCGTACGCAGAACGCAGCGCTGCCGTTGCCCGCGAGCCGGTGTTAGTCGAATACGCGCGCTCGTTCTTTCCAGTGTTGTTTGTGGTGTTTGTGCTGCGCTCGTTTCTGGTAGAGCCTTTCCAAATCCCCTCAGCCTCCATGGTGCCGACGCTACAGGTGGGCGACTATATTTTGGTCAATAAGTACACCTACGGCATTCGCCTGCCGGTTTTGCGCACCAAGGTGATGGATTTGAACACTCCGGAGCGCGGGGATGTGATGGTCTTTTTCCCTCCCCACAAAAACGATACCTACTTCATTAAGCGCGTTGTCGGACTGCCCGGGGATAGCGTTCGCTATATCGACAAAAAACTCTACATTAACGGCGAACTGATGCCACAGGAACTGCTTGCTCAGCTGCCACCGGCTCGCCCTCGATACCGGCTGAGTTCTGAAAATCTCGATGGGGTTTCGCATCCGGTGCAGAGCGATCTGGCCCGACCCAGTGATAATTTTGCGATAACGGTAAAGCCCGGCCACTACTGGATGATGGGTGACAATCGAGATAATTCGAGTGATAGTCGCGTTTGGGGGCAGGTTCCGGAAGAAGATATTGTCGGTAAGGCGTTCGCAATCTGGATGCACTGGGAGTCGTTTTTAAGCCTGCCCAGCTTCAGCCGAGCTGGCGCCATTCAATAAACGACGGCCACGGCTTTTTATAGACGACGGCCACGGCGTTTTACTAGACGACAGCTACGGCGTTTTACTAGACGACAGCTACGGCGTTGTAACTATCGAATAGCGGCCGCAAAGCGCGTTAAACTAGCCTTTTCCGCCTTGGAGAGATTCAGGAATGTACAACAACAGACGGTTAGCACTGGGTGAACAGGATGGAATTTCGATACTGGGAATTCTCATCGTTTTGGCACTGTTGTCTTTCTTTTTGACGGTGGCAATTCGTTTAGCGCCGACTTACATGGAAGGCCGCTCCGTCAAGGCTGCGATTGAGAGCGTCGCCGAGCAGTCAAACGCCGGCGAGTCCTTGCGCGACGTCACGCGACGCTTGACCAGCACCTTCAATACCAACCGTATTGAAGCGATTCAGCCGCGTGACATCAAGGTCTATCGCGACCAGGGGAAGATCATCATCGACGCCAACTACGAGAAGCGCACGCCCTTGTTCAAAGGTGTTGATGCCGTACTTGTTTTCGATACGCACGTGATTGAGATTGACTGACGCTCCGTCGGTTTGTGAGGCGTTTTGACTTCCAGGTCACCCGCCATGGAGCGTCTGCAGAGGCGCTTGGGCCACACCTTTTCAGATTCTGAGCTTTTAGCGCGAGCGCTACGGCACCGATCAGCGGGCGCTGACAATAATGAACGTCTGGAATTTATGGGCGACGCCATTCTTAACTGCGCAATATCAGAGGCACTGTTCCAGCGCTTTCCCGATAGTTCAGAAGGTGATTTAAGCCGAATGCGCGCGTCGCTTGTTTGCGGCGAGGAGCTTGCCGCGCTGGGGCGAGAGCTGGACCTGGGTGAGGTATTAGAGCTAGGTCCCGGGGAACGCAAGTCGGGTGGCAGGCAGCGGGATTCAATTCTGGCAGATACCGTTGAGGCATTATTTGGTGCCCTGTCTCTGGACGGCGGGCGCGAAACGGCCCGGCTGAGCATACTGACGTTGTTTGCAAAGCGGCTGTCAGCGGTGAGCCCGCATGAGACATCCAAGGATGCCAAGACGCGCTTACAGGAGTGGCTGCAGGGCCGAGGGCTTAATCTGCCGGTATACCATCTGGCGGCGGTTGAGGGGCAGGATCATCAGCAGGAATTTGTGGTGGAGTGCCAATTGGCCCACTTAAGCGATGTATTTAGCGGCGTCGGCAGTAGTCGCCGTCGCGCTGAGCAGGCGGCTGCTGCCGTCGCACTGGAGTATTTGAATGCCTGAACTGCCAGACGTGGACGTATCGTCAGGGCGCTGTGGTTATGTCGCGATTATCGGCAGGCCTAACGTCGGCAAGTCTACGCTGCTCAACCACATGCTGGGCCAGAAAATCAGCATTACATCGCGCAAGCCACAAACAACTCGCCACCGCGTCCTCGGTATTAAGACAGAGGGCGACACGCAGATGATATTTGTCGACACGCCAGGTCTGCACCGCGGCGCAACTAAGGCGATAAATCGTTATATGAATCGGGCCGCCAGTTCGGCGATCGACGATGTCGATGCCGTTGTTATGGTGGTGGACCGCACGGCGTGGACTGACGAAGATCAGTGGGTACTGGAGCAGGCGGCGCGTTCGGGTTCACCGCTGATACTGGCAGTCAATAAAGTTGATTTGCTGGACGATAAAGCGCAGCTTTTGCCGCATTTGCAGTTCCTGTCGGAGCAGGCCCGCTTCAGTGCGATCGTACCAATCTCTGCGCTGAATGAGCACAACGTCGATGAGCTGGAGGCTTGTCTTCATCAACATTTGCCGGAGTCGTTACACCTGTTTCCTGAAGACCAGATCACAGACCGCAGTCAGCGCTTTATTGCGGCGGAGATTGTGCGCGAAAAGATCATGCGTCAGTTGGGCGACGAGCTACCGTATGCAATCACGGTTGAAATTGAAGAATTTTCTGAACGCGATGACATAGTGCATATCGGGGCGTTGATTTTTGTCGAGCGCGAGGGCCAGAAGCGAATCCTGATAGGTAAGGGCGGTAGCCGCCTGAAGGCCATTGGTGCCGACGCACGCGTCGACATGGAAAAGTCTTTCGATTCGCGAGTTATGCTCAAGCTCTGGGTCAAAGTGAAGTCCGGCTGGTCAGATGACGAGAGGGCGTTGCGCAGTCTGGGTTATGACGACTGAGATCGACCTGCGGTGAATGACAGTCTCGAATCGGGATATGTGTTGCACCTTCGCGCATGGCGAGAGAGCAGTTTGCTCGTCGAGTTCTTCAGCCGCCGTAAGGGACGCATCGCGCTAATTGCAAAAGGCGCCAAGTCGGGCCGAAAGCGCGGTGGCAGCATCGCTGCGCTACTGCAACCCTTCACACCATTGCAGTGCTCATGGCGCGGCCGTGGACAGCTTCGCAACTTAACGCACTGCGAATCACTGGGCACGGCGCTGCCACTTTCAGGGCGGAGGCTCTACAGCGGCATCTACCTCAATGAGCTGCTGATGCGCTTATTGCAGAGTGACGATCCTCACCAGAAATTGTTTGACCATTATGCGGCCGCTTTAGCGCTGCTATCAGATGCCGCGACTGACGATGATGAGCTGCCTTTAAGGCAGTTTGAGCTCGTTTTGCTGGAAGAGCTAGGCTATGGTTTTGACCTTGCCAGCGATGGTCTGAGCAATGCCCCGCTGCAAGCGGACGCCTGGTATCACTATCAAGAGGAGTATGGGCTAGTGCTGGCCCAGGACGCCATGCGGGAGCGCCTGCCAAGTTACCGGGGAGCTGATCTGCTGCAGCTCAGCGGCGGCGATTTTAGCGGCGCAGCGCGACTATGCGCGAAGCGCCTGATGCGCCAGGTTCTTACTACACATCTGGGCGACAAGCCGCTCAACAGTCGAGAACTCTTTCGTCGCGGTGACTGAGGTCTCACAGTCTGAAATTGGACACGGTATACTTGGCGCCCATGACTGACTATCCCACAATTGAAGATTATGTTGGTAATACGCCCCTGGTGCGTCTTCAGCGTATGGGCGGTATTAACGGCAATACCATTCTCTTAAAGCTCGAGGGCAACAACCCTGCGGGGTCGGTTAAGGACCGCCCGGCATTGAGTATGATCCAACGCGCCGAAGCGCGTGGTGACATCCAGCCAGGCGACACGCTTATCGAGGCGACCAGCGGTAATACCGGCATTGCATTGGCAATGGCGGCTGCGATCAAAGGCTACAAAATGCTGCTCATTATGCCCTCGCACATGAGTAACGAGCGCAAACAAGCGATGGCAGCCTATGGCGCGGAGCTCATCGAAGTGACGCAGCAGCAGGGCATGGAAGGTGCCCGTGACTTGGCACTAAAAATGCAGGCCGAAGGCAAAGGCCGTGTGTTGGACCAGTTTGCCAATCCGGACAATCCGGAGGCACATTTCAGTGGCACGGGCCCTGAAATCTGGCGTGATACCCATGGCACGATCACACACTTTGTCAGCTCCATGGGGACTACCGGGACCATTATGGGAACGTCGCGCTACCTCAAGTCAAAAAAACCGGATATCCAAATTGTCGGTCTGCAGCCGCAGGACGGATCCAGTATTCCCGGTATACGGCGCTGGCCAGAGGCCTACTTGCCGAGTATCTACGATGCCGCAAGAGTCGATCAGGTGATCGACATCAGTCAGACCGAGTCCGAACAAAGGATGCGGGAGCTCGCTCGCCGCGAAGGTATTTTCGCAGGTGTCTCCTCTGGAGGCTGCGTGGCCGGGGCCCTGCGGGTCGCTGAGCAGGTCAAGGATTCCGTTATCGTTGCGATCATTTGTGACCGAGGCGACCGCTACCTTTCTACCGGCGTATACGGGCTAGACTGACAATGGTCCGGGTACGAGCCGAACGAGCCACCGAGGCCGGCCGCTGGTTAATTGAGCGCTTGGCCGTGTTTCCCGAAGACGAGCGAGCTCAAATTGGGCTTGCCTATGCCTGCGCCCGTCAGGCCAGTCAACAGCCCGCGCAGTCCGACGCGGCCTGGCACGGTGAAGGTGACTGCATCAGTACCGGCCTGGATATGGTGGATATTTTATGTGACCTGCATATGGGGGCTGAGAGCCTGCAAGCCGCCATGTTGTACAGGGCGCTGACAGAAGGGCGGGTCACACTGGAGCATATTGAGCGCGAATTTGGTGCGGGCGTTGCCAAACTGTTGGTAGGCGTTCAGCGGATGTCCGCGATCAGTAATCTCAATATTGATCGGGATATGCCGGTGTTAGGCCAGGCCGATGCGCAGAAAGACAATATTCGCAAAATGCTTATCGCGCTTGTGGACGACGTTCGTGTCGCGTTGATCAAGCTGGCGGAACGGACCTGCGCGATTCGTGACGTTAAGAACGATGATGAGCATCGCGAGACGGTTGCCCGGGAGGTGTTTGATGTCTATGCGCCGCTGGCACATCGCCTGGGTATTGGGCATTTGAAATGGGAGCTGGAAGATCTCTCTTTTCGCTACCTGTATCAGGATGCCTACCACCGCATCGCCAAGCTGCTGGACGGAAAGCGGTTGGAACGGGACAAGTTTATTGAGCGTGTGAAGCGTCAGGTCACGCTGAGTCTTGCCCGGGAAGGTATCGAGGCGCAGCTGCAGGGTCGCTCAAAGCATATTTACAGCATCTGGCGGAAGATGCAGCGCAAGGGGATAGGGTTCTCGCAAGTTTATGATATTCGTGCCGTGCGCATTCTTGTGCCTGAGCTCAAGGATTGTTACGGCGCATTGGGGATTGTTCACGGGCTGTGGCGCAACATCCCGAATGAATTTGATGACTACATCGCCAATCCGAAGGAAAACGGATACCGCTCTCTCCATACCGCGGTAATTGGGCCCGAAGGAAAAATCCTTGAGATACAGATCCGAACCTACGAAATGGACGAGGAGGCGGAGCTCGGTGTTTGTGCACACTGGCGTTATAAGGGCTCGGAGCGTGAAGGAGGTCTGTCCAGCAGCTATGAAGAGAAAATTGCCTGGCTGCGGCAGGTGCTCGACTGGCACGAAGAAACCGGTGACGTTCACAACCTGGCTGAGCAATTCAGTGCCGATGTTGCCCAGGATCGCGTCTACGTCTTTACCCCGGAAGGCGACGTAGTGAATCTGGCCAGCGGTGCCACTCCTTTGGATTTTGCTTACCACGTACACACCGAAGTAGGGCATCGCTGCCGGGGCGCTAAAGTCAACGGCTCTATTGTGCCTCTCACTTACCAACTCAACACCGGCGAGCAGGTTCAGATACTGACTGCCGGCGAGTCAAAGCCAAAGCGCGACTGGCTGCAGCCGGGCCTCGGGTATCTATGTACCTCACGAGCACGCGCCAAGGTATTGCACTGGTTTCGAGCTCAGGCGCGCGAGGACAACATCGACGCAGGACGTCGTTTGCTGGACAAGGAATTCAAGCGCCTGGCGATGACCAGTATCGATTACAAACGCCTGGCCAACCGTATTCAGCTCGGCGGCGTCGAAGACATGTACGCAGCGGCGGGTGCGGGAGAAATCAGTGCCGCACAAGTCATGTCGGCCGCACAGCAGCTATTTGCAGATATCGAGCCAGACGAAGCGATAGCGCTGCGTTTGCGCAAGCAGGTGCGACAGAAAAGTGGTCAGGCGGGTGCCGTACAGGTGCAAGGCGTCGGCAATTTATTGAGCCATATGGCGGGTTGCTGTAAGCCGGTGCTCGGTGACGCCATTATGGGCTTTATCACCCAGGGGCGCGGCGTCAGTGTGCACCGGCGCGACTGTGGTCGCCTTCTGCGCCTTCAAACTGACCACCCAGAGCGCACGATAGAAGTGAGCTGGGGGGAAGATCACGGCGAAGGTTACGAAGTCGATATTGGCATAGAGGCCTATGATCGCTCAGGCCTGCTTCGAGATATTACCGAGTTGCTAGCATCCGCCAGGGTAAACGTACTCACGGTTAATACAGAGACGGACCGGCGGGAGCATCTAGCCACCATGCGGCTGCGGGTAGAGGTGCGTGACTTAGGCAGCCTGGGGCATGTGTTATCACGCATTGGTCGTTTGAATAATGTGATCAGCGCCAGACGCTTGAGTGAAGATGGTATTGAGCGTGCCAGCTGATCCCAAACCTTATTCCCTGGACGACTTACTACGCGTGATGGAGCGGCTGCGCGATCCGGAGCACGGCTGTCCCTGGGACGTGAAACAAACCTTTGCCACTATCGTTCCTTCAACGCTGGAAGAGGCCTACGAGCTCGCAGAGGCCATCGAGCAAGAGGACTTTCCACATGTAGCGGAGGAGCTTGGTGACCTGCTTTTTCAAGTCATCTTTTACGCGCAGCTTGGGCGCGAGCAGGGCCTGTTCGATCTGTCACAGATCATCTCCAGGCTGGTGGACAAACTGCTGCGCCGGCATCCGCATGTGTTTGCTGAGGGGCAAATAGAAGGGGTTGTCGAGGCCAGTGCCTCGGTTGCCGAGGTCAGTAAGACCTGGGAGTCCATCAAGCAAACCGAACGCGCCGCGCGCCGGCAGACCAGTGCCCTGGACGATGTTCCGGTGGCGCTACCCGCATTAACGCGTGCTCAGAAAGTGCAGAAGCGCGCCGCGAGTGTCGGCTTTGATTGGCCTGATGCAGCCGCCGTGTTCGACAAGCTTGATGAAGAGCGCGACGAATTGGCGGAGGCCGCGACGCGAGAAGAGCAAGCTGATGAATTGGGTGATTTGATGTTCACCTGCGTCAACATGGCCAGACATGTGGGTCTTGACGCTGAGGCGGCGCTGCGGGCAGCCACCAGCAAATTTGAGGCGCGGTTCAGCCTGATGGAAAAGAAAATCCACGATGGGGGGGCGAGCATAGAGGAACTATCTCAGCAAGATCTGGAGGCACACTGGAGTGACGCAAAACGCGCTCAGCAGGATGTCTGACCTTGCTATACAGTCCCTCTGGCGGTCCCGAACCCTCTGTCTGATAACCTAGGAGATACCTTAGAGTAGGGTTTGGGGCTGTGCTTGAACTGCTGTGCCCGCCCCTGTATCGTTTGCCACCCGGTTCATTTGGTTCTCACACTATGCGGTTGATTCTCCTTGGCGCCCCCGGCGCAGGTAAGGGCACCCAAGCCCAATTCATTTGCAAGCATTTTTCGATTCCTCAAATCTCCACTGGAGATATGCTTCGCGCCGCGGTAAAGGCGGGAACACCTCTTGGGCTTGAAGCGAAAGAGATCATGGCCTCGGGCGGCCTGGTGTCAGATGACCTGATCATCGCGTTGGTAAAGGAACGCATTGCGCAGCCGGATTGCAGCAAGGGTTTTCTGTTTGATGGTTTCCCGCGGACCATTCCTCAAGCTCAGGCAATAGTGGAAGCGGGTGTGAAAATAGATCATGTGCTTGAAATTGCAGTGGCCGACGAAGAAATCGTTGAGCGACTCAGCGGCCGGCGCGTGCACCCCGGTTCCGGCCGGATCTACCATGTCACGCACAATCCGCCCAGGCAGGAAGGTGTCGACGACGAGACTGGCGAAGCCCTGGTGCAGCGCGATGATGATCAGGAAGATACCGTGCGCAATCGTCTGCGCGTCTACCACGAACAAACCGCGCCTTTGGTCGGTTTTTACCAAAATCTACAGGGCGAGGACGCACCGGCTTATCACAAGGTGGCTGGCGTAGGCAGCGTCGAGGAAATTACCGGTCTGGTGCTTGCCGCTCTGTCGTAGCACTGTTCTGGCACTGCCTTCTTGCACAATATTCTGGCGCTATGGGCTTAGGAGAATGTCCTTGGACAGTTCCTCCTGTAGCGCAAGAATCTTTAATCCACAGCTCTCAATCCTGGCACAGTCGCTGCTGAGTTATGTTTCAGCGGGGCTGTTCAGATTCCTGAATGCCGACGGGCAGTCTGAGAAGTCGACGGACCTGGCTCCCATCTCTTTATACCAGCGATGTACTGTGCGGTCTCCGCGTGCCATGTAAGCCCTTAAAGGCCCAGCGACACCCATCTTCATAGCCGCAACGAGGTATTGGCCGCGAACCCCATCAAACGCATAGGCGATGTCGGCATGTTCCAAGGCAGGCACAAGCCGATCAGCAAGCTCTTCGGGAAGCGCAGGAATATCGCAGGGCGCCAACAGAAGCTGATCGGTCTCGCATACTTCCAATGCTGCGGATAGGCCCGCCAGCGGGCCTTGATGATCGGGGTGCCGGTCGGTGACAACCCGATAGCCGCGGGCCCGGTAGCTTTCCAGATTTCGATTAGCACTGATAATAATCGACCCGACCTGGGGCCTTAGCCGATCGATAACGCGGTCAATCAGTGCTTTGCCATCGTGTTCGATCAAGCCCTTGTCGAGTCCACCGGCGCGTTTGCCCTGTCCTCCGCATAGGATAATCGCAGTACATTCCATGCGGAGATTATTGCACGCCCCCGGCGCCGCTACATACAATGCGGTCTGACTTGCTGACAAGACGTTCTATGACAACGATTCTGGCGCTGGACACTTCTACGGACGCCTGTTCTGTTGCGTTCCTAAAGGATGGTCAACTGCAGTCCCGCTTTGAACTTGTTCCGCGTGAGCACAACCATCGCTTGTTTGCCATGCTCAAGTCACTGTTTCCCGATGGCGTAGCAGGCGCAGGCATTGAGCTAGTGGCATTTGCCGAGGGGCCGGGTTCCTTTACTGGTCTTCGGGTTGCTGCCAGCGCGGTGCAGGGACTTGCATTTACGCTGGATATACCGGTCGCAGGTGTGTCCTCTCTGGCTTGCATCGCGCAGGGCGCTTATCGGCGCGCTGAGATTAATGCTGACGAAACAGCGCTTGTCTTGTTAGATGCTCGTATCAACGAAATCTATGGCGGTTTGTACCGTCTACAGGACGGCAAGGTGGTCGCATGTATGGACGATTTTGTGTCGGCTCCCGCCGAAGTGAACAGCGAGCTGCTCTCAGGAGTACACTCTGTTGTCGCCATGGGTAGCGGACTGACGATGCTGGATCAGCTTCCCGCGTCCGTGCGCAGCGGTATCGCTCGCAGTCTCGACGACCTATGGCCTGACAGCATTGATCTGTTGCCGTTAGCGGTGGATGCGGCCGCCGCCGGCCGCTTGCTGGACGCCAAGGCGGTGCAGCCCGTGTATTTACGCAATGAAGTGCACTGGAAGAAACTCGCAGAGCAGGGGCCGCAAGGTGGGTGATTTACTGCAGGGTGTGTTGCTTGCGTTAGTGCAGGGGCTGACAGAGTTTTTGCCGATCTCAAGTTCGGCGCACCTGATTCTGCCTTCGCAGCTGCTGGGTTGGCGTGACCAGGGGCTGGTTTTTGATGTCGCTGTGCATCTGGGCAGTCTTGTCGCCGTGCTGGCGTATTACCGTCGGCAGGTGCTCGATTTGCTACTTGGCTGCGTGACAGCGCTACGCAGCGGACAGATGAATGCCGACGCCGGGCTCAGCCTGCATCTGGTGATAGCGACGATCCCGGTTGTACTGGTTGGCGTTGCCGCCAAGGCGCTGGTGGAGGGCGAGCTGCGCACGCTGCCGGTTATTGCCAGCACTACCATCGGGTTTGGCCTGCTGCTGGCGGCCGCGGACCGCCGGCGGGGGACAGCCTGTTTGAACAGCACCCGTGCCTTTATTATTGGCTGTGCGCAAGTATTAGCGATCGTGCCCGGCACGTCGCGCTCTGGTATTACCATGACGGCAGGACTGTTTCTCGGACTGGATAGGGATCTGGCGGTTCGATTTTCTTTCTTGCTCTCTATTCCAGTAATTCTTGCGGCGGGCTTGCTGGCATCAATAGATATCTGGCAGAGCGCGACCGCGATTGACTTCACCTCGTTAGGGATTGGATTTGTGGTTTCTGCGTTGGCAGCTTACTGCACGATTCACTGGTTTATCACCTGGGTTAATCGGATTGGGTTTATGCCCTTTGTAGCCTATCGCTGTATGCTGGGCGGATTGCTTTGGTTTATCTGGCTGACGGCGTAACCGCTTTTTTTTAGCGAGCGAAACACTCGGGAACGAAATAGATGACTACAGATATTCAGCGCGTCAGCTTCATTGGGCTGGGCGTAATGGGCTATCCCATGGCGGGCCACCTGGCCAACGCGGGCCTATCTGTCACCGTGTTTAATCGAAATGGCGCCAAAGCAGAAGCATGGTGTGAGCGCTACCAGGGAAGCCGCGCCGCATCACCTGCAGAGGCGGCAGATGGAGCCGATTTAGTTCTGCTGTGTGTGGGGAAGGATAGTGATGTGCGTGAAGTCACACTGGGTGCTGACGGTGTGCTGCAAACCCTCTCCGCGGATAGCGTGCTGGTCGATCACACCACAGCGTCAGCAGAGCTAGCCCGAGAGCTGTCTGAACATTGTGCGCAGCGCAGCATTGGATTTCTCGACGCCCCGGTATCCGGTGGGCAGGCAGGCGCGGAGAATGGCACTCTCACGATTATGGTGGGCGGAGAGCAAGCCTGCTTCGATCGCGCCGCTACCGTGATGCAGCACTATGCCAGCTGCCTTCGACTGTTGGGTGTGGCCGGCAGTGGTCAACTGGCGAAGATGGTCAATCAGATATGTATTGCCGGCGTGGTGCAGGGGCTGGCGGAAGGCCTGAATTTTGCCAAGCACGCTGGTCTTGATGCGCAAGCCACAGTAGACGCTATCTCGCGAGGCGCGGCGCAAAGCTGGCAGATGGACAACCGCCATAAGACCATGTTGTCAGGCGACTACGAACATGGCTTTGCCGTGGACTGGATGCGTAAAGATCTGGCCATTGTGCTGGCCGAGGCCGCCAAGATGGGATTGCCCATGGAGCTCACCCGGCAAGTCGATGCGTACTACGCCGACGTGCAGGCAATGGGGGGAGGCCGCTGGGATACGTCCAGCCTGCTGGCACGCCTGGAGAATGCTCCACAGATGGAAACCGAGTAGCAATTGGAAAGCACACTATGAGATTGGAACAGTACAACGAAGCACTACTGCAATTCCTGGGAAACGCGACCACGCCTTTCCACGCGGTTGCGCAGATGACTGCGCGGCTTGATGATGCGGGCTTTACTAAACTGTCTGAGGCCGAACCCTGGTCGCTTGAGCCTGGCCAGGGCTACTACCTGACCCGTAACGACAGTTCGATCATCGCTTTTCGTGTAGGGACTAAAGCCGGCCCTGATCAAGGTATACGCATGGTGGGTGCCCACACTGACAGCCCCTGCCTGATGGTAAAGCCACTACCGGAAAAGAGCAGCCAGGGCTATCAGCAGCTTGGCGTTGAGGTGTATGGCGGCGCGTTGCTCAACCCCTGGTTTGATCGCGACCTGTCGATGGCAGGGCGCGTATCCTATAGCACTGAGGACGGCACGCTGCGTAAAGCCCTGGTGGATTTCCGTGAGCCGGTAGCCGTTATACCCTCTCTGGCAATTCATCTCGATCGCGAGGCCAACGCCAATCGCAGCGTCAATGCACAAACCGACATTGTGCCGATTTTTTCGCAGTCCGATGCCATGGATATCAAGGCACTTTTGGCTGAGCGCCTGCGGGAGGAGCACCCTGGCACAGATGTCGGCAGCGTGCTCGGCTATGAACTGTGCCTTTACGACAGCCAGGCGGCCGCACTGGTAGGCCTTGAGAAGAACTTTATTGCCTCTGCCCGGCTCGATAATTTACTGAGTTGCTTTGCCTCGATGACCGCATTGCTCAACTGCACAGGGGAGTCGACTTGCCTGATGGTCTGCAATGACCACGAAGAGGTCGGCAGCCTGTCTGCTGCCGGCGCACAGGGGCCGATGCTGCGCAGTACGCTGGAAAGACTAGCCCCCGGCGTCGAGCCCTATGCAGCCATGATAGAGCACTCGGTAATGATTTCCGCGGACAGTGCTCACGCAGTGCATCCTAATTTTGCAAGTCGGCATGACGATAATCACGGTCCACGTTTAAACGCCGGGCCGGTCATCAAGGTTAACGCCAATCAGCGCTACGCTTCGACAAGTGAAACCGCAGCGCTGTTCAGGCAAGTCTGCGCGGAACTGGATATTCCGGTACAGACCTTTGTCGTGAGAACCGATATGGCCTGTGGTAGTACCATTGGTCCCATTACGGCAAGTGAGTTAGGCGTTCGAACGCTGGACGTGGGCGCGCCACAGTTCGCGATGCACTCTATCCGTGAGCTGGCTGGTGAAAAAGACGGTTGGTACCTCAGTCGCGCTATGGCACGCTTCATGGACTGGGAGCGTGGTCTGAGCGCCCGCAGCACCTAAGCTGTGCGGGCACTGCTGCTGTCCGCCTATGACGCGGTCAGTCACCAGCATTGGCGCCGCGCTGTTGTAGAGGGCCTGTCCGACTGGGACTGGCAAGTGCTGACGCAGCCACCACGCCATTTTACCTGGCGCGCCCGCGGCAATGCTCTGGCCTGGTTACGTGAGCCGATTCTAAAACAACCCTACGATCTGCTGTTGGCGACATCGATGGTCGATCTGGTGGGTTTGAAAAGCCTGATACCCGAAATCAGCGCCGTTCCAGCCTGCGTGTACTTTCACGAAAATCAATTTGCTTATCCTGGCCGCGCACAGCAGCAGGGCCAACTGGAACTGCAGATTGTCAGTCTTTATACAGCGCTGGCAGCGGATGCTTGCCTGTTCAATTCCAGGTACAACCGCGACACGTTTATGGCCGGTGCCGGGGACTTGCTCGGGCGATTGCCTGATGGCGTGCCCGCTGGCTTAGTGGAAACACTGCAGTCCAAAGCGGAGGTGCTTCCGGTTCCCGTGGCTAAGCCGCCGCAGCTGCCATCGCAGTCGTCCGCGGGGCCCTTGCAGCTTGCCTGGAACCACCGTTGGGAATACGACAAAGGCCCTGAACAGCTATTAGCCATTTGCATGGGGCTGTTGGAAGCGGATTGTGACTTTACGCTGCAGGTATTCGGGCAGCAGTTCAGGCGTCATCCAAAGGAGTTCGAGGAGCTGGCAGAGCGCTTGCTTGACGTGGGGCGGCTTGGGCAGTTTGGTCCGGTAGAGAACGCCGCCGAGTATTGGCAAGCGCTATCGCGCTGCGACGTTGTGCTGTCCACGGCGCAGCACGACTTTCAGGGCCTTTCGATCATGGAGGGGGTCAGTCTTGGTGCTACGCCGCTGGTCCCGGACGGACTTGCCTATCCCGAATGGTTTGATTGTGACTACCGCTATGCATCGATTGAACAGGCGGTGACAAAGCTCTGCTCATGGGCGGACCAGAAAGCCGCGGGGCAGCCTTTGCCTCACGTAGAATTGCCGCAAATGCATCCTGACATGCTGTTGCCACGGTATCGTGAGTGCCTCACCGCCCTGGTGTTATAGAGAGCGTTCATTACCGGCTTACACACAGACCTAATAGCCAGCTAAAGGGCAACTGCGTATCATGGCGCCTGCAAAATTGACGTCAGAACCAACAGCAGGAGCCAACCCGCAATGGCAGCAAAAAGGGTACTCACCGGCATTACGACAACGGGTACGCCGCATCTTGGAAACTACGTGGGCGCAATACGCCCCGCGATAGCGTCGAGCCAGGATGACGGTGTCGATAGCTTTTATTTTCTGGCCGATTACCACGCCCTGATCAAGAGCGAAGATCCCGAGCGCGTCAGACAGTCGAGCAAAGAGATTGCAGCAACGTGGTTGGCTCTGGGTCTTGATACGAACCGCGCTGTTTTCTATCGACAAAGCGACGTGCCAGAAATCAGCGAGCTTACCTGGGTGCTGACCTGCAATGCTGCGAAGGGTTTAATGAATCGTGCGCATGCCTACAAAGCCGCAGTGCAGGCGAATGAGGAAGCGGGGGAGGACCCGGATTACGGCGTCACTATGGGCCTGTTTAGCTACCCGATTCTGATGGCAGCAGACATCCTGATGTTTAATGCGACACATATTCCGGTCGGTCGGGACCAGATCCAGCATGTCGAAATGGCAAGGGACATCGCACAGCGCTTCAATCACCGCTGCGCGAATTTATTCGCGCTGCCAGAAGCCGTTGTTGATGATAGCGTTGCGGTTTTGCAGGGCCAGGATGGCCGCAAGATGAGTAAGAGCTATAACAACACCATCCCACTGTTTGAGTCAGAGAAGCGATTGCAAAAAGCGATCAATAAAATCAAGACAAACCTGCTTGAGCCGGGTGAACCCAAGGACCCCGATAGCTCCACGATCTTTCAGGTTTGGGAAGCTTTCGCAACGCCTGAACAGGTCGCAGAAATGCGGCGGCGCTTTGCAGACGGTATCGCCTGGGGCGAAGCGAAAAAGGCCCTGTTCGGCTTGATCAACGAAGAGTTGGCGCCGGCCCGGGAACGTTATCAGGACTTGATGGACAAGCCCGAACATATCGAAGAAACCCTGCAGGCGGGAGCGAAAAAGGCGCGCGCCGTGGCGGCGCCTCTGATGGCGCAGGTGCGCGATGCGGTTGGTATTGGAGCGGTGAGATAAGGTCAGTCAGGTTAATGGGCGGCGCAGCCCGCGCGACTGCGCCGGCTGCCGTTCGGGTGCCATCACGGTGAAAGCCGGTAACCGATTTCGAGAAACACCGAGCGCGGTTCGCCGACAAAATAGCGGTAGCTGCCAAAACCAAAGTCGGCGCGCTCTGCATAGTCCTCATCGGTGAGGTTCGTCACCCGCACGGCAAGGTCCAGACGACGGCTAATCGCGGTAAGCAAGCGCAGGTTTATCAAGTCATGGCCGTCATAACTGAACTGATTGTCTGGGTCCAGAAAGTAGTCACCCATATGCGCCCATTCCAGCTCCGCGCGCGTCCCGGCGCTAATATCCCAGCCTAGCCGTAGACTGCCGAAGTGCTCTGGCGCTGTATCGATCAAATTGCCTTCGATGTTGCCGCTGCTGCCCAGTAAAGCGATAGCACTATCGTACTCGTGCCTGGCCAGGGAGCCGTCCATGGCGAGGTCGAATGCGTTGCTGAGCTGCCAGCGCAGACTGAAGTCGATCCCATAATGCACCGTGCGGGCACCGCTTACATTGCGGCGCTCAGTGTCCTGAAAAATAACGTCACGCTTACGCATCGCGTACACCCCGATGTCGTAGCTCAGGGCCCGATGCTCGCCTCGCGCACCCCACTCGATGCTGGTCAGTGACTCGCTATCAAGCTCGGCAAACGCCTGGCCAGCCTGCAAGCGATATAATTCAGTAGTCTGGGGTGCTCTGAAGCCGCGCGCGGCGCGCAGATACGTGGCATGTCCCGGCGTCCAGTCCCATAGCAGGCCGGCGTTGTAGGAGGCGTTGCTAAAGCTGTCACGCCTGTCCGTGGGTCGGAAGAAGCGACACGCGGTTGCAGTGGGTTCACAGGCAGGACCGTCGCCAGTGCGGTTATTGTATTGATAGTCTGTCTGCTCCAGTCGTGCCCCGATGCTGAGATGCAGGTCGCGAACCGGGTTCCACTGAGCTTGCAGCCAGGGTGCAACTAACAGCGCGTCGACCTGATAATCGTAGTGCACGCCAGCTGGCTGGTTGGCGCTGAAGGGCAGCGCTTGCGTTTCTTTGAGTAGTCCGTTGGTCGCGTCGATGTCCAGCCCCATGGCCATATCCAGCCAGCTGCCGTCGCGATAATAGCGTGCGCTTAAGCCAACACTATCGTGGCCATTCTTTTCAACGGACTGCCACGGCAGGAAGTGTTGCAAGAACTCCATCTCGTTGTGCCGCAGGTAGGGGGTGACGCTTAGTTCTGAAAATTCGTCGAGACGCAACGTCGCTGTGGTCTGTAGTTTCAGCGCGTCAGCATCACGATAGGCGTCGGGATTGGGGTTTTCACGCTGACGGTCGCTGTCCTTGTAAGCTTCAAATCCAGTGATAAACCCCGCGGTTTCCTGCCGCAGGCGTGTCGCTGTCAGTATCGTATCTAGCTTGAGCTCTTCCGCGGTATAGACGTGGCGCAGATTGACCTTGCTCTGATCAAACCCGCTGCTTCGCTTGTAGCCTCCGTCGCTGGCAGCGTTGGCTGCGAAGTACAGCCCGTGGCGGTCGCGAGTGCCGCCTACTTCGTAACGACCCCGCGAGTAGTTGTTGGGGCCAATCTCAAGGCTGGCGCGCTGGTTGTCCTGTTCACCGGGGGCAGGTGAAATGACATTGATCACGCCGTGCATCGCGCCGCTGCCGTACAGGGCGGTGCCGGGCCCCTTAATCACTTCAATGCGCTGGGCCTGCTCGGTATTCGCGTCGAACAGTTGGTTGACGTTACAAAATCCGGGTGCGCGAAGTGACACGCCATCGCTTGCCATGAAAAAGGCGCCGCAGCTGCCGGGGCCGGTGAGCACCGGAGAGCGCAGGGCCGTCAGGCTCTCCTGTCCGTTGCCGCGCGAGATCCAGGCACCGGAAACGCGCTGAAAGATCTGGTTGGCATGAATCGGTCTTACGGTTAGCAGGTCTTCAGAAGCGATTGTCGAAACCCCGAGAGGGAGATCGAATAAGGCCTCTGAACGCTGAGTCGCGGTGACGACTACCTCATCTATGAGAGAAGTCGTACTGCTTGCCCATGAGGAAGTTACCCACATGGAACAGGGTGCAAGCAACAGCATAGCCGTCGTCTGTATATGGCGAAGATTCATTGGGGCATTCTATCTGAGCCGGTGCGTCGATGCGTTGAAAGTGAGCAGATTCAGGCGCGAGGCCTTGCTCGTTTCCGTTTCAGACTGTTGTTCTGGATAATCAAGGCTGTGCAGATCGCTACTTTGAAAATGGTACCGGAGGCCGGACTCGACTGGGCTGGCATTCCAGCCGGCACGCGCCGTTGAGCAGATCGCTACTTTGAAAATGGTACCGGAGGCCGGACTCGACTGGGCTGGCATTCCAGCCGGCACGCGCCGTTGAGCAGATCGCTACTTTGAAAATGGTACCGGAGGCCGGACTCGACTGGGCTGGCATTCCAGCCGGCACGCGCCGTTGAGCAGATCGCTACTTTGAAAATGGTACCGGAGGCCGGACTCGAACCGGCACGCGTTTTACCGCATCGGATTTTGAATCCGACGTGTCTACCAATTTCACCACTCCGGCAGTTCAGGCAGGCGCGCAGTCTAATGGAAGCCTTGCAGCCGATCAATGCATCCTTGTTATTTGACGCTCAGTCTGTACACTTCGCGCGTCTAAAACGCGATACATCTCTGAGTATCTGTGTTCTTACAGGAGAAAAGACACATGGCGATGAAAGTCATCAAAAAAACCGATTCCTACACCATATTCCAGCGTGGCGACGATCGTTACGCCGTTAAAGGTGCCGATAAAAACCCTATTAACGGCGACGATAAAGTTCGCATTCTGGTAGAAGAAGGCATGCTGAGCGTTGCGGCGCCGGCTGTACCTGAGCCCGAAGCCGAAGCCGAAGCTGCAGAAGAAGCCGTTACGGAAGAGGTTGCTGAGGAAGAGGCTGCCGCCGAGGAAGCTCCCGCAGAAGAAGCCCCTGCGGAAGAAGACGCTACAGAAGAAGAGCCAGCAGCAGAAGCTCCTGCGGAAGAAGCACCCGCAGAAGCGACAGATGAAGAGGAAGAGGACAAAAGCTGATTCAGCGACGGTCTTCTCAAGAGCCGGCCAAGTGCCGGCTTTTTGCGCTTTGGAGCTTGTAGCCTATGCAACGCAGTGACTTCAGTTACGAACTACCGGAGGAGTTAATCGCTCGATATCCATTGGAAAACCGCACCGCCAGCAGGCTGCTGTGCCTTGACGGTGACACAGGTGATATCAGGCACCGGCAGTTTACCAATCTGCTGGAAGAGCTGACCTCAAAAGACCTGCTGGTTTTCAATAACACCCGCGTTATTCCGGCTCGCTTATGGGCGCGCAAAGCAACCGGCGGGAGTGTGGAGATTCTTGTCGAGCGGGTCTTAGGCGAAGACCGGTGTGTGGCACATCTCAGGGCAAGCAAGACACCCAGGGCCGACAGTGAACTGGCCCTGTTGCTGGATCACGACGGCGACGAGTCAGGGCTATCGCTGACGGTTTTGGGCCGCGAGGACGATCTTTTTGTGCTGGCCTCCAGCGGCCCCGAAAAATTAATGGAGATTCTGCAGCGCCTGGGGCACATGCCACTGCCGCCTTACCTCAAACGGGATGACGAGGACCTGGACCGGGAACGCTATCAGACCGTCTACGGTACCCGTGAAGGCGCCGTTGCGGCCCCCACCGCCGGATTGCACTTTAGCGATGCCTTCATGGAAGAGCTGGCGCAAAACGGTATCGATAAAGGCTTTATCACCTTGCACGTGGGCGCGGGGACTTTCCAGCCGGTTCGTGAAGACGATGTAACCGATCACAAGATGCACGCTGAATGGTTGGAGGTTGATGAGGCTCTGTGTGATCAGATCGCAGCGACGCGCCAGAGGGGAGGTCGTGTTGTGGCTGTTGGCACCACGGTCGTGCGAGCCTTGGAAACCGCGTCTGCTGATGGGAGCCTGACGCCCTATAAGGGTGACAGTGAGATGTTTATTTACCCTGGGTATCGATTTAAAACCATAGATGCCCTGATAACCAATTTCCACTTACCTGAATCCACGTTGATCATGTTGGTGTCGGCATTTGCCGGGCGCGAGGCAGTTCTTGCGGCGTATCAGGCAGCGGTTGAAGAAAGGTACCGCTTTTTCAGCTACGGTGATGCCATGTTCATAACGGCTGATAGCATGAGTGCGGCGTCCCATGAGTGACAGCAGAATGCGCTTTGAAACGCTGGGCAACGACGGGGCTGCGCGCCGCGGGCGGCTAAGCTTTCCGCGTGGGTCTGTCGAGACACCGGCGTTTATGCCGGTGGGCACCTACGGAACGGTTAAGGGGATGCTGCCCCGTGACATTCATGCGATTGGCGCAGAAATCCTGCTGGGCAATACTTTCCATCTCTGGCTGAGGCCGGGCACTGACATTATCGAGTCCCACGGCGACTTGCATGATTTTATGGGTTGGTCGGGTCCAATACTCACAGACTCCGGTGGCTTTCAGGTGTTTAGTCTTGGAAAGCTGCGTAAGGTGACCGAGGAGGGCGTGCGATTCCAGTCTCCGGTAGACGGCGCTCGCGTGTTTTTGGATCCAGAAACCTCAATGTCCATCCAGCGCAGTCTGGGCTCGGATATTGTGATGATCTTCGACGAATGTACGCCGTATCCGGCCACTGTTGACGAGGCGAGGGTGTCCATGGAGTTGTCCCTGCGATGGGCTGAGCGCAGCAAGCGCGCCCATGGCGAAAGTGACGCAGCGCTATTCGGCATCGTGCAGGGTGGAATGTATGCAGACCTGCGCAAGCGCAGTCTGGAGGGGCTTGAGGAGATTGGTTTCAACGGCTATGCCATTGGCGGCCTGTCAGTGGGTGAGCCAAAGGACGAGATGCTTGCCGTCCTCGATGCGACAACGCCAGAGCTACCGGTTGATAAACCTCGTTACTTGATGGGTGTGGGCACGCCGGCCGATATTCTTGCGGGAGTGCAGCGCGGCGTCGATATGTTCGACTGTGTCATGCCCACGCGTAATGCCCGAAACGGACACCTGTTTACCTCTCGTGGCGTTGTTAAGCTTCGCAACGCGGTACATCGGCACAGTACCAGACCGCTGGACCCGGAATGCGATTGTTATACCTGTCAGAACTTTAGTCGGGCTTACCTACATCATCTCGCCAAGTGCAATGAAATGCTGGGCGCGCAACTGAACACCATCCATAATCTGCGCTTTTACCAGAATCATATGTCCGGCATCCGGGCAGCTATTGAGCAGGGCAACCTCGAAGACTTTGCCGAAGCCTATCGCCAGGGCCAGGAACGCGGGATCGACAACGATGTTTAAGCTTTGTGTGTACATACCAGAACAGCACCTGGATGCGGTAAAAGCAGCCCTGTTTGATGCGGGCGCTGGCAAGATCGGTAACTACAGCGAGTGCTGCTGGGAAGTGGCGGGAACTGGGCAGTTCCGCCCCGGCGCCGACAGCGAACCGTTCCTTGGTGAGTCGGGAGAGCTAGCCCGGGTGGCAGAGTACCGCGTTGAAATGGTTTGTGCAGAGGCTTCTGTAGAAGCTGTAATCGCGGCCTTGCGTGCCAGTCACCCCTACGAGGAGCCGGCATTCGATTTACACAAGGTAGAAATCATCTGACTACCACAGCCGATCTGCTGCCGCGTCTGCGCGAGCAACTCGCGTCGCAACATGATGAGATTCAAGCTGGCCTGCCTCAGGCTGCAGTGCTCATCGGAATTGTGGATAGCGAAATCGAGGCGGAAGTGCTTCTGGCACGTCGTGCCAATCATTTGCGACTGCATGCGGGAGAAATTGCGTTTCCAGGCGGTAAGCGTGAGCCCAGAGATGCGTCACTGTGGGAGACGGCGCTTCGTGAAGCGGAGGAAGAAACCCTGTTGTCACCGTCTCGGGTGAAGCCGCTGGGACATCTGTCCACCGTGCTCACTCGCACCGGAATCCAAATTACGCCCTGCGTCGGGCTGGTCTCTGACAGCTCGGGTCTGCAACCCAATCCCGCAGAGTTAGACGAAATTTTTCAGGTGCCGGTGGCATTTTTTGGTAAACGTGACACCCTGCGTTTCGAGCGCTTTAACTACGGCGGCAAGCAGCGCAACGTACCCTGCTATCAATGGCAGCAGCATCGCATCTGGGGGGTAACCGCCGCCATGCTGGCGATGCTGGCAAACGCTGCTTTAGATGCCGATATTGATCTGGAGCCCTATTGGCATGGCCGGGATTCCGGTTAACTATTTGTGTACGACAATGCGTGTGTAAAAAATGCGCGTTAATGGAAAAGGAGCGACCAATGATGTACAGCCTGGAAGGTAAGTCCCCGACGCTACAAGGCGACGGCCACTTCATCGCGCCGACTGCCGCGGTAGTTGGAGACGTGGAGCTGGCGGAGGGCGTCAGCGTCTGGTTTAGTGCGGTCGTGCGCGGTGACAACGAAACTATCGTGATCGGCGCCTGTAGCAATATTCAGGACGGAAGCGTTTTACATTCCGATCCAGGCTCGCCGCTGCATATTGGCTGCAATGTCACCGTGGGTCATAACGCAATGATCCACGGGTGTACCATCGGCGATGGCACTCTGGTTGGTATCAATGCGGTTGTTCTGAATGGTGCTCGCGTGGGACGCAATTGTGTCATCGGCGCGAACGCCCTGGTTCCAGAGGGTATGGAGATTCCAGATGGCAGTCTGGTGGTAGGGTCGCCCGCGAAAATCAAGCGTGAGCTATCTCCAGAACAACAGCGTCATTTCAGCCTGAATGCTGATCACTATGTGCTCAACGCCGCACGCTTTGCGGCGGGACTTGCCGAGATTGACAGCGAGTTGGGCTAGTTTTTTTGGGTAGCGTTTTTTAGATCTAGCTAGAATCTGCGTCGGAGTAGGCGAATGCCCGGACGGATTTAATCACATTGTCCTGAAGTTCCAGAATTTCCAGGCAGTAGTCATCAATCCTTACCCCGGCGCTGCCATCGGGGAATCCCTCGAGATACTCAAGCAGCAGTCCATTCAGGGTTTTGGGGCCCTCGGTGGGCAGAGACCACTGCAGCGATTTGTTCACATCCCGCACGGTAGCACTGCCATTGATGATGAAGCTACCGTCGCTGCGCGGGAATACATCGTCTACAGTTTCCGCCAGATTGGATGTGAACTCACCGACGATTTCTTCAAGAATATCCTCGAGGGTGACCAGTCCCATGACCTCACCGTACTCGTCCACGACCACGCCGATACGGAGCTTGTGGCTCTGGAAGTTGAGTAGCTGCGTGTGCAGAGGTGTGCTTTCCGGCACGAAGTAGGGCTTCTCAAGGGCCTCCAGCATTTGCTGCCGATTCAGACCGTCGGCGTTAATAAACCGACTCGCGCGCCGCATATGCAGCATGCCCGTTACGTTATTAATGTCCTCGTTAAATACTGGCAGGCGAGTGTATTCACTGTTTTGGATAGCGTTGAGTAGGGTTGCGTCGTCGTCGTCAAGGTCCAGACCGTAGACTTCGTTGCGCGGCACCATGATGTCGTCGACCGTGACTTTCTCTAGCTCGAGAATATTCAGCAGCATGCCCTGGTGGGTGTCTGGAATCATATGGCTGGATTCGTTGACCACCGTGCGCAGCTCATCGCTGGTCAGGCCTGACTCATTACCGCCCCTTGGGTCGTATCCCAGCAGGTGTAATAGTGCATTGGTGATGCCATTGACCATCCAGACAATCGGATAACAGATTTTCAGCAGCGGGATCAGGATGACGCTGGCCGGAAAAGCGATACGTTCCGGATGAAGCGCGGCGATGGTCTTCGGCGTGACCTCGGCGAACACCAGGAGGATAAGCGTCAGCACCAATGACCCTACAGCGATGCCGGCATCGCCAAGTAGTCGGATCGAAATAATGGTGACGATAGCGGCGGCCAGCACATTGACTAAATTGTTGCCAATAAGAATCAGGCCGATCAATCTATCGGGTCTTTTGAGTAGTTTGCCGGCGCGTTTTGCGCCGCGGTGATTCTGGTCCTCGAGATGCTTTAGGCGATACCGGTCCAGCGCCATCATTCCAGTTTCTGAGCTGGAAAAAAATGCCGACAAGAAAATGAGCACGCCAAGAATGGTGAACAGCATGCCTAGCGGAGCGTCGTTCATGAGCGTCTTGCCCTCCCGCAGGCCAGTTCAGCAGGAGGGATAAACTTGGACGAGTTGTTCTGCAAGCGGCTGCTAGGCATTCTGCAGCACTGTCTCCAGTACGAATTTACTGCCCACGTAGGCAAGCATAAGAACGATAAAGCCGCCAACGGTGAAGCGCGCAGCCACCTGGCTGCGCCAGCCCAGAAAATGACGACCCCAAAGCAGCGTGGCGAACAGCGACCAGGCGCTGATGGACAGCACAGTTTTATGTACCAGGTGTTGCGCGAAAATATCATCCAGGAAGACCAGGCCAGAACCGATAGCGACGGTTAGCAGCAGTAAGCCTACCCACAGTACCTCGAATAGCATGCTTTCCATTAACTGCAAGGGAGGAAGCAATTGCACCAATCCTTGCGTTTGCCGGTTGCGCAACTGCCGGTCTTGATAGGCAACCGTGGCGGCCTGCACGGCCGCGATAGTTAGCACCGCATAGGCCAGCACCGAGCTGGCGATGTGCGCGAGCATACCGCCGCTGATCGTGCCACTGGTTGCGCTGCCGCCATTACCAAATGCTGCTCCCAGCGCCACCAGGGCTGACATGGGAAACAGAATGACCATCAGGTTTTGCAACGGACGCCTGATCATACTGATCAGTAGACTGACGTTAATGAGCCAGAAAATCAGCGACATTACATTCAGTAGCCCAAAGTTTACGCCGGCGTCCGATCGCATGCCGGTAAAAGCTGCATAGCCGTGCAAAATCACGGCGACGAGCGTCAATGCATAGAGGGGTAGGGTGTTGGCGTCACTGCGACTGATCGCGCGACGACCCTGAAGCACACTGACAGCGATGTATAGACAAGCTGCGACAACAGCGCTGGGCATTTGGGGTTGGTTTTCCGGATGACGTATAATCACGCCTTTGTACCCATTTGCAGAAGCGATGGCAAGCGGCGCGTCTTCAGCGGTCTGATGAAAAGCGACGCCATGCGCTATCCAGTTAACGCCCTAGAGCCTATCTATGTTTGATAATTTGAGTGAACGCCTTTCCCAGAGCCTTAGAAAGATCACCGGCAAGGCAACGCTAAGCGAAGACAATATTCAGGAGACCCTGCGAGAAGTGCGCATGGCCTTGCTTGAGGCCGATGTTGCTTTGCCCGTGGTCAAGGACTTCGTCGAAGCCGTCAAGCTGCGCGCCGTCGGCACGGAAGTCAGTGCCAGCCTCAGCCCGGGCCAGGCATTTATCAAGGTCGTGCAGGCCGAGCTTGAGCGCACTATGGGAGCCGCCAATGAGAGCCTGAATCTCGCGGCGACGCCCCCGGCGGTGATTTTAATGGCAGGGCTGCAGGGTGCGGGTAAAACCACGTCGGTTGCCAAGCTTGCCCGTCACTTGAAAGAGCGCGAGAAAAAGAAGGTTATGGTTGTGAGCGCCGACGTATATCGACCTGCGGCAATCAAACAGCTCGAAACGCTGGCCGCCGAGGTGGGCGCGTTGTTCTTCCCCAGTGATACCTACCAGAAGCCTGTTGCCATCGCCAATGCGGCTCTGGCCGAGGCGAAAATACAGTTTGCCGATGTGTTGATCGTGGATACCGCGGGTCGCTTGGCGATAGACGAAGAGATGATGGGTGAGATTACCCAGGTACACGCGGCGCTGAACCCGGTTGAAACGCTGTTTGTTGTAGATGCTATGACGGGGCAGGACGCGGCGAATACGGCTAAAGCATTTGGCGAAGCGCTGCCATTGACGGGCGTTGTGCTCACCAAGGTCGATGCGGATACGCGGGGCGGCGCGGCGCTGTCCGTGCGCGCGGTCACCGGCAAACCTATCAAGTTCCTTGGCGTAGGTGAGAAGACCGAGGCCCTGGATCCTTTCCATCCCGACCGCCTGGCTTCTCGGATTCTGGGCATGGGCGACGTGCTGTCGTTGATTGAGGAAGCCGAGCAAAAGATCGATCGCAAGAAAGCCGAACGCTTGGCCAATAAGGTCAAAAAGGGCAAGCGGTTTGACCTTGAGGACTTCCGGGACCAGCTCCAGCAAATCAATAGCATGGGTGGCGTGGGCAGTATGTTGGAGAAGCTTCCTGGCGCAGCGGGGATGGCCCAGGCCGCTCAGCAAAATATGGACATGAAGCAGTTTGGTCGAATGGAAGCAATGATCAACTCCATGACGCCGGAGGAGCGCAGACGTCCGGAGCTTATCGTAGGCTCACGTAAGCGGCGCATCACTGCTGGCTCTGGCACACAGGTCCAGGATTTGAATCGTCTGCTAAAGCAACATAAGCAGATGCAGAAGATGATGAAGAAAATGAAGGGCGGTGGCATGGAGAAAATGATGCGCGGCCTCGGTGGTGCGATGGGCGGCGGCATGCCGCCGGGTATGCCGCCGTTTAAATAGTTCGCCGCGCTTTTAGCTGTGCGCAGCGATGGCATCGCGCGTTTAGATTAAATGCCCGCTATGCCTTTGCCAGCCCGGTGCTATGGGCCCGCGTAAAGCGCGTTTTGTGCGACTAGTAAGTCATTAAAAACCCACGCTTTTTCCACCTAATGGGGGCTGTATTTAGGCTTTCCATGCCTTGGCCTTTCACGTAGAATACGCGCCTTTTCCGAGACCCGGCGGGTTTGGGCTGTGCGTTTTTGAGCGATCAGCCTTGCCAAGACGGGGTGTATTACTAGTGAAAGTGGGGCTGATAGCCTTATCTTCGCGTTGATTTGCGCATCATTGCGCCACTATTTGGGATAATTTCAAGACAATGGTAACCATTCGTTTAGCACGCGGCGGCTCCAAGAAGCGGCCGTTCTACCACCTTACCGTCACCGACAGTCGCAATGCGCGTAACGGGCGTTTTATCGAGCGCGTCGGCTTTTTTAACCCCGTTGCACGCGGTCAAGAAGAGCGTCTTCGCGTTGATAGCGAGCGAGTAGACTACTGGGTATCCCAGGGTGCTCAGCTCAGCGAGCGAGTGGCTTCTTTGGTTAAGCAGTCGCGCAAGGAAGTGGCGGCCGCCTGATCGTCGGGGTCGCCGACAGTAAAGTGGCCCCATGAGTCTGAAAGATCCCTTAATCATTGCGCGCATCAGCGGCGTGTATGGCATCAAAGGGTGGTTAAAGGTGCATTCCTTTACCGAGCCGGCCGAGAACGTATTGGCCTACAAGGACACCTTTTATGCAGCACCGGCGGCTACCGTAGCGCGGGCTGACAGTGAAGCACACGCGTCCTTGACGTGGAAAGAGTTTGAATTTGATCAGGGTAAGCGGCACGGCAAGGGTCTGATTGCCCACGTGGCAGGCATAGACACTCGCGAACAGGCAGAAGCGCTGAAAGGCTATGAGATAGCCGTCGAGCGCGCCGCCTTACCTGAGCTTGAAGCCGACGAGTTTTATTGGCACGAGCTAGAAGGGCTGGCCGTGATGATAGGAGGTCTGTGCCTTGGCCGGGTAGATCACCTGATTGAAACCGGCGCCAATGATGTGTTGGTCGTGAAGCCGGCGGACCTGGCGAGCGAAGCACTGGAACGCCGAGAGCGGCTAATCCCTTGGATTAAGGGAGATGTGATCAAAGAAGTGGACCTTGAAGGTGGGTTAATCAAGGTCGACTGGGATCCAGAGTTTTAAGCGGTGCAGGTTGCTGTAGTCAGCCTGTTTCCGGAGATGTTTCAGTCCTTGACTGACTATGGCATCACCGGTCGCGCAGTCGATTCGGGTATTTTGACACTGAGTGTCTCGAACCCGCGCGATTTCGCAACCGATCGGCACGGTACCGTGGACGACCGGCCCTATGGGGGCGGCCCGGGCATGCTGATGAAGATGGATACGCTGGTGGCGGCTGTGGCACAAGCGCGTTCAGGATTGGATAGGGCTGCAGGCGAGCCTGTAGACGAGATTGTAAACAGTACGGCAGACAGCGAAGGGTCACGGCGAACCGTGTATTTGACGCCTCAGGGACAGCCACTCACTCAACAGAAAGTGTTGGAGTTGGCGGCGCTGGACCAGCTAGTCCTCATAGCGGGACGTTATGAGGGCATCGACGAGCGGTTTGTCGAGGCTGAAGTCGATGAGGAAATATCCATCGGCGACTACGTGTTAAGCGGTGGTGAACTGCCGGCTATGGTGTTGCTGGATGCGATTTGTAGGCAGCTGCCCGGAGCGTTAGGTCACGAGCAGTCAGCGGTGCAGGATTCGTTTGCGCAGGGCTTGCTGGATTGCCCCCATTATACGAGGCCTGAGCAGTATGCGGGCAAAGCGGTTCCCAGGGTGTTGCTCAGCGGCAACCATGGAGAAATTGAGCGCTGGCGATTGAAGCAGGCGCTGAGCAGAACGCTGGAGCGACGTCCTGATTTACTGGAGGGGCGCAGTCTCTCAGTAAATGAGGCAGCACTGCTGCAGGAGATTCGCGACGAGTCTGCAGGCAGGAAGCCGTGAAAGCAGTCGCAGGATGACAGAGGATTAGCGCTGCGTCGGTTGTAAGCCAACCGACTGCAGGGCAGATAGGTAAGCGCGGCCTCAGGGCCCAAACCGTGTAACAGGAGTTCAGAAATGAGCAGCAAAAACAACATCATCGCGCAGATTGAAGCTGAGCAGATGAACAAGGACATGCCTGAATTTGGCCCAGGCGACACGATTGTCGTGCAGGTCAAGGTAAAGGAAGGTAACCGAGAGCGTCTGCAGGCTTTTGAGGGCGTAGTAATAGGCAAGCGCAATCGTGGCCTCAATTCAGCCTTTACCGTACGTAAAATATCCCACGGTGTGGGTGTGGAGCGCACCTTCCAGACCTTCAGCCCGTTAGTTGATAGCGTTGAAGTGAAGCGCCGTGGTGACGTGCGCCAGGCCAAGCTCTACTACTTGCGAGAGCTCTCCGGCAAGGCTGCGCGCATCAAGGAAAAGCTCGCCAAGTAAGTTTTCTCGGCGCGCTGGTGCGAGGGTATAGCCTATGGGCTTACTCGCAACGGTGGGCGCGCCGTGGCTGCTACCGTTCTGCTGGCTTAGGCGGCTACCCTGGGTTTTTAGTGGGGGCGTATCTCTCAGGTAGCAGCACCGCAGCTGCTGAGGAGAGTGGGCAGAAGCGGAAGAAATAGCAGAGACAGCAGGAAAAGGGCGCGACAAGCGCCCTTTTTTTTTGCCTTTTAGCTCGTCAGGTTTCAGCTAACCACGGCCTGTCTACGCTGGTTTCCTCCTGCACTTGTCGTAAACTGCATCCCATGGCTTCTGTATCCCCTGTTATCGAACAGTATCTCGACGCTCTGTGGGTGGAAAAGGGGCTGGCCGACAACACACTGTCGTCTTATCGGCGTGACCTAAAACAATTTGAGTTGTGGCTCGAGGAAACCGGTCGTGGCTCGCTGCTAAACGCGGGGCCGATTGATCTGCAGGCGTATCTCGGCTGGCGGCTTGAGAAAGGCTATCAGGCTCGCTCCAGTGCCAGATTGCTTTCCTGCATGCGCAGCTTTTACCGTTACCAGCTGCGAGAAGGGCGCCTTGATGTGGATCCCACCCTGGATATTGATGGTCCGAAGCTGGGCCGTCCGCTGCCCAAGGGCCTGACCGAAGCCGAAGTAGCGCGACTGCTGAACGCCCCGGATCTGGACAACGCGATGGAATTTCGGGATCGCACAATGTTGGAGCTTTTGTATGCCTGTGGACTGCGCGTAAGTGAACTGGTGGGCCTGCAAATCGGCCAGCTTGGTCTCAATCAAGGGCTGGTAAGAATCATCGGCAAGGGCGGCAAGGAGCGGCTGGTACCTATGGGGGAAGAGGCACTGGAGTGGTTGCGTCGTTATCTCAATGGGTCGCGGCGAGAGCTGCTTGATAATAAGCCCAGTGATGCGGTGTTTGTAACCCGGCGGGGCGCGGCAATGACCCGGCAGGCTTTTTGGTACCGGATAAAACTCTATGCCCGGCGAGCAGGGATTCGCTCAGCCTTATCGCCGCATACCTTACGTCATGCCTTTGCGACTCACTTGCTAAATCACGGTGCCGATTTGAGGGTGGTACAATTGCTGCTCGGTCACAGCGACCTCAGCACGACGCAGATTTACACCCATGTTGCGCAGGAGCGCATGAAATCGCTGCACGCACAGCATCACCCGAGAGGGTGACGCGGAACTCCACAGGCGCTTTGTACTCTGATAGCAGTGTGTTGAACCCCAACAGACAAATCGGCCCCGCGACGTCGCGGCAGGCTAAACGAAAGCAAATATTTCAGTAGGCTTAATCATGAAAACCCCAGCAGTCGCGTTTTGTAATCCACGCTCGATAACCCGGCTTCCAGTGACACTGATCGCGACTCTGATAGTGGCTTTGACGTTCACGCTAGCGGGCACCCATGCCAGCGCGCAGGTCAGCCCGGATCAAGGCAAACCGTCACGGAGCGCTGAAGCAATGATAAAGGGCAAGTTGGCTCAAGCCATGCCCCAGCTCAGCATTGAGTCCGTGCAAGAGAGTGTTGCCCCCGGTTTGTATGAGGTTCGGCTTGCCGACGGCGGGCCGACGTTGTACACCACGCCTAACGGTGATTTCTTTGTGTTGGGAGACCTGTTTGCGGTCAAGCTGGATGGACTGGTGAATTTGGCAGAACAGGAGCGCAATATCGAACGAGCGAAGCTCATTGCGGAAGTACCCGAAACAGAGATGATTATCTTCGAGCCTGAAGGTGAAACTCTGGCTACGGTTAGCGTGTTTACCGATGTCGACTGTTTCTATTGCCAAAAGCTGCATCAGGAAGTTCCCGCCCTCAACAAAAAAGGTATTTCCGTACGTTATTTAGCGTGGCCGAGAGCCGGTGTTGGCAGTCCGGCATATCGCAAGATCGCCAGTGCCTGGTGCGCAGACAATCCACAGGATGCGATAACGCGCTTGAAAAGCAAGCAAGAGATCGAGGACAACGTTTGCCCGGGCAATCCGGTTGCGGACCAGTTTTTGCTGGGCCAGAAAGCAGGCGTTCGTGGCACGCCGGCAATTGTCTTTGAAAGTGGCGAGATGCTGCCGGGCTACGTCGCGGCCGATGAGCTTGCCGCTAGAGCTGGCCTGTAACTCCGCTCGCCCGCGCTCGCTAGTTAACCTGACCCTGACTCGCGTTGACAGCCGCAGCGGGCCTCAGTAATGTGGCCCGCTCATTGAATTAGTGGTCCATCGTGGAACAGCAATTTCAGCGCATTGAGCGCCTCCCCCCATACGTCTTCAATATCATCGGAGACCTTAAGCAGAAGGCTCGTGCCGCCGGTGAGGACATCATCGACTTTGGCATGGGCAATCCTGATCAGGCCACCCCGAAGCATATCGTCGATAAACTTACGGAAACTGCCCAACGCGCAGATACGCATCGCTATTCCCAGTCAAAGGGCATACCGCGCTTACGACACGCTATCTGCGACTGGTACGAGCAGCGCTATCAGGTGTCGCTCTGCCCGGAGACAGAAGCGATCGTGACGCTGGGCTCCAAGGAAGGTCTGGCGCATTTGGCTCTGGCCACCACAGGCCCCGGCGATACCATTCTCGTGCCCAATCCGTCCTATCCGATTCACCCCTATGGCTTTGTCATATCCGGGGCGGATATACGACATGTGCCGATGCAGGATGACCAGCAGTTCTTTGAGGAACTGGAAACTGCAATCCGCAACAGTTGGCCCAAGCCAAAAATGCTGGTGTTGAACTTTCCTGGCAACCCGACAACGCACTGCGTTGAGCTGGACTTTTTTGAGAAGGTCGTTGCGATCGCACAGGAATACCAGATTTGGGTGGTGCAGGATCTCGCTTATGCGGATCTCTGTTTTGACGGCTACGTGGCCCCCTCCATTCTTCAGGTGCCGGGCGCTAAAGACGTCGCCGTGGAGTTTTTCTCCCTGTCCAAAAGCTACAATATGCCTGGTTGGCGGGTAGGCTTTTGTTGCGGTAATCCAGAGCTGGTGGGCGCCCTGGCGCGCTTGAAGTCCTATCTGGATTACGGGATGTTCACGCCCGTACAGGTGGCAGCGATTGCGGCACTGGAAGGTGATCAATCCTGCGTCAGTGAAATATGCGCGCTGTATCAGGGTCGCCGGGACGTCCTCTGCGACGGTCTCAATGCGTCGGGCTGGCCGGTGGAGCCTCCGAAGGCAACGATGTTTGTATGGGCGCAGATCCCCGAGGCATACAGAGAGATGGGCTCGGTAGAATTTAGTAAAAAGCTGCTTGTCGATGCAAAGGTTGCGGTGTCTCCTGGCGTCGGTTTTGGAGAGTATGGCGAGGGTTATGTGAGGTTTGGTTTGATCGAAAACGAGCATCGCACCCGGCAGGCGATACGCAATATAAAACGAATGATGCGTGAGGACGGGCTGACAGCATGAAAACGGTAACGGTCGGCATCTGTGGCCTGGGCACGGTGGGATCAGGCACATTTAAACTTCTGGCGGAGCACGCCCCAGACATTGCCGACCGATCAGGCTGTCACGTTAGCGTTGCTCGCGTCGGCGCACGTCGAGATAAGCCCGAATGTCCGACCGGCAGCGTTCCGGTGAGCCGTGATGTATTTGAGATCGCTAACGACCCTGACGTCGATATCGTTGTTGAGTTAATAGGCGGTACCGATACCGCTCTGGAGCTTGTTCAGCGCGCGATAGGTAATGGCAAGCATGTGGTAACCGCTAATAAGGCACTCATTGCCGAGTATGGTAACGCCTTGTTTGCGGAAGCGGCAGCCGCTGGCGTGAGCATTTGCTACGAGGCCGCAGTTGCCGGCGGGATACCAATAATCAAGGCGTTGCGCGAGGGGCTGGCTGCCAACCGCGTGCAATGGCTCGCCGGAATCATCAATGGCACCAGCAACTTCATTCTCAGCGAAATGCGCGAAAAGGGGCGGGATTTTGAGGACGTGCTGACTGAGGCGCAGGCACTGGGCTATGCAGAGGCTGACCCGACCTTCGACGTGGAGGGAATTGATGCGGCCCACAAGCTGGTGATTCTGGCTGCCATCGCTTTCGGCATGCCATTGGAGTTCGACAAGGTCTACACGGAAGGCATATCAAAGCTGGCAACACAGGACGTCGCCTATGCCGAGGAACTGGGTTATCGCATCAAGCACCTTGGCATTGCACGGCGTGCCGAGAACGGCATTGAGTTGCGTGTTCACCCGACGCTGGTGCCAGAGAAACTTCTGTTGGCCAATGTCAACGGCGTTAAGAATGCGGTTCTGGTGGAGGGCGACGCGGTCGGCCCAACGATGTATTACGGTGCGGGCGCCGGTGCCATGCCTACCGCTTCGGCCGTGGTAGCAGATATCGTCGATCTGGCGCGAAATATTGCTCTGGGGCAGCAACCTGCCGTTTACGATCTCGGTATTCGCCCGGAGGCGCTGGCGCGCCAGCCAGTCTTGTCAATCGAGGATGTCGAATCTGCCTGGTACCTGCGCATGACAGCGGATGACAAGCCCGGCGTTCTGTCTGAGGTCACCGCTATCTGCGGGCGAGCTGGTGTCAGTATCGAAGCCCTGATTCAGAAGGAGCCCGCCAGCGGCGAGCAGCGCGTCACGGTCATTATCGTGACCAGTCATGCTCTGGAGCGTGATCTTGCCAGGGTTGTGGCCGAAATCGAAGCGCTGAAGGGTATTCAGGGCAATATTACGCGTATTCGCGTAGAAGGACTGGACGGCTAGCCATGGAATACATCAGCACACGAGGGAGTGCGCCTACGCTCAATTTTGAGGACGTGCTTTTGACGGGCTTGGCCTCTGATGGCGGCCTCTATCTGCCAAAGACGCTGCCGCAATATTCCGCCGCTGACATAACCGCAATGCGTGAGATGGACTACCCGACGCTGGCTTTGGAGATTATTCGGCCCTTTGTCGCGGATTCGATTCCCGAAGACGATCTAAAGCCCATCATCGACGAGTGTTATGCCAGTTTTCGGCATGGTGGTGTGGCGCCTCTGCAGCAATTGGCGCCAAACCAATGGGTGCTAGAGCTGTTTCATGGGCCAACGCTAGCGTTTAAAGACTTCGCGCTGCAGTTACTCGGCCGTTTGCTGGACTACGTCCTGGAGCGACAGCACCGAAAAGTCGTCATCATGGGGGCGACGTCGGGCGATACCGGCTCTGCTGCAATCGAAGGCTGCCGTCGTTGCAGCAATATTGATATCTATATCCTGCATCCGCACCAGCGGGTGTCAGAGGTCCAGCGCCGGCAAATGACAACGGTGTTGGGCGACACCATTCATAACATCGCACTGGAAGGCAATTTTGACGACTGCCAGGCCGCAGTAAAGGCTTCCTTCGGCGACCAGAGTTTTCTTCCCGATGGTCGCAGCCTGGTCGCTGTGAACTCCATTAACTGGGCGCGCATCATGGCGCAGATCGTCTATTACTTTTACGCAGCGGTAGCGCTGGGTGCCCCTGACAGGCCAGTATCGTTTTCCGTGCCCACGGGTAACTTTGGTGACATTTTTGCAGGCTATCTGGCCAAGCAGATGGGCTTGCCCATTGACCAACTGGTTATTGCGACAAACCGCAATGATGTACTGCATCGCATACTCACGACAGGCAGCTACTCGAAAACGACGCTGCAGCAAACCCTGTCTCCGAGCATGGATATTACGGTCTCCAGTAATTTTGAGCGCCTGATGTTTGATCTATACCAGCGCGACGGCGCCGTTATTGCTGACATGATGCAGCGCTTTAACACCGAGGATATCGTCCTCAGTGCGTCCGCTTTGGACTCGCTGGGTGGGCTCTTTGCCAGCCGCTGCGTAACGGACGAAGAGACCTGCCAGGTTATTGCGCAGGTTTATCGCGACAGCGAGTACCTTCTTGACCCCCATTCTGCGATTGGCTATCAGGCTGCCATAAGCTGTCGGCGCGACCCTTCAATACCGATGATTACTCTGGCGACGGCGCATCCTGCCAAGTTCCCACAGGCAATCGCCGAGTCGGGCGTGGGCATTGAAGCCGCACTGCCTGCCCATTTATCCGATCTTTTCGACCGGGAAGAGCGATTCACCGTATTACCCAACGAGCTCGCCGCGCTTCAGCAGTACATGGCGGATAACCTGGCTGCTTGACGCCCTTGCGCATCCTCCGCAGAGAGCGCCCCCCTCAGATTTTAAATGCGGCGAACGTGCATCCCTTGCTTCGCGACGTGTTTGCGTCGCGGGGGATAACCGACCCCGAGGAATTGAAGCTTGGCCTGGCGCAGCTTTTACCCCCTGATGGGTTTCTGGGTCTGGGTGCAGCGGCGACCATGCTGGCCGATGCCATGCAAGCGCAGTCGCGCATACTCTTTGTCGGCGATTTTGACGCCGATGGTGCTACCAGTATCGCCGTTGGCGTATCGTTGCTGCGGGCAATGGGTGCTAAACATGTCGATTACATGGTCCCCAATCGGTTTGAGTTTGGCTACGGTCTAACACCGGAAATTGTCGACCTGGCAGTGCAGCGTTCTCCGGACATTATCGTTACTGTAGACAATGGTATTTCCAGCCTGGATGGCGTCGCTCGGGCGAATACCCTCGGTATTAAGACCTTAATTACCGATCACCATCTGCCGGGTCCATCGCTTCCCGAGGCGGACGTGATCGTTAACCCCAATCAGCCGGGCTGCAGCTTCGCCAGCAAGAACCTGGCGGGAGTTGGCGTTATTTTCTATGTGATGTCAGCGCTGCGCAGAGTTCTACAGGAGAGGAAATGGTTTGAGCAGCAAGGGCTAACAGTTGTTTCCCTGGCATCGGCACTGGACCTGGTCGCGCTGGGCACTGTCGCCGACGTTGTTCCTCTTGATCGGAACAATCGCATTCTGGTCCAACAGGGTTTGATGCGCATACGGGCCGGTGAAACCCGGCCGGGAATACGGGCCTTGCTGGAGGTAGCAGGGCGCTCAGCCCAGCGTCTGGTCGCCTCAGACCTCGGTTTTGGTATTGCGCCGCGACTGAATGCCGCGGGTCGTCTTGATGACATGTCCATCGGTATCGCCTGTTTACTCGCGGATGACGTGCATGAGGCGCGGTCAGCAGCCACAGAGCTGGATAGCCTGAATACCTCGCGCCAACATATTGAAAAAACCATGCAGGAGCAGGCTCAAAGCGTGCTAGCTGAGCTGCAGCGAGAGGGCCCGGAGGCCCTGCCCAAGTGCTTGTGCCTGTATCAGCAAGGTTGGCATCAGGGTGTGGTTGGCATACTGGCAAGTCGCGTGAAGGATGCCTTTCATCGCCCGGTAATCGCCTTTGCGGATGGCGATGCAGAAATCCTGAAGGGCTCAGCGCGGTCCATTCGAGGACTGCATATTCGCGATGCGCTGGAGCGGGTTGCGACTGAGAATCCCGGCCTGATCGATAAGTTCGGTGGCCATGCGATGGCAGCAGGCCTGTCTCTGGAGCGCAGCAAGCTGGAGACGTTTAAAGCCGCTTTCGAGTCCGTGGTGAACGAGTGGCTAAGCGACGAAGACCTTCTGTCCGTGCTGTATAGCGACGGCGCCCTGGAGTCGGGCGCGCTAAGTCTTGCGGTTGCCAGTGAGCTTCGCTACGCGGCGCCCTGGGGGCAGCAGTTTCCAGAACCGGTTTTTGATGGCCGCTTTACACTGGTGCAGCAGCGCATTGTCGGCGAGCGGCATTTAAAGGTAGTGCTATCGCCCAGTGACGATGATTCGGTGTTGGTGGACGGCATTGCCTTTGGCATTGATACAGAGCGCTGGCCCGATGAGACCGTAACAGAAGTCCACATAGCCTATCGGTTGGACTGTAATTATTTCCGCGGGGAGGAAACCCTGCAGTTGATGATCGAAGACTTACAGGTAGTCACTCGCGTCGACTAGCGCATGGAAGTCCGGCTGCCGTCGAGAAGCCCTGTCCTGCCTGTCGATACACGGTACAATTTCACTATGACTTTGCGTGTTGCCATAGACCCCTACACAACGGTGTTGTCGCAATGAGCGATTGCTGCCATGAGGAGACCGCTGTCGCCGATGGGCAGCGTCCGGTTGACCGCTTTCTACTGGTGGTGGCCCTCGCGGTCTCGATTTCCTATGTTTTCGGTGCTTTGCTGCCAGCTCACGGCGCAGGTGAGGGCATCAGCAACCTGATCGGCACATTCACCCACGGCGTTTTCGAGATTACAAATCAGATGTGGTGGGGGCTGGCGCTGGGAGTCGTCTTTGTTGGCTTGCTATCGCGCGTACCCCGAGATCTGGTCATGTCAGTGCTGGGTCATCGAGAAGGTTTTTCGGCGGTGCTCCGCGCCACACTGGCCGGCGTATTACTCGACCTTTGCAGCCATGGCATACTCGCCGTTGGCATGAAGCTTTACGAACGAGGTGCAACGGTGGGACAGGTCATGGCTTTCTTGCTGGCCAGCCCTTGGAATTCACTGTCCCTGACGTTGATTCTATTCAGTTTGGTTGGCGTGGGGTGGACGCTGTGTTTTATCGCACTGTCCCTGGTAATTGGCCTGATCACCGGCATGGGCTTCGATGCTTTGGTGCGCAGGCAGGTATTGCCGGAGAACCCCCATAGGCAAGGGCTGAATCCCGACGTGTCTTTTGGTGAACGGTGGCGTGAATTTCGACACAGCTGGAGTTTTTCACTCGCCGGGACCCTCGCACTCCTTGCGGACGGGTTACACGGAGCGCGCATCGTTATTCGCTGGGGACTGTTTGGAATATTGTTGGCAGCGGGCATACGAGCCGCGGTACCTCCCGATCAGTTTGCGCAATGGTTCGGCGCGACTGTGGCCGGGCTTTGGCTAACGCTGTTGGCGGCAACAGTTATTGAGGTGTGCTCTGAGGGCACGGTTCCGGTGGCCGCTGATTTATTGAACCGCGCTGAGGCTCCCGGCAACAGCTTCACGTTTCTAATGGCGGGAGTGTCGACGGACTACACAGAAATCATGTCTATCCGAGATACCACCGGGTCCTGGAAGCTGGCGCTGTTTCTGCCCTTACTTAGCCTGCCGCAAATTCTGCTTATCGGCTTTGTCCTGAATGGCTTCGCATAGACCTTGCCGGCGCTTTATTCGGACAGTCTCTCAGGCTTTTTATTGAATGGCCTTTTAAGCCTGAGCTACAATCGCCACCGCTGCCAGTGGCCCAGGACTGCTGCAGCTTTAATACACCCGCATCACACAGTGATATACGACAATGTTAGAGATTAACCCGCTACTGCAATCCCTCAAGGATATTGAGGCGCGCACCGACGTGCTTAGGGGGTATCTTTGACTACGCTGAACGCAAAGATCGACTTGCAGAAGTAGAGCTCGAGCTTGCTGAACCCAGCGTGTGGGACGATCCGGACCGGGCCCAACAGCTCGGCAAGGAGCGCGCTGCGCTGGAAGCTATCGTAAGCACCATCGAGAGTCTTGAGGAAGGCTCACGTGATGCCGCTGACATATTGCAAATGGCGGCAGAGGAAGACGATCAGTCCACCGCAGACGAAGTCGAGAGCGATATCAACAGTCTGCTGGGCCAGCTGGAACAGCTGGAGTTCCGCCGCATGTTTGCCGGTGAAATGGACGGGAACAGCGCGTACCTTGATATTCAAGCCGGTTCTGGCGGCACCGAAGCACAAGACTGGGCAGAGATGCTGCTGCGTATGTATCTGCGCTGGGGTGAAGCCCATGACTTTCAAACGACTCTCGAAGAGGTTTCGTCTGGGGACGTAGCGGGAATCAAGAGTGCTACGGTGCGGTTTGAAGGCGAATACGCTTTTGGCTGGCTGCGCACTGAGACAGGCGTCCACCGGCTGGTGCGTAAATCACCCTTCGACTCGGGCAACCGTCGCCATACTTCGTTCAGCTCTGTTTTTGTTTCGCCTGAGATCGACGACAGCGTAGAGATTGAAGTCGACCCCTCTGACGTGCGCACGGACACTTATCGTGCCTCAGGCGCCGGCGGCCAGCACGTGAACAAGACGGATTCTGCCGTGCGACTGACCCACGAACCCTCCGGGATTGTGGTGCAATGCCAGAGCGAGCGCTCACAGCATCAGAACCGCGATAAGGCGTGGAAGATGCTGCGCGCAAGGCTATACGAGCAGGAAATGTTAAAACGGCGAGAGGCAGCTCAGGCCGTTGAAGACAATAAGTCAGATATTGGCTGGGGCAGTCAGATCCGTTCTTATGTATTGGACGACCAGCGTGTTAAAGACTTACGCACCAATGTCGAAACTTCCAACACACAGGCTGTGCTGGATGGTGGCATTGACGAATTTATCGAAGCATCCCTGAAGAAGGGGCTCTAAGCGCGTGCAAATGGGAACAGACCAATGACTGAACAAACCGCCGCCGATCAGCCGGATGAAAACAAGCTGATTGCAGAACGCCGGGCCAAGTTAAGCGAGCTGCGAGCGCAGGGGCAAGCTTTCCCAAACAGCTTCCGTCGCACGGCGACCGCTGCCCGGTTGCAATCAGATTTTGAAGAGACCTCAAAAGAGGCGCTGGAAGCTGAAGGGCAGACGTTTTCGGTATGCGGGCGTTTGGTGCGCAATCGTGGTGCTTTTCTATTGATTCAAGATGACGGCGGCGAGATCCAGCTTTACGTCAATCGGAAAGTGCTTTCTGAGCAGACGCTCGCAGCGATAAAGTCCTGGGATTTGGGTGATATTGTCGCGGCGACGGGTCCGCTCAACCGTTCTGGCAAGGGTGATCTGTATATCAATATGGAAGACGCCAGGTTGCTGACCAAGGCTCTGCGGCCGTTGCCGGACAAGTATCACGGGCTGTCGGATCAGGAGATGCGTTATCGACGCCGCTATGTGGACCTGATCGCCAACCCTGAATCCAGAGCGGTCTTTCGCCAGCGGTCCCAAATCGTAGGCACCATACGCAGCTTTATGGCAGAGCGGGGTTTCATGGAAGTCGAGACTCCCATGATGCAAACCATTCCCGGTGGCGCCACGGCCAGACCGTTTACCACCCACCACAATGCTTTGGATCTGGATATGTATCTGCGCATCGCGCCAGAACTGTATCTGAAGCGTCTGACCGTCGGCGGTTTTGAGAAGGTCTTCGAGATCAACCGAAATTTCCGCAATGAGGGCTTGTCCACGCGCCACAACCCTGAGTTCACCATGCTGGAGTATTACTGGGCCTATGCGGATTATCGGGATGCCATCGATTTGACCGAGGAGATGATGCGACGCATTGCCAGCGATGTGCTGGGCTCCACCACGGTTACCTATCAGGGCACAGAGTATGAGCTGGGCCAAGCGTTTCATCGTATGACGCTGTTTGATTCGGTGCTGCACTTTAATCCAGATATCAGTGCTGAGGCGCTGGCCGATGAAGCTGCCGCACGGGATATTGCCCAGGGTCTCGGCATCGAAGTCAAAGCAAGCTGGGGCCTCGGCAAAGTACAGGTAGAGATATTTGAGAAGACCGTGGAGCCGAACCTGGACCAGCCAACTTTTATCACTGAATATCCGACCGAGGTGTCGCCCCTCTCGCGTCGCAATGACGACAATCCGTTCGTCACGGATCGTTTTGAGTTTTTCATTGCCGGACGTGAATTGGCTAACGGCTTTTCGGAGCTAAACGATCCTGAAGACCAGGCTGACCGATTCCGGGCGCAGGTCGAGGAGAAAGACGCTGGAGACCTTGAGGCGATGCACTACGACGCTGACTACATCACAGCGCTCGAGTACGGTTTGCCGCCAACGGTGGGCGAGGGCATCGGCATTGATCGTCTGGTGATGTTTTTTACCGACAGTCCATCGATCCGCGACGTTATTTTGTTTCCGCATATGCGGCCTGAGTGACAGGCCCTGTCGGCGCAGGCTATTATCCGGAAATGGAGACTCATACACAGCGTGTCTACCCCATCAAAGCCAGCCTGACGTGCCTCATCTGCTGGCGTGTTCTGTTCACTCGCGCCTTGCCAATCTCCATGGCGGTACTCCTGACAGCCTGCGCTGGTCAAAGCGTACGCGACGAAGCAACTGAAGCAACGGAGCTGCCAGAGCTTAATCTGAATCTGCCATCCAAGGACTGCGCCTGTGAGGCACAGCAAGAGGCCTTTACCTTCCTGGAAAAGGGAGTCGATGCGCTCAGCGAGGCGGCTTATCTGGAATCCCTTCGCTACTTTCAAAGCTACCAGCGAATCGAGAACACGCCTCAGGCTAACCTTGAATCGGCTATTGCAATTGCCTATCTAAGTACGCTGCCGAAAAGCCCGATCTATGATCGCGCCGAAGCCTACAAGGCCTATTCAGCGCTGCGTGGCCAGCTGGACAGCGGTATCAGTATCCACGAGCCTGTCCGCATCATGCAAAACGCCATGGAGTCCTTCATTGAGATGTACGATCAGGTTGAGCAGTTAAAGCGCGGTAATGCCAGCCTTCGCGCAGAGCTCGAGAAGCGCGAAGAGGCTATCACGCGGCTTCGTGATCTGACCTTAGGTCGAGAGCCTGAATCGGCAGCACAACGCGAAAACTAGCGCCTTCGCCGGGCGTGCTTTCTACGCTGATCGTACCACCCATCATCTCGCAATAGTCTTTGCATATGGCTAGCCCCAGACCTGTGCCGCCGTAGTTTCTGCTGGTCGATGTATCGGCCTGGACAAACGCATCGAAGACCTTTGCCTGCTGCGCCGGCATCATGCCAATGCCGGTGTCGTCCACCGAAAATAGTACCAGGTCATCGGGCCCTTCCAGTAGCTCCGCGCGCACCGTTATCACCCCGTTTTCGGTGAACTTGCAGGCATTGCCCAGCAGATTGACAAACACCTGGCGAAATTTTGTGGCGTCATTGAAGAACAACGGCAGCCTGTCGGCTACATCCATTTTGAGGGTGTTATTGTTGCGACCCAACAGTGGCTCTATGGTTTGACAGGCTTGCTCCAGTAGCTCTGCGGCACTGAAGTTCTCGGGGTATAGATCAACCTTGCCGGTTTCAATCTTGGATAGGTCGAGGATGTCGTTGATCAGCGCCAGTAGTTGTTTACCCGACATAATGATTTTGCCGAGATCGCTCTGAAACTGGTGTCGGTCGATATTGTTATCGTCTACCTCGTCGTGAAGCATTTCGCTGTAACCAATGATGGCGTTAAGCGGTGTGCGTAATTCGTGACTGACGTTAGCGAGGAAGCTGCTTTTAGCCTCGTTCGCTCTATCGGCGTTTTCTTTAGCCTGGCTGACCTCGTCAATAGCGGTTCGCAGTTTGCCCGACATGTCGTTAAAGGCATTGGCTAACTCGCCAATTTCACCGGCGTCCTCGATGCCCTGAATTCGATAGTCCAGGTCGCCCGAGCCAATGCGCAGCGTTCCGGTTTTCAGTCGGCTGAAGGATCGATTGGTATAGCGGATCAAAAAGACGCCGAGAATACTGGACAGAAATACCGAGGCGAGAAAGCTGATAGCGGTGATGCGGTCCGTCAGCGCGATGGTTTGGTCGATGATGGTCGCCTGCTGATCGGAGATAAAGCTCTGCCGTTCTTCAAGAATCGCGAGACGCGCCCGCGCTTCATCGTAGAGCTCCGGTGCGTCGGGTGCAGAATAGTCAGACTGCCAGTCAGCATTATTGTAGTTTTCGTAAAATGACTGCCAGGCGGGCAGTAAGTACTCCGTGGATCGCAAAAGCGCTTCGTACTGAGGCTGTGTCACCTCATGGGTGGTGCTGCCGAGTTGGTCAATATCCCGGGTCAGATTGTCTATGTTAAGAATGGCCCGATCACGGTCAGCCTCGCTTAATCTGTCGGGCGTCGTGTCGCGCAGCGTTGCCAGCACTCTGACCTGCTTGCGTTGCTCCTCCAGGTCCAGCCCTACGTTAGTAGCGAGTTGGCGAGCGGACACCGATTCTCGATAGGCATTCATACTCTCTGTTCGGGCAAAGCTACCCCAAAAGTGCGTGCCGACATTCAGCGAAAAGATCAGCAGTATGGCAAGCAACGAAAGGGTTAGGCGACGGCTTAAGCTCACGGCCTGGTCACCATGAGCTGCTCAATTTTTGTCAGCAGAGCTGGGAAATCTACCGGCTTCGTAGCGTAATCATCGCAGCCTGCCTGCATGGCGCGTTCGCGGTCTTGCCCCATGGCGTGCGCCGTCAGCGCAATAATTCGGGTTGCCTTCAACTCCGGATCCTGACGCGCTTCCCGGCAGGTCGTCCAGCCATCCTTGACGGGCAGGTTCATGTCTAACAGCACGACGTCCGGTTGTTGCTGTCGCATGGCGTCCAGCGCGAGTGCACCGTTCGCTGCTACCCGCACGCTGTGCCCCGCGCGAGCTAGCCGCCGGCTGAGCATATCGCGGTTTAACTCGTTGTCTTCGACCAGCAGGACGTCAAGAGACATGGCTGGCCGCTATCCTGTGATCCAGAACCGGGTGCATGATGACGGCCTCATTGATGCCTTTTACTTGTACCTCCTGGCTTTCGCCAAGCTGAACCTGACTGCGCATGGCTTCGCGAGTGCTGTTGGAAATCAGAATGTCACCCCCTGCGGTATGGGATTCGATGCGTGCCGTTAGGTTGACGTGATGCCCGACCACGCCGTACTTACTGCGCTTTTCAGAACCTATGTTTCCAGTGATGACGTCGCCGGTATTGACGCCGATTCCCATGCTGATTTCCGGCAGCCCGACTTTGCGATTTTCACGATTGATATCGAGCATCGCCGCCTGCATGTCCAAGGCACAGCGCACCGCGCGGTCGGCGTCATCATCGCGTAGTACCGGCGCGCCAAAAATGGCGAGAATAGCGTCCCCGATAAACTCGTCAATAGTGCCCTGATGACCCATAATGATATCGGTCATCACGCCAAGGTAATTGTTTAGCATGCGCATGACTTGATCTGGGGGAAGGCGTTCGCACAGGGTGGAAAACTCCCTGATATCGGACATCAGCATAGTCACCTGACGTAAGTCGCCACCCAGCTTCAGCCCCTCCGGCTCTTCCAGCAGGCTCTCAACGATTTCATCCGAGACGTAGCGGCCAAAGGTGGCCCGAATGAACTTCTCATTGCGCTCAAGTTTCCTGCGGTATTTTTCTTCCGTGTCGTGCCAGCGCTTGCGCTCCAGTCCAGCCTTAATGCGAGCCTGCAGCAGCACTGGGTTGAATGGCTTGAACAGGTAGTCATCGGCGCCGGCCTCGATACACTCAATAATGCCGTCCATATCCTGACGACCGGAGATTACGATAACGGGGATTGATCGCAGTTCAGCGGACTCCTTGAGGCGCTTGAGTACCTGGCTACCGTCCATGCCGGGCATAATCAGGTCCAGTAGCACGACGTCAACGTGCCGATCTGCCAGCCGCGCCAGTGCTTCCATACCGCTGCTGGCGATCACCACCTCGTGTCCGGAGCGCTCGAGATAGCGTGTCAGTAACTCGCGGTTATCAGCATTGTCGTCAACAGCGAGGATGGTTCCAGTGATCGATCCAGCCTGGGCTAGAGTCGCGTCATCTGAGGTCCGCGTTGCCAGGGCGCTACCGGACTGCGTTGCGGCGCCAACTGACTTTACGACCCGCTGCAGTACATCTGCGATAGAAGGAAATAATTCGCCGACGTCTTCTGCCAGCATTTCAGCGTAACCGCGCATAGCACCCAGAACGTTTAGTATGTCGTGCTGGCGCGTGTCGGGCGTTAGCTGCTTATCGGTAAGTAGTGCCTCAAGGGCAGCACTCGTGGAGAACAGGCGCTCCATGTCCTCGCGTTGCTGCTGCGTTAACTCCGCTGCAATCGAGGAGGCCAGCCCACGCAGTTCCGATAACGCGCGTTGTACGTGCGCTGTGTAAGGCTGGGCCTGCTCGGGCCCGACGCCGTCTGGCTGTGACAAATCTGCTTTCTCCCTTGGTTTGGGGTGAAGTATAGCTAGCCACCTATGCCAGTAATAGTGCGTGATTATGAGGGTTTGGGTTACACTAACCGCCGTCGTGGGGTGGTCGCAGCGGAGGGCGCGTGACAAGGCTTTTTACCGTGGGCAATATCGGTGCAAAACCCAGACAGAAGCGCAGGTAGAATAAGGTCAAAAAACGCTGAAGAAGGAACAACGGGGTGATACTGCAGCAGGTCGAGTTATTTCAAGGATTATCCGATAACGAGCTGGATGCGCTGGCAACCAGCAGTAGCAGTCGAGCGTTTCCCAAAAACACCGTCGTGATACACGAGAACGACCCCGCCGACTCTTTGTTTATTATCGAAAGCGGCCGTGTGAAGGTCTATTGCAGTGATAAGAACGGCAAAGAGTTCATCATGAATACGCAGGGCGAGGGCGACTATTTCGGTGAGCTAGCTTTGCTGGATGATTCATCTCGCTCTGCTTCAGTACGCACAGTCGAAAAATCCAGCTTCTGCATCATCTACAAGGACGACTTCAATCGCGTTCTGGATGAACACCCGAACATCGCTCGCAAACTGATTAGTAACCTGGCTGCCCGAGTCCGCAAGCTTACCGCCGACGTGAAGAGCCTGGCACTACAGGATGTTTACGGCCGCGTCGCGAATGTGTTGATGGACCTCGCCGAAGAGCGCGGTGACGGCAGTATGTTCATTCCTGAAAAGCTGACTCAGCAGGATATCGCCGATCGGGTAGGTGCCTCTCGAGAAATGGTTGCCCGGATTCTCAAGGATCTGACGATAGGCGACTATATTCGCTTTGAGGGTCGCCATATCATTATAAATTCGCGGCTGCCCGCCAAATATTAGTCAGCCCGGCTGCCGCCGGGCTAGTCGTCGACAGCCGTCACGTCGCTACTGAAACTTCCCTTCGCCAGACGGGTCGTTAGCGTTTGCCCCTTCTGCAGCGCGGCGCCGTCCTTCACCAGCGCACCGGACGCATCGCGCACAATTGCATACCCCCGATCCAGAGTTCGCTGTGGTCCTAATGACTCCAGTCTTGAGCGCTGCAGCTGCAGTCGCTGCCGTGCTTGACCGAGGTTATGCCCTGTGGCCCGGCGAGCTCGCCTGTCCAGGTCCGCTAATCTGCGCTGCTGAGCCTGCAAGTCGGACCCCGGATGGCAGGCAAGCAGTCTTCGCTGGGCAACTTCGAGGCGGTGCCGTCTGGCAGTATTTTGTTTCGTCACTGCACGCTGTAGACCCAGCTCCAGTTCATCCAGGCGCTGTGCCTGTTCTCGGAGTCGGTCACCGGGGTGGCGAAGCCCGGCGCTGGCCGCAGCAACCAGGCTGAACAGGTACTTGAGCTGGCGCCTGAACTGTCTGGCGAGCGTTAGCTCAATGTTCAGTAACTGGTTGGCGAGCTCGTTCTGATCGGGGCTCAGCATCTCAGCCGCTGCAGAAGGCGTCGGGGCGCGCTGGTCGGCGACAAAATCGGCAATGGTGAAGTCCGTCTCGTGGCCGACAGCGCTGATAAGGGGTATCGGACTGGCGGCGATCATGCGCGCCAGCGCCTCATTATTGAATGCCCACAAATCCTCTGCTGAACCGCCACCGCGGGCCAGGACAATGGCGTCAAAGCCGCCGTGTTCATAAGCCGTCGCAAGCGCCTCAAGCAGCTGCCCGGGCGCCTCTGCTCCCTGCACGCTGCTGGGGATCAGGCTGAGCCGAAGCCCCGGGTAACGGCGCTTAAACACCGTCAGAATATCGCGCAGGGCGGCGCCGCTGCGTGAAGTGATGATGGCAACATGCTGCGGGAAGTTGGGCAGGCTGCGCTTGCGCTCGCTGTCGAACAGGCCCTCCGCATGCAGTTTGGCTTTCAATGCCTCGAAGGCGCGCTGCAGTGCGCCTGCGCCTGCGTCCTCCAGATGTTCGCCAATAAGCTGGAATTCACCGCGACCCTCGTACAGCGATACCCTGGCACGCAGGCGCACCAATTGGCCATTTTCGGGCTTGAAACGTACGCGCTGGTTGCGATTGCGGAACATCGCGCAACGGACCTGGGCGGCATCATCTTTAAGGCTGAAGTACCAGTGCCCGGATGCCGGCGTCGCGAGATTGCTGATCTCACCCTCAATCCAGATGAAATCAAAGTGTCCCTCCAGCAGGCGCTTAACCTGGCGATTTAGCTGGCTGACGCTTAGCGTGGGAGGCTCGGTGGGGAGATTATTTTGTGTTGCAGGAGGAGTCATTGATTGCTGCGAGAACGGCGTGGATTTATAATTACACGTTTAACCAGACCGCGGAAGCCTTATGCTGAGAATAGCCCAGGAAGCCCTGACCTTCGACGACGTCCTGTTAGTGCCTGGGTATTCGGAAGTGGTCGCCACAGACGTTTCGCTGAAAACCAAACTCACGCGTGAGATTTATCTGAATATCCCGCTGGTCTCGGCGGCGATGGACACCGTAACCGAAGCCAAGCTTGCGATTGCAATTGCTCAAGAGGGCGGCATCGGTATCGTGCATAAAAGCATGACGCTTGACGAGCAGGCCGCAGAGGTGCGGAAAGTCAAGAAGTTCGAGGCGGGCGTGGTCAAGGACCCCATCACCATCCAGCAGACAGCGACGCTGGGTGAGCTGCTCGAATTGACGCGCAAGAATGGTTTTTCCGGCGTGCCGGTGCTGGATGGCGAAGACCTGGTCGGCATCGTCACCCGCCGTGACACGCGCTTTGAGTCAAACCTGCAAATACCGGTGGCACAGATCATGACGCCTCGCCAGCAACTGGTGACCGTGGAGGAGGGCGCGACCTCGGAAGAGGTGCAAGCCCTGTTACACAAACATCGCATCGAAAAGATTCTGGTGGTTAATGACCGTTTCGACCTGCGCGGCATGATTACCGTTAAGGACTTTGATAAAGCCGAAAGCTTTCCGAGCGCCGCCAAAGATAGCTTTGGCCAACTGTTAGTCGGTGCCTCCGTGGGTACCAGCCCGGACACAGATGACCGGGTCGACGCATTGGTCGCCGCGGGCGTCGATGTCCTGGTGGTCGACACCGCCCACGGCCATTCACGCAACGTTATTGAGCGTGTTAAACGGATCAAGCAGGCTTTTCCGGACATGCAGGTTATCGGTGGCAATATTGCTACGGCTGAGGCGGCCATCGCTTTGGCTGAAGCAGGCGCGGACGCGGTAAAGGTCGGTATTGGTCCCGGGTCCATCTGCACGACGCGCGTCGTTACCGGCACTGGCGTTCCCCAGATTACCGCGGTGGCAAACGTCGCCAAAGCCTTGAAGGACACGGGCATTCCGCTGATAGCGGATGGCGGCATTCGCTTTAGCGGAGACGTTGCCAAAGCGATTGTCGCCGGCGCGCACTGTGTGATGATGGGCAGCATGTTCGCTGGCACCGAAGAGGCTCCAGGCGAGGTTGAGTTGTACCAGGGTCGAACCTACAAGTCTTACCGCGGTATGGGCAGCATGGGTGCCATGTCGCAAACGCAGGGCTCTAGCGACCGTTATTTCCAGGACGCTAGCCACGGCACCGAAAAGCTCGTACCCGAAGGCATTGAGGGTCGAGTGCCCTACAAGGGGCCGGTCGCCAGCATTGTGCACCAGCTGATGGGCGGCGTGCGTTCGGCCATGGGCTACACCGGCAGCATCGATATTGAAACCATGCGCACCCACCCTGAGTTCATGAAAGTGACCGCGGCGGGTATGAGCGAAAGCCACGTGCACGACGTTTCGATCACCAAGGAAGCGCCAAACTATCCCGTTAGTTGATGTGCGGCGTTTTGACGCGTCTGCCTGCAAGCCAGCGGTCACTGACACTGTGCGGGCCATTCAGGACAATCTGACCCTATGAGTAATATCCACGACCAGCGTATCCTTATTCTGGATTTCGGCTCTCAGTACACGCAATTGATTGCCCGGCGGGTGCGGGAGGTCGGCGTGTACAGCGAAATACGCGCTTGGGATATCAGCGACGCCGACATACGCGACTTTGCGCCGATGGGGATTATTTTGTCCGGAGGTCCTGAATCGGTCACCGAGCGGGGTTCACCGCGGGCGCCAGACCTCGTGTTTGAACTGGGCGTGCCGGTATTGGGTATTTGCTACGGCATGCAGACCATGGCGGTCCAATTTGGCGGCGAGGTGCAAGGCTCTGATGTGAGCGAGTTCGGCTATGCCCAGATTCGCGTCACGGAAGCGAGCAAGCTGCTGCACGATATCAAAGACCACGTCGACCATGACGGCACCGCACTATTGGACGTGTGGATGAGCCACGGAGACAAGGTCACCGGCTTGCCGGACGGCTTTACGCTTATGGCCGAGACAGAGAGTTGTCCCATCGCCGGGATGGCAAACGTCGATCGGGATTTGTACGGCATTCAGTTTCATCCCGAGGTCACGCACACCCTGCAGGGTAAGCGTATTTACGAGCACTTCGTGCTGGAGCTATGCGGCTGTGACGTGTTGTGGACGCCGGCCAACATCGTTGAGGATGCGATCGAGCGTGTGCAAGCGCAGGTGGGCCAGGACAAGGTGCTGCTGGGTCTATCGGGCGGCGTTGACTCGTCTGTGGTAGCGGCTCTGCTGCATCGGGCCATCGGTGATCAGCTAACCTGCGTGTTTGTCGACAATGGCCTGCTTCGTAAAAACGAAGGCGATCAGGTAATGGATATGTTCGCCAAGAACATGGGTGTAAAAGTGGTGCGCTGCGACGCCGAGGCCCGTTTTCTTGAGCAGCTAGAGGGTATCGACGACCCCGAGCTCAAGCGCAAGCGTATAGGCAACACCTTCATCGAGGTATTCGACGATGAGGCCACTCGTATACAGGACGTAAAGTGGTTGGCGCAGGGCACGATCTATCCCGATGTCATCGAGTCTGCCGGTGCCAAGACGGGCAAAGCCCACGTTATTAAGTCCCACCACAACGTTGGCGGCTTGCCGGAAGACATGGCGCTAGAGCTAGTGGAGCCCCTGCGCGAACTGTTCAAAGATGAGGTGCGCCAGGTCGGCCTGGAGCTGGGCCTGCCCTACGATATGGTGTTTCGCCATCCTTTCCCGGGCCCGGGCCTGGGTGTGCGCATTTTGGGCGAGGTTAAAAAGGAGTATGCCGATCTGCTGCGCGAGGCCGACGCAATTTTCATCGAAGAGCTGCACGCGGCGGATTACTACCACAAGACCAGCCAGGCCTTTGCCGTATTCCTACCGGTTAAATCAGTTGGCGTGGTCGGCGACGGCAGGCGCTACGAATACGTGATCGCCCTGCGAGCTGTAGAGACCATCGATTTTATGACGGCGCGCTGGGCACACTTGCCCTACGAGCTGCTGGAGCGGGTCTCAAATCGAATCATCAACGAAATCAGCGGCGTATCGCGTGTCACCTACGACGTTTCCAGTAAGCCACCGGCAACTATCGAGTGGGAGTGACTGGCACCGGCGCGCCTGAGCAGCGCCGTTTATTGCCTATTCTCGGTGAGCAGCCACACCTTGCGCCCGGCGGGCAGAGCACAGCCAGCCCTCGACAGGTTGATCGCCGCTGCCGTCCAGGCTAAACCTTCGAGCCGTAGTAGGTCATCCTGTAGTAGGTCATCCTGTAGTAGGTCATCGCAGGCGCAAAATACGACGCCCCGATCAGAAATGGTCAGGGCGTTCTTATATTCAGTGTCTGGGTTCAGATAATAAAGTCTGATAGTGTGCTTTCGACATATTTCGACTTCGACGTCGCTGTGCTTGTCGCGACTCTTTTAGCTTTGCTATCCCCATCAGTTGGAACTCTATGAGTGATTTATTCAGGCATTTCAGAGGTGATCTTTTTGGCGGCATAACCGCTGGCATAGTAGCGTTGCCATTGGCCCTTGCCTTTGGGGTGAGCTCCGGGCTGGGCCCGAGCGCCGGACTTTACGGTGCCATCTTCATCGGTTTTTTTGCCGCACTCTTCGGTGGGACGAGTACGCAAATCTCTGGTCCGACTGCGCCTATGACGGCTGTAAGCATGGTTGTCGTTGCTGGCATCGTCGCGGTGTACGAGGGTGATGCTGCCCGGGCGCTGCCAGCGATCCTGTCCGTTTTCCTGCTTGCCGGCGTTATGCAGATGGGATTGGGAGTTCTGGGACTGGGCAGATATATACGGTTCATTCCCTATCCTGTCGTATCAGGATTCATGACGGCCATCGGTGTCATTATTCTGGTCACACAGCTGCTGCCGTCCATGGGTTACTATCCAAAGGAAGACCTTGAGCTGGTAGAGCGCTTCAAGCCGCAGGCCGAGGAGGTCATTCTCGAGAATATCCTGCGGGAAGAGGCCGGTGAGGGCATTCTTGTTCTCGAGGATTTCGAAGAAACTATCAGTAGATCGCGACAAACCTCTGAAGAGGAAATTTATCAGGAAGCGAAATCCCTGGCAGGTTCTTATGCGTCCGGCGTTATCGGAACCCTGAGGATTTTACCGCGGGCTCTAAGCAGAGTAGTTCCTCTGGAGTTGATGCTATCCCTGGCCACTATCGGGATCATCTACGGGTTCAAGCGTATCACTACTGTTGTTCCGAGCACGCTGGTGGCGCTGGTTTCGGTCTCTGGTGTGGCCTATGGTTTGGGTCTTGATTATCGCGCCATAGAGGCGATTCCCGAGGGCTTGCCTGTACTTCGGTGGGAGATTTTCACGTCCTTTCAGTTCGACACGATCAGTCCCTACCTGTTTACCGCATTTACACTGGCGATGCTGGGCGCAATAGATTCACTTCTAACGTCGGTTGTTGCCGATAATATGACCAAAACAAAGCACAATCCCGACAGGGAGTTGGTAGGTCAGGGCATTGGCAATAGTGTCGCGGCAATGTTTGGTGGCATCCCGGGAGCGGGGGCGACGATTCGTACCGTGGTCAATATCGAATCAGGCGGTAAGACACGGCTGTCCGGGATGGTTGCTGCCCTGGTGCTGGGTATCGTGTTACTCGCACTGGGTCCCGTGGCCTCACAAATTCCTGCAGCCGTACTGGCGGGCATCCTGGTGACCGTTGGCGTGGGTGTCATGGACTACAAAGGGCTAAAAGCCATGCCAGCGATGCCCAAAGACGTTATCTATGGCCCGGTAAAAATCAGCTCGGAAGTTATTATCATGCTGACTGTGATGGTGCTCTCGTCTGTGTGGAATCTGGTTTATGCAGTTGGCGTAGGCCTTGTTATTGCATCGTTTACTTTCATGAAGAAAATGGGCGATATGACCGGTGAGCAATCTTTTGTCAAATCCATGGCTGAGAAAGAACCCTGGACGGATGAATCTACCTTTCCAACGTCGCTGCAACAAAACGTCGTCATCAAACGTATTAGTGGGCCCCTGTTTTTCGGCTCGACAAGTGATTTTCAGTCGTTGGCTGCACAGATTCCGCCGACCGCATCGGTAGTGATTATTCGCATGGGACGCGTGTCCTATATGGATCAGTCCGGGCTGTACGCCCTTGAGGATGTGCTGGTTGACCTGAAGAAGTCCGACAGCGTGAGGGTGCTGCTGACCAAATTGCAACCGCAGCCAAGATACCTGATGGAGCAGATTGGTATCATTCCAGGCCTGGTGCCGGAAGAAGACATTTTTGAGTCCTACGATGCGTGCGTTAGCGCGCTAGCGGCAGGTGGCTTCGTCCCCGGTAAACCTCCGGCGGAGATCGCCTAGTTCCGGCGTTTGTAACGAGGAGAGCACAGCATGGAACCACTTCCGCATCAATACGATGTCACGGCCAGCGCAAGCGTTGAAAGCGAGGTGTCCTTGAAGGCAGACGGCGTAATGGAAATTGTTAGCGCGCCACCTGCGGAGTTTGGTGGTCCGGGTGACAAATAGTCGCCGGAGTCGCTGCTGATCGCTGCGGTCGCGGACTGCTTTATATTGACGTTTCGGGCGATTGCTCGCGCAGCGAAGCTGGACTGGATCGATTTGCGCTGCGACGCGTCAGGCACACTGGACCGCGTGGATCGCGTCACGCGTTTTACCGAAATCAGGGTCAAGGCGACGCTGTTGTTGCCCACAGCTGAGGGTGCAGACGCCGAAGGGCTGATCGAACAAGCTGAGAAACTGCTGCACAAGGCCGAGGCGAGTTGTTTAGTCACTAACTCGCTGATTGCCGAGAGCACGCTGAGCACAGAAATCGCGCTGGCCGACTGAGCCATCGACATGTCGGGCTACGTCTACCGGCAAAGAGCTCAGACGTTTACTCGGCCAACAGGATGCTAAAAGTTTGTTGGTTGGGGATCATATTTGAACAATGCGGGCCAAGTCTGTAGTGCTATCTTGCGTCGTCTGTAAGTTAGAGCAGCTCCAGAGCAGGCAAGCGATCTCTCAGTCGCCTCCCATCGCTGACGAGGTCTGCAATAGTAATGCCGTCCATCGACGAAAAAAACGCCTCGATCCCCTGATGAAACAGTCCTGTGAGTTTGCATTCGCCGGCAAGGGGACAGGTGTTGGTGGCGGGTTTGAAGCACTCCACAAACTCGCTTGTGTCCTCTATCTCACGTAGCACCTCACCCAGGGCGATTTTTTCCGGGGGAAGGGCGAGCTTAACGCCCCCACTCCGACCCCGCAGTGTGGTCAGGTAGCCGAGCTGTCCGAGCTGTCGGGAGGACTTCAGCAGGTGCGCCTTGGAAATACCATAAGATGTCGCAATGTCTTCTATTCTCACGACGTCTCCCGGGTGGATCGCGCAGTACATAAGTATGCGCAGAGAATAATTTGAGTACGCTGTTAGTCGGATAGTAACCTCCTTGAGGTGGTTTTATTCGGGATGGGCCAACCCGAATAAAAGTAATATATTAAATATTGCTTATGGCGTGCCTTTGATAAATACTATATCAAATGCCACTTTATGCCTAAAGGAGTCTGCAGTGCTAGAGTTTTTTGATGCGGCGATGCTGGCGCGTATTCAGTTCGCCTTCACAGTATCGTTTCACATTATTTTCCCTGCTTTCTCTATCGGTTTGGCCAGCTACTTATTCGTGCTGGAAGCGTTATGGCTGAAAACCGACAAGCCGGTTTACCTGAATCTATATAAGTACTGGTTGCGCATCTTCGCCGTCGCCTTCGGCATGGGAGTGGTCTCAGGTTTGGTGATGTCCTACCAGTTCGGCACCAACTGGAGCGTATTTTCCGACAAAGCCGGCCCCGTTATCGGCCCACTGCTGGCCTACGAAGTTCTGACGGCATTCTTCCTCGAAGCGGGCTTTTTGGGAATCATGCTGTTCGGAATGTCAAAAGTCGGGAGGGGTCTACATTTTTTTGCAACTGCGATGGTTGCCGTGGGCACGCTGCTGTCAGCAACATGGATCCTGTCCGTGAACAGCTGGATGCAAACCCCAGCGGGCTATGCCCTTAACGAGGTAGGGCAGTTTGTGCCGGATGACTGGATCGCAATTATCTTTAATGCAAGCTTTCCCTATCGTTTGTTGCACATGACGCTGGCCTCTTATCTGACAGTATCATTCGTCGTCGGTGCGGTCGGTGCCTGGCACCTGCTGCGGGACAAAACCAATGCAGAAGCCCGCACGATGTTTTCAATGGCTATGTGGATGGCGACGCTGGTGGCGCCTCTTCAAATTGTCGCGGGCGACATGCATGGGTTGAATACGCTGGAGCATCAGCCCATCAAAGTCGCCGCAATGGAAGGGCAGTGGCAGCGACAGAAAGGAGCTCCGTTTTTACTGCTTGCCTGGCCAGATAGCGACAATGAAGAGAACCGATTCGAGATTGGCGTTCCCTACGCGTCTGCGCTCATTCTGACTCACGATATTGCTGGCGAAACGCCCGGACTAACAGATGTGCCAGCAGAGGATCGCCCTCCGGTCGGCATGGTCTTTTGGTCGTTTCGTGTGATGTTGCTGATGGGCGCTCTGATGACTCTAGTAGGTGTTTGCGCCGCTTGGCTGCGATACCGAGGAAAGCTCTACGATTCAGCGTGGTTCCAGCGAGCGTCCCTATGGATGGGGCCATCTGGGTTCGTGGCCGTACTTGCAGGTTGGATTGTGACCGAGGTGGGCCGGCAGCCTTTTACGGTCTACGGGCTGCTACGCACGTCTGATTCACTGGCCCCCGTTGACGCGCCAGCCGTAGCAGCCTCGCTGCTAGCGTTCATCGGTGTGTACTTCACCTTGTTCGGCGCCGGTACCTATTACATTTTGCGCATGATGAATGAGCCGCCGGATGGCGATGGCCCCCAAACTGGGAAGCCCGTGCGCGCAGCCGGCATCACCCCGCAAGCATCACAGGATCAGCACGGAGTGAATGGAGGGCTAAATCATGCTTGATCTTCCGGTTATCTGGGCCGCTCTGTTGTCGCTGGGTGTGTTTATCTATGTTGCCCTTGACGGGTTTGATCTGGGAATAGGGATACTTTTCCCGTTTCTCGCCAAAGATGATGACCGCGACGTAGCAATGAACACGGTAGCGCCCGTATGGGATGGCAATGAAACCTGGCTCATCCTTGGGGGCGGGGGGCTTTTCGCGGCATTTCCACTGGCCTACGCAGTGGTGATGCCGGCGCTCTACGCGCCATTCATTGTCATGCTGCTCGCGCTGGTGTTTCGTGGCGTTGCCTTTGAATATCGCTGGCGCGACTCAGCGCATGTGCGCCTGTGGGACGTGAGCTTCTCTTTTGGTTCCTTTGTGGCCACGTTCATGCAGGGTGTGGTGCTGGGAACATTCGTGCAGGGTATCGAAGTCAGTGGGCGCGAGTACGCCGGAGGGTGGTGGGACTGGCTGTCGCCATTCACCGTTATGACAGGTCTTGCCCTTTGCGCTGGCTATGCGTTGCTGGGCGCCGGTTGGCTTGTCCTAAAGACAGACGCAGATCTGCGTGCCCAGGCCTATCGTTATGTTGCCATCACTGGCATTGCCACCTTTTTCTTTGTGTGCGTGGTCAGCATCTGGACGCCGCTGCTGTCGCCCGAGATCTACGCCCGCTGGTTTACTTTGCCTCAGCTCTTGTTTGTGGCGCCTGTGCCCATCCTGACGGCCCTGGTCGGCGGATTGATTGTTTGGGGCTTTATGCGGCGTATCGACGCAGTCATCTATCCTTCAACTCTGGTTTTGCTCGCCTTGTGCTTTGTCGGATTAGGCATCAGCCTCACGCCGTATATCGTGCCCCGCGCAATTACTATCCATGAAGCGGCCGCGCCCGATTCGAGTCTACTGTTCATGCTGTTCGGCGCGCTGATCATGTTGCCTCTGATTCTGGGCTATACCGCGTACTCTTATTGGATATTCCGCGGCAAGGTGCGGCCGGGCGAGGCTGGATACCACTGATGGAAAACACCCCAAAAGACAGCTCCAAGGACGGCAGTGCCCTGCACAAGTGGGCCTGGTTCGTGGCGCTATGGCTGGGCGGCGTGCTCACAGTTGGCGCCGTTTCGTTTCTCCTGCGCGCGGTTTTGTTGCCGTAGTGCAGGCATCACAGGATACAGCCGTGCCCAGGCATGTTGGTCAAGCAGTATTGCCTCGGCACACAATGGGTCAAAGAGAGAAATCATGAAAATGACGAATGTTAAGAACAAGACACACCGCCCCGTTACCCTGGCTCGCACCGCGGCCGGCACAGTATTCGCGCTAAGCGCAGCCCTGAGCGGGTCGGTACTGGGTCAGGAGCCCTCGGCCCTAAAATCCCTGGATGCCTACAAGATGCAGGGCCTGGAGGTCGCCATGCAGACCAAGGCCGCTCTGGGTAGTGAGCTAATGAAGGCCATCGCTGCCGGCGGCCCAGAGAACGCGGTGACTTTTTGCAATACGCAGGCGTTACCCATTACAGCAGGCATGTCGGACAAGTTGGGAGTGGAGGTCTCGCGGGTCAGTGATCGTCCACGTAACCCTTCCAATACGGCTAACGGCGAGGAAGCAGCGATTATCCTGTCTTACAAAGAGATGCTGGCCAGTGGACAGCAGCCGGCACCTGTCGTGCGTGTACATGACGAGACGGTGACGGGGTATTACCCGATTGTAACAAACAGCATGTGCCTGAAATGTCATGGCGCAAAAGGCACTGATATCAGTCCTGCGACGCAAGCCATTCTCGACGACCTGTACCCCGGGGATCAGGCGACGGGCTACGACGAAATGGAGCTGCGCGGCTTGTTCGTGGTGAACATGGATTAGCCGTGCAATTGAGAGGGATATGCTAGCGACCCCTCTGCAAGCATCGGGCAGGCTGTTAAGGTGTGGCTATACCGTCAGCCCGCCATCCACCGCCAGCGCCTGACCAACAACGTAAGACGACTCATCACTGCACAGCCAGACCACGGCCTGAGCAATTTCTTCCGCGGTGGCGATGCGCTGGATAGGGTGGTTGAGTGCGACGAGATCACGGCCTTTCGCATCTCCCAGGTTGTTTTCTAACATCGCGGTATCCACGGCACCCGGACATACCGCGTTGATGCGTATGCCCTGACCGGCATACTGCAAGGCGGCGGCGCGTGTCAGGCCTACCACACCATGCTTACTAGCCGTATAGGCCGGTTTGTTGGCGACGCCCTTTAGTCCGGCGGCAGAGGCCATATTGACAATGCGGCCCTGACCTTTCGCCAGCATCGGTTGCAATTCATGTTTAAGGCACAAAAACACGCCTTTTAGATTGACGTTGAACACCTGCTCCATCGCGGTCTCTTCCCAGCTTGCTTCGAGGCTGACTTCCGGATCGATGCCCGCATTGTTCACTGCGATATCCAACTGGCCGTGTGCCGCGATCACCGCGTCGATCATGCCGGCGACTTGCTGACTGTCACTGACGTCCACGCTCAGGCTGGTCGCATTCAGTCCGTGACTCTGCAAAGCCTCCGCGGCGGCTTTGCCGTTATCGCCGAGATCGGCGATTACGACGGTGGCCCCCGCCTTGGCCAGCTGTGTGGCGACCGCTTTGCCGATGCCGGAGCCGCCGCCGGTGACCAGCGCCACGCGCTCGTTGAATGCTGTCATACGCTGTTACTCCTTGAGAATTATTGGCTGTGCATTTTTCCTATCGAGAGGCCTGCGCGGAATTTGCTTTAAGGCACCGAGATGTGTCGCCATTCAATTGCTTTCGCCCCTGAAGATGTAATGCTCTGGCTCAGGCTCGCGCGTCATCTCCCAGTAGTCGACGATGCGAAATGGCAGATTTGCGGTCACTCGTCCGCTGGTATTTTTGTACCAGTTTTCGACTTCAGCGCTGCCCCACGCGGTGGCGGCGTTCAGCTCATCGACCTCTTCGTTATAGCGGTCATGGGCTTCGGCAGTGCACTCTATAGCGTTGGCGCCTCGCTCTATCACCAGGCCAATGCAACGCAGGATATAGTTCATTTGCGATTCGGCGTTGTGCGCAATGCTGCCCGCTACCACCAGATTGGTGTTGGGACCATAGATGCAAAACAAGTTGGGAAAGTTGGGGACGGTGATGCCGAGCAACGCGCGCCCGTTGGTCTCGCCCCATTGCTCATTGAGTTTGATGCCGTCGCGACCGACCACTTCCATCGGGAACAAAAATCGGTCAGCGTAAAAGCCTGTCGCGCAAACGATGGCGTCTACCTCATGGAGGGTTCCATCAGTCGTTTCGATGCCCTGTGCTGTGACGCGGGCGATACCGTCCGTAATGAGATCGACGTTGTCGCGCTGAAGTGCGGTGAGGTAAACACCGTTGTCTTGAAGAATACGCTTACCGAACGGTGGGTACGTGGGCATAACCTTGGCTAACAGGGCGGGATCTTTAACGCGTGACTCGATCCAACCAGCCAGTACTTGCCGCATGCCTTCGTTAGCGGCGCTGATCGAACCCTCCTGCTGCCAGTCAGGGTCAACCAGGGTTTTGTCGTAGACGCCCTCTACAGAGGTGTAGAGCAGCCAGAATCGATACCACTTGGAGTAGTAGGGTAGCTTCTTTAATGCCCAGCGTTCGGCATCGCTGATGGGCGCATGGTAGCCAGGGTTTGGAAACATCCAGGCTGGAGAGCGCTGAAAAACCCGAAGCGCCTTAGTAGTCTCCGCGAGTTCGGGAATGATCTGGAAGGCGCTCGCTCCGGAGCCGATAACCGCCACCCTTAAGCCTTTCAGGTCCAAACCGTCTGCCCAGGCGCCGGAGTGGACGACAGTACCTTCGAAATCGTCCAGGCCCGGTATATCGGGCAGCCTGGGCCGGTTGAGTTGTCCAACACAGCTAATTACGGCGCGAGCGGTTAACGTTTCGATGTCGCCTTGCGGGGTTTTGATTTGCACGGCCCACTCGCCGGAACGATCGTCATATTGAGCTGTGACGACTTCAGTATTGAATCGGGTATGTTGGAGTAGCCCGGAGTCCCTGGCGCAGCGCTCAAAGTAGGCGCGTATCTCATCAGCGAGGGGGAAGTGGCTGCTCCAGTCGTGATTGGGCTCAAACGAGTAGCTGTAGCTGTGGCCGGGTACGTCCACACGGCAGCCTGGGTAGCGGTTTTCAAACCAGGTGCCACCAATACCCGGATTTTTTTCGATAATCGTATAGGGGATGCCGGCTTCACCCAGGCGAATGCCTGCCAGTACGCCACCCAGGCCGCCTCCAATGACAATCACAGGGAATTCGGAAAGCCGGTTGTGCAGGGCGGGCTCACCTAGTTTAAGCCCTCTGCGGTCAACGCCGTCCAGCGCAATCTCTTCTTTCATGAAGTCGGCATAGCGATCATGTTGTTCGCCGCTGCCCAGCATGAAGCGAACCATCGCCTCGGTGCTGGCCTCATCCAGCGCAGGGCCTTCGCTGGACCGATCGCGGTAGCGCGCAATGGCAGCGCGGGCTGCCTCGATGATTTGTGCTGCTTCAGCCTCGGTGTATCCGCCCGGGTAAAGTGACTCCTCACTGGTGCTGGCCTCTACCACATCGACCACTTTGGGCCCGTGCACTGCTCCAAGGATGTCGGTGCTGCCCGTCATGTGGACGATGCTCATCAACAGTGCTGGCAGGTTCAGTTCTTTGAGTGCCTGCTCTATCCACACTGGATCTTCAGTGATGGGCGCTGTGACCGCTTGCAGGTTAAGTGACATGTTGCCTGAGCCTCTTGGGTATCGCGTTTCTAGAGACTAATCGCTTTCACCCCGCAGAGCGACATCTGGTAGTGCGATTTGAAGACCTCCAGGAAACGATGTGTCTCGGGTTTAGAATGTGCTGCCAGGTCCCGACACATCGCGCACTTGAAGCACCGTCCAGGGCAGTCCTACAAGGTCTGAGGCGGTTTTTGCATTGGCTCGGGCCATCACGGCAGCGGCGTCCTGGCCCTCGACCTGAACCGTGCTGACGCCACCATTGGGAAAGATCAATTCCACTAATAACGCGGCTTCGCCATCGTGAGTCGGGGCGAGCCTGACCTCACGAATCAGCGGCCGGGTTGGCGTGTTACTGGCTTCACTCACGCGCTGGGCGGACCGGTAAAGACAATATCCGAACAGGTCATGGCGGCGACCGGACGGAACACCAGGTACAGGTTCCAGCTCTGTAAATCCTCGACGGCTTCTGCCACCGGGCGTTCGGGGAAAACGCGTTGGGCGATGCTATCCCAGTCATCACCGTCCTGCGGATAAACCCAGGGGCGTACAGGCTCTATAGCAGCGCCCATGGCGTTATCTTGACTCATGCTGCTGCACTCGTGCTGGGAGCGGTCGGTGAAACGATGCTACCCGATCGCGTCGTGCTGTAGCCTTCGGCGGCGGAGTAGGCCTGAACGCCGTTGACAAAAACGCGCTCGATACCGATGCCGCGTCGTACATAGCGGTAGCCATCTGCCGGCAGGTCTTCGACGGCGATTTCGGGCCCGCGGTCAATGGTATCCGGGTTGAAGAGCACCAGGTCGGCAGCCAGTCCCTCACGGATGCGTCCGCGCTCATTCAGCCCCCAGTTATCTGCGACCTGCCCGGTCAGCTTGTACACGGCCTGTTCAACTGACATTGCGCCGGCCTCGCGGACAAAGCGGCTGAACAGATAACCGGTATCGCCGTAGGTGGCGAAACGGGCAACGTGGGCGCCACCGTCGCCAGAGCCAATCTGCACCAGCGGATCAGCAATTGGCTCCACGATGCGTTCGAGACAATTGTGGCCGACTGATTGGGCGGTGAAGCGGGTCAGCAGGTCTTCTTCTATTGCCAGGTCCATCATCAGTTCGACTGGATCAACGCCGCGTTCGGCGGCAATGTCGCCCAGCGTGCGGCCTTCCAGCGCTTTATTGTGGGCAAGGTCGCAGTGGCACACGACAAATTCCGGGAAATGCACTTCCATGGCGATGGGGTGCATAGCGTTGTAGGCCTCCTCAACAAGCTGCTTGCGCAGCGCCGGATCCTGAAAGTCTGCGACAATCTGTTCTTTGGGCTTGAGCAAGGTGGTCCACCAGGTCATACGTGTGGCAAACACGGAGCTGGGCATGTCGAACTCAAAGGTCACATCAATCGGCCGTGTTTGCATTTGCGGCACGACCCGAGCCCCGCTGTCAGCCTGAAGGTGAACGCGCTCCAGCGCTTTTTCGACAAGGTCTGGTGTTGCATTGGAGTCGAAAAGGGGTGAGAAGGTCACGGTAATACCGTGACGCCGAGACAGCTCGCCCAGAATGTCGATGCGGACTCGCAGTAAGTCTGCGTCCCAAAATTCTGGTACCACTTGCATTACGCCGCCGTGTTCTCCCAGTACGGCGCACAGCGCATCCAACTCTTCTGGCGCCGCAAGGCGACAGGGGACGGGCCGGTATTCATGATCGATATCCACCCAGCTCGTAGACAGGCCAATAGCGCCTGCCTCGAGGCACTCGCGGAGCAAGGCTTGCATCTGTGCTATCTCGTCGGCCGTAGCGCAGCGTTCTCTGGCATCTTCACCCATCACCCAGAGCCTCAGCATGCTATGGCCTGCAAGGGTCGCAACGTTGATCCCGAGGTCGCTTTTGAAGGCGTGCAGGTACTCTGCAAAGGTTTCCCAATTCCACTTCATGCCGGCGTCGAAGGCGGCCGCTGGCATCTCTTCAATTTGCCGAAATACGGCGCCGACAAATTCCCGGTGGTCCGCACGCACTGGCGCCATGGTCAGTGAACAGTTGCCGTTGACCACTGTGGTGACCCCATGCTCCAGCGACGGCGTCGCGAATCCGTCCCAGGTAATCTGCGCATCAAAATGGGTATGTGAATCAATAAATCCCGGCGCCAGGACCAGGCCTGCTGCATCTACGGTTTCCGTTGCTGCGCCATCGATCTGCTCGCCGACTGCGGCGATTTTTCCGGCTGTGACCGCAACGTCTCCTCCAAATCCGGCTTCACCGGAACCGTCGATGATCAATGCGTTTTTGATAATTAGATCGTACATGGCACAGCCTCCTTAAAAGGCAGCTTTGGTAAGATGGAACACTCTAGGCGCTGGATTCGTCGTGCGCCATGTCTGATCGAACAGAAAACATGGAGTATCCAAGGCTGTTCATATAAATGCGGCTCAGTGCGGTTCACATGACAGCCGCTCAGGGCTGTTTACACGAACACCGCTCAGGGCTGTTTACACGAACACCGCTCAGGGCTGTTTACACGAACACCGCTCAGGGCTGTTTACACGAACACCGCTCAGGGCTGTTCACATGACAGCCGCTCATGACAGCCGCTCAGGGCTGTTTACAACTGCTCGGGCAAGCTATGATCAACCGTCAGTTTAAGCAGGAGTAAGGCTTTGACGAAGAGACTCGATGGGCATAACACCATGGTGGGCGCGCAGCGGCCAGGCTCAGGCCACAGCACCCTGTGAGCGTAGCCGAACACGCCATTGATGCCCCGGCGATCAGCCTGACCGAGGCCTTGGTCGCAGCGCTTCAGTCCGAAGATTCAGAGACGGCATTTCTGCAGGAAAGTGAAAAGTTTCTCGACCAGTTAGGCGATACCTTGACGCTGCCACAGCGGGTCATCATGAAGCTCGATGGTATGAGCCATAATGAGCGTCAGTCTTTACTGGAAGAGACGCTTGAGCAGCTGGGGCTGGAGCTAGATACGCTGGACTGGCACGCCTACCCGGAACTTGCGATTCAATTTCAAAACCGCGTCTGGAAGCATCTATACAGCCGGTTTTTGCAAACCTATCAGGCCTTGAGCGCTCATGTGGAGCTGTTGCCGGAGCCACAACCTGACTATCCGCGAGAAATTAGCGCGTTTGCAGGTTCCTGGGTGCTGTTGTTTGTTGAGTCTGGCCAATGTCTGGTAAAGGCGCCGACGAAAGACATTGTTATGGGCGCTGAAGGGCCAGCGCTGATGGTGGTTCCCCCTGAGTCAGATGTATCGCTTTGCCGCCTGGCGTCGGAGCAGGCCTGCAGCGTTTTTAGTCACGCTTTTTTCCCGCGCGAAAGCTGGCAGCCGCTGCTACAGGCCGGCCTGCATGAACTGGCTCCCCAGTCTCTGACCATCAAGGACGAACGCACCGCCGCCCTGGTGATCGAATCCATGCGCAGGATTATCGACATTGTGCATTCGCGAACCCGGCACTCCCTGGCGCTGCATCTCAATTTGCTTGAGCAGGTGCTGTTGCTGTGCGACGAACTGCGCCCGGCGAGACAGACAGACGAACTCGACCGGCGAGTTATCGCAGCGCGCGACTTTCTGCTTGAGCATTATCGTGAGAAGACCACCGTGGAGCAGGTGGCGGCGGCCGCCAATGCGGCGCCCTCGACGCTTAACGCGCTATTCAAGAGCCAGATGGGTGAGAATCTCATGCGCTGGCGGGACCAATTGCGCATGCAGCGAGCGCGGGAGCTATTGCGAAGTTCCAGCAAGCCAATCAAGGCTATAGCGGCTGAGGTTGGTTATGAGGACCCCATGTTTTTTTCTCGACGATTCAAGCAGTTAACCGGCTGGTCGCCCAGTCAGGTCAGAGGCGGTACGACGACCTAAACCACTCTTTAGCTTTATCGATGTTGAATTGGGGCGGCGGTCAATTGTGCAAGGCACGTGGTCTATCGTCCATTCCACCCGAGCATCGGCTGCGTCTTAATGCAGGTTGTTTTAAGTCGTCTAACCACCGATAGGAATGCAGCATGACCGATGTACCGAGTTATGAAGCGGGCCAGCGTTTGCTGGATCCACGCAAGTTGGGCTCCACCACGATGCTCAGCAGCACCTCAAAGTACCTGAACCATCCGGGCCTACGGCACTGGGTTGCTGTCGAGGCATTGCGCCGCAACGGACTGGATATGGACCATTACGGAGGTCCTCTGGAGATCATTGAGATTTTTCGCGACCTCGACGAACACGACGAAATTAACCGCCTGTTCGGTGAGGCGCGTGCCGCCAATCCAGAGTTAGACGCCTGGTTTGAGGCGCGTTACTTGATCCCGCACGATATGGAAGCACTGGCGGAGCTGCCAGAGGGCACTCTGGGGCGTGAGTATCAGAAAATGATGGCCGAGCAGGGCTTGCAGGCCGATTTCCTGCCTTTTGAAAGCACAGCCAGTGATTACGACTACTTTTTACGTCGCCACAGTCAGACCCACGACATCGAGCATCAGGTGGTCGGCTATCGATATGACCCGTTGGGTGAGTTCGCGCTGATTGCCGCGCGCACTACCAACTTGCTTCGGTTTTTGGGCCAAGAGCTGGGCGAGCACCTTTCGGTCGTGCCCAACTTGCTGGTTGCCACCGGGTTGTCACGATTTGGCTGTCACTACCCGCATCTGCTGCCGCCACTCTACAAGGCATTGGGAGAGGGCAATCGCATCGGTGAGCAATTGAAAGTGCCGCTGTTCATGCCACGCTATGAAGAAATGTTTGATTGGCCCGTTGAGGCCGTCCGCGAGGAGCTAGGTGTGCAACATACGTCAGATTTTGAGGACACCATGTGGTCCCTGGAGCAGTATTTCGACGCGGCCTAATGTAAAGACAAACTCGATCTACGCCCGATTTGAAATGATAAAAATAAAAGGAAAGAACCATGCACGAGCTCAAATTTGCGAGACCTTTACGTTGTAGTGCACCTACGCTTATAGGCGCGGGTGTTGCTGCGGCGCTTAGTACATTTTCCGCGACTGCGCAGACCAATTCTGAAGAGGGCCGCGCCGCCGCACTCGAAGAAATTGTGGTGACAGCACAGCGGCGGGCGGAAAACCTGCAATCAGTGCCCATTGCCGTCACGGCTTTAGGGGCTGAAGACATCGAGCAGCTTCGCATTACCAATATTGAAGACCTGACCGCGCTGGCGCCGAACGTCAGCATCACCACGCAGGGCCAGCAGACGATTCCGGTGGTGAGCATGCGTGGCGTTACGTCGGGCACTTCGGACAACGCGGTTGATCCCAAGATTGGCATGTATATCGACGGCATCTATGTGGGCCGTAGCGTGGGGGCTGTATTCGACCTCGCTGACATAGAGCGTGTAGAGGTGCTGCGCGGGCCACAAGGGACGTTGTTCGGGCGCAACGCCACCGCAGGCGCTATTAGCATTGTCACTGCTGCCCCGACCGGTGAGTTTGGTGTCAAAGCACTGGCTTCCGCCGGTAATGACGACGCGCGCCGTGGCAAGCTCACGGTGAATCTTCCAGAGTGGAATGGGTTGCGTACCAAACTCTCCTATCTTTACGATGAAATTGATGGCGACATCGACAATGTGATCGCAGGGCAGACGATTGATCTTAGCGCTCGCGCTCCAGGGTTCGGAAATCTGCAGTACGTTGACCGCCTGGGTGCCAAAGAAGTGCAGGCGCTGCACTTTGCCGCCCAATACGATGTCAACGACGCCGTGCAGATCGACTACCGTTTTGACTACAGCGATTCGGAGACAACCGGGCGCGCCCAGCAGAATTTAGGGCCACTACCAGATGACACTGGTGCAATACTGGGTGGACTGCAGGCCTTTCAGGCACTGACCGGGGGCGTAACCAATCTATCCGATGACCGGCTCAATAGCGTAGCCGCTGCGAGCAGCATCGAAAAAGTGGAAACAAAGGGCCACAACCTCACTGTGTCCTGGGACATAAACGATACCGTGACTTTCAAAAGCATTACCGGCTGGAGAGAGTTTGAGCAGGACCCCAATATTTACGATCTGACGGGCACCGGCGGCTTACTGTTCACTGAGGCACAGTTTTTTGCATTGCTGGGCGGCAATATTGGCGCCATCCTCGACCCCTCCGTGCAGCCAGGTCCCAACGACAGTCTCTTCTCTTTGCTGAGTGCGCGCAGTACCAGTCAGGAGCAGTTCTCCCAGGAGTTGCAATTACAGTTCTCAGGAGACCGCTACGATCTCACAACGGGACTGTTCTATTACGAAGAAGAATCCCCGGCTAACAATGTTTTAGGCATCTTCCAGCCGGTCGCCAACAGCGTGGTCAGTCTCAATCCGATTCTTGATCCCCTGTTTGGTAACGGCAACACCAATACCGAGGCCAACAATGATTCGGCCGCGGCCTATGCACAGCTAACCTATCAGGTCAGTGACGTCATCGAGCTAACCGGTGGCTTGCGTTACACGGTGGACAATCGTGAGCTGGAAATCAATTCGCTGGCGGGTGCCACGGGTTCGGTGTTAGGGCTGGGTAGCTTCGATGAAAGTTACGATGAGATGACCTACACCGGAATACTGACCTGGCGTCCGAGCGCGGATACCACGACCTACGCCAAGATCTCTACTGGCTATGTGTCCGGCGGTATTCTCAGTGGTATTCCCTACGATCCAGAAACGCTCACCAGCTATGAGCTCGGCTTTAAATCACAGCTCTGGGACAACCGTCTAAGGGTCAATTTGGCGGCATTTTACAGTGACTATGAAGACCTTCAGGTTCAGGCCTTCGTCAATGGACGTCAGTTCTTTGACAATGCAGGTGCGGCCACAATTTATGGCGCCGAAGCCGAATTGCAATGGTTGCCGGTGGAAGGCCTGATTTTGACGGCGTCCCTGGGTTACACCGAGCACGAGTTTGATGAATTTCAGCAGCGCCAGTTGGATAACACCTTCCGCGACGTCAGTGACGACATAGTGCAGCAGTTTGTGCCAGAGCTGACGGGGCGTCTGTCCGCGCAGTACTACGGCGGGTCTTTCTCCGGCGGTAGCCAGCTGTTCGGTCGTATCGACGGGGTTTTTCAAGGGGATACGCCACTGACGCCGACTACATTACTGGAAGCGGACGGCAGTGTTTCGCCTTTGAACAGCGAACGGACGCAGGAAGCGTTCTGGAACGTGAGTGCGCGCATTGGCTTGACTGGAGTGCGCCTGGGCGACAGCCAAATGTCGATTTCCGCTTACGCTGAGAACCTGTTCGACGAAGACTTCTATCCATTTATGACAGAAGCTTTTTCACTGAATCGCATGTACGCGCGAGGACGGCTGTACGGTCTTGAAATGACCTTTGAGCTATAGACGCTGCGCCCAGGCGTCAGCGCTGGTTAGCCCGGCGCTGGCGCCCTGTCTTCGTTATCAGAGCACCATGTCTTCCGGCATTTCCAGAAACTCGATCAGCAGCGGGTCACCCTCGCGCTCCATGTAGGCGAATTCCAGGCCGTCCATAATTTTCTTGTGCCATATAGGTGTGAAACCGATCGACTCTGCGTCCCGCATGCGCTGCTGGCAGTTATCCACGCGAAAGCGTATGTGATGCATGCCTTCGCGGCCCGCCTCAATGAATTCTCTGTGGGGGCTGTCTCCGCCGGTCCATTCGATCAGCTCGATTTCTAAATCGCCGCTTTGTCCAAAGGCCAGTTTTAGTGATGCATCCCGTGTGTGTCCGCGATAGTTCGCGGCTTCGACGGAGCCGTCCATGGTTTTAAAAGGGCCGAACAGTGCATCGTATTGCGCGATAGACGCCTCCAGGTCTTTGACAACAAAGCCAATCTGATCGGCGGGCGGTAAATCGAGCGTTTTCTCCAGGGCTTCAGTCATCAGTGCCTCTTCGTATTAGTTGGATAGTACGGGTATGAGATGCTCAGCGAAGCGTTCCATGAGTTCAAGCTTTTCCCTAAGCGGTGCGGTGTAGTCCGGGAAGCCGCAGACAGCTGAGGTCATTCCCAGTTCTTCAAGACGCTTCACCTTGTCGGTCTCCTGCAGCTGATTGACGGCGATAACGGTTTCGAAAGGGCTCTGCTCCGTGCCAAACGCTTTCCGGTGCTGCTGCAGGGTGTTCAAAATAGCGGGTACTTCGTCAATATCGTTGCCGGCACCAATCCAACCCTGGCCCAGTCTGGCGGCACGCTTTAAGGCAACTGGACTCGCTCCGCCGATGTAAATCGGTACGGACTGCGTAGGGGCGGGGCACAGCTTAAGCGATGGGAAGTTGAAGAACTCACCTGCATACTCGACATCGCTACCTGTCCAGAGCTTACGCATCACGTCGATCATTTCGTCCATGCGCCTGCCGCGCGACCGGAAGTCGACGCCGTAGACGTCAAACTCTTCCTGCATCCAGCCGGCACCCGCGCCCAGGATGACACGGTTATTGCTGAGGCGCGCCAGTGTGGCGGTGGCCTTGGCCACTTCGATAGGGTGTCGCAGTGGCAGCACGTATACGGCGGTAGACAGCTTTATGCGGGAGGTGACGGATGCCATCGCGGCCAGCGTGGTCCACACGTCCGGGTACGGCATATCACGGTGGATGGGGGGCGTTCCGTCGCTTGAATACAGATAGCCTTTGGCCATGGTTTTGGGTACGAAGGCGTGATCTGCGCCCATTACACCCTCATAGCCCAGGTCCTCAGCCTGCTTTGCCAGTGCTACCATGTCTTCGGCGGTGCACCAGGGGGCGATAAGCCAGAGTTTCATTGGTTTTTACCCTCATTCGAAGCGCCGGGGAGTGATGTCGCTGTGACAATCGACACGCGTCACCATAAGCCGCGTTGAGCGTGCGGTGCAATTGCTTCAGGCGGAGAGAGTGGGGCTCAGACCTGATGAAGTGGCGAGACGGGACATATGGTTCAGTATATTGGGACGACGAGGGCCTGATTGATGGGAACAGATTTAGTCGCCTCAAATGACCTGCACTTTATGGGCAGAGCGTTAGAGCTGGCGCAGCAGGCGGCTGATTTAGGCGAGGTGCCTGTTGGCGCGGTTGTGGTGCAAGACAATGCGATAATAGGTGAGGGCTTTAACCGGCCTATTAGTGCACACGACCCCTCGGCCCATGCTGAGATTGTCGCGCTGCGTGACGCAGCCGCTCGCATAGAGAATTACCGGCTCACTGACGCCACGCTGTATGTCACTTTGGAGCCCTGCACGATGTGCGCAGGGGCACTGGTGCACGCTCGCGTCAGCCGACTGGTGTTTGCTTGTCGTGAACCCCGCGCCGGGGTTATCTGCAGTCAGGGCGCGGACCTGAATCGGACGTTCTACAACCACCAGGTGAGCTGGGAAGAAGGCCCATTGGCAGACGAGTGTGCAGCGCTGCTACGCGCTTTTTTCCGCGCCAGAAGGTGAAGGTCTAACTGATAGATCACAGGATTGTTTAGGTAACGCCGCGGCTTTTGAACCGGGTCGTTTCAGCCCCTGATTAACCTTTTTTCATCGCCTTTCGCCACCTGATCAGCTAGAGGGCTGAAAGATCGACGTCCCGCAATATTTTGGGTAGATATCTCGCTGCATCCACAGGGGGGAGCGGCCGGTTCGCGGCGATGTCCTGCCAGGCCAGAATGTTGAAATAGTGACGTATGTTTTTCACATAGGTCACGGGCTCGGAGCCTCGCGCATACCCATACTTGACGGTTTTATAGTATTTGCTGCGTTGCAGCAAAGGCAGCCGTTTTTTGACGTCTGACCACAAGTGCGGGTCGCCGCCGTCTCTCTCGGTCAATACCCGGGCGTCCTCAAGGTGACCGCGGCCAACATTGTAGGCTGCTAAAGCAAACCAGGTTCGATCGGGCTCATAGATGTCGTTGGGCAGCAGGCGTTTGATCTTCTTAAAATAGCGGGCACCGCCGCGCAGGCTTTGTAAGGCATCAACTCGGTTTTCGACGTTCATTTCTCTGGCGGTGGTTTGCGTGAGCATCATCATGCCCCGCACTCCGGTAGGCGATCGAGCTTTAGGATTCCAGTGTGATTCCTGATAGGCGATAGCCGCTAGTAGATGCCAGTCCAGCTGGTACTCCTGACCGACCTGGCGGAACAGCGGTTGGTACTTGGGCAGCCGCTTACGCATACGGCGATTGAAGGTCTGTGAGTCAACCTGATCGACGCCCCAGGCGTGCCCAAATTGACGTTCCTTGAGTCGCTCCAGTCGGCCGTCCGCCTGCAGCTGTTGAAAAAACGCATTAACACGCGCTATGAGTTTTTCATCCTGCTTTCGTTGCGAGAACACCCATGCGAGGGCCTGCTGCTCTCCAAGAATGAAGCCCACGCGAAGTCGCGGGTAGAAGCTGCGGTTGGCGACAAACTCGTTTGAATCCAGCAGCGCAAACTCGGCCTCTTCATTATCGACCATGTCGAGGAGGTCTAGAGGCTCTATATTTTCAATTTCTTCAAACACCAGCTTCGGATGCGTTTTCTGAAGCTCGTGCAGTGCTTCAGCATGGCTGCTACCGGCCATTGTTACCACACGCTTACCGTACAAGTCAGAGATCTCTCTGGGCCTGAGTGTCCCGGCCAGATAAATGACCTGTGCCTCAATCGCGTAGTAAGGATCGCTAAAACGGAAATTCTGCTCGCGCAGGGGGGTTACAGTCAGCCCTGCTGCTGCGAAATCGACGCGCTCCTTCTCGATGTCGTCAAAAATATCAGCCAGATTGTGACTCGTTTCGTAGCTGACGGTGACGCCTAGCTCGTCGGCAAAGAGCTGCACAAGTTCATGTTCAAATCCCGCCGGTTCGCCCTTGTTCAGGAAGTAGGTGGTTGGACCGTTGCGAGTGCCCACCACTAGCTCCCCCGCTTCGAGAATACGCTCAAGCGAGTCTGTGCCGCCACAGGCGCTCAGCCAGACACACAGCAGCAGGCTGAGGAGGCGGAGTGATGTAGGTTGTGGGGACATGATTGGAGTGTATCCCTCGATGCTGCGCGCGCAAAGTTGCAGGTGGAAGACTGTTTATACAATCGCTGACGGCTGTTTATTACAATCGCTGACGGCTGTTTATTACAATCGCTGACGGCTGTTTGCTTATCCAGTACAATAACGCGCTTGCTCGCGGGGTCACCCGCACTTCTCTCACGCGACTGAGACAGGCGACACACGGATGATCACGCTGCCAGGTGCTCCGGCTCTTTCCAGATTTAGACTCCAGAAACTTCTTTCCAAATTACAGCAGGTCGATAGCCGGATCAGCGCCGTTAGCGCGCGGTTCGTCCATTTCGTTGATTACAACGGCGAACTATCTGCCGACGACTCGGAAATCCTCGAGCGTCTTCTCCAATATGGGCCATCATTAGAGCCCGTCGCCGAGCAAGGAGCGCGCTTGCTGGTTGTTCCACGTATCGGAACCCGCTCCCCCTGGTCCAGTAAGGCCACCGACATTGCCCACAGCTGCGGACTGCAGAACGTGGTCAGAATTGAGCGGGGCATCGAGTACCACGTCGCACTGCCCGAAGGTGCCGACCTCAGCGGCGTCCGTGCCTGTCTGTGTGATCGCATGGTAGAAACCGTCCTGGAGGATGATGCGCAGGCGCAGTCACTTTTTGCGCACCAAACGCCTGCCGCGTTCTCGTCGGTTGATGTCCTGGTTGGGGGCCAGATCGCGCTTGCCGATGCCAATGTGTCGCTTGGTCTAGCGCTGGCTCCGGACGAGGTGGAATACCTTGTCGACAGCTTTCAAACGTTGCAGCGCAACCCCAGCGACGTCGAGCTGATGATGTTTGCCCAGGCTAACTCTGAACACTGCCGACACAAGATATTCAACGCGCAATGGATCGTGGATGGCGAGGCACAGGCGCACTCCCTGTTCGATATGATCCGCAATACCCACGCAATCGGTGGGCAGGGTGTGTTATCCGCCTATGCCGACAATGCCGCGGTAGTAGAAGGCAGCGTCGCAGGGCGTTTCTTTCCCGACCCTGAGACGGGCCAGTATGGCTTTACCGAAGAACCTATCCATTTGCTGATGAAGGTCGAGACTCATAACCATCCGACCGCTATCGCGCCGTTTCCCGGCGCTGGAACCGGTTCGGGGGGCGAGATTCGCGACGAAGGCGCGGTAGGGCGGGGATCCAAACCCAAAGCAGGCCTTACGGGGTTCTCCGTGTCTAACCTGCATATCCCCGACTATGAGCAGCCCTGGGAGCGCCCCTATGGCAAGCCAAACCGGATGGTTTCAGCGCTGGATATCATGCTGGAGGGTCCGATTGGCGGCGCAGCCTTTAACAACGAATACGGCCGGCCCAATCTGTGTGGCTACTTTCGCAGCTTCGAGGCAGAGCTTGCTGGAGAGATGCGGGGCTACCACAAGCCCATCATGTTGGCCGGCGGCTTCGGCAACATCCGGGAAGAGCACGTGGAGAAAGGTGCGATTCTGCCCGGTTACAAGTTGGTGGTGATTGGCGGTCCCGCCATGCTGATTGGACTGGGGGGCGGCGCTGCGTCGTCAATGGACAGCGGTGCCAGCTCTGAGGATCTGGACTTTGCCTCTGTGCAGCGTCAAAACCCGGAGATAGAGCGACGCTGCCAGGAAGTTATCGATAGCTGCTGGCAGTTGGGTGACGAAAACCCGATTGCCTTTATCCACGATGTGGGTGCTGGCGGTCTATCCAATGCATTCCCCGAGCTGGTAAAAGACGGCGGCTGTGGTGGCGATTTCCAGCTGCGCAATATTCCCAGTGATGAGCCCGGCATGTCGCCGCTTGAAATCTGGTGTAACGAGGCGCAGGAGCGCTACGTGATGGCCGTCGCGCCTAGAGACATGGCGCGCCTGGAGGCGATATGTCAGCGCGAGCGCTGTCCCTATGCGGTTGTTGGCACCGCGACTGAAGAAAAACACATTCTGCTGGGCGATACCGATTTTGCTAATAAGCCGGTGGACCTGCCCATGTCGGTTCTGTTCGGCAAGCCTCCCAAGATGGAGCGTTCCTATCACTCTGTGGCGGCGCCCATCGAACAGTTCGATGTGGCAGGCCTGAATGTTGAAGCTGCGTTAGAGCGCGTATTGCGTTTGCCCAGCGTGGCCAGCAAGGCGTTCCTGATTACCATCGGCGACCGCAGCGTGACCGGGATGGTACATCGCGACCAGATGGTCGGGCCCTGGCAGGTCCCGGTGGCCGATTGCGCGGTAACGACAGTGAGCTATGACAGCTTTAAAGGCGAAGCCATGTCGATGGGCGAGCGCACGCCGCTCGCTTTGTTCAGCGGGCCTGCCTCCGGGCGAATGGCGGTCGCAGAGGCCTTGCTGAATATCGCCGCAGCGCCTGTGGCGCGTATAGAAGACGTCAAGCTGTCGGCAAACTGGATGTGTGCAGCAGGCACTGGCCGCGAAGATCAAGTGCTGTATGAGACAGTAAAAGCCGTCGGCATGGAGTTTTGTCCCGCGCTGGGGCTGACGATTCCGGTGGGCAAAGACTCTATGTCCATGCGCACAACCTGGGAAGACGAACGCGGCGAAAAGGCCGTCACCTCGCCGATGTCACTGGTCATATCGGCATTCAGTCCCGTCGGCGATGTGCGGGGTACGTTGACGCCGGAAATTGCGAGTCAGGGGCATCGTTTATTGCTGCTGGATTTGGCCGATGGCCGGCATCGCCTGGGTGGTTCTGCGTTGTTACAGGTATACGAGCAGTGGGATAACGCGGTCCCTGACGTCGATGATCCGGCGGTATTGCGCGACGGATTCGACTTTATTCGAGCGCTCGCGGAAGACCAGCTTGTTTCCGCCTACCACGATCGCTCAGATGGCGGGGTGATCGTAACCCTGCTGGAAATGGCCTTTGCCGGGCATTGCGGCCTGAATATAGATATCGCGGGGCTTGCTGGCGGCGCTGTCGCCGCCCTGTTTAATGAGGAAGCCGGCGCGGTTTTGGAAGTTCCGGAAGAGTACGTTGCTGCAGTGCAAGAGCGCGCTGTGGCTGCTGGACTGTCTCTAGTGGATATAGGCACCGCCTGTCCAGGCGACGCGATTCATGTTGCGCGAGGGCAGGACACCATACTGAAGCGATCTCGCACCGCTTTTCAGCAGATGTGGTCGGAGACCAGTTATCACCTGCAGGCGCTGCGCGATAACCCGGAGTGTGCCGAAGAAGAATTTGGCAGCCTGGGCGAGGTAGATCCCGGCCTGAGCGCCCAGCTCAGTTTCGATGCGCAGGAAGATATCGCCGCCCCGTATATTGCGACGGGGGTGCGACCACCGGTAGCCATCCTGCGAGAGCAGGGCGTAAACGGGCACGTTGAGATGGCGGCGGCTTTTGATCGTGCCGGGTTTGCTGCGGTCGACGTGCATATGAGTGACCTGAACACCGGGCGCTATTCCCTTGATGACTTTAACGGACTGGTTGCCTGCGGAGGCTTTTCATACGGGGACGTGCTGGGTGCGGGTGAGGGCTGGGCCAAGAGCATACTCTTTAACCCTCAGCTACGAGACGCTTTTCAGGCATTCTTTGCCCGCCAAGACCGTTTCGCACTGGGCGTTTGCAACGGCTGCCAGATGATGTCGAATCTGCGCTCATTGATACCGGGGGCTGAGCAGTGGCCGCACTTTGTGCGCAATCGTTCCGAACAGTTTGAAGCCAGACTGTCGATGGTCAGCGTAGAGCAGTCTCCCTCGGTTTTGTTTGACGGTATGGTGGGCAGCCAGCTCCCTATTGTCGTTGCACATGGCGAAGGGCGGGCGGAGTTCGCTGACGATGCGGCTCGGGATGTCGCAAATGGCAGTGGGCGCGTGGCCCTGCGCTATATCGATAACGCGCTGCACGCCACCGAGCGCTATCCGTCCAACCCCAATGGCTCTCCCTATGGCATTACGGGCCTGTGTAACGAGGATGGGCGCATCACAATTATGATGCCGCATCCAGAGCGAGTGTTCCGGACTGTGCAGTGCTCCTGGGCCCCGGATAGCTGGGGAGAGGACGGCGGCTGGCTGCGGCTTTTCCGCAATGCCCGGCGCTGGGTTGATTGATGTAGCTTGTGGCCACGTGTTCTTTCCTTATAATGGCGCGGCTTCTCGCTCAGGTGTCTCATGATCAATAAATATCCGCTCTGGAAGTACCTTTTGGTACTGAGCATCGTGCTACTGGGTTTCTTCTACGCAGCCCCCAACTTATATCGCCCGGATCCGGCGTTGCAGATTAGCGGCCAGAGTAGCTCGCAGCTGATCAACTCGCAGATTCTGTCCACCGCAACCGCAGCGCTGGACGCCGCCGGCGTGATGCACTTTGGCGCAGAGGTACAAGACGAGGGCCGCAGCGCCTTGATACGCTTGCGCAGCAACGAAGATCAGTTAGTCGCACAGGGTGCGCTGCAGCGCAGCCTTGGCGACGGCTTCATTGTTGCTCTTAACCTGGCTCCGACCACGCCATCTTGGCTCAGCGACTACGGTGCCCAGCCGATGAAGCTGGGTCTGGATCTTAGCGGCGGCGTTCACTTCAAATTAGAAGTCGACACGGATGCGGCGATACTGCGGCGCCTGGAGTTCTACACCACCGCGACCAAGAAGTTACTGCGTGAAGAACGCATTCGTGGTTTTGTCGGTTTGGAAAATGAGAGCACGATCGTAGGTCGATTCCGCGACGCCGAGCTGCGCGACAAAGCCCTGGCCGCCGTCCGTGAACGGTTTCCCGAATTGCAGCTTCAGCGCGACGAGGTTGGCGAAGAGTTTAGCTTTGCTGGCGTGCTGTCAGAGGCCACACGGCAGGAAATCGCACGCTATGCGGTGTCGCAAAACCTCACCACGTTGCGCAACCGGGTCAACGAGCTCGGTGTTTCAGAACCGCTTGTGCAGCCGCAGGGTCGAAATCGCATCGTCGTGGAGCTTCCCGGCATTCAGGATACTGCGGAAGCAAAGCGTATCCTCGGTAAAACCGCGAGCCTTGAGTTCCGTTTAGTGGCCGCTTCTGACGCGCCATTGTCAGAGCGTCAACAATTTGAATACCGCAGCGCAGACTATGGCGGTGCTAGCGAGTGGCTAGAGCGCGAAGTGATTATTACTGGTGAGCGCGTGGCCAATGCACAAGCGAGCTTTGATCAGAACGGTGCGCCCAACGTCAATATCAGCCTGGATAGCGAAGGCGGTACGAGCATGCACCGGGCTACGCGGAATAACATCAAGCGCCGCATGGGAGTGTTGTTTATAGAGCGCAAAACCAGAACGCGCTATGAAACCGGCCCTGACGGCGAGGAAGTCATCGTCAAGCAGCCCTACGATGAGAAAAAGGTGATTACCGCGCCAGTCATCCAGTCAGCTCTGGGGGCACAGTTCCAGATCACCGGTTTGGACTCTAGCCAGGAAGCCGCTGAACTGTCTTTGTTGCTGCGCGCAGGCGCACTTGCCGCTCCAATTGATTTTGTTGAGGAGCGCACCGTCGGGCCTTCTCTGGGTGCTGAAAACATCGCCAAAGGGGTAAGGTCGGTGCAGATCGGCCTGCTCGCCGTGGTCCTGTTTATGATGGCGTATTACCGGGTGTTTGGCGTGGCTGCGGTAATCGCGCTGACCTGTAACCTGGTGCTATTGGTTGCTGCGATGTCCTTGCTCGGGGCAACGCTGACGCTGCCGGGTATCGCCGGCATCGTGTTAACGGTGGGTATGGCGGTCGACGCCAATGTCTTGATTTTTGCCCGCATTCGGGAAGAGCTCAAAGGCGGGCTTTCGCCGCAAATGGCTATCCATGCGGGTTTTGAGCGTGCAGTTGTAACCATTTTGGATGCCAACCTGACAACGCTACTGGTTGCAGTGATTCTGTATGCGGTCGGCACAGGGCCTGTGAAAGGCTTTGCCGTAACGCTATCGATTGGCATTCTTACGTCCATGTTCACCGCGATACTCGGCACGCGGGCATTGATCAACCTCATATACGGCGGGCGCAATGTTAAAAGCCTGGCGATTGGTTGAGGGGGGTAGACGATGAAAGTCATTGATTTTATGGGTCAGCGCATGATCGCGGTGATCTTTAGTGCCGCGCTGCTACTGGGCAGCGTTGCCTCGTTAGCTGTGAACGGCCTGAACTGGGGCCTGGACTTCACCGGTGGCACGCTGGTCGAGGTGCATTACAGTGATACGGCACCGTTGCAGGCAGTTCGGGATAATCTGGACAGCAGCGGCTTCAAAGGTGCCGTCGTGGTCAGTTTTGGTACAGACCGAGATGTTCTTATCCGGCTGCCAAAAGGCTACTCCGATAAAGACGGTAACCGCTTGTTGGAGCAGTTGCAGCAGAGCTATGAGGGTAAGGTAGAGCTTCGGCGGATCGAGTTTGTCGGCCCACAGGTAGGTGAAGAGCTGCGCGAGCAGGGCGGGCTGGCGATGTTGTTAGCGCTGGGTCTGGTAATGCTCTACGTCGCCTTTCGCTTCCAGTTCAAATTCTCCATGGGTGCGGTGATAGCTCTGGCGCACGATGTCATCATCACCCTGGGTTTTTTCTCGATCACGGCGATCGACTTTGACCTGACGGTGCTGGCCGCACTGCTGGCCGTGATTGGTTATTCCTTGAACGACACGATTGTGGTTTCAGACAGAATCCGCGAAAACTTCCGCAAAATCCGCAAAGCTGAGCCAGTGAGGGTCATCAATATCTCGCTTACCGAGACACTGGCGCGCACCCTGGTGACGTCTTTAACAACGCTGCTGGTGTTGGTTGCTTTGGCGGTATTCGGCGGCGAGATGATATTTGGATTTGCCGTTGCGTTGCTGGTGGGCGTGTTGATTGGGACCTACTCTTCAATCTATGTGGCGGCAAACAGCTTGTTGATGCTCGGAATCAGCAAGGAAGACTTGATGATCCCGGTAAAAGAAGGCGTCGACGAAGACGACATGATGCCCTGAGGTCCACGGCCTGACCGCCCATCGCTATCGCTAAAGTTCCAAGAAAGACGTCGGATCGAACTGCTGACCTCACAAGGTCAGTCTGGTGCGCTGGCCCGTCTAGGCGATATGACCGAGCTCAGCCTGAGCAACCTGCAGTACGGCTTTGAAGCACTTGGGATTACCGGCTACGATATTGCCGCTTTCCAGTGTGCGACTGCCTCCTTTGAAGTCGGACACCAGTCCGCCGGCTTCGCGAATCAGTAAGCTGCCAGCGGCAATATCCCAGGGTGCCAGCCCAATCTCCCAGAACGCGTCCAGTCTGCCCGCCGCGACATAGGCCAGGTCAAGCGCGGCCGCGCCAGCCCGGCGAATCCCCGCTGATTGGCTCGCCAAAGTTTCCAGCGTTTTCATATACGCAGGCAGGTGTCCTGCCTCGCGTGCACGGAAGGGGATGCCGGTACCCAGCAGAGCGCTGTCCAGGGAGCCAAGCTTACTGACTCGAATGCGCCGACCGTTCAGTTGAGCGCCGCGTCCGCGGCTCGCTATAAACTCTTCGCGCCGCACAGGGTCCACCACCACAGCGTGCTCGATCTGCCCTTTGTATTCGCAGGCAATCGACACTGCGTAGTGCGGGATGCCCCGGAGAAAGTTTGTGGTGCCGTCCAGGGGATCGATAATCCACCGGTAGTCCGACGACTCGTTACCACTCAGGCCGCTTTCTTCCGCCAGGAAGGCGTGATCCGGGTAGGCTTTTTGCAGCTGATACAGAATTTCCTTTTCGGCGGCGCGATCGACTTCGGAAACAAAATCATTAGCGCCCTTGCTCTCAACCTCTATGCGGTCGAGCTGTTCGCCCGCGCGCACGATTGTGTCACCGGCTTTGCGCGCTGCGCGCAGAGCAATGTGGCTCATGGGTTCCATTGAGAGTGTCCTGACAGCTTCTAAGATGGCGCGCGAGTATAGCAGATCTGCTAAACTCCGCGCCCTTTTCAGGAGAGCAACTGTGTACGCCGACAAGGTTCGCATTGTGCTGGTCAATCCGTCTCATCCCGGTAATATCGGCGCTGTCGCCCGGGCTATGAAAACCATGGGCCTGCACGATCTGGTGATGGTCAAACCGCGGGCGTTTCCGCATGAAGAAGCGACCTGGCGTGCAGCGAAAGCGGCCGATGTGTTAGCCAATGCGCGAGTGGTGCCGACACTGGACGCTGCAATCAGTGACTGCGCGCTGGTCATTGGTACCAGTGCACGTGAACGGCGCATTCCCTGGCCTGCTCTGGATCCGCGTCGCTGCGCTGAGGAAATGCTGTCAACCGCTGCAAGAGACGGACAGGTCGCGGTCATGTTTGGGCGCGAAGACCACGGGCTTAGCAACGAAGAGCTGCAGGCTTGCAATATGCACCTGTACATTCCCAGTCACGAGGGGTACGACAGCCTGAATCTGGCCATGGCGGTGCAAATCGTCGCTTACGAGCTGCGCATGCTGTCTCTTCAGGATGCCTTGCCGTCAGACCCTTGTGATGAATGGGATGCGCCCTGGACTACGGCGGAGAACATGGAGCGTTTCTATGTACACCTGGAGGAGACCCTGACGCAGATCGATTTTCTTGATCCTGCGGCACCACGACAGCTCATGACACGCCTTCGTCGCCTGTACGGTCGCGTTAGGCTGGACGAAATGGAGCTCAACATACTGCGGGGCATTCTGACAGAAACACAGCGGGTTGCCGACCAGGCTGGACCGAGGAAAAAGTCTTAAGATAGTGCCGTAAACCATTGTAATAATGGAAGATATTGTGAGACTGCATCCGCTAAATCTAGTTATTTCGTGTTGCGGCAGATAAAACCTTTGGCGATACTGTTGCGGCTGCAGAGGAGGAGTCATGCGCACACCGATATACCTCGACTATTCATCAACGACGCCGGTTGACCCGCAGGTTGCGGAGGCAATGTCCCGCTGCCTGACCGCTGACGGCATATTTGCCAATCCGGCGTCTCGCTCGCACCGCTTTGGCTGGGAAGCTGAGCAGGCGGTAGAAGAGGCCCGTAATCAGTTGGCTGATTTGATCGCTGCGGATCCTCGGGAGATCATTTTTACCAGCGGCGCGACAGAATCCGACAATCTCGCAATCAAAGGCGTCGCTGAACGACACCAGCAGCGAGGGCGGCACATTGTCACCTCTGCCGTGGAGCATAAGGCGGTATTGGATACCTGTGCGCACTTGGAGCACGAGGGGTTCGAGGTGACCTATCTGCAGCCTGGCGCGGACGGCTACGCTAGCGTAACTGACGTTGAGGCAGCGCTGCGAGACGACACTATTCTGGTGACGCTGATGCACGCCAATAACGAAACTGGCGTCTTGACCGACATAGCGGCGGTTGGCCAGCTTTGCCGGCAACGGGGTATTCTTTTTCACAGCGATGCCGCCCAGAGTGTCGGTAAAATCCCGGTAGATGTGACAGCGCTCTCGGTTGATCTGCTGTCAATCTCGGCCCACAAGTTCTATGGCCCCAAGGGGGTTGGCGCGCTTTACGTCAGGCGAGATCCCGGCGTGACACTTGCTAGCCAGATACACGGCGGCGGCCATGAGCGAGGCTTTCGTTCAGGCACGCTGGCGACGCATCAGCTGGTTGGCATGGGTAAGGCTGCGGCAGTGGCAGGGGAGCGCATGGCAGAGGAGCCAGATCGAATCGCGCAGCAGCGACAACGCCTCTGGCAAATACTACAGGCCGCCGGTGACGTCTTTTTGAACGGCGACGCTACCCATCGTCTTCCGGGCACCCTCAATGTGGCGTTCGCGGGCGTCGAAGGTGAGACGCTACTCAGTGCGCTGGGTGATATTGCGATATCGACGGGCTCTGCCTGTACATCGGCATCAATCGAGCCCTCTCACGTGCTTCGCGGCATGGGCCTGAGTGACGCCCTGGCGCATAGCTCGCTACGTATCACTATCGGACGCTATACCAGCGACGCGGAAGTAGACCATGCGGGTCGTTTGATCGTGGACGTGTTATCGCGCTTGCGCGGTGTGCCCGTGATCAGCCAACAGGGTGCTTGAAAAGCCTACGATAAGCTGCTGATTTTCCATTAAAAGAATGCACGATTTCAGGTGCTTCATTTCGTGCCAGCCCGTATAATACGCGCGCTTTTTTATGCCCTTTCGCCGGTCAGAGATTCCGGCCAGAAGGCGGCTTAACTGTTTCTAAAACCTTATTTAGTGGAGACTTGTCACATGGCAATCGAACGCACTCTTTCCATCGTCAAACCGGATGCCGTCGGCAAAAACGTCATTGGCGAGATCTACAGCCGGTTTGAAAAGAACGGCCTGCGTATTGTCGCGTCAAAAATGTTGCGCCTCAGCGACGCGATGGCCGGTGGATTTTATGCCGAGCACAGCGAGCGTCCTTTTTTCCCGGCGCTCATCGAATTCATGACTTCAGGACCGGTATGTGTCCAGGTTTTGGAAGGCGAGAATGCTATCGCGATGAACCGTGAACTGATGGGAGCAACCAACCCTCAGGAAGCGGCTTCCGGCACGATCCGCGCCGATTTCGCCCAGTCCATCGACGCCAACGCAGTCCACGGCTCTGACTCGCCTGAGTCCGCCGCGCGCGAGATTGCCTATTTCTTTGCGTCCAGCGAGATTTGCGAGCGCTAGGATGGCCGCCGAGCGCACCAATCTGCTGGGCCTGACGCTTCCTAAAATGCAGGCGTTCTTCGTCGAGCATGGCGAAAAGCCGTTCCGTGCCCAGCAGGTGCTCAAATGGATTCATCATGCAGGTGTATGTGATTTCACCGAGATGACAAATCTCAGCAAAAGCCTGCGCGAAAAACTGTGCGAGATTGCCGAAGTGCGGCCACCGGAAGTGGTGTCGCAGCTGGATTCTGAGGATGGCACGCGCAAGTGGGCAGTCAGGGTTGAAGGCGGGGGGCTTGTCGAAACTGTTTTTATCCCCGAAGGCCAGCGTGGCACCTTGTGCGTGTCATCTCAGGTGGGCTGCAGCCTTGACTGTAGTTTTTGCTCCACCGGCAAGCAGGGATTTCAGCGCGATTTGTCCGCTGCGGAGATCATCGGTCAGGTGTGGATCGCGATGAAGTCTTTTGACGCGTTCCAGAGCGGTAATGGCCGTATCGTGACTAACGTTGTGATGATGGGCATGGGAGAGCCGTTGTTGAATTTTGACAACGTGGTCGACGCCATGGAGCTGATGATGGAAGATCTAGCCTATGGCATATCCAAGCGCCGCGTCACGCTCAGTACTTCAGGCGTCGTGCCGATGCTCGACAAGCTGGCAACGCTCAGTGAGGTGTCTTTGGCAGTATCGCTGCACGCGCCAAATGACGCGCTGCGCAACGAGCTAGTGCCCATCAATCGTAAGTATCCCATCGCCATGTTGCTGGACAGCGCACGTCGCTATATCGACGCTCAGCGTGACAGCAAGCGCGTTGTCACTATTGAATATACGCTGATAGCGGGCGTCAATGACCAGGTTGAGCAGGCGCGTGAACTGGCGACGCTATTGGCAGATTTTCCCTGCAAAATAAATTTGATTCCCTTCAATACATTTGCACAATCAGATTACCAGCGGCCCAGCGGTAATGCGGTGTCGCGCTTCTGGCAGGTACTGGTAGACGCTGGCTTCATTGTGACGGTGAGAACGACCCGTGGTGATGACATCAGCGCGGCCTGTGGGCAGCTGGTGGGCGAAGTCGTGGATCGTACGCGTCGTGCGCAGCGCCATCGTGACCGACGGGAGCAGCAGGCAGCCGATGCTAACGCAGAGCAGGTGATTAAATGGGGATGAGCATACACACCACGAGTCGCAAGTTCTGTCGCCTGGCCGTCTGCGCGCTTTTATGCGTGATGGCGTCAGCTTGTATCACCCAGAACGAAACCGCTTTCAACACTGAAGTGTCTTCATCCGAAGCCTTGAGCCGTCGCGTAGAGTTGGCGCGCAAATATATCGGCGACGGCAACTGGGAAGATGCCAAGCGAAACCTCAAGCTGGCCCAGGAAATTGATTCTAAGAACCCGGAGGTTTTCGAAGCCTTTGCCTTGGTTTATCAAAGCACCGGGGAGTACGAGCAGGCGGAAGAGAACTTTGAGCGCGCTATAGCCCTGAAACGCGATTTTTCTCGAGCGCGCAATAACTATGCCGCGTTTCTGTACAGCCAGCGCCGCTACAAAGAGGCAGAAGAGCAGCTGGAAGTGGTCATCAAGGACACGCTCTATGAGTCTCGGCCTCAGGCTTTTATTAATCTCGGCTTGTGTCGCATCCGTTTAGGCGAAGACGACAAGGCCAGAGAAGCCCTGCAACGCGCGCTGACCATGGATCGCAGCAACAGCCTTGCGATGCTGGAACTCGCGGCTCTGGAATACCGCGCCGAAAACTATGCATTGGCCGAGCGCTATCTGGACAGCTTTAGGCGTTTCCGCAAGCAGCAGCCAGCAAGAGCTTTATATCTTGGAGTTCAACTGGCGCATGCACAGGACGACGCGGATGCGGAAGCCAGCTATGCGCTGGCGCTGAGAAACCTGTATCCCAAGTCGGCTGAATATCGCGCCTACCGTAAGGCATTGGAAGATGGAGAGCTCTGATACTGCTAAGTCAGAGCTCGCGGGCCCCGGTGAACAGCTTCTGGAGGCTCGCGAGCGCGCGGGCGTGTCGCCTCGGGAAATGGCCGATCGTTTAAACTGGTTGCCGGCGCACCTCATCGCTATCGAGCAAAACCGCTTTGACGATCTTCGCAGCCAGGCATTTGTGCGTGGCTATTTGCGGGCCTACGCGCGCGCACTTGAGTTAAATGAAGATGCGATCGTCGGACTGTATAACGCTCGCACTCCAGAAGCTGCTCAGGCTGAGCGTGATGCGATTGCGGTGCGCAGAGGGGAAGGGCCGGGCAGCACCAACTCTGTGCTTTGGATCGTCCTGGGCTGCCTGTTCGCGGCACTGCTGGTGGTTATGGTGTGGTGGAAGCAGCAGCCTTCTTCACCCGGTGGCGATACCGACGCTGAAGCAAGCGCTGGCAGTGCTGTCGATATTTCGGCGGAGAATGCCGCCGCGCAGGAGCTCCTTGAAAGCACAGAATCCGACGCTGGTGATGGGTTGCTGCAAACGGTTGAGGATGATTCAGGAGCAGCCGCAACGCTGGTTACGGATGCTGAGGTAAATACTGCCAACGCGGTCACAGACCCTTCACGGTCTGCAGAAAGCGCTAGCCTTGAGGGGGTAGCAGCTGTTGGCGGGGAAATGAATGATGCGGGCTCTGCCGATGGCGATCAGCTGGCCGCTGAGCAGGCGCCGTTCGCAGCGGACAACATCGACAATATGCTGCGATTTCAGTTTTCTGACGAATGCTGGCTCGAGGTCAAGGACGGTAGCGGAATTCTGATCTATTCTGACCTAAAGCAGGCTGGTGATACCTTGTCATTACGGGGCGATCCGCCTTTTCAGATTGTCGCGGGAAATGCGGCCGCCGTCGCGCTGACATATCGAGGTCAGCCCGTCCCCGTAACGGCGCCGCCGGGCCGCAACAAGGCCAGAGTCACGGTAGGCACAGGAATAGATGGCACCGGAGCAGATGGCACCGGGTCAGATGTAGAGGAAGGTGAATCATGAAAACAGAATCGCCCATTAAGCGTCGCAAGTCGCGTCAGATTTTTGTCGGTAACGTGCCGGTGGGCGGCGATGCGCCGATTAGCGTGCAAAGCATGACCAATACAGAAACCTGTGATGTCGCCGCTACTGTTGCGCAGGTGCAGGCTATTGCTGACGCAGGCGGCGATATCGTCAGGGTCTCCGTGCCGTCTATGGATGCGGCAGAAGCCTTCCGGGAAATTCGCCAACAGGTCAGCGTTCCGCTGGTCGCCGACATTCACTTTGACCATAAAATAGCGCTTAAAGTGGCGCAATATGGCGTCGACTGCATCCGCATCAATCCCGGCAATATAGGTCGTAAGGAAAAAGTGCGTGAAGTCGTAGATAGCTGCCGAGATAAGGGAATTCCCATCCGCATTGGCGTGAATGCCGGTTCCCTGGGTAAAGATCTGCAGCGTAAATACGGCGAACCCACGGCGGAAGCGCTGGTCGAATCGGCGATGCGTAATGTCGACATCCTCGATGGACTGGACTTTCAGGACTTCAAGGTCAGCGTCAAGGCGTCGGAAGTCTTTATGGCGGTAGATGCCTATCGTTTGCTGGCGCAGCAAATCGAGCAGCCGCTGCATCTGGGAATTACGGAAGCCGGTGGCCTTCGCGGCGGCACGGTGAAGTCTGCGGTTGGCCTGGGCATGTTGCTTATGGAAGGCATCGGCGACACCATCCGTATTTCATTGGCCGCCGATCCAGTTGAAGAGATTAAGGTTGGTTTCGAAATTCTCAAGAGCCTCAAGCTACGCGCCAATGGCATCAACTTTATCGCTTGCCCGAGTTGTTCGCGCCAGAACTTCGACGTCATCGGTACGATGAACGAGTTAGAAAATCGCCTGGAAGATATACGCACGCCTATGGATGTGGCGGTGATCGGATGCATCGTTAACGGCCCCGGTGAGGCGCGAGAAGCTGACGTCGGCCTGACCGGCGCAACGCCCAGTAATCTTATCTACCTGAACGGTGAGCCGGACCACAAGGTCAGCAACGAAGACTTCGTCGATCACCTCGAGGAAGTCATCCGTAAAAAAGCGGCCGACCTTGAGGCGCACCGTGCAGCAGAAGAAGGAAAGGCGAGCGATCTCATCGCCAAAGCCTAAGGAAACTCAGTGAATTCTATACGCGCCATTCGGGGAATGACTGACATTCTCCCGTCGGACACCTGCTACTGGCAGCATCTCGAACAACAGGTCGCCGGGTTGCTTGATAGCTATGGCTATCGAGAAATCCGCTTGCCGGTTGTCGAGCAAACGGCTTTGTTCGCCCGTGCCATCGGCGAGGTGACCGATATCGTTGAGCGCGAGATGTACAGCTTTGAGGATCGCAATGGCGATAGCCTGACGCTGCGCCCCGAGGGCACCGCGGGTTGCGTGCGGGCGGTGATACAGAACGGTCTGCTGGGTATGCAGCAAAAGCTTTGGTACGCGGGCCCCATGTTCCGGCACGAGCGTCCTCAAAAAGGTCGTCAGCGCCAGTTTCATCAGGTGGGCGTTGAGGTTTACGGAACCGAGACCCCGGACGTCGAAGCGGAGCTCATCGCGCTTACGGCGCGTCTTTGGCGGCTTTTGGGTATTGATGATCTGGTCTCGCTGGAAATCAACAGTCTGGGCAGCAATGAGGCCAGAGGGTCTTACCGAGAGGCGCTGGTGGGCTACCTGTCAGCGCGTCGTGATAATCTGGATGAAGATAGTCAACGGCGTCTGGAGAGCAACCCGCTGCGCATTCTGGACAGCAAGAACCCCGACACACAGGCACTGTTGTCTGATGCGCCTGAGCTGATTGATTATCTGGACGAAGACTCTCGCTATCACTTTGAGCGGCTCGCCAGCCTGCTCGACGCCGCCGGTATTGGTTATCAGGTGAATCCGCGTTTGGTGCGTGGCTTGGATTATTACAATCGCACTGTGTTCGAATGGGTGACCTCGTCGCTGGGAGCGCAAGGTACGGTCTGCGCCGGTGGACGCTATGACGGCCTGGTTGAACAATTGGGCGGCAAATCGACTCCAGCGGTTGGCTTCGCAATGGGTCTGGAGCGACTGGTTTTGCTTTTGCAGGAACGCGAGGAGACCGCGCTCGAATCCCCTGCGGCCGACGTCTATCTGGTAGCGGTTGGTGACGCCGCAGCGTTAGCAGGCTTTCGTCTGGGAGAGCAACTACGTGACGAGTTTCCCGAGGTGAGACTGCAAGTGCACAGCGGTGGTGGCAGCTTTAGAAGCCAAATGAAGAAGGCCGACCGCAGCGGCGCCAGCCTGGCGCTACTGCTGGGTGAGCAGGAGCTCGCTGATCGTGCGGTTGGTTTCAAACCGCTGCGCGGCGGTGATCAATACAGTGTGGCGCAAGCGGATCTAGCGCAGGAACTACAAAACTATTTCGATAAAGAGGAAGCCTAGTGGAGAACTACACCACAGAGGAAGAACAACTCGAAGCCCTCAAACGTTGGTGGCAAGAGAATGGCCGTTCAACGATTTTTGCAATTGTTCTCGCGCTGGGAGCAGGCTTTGGTTGGCAGGGTTATCAAGGCTATGAAGCGCAGCAATCAGCGGCAGCCTCACAGCGCTATGAAATGATGATGGAAGCCGTGAGGGCCTCGGCGCAAGGTGGTGACCCCACGACCCTGAAAACACTTGCCGGTGGGATCAAGGAAGACTACGCAGGCACGGGTTATGCCGACTTTGCAGCGCTTCACCTGGCCAGAGTAGCTGTTCAGGAAGGTGATCTCGCACTGGCGGAACAGGAGCTTCGATGGGTCTTGTCACGCAATCCAGGCGCCGAATTGAAATTATTGACCGAGCTGCGATTGGCTAAGGTCGTAGCTGCACAGGGCGATCCAGAGCGCGCTTTGAAGATCCTGACGGCCGCCGAGCCCGGCGCCTACGCGGCCGCCTACGCAGAGACAGAAGGTGACGCGTGGTTGTTGCTGGATGATCGTGAGCAGGCAGCCTCTGCCTACCAGCGCGCGATAGAGCTTGCCGCGGCCACCGATGCCGGTGCGAGCGAGGCCCTGCGATTAAAGCTTGAGTCTTTAACCCCCATACCTGCTCGTACGCTGACGCTTGCTGCTGCAGAGCCAGATGATAGTGCGAATGAAGAGTGACATGAAGGCAATTCAGCAAGCGCTGCTGGTACTCGCCTTTACGCTGAGCGCAAGCGGCTGCAGCGTGTTCTCCGACATGTTCGGCAGCGATGATGAAGAGGCCAACCAGCCTGCGCCCCTGCTGGAAATAGAAGAGCAGGCGCGCTTAAAGCGTATTTGGGATATCAATCTCGATGGTGGTCAGGGCAAGGGCTATTTTTATCTGCGCCCCGTTATTGAAGGCGACGTGTTGTACGCCGCTGGCAGTAAAGGCGAAGTCGTAGCGGTTAACAAAGTTGACGGTGGTCGGATTTGGCAGGTCGATCTGGAAACAGAGATCAGCGGAGCGGTTGGTGTAGGCGCCGGCATGGTGCTTGTCGGTAGTAGCGACGGCAAAGTCCACGCTCTGTCTGCCGACGACGGCGGTGAGCTCTGGGTTGCAGACATACGAGGCGAAATATTGGCTCCGCCCCAGACTAATGGGCGGGTCGTTGTTGCGCAGAGCTACAGCGGTAAGCTTCATGGACTAAGTGCAGAGGACGGTAGTGAGCTGTGGGCATATGACAGCAATGTGCCAGTGCTCACATTGCGCGGCACCAGCACACCAATAATTTTCGAGCGTTTCGCCATTGCCGGTTTTGGTAATGGCAGGGTTGTCGCGCTGGATCTCAGGACCGGTGCGCTGCGCTGGGAGGCGCGGGTCGCGATAGCCCAGGGGCGATCAGAAATTGATCGCATCGTCGACATCGATGGTAGCATGCTGGTGTTACCGCCGGTGTTATGGGCGGTTAGCTATCAGGGTTATCTGGTGGTTATCGATATTGCTAGCGGGCGTAAGCTACGCCAGGAAGAAGTGTCCAGCTACGTGGGACTGGATCAGGGTTTTGGTAATGTCTACGTGGCGGAAGAAACGGGAACGCTTATCGCGTTTTTCCGCAACAGCGGTGGTGTGCGTTGGGAGCAGGGGGATCTGACTTACCGGCGTTTGAGCGCGCCCAAGACGATTAAAGGCTATGTGGCAGTGGGTGATTTTGAGGGATACGTCCACTTGCTGTCTCAACTTGATGGCAGCATCGTAGGGCGAACGCAGGTCGATGGCGACGGCATCCGTGCCAATATGCTCTCCGAGGACGACGTGCTGTATGTGTATGGCAACAGTGGCAAGCTAACAGCGCTGCGCGTCAGCTCGCTGAAATCCTCTTGATTCCCGTGATCGCCCTGGTGGGGCGTCCAAACGTTGGCAAATCGACACTGTTTAATCGTCTTACTCGCAGCCGCGATGCACTGGTAGCAGATTTCCCCGGTCTAACCCGCGACAGAAAATACGGAGAAGGGCGGCATGAAGATCGCCATTTCATGGTGATCGACACGGGTGGTATTACCGGCGAAGAGGTCGGTATTGATGCTCCTATGGCCGAGCAATCCATGGCGGCCATCGAGGAGGCCGATGCCGTGGTGCTGCTGGTCGATGCCAGGGCTGGCTTGACCTCCGGTGACCACGAGTTGGTTGCGATGCTTCGGCGTAGAAACCGTGCCTTCTATCTGGCAGTCAATAAAATTGATGGTATTAACGAAGACGCGGCCATGGCTGATTTCTACGCTCTGGGCGTCGACAATTTACATCCCATGGCGGCCTCTCACGGTCGCGGCGTACGCTCTCTGCTGGATGCAGTGCTGGAGCCGTTTGAGGAAGAAGAGCCGCCGGCGCACCGCGAAGGCAGTGTGCGTGTTGCGGTGGTCGGTAGACCCAACGTTGGCAAATCGACCCTGATTAATCGCCTGCTGGGTGAAGATCGCGTGGTGGTGTATGACCAGCCCGGGACGACTCGTGACAGTATCTACATCGATTTTGATCGAGGCGAGCAAGCCTATACGTTGATCGATACCGCTGGTGTACGTCGCCGCAAAAACGTGCGCGAAGTCGTGGAGAAGTTTTCTATCGTAAAGACCTTGCGGGCGATTGATGATGCCCACGTGGTCATTTTGGTGATGGACGCGCATGAGGGTTTGGTAGAACAAGATTTGCATCTACTCGGCCAGGTTATTGATGCGGGCCGAGGATTGGTTTTGGCTCTCAATAAGTGGGACGGTCTGGATGAAGATGCCAAAGCGCGTATTCGCTTCGAGCTGGAGCGGCGCCTGCGCTTCATTGACTACGCGGATACGCATTTTATTTCTGCGCTGCACGGTTCCGGCGTGGGGCATTTGTATCCGTCTGTCATGGATGCCTATGAGGCATCTACACGAAAGCTCTCAACGAACCAGCTGACCCGGATTCTCGAAGATGCGGTGTCGGACCACGAGCCCCCCATGATGAACGGGCGCAGGATTAAGCTGCGTTATGCACATTCGGGCGGCCATAACCCGCCTATCATTATTGTGCACGGCAATCAGACCGGCAAGTTACCGGCCTCCTATCAGCGGTATCTGGAGAAGGTGTTTCGCAAGCAACTCGATCTGGGTGGAACGCCGATCAAGGTCGAGTTTCGCACCGGTAATAACCCCTATGCCGATAAGCGCAATAAGCTCACCAAACGACAGGTCGCACGCAAACGCCGTCTGATGTCCCACGTCAAAAAACGCGGCAAGCGCTGACGCGGTTTTCTTGGCGTCGCGCCTTCTATACAGTTCTATTAATCGTACAGATCTAATAAACCGCGCTTGCCCAACGTCCTCGATGCAAAATTCTCAAAAGCATGATCCCCCAACAACTCATTCGCTACCGGACCTGGACTCTCGCGATGCCATATGGGACTTCGTGCGTGCGTTTTATGAAGGCCTGCTAGCGGATCCGCTGCTAGGCCCCTTGTTCACCGAAGTGGCGGCGGTTGACCTTGACCAGCATATGCCACATATCGTCGACTACTGGTCGAAGCTATTGCTCGGCGAGACCGCTTATCAGCGTCATACCATGAATATACACAGGCGGCTTCACGAAAAACGAGCACTCGAAGATCGTGATTTTGAGCGCTGGCTGGCAACATTTATAGAGACTGTTAACCAGGGCTGGCAAGGGCCTAAAGCCGAGCGAGCCAAGTTGATCGCGGCACGAATTGCCAGCAACATGCAATCGGCCCTGGGCAGCCCGGATTAGAAATTACAAAAAAAGGGCTTGCATGATCGTTTTTGGGTGATATAGTTAGATATAACACCATATCGGAGTGGGCTTTATGTCAGTTCTATACAAAAGAAAACTTGCCTCAGGCGGAGCACTGCGACTCACCATCGCCTGCGTGTTCCTGCTCTGCGCTAGCCTCTCAGCACTGTCGCATGCGGACACGCGATCAGTAGAGGGTTTTGATGTCGATACCGTGGTGCTGCGTAGCAGCGATGAGCTGCGGATCACCCAGGGCGATGCCAATCGCCTGCTCGTCAAAGGCAGCAGCCGGTATTTGGACCTGCAACCCTTTTACGTGCGCGGCAAAACCCTAACGCTGGGGCTTAGCAAGGATGGCAAGCGCTCTCGAGGCTTGCAGTTCCTGCTAGAGATCAGTTCCTTGCGCTCGGTTACCTTGCAGGGATCGGGTGATATCTGGATAGACCCGCTAACGGTAGATGATCTGGAGGCGAACGTCGCCGGCTCTGGAACCATTCACCTCTATGAAATTAACGCAAAAGATCTCTATCTCCAGGTAGGTGGCTCGGGTGGTATTCAGTTGGCCGGCGCATCAGTGGAAGAGCTTGACGTTGAAGTGGCCGGCAGCGGTGGTATAGATCTGGGTAAGTTGACGGTTACCCGCATGGCGGTGGGGCTCGCGGGGTCTGGTGAGGTGAAGGCGGCGCGTGAAAGCTCGGCTGGCATGGTGGAGTCACTGGATCTCAGCATAGCGGGCTCGGGCGAAGTTAATTTGTCTGAGCTACCGGTGCGAACGGCCGAGGTGGCCATAGTGGGCTCGGGTGATGCCTACCTGAATGTGGAAGAAAAGCTAGACGTAAGCGTAATGGGAAGTGGCGACGTCAAATACTGGGGTGATCCCGTAGTTGATGAGCAATCAATTGGCTCCGGTGGCGTACGTCGTCAGGACTAAATAACTGATGACGATTACGCATCCCGCTGGGAGAAGCAGCCATGGCTATTGAATGGAACGACGATTTGCCGATCTATCGGCAGCTGCGCGAACTGGTCATGCAGCGCATATTGGACGGTAGCTTTGCCGAGGGCGAAGCGATTCCATCGGTGCGACAGGTCGCATCTGACTACAACATTAATCACCTGACTGTCGCCAAGGCCTATCAAGAGCTGGTCGACGATGGGGTGCTGGAAAAGAGGCGGGGGCTGGGCATGTTTGTATTGAGCGGAGCGCGAGAAACACTAACCCAGGATGAGCAGCAAAAGTTTCTACAGGAAGAGCTGCCGGCATTCGCAGATCGCATAAAGCGACTGGGCCTGGACCTGGATACCGTGACAACAAAGCTTAGAGAACAAGAGGGCGCCAACTCATGAGTACGATTATCAAAACGCGCCATCTGAGTCGGCGCTTCGGCAAAAAAGTCGCTGTCGACGGCCTGTCGCTCGACATCGAGTCGGGAAGTATCACCGGCCTTATTGGCCCCAACGGGGCGGGCAAAACCACATTCCTGCGGGCACTTTTGGGGCTGGGTTCCTACGATGGTGAGGTCGAAGTTCTCGGCCTGAACCCCAGCCGTCAACGCAAGCAGCTGCAGGAGCAGGTGTGTTTTATCGCTGATACCGCGGTACTGCCCAGATGGATGCGGGTGTCTCAGGTGCTCGATTACGTATCGGGAGTCCATCCTCGTTTCAGTCGCGACATGGCGGAGCACTTGCTGTCCCAGACTGAGGTGACGGAAAAACTCAAAGTAAAAGAGCTTTCGAAGGGTATGACGGTGCAGCTGCACCTGGCGCTGGTGATGGCTATCGACGCCAAGCTGCTTGTGCTGGACGAGCCTACCCTGGGCCTGGATGTGTTGTTCAGGAAGCAGTTCTTTGAGCAGCTGCTAAACGATTATTACGACGATGAGCGTACGATCATTATTAGTACGCACCAGGTTGAAGAGGTCGAAAATATTCTTACAGATGCGCTGTTCCTGCGCGGTGGCGGACTCGTGCTGCATGAGTCCATGGACGCATTGTCAGATCGCTTTTGCGAATTGCACGTGGTGGGCGAGGCAGTGGAGCAAGCGCAGCAGCATAAGCCGATTAGCGAACGGTCGATCCTCGGAGGCAAGGCGATGATCTTTGAAGGGGTAGACAAGGATAAGTTAGGGCAACTGGGGCAGCTGCATACGCCATCGGTTTCCGATCTGTTCGTTGCAAAAATGGGGGCGAATGATTGATATGGCGATGATTCCAAAACACAAGTTTCTTTCCTTGATGGCACGCGAGCTGCAGGAATACCGTGGCTCGCTGATCATTACGCCCATCGTAATTGGCGCAGCGTTTACCGTGTTGCTGCTGCTGAGCATTGTCTTTGCAGGTCGGCTGGTTTTATTGGGAGGCGATTTTGCCACCTTGCTCGCCGGCGATACCGCTGGCAAAAGCGTTAGCATCGATCTGTCCATCGGCGATGCTGAGTCCGGCCCCGATTTTCCTGCGGCCGCAATAGTAGTAGAGGACGTCCTTGGTGGTCCCGTACAGCCGTTGACTGTTACCGAAGCGCCAGAGGCGATTGCCGAGGAAGAGTGGAACTTTAGCCGGGAGTGGAATTTCTCAGCGCCGCGCCGCACCAGCGAGGCTCGCGCTGGTGCTGAGGAGTTAAAAGAGGCCGAGACCTTAGGTACGGTGTTTACTGCACTGCACGCCTTGTTTCTGCTGGCGCTGCTTGCGGTGACCGTGAACTATTTGTTGGGTTGTCTTTACGACGACCGAAAGGACCGTAGCATTTTGTTCTGGAAATCCATGCCGGTATCGGAAGTGGAAGAGGTGTTGGCCAAGCTGGCCGTTGCGGCCATCGCCGCCCCTGCAATCTATCTGTTGGTATCCTGGGCAACACAGGTGATCCTGACCGGGCTGGCTGCGGTGCTGGTTTGGCGCATGGATAGTTCTCCGACTGACGTGCTGGCAGATGTGAGCTTCGTCGGACTCGCGCTACAACAGTTTAGTGGCATGCTGGTGTTAATCATGTTCGTCGTGCCGACCTACGCCTGGTTCATGCTGACATCAGCGTTCGCAAGACGCTCGCCCTTTTTGTTGGCAGTGGCTATTCCGGCCGGACTGATGATCGCCGAACAGCTGCTGTTCGGTACAAAGCACCTCATGTTTATGATCAGCAACCACGTGCCGAGAATGAACGATAGCAGCGATGCTGCATCGCTGGGTTTCTACGCTCTAGGTCCGGTTTGGTCGAGCCTGGATTATCTCGGCATGGTCCTGGGTTGGGGCGTGACAGCGATGTTTCTTGCCGGTGCGGTCTGGCTGCGTCGTTACCGTTTCGAGATATGATGCTGGCCGCCCGGCAGGCGCCGGGCGGCCCCCATCTGCATCCGGCGTGGCAAACACCTGGCGTGGCTATCTACGACATGCCCTATGCCATGCCCTATGCCATTCCCCATGCCATTCCCCATGCCATGCCGCCGAGCTGCTCATACCCGGCGCCGTCCGTGGTAACTATTTAGCCTGATCAAAAATATCAGCTGCGAACGTTATTTGCGGCTATTGAGTCCCTTTCCTACGTCGATAATACTGTTGCGTTTGCAGCGGTGCATTGCCAATTTGCTCGGCCGTTATCGAGTTTCGCAGTCAGGTTCTTTGCCAAGCGTTACTGCCTGACATAGCTGCCGAACATAGCCGCTGAATATAGATGTTATGGACAAAGGATTAAGCATGCCTAAAGCATTCAATCTCGCAGACCTATTTGAACTGGTTGCAGACGCGGTACCCGAGCGCCAGGCTCTGGTTTGCGGCGACAGCCGCGCCAGCTTCGGCCAGCTGGAAAGCCGAGCCAATCGGTTGGCTCATCATCTCGCCAGCCAGGGCGTTGGCGCCGGGGATCATGTCGGGCTGTACCTTTACAACTGCAACGAATACGTAGAAAGCATGCTGGCCTGCTGGAAGCTTCGCGCCGTGCCAGTCAACGTAAACTACCGCTATGTGGCAGAAGAGCTAACGCATATTTTTGAAAACGCACAGCTGGTCGCCACGGTACATCATCGAGAATTTGCCCCTCTACTGAAAGAGTTGGACGCGCCTTTGCTGCGTACGCTGGTAACGGTCGACGACGGCAGTGGGGTGGATTTTGACGGAGCGGAATATGAGGCCGCTTTGGCGCAGGCTAGTGACGTTCGCGACTTCGGTGAGCGCTCGGATGATGACTTGTTCCTGTTGTACACCGGCGGCACTACAGGCCTGCCCAAGGGCGTTATGTGGCCACACCGTGCCTTGTTTTTCGCGGCGCTGGGTGGAGGTGGCTGGTTTCACCCGGACGGCCCCATCACTGAGCCAGAGCAAATCGCCGGTCGCATTGGTGAAACGCCTATCGTCGGCATGGCGCTGGCGCCGCTGATGCACGGCGCCTGCTGGTGGTATACCTGTATTCAAATGTTGGGCGGCAACTGCGTGGTGCTAAGCCCACATCGCTCTCTGGTAGGTGAACAGGTATGGGATATCGCCGAGCAGGAGAAAGTTAACTCCATGACCATTGTCGGCGATGCGATGGCGGCTCCGCTGCTGGAGGCATTGGACAACAATCCGGGGCGCTGGGATCTTTCAGCCATCTTTAACATCGGTTCCGGCGGAGCCGTGTTCTCCGTCTCCAAGCAGGAAGCGTTCAAGCAGCATTTCCCCAACTGTTTCATTACCAACTCATTTGGCTCATCTGAAGGTGGCGCCATGGGCTTCGATTCGGGTGAGAAGAAGGGTGAAGACAAGGGCCTGGGCAATGTCGCCAAGTCAGATTACATGGACGTGATTGGCCAGGCTGAAGACGGCAGCCATTACCACGTTGCGGCGGGGGAGACTGGAATGTTTGCTCGCTCAGGCCACATTCCCATCGGTTATTACAATGCCCCTGAGAAAACCGCAGAGACCTTTGTCCCGGTAGATGGCACGACCTGGCTACTAACCGGCGACGAAGCGCGGTTGGAAGAAGATGGCTCAATCACGGTATTCGGCAGAGGCTCCAACTGCATTAATTCCGGTGGAGAGAAGATTTTTCCAGAAGAGGTAGAAGAGGCCTTAAAGTCTCACGACGCTATCTACGACTGCCTGGTTGTCGACGTCCCCGACGAGCGCTTTGGCAGCCGTGTGTCAGCGGTAGTCGCGCTGCGCGACGGGCACACGATTACCCTGGACGATTTGCAGGAAGAAGCACGCAAGCATATCGCTGGATATAAGCTGCCACGGGAGCTGCACTTAGTCGACGAAATACCCAGGGCGCCCAGCGGCAAACCTGTTTATCCTGAGGCGCGCAAGATGGCGCTGTCGGGCGACTTTCTAGCATCCTGAGGCACCACCTATGACTGAACTGGATATCAGCACAGATAACTGCATCGTAGAGCAGGACGGCGCAGTGCTCATTGTTACGCTCAATCGCCCTGAGGCAAAAAATGCCTTTACTCCCGCCATGCTGTTGGGCATGTACCGCGCCTGGCGATTGCTCGATGAAGACGACAGCTTGCGCTGTGCGATTCTGACCGCGAACGGCGATACATTCTGCGCCGGCATGGATCTGAAGGCCGGTGCAGATGGTGATCAGGGTGCCAGCGATGAGTTTATGTCGCTTATGGCCGAGGTCCCCAATATTCACTGGCAGGCCCTGTTGCGAGACAACAGGCCCAATAAACCCTTGTTGCTGGCGGTGGAAGGCTATGCACTTGCCGGGGGTACAGAGATTTTGCAGGGCACGGATATTCGTGTCGCCGCTGATAATGCGATATTCGGTGTGACCGAAGTGGCGCGAGGCCTGTATCCCATGTCGGGCTCAACGATTCGCTTGCGGCGTCAGATTCCCTACTGCCTCGCCGCAGAAATGCTATTGGTCGGTGAACATATTTCTGCTGACCAGGCCTTGCAATGGGGGCTCGTAAATCGTGTTGTACCGGCGGGCGAGACACTCGCCGAGGCTAGAAAGCTGGCCGACAAAATTTGCGCCAATGCGCCTTTGGCGGTAGCCGCCGTGACCCGGTCACTCAGAGAGCATCAAGAGTGTATGGATGAAGATGAGGCCATGGTTGCCTCCGATGCGCTGGCGGGTCCTGTTTTTGGATCAGCGGATGCGAAGGAGGGCATGCGCGCCTTCAAGGAAAAGCGTCCGGCCGTCTTCAAAGGCGAGTAGCCCCACTAGGCTATAACGCTAGCCTTAATCGAACGTGACGGGCGAGAAGGCCAACATAACAGTCTGCCTCCAGCCCGCGCCAACTGACCAGAGCAAATATCCATGACAGACAATGTGAGTGATATTCCCGCAGAAGCATCCACGTTTGCCGACATCGTTGATCGGCGCAAGTCGGTGCGGGCCTTTCGGCCTGACGCCGTTCCGCAAAGCCTTCTCGATAGCGTCTTTGCCGCTGCACTGCGTGCGCCCTCGAACTGCAATACCCAGCCATGGCAGGTGCATGTCGCGTCGGGTGAACAGCTGGAGACGCTGCGTCAGCGACTGCCAGATGCCTTCATGAACGGTCAGTTCAGTATGGATTTTCCCTATGATGGGAAGTACGACGGCGTCTATAAAGAGCGTCAGTACGCCGCGGCGGAAGCGCTTTACAGCGCTATGGGTATCAGCCGTGAGGAGAAGGACAAGCGCAACGTGGCGTTCATGCGCAATTTCACGTTTTTCGATGCACCCCATGTCGCCTTTATGTTTCTGCCTGAACCTTTTGGCTTGCGTGAGGCCTGTGACCTCGGCATGTACGCGCAAACGGTGATGCTGTCTATGGTCGCCCACGGTCTCGGTTGCTGTCCGCAGACGGCCTTGAGCTTTATGGCCGACACCATTCGCGAGACTATGGATATCGATTCCAGCAACAAGCTGCTGTTTGGTATCTCATTTGGTTTTGAGGATACAGAGGCGCCGGCAAATCAGTGTCGGACTGATCGTGGCGAACTGCAGGACATTACCCACTTCCATGGCTGACTCTATGACTGACCATATCCTGATTGAAGACCGAGGCCACGTTCGAGTCGTCACGTTCAATCGCGCTGACAAGAAAAACGCAATCAACAATGAAATGTGGCTGGCTTTAGGCCAGGCGTTTACCAAGGCGGACTCAGACGATCAGATCCGCTGTCTTGTGCTGACGGGCGCAGGTGGACACTTTTCTGCGGGCGTAGATTTGGCAAGTTTCACTGACGAGCAGCAGGGCGAGCACCCCTTTGATGCCTGCGCAAAGTCGGTTGCCGGTTTTGGTAAGCCGTGGATCGCGGCGGCAACCGGTGTGGCGGTCGGCGGCGGCGCAACCATCGTATTTCACGCAGACCTTTGCCTCGTGGGTGAGAGTCTCCGAATGCGATTGCCCTTTGCAGCGTTGGGATTGCCGCCGGAGTTTGCGTCAAGCTATATGCTGCAAGCAAACATTGGTGCACAGCGCGCCGCTGAGCTTTTCTACACAGCCCAGTGGATCGATGCGGCTACGGCGCTTGAGAGCGGCATTGCCGCACGCGTCTACCCAGACGATGAGTTGCTGTCTGCGGCCTTGGCCAAGGCAGACGAAATAGCGCAGTGGCCGGTCAACGCTCTGCGCGAGATAAAGGCCACCCTGCGCCTGCCGCACAAGGCGCATATTGATGCAGCATTTGTCGCCGAATCTGCGGCGATGGAGCGTCAGGCAGGCTCCCCGGAAAATATCGAAGCGGTAATGGCGTTAATGAACCGGTCAAAGAAATGATCGGCTACGTCATGCTCGGCACTAACCAGCTAGCGGAAGCTTGCAGCTTTTACGATGCGCTGATGTCAGAGCTGGGATATGCCCGGGTGCTTGAGGGGGATGCCTTTGTCACCTGGGGTGAATCTCTACTCGAACCCTGCCTGTCCGTTACCGTTCCCCATGACGGGCAAAGTGCCAGTGCCGGAAATGGCAATATGTTGGCGCTGCGCATGGAAACAACTGCGCAGGTGGACAGCCTGTATGCCAAAGCGCTGTCTCTGGGGGCTGCTGATGCGGGTCCGCCAGGACCGAGGGGTAGTGGGTTCTACGCGGGCTATTTTCGCGATCTGGACGGCAACAAGCTTAACGCGTTCGCGATGAGCTAGAGGGCGTTGCTGGCTGAATGTTTTAGCGTGGTTTAGGCTTCCACGAACTCTGTGACTTCCAGTTGAAAGCCGGAAATCGCGTTGAAGCGGATGGGCGAGGACATCAGGCGCATTTGGCCAACTCCGACTTGCTTTAGAATCTGGCTGCCGGTGCCGATTAGGCGGTAAATGCGGGTGCCGTCCTCAGCAGTGGTTGTTGCTCGCTGGGCGACATCCGGAAATTGCTGAACGTCCGCGAGTAACTGCTCGGTGCTGTCGTTCTGCGCAATGATCACGATCACGCCACTTCCTTCGTCTGCAACCCGTTGCATAGCCCGTCGAACATTCCAGCCCTCGTGTCCCTCTGGTAATTCAGTGCCGAGCACATCCCGTAGCGTGCTCAAGGCCTGCACGCGTACCAGCGTGGGTTCGTTTGCGGATACATCGCCGCGCACCAGCGCGTAGTGCAGCGTGTTGTCAATCAAGTCAAGGAAGGTGTGCAGCATAAACTCGCCGAACTCAGTCTGTATCGCCTTGCGATCTTTCAGTTCCACAGACTGCTCGTGCAGCGCGCGATAGGCGATGAGGTCCGCAATGGTGCCCATTTTCAGGTCGTGCTTTTCGGCGAAGACTTCAAGCTCTGGGCGTCTGGCCATGGTGCCGTCTTCGTTCATGATCTCGACTATCAGCGCCGCGGGAAGAAAGCCCGCCATGCGCGCCAGGTCGGTACCCGCTTCGGTGTGGCCTGCACGCCGCAGCACGCCGCCGGGTTTGGAAACCAGCGGGAAAATGTGCCCTGGCTGAATGATGTCTTCGGGCTGGGCGTCTGCTGCGATCGCCGCGTGCACCGTCGCGGCTCGCTGGACGGAACTGATCCCCGGTCCCTGACGTTGTGCGGCGTCGATGGACACTGTGAAGTTAGTTTCATGCTGTGAGCGGTTATCCCGGACCATTAGCGGCAGATTCAGTCTGCGCGCCTGTTCCGGCGTGATGGGCATGCAGATCAAGCCGCAGGCTTCGCTGGCAAAAAAGTTGATAACCTCGGGGGTTACCGCCTCCGCAGCGATGATCAGGTCGCCCTCGTTTTCGCGGTCCTCATCGTCCATGAGGATGACCATCCGACCTCTGCGGATGTCGTCGACGATGTCAGCAATACTGCTTAAAGCCACGAGCTCAACCCAGCCTTTCGATAGCGATAGCCGTGGCTTCGCCACCGCCGATACACAGGGCCGCAACGCCGCGTTGTTTGTCGTAGGTTTGCAGCGCGTGCATCAGCGTCACAATAATGCGGGACCCGGTGGAGCCAATAGGATGGCCCTGCGCGCAGGCCCCACCATGCACGTTGACTTTGCTATGGTCTATGCCCAGCTCCTGTTCGGCCAGCATGGTCACCATTGCGAAGGCCTCGTTGATCTCGAACAGGTCGACGTCGTCGACAGACCAGCCGGCTTTATCCAGCACTTTTTGAATCGCTCCGATAGGCGCAATCGTAAATTCCTCCGGTGCCTGGGAGTGGCGTGAATGAGCCACAACGCGAGCCCGGGCCTGCCAACCTTGAGCAGCGGCTTCAGACGCCGTTGTCAGCACCAGTGCGCTGGCGCCGTCGGAAATACTGCTAGCATTGGCGGCGGTAATGGTTCCGTCCTTTGCGAAAGCGGGGCGCAGCGAAGGAATTTTTTCGATATTGGCTTTATGGGGTTGTTCGTCTTCACTGACAACCGTTTCGCCGCCACGATGCTTAACAGTCACAGCCGCGATTTCTGCAGCGAGCTTGCCTTCATCCATGGCTGCTTTGGCACGCGTAAGTGAATCCACGGCGAAGGCGTCCATTTGTTCGCGTGTTAGGCCATATTGATTCGCAGTGTCCTGAGCAAAAGAGCCCATCGCCCGACCGGTATACGCGTCTTCAAGCCCGTCGATAAACATATGGTCATGAATCGTCTTGTGGCCCGTGAGCACGCCGCCGCGGGCGTTTGGAATCAAATGCGGGGCATTGGTCATGCTTTCCATGCCGCCCGTGAGCACGACTTTGTTGGTGCCGGCCAACAGGCTATCGACGCCGAACAAGGTTGCCTGCATGGCTGAGGCGCACATTTTGTTTACGGTGACGGCACCGGTGGAATCAGGCAAACCGGATTTGCGAGCCGCTTGGCGTGCTGGCGCCTGGCCCAGGCCCGCTGGCAAAACACAGCCCATGAACACTTCGTCAATTTGGCCAGCGTCTGCGTCGCTGCGCTCGACGGCCGCCGCGATGGCAGCCGCGCCCAACTCGGGTGCCGTGACCGATGCAAGTTCGCCCTGTAATCCGCCCATTGGGGTGCGGGCTCCGGCGAGAATGACAACAGATTCCTGACTCATGATGTTCCTGTAAACGTTGGCTGCGGGCGACGATACCCAAAAGGGCGCCCATTTAGCCACAGAGCCTGTATTAGCTCAACTTTTGCGCGGTGTAGCTGACCCGATACAGGGCGACGTATTACTGGGTTGGCCCGAAGAGTTTGCCCCGTATGCTGCGACGATAGCGCCCCGGCGTCATGCCGGCATAGCGCTGAAACAAGCTGGTGAAATAACTGACATCCTGCAGACCCACCTGATAGGCAACTTCGCCCACGCTGAGGTTAGTGGTGCGCAGCAGCTCACGCGCGGCGGCAACACGTTGCTGACGCAGGTATTCGCTGGGCGAGTCGCCGGTGGTGGCTTTGAATCGCCTCGACAGGGTGCGGGCGCTGCAGCGCAGGCGTTCGGCCAGAGCGGGTATACGGATATCCTGGTGTAGATTGTCTTGCAGCCATTGCTGCGCATCCAGCACTAACTCGTCGTGATGGGCGCTGGTACTCGGCGACTGATAGGCATGGGCGCGAAAGGGTCGTCGTATCTCGGGCGAGAACTGGCTTTCTACCCGCCGGGCCACGGTCTGGCCGAACCACTCTTCAACCAGGTGGATCATCAGATCTGCGATCGAGTTTATGCTGCCTGCACAGTAGAGCTGGTCAGCTTGCGTGATGAGGTGGCGTCGCTTTAGCTGCACATCGGGATAAAGGGCGGCGAACTCATCGAAGTAGCGCCAGTGAGTGGTAGCGGCGCGGCCGTTCAGCAAGCCAGAGGCGGCAAGCAGGCAGCTCCCCGTGCCCACTGCACAGACTGTTGTGCCCGCTGCAACCAACTCTGGCAGAAGCGCTTGCAGGTCGCGTTGTTGGGTTACAACCGGCTGTGGGTTCCGCCACAGCGCCGGCAGTAACAGCAGCTTGCAGTCGGTGAGCTGTTCCAGACTTATGTCTGCGGACAACTTTAGGCCAGACGCCGTGGTCACCGGCTCGCCGTTGGATGAGGCGAGCTGGACGCCAATCTCAACCGGGCGCTTGGCTCGCTGGGTGGCGATATTGCTGGCAGCCGTGAGTATATCCATAGGAAGCGTCAAACTGGTCGCTAGTACCCGTGGATACAAAGCCGCTATCACTTTCACGCGTGCCATTGGCTACCTCTTACTGTGCCTTCTGCAAACTCGTCCTTGGTGTGTCTACTTTGTCACATAAAATGGCTTAAATGCCATATTCCATTGATGATCAGCTTTCTACAATGCAACGACTGTTTTGTGAGGAGAGCGCTGTGAAACTGCCGGTTATTATCGGTTTTGGTGGCATTAATGCGGCAGGAAGAAGTTCAGCACACCACGCTTACCGACGCATGGTGATCGATGCGCTTCCGGCGGATAGCGCTGAGCAGACCTGGCGATCTTTAGCGGCGCTAACCGGAGAAGACTACGACGGTAGCGCCGCGATTCAGCAGCGACTCCGCGATGCGACTCTCGTCCGTCGTATTGAAGAGGTGCACTATCCGGTGGATGCGGTGCCCTGGAATCAACGTCTGGTCGCGCATGCGGAAGACTATCCGATGCAGTTCAGAATGCAGCGCAAGTACCTTCCTGACGTCCTGCCTCTGGATTGGCAGGTCAAAGATATTGACGAGCATCGGGTTCATGTCGAAGTAGAGCAAGGCATGATGTTTCTGCGGCCGACCCATCGCGAGGCACCGGTTAAAGCGGCCGGGCAGTTGCCAAGCGGTTTTGATCCCGCTGCGCTTTACCAATCCCGAAATCACCCGCGCGGCCTGCAAATGACAGTGTATGCGGCGTCCGATGCACTGGGCAGCACGGGAATAGAATGGGAAGCGATACGTCGGCGGCTGTCTCCTGAGCAGGTTGCCGTCTACGCCGGTAGCGGCATGGGACAGCTGGATGCTAACGGTAATGGCGGCATGCTGAAGGCCCGATATAACGGGCGCAAGGTGACCTCAAAGCAGTGTCCCCTGGGTTTCGCGGAAATGCCGGCTGACTTTATCAACGCCTATGTGCTGGGCAGTCAAGGCACCACCGGCACGAATATGGGGGCTTGTGCTTCCTTTCTGTATAACCTCCGTCAGGCCGCGCAGGATATTCAGGCGGGGCGCTGCCGTATCGCTTTTGTTGGCAGCGCTGAAGCGCCGATAACACCCGAGATCATGGATGGCTATGCCGCCATGGGCGCCCTCGCAAGTGACAAAGACCTGCGTGCCCTGGATGGGCTTGATGCCTCAGCGACGACCGATTACCGGCGCGCCTGTCGTCCGTTTTCCAGTAACTGTGGCTTTACCATTGCTGAGTCCGCTCAGGTTGCCGTGCTGTGCGACGATGCCCTGGCGCTAGAGCTAGGGGCCTCCGTGCTAGGCGCGGTGACCGATGTATTCATCAATGCAGATGGTCACAAAAAATCGATTTCTGCACCGGGCGTGGGCAACTACATCACGGTGGCCAGAGCCCTGGCGTCATTGGCTGGCGTGCTTGGGGATGAGGCGCTGGCTGAAAACGGGTTTGTACAGGCGCACGGTACCGGTACGCCCCAGAACCGGGTGACCGAATCGCACATTTTGGATGCTGCAGCTCGCGAATTCGGTATTGCTCACTGGCCGGTAGTTGCGGTGAAGGCCTATCTTGGGCATAGCATTGGCTGCGCCGGCGGCGATCAGTTAGGCGCCACTCTGGGTGCCTGGGCACACGGCTGGCTACCGGGAATCCAGACTATTGATCACATCGCAGATGATGTATTCCATGACCACCTGCATATCAGTGCTGAGCATACGCCCCTCGCCAAAGAGGCCAGCTGGGCAGTTATAAACGCTAAAGGCTTCGGCGGTAATAACGCATCGGCGGCGATCCTTTCGCCTACCCAAACACGGGCCATGCTGGCCAGGCGGCATGGCAGCCAGGCGATGATGGCGGCGTCTCGGCTGGGCGAGTCGGTGCAAGAGCGGCAGGCGGAATTTGAGGCGTCTTGTCTCGACGGAAGCTTCCGCCCGGCCTATCACTTTAACCACAACGTGTTGGGCCCCGATGATGTTCAGCTAAGCGCATCGCAGTTGCAGCTGGGGGAGGAGGCTGTAATCGCGCTCCCTCGAGAGAACCCCTATGCGGATATGTGCTAGAGGTCACAGCTTTCACGGCCGTTTGGCATAGCTCACATGCCCGGACCTGCATACACTAGGTGCATGCGTAAATTTATTCGTCATCCCAGCTGTATCCCTGTGGAAATTTCCGTCGGCGCTGCCGGCGTGCCGGAACAACAGTTCAGCTTGAACGTGTCGGCTGGCGGCTTGGCATACAGGCTGTTACATCCGGTTGAAGTGGGTAGCACTATCAGTATACGGATGCCCCAGATATGGCCAGATTACGTCGCTGAAGGCTGCGTGGTCTGGTGTCGCGAGACTGCATCAGGCTACGAGGCAGGCGTTCAGTTCCCGCGGCCGGACGAAGCCTTTAAAGCCCGCATGGTTGAGCAGTTTTGTCAGATCGAAGACTATCGCAAGCAACGCCATCGTAATGACGGTGCCTTGCTATCCAGTGAGGAGGCTGCCAAGGAATGGCTAGAGCGCCACGGTGCTGACTTCGCCGCCACGGTGGCCGGGTGACGTCACAGGCAGAAACGGTCGACCTTCAAGTACCGTCACTCAGCACTGAGCTGCGCCTCGCTGTGCACGGCGAGGCCGATCTTCATGTTTCAAAAACCCTGCGCGAGACGGGATTGTGGGAGCCCTACGAAACCGCTCTGCTGCTGGATGCGCTAGCACCCGGAAACTGTTTTTTGGACGTCGGCGCAAACATTGGGTATTTCTCCGTACTGGCGGCATCGAGGGTCGGCGCAAGCGGACAGGTGTTTGCCTTCGAGCCCGAGCCAGGTAACGCAGCCTTGTTAAGACATAGCGTGGCACTTAACGGTTTTGACTCGGTCGTGACCGTATGCGAAGCAGCGCTTACCGATACGGCGGGAGAGGGACGTCTCTACATCAATCCTACTAACTATGGTGACCATCAGCTGCACGCTGCGCTGGCGGATGGAGCGCACAAGCCGGAGGCGATCAGCGTGCCGCTTGTCGTGGGCGCGGACTGGTTGTCTGGACGCGCGGCGCGGGTCGATGTGGTCAAGGTTGATGTGCAGGGAGCCGAGGTGCAGGCCATTCAGGGTCTGCTTCCCATACTCCACAGTAGCCTTCCTGAATTAAGCTTGCTCATTGAGCTCAGCCCGCGATCGCTTCGCCTGGCGGGGCGCAGCGGACGCGAATTGATCACCTTGTTGGCGACGTTACAGTTGGATTTTTTTATTGTCGACCACCTTGAGCATCGGCTGGTACCCAGTACAGCCGAGGAACTCGCGATATGGTGTGACAATGTAGACGCCTATCCGGATGACGCTGGATTCATGAACATCTACCTGCGCTCCGGGCTATAATCCGGCGTATGAATGACGTCATTTATCAGCTAACCACACGAAACTCAGCGCCGCGGCTCACCGTGCCCGGGCCGGATAAAGCCACCCTCGATTACATGCTGCAGGCCGCCGTAAGAGCGCCTGATCACGCCTGGCTAACGCCCTGGCGATTCCTGCTGGTTGAAGGTGAATCAAGACATGAGCTGGGTGAGCTGTTCGCAACAGCCTTCGCCGCCAGAGAGCCGGATGCCGATGCCGCAGCAATCGACAAGGTTCGTGCCTCACCGTTGCGGGCGCCCTTGGTCGTAGTGGTGATTTGCCGCTACACCGAACATCCCAAAGTGCCCGAGCATGAACAGCGCATTTCCGCGGGCTGTGCGGCGTACAGCATGCTGCTGGCCGCTGAGGCGCAAGGTTACGCGGGCATATGGCGCACCGGTGCGACATCTGAAGATCGCGCGGTGGCGGCGGGTCTGGGTCTTGCTGGGAATGAATCCATTGTAGGATTTCTCTATTTCGGTACACGCGAAGGGCGCGAAAAAACGCTGCCAGCACGCGCGATCGATGATTACGTGAGCCACTGGCCATGAGCGCTTGGCAAGTGACTGACAAACGCGGCGAAAAAACCATGAAAAATGACTCTCAAACGAACCTGCCTTTGTTGAGGGCAGCGGCAATCACGACTCTGCTGTTTGCTGGACAGGCATTTGCCGAACAGGTCTTTGCCGACGAGGGCTCGTTGGCCATATCTCCGCAGACATCATCCAATTCAACGTTAACCCCGCAGGCGGCGCCAACAGTACGAGCAGAGGTTGCCGGTGGCTGCGAGCACTACAACGCAAGTAACAATGTCTATTGGGGCGACCTCCATGTGCATACTCGTTACAGCCTGGACGCCAGCACGCAGGATACTCGCACCACGCCACAGCAGGCCTATGATTTTGCTCGTGGGCGACCGCTAGGCATTCAGCCCTGGCAGGGCGATACTCCCATGCGCACGCTGCAGCTCAAGCGGCCGTTGGATTTCGCGGCGGTCACCGATCACGCAGAGCTGTTTGGTGAAGTGGAGATGTGCACCAACCCAGCGAATGAAGCGTGGAGCTCGCTCTGGTGTAAAGGCTATCGGGCGTTTCCGCGGCTCGCATTCTTTCTGTTCAACAGTACCGCGGCCAGCGGGCGGCGCACCGGTCTGTGCGGTGAGAATGGTGAGCGCTGTCTGGCATCTGCTACCGCACCGTGGCAAGACATGATCAGCGCCGCGGAGGCGGCCTACGATCCATCCAGCGACTGCCGCTTTACCAGCTTTATTGCCTATGAATGGACCGGGGCGTCCGATACGCTCGCCAATATCCACCGCAATGTCATCTTTCGCAATCGCTCGGTGCCAGCGCGCCCCGCCAGTTTCGTCGATACCGGTTCAGCCGAGGTGCTCTACGAAGAGCTCGCTGAGACCTGTCTGGACGCTGACACCGGCTGCGATGCCATGGTGATTCCCCACAACTCGAATCTCAGCGACGGCTATATGTTCGCACTGCCGGCGTCCCTCGCCGCCAGTGAGCAGCGCCGCCGCTTCGAGCCGCTTATGGAGCTTATCCAGCACAAGGGTTCCAGTGAATGTTTTTATGTGGACGGCATGAGCGAAGACGAGCTCTGCGCTTTCGAGCAACTTCCTTACAACACCTTCTCAGGGAAATTTCAAAGTTGGGCGCGGGAAGCCCCCGCACCCGACGACGGCTTTGCACGCGGCGTGCTGGCGGAAGGTCTTGGCGAGCAACAGCGTTCTGGCAGTAATCCCTTTGAATTAGGTTTTATCGGCAGCACCGATACGCATTTGGGCGCAGCGGGTGCGGTCGATGAAAAGTCGTTTCCAGGGCATGGCGGCGCAAGCACACCAGCTGGCGACGGCGGTTACGCGAGATTGGTTGACGACCTGGAATTTAACCCCGGCGGTTTGGCGGCAGTCTGGGCGCCACAGAATCGCCGTGACGACCTATTCGATGCGCTGCGACGCCGTGAGACTTACGCAACTAGCGGGCCGCGTATTGAATTGCGGCTGTTTGCTGGAGATGCACTGCCAGAAGACCTGTGTGGAGACGTTGAATTCGTCGATAAGGGCTACGCCTTGGGCCGCCCGATGGGTGCGGTGATGCCGCCCGCCCAGGACATGACGCTGGCTGTCATGGCCAGGCGCGACCCGTTTTCTCTGCCTTTACAGCGCTTGCAGGTTGTTAAGGGCTGGGTTGATGAAAAGGGTGCGGCACAGGAGCGCGTCTATGATATCGCCGGTGATCCCAACAATGGTGCCACCGTTGATCTGGCGAGCTGCGAGCCCGCAGGGGCGGGCGCAGAGCAGCTGTGTGCCGTTTGGCAGGACAGCGATTTCCAACCGCATAGCGCGGCATACTATTACACCCGCGCCATTGAGAACCCGAGCTGTCGCTGGAGCCAGCATTTTTGCGCAGCCCAGGGCGTGAACTGCGCCGAGCCGAGCACGATCCCCGACGGCCTGGAAGCCTGCTGTGCAGCCGAGCACCGCCCGGTGATTCAGGAGCGCGCGGTGAGTTCCCCGGTGTGGTATTACCCTGAAGGTATGGCGGAAGGAAACACGCCCTGAAATTACTGCGGAAGGCCTGGGTCCACTTTATCGTTTTGGGCTCACTGTTGTTTGTTGCGCAACGTGTTTGGTGGCCGGAACCCCTGCCCACGGTAGGACCTTTGTCAGAGTCCCGTACCAGCGCTTTAAGCAAGCAATGGCTGGCTACCACGGGCCGTTTTCCGAGTGATCAAGAGTTAGCCGCGATGGTTTCGGCGGAACTGGATCGCGACATGTTGTTCCAGGAAGCGCTATCTCTCGAACTGCACCGGGCCGACCCTGTAGTGCAGCAGCGCTTGCTACGCAATATGCGGTTCCTGGGCATGGACCGCGGTGACGATGAGCCGGTGCTCCTTGAAGATGCCTGGCGCATGGAGTTGCACCTCGGCGATGAGGTCGTTCGGCGCCGGCTTATTCAGCTTATGGAGCAATTACTATTGGCGCGCCAGCCTATCCCCGCTATTACCGACGCCGACCTGCAAGCTGAATTCTCCGCCCGAGAGGATGAGTTTGTCCTTCCGCCGCGCTATACGCTGCGACATGTTTTTCTCCCCCAGAACCGTGCGGGCGAGGCGGACAAACTGCTTATTGCATTTCGACGCGACGGCACCTCAGCAAAAGAAGCACTCGCTCAGGGTGCACCGTTCCTGCCCGGCTATCATTTTGTCTCCCGAACCCCGCAACAGCTTGCTCGCGAGTTTGGACCCGCGTTCGTCGACAATCTGCAGCAGGCGAGTTCCGTAAGTAGCGAGCCCCGGGGCGCCGGGCTGGATCGGCCCCGTGCAATCAACCTACGGCACGCATTTGGTGTTCCTGGAGGAGGTGTCGCCTGGCCGCAAGGCCACCCTGGATGACGTGCGCGAGCAGTTGTTGCGTGACCTGCGCTATCAACGGCGCAGACAGGCATTGGCAGCTGCGGTAGCAAGTTTGCGAGAGCAATACGAGGTGGTGCTATGAGGCGCCTGCCTTGGCCAGGGGTTCCGTCGGCGCTGTCGACAGTGCTGCTGTTGATCTGGATGTGCGGGGTCGCTGTGAATGCGGAGGCTCACCGATTTGCACCGTCCTTGCTGAAAGTGTTTGAAGCGGCGGATGATCGCTATCAGGTAGTTTGGAAAACACCGAGGCAGCGCATCAGTGATGTACCTTTGGCTCCAGAGTTCCCAGGCAACTGCAAGATAGAGGCATCCAGTGGAGCCGCTGCGGAAGGCACTGGCGTGATCGAGACTGTGACATTGCATTGCCCCGATGGAGTGATCGGCCGGAAGTTTAGTGTGAAGGGGCTTAGTGAAAACACCGCGACAGCGTTGTTCTCATTGGAAACCCGTGACGGTTATTTCTATCAGGCTTTGCTGAGTGCGGACAACGCAGGGTTCGACGTGCCGGAAGAGCCAGGCACTGCCGAAGTGGCCGCTGAATATTCCTGGCTGGGGGCAGAGCACATTTGGGAGGGTCCTGACCACCTTATGTTTGTGTTCGGACTTTTTCTGCTGGTGGGTTGGGGCAAACGGCTCTTCTACACTGTGACCGCGTTTACGGTGGGGCACAGTATTACTTTGTCTCTGGTGACGCTGGGCTTCTTTGATTACCCGGTGGCACTCGTTGAATTCATGATCGCCCTGAGTATTTTTCTTTTGGCTGCAGAGCTGGCTCGCTCCGACGGGCGGGGTTTGTTTCGGCGTTACCCCTGGGGGCTGGCGGGCGGCTTCGGTCTATTGCATGGGATGGGTTTTGCCGGCGCGCTGGCCGAAGTTGGTTTACCCCAATCGGCGCTGCCCGCGGCGCTGCTGTTTTTCAACGTTGGCATTGAGCTGGGGCAGCTGGCATTTATCGCCTTGGCGGCGCTTTTGCTGTGGATGCTGCGCAAGTTGATGGGCGGTCCCCTGGGACGCTGGCAGCTATTGCCGGTATATAGCCTGGGTGCGCTATCGGCTATGTGGTGTCTGGAGCGGGGAGCGGAATTACTCTAGTTTTGAGCGCGGTCCCGCCGCTTTAGGCGGGTCGCACTCAGTCGATTGCTCGTGCCAGACAGAGAATTACGCCAGGCAGAGACTGACGCTATTTAGAGCCTTGCTCCGGTGGCAGGCCCGGGTACTTCTTCATAGGAATAAAGGGGTGGAAGGCCAGTTCAATGCCTTCATTTAAATGCCCATCGCTTTCCAGCATGCTGCGGCGTCGCACGAAGCGTCCTGAACTGGAGCGTGTATCGATTGCCTGCGTCGTATCCAGGCCGCCGATGCTGGTAAACAGGCGTTGAAGATCCATGTCATACACGCTAACCCACAGCGAGGCCGCGGTCAGCGGGCGACTCCAGTCAAAAGCGGACGACACGCCGTCACCCGGTCCTTGTAGAACAGGCTTGCGCGTTACGCCGTGCCAGCGGGCGACATGGTTTAGCCCCCCGGAAAAGGTCACTTCCTGCTCAAGTACATCGGTAAACACGATGGCGTCGATGTTCTCTGTTTTCATCAACTCATCGCGCACATTCAGTAGCGTCAAGGCAAAGGTCTTACGATTCACCTCTCCCGTCGTCGGGTCATAGACGTCGCCATAGATGCGGTTTGCGGTATTCCACTTCTGCTCAAACAGGCGCGACGACACCACTTTGTATCCGTTATCTTCCAGATAGTCCCCAACCATGCTGTCGATGCGCTGCTCATGGTCCTGTAGATAGCTGCGCGATGGATTGCCAATATTGACCGGGGCGATCACCACTCGTTTGATATCAGTAGACGCCAGGCGCTCCGCATCGATCTCGTAGGGAAACGCGGTCGAGTTGTAGGATGGAGCGGTGCTGCAGGCAACCATTAAGGCCGCTGCCGCGGGTGCCAGTAAAAAGGCAATAAAACGCTTCGAGTTCATGAGACTACCCTTTAAAAAACTTGTTCGTATGGTAACAAATTGGCCCAGAGCATGGCAGCCAATCAACGCCAGTGACTCTTAGTTTGACATCACGCGGGCGGGGTGGAATTGTTACGCGCTCAAAATAGGAGTTGCGCTGTGTATATCGATGGACCGTTCTACGCTGGCCTGGGTGATGCTGCTGCAGAAGCCAGGCGATTATCTGATATTGGTTACGATGGGGTGTATACCCTGGAGGGTCCCAGCGATCCGTTTTTGCCGCTGGCAATTGCCTCAGAGCATTGCCCTGAACTCACTATCGGAACGGCGGTTGCAGTAGCATTTCCTCGTAACCCGGCGCACATCGCGTATCAAGCCTGGGATCTGCAGCGTTTCTCAAAGGGCCGCTTCCGTCTTGGCATCGGTTCGCAAATCAGGGCGCATATCGAAAAGCGTTTCGGCGTTGAGTTCGACAAGCCGGCATCTCGCATGGCGGACTACATCTCTGCTGTTAAGGCGTTCTTCCGCTGCTGGCAGGATGGTGAGCGTCTCAATCACGAGGGCGAGTTTTTCCGCCATACCTTGATGACACCCATGTTCGACCCGGGGCCGCTCGAAAACGGCCCGCCCCCAATACTGTTAGGCGGCGTCGGACCTCGCATGACAGAAATTGCAGGCGAAGTCGCCGACGGCCTAATCGTGCATCCCTTCCATTGCCTGCCGTTTCTCGTCGACCAGCAGTTACCAAATTTTGAACGTGGCATCGCCAAAGCGGGTCGCTCCAGAGAGGACGTGGATCTGCAGGTCGCTGCGATGGTGGTGACCGGTGAAACAGAAGAGGCCTATGCCGCGGCGGAGGCGAGTATCCGCAGCCTGCTCGCGTTCTATGCGTCCACTCCTGCCTATATCCCACCCCTGGAGGCGGCAGGCTATGCCGAGCTGCAACCTGAGCTCAATCGCCTGTCGAAAGCCGGTGAATGGGACGCCATGGCCGAGCGCGTGGACGATGGGATGCTCAAGGCGTTCGCCGTTTGCGGTGAACCGGCCGAAATAGGTCCTGCGATCCTTGAACGCTACGGCAGCTTCGTGCAGCGGCTGGGGATCTACGCGCCTTACGCCCAGGACCGCGATACCTGGCACCGAATCATCGGTGACATTAAATCGGGGCGCGATGATGCCTGATGGCATCCCCGAGGGATTTAAGACTCTCACGGGGCTGAGTACGGCAGAGGATCACATTGGCCCCTTTTACTACCGGAAGGCCGAGTCGGGACTGGTGCTGGGTTTTCAGGCAGGCGATCAGCATTGCAATGGGTTGGGTTCCGTCCACGGTGGCCTGTTAATGGCGTTTGCGGACTATGCGGTCACCATGATCGCGCTGGCCGGGGTGGCGGAAAACTGCACCACGGTGAGCTTCAGCAGTCACTTTCTGTCGGCTGCCCAACGTGGCGACTGGCTGGAAGCAAGGGGCGAGGTTGTTCGCAGAACCGGCAGCATGACCTTTGTCCGAGGTCTTGTGACAGCAGGCGATGCACCAGTGCTGGACTTTCAAGCGGCGGTTAAGCGGCTCAAGAAACCATCTGAAAGCGCATGACGCTTAATCTCATCGATATCCTGCTCATTTTTGCGGTAGGTGGCTACGGCATCTATTTCTTCCAGTCTCTGCGCGTGCGCGAGCTGGCACTGGATGCTGCTCGGCAGACCTGCAAGACGAATGGGGTGCAGTTACTTGATGGCTCGGTGTCAGTGCAGAGGCTGTCTGCCAGCCGTGATAGCAGAGGCATGTGGCATGTATGGCGCCAGTATCGCTTTGAGTACAGCGTGGAAGGTTATGAAAGAGAGCGCGGGCACGTCATTATGCTGGGCAAGCGTTTGCAAGCCGTCGTTATGGCGGAGCGGCCAGAGCCCCCCACGCAGTTTTAAACCAAGGCCAGCCGGCTCATGCGTAAGCTATGAGCGTTAGATAGAACAGGCGAAAACCCACTAACAGCAGCAGGCTTCCGAATACGCTATCGATAAGCCTGGCTGATGACAAAAGCGTCGCTTGCCAGCGCGGCCTCGTCAAAAGCACGGCTACCAGGCAATACCATCCGGCGTCGATAGTGGTTATCGTCGCGACCATCACAAGTTTCCCGCCAGCGCTCATGTCTGGGCTAAGAAACTGGCTGAACAAGGCGGTAAAAAACAACGCCAATTTGGGATTCAGAAAGGCCACCGTAAAGCCATCACGGAAAGCCGATGCTAAATGTGAGACGGCTGCTGCCTCGAGCGCGTCAACTTTGGCCTGCGTAGTCGGCTTGGCGAGCAGCGACTTCAACCCCAAATAGATCAGGAATACAGCTCCAGCCAGTTGTATGCCCAGGAACAACCAGGGCAGGGCGGTGATCAGAACCAGCAGCCCCGACACAGCTAGACAGGCGTAGAGGCCCACAGCTACCCCGTGTGCCAGCGCTGCAACAATGCCGGCCGTAACGCCTCCGCGCAGAGCATGCTGCATAACGACAGCAAGACTGGGCCCCGGCGATACCGCACCGAATACGCAAATGGTTGCCAAAGTGACCCATTCCGAAAGACTCATGCTGATGAAATACCGCGTCGGGCGGATGCGCCCAGACGGGTTCTTTGACAATTCGGCAGGCTGTAGGTGAATACCGTCATAATCGTTTTAGTTGTCCACAGAATATGTGGATAACTCTGTTGATAAAGTGTTAGAGATTGCTGCGTGGCCCCGCATAGTAGTCAACATGACAGATTGGTTAAAAAATGAACAAAACAATATAAAGCAATAAAAACAAGGAGTTATGCAACTTACTTCGAGTTATAACCTTAAAGTGCGGCCTAACTATGCGAAACGGTATTTTCTTTAAAAAAAATGTGTATAACCTGCTCATTTGTGCTAGCGGGCGGCTCGAGTGCGCGCTAGTGATGTCTAGTTACCGCTAACTTTCAGGCTTCGCCACGATAAACACATCCTGATGTGCAGGTTTCGCGGATTTCCACGCTATGCAGCAACGGTAGGTCCGGCGCTAACTTCTCCCATATCCAGCGCGCGATGTTCTCACTGGTTGGGTTTTCCAATCCGGGTATCTCGTTCAGATAGTGATGATCAAGCCGGTCGTGGATTGGTTTAAAGGTTGCCTTCAACTCGCCAAAATCCATAACCCAGCCACTATCGCTGCCCACGGGTCCGCTCAATACAATTCGGGCGTGAAACGAGTGCCCGTGCAATCGGGCACATTTATGCCCCTCGGGCACGTTTGGAAGGCGATGCGCTGCTTCAAAATGAAACTCTTTGTAGATTTCCATGACGTCTAGGCGAAGAGAAAGAGGGCGAGAGTTTAGCCTTTATCAGGCTGCTTATTAAGCCGCGTAAGATTAGTCGTGAAAGTGGCTGCAAGTGTTTGACAGCTAAGAGCAAATCTCTATAATGCGCGGTCTCGGAAACGGGGGTGATTAGCTCAGCTGGGAGAGCATCTGCCTTACAAGCAGAGGGTCGGCGGTTCGATCCCGTCATCACCCACCATCCGGCTTGCTCTCAGCAGCAATAAGCCATTCCGAGTCGATCTAGCTCACGCTTATACTAAGTAGTGGATGAAAGTCGAAAATCTACCGTTGGACCGGTAGTTCAGTTGGTTAGAATGCCGGCCTGTCACGCCGGAGGTCGCGGGTTCGAGTCCCGTCCGGTCCGCCATTTATTTCGTTTGCCCTCCGTCTGGTTTTGATCTGCAATCCTTCGTTGTACTACTGACGCGCTTTTTTGTTAGCTCACACTTCCTTCTACATTTATTTTTCCGCTCTGACCAAATCCACCTTCGGCCAAATTCATTCTGTAGCAGCTAAGCCACTGACGTCGTCTCGAGGCCACTCAAGCTGCCACAAATCTCTTCTGCAGTGTCAGTCTCTGCACAAACGCACGGCGAAGACGCAGTTTTGCGCCGCCTCAGGCTCTCGCAATTTGTTACGCTCTATGCCTGTTTACTTCCCCAAGTTGGAGTCCGTCATGGCGTCACCTGTTTCTGTTGAGTCTTTCGATACCCACGTACTGATCACTATGGACGATGGCAAAGCCAATGCCTTGTCGTTCGCTATGTTAGAGGGGCTGGGCGGCGCACTCGATAGCGCAGCACAGCAAGGGAAGACTGTTGTTATCGCCGGCCGTCCTGGTCGCTTTTCAGCGGGCTTCGATCTATCCGTGATGGCCAAGATGGATGACAGCACGCTGAAGCTATTGCGAGGTGGCGCGGACCTGTCGCAGCGCTTATTGGATTTCGAGACACCGGTGGTCCTGGGTGTCACGGGTCATGCATTGGCGATGGGCGCGTTGCTGTGTTTGTCGGCGGACTACCGTATCGGCGTGCAGGGTGAATTCAAGATAGGCCTGAACGAGGTCGCTATCGGCATGACGTTGCCGTGGTTTGGTATCGAATTAGCGCGGGAAAGACTGACGAAGCCAGACTTTGGCAAGTCCGTTGGTTTGGCGCATCTCTACACACCGGATTCAGCCGTTAGCGCAGGCTTTCTCGACGAGGCTGTGCAGGGCGAGGATTTGGCAGGGCGCCTGGAAGCCGTTGCGGCGACCTTTTCTGCTTTGGATATGGGGGCACACCGCGAGAGTAAGCGTCGTGTTCGAAACGGCTTGTTTGAGCGCTTTGATGAAGCGTTAAAGCGTGACTTCGAAGGCGGTCAACTTTTCACTGCCAGCAACTAGCGTTCGCCTGCGGCGAGCAGGCAGCGTGTAACGCAAAAGCTCTGCTCGAGTTAATTCTGAGTATTAGATTGTTATAGAGAGTGACTTTAAAAAGGCCACGTCCATATCCCTTAAAGTTAGTCTTGCTAAAGCTGACCCTGGTCGGCTGCCGGGAACCAACTTCGCGTGCGGTTGGCAAATGCGACCAGCGATAGCATAACCGGGACTTCGACAAGCACGCCCACCACGGTGGCAAGCGCGGCGCCTGATTGAAGCCCGAATAATGAGATAGCGACCGCCACTGCCAGCTCAAAGAAATTAGAAGTGCCGATCATACAGGCCGGCGCCGCAATATTATGCGGAAGTCGCATCGCCTTTGCTGCAGCGTAGGCGATGATAAAGATGCCGTAGGTTTGGATCAGTAGTGGGATAGCGATCAAGCCGATGGCGAGAGGATTGGCGAGAATCGTTTCTGCCTGAAAACCAAACAGCAGAACGACTGTGGCCAGCAGTCCGGCGATTGAGATTGGTTTAAGTGCGGCGAGCAAAGCGGACAGCCGCGAATGATCCGTCTCTGAGTCCAGGCTTTTGCGCGTGGCGTAGCCCGCGAGTAAGGGCAGAAGCACATACAAGACCACAGAAAGCACCAACGTCTCCCAGGGCACGGTCACTTCGCTTACTCCTAGCAAGAAGGCCGCGATCGGGGCGAAGGCAAAAATCATAATGACGTCATTTACCGATACCTGAACCAGCGTGTAGTTGGCGTCGCCCCGGGTCAGCTGGCTCCAGACGAACACCATGGCGGTACAGGGTGCGACGCCCAGCAAAATCATGCCAGCGATGTACTCGCCTGCAGTTGCTGGATCGACCAGGTCGGCGAAGATGACGCGGAAAAAAAGCCATCCCAATGCTGCCATGCTGAAGGGCTTTATCAGCCAGTTGATCGCCAGCGTTAGTATTAGGCCTTTTGGCTTTTTACCCACGTCTTTGATTGAAGCAAAGTCTACTTGCACCATCATCGGGTAAATCATCAGCCAGATGAGCACAGCAACAGGCAGGTTGACGCTGGCGTACTCCAGGCTCGCGAAGAACTGGAATGCGGAAGGAAATATGATCCCCAGGCCAACCCCAGAGAGAATGCACAGGCCGACCCATACGCTCAGGTAACGCTCAAACAGACCCATTTATAACGTCCTTTTCAAGTTAGAGGCTTCAGGCAGCAACTACGCGCTGACCGGTTATAGAGCAGACGTCAGGCGGCTGATTGTGCTCGCTCCGGCCTATCGGTCATGTGCTTTAGTCGCTGGTTCACTGCCTTTAGAGTGGATGATTCAGCCTGGCTGGCTTGATCGAGTATGCCCGTGGTCCAACTGGGTAAGCCTGGATTCAAACGGTAATACACCCATTGGCCCTGGCGCCGGTCCTGAACAATTCCGCAGTTCCGCAGCTGTGCCAGATGGCGTGACACTTTGGGCTGGCTCTGATCAAGAGCTGTAACCAGCTCGCAGACACACAGCTCACCGTGGGCATGTAAGAGCAGAAGGGCGGCTAGCCGCAGCTCGTCGCTGAGGCAGGCGAATAAACGTCGGGCGCTTATCATCGTGCGATTGGGTTCCTTGCCGTGATTCTCAAACATATATGGATATACGTATATACACAACTACTATTTGAGGCCGGGATGTTCGAGCCGATTGGTAGCCAGGTTTCACCCGCTGTAGCGGTTGATGATTTGGAGAGGGCGTGGGGTAGCGGAGAGAGGAGAGAGTGGAGAGCGGAGAGCGGAGGAAGAATAAGATAGGGCTGCTAGCTGCAAGCCCTATCTTATAGTGCGGTTTTAGAATCCGTGGGCTATATCCAGTCGTGCGCGGATCATGCGGGCCCAGCGCGCGAAAATGGTACGCACGTCACGTGTGTTGGTTACGGCATTGTTGAGCCCCCATGTGGGGCTGCCTGAGCGTGAGTCCTTTACGATAGCCAACATCTCGTTGCTTTGGCTGTCAGCGAATGCGAAGGCGATGGACATAGAGCCTGCGCCCTCCGTGTAGACCTGATTGCGACCTGTGGAACGCGAGCGGTCGTCATCTTTGGGTGCTACCGGCGCAACCTCTGTCAGCGCGGCCGCAATCACCAGTACGCCAGAACCGCGCTCCGTGACGATTTCATAGTCACCTGTCTCGGCAAGTTCCCGACTAAATATTTCTGCGTATGCCTCAGCTAACCTGGCCTGGTCTTCATCCGTGAGGATGAAAGGTTTGGCGCCAACGGTGGTGCCGGTCTGGTTGGGTTGCTTGATTTCCGCGCTGCTCGAGTCCAGCGGTGCCAGCAGAATTTTTGAATAGGCACCAAAATCAACATCAGGATCGACATACACCAGACCTGCAGATGCATTGGTCACCTTAACGAGGCGGTCCAGCACGACGTCGCTGTCGTCGTAATCGAAGCTGCCAGTGCTTGAGCAGGCGGCCAGTATGGCTGCGGTTAACACAACTGCAATAGCGTGTGGATTCATGTGGAGTGTCTCTGTGCGGTTGGGGCGGAGTATCGATGTGTCCCCGCTTGTTTGTTCTGGATAGTCTAAGTTAGGCCTAGCGCCCGTTCAATCAGCAGATAACATGCGCCGTGCCGTCCATCGTGGCGGCGGAAATCATCGGTTACAGGAACGGCGCAAGGTCAATGTGTCACTGTTTTGTAACATTCAGATAATAAATCCGTCACTGCCCCTGCCTACTATCTCACCCCAGTTGCAATCAGATGCGGCGGAAGCCGTGTTCGTACTTTTTTTAAATCCTTGCTCAGGGGTCAAAAATGAAATCCGAAGCTCTCGTTAAACAGCTACTACTGGCGTTGTTCGCAACGGTACTGGTGGCGTGCGGTGGATCGTCTAACAACGTCTCACCAGGTTCAATAATCGTGGAAGTACCCGTCGAAGGTGGTGATGGCGACGGTGACGGCGATGGAGATGGTGACGGCGATGGTGATGGAGACGGAGACGGCGACGGTGATGGCACGGTAGTTCCGACCGTTATCCCGGCCGCTCTGGAAAGCACAATATCCGACTCTGGTACCACCATTAACGGTCGCACGGTTTTTGACGTGGACGTCAGTACGTTGGCTAACGGCGAGCTCGACCCTGCTGGCCTCGTAATCGGAAACGACGCTGTATTTAACATCACTGGCGGCGGCCCGCTTCGGGTAACACCGTCCAGCGGTGTTAGCACTGCAGCGATCACCAGCGATTGTGTGCTTGAACTGGCCCCGGGCGCGATTGTGGCGGCCGAAACCAATACCGAATTCCTGGTAATTGAGCGAGGATGCCAGATCAATGCGAACGGCACCGCTGAGCAACCGATTATCTTTACCGCGCTGCAGGACCTGCAGGGCGACTTGCCCGACGAGACTCGCGGTCTCTGGGGTGGCTTGGTATTGAACGGATTTGCCCCTATCAACGATTGCCCTGAAGGCACGACGGGCGGTGACGCCGCGTGTATCAAGGAAGGTGAAGCTAACTCTGGCCTGTTCGGTGGCGATCAGCCTGAAGACAGCTCAGGTGTGCTGCGCTACGTACAGATTCGCTACGCAGGGTCCAACGTGGACCCCGAAAACCAGCTGAACGGTATTGCCTTCCAGGGCACCGGTTCTGGCACCACGGTTGAATACGTGCAGGTGCACAACAACCTGGACGACGGTATTGAGTTCTTTGGTGGTTCGACTTCTGCCAAGTACGTTGTGCTGACTGGCAATGCGGATGACTCACTGGACTGGACCGATGGCTGGCAGGGCAATATTCAGTATCTCTACATCGAGCAAACTGAAGCCGCTGACAACGCAATCGAAGCGGACAGCCGTGAGGGTGATGAAGAAGCAATGCCGCGTTCTAATCCGGCGATTGCGAACATGTCTGTCTTTGGCAACCCTGCAGAGCGCGCTTTGCGTCTGCGTCGCGGCACCGGCCTCAAGTTGTTTAACAGCTTCATCTCTGGATCAGAGCGCTGCGTACGAGTCGATGGCACCTCTCGTGACCTGTTGGGTTCAGAGCTGGTGTTCGGCGGCGTATCCCTTGGTTGTGTCGAAACCGTCGATAACGACGACGATGGCGTATTGCTGTCCTACCTACAGGGCGCAGATGAAGTCTCCCTGAACGGTGGCCAGGTCAATGCAGTGGCAACCAGCAACGGATTCTTTGACGACGTTGCCTTCGTAGGCGCCATTGGCTCTGACGACTGGACTGCAGGCTGGACCTTGTCCGGCTCGGTCAACAATGCAGAGCAGCCTGATTTTGGTTGCCCGGCGGGCACTACAGAGCAGTCTGAGCAGGTCAACGGTCAGCGCGTTTGCGAGTTGAGCGGTACCATTACTCAGGATCTGGTGCTGACCAGCAACAACCTGTACGAGCTGAATGGCAAGGTCACGATCGGTGGCGATAACACCGATTCTGCTGTGCTAACGGTACAAGCTGGTACCACCGTCTACGGCGGCACGCAGTTTGACTTCCTGGTGATCTCTCGAGGCTCGCAGATTATTGCTAACGGCTCACGTATGGCACCCATCACCTTTACATCGATTGAAGACGAAACTCTCGGCGGTAGCGCCGATATCGTTAGCAGCCGTGGTTTGTGGGGTGGTCTGGTTATCAACGGTAACGCACCCATCAACGACTGTCCTGAAGGCGCGACTGGCGGAACCGCTGGCTGCATCAAGGAAGGTGAAGCGGACTCTGGACTGTTTGGCGGCGATGATACGGCCGACAACAGCGGTGTCCTGCGCTACGTGGTCGTGAAGTATGCGGGTTCTAACGTTGACCCCGAAAACCAGCTTAACGGTATTGCCTTCCAGGGCACGGGCTCGGAGACAGTCGTCGAGTTTGTTCAGGTACACAACAATCTGGATGACGGCATCGAGTTCTTCGGCGGTAACACCAACGCTAAGTATGTCGTTTTGACTGGCAACGCCGATGACTCGCTGGACTGGACGGATGGCTGGCAGGGTAGCGTTCAATACCTGCTGATCGATCAAGCCGACGACTCCGGTGACAACGGTATCGAAGCCGATAACCGTGAAGGCGACGAAACGGCTATGCCGCGTGCACTTCCGCGCATCGCCAACATGACCATTCAGGGTCTGGACGGTGAGCGTGCGATACGCCTGCGTCGGGGTACTGGTCTGCAGACCTTTAACTCAGTGGTCCGTGGCAGCACCAACTGTCTGCGCATTCAAGGTGATTCGCTGAATCAGCTCGGCACCGGTATCACCTTCGACGGCGTGAGCTTCGACTGTGACACGGTTAACGAAGGCGACGATGTGGCAGCTGTTCAAGCCCTGCTTGACGCTAGCAACATCTCGGAAGACGGTTCCGCAGTTGCTCCGGCTGATCTGTCTGGTGACATGTTCTTTGATGCCACTGACTTTATCGGCGCGGTAGCGGATGCTGACAACGATTGGACCGCTGGCTGGACGGTTGGCATGCCTGAATCAGAAGTAGCGTTTAACTGCCCTGCAGGTACTGAGGAAATTACGCCGCTGGATGGCACGACGCGCACTTGCCGTCTGTCTGGAACCTACACCAGTGATCTTACCCTGCCGCGCGGTAACCTTTACACGCTAACGGGCAAAGTCACTATCGGTGGTGATAACACTAACTCAGCCACGTTGACAGTTGCGCCTGGCGTCACCATCGTGGGTGACTCTACCGATGACTTCCTGGTGATCTCACGCGGCTCAACCATTGACGCACAGGGCACGGCGATGATGCCTATTACGCTCACGGCGGGTCTGGATATTACAGGTACGCCTGCCGCTAACGCTCGCGGTCTGTGGGGTGGCCTGGTCATCAACGGCAACGGCACCATCAACGATTGTCCTGAAGGTGCAACCGGCGGCACTGCGGCGTGCATCAAGGAAGGTGAAGCAGACTCAGGCCTGTTTGGCGGCGCTGACAACACCGATAGCTCCGGCACGCTGCGCTACGTCGTGGTTAAGTTCGCCGGTTCCAACGTGGATCCTGAGAACCAGCTGAATGGTATTGCCTTTCAGGGTACCGGTTCTGGCACGGTGGTCGAGTTTGTCCAGGTCCACAATAACCTTGACGACGGCATCGAGTTCTTCGGCGGTGCCACCGACGCCAAATATGTAGTTATCACTGGTGCTGCGGATGACTCGCTTGACTGGACTGATGGTTGGACTGGCCGCATGCAGTTTGTCCACATCGTGCAGGCAGACGATGCTGGCGACAATGGCATCGAAGCGGACAACCGCGAAGGCGACGAGCAGGCTACACCGATCTCTGCGCCGAACATTGCCAACATGACCATCCTTGGCAGCAGCACCGAGCGGGCGATACGTCTGCGTCGAGGCACCGGCCTGGGACTGTGGAACAGCGTTGTCACCGGTTCTGATACTTGCCTGCGAATACAAGGTGAGTCGCTGAACCTGCTCGATAGCCTGATCACTAATCAGGGTGTGTCTTACGGATGTGCCACGGTGAACGAAGGAGACGATGTCCCTGCGGTTCAGGTCTTCCTTGACGGTTCCCCCAACACGACGCAGGACGGCAGCATTCCTGCTGCAGTCACGCTCCCCAGCGACGGCTTCTTTGAAAACACGGGTACCGTGGGTTCTGACTTCGAAAGCTGGAGTGGTAGCTGGGTCTTCGGACTGTAGAAAGTATGGAAACGAAGCCGCCCTTAGGGCGGCTTTACTCTTACAGCCAATGACTTTCTTACAGGTAGCGTACTAATGAAACACAGAAAAATTGCACTGGCGGTTTCCGCGGCCTTGGCAAGCGTAGCAAGCGCATCCCAAGCTCAGGATGAGAACTACGGGTTGGGAGCTCCACCGCAGCTTGAAGAAGTATTTGTATTGGGGGAGTTCATCCCCGATGAGAAACGCGATACGTCGGAGATATCCAACGTATTGACCGCCGAGGATATGGCGGTCCTGGGCGACAGTGATGTTGCGGCCTCGCTGACACGTGTAACCGGCTTGAGCCTGGTGGGCGGTAAGTACATTTACGTACGAGGCCTGGGTGAGCGCTATTCCTCTACGTTGCTCAACGGCTCACCAATATCCAGCCCGGTGCCATTTCAGAAAACCGTGCCTCTGGATATCGTGCCCAACAACCTGGTGCGCAGCCTGCTGGTGCAGAAGACGTACTCCGCAGATTTCCCTGGTGACTTCTCGGGTGGCCTGGTGCAGATCCGCACCAAAACCATACCCGACGAAAACTATATGCAGCTGGGCATTCAGACGGGGCTCAACTCCAAGTCGACTGGCGGCGATGGCTTAACGTATTCCGGCGGCGGCATTGATAACAGCGGCTGGGATGATGGCACACGTGACTTGCCAAAGAATATCCGCGGCTTGAGCAGTGACGAGTTTGAGGCCAGCGAATTTCCAGAGCGTGCAGCACTGGGTGCTAGCTTCTTCAACAAGTGGGATATCAAAGAGCGGGATCTACCCGCTGACGGTCAGGCACAGCTAGAGCTTGGCTATCGTTATGACTTTGATAACGGCATGGCCCTGGGCGTCACGGCCGCGGGCAAGTACACCAACGAATGGCGCAATATCGATGTTGATATGCGGCGCTATGAATTCACTGGTGTCGATGGCGGTTCTCGCCAGACCGTTGACTTCCAGGAACTGACCACCTACCAGACCATTAATGCCAGTGGCTTTTTGAATCTGGGCTGGGAAATCAACAACGACAACACCCTGTCGTTGACCAACATCATTCTGCGTCAAACGCAGGATCTGGTAGAGCAGCGTATTGGTTTGTCTTCCGAGGATGACGTGACCGACGGTACGCCGATTGAGAGCTACTTTATGCAGTGGGTTGAGAACGAAATTCGTTCTTTCCAACTTAGCGGCGAGCACTATCTGTCGTTTGTTAATCCCGACGCGACTTTCAACTGGCGTGCCTTGACGGGTTCTGCACAGCGTGACGCTCCGGATACGCGTTTGTATACCTACGCGGATAACCGGGACGGTATTCAGGAAGTCGTAACGCCTGCTCGACAGGCAGCAGGCGACCTTCGTGATGTGAATCAGGCGCCCGACAGGATCTACAGCATTCAGGATGACGATATCAGTCAGTTCGGCTTTGACATCCTGTATCCGTTTTTCCTCGGCGATATGGATGTCACCTTGAAGGCAGGTTATTCCACCTACGAGCGTGAACGGGATGTGGAGGAGCGTACTTTCCGCTTTGACCTTACGCCTTTCACTCCGGATTTTGTCCCGCTGCAGACCCCGAGTCAGCTGTTCGATATCGAGAACTTCCAAAACGAAAACGTGACCGTGCGCGACTTCACGTCGGGTGCGGCGAACGCGGCAGGTATCTTCCCGTTTGCGCGTTCCAAGGAAGAGATCGAAGGCTACTACGTTGGGTTCGACGCTCAGGTCACGTCACGCTTACGCTTGCAGGCCGGTGTGCGACAGGAAGATGCCGACCTTGAAGCGGATGCATGGGGCGGCAACACCGATCCAGGTACGGTGAACTTCGTCACTCAGGAGTTTAGCGACACGCTGCCTAGTGCCTCTGCGACTTTCGAGCTCGTCCCAGATATGCAGATACGCTTTGCCTATTCCGAGACACGCAACCGTCCCAGCCTGCTGGAGATTACCGGTACCACGATTCGGAACCCGGATAACGGCTTCTTCTATCGCGGTAACGTGTTCCTGGAGCAAGCAGAGTTGCAGAACTACGATGCGCGCTGGGAGTGGTATTTCGGGCAGGCGGACAGTATGTCCCTGGGCGTCTTCTATAAAGACTTCGACAACCCCATCGAAGTGGGCAAGGTGCAGGCGCAGAACGATCTGTTCACCTGGTTCAACGCTGAGGAAGCCGAGCTCTACGGTGTCGAGTATGAAATCCGTAAGGATCTGTACTTTGGCGAGTGGTTTGGTCTGAACCCCAACTGGGATTACTTCACTCTGGGCTTCAATGTGTCCTACATTGATTCCGAGGCAGTGATGCTGGGCGAGGACGAAACTGCTGAAGACGTGCCGCTGACAGGTGGTCGTCGTCTTGGACCGTTGTTCCGCAACGAGCGTGAGATGACGGGGCAATCTGACTGGCTGGGCAATCTGGTGTTGTCCTATGAGAATTTCGACCTTGGCCTTCGCGGTTCGCTGGCCTACAACTACACCGGCGAAAGCATCGTGTTGGTGGGTGATCGAAATGACCCAGAGATATTCCAGCAGCCTCGAGGCCAGGTTGACTTCAACTTGAAGTATGAATTCACCAGTTATGGCACCGACATGGAGTTGGAGTTCAAGGTGCGCAACATCTTCGATGAAGAGTATGAGCTGACCCAGGGCGGTCAAATCTACGAGCAGTATGAGGTTGGCCAGGAGTGGAAAATCGGCATCACTGCAATGTTCTAGGTCCTTGTGACTGCTAACGGCAGTCAGAACCAGAGACGGCGCTGCCTGTACCCCGTGGGAGCTTTTTGAGCCCGCGGAAGCGGGCTTTTTTATGGCTGGGATTTGCAGGCGTGGCGCGCCTGCAGACTAGGCCAGCTCTGCTAGCGCCTCTGTTGCTGCAATAGGCCAGTCATCCGGGGTGACAAACCAGCGCTCTCGTTCGCGTCCGCTGGCGTCGCAGGCGACTACTTGCTGGGGACGGCCCAGGCGCGCAATCTCTTCCTGCACGAGGACGGCGACCTGTTCGCGGCTTAGCGGCTGTGTGCCACCTGCCCAGTGCGGACCGAGCCAGCGGTGGCGGGGTAGGTGATGCCAGTGCTCGCTAGCACTACCTTTGTGTTCCTGAAATGCACTTAGCGTAAGCCAGTGGTGTAGTTGGCTGGCAGGATTGAAGCCGTCCGGTGGCGCAATGCCAGCTGAGGGCGCAAACAAATAGCCTTTCAGGTCAATTCGCTGCTCGCAGTTGCTGATGCCCAGGTCTTTGAGAGCATCTTGAGCAGCGGGGTGGCGTGAAAGGGTGATTTGACGCTGTATCAAATGATCGAGCTTAAGGTCAAAGCGGTCGCGAACGTTGGGCCCGAGCCAACGGCCGGTGCCGGTGACGCCCAGGTAGAACTTCACGGCAAGCTCCAGATGAATGTGGCGCTCAAGCCGCGCCGACCAGAGCAGGCAGTCAAACTCGCCGATAGTGCGGCCCTGGTCGCGAACCGCGAGATTGTTGGCTAATAGCTCAATATCGGGGTCGTGTGTAAGCAAGTACTGCCACAGTCTTTCGTAGTAAAGTCCCAGGCGGCCGGCAGGCCGCTCACCCAGAAACTCCAAAAGGGACTCGGGGTCGCGATCAAGGTCCGCCAGGTGCTCAGGCCACCAGTTGCCCGTCCTGAGACCGCAATCCTGAAATAGGGCGCCAGTTAATAGAGGTGGCGAAAAACCAGCCCAGGCCAAATCGCGAACAGCGGGATGTTTAAAGATTGGTAGCTCCATTGAGACGCTATAAGTACAACCGGCGTATAATAAGACCATGACAAGCTCCTTTACAAAGATCGGCCTGATTGGTCGCGGTAGACACGAAAGCTCCAAGGAAACGCTTGACGGTCTGCTGGCACTCCTAAATGCGCGTTCGCTGGAGGTCTTTATTGAGCCTCGGCTGGCAAAAATCTGCTCCGGCTGCGCGGCGACAGAATTGGGTCGCGATGAGATTGGCGAGCGTTGCGATCTGGTTATTGTTGTCGGCGGTGATGGCAGCATGCTCAGTGCGGCGCGCACTATGGCCAAATATGGAACGCCCTTACTGGGCGTGAATCGTGGCCGTTTAGGTTTTCTAACGGATATATCACCCGACGAAATTGATGAACGTGTCTCGCTGGTACTGGACGGCGAGTTCGAGCGTGAAGAGCGGTTCTTGCTGGATGTGGTCGTGGTGCGTGACGGTGAAGTGATCGGCCGTGCCGATGCGCTTAACGACGTGGTCGTCAATTCCGGCACGTCAGCCAATATGATTGAGTTCGATTTGTTCGTTAACGACGGCTTTGTGTATCGCCAGCGCGCCGACGGTATGATTATTTCCACGCCCACAGGTTCGACTGCCTATAGCTTGTCCGGGGGCGGTCCGATCATGCACCCGGCGCTCGATGCGATGGTACTGGTGCCCATGTTCCCCCATACCCTTAGCAGTCGCCCGATAGTGCTGGATGGTAATTCGCGCTTACGTCTGGAAATCGCTGAAAGCAACAGTATTCACCCGCCGGTCACCTGTGACGGGCAAGTGAACATGACCGCGCGCCCCGGCGACTTTGTCGAGATTTTCAAGAAGCCGCACCACATGACCTTGATACATCCTCCTGGCCATAGCTTTTACGCAAGCTGTCGCGACAAGCTGCGCTGGGGTAATCCGCTTGTTGAATAGCGACTCTCCAGCTCCAGCAAGTCTTCCTTCGCCGATCGTGCCTGCTTAATAGCGGCCGATAACTCTATCTTTTTGTTTGGGTAGCGCTGTGCCACATCAGTTTTCGAGTTTTTCACTAGCCCTTCGAGCAGTCCCTGTAACCCTGCTGCTGATCGTACTCAGCGTGATGGGCTTTTTGCTGATTTATTTTAATGCGCCCGTTAGTTGGGTTTCTGCGCTGACCTTTACCGGGTTTCGTGCGCAATTGGGGCAGCTTGTGTTTGTCGAACAAGGCGCGCAGTACTGGCGGTTTATAACGCCTATATTTTTGCACTTTGGTTGGCTGCATATCACTTTTAACTCTCTGTGGATGTGGGAACTGGGTGGGCTCATCGAGCAGCGACTGGGCAGTGCCTTGTTGCTCGCGTTGGTTGTGCTGACGGCGGCGGGGTCGAATTACGCGCAGTTTGCCTACACCGGGCCGTCGCTTTTTGGCGGCATGTCCGGTGTGGTCTACGCCTTGCTGGGTTTTTGCTGGGTGTACAATTGGCTCGTCCCTGCCAGGGGCCTGGCGCTGCCGGTACCTATCGTGGTTTTCATGGTGGTATGGCTATTATTTTGTATGGTTGCACCAACCGAGTTGCTTGGCATTGGTAGCATCGCCAACGCCGCGCATGCAGGAGGCCTGATGGTAGGTGGTCTGCTTGCCTTGCCAGTGGGTTTTTACCATCGTCCCGCCCGCAGGCCGTAGCAACTGAAATATAAAAAATGATGTCTAGCGTCTTGAATCTAAACAGGTAGCAGGTTAAGCCATGGATTATCAGGAAGTGGTCAAACAGATCACGCCAGAGCTCTATCAGACCTTCAAGCGTTCTTTGGAATTGGGCAAGTGGCCCGATGGTCGACAGATGAGCGTTGAGCAAAAACAGCACTGCCTACAGGCCGTGATTGCCTATGACGCACTGCATACGCCCAAAGATCAGCGAGTGGGCCATGTGGATGCCGGCCCAAAGGCCTGCGCGAGCGACGCCCCCGCGACGCTGCGCTGGGCAAGCGACAGCGATGCCGGGGACGGCTCCGAAGGAGAGAGCACGTGAGCGCGACCGAAGGCGCGCTGCGCAAGATGCTGACTGCGCATGAAGATACCGTACGCTACACGTTGCCGGTGGGCGAGGCTCGTGTTGATATGAATGCACTATTGGGCCACAAGCTTACCCTGGAGTTTGCTGGCGCTATTCACTGCATCAACTGCGATAGGGTGACCAAAAAAAGCTTTAACCAAGGCTATTGTTACCCTTGCTTCCAGCGTTTGGCGGCTTGCGATAGTTGCATTATGAGTCCAGAGAAATGCCACTATGACGCGGGCACCTGCAGAGAGCCGGAGTGGGGCGAGGCTAACTGCATGATCGAGCACGTTGTCTATATTGCCAATACCTCAGGTCTGAAGGTCGGTATCACTCGCGGCAGTCAGGTGCCCACGCGCTGGATGGATCAGGGCGCGATTCAGGCGCTGCCCATCTTCAGGGTGCAAACTCGCTATCAATCCGGGCTCGTTGAAACTGCATTCAAGCCTCATGTGAATGACCGCACTGCCTGGCAGGCGATGCTCAAAGGGGTGGCCGAGGTAATGGATATGGAGGCCGAGCGCGATCGTCTCTATGAACTGACCGAGCCCTCCATCAGCGCGCTGCAGCAGCAATTTGGCCTGCAGGCGATTAGTCGGGCCGTCGATGCTCCGGTCTACGGCTTTAATTACCCGGTGCTGGAGTATCCGCAAAAAGTGAAGTCACTCAATCTCGACAAGCAGCCCGTTGTCGAGGGCACGCTTGTGGGAATAAAGGGCCAATATCTGATCTTCGATACGGGCGTTATCAATATGCGCAAATACGGTGGTTACACGCTTACCCTCGCCACCGAATAGGAAACCGAATAGGAAACCGAATAGGAGCCGTTCATGCGAGACGCACAACCCCGCGCCATTTATCTGAAAGACTACCGCCCGCCAGCGTACCTGATAGAAGAAACGCGTATGGCGTTTTCCCTGGCAGAGGAGCACGCCCTGGTCGACACACGGCTGGTGCTGCGTCGCAACAGCGCGGATAACGCAGAAGATGAATTGGTTCTTAACGGCGTAGAGCTGGAACTGGTCTCACTGGCCATCGATGGCAGAGTCTTGTCCGCTGAAGAGTATCGCGTCGATGAAGAATCACTGACGCTACTGAATCCGCCGGACACGTTTGAGCTGCACTGTGTGACCCGACTTGCGCCGCAAAACAACAGCTCGCTGGAGGGCCTGTATAAGTCCAGAACGATGTTCTGTACCCAGTGCGAGGCCGAAGGCTTTCGGAAGATCACCTACTATCTGGATCGGCCGGACGTGATGTCCGTTTTTACAGTGCGTGTGGAAGCTGACGCTGATCGTTATCCAGTATTGCTGAGTAATGGCAACCTGTTGGAGCAGGGCGCTGAAGGCGGACGTCATTGGACGCTATGGCATGACCCATTTCCAAAACCTGCCTACCTGTTCGCCCTGGTAGCGGGTGATCTGAGCTGTGTTGCAGACCGCTTTACTACCGCGAGTGGTCGGCAGGTAGATTTACGCATATACGTTGAGCCTAAGGATGCCGACAAATGCGGTCACGCCATGCAGGCGCTCAAGAATTCAATGCGTTGGGACGAGGACGTGTATGGCCGTGAGTACGACCTTGATCTGTTCAATATCGTCGCGGTGGATGATTTCAATATGGGGGCGATGGAAAACAAGAGCTTAAATATCTTCAACACCTCCTGTGTGCTCGCGCATCCTGAAACAACCACCGATCAGGCCTTTCAGCGGGTCGAGGCGGTGGTCGCACACGAGTACTTCCACAACTGGTCCGGTAATCGAGTCACCTGCAGAGACTGGTTTCAGCTAAGCCTCAAGGAAGGTTTCACCGTTTTCCGGGATTCCGAATTCTCTGCCGATATGGGGTCACCGGTGGTCAAGCGGGTAGAGGACGTAACGGTTCTTCGCAATGCACAGTTTGCTGAGGACGCCGGTCCCATGGCGCACCCTGTTCGTCCTGAGTCCTTCATCGAGATATCCAATTTTTATACCGTAACAATCTACGAGAAAGGCGCAGAAGTTGTCCGCATGATGCACACACTGCTAGGCGCTGAGAAATTTCGTAAGGGGTCTGATCTGTACTTCGAGCGCCACGATGGTCAGGCAGTAACCTGCGAGGACTTCATCAAAGCCATGGAAGATGCGTCGGGTAAAGATCTGTCTCAATTCCGACGCTGGTACAGCCAGGCTGGCACGCCGTCTGTCGATGTGTCGGATGATTGGGATGAGGAGCAGGGTCGTTATACCCTGACTTTGCAGCAGACGGTTCCCGCCACACCGGGCCAGGCAGAAAAACTGCCCATGCATATTCCAGTCAAGGTCGGTTTGTTAGGTGACGCCGGTGACCTCAGGCTTAACATAGAGGGTGTGGCGAATGACACTGAAACAGCAGACAATACCAGCCGCGTCATAGAGCTCACTGAGTCAAGCCAGCACTTCGTCTTTACCGATTTACCGGAGCGCCCCGTGCCGTCACTGCTCCGCGAATTCTCCGCGCCCGTGAAGCTAAACTATCCCTATAGCAGGCAGCAGCTCGCCTTCATTATGAGCCGCGACAGTGACGGGTTCTGTCGCTGGGACGCGAGCCAACAGTTGGCTATTTCTGTTATCAACGACGTGCAGAATGATGGCAACGAGGTCGACCCATTGCTGCTGGATGCCATGCAGGCTCTGCTTACGGATCGCTCTCTGGACCCGGCGATGGTTGCAGAAGCACTGCGCTTGCCAAGCGAGAATTATCTGGCAGATACCGCCTTTGGTTTAGGCGTCGACGTTGACGTCGATGCTATTCACCGGGGCAGGCATCGGGTCAGGGCCGCGATCGGTCGTGAATTGGCCGATTTGATGCAAGCCCGCTACGCTGAGCTGAGCAGCAACGCACCCTACGAAGCCAGCTCCGAGCAAATCGCCGCTCGGAGCCTCCGCAATAGCTGCCTGGCCTATCTTGCCGTGGAGTCGGCGGAGGGTCTGCGACTGGCCGAGCAGCAGTATCGCGCCGCGACCAATATGACTGATCAATTTGCAGCACTAATGACGGTTGTCCACAACGCTAGCGATGAGCAAAGTGCCGAGCTGCTCAAGGCCTTTCATCAGCAGTGGCAGCACGAGCCTTTAGTGGTCAACCAATGGTTTCAGGTGCAGGCACTCAACCCGCAATCGCATAACCTCACCCGCGTCAGGGCCTTGATGCAACATCCAGACTTTGAGATCCGAAACCCCAATAAGGTTCGATCTCTGATCGGGGCGTTTTGTACTGGCAACCCTGTGAACTTCCATCAAAGCGATGGCGGCGGCTACCAACTACTGGTAGAGGTGATCGCGGAGTTGGACGCGCTCAATCCACAGATAGCGTCACGACTCATGACGCCGCTGACCCGATGGCGCCGTTACGGCAATCGTCAAGACAAGATGCGTGCCGCGCTAGAGCAGATTGCGGCATTGCCCTCTTTATCGCGTGATGTTTACGAGGTGGTGAGTAAATCATTGCTGCAGTAGTCTGTGTCCCTACTGGCAGCCACATTAATCACCGCATACGTAGCGCGTAAGCTGCCTACGACGGCGGCACTGGTCGCCGCAATCGATCTTCCAGGCAGTAGTCGCGTTCCGCGCAGCGGTCGCGGCGCGAAGTGGAGTTGAGATGAACTGGGATAATAATAAGGACGCGCTGCTTGCAGCTTTAGATCGGCGAATAGAGCAGTCCAGCAAGAAGCCAGACCTCGCGGGCATCAAGTCTCTTGCCGAGATTTTCTTCCACGGCTTCCCGGCTGAGGATTTGAGACACTCTGAAGCCGAGAATCTGCACGGTTTCATTTTTAGCGCTTACCGCGCTCTGCAGGCCTGGTCGGGTGATGAGGCGCTGATTCGCGTTTTCAATCCCGACCTTGAGCAGCACGGCTGGCAGAGTGAGCATACCTCTGTACTGGTTTTGGCCCGGGATATGCCGTTTCTGTTGGACTCGGTTCGGGGCGAGCTAAATCGGCGCAATGCCAATATTCATATCTTGCACGGCCAGAACTTCGGTTTTGCGCGTGACGAGGACGGCCGCATCAGCAACGTCAGCCGCGATCGTGATGGCCTCAGGGCGAGCCTGCTCTATTTCGAAATCGATCGACGCTCTAGCCGAGAGGAACTGGACGTTATTGCCAGTACGCTTCAAGAGATTCTCCGAGAAGTTGACGCAGTGGTGGCGGATTTTCCCAACATGCGAGCGAAGCTTGCCGAGGTTAGCGCTCTCGTGGCGGCGGATGAGCACGTTAGTGCGGAGCTACGGGCGGAAAACCATGGGTTTTTGTCCTGGCTTGCTGCGGATCATATGACGTTGCTCGGTTATGAGTGCCTGGTCGTTGCTCACAGCGGTGGTGCGCCTGCAGTACGGGAAGATGAGCCCGAGCAACTTGGTCTGCTGCGGCTTAGGAGCACCGGCGGACGCGTAGAGCTGTTGAGCGATCTTACTGCGGCGCAAGGGGAGCTGGGCGCCGAGCAGCAGCTCATGTTTTCAAAATCGCGAAACCGCTCCCGCGTGCATCGCTTTGCCTACCCGGATTATATCGAGATCAATCTCTTTGATGCTCTGGGCAGGGTTGTCGTCCAACATCGTTTCATGGGCTTGTATACATTTAGCGTTTACAGCGAGAGTCCAACGCGTATACCAGTGCTAAAGCCCAAGGTTGCTAAAGTTATGGCGCTGTCGGGTCTTGATGACAGTAATCACGAGGGCCGAGAGCTGGCAAGGGTGCTGGAACTCTTTCCGCGTGAAGAGCTGTTTCACGCTAGCGTAGACGAGCTCTACAGGACTGCCAGTGCGATCAACCGCCTGCAGGAACGGCGCCGCACGCGGCTGTTTATCCGCCACGACGCATATCAGAAATTCAGCAGTTGCATGGTCTATATGCCTCGGGATCGGTATACAACCGAAAAACGCATCGCCATACAGGAACTGTTATGTGAATCGCTTGGAGCTGAAGAGAGTGAGTTTACGACTACCTTCACCGAATCGGTGTTGGTGCGGATTCATTTTGTGTTACTGATTGCCTCAGGCCAGGTACCCGAGGTCGACGAGGAGGCATTGGAGAGCGCTGTCATCGCGCTGTCCGAAGAGTGGACGGACAGGCTGCGCGAGCGGCTGCTGGAGGAGTTTGGAGAGGAAGCGGGCGCAGCTTATGCGAAACGTTTCCTGTCCGCGTTCGCACCCGGATATCGTTCGCAGTTTGAGGTGCGTACAGCGGTTCGTGATATTGCCCACATGGACGCCCTGTCGCACGGTCGCAAGCTCTCCATGTCGCTGTATCGGCACCCCGGTGAAGATAGCTCTACGCTTCGCTTTCGTTTGTTCAGTCCTGACGCGTCCTTGCCCTTATCTGATGTGCTGCCTGTGCTTGAAAATCTGGGACTGCGCGTGCTGGCTGAAAACCCCTACGAGGTGAAGGACAACACCGGGCAGCGTTTCTGGATACAAGATTTCAAGCTGCAATACGGCGCTGGCGAGGCGGTGGAGCTTGAGTCTGTGCGTGACGAGTTTACCGACGCGTTTGAACGCATCTGGTTTGGCGAAGCGGAGAGCGATGGCTTTAACAAACTACTTTTGGGTACCCGCCTTAGCTGGAGAGAAGTTGCCCTGTTGAGGGCGTATGCGAAGTATTTAAAGCAGATAAATTTTGCCTTTAGCATCGACTACATCGCCGAAACGCTGCTGCAGCATTTACACATTACCGGCTCTCTTGTTGAGCTATTCCTGACGCGTTTTGACCCTGGGCTGGAAGGCGATGCAGAATGGCGTGATAGGCGCGAAAACGATATTCAGGATCGCGTCATAACGCAGCTGGAGCAGGTTGAAAATCTCGGCCAAGACCGTATTTTCCGCCAGTACCTCGCTCTTATAGGTGCGACTTTGCGCACCAATTTCTTTCAGGTGACTGAGCAGGGTAAGCGTAAGGGCTATTTCTCCTTCAAGCTCTCGCCCGGCGAAATCCCCCACATGCCCAGGCCGCATCCCGCGTTTGAGATATTCGTCTATTCGCCCACCTTTGAGGGCGTTCATCTGCGCGGAGGTAAGGTCGCGAGGGGCGGCTTGCGTTGGTCAGATCGGTTGGAGGACTTCAGGACTGAGGTGTTAGGACTCGTAAAAGCCCAGCAGGTAAAAAATGCGGTGATCGTACCGGTCGGCGCGAAGGGAGGATTCGTCGCCAAACGGCTGCCGGTTTCGGGTGATCAGGAGGCGATTCAGGCCGAAGGCATATCTTGCTATCGGACCTTTATCCGGGGCCTGCTGGACATCACCGATAACGTGGTTGACGGCGAAACAGTGTCGCCCGCCAATGTCATTGCCAAGGATGATCACGACCCGTATCTGGTCGTGGCGGCGGACAAGGGCACGGCAACCTTTTCCGATATTGCTAACGGCATATCGGCCGAATACGGCCACTGGTTGAGAGATGCCTTCGCCTCAGGCGGGAGCGTGGGTTATGACCATAAGAAAATGGGGATTACAGCGCGAGGCGCGTGGGTCTCCGTCCAGCGCCACTTTCGCGAGCTGGGTCTCAATTGCCAGGAGGAGGCCTTTACTGCTGTGGGCATTGGCGACATGGCGGGGGATGTCTTTGGTAATGGCATGCTTCTTTCCAGGACGCTGCATCTGGTGGCTGCTTTTAATCACCAGCACATATTTGTTGACCCCAACCCGGATGCTGAAAAAAGCTTCGCGGAGCGTCGGCGGCTGTTCGACCTGGGTCGCGGCGGATGGGACGATTATGACGCCACTCTGATATCCGCAGGCGGCGGCGTTTTCAGCCGGCAGAGTAAAGCGATACCGATCTCTGCCGAGATACGCGAGCGGCTGGCTATCGACGCACTGACCTTGACTCCCAACGAGTTGATTACGGCCTGCCTTAAGGCGCCGGTCGACCTGCTTTGGAATGGAGGCATTGGCACTTACGTTAAGGCCAGTTCCGAGTCTCACGCCGACGTCGGTGATAAAGCGAACGACACCCTGCGCATCAATGGCGAAGAGCTGCGTTGCAAGGTCGTGGGAGAGGGCGGAAACCTGGGGCTGACGCAACTGGGTCGCGTCGAATACGCCCTCTCAGGTGGGCGCTGTAACACAGACTTCATCGACAATGCTGCGGGTGTGGATTGCTCGGATCACGAGGTCAACATAAAGATCTTGTTGAACGCCGTGGTGGACCGCGGTGATCTGACTGAAAAACATCGCAACCAGTTGCTGGAGCAGATGACCGACAGCGTTGCAGAGCGGGTTCTCGACAACAATTATCTGCAGACTCAGGCTATCAGTCTGGCGGAAAGCGAGTCCGCGAGGCGCTTGGGCGAGTACGGTCGGCTAATTTCACTGCTGGAAACGCACGGCAGGCTGGATCGCCAATTGGAGCATTTGCCTGGTGAGGAGGCGCTAGCAGAGCGCCGGTCTAAAGGGCTGGGGCTCACACGTCCTGAGCTTTCAGTGTTGGTCTCTTACAGCAAGGCCATTCTGAAGGAGCAGCTGGCCGCTGCCTGTCTGCAGGAAGACGATTATCTGGCGCAATCCGCGCGCGACGCCTTTCCGGCTGCGCTTATACAGCAGCACGGTGAAGAACTTGCTTCTCATAGCCTGCGTCGCGAGATCGTGGCCACGCAAATTGCCAACGATATGATCAACCGCGTGGGCGTGAGTTTCGTTGGGCGACTGATGACTTCTACGGGCGCTACTGCAACCGAGGTATCGATAGCCTACGTCACCGCAAGGGACGTATATCAGTTGCCACAGCGTTGGGCTGCTATTGAAGCCCTGGACTATCAGGTCGCTGTCAGCGTGCAGATAGAAATGATGATCGACCTGGTGCGCCTGCTGCGTCGCAGCAGTCGGTGGTTGCTACGCAACCGGCGGCAGGCATTGCATCCCGCGGCGGCGGTTGATGAATTTAAAGAACCGGTCGCCAGCCTTGAGGCAGCTCTGCCTGAATTGCTCCCCAGCACTTCGGCGGATTGGGTGATGCAGCGACAACAATCCCTGTGTGACCGTGGCGTCGATGAGCCCCTGGCACGTTACGTCGCGCAAAGCCACTTTCTGGCAATGGCGCCGGGTATTGTGCAAGCGGCGCAAAGCGCCGATGCGACGGTGCTTGAGGTCGCAGAGCTCTTTTTCAAACTGGGAGATCTGCTTGATCTGGACTGGTTCGCGCAACAGATCAGCCAAGCCAAGATCGAAAACGAATGGCAGGCTTTGGCGCGAGATACCTATTTGGAAGACTTGGAGTGGCAGCAACGATCACTCGCCGTTGGCGCGCTGCAACATGCCTGTGAGCTGCGGGATCTTGATCTTTGCCTGCAGCGCTGGATGGCTCAGGAAGAGGTGTTGATCAACCGGTGGCGCTCAATGGTCGCCAATCTGCGTGCATCAGCTGCGCCTGACTTTGCCATGTTTGCAGTCGCTAACCGGGAGCTTTTGGACTTAGCCCAAAGCAGCCTTAACCCTGCGCCAGCTTCATAACAGGCGATAAGTGTAGCCAAGCGACCACCTTCGGCAGTAGTAGCAGCCACAGGGCGTACCCAGCCCCAAGAGCGAGCTTTTGATCAGGCACAGCCTATCTGTCTGAACCCTGTTGCCCGCTTGATTTACTCGGGCCGCTAGTCCAGCCAAACCCGCTACAGCCATTAGGGTTTTAACTAACGCTATTACAGGGCTAGTGCAGGGCTATTGCATGGCTACAGGATGGCCTGGCCGTTTGTGTGTATGTCCATGGCCTTTAGTAGCGATTGCTGCCTGAATGGAGCGGTCAGAGCTGCTGTGATGCGAGATGGACCCCCGACACGCCGACAAAGCCATTTACATTGTCTTCATAGCCTTCGCGCCAACCGCATAACCACGAGTGGCGGGGCATTTCGGCGACGTGGGGGCAGGTTTCCTGAGCTTTACCGCTTAGTCCCGCGCGGTAGCCTTTTTGAAATGCACGTTCGGTCTTGTCTCTTTTCTGGCGCCGTTTTTGTCGATTCATACGCAGCTTGCCTCTTGGTTGAGTACCGCAGTGATGTGCAGCTCTCAACATACCGAACAGGTCACCGCTTGGGCCAACAATTATTTGTTATAAGCGCACGAACACTTATAGTTCGCATCCATGAATACGCATGCCTGGTTTGTAAGCTGTCCCCGTGGCCTCGAGGCCCTATTGTTGCAGGAGCTCAATGCCCTGGGGGTTCCGGACGCCAGGGAAACGGTTGCAGGCTGCAGCTTCGAAGGCACCTGGGCGGATGCCTATCGGACAGCGTTGTGGAGTCGCTTGGCCAATCGGGTGCTGGCGGTGCTCGGTGACGTTCCCGTTGCAGCGAATGGCCATCCGGGGCCTGGTCTTGCGGACCTGGATTGGGGCAGCTGGTTACCAGATGGAGCTAGTTTCATGGTCGATTTTTCGGGTCGCAGTGATGGTGTCCGCAATACCCAATACGGCGCGCAGTTGGTCAAAGATGCGATTGTGGATTATTGCCGAGACCGGGGGCGAGTGCGCCCTCAGGTAGAGAAAAAGTCACCGGATGTTCGCTTTCAGGCACGGCTGCGCCCACGCTCGCTCACGGTGAGCGTTGATATTGTGGGCGCAAGCTTGCATCAACGCGGTTATCGACTTGATGCTGGCCCTGCACCTATTAAAGAAAATCTTGCGGCTGCGCTGCTACTGCGCGCGGACTGGCCGGGCATTGCCGCGCGGGGTGGCGCTTTCATCGATCCTTTGTGTGGCGCGGGCACCTTGCTGATCGAGGCGGCAATGATGGCCGCTGATATCGCGCCGGGATTGGGTCGAGAGCGATGGTCCTTTGAGCGCCTGCCGGCCCACAATGCGGCTCAATGGCGCGCCATTGTGAGCGACGCGAAAAGTCGAGCTGAAAAGGGCCGCAGCGCGCAGCTACCTGAAATCAGGGGCTATGACGCCAGCCCGAGGGCCGTTGAGAAAGCCGAGGCTAATATCCATCGGCTGGGTCTGGAAGACTTTGTCCGCGTGAGCTGCAAGCCGCTAAAGGCGCTAAAGCAACCAACGCATAAGGTTTTGGGAACCGGTCTGCTGCTCTCTAACCCGCCCTATGGTGAGCGGCTGGGTGAAGTTGAGGACTTGCGCGAGCTATATCAAACCTGGGGGGATCGCTTTTTATCGGAATTCCCCGGGTGGCGCGGTGGTTTGCTGACGCCAGAGAAAGAGCTGGGCATGGCAACTGGTTTGCGCAGTCACAAGCGTTACGCGCTGTTCAACGGTGCCTTGCCCTGCACGCTGCTGCTTTTTGAGAGCGAACCCGGTCAGCGGCTTGTTGAACGCAAGCCTTTAGAAATTGGGCCGCAGGCAACGTTGACGCCGGGTGCGGAAATGTTTGCCAATCGACTGCGCAAAAATTTGCGCCAGTTGAAGCGTTGGTCTACCCGGGAAGGTCATGTTTGTTACCGTCTATACGACGCAGACATGCCAGAATACGCGGTGGCAATCGATTCCTACGAGGGGCATCTGCACGTGGCAGAGTATCGGGCGCCAAGCGGCGTTGACGAAGCTGGCGCCGCTAAACGCCGAGAAGAAATCAAGCAAGCTCTGTGCGCTGTGTTTGAGGTGGAACCTCAGGACGTTGCCTGGAAGCTACGTCAGCGCCAGCGCGGCGCTGGACAGTACCAGCGCCAGGACGCGAGGGGTGAGTTTTTGACCGTGAGAGAAGGCCAGGCGAAGCTGCGGGTTAACTTGCATGACTACCTGGACACAGGTCTGTTTCTCGATCATCGACCATTGCGGCTTCGGCTGGCTGAACAAGCAAAGGGTAAAGATTTTCTAAATCTGTTTTGTTATACGGCGGTCGCCAGCGTGCATGCAGGGGTCGCCGGCGCTCGCTCTACCACCAGCGTCGATCTTTCCAACACCTACCTCGATTGGGCACGGGACAATTTCAAGCTCAATGGCCTAGGCGAAAAGCGCAACAGCCTGGTGCGCGCAGACTGCGTAGAGTGGCTGGCCCAGTGCCGTGAGCAATACGATCTGATATTGCTGGACCCGCCATCGTTCTCTAACAGTAAGCGCATGGAGGAGGATTTTGATGTGCAGCGGGACCATCTTGCGCTACTGCGCCAATGTATGAAGCGATTAAGGCCGGAGGGTGAACTCTTCTTTTCCAACAACCTGCGGAGCTTCAAGCTTGCTGCTGAATTGGAAGCGGAGTTCAGTGTGCGAGATATTAGCCAGCAGACCATTGATGTCGACTTCAAAAGGAACCCGCGTATTCATCGCTGTTGGCACTTCACGCATTGAATAAATTGGTCAACCACGCTGTCTATAGTGAGAGTGTTCACTTACGCTGTGCCAAACTTTTTATGCACATGCGTCGCGCAAAGCCGCGTGGCTAGTGGATTTGCATTGTGACAAACACATTTCAGACTATAAAAATAACGTAAGTTATTGATTCTAAAGAAATGCACTATGATGACGCATGCTGTGTAGCGAAGGCCTGCATGGATATTGCGGTCTGCTGCCGTAACCGGTTTCGACAGACTATCCACTAAGTTATCCACAGAATCTGTGGATAAAAGTGGGTAGCTCGGCTTTATCTGCGTGACCTCGGTGCATGGCATGTGGTGAAATCCTGCAGATGTCAGCCTCTCTTCTCATCGTTTATCACTCCCAGAGTGGAGCGTCTTTTCAGCTCGCCTGTGCCGCGCGCAGTGGTGCAATGAAAGAGGAGGGGGGGGCCGTGATATGGCGCCGAGCCTGGGATGCAGGCATGGACGATCTGCAGGCCTGCGGTGGGATATTGCTGGTCGCGGCAGAGAATTCGGCAAGCGTCAGTGGTGCTTTAAAGGATTTTCTGGACCGCTGCTTCTATCCAGCCCAGCCTCTGCAGTTGAATCTACCCTACGGCTTGATCATCAGTGCCGGCAATGATGGCCGCGGCAGCTGCGCCCAGGTAGAGCGCATAGTAAAAGGTTTTCCATTAAAACCCGTCGCGCCGCCTTTGATTTGCCGAGGCGAACCCAATGAACAACACTGTCGGGAAGCGGAGGACCTTGGACAGGCGCTGGCGGCAGGCATCGCCATGGGCATCTTCTAGCTTTTATTGCCGCTTTTTGGTGGGCGTCTCGGCGTCCTCGCGAAGTAAACGTTTGAATTCTTTGATTAAGGAGCACCGTGAGCGACCCCATACCAAATGGATTTGTAGAGTTAGCCCCCGGATTGGGCTTCACCGACGTGCTGCGCCCACTCTATCGTTCTGAACAAGGAGGCGGTGGGTGCCCAATAATCGGTCTGCTGGTGCGAGAACACCACACCAATCTGATGAACATCTGCCACGGCGGTGTACTGATGACGTTGGCAGATGTCGGGGCAGCGTGGTCAATCAATCACGCTCGAGGAGAGATATTACCTGCGCCGACGCTTAACCTGAGCTTTGATTTTATCAACGCGGCGAAGCTTGGCGACTGGCTGCAGGCCAATGTCGAGCACATTGATATCAAGCGCCGCGTGGGCTTCGCCAGCGGGGTTATACAGGCGGGCTCGTCGATGATCTGTCGCTTTAGCGGAACGTTTTATCTGCCCGCCCCGGGGCGCTTTGACGTCAATGCCTCCCGAATGGCAGCCCTGCATGGGGAAGTGCCGACAGCGAAGCAATCGCCAGACTAGTGAGACATTTTACTCCTGAGCGTTAGCGGGTACACCAGTCGGCAATAATGCGATGAATGCAGCGGCTGCATTACTGAGCTGTCGGCTGCTATGGTGGGCCAGTCCCAGGGTGCGGTTCAGCTGTAGTCCGATAATTGGCAGTGCACATAGTGGAGCTTGTAGCATGCTGCGCGGGAGTAAGGTCCAGCCCAGCCCCACGCTGGACATCATGCGTATTGTCTCCAGGTAATTGGTAGACAGGCTGACGTCGAGCTTCAGTCCCCGCTCTTCGAATACCTTGCGCGCTATCTGGCCAGTGAATGTGTTTATTCCGGGGAGAATGGCAGCGTGTTCTGCTAGCGCCGATAGAGTCGGCGTATCGCTGGCAGTGAGCGGATGCTCTGCTGCGGCCATAAAGTCCAATGGGTCTTCCCATATTGGGCGCATGGTCAGATTGCTTTCAGCATCGGGAGGCAGCGTGACAATAGCGATCTCAACTCGACCGCGATGCACATCCTCGAGCGCTTGCTCTGAGTCGGTGAAGTCGATGTCCAGTGACACCTCCGGGAAAGCTTCTTTGTATTGGCGCAGCACCGGAGGCAGGCGGTGCAAGCCAATGTGATGACTTGTGCCCAGTCGCAGAGTGCCACTGACGTCGCCGTCAAGGTCGCCAATCGACTGGCGAGCCTGTTCTAAATGGCCAGCTATTGCTCTGGCATGGGGAAGCAGTGCGCGACCTGCTTCAGTTAGCGTGACGCTGCGCCCGATCCGGTCAAAGAGCGCGCTGCCAAGCTGTGCTTCGAGGCTGGCAATTCGCTTGCTAACAGCAGGTTGGGTGATGTGCATTGCATCTGCCGCATGGGAGAAAGATCGTAGTTCAGTGACCTGAAGAAATGCGGTTAAAGCGTGAATGTCCATTCAGACAGTCTAGCCTGCTTCGCCTTTGAATTCCAAAATGGAATGTAATAAATAAAAAATATGAATTTGTTTTATTGGTAGCTGGTCGGCATACTCCGCGCCTCACTACACCGGACCTTTGCAGCGCGTCCCGCGCGGCCTTGGCCAATGTCCTGAACCCACCAGAGCAGGATCTGTTATGACGGGAAAAACGCTTTACGACAAGTTGTGGGAATCTCATTTAGTTACCCAGCTGGACGAGGATTCTGCGTTGATTTATATCGATCGCCATTTGCTGCATGAGGTGACCTCGCCCCAGGCCTTTGAGGGCTTGCGGTTAGCGGGCCGGGCCCCGTGGCGCATAGACGCCAACCTGGCGACCCCGGATCACAATGTGCCCACCACCGATGAAGAGCGCAGCGGTGGTGTGGAGGGCATTCGTGACCCGGTTTCTCGTCTGCAGGTAAAAACCCTGGACGACAACTGCCGCGCCTATGGCATCACTGAATTTGAAATCAATGACAGCAGGCAAGGCATTGTCCACGTTATCGGACCGGAGCTGGGCGCAACGCTGCCCGGCATGACCGTGGTATGTGGCGATTCCCACACAGCTACCCATGGTGCACTGGGCGCTATGGCCCAGGGTATAGGCACATCAGAGGTTGAACACGTGCTGGCGACCCAGTGTCTCGTGCAGAAGAAGATGAAAAACCTGCTAGTCCGCGTGGATGGCAATCTGCAGCCCGGTGTGTCCGCCAAAGACGTGGTGCTCGCGGTTATAGGCAAGATCGGCACCGCGGGCGGCACCGGTCATGCGATCGAGTTCGGTGGTGACGTGGTGCGTGCCCTGGGTATGGAGGGCCGCATGACGCTTTGCAATATGGCGATAGAGGCGGGTGCACGCATCGGGCTGGTCGCCGTTGATGATGTCACGCTCGACTACGTCAAAGGCAAGCCGTTTGCGCCGGCTGGAGCGGCCTGGGATGCAGCGGCAGCGGATTGGCGCGACCTGCATTCGGATGCAGACGCCGTTTTTGATCGCGTGGTCGAATTGAGGGGTGAGGATATCGCTCCACAGGTTACCTGGGGAACTTCACCTGAGATGGTGTTGCCGGTAGGCGCGGCAGTGCCTAACCCTGCGGAGATCGCTGACCCCGCTGCGAGGCAGTCGGTCACGCGTGCACTGGAGTATATGGGTCTGACCCCAGGCCAGGCGATCACCAGTATACGTCCGGATCGCGTGTTTATCGGGTCCTGCACTAACAGCCGAATTGAGGACCTGCGTGAGGCAGCCAGCGTGGTGCGTGGCCGCAAAGTTGCTGAGAGCATTAAGCAGGCGTTGGTGGTACCCGGTTCTGGTGCAGTCAAAGCACAGGCTGAAGCAGAGGGCCTCGATAAGGTGTTTCTTGAGGCGGGCATGGAGTGGCGCGCGCCAGGTTGTTCGATGTGTTTGGCCATGAATGCGGACAAGTTGGGCGCCGGGGAACACTGCGCGTCGACTTCAAATCGTAACTTTGAAGGTCGGCAAGGTTTTGGCGGGCGCACGCATCTGGTGAGTCCCGCTATGGCGGCTGCCGCTGCGGTGACCGGACACTTTACAGATGTTCGAGAAATTTCTAAAAACGCTGAGCAGGAGGGGTAATTAATGGAGCCATTTACCGTACATGAAGGTTTGGTAGCGCCCATGGATCGGGCCAACGTCGATACAGACATGATTATCCCCAAGCAGTTCCTTAAGTCGATTAAGCGCTCTGGCTTTGGTCCGAACCTGTTCGATGAGCTGCGCTATCTGGATGAAGGCCAGCCGGGAGAGGACAGCAGTGCGCGTCCGCTCAATCCTGACTTCCCGCTCAACTTTGAGCGCTATCAAGGCGCATCGATTTTGCTGGCACGAGAAAATTTCGGCTGCGGGTCGAGTCGGGAGCACGCCCCGTGGGCGCTTGAGGACTATGGTTTTCGGTGTGTTATCGCCCCCAGCTTCGCTGATATTTTCTACAACAACTGTTTCAAGAACGGCGTGCTGCCTTTGGTGCTATCTGCGGAAATTGTCGATGCGCTGTTTAAGGCGATGTATGCCAACGAGGGCTACCAGCTCACTGTGGACCTTGAAGCGCAGCACGTCGCCACGCCAGAGGGCGAGACCTATGGCTTTGAAGTCGATGGCTACCGGCGCTATCGCCTGTTGCACGGGCTGGACGATATCGGACTGACCCTGGAGCACGCAGATGCGATTCGCAGCTATGAAGCACAGGCCAGGTCGGCTCGTCCCTGGCTGTTCACCGGCACGGCGGGGTGGCAGTAATGACACAGCGGATACTACTGCTCCCGGGCGACCATATTGGTCCCGAGGTGACGGCACAAGCACGCCGTGTTTTGGATGCGGTCGCCGAAACCTATAGCCTGGATCTGGAGTTGACTGAAGGCTTGATTGGCGGGGCGGCCCTGGACGCGGAGGACGACCCGCTGCCCGAGACGACTCTGGCGCTGGCGCGTTCGGCGGACGCAATATTGCTGGGTGCGGTAGGTGGGCCCGAGTGGGATCAGGTGGAGCGCGACAAGCGCCCCGAGCGCGGTCTGCTGAGGATCCGCTCCGAACTGGGCCTGTTTGGTAACCTGCGCCCCGCAATTCTCTATCCGCAGCTGGCCGACGCGTCAAGCCTGCGAGCGGAAATTGTCTCCGGCCTGGATTTGTTAATCGTGCGAGAGCTTACCGGCGGTATCTACTTTGGTGAACCGCGCGGTATTCGCACGCTCGAGTCCGGCGAGCGCCAGGGCTACAACACATACGTTTACAGAGAGTCGGAGATCGAGCGCATCGGTCGTCTGGCGTTCGAATCTGCCCGCAAACGCGATGGTCGGCTGTGCTCGGTAGATAAGAGCAATGTGCTTGAAGTGACTGTGCTGTGGCGAGAGGTGATGGATAAGCTGGCCGCAGAATATCCGGATGTGGCGCTGTCGCACATGTATGTGGATAACGCTGCGATGCAGCTCATACGCGACCCCAAGCAATTTGACGTCATGGTTACGGGCAACATGTTCGGCGATATCTTGTCGGACGCGGCGGCCATGCTGACCGGCTCCATCGGTATGCTGCCTTCCGCCAGCCTGGATGAGCAAGGCCGGGGCCTGTACGAGCCGTGTCACGGCTCTGCGCCCGATATCTCCGGGCAGGGCAAAGCTAACCCTCTGGCTGCAATACTGTCAGCGGCGATGATGCTGCGTTACAGCCTTGATGCAGCTGCGGCAGCTGATGCAATAGAGCAAGCGGTCAGCACAGTACTCGATCAGGGCCTGCGTACGCCGGATATATTCCGCGGCAATGAAAACCTGGCGGACACCGTGGCCATGGGCGATGCGGTGGTGAGCACCTTGTTAACACAGACTGCAAAGGAGATCGCGTAATGGCCACATCTTGTAACGTCGCTATTCTGGGCGCCACGGGTGCCGTCGGTGAAGCCATGATAGAAATTCTGGCAGAGCGCGATTTTCCCGTCGATACCCTGTACCCGTTAGCGAGCGAGCGCTCAGCCGGAAGCACTGTGAGTTTCAAGGGGCGCGCCGTTCAGGTAGGCAACGTGGCTGACTTCGATTTCAGCCAGGTCAGCATCGCCTTGTTTTCAGCGGGAGGCAGCGTCTCCGAGCAGTATGCGCCGATTGCGGCCGCTGCAGGAGCTGTGGTTATAGACAATACATCTCACTTTCGCCGCGATGACGATATCCCGTTGGTGATACCCGAGGTCAACCCTGAGGCGATAGCCGGCTACACGACGCGTGGAATCATAGCCAACCCCAATTGCTCCACTATTCAGATGCTGGTTGCGCTGAAGCCGATTCACGATGCCGCAGGTATCGAGCGTATCAACGTCTGCACCTATCAAGCGGTCTCTGGTACTGGCAAGTCAGCCATTAATGAGCTGGCCGGACAGACGGCCCGCTTATTGAACGGGCAGCCTGCAGAGCCTGATGTGTATCCGGCGCAGATTGCGTTTAATGCGATACCGCATATCGACACCTTTCAGGAAAATGGCTACACCCGAGAAGAAATGAAAATGGTATGGGAGACGCGGAAAATATTCGGTGATGAAAGTATTGCGGTAAATCCGACCTGCGTGCGCATTCCGGTGTTTTATGGACATTCTGAGGCTGTGCACATAGAGACTTGCGATAAGCTCACGGCCGAACAGGCGCGATCTCTACTGGAGCAGGCGCCCGGGGTGGAAGTGGTAGACGTTCGGGAAGATGGTGGCTACCCGACGGCCGTGGGTCAGGCGGCGGGGCAGGATGCTGTGTACGTTGGACGCATTCGCGAAGATATCTCACATCCTCGAGGTCTCGACTTCTGGGTCGTATCCGACAACGTCCGCAAGGGGGCTGCCCTCAATAGCATACAAATCGCCGAGCGCTTGCTAAAAGCGTATTTATAAAAGATACTTACGGCCGTAAGTATAGGAATATTCTAGGTTTTACCGTTTAAACCTGACTAGGGAAAGCAGTAGATCTGCGGCTTTAGTGCCTCGCGGTACAAGCGGCCCAAACGCTGATTGTGAAAACTGCACTTAACAGGTATTTAGCGTCGCAGCGAAAAGCCGACCTGAGTAAGCTGCAAGCAGTGTGCAAAGTCAGAGACTTCAGGTGTCTCCGACCAAGCTTGGTGATAGCTCGTTTGAAGGTTGTGCGGGTGGGTGGTGAAACAGGCCGTTTTCTAGGGGAGAGCGGCAAACGGTACAGAATAATAAGGCGTTTGTATGAAGCGTAAGTGTGCGTCGTTGCTTCTTGTCCTTGGGCTACTCAGCCCAGGCATGGCGGCTGCATTGGGTCTCGGTGGGCTTACGCTTGAATCCTTCCTGAATGAACCATTGAAGGCGGAAGTGGCTCTGCTAGAGACCGCCGAGCTTGATCCGGACCAGATTCGAGTGCGTCTGGCGACGCGCGAAGACTTTGCGCGAGCTAACGTCGATCGAGCCTACTTACTGACTAGCCTGCGTTTTGAAGTGGTACAGCGCACGGGCGACCAAAACCTGGTTCTTTTGATTACTTCCGAAGCTCCTGTTCGGGAGCCCTATCTCGATTTTATAGTTGAAGCACGTTGGCCTTCTGGGCGCTTGCTTCGCGAATACACATTACTTCTCGATCCGCCTGTTTTCGTCGGCGATACCTCAGGCATCACCGCGCGCGCCAAAGTGCCGCTGGCCAGCGGTGATTCACAGTCTGCTTCGCGAAGCTCCAGTCGTGGCATGGCTTCGACTGGTCAGCCCGGTCAGGGTGCGGCCGAGGCACAGAAGCAGGAGCGTTCGGTTGGCGATCGGCCCTACACCGCAGGTACTGAAGATACCCCGGGTAGCGGCCAGAAGTACCTGGTGCAGCGCGATGACACATTGTGGCGCATAGCATCACGTGCTCGTCCTGACGGTGCGAGCGTGCAGCAGACCATGCTCGATATTCGCCGGCTCAACGGACAGGCATTTATCGCCGGGAACATTAATCAGCTCAAGGCTGGATACGTGCTGACCTTGCCCGCCGCGAGCGACATTACAACGTCCAGCCGCGAGGAAGCCATTGCTGAAATTGAGCGACAAACCCAGCTTTGGCAGGACGGAGCCTCCGATGTTGCTCCCTCTCGCGTTGATGCATCTGAGTCGCGCGATTCTTCCGGCAGCCTCGGCGCTGCGGGCAGCGAGGGTCGTTTGGAGATAGCCGGGGTAGACGACACCGCGTCGATGGGCGCGTCCTCAGGCGACGTTAGCGCGCAAATGGAAGACATGGACAGGGTCCGCCGAGAGAATAGGGATTTGGCGACCCGCCTCGGCGCCATGGAAGACCAGATGGCCATGCAGGAACGCCTGATCTCCTTGAAGGATGAGCAGATCGCCGCTCTGCAGTCTGCATTGGCAGACGGTGGCGAAATGCCAGAGCTTTCCGATGAAGGTCTTGAAGGCACCATAGAGGCATTGGGTCCTGTTGAGCCTCCTGCGGCAGAGCAGGCTCCCGCAGCCGGGACAGTGACAGATCCTGCTGGCGAAGAAGCCACTGAAAATGCCCAGCCCGCGGTACCTGTTGTACCCGCACCGTCGCCGGCGCCCGTGGTACAAGCTGAGCCTTCTCTTGTCGATTTGCTGATGGCGAACCTGCTGTACGTCGGCGCTGGCCTGGGCGTACTACTATTGCTCATCTTGCTGCTGCTTCGTAGCCGGCTGTCTTTTTCCATGCCCACGCTGGGTAGGAACAAAGACAAGCCCGAAGACGCTGCTGGCGGTGGCAAAGCGGATGACGAGTTCGCCGACGTAAGCCTGTCAGACGATAGTCTTATCGTAGACGAGATGGATGAGACTGCCGAGTCGGCAGCGGGGCCCTCGGAGCCCGCGATCGCATTCTCTGCGCCAGATGAGCAGGCTTACGCTGCGCAGTTCGAGACCGGCGATGCGCTAGCCGAGGCCGATATTTATATAGCCTACGGACGCTTCCCTCAGGCCGTTGATTTGCTTAAAACGGCAATCACTGTTGAGCCAGCGAATACAGAATATCGCATCAAGTTGATGGAAGCCTGCGTCGAGATGGTCGAAAGCGGTGAATTCCAACAGCAGTATGCTGATCTTTTAGTGATCGATGATGAGGTCGCACTGCAGCGAGCGCGTGGTTTGCTGGAAGCTGTTGATGGCGGTGAGGTTTGGCTGAACGATCTACCACCTGCAACGGTGACCGCTGAGCAGATTGAAGCAGCTCGCGCAGCAGCTCCCGCCGCGGTGGCCGCGTCATCGCTGTCCGATGATAGTGTGGATTTGGGCTTCGAGAGTGAAGCTGATATCGATCTGGATGACGATAGCTCGCTGGATCTGGGCGATGACTACGGATTCGAAACCGAAGGCGATACCGATGAAGGTGCTGACCATGCGCTTGAATTGGACGATGCCGGGCTCGACCTGGACGTCAGCGATGACCTTGACGGAGAGGCTGATGATACGCTCGAGCTAGATGACGGGCTTGAGCTTGATGACAGCCTTGAGCTTGATGGCAGCCTTGCGCTTGATGACAGCCTTGAGACGGCCGAAAGCCTTGACCTCGATGAGCTCTCAGACACCAATGATTCCTCTGCCCTGGACGACAGCCTTGAACTAGATGACAGCCTTGAGCTTGATGGCAGCCTTGAGCTAGATGACAGCCTCGATTTGGCTGAAGACGGCCTATCTCTGGATGGCGTCGATGGTTTTGAGCTGGATGGCGATGAGGATGATGGCGATGAGGATGATGGCGATGATAGCAGCCTTGATTCACTCCTCGCAGATTCCGATGATGATCTCACATCATCCTTAGAGATTGATTCAGAAGACAGTCCTGGGATCGGTCTGCCGGATATTGACGGTCTGGACGGTGATTCGGACGGAGATCTGGGAGATCTTGACGATCTGGAGCTGGAATTCGGTCTTGACGATACCGATGAAAGCAGCGCTAACTACTCGGATGACGGTCTGGATCTGAGCCTCGGCTTGGACGATGACGATCTGGGCGATCTATCCAACGATTTGGCATCTGATGAGCTTGGTTCTCTGGATGGCTCTCTAGATGACACGCTCGAAGGCTCTCTAGATGACACGCTCGAAGGCTCTCTAGATGAAACGCTCGATGGCTCTCTAGATGACACGCTCGATGGCTCTCTTGGTGATAACCAGGATGAGGCTCTGGACCTCGGGTCAGATCTAGGCTCAGACCTCGATTCTGATCTGGACGGTGCCGACTTTGGGTTGGACAGCGACGGTGATGGGTTGGCCGATATGGAGCTGGACATGTCCAGCGATGATGATGTCGATGGCTTGTTTGCTGCCGACGGCGATGAACTGGATACCAAGCTAGACCTCGCTCGCGCGTACGTCGACATGGGAGATCATGATGGTGCGCGCGGTATCCTCGCCGAAGTAATTGAAGGCGGCTCAGACGCCCAAAAACAGGAAGCAAACACCTTGCTAGAGGGTCTTGACTAAGTCTGACCCTCCCGCGCCAATCGGTCAGCGGGTGGCCCTCTGGGTCCAATATGACGGCTCGCACTACAACGGCTGGCAGCTGCAAAAAGGATCCACCGCTCGATCCGTTCAAGCCGACCTGGAGCAAGCGCTGGCTTACGTCGCCAATCAACCGGTAAGACTTCACTGCGCTGGTCGCACCGATACCGGCGTGCATGCCACTGCACAGCTGGCTCACTTTGAATCGAAAAACCATAGATCAACCGATTCCTGGCTCCGAGGGTGTAACGCAAACCTGCCGGATTCAGTCGTTATAGTGGGTGCTTCTATAGTGCCGGATAGCTTTCATGCCCGCTTCAGCGCGACTGCACGGCGCTATCGCTACGTCATTTTTAACAATCCTGTTCGGCCCGCCTTGGGTGCAGCGTACGTCAGCTGGGTTCGCGCGCCGCTTGATGCAGCAATCATGCACGAACAGGCTCAGGAACTGCTTGGAGAATGTGACTTTAGCGCTTTTCGAGCCGCGTCCTGCCAGTCTTCCACTCCAATGCGCCGGATGGACGCCATCAGCGTTCAGCGGCAGGGTGATTTGATTGTTATAGATATCACCGCAAACGCGTTCCTGCATCATATGGTGCGAAATATCGCCGGTGCGCTGATCAGCGTGGGACGAGGACAACGGCAGTCAGGCTGGCTGGGTGAGCTGCTGGCAGCGCGTGATCGACGTTTGGCGCCGGACACCGCGGCGGCGGGCGGTCTTTATCTTGTGGGCGTAAGCTACCCGCCACATTTTGGCCTTCTGCCGCCGTCTCCTGGGCCCTGGTTTTTGCCGCATGAAAGCCCAGAGGTGCCTGCATAGGGGGTGCTGTTCTGGTACTATCAGCCGCTTGTTTCAAGGGCCCGTGGCAGTGCGTAGAACTCGAATTAAAATCTGTGGTATCACGCGTGCAGAGGACCTGGATACGGCAGTCAAGGCGGGCGCAGATGCCATTGGCGTTGTCCTTTACCAGGATAGTCCTCGCGGCATTACGATTGATGCGGCTGACGAGCTGTTGTGCAGCATTCCGGCGTTCGTCTCGGTAGTGTCGCTTTTTGTCGACGCAGAAGAGACTTATGTCAGGGAGGCGATAGCGCGCCTGCCGCTAAGTTGTTTACAGTTCCACGGTAGTGAGAACGCTGCGTGGTGTGCACAGTTTGGAAAGCCTTGGATGAAAGCACTTCGTGTAGCGCCGGAAACCGACATTGCCAGAGACGCTTCACCATTTGCAGGCGCTTCAGGGTTGTTGCTTGACGCGTACAAGCCTGGTGTCCCGGGTGGCACCGGGGAGCGTTTTGACTGGGCCAGGGTGCCCGCAAGCCTGCCCGCACCGCTAGTGATGGCAGGAGGGCTGAGGGCTGATAATGTCGGTGAACTCATCAGGTCAGTCCAGCCGTATGCTGTAGACGTATCAGGAGGTGTAGAGGACGCACCCGGCCTCAAGAGTGCGCGGCGCATTCAAGAATTTGTTGACGCCGTTAAGGCTGCCGATACGGCTTTGGCCTAGCACATGCATGGCAAGCAATGATCCGTGTATTGACGGGATACGAAGCCAGTGACGACGTATCCCTATCCATTTTTGAATCATTAGAGTGAACACTATGAATCAGATTACAGCCGAATTGCTAAAAGAAACGCCGGACCAGGCTGGCCGTTTCGGCGACTATGGCGGCCGCTATGTCTCGGAGACGCTCATGGCAGCGTTGGATGAGTTGGATGCGCTGTACACGAAGCTGTCCGCCGACCCTGATTTTCAACGTGAATTAGACCAGGACCTGGCGCACTACGTGGGTCGTCCCTCACCGCTGTACGAGGCGCGCCGTTGGTCAGAAAAACTCGGTGGTGCAAGGGTTTTCTTCAAGCGAGAAGACCTCAACCATACGGGTGCTCACAAGGTTAACAATACGGTTGGTCAGGCGCTGTTAGCCAAGCACATGGGGAAGCGTCGGATTATTGCCGAGACCGGTGCCGGGCAGCACGGCGTCGCGTCCGCTACCATCGCTGCCAGGCTGGGCATGGAGTGTCACGTATTCATGGGTGAAGAGGACGTTCATCGCCAGTCATTGAACGTCTATCGTATGAAATTGCTGGGCGCAAATGTGGTGTCCGTTACCTCAGGCACGCGCACGCTCAAAGACGCTATGAATGAAGCCATGCGTGACTGGGTGACTAATGTTGACGACACGTTTTACATCATCGGCACCGTGGCAGGGCCCGCGCCGTATCCAAAGCTGGTTCGTGATTTTCAAAGCGTCATCGGGCGCGAGGCCAGAGCGCAGAGCCTCGCCATGACCGGCAAGCTTCCTGATGCACTAGTGGCGTGTGTTGGCGGCGGTTCTAACGCGATTGGTCTGTTCTACCCTTTTCTGGCTGATGAGACTGTTAAGATGTACGGAGTCGAGGCAGGCGGGCATGGCTTGGGATCAGGCATGCACGCTGCGCCGCTGTCGGCCGGTAAACCCGGTGTTCTGCACGGCAACAAAACCTATTTGATGCAAGACGAAGACGGGCAAATCATGCACACGCACTCGGTGTCCGCCGGCCTGGATTATCCCGGCGTTGGCCCAGAGCACTCTTGGCTCAAGGATATGGGCCGGGTCGAGTACGTCGCCGCGGACGACGATGAGACACTGGCGGCATTTCACGACGTTACCCGTACTGAAGGCATAATGCCCGCACTGGAAACAGCGCATGCCTTGGCCTACACGGCTCGCCTTGCGCCGACCATGGGTCGCGACGAAACGATAGTCGTTAATCTGTCCGGCCGGGGCGACAAAGACATCAATACCGTCGCCGGGCTGGAAGGCATTGAGCTGTAGGGGTGGAAGCCGTTATGAATAAGGGTAAGGAACCAGGCAGGATCGCTGCGCGTTTCCAGGCATTGGCGGGGCAGCAACGCAAGGCCGTCATTCCCTATATTGTTGCAGGCGACCCGTTTGCAGACGGTACGGTGGAACTGATGCACCAGTTGGTTGCGGCCGGCGCCGATATCATTGAGTTAGGCGTGCCGTTCTCGGACCCGATGGCCGAGGGGCCCACCATCCAGCGTGGCCACGAGCGGGCCTTGGATAAAGGTATCCGACTTCGCGATGCCATGGCTATGGTTAAGGCCTTTCGTGAGCAGGATTTGGCCACGCCTGTTTTGCTCATGGGGTATGCCAACCCGGTAATGGGAATGGGCTTCAGCGCTTTTGCGGATCTCGCCCAAAGCTGTGGTCTCGACGGCCTGCTGACCGTCGACATGCCACCAGAAGAAGTTGAATCCCTGAACGTAGAGCTGAAGCGAGTCGGCATGGATAATATTTTTCTGGTCGCGCCCACCACTCCCGTGGATCGCGTAGAGATGATCGCCAAGGTGGCGACAGGGTTTGTCTACTACGTCTCGCTCAAGGGCGTAACGGGTGCCGGCCATATGGATGCTGAAGACGTATCATCGCATGTTGCGACAATACGAGAGTTCACGACGCTCCCGGTGGCCGTTGGCTTCGGAATCAAAGACGCCGCATCAGCGGCGAGAATTTCCCGCGACGCAGACGGGGTTGTTGTTGGCAGCGCATTAGTGCAACGTATGGCCGACTGTGCAGAGCAGGGTGGTCAAAAGTCCGACGTGATCGCCGTTGCGGCGGAGTTGCTGTGCGAGATTCGAAGCGGTGTCGATGAGGCTTCCAATGCGCATCCCAATGAAGACGTTGCATAGCCTGTGTGTGCGGCGGCCTGCATGATTAACATGGGTGTGCTTAGAGCGGTGCTTAACTAAGCCGGCAAATAAGACCACGGGGGTTAGGAATGAGCTGGTACGACAAGATACTGCCTTCAGGCGTGCGCAAGCAGTCAGGTGAGCGACGCACTACGGTTCCGGAAGGACTATGGAAGAAATGCGTCAAGTGTGAGGCGGTACTTTACAAGCCTGATCTGGAGCGCAACGGAGAAGTCTGCCCGAAATGTGAGCATCATATGCGTATCGGTGCTCGCCAGCGGCTCAATCTTTTTCTGGATGAATCCCCCCGCGAGGAATTATTTGCCGATCTTGAACCCATCGACCGCCTTAAGTTTCGCGATACCAAGCGCTACAGAGATCGCCTCAGTGCGGCCCAGAAGAACACCGGCGAGAGAGACGCGCTGATTGCTATGCAGGGAGCTGTGCAAGGTATTCCTCTAGTCACCACGGTTTTTGATTTCAGTTTCCATGGCGGCTCGATGGGCTATGCCGTTGGTGAGAAGTTTACGCGGGCGGCCAATGTTGCTTTGGAGCAGTCGATACCCATGGTCTGCTTCTCTGCATCTGGTGGAGCTCGCATGCAGGAAGCCTTGATTTCATTGATGCAAATGGCAAAGACCAGTGCTGTACTTGAACGCATGAAGCAGGCTGGCGTGCCCTATATCTCAGTCATGACCGACCCGATATACGGCGGTGTTTCAGCTAGCCTGGCGCTGCTGGGGGACATCAATATCGCTGAACCAGACGCGCGCGCAGGCTTCGCAGGCCCAAACGTTATCGAGCAGACCATCCGCCAGAAACTACCCAAAGGCTTCCAGCGCAGTGAATTTCTGTTGGAGCACGGGGCAATCGACATGATTGTGCCCCGGGGCGAAATGCGTCCGACAATCGCCCGCATACTGGCAAAGCTGACAGATCAAACGGTGCAGGCCCAAGCGAGTTGATGTCGCGTCGCAGTTTAGACGAATGGCTTGACCACCTTCTGACACTGCACCCTAAAGATATTGAACTGGGCTTGGAGCGTGTCTCTGAAGTCGCCGCCCGAATGGATTTACTCGAACCCGCTTGTCCAGTGGTCACGGTAGCCGGAACCAATGGCAAGGGCAGCACGACGGGCCTTATTGAGGCAATTGCTGTCAATGCTGGCAAGCGAGTCGGTGTGTTCACATCACCCCATCTCCTGCGCTACAACGAACGCATCAAGATAAATGGGGAACCGGTGAGCGACGGTGAAATTATCGCGGCGTTCGAGGCCATAGAGCGACATAGCAGCGACGTCCCGCTGACATTTTTCGAGTATGGAACCCTCGCAGCGCTCGCCGTGTTCGCGGAACGGCCGCTGGACCTGCTTGTGCTGGAAGTGGGCCTGGGCGGACGTCTGGATGCGGTCAATATCATCGATGCAAACTTTGTGGTGATCACCAGCATCAGTCTCGATCATATGGAATGGTTGGGAGATAACCGCGAGAGCATTGGAGCCGAAAAGGCAGGCGTAATGCGAGCCGGAGTGCCGGTGGTTGTCGCAGATGCCGATCCTCCAGGCAGCGTAGTGAACAGAGCGGCATCGCTTGATTGTCCCGTATATCGCTATAGCACATCGTTTCAGTGCCCGATTGACTCAGGGCTGCGAGATGAAAACGTCTACGCCGCACTAACAGTCGCCGATTTAGTCGGCATGCACCCCGGTGACGCCGCGCAGGCCGTGCTTGGCAGCGCAGTGATACCAGGGCGACTTCAGCAGGTTGATCTTGCAGGACGACGAATCATTCTGGACGTGGCGCATAATCCTGCGGCGATTTCGCACCTGGCCGGATGGGTTCGTGAGCAGGGTCACAAGCCTGCAGTGGCGCTGTTTGCCGCGCTGTCTGACAAAGACGTACATGCTATGATTCCGCCGTGTCATGAACTGTTTGATCGCTGGTACGTTGCCGGCCTACCGGGCGTTGCCAGGTCGAGAGCTGCTGACAAGCTGGCTGACGAAATTCGCGACATCGGCGAGCCAGAGGTGTCAGCGTATGAAGACGTAGAATCGGCCTGGCGAGCCATTCAACGAGACACAGCTGAACACACGGTAATCGTATTTGGTTCTTTCTTTACGGTTGCCGAGTTTATGAAGCTCCTTGGGGAGGGGCAATTTACGTCGTGAACGATATTCTTAAGCAGAGACTGGTCGGTGCGTTGGTGCTTATTGCGCTGGGCGTGGTGTTCTGGCCGGTTCTTTTTATTGAAACCGATCGCGCCGAGATGGACCGGAGCTCGCAAATCGCGCCGATGCCCAAATTAGACGGCGCGGCCGTGCCTGCCCCTCGTGAACTCAGCTCTGTGCAACCAGTCGCACAGACTGATCGGCTGCGCAGTGAGTCCGCCGCAGCGGGCGACCGACAGCCCGTTGACGTCGACGGATCGGAGCGCGCTATCCTGCAGAACGCGCCGGAAAGCCAGAATGCAGTAGCGGAACAAAAGACATCGCCAGCAAGCGATCGAGACAGCGGCTCTTCTGCTGCTGAGCTGGAGTTAGCCGCCGACGCCAAAACGAATAAAACCCCAGCTGCAGAGCAGACGACCAGACTAACGAAAACCGGCGAGGCCTCCAGTGCTGCCAGGACCCAATCGACCGATAGCGGCAAGAAATCTGCAGCTGTCGCAAAGGCGCCTGTTCAGCAACCTGCCCCTCAAAAGGCGCCCGCGGGGCCGGCTCTTGACGAGCAAGGTATTCCTATAGCGTGGGTGCTGCAGGTGGCATCGCTTTCCAGTCGCGAAAAAGCCGACAGCTTAACCGCTAGCCTTATTGACGCGGGTCACAAGGCTTATCATCGCGCAGTAAAACGTGATGGCGGGCTCTTGTACCGTGTGTTCGTGGGCCCTGTTTTCGAGCGAGAAAAGCTGGATGCCGTAAAACGTCAGGTTGATGCTGATTTCCGCGTTAAAACTATTATTGTTCGTTACCTGCCATGACCGGACTGGATTGGACATTACTGGGTATTATTGCGTTGTCCACGTTGATTAGCCTGAAGCGCGGCTTTATAAAAGAGGCTTTATCGCTGGTGGTTTGGGTGGCTGCATTTCTTGTCGCAACCTCACTGGCATCGCGCCTAAGCGCGCTATTAGCAGACAGCATTGCCAACGAAGCCTTTCGCTACGCAGTGGCCTACGTCATACTCTTTGTCGCGACTTTAATGCTCGGTGCGCTGCTGAATACACTGCTTTCCCAGCTTGTTAAGGTGACCGGCTTGAGTGGCGCTGACCGTTTGCTGGGCACCGCTTTTGGCTTCACGCGAGGGCTGCTGCTCGTGATGGTTTTGGTCTTTGTGCTGCAAGCACTGCTGGGCGCAGAAGAGCAGGCGTTCATGAAAGATTCCAAGCTATTGCCCCATGTGGTGATGGTTCAGCAGTGGGCGCAGGATCGACTCGCTGACAGCGGTGCGGTTGAGCGGTTGCAAGATTTCGATAACGTGGCCGAAGGCGTTTTGACCAGTGAGAGCTAGGGTAAGGTCTAGGGGATAAGTCCTAATGTGTGGATTAGTGGGCATTGTCGGTAAATCCAGTGTCAATCAGGCGATCTACGATGCGCTAACGGTGCTGCAACACCGTGGTCAGGATGCAGCTGGCATCATGACCTTTGCTGACGGCAACTTTCATCAACGTAAAAGCGAAGGGCTGGTGCGCGATGTCTTTCGTCAGCACCATATGCAGCGCTTGTATGGCACTATGGGGATAGGGCACGTGCGCTATCCGACGGCGGGGAGTTCGGGCCCCGCGCTGGCGCAGCCGTTCTACGTTAATTCTCCTTACGGTATCGGTCTTGGCCACAACGGCAATTTGACCAATTCAGAAGAGCTCTCAGAAGAGCTTTATCAGACTGACCTTCGTCATTTGAATACTGATTCTGACTCCGAGCTGCTACTCAACGTCTTCGCCCATGAATTACAGAAGCAGGGCAAACTAAAGCCTGGTGCGGACGAGGTTTTCAAGGCCGTGGCGGGTGTCCATCGTCGCTGTCGTGGTGGTTACGCTGCCGTGGCGATGATTGCCGACTACGGATTGGTGGGCTTCCGTGATCCGCATGGAATTCGCCCGCTGGTGATCGGCAAGCGCGTCACCGATAAGGGCGAGGAGTACATGCTCGCATCAGAAAGCGTCGCCCTGGACGTGCTCGGTTTCACTATGATCGGAGACGTGGCGGCTGGCGAGGCAGTGTACATAGACCGAGAAGGCACGCTGTTCACTCGACAATGCGCAGAGTATGCGAGCTTACGCCCTTGTATCTTTGAGCACGTGTATTTTTCTCGACCGGATTCAATGATAGATGGGATCTCGGTATATAAAACGAGAATGCGACAGGGTGAATATCTAGCGCGCAAAGTGCTGGCGCTTAGGCCTGATCACGACATTGATGTCGTGGTTCCCATCCCGGATACCAGTCGCATTGCGGCGCAGGCGATGGCGGGCGTGCTGGGTGTTAAGTTTCGAGAAGGCTTAATGAAGAATCGCTATATAGGGCGCACCTTTATCATGCCGGGTCAGAATCAGCGCAAGAAGTCGGTTCGGCAAAAACTCAACGCCATTCCGTTGGAGTTCAAAGGCAAAAACGTCATGCTGGTGGACGATTCCATTGTCCGCGGCACCACCTGCCGTCAGATTGTCGAGATGGCCAGGGAAGCCGGAGCCAACAAGGTGTATTTTGCCTCCGCAGCGCCGCCCGTGCGGTATCCCAACGTGTACGGTATCGACATGCCCTCTGCGCAGGAATTGGTTGCTCACGGTCGCGATGAGGATGAAATCTGCCAGGTCATTGGCGCGGACTGGCTGGTTTATCAGAATCTGGATGACCTGGTGGCGAGTAGTCGGGAAGGTAACCCTGAGGTAGAGGCGTTCGAGTGCTCCGTCTTCGACGGCCGTTACGTTACCGGGGATGTGGATCAGGGTTACCTCGATCGCATAGAGGCGATGCGCAACGACGATGCGCAATCACAGCGCCGCGCCGCCTCTCGAGAAGAAGGCGCAGTCATTGGGCTGCACAACGAAGTCTCCTAGGGTAGTAATAGATGGCGAGAGATACTGACGGTGCACTGGACGGTGCAAGCCTCGATACGCTTGCGGTTCGGGCAGGGCACACGCGCAGTCCCGAGGGCGAGCACTCCGAGCCTGTTTTTCTAACGTCTAGTTACGTATTTGACGACGCGGCGGACGCGGCTGCACGTTTTGCAGGCGATACCGCGGGCAACGTTTATTCCCGATACACCAATCCCACGGTGAAGATCTTTGAAGAGCGCATAGCGGCTCTCGAGGGAGCCGAGTCAGGTGTTGCCACTGCGTCGGGTATGGCAGCGATACTGAGCGTATGCATGGCACTGTTGTCTTCAGGTGATCACGTGGTCTGTTCGCGCAGCGTGTTTGGCACAACCACCGTGTTATTCATGAAATACCTGTCAAAGTTTGGGCTCAAGGTAAGCTTTGTTGATCCCACTGATTTAGATGCCTGGTCGTCGGAAATCATCAGCGATACAAAAATGCTATTTCTGGAAACACCTTCAAATCCACTGTCTGAGATAGCGGATATCGCGGCGCTTTCCGAGATGGCGGCGCGCGCCAATGCTTTATTGGTTGTCGATAATTGTTTCTGTACGCCCGCTTTGCAGACGCCACTGGCCTTCGGCGCTGACATCGTTACGCATTCCGCAACCAAGTATCTGGACGGTCAGGGGCGTTGCGTTGGCGGTGCGGTGACGGGTTCCGCTGAACATATAGATGAAGTCGTAGGGTTTCTTCGGTCCGCGGGTCCTACCATGAGTGCGTTCAATGCCTGGGTGTTTTTGAAGGGCCTTGAAACCCTGCGTCTGCGGATGGACGCGCACAGTTCAAACGCGCTGACGGTAGCACGTTGGCTGCAAGAGCAGGAGCGCGTAGAGCACGTGTTCTACGCCGGTCTGGAAGACCATCCGGGACACAAACTGGCCGCTGTGCAGCAGCGCGGTTTTGGCGGTGTTCTGGCGTTTCGTGTGAAGGGCGCGCGTCAGCATGCCTGGCGATTGATCGACAACACCAGGCTCATGTCTCTCACCGCCAATCTGGGTGATGCCAAGACCACCATAGTGCATCCAGCCACCACGACCCATGGCCGGCTTAGTGATGCCGATAAAGCCAGCTCGGGCATCACCGAAAACCTGATTAGAGTCGCCGTGGGTTTAGAGTCTACCGAGGACATCATTGCTGACCTGGCTAGAGGGCTTGAGGCTGCCGTATGAAGGAGCTGATAGACAAGGCGGTCGATGAGATCGGCAAGGTGCTGCTGGGCAAGGAACCGCAAGTCAGATTGGCGCTGTGCTGTCTGCTAGCACGAGGCCATTTGCTGATCGAAGACCTTCCCGGCATGGGTAAAACCACACTGTCGCACGCCCTGGCGGCGGTGCTGGGCTTGAGCTACAACCGCATCCAGTTCACCAGCGACATGCTGCCAGCAGATATTCTCGGTGTGGCGGTGTTCGACCAAGCCAGCAATGCGTTTACCTTCCACGAGGGCCCCGTGTTTTCACAGCTTTTGCTGGCGGATGAAATTAATAGAACAACGCCGAGAACACAGAGCGCCTTGCTTGAGGCGATGGGGGAAGGTCAAGTGACGATCGAAGGGGAGACGCGCTCACTGCCAGATCCTTTCTTCGTTGTCGCCACGCAGAACCCGATACAACAGTCAGGTACGTATCCACTTCCCGAGTCCCAACTCGATCGATTTTTAATGCGCATTGAGCTTGGCTATCCAGACCCCAGGGCCGAGCGCCAGATGTTCCAGCGCGAGGCGACAGCGCCTACCGCTAATGATCTGCGCAGTTGCCTGAACATCTCTCAGCTGGCAGAGATCCGGCGCTCGGTAGCTGAAGTGCATGCATCAGAGAATTTATTGGATTATCTGCAGCGCTTGGTTTCGCATACGCGCAGTGCGCCCGAGTTTGCTTACGGTTTGTCTCCGCGAGGTGCGCTGGCGCTGCTGCAAAGTGCCCGAACCTGGGCGGTGATGGAAGGCCGCGCCCACATAGTACCTGAGGATATCCAGGCCGTTCTGCCTTCGGTCGCAGGCCATCGTCTAGTGGCCACCGGAGACTTTGCGGGAGATAGTAATGTGTTAGTGCGCGAGCTGATGCGCAACGTAGATGTCATTGCCGCCTAGGTGTCTGAGCGTATCGTAGTACGGCAGTCGTTGCTGGAACGCTTTCGGGACCGCGCGCGGCGTCGTTGGAAGCGGTGGATAGATAGACGCATTCCGCCAGCCAAGGCGGTCACCCTGGATCAGCGAAGAATTTTTATATTTCCAACCGGAGTGGGTTTTTTCTTTATATCCACGCTGGTTGTTATGTTGATTGCCGCTATTAATTATCAAAATAATATGAGCTTTGCGCTCACGTTTTTGCTGGCCAACCTTTTCGTTGTCGCTGTGCTCCATACCTTTTCCAACCTGTCCGGTTTAACGGTAACTGCAGTGCGCGCGTCAGCGGTTTTTGCAGGACAGCAAGCCGAGTACGAAGTGTCCGTATCCAGACCCAGGCGTCGGCATCACTATGGCCTGCGGTTCCGCTGGGGAGGTATGGATACAGTACTGGCAAACCTTCAAGACAATAGTGACGCGCTTATCAAGCTCTATCTGCCCACTGAGCGCCGCGGCTGGCATCAACCAGGCAGACTACTGCTAGAAACCGTTTACCCGCTAGGCGTGCTGCGCGCCTGGACATGGCTGGACCTCGACTTACACGCCCTGGTCTACCCCGCACCTCTGGCAAGCGGCCCTCTGCCGGGGATCGCGACAGACAAACCCGATGGAAGCTCGCAGCCTATTTCTGGCAGTGACGACTTTTTTGGTCTGCGTGACTATCGAAGAGGTGATTCCCTGCGACACGTTTTCTGGAAGAGTCTCGCGAAAGGTCAGCCATTGCAGAGTAAGCAATACGCAGCCTATGCCGATCGCAGTCTATGGCTTGATTGGGCGTTGTTTGAAGGGCTGGCGCCGGAGCAGCGTCTTTCGCAGCTATGTTATTGGGTGCTTGAATTTGATCGGGTAGGCGATGACTTCGGTCTGCGTTTACCCGGGGTCACTATCGATCCCGGTCATGGTGAGCCCCATCGGTTGCAAGTGCTGCGGGCTCTGGCGCTTTGGGGCAACAGGGCGTCTGCCGATGACCGTTGACGAGCAGGTGCCACGCAATGCGCTGGTGTGGATAATTGCCACCCAGTTTGTTGTGCTGCTGCCCCACGTTGGACGCTTGCCACTATGGGTTCCAGCGATCTATCTGGCTGCCGCGCTATGGCGAGTCATGGTGTACAAGGGGCGCTGGTCTTTTCCGGGAAGCTGGTTAAAGTCTTTGCTCGCCGTGCTTTGCTTTGGCGGCATTGCTTTGGAGTATCGGTCCATCATGGACCTTGAGCCTACCGTAGCGTTGCTGTTGATTGCCTATGCGCTGAAATTGATCGAGCTCTCAGACCGGCGTGATGCTTACATCGTAGTATTTATAGCCTACTTCACCTGTCTAACGGAGTTTCTTTTCACCCAGGAACTCCTGTTCACCGCCTACACCGTATTTGCTACCTGGATGAACACCACCGCTTTAGTGGCGCTGCATCAGCCAGGACAAGCGCGTTTTAACGGGCGGTCGGCGCTCCGTTCCGGCAGCATGCTTGCGCAAGCCGTGCCCTTAATGCTGATCATGTTTTTCGTGTTCCCGCGCATTGGGCCCCTGTGGAACATCCCCTTGAAAAAACACGCAGCACGCACAGGCGTAAGCGACAATATGAGGCCCGGCGACATTGCGAGCCTGGGCTTGAATGACGATGTTGCCTTTCGAGCGAGCTTCAAAGGAGAGGTGCCACCGCGCTCTCAGCTTTACTGGCGCGGGCTAGTGTTCAGTACCTTGGAAAACGGCGCCTGGCGGAGTCTGCGCTGGCGCGATGTGCCCGCCGGTGAGCGGCGCGCGTCGGAGCCAACCCTGGTGGGCGATCCAGTTGAGTACAGCATCATTATGGAGCCCACTCAGCAAAACTGGCTGTATGCTTTACGTTATGCCACCACAGACGACGCTGGAATCATGTCCTTGAACGATTTTCGGCTGCTGTCGCCGATGGAGGTCCAGGATCAAAAGCGCTACAGCGTGCGCAGTTGGCCTGACGCAGTGCTTGAGCGGACCCTCAGTGACTGGCGAAGAACTGTTGAAAAAACGTTGCCCGAAGACGCCAATCCCCGCACACGAGCGCTGGCGGCTAAGTTGTTTCGAGAAGCCGGTCAGGATCCGGAACGTTTTGTGTATGAAATCATGCGAATGTTTCGCAGTCAGGAGTACTTCTACACGCTGCGGCCGCCACTGTTGGAAAACGATCGTATGGACCAGTTTCTGTTTGAGACGCGGCGTGGCTTTTGCGAGCACTATGCTGCTGCATTCGTCTGGATGATGCGTGCCGCGGGCGTTCCCGCGCGGGTCGTGGTCGGATATCAGGGAGGCGAAATCAATCCGGTTAACGGCACGGTTATTGTCCATCAGTTCGATGCCCATGCCTGGAGTGAAGTTTGGTTGCAGGGCCAGGGCTGGGTCCGGTTTGACCCTACTGCTGCGATAGCCCCGGACCGTGTTGAGTTCGGCTTGGAGCAGGCGCTGGCAGCGGAAGGCACTTTTCTAGCTGACAACCCGCTATCGCCTTTGCGCTTTCGGCAGATAAGCTGGCTCAACAGTCTTCGGCTACAGCTGGACGCCATAAACTACAGCTGGCAGGTGTTTGTGCTGGGATACGATCGCGAGTCGCAGTTTGACTTGTTTAATCGGCTATTCGGCAACGCGACACGCAGCCAGCTAGTGATCGGCATCATGTTAGCCTGGGCCTTGCTGTTGGCACCGGTTGGGGCTTATGTTCTATGGCGCTCCAGAGGTCCGCGTTTACGGACCGAAGATCGCATTTACTTGAAGTACTGCAAGATACTGGAGGCTTTGGGGGTTGTGCGAGAGAGCGGGGAGCCGCCAAGGCGATTTGCTCAACGCGCAATGGATGCCCTTCCTGCGCTCGCCGACGAAATAGGCGCCGTAACCAGCACCTATGAAAGAGTTGCCTTTGAGCGAGATGGAGACCCCGACGCCATGCTTGAACTGCGGCGCCGGGTCGGCCAGTTTAAGCGGCGCTAACCTCGTCGATTTGCACGGAGGCAATCCGTTTGCCGTCGTCCGCACGCTTTTGGAAATCAGCGATTTGATCGAAATTCATGTAGCGGTAGATGTCACCGGACATGGAGTTCAGCTTTGCCGCGTACTGCAGATACTCATCGGGCGTCGGCAGCTTACCCAAAATTGCGCCTACCGAGGCCAGCTCGGCTGAGGTCAGGTAGACGTTAGCACCATCGCCTAGCCGGTTGGGGAAGTTACGCGTTGAGGTCGATAGCACGGTGCTGCCGGCTTCCACGCGAGCCTGATTACCCATACACAGTGAGCAGCCAGGCATTTCTGTTCTCGCCCCCGAGCGACCGTAAATGCTGTAATAACCTTCTTCCATCAGCTGGTGCTCGTCCATCTTTGTAGGCGGAACAATCCACATGCGCGTAGAGATCGAACCCGGATGTGCATCCAGCAACTTGCCGGCCGCGCGGAAGTGGCCAATGTTGGTCATACAGCTGCCTATAAACACTTCGTCAACGTTGTCACCGGCCACTTCAGACAGCAGGCGTGCGTCGTCCGGATCGTTAGGTGCGCATACGATGGGCTCTTTGATCTCGGACATGTCGATTTCTATGACGGCGGTATACTCTGCATCGGCATCCGCGCGCATTAACGTCGGGTTCGCCAGCCACTCTTCCATTTTCCGTGCCCGACGCTCCAGGGTGCGGGGGTCGCCGTAGCCGTCAGAGATCATTGAGCGCAGCAGCACGATATTGGAACGCAGGTATTCGGCAACGGTTTCTTCGGAAAGATCAATAGTGCAGCCCGCTGCGGAGCGTTCAGCTGAGGCATCAGACAATTCGAAAGCTTGTTCGACAGTCAGATCGGGCAGTCCCTCGATCTCCAGAATGCGCCCTGAGAAGATGTTCTTTTTACCCTTCTTGGCGACCGTCAACAGATCTTGCTGAATAGCGTAGTAGGGAATCGCATGCACCAGGTCGCGCAGCGTGATGCCAGGCTGCATTTCGCCGCTGAAGCGGACCAGGACGGACTCGGGCATGTCCAGAGGCATAACCCCTGTGGCCGCAGCAAATGCCACCAGGCCAGAACCTGCAGGGAAAGAGATACCCATAGGGAAGCGGGTGTGTGAATCCCCGCCGGTACCCACGGTGTCCGGAAGCAACATGCGATTCAGCCAGGAGTGAATAATGCCGTCACCGGGACGCAGGGAGACGCCGCCGCGGGTCATGATGAAATCCGGCAGCTTGTGCTGGGTGTCGATATCGACGGGCTTAGGGTAAGCCGCAGTGTGACAGAAAGACTGCATGGTCAGGTCTGCGGTAAAGCCCAGGCAGGCCAGATCTTTGAGCTCGTCCCGGGTCATTGGCCCGGTAGTATCCTGACTGCCAACGGTGGTCATGCTTGGCTCGCAATACGTGCCTGCGCGAACGCCGTCGACGCCACAGGCGCGACCGACCATTTTCTGCGCCAGCGTAAAACCTTTGCCTGAGTCGTGTGGTTGTTCTGGCGTGCGGAATAGGTCGCTGGTGGGCAGCCCCAGCGATTCGCGGGCGCGCGTGGTGAGACCGCGACCAATGATCAGGTTGATACGACCGCCCGCGCGCACTTCGTCCAGCAATACCTGTGACTTCAATTTGAACTCGCTGATGACGTTTCCTGCATCGTCGAGAATCTTGCCGTCATAGGGACGGATTTCGATAACCTGGCCCATTTCCAGTGCATCGACGTCAGCTTCAAAGACCAGTGCCCCGGCGTCTTCCATGGTGTTATAGAAAATCGGCGCTACCTTGCCACCTATGCACACGCCGCCACTTTTCTTGTTTGGTACGCCGGGCATATCCTCGCCGAAGAACCACAGCACGGAGTTGGTGGCGGATTTACGGGAAGAACCCGTGCCGACCACGTCGCCGACGAACGCCACGGGCAAGCCCTGATCCTTGATGCTTTGAATTTGCCGCATGGGACCGGTGGTGCCAGGATCGTCTGGCTCCAGGCCTTCTCTTGCCATTTTGTACATGGCCAGCGCATGCAGGGGAATATCCGGGCGTGACCAGGCATCAGGCGCGGGTGACAGGTCGTCAGTATTAGTTTCGCCGGTAACCTTAAAGACGATCTGACGGATCGACTCAGCGACTTCCGGCCGGTTGGTGAACCACTCAGCATCGGCCCAGGATTGCATTACCGCCTGGGCATTTGCGTTGCCGCCGCGCGCCAGCTCTTCGACATCGTGGAAGGCATCGAACATGAGCAGGGTGTGTTTAAGCTCTTCCGCAGCGATGGCGCCCAGAGCGTCGTCATTCAAAAGGCTCACCAGAGCTTCAATGTTGTAACCGCCAAGCATGTTGCCCAGCAGTTTGATGGCAGCCTCGGCACTGATCAAAGAGCAGCTCGTTTCCCCTTTCGCAATAGCTGACAGAAAGCCTGCTTTAACGTATGCGGCCTCGTCTACGCCCGGGGGTACACGCTCGCTGATAAGTTCCAGCAACGTCTCTTCCTCACCGGCGGGCGGTGCCTTGATGAGCTCGATTAATTCGGCGACTTGTTCTGCAGTAAGCGGCTTGGGGGGTATCCCCAGTTGGGCACGTTCGGCGACATGTTCGCGATAGGCTTCAAGCACGGTTGAGACTCCTGAAATGGCTGTAAATGTTGCGCGCGATTATAGCTCAAGCGGCGATTCGTCGCACTGAGAGAGCCCATATACTGTGCATTCACCCCGGTGATACCTTAGAATTCTGCCATGGTTGATATGCGCGTAAAAACTCCCTGTATTGGTGTCTGCTCCACGGGCATCGGCGACCGCGTCTGCCGCGGCTGCAAGCGCTTCGCCCACGAAGTCATTCAGTGGAACGGATACACTGACGACGAAAAGCGCCTGATCGATAGCCGCCTGGGCCAGTTTCTCAGTCAGTGCACGCGTAACAAGCTTCAGGTGCTCGATGCCACTCGCCTGGAGGCGCATCTGAATGCACAACAAATCGCCTATCCCAGGCATCGTGATGTCTACTGCTGGGCTTACGCCTTAATTAAGGCGGGCGGTAGCCAAATTGCAGATCCCGAGGCCTTTGGGCTGCAGGTCGACGCCGAGTTCCGTGACCTTCCGCTTGATGAACTGCGCCGCATCATAGATGAGGAGTTCTATATCCTTTCTGAAGCCTACTATGAGCGCTACGTTGGTATCGGTGACATTGCCTGAGTCCGCTGCGACATCTTTGCAGCACCAAAGAATACGTGACTGGGTCGAGCCGGCAAGCGGGTTTCTGTTGTGCGCCACGCCTGATGCGTGGTTGGAATGGGCGCTGGAAAATCCGGAGTTGTTACTGATAGATCACGCAAACTGTGAAAAAAAGGCTGCGTCTACCGCGCTCAACCTGATGTTCAGGTATACCGAACATCTCGATCTGCAGAATAAGCTTTCCAGGCTGGCCCGCGAGGAGCTTCGCCATTACGAACAGGTGCTGGCCATCCTGCAGCGCAGGAATATTTCCTACGCGACCGTATCGGCCTCCCGCTATGCGCAGGGACTTCGGGACCTTGTTCGAAAGGATGACCCCTGGCGCCTTGTAGACACGCTGATTGTCGGAGCCGTCATTGAGGCGCGTTCCTGTGAGCGTTTTGCGGCACTGGCCCCATACCTTGACGAAGAACTGGCTGCTTTTTACGTATCCCTGCTGAAGTCAGAATCGCGCCACTTTAAAGACTACCTGGCCTTGGCAGAGCGGTTGGCGGCTGATGCGGTAGATGCGGCAGATGCGGCAGATGCGGCAGATGCGGCAGATGCGGCAGATATAGGTGCAGCCAGTCAAAGAGGTCGCGCCACTGCTGGTGTCACTAACGGTCCCATCAAGGGTGCCCAGGGAGAGCACGGTATTAACGCAAGAGTGCAAGTATTGTTGGAGCGTGATGCGGAGCTGGTCACCTCGCCTGACGGGGAGTTTCGATTCCACAGCGGTATACCAGCTTAAAGTAAAGCTGTAAGAAAACTCTTCAAGCTATTGAATTATATATAAATTGAATTATGGATAGAAAGCCGCGCCAGTCGACGCGGCCTTCCGATTCGAGTGGTTGGTTAAGCGTTAACTTCAACGGACTCGATGACCACGTCTTCTACCGGGACATCCTGATGGCCACCGGCACTGCCAGTGGCTACCTTGCGGATGGCGTCGACAACATCCATGCCTTCCGTGACTTTTCCAAATACCGCATAACCCCATCCCTGTGGGGTAGGTGAGCTGTGATTTAGAAACTCGTTATCGGAAACATTGATGAAGAACTGCGCAGTAGCGGAGTGTGGGTCCATTGTCCGGGCCATGGCGATCGTACCCAGTGCGTTCTTAAGTCCGTTATCGGCCTCGTTTTCGATTGGGCTGCCTGTGGGCTTCTGTGTCATGCCTGGCTCAAAGCCGCCGCCCTGAATCATGAAGCCATCTATAACCCGGTGAAAGATGGTGCCGTTGTAAAAACCATCACGTGCGTACGCCAGGAAATTCTCACTCGATTTAGGGGCGTTTTCGAGGTCCAGCTCCAGGGTTATGTCGCCGTGATTGGTCTTTAATACGATCATAGAATGACTCCTGAGTTGTCATGTAGTGAAGGATATTTTTGCTGTATTGGCGCTCTGCGCCGCAGTACAAGCGGACGTTAGGCCGCGCATAATACGGCGTTTTCACGGTGCAGGGAAATCGATAGTTCCCTATAATGCGCAGCCTTCGAGACGCTGGCCGCATCCTTCGCGGTCTGACTCAAAATCGGCAAAAGTGACCGGGCATGACTGACAGCACAAGCGCAAAAAACTTTTTAGACACCATCGTGCAGGGGGATATTGAATCAGGCCACGTTGCAGGCATCGTGACGCGCTTTCCCCCGGAGCCCAATGGCTACCTGCACATCGGACACGCCAAGTCGATTAGCGTTAACTTCGGCCTGGCAGAACGCTATCAAGGCCGTTGCAATCTACGTTTTGATGACACCAATCCTCTCAAGGAGAGTCAGGAGTTTATTGAGGCTATACAAGCCGATGTGCGTTGGCTGGGGTATCAGTGGGACGGGCAGCCCAAGTATGCGTCTTCATACTTTGGCCAGCTCTATGACTGGGCCTATCACCTGGTTCGGGCCGGCGACGCCTATGTTTGTGACCTGACTGCAGATGAAACCCGGGAGTACCGCGGCACGCTTACAGAGCCTGGCAAAAATAGTCCTTATCGCGATCGCAGCGTCGAGGATAACCTTGATTTGCTGGAGAGAATGAGGGCGGGAGAGTTCGAAGAGGGCAGCCGGGTGCTGCGCGCCAAGATCGATATGGCGTCACCCAATATGAACATGCGTGATCCGACGCTCTATCGCATACGCAAAGTCCGTCATCACCAGACCGGTGACGAGTGGTGTATTTATCCAACTTACGACTTCGCGCATGGTCAGGAAGATGCCATAGAAGGCGTCACACACTCCGTGTGCACATTGGAATTTGAAGATCACCGCCCATTGTACGATTGGCTGCTTGATCACCTGCCGGTGCCGAGTCGGCCCAGACAGTACGAATTTGGCAGCCTGAATCTCGCTTACACGATTACCAGCAAGCGCAAATTGAAGCAGCTAGTGGATGAGGGCCACGTTGACGGTTGGGACGACCCTCGATTGCCGACCATTTCGGGAATGCGGCGCCGCGGCTATACACCAGCTGCTATTCGTAACTTCTGTGACATGGCAGGTACCAATCGGAGTGAGGGAGTGGTCGATGTAGCCATGCTTGAGCATGCTATTAGAGATGATCTGAATCAGAATGCGCCGCGAGCAATGTGCGTATTTGATCCCTTGGAAGTGGTGCTGAGCAACTATCCGGAAGCAGAGGAGGAGACCCTGACGGCCCCGTCGCACCCATCGCGGGATGATCTGGGTAGTCGCACTTTGCCGTTCTCCCGAATCCTTTACATTGAGCGGGAAGACTTTCGCGAAGAAGCCAATAAGAAGTTTAAGCGGCTGGTTATCGGCAAGCGGGTGCGCTTGCGGAACGCTTACGTCATTGAAGCTGAGAGCGTGGACAAAGACGCGGCGGGCAATGTCGAGCGCGTTCACTGCAGGCTCCTTCCTGAAACGCTTGGCGAAGATCCAGCCGATGGCGTAAAGCCCAAGGGCGTTATTCACTGGGTATCGGCGGCACATGGCGTACCGGCAGAGCTGCGCCTCTATGACCGCTTATTCATGACGGAAGCTCCAGGCAGTCAGGGCGATTTTCTCGACGATATCAATCCGGATTCTTTAACCGTGGTCCACAATGCCATAGCAGAACCCGGCTTGGTCAGCGCCGCGCCCGGCCAAGGTTTTCAGTTTGAGCGGCAAGGCTATTTTGCCGCGGACCCGGCCAGCGTTGGAGCAGGCAGACTGGTGTTTAATCGCACCATCGGTCTCAGGGATACCTGGGAGCGAGCAGGGGAGTCCTCGTAATGGATTTGCAACTCTACGACACGATGCGCGGAGAGAAAGTCAGCTTCGTGCCGCAGTCGCCAGAGCGGGTCACCATGTATGTGTGTGGCCCGACAGTTTATAACCTGGCGCATATAGGCAATGCCCGCCCGGCGGTGGTTTTCGACACCTTGTTTCGATTGCTTGAGACGCAGTACGACAACGTGGTTTACGCACGAAACATTACCGATATTGATGACAAGATCATTGCGGCCTGCGCCGAGCAGGGCCGAGAGATGAGCGAGTTCGCGGCTGAGTTTACGGATAAGTACCGCGAGGATATGCACGGACTCAATGTCTTGCCGCCGACCATCGAGCCCCACGCCACGCACCACATCGCCGAAATGATTAGCTTAACCAAGGCGCTGATCGAAAAGGGGCATGCCTATGAATCACAGGAGCACGTATTGTTTGCCGTTGAGTCGATGCACGACTACGGCAAGCTTTCGCACAGGAGTCTCGAGGACATGCTGGCGGGTGCCCGCGTAGAGGTCGCCGACTATAAACGCCATCCCGGAGACTTTGTGCTGTGGAAGCCGTCTGCTGATACGGAACCGGGGTGGGACAGCCCCTGGGGCCGTGGTCGTCCAGGCTGGCATCTGGAGTGTTCCGCAATGACGAGGGCCCACCTGGGCGATACGGTTGATATCCATGGCGGCGGCAGGGACCTTATTTTTCCCCATCATGAAAATGAGATAGCCCAGAGCGAGTGTGCGCACGGCAAAGACTATGTTCGCTACTGGATGCACAACGCCTATCTTGATATCGACGGCGAAAAGATGTCGAAGTCTTTGGGTAATTTCCGGACCGTGAGAGAACTTCTAAAGCACTACCCCGGAGAGGTGCTGCGCTTCGCATTGCTGAGCGCACATTATCGCAGTGCACTGAATTTCTCCGCTGAACTGCTCGATCAGGCGCGCGCCTCGCTAGACAGTTTTTACGGCGCGCTGCGAGATGCAGAGGATGTGGCGGTTGATATGTCAGTGGAGCTTGAAGGTGAGGCGTTCTATCAGGCCTTGCTGGATGATCTCAATACCCCGCTGGCCATTGCCGAATTACACCGTATAACTAAAGCCCTGAATAAGTGTGACGTCCTCGGCGAGCGCGTGCAGCTCAAGGCGAGACTGTTAGCGGCCGGGTCCATGTTGGGCGTGCTGGAACAGTCACCTTCTGACTGGTTTCAGGGTGGAGATGCAGACGACATCACTGCCGCGGAGATTGAGGCCGCAATCGCCGAGCGCAATGAGGCTAAACAGTCGAAAGATTTTGAGCGTTCAGATGCAATTCGAGATGACCTGCTGGAGAGGGGGGTCATTCTCGAGGACTCCCGCGAGGGCACGGGCTGGCGGCGAGCTTAGGCGCTTTTTTCGGCGCGAGAACTTATCCAGTCGGCCACCTCGTTTCGGCCCTTAACCAGCGTCTTCAATACCCGCATGTAGAACGTTTTGTAAAGTGTGTCCCACTCTTCGCGTGCCAGGTATAGGACCACGGCACGTTTTGCGTCAACGTTCTTCGGCAGCCCCCCGGGGTCGCAGACATCCCCTTTGAGGCCGCAGGTCAGCAGTTCCTGCACCATTGCATTCTTTGCGTTCTCCTGGATGGTTTGCTCCATCTGTTCCAGCGCGCCTTGAAGCTTTTGGCGCATCGGGAAGTCTTCGTCCCTAATGAGGTTGTGAAGAAAAACGGGGAACAGAAATTCCATAACGCGCTTCGCCTGAGCATCCGAGGCTTCATGCAGGTCCATGGTGACCTTGGGCAAGATCGGTCCGCTAGTTGCCAATACATTGACGTTCTCCAAATCCGGGAACATATCCATGCGTGAGCAAACGAGTGCTCGATGCGTAAGCGGGTAAGAGGCGGTTGTCATACTGTTTTTTTTATCCTTGCGCGCCAGCGAGTTACTGCAGGGCGAAGGTGATAGGGATTGACATCATATACCCCTCACCCTCGTCTGCAATGAGCTCTTCTTGCGCAACGGGTGTAAGTGCCGGCAGCGGCGCCGCACGTTCTACAGCGGTTTGCGCTGATTTGTCCAATGCAGCGTGACCCGATGATGAGGTTATTTCCACGTCGAGCAGCTTACCCTTAGCGTCTATCCGTGCCAGCACTTCGACCTTGCCCTCCCAGTTGTACTTGATGGCACGACGTGGGTATTTGACTTCGCCGTAGACTGCTCTCATGACGTCGCTAACATACTGCTGCAACTGTAATTGATACTCCCGGTCATCGAGCTGTAAAAGCGGGCTCTCTGGCTCCTCGGCGATGGCGACGACTTGTGGTTGGATGACAGCAGGGGTGCTCGGCGCTGCAGCTTTGTTGGCTGCGGAAGCTCTTGCAACATGCGCAGTTTCTGCGGGCGCGGCTGCTTCTGTGGCCGCGACTTCGAGCTCAGCCTCTGCGGCGGTATCTTCAGGTGCGGCGCTGGTAGCAGCGACTTTGGTGTCCGCTGGTTCTGCGACAGGTGTTGGCGCTGCAGGCGCAGGAGCGGCGACAGGTTTTGGCTGGCTCGCAGTCTGCGCGTTGGTCCAGGCGGCGACGGCAGCGATCCGTTCGCTAGTCGGTTCTAGCTGCTTATAGCGATCCATTACGCCCGGATCCAGGGTGCCGGCAAGCAGGGGCTCGCGAAGAGTCGCTGCGGCGCCATCGCCTACCCAGCCGCTGTAAAAGAAGTCAAATACACCGCCGTCATCGATGCTGACCAGCTCTGTACCGTTAACGATAAAGTTGGTGTTGTCGTCTTCATCCAGATAGATCTGGAAGGTGTCGCCCTGCTTCAGGGATCCTTTCATGCGGCGCTTTAGTGCGCCCAGCGCGTTGATAGCGGCTTCCGGTGCACGTCCGCCCGAGCCGAGTTCGGCCTGCAGAAGTATAGTGCCCGAAAAACCACGTGCGCTTATACGTCGTGTGGCAATGCGGTATTCCATGGCTTTCGGAGGCGGCGCTAGCATCAGGTTCTGCATTACCGCGCCATAGGGTAGCTTTAGGCCCGCGATGTAGATGTCTCTGGCAGTCTCCGTGTAGACAGCTAGACCAACTGTTTCCAATTCTTCCTGCGCGTGCAGGGAAGGTGCAGTAAGGAGTAGCAAAAGCAAAGCGACGCAGTTTGCGCAGCGCCTGGCGAAGAAGGGCATCATTACATCTCTCAGAGTGGTCGAAAAACAAATTCGTTATGGGTAGCTAACTTGCCGAAGCGCAAGGGCGTAGACAAGAAAAAATTCCGGGAATATGAAGAAAGTCCGGATTTTACATGAATGCTGCAATTAAGTTGCAGTAAATGATGTTAATTTCAGTGTAAAGTACGAGTCGGGCTGGACCCCGAAGCAAAATTGGATTTCACTTTACCTCAGTAACGCAAGTTTCAGATTTTAATGATTAAAATATGCGATTCTGAGCGTATCCGGTCCATTTTAGGCGCTGGGGCGCAGCTAACTTGCGTCAAAATGCTGCTTTCTTCACAAAAACGTATTTTTTTGTTTCCATCAGGCGGCGCAGTAAGAATACTGCATAGTGGGGGCGAGGATCGTAACCAGATGATTTTCGTACGGCCCCCAATGTACATGTGGGGCTATGGCGCAAAGACAGCGCAATGACAGGGAGAGAATATGTCTCAAGATCAAAATGGCACCAGAGGTCGAGTACTGCTGGTCGATGATGACAAGATCATCCGAATCAAAGGCACGAAGATGCTTGAGCAGTGCGGCTGTGAGGTGGTCACCGCCGAGAACGGTTGGGACGCGGTCACCCAGTTGGAGGACGTTAAGCCGGATCTGGTGCTCTTGGATATCACCATGGAACCGATGGACGGCTTCAAAACCCTGACGCTGATCCGCGCCAGCCGAGGCGAATTCAAAGATACCCCTGTGGTCATGCTGTCATCCCACGACGACGTGTTCACCATGGGTAAGTCAAAGGATCGCGGTTGCTCCGCGTATCTGGAGAAGCCGCTTGAGATGGAGGCGCTTCAGCAGGTTTTGCAGGAGTTCCTGACGGCCAATGAGTCGCACTGATGGATAAACGCAGTTTCGAACACCTGCAGCAGCAGGCAGATGAAATTCGTAATCGTGCAGCACCTGTCCCTTTGGCGCACGAGTACATCGAATATTGGCACGGCGCCGCCTTTGAGGTGCTCGGTCAGCGCTGTGTAGCAAGCATGAAAGAAGCCCGCAAAGTTGTGGATTTAACCCCAACGATCAGCATACCCGGTGCAAAATCCTGGGTGCGCGGCTTGGCCAACATCGGTGGTAGGGTGCTGGCGATTGCCGACCTGTCCTCTTTTCTATCCAACGGCAAGACTACCTCTAACGGTAAGCAAGCCATTGTCATCAGTGGCCGCGGTATTAACTGCGGTATCACTATCGACGCCAGCTTCGGCGGCGTGCGCTTCCCGGTCAATGACCTGCGTGATGAGCAGGGTGAAGTGGATGCGTTGAAACCTTTCATCAGCGGCGTGTTTTCCTCCGAGAACGGGGACTATGCCGTATTTAATATCGATCGTTTACTGAATCACACTGACTTCATGGAAGCCAGCGTGGAAACGCTTAACTAGTGAGGAGTTTGACCATGGGTCCCTCGATAAATAAAAATTCAGGTCGCGTGGATTCCACGATGATCCTGCTGGTGCTTTGTTTGTTGGCAAGCATCGGTGGCCTTGGGTACAACGTGTGGCAAATGACCCTGAGCGCTGGCTGGGACGATGCCTATAAAAGTATCGCATCCAGCCTCCGTGTTACCTCACAGCAAATTAACGTGTCTGCCAGAGAGGCGTTTTCTGGCGACGAGGAAAGCTTCGCGGCCTTAAAGATGCAATCAGCCGAATTCCCGAGGCAGCTTAATAAGTTGCGCAGCGGTGATCCGGCTCAGGGCTTACCGGCGCCCGGCCCCAGCATGAACATCTACATCACGCGAATCTCCAATGACTGGAAAGTCGTGTCAGATGCGGCCGCTGCAATTATCACCGCCGAGGATCGCATTTTGTTTATCCGCGGCGTGTCTAACAGCCTGAACACCAACATTAAGGAAATTCAGGGTTATTACGCTGACATCGTCGATATTGTGGGCGACAGCAATGTTTCTAACGAAACCTTGTTGGCGGCTCAACAGCAGCTTTTCCTGATTGAGCGAGTCGGTCGAAATATTGACCGGATTCTGGAAGGTGGCGCATCAGCGCAGCAAGCCGCGGAGGAGTTTCGTGCAGACGCGTTAACCTTCCAACGTAATGCGGAAGGCTTGCGAGACGGCGACCGCTCTCGCGGTATTACCGCGCTGCGCGAACCCGAAGCCATCGAAACCCTGGATCTGGCGACTTCTCTTTACAGTGAGGTCAGTGGCTCGGTCGATGAGATCTATTCAGCAAGCCCGGGGCTCATCCTTGCTGCGCAGGCTGCAGAAGCGATTGCAGCTACTACGCCCCCGCTGAGCTTGAACGTTGGTGATGCCCTGGCGCAGATCGATAAACTCCCGGAGAACAGGCAGTTCTCGGCATTTACCGGCGCCATTTTGCTCGGCGTCGTGCTGTTGCTGTTAGTTATGATTACCTTCCGATTCCGCGGCGCCCGTGCGCAAGAGCGTCAAATGCAGGCTCAGGCAGAAGCTACGGAAGCTGAAATTCAGAACAAGGTGTACGAGATCGAGCCTCTCGCTGAGGGTAACCTGTCTCGCGACCTGACGGTGACGGAAGGCATTACCAAGCCCATCGCCGTTGCGATCAATCAGCTGCTTGACTATATCCGCGGCGTTGTTACTTCAGTAAACGACTCCAGCCAGCAGGTTAACGACGCGGTAGAGCTGTCGGCAAAAGCGTCGGGCGAAGTGAAAGCGTCTCTGGAGCAAGTAGGCAGCATCGTTGCCGACACAGCGTCTACCAGTAACGAATTGAGTCTTATCAACAATCACATGGCAGAGCTGGCGCAAACGACTGACGAGGCATCCGACCAGGCGGTGGCCGCGGCGCGAGAGGGTGATGTTGGCATTCAAACGCTGATGGTATCGGTTGAGGAAATTCGCGAATCACAGCAGACAGTTGCCAAGACCAGTAAGCGTCTGGGTGACGATATCGAGATCGTTGCCGACCTGCTGTTCAAGATTCGTGAGGTGGCAAACGCGATTTCAACGCTGGCGATGAACACGCGGATCGAGGCGGCGTCATACTCTGGTGAGGGTGGCCAGCGATTCGCGGGTATTGCCGATGAAACCGGTAAGCTCGCCAACCAGACCAACGACATCGTACAGGAAGCTGACCGCGCTATTCGCTCGGTGAGTAACCGAATGGCGGAAACCAACCGCAACATGGAAGATGCTACCCAGTCGCTTGTTAAATTGACTGGCATTGCCTCAGACGTTCGCGAGCGCTTTGAGCGAATTCTTTCCCTGTCCGAGCAAACCCGTAATTACATGGGCGATATGCGGCAGCAGATACAGCAGTCGGGTAATTCCGCGGGCCGCGTGACGGAATCGGTTTCCGAGATCCTTGAGCGTACGTTGGGAACCCAGCGAGCCGCGGGACGGATGGACACCGCGACTAACGACCTGCGGAAGCTGTTTGACCGCTTGCAGGATGATACGGAGCGGTTCAAGTTGGCCGACGCGGGTGAACACGGGCTCACCGAGCTGGACGCAGACGCGGATAGCTTTGCAGCCCTGGACGCTGACGATGAAGAGCTGGCGCAGCAGGCTGGCTAAACCATGAGCGCGGCAGAGTACCCTACCATCAGTGACGATGAGCTTCCCCGCTGGGAAAGCTGGATCGAGAACACTACCGGCATCGTCTTACGAGGCCGTAAGCACGTGCTGGAGCAGGGTATTTATCCGCGTTTGCTAGCCTGCGGTATCGGCAGTCTGGAAGAGTACCGTCGCCTCATTGATTTGGGGCAGGGCGGTGGCCTGGAAAAAGCGGCTTTGATTGATCAACTGACGGTCAAGGATTCTAACTTCTTCCGCAACGAGGCAGCCATGAACGCGGTGGGTGAATACCTGCTGCGACTGTCTCGAGAGGTCGAAAAGCCAGATTACGAGCTTCGCCTCTGGTCGGTTGGCTGCGCACTGGGCCAAGAGGCCTGGTCGCTGGCAATGATTGCCTCGGAGTATTTTGAGTACACCGATCAGCGCTGGATGGTGATGGGCAGCGATATCAGCCCTACGGCGGTGATTCGCGCCAAGATGGGTATCTACACAGAAAAGCAGATGGCCAACGTCAATGAAGCTCGCAAGATGCGGTTTTTTGAGCGCAGTGGAGATGACTGGTCAATTGAGCCTGGCTTAAGAGATCGTTTACGGTTTGGTACGTCCAACCTTCGAGACATAGAGGATTGCCCGTTCAGGGGGCAGGACGTCATTTTTTGTCAGAACGTTCTGATTTATTTCAGAGAAGACGCTGTCCAGAAGATTTTGGACGAGCTGGTAAGCCGGTTAAATCCGGGCGGTCTTTTGGTGTTGGGCGCAGGTGAAGCGCCGAGCTGGTCATCAGCGCGCGTAGAGCGCTGGATGCCTGGTCGACTTAACGCCTACCGCGTTTGTTAATGGACATGAGCTATGACACAACATTTTGATTTCGTTGCGCTAGGGTGGGTTGAAAAATACCTGCGTGAAGAGATGGACACCGCAAAGTCCCATCTCCACGCCTACCAGCGCGAGCCGGACGAAATGCGGCACCTGCGCGAAGCCCTGCGCAATGTTCACTCTGCGACCGGGGTTCTCAAACTCTGCGCTCTGGACCCCGCGGCATTATTGACGCAGGAAATCGAGCGCGTTATCGGTCAATTGATCGTAGGCAAAATCGCTGGCGAAGCGCGCCGTCTTGCGATGACCGAGCTGGCTGCCTCGATGGAAGCCCTGCCCGCATATCTCGCCAATGTCCGCGCCAAGCGCGAAGTATCCGCGGGCGCTATCGCAAATGTTATTAACGACCTGCGCCACTTTGGTAACCGTCCAGCGCTGCCAGATTCTCTATTCTTTAATCCGCCGGTCAAGCCAGCGGCGGGCATCAGCACAGGCAAACAGCCTGCTCAAGAAGCCAAGCTGAAGCAGTTTGCGGCTCGAGCAATGCGCGTCTGTGCGCAGCACTCCAAGGGTGCGCTGCAGAAGGACCGTGACGCTCTTAAGCAGCTGTTTGCTGTAGGTAAGCACGCCACGCCACTGTTGGGCGGCACACAAATGGAGGCCTACTTCCGTTGCTTCATGGGTCTGGTTGAAGCGCTTGCACAACCCAGCACAAAAAGCGACGAGGTTATCGTCGACATTCTCAAGAACACGTTTGCCTTCTTGAAATCACTGGCACTGACTGGCGAGCGAGCTATCGAAGAAGCTGCGCCCGCTCCCTATATCAAGAAGATGCTCTATTACATAGCGAAAGCACCCGCACCGACTGCACTGCAGCAGAGCTTACGCGACGCCTTCGATGTGCATGATGTGAACGACGTGGGTGTTGCAAGCGCAGGGCGCCTTATTCAAGAAGATGATCTGCTGGAGGCGCTGAATCACACCATGAGCCAGCTGCTTGATGTTATGGAGTTCATGACGTCGCAGCACCGTGATATTTCCTCGGCAAACTCAGTCTTGGTCAACACCGTTGTTCCCAAGCTGCGCCAGGTAGGCTTGCAGCTCAAAGCGATCGGCCTTAATACACATGCCGATACGATCAGTCAGCAGTACGAAAGCCTTAAGTCGCTGTCAGAGAAGGATGACGTCGCTGAGCAAGCAGATCTGCTGGAGTTTGGTGGCGCGCTAGTGGCGGTTAAGGAAAGCCTTGAGCATAAGCTAAAGCACGGGCTTTCTGCGGAAGGCGATAGCATGGGCCACGATTTGGATTCTGCGATCATGGCCCAAACCTTCCGCTGCTTAAACGATATGAAGGGCAGCATAAATCGCGAGTTTGCGCGGCAAGAGCTGACTGCGTTTATCGCAACCGAGGGTGCTGAAGACGTCATAACGGTTGCGCAGCTGCGGCCTGTGCACCGCGCTTCCACGCTAGTTGATAACGAAGCCGTTCAAGAAACCGTGGCGGCATGGGAGTCCGGTGAGATGCCGTCTCGTGACGAGCTTATCGCACTGTCTAAAGACCTTTTAGATCAGATTCCGGAAAACTCCTACGCGGAGCAGGCAGCCGCTGATATGGAGCAGGTTGTATCGGTACTGTCGCTGATGGAAGACAAACAGCGCGAGTCGCAGATACTGGGTGAATGCATAAAGTTTATTCGTGAGTCGATTGGCCTGGGTGGGTTGATCAACGATCCGGGTATGGCCTGCTTCGCTGAGGCCATCGCTGCACTGGAACAATTTATGGAGCGGCGCACTGAAGACCCTCTGGGCAATGCCGATGACCATCTGGATCGCGCAGAGACTCGCGCACGCCTGTTGCCAGGGCATATACAAAAGCGTCTTGCCAACCTGCCCTCGGCAGACGACGTGGTGGCGCTGGAGTCGGGCGGCGAAGCATCTGCGGAGATCGAGGACATTGAGCTGGGTGGTGCTGTGCAGGAACCTGCAGACAGCCCGTCCGACGCTACCCCTGAAGATAACGAGACGCAGCAAGCCCCTGAAGGCGATGTCACTGATAGCGACGATACGGTCTTGGAGGAAGTCGATGCAGATACAGGTGGCAGCTCTGTGTCAATGGACCTCGATGACACCGATACTGACGTCCGTGACGTTATCGAAGCAGAACCTGAAGCAGCCGTTGAGCCTGCCAGACTCGAAGAAGTAAAAGGTGGGGTGCCCTGGCGCGAGGCCCTGGAGCTGTGGGTAGAGGAATCTATCGAGCGCAGCGCAGACGCACCGCTCGAAAACCCTGATGCGGATATCGACGAAGAACTCGTCGAGTGTTTTGTCGAGGAAGCTCGAAAGTATATTCGTAAGTTAGACGACACCGCCCCGCAGTTTGCGGACGATCTGGAGAACGAGAAATACATTCTCGATATACGCGCGGTCTTCCATACCATGAAGGGCAGCGCGCGAACCATTGAGCTGCATGAATTCGGTGAATTCATGTACGACATGGAAAAGATTTTCAATGCCCTGCGGGATGGATACATCAAGCCGACGGCAGAGATTGCAGAGTTGCTGGTTGCCGTAAACAAGCGTTTACCGGCATTCATTGACCTGATGACTGACCGCGTGCCCTTGTACACGGCAGACTTCAATGTCATCAATCAGATTGCTTCGGCGATTTCTGAGAAGCGCTTCGACGCCGCCACAAGCAAGGTGGCGATGGGCGATGCGTCTGAAGACGTTGCCGAGGACGTGGTTAATGACGTTGTCGAAGACGGCGTTAAGGAAGTAGTTGAAGACGCTGCCGAGGAAGTGGTTGAAGATGACGTCGTTGAGGCCTCCACCGGCTCAGATTCTGCTGCGGCACAGCCTTCAGATGATGCCGAGTCGGCAGGCGTCGAAGGTGCTGCGGCTGCTGTCACAGCTGCCACGCTAGCGGCCACCTCTGCGACCGACGCAGAGCAGTCTGGCGAAGCGCAGCCTGAGCCCGATGCCAGTGCCCAATCAGCGGATGAGTTGGACGATATTGAGCTGCAGTCAGACCCCTACGCTGACCAGGACGGTGCGACGGAGCTGGATCCCGAGGATATACCCATCACGGAGCCCCCGGCCGACGAAGGGGACGTGTTTGATGAGGTACTCGAAGAGGGAGATCCGCTCAGCCCAAAGCTAGATGGCGCCTCCGAACCAGAGCTTACTCTGGAGAGTGAAGGCGCCGACGCGAGTGCAGTAGAAGAAGCTGAGTTTGGCGTTGAAGAAATATCCTTTGATGACACGCTTCCCGACCTCAGCGACCTGGAAGACGACATATCTGATTTCGAATCCAGCGACCTTGATGAGGACGATGGCGATACTTTGTCGGTGCTCGGCGACGATTCGGAAGTAGAAGCGACCGCAGACCTGGAAGGTTTGGAAGATGATCCCGACAGTTCGGATAACAGCCCCTCTGAGCCGCAAATACCTGAACTGGAATCGTCGCCTGCAGCCGAATCCCAAGAAAGAGCAGACCTTGATTCAGACACTGCAGGTGACGTGAGTCTGGATAGTGCGGCGTTGGATGATGTTGCATTTGATCTGGAGGATGAGGCTGTCGACGCCGCAGCTGAATCAGATTCGCTGGAAAGCCTCGATACACTCCCAGCCTATGAGTCGACACTGGACGACAACGATGACTTTTCGTTTACGGAGCTCTCTTCTCTGGATATCGCTGATAACGAGGAAGAGATCAGCCCCATGGAGGAGTTGGATGACGGCGTTGTCACGGAGGAATCCGGCGACTCTGGCTCGAGTTTCAACATCGAAACAGATGATTCGCTAGATACGCTATCTTATGACGATGGTTCTGATGACGACTTATCAAATGTCAGTCAGCCTGACTCTGCCAGCCTGGAAGATAGCAGCGCCGCGGCTGAAGCACCGAAGCCCACGGGTGATGAAGGCGGCGAGGCACCTGCCCAGAGCGAGCCAGACGCGGCGTCCTTCCAGGTCGTTGATATCGACGTAGAACTGCTGGAGATATTCCTGGAGACCCTGGATGACTCTATTGAAACCGTTGATACCTCTGCTGCAACCCTGGAGAGTGATCCGGAAAAGTCTCTGCAACGCCTCAAGAATACTTTGCATACCCTCAAGGGCGGTGCGAATTCGATTGGCCTTCGCAACTACGGGGCACTGGTCCACGAGTTTGAGAGCAAAATTGAAGCTCTTGAATTCAGTGGCACGCTTAGGGAGAAGTCCGGGCAATCCGAACTTTATGCTCAGCTCGATCTTTTGAATGAAGCGTCGCAGCACGTCAAGCTGCATCGCACTGACTGGGGCGTCAATCGGCCTTCAGTCGATGTGCAACAGAGTGATGAAGCGCCCGTGGGCGATGATGCGGAAGAAATGCCGGTTGCTGACCGCGTTGACTCTATCCGCGTTGGCACGAATCGAATTGACAGGCTGCTTGATATGGGCCTGGAAGTGAGTATGAGTAACGTGCGTGCTCGTCGCGCACTTGACCTCGCGCATCAGGATAGAGTCTCGGTGCAGTCGCTCGCCAGACGCGTCGAGGAAATTGTCGATAAGCTGTCTCTTCAGCTCGATACTGAGATTCAGGCTAAGACAGAAGCCGTGCCGGAAGGCTTCAGTTTCGATCCACTGGAAATGGATCGGCTGACGGAAAAGCAGAGCCTGGCGGCAATTCTTCGTGAAGCGGCATATGACTTACATGAAGAGGCCAAAGGGCTAGGCGAGCACGTCAATACGGCAATGTCAGAAGCGGTTTCCTCAAGCCGGCTGATTGAAGGCACGCAGAGCGATCTGCGCTTGCTTCGCCTGGTTGCCTTTTCACGACTTGGCCCCGGCTTTCGTCGATTGGTCAATCAGGTTAGCCGTCAATTAGGCAAAGACGTTGATTTTGATTTGACCTGTGATGAGGGCGGCCTGGACGTCTCTGTGTTTGAGCAGGTTAAAACCGCGCTGGAGCACATGCTGCGTAATGCGGTTGATCACGGCATTGAAATGCCGGAAGAGCGAAAAGCCAGGGGTAAGTCGGAAAGCGGCAAGGTTTCTTTAATCATTTATCGTCAGGCTGCCGAATTTGTTATCCGCCTAATGGATGACGGGAAGGGACTGGCGCCTGAGACGCTGCGCAAAAAGGCTGTTGAGCGCGGCATTCTAAAAGAAGATGAGCGTATCTCAGAGAAGGACGCCCTCCAGCTTATTTTCAACAGCGGCCTGTCGACAGCAGATAAGGTTACAGACATCTCCGGACGCGGTGTGGGAATGGACGTCGTACAGCAGTCCATCGCACAAATTGGTGGCAACGTTCAGGTAAGCTCCAAAGCGGGATTTTATACCCAGTTTGATATTCGGGTGCCGGCTAGCATTATGGTTAACGGTGCGTTGCTGGCAGCAATTGGGGAAGAAGAAGTCGCCGTGCCGCTGACGTCATTGGATGGCTCTGACTTCAGGCAGCGCGACGAGATTCTCAGCACCCTGGAAGCAGAGGACGGACGCCTGACCTTCCGTAACGAACAATATGAGCTTCGTTATTTGGGTAGCGTCCGTAGTGCTGGCATTACCATCACTGCCGACACCATGGCCGAATTTCTGCCGGTGCTTTTCGCCCGCCACGGCCGTCGTCGCGTTGCGTTCTTTGCAGACTCTGTGACCAATGCGGAAGAATTGGTGATCAGAAGCCTGGGGGCACAGTTCACCGGCGTCCCGGGTATCGCTGGCGGTTCTCTTAAGCCCGATGGACAGCCGGTGTTGGCGCTGGATCTCAATGAACTGATTCGCCAGGTGGATTATGCGGACTCTCAAGGCGAATCTGATATTGAAGAGACCGATAATCGCATCGTAGTGCTGTGCGTAGACGACTCTGTAATGATGCGTCGAACGTATGAAAAACGCCTTGCAAGCCTGCACTACGATGTTGTTACCGCGGAAGACGGTGAAGCGGCTCTCGACTATCTGGCGGAAGCCACGCGGCCACCGGACTTTATCTTTACCGACCTGGAAATGCCGAATATGAACGGCTTTGATTTCATCGCCAATATGCGCCGGCTACCTGTCATGGCAGAGGTGCCGACAGTTGTAGTGTCGTCACGTGATGGTGACAAGCACCGCGCCGAGGCCAATAAAGTCGGGGCAACTGATTTTATGGCCAAGGGTTCAAATAGCGCTGAAGGGATGCAGGCAATGATTCAGCGTTACCTAACCAGTCCCACAATAGCAGGGTAGGGGATAAGCGATGGCAAACGTCTCTCCGGTTGATACGCTCGATATAGCCATGCTGCCTCTGGCAGACGGGCGGCATATCATTTTGCCTCTGGAAGCCCTTGCGGAGGTGCAGCAGGTGAACTTTGCCGGCCGAGTTGGCAGTGATCTCGGTGAGTTTGCCTGGCGCGGCTATGATTTAAAGATTGAGTCGCTGGATAAAGCCTGTGGGCTGTCAGACCCCGATCCGGAGCGACTGACGACGGTTGGCGTATTCAAGGCAGATAAATCCCAAGAGCCACCTTTTCGCGCCTTTGCCTTTTCGGGAACCGCCTCGCCGGGTCGGATCGAGCCTAGCTGGCTGTCCGAGGTAGATTTGCCGGCGGAGGGAGTTTTTACCGGCGCGACACGGCTTCACAACGAGCTTTATCTGTTACCGGATTTGGACAAGCTTCTGTATAGCTAACGCCTTTTTGGCGCGAGCAGCCCTGCCAGCGGGGCTAGCCTAAGAACCGGGCATGGCTTTCTCTGGCAAGGCGTTCAATATGCGCACAGCGCTTTGGATAATGCCGTTTCATGAGCTCCGCGACTCGATTTAAGTCCAACACCCCCGAATGCACAACAACGTAACGACCCGCTCTACGGTCATAGCTAATGATGACGCCATCGTGCGAGCACAGTCTGCTCTTGACGTAGTGAAAGGTTCGCTCACTGCAGTCCGTGGCGCTGCTGAAAACGCTTGGATCGTCCGTGTGGATAAGATGCAGTGCTAGCAGCACGAGGTATTTTCGATGCGGATTCTTGGGTAATACCGGTTCAAGCGACTCGTCTGCGACGTCAGCGGACAGCGTAGTGCTTGATGCGGCGGGGTTCACGTCGGAAACGGTTTGGGACATAAGTTTGGGGTCTAGCCCTGTACGCTCTATATGCTACTAGTGACCAGTAACCTTAATGACCGCAACAGACAAATCAAGGCATTTCTCAAGCCACGACACCTAAAGCAACCAGGTCCAGGAACGCAATGCTTATGGCTGTGCACTTCCGACGAATGGGTGCGCGCGAGGTCTGTTAGAGCGGCAACGCCGACCAGGGGCGGTGGCAGTAGGCTCTATCTGTATAGGGAGCAAAGCTTTTCAGCGAGCTCGTCCGGTGTGCCCGTCTCAGTTACCAGGCCGGTTGCTATTGCCATTTCTGGCATCGAAGGTGCTTCGCAACTGTGTGGGCTCTGTGCCCATATACGCGTCCCTAATTGCGCTATTGCCGGCAGTCCCAGACGGCCGTCCGCACCGGCGCCGCTGAAAACAATGGCCCCGGCGGGTGCTGGATTCATGCCGCAGCTGGCCAGCAGCACCTGGGTAAGATTAGGCGTTTCCGGCGTTTGCCATTCTTCGCGGGCGCTGGAAATTTCCCCTTTATTGCCGAAACGGATTATGCGGCTGGCTGGTGCAATTAACACGTGTCCGACGTTTAACCAGTGCCGGCCCAGAGCCAGGGTGCACTTGATACCACGATTGGCGCTAGACATCGCGAGCAGCGTCGACTCCTGTCGCGGATTGATGTGCTGTGCGTACAGGAATGCGACCGGAGGTAGATCGTCCATGGCGCGTAAAAACTTTCTCATTGCGCCAAACGCACCCGTTGAGCCAACCAATATCCAGGTACCCTTTACCGCTTGATACGCCGAGGGAGATGACACCATTGTGTCATCCTGCGAATCACGTATGTGGCCAGTCCACTTGTCGAGTGTCGCAATAATGCGCTCGCACCATCGTCGGTAGTCTTCAAGATTGTCTGTAGAAGGGCGATTGCTTAAGGCCAACAGTCTGGGCTCAAGCCAAATTGTTGCGTCAGCTACGGTGTTGCTGTCGTCACAGTCGACGACCCAGGCGTCCACTTCGGCCACCTGGCCTTCTACCAGACTGTCTGGCGTAACCAACGCGACTTCGTAGTCGGCGCGCTGGACATAGCCTGCGAGTATGGGCGAGCGGTGGTCACTTATAAGTCCGATGCGGGGCTTTACTGACATTGCTTAACTCTATATTGATCAAGGCATAGAACAACAGGCCAGACGGTTTGGGGCAACATATCTTTTTTCATAAACGCCAGTTTTGTGATTAAGCTGCACTTTTGCGCGTTTTAAGACTGCTGTCCTCCCCTCTGGACAGTAGAAAGTGTATATTTCGTCGCCCATAGGGACAAAAGTTAGGACGTCATGGCACGACCCGTTGATTTGGCCAGTTTTGACGCGCGGTACCTTAGTATCCTGCGCCGCTTCCCGAACCACACTCTTGAGAACGCCTGTCTGGTCATGCCCGCACCCGCGGCAGACGGCGCCATCGTCTTTGCTGCGAGTCATAACCACCACTACCTGGTGTTTCACGACCCGCAGGGGTTTAGCGATGGTGTTTACGAGTTCAGTTTATCCGAATCCTTCTTTGATGCGATAAGCCTTCAGCACATGGTGGGAGGTAATGTTGATACGGGTTTGCGGTTGGCGCTGTCTAACGTCGATTATCGCTTGTATAACGGCACTGAAAACCTTCGCATGTATGAGCCCAGCGCAGACCCCGAGGTGGCGTTCACCTGGTCGGGTAGGATCGGGCGGGCGCATGAGGGCTTGCGCGAGACCTTCGACGCGATTCTATACCTGCACCAGAGCGGCAGCAGCGTGCCCGTGGAGCAGCGACTTAGCCCAACCTACTTCAGCGAAATACATTACATTCAGGGTCAGCTACAGAAGCACAGCCCGGTTGCGGTTGATCATCGTTGGATACGCCTGCCAGATGACAGCGTGCGATGTCTGAGTCAGTTCACTGCGGTCGCAGGCTCGCCGGGGAAGGTGCAGGCCATAGTATGTGTCGATGCCGATATGGCGATGGGGCAGGTTTAGCGGGCTATTTCTCCAGGCATTGCTGCGACGATCGGCCAGGCTGTTTTGACAAGCGGGTTGCACATTGGCGCTGCTTGTCAGCGCCTGAATTGCCAGCGACTAGCCGATTGATTTTTCACCTGACTCGACGCATTGATAGATCAGCGTATTGATAGTCATGGGTCCGACGCCTCCCGGTACGGGTGTATAAGCAGCGGCGCGCTCGACAATGGCTGACAGCTCGATGTCACCAACTCCGCCGGGGTGGTAGCCCGCATCCACCACGACAGCCCCGTCCTTAATCCATTCCCCTTTGATAAATTCGGGTTTCCCGACGGCGCCGACCAGTATGTCGGCTTGCGAGATCAGCTCAGGGAGATTTTGGCTCCTCGAGTGGCAGATCGTAACCGTTGCGTTTTTCTCTAACAGCATCATGGCCATCGGTTTGCCGAGAATTGGGGATCGACCCACCACAACGGCATGCTTGCCTTCGATGGGTATTTGGTAGTGCTCCAGGATGCGCATGATCCCCTGCGGTGTGGCGCAACCGTAAGCATCCTCGCCCATGGCCATGCGCCCAAAGCCAAGGCAGGTGACGCCGTCGACGTCCTTGTTCAGTGCTATCGCGTCAAAGCATCGGCGTTCATCGATCTGCGGTGGAACAGGGTGCTGTAACAGGATGCCGTGTACGTCAGGATCCGCATTAAGGTTGTCGATTTTCGCCAGCAGTTCGTCTGTTGTTGTTTCAGCGGACATTTCAATTGCGACAGATTCCATGCCGATCCGCCTGCAAGCATTGCCTTTCATCTTGACGTACGTGGCCGATGCGGGATCGCTGCCTACAAGGATGGTTGCCAGTATGGGGGTCTTGCCGCCGGATTTTTCGCGCAAACTATCGACACGTTGCCCAAGTTCCAATTCTGTTTGGGCTGCCAGGGTTTTGCCGTCGAGAATCGTCGCAGGCATGTGCGCTCCATAGTCCGTGGTATGAGGCGGCGAAGTATCGCATGGTGATTGCTGTTGCAAAAGCGATGGTCCCTATAAAAGCGATGGTCGCTGGAAAAGAGAGCGGTGCTTTAATTGACGCATAAGAGAGCCGCGGGTATTATTCGCGCTCCTTGAAGCACGCTGCTTTTGGGATATGTCGGGGTATAGCGCAGTCTGGTAGCGCGCCTGCTTTGGGAGCAGGATGTCGGGGGTTCGAATCCCTCTACCCCGACCACTTCTACAGCACGCTGATCGCAGCTTGTAGAGCTCGAATGTGGAACACCCTCAGGGGCTCGCAGATTTCATGCCTTGGCTTTTTGTCTACAGCACATAAAGCACAGAGCATACCGCAGTGCCACTGCAGCAGTTCAGCATAAGATGTTTGTAGATCGCAGTGGTGGCCGTAGCTCATCAGGTAGAGCACCGGATTGTGACTCCGGAGGTGGGGGGTTCGAGACCCCTCGGCCACCCCATTTTTATTCTGCCTTCAGCTTGCGATGCCTACCAAGTAAGAGAATAATCCGTCCCGCTCATCTTCTTCCGCCCGTAGCTCAGCTGGGTGAGGAGAGCGTTTGCAAAGCATCGCTTTGCGCGAAGGCGAACGACTGCGAGCTGTGCTCGCAGGCCGGACCGCGGAGCGGGAGCAACGGCAAGCCGAAGGCTTGCTATGGCCTGCAAGTAAGAGAATAATCCGTCCCGCTCATCTTCTTCCGCCCGTAGCTCAGCTGGATAGAGCAACGGCCTTCTAAGCCGTGGGTCGCAGGTTCGAATCCTGCCGGGCGGGCCATATCCCCCGCGATATGCCCTTACAGGGCGATCTCAGCCATCGTTCTAAGCGTCTCCTTTTCCCCGTAGAACAGCAGTGAGGTCACCGGAGACTTTCGCCAGTCTTCCAACTTTTCTGCGATACGCTCTTTGGGTCCGCACAAGGAAATTTCGTCCGCGAATGCGCTGGGCACTTCGGCGATAGCTTCTTCACGCTTGCCCTCAAAGAACAGGTCCTGGATTCGGTCAGCTTCGGCTGCAAATCCCATTCGTGCCATCAGCTCTTTATGGAAATTGCGTTTCTTCGCGCCCATACCGCCTATATAGAAACCCAACATGGCCTTTACCGGGTACAGGGCGTCATCGAGGTTGTCGTTGATACTCACTACGCAGCCAGCGGAGATTTCAAATCCGGGCTTAGCGCCCGCAATTTGATCGGCATAGACTTCCTGACGATAGGGGGAATAGTAAAGCGGCAGCCAGCCATCGGCTATCTCGGCGGTTTGGGTGACGTTTTTAGGACCCTCCGCGCCAATAAATATTGGCACATCGGCGCGAAGGGGATGGGTGATCGGTTTTAAGGGTTTGCCCATTCCCCACCCACCTTCGCCTGTGTAGGGCAGGGGGTAGTGTTCTCCGTCATTGGTTACCGGGGCTTCTCTAGCCAGAACCTGGCGAATAATGCTGACGTATTCGCGGGTTCGGCTAATCGGCTTGCTGTAGGGCTGTCCGTACCAACCTTCGACCACCTGTGGACCAGACACACCCAGTCCGAGCATCATGCGTCCGTTGGACATGTGATCCAGGGCAAGGGTTGCCATCGCGCACGCCGTGGGTGTGCGCGCGGACAGCTGGGCAACGCCAGTGCCCAGGCGGATTTTGCTGGTGTGCGCGCCAATCCACGCGAGTGGGGTAAAACAGTCATTGCCCCAGGATTCGGCAGTCCAGACGGAGTCGTAGCCCAAATTCTCGGCTTCCTGCGCCAGTTCGACATGGGATGGTGGGTACATGGCGCCCCAATATCCAAGCTGTAGCCCCAGTTTGAGGTCGGCCATGATTCAGTCCTTTGTTGTCAGTGGGACCACAGTATAATGCAGGGCAATAGCTTGTAGGCAACTGTCACTGAACTGCTCGACAACGGTCTATTACCTGCCCTACACGAGCACCTTATCCAGGCGAATCAAGCTGATACCTATTTTAACTGTTTACTTCGACCATCTACTTCAACCATCTACTTCAACCATCTACTTCAACAATCTCACTTAAGCGTTTAATTTAGCCATTTAATTTAACAAGGGAAGTCAGCCACATGTCAGACCTCACACATATCGACGCCGCTGGGCACGCGCATATGGTAGACGTTGGCGCTAAGGCGGTGACCGAACGCATCGCGGTGGCCAGTGCTCGCGTAAAGATGCAGGCCGAGACCCTGGAGCTGATTCAAAGGGGCGGTCACGATAAGGGCGACGTTTTTGCCGTGGCTCGTATAGCAGGTATACAGGCCGCGAAACGTTGCAGCGATTTAATACCGCTTTGCCACCCCCTGCAGCTGAGCAGTGTTGAAGTCTCGCTGTCCGCTAACCCAGAGCAGTCCTGTGTAGAGGTGCGGGCGCGTTGCAAGCTCGCCGGTCGTACCGGTGTTGAAATGGAGGCGCTCACGGCGGCTTCAACCGCTGCTTTAACCGTTTACGACATGTGCAAAGCGGTTGATCGTGGCATGGTGATCTCTGACCTTATGCTACTGGAAAAGCACGGAGGCGCGTCAGGTGACTGGTCGCGCGCTACAGCATGATTCGCGTTTTGTTTTTTGCGCGGCTGCGGGAAAGCTTGCGCACTGATGAGCTGCAGTTCTCCGAGGCTGAGGCGGGAGGCAGCGTAGCGATGCTGCGTGACAGGCTTGCCCAACGTGGCGACCGCTGGGCCGAGGCAATGGGTGCCGAAAACTTGCTATGCGCTGTCAACCAGATGCAGGTCGATTCCGAGCATGAGATTGCCGACGGCGATGAAGTGGCCTTCTTTCCTCCTGTTACTGGAGGTTAAGTCGCGATGCAGGCTGTACCTTTAGATGATGTGCTTGTTCAGGAAGCGGACTTTGATATCGGCGAGCTGCAGCGTGAGCTGCTGCGCGGGAGCCCACAGACGGGTGCAAGCGCAGTTTTTGTTGGATCGGTTCGCGGTGGTGAGGAAGGAGAAACTGATCCTGTCACGGCGATGCAGCTAGAGCACTACCCGGGTATGACCCAACGCAGTATTGGTGACATCATCAACGAAGCCAGAGGGCGCTGGTCTTTGCACCGCGTAAAGGTGATACACCGCGTTGGTCGCCTACTGCCGGGCGACCAGATTGTCTACGTTGGTGTAAGCAGTTCGCACAGAGCAGATGCCTTTGACGCCTGCGAATTCATCATGGACTATTTGAAGACCCGCGCGCCTTTCTGGAAGAAAGAGTTCACTACCAATGGCGAACGCTGGGTAGAAGCCCGGCATTCAGACACCAGTGCGGCCCAGCGCTGGGAGCGTTAATGTCGGCGCGGCGCCGCGGACGAACTGCGCTGCCTGGAATTATTGATGCGTCATTGAAATAAGGGATGACCTCGCAGGTCTCGGGCTGTGTATAATTTGCCGCTTTCCCTGCAGGTGATAACAACAATGAGTTTTGATAACCGCGAATTCCGCAACGCATTGGGTACTTTTGCCACTGGTGTCTGTGTGATAACTGGCGAAGCCAAAGACGCTGGTCCTTTCGGTATGACTGTGAATTCCTTTGCGTCCGTATCACTGGAGCCACCGTTGGTGCTGTGGAGCCTGCAAAACAATTCGGAGATGTACGATGTGTTTGAGACATGTACGCGCTGGGCGGTCAATATACTGAGTCTCGATCAAAAGGATATTTCGTCGCAATACGCGACCAAAGGCAATCACGCACTGTCTTCCGAGCACAACGAACTTGGCCGCTGTGGCATGCCGGTGTTGGCCAATAGCCTGGTTAGCCTGGAGTGTGAGCTAGAGGCACGTTATCCCGGTGGCGACCACGCGATACTCGTTGCGAGAGTTCTGGACATGACGCGTCGCGATGGTGATGAGCCCCTGTTGTTCTGCAACGGTGCTTATGCCGCACTAGCAGGCTAATAACAGCCTATGAAATTTTGCAGCCATTGCGGTGGTGCCGTTGCGCATCGTGTTCCCGAGGGTGATGACCGGCCACGATTTGTCTGCAGCGACTGCGAGACCATTCACTATTCCAATCCGCGCGTGATCGTTGGCTGCGTGCCAGAGTACGATGGACGCATTCTGCTGTGTCGCCGTGCTATCGAGCCGCGGATTGGCATGTGGACACTTCCTGCGGGCTTCATGGAAAACGGTGAAACCACGCTGCAGGGTGCCGCGCGTGAAACCTGGGAAGAGGCCAGGGCGAGAGTCTGCAATCAGGAGCTGTATCGCATTTTCGACGTGCCAGGAATTAATCAGGTTTACATGTTCTACAGGGCGAACATTGTGGACGGTGCATTTGGAATCGGCCCTGAGTCGGCGGAGGTTGAGTTGTTCCATGAGGACGCAATCCCCTGGGACGAGATCGCCTTTCCGGCTGTCTATCACACGCTAAAAGAATTTCTCCATGACCGACGCGAGTCGCACTGGCCAGTGCGCGTGTCGGCTATTCGCCGGTGACTGAACAGCAAACACTCGCAGCATTGATCGCGGCTGGATGTGTCGTTGGTATCCTGATTGGTTTTTTCCTTGCCGCTGTCAGATCGCGACAGCGGGAGAATGAACTGCGCTTGACGCATACACGAGAACTGGCTGAGCAGCGTGAGGAATACGCGCGACTGGAGGCCCGGCAAAGCGCGGAGGCGACAGCCTCAGATGAAAAGCTGGAAATATTAAAAGTTGCCAAAAAGCAGTTAGAGGACCAGTTCAGCAATCTTGCCAACCGCATTTTCGAAGAGAAGAGCCAACGCTTCCTGAAAACTAATCGTGACACGCTTGAGACCACCCTGGGGCCTTTACGAACACAATTAAAGGACTTCAAAGCCAAAGTTGAGGATGTCTATGAGCGCGAGACACGAGACCGCGTCTCACTGCTACACGAGCTTAAGCACCTGAAGGAGCTTAATCAGAAAATGTCTGAGGACGCGGTCAATCTGACGCGCGCCTTGAAGGGCGATAAGAAAGCTCAGGGCAACTGGGGAGAGGTGGTCCTGGAGCGCGTCCTGGAGGAATCAGGGCTTCGTAAAGGCTACGAATACGAGACGCAGTTTAGTTCCCATTCGGCGGATGGTCAGCGCCGACAGCCTGATGTGATCGTCAGGTTGCCTGAAAGCAAAGACATTGTCGTGGACGCAAAGGTCTCCCTGGTTGCCTATGAACGTTATGTGACTAGCGACGCTGAGGATGAAAAACGGCTTGCGCTGTCAGAGCATGTGGCTGCCGTCAAACAACATATTGATAGTCTCAGCGTTAAGGCTTACGAAAGCCTCGAAGGGGTCAATAGCCTGGATTTTGTGCTGTTGTTCATCCCGATCGAGTCCGCGTTCCTGGCCGCCTTCGACGCCGAGCCGGCGATGTTCGCCAATGCCTACGACAAGAATATTATCGTGGTTAGTCCTACCACGCTGCTGGCGACGCTCCGCACGGTGCAGACAATCTGGCGCTACGAGCATCAAAACCAGAATGCAGAGAAAATTGCATCCCAGGCGGGTGCCATCCACGATCAGTTTGCGCTGGTGCTCGAGTCGCTAGGCGAGGTTGGCAAGCATCTCGAGCGCGCACACGATAGCTGGGACAAAACCCGGCAGCGAATGGCAAGTGGCCGCGGCAATCTGGTGAAAAGGGTGACCGATCTCGAAAAACTGGGCGCGCGCACCAAAAGAAAGCTGCCCAAACAGATGCTGCAGCTCGATGCAGAGCCACCCGACGATGACGGAGATCCGGGGTCAGAGCGGAGCCCCGCCGACCCCGATAATCCGGAATGAGCGATCGCGGGTCGATTGGGATAGCGCGCCGAACAAGTAGTTTGGGCTGCTCACCACGGCCCTGAGCAAAAAAGACACTATCAAACCCAATATGGAGAGTTTCACTATGGCATTTCCCAAGATCGGCAATATGGCGCCCGCTTTTTCACTTCCAGACCAGGACGGTAATAAGGTCAGCCTTAAGGACTTTCGTGGTGAGAGCAATGTGGTGCTCTATTTCTATCCAAAGGCGATGACGCCCGGTTGCACCAACCAGGCCTGTGGCATTCGTGACAGCAAGGCGGCTTTCAAAAAGGCCAAGACCGTGGTGCTAGGCGTCAGCCCGGATCCCGTGGCACGTCTGGGCAAATTCATTGACAAGGAAAACCTGAATTTTACGCTACTGTCCGACGAAGACAGGGCTATTACAGAGAAATACGGTTGCTGGGCGCTAAAAAAGTTTATGGGGCGAGAATCAATGGGCGTGCTGCGAACCACCTTCATTATCGGCAAGGATGGTCGGCTGAAGCACATCATGGACAAAGTTAAAACCAAATCACATCACGATGATGTTTTGGCGGTGATTGATGATTTGGGTCTTTAAGCCGGGGGGAACTTGCAATAATACCCCTTTTTCTACTCATGTAAACCATAGGATTCCCACCTAAGCCACTGTAAACTCGAAAGATTGTTGATGCTTGGCATTTCGTTTCGGTGAGGGGATCACCGGGACGTTGACCAGCGCCAAGAAAGCGATAACCACAAGGCGCTGTGCAAAAAATTGTAGGTAGTAGCGGTACGAAACCACTTCCGCTGCTTCGCAACAAGCATGTCGGTGCCATAACAAGTGTTGCTAAGACCATAAACGGCAGAACTAATAGCCGATCCAGTCGGCCGGGATTGAAAACATGATGGAACTGCGACAATTCAACGCTTTGAATGTTGTATTCGCGGGCCTGCTGGCCCTTCTCCTCAACGCCTGCGGCGGTGGAGGAGGTGGCAGCGATCCGGGCTTTATTGGCGGTGGCATCGACAATCCCGGCGATGGTGGCGGAACACCCGGGGCCTCGACACTGAGCCTGACGCTAACCGATCCAGACGGTAATCCCACCACTACAGTGTCATCCAGTGCGCCGGCGACGCTAACGGCGACACTGGTAGACGCAGACGAAGTGCCACTTGAGGCGACGATCGTAACAGTCGCGACCGGTTTGGCGACTATCTCGCCAATCGGCGGCTCACAGATTACTGACGAAAATGGTGTGGCAACGTTTCAGCTATTAGCATCAGGAGATTCTGGCGCCGATACTGCCACCGTTACGGCTGGCGATGTTGTCGCGAGTATTAGCTTTGAGATAGATGCACTACTTACCGTGGCTTTGACGGACTCAACAGGTAACCCGATTACGCGGGTTTCCGAAGGCAATCCTGGCATTATAACGGTGACATCTTTTGATTCAGACGGTGCGCCCATCCCGGGGGAGGTCGTCACGGTGGGCAGCACGGCAGGCACGATAGCGCCAACCACGCGACTGACCAATGACAGCGGCGTGGCTTCCTTTGTTTTGGAGGCGGGGGCTGAATCGGGCGCCGGAACGGTATCCGCAAGTGTCGGCAATCGGCTTGCCACGGTTAATTTTGAGATCGTCGCGCCCACAACCGACACCAACATCCTGGAAGTTCAGCTGACCGACAGTGCTGGCACGCCGGTCACTAATATCACCAGTATCGCGCCGGGGGTTCTGACCGTGCGCGCCACGGATTCCTTTGGACAACCCTTGGCCAGCCAGATCATCACGGCAGAGTCGGTGATTGGCGTCATCTCGCCAGAATCTGGTAGCGCGCTCACCGACTTGAACGGTGTAGCGACGTTTACCTTGAGCGCTGGCGACACCCTGGGCGCAGGAACCGTGACGGTAGGCCTGGGCGACCTGTCTCAGGGTTTGAACTTTCAGATAGGCGAAGCCAACCTGCGCCTTGGCCGCTTTGACGGCATGAATTTCGTTGAGGGTGAAATCGACGCCAGCGCGACATCCCTTCCCGCCGCTGGCTCCACGCCATTGGCCGTATCCGTGGTCGATAGCGATGGCGATCTGGTAACAAGCGCGGTGCCCGTTATTTTTGCCAGTGGCTGTGCCTCGCTCGACCCACCCTTGGCTGAGATTTCTGCGCAGGTGAACACCGTTAATGGCGTTGCCACGTCAACCTATACGGCGAGCGGGTGTACGGGCGTTGATAACGTTACTGCGCGCATCGTGCAGGGTAACGCACAGGCGGCTACGGTAGCTCTTACTATTGCAACGGCTGATGTGAACTCTATTGCTTTTGTGTCAGCCAGCCCCGCAAATATCGCCCTGCAGGGCACTGGCGGTGCCGGTCGCGAGGAAGCCTCTCAGGTTTCTTTTCAGGTATTTGACACAACCGGCTCACCTGCAGCGAATATCGATGTGGCGTTTAACCTATCCACTACGATAGGTGGCCTATCCTTAACCAACGCCACGGCGACCACTAACGAGCAGGGTATCGCCCGTGCCATTGTTTTGGCCGGTAATATCTCGACGGCCGTGCGCGTTCGCGCAACCATCGACGCCGGCGGCGGCAACGAGCTTAGCACCGTATCGGACCAGTTGGTGGTGAGCACCGGCCTGCCCGATCAGGATTCCATTTCACTTTCTGCCAGCCTGCTTAACCCGGGTGGTGGTAACGTCGACGGTATCGAGTCAGTGCTGACCGTGCGGCTTGCCGACAAGTTCAATAACCCTGTCCCTGATGGCACCGTGGCCTTTTTCACAGCAGAGTATGGTTCCGTCGAAGATAGCTGTGTGCTGAACAACGGCGGCTGCACCGTCACCTGGCGCAGCCAGGAGCCAAGATTGCCTCTGGTATCCAATACCACCGAGGACGTTGGGCCCACACAGGCCTTTGTCTCAACAATTTTCAACCGGAACTGCCCGGAAACCGGTGACACTGGTCTGCCCTGCGTGAGCAGCCTGGGTCCGATTTTCGGCCGGCGTAGCGAGATAACGGTTATTGCCGTGGGTGAAGAATCCTTTGTGGATACCAACGGTAACGGCGTCTACGACTTCGGTGAGCCCTTTGAGGACCTTCCAGAAGCGTTCCTGGACAAGAATGAAAACGGTATTTTCGACAATACCGCGCCGCTGTGCACCATAGACCCTAACACCGAGGCGGGTAGGCGCTGTGCAGAAGGCCGTGAAGAGATCTTTTTCGACTTCAATGAAGACGGCGTTTATAACCCTGGCAATGGCATCTACAACGGTTCGCTGTGCCCGCAGGCAACCGCCGCTGCGGGTCAGTGTTCTCGCGAATTACTGCACGTAAGGGATAACCTTCAGCTGGTGGTAACCGGCGAGCAGCGGGTTGCCCTGCTTGAAGATGGCACGACGCCTGTGACGGGCGAAATTGTTTTGCTCCCAGCGTCTGCAAACCGGAATTTTACCGTGGTCGCATCGGACATATACAACAACGTACCGTCGGCTGGTGCCACAGTAAGCGTAACCGGAGATGCCTGCGAGGTGTTGGGTGGTGATGGTACGGTGCCCAATACGCGGGGGATTGGAGCGTTCTTTACAACCTTCGTATTGGTGCCGCAGCCGGACAATACAGCTGATCTTCGGGGTTCTGTGGAGATCACCGTCGCAGGTTCTGCGGGAAGTAACGAGGTAACAGTCATTTTCCCCTGCACGGATCAGGCAAATTGAGTTCGTGAGCACAGCGGAAGAGAGGGGGCCTGGTGGCCCCTTTTTTTTGATTCTCTTTTTTTGCGCCTATTTCGGTATTGCAGTAATGCTCCGCGCATTTCCAGTTCACAGATTATTTCCCCGACTTGCCTGCGCAACTACCAACTAATAGGCTATAGTTGATGATCATATTGATAGGAGAATTCCATGGGACAGTGCCCACATATTGATCTTGCTTCACCGGAAACTTTCGTGGGTGGGATGCCTCGCGAGATGTATGCCTATCTTCGCAAGGAGGAGTCCGTTTACTGGCACGAAGATCCCAAGCAGGGTCACGGTTTTTGGGCGGTGACGCGGCAGCAGGACGTGGACTTCATTTCCAAGAATCCTGACCTGTTTTCATCCGAGGTCGCAACGTGCTTCCTACACGACAGTGAAGAAGAGATGCTGCCGTTGATGCAGCTGCAAATGATCAATATGGACCCGCCAAAGCATCTCAAATATCGCCGCCTGGTCAGAAGCGCGTTCACGCCGCGCGCAGTCGACGCCTACGAAGAGCGCTTTCGCGGTATTGCGAAAGATATTCTGGACCGGGCCCTGGATGGCGGGCGCTGCGAATTTGTTGAAGATATTGCAGCGGAACTGCCCCTGATTGCGATTTGCGAGTTGATGGGCGTGCCGCTGGAGCAGCGTAAGCGGATGTTCGACCTCACTAACATCATGATTGGCACCGAGGACCCTGATCTTGCTACGACGGAAGAAGAGGGCATGAACGCCATGATTGAAATGTTTGGTATCGCACAGGATTTGGCTGCCAAGCATCGCAACGAACCCGCAGACGATATTGTCAACGTGTTGCTCAATGGAACCGTCGAAGATGAGCCCCTGACCGACGAAGAGTTTTGTCACTTCTTTATGTTATTGATTGTTGCAGGCAACGAAACAACCCGCACGGTCACTGCCCACGGTATGCGCCTGTTGCTCGAGCACAACCAATACGACCAGCTTCAACAAAACCCTGAACTCCTGGACGGAGCAATTGAGGAGTTTCTTCGCTACAACCCGGCCGTCATCGCGTTCCGACGCACCGCCATGGCGGACCTTGAGCTCGGTGGTAAGCAGATCAAGAAAGGCGACAGTGTGCACATGTTCTATGGCGCTGCGAGTGCTGACGAAAGTGTGTTCGCAGATGCCGATAGCTTCGATATCACCCGGGCTAGCCGCGAAGATGTCAAAAACAGCCATAGGGCGTTTGGCGTTGGACAGCATTTCTGTCTGGGATCGCATCTTGCACGTCTTGAGCTACGCGTTATTTTTGCGGAGATACTCAAGCGTATTCACAATCCGCGCTTCGACGGGGATGTTGAATGGCTGCGCTCAAATTTCATTAACGCCATAAAAACCATGCCGATAGCCTACGACGACGAGCCTGTTGCTCAGCAAATGGCCTCTTGACTCGATGCGTGCAGTACAAGTTTCTGCCCCTGGCGGTGCCGATCAGTTAGCTGTTGCGGATATGGAGACACCGTTACCAGCTAGCGGTGAGGTCCAGATAAAAGTAGCAGCCTCTGGTATCAATCGTGCCGACATTCTACAAAGGCAGGGTTTTTACCCGCCGCCGCCCGGCGCGTCTGAGATCCTGGGTCTCGAGGTATCAGGTGTCATCACGGCGCTTGGTGATGGCGTTGCAGGCTGGTCAGTCGGCGACAGAGTCTGCGCCCTGCTCTCGGGTGGGGGCTATGCTGAGTACGCGGTTGTGTCCGCTGATGCCTGTCTGACCGTCCCCGAAACGCTTTCACTGGTTGATGCCGCAGCACTCCCTGAGGCGGTTATGACCGTCTGGTCAAACGTTATGGATCGCTGTCGCATTCAGCCGGGCGAGCGGTTTCTGGTACACGGTGGCAGCAGCGGTATAGGCACCGCGGCAATCCAAATGCTGTCGGCGTATGGCTGTGATGTCTATGCAACCGCAGGAAGTGAAGAGAAAGTATCTGCCTGCGAAGCGCTGGGCGCCAAACGCTGTATCAACTATCGCGAGCAGGATTTCGTGCAAGAGTTGCTCGCTGAAACCGGCGGTGACGGCATCGATGTCATCCTTGATATGGTCGGTGGGGACTACGTAAATCGCAATATCGAGCTTGCGGCAGTAGAAGGACGCATCGTCAATATCGCTTTCCAGCTGGGCGCGCTGGTTGAAACAAATTTGCTGTCAGTGATGTTGAAGCGTTTGCTTTTAACCGGTTCAACTCTGCGTGCCCGGGACGATGGGTTTAAAACTGCGCTCACACAGTCGATAGCCTCACAAGTTTGGCCGTGGCTGGAAGAGGGGCGCTTGCAGCCGGTCGTATATCAAACCTTTGCACCGGAGCATGCTGGTGATGCCCATGATCTTATGGAGAGCAGCGGCCATATTGGTAAGCTGCTGCTAGTCTGGGAGTGACCACGGTGGAGTACGCGAGCATAGAACAACTGCGACGGGCCGATGGTTTGCGTTTGGTGCTCAGCGAGGGCTTGCCCGGCCCCTGGGGTGAGGCGATAAAGTCGGTGCTCGCCTATAAGCAGCTAGAGCCAATGGTCGGCGGTCAACAGGTCGGCGGTGATAACGCCGAACTCATAGCCTGGACGGGGCAGGCCAGTGCCCCTGTGCTGGTGTGGAATGATGATCCCCCGCGTATCGGCTGCATAGAGCAATTGCTGTTGCTCGAGGACATCGCTGCGACGCCTGCTCTTTTCCCGTCAACGCTCGATGAGCGTGCGCAGGTTGTAGGTATGCTTGTCGAAATCGCTGGCGCCTATGGCCTGGGCTGGCAGCGGCGACTGCAAATAGCGCATATGGCGATTACCAGCGGGATGGCACCGCCTTTTATGGAATCCATGGCCAGGCGCTATGGTTATTCTGAAGACGCCGCCAAGGCTGCAGGCGAACAAATCAGTTGGCGTTTTTCGTGGTTTGAAGAACGGTTGCTGGCCCAGGTGGCAAAAGGCTCGACGTATCTGGTGGGCGCTGTGGTGACGGCGGCTGATTTTTATTTGGCAAATTTTGTGGGCATGTTTAGCCCTTTGCCACACGAACTCAACCCGATGCCTGAACCGATGCGACAGTCATACAACGCCCCTGGCGCTGAGGTTCCCCGCGCTCTGCTGGACCATAGAGATTTCATGTACGCCCAGCACATCAAAACCCCGCTAACGTTCTAGGAGCAAGCGATGCTTTCTTTACAAGAAATATCTGATCGAATGGAAATTGAAGACCTGTGCTACCGCTATGCGGAAATTATCGATGCGAAGAGCTTCGATGCGCTGCGGGAAGACGTCTTTACCGCAGATGCTCACATTGATTACAGCGTGTTCGGTGGCTCAGTGGGCGGGCTGGAAGAAACCATCGATTTCTTGAAACAAGCCATGACCGCAGAGGCCTTCCCGGCACATCAACATCTTAACGCCAATATTCGTATTGCTCTGAACGGCGACGAAGCGACGGGCAGGGTGATGTGTTTTAATCCACAGGAACTCAAGATGCCGGATGGCGAGGGACACCTGTTTATGCTTGGGCTGTGGTACGTGGACGCCTATAGGCGCACCGATGCAGGCTGGCGCATTTGTTCTCGGGTCGAAGAGAAAAGCTGGACCTTCAATACGCCGGATTTCATGTCTTTATAGACTCAAACCTACACCTGTCCCTCCGGCCTGGCCGGAGCGCATATGATCTATAGGGTTGAAGCTGGTTTGCGCCCGGTGATATGCGCTCAATTGGGTGTTCTATTGTGCCTGGGATGAACGTCCTTTCGGAGACTAACCCGGGCGGTTCGCGGGGATGTTGTATAGGTTTTGTTCGCGATTAATGCGCGCGCTCGAACAGCACGGCCTAGGCAGAGACATACTCTGCCGCCGGAGCATGGTTCAGCTCCTGGTTCATTCCCATGTTAGCAACGCAGCCACCAAGGGATTTTTCCAGATCTCGGAGCGCGTCCTCGCCCACTTTCTTCGCATAAAATTCGCGTACTTCCAATACCGCCTCAACGCTATCGCTCATCAGGTCGAGGCCTCTCTGCGTTGGTCGTATCCGTTTGGCGCGGCGATCGCTTCCGTCTATGTCTCGCACGATATAGCCAATGCGCTCCATTTCTTTAAGCATCTTCCCCATGGCCTGCTGCGTAACGTGCGCTCTATCTGCAAGTTCTGTTACGCGAACTGCACCCTGACTCAGGTTGGCAAAGACGGTGGCATGAGAGGGTCTGATTTCTGGATGCCCACGCTCTTGTAGCAGTTCGATAACGCGTCGCTCATAATCACGACCAAATTCCAGCAACAATCTGCCCAGGTTGATTGCCAGGCGAGCGGGGCTTTCTTCCCTCGCCGAGGAATCATCTCCTGTCTCTCCCGGCGTTGCCGTGTTTATTGTCGTTATTGTCATGGTCATCACCTAGGCCTCCGACCTACTCGAGATATCCAAATTATTATCAGCTGATCAACTTTACTCCGCCAATTCTCATTTTGCTACAGTCACATGACCCCATAAAATTTGCGGGTTATCATGCGCGCCATATTTATTTTGCGATCTTGTTCATGGCGAAGATTATCACCTGCAATACCAATGGTATCCGCGCTGCTGCGCGCAAAGGCTTCTTTGACTGGCTGGCAGCAGAGTCTGCCGACGTAGTGTGCATTCAGGAGACCAAGGCACAAGTCCACCAATTAGAGGACGAAGTTTTTCATCCCCAGGGCTACCACTGCTTTTACAATGACGCAGAGCGCCCCGGTTATAGCGGCACCGCTGTGTATACGAAGGTCAAGCCGAGAAAGGTTGTCACCCGCCTGGGTTGGGATCCTTTGGACAATGAAGGGCGCTACCTGCAGGTCGACTTCGACAGTATCAGCGTGGTGTCGCTATACCTGCCATCCGGTACGAGCAGTGAAGCCGCTCTGGAGAAAAAGTATGGATTTATGGACCATTTCTATGAGCACCTGCGCAGCCTGAGACGCAAGCGGCGGGAGTTTATCATCTGTGCCGATTGGAATATCTGTCACCGTGAGGTGGATTTAAAAAACTGGCGCGCCAACCGCAAGAATTCAGGTTTTCTGCCAGAGGAGCGTGCGTGGTTGGACAGAGTGTATGAAGAGCTAGGGTACTTCGACTCCTTTCGCCTTCTGGAGCAGGAGCCTGATCAATATACCTGGTGGTCAAATCGCGGGCAGGCCTGGGCGAAAAATGTCGGCTGGCGTCTGGACTATCAGGTTATCACCCCGGGGCTCAAAGACAGGGTGAAAGCCTCTGCTATCTACCGCGACCAGCGATTCTCAGACCATGCTCCCCATACGATGGAGTTTGATTGGGAAATACAGCCTTGATACAGTTGGCGCCCTCCAAAAATACGGAAATTCCATGAGCTTTTTTATCTCCAGTGCCCAGGCGCAAACAGCTGCTCCCGCTCCTGCCGGCGGCGAAATGTTTCAGATCATTTTCCTTGTCGGCCTGTTTGTGTTGTTTTACTTCATCGCGATACGCCCACAGCGCAAGCGTCAGAAAGAACACGCTGACATGGTGTCTGGCCTGGAAAAGGGTAACGAGGTAATTACTGCCAGCGGTATGCTCGGTAAAATCACCAAGCTGGAAGACAACTACGTCGTCTTGCAGGTTGCAGAGAATGTCGAGCTAAAGTTTCAGCGCAGCTATATCAACGCGGTGTTGCCAAAAGGCACGCTTAAGTCAATCTAAGCCGACCTAAGCAGAGTAAGTCGATCCAAGTCGGGCTATGCCGGGCCTTGTCTATCCACCGCGTATTTCGCTTGCCCAGTTGCCAACGCCACTGCAGGCGATGCATCGGCTCAGAGACCAGCTGGGCATCCGGCAGCGGTTATGGGTTAAGCGAGATGACCTTACCGATACCGCCATAAGCGGCAATAAACAGCGGAAGCTGGAATTTGTTGCGGCTGCGGCGCGCGAGCAACACTGTGACGTTCTCATTACTTGCGGTGGGGTGCAGTCCAACCACTGCCGGGCCACGGCTTTAGTTGGCGCAAAGCTCGGGCTCAAGGTGCATCTGCTGCTTCGCGGAGAGGCGCCTGACACCCCTGACGGTAATCTGTTGCTTGGGCACCTCGCCGGGGCCCACATCTCACATTACGCCCCATCGGAATTCGTGCGCAGCCTTCCTGCGCTGTTCGAACACTGGGCAGACCACTACGCACAGTTGGGCAGTAAGGCCTTGTGCGTTCCTACCGGCGCAAGCGATGGGCTGGGCATCTGGGGTTATCTCGCGGCGGCAGAAGAGTTAGGCAGTGATATGGAGGCTGCGGGCATTCGTAGCGCACACTGGGTTTGTGCTACCGGCTCAGCCGGTACCCAGGCCGGGTTGACCCTTGGGTCGGCTTTGCACGGAGTGCCGGCAAGCGTTTGGGGCGTCAACGTCTGTGACGATGAGGCCTGGTTCCTCAACAAAGTGGCAGAGGACATAGCCGATTGGGCCCGGCGGTATCCATCGGATGCCAAAATGCCGGACTATCAGCCGCGTGTTATCGATGGCTACGTGGGGCCGGGCTATGGACGGGCGACGCAGGAAATCTTTGACACAATCGGTCTGGTAGCGCGACTGGAGGGTTTGGTGTTAGACCCCGTGTACACCGGGAAAGCTTTCTACGGCATGTTGCAAGAGTTGAAATCAGGCCGCTTTGACGACCACGACGATGTGATTTTTGTGCACACCGGCGGCATTTTTGGTGTGTTTCCACAGCGCGAGGCGTTCGGCTTTTAGCCTGGTTTTTCATGCGCAGTGCTCAAAAGCTGCGCAAACGTGTTATTGCCGGCAAGCTTTCTGATAAGCTGGTTCGCAAAGGGATTCAGGCATCAGTCATGGCTGAGCGAGACGACAAGCTGGTGATAGCGATTTCTTCGCGGGCACTGTTCAATCTGGACGACAGTCATCAGGTCTACGAACGCGATGGGCTGGAGGCTTATTCACAGTACCAAATCGACCGCGAAGATGAGCCGCTCGAACCCGGTGAAGCATTCCCTATGGTGCAAAAGCTGCTGCGCATCAACCAGCTGCTAAAGGCGGGTCAGCGCGTCGAGGTTGTGCTGCTGTCGCGCAACAGTGCAGATACCGGTTTACGTGTTTTCAACTCGATACAACATTACCAACTTGACGTGCAACGAGCCGCCTTTTGTGGAGGGGAAAGCCCGTATCGGTACATTTCCGCTTTCGGCGCACAGCTGTTTCTGTCCACAGAAGCAGAGGATGTACGTCACGCTTTGAATCACGGCGTTGCAGCGGCCACGCTGGTGTCAAAGCGAAAGGTTGGCAACGACGCAGATCAGCTTCGGTTTGCCTTCGATGGCGACGCCGTATTGTTCTCTGATGAGGCCGAGCGAGTCTACAAGCAGGAGGGCCTGGAGGCCTTTCAGGACAGCGAGCAGGCCGCAGCCAAGCAGCCTCTGAGCGGCGGGCCGTTCAAGCCCTTTTTATCTGCACTGCAGCACCTCCAGAAAGAATTTCCCGCCAGCGAAGCGCCCATTCGCACTGCGTTGGTCACCGCAAGGTCTGCGCCTGCGCACGAGCGGGTTATCCGCACTCTTCGCGCCTGGGAGATTCGAATAGATGAATCTATTTTTCTGGGCGGAATGGATAAGGGTGAGTTTCTCAAGGCCTACCGTGCAGACGTGTTTTTCGACGACCAACAAACCCACTGCGAAAGCGCCGGCAGTCACGTCGCAACCGGCCACGTACCCCACGGGATTGCTAATCAGTAAGTCGAGTATCGCTGCGGGCTTATTACTTTTGTTGGCTTGCGTTATGCCCGCTAAGCGCTATTCTTTATAAGCATAGATTTCGGTATGAGCATAGTTTTCGGTGTGTGTCGTCTGCGGTGCGATAACAGATGACCTGACCGCAGTGAGTGGGGGCCTGTTTTGCTATAGGTTCTCGTGCCCGGACTCGCTAGAACCAAAACCTTTGTCGCACTGCACAACAGAACACGCTACGACGCCAACCTGCGCGCCAGGGGCAGTCCAGCTTCAGGGCAGGCCATGAAACTACAGCAGCTAAAATATATTTGGGAGGTCGCCCATCACGAACTCAACGTATCGGCCACCGCTCAGAGCCTCTATACGTCTCAGCCTGGTATCAGTAAGCAAATCCGTTTACTGGAGGACGAGCTGGGCGTAGAGATATTCGCTCGCAGTGGCAAACACCTTACTCACGTTACCCCGGCGGGGGAGGTCATTCTGGAGACCGCCGGTGAAATACTGAGGAAGGTAGAGTCTATAAAGAACGTGGCCCAGGAGTTCAGCAATGAACGAAAGGGCAATCTGTCGCTGGCCACCACGCACACTCAGGCGCGCTACGCGCTGCCGGAAACCATCAGCACTTTTATTGAGCGCTACCCGGATGTTGCGCTACACATGCACCAGGGTACGCCGATGCAGATCTCTGAGATGGCCGCTGATGGCACCGTGGAATTTGCCGTGGCGACCGAAGCCCTGGAGCTTTTCAGCGATCTTGTGATGATGCCCTGCTACCGCTGGAATCGCTGTGTGCTGGTCCCCAAGGATCACCCGCTGACTAGTATCAGTAAACTGACACTGGATGATGTTGCCGAGCATCCCATTGTTACCTACGTATTTGGCTTCACCGGGCGCTCGCGTTTGGATGATGCGTTTATGCAGCGAGGACTGGTACCCAAGGTCGTTTTCACGGCCGCGGATGCAGATGTCATCAAAACCTACGTTCGCCTTGGGCTTGGCATAGGCATCGTCGCCCGTATGGCCTACGATGAAGAGGCGGATAGTGATCTCGTAGCGCTGGATGCCAGCCATCTTTTCGCGCCCAGTGTGACCAAGATCGGCTGTCGGCGAGGCACTTTTTTGCGCGGATACATGTACGAATTTATCGAGCTGTTTGCGCCGCACCTGAGCAAGGATACCGTGGACGCAGCGTTTGCCTGTCACAGCAAAACCGAGTTGGACCAATTGTTTGCGTCGGTCGAATTGCCGACCTACTGATGTACTGGAGGGAATCGTGGAGTTAGTTTGCCTGGATCTTGAGGGAGTGTTGGTGCCCGAAATTTGGATCGAGTTTGCAGCTCGTACCGGCATCGATGAGCTGCGCGCGACGACGCGGGATATTCCCGATTACGATGTGCTTATGAAGCAGCGTTTGACGCTGCTGGATGAGCATAAACTCGGCATAGCGGACATACAGGCAGTGATTGCCGAAATGGTCCCGCTGGACGGAGCCGCTGACTTTCTTGACTGGCTGCGACCGCGATTTCAGCTCGTTATCTTGTCAGATACATTTTATGAATTTTCATCGCCGCTGATGAAGCAACTGTCCTGGCCAACGCTGTTCTGCCATCGCTTGCTGGTCAATGGTGAAGGGCGGGTAGTGGACTACAAGCTGCGCCAGCCAGACCCCAAGCGCGCTTCGGTGCAGGCGTTCCACACTCTTAACTATCGAATCATTGCGGCCGGCGACTCCTATAACGACACCTCTATGCTGGAAGAGGCCGACGCAGGAATTCTGTTCCGTGCACCGAACAATGTCATTGCTGAATTTCCACAATATCCCGCCGTGCACAGCTACGACGAGCTGCGAGAGGCGATTTGCGAAGCCGCCGAAAGTGACGTCCAGCCCTGAGCGGTTTTGTGAACAGCCCTGAGCGGTTTTGTGAACAGCCCTGAGCGGTTTTGTGAACAGCCCTGAGCGGTTTTGTAGACAGCCCTGAGCGGTTTTCTGTATGCGCCAGCGATCTCTAAAGCGCTGAGCGCAAGGTCGTTTCCAGCGTGGTCAGTAGTCCGCCTACCTTGTCCCAGGTCTCTTGATACTCGGTCTCGCAGGTGGAGTCCGCTACCAGCCCACCACCTCCCCAGCAGCTAATCTCACCGCCCTCACATAGCAGCGTTCGAATAGTGATATTGCTGTCCATATTACCTCCAGGTTCTATGTAGAACAGAGAGCCGCAATACGGTCCACGCCGGTCAGGTTCGAGCATTGCAATCACCTCCATAGCGCGTCGTTTTGGCGCTCCGGTAATTGAGCCCCCGGGAAAACAGTCTCGGAGTAGATCCAGTGCGCCGTGGCCGCTGGTCAGGCGACCGCTGATGGTGCTCACTAAGTGATGAACCGCCGGGTAGCTTTCAAGCCCGAACAGTTCATCCACACTGACGCTGCCCGGGGCGCAGTTTTTGCCGATATCGTTGCGCAGGAGGTCGACAATCATCAGGTTTTCCGCGCGATCCTTTTTAGACTGTAAAAGCTCCTCTGCCGTGCGGGCGTCTTCCTCCGGCTTATGGGATCTCGGGCGTGTACCTTTAATCGGGCGTGTCTGGACTTTTCCCTCTGTCACACTCAGAAAGCGCTCTGGCGAAAAGCTCAGTATTTGCCTGTCGCCTGCATCAAGAAAGCCACTGAACGGGCCGTTGGCGGTGAGCCGCAAAGCCTTATAAGCGGACCAGGGAGTACCCTGATATCCGGCCTTAAAGCGACGGGCCAGGTTGACCTGATAGCAGTCGCCGGCCACGATGAAGTCCTGAATCGTGTTAAAGGCTTGTTCGTAGGCCGCGCGGGACAGGTTTGCACTGAATGGCTGAGTCAGGGAAAACCCCTTACTTCTGGATTCTGTAGGGCGCTGCTTGAAACGTGACTTCAGATCGATGCGCTCCGCCTCGGGCAGGGTAGGCTGCATGACCAAAAAGCTCCGTTGCCGGTGATGGTCGTTTAAAACTGCCCAACCGTACAGACACACGTCGCCTCGTGCGCCAGGGCTGGCCGGGAGATAACATAGGGGATGGCCCAGTTCATAATCCAGGCAGCCTGCTATTCCACCGGCAAAGGGGAGTCCTCTGGGGCTAGCTTGTAGCGACTTGCAGGCGTCTTCTATATCTAGAAACCACGACATAAGTGTGTCGTATGTATCTGATAATATTGTTTTAATAGGATGCCTGGATATCGGGTTTGCAGTCAAAATATCCCAGCGGCCCCGGATACTGCCGGGATGCACTGAGTCCAGCACCAGCAGGTTTGGCATATCCTCAGCTTGCGAGTGCCGATCGGTCCCGTTTGGGAGGTAGGGCAGTTCTTCGATGATCAGTTGTGGATTTCGCAAAATAGACTTTTCTCTGGTGACTTTTTAAGTAACTAAGTAACTATCTCGACCGGCTATCTCGACCGGCTATCTCTCGCGCTTTTCTCAGACGACCTATTCTCTGCGACGGGTACTGGAGAGCTTTTCTTGCATTTAACGGCGTCGCTGGTATGCATTTTTATTTTTTGTGCTTACATGTAATGCGTCAACCTGCTGCGAACGGCAGCGAAATTGACTTTAATTAGACGTGAACGTATCGTAATCCGCCGTTTCTCACCAGCGAAGAAAAGCCACGATGTCAGACGATTCGATGCCCCCTCCGGTACTGAATAACCCTTTCTCGACCGACACAGATCTCGAGTTTACTGTGCCGGGACAAATCGCTTCAGAGCCCGGCCTCTACGAAGAGGCTTTGAAGGCAGGATTTGAGCTGCAGCAACGGCCGCGGCTCGCCGCTGGGGTGAAGAGTATCGAGCGCCAGCATCAAAAGCAGCGCATGACGATATGGGAGCGCATTGAAGTCCTGGCAGACACAGGAAGCCAACCAACAATACTGTTTCAGAACTGGGGCCCCAACCTGGACGGCGCGTCGCTAGTGACCGCGGTTGTCCGCATTAATGGACGAGATGTCGCACTCTACGGACACGATTTTACCGTGCGAGCGGGCTCTATGGATGCCACTAACGGCCGCAAGCTTGCAAGGCTTTTCGAACTCGCCGCCAAGCGCCGCATACCTCTCGTCGGCCTTAACGACAGCGCCGGAGCATATATCCCTGCTGGTGTCGGCGGCCTGGATGGCTACGCAGATGCCTTTACTGCGCTGCGCAAAGTGTCGGGAGTGGTGCCATCGATCATGTGCATGTTCGGCTTTAACGCGGGAGGCGGCTCTTATCTGCCGCGGCAAGGCAGCTTCCTCATCCAGCCAAACAACACCTTTTTTGGCTTAACCGGCCCCGGTGTAGTGAAATCGGTATTGGGCGAGGACGTGACCCCCGACGAGCTGGGTGGACCGGCCGTTCACAGCCAGAGTGGTGTCAATGATTTTGTGGTGGCAGATGAAGTGTCAGCGCTGAACAAAGTACGCGAGCTTCTCAACTATCTGCCCAGTCACAACGGGGAGTTTGCCCCGCACCAGCCGTCTTCCGATCCGGTTACGCGAAAGACCTGGGACATTGATATCCTGCTGAAAAAGGCGTTCAACTCTCCAACGGGCTTCAACACGCCTATCGATATATCTATTCTGATTCAGCAGCTCTGTGATCACGGTGATTTTCTCGAAGTGCAATCGGAGCGGGCGCGGAACACCATTACCGCTCTAGGCCGTATTGGTGGCAACGTCGTCGGCTTTGTCGCCAACAACAGTGCCGTGGCCTCCGGTCAGATTGATATTGCTGCCGCCTATAAAAATGCGCGCTTCATCCGCTTCTGTAACATCTACAATATCCCGGTTATTTTCCTTGAAGATACAACAGGATTCCTGCCTGGGCGCGAACAGGAGATGGGCGGTATCGTGCAGGCCGGTCGAGCCATGTTGGATGCCATCGTCGACCTGCGCACGCCACGCTTCCTGGTGCTCGTTCGAAATGCTTTCGGCGGCGCCTATGCGTCATACAACAACTACCCAACAGGCGCTGACTTCGTTGTTGCCTTGCCTACGACGCGCCTTGCGGTGATGGGCCCTGCGGGTGTTGAGTATGTCTATAAGGACGAGCTCCGCAAGATCCGCAGTGATGCCGCGGCACGCCGCACAAGCTTTGCTGATTTGGCAGACAGCGAGCAGGCAGAAGCTGAGTCCGCTTTGGCGGCGTGGGTCAAAGCCGAAGAGGCAGAGCTCGCGCGGCGTTACGAGCGTGAGCTGATGAACCCGAACGAGGCGCTGAGCCTGGGGTCCATTTCGCAGATTGTTATGCCTTCAGACCTTCGTCAGGTACTGGCAGAAAATATGTCTTTCCATCTTCGCCATTATGAGCCTGCACCCATGGCAGGTATTCAGCGAGAGTTTCACTAACGAAGTTACTGCCGTAGCGCAGTTTTGTAAGGAATCGCAGCGTGTCCAACGACCACTATCTGAATAACGCCATGGTGCACCGCCAACGACGCCTGGCGGATCACCCGTCAACCTGGGTGCGTCAGTTTGCCTGTGAGCATCTGCGGCCTCTGATCATCTGTCGCGGGCCGATCCGCAAGGAAGCCATGGATGTTTTTGAGGAGATGGGTATTACCGAATACGGCATCCTGCTCTCTGAAAAAGACTCCATCACCTACCGATATGCGCTGGCACCGGAATTGCGCCAGCACACGGATCCGGACCGGGTGCACCGAGTGCCTGACTACACGGGCGCCAATAAGGCAGAACGCGAAGAACGCATTCAGCAGATCATCTCTATCGCCCACGATAATGGCTATAACGCCGTTTTTGCCGGCTATGGCTTTATGGCAGAAGACGAGATGATGGTGGCAGCGCTTGAGTCCGCCGGACTGACCTTTATTGGGCCGTGTTCAAAAACCGTACATGACGCCGGTTTGAAAGACGAAGCAAAGCGCACCGCGCTGGCCGTGGGAGTCAGCGTGACGCCGGGAATCGACAACGGCACGGCATTAACGCTGCTGAAAAAGCACCCCGACGTGGCGGCGCTGAAAGCGCTGTGTGCAGAACACGGCCTGGATGTGGGCGATGACCTGGACGACTCGGAACTCGCTATTGAAGACAAGGCTGACCGAGTACTGGCCGCTTCCTATAAAAAGGGCGTTGACCTTTATACGGTGGATGAGCTTGCCGAGACTCTCACAGAAGCGGTCAAACGCATGGCGCAGGACTATCCGAAGAATCGGGTCAGACTGAAAGCCATTAGCGGTGGCGGCGGTAAAGGCCAGCGCATACTCGGCATCGGTGAAGCCGAGCGAACACCTGAGATGGTCCGCGAAATTTTGAATGAGGTTAAAACCACCGGCGTAGGCGATAACAAGAACGTGCTGGTCGAGCTTAACATCGAGACCACGCGCCATCAGGAAATACAGGTTATTGGCAACGGCGAATGGACCTTGTCCATGGGCGGCCGGGACTGCTCCTTGCAAATGCATGAGCAAAAGCTGCTGGAAGTTTCGGTAACCCGTGAGTCCCTGCTGAGATCGGCAGAGGACGCAGAGCAGTCCGGCCTCGCAGACGAAGCAGCTGTGCTGAGGCAGGATGTCGAGACGCTGGATGCCATGGAAGCGGAGGCCGAGCGCTTTGGCGAGGCGACCGGCTTGGATTCAGTGTCCACATTCGAGTGTATTGTCGATCGCGATAAACACTTCTTTATGGAGATGAACACACGCATTCAGGTTGAACACCGTGTTACCGAGCTGTGTTATGGCCTGTCTTTTGCCAACCCTGAAAACGCCGAAGACAGCTTTCTTGTAGAGTCTTTGGTCGAGGCCATGGTGCTACTGGCCGCACACGGTAAAGCATTGCCCAGGCCCACTCGCGTGCCGCGTTACAATGATTCTGTAGAAGCGCGCCTCAATGCTACTAACCAGGCCTTGCAGCCCCATGCGGGCGGCGTCATTGATTACTGGTCTGATGCTATAGCCGGTGAAATACGGGACGATCAGGGCATCAGCCTGCACAACCCCGACACCGATGTCTTTATGAAGTACACCCTTGCGGGTGCCTATGATTCCAATATTGCCTTGCTGCTTACCGTCGGCGAAACCCGGCTCGATACCTACCAGCGCATGGCGGACGTAATACGGCGCACCACCATGCGCGGCCGAGACCTGGCGACGAATCTGGAGTTTCACTACGGCCTGGTCAACTGGTTCATCGGTAACAACATCAATGCGAGGCCGACCACGCGATTTATCGTGCCTTACCTCACGGCTGTTGGAGAGCTGAAGGCGGAAGCCAATAGCATAGATTTAGTCTACGCCTACGACGCTATCATGAAGCAGGCAGTAGCCTCCGTTGACGGCGATTATGCGGCGGCGCTGCGCAGCTGCTTTGAGCGTAAGTACTCCCTGCTGCGCAGGCCCATAGCCCGTCTTATGGCGGAGCCCCACATGCTGGCGGGCTGGCTGAGCGTCAACCGCGATTGCTATACCGTTATTGAAGGCCGGATCACCTGGAATGAGAACCCACTGGAGCTGCTGGCGGACACTTATCACTTCCTGGATATGCATCTGCAGCCCGGGCAGCCCGCGGCCCATATGATCTGGGATCACGATCACGACCTGCTTCAGTCGGGCATCGATTTTTACAACGAACTGAACAACCGGCTTTCAGTTGAAGACTGGATTGAGCTCGATAGTCTGCTTCGCGAGGGCGACGCACCGGACGGATTTGATGCGGCGCTGTGGGCAGAAGTACAGGCTGCGCATACCGGTTTCCAGGCTGGTCTGGATATTTTATGTGTTCTGCCGGCGCTGGCAGAGGCTACCGGGTTTTATGCGCTTAGCGTGAACGCCGATCTCAGCATTCATATCCCGGAAAGGTTGATGGATGAAGCCTTGCAGGAGCAGATGGCGAAAGTACTTGTGCCGCCGCCGGTAGCGAAAAGCGATGAGATACTGGCCGAGAGCGGGGGAATGTTCTACGCAAGAGAGACCCCGGAGCACGAGCCCTATATTGAGGAAGGTAGCCACTTTGAAGAGGGTGACCCTCTGTATATCGTTGAAGTGATGAAGATGTTCAACAAGGTCTATGCACCTTTTGCGGGCACCATAGACAAAGTGCTGGTAGAGGATGACGGCGTCATAATCAGCAAGGGGCAGCCCTTGTTCAAGATCACGCCAGATGAAATTGTTGTCGAGGAAACCGAAGACGAGCGTGTGGCGCGGCGCCATGCGGCGACCGACCGATTCCTGAGCAAGGTGCTCTAACGGCTTCGAAATGCCACGGCTGCGCTGATAAGGGGCAGCAACGCTTATCACCAGGAGATAAAGCTATATCATGATCACAGCACTTGACCACATCGCTGTTGCGGTACCTGATTTAGAAAAAGCCATAAAGCGGTTTATGGAAGATTTTGGTCTGCCCTTCGAAGGCACGGAAGACGTCGAGGCTGCCCAAACGTCTACGGCGTTTTTTCCACTGCCGCCGACTAATATCGAATTGATTCATCCACTGGATGGCAAAGGACCGGTAGCTGGCTATCTGGAGAAGCGGGGCGGGGGTCTGCATCACTTGTGTTTTCGTTCCGATAACATCGACGAGGATGTGGAGAGACTCAAGGCCAAGGGCTACCAGTTTCTGTCTGACGCGCCGACGCCGGGTGCCCATGGTGCCCAGGTGATTTTCATCCACCCCAAAAGCTGTGATGGGGTTTTGATAGAGATTAACCAGCCCGCTGAGAATCACTAGGCTGTTACACTGTTGTTCGCGGCTGAGAGCGCGTTGCTTTCTGCTCCTGTCAGAACAGGCCCTGGGTTTGTTCGGATAGGTAGCGTCTCGGTCGCAGAACCCGATCCAAATTAGTTTACGGAGCCAATCCAACACGAGGCTTTGCATGAGCGACTCCATTTACGATAAATCTTCTGCCACGCCCGAGGCCTGGGCCGCGCTAGCGACCAAGCAAATGAAGGGCTTGACGCCAGATGAAATGACCTGGCACAGCGACGAAGGCATACACGTTAAATGTCTTTATACCGCTGAAGACATAGAGGGTCTCGAGTTCACCAATACGATGCCCGGAATGTCGCCCTATATTCGCGGGCCTCAGGCCACCATGTATGCGGGTCGTCCCTGGACGATTCGGCAGTACGCTGGCTTCTCTACTGCTGAAGCATCGAATGCGTTTTATCGCAAAGCCTTAGCCGCAGGTGGACAGGGTATTTCCGTGGCCTTCGATCTGGCGACCCACCGTGGCTATGACTCGGATCACCCGCGGGTTAGTGGTGACGTGGGCAAGGCCGGCGTGGCCGTAGATTCTATCGAGGATATGAAAATTCTGTTCGATGGTATCCCCCTGGACAAGGTGTCGGTTTCGATGACCATGAACGGTGCGGTTCTGCCTGTTCTGGCTGGCTACATCGTTGCCGCGGAAGAGCAGGGCGTGGACCAGAGCCAATTGGCGGGCACGATTCAGAATGACATTCTGAAGGAATTTATGGTGCGTAATACGTACATCTATCCGCCGGGCCCGAGCATGCGCATTATTGGCGATATCATTGCGTATTGTTCAGAGAAGATGCCGCGTTTTAACACGATTTCCATCTCCGGATATCACATCCAGGAGGCGGGGGCGAATGCGGCACTGGAGCTCGCTTACACCCTGGCAGACGGCAAAGAGTACATTCGTACGGCGATTGCCGCGGGTTTGGACATCGACCAGTTCGCACCGCGCCTGTCCTTCTTCTGGGGCATTGGCATGAATTTCTACATGGAAATTGCCAAAATGCGTGCCGCTCGCATGTTGTGGGCGAAGATCGTATCTGAGTTCAATCCGCAGAACCCTAAAAGCTCGATGTTGCGCACGCACAGCCAGACCTCAGGGTGGTCGCTTACCGAGCAAGACCCCTACAACAACGTCGTGCGGACCACTATTGAAGCGATGGCGGCGGTGTTTGGCGGCACCCAGTCCCTGCACACCAATGCGCTAGACGAAGCCATTGCGCTGCCCAGCGAGTTTGCGGCAAGAGTGGCGCGCAACACCCAGCTTATCATTCAGGAAGAAACCGGCATTACTCAGGTGGTAGATCCCTGGGGCGGTTCTTACATGATGGAAAGCCTGACCAAGGAAATTGCCGATAAAGCCTGGGAACTTATCGAAGAGGTAGAGCAGCAGGGCGGCATGGCCAAAGCGATTGAGACTGGCTTACCCAAGCTGCGCATTGAAGAAGCTGCCGCTCGAAAGCAGGCCCGTATTGACCGCGGTGAAGACGTTATCGTCGGCGTTAACAAGTACAAGCTTGATCACGAAGACCCGGTGGAAATACTGGAAATCGAAACCGAGGCTGTGCGCGCCTCGCAGATCGCACGGCTTGAGAGCATCCGGGCAAACCGAGATCAAGCTGCTGTGGACAGCGTCCTTGATCAAATTACTCGCGTCGCCGCGGGTGAGGACGGCAATCTTTTGGAGCTCTCGATAGAGGCAGTAAGACGTCGCGCCACAGTTGGAGAGATTTCCTACGCTATGGAAAAAGAGTTCGATCGCTTTAAGGCGCAGGCCCAAACCGTATCGGGCGTCTACGGCGCCGCGTTTGAGGAAGACGATGACTGGAAGGCAATTGGCAATGATATTGATGCATTTCTGGAGCGTTTTGGTCGCAGACCAAGAATGCTGGTCTGCAAGATGGGGCAGGATGGGCATGACCGTGGCGCCAAGGTAGTTGCCACGGCCTTTGCCGACGTTGGTTTTGATATCGATCTTTCGCCCATGTTCTCTACGCCGGAGGAGGTCGCGCGACAGGCCATTGAGAATGACGTTCACGTGGTCGGTGCTTCATCCCTGGCGGCGGGACACAAAACCCTGGTTCCCGATCTGATCGCGGAGCTTGGTAAGCAGGGCGCTGAAGATATTATCGTCATCGCCGGTGGCGTTATTCCGCAACAGGATTACCAGATGCTTTATGACGCCGGCGTCAAATGCATTTTTGGTCCCGGCACGCCCATTCCGAAAGCGGCCCGTGACGTACTGACCGCGATCCACGACGCTCAGGGTGACTAACTTTGATATTGAGGGGCTGCGAGCGGGCAACCGGCGCAGCCTTGCCAAGGCGATAACGCTAGTCGAGAGCACGCGCCACGAGGATCGCGATCGCGCTCAAGCAATACTGGAAGCCTGCCTGCCTTTCACCGGTAACAGCATCAGGCTTGGCATTACCGGCATCCCCGGTGTAGGCAAATCAACCTTTATTGAAAGCTTTGGCTTATATTTGTTGTCGCAGGGCAAGCGCGTCGCGGTGCTGGCCGTTGACCCTAGCTCACCAATTGCCGGGGGCAGCATTCTCGGCGATAAAACCCGCATGGAAAATCTATCTCGTGAAGCTGACGCCTTTATCAGGCCGTCGCCAGCGTCCGGTGCAATGGGCGGAGTCGCCCAAAAAACCCGTGAAACCATGTTGCTCTGCGAAGCCGCTGGATACGACGTAATACTGGTCGAAACAGTCGGCGTGGGTCAGTCGGAGTATCAAGTCGCCGGCATGGTCGACTTCTTTATGGTGTTGATGCTGCCCAATGCAGGCGATGAATTGCAGGGCATCAAAAAGGGCATTATGGAGTTGGCCGATGCGCTGGTGATCAACAAAGCTGACGGCGAAAGCGTGAATCTTGCGGAGAAAACGCGATCACATTACAAGGCCGCACTGAGCCTGCTCCGGCATGCCGCGCACTGGGAGCCGCGGGTCATGAGCTGCTCGTCCCTTGAGCAACGCAATATAGACGATGTCTGGGCCATGGTAGAAGAGCACCGGCACGCGTCCGAGCAGTGTGGTGCGTTTTCCCAACGTCGCGATAGACAGCTACACGACTGGATGACGCAGCTCATAGATGACATGCTCAAAGCACGCCTGCGGGATAACGCCGATGCCAGAGAGCTGTTGCCGATACTCGAAGAAAAGGTGCTGGATCGCCAGATCACGCCCTACACCGCCGCAACCCAACTGCTAGATTGTCTCTAATCTGCCTGTGTCGTTTGTTGCATTAGACAAGCTCATCAACCTCCAGGACGGCTATCGTCAGGAGTTTCGGCTGGATTACCATCGTCTGTTGCTGGTGCAGCATGAGGGCAATCGCTATTTACTGGAGGCCCTCTGTCCGCATCAAGAGCACCCGTTGCGCGAGGGCTGGATTGAGGACGATGAGATGCTGTGCCCCCTGCACGGTTACCGTTTCTCTCTGCTGACTGGGCGGCTGCTAAAGGCAACGAGCGAGCCCTGCAGGCCGCTGCGTGTGTGGGATATTGCCTACGAGGGTACCGATATCGGTGTCTACTGGGAGCCTGGCTAACACTGCGTTCGCCTGGTACCTGTAACGACCGAGTTTCTTGTGGTCATCAGATTATAGGCGAAAGGTTCTAAGGCGCGGGTCTGTCTCCGACCAGCGCCATAGCCGGTCAAATTGATCTACGAAGCGAGTTGCCGAGGCCCTGGAGTCGGGCTCATAAAAGCCGGCGCGCCCCCGGTCGTCGGGTTTGTAAACGATGCCATTGTTGTCGCGCACCACGTAGGTGGCATCCGGTAGCTCGGGATGCTCTTTCAATACGCGGATGGCAACAGTTGAAGACAGTCTTCTGGAAATTTCCAGTATACGATGGCCCCGGCTGGCAATGGGCTTGGCGTCATTGACTAGAATTCGAACGTCACTCAGCCTCCCGCGCCGCGCGAGTTGCGTCATGGCGGAGGCGAGCTCTGTGTTGTCAAACACCTCATAGTCCAGCCTGGCGCTATATATGCGCAAGGTACGGCGCGCCGTATTCGCCAACGCGAGCGTCAGCGTCGCAAATGGCTCGGGATATTGCACGCCGGTAATGAAGTGCGCGCTGTCGCGGTAATCCACATGCAGCTCCATTGGCTCATGCGGTATGCCTGCCTCTTCAAATGAAGGGCCGTTTACCTCAAACCCGGCAGCGGCATAGAAGGCTGTCGCATGCTGCTGTGAGTGGAGGTAGAGGCGCTTGTATCCGTGCCCTCTCGCGTAGGCAACAATGTAGTCCAGCAAGGCCTTGCCCAAGCCACGACCGCGATGCTCTGCCAGCACAGCCATGCGTCCGATTCGCCCGTCGGCCAGCAAGCGTCCACAGCCAAGGGCTACGGTGTTTTCTGTGATCAGGAAGTGTGTCGCGCCTTCATCGGCGCCATCCATCTCAACGTCGCGCGGCACCCGCTGCTCTTTAATAAAAACGCGCTCTCTGAGCCCGGTCAGCGTAATTCTGTCACGCGTCCAGCTTGCTTCTCGAATCTCTATGCCGACTGGCTGGGTTTCTTCCATGCTTGGGTCGTGTTCGTCTCGCTAACTCTTTGCCTACAAGTCGTTGCTGTCCTGCAATAATCCCGCATACCAGAGATGTGTTAGCAACGGGTCTGCTGCGGATATATCGCCTGTTAAGTGTATCGATCTACCTTCGCAAAGGTCTATTAACAGTGGGCGCAGCGTACTGTCGGCCGGCAACTGTTCACCGTTTGCGAAAACCGAAAGCTCCTTGGCGTTCTGGTGCCATGCCAGTCTTGCCTGCGGATCCAGATGGACCTGTGACGGCAGCGGTTCATGCTCATCGGGCTGAAGCACGTCACCCCGAGGCTCCGTAACCGCTTCACCAAACCACTGCGGCGACAGTTCTAGCGCATCAAGAGCTGCTTGCAATTGTCGTTTCGCGGTGTCTATTGCGCTATCGCTAATCTCGCCGGCTGCTACGCTATCCAGTGACTGAGCCCGACCTGTATCCTGAGTGTGATCTCGATAATGATGCTCGGCATCTAACAGGCTCAAAGCCTCGTCGGTGTAATGGGATAGCAGCTTGGGTATTGAAGGCGCTCTGAAGCCCAGCGAGTACGTCATGCAGCTTCCCTGCGCCTCGCCCCAGTGGGCCACTCCCGGCGGAACGTAGAGGACGTCTCCCGGTTCCAGCAGGAAGTCCTGCTGCGTTTTAAACTCGCTCAAAAGGCGTAGCTGCGGGTTCGCTTGCAGCGGGGTATTGCTGTCGCAGCGCTGCCCCAGACGCCATCGCCGCTGGCCCATTCCTTGCCACAGGAAAACATCATAGTTGTCGTAGTGTGGACCCACGCCACCGCCATCTGTCGCATAGCTGACCATGATGTCATCAAACCGCCAGTCAGGTATGAAGCGCACAGCGCTGCGTAGCGCGGCGACGTCGGGCACGTAATGGTCGACCGCTTGAACCAGCAATGTCCAGGGTTCTTCGCTGGCAAAGCTGCTTTCGTCCAGCGGAGTCTGCCGACATTCCCAGTTTTCGTCGCGGTAATCTATAAGCCGAGCGTCAATGCCGTCCTCTAATGCGATTCCGGCGAGCTCTTCGGGACTTATGGGGTTTTCAAGGGGCAGGGCGTTACGCAGGAGCAGCGGTTTTTGCTGCCAGTAGTCCTGCAAAAACGCCGCACGGTCGAAGCCCTCAAACTCTATCAAACGGCTTTAGCCTGTGCGCTGGCGTTACCCGTGTAGGAGGCGGGTGTAAGGGCTAGCAAATCGTCTCGAACCGATTCAGGCAGATCAAGTTCTGTTATGAACTGCTGCAGGCTCTCGCGGGTGATGGCCTGTCCTCGCGTAAAGGCCTTTAGCTTTTCATAAGGCTGCTCGATGCCGTGCACCCGCATCACGGTTTGGATTGCTTCCCCAAGTACCTCCCAACTCGCGTCAAGGTCTGCGTCCAGAACGGCTGCGTTGAGCTTAAGTTTGCCGAGGCCCTTGCCAAGGCTTGCGGTGGCAATCAGGGTATAGCTAAAGCCCACGCCCATGTTGCGCAGCACGGTGGAGTCGGTGAGGTCTCGCTGCCAGCGAGATACGGGCAGCTTCTGTGCAAGGTGAGACAGTATGGCGTTGGCCAGCCCAAGATTACCTTCGGCGTTTTCAAAATCAATGGGGTTGACCTTGTGCGGCATGGTCGACGAGCCAACTTCGCCGGCGATCGTTTTCTGGCCGAAATACCCAAGCGAGATGTAGGACCATAAGTCTCGGCAAAAGTCGACAAGTACGGTGTTAAAGCGTGCCATACCGTCGAATAACTCCGCCATGTAGTCATGGGGTTCGATTTGCGTTGTGTAGGGGTTCCAGTCCAGCCCCAGACCGATCACAAACCCTTTTGCATGAGCTTCCCAGTCTTTCTCAGGGTAGGCGCTGATATGCGCGTTGTAGTTGCCTACTGCGCCGTTGATCTTGCCAAGGTAGTGTTGTTGCTCGAGCTGGTTTAGCTGCCGATCCAGACGCGCGACGACGTTTGCCAGTTCTTTACCCATGGTGGTAGGGCTTGCGGTCTGGCCATGGGTGCGTGACAGCATCGGCTGGTCGGCAAAATCATGGGCCAGTGCGCGCAGCGTTGTGACGATCTGTTGATACGCTGGCAGCACGCATTCCTGCATCCCGTCTTTGAGCATCAGGCCGTGGGATAGATTGTTGATGTCCTCGGAGGTGCAGGCAAAATGAATAAACTCAGAGATCGCGGCGAGTTCAGGGTGCTCTGCGATCTGTTGCTTCAGGTAGTACTCAACAGCCTTGACGTCGTGATTGGTGGTGGCCTCTATATCCTTAATTTGCTGCGCGGCGGTTTCATCAAACCCCAGCAGTATGCTGTCCAACTTATCGCTTGCGTCCTGCGATAGCGCTGGGACCTCCGCGATGTCATCCGCCGACGCCAGCGCCTGAAGCCAGCGAACCTCCACCAGCAGCCTGCGCCGCATCAAACCATACTCACTAAACACGGCACGCAGTGCCGCAGTTTTAGCGCCGTACCGGCCGTCGATTGGTGACACCGCGGTCAGTGCGGAGAGGTCCATTGCGTATGCTCCTGAGCTTTAACGTAGTGCGGTCGCGTTAGCGCTGCGCTGCAGTGCCAAGTTTACACCGAACGCAGTTGGCGTGACAGATTGTGTGCGCTCTCCAGCAGTTTTTTGCGGCGGCTGAGCAGGCGCCAGCGCCGCCCACCGAGTTGCCGCCAGAGTACCGCAGAGCGTATGCCTGCCAGCAGGCAGGCACGAATGAGGTCTGCGTTGGCCGTGCTCTGCAGCTGTTGCATGCTGCCGGTAACACGAATCCTGTAGCGGAAGTTAGAGAGCGTATCCTGATAGATGCCACTCAGGCTGTGCGCGAGGTCTTGTGTGTTGTTAGCGAAGTAGTCTGCACGAAACTGGGTATGCTCCAGGCGCGCGCGAACAATATTCGGCATGTCCGGGTGGGCTGAGAATTTGCGCTCCAGGTGCAGCATGCCGAAGACATAGCGCAGCATCTCTCGAGCTGCTGGCTCTCCACTTGAGGCCAGCATGGCGGCCATATTGTCCAGGCCTAGCTTCAGGCTGCCCACGCCACCATAGATATCCTCGACGTGCTCAGCGTCGAATATAAAAAGGCTGCTGACCAGCGGTGTGAGAAACTCCTTTGGGTAGCTGCCGGTGCGCGAAATCTGGTCGACCAGTCTGGCGGCCTGCACAACGCCAGCAAGGGCTAGAACCTGCTCATCAGAACGCTTCACGCGGTCTGCTCGATGACGCCACCGCCCAAACATTCGTCGTCTTGATAGAACACCACCGATTGACCGGGCGTGATCGCGCGTTGTGGTTCGCTAAAGGTGACGGTGTAGCCGCTATTGGCAGGCGCAATCTCGCAGTCCTGATCGGCCTGTCGGTAGCGCGTTTTGGCTCGGCACCGCAGCGGGAGTAGTGGCGGGCTATCCCTGATCCAGTGAATGTCTGTCACGGCTAGTGCATCGCTGAATAGCGCGGGGTGGTTGTTGCCCTGCGCGACCAAAAGCCTGTTGTTTTGCAGATCCTTCTTCACCACATACCAGGGCTCGTGATCGTGACCGGATACGCCGCCAATTCCCAGACCCTGGCGTTGACCGATCGTGTGATACATCAGGCCCTGATGCTGCCCCATCAGGTTTCCTTCAAGATCAAAAATGTCGCCTGGCTGAGCGGGAAGATACTGCTTAAGGAAGTCGCTGAAGCGCCGCTCTCCGATAAAACAGATTCCGGTGCTGTCTTTCTTGTCATGGGTATCCAGGCCCGCTTCACGAGCCAACTCGCGCACATGGCTTTTTTGCAGATCCCCCAGCGGGAAAAGACATTGGCCAAGTTCATGGTGACCCACAGCGTGCAGGAAGTAGCTCTGATCCTTGTTGGCATCCTGTCCTTTCATCAAGCCAACGTTCTGGGTCATTTGAGCTGGCTGTGCTGTGGTTCGTGCATAGTGACCGGTGGCAATACGGTCTGCACCCAGCGTCAGCGCATAGTCTAAAAACGCGCGGAACTTGATTTCACGGTTACACAGGATGTCAGGGTTGGGCGTGCGACCACAGCGATACTCGCTCAGGAAGTGCTCAAAAACGTTGTCCCAATACTCAGCGGCGAAGTTTGCTGCGTGTAGCTTTATGCCGAGCTTGTCCGCCACGGATTGGGCGTCTGCCAGGTCTTCTTTAGCGGTGCAATATTCGGTGCCGTCGTCCTCGTCCCAGTTTTTCATGAACAGTCCTTCCACGACAAAGCCCTGCTGCTTTAGCAGCAGAGCGGCCACGGAGGAGTCCACACCGCCGGACATGCCGACGATTACTTTTGTTTGTTCAGGGATCATGTCGCGCTGTAGTAAATGGTTTCCAAGGGCCAGCGGTGTCCTGCCAGATACTGTGCCACGCTGTTTATAACTAGCGGGCTGCGCATTCTATCAGAATCAATCTGCATGTCTTCGTAGCTCATCCACAGTGTCCGAACAATGCCTGTATCCAGCGTGGCCTGTGGGTTTTCGCTGACGATGTGACCAAAAAAAGTAGTTCTGAGGTAGGTCACGCCGTTAGCGGGTGCCCGGTGCTGTGCGAGTCCCAGGATGCCGTCCAGCGCGACATTGCAGCCTGTTTCCTCAAGAGTTTCACGAACTGCTGCCTGGGCAAGGGTTTCTCCCAGTTCAACGTGCCCTGCAGGCTGGTTGATGACGAGTCCTTCAGGCGCTTGCTCTTCCACCAGCAGGAAGCGACCGTCACGCTCTATGACAGTGGCCACTGTCACGTGGATATAATCGTCTTCATTCCGTGCCATTTGCGCTTACCTCCTGGTTATCGCGATTTATCCACGCCGCGCTTTTGCAGCGCCGCGACCGGGCATATGCACTGTTTCGCGTCGTGAATCACCGGGTTGCAAAGCGCCGAGATTCCATTGGCCAATTGAGGTCCGCACCAGGCGCAGGGTGGGGAAGCCAACCGCGGCGGTCATGCGCCTGACTTGTCTATTGCGGCCCTCGCAAATGCTCAGTTCAAGCCAGCTGGTGACATCGTTGCTGCGCTTTCGGATGGGCGGATCGCGAGGCCACAGGTTCGATGGAGATTCGATTAGCTGCAGCTTGGCCGGTCTTGTAGGCCCGTCCTTAAGCTGTATGCCCTGCCGCAGCTGTTTCAAGGCATTCGTTCCCGGCACGCCCTCTACCTGTACCCAATAGGTCTTCCAGGTACGGGTGCTTGGATTCGCTATCTGCTGCTGTAGGCGACCATCATCGGTGAGCACCAGTAAACCCTCCGAATCATAGTCTAACCGGCCGGCAGCTCGGAAGCCTGGAGCCTTGAGGTAGTTCGCCAGGGTTTGGCGGCCCTCGGTGTCACTGAATTGGGACAGTACCCGGAAGGGTTTGTTAAAAATAATCAGTCCGGCCACGCTTTCCTCTATCCGTTGTGCCCTGAAGAGGTCTTTCAGGGCTGTAGGTGGGGGTTTCTGGTGCTATACTTCGCGCCGTTTTGACACCCGCAATCGAACTCATCACGGAGCAAATTCATGGGCTATAAGCATATCAAGGTACCTGCGCAGGGCGAAAAAATCGCCGTTAACGAAGACTACTCTCTCAGCGTACCGAACAACCCCATCATTCCTTTCATCGAAGGAGACGGTATCGGGGTAGATATTAGCCCGGTCATGCTGGATGTCGTGAACGCGGCCGTGGAAAAAGCCTATTCCGGTGAGCGTGAAATTTCCTGGATGGAAATCTATACCGGCGAAAAAGCTGCAGAGCTCTACGACGGTGACTGGTTCCCGGAAGAAACACTGGACGCCATTCGCGAGTATTCAGTTGCAATCAAAGGCCCGCTAACCACACCTGTAGGCGGTGGTTTCCGCTCATTGAATGTTGCGCTGCGCCAGGAGATGGACCTGTACGTTTGCCAGCGCCCGGTGCGCTGGTTTGAAGGCGTGCCATCGCCGGTTAAAGAGCCGGGTAAATGCAACATGGTCATCTTCCGGGAGAATTCGGAAGACATCTACGCGGGGATTGAGTACGAAGCCGGCACACCGGAAGCGCAGAAAGTCGTTGATTTCATCACCCAGGAAATGGGCGCCACCAAGATGCGCTTTACTGAAAATGTTGGCATTGGTATCAAACCCGTCTCGGAAGAGGGCACCAAGCGTCTGGTTCGCAAGGCTATTCAATACGCCATTGATCAGGATTTGCCCAGCGTTACCCTCGTACACAAGGGCAACATCATGAAGTTTACCGAGGGTGCTTTCCGCGATTGGGGATATGAAATAGCGCAGGAAGAGTTCGGCGGCGAACTGCTGGACGGCGGCCCCTGGGTTTCGGTGAAGAACCCCAATACCGGCAATGATATTGTCATTAAAGACGTTATTGCCGACGCCATGCTCCAGCAGATCCTTACGCGTCCTGCGGAGTACAGCGTTGTGGCCACCATGAACCTGAACGGTGACTATCTGTCGGATGCCCTGGCGGCTCAGGTCGGCGGTATTGGTATTGCTCCTGGCGCCAACCTCAGTGACTCTATCGCGCTGTTCGAGGCAACCCACGGCACAGCACCGAAATACGCAGGTCAGGATAAGGTGAATCCGGGCTCGTTAATTCTGTCCGCCGAAATGATGTTGCGTCATATGGGCTGGAACGAAGCGGCTGATCTGATAATCGACGGCATGAACGGTGCGATTCAGGCTAAGACCGTGACCTACGACTTCGAGCGACTCATGGACGGCGCAACGCTGATGAGCTGTTCTGAGTTCGGTGACGCGATTATCAAGCACATGTAGTCGCTGCTAGAACTAATAGGTAAAGCAATCGGGCCGGTTTTACCGGCCCGAATTGTTTCAAAAAGGCCGTTTTGGTGTGCACCTGCGTGTGCAGCAGCGCGTATCGCTCAGGGCACGGCCAAAAGTCACGGCTTGTCGCCACATCCTTTCCTAATTGGGTATACTGAATTCATGGCAAGACACATGTTGTACTCCTGCTCACATTCCACAGAGGCGCATTCTGTGCCGTCGACATGCAGCTCCTTAACGCTGCAAGACTGGCCTTACCCGGTCAGAGGCAGGCTCGAAAAGGCCATGGCAGACGAAGACTCGCCCGTGGGACCGCCAGACGGCGATTTGGCAGTTCAGGAAGCCAAACCCCAGTTAAAGAAGCCCCCCCTATACAAAGTCATACTGTTGAACGACGACTACACGCCTATGGAGTTTGTCGTGGAAGTGCTTGAGGTCTTCTTCCGCATGAATCGCGAGCAGGCAACGCAGGTCATGCTAGCTGTGCATACCCGTGGTAAAGGGGTCTGCGGCATATACACGCGCGACATCGCAGAGACAAAGATGAATCAGGTCAATCAATACGCACGTGAGAATCAGCACCCACTGCTCTGCGAAGTCGAGGCATCTGAAGATTAATGCATAGACTCGACAAGCAAAGCAGTCGAAAACTTGAAAGCCTGCGTACCAAAATTAGAGGTGTAACAATTAAGAGGTGTAACCTGTAGCAGTGGTAAACGTAGAAACAGATGCAGGCGCCGGGGAAAAGAACAGACCGGTAATGCAAAGCGATGATCAAACTCGCTAGAAAGAGACGAGATACCCAGGCGACCATCCTCTCATAGGGTGGCCGCACAAGATGGTAAAGCAACACGCGCAAACCTTGCGCATATCGGGCCACAACGGCCCTGCGGAGAGCCAAATCGATGCTGAATAAGGAACTCGAAGCCACCCTCAATGAGGCCTTTAAGGGCGCTCAATCCAAGCGACACGAATATATGACCGTCGAGCACCTGTTGCTTGCGTTGCTGGATAATAGCGATGCAACAAAAGTGCTGCATGCCTGTGGTGGAGACCTAACCGGCCTGCGCGGTGAATTAACGGAATTTGTCGACGCGACAACACCGCTGATCCCCGAGGACGAGAGCGATCGGGATACGCAGCCAACGCTTGGCTTTCAGCGGGTTATTCAGCGTGCAGCATTTCACGTGCAGTCATCTGGCAAGGCGGAAGTCACTGGCGCTAACGTATTGGTCGCGATATTCAGCGAGCAGGAAAGCCAGGCGGTTTACTTTCTGAAGATGCAGAACATCGCTCGTCTGGACGTTGTGAACTACATCACTCACGGCATCTCAAAGGTCGCCGGTGAAGAGGACGGCGACAGCATAGGGCGTATCGGTGACGAAGAGGGAGGCGAAGAAGGCGAGGCGAATCCCCTCGATAGCTTTGCCACCAACCTCAATCTGGAGGCGGAAGAGGGTCGTATCGATCCGTTGATTGGCCGAGCTGCCGAGGTTGAGCGCGTCTCACAGATTCTGTCACGACGCCGCAAAAACAACCCCTTGTTGGTGGGCGAGTCCGGCGTGGGTAAAACCGCGATCGCTGAGGGGCTGGCCAAAAAGATTATTGATGGCGAAGTCCCAGACATCCTTAAAGACAGCGTGGTTTATTCCCTGGACATGGGCGCGTTGCTGGCGGGCACGAAGTATCGAGGTGATTTTGAAAAACGGCTGAAGACCTTGCTAGCCGAGCTGAAGAAGCGTGAAGGCGCCATTCTCTTCATTGATGAAATTCACACTATCATCGGTGCGGGGGCCGCCTCCGGCGGTGTCATGGACGCGTCCAACCTGCTTAAGCCGATGCTGGCATCCGGGAAGCTGCGTTGCATCGGTTCGACGACCTTTCAGGAGTATCGCGGTATCTTTGACAAGGATCGGGCTCTGTCACGGCGCTTCCAGAAAGTTGACGTTATGGAGCCTTCGGCTGAGGATACCTACCATATCCTTCGCGGTCTCAAGAGTCGTTTCGAAGAGCACCACGGGCTCCGCTACACCAATAAGGCACTGCGAGCCGCAGCAGAGTTGGCGGAGCGGTATATCAATGACCGATTTTTACCCGACAAAGCCATAGATGTCATTGACGAGGCGGGCGCCTATCAGCAACTACAGCCACCCTCGCGTCGTAAAAAGGTAATTGGGGTAACCGATGTGGAAACCGTAATAGCCAAAATTGCACGGATACCGCCAAAGTCTGTTAGCTCCTCTGATAAGAAGGCGCTTGAGAAGCTCGAGACCAATTTGCAGATGGCCGTCTTCGGTCAGGATCAGGCAATTGGCAGCCTGGCCACCGCAATCAAGTTGGCCAGGGCAGGCCTAAAGCCAAGTGAAAAGCCAATAGGTTCGTTCCTGTTTGCAGGCCCGACCGGCGTAGGTAAAACCGAAGTCAGCCGACAGCTGGCGCGGGTACTCGGCCTGGAACTGGTGCGGTTTGATATGTCTGAGTACATGGAGCGACATACCGTGTCGCGGCTGATCGGTGCGCCGCCTGGCTATGTCGGATTTGATCAAGGTGGCTTGTTGACCGAGGCCGTGACCAAGAATCCACACTCAATTGTGCTGCTGGATGAAATCGAAAAAGCGCATCCGGAGGTGTTCAACCTGTTGCTTCAGGTCATGGATCACGGCTCTCTGACGGATAACAACGGTCGCCGGGCTGATTTCCGTAACGTGATTATTATTATGACGACCAACGCGGGCGCTGAAAATATCAGCCGCAGGAGCATCGGCTTCATTGAGCAGGACCACTCTACAGATGGTCTGGAGGCAATTAACCGTATGTTCACGCCAGAGTTCCGTAATCGTCTGGACAGCATTATCCAGTTTGAACCGCTGAGCACTGAAGTGATCCTGACGGTTGTCGACAAATTCTTGACAGAACTACAGCATCAACTTGACGAAAAGAAAGTGCTGCTGCAGGTCGATGAACGAGCTCGACACTGGTTGGTGGAAAAGGGCTATGACATCACCATGGGGGCACGGCCCATGGCACGCATCATACAAGAGAGCATTAAGAAGCCCTTGGCTGAGATGGTGCTCTTTGGTGCCTTGTCGCAAGATGGCGGTACCGCCGAGGTGACTTACAACGAGGCTACCGACAGCCTTGACGTTGAGGCTGTGGTCGAAGAGAAAGAAACTGCCGAAGCCTGATCGCCTGGGCCGTAGGTCTGAGGGAAGATCGCAATGATTGATGACCTGCGGGCAGTGAACCTGCCTGTAAGGCCCACTCCATTACACAAGTCGCCTCAGGGCGCGTCGGTCGCCGGGGTCAGTCACAAACCTACAGGCTACGGGCTACAAGCTACAAACAGGGTGTCAGGTGGGAGTCTTGGTGGTGCCGCCTATGCCGCTCAGCGGGCGCGATAGGTAATGCGGCCTTTCGTTAAATCGTAGGGCGTCAGTTCTACTTTCACTTTATCCCCCGTCAAGATGCGGATGTAGTTCTTGCGCATTTTGCCGGAAATGTGCGCCGTAACGACGTGGCCGTTCTCCAACTGCACTCGGAATGTTGTGTTGGGCAGGGTATCGATCACTTCCCCGTCCATTTCGATCTGGTCTTCTTTCGCCATACTGCGGCTACCTTGCCTACAAAATTAGGCGCGCATTTTGCCTTAATTAGCCGCCTAACACCACTGCTGCGGCAGTTGCTCCGCACTATTCACCATAGTGTGTCCTGATTTTCGCAATACTATGTTCAGATTTGCACAGTAATGCGTGCAGGTTTTTGCGGAAGGGGGAGTGCGGACTGATATTTTCGGCCCTAATCAATCGCTTAACCGGGTGTTACAGCAGCTCGACCCAGTTGCCGTTCACATAGAGTTCAAGCGGCCGATACTGGGTTTTATAGGCCATCTTTTGACATTGCTTTATCCAGTAGCCCAGATAGAGGTAGTCCAGCCCTAATGACTCCGCCATTTTTATTTGCCACAGCACGGCGAAAGTGCCCAGGCTGCGGTCATTCAGGTCGGGATCGTAGAAGGTGTAAATGGCTGAAAGACCATCATCCAACGCGTCTGCCACCGCGACGCCGACCAGCTGCTCGTCCTTAAACATGCCGTAGAAACGCGTAACTCCCCACTCGTCGCTAAGAAACGACTGGTACTGTTCCCGTGAGGGTGGATACATATCACCGTCATGGTGACGAACCTCAATATAGCGTTCGTACAATGCAAAGCAGCGATCATCGCTGATGTCCGGCAGCTCGCGCACGCTGAGGTCTTCGTTGCGCTTCATGCAGCGACGTTGATTGCGCTTGGCCTTAAAGCGTTTTACTGGGACACGCGCCGGAATGCACGCGGAGCAACGACTGCAGTTGGGCCGATATAGATGGCTGCCGGAACGGCGAAAGCCCAGAAGTGACAGCTGGCTGTACAGCCCGGTGGTGACAGGCGTGCGTGGGTCAACAAATAGCGTAGTAGCTTCCTGCTCTGGCAGGTAGCTGCAACTGTGAGGGTAGGTTGTGTAAACCTTGAGGTCTCGCAGCGAAGAGGTCACGCTAGTTCTCCCGCAGAAATATCAAGTGTCCAGTGTGATTGTTGGGACGGCTCGATAGTTTGGGCAAGGTAGGCTTCAAAGTCCAGTCGCGGGATGTTTCTGGCGCCCATAGAGTTCAAGTGTTCACTCTCTACCTGACAATCGATAACGCGCAATGCGTGTTTTGGTAGTTCAAGGCTCAGGGCAACCAGCGCCACCTTAGAGGCATCGCTTACCCGGCTGAACATGGATTCGCCAAAAAATACTTCAATGGAATGGGCGAAGCCGGCGCGGTGCAAAGCCATATAGGCTCTGGCCATACTGTTGGTGATCCAGGTGCCCCGTTCCCGGGCACGAGGTGCTGCGCAGCCTGAGAGTACTCTGTGGAACGCCATGTCCGTGGTTACCCGGAAACGATTTTTGCGAAGCGTTTTAGCCAGGCTTCTGGAGACCTTAATTTCGTCCGGAAACAAAACGGATCGCGGATCAGGGCTCCACCAGAGTATCGGCTGTGGATCTTCGAACCAGGGGAAGATGCCGCGTTGGTAAGCCCTAAGCAGTCTTTCTACAGAGAGATCACCGCCTACCGCCAACAGGCCATTCGGATAGCTCAGGGCTTGCCCTGTATCCGGAAACTCGAGGCTGTCGCGGCTAATGCGCTCTATATTGACCATTGCGTCCTTTACCGGGCGTATCTAGCGGCGTCTCAGTGTCGCTTGTCAGTGCCGCCTATTGATGTCGGGGCGAGCACGCCAGCTCGATTTTGTTACTTCAGGTCGTCAAGGTAGCGCTCAGCGTCGAGTGCAGCCATGCAGCCAAAGCCAGCTGAAGTCACCGCCTGGCGGTAGATATGATCACCCACGTCACCCGCGGCAAATACTCCCTTCACGTTCGTTGCGGTTGCATCACCTTCAATGCCGCTGCGTATTTGAATATAGCCGTCTTTCATATCCAGTTGGTCAGCAAAGATGTCGGTGTTTGGCTTGTGTCCAATCGCAATAAATACGCCCGCCAGATCGACAGTGGAGACCTGCCCATCCAGGGTTGACTTGACGCGCATGCCGGTTACGCCCGAGTCATCACCGGTTATCTCCTCAAGGGTATGGTCCCACATGATAGTGACCTTGCCTTCCTTCTCGCGATCAAACAGTTTTTGCTGCAGGAATTTCTCTGCACGCAGGGCATCCCGGCGATGCACCAGCGTAACGTGGTCCGCGATATTGGCGAGATACAGTGCCTCTTCCACAGCGGTGTTACCCCCTCCAATCACGGCGACTTTTTGCCCGCGATAAAAGAAGCCATCGCAGGTCGCACAGGCACTTACGCCTTTGCCCATAAATGCCTCTTCTGAGGGCAGACCCAGATATTGGGCGGAGGCTCCAGTGGCGATGATAAGGGCATCGCAGCTGTAATTATTTGAGCCCTCCAGCTTGAAGGGGCGCTCTGAGAGATCAACCCGTTCTACATGATCGAATATCACTTTGGTATCGAAGCGTTCCGCATGCGCCAGCATCCGCTGCATCAAGTCCGGGCCCTGCAAACCTTCGACATCTCCTGGCCAGTTATCGACGTCCGTGGTTGTGGTTAGCTGTCCACCTTGTTGAATACCAGTGATAATCACAGGGTCTAGATTGGCTCGCGCCGCATACACGGCAGCGGTGTATCCGGCGGGGCCGGAGCCCAGTATGATCAGTCGGTGGTGTTGCGTGTCGCTCATAGCCTTGTCCTGTGCGGTAACTGTCAAGTGAATAATCCGTCGAGGCGGATAAATTCCGTATGATAAATTAAAGTATAAAGTTGCGCTAAGTTTTTGAAATAAAAAATAAATATAAGCATAATTGCAGCCAGCGAAATACATCCTTAAGCGCTCCCGAAGCCCGCTGCCGGGCTATGGGTTAGAGCTAGCACCAGCGCTCTTTTGGATCATACGGACAACGCCAATGTATATAGGTAGTGACGAATCATGACTAAACAAGGTCGGCCCTGTGGCGAATAGCCGTTCTGCCTCTGCATCAAGCGCGCCTGCGCCTGCTGAGAGTGCCCGCAGCTTCCTTGGCCCCAGATTACGCGAGGGCGCCTTTATTGGCATCACCGCTATATGCCTGTACCTGTTGTTGGCGTTGCTGACGTATACGCCGGATGACCCGGGTTGGTCTGCCACGGGCAGTGCCGATTTCGTTAGTAACGCGGGTGGACCAGCCGGTGCCTGGCTGGCTGATGTGTTCTTTTCTCTGGTCGGTTTTGCGGCGTTTCTTTTCCCTTTGATGCTGGCAGGGCGTGCCTGGCTGCTATTCCAGCACCGGCATGACAGTCTCGGTTTTGATTGGGTAACCGTAGCGATACGCACGCTGGGCTTGCTGTTGGTGATGATCAGCGGCACGGCACTGCTCGCCATGAATGACCTGGGTGCGTCTTCGTTACCGCAGGGGACGGGTGGCATTTTAGGACAGGCAGTGGGTGGCGCTTTTGCAGACGCCTTTAGCGTTACCGGCAGTCGTTTAATCCTGCTGGCGGTATTACTGTTCGGCATGACGATATTCACAGACCTCAGCTGGATAAAGCTGATGGAGGATCTCGGCTACTGGACGCTAACGGGTAGCACGCGACTGGTCGCCTTGGGTCGGTCTCGTATCGCCGAGATCATCGAGCGCAGGGCGCAGGCCAAGCAGCAGGAGCAACGGCGTGTAGTGATCAACGAGCACGTGGAGAAGGAAAAAAAGCGTACACCTCCCAAGATTAAGCCGCCGGTCAAGAAAATCGAGCAGGGCGAACGCGTGCAGAAGGAAAAGCAGCAACCTTTGTTCGACGCACCGGTCACCGGTGAACTGCCAGCCCTGGAGTTGCTCGATGAACGGCCGCGTGACCCCGATCGAGGCTACTCTCAGGAAGCCCTGCAGGCGCTTTCCAGGCTGCTAGAGCTGAAACTTGCGGATTTCAATATTCAGGCTGAGGTAGTGGCAGTTTATCCCGGGCCGGTTATCACGCGCTTTGAAATTCAGCCTGCTGCCGGCATTAAAGTCAGCCGTATTTCCAACCTTGCCAAGGATCTGGCGCGCTCTCTGGCTGTTATCAGCGTTCGCGTGGTCGAGGTGATTGCCGGTAAATCTGTTGTCGGCATTGAAATACCCAATGAAGACCGGGAGATCGTTAACCTTAAGGACGTTCTGGCCTCAAAAGCGTTTGAGGAAACCCGATCGCCGTTAGCGTTGGCCCTGGGTCATGATATTTCTGGCGAGCCCATTGTCGCTGACCTGGCGAAAATGCCGCATTTGCTTGTTGCCGGTACCACCGGTTCCGGTAAGTCCGTGGGCGTCAACGCTATGCTGTTGAGTCTGCTGTATAAGTCGACGCCGGCGGAAGTCAGGCTAATTTTGGTCGATCCGAAGATGCTGGAGCTGTCTGTTTACGACGGTATCCCCCATTTGCTGACCCCTGTTATCACTGACATGAAGGACGCGGCCAACGGGTTGCGCTGGTGTGTAGGTGAGATGGAGCGTCGCTACAAGCTGATGGCGGCGTTGGGCGTTCGTAACCTGGCCGGCTACAACCGAAAGGTCCAGGACGCTGCCAAAGCCGGTGAGCCTCTTGAAGATCCGATGTGGGCTCCAGACCCGCTATCCTTTACGCCCGTTGAAGAACAGGTACGGCCGCATCTGGAAGCCTTGCCGGCGATTGTTGTGGTGATTGATGAATTCGCCGATATGATGATGATTGTCGGCAAGAAGGTAGAACAGCTGATCGCGCGTATCGCCCAGAAAGCGCGTGCCGCCGGCATTCACTTGATTCTGGCGACCCAGCGGCCGTCCGTCGACGTGATTACAGGTTTGATTAAAGCCAACGTACCGACGCGTATCGCCTTTCAGGTATCCTCTAAAGTCGACTCTCGCACCATCCTTGATCAGGGTGGGGCAGAGCAGTTGCTAGGACACGGGGACATGCTGTATCTGCCACCCGGTACGGCCTTACCGGTGCGTGTGCATGGTGCGTTTGTTGATGACCATGAGGTCCATAAAGTGGTCGCTGATTGGAAGCGACGCGGTGAGCCTACCTACATAGACGGCTTGCTGGAGGAGGGCAGTGCGCCCGGCGTAATGCCTGGCGAGAAGCCGGAAGGAGGCGAAGAAGGCGATGAAGAGATCGATGCCCTGTATGACGAGGCCGTTCACTACGTGACCAAGAGCCGCCGTGCGTCTATCTCGTCGGTGCAACGCAAGCTCCGCATCGGTTACAACCGTGCTGCCAGATTGATCGAAGCAATGGAGGCGGCGGGCGTAGTCACTGAGATGGGAACCAATGGACAGCGCGAAGTGATTGCGCCACCACCGGTGGGCGACTGATGCAGGCCCTGTTGTTGCGCTGCGTATCTGCAGTTGTTCTGGCCTCCGGGTTCTCATTGCTAAGTCTTACCGCTTCTGCGGAGGCCTTTGCGGGTTTGGCAGACAAACTTTCGGTTTTCTCGCGTCTGTCCGGAGACTTTGAACAGACTCTTTACGCTGAGGACGGCGACGCGCTGCAGGTGAGTCAGGGAAGCTTTGCGCTATTGCGACCTGGGTATCTGCGTTGGGAAATTCGTTCTCCAGAGGCGCAGCTACTGGTCGCGGCAGGCGACGTTCTGTGGCATCACGATATCGAACTTGAGACAGCCACACGACGCGAAATATCTCCTTCCGACCCCACCAGCCCGCTGACGATTCTCAGTGGCGACGTATCCCTATTGCAGACCTATTACTCGGTCGAGGAAACTGCGACAAACCGCTATATGCTGCGTCCCCGTTTCCCCGATGCAGAGTTTCGCCAGGTTGAACTCGTGTTCGCGCAGACACTGCCCAGCTTGCTGACAATTGTCGATATCGCCGGTCGCAGCAGCGTCATTCAGCTATCAAAGCTTAACGCCGCGGCGCCTCTGACCGCTGAGGACTTTGTGTTTGAACCTCCCGAGGGGGTCGACGTCTACCGCAATGACCTCTGACCTGTTTGGTTCAGAAGCGCCTGCCTATGAACCCTTAGCCGCGCGCCTGCGTCCCAGAGGCCTGGCGGAATATGCCGGGCAGGAGCACTTGCTCGCGCCCGGCAAGCCGCTGCGTGAAGCCATAGAGCGACAGCAGCTACACTCCATGATTTTCTGGGGGCCACCCGGAGTCGGCAAAACGACGCTTGCCAGAATCGTTGCCGACGCAGCGGATGCCGAATTTATCAGCCTGTCAGCGGTACTGTCTGGCGTTAAAGATATCCGTGCAGCGGTTGAGCAGGCGCAGCAATTTCGCGCAGGCGGCCGTAGTACGATTCTCTTCGTCGACGAAGTGCATCGGTTTAACAAATCTCAGCAAGATGCGTTTTTGCCCTTTGTGGAAGATGGCACGCTGATATTCATTGGTGCAACCACCGAAAACCCAGCCTTTGAGCTGAACAATGCGCTGCTTTCCCGGTCACGGGTTTATAAGCTTCGCAGTTTAGAAGATGAGCACCTGCTGCATGTGCTGCAGCGCGCTCTGGACAGTATTCCGCAAGCTGTTTATGCGGAACAGGACGCACTGATGCAGCTTGTCTCGGCAGCGGATGGTGACGCTCGCAGAGCTTTGAACCTGCTTGAACTGGCTGTCGATCTGTCTGATACCCGGCCTGGTGGCGCTGCGGATACCGACGCGGAGAGAGGTAAGGACGCAGGCGACAGCGACACCAACGCGACTGCAAGCGCGATTCACTTGTCCGCGGCTGTGGTTGAGGAGGCCTTGCAGGGCAGTCTGCGGCGCTTTGATAAAGGCGGTGACGCCTTTTATGATCAGATTTCAGCCTTGCATAAAGCGGTTAGAGGCTCTAGCCCCGATGCTGCCTTGTACTGGTTTGTACGCATGCTGGACGGCGGCTGTGACCCGATTTATATCGCCAGGCGCGTGGTGCGCATGGCCAGCGAAGATATCGGTAACGCCGACCCCCGCGCCTTATCAATCGCGCTGGACGCCTGGCAGGTGCAGGAAAGGTTGGGCAGTCCGGAAGGCGAGCTGGCCACCGCGCAGGCTATTGTGTATCTGTCCTGTGCGGCGAAGAGTAATGCAGTCTATGCGGCATATAAACAAGCGCTGGCCGAGGTAGAGTCAGGAGCGACACTTGAAGTGCCGTTGCACCTGCGCAATGCTCCCACGTCATTGGCAAAAGCGGATGGCCATGGCGATGAATACCGTTACGCCCACGATGAGCCTGGTGCTTACGCCGCGGGCGAAAATTACTTTCCCGAACCCTTGAAGGACCGGCAGTACTACCATCCGACGCAGCACGGTTTGGAGCAAAAAATCGCCGACAAGCTACGAAGTCTGCGGGAGCTGGACAAACGCAGTACAATGCGCCGCTACGACTGAGCGGATCCGAATGAAGAACCTTCTGTTTATCGCCCTTGGCGGCGCCATTGGTGCTGTCGCGCGTTATAGCCTGCACCTTTTGGTGCACGGCGATCAGACCGTGCGATTCCCCTGGGCGACGCTAGCGGTGAACGTAATGGGTTCATTTTTTATCGGTATGGCTTATGTCATGATCGTTGAGCGCGCCTGGGTTCATCCCGATTGGCGCGGCGTGCTGATGGTTGGCTTTCTGGGGGCGTTCACCACATTTTCCACGTTCTCTCTGGAGGCCGTGGCGCTGCTTGAGACGGGTCAGCATAGTCTGGCTTTTCTGTATATGGGCGTCAGTGTCGCAGCATGTCTTGGCGCCGTCTGGGTGGGCATGACAATACTGCGTTTAGTGTAAAGCTCTTCGTAGTGGTTTGACCCGGGTGCAGTGATTGTGCCCGCTGATAGAGAGGAATACATACCGCAATGCTAGATCTTAAACTCGTTAGGCAAGATCCTGCCGAGATCGCACGTCGACTGAGTATCCGTGGCTACGATTTTGACGTAGAGCGCTTTGCTGAATTGGATGCGGCGCGCAAACAGGCTGATGTGGAAAGCCAGGAGCTGCTGGCGGAGCGCAAGCAGGCGTCTAAAAAAATTGGCGAACTAGTGCAAAGCGGGATGTCCGTGGATGAAGCCAAGGCTAGCGTCAATGAGACCCTCGCAAAAATAGCTGACCGAATCGATGCTGCAACAGAGCGTGCCAAAGACGCAGGTGAGAGTCTTGAAGCCTTATTGATGTCAGTACCCAACCTGCCCGATGAAGACGTTCCGCCGGGCGCGGATGAAAGCGACAACCAGGAAATCATGCGCTGGGGTGAGCCGCGCAGCATCGACGCTGCGAAAGATCACGTGGATATCGGCGCTGCGCTGGGCGGCCTTGATTTCGATATGGCGTCCAAGCTTACCGGTGCGCGCTTTAGCGTGATGCAAGGCGGAGTCGCGCGTCTGCACAGGGCCCTGATTCAATTCATGTTAGACCTGCACACCGGGTCGCATGGCTATACCGAGATTTACGTTCCCTTTATCGTTAACGCAGAGAGTTTGAAGGGCACCGGCCAACTGCCTAAGTTTGGTGAAGATCTGTTCAAGCTGCATCACGACCCCGATTACTACCTGATTCCTACTGCAGAAGTGCCTGTGACCAACCTGGTACGAGACCGCATCATCGAGCCTGCAGAGCTAGGGGATGGCCTGCGTTATGTTGCGCACACGCCCTGTTTTCGCAGTGAGGCCGGTAGTCATGGCCGTGATACCCGGGGCATGATCCGCCAGCATCAATTCGAAAAGGTAGAGCTGGTCTGTATGGTGCCACCCAGCCAGTCAGACGCTATGCTGGAGGCGCTCACCGGGCACGCGGAAGCCGTGCTGCAGGCGCTGGAGCTGCCCTACCGAAAGGTTTTGCTATGCGGTGGTGATATCGGCTTTTCGGCGCGCAAGACTTTTGACCTTGAAGTATGGCTGCCTGCGCAGAACACCTATCGGGAGATTTCGTCCTGCAGTAACTTTGGCGATTATCAGGCACGCCGTATGCAGGCGCGCTGGCGCAACCCGGAGACCAACAAGCCTGAGCTTTTGCACACGCTCAACGGTTCCGGGTTGGCCGTTGGGCGCACGCTGGTAGCGTTGCTTGAGAATGGTCAGCAGTCCGATGGTAGCGTCCGCTTGCCGGCGGCCCTCGTGCCGTACATGGGCGGCACGGATACCTTGTCCCGGCGCTAATGGAATATTTACCGCTGTTCTTTCAGCTCAAGGGCAGCACCGTGCTGCTAGTGGGCGGTGGCGCAGTGGCGGTTCGCAAGGCGCGTTTAGTGGCCCGCTCTGGCGCAGTAATCCGCTGTGTCTGTCCCGAGATTGATAGCGAACTCAAATCCCTTTTAGAAAACAAAGCTGGCGAGTGGCGTAAAAAGCCCTTTGACGAGGGCGATCTCAATGGCGCGACTCTGGTCATTGCCGCAACACCTGACGCGGAGGTCAATGAGGCCATCGCAGCAGCCTGCAACGAGCGGCGCCTGCCAGTGAATGTTGTCGACTGTCCGGAGCTTTGTAGCTTCGTATTCCCCTCCATTGTTGATCGCTCACCTTTGGTCATCGCCATCAGCAGCAGCGCTAGAAGCCCCGTTTTAGCGCGTCTGCTGCGCAGCAAAATTGAAGCGATGGTGCCGGCAGCTTATGGGCGCCTGGCGGAATTTATGGGTGGATTCCGCGATGCAATGAAGGCAGTTACTGCGTCTGAGGATGAGCGACGAAGACTGTGGGAGCGGGTGGTCAACGGCGCTACCGGGGAGCTGGTGCTGGCCGGGCGCGAAGCTGAAGCAGCCGAGGCGATGCGTGAGCTGCTGAGTGCGCACGAGGGCGACCAACAAGTCGGCGAGGTCTACCTGATCGGCGCTGGCCCGGGTGATCCCGATCTTATGACCTTCAAGGCAGAGCGTTTACTGCAGCGAGCGGACGTCGTGTTATACGATCGTCTGGTGTCGCCAGAGATACTCGACATGGCGCGCCGGGATGCCGAACGAGTATATGTTGGTAAACGACAGTCAGAGCACGCGGTTCCGCAGGAAACTATCAACAAGTTACTGGCGGATCTTGCTCTGGAGGGTAAGACGGTGGCGCGCCTGAAGGGCGGCGACCCCTTTATTTTTGGCCGCGGCGGTGAAGAGATAGAAGAACTCACGGCGCGCGGTGTGCCTTTCCAGGTTGTGCCGGGTATTACCGCTGCTAGCGGCTGCGCCAGTTATGCCGGCATCCCGTTGACCCATCGCGACTACGCACAGTCGGTACGGTTTATCACGGGCCATCTCAAGAATGGCCAGCTGGAGCTGCCCTGGCAGGACTTTAACAACGTTCATGAAACGCTGGTGTTCTACATGGGGTTAAGTAGCCTGGATATCATCTGTAGCCAGTTGATAGCCCATGGTCGTGAGGCTTCAACGCCGATTGCTATAGTGGAGCAGGGCACCACCCGACATCAGCGCACGCTATGCGGCACGCTAGAGAGTCTTCCCGGGATAGTCGCCAATACCGAGGTTCACGCACCCACTCTGCTAATTATTGGTGAGGTGGTAGGCCTGCGAGGTCAGCTTGAGTGGTTTGGTGAGTCAGAGCAGCCCGGTGCCTGGCCGCCAACGGCAGGCCAGGATGGGCATGAGGTGGGCTGGAAGGCCTCGTAGACTAGCGCTGGCTGGCGGCAGGGCGCTGGTTTGTTGCAAGCATCTCGCTGCGTGCAGCCAGTGCGTCGACCAGGATGTTCCCGGCCTCTACTAGCAATACGTCAACGTCCTCTTCTGAATCGTTCTCTGCTGCTTCCGTGTCGTTTTCCAGAGTGCTCGCATCACTGCCAGTTTCAGTGGAGTCGAGGGCTTCGCTCAGCTCCGTGTCTTCGCCCTGCGCTAGCAAATCGTCAGCCGGAGACGCATCAGTCTTGTCGACATCTGTCTCCAGATCAATGGCGTCCGTGTCGCTCTCCAGTGCGAGCTGTTCTGCTTCCTCCTCGTCCTCGAAATCGTCCAGTGGCTCCAGGCCTTTCGCGACCCGCCTTTTGTTCTCGATTTCCAGAGAACGGGCCTTGCGCTGTTCGCGCAGCTGCAAACGATTGGCCTCATTTAATGGCAGGGTTTGCGTATCACGCGCCTCGGCGGCTAGCGCAACGCTATCTTCAAGATAAACAAAGTCAGGATTCAGCTTCGCTCGCGCCTGATGAAGGTCTGTCAGGTAGGGCACTAAGGAAGGCAGATCATGGTACTTCCGATGCCGTACCGGTGTGATTTGATCCCAATCAAGTGCGTGGTCCAGCGTGCTCTCGCCAATTTCTTCGCTGTCGTAGCGAGAGGGGAAGGCGATGTCAGGAATGACGCCACGGTGCTGCGTGCTGTCACCGCTAATGCGATAAAACTTGGACTCCGTCAGCTTCAATTGCCCTTCTGGGAGTGGGATAAGCGTTTGCACGGTGCCTTTGCCAAAGGACTGGCTACCTACCACCAAGCCGCGCTGATAATCCTGTATTGCGCCCGCAAAGATCTCTGAAGCAGAGGCGCTTAAACGGTTGATCAAAACGGCCAGGGGTCCATCGTAATAAGGTGTGCGCAAGCGTTTGCCGTCGCGGAAGACTTTTCGGGAAGAGTGGCGAATTTGTACCGTGGGGCCATACTCGATGAACAGGCCGGTCAGGTCGTTAGCTTCCTGGAGTGATCCGCCGCCGTTATTGCGCAGGTCGATAATGACGCCGTCTACATCTTCGGCCATCAATTCACCCAACAGTCGCTTAACGTCCCGTGTTGTGCTCTTGAAATCCGGCTCGCCGCGGCGCATGCCTTCAAAGTCGATGTAAAAGGTCGGGATATCAATGACGCCCAACTTGATCGTTTCATCTCCGCGAGGGACTTCGATGATCTCTTTTTGAGCGCTCTGTTCTTCCAGTTTGACCTTGTTGCGCACAATCTTGATCTCCTTGCGCACGTCAGGGCTGGGTGCATCAGCAGGCAGAACCTGCAGCCGGACAGTCGTGTCTTTCGGCCCCCTGATTAGCTGAACGACTTCATCCAGGCGCCAGCCCAGCACGTCTTCATATTCGCCGTCGTCGCCCTGCGCCACGGCAACAATTCTGTCTGAGGGGTGGAGCTCTCCCTGTTTGTCTGCCGGGCCGGCGGGGACAATACGCGCGACCTTGGTGTATTCATCTTGCAACTGCAGTACCGCGCCGATGCCTTCAAGAGACAGACTCATATTGATATTGAAGTTCTCAGAGGTGCGCGGAGACAGGTAGTTTGTGTGGGGGTCGTATAGCGCAGTCAGTGCATTGGCATACACCTGGAAGACGTCCTGAGCGTTGTACTGGGCGATCCGTTTGAGCTGGTTGTTGTAGCGTTTTTCAAGGGTTGGGACAATCTCATCTTGCTCTTTGCCTGCGATCTTCAGGCTGAGCACGGCGTTCTTGATTTGCTTGCGCCAGCGCTCATCAGCCTCGCCGGCGTTAGCAGGCCAACCCTGTTTCTCTGGCTCCAGTGAGAGGCTCTCGTCCACCGTAAAATCCATTTCGGCGACGAGTTCTGGTAGCCCATCTATCAAGCCCTGGAGGCGTTCCTCTATGCGCTGTTGATACAGATTGAATATCGCAAATCCCGTGCTGACATCACCGCTTGCAAACTGGTCGTCTAACAGCAGTCGCTGACTTTCGAAACGATCGACGTCGCTTTGATAGAGGAATGAGCGGGTAGGATCCAGGCTATCCAGGTAGGCATCCAGCAGTTCGGACGATAGCTGGTCGTCAAAACGTCTCTTTGAATAATGACGGGTTTCCAGCTTGTCGACGAGCTCTGAGGCAGTCTTGCCCATGGCCGCATCGGGCACAATGACAGCATCAACTGGGTCTGTTGTGCTGTAGCCAACGCTGGGCAACAGTAAAATCGAAGCACTCAAGCTAAGGCGTTTCAGCCAGCCGTGTCGAAGCTTAGCGCGTTGTGCGGGCTGAACAGTCTGAATGGGCCTTGCCAACTTCTTATTTTGGACGTTATCTGACACGTTATTTAACAACGGTATTCTCACTGTATTAGCGATCTTGTAGTGTAGCAGCATATGTTGGGAGTTTTGAAAGTGCATTGGGGCGAAAGTTCAACAGCGGCTATCAGGGAACAGTCGCGGTGACATCTTCGGATCACTGGGTGTTTGGCTACGGATCATTGATTTATAAAGTCGACTTCCCCTATCTGGATCGGCGCCTGGCCTCTATTGAGGGCTGGTCACGCCGGTTTTGGCAGGGCTCTCACGACCATCGCGGTACGCCGGACGCACCTGGTCGGGTGGTTACCCTTGCTGAAACGCCCAATGAGCGCTGCTACGGTGTCGCCTACCGCATTGAAGATCCGGTGTTCGAGCATCTTGACCATCGTGAGAAGAACGGCTACCAGCGCGTCGATACGCTTATTGCCTTGCATGACGGCGAACAGGTTACGGGTACGACGTATATTGGCGCCGTCGATAACATCGCCTTTTTAGGGCCTGCGCCTGTTTATGAAATGGCGGCCCACATCAACCAATCCCATGGGCCGAGCGGCAGTAATCGGGACTACCTCTTAGACCTTGCCGAGGCGTTGCGCAGCATGCGCGTTGTCGACGAACATGTTAGTGATTTGGAGAAGGCGCTGCTAAGCCTGTAGTACACGAGACAGGTAAGCCGCCTGGGAGCGTCTGGAAGGAGCCTGGCCCGCCTACAGAACCGGCGGTTCGCCCTCGCGGCTGTCGGGATCGAAGTCATAGCGGCCTATCTCAAAGCCCGCTGGAATGTCTTCTCTCACTTGCTGAATACGCCTGAAAAGCGCGCCGTGGGCGGTACCAAAAAGCGCGTCGCGAATCATGTCGTCTTCATCACAGCTCTCCGCTGCGCGCAGTAAGCGCGAAAAGCTGTGTTCGAAAGTCGTGGTATGGCGCGTGCGAATTTCCGTACCAAAGAACAACTTGAAACGGTACTCGCGCGTGCTCACGGCGCTCAACCTGAGCAGCTCACGTGAGAATGCCTCGGGATCGTCGCGCCCAATCACGTTCCACAGCTCGGCCATGCGCTCGGGCGCAACCGTTTGCTCAGCGCCCTCGGCGTTCTGGCTGGATAGAAAGAGCAGGGCGATGATGTAGCCTAGCTGAGTGCGCACCAGCTCTGCCAGTTTGAGATAAGACTCGCGTCTTTGGTGCAATTCAGCTCTGGAGGTGGCTTCTGCCTGCACCGTGGCCTGCTCTGCGGAACGCTGGATTTCCACAAATTGCATCTTCATAGCCTCGGTATTCTGGCGCAGCTCCTTTTTTTGCAGGAAATAACCAATTACCAGCCACAAAAAAGCGAGGGGAGCAAAGGCGCCCTCAAGAAAGCTGCCCATTCTTTCGACCTGCAGCTTGGCAAACGAGGGCCAACCGACCTCGGCATTAATGTACAGTCCCATCAGGATCAGGTAGAGAAACGTAACGGTGAGCCCGCCAAGGATGCGCCAGTCTTGATCGTAAGGGGAGCGGTATCCCTCCGGTGCCATTTTCGGCACGCCGGCGCTGTCGATAACCACGTTGCGCGTCTCGTCATCGCTCGATTCGCTGCCTTGCGCGCTGTCGATTTGGCTAGCTTCATCTTGCTTCATAAGCCAGATGATAAGCGGTAGAGGCTGGCCTGCCTATATACATCGGGATGATTGCCAGTATTAGTTTGTCGCAAGGATGAACTGCGCCTTAAGAAGCAGTACCCTAGCCACCGTTTTTATTGTGAAACAACGGGAGTAAAAATGCCTACTGTGCTTGTTACCGGCGTCAATCGCGGCCTGGGTCTGGAATTTATCAGGCAGTATTCCGATGCGGGATGGGAGGTTATCGGGACTTGTCGCGACCTTGGCCAGGCCATGGAGGCAAGCGCGCTGGCTGACTCCCACAACAATGTGGAGCTGTATCCCCTGGAAGTCACCAGTGTCGAAAGCGTGAATGCGCTGGTGGACTCGCTGGCCGGTCGCGCTATCGATGTGTTGTTGCTAAACGCAGGCGTGATGTCGCCAGCGAGCAAGGTGATGGGGGCTTTAGAGCAGCAAGACTTTTTGCACTGCCTGAATGTGAATACGGTAATGCCAGCGCTGATGATGCAGGCCTTCCGTGATCACGTGAAGCGCAGCGACCTTAAACTGATGGTGGGTATGAGCAGCACCCTGGGTAGTATTGAGGGCAATTCCGAGGGCGGTTTATATAGCTATAGGGCCTCTAAGGCAGCCCTCAATGCGGTCGTTAAATCCGCAAGTCACGACCTGCGTGATGACGGCATCACCGTTATTGCTCTGCACCCAGGGTGGGTGAAAACCGATATGGGCGGGCCCGACGCAAGCATCACGGTCGGTGAATCGATTACCGGCATGCGCAATGTCATCGCGACAGCAACCCCTGCGGATTCTGGCCGCTTCGTGTCCTATGACGGCGAGAGCTTGCCTTGGTAGCAAGGTGGCAAGATAGCAAACATTTAGCTGACAGATTTCAGCGCTTCACGTGCGACTACCCATTTGTGAATCTCCGTGGGGCCGTCGTAAATTCTCATCAGCCGTACCTCGTTGGCCATTTGCTGTAGTGGCAGCTCTTTGGTCATGCCCATACCGCCAAACGCCTGCATTGCGCGGTCGACTACCTGCCAGGCCATTTCGGTGGCGTGGGCTTTCAGCATGCTGATCTCACGCCGCACGCTGTGCCCCTGATCCAGTTTCCATGCGGTATGCCAGGCCATCAGTCGCGCTGAATGAATATCTGTGTCCGCTTCGGCAATCCAGTTTTGAATAGTCTGCTTGTCGGCAAGACTTGAGCCAAAGGTCTCTCTTTGCGGCGCATATTCCAGCATCATTTCCAGAGCCCGCTGGGCAATCCCGATGCACCATGTGGCCATTTCCAGTCGCCGTGTTGATAGCCGCAGCTGCATCGGAGCAAAGCCTTTGCCTTCTTCGCCAAGCAGTGCATCGTCTGGCAATTGGCAGTCTTCAAGCTCCAATTCGTAAGTGCAATTACCCCCTAGCATGGGAATCTTGCGCGCCACCTTCAGACCGCGGCTGTCGCTATCCACCAGGAACGCCGATATGCCGCCTCTGGCCCCCAGCGCTTTATCGGTGACTGCCATGGTGATGAAATGATCAGCCTTGTCGGCTTTGCTAATCCAGATCTTGCGGCCGTTAAGAATCCATCCATCGGCGTTGCGCTCGGCACGGGTCTTCATGGCAGCGGGATCACTGCCAGCGCCGGGTTCAGATATTGCGATTGCAGATACCGTTTCACCGCGCAGGTAGGGCTCCAGGTAGCGTTCCCGCTGTGCGTCATTCACCGTGGCATCGAGCATGCGAAGATTCGGCGAGTCTGGCGGTAAAACGTATGGCACCACGCTTTTGCCAATTTCCTCGTTAACACCGACCAGCGCTATGGCAGGCAACTCCATGCCGCCCATCGATTGGGGAGCATCCAGCCCCCAGAGCCCTAGCGTCCGCGAGGCTTCGTCCAGCGCCTGGCGCTCCTCTGGAAGTAATATCAGGCCTTCCCCGGCGGCTTCCCGGGCCAGCACAGCGGCTTCCAGTGGCAGCAGGTAGTCGCTGACGAAAGACGCTACCAGATCCCGTAACATCCGATATTCTTCCGGCAGTTCAAAGTTCATGATCGTGCATCCAGATAATGGCCCAGCTTAACGCTGAACAAATAAAGTAGGGCGCCGGCTGCCAGCACATACAGGCACAGGGTCGCCTCTGTGGGTCGTTGCTGCACAGTATAAAAGAGGGTCCACCCGGTAATCAGCAAAAATAGTATCGGCGGCAAGGGATATAGAGTCACCCGGAAAGGCCTGTGCAGCTCAGGCCGACGCAGGCGCAAGACAAATAGCCCCAGCACTGCAAACAGTGTGTTGAGTGCCATTAATGCGCCCGAAAAGACGAGAATGCGCTCAAATGAGGAAGTCCACAGCAGTACCAGGCTGATTGCAGCTTGAAGCAGAATGGCTCGGGATGGAATTCCGTGCTCGTTTAGCGCGCCCAGTGGCCTGAACAGCGCAAAGTCCTGACCAATGCGGTGCAGCACTCGCGGTCCAGCGAGAATCATAGCGCTGACGGTGGATATCAGCAGGATGCCCAGCATGACTCCGACCAACCCCGCCACGTGTTCGCCAAAGGCAAATTGCGCCGCAATATAGCCAACTTCAACCTTCCCACGCAGCGCGTCGACGGGTGCTGCGATCAGGAAGACACCATTGAGTGCCAGATAGAGCAGTGCCACCAATGCTGTGCTGCCGGCCAGTACCCAGGGCAGGGTGGTTTGGGGGCTACGCAGCTCCGCGCTGATGTAGGTGGCAGCATTCCAGCCAGAGAACGCATAGTTAACGTAAATTAGGGCGACCGCGTACGCGCCACCCATGATGAGCAGGCCGTCGCCAGCCTGCGGCGTGAAGACGATATCCTGCGGTGACCCAGCGCCCAGGGTGGCGGCAACGCAGAAGCCGATGATTAGCAATAGCTTTAGCAGCGTCAGCATGGTCTGTGTTAGCCCCGACTGTTTATGGCTGTGACAGTGCAGCAGGCTCAAGCAAGCGATCAGGGCTGTGGCCAGCCATAGTGCAGAGAGCTGCGGGAATACGGCGCTCAAGTAGCTACCAAAGGTGAGGGCCGCCAACGCTGTTGGGGCCGCAAACCCTACCGTAGCCGAGACCCAACCAGAGATGAAGCCGGCCGCAGGATGATAAATTTCGCTGAGGAAGTGATATTCGCCGCCAGAGCCGGGCAAGGCAGCTCCCAACTCTGCATAGCAGAGCGCACCGCATAGCGCTGCAGCGCCCCCAACAGCCCACAACGAGAGCAGCACAAAGCCTGAATCAAAATCCAGCAGTTGAAACCCGAGGCTGGTGAAAACCCCGGTGCCCACCATGTTCGCGATCACCAGTGCGGCGGCTGTTTTGCCGTCGAAATTACGCAAGATTAGTTTCTCAAGCTATTGATATTTATTGGAAAAGCATTTTTTTGAAGCGTGCCAGAGTAGCGCTGTCGGCATCTCGGGACGTTTCATAACACACGTGCTCTGTGGGAGGCGCGGTGGGGCTAAGCTCGATGCTCCACAGACCCTGTATCTGATTTGGCAGCATAGAAAACCGAATATCCGTGATGCGGCTAGGGTTGCCGGGGTCTACGGCAACATAACCGTTGGAGAACCAGCGGAAGCGTTCGACATCTAAAGCCTGTTGGCTATCGGCATCAAGCCAGGGGAAGTCACGCTCCAGCTGTAGACGAGGCGTCTCGGATCCACCCAGATGGCTCACGTTCCACCCTGTACGTACGGCGTCCACATGGAAGCGGCTGGGGGTTTCGTACACCACTTTCCACAACAGAATATTGGCGAAGCTTGGCTTGGCCTCAAGCCTGATGGGCTGATGCCCGCGCTGCGCTGCCAGCGCCCAGCCCTCGGCTTCCGCCCGGTCGCGCTGCGCCACGCCAAGCAGCAGGTACGCCAGCGCCCATGCCAGGCCGACTCTCGCCCACGCTGCGTTCTTCCAGGCCAACGACAGCGCCACCAGAAGCAGCAAAGGCAGTGTAAACAGTGGATCGATGACCGATACGTTATTCCAGGCAAAGCGTGCATTGCTTAACGGCCATAGCAGCTGGGTGCCGTAGGTTGTGCAGGCATCCAATAGCGCGTGCGTCGCATAACCTAACGTGCAGTACAGCAAACTTAGGCGCAGGCTGAGCCCAAATCGTGCTCCGATGAGCCTATGCAGGATCAGGCCACATAAGCCGCCGCCGACGGGAATGAATAACAGGGAGTGGGTGAACTGACGGTGGTATTCCAGAAATAGCAGCGGGTCGTTGGATGAGCGAATCAGCACGTCGAGATCCGGGGCCATACCGGCGAGCAGGCCGAGCAGGGCGGCGATACCCGCCTGCGCCTGAGGCGCTACCGACCGCGGTGCTGCCGCACCCAGCACGCCCTGTGTTAGCGGGTCCATGCTGTACTTCGTAGCGTAGTTAAAGACGATTTTTGCAACATCGGGCTAAAGGTCCGGTTTCTGGCGCAGTGATTTGGTTCGGCCACGCTTTGTCTTGCTATCCATGCGCCGCCGTTTGGCGGCTCGCGAGGGTTTCGTTGGTCGGCGAGGTATGCGCGGCTTGACGGCACCGCGAATGATCTCGACCAAGCGCTGCACGGCATCTTCCCGATTGCGTTCCTGACTGCGGAACTGCTGGGCCTTAATGACCAAAATGCCGTCTTGGCCGATACGCTTGTCTGACAGACCAAGTACACGTGCTTTAGCCCAATCCGGCAGTGAGGACTGTGTGATATCAAAGCGCAGATGAATGGCTGTAGAGACTTTGTTGACGTTCTGTCCGCCCGCGCCCTGCGCACGCATAGCGCTCATCTCCACTTCCTGCGGGGAAATCTGCAGTTGATCGTTGATGATAATAGGAGCGTACATGGTGCTTCAGCCTAATGAACTAAACCGTGAACCGGTGCGACACAACATTGTCATAGTTTGCCAACAGACAAAATCATCCGGTCACCGTATTATGCGCGATTCCATTAATTAGAGGCAGTGCCGTACCGTGTTAGCGTCCGTATTTCGGCGATCTTTTCGTCTGGCTTGTGCGTCACTGAGAGCGCCGTTGGGTGCTGCTTTGATACTGCTGCTAACTGCCTGTGCCTCGCAAGCTCCAATGACTGACGGTGATGTGCTGACGGCTGCGCCCGTGGAGTATTTTGCCTGTGAAGGGTTTTTCGTCTACGAAATCTGCTTAGCAGATATAGAGGGCGACGGCGTTGTCGATTACACCTATTTCGGAGACGACTTGCAGATCTTTATGTGGCGTCCAGGCGTTACTCTTCCAGAGACCATGCCTTTACATCGCTGTGGCAAAGCCATGACACCCGAAGTGACGGCAATCGGCAATCAGTTGCTGCACAGCGAAAACCTGAGTTTGCTGCAAGAAATGGATGCGAAGCGTCGTTTATTACTGCTGTTCCTTGAGGCGAAAGACGGGGTAGACGAGTGCTACGGCGGAGACAGCACCAAGGGGATACCGGGTGGCAGCGCTCCCGATGAGCCATTTGCTGATGACGAATTCGATTGGGACAGCGAGTAGGCGCCCTCGGCTAGCGCATACCGCCTAAGGTACCTACATCTGCTACAACACCGCAGGATTGGTTTATGAAAAGGTGGCTCGCAAGAACACTGTTGCGGCTGTTTGGCTGGAAGATCGAAGGCGAACGTCCGCCCTGTTCCCGCTATGTGCTGATAGCTGCGCCGCACACCTCGAACTGGGACTTTCCCTTGATGATCCTGTTCGCGTGGTCCTTTGATATGGACATTTCCTGGATGGGCAAGCAGAGCCTGTTCAAAGCCCCCCATGGCTGGATTCTGCGCTTGCTGGGCGGCATACCGATCGACAGAGCCAAGGCGGGCAATATGGTAGACAGCATGGTGCAGGCTTTCGCCGAGCGCGCTGCATTGATACTGGTTGTTCCTACAGAAGGCACTCGAGAAAGAGTGGAGTATTGGAAGTCCGGCTTCTACAACATCGCCCGCAATGCCAAGGTGCCGATTGTTCCGTCGTATCTGGACTTCAGCAAAAAGCGCGGCGGCTTTGGCCCTGCACTGACCGTTAGCGGCGACGTCATCCGCGACATGGATTTCTTCAGAGCGTTTTATCTTCCCATGCAGGGTAAGTTTCCGAGTGGATTCGGGCCGGTCCGTATGAGAGAGGAAGCCGCCGACTAAAGCGTGACGCGTGCGCCACTGCCATCTGGCTTAGTTCTTGAAAATCAGTTCTTGAAAACCAGTGCTTGAAAATCAGTAACACAGATCGGTTGTTGAGAGAAAAGAGTCATAGCTCAGCGGCGGCGTCTTCACAGTAGCGGGCACGAAGCGCTTTTCGCAACACCTTACCAGCTTCGCTGCGTGGTAAGTCGTCACAAAAATCCACCGATCTCGGCCACTTCTGCCTGGCAATCTTACCGTCGCAGTATGCGATCAGTTCAGCTGCCAATGTGTCTGATGCCAGCTGCGAGTCCTTGAGTTTCACAACGGCTTTGACGACCTCGCCAAGATCGGGGTCAGGAACGCCAACGCAAGCAACATCGCTGACAGCGGGGTGAAGCACTAGCGTATCGTCTATCTCCTGCGGGTAGATGTTCACACCTCCAGAGATGATGATCTCTGCACTGCGGCCGGTGAGAAACAGGTAGCCATCCTCATCGATGTACCCTACGTCGCCTGCAGTGAAGTAACCGTCGCGCAGCGACCGGGCGGTCTTTTCTTCGTCTTTGTGATACCTGAAGGCGGAGCCCGGAGGGTTTACCAAGTAGAGCGTTCCACTCTCACCAGCGGGCACTTCCGTAAATTGGTCATCAAGGATGCGAACCTGGCCCTCGCCGGGTTTGCCCACGGTGCCTGGTTTGGCCAGCCACTCTTGCGGCGAAACCATCGTCCCCGGGCCTTCAGTCCCCGCGAAGATCTCCCAAATCACAGGACCAAACCAATCAAGCATGCTTTTCTTGATTTCTACAGGGCAGGGCGCGGCCCCGTGGATAACAAACCGAACGGAGCTGATATCCGCGTTGGTCCTGATTGCAGGGTCCAGATCTAGCAAGCGTTTCATCATGGTGGGCACGAAAAAGGTATGCGAGATTTTGTGTCGCTCAATCAGGGCAAGGGTTTCCTCTGGTGTCCACTTGTCCATCAGCACGCAACCGATGCCCGCCGTGAGTGGCGTGGTCATGCACAGATTGAACGGGCCTGAGTGATAAAGAGGGCCAGTGACGAGTGCGAGATCGTCACCCGATTCAGGCTCAAACTGAAAGACCGCAGTGAGTATGGCCTGCATATCGGCGGCTTTTTGCGCATCTGGCTGATCCCGCACTACGCCCTTGGGTCGGCCTGTTGTGCCTGAGGTATAGAGCATGGTCGAGCCTAAGGCAGGATCTTCGATATCTGAACTACCATGAGCAGCAAGGCAGGCATCCCAGGATTGATACCCTTCAATTTCGCCACCGATTGCGACCGCCAGGCGCACACCGGGGCAGGCCTGCTTTGCGATGCTAGCGGCCTCGGTGATTCTGGTATCCATGAATAGTGCCACCGCGTCGCAGTCATCGACGACATAGGCTATTTCCTGTGGTGAGAGGTGCCAGTTGACCGGCGTCAGCCGAAGCCCAAGGCGATGAGCAGCGAACCTGACCACGATAAATTCCGGCCGATTACCGCAAGCAAGCGCAATGGCATCGCCCGCTTTAACGCCAGCCTCTCTAAGGCAGTAGGCAAGCTGATTCACCTGCGCATTCAGTTCGCCAAATGTCATGTCGCCGTACTGGGAAACGATGGCGGGGCGATCAGGAACGCTGGCCGCAACGGCGGCGATCTCCATGCCTTCGGGTGCACGAGCACAGAGAGTTTCAAATACGGTTTTGCTCAATGCGGAGTTTCCTTTACTTAGTGAGGGTCATTACCAGTTTGGAGAGCAGGCGGCTTCAAGCATCTGCGAAAGTTCCAGAGGTCTATTCGCCCAGGAACTTAGGCCTGCGTTTTTCTTTAAACGCTCGCGGACCTTCTCTGGCGTCCTTGGACATCATCACCGCGGCGGCTTGGTCCATCTCATACTGAAATGCTGACTCCCAGGGCAGGGTGTGCGTTTCCAGCGCGGTGCGCTTAATCGCCTGCAGTGCCAAGGGAGCCTGCTTGCAGATGTTATCCGCATAAAACGACGCTCTTTCCTGCAGCTCAGAAAGCGGTACCACCTCTGATATCAAGCCAATATCACAGGCCTCTTGCGCCGATATATTGACGCCGCCCAGTAGCAGCTTCATGGCCTTGGCCCACGGCACCTGCCGCGCCAGGCGCACCATCGAGCCCGCGCCTGGAACCGTCCCGATTTTTGGCTCTGGCAAACCGAATTCCGCGTGCTCTGCAGCAATTCGGATATCAGTAGCCAAAACCATTTCAGTGCCGCCCCCCAGAGCGCGGCCATTAATGGCAGAGATGACTGGCTTCAGTAGCGGTTCATCTTTCAACATGACCTTGTCGACTATCATCGGATCATCGAGCAACCGCTGCTCAGCGGGCGCTGATGGTTCCCGGGCGCCTGTCCAGATGGGTATTACGCTGCCTAAATCGCCTCCGCAGCAGAAGTCTTCAGTGCCTGCGCCGGTGATGACGGCAACTCTAATGTCATCGTCGGCGCGGACCTCAGCGATGGCATCGGCAAGCTCAACAAATAGCTCACCGTTGAGAAGGTTTTTATGCTCGGGCCGGTTCAGCGTCAGCCATGCCTGGTGACCGCGTTTTTCGAAGAGGAGGGAGCTCATAGTGTTTCCAGTTAGTCGAAGATTCCATCTGTGTAAGCATTAGGTAAGCGGGGACCACAATCAAGTTAGTGTGATTGGTCTTTGGTGCACAAAACCAAACGACGCTACGGGTGGCATGTGTCGCGCATTGTTAATTTAACATAATATATATTATGCGCAGTTGTGGGTATCCGCGCCAGCCGTACTGATGTGTCTAATGAGCAGGACAGCACGCCTGTATAGCGCATCTCACAGCGCTCTAGTGTGATCTAGGACCTTGCTGAAACGATTCCAGGCCACTCTCGTGCGCCTTTCTGATGTGTGTCCTTAGGTCAGCACACTAGACAACTTCGTTACCACTTCGAAAGTGAATTCCTCCTTCCATTAACTTTCAGACATTTTGCGCCTCTATGCGACAGCTTCATCAGTCTGCATAAGCCACGGTGCAGGACTCGGAGCTTTCGAGCTAAAGCGAAGCTGGCGTCTGGAAAGTGATACCAAATAAGAAACGAAAAAAGGACTGAAGGGCGCTTGTGTGTGAATACGCGCGCTTGTGTCCATAAATAGCCATGATACAACATGCAGAACATTAGCGGGCAGCATCTAGGCGCCCTGCCAGACGATCTCCGGAAACCCCACAGAGCAGGTACGTTTCCTGCCGCGCTTGCCATCAGCATGCTGGTGCACATAAGCATCATGTTTTGGTTTGGCGATGTATTCGAACGGCTCCATAGCGCCAGGTCGGTTTACCGGGAGAGCTCGAAAGTACTCGAGGTTAGCTTTCGAAAAGGTTCTCAAGCTATTGAATTAAAATGAGGAATCCTTGGAAAGCGAGTCCTCAGATCCACGTGCCAGCGCAGAACAAGCGATAGCCCAAATCAAACGGGCCAATGATTCCCCTCACGTAGACGAGCTGGGACCCAATACTGGAGCGATAGATACCGATAAGCAGCTCGAAACAACCTCTACATCGCGCTGGACAGCACTAATGGGCACCCTACCCGGTTCATCTGCATCTGATTCGATTTTGGACGCTATAAATGGAGGCTGCGACCCTCGGGAAAAAGAGTCCGCGATCAGACGATGCAATTCAGATGAAGATCTGGATTTTAAAGGGGCGGCCGGCAGTCGCTTTGAAGGTGCCTTTGCCAGCGCCTTTGCTCACCTACAAGTCACAGAAACCGTCCGGCGGGATATGATTCAACTCGAGTCCATGTTGGCGCATCACGAAGAATTGGAGCTGCTCGCAGCCAATCCTGATGTAGACCTGGCGTTTATTCGAGCCAGGCAGAGAGAACTCACCTTTGAAATCGACCGAATTGACGCCAAATACGCGTCCGCTGACTTGATCGAGTTTATCGTCGTAAGCGGCAAGTTTATCAAGGCGCTAGCCAGCGCCCTCTCCGACCGCACGAAGCCTTAGTCGCGTACCCTGCTCTTCTCAACATACAGACTCCCTCTACGCGCTTGGCTTGTTAATGATCAAGGAGCCTGACACCTTGACCTTCCCCTTTTATCCCACCAGCCTGAGCGTCACGGCTGATACCAAATTGGTGAAGTATAGGCGCGTTCCTGGATCGATGCGGGCACCCCTGCTGGTAAATCCGTGCCGTAGTTGTCGGCATCCAGAGTGGTCCAGCGTGGGCTCGGGCGCTGCAGTACGCGGCCATAGTAAAACGCAGGTTCATCGGCGTTAAAGTCGGGGTCATGCCATAGTGCAGCCAGGGTTGCTGCACCGGACCCTTTAGCGTCAGCAATGTGCACGTCAAAGACTTTTTCCTGCAATGTGCCGCTGGCATCCAACCAGCCTTTGATAATTTGAAGGCGCTCCAGACCCGCTTCCTCGGGGTCTTGTGACGCGTAGAACATCAGGGTGGGTGCGTTGCCGGTATTGTCACCGCGCGACTTCGCCTTCTTCAAGATGTGAATAGGCGGCAGCTCTGCTCCCATCGGCACGCCTTTGGCGTAACCTATGGCGTCGCGTTTGGTGCTGTGTAGATCGGTTTCGGTAAAGTCCCAGCCGGCGAACAGCCGCACCGCTATTCTAGGGCCGGTGGTGGCATACACTTCGCGCCGCTTCATCGCAGCGAAAATGGCGGCGCGGTTATTTTCCTCGCTCCACACGCCGGTATACCCGGATGCGCTGATGGTGGCAGATAGCCGTGATACCACGGCGCCGAAAGCGCCCTCCTCACTCATACGATGCGCTGCCCGGTCGGCTGCAGGTTCGTCGAGTGATATCTTGTTAAAGAAATGCCGTTCTGTCGCTGTGGACAGGCCGGTGTGTGAGTCGGTGCTGCCGATAAGCCCGAACTGAAACGGGTTAACGCCCAGAGTCTGCTGCAACAAAAGACCATTCTTGAGAGTGGATCTGGCGTACTCGAAGGGCAGCATAGAGGGCGTCTTGGCTGCGGTGAAAAACACATTGCTGTCGTCCCAGCGTTCGAAGTCCGCAAACTCGTCCCGGGGCGATAGTACGGGGTGGGTTTCAGCGTCGCCCTTCATTTGCGTGACTTCGTATAAAGGCTCCCAGCGTGCGCGACGGGTCGCGTAGTCCGCGGTCATTGCATCGCAGCGGAAGTTCTCCAGCGCAAACATACGCCCATTGCTCAGGTTGCCGTTATGGGGAATGGCCAGCGCCGTGCCGCCCGTTTTCTGCTCGTAAGTCTCGAGCCAGTCCCACAGCGCCTCCGGGTCTTCGTCCAGCAGTGCCGACTGCGGCAGTTGCTGCAGGGCGCGATCGGCGGCATCCGCCAGGATCACCACCCGGTGAAGATTGTCGCCTGCCGGGTTGGAGGTCCACTCAAAGCCGATAAAAGCAGAGAACGTGCCGGGCTCGTTAAAATGGTCTGCCGCTGTGGCAATCTCGCGCCAGCTCTGTGCGGCAATTTCGGGGGCTTCCGCCAGCGCATCCCTGGCCTCGGCGCTGAACTCAAAAAAGTGTTGGGAATGCGTGGCCTGAGTCTGTGCGTCAAAAGTCTGGCGAAGTGCGTCCATAATGCGGCGCGCGGTGTTGCCGGTCTCGCTGCCCTGCACTGGGTTCAACAGCTGCCAGGTCACGCCGAGATACTCTGCGTGGTCTGCGACCACCAGAAAGTCCAGTGGCCGTGACAGCGTTGCTGGCTGACCCGAGCTCGACACCAGAGTCTCCCCGCGGGCAAAGCGGTAGGCCTCTGCGGGGCCTATGCGGTAGTTGTTATAGAGCAATCCATCAAGAGAGTAGTAAGTGTGAACATGGGTGTCGCCCCATAACAGCTGATTGGGGTAGCCAGGCTCAGCTGTTTGCGCGGTTGTTGATCCGCCGCACATCATCAGCGCAAGCGCAGCCCAGATTGCCGGCCACCCCGCCATCGACTGTGCTTTCACTCGGGCCACCTATGCATGGTGGTTAGTACAGCAGATGTTTTGAGCAATCGCCCATGAGCGTGATCCGCATCTCGCGACGGTTGAAGCGCCAGGCGCCGTCTTGCAGAACGAAGGTGTCGTGGTATCTGCCGCTGATAATGGCCTGCAGGGGGAATTCCTCCACCGCCTGAAACACGGTAAATCTGGAGCGCGCGCTAGCGGTTTGATCATCGACATATACCGCCAGATTGGTGGTGATGTGCTGGGTCTTGGGAGTGCCGCAGTCGGGGTAAATGCGACAGGCGGCGCGATACATTCCCAGCACGGCGTCGTAGCCCTCAATCAGGGCATCTTCCGCAGGTGCGTATATCTCGCCGTGACGAAACAGTTCAGCGACCCCTTCCAGGTCGCCGTCATCGATAAGCTCTGCATAGCGATATATCAGGTTGCAGATGTCTTGCTGCGGGTTAGTCATAAACCGTGCTCCTGCTACCCAACTTATTAGTCCTTTATCGAGTCAGGCGGAAAATCGACCGACTCCGTGACACTACGCCACTCGGCCATGGATTCAAGCCGTTGCTGTAGCTTGGCTTCGTAGGTGGTGTATAGATTGGCTCCCAGCAATAGTTTCTCTGGTGGCTTTTCCATACGCGACAGGCGCACGACCAGCGGCCCGACACGCTTGGGATCACCGGGCTGCTGCCCGTCTATCTGGCTGATCATTTCGATGCGCTGACCGACATTGTCAGCGTAGTCAGCAATCTTGTTGCCAGAGGTTTGCATAGAGCGACCTGACCAGTCGGTACGGAACGCCCCGGGCTGCAGGCTTACCACCTGTATGCCCAGAGGCTCCAGCTCGCGGGTCAGTGCCTCCATCGCCCCCTCAAGCGCAAACTTTGAGGCGCTGTAGTACCCGGTGCCCGGGTTGCCCATCAAGCCCGCCTGGGAAGAGTTATTGATGATCAGGCCCGAGCGGCGCGGCCGAAAATGCGCCAGTGCGAGCTTGGTTAGCGCCAGCGCACCGAAGAAGTTGGCCTCGAACATGCTGCGCACAGCGTCTTCTTCGCCCTCTTCAATCGCCGCCAAATAACCATAGCCTGCGTTATTTACCAGCACGTCCAACTGGCCAAAGGCTTCAATCGTCGCGTTAATCGCAGCTTCTCGTTGACCGGCATCCGTTACATCCAACGGCACGCTGATCGCGGTATCCGGGTAGCGGACAACGATGTCTTCCACGGCGCTCACCGAGCGTGCGGTGACTGCCACCTTATCGCCGGCCTCAAGTACTGCCAGTGCGATTTCACGGCCAAAGCCTGTGGAGCAGCCGGTAATCAGCCAGGTGCGTGGCGTGTCCGTCATAGCGTGTTCTCTTGTATGCGCCAGTCATAACTGGTGGCCCGTTCTGCCAACATACGCTGCCGCGCTTCAGTGGAAACAAATAGTTCGGACGAAAGCCCTTTTTGTCGCAAGGCGTCGATGGTGGTCATTTCACAATCCACTCTAACGTCACTGCGCTGCTCCGGGTCTGTAAACTCGGCCCAGCGCAGGGTCAGCAAACCCTCAGGCATGTCGCAGGGATCCAGCCAGTTCACGAACCCTGGATCGGCTTGTGAAACAACAAAGCTATAAGTGCCATCAGGGTTGGGGGCAGACTGTGTCTTGTTCAGGCAGCTCGAACGCGTGCGAATCTCGTTGGTCGTACCCCATATGTTGGTTATAGGTGCAATAAAATACTCGGCACTGCCCAGGTTGACCGTTAGCACCATGGCAGCTTCAGGATCGGGCAGTTCGAAGCGGCCCATGATGTAAATCTGGTCTCGCAGGGCGCCGTCACTGTCGCGATCAATGGTAAAGCTGAATTCGTTGGCGGGTTTAAGCATCGCCTGGTTGTTCCAGCGAATGGTGTTGTCTACCCACCGCTGCATGTAGTCTTTTACCCGCGAGACCTTGGCGTCCTCTGTCAATTCGGGCTTTGGGGTGTCGCCCAACCGCTCTACTGACAATCGATTGGCGCGATCCGCCGCCCAGTCTGCAATCACGTCACGAATGTAAAACTCATGCGCTCCGGGGCCAAGCTGGATGTGGTTAGCTAACCCTGTTTCCTGGCTATTCACGGAGATTTCAAAATTACCCTGCTCGTCCACGATCAGGTCGTGGCCTAACAGCACCGCCTCGGTGCCCATATCGCGGTTCCACAAGGTGAAGTAGTTTTCGATCATGCGCCGCGGTGCTACCTGCCCGCGCATCACATAGGATTCCTGCACGCTAACGGGGATGACGCGATACACGCTGTCAGGGTTATCGATGCCCCAGCGGCTGCCCGGAATGGCGTGCCCCTGCACCGTATGCGGTAGGCGGCTGATGGTAATGACTTTGGGATGGTGCGGGTCCTGGTTCAGCGCCCAAACCACCGCGCCAAACATGACCTCTTCAAAGGCCGCATCAAAACAGCTCTGCATCGCCGGTGACGGATTAACCTGCTCGAACCAGTACTGCCCGAGGCGTGCCCGTTCGGCGGCGATCTCTGGCAAGGCGTGTATGCCTGCCGCCTCAAGCTCATGCTCGCGCTGCTGCGCCGTATCCAGCGGATTGTCAGACCAACTCATATTCTCTCTCTTATTGTTGTTGATCAGTATTGGTATAGCAGACAAACAAGGTCTGTGTCTGGCTTTGTAATGGAGTCTACCCTATCGACAAGTGCTGAAAAGTCTATCCCTTGCTCGAACGAACCGAAGAGCCATTGGAGTCTTTCAAGGGTGCATTCTCGAAAACACTTCAACTTTCAGAAAATGCTGTAAGTCCTTATGCTCATTAAGTATTTCATATGATTTTGCATGCCAAATACTACAGCAAGCTTAGACCTGTATCTAAACCCAGTCTTACCGTACAACGAGTCGAATCGATGGTGTCTTAAAACGGTTATGACCCCTTCAACGCATTTAGCGTGCCTGGTTAGTCGGTCTTTCAGAACCCTCTATCGACGAAATCCTGTTCTTCTGCCTGTGCTATGTTGCGTGTAAAGGGTAGCAGGAGAGAGTAAATGCTGGGACGGCGGAAGGATATTTCGAGTTGGACACGGACCTGCAGCACTGCTGGCCTGGCTGTGGCCCTGTTGTTTCTGGTCACCGCGATTGCAGACGAGATGCCGGCCTCCGACATGCAGGCCACCCCGCCCTACCCGCATGCCCAGGAGCCGATCGGCAGCGTGCGCGACCTTTACAGCGGCCAGTTGTTTCCTGACACCCTGGTTAACACCTCCAGAAACATTCACCGGCTGTTCCCGACGCGCATCGTAAAGGCCGGTGCAAATGCCTATCCGCTTCGGCGAGGCGATGCGGACGCATCTGAAGAGATTGCGAACTTGCGTTTCAGCTCTCGAGGCAAGACCTGGGACCTCTACGATTATCTTGCCCTCAACCGGGTGTCGGCCTTGCTGGTGATACAGGACGATGAAATCCTGTTTGAACGCTACCTGCTTGGCAACAGTCCCCAAACCCGCTGGATGTCGATGTCGGTCGTAAAGTCTATGACGGCCACGCTTGTCGGTGCCGCGATTCAGGACGGCTACATTGCCAGCCTCGATGACCCGGTAAGCCGCTATCTGCCGGGGCTCGCCAACTCCGCTTATGAGAATGTGTCGATTCGCCACCTGCTGCAAATGGCTTCTGGGGTCGCCTGGAACGAAACGTACACTGATCCCGCGTCGGACCGGCGGGCGATGCTGGAGGCACAGCTTGATCAACAACCGGGCACTATTCTTAAGCTGATGGCGGGGCTGGAAACCGCCGCGCAGCCTGGTGAGCGCTGGAACTACAGCACCGGCGAGACACAGGTCGTGGGAGCCCTGGTGTCAGAGGCCACTGGCATGCCAGTGGCGGACTATCTTTCCCGGAAAATCTGGCAGCCGTTCGGGATGGAATCTGATGCCCTATGGTGGCTTGAGTCTCCCGGGGGACTCGAAATAGGCGGCAGCGGTCTGTCCGCGACACTACGCGACTACGCTCGTTTTGGCCTGTATATGCTGCAAGAGGGCCGTATCAACGGTCAGGACACCTTGCCGCCAGGATGGGTAAGCGAGGCCACTCGCATGCAAACCATTGGCGGCGAAGCAGTCGAGTACGGATATATGTGGTGGCCGCTGGATCGCGGCGCCTATGCGGCGATTGGCATCTTTGGGCAGTTTGTAGTGGTGCACCCCGCAAGTGGCACAGTCGTTGCGATGTGGGGTGCGCAGCCGAAGCCGGTCGGCGCCGACGTGATTGATGAATACGATTTTTTCAATGCGGTGTTTGATCTGACATCGCGCAATAACTAGTTTCGACGTCCAGCCAGTGCTGATGGCGGGTAGTTTGATTGGCGGAACCAGGTCAGTGAAGACGGTGCTCGGCGTGTAGATGACTGGCTTCGGTAACGCAGGCTGATACAGTAATGCCGGGCTCGGTAATGCTCCCCGTGGTGCTGCCAGGCGCAACAATACCCTGGCCGCCGGGACTCTCTTGTTCATTCCGGCCGAGATGGTCGAGCGGGCGCTGTTGGCGCCCCACCCTCAGTAACTGTGGGACGTTTCTCAGTCGCTGTTGCTGAGGCTGCATGCAATTAAGGAAATATGAAGGATGACACTGCAGACGAGCTACGACTTCATCGTGGTTGGGGCTGGCTCCTCGGGCTGCACCGCAGCTTATCGACTGGCTGAGCGATCTGGCGCCAATGTCTTGCTGATTGAGGCGGGAGGTTCTGATTCCAGTCCTCTCGTAAAAATGCCTATCGGTTTCGCCATGATGGTGGGTGAAGGTAAGCAGAACTGGAATTATCGCAGTCATCCTGAGCCTGCTTTAGGTGGGCGCAAAGTTATGCTGCCCAGAGGACGCCTTCTCGGCGGCTGTAGTTCTATCAATGGCATGGTGTATATCCGCGGGCAGCGCGAGGACTACGACGGTTGGGCAGCAGCTGGCAACGCAGGCTGGAGTTACGACGATGTGCTGCCGATTTTTAAGCGCTCTGAGGGCCATTGGGCTGGCGAGACTGAATACCACGGCGCGGGTGGGCCGCTCACCGTTAGCTCTGTGGTGCGCCCTTTTCCGATTGCGGATGCCTTCATTGCGGCTGCAGACCAGTGCGGCATCCCTGAGAACACTGATTTCAACGGCGCAAGGCAAGCTGGCGCTGGTTACTTCGATGCCAATATTGACCGGGGCATTCGCCACAGTAGCGCCAGAGCCTTCCTGCACAATGTGCCTACTCCGCCGACGCTCACCGTTCTGAAGAACTTCGAGGTTGTACGCCTAAAGTTTGAAGGTGCTAAAGCCGTCGCTGTTGAAGGGTTTAGCCGTGGCGAAGCGAGAAATCCAAAACAAATCACGGCTCGCAAGAGCATTGTGCTCTCCGCTGGCACCTTCAACACGCCCCGTATTCTTGAGCAGTCCGGCATTGGGGCGGCGTCGCGGCTGGAGGACCTGGGAATTGACGTGCAGGTGGATGCGCCGGAGGTGGGCGAGAACCTGCAGGATCACTGCAATAACTACCTGTTCTATCGCACGCGTAACTGTGAGAGCTATTACGATCACATTAAGCCCCATAGGGCCCCCGCTACGCTGGCCAATTATGTTTTCCGGCGTCGGGGGATATTCGCCAACCCTGCCGCCATTGCCGGTGCCTTCTTTAATCTTGAAGGAGACTCTCAGCGACCGGATACACAGATTCACTTTGCCGCCGCAGCATCGGAGACCGATGCATCAGGGAAGCTGTCGCCCGTGCCAGGGGTCTGCGCCAGTATCTGCCAGTTACAGCCAGAGAGTCGCGGTAGCGTCCACGTCACAAGCAGCGATGTTGCCTTGCCGCCAGAGATCAGGCTGAACTTCCTAAGCCAGGAAAACGAGCAGCTACGACAGGTGTTGGCGCTAAAGAAACTAAGAGCCCTGTTTGCGCAGCCTTCGATCAGTCCATACCTGGAGGCTGAATTGCCGCCGATGCACGGTCGTTATACGGATGCAGAGCTGTTGCAAGGTATCAAGGAAAGCCTGGAGTCTGTGCATCATGCAGTAGGCACCTGCCGCATGGGGCCTGATGCGACGGCCGTGACGAACCCGGAGCTAAAGGTAAATGGCGTGGACGGGCTGCGGATCGCTGACGCCTCCATCATGCCCCGGATCGTCTCAGGCAATACCCACGCAGCGTGCGTGATGATCGGAGAGAAACTCGCGGATCTGCTGTTATAGGAAAGAAGCTCCTCGGCATAATGCACGGACTTGCGCGCTCATGTCGCCAGCCCATCTCGAAGAGAGCGAACACCGCTCGTCACACCCTCCTCTGCGTTATCATGCCTAATGTTTACTCACTTTGGTGTAGCGTTGGGAAGCTCTTTATCCGGCAACAGGGAGAGTTCCTCGGCATCCCTGGCGAACATGTCCTCCAGTCTGTGTTTTCCGACTAAGCTGGCACTGCCATCGGCATGATAGGTAACTCTTCTTCTGGCATGCCACCAAAGGCCACCGCCCCGCGCGACATGCTGTTAAACATGCTCAGCGCCATACTGAGATGCGCAATGCCCTGCGCACCCAACTCGTCCTCTAGCTGCTGCCGCAGTTCATCGCTAAGTGCCTGCGGGTCGTGCAGGTAGGCATCGGTGTACGCGAGTATGGCCGCCTCGCGCGATGACAGGCTGTTACCCGCCTGCACGTCCGCTATTTTGTTTTCATCGAGTCCATCGTCTTTGGCAACGTCGTAGCGAACCGCTTTGCAGTACACACAACCGACGCTGTTGGCGTTGCGCAGGCGCACCAGCTCTAATTCCGAAGGTGTCAGGGGGCCGGCATCCCAGATGGTCGGATAAAGGGCGACTAGAGGCTCCAGCACCTCAGGGATGTGGGCTATCGGTGAATCCCGCAGGACGTGCCCTGTAGGCTCGAAACCAGTTGGCATGCTCACTCTCGATCGGCTCATAATGTGTTGCCTCCCAGGGTCATCTCGAAACAGCTTTAAGATTACAAAAATACTGTATCGATTTGAATTTACTTACTTTTCCCAAAGTTTGTTGCTGCGCGCCTGGGCATAAAAAAGGCCAAGCACATGAATAAGTGCGACCAGCCCCGCTTCACCGTAGACGGCCTTCACGGCATCAGCTTGCTCATCAGTTATCGCAGCGACGTCCATCACGTACATTTCAGTAAACGCCAGCGCTGCGCGCTCGCCGTCGCTAAAGGCAGAATGGGTAGGCCACTGGCTAAGGTGCTCCATCTGCTCGTCGGCAACGTGTTTCGCAAGGCGCTTGGAGGGCTGGTCACTGGCGTGCAGTTGGTCCACACGCAGTTGACAGAGAGCCAGGGTGCTGGAGGGGATTTCAGACAGCCCCCAGAAGCTGCCCGCATAGGCTTCCAGGGCCTGAGAAAGCTCCGGTAGGCCGGCATTAATCGCTAGCCAGTCCTGTGGTTCCGTTAGTGTGCTCATGGCATGGCTCCTGACGTGCTTGCTCTTATTATCGCGCTTTGTCTGTGCAACCGCATTGTACGAAAATAAGTAAGAGTATGCTGCCAGCGCGCAACCGCCCCGGCTATGGCCGCTTCTTGCAATGTTCGCCATGGTCTGAACTATTGGGCAGCGAAGCACGCTGTGCCAAACTGTTGTCATGACATCCAAAGCGACAGCAAGGCAGATCATCCAGAGCACTCAGCGTTGGTTAGAGACCGTAGTGATTGCGCTGAACCTCTGCCCTTTTGCGCGTCGCGCGCTGGACCGTGGTGGTGTTCGTTTTGCCGTCACGGACGCCCAGGACACCGAAACGCTGCTGGAAGCCTTACTGGGCGAATTGGACTTTCTAGACGCGCCGTCTGAAATCGAAACTACACTTCTGATTCACCCCGAGGTATTACAAGAGTTCTACGCCTACAACGACTTCCTTTCGATTGTAGAGGTCGCTTTGGAAACCACATCACGTCACGGCGTTTATCAGGTTGCCAGTTTTCATCCTGAGTATCAGTTTGCCGGCACATCGCCTGCGGATGCAGAGAACTACTCCAACCGCTCGCCCTACCCCATGTTGCATATATTGCGTGAGAGCAGCATCACCAGAGCCGTTGAAACTCATCCGGATGTTCACGGCATTCCCGACGTTAATATCGAGCGCCTACGCCTCGAGGGCGCTGAAGAAATGCGTGGTTTGCTTGAGCGTTGCAGCGAAGCTGAGCTGTATTGATTGCTAACGCTGTTTGTACTGCGTTGGACAGTAGCCTCGGCTAACGTCTGGGTTGCGCAGCTTGGAATGTTTGGTTTTGCGACCGCTGACGCGAGCGCGCCAGTTGCGAAAGCTGGTGGGCTTGAGATGGCGGCGCATTACCTTAATCACGTCGCTTTCCGACAGGCCAAAAGTTGTTTCAATGGCTTCAAAGGGCGTTCGATCCTCCCAGGCCATTTCGATTATCCGCGATTCGGTTTCAGCGTCCATGTCCATGTCATTTGTTTAAATCTTGCTGAGGTATACCCGCGCCACGTCCCGCATGGATCACTGACGCTTAAAATCACGATCAGGCCATATCTAAGCATGTGCCGATCCATTTACGGCTGCGCAAGCACCTTGGACAGCCAGGCCGCACTGCGCACGCCGGCCTGGGACAGGCGTTGTTTCGCCGCCGGCGACCAACGTGTCAGGTAGTCTGTATCAATCGAACGACCCTTTGGGTAGATTTGGTCGCGCAGCGCTGCACTCTCCGCTATCCAAACCTCCACAGAGTCTTTAGACCATGCGTCATGGCGCTCAATGTCTACCTCCAAAAGCTGGGCAAGCGATGTATCATTGAGATTCCAAAAGCGCACAATAGTGCTGTCCCATAGTCGGTGCATATTGATGGTCTTATCCCGGTACCTTACTGTCACGGTGTTTCCGCCTCGGTCTTTTCCGTTGCCTACGTGAAAAGGCTGATGTAGGTCCTGAACGATATGCAACCCGAAGCGGAGCGCCAGTTGGCGCTGGACGCGTGGAGCACCGGGATCCGCCAGTATCATCTCAAAATTTCGCAGCGCGCTGACGGCATCGCCCTCAGAGGGTGCTCCCACATCCGCATAGGTCTTGCCCTCAGGCACGGTGACGTAGTGATACGGTTTGGCGGTTTCCTGCCAATACACGCTGTTGTTGCTGCGCATGCGGTCGGCCCATGTGGAAGCATCTGCGAGCGTTTGCTCTTCCAGTAAGCCATATACGCGCGACTTTGTATCTGCGTCCAGATAAGACCAGGCCATATCCCCGGCGACACGGTGCCCCTGTGGACCCCAGGCGAAAGATGGGCTACTTAAAGTGACTGATAAGCCTAAGCAAAGCGAAGTAAAGAACCGAATAAAAAGCATATTAATCAACTACTAAGGCGGAACCTCTGAGGAAGAAAGTCAAGGTCGAGGATAGATAAGCTCGCGCTCGGCGACATTTGCCGGAGCCACCAGGCGCCGGTTTCCGTCTTGCCATTGCAGCAGGTAATTGCTCTTGCCCACCTGACGTCCGTTCCCATCAACTTCATAATGCCCAATTAATGACCGAAAGCGCATGGAACGTAATTGGTCTCGCAGGGCCGCTGGGTCAAGAGTATCGGCTAGTCTCACAGCAGCTTCGCTTACCTGTCCTGCACTGTAGCCTATGGCCGCGTGCACCCCTGGATTGTTGCCGTGCATTTGCCGGTATCGATAGCTAAAATCCTGAGCCCCCGGCAGCGGTACGCTGCGCAGCCATTGCACCACGCCCACCACACCGTTGACTTGATTGTTCAGCATGGTACTGAATTCGCGCAGGGCTGGGCCTACGGTCAGAGCCACCATATCGACCTTGAGACGGCGACCTTTACCCATTGCTTTAGCAATGGCCACCGAGTCGGCCAGATAGCAGGCGCCAAACACCACGTCGGCCTCGTCCTCAATGGACAGCAGTTCCTTGCCCAGCGCACTGAAGTCAACGGAGCTGGGGTCATATTGGGTATCCATAACCAGCCGGATGCCTAATCGTTCTGCTTCCCGCCGCACGCCGGCAGCCACGTCTTCGGCAAAGGCACCCGTTGCGTAGAATAATCCACCTGTTTTGGCACCGCGGCGCGAAGCCTCTTCTAATGCCAGATCCATATAGTTTGACGACGGTACGTCAATACCAAACACGTTACGGTATCCACGCGCCCAGATCTCCTCCGCTGAAGCGGCTGCGGTAACGATTGGCCTGTTGTGCCGCTCGGCGACGTCCGTGGCGATCAAGGTTAGCTCTGAGCCATACGGTCCCACCAAAAGGTCAACTTTGTCTTCGGTAATCAGGCTTTCGTACAAGTTCGCAACCTGTTCACTATCAGATTGGTCGTCGTAATGGACAATTTCCACGCTCGCTCCTAATAGCCTGCCCCTGGAGTTAACGTCAGCCGCCCACATCTTCAGGCCGTTAAGCTGGAGGGTACCCTCCTCTGCGAACCGGCCGGTTAGGGACTGTGTTGTGCCTAATCGAATAACGCTGGGTTTCTGTGCGCTGCTCTCTCCAGCAGTTTGTGCCGGCAGCTGCTGCGCGAAAGGCAAGAGTAAACATAGGATAAGGTGACTAAGACGCATGCTTTTTGCCCTACTTGATAACGTCGAGATCGCGTTTGATCGAGTTCAGCCAGCGCACGGTCTCATATTCGAAGACGGACCCTGTCTCGTAATATCTGAACGGCACTTGCGATCGTGTATCGATGGCGTCGAAGACAAAGATGGTCGAACGCAGCGGCTTCGCCAGGAAGCCGCCATAGGCCTCAGTCTGCAGCACAACGTCGGGAATCATGCCCAGGCCATCGCGCACATTGGAGGGACCGAGAAACGGAATAACGACGTAAGGCCCCTGCGGCACTCCCCAGTGTCCAAGAGTCTGGCCAAAGTCCTCTGAGGGGCGCGGAAAGTCCAGATACGATGCAACGTCTATAAAGCCATAAATTCCAACTGTACTGTTAACAAGGACGCGCCCAGCCGACTCGGCGGTCTTATTGGGTGACAGCTGCAAAATGCTATTGGCCGTTGTGCGCAGATCACGAATATTGTTGAAAAAATTCGTCACGCCCTGGCGAACAAGGCCGGGCACAAAGCGGCGCCAACCGTTAGTGACCGGCAGGAAAACCGCCTGATCGAAATGGTAGTTGAAGGCATAGAGTCGCCTATTGATTGGCTCGAAGGGGTCGTAGACTTCGGACTGCACGTCACGAAGATTTTCTGGCACCAGTCGCTCACGGGTATAGGTAGGTTCGGGGTACCTGTCATAGGCCGCGTCCTCTTGCTTTGGCGCACTGGAGCATGCTGAGACCAGCAGCAAAGAAGCGACCATGACGTTACGAAAAGCAGCTGTTGCGCAGTGGTTCATTTCGTAAACACCTGCTGCATGTGCCGTACGTTTTCCTTGTACGCCATGTTGCCAAGGTGGCCGCCGCGGGGATAGATCATTGCTCGGCTGCCAAATACATCACGGACATAATCGAGCTCACCGTCCGCCAGAATAATGTCGTCAGCGTTGTGAATGACGTGGATATTGTCCGTAGTTCGCAAAAAATCGGTAATTGAAGACAAGCCCATACTCTGGATAAAGCTGTCTCGCGTCTGCTCATCGCCGTTGTTGGCATAAAAGGGGTAGAAAAACTCGTGATAAAAGTCAGTAAAGCCAACCCGTGTGGCCACCTGTCGATAGCCTGTCAGGTTGGCGTAGCGCGGCAGCTCGTATCCCCTGGGCTTAATGAAGCCGTAGTCTGTTATCAAGTCAGAGGTCATGATTAGCGAGGCCGAGGACAGCCTAAAAGACAGTCCCACCAGCGCAGCGAGCTCCTCATCCCTAGGCTGCAATTCCGTAAACACCTTCGCCAGGAATGTTTCATCAATGCCTACTGTATCGGTGTTGCGGCGGTAGACATCGGTAAAGACGCTGACCACCCGATTGTAAAATTGATCGAAGTTGTCCTCACCGCCTGGGATATTTTCGATCATGCGATCCAGCAGCGAGATGGAGTTGTAGAGATTGACGGGCGGATTGATCAGCAACACATTGTCAAAGTTGAAATGCTGCGCTCGTGCATCCAGCTCTGCAACGAAGGCAGCGTTCAGCCCCCCTAAGCTATAGCCCGTGAGGGCAAAGTGCTCAGGCGTGCTCTTGCCCTTTACACTGTCCCAGGCAAGACCCATCGCGTGATACAGGTCTTCAGCATCCTTATAGACATGCCCGGGCACTCCGGATGCCGATGCGCTGGCCACAAAGTTGGGATAGGTCGGCGAAGAAAGCGAAACGATGTGGTAGCCGCGCTCGTAAAACGCCCGTGCCATGAGTCTGTTCTTGGGCCCATTGTGCGCCGCGCCGGTGCCAGCAATGAGGAACATCACCGGCGCATCGCGATCCTTCTGCAGCGCGTAGGTGAATAGCATTTTGCGGTTGTAGAACAACACATCGGGAAGATCGCGCTCTTCAATAACGACAATCTTGCGTTTCCGAAGCGGCACATTTGCCAATGGAGTCAGTTCTGCCTCATAGGCTTTGGGCGTGCCCACAACAGTCGCCGCCCAGCGGTCAGCTATTGGGTAGCCGTAGTTCTCTGGTTCAGCCGCGGCAACCCCCGGGGTGGCAAACATAAAGACAGCTGGCAGCAGAAGCGCTAGCGCTAATGGCACAACCGAAAAGCCGGCACCAGTGCGCGAAATAACAGCATCTACTGACGAACACAGACACTCAGAAGTGACGTTGACGCGGCTTTTACCTAAGCCGGGTGCAATGGAGAGACCAAACATGGAAAGTGTCCGATACGACAGTGACGCTAAACAGGTTAATACGATAGTCTGCACCCGGCAACGGGGGCATACAGGTTTTTAGAATGATAGATGGCTTCGCGAGACTCGTGCTGGAAGTCCCGAATCTTGATTCGGCAATAGAGGTTTACCAGCAACTACTGGGCCCCTGCTTCCGGCACACTGAGACAGAGGCAGTGTGGCCGCTGGCTAATATAGCCGTTGTTATGAAAGCTGGCGCGCCGGAAGCGGCGTGCATTGTCGAGCTGGGGCTTTGGTCTATCGCAGGCCACCTTTTGCCCGATGAATGTCGAGGCCTGAGTGTTAGCCACTATCCCGAGCGCTCGGTCGATCCAGCCCCTGCAGGCCCCATCCAGGCAGTCGATCATATTGTTTTGCAAACAGGTGACGCCGATGACTGCATACGTCTATTCGGCGCAGACCTCGGTATGCGCCTGGCGCTGGATCAGCATGTGCCGGAATGGGGTGGCCGCATGCTGTTTTTCCGCTGTGGGAAACTTACCCTGGAGGTCATACACAACATCGAGCAACCGGTGGCGCAGGATGTTTTCTGGGGTATTAGCTACTTATGTAGCGATCTTGACCAGACGCTCAGCCGGCTAGACGCGAACGGCGTCGCCCATTCGGGTGCAAGACAGGGGCGCAAGCCGGGGACCCGCGTAGCGACCATCAAAAGCCATACACTGGGCATACCGACGCTCGTAGTGGAGCCTGCGCAGTAAAGAGTAGAGCCTGCGCAGTAAAGAGTAGAGCCTGCGCAGAAAGAGTAGAGCCTGCGCAGAAAGAGTAGAGCCTGCGCAGAAAGAATAGAGCCTGCGCAGTAAAGAGTAGAGCCTGCGCAGTAAAGAGTAGAGCCTGTTCCGCCAACCGCTGTTAGACGCACATTACGCTTTAAGCGTTGCTCAGGTTTACCAGCGTGCGTCCACGTACAGTGCCTTTTAGCAAGCCGTCCAGGTAATCCGGCACCTCGGCCAAGCCGATTTCAGACGCCAACAACTCCAGGCCATCGGGTTTCCATTCCGATGCCAGCTTGCCCCAGACCTCAACTCGCCGCCGATGGCTGATTTCCACTGAGTCCACGCCGAGCAGGTTAATGTCACGCAAGATAAACGGGAAGATAGTGACAGGGATGCTGGTGCCCCCTACCAGGCCAACCACAGCCACGCTGGCGCCGTAGTTAAGCTCCTTAACAATATTCCCCAAAGTCTCGCCAGCCACCGTGTCGATAGCGCCATCCCAGCGACCTGCTGTCATCGGCCTCGGGTCTGGCTTTGATAAAGTCGCCCTGTCGAGAATTTCGGCAGCCCCCAGGTCGGTCAGCCACTTCGCAGCATACGGCGAGCCGGTGCTGGCTACCGCGTGGTAACCAAGTTTAGATAGCAACGTTATGGCGAAACTGCCCACCCCGCCGCTGGCACCGCTGACCACCACGCTGCCGCCCTCTTTGACACCCATCATCTCGAGCTTTAAAAGGCACAGCGCCGCCGTCAAGCCGGCGGTGCCTATGATCATACTTTCCCGCAGAGATAGGCCATCGGGCAGCGGGACCGCCCAGTCAGCGGGTACGCGAATTTTCTGACCCAGGCCGCCCGGTGTGTTCATGCCCAGATCGTAACCGGTGACTATGACCTCATCGCCGACTGCAAATCGTGGATCGTCGCTATGCTCTACGACACCCGCGGCGTCAATGCCCGGGGTATGGGGGAATGAGCGCGTCACGCCCGGGTTGCCGCTGGCAGATAAGGCATCCTTATAGTTCAAGGATGAGTAATGCACCGCAATTAACAAGTCACCGGACGGCAGCATATCGGTGGCCTGATCCTCCACAGCCATACTGAAGCTATCGTTCTGCTTGCTGACACGTAGCGCTTTAAAGCTTGTCATAGTCTCTCCGAATGTTTTGTTGCCGGCACCTGTCTCAGGTTTCGTTGCGAGAGATGCTGGCCTGCCAGATTTTTAAAAGACTCTTCTCTACGGCTGCAGACACTGCAACCCCGAGCTTGTATTGCCAGTTCTTGCGCTCTACAAAGCTAACCTCAAATACGTCTCGCTCTACCAGGCACTTTTGAATGTAGCTATCGCTGGTCTGGATTTCATCAATCAACCCCTGTTGTATGGCTCGCCTGCCATACCACACTTCGCCGGTGGCGACGGACTCGATGTCAACCTGCTCCCGGTGCTCGGCGATAAAATCCTTGAACAGGACATGCGTATCTTCGAGGTCCTCTTGCATCTTTGCACGATCCTCGTCGGTGTTTTCGCCGAACATGGTCAGCGTGCGCTTATAGTCGCCGGCGGTTAGCTGCTCAAAATCGATGTTGGCCTTTTGCAGCAGTCGATGGAAGTTGGGTAGCTGGGCCAAAACGCCGATAGAGCCAATAACTGCAAATGGAGCCGCCAGAATCCGGTTGGCTACACAGGCCATCATATAACCTCCACTCGCAGCGACTTTGTCCACGGACACGGTGAGCTGAATGCCCGCGTCGCGGATGCGCTGTAGTTGACTCGACGCCAGGCCGTAGCTGTGCACCAGGCCGCCTGGGCTCTCAAGCTTCATCAGTACTTCGTCGCCAGAACGCGCTACGCCCAGAATCGCGCTGATCTCTTCGCGCAGGTTATTGGTGTCGCTGGCTTTAATATCACCATCGAAATTGAGCACGTATAAGCGCAGTCTACCGCCCTCTTCGCCCTTGTCGGCAGCGGCTTCCAGCTTTTTGGCCTTTTTCTCCGCCTTCTCTGCTTTTTTTCGTTCCTTGGGTGACATCAGGCTGTGCTGCATCACCTCGCGAAAATCTTGATACCTGTCGTTGAGCTTCTGAATCTCGATGCAGCCAGGGTGCTGGCCACCACGGCCTCGACTGCCCGCAGCGACTATCATGACTGCAATCATGCCTATTGCTATAACAACGGTCAGCGCTTTCGCCAGGAACAAACCGTATTCTGCTAAAAACTCCAAAATAAATCCTCTTAACGTTGCTTGGTCACGGTATCAACGTGATGCCGTATCAGTTGGCCGGCGATTGAATGAATCGGCGGAATCTCGGGCAATGCGTCAGGTTTGAACCAGTGTGCTTCTGCTATTTCCTCGTCATCGCAGACGATCTCGCCGTCGCTGTACTCGGCGAAGAACCCGAGCATTAACTGGTCTGGAAAGGGCCAGGGCTGAGAGCTGTAGTAACTGATCTCACCCACATCAACGCCGACCTCCTCCTTGATCTCTCGCCTCAGGCAATCTTCAACGCTTTCTCCTACCTCGATAAACCCTGCCAGAGTGCTGAACAATTTGCCGGGGAAGTTGGCATTGCGTGCCAGCAGTAAATCATCACCGCGACGCACGAGTACAATCACGCAAGGCGAAATGCGCGGGTAGACAGAGTGTGAACACGGCTCGCAGACCCTGGCACGGTCCACGGCATGGGTTGTGCTGGGCGCGCCGCACTGGCCGCAGAACTGATTGCTTCTCGCCCAGTGCAATAACTGCTGTGCCTGTCCAGCAAGCGCAAATAGGCCGTCCGGAACACGGCCCATCAGCTGGTACAGGCTGCCTCGTTGCAGATTGCTATCGAGTAACGGCTCAGTCTTATCCAACTCCACCGCGTAGACAGACTGCTCATGCCAATACCCCAGAAACACCTTTTGCAAAATCGGTGGTCCCATAAAGCGAACCGCGCCATTATCGAACAGGCAGGGCTCTGCCGACTGGAAGTCCAGCAGCAGCTCAGTACCGTAGAACACACATGTGATGTGCGAGTCAGACTGCCCTGATTGAGTTACGGCGGGCTGGAACATAATGGCCTCTTACGTCGGAAAGCGCGTATGGTACTGCATGCGAGGAGTGACGTCAGGCGCTGTCCTGCTGCCCTTCGTGATCGATTCTTGACGATGCGTCGAGACTGGCTCAGCGGCGCTCTGGGGTCGCGATGGCGGCCCGGATGTCGCTCACATTCAACATTGATCTGGGATTCGACCTGGAATTCAGCGTAAAATCTGCGCCTTTAACAAAAAGAAGAAGTGTCATGGAAAACTCTCTGTTCGCCGCATTGACGCGGAATTTTCTCGGCTCAGCACCCGAGTGGTACAAGAGCACGATCATCGGCTTTCTTGTGATCAACCCCATTCTCTTCTACACAGTAGGTCCCTTTGTGACCGGGTGGATTCTGATCGCAGAATTTATTTTTACTCTGGCGTTGGCTTTGAAGTGCTATCCACTTCAACCCGGGGGGCTGTTGGCCATCGAAGCGGTGATTATCGGCATGGCCTCACCTCATACGGTCTTTCATGAGACTGAGGCGAATTTTGAGGTCATCCTGCTGCTGATGTTCATGGTGGCGGGTATTTACTTCATGAAAGAGCTGCTGCTTTTCGTGTTCACGAAAATTCTGTTGCGAGTGCGCTCTAAGAAAGTACTGTCTGTTTTGTTTTGCGGCGTAGCCGCCCTCTTGTCAGCGTTTCTGGATGCGCTCACCGTCACCGCTGTGCTCATTACCGTCAGCGTTGGCTTCTATTCCGTGTATCACAAAGTCGCGTCGGGCAAGCAGTTCATCCATGACGATTCCCACGACCATTCTGAAGACAGTATGGTGGTTGACCTGCACAGGGAAGATCTGGACACGTTCCGAGCGTTCCTACGCAGCCTGATTATGCACGGCGCGGTCGGCACTGCACTGGGTGGCGTCTGCACCTTGGTGGGCGAACCGCAGAACCTGCTTATCGCGACTATCGCCGGCTGGGACTTCGTAACCTTCGTAAAGCTGATGGCTCCAATCACGATGCCAACGCTCGCGGCGGGTCTGCTCACCTGTTACTTGCTAGAGGTATTTGGAAAGTTTGGCTACGGTGCCGAGCTGCCAGACCCTGTGCGCGAAGTTTTGGAGGAGTACCAGTCCCATCTTGAAAAGGATCGCACCAAGCGCGATACAGCTAGACTGGTGGTGCAGGCCGTCGTTGCAGTGATACTGGTGCTGGGTTTGGCTATGCACTGGGCCGCCGTCGGCCTGATCGGTTTGATGGTGATTGTGCTGCTTACCGCATTTAATGGCATCATCGAAGAGCACCAACTAGGCCACGCATTCGAAGAAGCTCTGCCTTTTACCGCTCTACTCGTCGTGTTTTTTGCCATCGTTGGCGTTATTCACGAACAGCACCTGTTCACACCCGTCATCGACTATGTTTTGTCGCTGGATGGCAGCAAGCGCACATCCGCGTTTTTCCTCGCCAATGGCGCACTGTCCATGATCAGCGACAACGTGTTTGTGGCGACGGTCTATATCACCGATGTCAAAGCGGCTTTGGATGCTGGTTCGATTACCCGCGATGAGTTCGACAAGCTGGCCATTGCCATTAACACGGGCACTAACCTGCCCAGTGTCGCTACGCCAAACGGGCAGGCAGCCTTCTTATTCCTGCTGACGTCGGCAATCGCGCCGCTTATCCGCTTGTCCTATGGACGCATGGTTATCATGGCGCTGCCCTACACCATCGTATTGACCACGGTGGGTTTGAGCATGGTGATATACAACCTGTAATCAAGACTGGAAGTACTTGGGCCAGGAGGGGCGCTGGGTAGAAGCCCTGCGCCCTTTTCTGATTTCTGATGCACAGCAGCAGGCCTTACTCAGCCGATCAGCCGCTAGTCCAAGCCAAGCTTTTTCCACGCGGCTTCGCCACCTGCCATATCCGCAATTTGATCGAGCGTACTGTCGTGCGCTGCCCGTTCTGACTCCGAAGCGCGAATAACCCGCAGCGGTGCACGGCCCGCAGGTAGTCTAAATGGCCCTGTACTGGAGGTTTGTGAGCCCTCATCGCTTGAGCCGCTGCTGCCGAGATGCAGCATGGTCTGGCCACCGGTCATAGCAAGATAGACATCGGCCAGTATTTCTGCATCCAGCAGCGCGCCGTGCAGATCACGCTGTGAGTTATCCACCATGTACCGGGAGCACAGCGCGTCAAGGTTGTTGCGCTGCCCTGGGTGCTTCTTTCGTGCCAGCAGTAGCGTGTCGATGATCTGGCAAACGGAATCGACCTTGACGGACCTTCCAGCCAATCGGTCGAGTTCAGCGTTCAGGAAGCCCACGTCGAAAGGGGCGTTATGAATAATAAGTTCCGCACCTTCAATAAAGCGCATGAACTCATCTGATATCTGTTCAAAGAGGGGCTTGTCGGCCAAAAACTCGTTGGTGATGCCGTGTACTTCGATGGCGCCCTGATCGATTTCTCGCTGCGGGTTTATATACTGATGGTAGTGTTGGCCAGTTAGCTTGCGGTTGAGCAATTCAACGCAACCGATTTCGATGATGCGATGGCCCTGGCTGGTCTCCAGCCCCGTCGTTTCGGTATCCAGAACGATCTGTCTCATCTACGTTTGTTTCCCCCAAGCGATTGCATATGACAGCGGGCGGGCAGTCGCCTACTGCGACAGGCCTTTCAAGCTATCCCTGTTCGTCGATGCCTTTGTTGGCAAGCGCATCGGCTACTTCATTTTCCCGATGACCGCTGTGCCCTTTGACCCAGTGCCAGGTCACATCGTGACGTGAGTTCTCGGCGTCCAGCAGCTGCCACAAATCGACATTTTTAACGGGCTTTTTCGACGCGGTTCGCCAGCCTCTGGCCTTCCAGCTGTCGAGCCATTCTGTGATCCCTTTGCGCACGTACTGGGAGTCGGTAGTTACAATGACGCGACAGGGCTCTTTAAGAGCCTTTAACGCTTCAATAGCCGCGGTCAGCTCCATGCGGTTATTAGTTGTCTGGGCTTCACCGCCCCACAGCTCGCGCTCCTGTTCGCGGTGGCGCAACAAGACACCCCAGCCGCCAGGCCCGGGATTGCCCCGGCATGCACCATCTGTAAACGCTTCAACCTGCTTCATGAGGATCGGCTGTTTGGTCCAACGGGGCGAACCCAGCCGGTACGAGCTGTGCGTCCCGAGCGGGTGTTGGAGTTAGGATTAGAGACGGATTGCGGTACCGCGAGCCCGATTAGTCGACCCCGTACCGGCCTGCGCCAGCGCAAACGGGTCGGCGTCAGGCTGGATACTTTTTTCTGTGCACTGATAGCGTAAATTCCACCGGCAGGCAGGTGGTATCGCATGGCGATCGAGTCGACGCGCTGTAACCAATCAAACATGCGGCCTTTCCCAGCCGGCGGTGTCACCAGCGCATGCTGAACGGGTTCGACCTCCGCACCCAGCAGGTGGAGCCAGTCTTTCAAACGGTGTGCGCTCAACTGTTTTAATGATGACCAGGGACGCTTGGATAACATCCCCATTGCACGCTGCCCGGCGCCAAACAGCGAAAGCGGATTAAAGCCCAGAATTACGATTCGCCCCTGTGGCGCAACCACGCGATGAACCTCCCTGAGCAACGCGTGGGGATGCGGGCTGAACTCTAGTGCGTGGTGAATAACCACCACGTCAATGCTGTCGTTGGCGAACGGTAGATAGGCCATTTCAGATACCAGACCCACACCTTTCCCTGACGCTTGATTCGCGTAGATCTTATGGCTGAGCTGATTGCTTGACGACAGAGGCAGGTTGCGAGCGACCGATATCTCTAGCTGGTGGTAACCAAAAACGGTATCTAGCAGCCTGTCAACAAGGCGTTTCTCTAGTTGCAACGAGTAGCGTCCCCTGGGGCTGTCATACCAGCTTTCCAGTCGGGTACAAATCTCGCTAAACTCTGTGCTCATATGCTTATGGTAGCGCAATAATGTACAAGGTCACACCGATCCCCGCTTTCTCGGACAACTACATTTGGTGTCTGCAAAGAGAGGGAGACGAGCAAGCTGTTGTGGTTGACCCTGGCGATGGCAACGCTGTATTGGAGGCACTTGCATCACGTGGTCTCGAGTTGGCGGGTATTTTAATTACGCACCATCATTTTGATCACACCGGTGGACTGGATACCCTGCTAGCAGCGCACAGCGTCAACGTTTGGGGGCCGCACAACCTGGATATCCCCCGAATCAGCCAGCGCCTGGGTGAAGGTGACACCCTATCTGTGCTGGGCGGAGAATGGCACGTGCTTGAGGTCCCTGGGCACACGCTGGACCACATCGCGTTTTATCACGACGGTAAAGACCGGAATTCAACTGAGACTTCTACAGCCAGGCAGTCGCCCATCCTGTTCTGCGGCGACACCTTGTTTGCAGGCGGCTGTGGTCGTGTGTTTGAAGGCACAGCGGGGATGATGCTGGCGTCACTGGAAAAGCTGTCAGGGCTGCCTGCCGATACGCGCGTCTATTGTGCGCACGAATACACCATGGCGAACCTGCATTTTGCATCTGCTGTCGAGCCAGATAATGAGGCCCTAAAGCAGCGGGTGTTAGACGACCAGGCAAAACGGGATCGAGATCAACCCACCGTGCCGTCCACGCTGCGAGTGGAGTTAGACACCAACCCCTTTCTGCGTTGCCGCGATACAGGTCTCGCAGCCCGCATGGCCCAACGTGAATCGTTGAATGCCAGCGACCCTGTCGCCGTCTTTGCGGCGGTTAGAGGCTGGAAAGATAATTTCTAATAATATCAATATCTTGAAAAAAACATATTAATAGAATATTTAGCTTGGCTGCGGCGCTCATTCTGGCCGGTTCGCAGGCACAAGCAGTAGCCAATACGAGCACTCAGCCCGGGTACGATAGCTGGCACGCGGATTGGAGCGAATTCGTTGCGACTGAGGATATTTGGCGCAGACTCCGCAGCGGTATGGCGCTGCCAGAGGCGACGCATCCGCGTATTGCCGCACAACAGCGCTGGTATATCGACCATCCGGAGTATTTGAAGCGAGTGAGTCAACGCTCTGCTCCCTATCTCTACCTCGTTGCGGATGCCATCGAATCCCGCAACATGCCCATGGAGTTCGCTTTGCTCCCTGTGCTGGAGAGCGCCTACGACCCCTTTGCGTACTCTCATGGTAGAGCCGCCGGGATGTGGCAGATCATTCCCGGTACTGGCAGAGAACTGGGGCTCAAGCAGAACTGGTGGTATGACGGCCGGCGTGATGTTCGCGCGTCAACAGACGCCGCTCTGACGTACCTCAGCCGTTTGGCGAAGCGCTTTGACGGAGACTGGCTCAGGGCGCTGGCGGCCTATAATGGCGGCCCCGCGCGGGTCACGCGTGCTGAACGCCGTAACCGACAGTTGGGTCGCTCTACTGACTTCTGGGCTCTGGATCTGCCAGAGGAAACAGAAAATTATGTACCGCGATTGCTCGCGCTGGCGGACATCGTCAAAAACCCCGGTAAACACGGTATCGCCCTCAGCCCTATTCCCGACCGCCCCGCTCTAGCAGTAGTGGCGACACAAGGCCAGATCGATCTGACCCAGGCGGCGAGTTTGGCAGAAGTCGATATCAACACTTTGTGTCGCCTTAACCCCGGCCTGAACCGCTGGGCAACTCCCCCAGAAGGGCCACACGAACTGCTGTTGCCGCTGGAGTCTGGAGCCCGCTTCGAGCAAGGTATGCGTCAACTCTCCAAAGCGGAGAGATTACAGTGGGTGCGCTATACGGTTCGGCGGGGTGACACGCTCAGTGGCATATCGTCGCGTTACAACACAGAGGCAGGCGTTATCCGGTCAGTCAATAAGCTCACAAGTAGTCGTATCACCGCTGGAGATAGCCTGATGATCCCGATTGCCAGGGCACCACTAGAGCGGTATGCGCTGAGTGAAGATCAACGGCTGGCCTCGCGGCAAGAACGCGGCAAAGGTTATCGGCGAGACTATACGGTCAAGTCCGGCGACAGCTTTTGGCGCATCGCCAATCTGTACGGCGTTAGCACACGAAAGCTTGCCGAGTGGAACAATATGGCTGTCCGTGACCCGATACGCCCGGGTCAAAAGTTGGTTATCTGGACGTCCGAGCCTGTTTCGTCGGCGACAATTTCCGCCGTTGACTTGCAGCTACCCGAACGCGGTCCGATGACGCGTAAACTGTCCTATCGCGTACGCAGCGGTGATTCTCTCGCAAGTATCGCGGCGCGCTTCAATGTGCGCACCACCGATATCCTGAACTGGAATAAGCCGCTGAAGGGTAAGAAATACATCCACCCCGGTGACCGCATTACCCTTTTTGTCGACGTCAGGGAGACTTGAGCAGCATTCGCGTAAGTTCAGGCACTCGCTCTGAGGCCAGGCCTTGCCAGTGCAGGTCAAAAACCGAGCTGGTATCGGTCTGCTCGGCGTTAATTTCCAGTGTTTGCGCGCCGCTCTGACTGGCTGACGCGACAAACCCCGCGGCGGGGTAAACGTTTCCTGATGTTCCTATGGCGACGAAAATGTCACAGGCAGACAGCGCCGCGCTAATCTCTTCCATGAAAAACGGGACCTCGCCGAACCAAACGATATGCGGGCGCAGACGACCCGGCGCGTCGCAGCATGGGCAGCGCTGCTGTGCGTCGAAGGTGTCTGGAGCTGTGAAAATCTCAGCGCTGGCGGTATATCGCACGCGACGTAGTTCTCCGTGCATGCTGCGCAGGCGCACTGAGCCGGCACGCTGGTGTAAATCATCGACGTTTTGCGAGACCAGCATAAACTCGCCCAGCCAATTTTGTTCCAGTTCCGCGAGCGCCCAATGGGCAGGGTTGGGTGCTACTGCGTTCAGCTGGGCCCTGCGGGCGTTATAGAATCGGTAAACCTTGTCCGGGTCATCCGCAAAGGCTTCTGGTGTTGCCAGCTGCTGGACAGGCTGATTCTCCCAAAGCCCACCAGAACCCCTGAAAGTGTCTAAACCCGATTCGGCAGAGAAACCCGCCCCGGTAAGGACCACTATGTTGTGCCACGGACGAATTTCCAGAATGGGTATCAGGGCATTGTTCCTCAGGGTCGTTGAGACAGTGCGTTGAGCTGGTTATGGTACCCCAATAAAAAGTTTGCCTAAGCAGGGTCCTGATATGAAGTTTGTGTTGTCCACGTCGTTCTCCAGTGTTGCCCATTTAACCTCCATTGCGCCGGTAGCGGACGAAACTGGCTGGGAGGCGATGTCTTTCTCGGACCATTTGGTGCACCCCGAGGCCATATCAACGCCCTACCCTTACACGGATGACGGCAGCCGGCGCTGGCCGGCATTCACGGATTGGCCAGACCCATGGGTAACCATAGGTGCTCTCGCTGCGATAACAACCCGGCTCAAGTTCACCAATAACATCTACGTGCTTCCCATGCGGCACCCGCTGCATGTAGCGAAAGCAATCAGCACTGCGGCAGTCATCTCAGACAATCGAGTCATCCCTGCATTTGGCGTGGGTTGGTCAGCGGACGAATTTGGCTTGTTGGGAGAGGACTTTAAAACGCGAGGCAAGCGCACCAATGAGATGCTGGAGATTCTGCGGCTGCTGTGGAGCGGCGAATGGGTGGAGTATCACGGCGAGTTCTACGACTTCCCGCGTCTTGAAATGAATCCAGCCCCGCCGGGCTACGTGCCGTTTTGGATCGGCGGGATATCCGACCCGGCAATGCGCCGCGCGGCGCGATTGGCGGATGGCTGGGTCACAGACCTGCAAACCAGTGAGGATATCACCGCGTCTATTGATCGGATAACGCTATGGCGTGAGGAGTATGGCCGCAGCGGTGACTTTTCCGTTATGGCAACACCGTCAGACGCCTGGGATATTGACGGCTATCGCCGCCTGGAAGACGCTGGCGTGACGCACATCCTCACCATGCCCTGGGCGTTTTACCACGGCGAGACCGAGGTGTTGGATGAAAAGCTGGATGGCATCCGCAAGTTTGCAGACGACGTGATAGCTAAAATGTAAGCCCGCGTGATCTTAGGTACATGACGCTGAGCGCTGTTGTGGCGCTCAGCGTGGTCAATAGCTACATCCAATCCAATAGCAGGTCGCCCTGCTCCGCCGCCTGGCGCGCCAGAGACTCCGCCAGTTCGCCAAACTTTGTCTCAACACGTTCGCGACGAATTTTCATCGTTGGCGTCAGCATGGCGTTTTCAATACTCCACGGCTCCGTGCTGATAATCACCGCACCGAGACGAGCATGTTTATCGACCACCTCATTAACGGTGTGCGCCAGGGCCTTCAGGTCCTTCTCAATGGCCTCACGCTCGGCTTTTTGCGCAAATCCATTGAGTACACAGACCATAACGGTTTTAGAGTATCCGCGGCCTAGCAGGCAAATTTGATCAGTATGGGGGTTTTGTGAGAACTCATTCTCGATCGGCGTGGGAGCGACGAACTTGCCCTGTATCGTCTTGAAGTAATCCTTAACCCGTCCTGTGAGGAATATGAAGCCATCCTCGTCGATGCGGGCCTTATCCCCGGTGTATACCCAGCCATCCTTGAAGGTCTCAGCGGTTTTGTCCGGCATCTTGTAATACCCCGGAGACAAACCTTCTGCCTTACAAATCAGCTCATCTTCTTCGGTTAAAGCAACTTCGACTTCTCCCCGCGGCTTGCCGATCGAGCCAATGCGTCTGTCGCCGTGGTTATTGGCAATAAGCCCCATGGCCTCGGTCTGTCCGAAACCCTCCATAAGCGTCAGGCCAAAATTTTCATACCAATTGATCAATGAAGGCGGCGTGGGTGCAGCTGCAGTGAGCAGGTACACCGCTTCGCTCAGACCTAACATGCCCTGAACCTGCCTTGCGGTTCCTTCCGCGTCTTGCTCCAGCTGCGTATCGATCGCTTCCTGGCCTCCAAAATGACCGACGATGACTTGTTGCAGCTGCTCCCAGACGCGTGGTGCACCGAACATCAGATGAGGTCGGCAATCTGGCAAATCACGGAGTATGGTCAACAGGTTTTCGTTGAAATAAACCGTACCGCCGTCGATCAAGGAGCTAAATTCAACGATCTGTCGCTCAGCGATGTGCGACAACGGAAGATAGGAAAACTTACGAGCCCTTTCCGGTAGCTCAAAGACATCCAGAAACCGGCAAATAGGTAGAATATTCGACTCGTGAGTCTGCATAACGCCTTTGGGAACGCCCGTGGTGCCAGATGTGAATACGATCGATACCAGGTCATCCGCCTTGGCTTGGTGGGCAGGTTTGCGACCCAGATAAGGTGCTACGACGTCCTCCCACTTTTGATGATCCTGCTCAATGCTGGCACCGGGCAACGTGATGAGCTGTATACCCTCTGGGAGGACCGCTGAAACCTGATCCCAGTTTTCAGTTTGCCCCACGAAGAGAATCTTCATGTCGGTAAAGTCCATGACGTATTCAGCGGTTTCGCCGGGCAGTGTGGTAAACATCGGAACCGAGACATTACCCGCGGCGATCACCCCTAAATCGGTCATAAACCAGTGGGCACAGTTGCGCGATAAGATGCCAGCCATGACGCCGGGACCGGGGAGGTTTTCTTCCTGCCAAGCAGCAAGCGCATACGCCTGCTCTCTGGCCTGTGCCCAGGTCCAGTTTGTAAATTCATCACCGTGGCGGTCTATTAGCCAGATATCATCGCCTGCGGTGTCGGCCCAATGGTCCAGGTACTCGGTCAGTGTGCTATGCATAGTAATTTCTCGTCGGCCGGACAGGCCGCATCAGTCAAGTTCCCGCCAGGCAGGTAGCGCCGTAAAATATAGCGCACACCGGACCGGCTCCTTTCCAAAGTTTTCCAGCAACTCGCGATACTGCGTCAGCTGCCCCCGATATTGCTCTGTCATTCTATTTATAAAAGCTGTTGTCGGCTCGCCATGGTCTGGTACTGCGGTCTTGTAGTCAATAATCCAGCGGGTACCATTTTCGACGAAGCTGCGATCGATAACATAGTCTTTAAAAGCGCCGTCAGGGGATGCCATCGTCAGGGTCCATTCACATTTCGCATCAGCATGCGCCTGTTTCAGAATCCATTGACCGCGTTCATCCTGCAAAGCGTTATTGACGTTAGTCTGCACTTGCATGATCGCGGCTGTCTGCATCTCGCCGGTGACGCCCTCGCCCGTCAGTTGCTGCCGCCACCACCCCTGCCAGTCGCTGTCTGCGCAAACACCTTCTATGTCGCTGTCAGCGGTCAGTGCGAGTCGCTCAAGAGATCGGTGCACCACGTTGCCGACGGCACTGGCGAGGGTAGGCGGGCGCTGCGGTATATTTGCCGGGGCAATTACAGAAAGGCCCGCGCTTGACTGAGGTTGAGTCGGAGCCAAGGCTCGCGCAGCTAAAGGCGCGTTGATTTTGAGCCTGCGCAGCGGCATAGCGAGTGCCGGATCTTCCTCAGCTGGCTGTTCCGGTGACGCCATGCCAGCATCATTTAATAAGGCTTCGGCCTGTTCCCAAATGCAGGATAACAGTGAGGCAGCCGGCGGACGCTTCCACTCCCCGCTTTCTTCCTTGGCCAATGTGGCAGTCAGCCGCAGGCGCTGTACAGCTCGGGTAGCCCCTACGTAAAGTAATCGGGTGGCCTCGTTGTCGCGACGGGCTTTGCGATGGCGAAACAGGAAATCATAGAGACTGGGTTCCGCCTTGTTGCTGCCTGCGCTTAGCGCCAACAGAAAGCTGCTGTCGCCGTTGCCTAAATACACGTCATCCCAAAGCAACAATGGTCGCGCATCGGCGCGTGTCGCATGCGCTAAATTGGGTATGTAGACATGATCGAATTCCAGGCCTTTAGCCTTGTGCAGGGTCATGAGTGCAACGCTCTGACCATCCGGCGCCGGAGTGGCGAACAGCGAATCTATAGCGTGCCCCAGCTCTTCCAATCGAAAGCCCAGGCTGGAAGAGGACAGCTGCGTCAGCATGGAGAAAAACGCCGCAGCTGCCTGCAAATCGTCGGGCTCAGCGACGCATCGATTGCCTTCCAGCCTCAGCCAGCTTTCCTCTACGCAGTCTCGTGGAGAGAGCCGTTCACGATATTGAATAATCGGATCCAACGCTGCGACAAACCGCTCCAGTCGTATACGGCCATCATCACTCAGGCTGGACAGGTCGCCATCATGGAGCGCGCTCCAGACCGCTGTGCCCTCGCTCGCCTGCGCAACTGCCAGCAGATCGGCAAGCGCCAGGCCGCACCACGGGGCTCGCAGCAGGGCTAGCCATGACAATCTGTCTAGCGGGTTGTAGAGCGCACGGCACAATGTTTCCAGATCGCGGACCACTTCGGACCCGGCAAGGCGGTCAATATCCGGCGCCTGCCAGCTAAGCCCCCGCTCCCGAAGTGCCGGCAACAGGTGTCGTAGATCAGCTCGCCGCCGCACCAAAACCGCTATCGACGATGTATCGGATCTAGCCCGCTGAGCAGCGATATCATCGGCTATCCATGCCGCCTCCTCGACAGCATGTTCAAAGGCGATTATCTCTACCGCATCGTCGGCACCGCCACGGTTAAAAGCGCTTGCCGGACTGAAGGCTATTTCCCCACGTTGCACATCGTCCCTGGGCGGAAACGCTGAGGCAAACAGGCGGTTATTCCAGTCGACTACCGCCTGTTCACTACGAAAATTAGTTTGCAGTACCAGTGGGTCCAGCCCGACATCACCAATGCCCTGCTGCTTCGCTTTAATAAACAGACTGACGTCCGCATCACGAAACCCGTAGATACTTTGCATGCCGTCGCCAACGATAAACAGCGTCTTGGGATTGGCGGAATCGACAGCATTGTGCTCTTTCCAGCCACGGGTCAGTCGACGCACCAGCTCAAACTGATTAACCGCAGTATCCTGAAACTCATCGACCAGTATATGTTGAAGCTGGTAATCCAGCTTTAACGCGAGATCCGTCGGGGCATCGTCGTCTCCCAGGGCTTCAAGCGCCGCAAGCGCTACCTGAGTGTGATCGACCGCGCCCCGCTGCTGGAAAACCACCGAGAGTTGAGCCGCCAGCACCGGCAGAATTCGAACGCAGGCAAGCACCGATTCCCAGTCTTCCGTATCGACCTCTCCGACTGGCAATGCCCGCACATCATTGAGCGACGCCAGCAACGCGGCACTGCTCTCACTGTCAGCGAGCGTTGCCAGCAGGTCATGCATGTCTGCTTTCTGCTCTGCCGCTTCGCCTTTACCCGCGGGGAATCCGTTGCGCTTATCAACTTTCTTGCGCCAATCACCAGTGCCCGTGAGCAGACTTCCAATCAGCGCGCGCCATTCTGCTAACGCCTCCGGATAGCACTCAGGCCATTCTTGCAAAGGCTCAGCGCCGAGATTGTCTGCGGCATAGCGAAGTAAGGGCAGGAGTCGCTGCTTCCAGGGTGCCAACGCCAGGTCGGCTCTCTCCAGATAATCAACGCACAGCGACTGCAAGCCTTCTTCAACCGCTTGCTGTGCTGTGTCCGACACGGCACCAATACCCAGGGCGACCAGCCATTGATCGCGTCTGGCAAGCATTGCTTCCAGCAACTCCCTGAGGCGCTGCCAATTATTGTCGAACAGCAATAGCAGCGTTTTCAGGTCCGCAGCGGTTTGTGATGACTCAGCAGCACGTGAAAGCAGTAGTTCGGTCGCCTCCTGATATAGGGCGTTCGCATCGTCCACAGGAGCGATTGGTCCACCAAATCGGGACAGCACCGGAAGTTGTCGAGTGAGTTGGTTGCACAAGCCGTCGATAGTGCGAATGTTGAGCTGGGCTGGATTGATCTCGATCGACCAGCCTAACCGCATGCTCGCCTCAAGCACCGCACTGGCAAGATCATAGGTGGTGGCGTGGTGCTCCCCTTCCGGTCTCTCGCCGGCAGCGGCTTCTGCCAGAGCCGCCACAATACGGCTTCGCATTTCGGCGGCGGCTTTGCGCGTGAAGGTTATGGCGAGCACGCTTTGCGGCTGCTCCACCCTTGCCAGCAGGGTCAGGTAGCGCTGAATCAATAACTCGGTCTTGCCCGAGCCAGCTGGCGCCGTTACGCAAAACGACCGCTGTGGATCCAGGCCCCCGCTGCGCTGCGCGGCGTCGACTACTGCACTCTGCATAACGCCTCCAGACCGCAGTACTGGCAGGTGCGCCGCCGATTGATCGGCGCCACCGATGCCTCGCCACTGACAAAATCCATCAATAGCGAGCCCAACTGCGATTGCCAATTGTTTTGCAACGCTGTCCAGTCGTGTGCAGGCAGATCGGTTTTCGCTGTCGCCGTTTCGATATCGATGCCGATTCCGGGGCCGAGTTCTTCAGCCGCGAGGCCACGATAACCTGGATCGGTGGAGCGCAGTACCGCAAAACTCAAGCCAACCAGTTCATCTTGCGGAAGCGTCATGGCATAGAGGGGAAGCTGCGGATCTTCCGGGCGCTGGCCTAACCATAGCCCAACCCGGCTATCGCCTGATTTATAATCAATAAGTAATTTGCCCCCGCTGGGAAGTTCGTCGATGCGGTCTATTTGCAGACGCAAACGTAACCCCTCCCGCTCCAGCTCAAAACGCTGCTCCCTCGCTGCCACTACAAAAGGTGGTCGCTGTGCTTCTATGTCCAGCCACGCCAGTAGCAGAGACTGTAGGCGCTGTTGTTCAATATCCAGGAGGGCAAGCGTCACAGCGTCGCGACGACGCCGAAATTCTGTTATCGCCGAAGCGGCGCTGCTTAGCGTCACGTCGGCTCGTTGCTGCTCACTCATCGCTTGCAGAGTCTGGCTGTCGCCTATAACCCCCCACATTGCGTGGAGCGCGCCGTGCAGCAGCATGCCGCGTTCCGCCGCGGTAAGCCCCGATTCCAGCTCGGGGATAGGCTGCACTTTCAACCGGTGTCGCGCAAAAGCTCGAAACGGGCACTTTGCCTGGTCACCTACAATTGCGCTGCCTCCCCGGATTTCATCCGCTTCAGTGTCTATGAGCGCAGGTGCTTTGGCATCCTGTATTTCTTCGATGTCAGCGGTGGCATATTGGAACCAGTAAGTTGGCAGGCCTTCCCTGGGGTGCTCGCCCCGCTCCGGATAATGTTGTATTAGCGGGCTGGGCGGCGTGATCACGTCTTGCTCTAAACGAGCGTAGCTTGCGATTAGTATGCCGGTGTTGCTTTCGAGCTGTTTGAGTAGCCCTTGTGCGTAGCGAAGCTCGCGCGCGGCGTCCGCGTGAGGCATACGTTCGGCGCGCTGCAGCGCAGTTGGGATAAATGGACTGGGCGAAGATGCCGCGGGGAAGTCTCCTGCGGCCATACCGCACATCCAAACGGCATCAAACTGCAGGCCTGCGCCCTCTAGCAGACCCAGCACCTGAATTGGGGCGTCAGGGGTCTCGGCCTGAAACACCGCTTTATCGCAAAGCTGCTCCAAGTGGGAAATGGACTCTTGCAGGTTAACCTGGCCGGTGACAGCTTCTAAAGCCGTAAAGTCGTCCAGCAAGCTATAAAACGCAGCGACCTGTTGATACTCCAGTGAGTCTAGTGGGCCCTCCCCCGGCCAGCCGATGCTATCCATAGCTTTCTCTATGTCAGGCAGCCACTCTGACAGTACTTTTCGTTCGCGATGTCGTCGAGAGTCGGCAAATAGATCGCAGGCAGTAGACAGTGATTTCGCCGCTTCACCTTGCTCACTATCAGGGGTGGCTATATCAGGGCCGGCTATGGATTTATTGTTCTCAGGAGTTTGAGCCACGCCATCAGCTGATGCCGCTTTTTGAAGGGCAGCGCGCAGTCGACCCGTGGAGACGGGTGCTCGTGCTGCGCGGTACAGGGACTCGAGTGCAAGGCGTTCTTCTTTTTGGCAGCTGCCATCTCTGTAGCGCGTTTCAACAAGATCGCGAATGTCATCCAGCGACAGCTCCCCCCGCGTCAGGCGAAGGAGCGTCAGCAGTACAGAAACCGGGGGGCAAGTAGAAAGAGGCACACCGGCTGAAAAGTTCACCGGCAGACTCTCAGGTCGTCGGGAGTCGCTAGCAAACGTTCGATGCAGGATGCGTTCTATTTCAGCTCTCTCCTGCTGAAGCGATGGTAACAGCAGGCCAAGGCGTGCGTTTGGGTTGGCTTTGTGTTGTTTCAGCGCCCAGGCGGCCGCTTGCTCCAGTTCATGCTGGTGGCTGTCGCAGGGCTGAAGCTGGCATTTCGCTGCCTGTGAGCGGCCCATATGCCGCGTGAGCTTGCCACTTTGCTGGCGTAGTAGCTGCTCGTAAAGCGGGGGAACCTCCTCAAACTCAGCGAGTACTATCTCGGGTTCAGTAAAGTCCGCCGCAATGCTGCTCAATATCTGCGGCAGAAGAGCCATAGAGGCATCTTCGAGAGCGGCCTCGAAGGCCGCTGCCCAGGTCACAAATAACTGGCTGTCTTCACTGAATGAGAACTGCTGTTGAACGTGCTGGTCGCGCCAATCGATATTCCAGAGCAACAGCGTTTGGTAGGCAGATTGCGCGAGCTCCGCCGCCGCCTGAGGTCGCAGTAGCGCAGCGGCAGCAGGTAAACGCTCCAGAGTTTGTCGCCACAGGACAGCCTGTTGGCCTTCGGAGGCAATAGCCGGCAGGTGCCGGCCAGCCAGCTGACAGCGGCGATAGCAGTCGCGCCACCACTGGTCCAGCGACATCACCCGCGGGGTTTCCCAAACCAGGGTGCCGAGGCTTTTTTGAGCCATCGCCCAGGATTGACGGATTCGCCTCGCCAGACGGTGGTTCGGCGTGAGCACGAGAGAACCTTCCGCCAGGGCCGCAGAGAGGTCGTCGATTGCATAGAAATTGAGATTAGTTGGCACAGGCATCCAGGCTTCTGATAAGTATTCTAACGCGGCACATTTCTATAGAATAGCGCCGCGCCGCATGCTCTGCCTGCGGACAGCACATTTTTCACCCCTCGCGTGTAATAGGTATTCGACACCATGTCGCAGATTCAGGTTGATAACGTCAATGTAGAGGACTTTGAAGTCCTAACAACCCCAGCACGTCTCAAAGCGGACCTGCCGCTAGGCGATGCAGCCAACGCTTTGGTAGCAGAAAGCCGTCAGACGCTGCGTAATATTCTTGATCGCAAGGATCCACGCCTGTTTCTGGTCCTGGGCCCCTGCTCAATCCATGACGTTGAGGCGGCAATCGACTATGCGAAGCGCCTGAAATCACTGGCAGATGAGGTGTCCGATACGCTTTATCTGGTAATGCGCGTCTACTTCGAAAAGCCGCGAACAACAGTGGGTTGGAAAGGCCTGATAAACGACCCCCATATGAACGACTCCTTTGAGATCGAGGCGGGGTTGCGCATAGGGCGAAAACTGATGCTGGACATACTTGAAATCGGCCTGCCGACCTCGACGGAAGCATTAGACCCGATCTCGCCGCAGTATCTCGCAGACTGCATCAGCTGGTCTGCAATTGGCGCGCGGACCACCGAGTCACAAACCCACCGCGAAATGGCCAGCGGCCTGTCTACGGCAGTTGGCTTTAAGAACGGCACAGACGGTAATCTTCAGGTCGCCATTAATGCACTAAAATCCGTTTCCAGCCCCCACCGCTTCTTAGGCATCAATCCAGCGGGCGAGGTGTCGGTCATCAAGACCACGGGAAACGCTTACGGGCACGTGGTCCTTCGCGGCGGCAGCAGTGGGCCTAATTTTGATTCGATGCACGTCAGGCTGTGTGAAGATGAACTGAAGAAGGCCGGGGCCGCGGCCAATATTATGGTCGACTGCTCACATGCCAACTCAAACAAAAACCCTGAACTGCAGCCGCTGGTCATGGAAGACGTCGCCCATCAAATACTGGAAGGCAATCAATCTATTGTTGGTTTAATGATTGAAAGCAATCTGGGTGCCGGCAACCAACCCATACCGGAGGATCTGTCGCAACTCCGGTACGGCGTCTCGGTCACCGATGGTTGTATTGATTGGGATACCACCGCAGCAGCGGTGCGCAGCATGCATAGCAAGCTAAAAGGGGTATTGCCCTCCCGCAGCTGAACGGAGACGAAGACCCGCATAGTGATTCAGCATGCAGAGCAGCGTTCTGGCGCAAGCTACGAAGAAGCTATAGGTGACTGCTAACACCAACAACTGCAGTTAATAGGTGCTATTAGCAGGCGCTATGTGTACCAGGCGCTATGTCTACCAGGCGCTATGTGTACCAGGCGCTATGTGTAGTAAGCGTTTGAGGTGTCAGAGTGATCGGTGATATCACGCACGCCGGCCAATTGGGGCAGCTGTTCAAGCAACGTTTTTTCCACGCCGCCCTTCAAGGTCGCATCGACCATTCCGCATCCCTGGCAGCCGCCACCAAACTGCAGCACGGCAAATTGGTCGTCTGTGACCTCGACTAATGAGACTTCGCCGCCGTGAGCCGCCAGCGCGGGATTAACTTCATTGTAAAGCAGGTAGTTGATACGGTCTTCTATCGGACTATCATCTCCCACCCGCGGCATCTTGGAATTAGGAGCCTTGATCGTAAGCTGACCGCCCATCCGGTCTTTGGAATAATCCACCAGCGCGTCTTCCAGATAGGGAAGGCTTCTGCCCTCGAAATATGCGGTGAAGCTTGCAAACTCCTTCGCTTCATCTTCTGGCTGGATATCGCCCTCGCGACAGTAAGCAATACAGGTTTCAGCGCGCGGTGTGCCCGGCTGGTTGATGAAAACGCGCACGCCCAGTGCGTCTTCCTGCTTTGATAACAGTTCTGCTAGGTACTCTTGCGCAGATTCTGTGATAGTCACCATGCCGCCGCTCTCTTTACTCATATTTACCTGCTTTTCCTTCTTCCTGCCCGCGGTTTACTCGCTGGCGCAAACGCCACACGCTTACCCTAGCAAATTACTCGGGTATTGTACGGTATGGAGCCCGGCATGGCGACCCAAAACCCCTAATATCTATATCAAAGTTTTTTGATATAGCTTTGTTGCTCTGCTAGGATTCGCGCTTTTCTTATCTGGGGAAGAACCGTCTTGAAAACCGCGCTCCACAACGCCCTCGCCCAACGGATTCTTATTATCGACGGTGCCATGGGCACCATGATTCAGGAATATGAGTTAGAGGAGAAGGATTATCGTGGCGAACGCTTCCACGATCACCCCAGCGACCTGAAAGGCAACAACGACCTACTCTCAATCACGCGACCGGACATCATTGGCGAGATTCATACGGCTTATATGGAAGCCGGCGCTGACATCATTGAAACAAATAGTTTTAATGCGACAGCGGTTGCTCAGGGAGACTACAACCTCAGTGATATTGTTGAGGAACTAAACCTGGCTGCCGCCGGCGTCGCCCGAGAAGCTGCCGATGCCATGACCGCCAAGACTCCCGATCGGCCTCGCTTTGTAGCGGGCGTACTGGGCCCCACCCCGCGAACGGCGTCTATCTCCCCTGACGTGAATGACCCAGGCGCTCGCAACATTCATTTTGCCGAACTCGCAGAAGATTACTCTGCAGCGGCGCGTGCACTGATCAAGGGTGGCGTTGATCTTTTACTGATCGAGACGATCTTCGACACCCTCAACGCCAAAGCGGCGATTTACGCTTTAAAGCAAGTGTTTCTGGAAGTCGGCAAAGAACTGCCCATTATGATATCGGTGACCTTCCCGGACATGAGTGGCCGCAACTTATCCGGCCAGAGCCCTGAGGCATTCTGGAACGCGATAGCGCACGCCAAGCCATTAATCGTCGGCACAAACTGTGGACGGCGCTTCAGCGAAATTCGGCCTTTTGCGGAGTCTCTCGCAAACAGCGCAGATTGCTATTTCAGCGGCCACTTCAACGCAGGCTTGCCCAACGCATTTGGCGAATACGACGAAACCCCGGAGCAAATGGGTGAAGAGCTGAAAGGGTTTGCCCAGCGCGCCTTTCTCAACCTGGTGGGCGGCTGCTGCGGCACCAGCCCGGAGCATATCCGCGCGATCGCCAACGCAGTGAAGGGTATTGCCCCTCGCGCCCTTCCTGAACTGAAGCCCGCCTGTCGCCTGAGCGGACTTGAGCCGTTTGAAATCAACGCTGAATCACTGTTCGTGAACGTCGGCGAGCGCTGCAACGTCACTGGTTCAGCGCGCTTTAAAAAACTCATCCTCGATGATGATTACGACACCGCGCTGGACGTGGCCAGAGACCAGGTTGAAAACGGCGCGCAGATCATCGATATCAATATGGATGAAGGCATGCTCGACGCTGAGAACGCCATGGTAACGTTTCTCAATCTGGTTGCGTCAGAGCCTGACATTTCCCGTGTACCTATCATGGTAGACAGCTCCAAATGGGATGTCATTGAAGCGGGTCTGCGCTGCATCCAAGGCAAGCCTGTGGTGAACTCGATTTCGCTCAAAGAAGGCGAAGCTGACTTCATCGACAAGGCCAGACGCTGCATGTATTACGGTGCCGCCGTTGTGGTGATGGCGTTCGATGAAGATGGTCAAGCAGATTCATTCGAGCGCAAAGCCGAAATATGTAAACGCTCTTACGATGTACTGGTCGACACAGTGGGCTTCCCCTCGGAAGACATTATTTTCGATCCCAATATCTTTGCGATCGCAACAGGTATTGAAGAACACAACAATTACGCTGTCGATTTTATCGAGGCCGCCGCCTACATTCGCAAGGAACTTCCGAATGCGATGGTGTCTGGTGGCGTAAGTAACGTGTCATTCTCATTCCGCGGAAACAATCCCGTGCGCGAGGCGATTCACTCGGTGTTCCTGTATCACGCCATCAAATCCGGCTTGAATATGGGCATTGTCAATGCTGGACAGCTTGCCGTTTACGACGATCTGCCAACAGAGCTACGTGAGGCCGTAGAAGACGTTGTACTGAACCGGCGCGACGACGGCACTGAGCGCTTGCTCGATATCGCCGGCCAGTATCAGGGTAGCGGCGCGCAGCAGTCCCGGCAGGAAGACTTGAGCTGGCGCGAAGAGCCCGTAGCCAAACGGCTTGAGCACGCCCTGGTTAAAGGCATCAATAACTGGATCGAAGAGGATGCTGAAGCCGCGAGGCAGGCCTTTGATAGGCCAATCCAGGTTATCGAAGGCCCGCTAATGGATGGCATGAACGTGGTCGGCGACCTCTTCGGTGAAGGCAAGATGTTTCTGCCGCAGGTCGTGAAAAGTGCCCGGGTAATGAAGCAGGCGGTGGCCTATCTGCAGCCCTATATCGAAGAAGAAAAAAGCGAAGGCAGCCAAACTAACGGGAAAATCCTGATGGCTACGGTCAAGGGTGACGTGCACGACATCGGCAAGAACATTGTTGGCGTCGTACTGCAGTGCAACAATTTCGAGGTCATCGACCTGGGCGTTATGGTGCACTGCGAGGAGATTCTGCGGGTCGCCAGGGAAGAGAATGTCGATATTATTGGTTTGAGTGGCCTTATCACTCCCTCCCTTGATGAAATGGTACACGTCGCCAGCGAGATGCAACGCCTGGACTATCAGATACCCTTGATGATCGGCGGCGCTACAACCTCGAAAGCGCACACCGCTGTCAAAATCGAGCCGAGCTACCAGAACGACTTGACGGTCTATGTACCCGATGCTTCGCGGAGCGTCTCCGTGGCGACTCAGCTTGTTAGCGAGACTAAATCAGGCTATGTAGACGAACGCCGGGAAGAATACGTTCAGGTGCGTGAGCGCATGGCAAACCGTAAGCCGAAATCCAAGCGCCTGCCCTATCCTCAAGCCGTGCGTCAGGCCTTCACCCAGAACTGGGGTGAGTATCAGCCCCCCAGCCCTACCTTCACCGGCGTTGAGGTTCTTGACGACTACCCGCTTGAGACCTTGATCGAAGCCATTGACTGGACGCCTTTTTTCATAACCTGGGAGCTGGCGGGAAAGTTCCCTGCCATTCTTCAAGATGAGGTCGTGGGTGACGCCGCCACACAGTTGTTTGCTGATGCGCAGGCTATGCTAAAGCGTATTGTCGACGAAAAATGGCTTACCGCCAGAGCGGCCTTCGGTTTTTGGCCCGCAGCGCGATCAGGCAGCGATGACGTGGTGGTGTATGCCGATGATAGCCGTCAGACAACGCTGGCTACGCTGCATCATCTGCGTCAGCAAACCGCCATGGTCAACGACCGACCAAATCTGTCACTGGCTGACTATATCGCGCCAACTGAAAGCGGGGTTGCTGACTATATCGGCGGCTTTGTGGTGACTGCCGGAATCGGCCTGGACGAGAAAATTGCAGAGTTCGATGCGGATCACGACGATTACAACAGCATCTTGCTCAAGGCGCTGGCAGACCGCTTGGCGGAAGCATTTGCGGAGCATTTGCATCTGCGCGTACGCAAGGAATTCTGGGGTTACGCCCGCGAAGAATCATTAAGCAACGAAGAGCTAATTCGAGAGCGTTATCAAGGTATTCGACCTGCACCGGGCTATCCGGCCTGTCCGGACCATACGGAAAAAGCGACCTTATTCAGATTGCTTAATGCAGAGAATAATACCGGCGTAGAGCTTACCGAGTCGTTCGCGATGACGCCGTCTGCCTCTGTCAGCGGTTTTTACTTTTCGCACCCGGATGCGCGCTACTTTGCGGTGGGTAAAATAGGCCGTGATCAGGTGGAGGATCTTGCCGAGCGCAAAGGCGAGAAGTTTGAGGACGTAGAGCGCTGGTTGCGGCCAAATCTCGATTACTTATAAACGCAGCCGCCATCGACTGCTTCAGACATGATCAAACGTATATACAGAGAATGGGCCTAGCGCATGGATAATTCAAATAACGGCGACCATGAGGATGATGTACCTGTAAACATAAGTGTCCTGCAGGTTGTCGGTAGCGTGCTCGCGGCGATGTTTGGTGTGCAGTCGCAAGAAATGCGCGAGCGTGACTTCAAACACGGCAAAATCGGCGTGTTCATCGCAGCTGGTATTGTGTTTGGCCTGCTATTTATTGCGACGCTGTACCTGATTGTTACTCTGGTACTTCACAACGCGCGCTAAGCAGCGCGAGGCGTGTTGCTAGCCCCGCGTTGCATCACGTGTGGGACGAGATTTTAGGACGGCATACCTGACAGCCAAAACACGACTGTACCGATGACGATCGCGACAACAGTGGTCGTCGCGAGTGCGTCTGCAAGGCCGTTGCCTGCCTGTTCTGGGGTTTGTTCGCTGTTGCTCATTGGGATATCCGCTGTATGGGTAACGGGCGCAGATTATAGCAGCAAGACCTGTAATACGCTTAACTGATTTCAACTATTCAAGCATTCAGACCTACTGAGAATTCTGCTAAAGTTCACGCCCTCTAAGGGTGAGGGAAATCATGTACGTTTACGATGAAGTAGACCAGCGTATTGTCAACGAGCGCGTGGATCAGTATCGGGATCAGACGCGACGCTATCTGTCCGGTGAGCTATCCGACGCCCAGTTTTTGCCAATACGTCTGCAAAATGGGCTGTATGTTCAGCGACTCGCACCAATGTTACGAATCGCTATTCCTTACGGCATGCTGTCGAGTACGCAACTTCGCAAGCTCGCTGAAATATCGCGTGTCTACGACAAAGGCTATGGCCACATTTCAACTCGCCAGAACATGCAGCTGAATTGGCCGCTTCTGGAAGATGTCCCTGACATTCTTGCGGAGCTGGCGACCGTGCAAATGCACGCCATCCAAACCAGCGGCAACTGTATTCGCAACACTACCACTGACCAGTTTGCCGGTGTTGCCGTTGATGAGCGCGAAGACCCCAGACCATGGTGCGAAATCATCCGTCAGTGGAGCACCTTTCATCCAGAATTCGCCTTTCTGCCGCGCAAATTCAAGATCGCTGTCTGCGCGAGTGAAACCGATCGCGCAGCAATCCATTCCCACGACATCGGATTAGAGCTAGTGCCCAATGCGGAAGGCGTGCTTGGCTTTCGCGTTTTGGCCGGCGGCGGTCTAGGCCGCACTCCTGTGATTGGGTCGGAAATTTGTCCCTGGCTGAAAAAGCAGCACTTGCTGACCTATCTGGAAGCCATTCTGCGTGTGTACAACCAGCTTGGCCGCCGAGATAATAAATATAAAGCCAGAATCAAGATACTGGTCAAAGCCATGGGTGTAGACGCCTTTAGAGAACGCGTCGAACAGGAGTGGCAAGCCCTCAAAGATGGCCCCTCTACACTTACAGATACCGAAATTGAGCGAGCGAAAAGCTTCTTTACGGAGCCTGCGTATAAAACCCTTGCACCGCTGGAAGACAACGTCGAGCTACAGGCAAAACTTGCTAAGGACGCCGCATTTGCGCGTTGGTACCAGCGCAATACGCTAGACCACCGTGTAGCCGGCTACCGAATCGTTACTTTGTCCCTCAAGGCAACGGGTTACGCACCGGGGGACATCAGTGATGTCCAAATGGAGGCCGTTGCCGATCTAGCCGATCGTTTTTGCTTCGGTGAGTTGCGCACGACCCACGAACAAAACCTGGTCTTGGCAGACGTCGAGGGCGCGGATCTATATGAGCTGTGGCAAGTCCTGACGCAACTTGGACTTGCTACGCCCAACATCGGCTACCTCACCGACCTGATTTGCTGCCCCGGCGGTGACTATTGCTCTCTGGCTAACGCAAAATCTATCCCGGTCGCCGAGGCGATTCAGGATCGGTTTAATGACCTGGATTATTTGTACGATCTGGGTCCGATTGATTTGAATATTTCAGGCTGCATGAACGCCTGCGGACACCACCACATCGGGCATATCGGCGTGCTGGGCGTGGACAAAAAAGGTCAGGAGTTTTACCAGGTCAGTCTGGGCGGCCATCAGGGTAAAGACGCCGCCGTTGGCAAAATTCTGGGGCCCTCCTTCGAGCAGGATGCCATGCCCGACGTGATCGAAAAGATTTTAAGCACCTATTTAGAGTTACGGACAGATGAGGAGCTGTTTCTAGACACCTATCGTCGTGTTGGGATAGACCCGTTTAAGGAGCGCGTGTATGACAAAGCTCATTAAAGACGGCGCCATCGTTGGCGATGATTGGCAAGGCACTCTGCTGAGTCTTGAAGATTACAACGCTGCGCTTGCCTCGGGTAACGCGCCAGCGGAAAACCTCGGCGTACGCCTGGAGCCAGGGGATTCGCCGGCATCAATAGCAGGAGATATCAACGCAATACCTGTGGTCGCCGTTAACTTTCCCAGCTTTATGGATGGCCGGGGCTTTTCCTACGCTCGGGAGCTTCGCGAACGCGGCTACCAAGGGGAGATACGAGCGGTCGGTGACTTTATGCGCGACCAGCTCGGCTACCTGTCCCGCTGCGGAGTTAATGCGTTTGAATTTCCTAACGAAGTGGATATCGAGCCGATGCTAAGCAGCCTCAGGGAATTTAGCGATAACTATCAGGCCGACATACTTCAGCCACAGCCCCTTTTCCGTCGCCGCTAGGGGCTTAACGGGTATACTCGCGTCATGGATGCGAGTTCCGTTACATTTTCATTTTTTCTGATTTTTACCGGGGCGGCCGTTCTCGCCACGGTGGCACTGTATACCCGGCAGCCTCTAATCATCGCTTATATCCTGCTGGGCGCCGGGCTAGGACCCTTTGGCCTGGGCATGGTCACGGATGTCAAACTACTCGCTGACATAAGCCACGTGGGCATTATCTTTTTGCTCTTTCTGCTGGGCCTGGACATGCAGCCCCAGGCGCTGCTGCTGACGCTACGCAAGTCAACCGTGGTCGCGGTTATCTCCTCAGCGCTGTTCCTTTTCATCGGCTATGGCGTGGCGATGCTGTTTGGCTTTACGCGCTTTGATTCCCTGGTGATTGGCGCCGCGATGATGTTTTCCTCCACGATTATCGGCATCAAGCTGTTGCCCACGACAGTGCTGCATCACCGGCATACTGGCGAGCTCATGATCGGCCTGCTGCTGCTGCAAGACTTGCTAGCCATAATCGTGCTGATGCTTCTGATAGGCGCCTCTGATCCCGCTAACAGTGATGGCTCGCTGGTGAGTATGGCGTTGTCACTGCTCGGACTGCCTCTGCTGCTTGGCGTCGCGCTCCTGACTGTACGCTATGTGCTGCTGCCGCTTATCAGTCGCTTTGACCGATTTCACGAGTACATTTTTCTACTGGCACTGGGCTGGTGCCTGGGCCTCTCAGAGGCGGCGGCCGCGCTGGGATTGTCTGCTGAAATTGGCGCGTTTGTGGCAGGCATCACCATCGCCACCAGCCGGATATCCCAGTACATTGCCGTAAATCTCAAACCGCTACGGGACTTCTTTCTGGTACTGTTTTTCTTTTCGGTGGGCGCCCGGTTTGATTTGGGGCTGCTAAGTCAGGTTTTGCTGCCGGCGGCAATTCTTGCGGTTCTCATTCTCGGCCTGAAGCCCGTTATCTACCGATTTCTGCTCAAGGGCGTAAGTGAAAAGCGTAGCCTGGCCTGGGACCTGGGCTTTCGGCTGGGTCAGGCTAGTGAGTTCTCCCTGCTTATCGCCTATGTAGCGAGCGCCGGTGCATTGGTAAGCAGTCAAGCGTCGCTGCTGATTCAGGCGACAACGATTATTACTTTCTTTGTGTCCTCCTACATTGTGGTGCTGAACTACCCAACGCCTATCGCTCTTTCAGACGAACTGCGGCGCGATTAAGCCCCCGGCATCCAGATTATTGCTGTCCGGTAATAGGCCAAAACCAGCAAGCTTGCGTACTAATCAAGTTGATATGCATAGGGGATATCCCAGCCAGTCAACTCGCTTTCACAGGTCCACTTTTCTGGCCAATTGGCCACCTATATTGGAGATGACATGAGCACTGATACGCAGAGTAATGCCAGCCTCAAGCCTGTTGTTGGCCCAGCAATCGCCCCTAAAACACGGCGTGTAATGCTGCCGGTATGGGCGTTCGCAGTCGGATTTGCGGCGATTATTGGCTTTAACGCGCCTGAGACCCCCCAATTTGAACCGCTAGTCGGCAAGCGTAGTGGGATGACCCTGAACTTGCGCGATAACACTCAGGCCAAAGTGGCGCCTCTAAACGTTGCCTTTGTACCCGCCTCTGACGCACTGCGTAACCGTGTTTTGGCGTCGCTTTCCAGGTTACAGAGTGATTGGGAGGAGAGTGGGTTTCGCGTAAGTGTTGCCCCTACCCCTGCAGCCGCTGAGGACGCCAGTGCGGTAGAGTTCGCGCAGCAGCTTCAGCAGTGGTTCACGCAGAATAAGTTGGTTGCCAGTGCCGGCTATGACGCCAGCGCTCTGGATAGCGCAGAGGCCGGTGTCGTGATCCAGTGTCGGGAATCTGATGGCAACAAAGCGAGAGAGTTGGCGCTCGCCATGGCACCGCTGGTTCGTGGCGAAGTCCACATCGTTTACAGTGCGCGCGCGACGCAGGGCCAGTTTGACGTGAGCATCCAGGGATCTCCCCTGTTTAATGCCACGGGCGTTGCATACTTTCCCGAAGCTGCCTGATATGCGACTCCCTGCTTAAAAGGGAAACATCACCCACAAGGTCAGCTTGTGTTACGACGGCTGAGCCAGACGCAAATAGGCCAAACACAAAAAAGCCGGCAGATGCCGGCTTTTCGATTTCGACGCCTTAATTCCGCGTCAATATTTGCAGATCACTCTAAGCAGCGGTCTCAGAGCGCTGCATCCAGCTCAGGAACCGCGTTAAACAGATCTGCTACCAGGCCGTAATCCGCCACCTGAAAAATCGGCGCATCCTCATCTTTGTTGATAGCAACAATTACCTTGGAATCCTTCATACCTGCCAAATGCTGAATTGCACCGGAGATACCGACCGCGATGTACAGGCTTGGCGCGACGATTTTCCCGGTCTGGCCGACCTGCATGTCATTAGGCACGAAGCCAGCATCCACGGCGGCTCTGGATGCACCGACAGCTGCACCGAGTTTGTCCGCGACAGATTCCAGCATCGCAAAGTTCTCGCCATTCTGCATGCCGCGGCCACCTGAAATAACGATTTCTGCTGCGGTGAGTTCCGGACGGTCAGACTTGGCCATCTCTTCGCTAACAAAGCTTGAAATGCCAGCATCGTGTACGGCATCAACCGCTTCAATAGAGGCACTGCCACCTTCAGCGGCAACGGGATCAAAGGCTGTTGAGCGAACCGTGATCACCTTCTTGGCATCCATCGATTGCACTGTAGCGATGACGTTGCCAGCATAGATGGGTCGCGTGAACGTATCCGCCGACTCGACTGAAAGGATGTCGGAAATCTGCGCTACATCCAACAGTGCTGCAACGCGTGGCATAACGTTCTTGCCCGTCGTTGTCGCTGCCGCGATCAGGTTGTCGTACCCTGCGCCAATCTCGGCGATGAGGAGACTCAGATTTTCGGCCAAGTGGTGCCCGTAAGCGGCGTTATCTGCCAGTAGGACCTTACCAACACCGGCGACCTTCGCTGCAGCGTCAGCCACTGCCGCGCAACCTTCTCCTGCAACCAGAACATCAATGTCTGCGCCCAGAGCGGCAGCTGCTGCAACCGCGTTCAAGGTTGCAGGCTTGAGTTCTGCATTATCGTGTTCTGCCAGTACCAACGTGCTCATGAGATCACCTTTGCCTCGTTCTTCAGTTTGTCGACCAGTTGTTCCACGCTTTCGACCATTATACCGGCCTCGCGCTCAGCAGGCGGCTCGACTTTCAGTGTCTTCACGTGCGCGGTCACTTCAACGCCCAGCTCTGCAGGCGTAAGCACATCCAGGGGCTTCTTCTTGGCCTTCATGATGTTCGGCAGCGACGCATAGCGCGGCTCATTCAGGCGCAGATCCGTGGTCACGATAGCCGGCATGTTTAGACTAACCGTCTGCAGACCACCGTCGACCTCGCGCGTCACCTTGGCCTTGTCGCCTTCGATCGCAACGATCGATGCGAAGGTGCCTTGGGGCATACCTGTCAGTGCACCCAGCATTTGGCCGGTCTGGTTGTTGTCGCCGTCGATTGACTGCTTGCCCAGAATGACTAGCTGTGGCTGTTCCTTCTCGATTACGCCCTTGAGCAACTTGGCAACCACCAGTGACTCCACCGGACCGTCGGTTTCAACCTGTATACCGCGATCAGCACCCAGCGCCAGCGCTGTTCGGATTTGCTCCTGACAGCTCTTGTCGCCAATTGATGCCACCACAACTTCTGTTGCCGTGCCGGCTTCTTTCATCCGCACCGCTTCTTCTACGGCAATCTCACAAAACGGATTTATCGCCATTTTGACATTGTTCAGGTCGACGTCCGACCCGTCCGCCTTGGCGCGCACTTTGACGTTGTAGTCGACAACGCGCTTTACAGCTACCAGAACCTTCATGGATTCTCCGGGGTTTCAGGGGTTAATGAGGGGACTGCGACAGTCTCCCGTCGCATCGGGCGGGTATCATGCCCAGATCGAACTAGGAGGTCAAGGGTACAGTGGAGGCTCAAAATGCACTATGCCGCGCCCTTAGATATGGCGTCTATCTGTTTGATTTATAAACGGTATCTGCAGGCTTTATAGAGTTTCCGCACTTAACCCACTATACTTGCCGTCCTTAATTTGACCCAGTGTGAGGGAGCGCTCGTGGAACGAGAAGCGATGGAATTCGACGTGGTAATTGTTGGTGCAGGGCCTGCAGGACTCTCTGCAGCTTGTCGCATCATGCAGGTCGCAGCAGAGAAGTCGACTGAAGTCAGTGTCTGCGTGGTCGAAAAAGGCTCTGAGGTTGGCGCTCACATTCTATCTGGTGCAGTTGTCGAGCCCCGAGCCATGGACGAATTGTTTCCCGACTGGAAAGAGCAAGGCGCTCCGCTGAACACCCCGGTAACAGAAGATAAATTCTTCTTCTATACCAGCGACACTGGCGCTATAAAGCTGCCCAATTTCCTTATCCCCAAGCCTACCCACAATGAGGGCAACTATATCGCCTCTATGGCTAATGTTGTGCGGTGGTTGGCGGAGCAGGCAGAAGGCCTGGGCGTAGAGGTATATCCAGGCTTCGCTGCAGCTGAAGTGCTGTTCCACGATGACGGTCGAGTCAAAGGCGTGGCTACAGGCGATATGGGCATCAGTGCTGAGGGTGAGCAAAAAGACAGCTATATGCCCGGCATGGAGCTGCACGCAAAGTACACCCTGTTTGCCGAGGGCTGTCGAGGTCATCTGGGCAAGCAGCTCATGAAACACTTCGACCTCAATAGGGACGCTGACCCGCAGCATTACGGAATTGGCATAAAAGAAATATGGGAGATCCCCGAAGCGAAGCACGAGCCTGGACTGGTGGTGCATGGCTTGGGCTGGCCGCTAGCTGAGACTGGCTCAAGCGGCGGTGCGTTCCTGTACCACGCTGACAACAATCAGGTGTATCTGGGCCTGATTACCGATCTTAATTACAGTAACCCACATCTGAGCCCCTATGATGAATTCCAGCGTTGGAAGCATCATCCTGAAACGGCCCGTTATCTGGAAGGCGGGACAAGACTGAGCTATGGAGCGCGCGCAATCGCTAAAGGAGGCTTGAATTCCCTGCCCCGTATGCACTTCCCGGGTGGGTTACTCATCGGCTGTGACGCGGGCACGCTCAATTCAGTCAAGATTAAAGGCAACCACACCGCGATGAAGAGCGGTATGGTGGCGGCAGAGACTGTAGTAGACGCGCTGACACAGGGCGAGGCCGCGCCGGCTGACCTGGAAGCCTTTGCTGATAATTTTAAGGCGTCCTGGGCGTGGCAGGAACTCTACACAACACGCAACTTCTCTGGTTTCATGCACAAATTCGGCACATTCCTGGGTGCGGGGCTCGTGTGGTTAGACCAGAACATCTTTGGCGGAAAGCTGCCCTTCACTCTGCACGATGACACGCCTGACTACGCGACAATGAAGCTTGCGGAAGATTGCAAAGCTCCAGAATACCCGAAGCCAGACAACAAGCTCAGTTTCGATAAGCTGTCCTCGGTATTCCTATCCAATACTAATCACGAGGAAGACCAGCCCTGCCACCTGACGTTAGCAGACAAGAGCATTCCCATTGAAGTCAATCTTCCCAAGTACAGCGAGCCAGCACAGCGCTACTGCCCTGCCGGCGTTTATGAAGTGATTGAGGAGTCTGACGGCCCTCGCTTCCAGATCAATGCGCAAAACTGCGTGCACTGCAAAACCTGCGACATCAAGGACCCGTCTCAGAACATTAACTGGGTGACTCCCGAGGGCCTGGGCGGGCCAACTTACCCCAATATGTGACCCTAAGCTGCATTGGCCGGGTTTAGTCGGCCTTTGCGAGCCAGCCTGTGCGGCCTATGCGGCCCAGCCCAGCCTGTGCGTTGCACCAGGCCCGGCTAGCGTGGGCTGAACCCATCCGGGTCGATTGAACTCGTTACTCGTCTAGAGGAAAGAATAGCCCGCCACTTTCGATGCCAAAGCGGCCATCGCGCTGTTCGCATTCTTCTACCAGACGGTACCAGCACGAACGGGTGAACATCGCCGCTAAGCCATTCTCCAGTCCCACAGCTAGAACCGGCTCATCGGCAGATAAAGCATCGGAAAAAAACAGCGGATAGTCCTTCGACACTGGAAGCGTGCGGCTGGTGTTAGTGATGACCGAGAGCGTTTGCTGATTCTCTGACTCGCCAGATGGGGGCGCATCAGTGGGACTGCTCGTACTGAACGCAAAATCCACAACGGTAAGCGGCAAAGCCTGTACCCTGATCCGCCACTTCTCAACGGGCGTCACCAGATAATAGTGGCCATCGGCTTCTCGCCTAAGAATGCTGGCGAAAAGATTGACGAGGCTCTGCCGGCGGATCGGATCGCCCTCGTGAAACCAGCTGCCGTCGCGACGTATCTCAATATCGATATCGCCTGAGAGTTCTGGCTGCCATAAATGGATAGGCGGTAAGCCGCGCTGCCCGGCTTCGGGTACGGCTGCCTGCAGCCGGTCAAGGGGTTCGGACATAGAACCGTTAGCAGCCCTTGCCTTCGCCAATCACTCGTACGTTGATGACGCCTTCAATCGCGCGCATTTTGTCTAGCACGCCCTCGCTAGGCACACAAACAACGTCAATCAAATTGTAGGCAACGTCGTCCCGACTTTTGTTAAGCATGTCGATGACGTTAATGTTCTCTTCGGCGAGCAAGGAAAGTAGCTTGCCCAGCATGGTCGGAATATTGTCGTTAGCAATGGCGATTCGTACCCCATCGCAAGGCTCAAGCTGCAGGGTCGGAAAATTGACCGAGTTGCGTATGTTGCCGTTCTCTAGAAAATCCCGAACCTGGTCCGCTGCCATAATGGCGCAGTTGTCTTCCGCCTCATCTGTGCTCGCGCCTATATGGGGCATCAGGATCACGTCGTCGCGACCAATCAGTTTGGGATGGGGGAAGTCAGTGATGTAAAGACGCAGATTGCCGTTTTCGAGTGCGTCGACCACCGCATCGATGTCGACAATCTCTTGGCGGGCGAAGTTAAGCACGCAGGCACCCGGGCGCAGATGCTGTAGCAAATCAGAATTAACCAGGCCGCGCGTACTATCCAGCACGGGAAGATGCAGGGAGATATAATCGCTCCGGGCAAACAAGGGACCCAATGCGTCCATTTTCTGAACCCTGCTGGACAGGCGCCAGGCAGCATCGACTGAGAGTGCTGGGTCAAAGCCGCAGACACCCATATTCAAAGTCAGGCCCATCTCGGCCACTAGCGACCCTATCGCACCGAGCCCGACGACACCTAAAGTTTTACCAGTGATTTCGCTGCCCTTGAACTGCTTTTTCTGTGCTTCCAGCAGTTTGTTCAGCTCGGCCTCATCTCCGATCTCTTTGAGGGTGTCAACATAGTTAATACCTTGCAAGATGCCTCGAGAGCCCAGCAGGAGCCCTGCCGCGACCAGCTCTTTCACTGCATTGGCATTGGCTCCAGGCGCATTGAACACGGGAATACCGCGCCGTGTGCATTCCTTAACAGGGATATTGTTAGTGCCAGCACCGGCCCTGCCAATGCAGGTAACCGACTCAGCAATCTCTTCCATGCTGAGCTTGTGGCTGCGCAACATAATGGCGTCTGGCTGGCCGAACTCACTTGCCAGTTCATAGTTGTCTCGGGGAAATCGCTCCAGACCCAAAGTTGAGATTTGATTGAGCGTCAGTACCTTGTACACGTTTAGGGCCTCGTATTAGCTGCGCGTAATGTCTGCGTCGGTACGCAGCTGTTGTAAGAAATTCTGATCTGCTTGTTGGCCGTGCTCGCTAATGAGCTGTCGCTCTATTAACTGCTGACGCCCTGCGGGAAGCCTGTCCTTGCTTACCTGCAGAACCCTCACCAACTCAAATATCTCTACATCTCCTTCGCTATTCTGTACGTAGTCAAAGGTGGATTGGCCCTCTTCGGGCGCGGCCAGCCTGAACGCGCGGCGCAAAAGCGTATCAGGCGCAGATGGATTGTTACGTGTCGTAGCGAGTTCTACTTGCCACTCATAGTCGTTTGATTGCGCCAGTGCCTCTATCGAACTGCCGGCTCGCAATTCAGCTAATACTTGTTCGGCCATTGCGCGAATCTGTTCTCGCGCGATTTCATCGCGCAGCTGCGCGACGATCTGTGACTTAACCTCTGCCAGCGGACGAAGCTCAGGCAGATTGTGCCTGCGCACGCGCAAGGCCACGAAGTGCTCGGCGTCCAGTTCTATGACCTCACTGTTAAAGCCATCCTCCAGCACCTCCGTACTGAACGCTGCAGCCAGTAAACGGCCATTAGAAAACAGTGGGTCGGCCGAACTCCTCGACACGGGTTCGCTAACTTCCACCTCAACCCCAATCTGCTCTGCGGGTCGGTCAAGATCTTCAGCGTTAAATGCCAGATCCTTCAGGCGCTCTACGGCCTGTATGAGATCCCTCGAGGCGGCTTCTGATGCCAGGCGGCGTTCCAGCTCTGCGCGCACGTCTGCAAACTCACGTACCTCGCCAGGCCGTAGTTCAAGCAATTTTATGATGTGGCGACCCGCCTCTGTCTGAACCGGCTCAGAGATCGCACCCACGTCAAGTTGGGCGATCGCCTCTTCCATAGGCTCGGGAAATACGCTGCCGTCAGTGAAGCCCAGTTCACCGCCGGCGGAGGCGGAGCCGACGTCGTCGGACGCATCCGCTGCGACATCTGCAAATGCTTCGCCCGCGGCCAGTCTGTTTTGTATCGCAGCGACACGTGCCTCTGCATCAGCCGGCGACTCGTCACTGCCAGGCGTAATCAGGATATGCGCCACGCGGCGCTGTTCGGGCTGCCGCCAGGCATCTCGCTCGAGTTCATAGAGCTCGCGAACCTCGTCCTCGTCTACCTCACCCAGAAAGTCTTCAGTGGTGAGCTCGACGTAATCCAGAACAACGGTCTCTTCGGTCATATAGGACGCGCTATTTGCCTCGTAGGCTGCCTGGATTCGCTCCTCTGTGACCTCTGCGTCAGAACGAAACTGAGCGATGGGCAGCACCATATAGCGGATATCGCGTTTCTCCTCCGCGACAGCTGCAAGCAGCTCTACTTCAGCGGTGGTAGCAAACGTCGACCCGGCTATTCCCGAACGCAATTGCGTCATAAGCATGTCCTGCTTCAGGGCGGCCTGAAAACCTGCGGGGCTGTAGCCCTGATCCGCTACCACGCGACGAAACATAGCCTCGTCGAAGCGGCCGTTGACCTTGAACACATCCATGTCGGCAATAAAGTCCACCAAAGCCTGATCTGAAACTGACATGTCGTAGTCTGCGGCTGCCTGAATGAGCAGGCTTTTTTGTATCAAGAATTCGAGCGACGGTCCGGCTAACAACTGATCATCCAGAAGCGAAGGGTCAATATTCTCTCCCATCGTCATTAGTAATCGGCGTTTCTGCTGATTGATCTGTAACTGCAGTTCGGTCGCGGGGATGCGGTCACTACCCACCTCGGCAACGTATTGCACCCCTCCTCCTGACAGCAGCGACTCAACACCCACGAGGGCAAACGGGACGACGATAAGAGCCATGATCACCTTGGCGGTTGTGCCCTGGAGATTTTGGCGAAGATTCTGAAGCATAATTGATGAGCTACCGGAACTGTCATTGTAAATGTCGCACAGCCTCGATGACCGCGCGCAGAAGGCGCAATTCTACGTGTCTTGGCAGAAGCAGTAAAAGGAAATTGAACCTGTCTCGAGCAGGTAACTGGGGCCCCGCCTACTGAACTGGCAGATCTTCTTGGAGCTGCCGGGCTACGGCAGTGTGCCTTAGCGAGGCGACACCATCGAGCCTCGAGAGGCGTAAAGAAGTGAGGCAAAAAGATAGGCAAAAAAAAGCGCACTGTAAGTGCGCTCTTTCATGCATTGAATCTCAACTAACGCGGCAGTAATACTTAAACCGCCAAATTGCACTCGCCGAGAAGTTACTGCTTGCTAGCTGTTAACGGCGTCTTTGAGGGCCTTGCCCGCTTTGAAGCCCGGCACTGTGGCAGCAGGAATCTGGATTTCTGCGCCAGTCTGAGGATTGCGGCCGGTACGCGCAGCGCGTTCTTTAACGGCAAAAGTCCCGAAGCCTACCAGTGCTACAGAGTCGCCTTGTTTCAGTGCACCTGTGATGCTGTCTACGACCGCATCCAACGCGCGACCAGCAGCAGCTTTAGGAATGTCAGCGGATGCTGCGATTGCGTCAATAAGTTCAGTTTTGTTCACACTTATCCCCTTCTAGAATTTTTTTTGCGTGGACGTTTTTATTAGGCCTGTCAGTCATCACCGCCAGACTCGTCTATCATTTTCAGTACGGGGTGCGTTAGCACACCCCTACCGTTTACTTTCGTTTGCCTCGTTATCACCTGATATGACTCTATCTTAGCTCTAAGACTACGGTCAACCGGAGCATATCGCTTAATGGGTATTAATGCGATTCTTTTCCTCTGAATCCGTGTCTTCTGTCGGCTTTATAGGATCAGCCAGGTAGTCCTCATCCGACAGCGGCTCAGGCATGGACTCCAAGGCAATATCGAGCACCTCGTCAATCCATTTCACCGGGCATATCTTGAGGTCCGCTTTAATGTTGTCAGGTATCTCCTGAAGATCACGCTCATTTTCCTGTGGGATCACAACAGTAGTAATCCCACCTCGATGGGCGGCCAGCAGTTTTTCCTTCAACCCCCCAATGGGAAGCACTTCACCACGCAACGTTATCTCACCTGTCATGGCAACTTCAGACAGCACCGGGATACCCGTCATCACGGAAACTAAAGCCGTGCACATAGCGATCCCGGCGCTGGGGCCATCTTTAGGTGTGGCGCCCTCGGGCACGTGAATGTGTAGGTCGTGCTTGTCATAGTAGCTGGCCGGGATGCCGAGTAACTGCGAACGGCTGCGCACGACGGTGTACGCCGCCTGGATAGACTCCTGCATCACATCGCCTAGCGAGCCCGTTTTGACCTGGCGCCCCTTGCCGGTTACGGCAGCGGATTCAATGGTAAGCAGTTCCCCACCCACCGACGTCCATGCCAGCCCGGTGACTTGCCCAATCTTGTTGTCCTCCTCAGCAAGGCCGAAGCTAAACTTTCTGACACCCGATAGATCAGACAGCATATCCGGCTCAATAGTGACTGGCGCGGTATGCTCTTCAAGGCTAAAGGCCTTGACCATCTTCCGGCACACTTTGGCGATCTCTCGCTCCAATGCGCGCACGCCGGCTTCGCGAGTGTAGTGGCGGATCAGGTCCAGTACGGCTTGACTGGAAAACGCAACCTCATCCTTCTTGAGCCCATTCTGCTTGATCTGTTTAGGGATCAGGTACCGCTGGGCAATATTGAGCTTCTCGTCCTCGGTGTAGCCGGGTATGCGAATCACCTCCATACGGTCTAGCAAAGGCGGAGGTATGTTCATCGAATTCGATGTGCACACAAACATCACGTCTGACAGGTCGTAATCCACTTCCAGGTAGTGATCATTAAAGGCATGATTTTGCTCTGGATCGAGCACTTCGAGCATGGCCGAGGCCGGGTCGCCCCGATGATCCATTCCCATTTTGTCGATTTCATCGAGCAGGAATAGCGGGTTGCGTACCCCAGCTTTAGACATCTTTTGCAAAAGTTTGCCTGGCATCGAGCCGATATAGGTTCGCCGATGCCCACGTATCTCCGCTTCGTCCCTAACGCCGCCGAGCGCCATGCGGACAAACTTGCGGTTGGTGGCCTTCGCCATGGATTCGCCCAAACTGGTTTTACCTACGCCCGGAGGTCCGACAAGGCACAGCACAGGGCCTTTGAGCTTGCGCACGCGTTTTTGTACAGCGAGGTACTCAAGGATGCGTTCTTTCACTTCTTCCAACCCGTAGTGGTCTTGCTCCAGCACATCACTGGCGCGCTTCAGGTCGTGCTTGACCTTACTCCGTTTTGACCAGGGAACGCTGATCATCCAGTCGATGTAACTGCGAACAACGGACGCTTCGGCAGACATCGGTGACATCATTTTCAGCTTGCCAAGCTCCGCGGACGCCTTTTCTTTAGCCTCATCAGGCATCTTGGCTTCTTCGATCTTGGCTTGAAGTTCTTCTATCTCGTTGGGCTCTTCGTCCAGGTCGCCCAGTTCTTTCTGAATGGCCTTCATTTGCTCATTCAAATAGTACTCGCGCTGGCTTTTTTCCATCTGCTTCTTGACGCGGCCGCGGATACGCTTTTCGACCTGAAACAGGTCGATTTCCGCTTCCATTAGCCCCATCAGATGTTCAAGGCGTTCACGAATACCCGCGATTTCCAGAATATTCTGCTTTTGTTCCAGATCAACGCTCATGTGCGCGGCAATAGTATCCGCCAGACGACCTGGTTCATCGATGCCGGACAGGGATGTCAGCACTTCAGTCGGCACTTTTTTGCTCAGATTGACGTACTTTTCAAACTGGGAAATTGTGGAGCGCAGCAAAACCTCAGATTCGTCTGCTGGTATGGCCTCGCTCTCTATTTCCCGCACGCCGGCGACGGCAAAGCTTTCACCGTCGTCAACGCTATCGATAGATGCGCGATAGCCGCCCTCAACCAACACCTTTATGGTGCCATCGGGGAGCTTAAGCAGTTGCAGGATGCTTGATACCGTGCCGACCTGATACACGTCGTCTACGCCGGGGTTGTCCTCCGAGGCATTGCGCTGCGCTACCAGCAGCACCTGCTTATCCGCTGCCATCGCATCTTCAAGTGCCTCTATGGACTTTTCGCGGCCCACGAACAAAGGCAGCACCATGTGTGGATAAACCACCACATCGCGAAGCGGTAATAACGGCAAGCTAACGACTGACTCGGAACCCATATAATTCTCCACTGAAACGCCCTATTAGCGGCAAGTTATGCGCAAGTATATTGATATGGGGTTGCAGCTAGCTTTTACAAGAGGCACCCCACACCAGGATACGTCGGCAAAGCGTGCAACAACCCCCAAGATCGTAAAGTCTATCGAATGCTGACTGGCAACACCGGCGCCGGCTGGTGTTCATCATCGCGTACAGAGCGCCCTGGCGTCACGCCTGCGCGAGATAAACGCAGGAGGTACCGTAGGGCGCCTCCTGATAGGATATGGAATGCGGGAGCACCGCAGGCTTTGCGACCCTGAACGTTCTTCCAACGTAACATTGATCGATATGAGTGAGAAGGAGCGATAGTGCGCTGCCGGCGCTATCTTTGGCCTTTCTACAATCGAGCTGTCACCGACAGCCTATTTCACCGATCACGTTATGGACAGGTGGCCTACTCCTCAGGGGAAGCAACCTTTTGTGGCTCGCTGTTCTGATATACCAGTAGAGGCTCGGAATCGCCCTTGATAACTGACTCGTCGATAACGACTTTGCTGACGTCATCGCGGGACGGAATGTTGTACATGCTGTCCAGCAGTACAGCCTCAAGGATTGAGCGTAAACCACGCGCACCCGTCTTACGCTCCATAGCACGTTCGGCTATCGCACGCAGCCCATCGTCGCGGAAGTCGACTTCTACCCCTTCCATTTCCAGAAGCTTTGAATACTGCTTGGTGAGGGAGTTTTTGGGTTCAGTCAGGATTTGCACCAGGGCGTCGATATCAAGCTCTTCCAGTGTAGCAATGACGGGAAGCCGCCCTACGAATTCAGGGATTAAGCCGTAGTGCACCAGATCTTCTGGCTCGAGATCCAGAAGCACTTCACCCACATTTCGTGAGTCTTCTTTGCTTTTAACCTCTGCGCCGAAGCCGATACCGCCCTTCTCGGAACGATCCCGTATGACCTTATCCAGGCCTGCAAAGGCGCCGCCGCAGATGAAGAGAATGTTTGACGTATCTACTTGCAGAAACTCTTGCTGCGGGTGCTTGCGGCCACCCTGTGGCGGCACGGACGCAACCGTTCCCTCGATCAACTTGAGCAAGGCCTGCTGCACGCCCTCCCCGGATACGTCGCGGGTGATGGACGGGTTGTCTGACTTTCGGGAAATCTTGTCGATCTCATCGATGTAGACAATACCGACTTGAGCCTTATCGACGTCATAATCGCACTTTTGCAACAGCTTCTGAATGATGTTCTCTACATCTTCGCCAACATACCCGGCCTCTGTCAGCGTGGTAGCGTCAGCGATTGTAAAAGGAACATCTAATAGACGTGCTAGCGTCTCGGCCAAAAGCGTTTTGCCGCTGCCTGTAGGACCAACGAGCAATATATTACTCTTGCCAAGCTCCACATCCTCTCCGCGGCCGTCATCGTGACGCAGGCGCTTGTAATGGTTGTACACAGCAACTGACAGGACTTTTTTGGCGCGTTGTTGTCCGATGACGTATTCGTCAAGGATGCACTTTATCTCGTGCGGTACAGGCAATTTTTCCTGGCTCGTGTCGCCGCCAGATTCCTGAACTTCTTCACGGATAATGTCGTTGCATAGATCGACGCACTCGTCGCAGATGAATACCGAAGGACCGGCAATCAACTTGCGCACTTCGTGTTGGCTTTTCCCGCAGAAGGAGCAATACAAAAGCTTGCCGCCATCGTCTCCGGAATTAGTCGTCTCGTCAGTCATTTATGCTACCCGGCTGTCTGGCCTAATCTGGCCTCTTGGTAAATCAGTGATGCTGTGTAACCGTCATTATCAGTAAAGATGCTGATTTTGGAGGCACAATGCAAGTCCCCGGCGTCGCTCTGGAAGTAGATGCGCCGGTCGCCTTGTGGAGGTATTCTATATTTAGTTAAATATCAATCGCTTGCAGGCGTTTTCTTATCCAGAATACGACGACCAACTACCTCGTCAACAAGCCCGTATTCTTTGCTCTGCTCAGCGCTCATAAAGTTATCGCGCTCGGTGTCGCGCACGATGGTTTCAAGATCTTGACCCGTGTGCTCAGCCATGAGGCGGTTGAGGCGCTCTCGAATGATCAGAATCTCTCTAGCCTGAATATCGATGTCGGTAGCCTGGCCCTGCGCGCCGCCGCTAGGCTGGTGAATCATCGTCCGCGCATTTGGCAGGCAAAAGCGCTTGCCGGGGGCTCCACCCGCCAGCAGGAAAGCACCCATACTGCAGGCCTGTCCGATGCACGTCGTGCTGACATTAGGCTTAATAAACTGCATCGTGTCGTAGATTGCCAGTCCTGCTGTGACCGCGCCTCCGGGACTATTGATATAGAGGCTGATGTCTTTGTCGGGATTCTCAGCTTCCAGAAACAGCAGCTGCGCCACGATCAGATTGGCCATCTGGTCTTCCACCGGGCCCACCACGAATATGAGACGCTCTTTAAGCAGCCTTGAGAAAATATCGTAGGAGCGCTCACCGCGTGCGGTTTGCTCGACAACCATAGGCACCAGGCCCAGGTTTTTTATCTCGTTGTCATTGCGTCCGTCAAACTGCTGGCTCATGCGGCCTCACTCCCTTGAGTTTGCTCCATCGCTTCCTGGTAACTGCACTCGTTCTCGGTTATCGCGGCGGTATCGAGGATCAGCTCTATGACCGCCTCTTCAACTACCATATTTTCAATACCGCTCAACTGCTCTTGGTTCGAGTAGTAATAGCTAACGACCTGCTCAGGTTCCTGATAAGTAGAGGCAATCTCTTCAATCGTCTCTCGCACCTTCTCAGGATCTGCCTTGAGCTCGTTCTTGCTGACGATCTCACCCAACAGCAGCCCAAGCTTTACGCGGCGCTCGGCCTGCTCAGAAAACATATCGGCAGGCAGAATCGTTTCCAAGTCCATATCGTCCGCAGCGCCGCCAAATTGCTGAAACATTTGCTGGCGCATAGCCGCAATTTCGCCATCGACCAGGGCCTGAGGAACTTCCTGATCAGCATGTTTTTCAACAACGGCATCGAGTACTTGCTGCTTCACATTGTTGCGCACCGCGTTCTTGAGCTCTCGCTCCATGTTTTGCGCGATCTCTTTGCGGAACTGTTCTTCGCCGCCCTCCTCTACGCCGTAGGTCTTGAAGAGCTCTTCATCCATCGCCGCAGGCGTGCGCTCTTTCACAGTCTTAAGCGTTACTTTAAATTCGACTGCTGCGCCCTGCAGCTCTTCCGCCTGGTAGTTCTCTGGAAAAGTCAGCGAGAGAACCTTTTCCTCGCCAGCGGTCATGCCCTCGATCCCATCTTCAAAGCCAGGAATCATGCGAGCCGAACCCAACAACAGCTCTGAGTCTTCAGCACTGCCGCCCTCAAACGCTTCACCGTCGCGTGTTCCTACATAGTCGACAATCACCTGGTCCCCAGACTGAGCTGCACGCTCGACGATATCCCAGCTGCCCTGCTGATTGCGGAACACGTCGATCATTTTATCGACGTCTTCATCGGTGACATCAGCCTTGGGGCGCGAAATTTCAACACCGGTCAGGTCGACAAGCTCTACATCGGGGAAAATCTCAAAAGTGGCGACAAACTCGATATCGGCACCGGCATCCATTTTCCGGGGTTCGATATTAGGCTGCCCGGCGGGACGCAGATTTTCCTGATTTACCGCTTCGTAAAAGGATTGGCTCATCACTTCGCCAAGAACTTCCTGACGTACGCCAGCACCGTAGCGCTGCTTGATAACATTCATCGGCACTTTGCCAGGACGAAAACCATCCATCTTGATGTTCTTCGCCGCGCGCTGCAGGCGGTTATTGACCTCGCTCTCCACCCTTTCGGCGGGAACTCCTACGGTTAAGCGACGCTCCAGACCCGACGTCGTCTCGACAGAAACCTGCATGAAAAATCCTCAGACAATAAAATGGTGCGAAAGGAGAGACTCGAACTCTCACGCCTTACGGCACTGGAACCTAAATCCAGCGCGTCTACCAATTCCGCCACTTTCGCATGTAACTTGCCCAAGCCGCCTCTTTGCTAACCGAAGGAAAAACTCTAAGCCGTTAAAAATCTAAGTCGTTAAAAAACAGGGCTTTAGAGTTATGCCAGCACACGTTGCTCGGGTGAATTTAAGGGCGGGGATTCTGCCACAAAGCCATGGGGCCAGCAAGCGATGAAACCGTCTTATCTAGCCAGTCAAGCAGGCTGGATCGAAGGCATACTCTCCCGACAGCCACCGCACGACCTCGACCGCCGCCGCATCGCCAAAACAGCCATACTCTTTGATCAATTCCTCGCGCCTGGCATCCCCCATGCCAGCCAGGCCGACTTGTTCAAATTCCTGCAGGTCACGCCTTAAAAGCGCCGCCAACTTTGCTGGATACAGGGTTTCGAGCGCTGGTTCACTGGCGCCATACAGCGCTGCAAGTCCGCCCAGGGGGTATTGTGACAGTGCCGCCTGATTCATCGGATTACAAAGATGCCCCGCCGTCACACCCGACAGCCGCTGGTCACGCGCGGGAAGCGGCTGCAGATGCAAAAAGTCTGTCATGGCTGCGCCATCGTTTACCGGGTAGTTATCCCATAAAATCGGCGCTCGACCGAGGCGTTGCCTGATAGCCTCTACATCAGAAACCGTGATCGACGGGGAGCAAACTGTATTTCCGGTCCAGAAAACGCCCACATCTGGGTCTAACTGCGCGCCGAGATTCTCCCAGTAGCCTTGTGGCATGGCACCAAAATGCTGTTCCAACACTGGATCAAAGGAATAATAGGTCGGACACATCAGTACGGTTTCCGCGTCCGTCCAATGCAAAACGTCGGTGATGATCTCGACCTGTCGATCGGCCAAATCGCTGAGGTCACCAGGCATGTCGTCGAATAGAACCGCCAATAGACTGCCGCCAAAGGAATCAATCCGGGCGATTTTTTCGCGCAGGGCGATGCGATCGGCCTGATCATAGCGTTGATACAATGCGTAGGGCGACAAGCCCATTCCCCAGATCAAGCCCCGGTCGCGATAGTAGGCCGCAGTAAGCCTGATCTCTTCCAATTCGCTGGCGGACCAGTTCTGGCGCCACTCAGAGCGAAGCCTGACGTCTGATTTTGGAGCGTAAAGAAAGGTGTTCAGGCCGAAGCGCGTCAGGTAATTGGCATAGGAACGGCGCTCTTGCCACCGCCACGCCTGGCCATAGAAGCCCTCGACGATGCCAATCAGTGGCTTTTTGGTTCGCACAGTAGTCACTCTAGTAATTAATCGTCATGTGGTTATCGCGATTTGTTTTAAAAAAACGTTCAAATCCATGTGGAAAATTACCAAATCTGAGCAATACTAAGAGTGTTGGCATCTATCCCCTAGTACCACCGGATGTCAACATAAGGCGTTCGCGATATCTGTAACGATATCTGTGAAAACCTTAATCAGGGAAGCAATTCCTTATGTTTCACTCCTAATGGTCTTATTGGGCTCCTTCTGGAGCCCATTTTTTTGGCCGAAAATGTGCCTACAGCTTGGCCAAGAGTGTGCCGACAGCTTGGCCAGTAAAGTGCCAACAGCCACCCGATAGACATTAAATCCTGAAATATCAATAGCCTACACAGCATATCTAACGATTTTATATAGTAAGGATTTGGCGGCGAGCGGATCATCATACCTGTCACGGTGAGACGCGTAGGATCGCGCCCCCGTCATATTTTCAATTCGGTTCAGCACTACTTCCAGTCCAGGGTGCCAAGTCCTAGCCACGCTGTGGGGGACGCAAGGCGATTGAGTAACCGGTGCCTTCGAGGGAGCGGCAAGCGGGAGTGACCAAGGCAATGGCGAACGCGCAAAGGGGATCTCGAATATTAACAGGGAAGCAGGGATACAGGACGGGTAAGGCTTCTCTGCGGTAAATCCGTTTCAAAAAAAGACCGATGGCGTCGCTAACGTTGGGGTTGCGCACGGCAGGTCCACGGATGATGAATCTGACCCTGGGCCGGAAGGCGCGCCGTGGTCTTACATCATATGAGCCTTACATCGTATGAGTAGGTCGATCCGACTCCAGAGAACCCGCCAGATGATTCTCTATTTTGGCGTTGGCCTGAGCATCTTCTTCACTGAACTGCACGCCGATGCCTGCCGTTCGATTGCCTTGCGCGCCCTTGGGCGTAATCCAAACGACTTTGCCAGCGATGGGGATTTTGTCCGGCTCATCCATCAGATTCAGCAACATGAACACCTCGTCGCCGATCTTGTATTCCTTGTTCGTCGGCACAAACAGACCACCGTGCTGAAGGAAAGGCATATAAGCCGAATACAACACGGCTTTGTCTTTGATCGTTAAAGACAGAATGCCATTTCTACCGCCTTGCTGCTGATTCACAGGTTGTTCTCCACCACAGACTTAAAGCCAAACCGTGCACAAGCAGGGATGATATCCCTGTTTTCCATATGGAAATAGTAGCATTAGATGGAAAGATGAAGGAATGCCTGTGTCATTCTCGCGGAGTAGTCCTCAATAATGAGCTGCCGGTTGGGGTTGGCCCCGGCCAGGATGGCCCGCCGCTTCCGTGCCAGATCATCACGCAGCTCGAACAGCAATGCGACCTTACGCCCTGCTGCCGGGCCACTACGATCTTTCAACACGACCTCCAGGCCTTCCTGCATAAACGCCAGCACCTCCTCCAGAGGTAAAGACTGTACCAACGCAGGCATTTCTAGTGGCGAGAGCGATCCGCTAAACAAGGCCTGCACGGACTTGCGGGCGCGCTCGACGTCTTCCAGTGTATTTTCCAGGAATAGCGACGCCGCTAGAAGTGGTCGCCCACCTGCGACGGTCAACGCATGTTGCGCTTGCTTCGCGTCGCCAACAATAGAACTAAGCCACGCTATCGAATCTACAGGCTTCGGCGAGGCAATATTGATGAGCTGGCAACGGGAGCGAATAGTTGCCGGAAGCGCCGAGACATTGTGGGTTAGCAAAAGCATTGTGGTGCTGACGCTGGGCTCTTCAAGGCACTTTAGCAGGGCGTTAGCCGCATTGATGTTCATTGCTTCTGCAGGAGCTATAAGTATGACCTTGCGCATGCCCAGGCCTGGGGTCTTTGAGGCGAAGGTGATCAGCTTGCGGACTTGCTCGATTTTGATGAGCCGGCCGCCCTCTTCTGGCTCCAGAATCATCAGGTCGCTATGGCTTCCCGCCTGTAGCAAACGACATGACTTGCATTCACCACAGGCTGTGCCCGATACCGGCGCCGCACACAGTAACCTGGCTGTAAAGGCATCTAATAACCAGCGTTTACCGCAGCCTGCCTCTCCATTTAGCATCAGAGCATGTGGAAGTCGATCAGCATCCAGTAGTTCCGCCAACCGCGACCAATGATCCGCCTGCCAGGGTAGCGGTGCCAGCGGCCATGCAGAGCTCATAGGGCCTCCACAAAACGATCCATATGGGCGCAAATCTCTGTGGCGATCGCTTCTGGTGTGCGACTGCTATCTACCACTCTAAACCGCTGCGGATCGGCGTGAGCTCGATCCAGATAGCAAGTTCGTACACGCTCAAAAAACACCGTCTGCTCTTGTTCAAATCTATCCAGATCGCCGCGCCGCGCCGCTCGCGCCAAACCGACGTCTACAGGTGTGTCCAATAACAGCGTGATATCCGGTCGCAGGCTGCCCTGCACCAAACTTTCCAGCTGCATTATCCACTCTGTGGGCAGCCCTCTACCGGCACCCTGGTAGGCGTAAGTGGCATCCGTAAAGCGATCACATATCACCCAGCGGCCCTCCTTCAACGCAGGCTCTATGACCTGGGCAATGTGCTGCGCTCGTGCGGCAAACATCATCAGCAGCTCAGCCATCGGGGCGACGGTCTCATCCCGGGGCTGTAGCAACAGCTCACGAATCGCTTCAGCCGTTGGTGTACCGCCTGGTTCGCGGGTTTGGATGAAGCCTATGCTGTGCGCTGCAAGCCAATCCTTCAGTACCTCTATGTTGGTGGACTTTCCCGCGCCCTCGCCGCCCTCTATGCTGATAAATTGGCCGCGCCTCATATCTGTCATTCGCTCCTCCAATTACTGATCAGTCGAGCCTGGCGCTGAGCGATAGTCTTTACGGCGCGTCAATTGATAGCGGCGCACGGCGGCTTCGTGAGCCTCCAGCGTGCTAGAGAACTGGTGACTTCCGTCGCCCTTGGCAACGAAGTAAAGCGCTTGCCCATCGTCAGGGTGCACTGCTGCCTGCAGTGCTGCGCGTCCGGGTAGTGCTATCGGTGTCGGCGGCAGGCCTTTGTGACGGTAGGTATTAAACATATTGTTGGCGTCGCCCAGATGTCGGCGTTTGAGATTACCGCGATACTCATCACCCAGACCATAGATAACGGTGGGATCCGTCTGCAAGCGCATGCCCTGGCGAAGCCGTCTTATAAAAACGCCGGCTATCTGCTGCCTTTCCGCAGCCACGCCTGTTTCTTTTTCCACTATCGAGGCCATGATCAGCGCCTCGTAGGGTGAGTCATAGGGAAGGGACAGATCGCGCGCGGCCCAAATCGACTCTAGCTCAGCACGCATACGACGATGTGCCTGCCGCAGCAACTTAAGATCGGTATCTCCACGCTGGAACACATAGGTGTCGGGAAAGAACAGGCCTTCGGGATGGGTAAAGGGCTTGATCACTTCCAACAGCCTCGGATCAGCCGCTCCGGTGACGACCGACCGCAACACATCTTGATTGTGAATAAGCCCCAGTGCCTCGGTAAAGGTAAGGCCCTCTGGTACGGTCACGCTGTAGGTGATGACATCGCCGTCTACCAAACGCTGCAGCAGGCCGGCTGGGGTTTGCGGCCCCGCCAGGCTGTACTCGCCCTTTTTTATCTGCGCATCCAAAGACTGTACTCGGGCGGCAAGCACCCAGAGACGAGGCCACTTTATTAAGCCTGTCTTGGCTAGATCTGCGGCAACAAAACTCAAAGAGCTGCCGTCACTGACCGTCAATGTGGAGTCGACTCCAGGCACAGGGTTGTGCCACCACGACCACAGTTGCTGCAGCGCCACGACGGCGATAAGCAGGCTTAACAGAGCGACCGCCAGCAGCCGCTTCATGCCACAGTCTCGCAAAAGTCAGCAAATGCCTGCTGCAGGGGCCTGGCCCATTGCGACGGCCGAAAACGCTGCTGATCGAGAGACGCTGCGGCACGAATGCCCGCCAGGGCATTGCTCAGCAACAGTTCGTCCGCCGCGGTGACATCCGCCGGGGTGATGGCCCCAACGGTCACGGAAAGGCCCGCATCAGGCAGCAGCCGATCTATCATTACTTCACGCACCGTGCCTTCAATCCCACAGTCACTGAGATCAGGTGTTAAGACCTCGCTGCCGAGGACGATATAGATATTGGATGAAACGGCGCAAATGGGCTGCCCACTGGGGTTGCACTGAATTCCTTCGCTGTACCCGGCCTTCGCCAGTTCACGGGCCGCCAGCACCTGTTCCAGTCGGTTACAGTGTTTAATCCCGGCAAGTGCGGGTTGCAACGCAAGCGCTGTCTGGCAGGTCATCAATTCAATAGCCTTTGGCGTCCTATCCAGCGGCGCGAGAGCGTCTACCGAAAGTGAAATAGTGGCATCGCCCACTTCGCCAAGGTAACCGCGAGCACCCTGCCCTCGAGACACCTGTAGCCGAAAGACCGCGTCGTGGAGCCCTGCGGCGGACGCGAAAACCTGACCCTGCCGCAGCTGCTCATCAACGCGCTCCATCGGACAGTCAATCGAAAGCCTCTGCAGGCCTCGCGCGAGACGCGACAGGTGACCCTGCAAGAGCTGCAGCGTGCCATCCTGGTAACGTATCGTTTCGAATAGCGCGTCGCCGTAGCGGGCGCCACGATCTGCGACGCTAACGCTACTCGCGGAGACGTTATTAACCCAGTGTGCTGGAAGTGCCACTAAACGCGGCTGAAAAGTAAGCTGCCGTTGGTGCCGCCGAAGCCAAAGGAATTGGACAGCACGGCATCAATGGGTATCTCCTGGGCCGTATGGGGCACAAAATTAAGGTCGCAGCCCTCATCCGGATTGTCGAGATTGATTGTTGGAGGCGCTACCTGATCACGGATTGCGAGTATGGACAATATTGCCTCGACCGAGCCGGCAGCACCTAGCAGGTGACCTATCATCGACTTGGTAGAGCTCACCGCAACCGAACTCGCTGCAGGACCCATTAACGACTTAATGGCATGACACTCAGCAAGATCACCAGCAAGAGTAGATGTGCCGTGAGCGTTGATATACTGAATCGCGTCGGCAGAGATGCCCGCATCCTCCACCGCCTGGCGCATCGCTTGCAGCGCACCGCTGCCATCTTCGGGTGGACTGGTCATATGGTAGGCATCGCCACTCATGCCAAAGCCCGAGAGCTCAGCATAAATTTTTGCTCCACGCGCCTTCGCAGACTCCATTTCTTCGAGCACGATAACGCCAGCGCCATCGCCCAGCACGAAGCCGTCGCGATCTTTGTCCCAGGGTCGGCTAGCCGCCTCTGGATCGTCATTACGAGTCGACAGAGCACGCGCTGCGGCGAAGCCGCCCAGTCCTACCGGCGTCGTAGCCATTTCAGCACCACCGACAACCATAGCGTCTACGTCACCGCGCTCAATAAGCCTGGCGCCCAGACCGATGTTGTGAGTGCCCGTCGTACAGGCCGTAACCACGGCGAGATTGGGGCCCTTAAAGCCGTAGCGGATAGACAAGTTACCGGCGATCATATTGATGATCGAACCGGGCACGAAAAACGGTGAGATGCGACGCGGGCCCGAGCTGCGTATCACCTCGGTGTTTTTTTCAATTTGCCCTATACCACCTATGCCAGAGCCAACAGCCATGCCAATCCTTGCAGCATTGGCTTCTGTCGCTTCGAGACCTGCGTCCTCCACCGCTTGTATGCCCGCCGCCATGCCATATTGGACAAAAACGTCCAGCTTGCGGGCGTCCTTCGGCGTGAAGTAGGGCTCGATATCAAAGTCCCGGACGCTGCAGCTAAACTGCGTGCTGAACGCCGACACGTCGAAACTATCGATAGTGGCTGCACCGCTGATACCACGCAGGATGTTCTCCCACGTCGATTCAACCGTATTGCCAACGGGCGTAATCATCCCGAGCCCAGTAACGGCTACTCGTCTACGCGACACGCTATGTCCTCATTGCTAACTTTGGAACCCCAGATAGAAAGAAAGCCGTCCTATCAAGATAGAGACGGCCTTCGAGACTGGAGCTTAACTGGTATCAGGTCAGGTTTTCGTTGATGTAGGTAATAGCCAACTGAACCGTGGTGATCTTTTCCGCTTCCTCATCGGGAATTTCCGTCTCGAACTCCTCTTCGAGGGCCATAACCAGCTCGACGGTATCCAGGGAATCTGCGCCCAAGTCTTCGACGAAGGATGCAGAAGTCTGCACTTCTTCTTCCTTCACGCCCAGTTGCTCTGCAACAATCTTCTTAACGCGCTCTTCAATGCTGCTCATGGTCTTAATCTGCTCCTGTCAAGATAGTATGCGTCCGACGCTCGAACGGGGCGCATTTTACTCGTATCAATCCATCATGTACATGCTCTCAATATCAGCAGCGAAGCGCTGCCACCGAGCGGGTCTACATGTACATTCCGCCGTTAATGTGGATCGTCTCACCGGTGATGTAGGCGGCCTGATCCCCCGCCAGGAAAGCAACTACTGCCGCCACCTCGTCGGCCTGACCGAGGCGCCCCAAAGGAATCTGGCTTTGCAGGGCCTCGCGTTGCGCCTCTGGTAGCTCTCGGGTCATATCGGTATCTATGAACCCTGGCGCAACGCAGTTCACGGTGATATTGCGCGAACCCAGCTCCCGAGCGAGCGCCCGTGAGTATCCCTCGGCTCCGGCCTTGGTCGCCGCGTAGTTACTCTGCCCCATGTTACCCATGGACCCCACGACGGACGTAATATTGATGATGCGACCCCAGCGCGCCTTCGTCATGCCTCGTGCACAGGCTTTACACACGCGATAGAGCGCATTGAGGTTGGTGTCGATTACCGCATCCCACTCTTCTGGCTTCATGCGCAGCAGAATGTTGTCGCGAGTGATGCCAGCGTTATTGATCACAACCGTGATCGGGCCAAATTCAGCGGCTATCGCCGCGAGGGTCTCAGTGACGCTATCGTTATCGTCCACACGGAGCACTCGACCGGCACCCACACCGCCGCTTTCCTGAAGGTAATCAGAAATCGATGCGGCGCCTGCCTCACTGGTCGCAGTGCCGATAACCGTCATACCCTCTTTGGCAAGGCGCTGCGCGATCGCACGTCCTATGCCTCGGCTTGCGCCGGTGACCAGCGCTATTTTTGTGCTCATGTTGTGGCTCCTTCGATTACCGCAGGAATCGCAGCGGAAAGGTCTTCCGGCGTTTCAATGGGAAAGCTATTCAGGGTCTTGTCAATACGCCGCCCCAGGCCCGTTAGCACTTTGCCGGGGCCGCACTCCACTAGCTGGCTTACGCCGCCGTCGATCATTTTAGTCACACAGGCTGTCCATCTCACCGGGCTATATATCTGTTTAACCAGCAAGGACTTGATGACCGTGGGGTCTGTTTCGGTGTCGGCGTGCACATTGTGAACGACGGGTATCTCAGGCGACGAGACACTGACTGCGTCAAGCGCTTCGGCAAGACGATCGCCAGCCGGCTGCATTAATGTGGTGTGGAAGGGTGCGCTCACTGGCAGCGGCATAACGCGTTTGGCGCCGGCCTCTTTGCATAGATCCGCCGCAGCATTCACATCGGCAACCAGTCCTGCAATGACAACCTGCCCCGGCGAATTGTAATTTACCGCGGCAACGTTGCCAGAGGACGCCTCTTGTGCAGCGCGACACGCGGCGTCTACGGCTGCGTCATCTAATCCAATCACCGCTGCCATGGCGCCGTGCCCGAGCGGCACCGCCTCCTGCATCGCTGCGCCGCGAGTCCTCACCAAGCGCAGCGCATCTGCAAATGCAATCGCGCCGGCACATACCAACGCGGAAAACTCGCCCAGGCTATGGCCAGCCATGCAGGCGGGCGCGGGGCCACCGGAGGCCTGCCAGGCACGCCACAGCGCAACGCTGGACGCCAACAAAGCTGGCTGAGTCGTCTCTGTCATGTTGAGTGCCTCGGCCTCTCCATCCTGGATCAGCGACCACAGGTCATAACCAAGTGCTTCACTCGCCTCTTCAAAGGTGCTGGCTACCGACGGGAAAGTGCCAGCGGCATCAGCTAGCATGCCAATACGCTGGGAGCCCTGACCAGGGAATACCAGCGCCAGATTGTTTATCACGTCCATGAATGTCTTTTCCTTTACATCAGTATCTTTATGTGCCTGTTTCATCGTCAGCCGAGATCTTGTAGAGCCGGTTTACGTATCGTCTACGGCTCTTGAGATGTGTTCCGAAGCACCGACTGCAGTCCTAAAATCATCTCTGCATCGACGCAGCGCAGGGCCTGAGACAGGCTGGCAGCGAACCCCTCCGCTGTTGCCGCGCCATGACTTTTCACAACAACTCCCTGCAAGCCAAGCAGAAAAGCGCCGCCATGACGCTGATCGCTTAGCGAACTGCGTAGGGTTTTAAATACGGGCTTTAACAGTGGCAAGCATATGCGCCGCCAACCGGACTTTTGAAGTCCCGCATCGATGGCCGCTAATGCGTAGCGCGCAGTCCCTTCTGCAGTCTTTAGCGCGACGTTGCCGAGCAGCCCATCACAAACGACGAGATCAGCTTTGCCACTATAAAGATCGTCGCCCTCTATAAAACCTTTGTATGAAAGCCCTGTGGCGTCGTCCAATAAGCCTGCGGCCTCGCGAATGCGGGTATTGCCCTTCGAGGCCTCGGCGCCATTGCTTAGCAGGTATACGGCGGGCGTAAGCTTATTGTGAAGCGCCCTGAACAGGGCGGCACCCAGGTGCGCAAACTCGGCCAGCTCTGCAGCCGAGACCTCGACGTTAGCGCCCAGGTCCAGAACGTAAGTATGACCCTGACCGGCGGGAAAGGCTGAGCAAAGTGGTGGCCGTGAGAAACCAGGCAACATCGATAGATAGCGTCGACCCAGCGCAACCATTGCACCCGTCGGCGCCGCACTCACCAGAGCGTCGACTTCGCCAGTTGCAAGCAGGTTCATGCAAACGTGTGTCGCGCTGGTCTGGTCACCGCGCAATGCATCAGCCACGCTGACGTCTGCGGCCAGACCGTGGTCGCACAGCGTCGTGGTGACGCGCTCGGACAAGGTACCGGCAAAAGCGCCGTCATTGTCTGACATAAAGCGGTTGAGGTCGGATGCTGCTCCGACAAGATGAAGACTGAGTTCAGGATGTTGTTGTAGCGCAGAAAGCGCGGCGGGTAACGTGACGCGGGGACCGAAGTCCCCGCTCAAAACATCTACTGCAAGACGGACCCGAGAGCCCAAGGACTAGTCGTCGTTGCCGAGCTCGACAACCTTGCGACCACGGTAGAATCCATCAGCCGTAATATGATGACGGCGATGCGTTTCTCCGGTTGTTTGGTCAACGGACAGGGTTGCACCCGTCAAGCTGTCGTGGGATCGGCGCATGCCACGGCGGGAGCGCGTCTTCTTACTCTTTTGTACTGCCATCTCAATTCTCCTCAGTGTGGCTGGCTTTTAGCTGCTCCAGCACCTTGAACGGGTTATCGCCGTCACTATCTTCCGATTCTGGCGGCCGACGATATGCGTCCAGTAACCGTTTACAATCTTCGCTGTCGTGGTAGGACACGACAGGGATTGCCAAAATCAATTCGTCTTCGGCAAGACCCCATAAATTCCCCGCCTCACCTGTCACAATCCATGGCTCAAGGCTGGCTGGTAGCTGCTTTGCTGCATCGTCGTCGCCGACAATCGCAACACGATTCTCAGTTGCCACAGGCAATGCCATAACGCCGAGACAGCGCTGGCAGGTAACTTGCAAGTCAGCACTTACCGCAATATCGACCACGCTGCGGTTCTCTTCGTCACGGAAAAAACGGCAGCTAACGTTAGCCTGCCCTTCTTGCGACGCTATAAAATCTGCCAGTCTAGGCAGAGACGCGAGCGCCACAACGCCTTGGATATCGCGCTCACGGATCGCCGCTTTCCGCACATCCAGAGTCTCAGGGAGACGGTCGATAGAGGGCTGTGCTGACATAGGCGCGCAATCATAGGGTCGGATTATGCCCTTGTCAAAAAAAATCTTTTAAATACAGGGGGTTCTGAGAGTTTGTTCACCGGCCGGATGACGACCTACGCAAGTCGCCTCTTATGCCGGAAACTCACACGCGGTAAACATTCTCATCAGCGCTGCGGTTTGCGAATCGGGTAGAGACTCGGCTCGAACCTCGGGCATACTCTGGCGCTGGCTTACTAAAAGGCAACTCGATGCCCAATCCATCAATCGTTCTAGCCTCTGCTTCCCCCTATCGCAAAACGCTTCTGGCGAAACTGGGGCTAAGCTTTAACTGCATTGCTGCTGATATCGATGAGTCACCCCACCCGGGCGAAGCACCCGATGTGTTGGCGCAGCGCCTGGCTCAGGAAAAAGCAGAAGCAGTCGCGGGCTCACACCCCAATGCCATTGTGATCGGCAGCGACCAGGTATGCGCTTGCGGCACAACACTGCTGGGAAAACCCGGGACCGTGTCACGCGCTGAACAGCAACTTCAGCTCAGCAGTGGTAAATCGCTGACATTCCATACTGGCCTGTGCGTAATAGCACCTACACCGGCGCTGCAAGTCGCTGTGATCGCTACGCGAGTGGACATGCGCGAGTTGAGTGGGGAAGAAATCAGCGCTTATGTAGCCAGAGATATGCCACGGGATTGTGCAGGAAGCTTCAAGTGGGAGTCGTTAGGGATCGCGCTGTTTGAGCGAATGATCGGCGATGACCCTACCGCGCTTGAGGGACTGCCTCTAATACGGCTGTCGGCCATGCTCAGAAATCTGGGCATAAACCCCCTATTAATCTGAACTAATTCAATGGCTTACGCTGCTTATCTCGAAGCTTTTTTAGCGTGTTCTGCAGCGTCATATCCAGACTGGCATCAGCGACCACGCGCTGCTCTGCTAAACGACACCGCAGTGAGCGGGCATGCAGGAATAGCTGCTTGAGCGCTAACTCAGAGGTCAACGCCTCACTTGCCGGGTCACCATATTTATCATCTCCTAGAATAGGATGACCTGCTTGCAGCGCATGCACGCGTATCTGATGGGTACGACCCGTAATGGGTTTAGCTTCAACAAGCGTTGCTCCGGCGAACCGCTCCAACACCGAAAATTCGGTGCGCGAGGGCTTGCCCTCCTTATCCACTCTGACAACGCGCTCGCCAGACTGCAGCGTGTTTTTCTTCAAAGGTGCGTCAACGAAGGTGCGCGATGAAGACCACTTCCCCGACACCAGAGCAATGTAACGCTTATCAACGCCCTCGCCTCGCAGCTGCTTATGCAGTGACTTAAGTGCGGCTGGCTTCCTGGCCACCATGATGCAGCCTGACGTGTCTCGATCGAGACGGTGCACGAGTTCCAGAAATCGCTCATCAGGGGCCAACTGTCTCAAGCACTCGATCATGCCAATGCTAAGGCCGCTGCCGCCGTGCACTGCGAGCCCTGAAGGCTTATTGAATATCCACAATTCAGGGCTTTCATAGATCAACGAGTCTTCCAACAGCCGCGACCATCGCCTTGGTACGCTCGCGGGAGTAACGCTTTCCGCGGTTCGAATTGGAGGCAAGCGAACGATATCGCCTCTCTTCAATCGATAGTCTGCCTTGGCCCGTCCCTTGTTGACGCGAACCTCACCCTTACGCAGAGCCTTATAGATCCGCGTTCTGGGCACACCCTTCAACTCGCGCAGCAGGAAGTTGTCCAAACGCTGCCCGACATACTCCGGGGCGACTTCTATAAACTGAACTTGACTCATAAATCCTTGTAATTGAAGCACTTAAGTTTCGGTGCTATAGTCCCGCGGTGATTTGGGAAGGCCACTGATCCCGCGCAGGCTCAGCGTAATGCGCGTCGTGCGGATCCTGTGTCGAATGCCTGTAGAAAGACTGCTGCGCAGTTAACCAGTTCATTACGGCGATTGATAGTCGCAGTGGTGAGAAAGGTCCGGCGGTTTCACATGACGCAGGACGGGCCAGCATCAAAATGAGTCCGACCCGAAAAGATGTTCACGACCATCGCCTGGCGTGGTCACGGGATGGAGCAAATCGATTTATCGACTTTGCTGCATCTCCTGAAAGTTCCAGGCACATAGTAGGCATCTCGCAGCGCGACAACCGCGACCGAGTGCCCCAGTACGAAAACGTACGATAACCGCACAGCGTAGGCTGGCGGAAACAGGAAAACGATATTTGCAGCGGAGCGCGCGAGCATCCGTTGAATGTAGGCCGGAGTGAACTGCATCAGAACGCTGTCAGTCGCCTCATGACACTAGGTCACACTAGGTCGGCAGGGTCACCACGCGGAAGCAACACGAAGCACCAGGTTGCCGAAGCGGACCCGCTGCTACAAAAGCGACAGACACGTCACATTGGAAGAATGAGACACAATCGCTGCCAGCAATGCGCCATCAGCTGATGGGCATACAGGCCTTGCTCGACAACAGGCCAGCGGCGAGGAAACGAGCACAAACGCGCTGAGATCTCGCTGAGAACCGCGCTTTTATGCCCTGCTTAATTTTCTGCCTTGTACACAAGGCACTGATGCAGTTAGCCGGACAGCCGCAGCAAGGTGCTGCGAGTCCCCTGCCTCACCGTGTTAGCACTGGCTAACGCGCCTGTCGTTATCCTGAGTCCTCCTACTCGCCGTGCCACCGACAGAGTGTGGTACTTATGAAGAAAATGCTTATCAATGCAACACAGCCTGAAGAGCTGCGTGTTGCCATGGTCGACGGTCAACGCCTGTATGACCTCGATATCGAAAACCGAACCCGCGTTCAGAAGAAAGCCAATATCTATAAAGGCAAAATAACGCGCGTCGAGCCCAGTCTCGAGGCAGCCTTTGTGGAATTCGGCGCAGAGCGTCATGGCTTCTTGCCGATGAAGGAAATCGCTCGCGAGTACTTCAAGAAAGGCAGCAGCGGCGAAGGCCGGCCACGCATTAAGGATGTGGTAAAAGAAGGCACTGAAATTCTAGTGCAGGTGGACAAGGAAGAGCGTGGCAACAAAGGCGCCGCCTTAACCAGCTTTATCAGCCTTGCCGGGCGCTACATGGTGCTGATGCCCAATAATCCTCGCGCCGGCGGGATTTCACGGCGTATCGAGGGTGATGAGCGCAACGAACTGCGCGATGCGCTGGCCGCACTTGAAATTCCCAACGGTATGGGCGTCATTATCCGCACCGCGGGAATTGGCCGCAGCAGTGACGAGCTGCAGTGGGACCTTAACTACCTGCTGCAATTGTGGGACGCCGTTAAAGAAGCGGGTGAGGAGGAATCCGCACCCTCTTTGCTGCTACAAGAGAGCAACGTAATTATTCGCGCTATCCGGGATTACCTGCGAGATGACATCGACCAGGTTCTAATCGACGCGCCGGAGGCGCATCAGCACGCGCTGAATTTTGTTACCCACGTGATGCCTCAATACAAGAATCGAATCCGTATGTACGAGGATTCGATCCCCATGTTCAACCGCTTCCAGATCGAGAGCCAAATCGAAACAGCCTTCCAGCGTGAAGTGCGCCTGCCCTCTGGCGGGTCAATTGTTATCGATCCCACTGAAGCCATGATTTCTATCGACATCAACTCAGCCCGCTCTACCAAGGGCAGTGATATCGAAGAAACCGCCACAAAGACCAATCTTGAGGCCGCTGACGAAATCGCCAGGCAGCTTCGTCTGCGCGACATGGGCGGGCTCGTCGTTATCGACTTCATCGATATGATGGCGGCAAAGAACCAGCGCGCGGTAGAAAATCGTGTCCGCGATGCCTTGAAAATCGACCGCGCCCGGGTACAGGTTGGCAAAATCAGTCGCTTCGGCTTACTGGAAATGTCACGCCAGCGCCTGCGCCCCTCTCTGGGTGAGACCAGCGCCATCGTCTGCCCACGCTGTAGTGGACAAGGCACGATTCGCGACACCAAATCACTAGCACTTTCCATACTGCGCCTGCTTGAAGAAGAGGCCATCAAGGATCGCTCGGCAGAGGTGCGCGCCGTTGTCCCCGTGCCGGTGGCGACCTACCTGCTGAATGAAAAGCGCGAGGCTATCGCGGATATCGAAAAACTGACCAAGGTGCGCGTTGTGGTTCTGGCTAATCCCACCATGGACACGCCGCATTTCGAAGTCGAGCGCCTACGAGACGACCAGGTTGTCGAGCGCAAGGACCTGTCGTTTGAAATTGATCTGGCACCGGAAGAGCCAGAGGTGCCCGCCGACGAGCCGACTGACGTGCAGCAGGAACGCGCGGCAGTGCAAGGCATCGCTCCACAAGGGCCTGCGCCGGAACCTGCGCCAGCCGCGGAGCCTGAAGCACCTAAGCACCGTGCCGAGCCTGAATTGGCGCGCGAGGAAAGGCCAGCACCAAAGGCCAAACCAGGGCTGATTACTCGGCTCGTTAGCTGGCTGTCAGGTGAAAGTGAAGCTGCGGCAGCAGAAACGCAGCAGCAGGAAGCCGAAAACAAAAAGGCTGATAGCAGTCGAGAAAATGGCGACCGGAATCAGCAGAACCGTAACCGTAATCGTCGCCGTGGCGGCCGCGGCCGCAAACGTAACGACGGCAACAGCAACAATCAGCGCAATGCGAATAGTCGTCAGCAATCACAGAGTCGGGATAGTGGCTCTGCTGAAGAGACTAAAGCCGCGGAAAAGCCAGAAAAAGCTGAAGGCGACAATCAAGAGCGCAGCGGTGAAGGCAATCGCCGTCGTCGTAGAGGCGGCCGCAACCGTCGCCGCGGCGAAGGGCGTGACGAGGCTCAACGGCAGGATCAGAAAGCCGCCAGCCCTGGCTCCGATGATACAGCTGATGACAGTACCGGCAATTCCGATAGCGATGAAAGTAATGGATCGCGCGAACAGAATGCCAAGCCTCGTAAACGGCCGAGTGACCAACGTGGCTCTGACAAGCCGCGTCGACGTCGTCGTGGCAAGCGCTCTGACCAGGCTGACGATGCGACCGCAGCGACAGCTGCCGCAGACTCGGAATCCACCGCTGTCGAGACCCCATCGACCTCAAGCGCGGAGGCAACACCACAAACGACGCCGCAAGCTACTTTGAACGGCGCCACAGATACAGCTGCGAAGGATGGCGAGCTTCAGAGCTCTCCTGAAACGCCGGCAGAGCCAATTCAAGACACGCCGGAACCAGCGCGCGGGCAAACTGAGGAGCCTTCAGCAGCAATAGAGGAGCCTTCAGCGGCAATGAAAGAGCCTTCAGCGGCAACAGAGGAGCCCTCAGCCGCAACAAAAGAGCCTTCAGCGGCAATGGAAGAGCCCTCAGCGGAAATAAAAGAGCCTTCAGCGGCATCAGAAGAGCCTTCAGCGGCAACAAAAGAGCCTTCAGCGGCATCAAAAGCATCTGAGCCAGTGGCGGTAGAATCTGACAACGCCGATGATAACGAAGACGCAACCTACACCAGCGCCCCGGACGATACGGCGGTCGTAGCTGATGATGGGGCTGATGAAATCGCTGATCAAGTCTCTGAAAAGCCTCTCGAGCAATCGGACACCGCAATGAAAGCAGAGTCGGATAGCGCCAGCGTCGAGCGTGCCAAGAACGACCCACGTATCGCGCCGAAACCCGTTGCTGAAGTTGTTATCGACACGGGCACCATTACGCTGTTCACCGATGACGTTGCACCACCCGTTCAACCGACACGGGTTGCTCCACCGCGAGCGCCAAACGATCCTCGGGGACCCGCAAGCCCCTGAGCATGCTTTGGCGCTTGTGCCCTCAGGACAGAGCGGTATAATGCCGCCGCTGTCCAGCGGGGTCCCCGCTGACACACTGGTGGGCTGGCTGAGCGGTCGAAAGCGGCGGTCTTGAAAACCGTTGAGGGTTTATCCCCTCCCGGGGTTCGAATCCCTGGCCCACCGCCAATCCCAAACGGGGGCTGTTTCAGCCCCCGTTTTTTTTGCTTCAATTTTCAGCACCCTAAATCCATGCGGCAGGAGCTCGATATACCTTTATTCCGCTGGGAACCCACCCCATTACTGGTGGTCTTACGCAATCAGGACAGCTACCATACGTTGTTAGTAAGGTGTGTAACGCGTAGGGTCTGTGCGTTGCTAAACCTTGAATTAAGCCTGTGTGCCCCTATTATTTCCAGTGAAGTTTGTCACCGGCAAAGCTGGGACGCATCGACTGCTAAACCGACCGCAAAACCAAACAAAACCGGGTATACAAACCGCGTTTTGAGGAGTAACGAGAATGGAAGAGAAAAGCCTGTTTGACGCTCAGACGGCACGCTCCGGAGGCGTGGACTCGATCCTCGCGACCAATCGTGTTCTCAAGAATACCTACCTGCTACTTAGCATGACGCTATTGTTCAGCGCGATGACCGCCGGTCTATCGATGGCGCTGAATCTGTCGCACATGGCGGCGCTGATGCTGACGCTGGTCGGCTTTGGGCTTTTGTTTGTGGTTAACGCCACGGCGAACAGCGGCAAGGGTATTGTCGCCGTGTTTGCTTTCACCGGCGTTATGGGGGCCGCACTGGGACCCATGCTAAACGCTTATTTGGCTCTGCCGAACGGACCGTCCCTGGTGATGCAGGCGCTTGGTGGAACAGCTATCGTGTTCTTCGGCCTGTCTGGCTATGCGCTCACCACTCGCAAGGACTTTTCTTATATGGGTGGTTTCCTGATCGTGGGTTTGCTAGTGGCCGTTGTTGCATCCATAGCAAACATTTTTCTGGCCATACCCGCGCTGTCGCTGACCATTTCCGCGGCAGTTGTGTTGATCATGTCAGGACTAATCCTGTTTGATACCAGCCGCATCGTAAACGGGGGCGAGACCAACTATATCCGCGCAACCGTTGCGCTTTACCTGGATATCTACAACCTGTTCGTACACCTTCTCCACCTGCTAGGTGCTTTTGGTGGCGACGACTAAAGCGTACAACCTGGCAGCGGATTTACAACGGACATTCTGGAAGCCCTGGTAGCACCGGGGCTTTTTTGTTTCTGCTGACCCAAACTCGGTTACCCTTGCGCAATGAAGTTTTCAATTCTCATCCTGTCATCACCCGCCGATGTATTCGCCGGCGATACCGCATGGCAGTATGCGCAAGCCGTGCTGCGTAACGGCCATGAGTTGTATCGCGTATTTTTTTACGCCGACGGCACTCACCACGGCAACGGTTTGAACGTGTCCGCCCAGGACGCCCCGAACAACGTCGAGCGCTGGGCATCACTGGCAACTGATTACAGCGTGGATCTAGTCCTGTGCATTGCCTCCGCCGCCAGCCGAGGGGTGCTGGATCAGTCTGAAGCTCGGCGTCACGAACGACAGGGGTTCAGCATGCATCCAGCGTTCACGCTATCCGGTTTAGGGCAGCTAGCTGATGCGCAGCTGAATAGCGACAGGCTGCTTACCTTCGGCGGGCGATAATGCAGACCCAGAAGACCTTATTGATCTACAGACAGCCGCCCTACCATGCCAAAGGCGTTAAGGCCGGCATTGATTTAGCAATGGGCTATGCGGCTTTTAACATGTCGCCCAGCCTGCTGTTCATGCACGACGGCGTATGGCAGCTGGTACCCGAACACCAGGGACAGGCCATCGAAGTAAAGAGCGTAGAAAAAGCGCTTAGTGCCCTGCCGCTATACGACATCGATGACTGGTATGTCGATATACCATCCCTGATAGAGCGCAATTTGCAGCTGGAAGATTTACAACACGCACCCAAGCCACTGGCGGCCGATGCTTTTGCCGATTTTCTGGCTGGCTTCGATCAGGTGCTGATGTTCTGATGATCCTGCATATCGTCAATCAAGATGGCGCTCTACTCCACGATTGCCAACGGGCACTGCAGCCAGGCGATACCGTGCTGTTAATTGAAAACGCTGTGTACGCGGTGCGCAGCGACCCGGGCCGTCTTGCCACGCTGATAGCGCAGGGTTGCGCTGTGTGCGCGCTGGAGCCCGATTTGGCCGCGCGCGGCTTACTGTCCTTTGTTCGAGAAAGCTGCGGTGACGGCGCCGACTTGTCCGGCCTGCAGCTGATTGACTACGACGGCTTCGTCGATCTTACCGTTGCCACGCAGCGCTGCACGAGCTGGTATTAAAATGCCCGCAGATACCGTTGGCTCAGCAGCTCTGGACAAGGACGGGTTCCTGAAAAACGCCCGCGACTGGACTCGTGATGTTGCGATGGCACTGGCAGAGGATGAGGGTATCGTGCTTGACGACAGGCACTGGGAAGTTATTGGTCTGCTGCAAAGTTTCTATGAGCGCTTCGAGTCCTCTCCCGCCAATCGGGCTCTGGTGAAGTATGTGCGACAAGAGCTTGGCCCAGACAAGGGCAATAGCCTTTATCTAATGCAGCTTTTCCCAGGCAGCCCGGCGAAACTAGGCAGTAGAATTGCGGGCCTACCCAAACCGGACAACTGCCTGTGAGCGCGACACAACAAGAGCACCCTTTTGCGCCCTTTGTTCGAATACTCGGTAAAGGTAAGACCGGAACTCGATCACTGCAGTTTGATGAAGCGCGCACGGCTTTTGGCATGATCCTCAATGGCGACGTGGAGCCGCTGCAGCTTGGCGCGTTCCTGATGCTGCTGCGGGTCAAAGAGGAAACCGGTGAGGAGCTCGCCGGTTTCGTGCGGGCCTGCCGGGACTACATTGCGAGCCACTGCTCCAGCCCACTTGAGAAGCCCCCCTCAACCGCAGAACTGGACTGGTCAAGCTATGCGGGGAAGCGCGCACAACACCCCTGGTATCTGCTCAGTGCCCTGCTATTGGCACGGAACGGTGTGCGCGTGCTCATGCACGGCAGTGACGGTCATACGCCTGGACGCGCCTACTCGGAGGCGTGTCTGGTAGAGCTGGGCATAATGCCCGCGCAGGGGATAAGAGATGCAGAGCGGCAGCTAGACGAAGCAGGTCTGTCGTACTTGCCTCTGAGAAGCTTCTGTCGGCCTTTGGATGACATCATGCAGCTTAAACCGATTCTCGGGCTGCGCTCGCCGGTGAACACGCTGGCGCGGATGCTAAACCCACTGTCAGCGCCCTACAGCATCCAAAGCGTGTTTCACCCCGGTTATGCACCACTACATCTGGACGCGGACCGAGTGCTAGGAACAGGCAACACATTGGTATTCAAAGGCGAAGGTGGCGAGGTCGAACTCAAGCCTAATGCTCGCACACGATGCCATCTGCAGCGCGGAGATGTTCACACGGAGATCGAGTGGCCCAGGCACCAGGAAAACAAGCCGGAACCTGTTGACGAGCCGGGAACAGAAGCATTGAAAGCGCTGTGGCGTGGAGACAGCAGCCTGGGGCCAGAAATGCAAGATTATGGCCGACTCGCCGTGGTCGAAACCGCGGCAGCCGCACTGCTGCTAACGGAGCGTGCTGCCAGCATCGACGCGGCTCAAGCGCTTGCCAACGATTGGTGGCAACTGCGAGATCGACAGGGCCTACCATGCTGAACTACCAGCCAGATGACTACGATCGATTGTTTACTGAGAAATGCGACGAGGTAGAGGCACGGCTGGGTTCCCTGTCGCCACCAGCGGCACAGCGCATTCCATCGGCTGCAAGTGCGTATCGAATGCGCGCGGAATTCAGGCTTTGGCACGAGGACGATGACCTCTACTACGCCATGTTTAACCCAGGCGACCCGCGCACGCCCCATCGCGTGGATTCCTTCCCTATTGCGTCGACCCGTATTCAAGCGGCCATGCCACAGCTGCGCGAACAGATTTTAGCGACACCCTCTTTGCGTCACAAAGTGTTCCAGGCCGAGTTCCTCAGCACGTTAAGTGGCGAATTGTTAATCACCCTGATCTATCACCGAGCATTAGATGAGCAATGGGAGACAGCTGCAAAGGCCCTCGCAAAGCACATGGACGCCAGCGTCGTCGGACGCTCTCGAAAGCAGAAATGTGTAGTGGGTGCCGACTATGTCGAAGAGCAGCTACCTCTAGCGCAGGGTAGTTACCGCTACAGGCAGTACGAACAGGCTTTCACCCAGCCAAACGCCGGCGTGAATTGCAAAATGATTGACTGGGCCTGCAATCAGATAAAGCACAGCAACGGTGATTTGCTGGAGCTCTACTGTGGCAACGGGAACTTCACCCTGCCTTTGTCGGCGCATTTTCGGCAGGTACTCGCCACCGAGGTCGCCAAGTCGTCGATCCATGCCGCCGCGATCAATCGCGATATGAATGAGGTGGGCAACCTGGCGTTCGTCAGATTATCTGCAGAAGAGGTAAGCGAAGCGCTAACCGGCGTTCGACCATTCCGGCGCCTGAAGAACCTGGATATCCCGCTGGAGGACTATCATTTTTCAACGGTATTTGTAGATCCGCCTCGCGCCGGATTGGATCCGTTAACGCTTGAACTGGTCAAACGCTTTGAGCGAGTCGTATATGTATCCTGCAACCCTGAAACACTCTTGGGCAACCTCACCGAGCTTTCAGATAGCTACCGGATCAGCGCTTTTGCACTATTCGATCAGTTCCCCTACACCCACCACATGGAGAGCGGTGTCGTGCTCGAGCGTCGCTAGTACGCTGCACTCACACACGAATACCGAAGTTTAATAAGGGCCGGCCAAGTACTTCGTCAAGTCGCTCTGCATCACGGGCGTTAATCTCAATCACGCGCAAATCCTGCTCCCGGTAAACATCCTTCTTGCGCAACTTTAAAGACAAGCGCTCCGGTGGCTCCTCTTCGTCCCAACACTCGATATAGACACGAGCCGACGGGAGGTAGAAATCGGCGTACAGCAACTCTTCGACCGGCAGTGCGCGTTGGTGTGCGTGGGCTAACTGTGCGAGATAAAGCCAGTTGCAGACTTTCAGCTCCAAAAGCGTTTCCAGCGCGTGTCCATCCAGGCCGACCAGCTCCGTCAGGATGGCCGGCGCAAACAAATCATCTGCTGGCATATTTTCAGGTGGCGGGTCGCCCGCTTCGCCATAGGCCATCAGCTCGCGATGTATGACAGGGTGGTCGACGATCTCCGGAGGCCAGCTCACGTAAAACGCACCGCTGTTTTCACTCTCTTCCTGCTGCCCACCCAGGCGTTTGCCCTGGTCCGTCAGCTCCCAGCCCAGGACGCTGTGGAACTGCAGGCCGACCTCGCCCAGCGCCCGGTTGATCTCTCTGGGATGTAAGCGCGGAAAATAGCGTTTCAGGTCTGATGCGCTAACTCTCTGGTTGGACTCTATGGCACTGAGCAAGGGATGCTCAACCAGACTGGAGGGCCATACAATGTAGCGACCATAACGTTGGCTCTCCACATAGCCCCCGCCTTCGTATTCGCCCTTATTGGTCAGCACCCAGCCATCTTCATGGCGACGTATCCACTCGTAGTCTTTCAGGGTCGCGAACAACTGCTGGACGGGCAGCTCCAGCTTTCTTGCCAGAGCAGATGTGGACAGCTTATCGGTTTCCTTCACGTCCTCATCGCCATTTTATTGCGCAAGCCAATGATTGATCCTGCCATGCTCACTGTGACAGCTCGATATAGCGCTGTTTGAGGGAGGCGTATAGAGCGTCTGCGTAATCAGCTGCTTGGCTGTCCAGAGATGCAGAAAGCTCAACCAAATGCTCATTGTCTTCCCTGCCCTGCCAAAGTTTCTGGTAACTGCCATCCTGATAACCGTGATCCTGACGAAAAAAGTTAAGCACGTTTTTGCCTACGTACATACGGAACAGGGCTACTTCATCTAACTCGCAGGCGAGCATCAGGTCCCAAAATCGCAGCGGGCAAAAGCCTTTGCTCTCCAGGCAATGCAGAGCCAGCGCTTCTGTGGCGTCGCGCACGTCTAGCTTCGTGGGTGCCCGCTCTGATAGCGCAGCCAGGATAGCGTCTGCAGTAGATGCCACGTCACCGCCCTCGGAAAGCTCGGCACCAAGCAAGGCGCTCATACCAAAATGCCATATATCGACGACCTCAAGCTGTACCTGATTCATGTCCGGCGTCTGTTTTTTCCACCACTTATAGCCAAAGTGATCAATTAGCTCTCCGCACTCGATCCAGGCGGCGCGATACCATGCGAAACCCTGCTGTGCCCATTCGGGATGCACACGGGTGTTCATGCGATGCTGCAGCTCCAGCATGGTTAAGAGTGATTGGCGGGGCAATGTCACGTTGCGCTTCCAGTAGTTGAGGCGTCATTGACGCTGTTCAGATTAATTTCGAGAGGGCCATTGGTATTCAAGTGTATATCCCGTTGCGGGAAGGCGATAACAATGCCGGCCTCGTTGTATTTGTCGTTGATCGCGTTACGTAACTCGCTTCCTATTTCCAAACGCCCATCCAGAGATGGTAAGTACAAGCGAAGCGTAAGCAGTAGCGAACTGTCTCCGAACGCGTCAAAAGTGATAAAGGGTTCAGGATCGGTAAGCACTTTTGGATGCTCCATGGCAGTATCCAGAGCCAGTTTCATCGCTTTAGGCACATCGCTACCGTAGGCGACCCCTATTTCAATGACAAGACGTGTCTGCTGGTCAGACAGCGACCAGTTCAGCAAACGCCCGGTGATAAATTCTTTATTTGGCACCAACAGCTCCCGCCCATCCCAGTCACGAACGGTTGTGGCCCGCATGCGAATCTTGGTCACCTTCCCTGAGGTCTCGCCGACGGTGACAATGTCGCCAACCCGTATCGGCTGCTCAAACAACAGGATGATGCCGCTGATGAAGTTGGCGACAATTTCTTGTAGTCCGAATCCGATACCTACGCTAAGCGCGGCAACCGCCCACTGAATCTGTGACCAGTCAGCGCCCAACATGCCCAACACAGTGGCGACGAAAACGGCGATCAAAACGTAGCGAATGAGTGTCACCGTCGCGTACACGGTGCCAGCAGCTAATTCAACCTTCTGCCTTAAGAATAGATCCAGCAACGACGGCAAGCGTTGCGTCGCGACAAAACCAGCAAAGGTAACCAGCAGCACTTTGAAGATATCCAAAGGCGTAACCGGCGCGCGTGTCTCGACACCATCCACAAGCTTGCTGGTGCTCCACAGCTCCACCGAATCAAGAATGCCCAGGGCAGGCAGGACGTCGCTCCAAACCCCCCAGATGCCGGTCAACGCTAAAACCGCTAAAACCGTGTTCAGCAAATTACGGCCTTCGTTATCCAACTCGTCAGGATTCCGGGCGTCAAACTCGTGTAGCGGCTCATCGTCCAGCTCAACACCTTCTTCAGCAGCTTCGCGAGCGGCCTCAAGTGCCGACTGCCGCTCACGCTCAACGAGTCGCGCACGCATTAGAAGTAGCCAGCGCACACCGAGCTCGTGCAGCAATATCAGGCCTACAAAAAGACCTAACGTGCCCACCAGAGATGCCAGAAACTCTATCGCTGTGTGCGTGTATCCCAGCACTATGCAGGCAACTAACGCCAGCGGCAGCAGGGTGAGCAGGTATCGCAAGGCGCGTCCAAGCAATGACTGCCTGGTCGGACTGCGCATCACCATTAACTTGGCAAGCTGTCCTTGAGCTACGCCCGGGCTCAGCATAAAAAACCGGGAAAGAGCCAATAGTGCGGCTATCAAGGCAATGCTTGCCAACACCGACTGGCCTTGCTGAATGAGCGAACGGTTGGCGACAATGCCAATGAAAACCGCGGGGATAAAGACGACTTCCAACTGCCAGACTTTTTTCGCAATGCGCTTGGCAGACTCATCAGCCCAGCCAAAATGATGCCTCATCAGACCCTGGCGTATCAGTAGATACCGCAGGAATTCGAGACCGAAGAAATAGATGCTAAGCCGCTTGAGGGCGTAGCCCACACCCCGTTCCATGCGCCCATCAAAGGCGACGTTTTCCAAAGCGCTACCCAATGTGGCCGTAAGCAGTGGCCAGGTCGCGGCAAGCAAAAAAGTGTAGAGCAGGCCAACGGCGGTTGTGGTGTAGCGGTCTTCGTTGGGCCTGCCTACCACATCCCCGGTCCGCTCCAGACGTTCTCGCAACAGGCCATGGTAGCGAAGCAGTATCGCAACCAGTAGCAACAGGACAGGATATAGCGCAGAGCTCAGTATCGCAGATGGGAGTGATTGCAAAATCGTCCACCAGTGCGACGGCGTCAGTATGTCCAGTATCTCTTCTGGTAACGGCCGCAAACGTTCGAAGGACAGCGCGGAGGAGCTTCGCAGCCACAGCAGGCGCTCGGATATAAAGTCCCTGTAGGTGCTGGCAGAGGTTTCTACCCGACGCACGGCAAAATCGAGGTCGCCGAGAGCACGTAGGTACTGCGTTTCTACTCCTAGTGCCGTCCTGACTAACTCGCGGCGCGTTCTGGAGAGCTCGAGCATATCGCTGCGAATATCTGCCTTTACCGGTTCGGGTAACTCCGCAATACGTTGATCGACATAGGTCCCAAGCGACAGAAGAGACCTGCGCTCATCCTCAAGCTCTAACTGCTTGATGCTCGCTTCCGTGATCATACGATCGCGCTGGGTGACATCAGCGCGGCTGTATAGCGGCTTGGGTAGACGCTGCTGCTGCTCACGAAGAATACGCCCCAGAGCCTCACTCATGCCCAAAACTTCAAGCTTTCGCTTGATACTCGCTAGATCCTGCTCAAATCGCTGGGCCTGCTCGTTAGCCACAGATTCGGCTTGATTCAACGCTTCTAGCGCACTGGTTCTGGCCGTGATCTCAGCAGAAAGAACGGTATTGGCGCTGGCGAGAGCGCGAATCTCAGGGTGTGAATCCGCTACTGACTGCTGCGTTGATGAGACTTCACTCAGCGCTTGCTGCGCTCGAGCCTGTTGCAGATTAAGCACTGCCGACTCATAGGCTTTGACGCGCGCTCTTACTACAGCGATGTCGAAACTCAGGCGATCACGTTGCGCACTCATGAGTTGCTCACGCATGGGCCGGCTCAACAGCTCGGCCTCAAGTCGCTCCTTGGTCGCCTCCAAGGCTCGACTTTGCGCAGCCTGCAGCCAGCTTTGCGCTTCAACTTCGCGGGCGGTCTCACCGTCTTCGGCCAGGCCCGAAGCGTCCAATTCATCGATCAGCTTCTGGGTTTCCGCAATACGGTCACGTAGCACTTTTACAGTATCTGCGGAGGACTCATCAGACCTCCTTAAACGTGCAAGCTGATCCTCCATCGTCTTAAGGGAGCTTCGATCTGCCTGCACCTGCTGTTCGGCGGCATCAACGGTGAGCCCGGAAGGTAACTCGACCGTTTTGCCCTCGGCTGCCGCTATATCGGCATCCAGCCGGTCGCGGATATCCTTCGCCTCAGCAGCCGCATTCTCTATGGCGCGGTTGTACACCGCCAGCTGCTTGCGTTCTTCTTCTGCCGTGTTGAGCTGTGCCGTAATTCGACTGTAGGTCTCAAGCAGAGGCGCTTTCTCTTCGCCGGTCAAAGAGGAATCAGACTTAAGCGCGGCGCTAGCCGCCTCCACTTCAGTCTTGCTTGGCAGAGATTTTGACTCTGTCTGAGCAACAGCAAAGGACGGGGACGCCATCAGGCAAATCGACACCGTAAGGCGCAAGAGCCAGTGAGCGGCAAGAGAAAATATCGGATTGTGCAAAGTAGCCCCGAAGAACAAAAAGCAAAGTCGGATAGTAGGGAATTTGGAGAGCATTTACGAGCACGAGCCAGTGCTAGTAACATCCTGACTAGCCCGTTTCGTTTTCGGTGTGGCGACACTACAACACGGCTTTACGACTGTTCCTGAATCACAACGACAACCCAGCTAGAGGGGATATCCATGTTACGTATTCGACCACTACTGCGCCTTGCCGTCAGCTTCTCGTTTATCAGCATGATCCCAGCAACCGCCGCGCTGGCAGACACCAACAAGCTTGGCAATGACAAACTCAAGCAAGAAGGCTTTGAGCGGCTCGAAGGAAAAAACGCCTTCAAACCAGGATGCCGACACATTATTCGCAGCGAAGACCGCCAACAGGTCATGCACCCAACGCATCTAAGCAACGACGCTATCGCCCTAAACCTGAATGGTAAAACTGTATCCGTGAAGCGCGATAATAAAACACGGGTACACGGCGCCGATGTTTCCGTCACCGTGTGGCGTAACTGCAAAGCGATCTAGTGTCGCGAAGAAAGCTAGCCCACCTGGCCCAGGAAAAAAAACACAGTCCATTCCAGGCTTGCGGGATCAAAATGATGTCGCAGCGCGCCATGCGAATGGCCTCTGCGGCCATGCCTCCAGAACGTAAGATTGTCTACTCTGGCCCTGTCTACTCAACCACTGACGGAGCCACAAGTAATGGGCGAGCTACTTCACAACATGGTCCACGCGATTGATATCGTACTGATTGTTTTAGGGATCAGCGCGCTATTCATGGTCAGAGCAGTCATAGGACTGTTCTCTCCGTGGTGGGCGCTTATGGTAACTGGCCCGCGGCAATCGTCGCTGGCACTGGAAGCGACCGCTTCCGCGCTACAAAAAACGAAAGGCGAATTGCATCACTTGCCCTCAAGTGGGAATGTTGTGCTGTATGCCAAAAAGCGTCAGACAATACCGAGAGCCGCGTAAGGCTATCGCTGCCAAAGACCGCACAAGAAATGCGATAACCCTTTCTGGGAATGCCAAGGAAAGAGTTGCAAATAAGAAGCGTGGGGATTAGATGGTGCCCGAGGCCGGAATCGAACCGGCACGCCTGCAATAAGCGGGAGATTTTAAGTCTCCTGTGTCTACCAATTTCACCACCCGGGCAGCGCGGGGGATGATATCACGCTCTGCCGTGAAGGGTCCTGTCGACTTGCACGCGATCGGTAAGAATTCGGGCAAAAATCCGAAATACCGGAGAGAGTAATACGGCAATCGACAAAGACAGCGCCAGATTCAGGAAAGGCTCACCGATCGAGAATGCTTCCCTGTGTAAAGCCAGAGACTCTCGAACTGCCGGGATCGCATTGCAATCTACATTGGCAGCACCCTCTCCGGACACGTGCTCGAAGCATTCGGTAAAGGCGCTAACATAACGCTCATAGTGAACAGACCCACGATCCGCCTGAACAAACGCCACCACGTAGCTGAACACGGCAATCATTGCCATGGCCATAACGCTGCGGCGGTAAAACCTGCTCGTCTCTGCGCTTTGCTCGTTGGTAGATGTTTGACTGGTGATTCTCATGGTACCTCTGCGTCCTTTTGACTAAATCCCTGTTTACTGTGTGTATTCTACTGCTCTGTACCAGCAGAATGCCTACGAAATGGCGTGGCTTGTGAAACAGTTCACTAAAATACTGCTAAACTCCGCCGAAAAACCCCTTTTGGAACAACAACATGGCAACAGGACGCGGCGAATTCAGTTCTCGCTTCGGGTTTATTATGGCCGCGGCAGGCAGCGCCGTAGGCCTGGGAAACATCTGGGGATTCCCGACTCAGGCGGCGTCGAACGGCGGTGCAGCTTTTCTACTGGTTTACCTGATACTGGCATTTTTGCTGGCTTACCCCGCGTTAATGGCAGAGCTCATCATTGGGCGGCACGCCCATGCCAACGCCGTAACGGCACTGTCGGGGATTGCCAAGGGCCCCGTGGGCCGCAACTCTGGCGTTTTCATTGGCTTGGCTGGCATCGTAACGGTGTCTCTGATCCTGAGCTTTTACGGCATTGTGGCTGGCTGGATGATCGCCCACTGCCTTGCCGCGGTAACAGATCTGATTGGTTTGCCAGACTGGTCTCAATGGCTCACTGAATTCAGCACACTTCGCAACCTGGTGTTCGTAACACTATTTCTTGCTCTTACCGCCGCTATCATCGGCGCCGGCGTGAACGACGGTATCGAACGATGGTCAGCCCGCTTGATGCCAATACTGATACTCACTTTACTGGCATTGGTTATCTATGTGCTCACTCTGGACGGCGCCATGCAGGGTTTACGGGTTTACCTGCTTCCTGACTTTGCTGCAGCGGTGCAGCCACAGCTCATTGTCAGCGCTCTAGGCGCCTCGTTTTTCTCGCTGTCGCTGGGGGCCGGCACCATGCTGATCTATGGCTCCTACATTCCGGATTCGGGAAAACTGCCCCAGCTCGGGGGATGGGTGACAGCGGTGGACATTGGCATAGCCGTGACTGCAGGCTTTGTAGTACTGCCCGCCATGTATGTGGCGCTCAACAATGGCGTCGACATCTTCGGCGCTGACGGTAGCTTAATCTCCGGCGATATGCTCATATTTACTGTGTTACCCGCACTTTTTGACACCATGGGCGCCTCCGGGGTGGTTGTATCGCTAGTGTTTTTCGCCCTGATGACGATTGCCGCGTTAACCTCCTCTATCTCCATGCTGGAGGTGCCAGTGTCCTATAGCATCGAGAACCATAGCCTGCAGCGCGCTCCTGCCGTGGCTATCGCCACCGGAGTTATCGCTTGTATCAGCGTAGTAATACTGCTTAATTTCGAGATATTGTTTGGCCTGATTATCGCCGCTACGACACGCTACGCGCAGCCGCTGCTAGGTTTGTTGTACTGCGTCTTTTGCGGCTGGGTTTGGCATCGCGACGGCATCCTGCAAGAACTGCGAAAAGGTGACCCCGACATTGAATCAGGGTTGTTCTGGAAACTCTGGCCCTGGTATATCCGCTTCGTGGTGCCGCTGATTATTTTGCTGGTCTTCCTAAACGCCCTGCGTTCGTAAGGGTCAGGATTAACAACACTGAGGAGGCATGCGAGTGAGTTTTCTAAATGACACGGCGATCACCGATCTAGGCGACGGGCGATACGCCGCTGAAATAGCAGAAGGTTGGGACGTCGTCGGAAACGCTAACGGTGGCTACTTGCTCGCCATCGCCGGGCGGGCCATGACACAGGCATCGGGGCGGCCTCACCCGGTCGCGATCAATGCGCACTATCTTTCGCCGGGGCGACCTGGAAAGGTGATAGTGGAAACCGAGGTGGTCAAGTCTGGCAACCGCTTTGCGACGTTGCGCGGCAGCATGCTGAACGAGCAAGGCAAGATCATGATCAGCCTCTTAGGTAGCTTTGGCGACCTTACTGTGCTGGAAGGGCCGCAGCGCATCGACGCAACACCGCCTGATATGCCTCCGCCCGAAGAATGCCCTAGAAGCGAGCCCTCTGAGGTTGGGTTTCCCCCCGCCATGCTCGGCAAAATCGAGCTGCGCATGCACCCGGAAGATGCCGGCTTCTTTGAAGGCGCACCCACAGAAATGCCTTTATTTAGAGGCTGGCTGAGGCTTTTGGACAACGAGCCGATCGACGCGCTTGCCCTGTTGATGGCCGTGGATGCCTTCCCGCCACCCATATTTAATGCCAATCTCCCAATTGCCTGGGCACCCACTCTGGAACTCACCACCCACGTGCGCGGTGAACCAGCACCCGGCTGGCTGCGCTGCCGGTTTTCAAGCCGCTTTATCAGCGGCGGCCTTGTCGAAGAAGATGGCGAACTATGGGACGACACCGGCAGGCTGGTCGCCCAGTCTCGGCAGCTGGCGCTCGCGCCTAAGCCCTGAGCCTGCGCGGCGGCTTTACGTTGTGACCTGGTTACCGTTCTGCGCAGGCAACACCTGGCGCCCAATCCAGTAGTCCAGGCTAACCCAACGCCCTGCCCCGGTGAAAAACAGCGCCAGCAGCATGATGAAATAGGTAGCGGCGAACTCGATACCGTTGTTAAGCACGACAATGCTGCCGCTGCTAGTCAGCCAGCTATAGTTGCCGTTCTCCTTGAGTATCTCCTTGGCTCGGCTCAGCTTCTCCGCCGACGCGTGCACGCGCTCATTGGCAAAGGGAGCGGAGGGATCCGCGATTGCCTGCCAGCCATTTTCGAGATGCACGGCGCCCGCCGCTACGATCATCGTGAACATTAACGGTACCGCAATCCAGCGAACGGCCAGTCCCAAAAGAAGACTGATCGCGCCTAGTACCTCAGTCCAGGTTGCCAGAAACGCCATCAGCCAGGGAAGCGGGAGACCCAGCCCCCAGTCAGGGTTGCCAAACCATTCAACAATGCCATCAAACCCTTCAACCTTGGTTGTGCCCGCCATCCAGAACACCGGCACTAAATACAACCTAAGCGCCAGCGGTGCCAAAAAATCGAGAACACGTGTGCTGTCTAGCAGCGAGTGCAGTTTTGCCAATGATGCTTTCATGATGACGCCTTGATAGTAAAAATTACGCCTGCTTCGGCGCCTTTGTGTCCAGGCCGCGAACATATTCAGCCCGCACCGATGGGATTGGGTCGAGCTCATTGAAGGCACGACTGCGATCGCCACGCTCAATGATGCGCATGTGGTGGCGCTGGAGACCGCGAGGCTCCGGCACGCCACAGGAGTGAGCAATAATGCCAACACCGTAGGCCACCCTACGGGCGTACGCAGCCACGCGCTTGCTCTTCTGTGCGGGCACCAGACCCTGCTGAAGCTCTTTGTCGTGTGTGGTGATACCAGTGGGACAGGTGTTTTTGTTGCACTGCAGCGCCTGTACGCAGCCCAGCGCAAACATAAAGCCTCGCGCGGAAACGCAAAAGTCAGCGCCGACAGCCAGGGCCCAGGCGACCTTTCCCGGCCCTATCAGTTTCCCGGACGCAATGACTTTAATGCGGTCCCGCAGGCCGTATTCAAACAGCATGTCTACTACCAGCGGCAAGCTTTCGGTCAGCGGCATGCCGACATAGTCAATTAACGGCTGAGGCGCTGCACCGGTGCCACCATCGGCACTATCGATAGTAATAAAGTCAGGCGCTGACTCAGGTCCGCGTCGATGGATTTCTTTAAACAACTCCGGGAAAAAACCGATCTGTCCAACAACCATTTTAAAGCCGGTAGGCTTGCCGGTGATTGAACGCACGTGTTCTACCATGTCCAACAGATCCGACACAGAGCGCACATCAACGTGACCGTTGGGACTGATGGAGTCCTGACCCACCTCAATGTGCCGTATGGCTGCTATCTCTTCATTGACCTTAGCGCCTGGCAGAATGCCACCCTTACCCGGCTTGGCGCCTTGGCTCATCTTGATTTCAAACATTCTGACTTGATCGTGTGCGGCAATACTGCGGAGCTTCTCATCATCCAGTTTCCCTTCGGCGTCGCGCACTCCGTATTTTGCAGTACCGATCTGAAATACGATGTCGCAGCCGCCTTCCAGGTGATAAGGCGACAGGCCACCCTCGCCGGTGTTCATCCAAATGCCTGCTTCACGCGCACCATTGGCCAGCGCCAACACCGCGGGCTTGGAGATAGCGCCATACGACATTGCTGAAATACTGAGAATTGCCGACGTGGTGCAGGGATTGGCGCAGCTATCGCCACCGATAGTCACCGCTGTTGGAGCGACGGCGTCTTCGTCCAGCGTAGGGAAGGCGCTATTGAGAAAGATCACCTCACCCTCTCGATCAAGGGCGCGGGTGGAGCCGAATGCTACTGTGGTATCGACCTGCTTGGCCGCCCTATAAACCCAGGCTCGGTCTGCGCGATTGAAAGGTAACTCCTCGCGATCCATCGCAAAAAAATACTGTCTGAAAAACTCACCAATGTGCTCAAACAGATAGCGAAAGCGCCCTACAACCGGATAATTACGACGAATAGTTTGTGCCGTCTGCGTTTTATCGACGACATACATGACCGCTATTGCCAGTATCCCAAGGCCCATAGCAAAGGCGAACAACAATGCGCCCCACTCAATAATCGCCTGTGCTAAAAGGTGAATTTCTGAGACTTCCATGATCTTTTTAGTCCTTGTTATTTTTTTATCCGAGCGATCGCCACTCTATACGTTGCGGCTTAAGAGCTTACGAATACGCCCTAAGTTCCCGGCATAAGGTAAAGAAACAGAAACAGCATGTGTGCATCAGGCCTTGCAATCAGATGGCTTCGCAATGTTGATGCAGCGCGCTTGCGAGGGCTCATTATGTCTTTTTAACGCTACTGCAGATTTGCGGCTATTGCAGCTCGTCCTTTGCCGCCAGGCTGCGGCGAATGCTGCGCACCGTTATCCAGACCGTGACGAAAACCAACGGTGCGGCAAGCCCAGTCGCCAGCGCGATATCAAAATGCAATCCTGTCGCCTTAAGTGCCTTAAGACCGTATGCAATTAATCCAACTGCGTAGTAACTGATTGCGAAGATGGAGAAGCCCTCCACCGCTTGTTGAAGCCTGAGCTGCAAACGAGCCCGTTCCGCCATGGATGTCAGGAGTTCCTGATTCTGTTTCTTCTGCACCATATCGACCATGGTATTGAGAAGGTTAGCCGCCCGGGCAACGCGCTCGGCCAATTCGTTTGCGCGGCGCTCAGTGGCGTCGCAGGTCCGCATGGCGGGAAGCAACGAGCGTAACAGGAAGTTTGAATAGGTTTGATGCCCGTCAAGCATCTGCTCTTCGACTTCGTGCATGCGCCGCTCAACGATATTGGCGTAGGCACGAGCGGCGGCGAACCGGTAGGCATGCGTAGAGGCGATCTGCTCAACGCTGGCGGCTATGCCTGTTATCTGCCGCAAGGCCTGCTCCTGAGCCTGCTCACTGCGATCCTTCTCGAGATCGACGATAACCGCATTCAGCTGCGGCTCCAGGCGCCCGAGCGCATTCATCGCTTCGCGAGCTCTGGGCAATGCCATTATCGCCAGCATGCGATATGACTCCATCTCCAGCAGCCGCTGCAGGAGTCGCGAAAGTCTCCCTACTTGAATGCCCAGGTCAACCACAACCAATCGGACAAAGCCGTCTGCATCCAATCGAAATGAAGACCAGACGGCGGCGTGCTCTGCCGACATGAGCCCACCGTACAGGCTTTCTGCGCCGAGAAGAGACTTTGCCAGTTGATATCCGTGTGGGTCCTCCGCGTCGCGCGGTGACAGGGTTTCAATCGACACCCCGAGGAACATGTTTGCGGTCAGCGTCTCGCGCATACCGCGGTCGAGCAAGTCCAGAGCCGTCTCAGAAAAAGGCGGCTGTCCGTTGCCGGGCACCATGACCGTATGGCTAACCGCCTCGGTATGTCCTTCCCACTTAACCTGACAGTTACCGATTTTAACCGAATGCTGCCGGCTGCCCGCGGCCGGTGGACTGGCGCCGTGTTTCGCGCAGTACTTCGCAAATTCCTCACGTGAGTCTTCAACTGTTGTTTCACTTCGCAGCGACACCACGTGGCTGCAACGCATCGGCGAAGGTTGGCGCAACCCCGGCCGGGCGTGCCATTCATTGCTCAACAGGATGCGTTCTTCAAACGCCTTGTTGTGAAAGTCCTGGGAGATTTTGTCGATAGTCATACAGTGCCTTCTGTAACACGGGCCGACGACCAGAAATCGTCCAGGGCCTCAAAGGTTTGTGTGGGCTCGTCCCAATGTGGCATGCCCTGCGCCGGGCCTATGCGTTTCGCTTCGAATGCCGTATTCGAGGCCAGTAATTCGTGAAGCCGATCGAAGCTCACGTTTGGATCCTGGTCGTACAAAACCAGCGAAGGCCTTTGCAGCGGCAGATACAACTCCTCGACGGCACGGGTCGTGAACAGCTTCATGGATAAAAACGCAAACGGCGCGTAGGACGCTCCGGGCTGTCGCGTGGTCTCGCAGGCCTGATCAATCAATTCAACCGGCGCTTTATCCTGAAAAGACATATTGAGGAAATAACGAATACTGAATCGACTGGTCAGCAGGCGATAAAGGGCCGGCGCTAACACCGGCGTACCAAACAGCTTATCCAGACGCTGGCGGGCAGTCTCAGAGGGAGGCTCTCTTGAGCCCATGCCCGTTGGTGAAACCAAAACCAGGCTGCGAAAGTGTTCTGGCGCTTGCAGCGCTGCTCGCGCTATAAACTCCGACGTTGTCGAAAGTGCCACCACGTCAGCAGAACGACCAATTACGCTAGCAATAAAAGAGTTGATCGTATCCGCATAGAGCTCTGGCGAATACGGCTTGTCCCCCCGCTCTGAAAAACCAAAACCCGGCAATTCAAGTGCGTAGACGGGTCGCGTGCCGCGATAGTGCTCAAACAGCGGTGCAACCTCCATGGCGGTTGGCGAGGCGTTAATGCTGTGCAGGACCAGTAACGGCTCACCCGAAGCAGACGCATCAAGGTAGTAGTCGACGCGGCCGGCGCCATCCGTGGCCAGCTGCTGCCGCTCTGCTGGAAGAGACTCTGGCATGTTGCATTCAGCAACCATGTTTACCGCCCTGCTCTTGAAACTGTAATGGGGAAAGGAAATCGTGATGCATACTCATCCCCCATAGTATCAGCCCCCTTTGATACAACGCACGATCTTCATTGCCCTTGATGTGTAAACTTGTCTTTACGGTTTCCACCGGGTAAAAGACCTTTGGTTCAACAGCGTCCAGCACGGTGTGTTGCAACCCTCGACGCTATGCCGCTTGCTCAGGCGCGGCGAAAAGACATACAACAAGGAATACTAAATGGCTATCGCCTACCCTTTTTCAGCGATCGTTGCCCAGGAAGAAATGAAGACCGCACTGCTGATCGCCGCAGTCGACCAGGATGTTGGCGGCGTACTCGTGTTCGGCGACCGCGGTACGGGCAAATCGACAGCAATTCGTGCGCTGGCGGCACTGATGCCCAAAGTTCCCATGGTGGCGGGCTGTCCTTACAACTGCGACCCCGACGGCAAAGCTAGCCTCTGCCCCCATTGCAGTGAGCATGCTCGCGCCGACGCCAAAGTACGTAAAGATCCTATGCCAGTAGTTGATCTGCCGCTGGGCGCAACCGAAGACCGGGTAATTGGCACTTTGGATCTTGAAAAGGCGCTGCGCCAGGGCGAAAAGGCCTTTGAGCCCGGCCTGCTGGCTAGAGCTCATCGCGGTTTTTTGTATATCGACGAGGTGAACTTACTCGAGGACCACATCGTGGACGCACTGCTGGATGTGGCGGCGTCAGGTGAAAACGTTGTTGAACGCGAGGGGCTGAGTATTCGCCACCCTGCGCGATTTGTTCTGGTTGGCAGCGGCAACCCGGAAGAAGGTGAACTAAGGCCGCAGCTACTGGATCGCTTCGGCATGTCAGTAGATGTCCGCACACCAACGGATTTACAAACCCGCATTAAAATTGTTCAACTGCGAGACGAATTCGAACGCAATCGTGAAGCCTTCGTAAAGAAATGGAGTCGCAAGGATGGCGCGGTGCGCCGCAAAGTCGAGGCGGCAAGAGACCGCATCAACGATGTCGACGTGCCGGAGACCATCCTCGAGCACGCGGCACGTCTGTGCATGCATCTTGGCACCGATGGCCTGCGCGGCGAACTGACGTTGATTCGCGCGTCGCGTGCTTTGACAAGCCTGGAGGGCAAAGACGTCGTCACTCTTGATGCGCTGCAGCGCATTGCGCCTTCTGTATTGCGACACCGGTTGCGCCGGGATCCGCTGGACGAGTCGGGTTCCGGTGCGCGTATAGAACGCGCTCTGGAAGAAGTATTTGCCTGAGCGGCCCTGCCTGAGCGGCCCTGCCTGAACATGGACGAACGCGGCACAACACTCTGGGATGACGCCCTGACGGCTGCAGCTCTGGTTGCTATCAACCCGGGCGCTCTGGGTGGCGTTGCATTGCGCGCACGACCCGGGCCGGTCAGAGATGCGTGGCTGCGAGAGCTGCAATGCTTGTTGCCCGAGGACATGCCGTTTCGAAAAATTCCACAAACCGTGAGTGAAGCCCGGCTGTTGGGCGGACTTGATCTGGCGGCCACACTAAAAGCCGGTGCGCCCATCTCGCAGACCGGACTCTTAAGTGAATGTGATGGCGGCTTTTGCCTGTTGGCCATGGCCGAGCGCTGCGAACGCAGCACCGCAGCCCACCTCTGTCAGGCCCTGGACCGTGGAGAGGTTCGCGTCGAAAGAGAGGGTCTTAGCGCGGTCAATAAAGCCAGAGTGGCGATCGTTGCTTTGGACGAAAGTGCTGAAGTAGAAGAACGGCTGGATGACGCACTGGCCGAACGTCTGGCATTTCATATCGACCTGCACTCGATCAGTATCAATCAACTCACCCCGCCAGAGTTTGACCAAATATCCGTAGATGATGCTCGCGACTTGCTGCCTGACGTCGTTTGTGACACCGAGTGCCTGTCCAGATTAGTGGGCGCGGCCGCCGTGTTCGGCGTTCATTCACCGCGTGCCGCGCTGTTTGCTGTGAATGCAGCGCGTTGCTCCGCTGCATTAAATGAGCGCACGCTGGTAGAGGAAGAAGATCTGGAGGTTGCTACGCGTTTGGTGATTTCACCGCGCGCAACGCAAATCCCTGCGTTTGAAGAGGAGAGCGAGTCACAGCCTCCCCCGCCGCCTGAGGAGCAACAGGCGGAGGAGCCCGAACAGGAAAGCGACAGCCTCCAACAGGGCGAGGGCATGCAGGATCGTTTGATCGATGCGGCGCAGGCGGCTTTGCCAGATGGCCTGTTGGCCCAACTTGCCGCAGGCGGCGTCAGTCGCAGCGCGCAGCGCGCTGGCAAGTCGGGACAGATGCGTAAAGCCAAAACCCGAGGCCGTCCAATGGGTACCATTGCGGGAGATCCGCGCAGCGGCTCACGGCTTAGCCCCGTGGCAACGCTACGCGCGGCCGCACCCTGGCAACCATTGCGACGACAGGAGGCCCAGGACGGCTATCCTGGCATGCTGATACGCCGCGATGACTTTCGGGTCGTGCGCTTTCGAGAGCGCTCCGAGAGCACCACCATTTTTGTCGTTGACGCGTCGGGGTCCTCAGCCTTGAACCGCCTCGCAGAAGCCAAGGGCGCCGTCGAGCTGTTGTTAGCTGACTGCTATATCCGACGCGATCAGGTCGCCCTGGTAGCCTTTCGCGGTGACTGCGCTGAGCTGCTACTGCCACCCACTCGCTCACTGGTGCGCGCTAAACGTAACCTTTCTGCATTGCCCGGTGGCGGCGGGACACCGCTTAACTCCGCCATTGAGACCACAGCCGCTCTGGCGGACCAATTGAAACGACGCGGCAGTACACCGTCCGTTGTATTCCTCACCGATGGGCGTGGCAATATCGCGCGAGATGGCGGTCGTGGTCGCGAAGCAGCAGCCGAAGATCTGGATACGGCCGCGGCATTGTTTCGTGAAACCGGCATCAATGGCATGGTTATCGATACCTCGCCGCGGCCTGGACCTAGCGCCGAGGTGCTGGCTCGAAGTTTGAATCTCAGCTATTTGCCGCTGCCCCATGCCGACGCCGGACAGCTTCGCGATGCAGTGCGCTCCGCAACACCTTGACGCCTGAACAACGCCTACAGGAATGGCGGTGGCCGCTGCGAGAGCACAGTCGGTTTATTCTAGTTAACGGCCACCGCTGGCACTATCAGCGGCTGGGCACTGGTCCCACTTTGCTGCTGCTACACGGGACTGGAGCCGCCAGCCACTCCTGGGCACCGCTGATGCCGCTGCTGGCAGAGCATTTCGACGTTATCGCCGTCGACCTGCCCGGACATGGATTAAGCGAGGCAGCGGCAACAGAGGGAATGTCGCTGCCTGGCATGGCGTCCGGCGTGTGCAACTTACTCAAGGCCATCGATTCAACGCCAGTGCTTGCGGCCGGACATTCTGCCGGCGCAGCAATATTGGCGGCAATGTGCCTCGATCAGCAACTGTCGCCGCGAGCTGTCATCAGCGTCAATGGTGCAATGCTGGCACTGCCGGGCATGACAGGAATGTTCTTTAGCGGCAGCGCGCGTTTGTTGGCCGCCATACCGCAGGTCCCTTCCTGGCTTTCCGGTCTCGGCGGTCGACACGCTTTCATGACGCGGATGCTCGACGGCACAGGCTCCTGTCCCGATCCCGACATGATCGAACGTTACCGGCAGCTTGTCGGCTATCCTCCGCACGTGGCCGCTACCCTGACGATGATGGCGCAATGGGACCTGGTGTCTCTGGAACGTCGCCTTCCAGCCCTACAGACCAAGGTGCATTTGATGGCCTGCGCAGCGGACCGGACCGTACCGCCTCAGCAATCGGCAAAACTTCATGCAATGCTTGCCGATAGCACGCTGCTAACCCTGCCCAATCTGGGGCACCTGGGTCACGAAGAGGCACCCGATTTATTTGCCGACGTATTCATCGATATGGCGGCGACATTGACCTAGATTACCTTTTGGCGCAGTCGGCCCGGAGCATTTTCAACTCTATAGCGTCGGAGACTGTTCACATCTCAGTCTCAGTGCTATTCTGTCTATATTATTAGACAGCTTGGAGCGTCCAATTCTGTGAACAGTCCTAACCCCTTGCGTAGCGAGGCAATTGAACACGCCATGAGACCACACGCCATCGTCATTGGCAGCGGATTTGGCGGACTGGCGAGCGCGGTCAGACTGGGTGCACGCGGCTACCGCGTTACCGTGGTCGAAAAACTTGATCGAGCGGGCGGCAGAGGACGTGTACACAAACAGGATGGCTTTACCTTCGATGCCGGCCCTACCATCATCACTGCGCCCTTTCTGTTCGAAGAACTCTGGGACGTCGCTGGTGAGCGGTTTAGCGACGACGTTGAGTTAAAACGGATGGATCCGTTCTACCGGGTGCGCTTCGACGATGGCACGCATTTCGATTATGTGGGTGAAGCCGAACGCAATGAGCCCCAGATCGCGGCGCTCAACGAACAAGATATCGCAGGTTATCGCCGCTTTCTCAAAGCCGCGTCCGAGAATTACCGGGTGGGCTTCGAGATGCTGGTTGACCGCCCCTTCAGCAAGCTGATGGACATGGCAAGCGTGGTCCCGGACATGCTGCGACTTCGTGCCGATCGCTCGGTACACAAAATGGTTTCCCGCTATGTAAAAAGCGAAAAACTGCGCATGGTGCTGAGTTTTCATCCCCTGCTCATCGGCGGCAATCCTTTTGCAGCCAGCAGCGTCTACACGCTGATTTCACACCTTGAAAAACACAGCGGCGTATTTTCCGCCATGGGCGGCACAGGCACTATGGTTAAGGGTCTTGAGCGCTTGATCGGAAAACAGGGCAGCAGCATTCGCTTCAATAGCGAAGTGAAGCAAATCTTGCTTAAGGACCGCACTGCGCGCGGCGTAATGCTTGCCGACGGCACTACGCTTGAGGCCGACATCGTAGTCTGCAACAGTGATGTCGCCTGGACCTACCGAAACCTTCTGCCAACGCTAAAGCGACGCAGCTGGACCGACAAACGACTTGATCGCGCGCACTACTCCAACGGCCTGTTTGTTTGGTATTTCGGCACCAAACAGCGCTACGACGATGTTCCCCATCACAGCATCTTGATGGGGCCTCGCTACAAGGGTCTGCTAGACGACATCTTCCACAACAAGAAACTGTCAAAAGACTTTAGCCTATACCTGCACAGACCAACCGCTACAGATACCTCGATGGCACCCGACGGCTGCGACTGCTTCTACGTGCTAGCCCCGGTCCCCAACTTAGAGGCGGACGTCGACTGGGAACAACAGGCAGAACCTTTCCGCCAGGCCGTTGAGCAACGCCTTAGCGAGACTATGCTTCCTGGCCTGAAAGACAATGTAATCAGTTCATTGGTGACTACACCTTTAGACTTTCAGAACGACCTGCTGTCCTATCGTGGCGCAGGCTTCGGTATGGAGCCCCGGCTATTGCAAAGCGCCTGGTTCCGCCCGCACAACCGCAGTGAAGACGTTAAAAACCTGTTTTTTGTCGGCGCGGGAACGCATCCCGGCGCGGGACTCCCAGGGGTTATTTCCTCTGCGAAAGTGATTGAACAATTGGTGCCGCATGCCAACGCTCTTGCCTAACAATCGACTGGATACCAGCAGCAGCGATCAGGCGGCGTGCCGCCAATTACTGCGCCACGGGTCGCGCTCTTTTTATGCAGCTTCCCTGCTGATGCCGCAGCCCTATAGAGATGCAGCCGTCAGCCTGTATGCCTTCTGCAGGGTTGCTGACGATGCTATCGACCTTAGCGAAGATCCACGGGCTTCACTGGCTGAGCTACGGCGCCGCCTTGATCGAATTTATAACAACACTCCCGCCGCCGAAGCCACCGACAGAACGCTTGCCGTGGTGGTCAAAGAGTTCGGTATCCCAAGGGCGCTTTTGGACGCACTACTGGAAGGCTTTGCCTGGGACTGTGACGAGCGCAGCTATGAAACCCTGGAAGATCTGCGCGCCTATGGCGCGCGTGTAGCAGGCGTCGTAGGCGTTATGATGGCCCTGCTCATGGGTGAGCGCGATCCCCGCGTTCTGGCACGGGCGGCAGATCTGGGCGTCGCCATGCAGCTGACCAATATCGCCCGCGATGTCGGCGAGGACGCGCGCAATGGTCGCATCTACCTGCCACTGCAGTGGTTGCGCGACGCGAAAATAGAGCCAGCAGAATTTTTGGCCAAACCCAAACACAGTAGCGCGCTTGCGAGCATTGTTGAGAATTTGCTGAGCGAGGCAGACCGTCTCTATACGCGCTCTGAATCAGGGATCGCATCGCTGCCTCGCGGCTGCCAGCCCTGCGTTATGACCGCCAGACTGCTATATGCAGAGATCGGTGAAGAAGTCAGGCGCCGAAACGGAGATTCGATCAGCTCCAGAGCGATAGCGAGCCCTGCGCGCAAATGCAGGACGGTCGCCGGCCTTGGCCGCCTGGGTAAGCTTTCAATGAGCACACTGACAGCACCGGTGCTACCGGAAACAGCATTCTTGCTTGAGGCTGTGGCATCGGCTCCACTACCCGCTATCGACGGCGACGCCGCCGTTGGCAAAGTCGAGTGGATGATGGACATGTTTGCTGAACTGCAAAGACGCGATAAGTTGTCGCAAGTGAATCCCAGAGACGCCTACTGCCCGCTTATCGGCAAAGAACAGGACTTAAGACTCTCGTAACCCATGCGGGCCGGCCCCGGGCCTAAATAGCGCAGCAGATAGGCCGCACGCGGCAGATAGTTCTAACCAGGCGGCTTTCCAGGCCACCTCGGCATACGAAACGGCAACAAAAACTGCACCCAGGGCTGCCGAAATCGATCCAAATCCAGGCTTTCATGCATGGCCCAGGCACCCTGCTGCTCGCCGTCTTCATAGCGCAGCAATGAGCGCGAGTAAAAAGGCGTGTCCTCGTAGGTTTTTGCTACCGAGACCGTGCTGCCCGCTCCGACTCTGGCATCACGGCGCATGCGCCAAACCGGGGTACTACGCAGTTTTTGACTGACGCCATCATCAAGCTTTGCAACATCGCCATGCTCATCAAAGCCTAAACTCAGTAATGTGGGCTCACCGCGTCGGGGCCACGCTTCATAGCGAACAATGGTTCTGCCATCGGCGGCATTGAGGCGCGACCAATGCCAATATGAAAATCCATCTTCAAGCGGCTCGCTGCCCCAATTGGCGTCCACGTAGCCCTCACCGCTCCAATTCAGCGCCGGGCTATCGAAGCTGACGTCAACCTGAGCGCAAGGTGAAACCGGCCACCAATGGTGTCGGCCTTCATTATCCAGTGCGTAATGAGTGCTCTGTGGACCCTTTAACTGCACACGCACCTGGCCTTTTGAACGACGTGGCAATGGCACCGTCCACTCCTCTACGTCGATAATCAGAGTGTCGCCCTCATAGCGCAGCGCGCTGGGACCGACCTGCATAGACATCGCATCTCGATTTAGGTCGTAACGGCCGCGCTCCGTCAGCGCCCAGCGCTTACCGCCGGGGGTATAGAGTATGGCGTTGAGCGCGCAGTGATTTTCCGGATCTATGTCACCGCGTTTGCGAGCACCGAAGTAATAGGGGGAGAAAACGCTGCCTACAAAGGCAATAAGCGTCAGACCCTGGCTGCCATCAGCGCTTAAGGCGTCTATGTACCACCAGCGGTACCCGCGGTCCGTGACCGGCTCGTCGAATCCCGGTCCGCAAGGACGCTGTCCGCCGCCTGCATTCCCGATAGCGTTACCATGGGTACTCCCGCCCCCGGATGCACGCCGCCCCCCGCCAGGTAAAGACCCCTGAGGCGACTGCGAGACCCCGGCCGCTGGAAGGCCGACAGCCAACCGTGGGTCGCCTGTCCATATATCGCGCCGCCGCTGCCCGGAAACCTTGCTTCGAAATCGCTGGGGCTGCGCAATACTTTCGCCCCCAGAGGCTGTATCTCCACGCCGCACCGGCTGATTTTGTTTAGCATTCGTTGCTGACATTCGGCGACCTCCTCGTCGCTAAAGGTGTGGCTGTCGCCTATCGCTGGCGCGTTGGCCAAAGCAAATATCCGCTCACCCGCAGTGGAGGACTCGGCGACTTTCTGTTGGCTTGATTGCGAGCGGTCCTGCGCGCAAACATATACCGTGGGGTCTTCAGGCAGAGCCCGTTCAGTAAAGAGTGTGTCGAATTCACGCTTATAGTCTTTAGAGAAAAATACCGTGTGGTAAGCAAGCTCCAATCCGGAGACATGGGCGGCGGTGGACAGCGTCATGGCAGACAGGGAACGCTCGCTGGGCCGCGCTGGTATAGCGCGGCGGGCCGCGTCTCCCAGCAAGCCGCCTCGCAAGGCGCCGAGATCAGCCGTACAAATAACATCCGAGCAGCGAATCTCGCGCCCCGTGCTGGTTCTAACCGCTCGCAGGCGACCGCCGAAAGAATCGATATGCTCCACTGACTCGCCATTGATAAAGGTTGCACCACGCTGTCTTGCCACCGCAGCGAGCCCGCTCGCCAGACTCTGCATACCGCCTTCAAGCTGCCAGACGCCTTCCTGCTCAAGATGGGCTATTAGCATCAGCGTAGCGGGAGCGCGCCAGGGATTTGAGCCACAGTAAGTGGCATAGCGACCAAACAGCTGCTTAAGCCTGGGGTCTTTGAAGTGGTCATCCAGGGCACGCCAGAAAGTCGTGAACGGCCGTAGGCCAAGCAATCCAGATAGACCGGCTCCGCGCGCGCGCCAACCAAGCGATAGTGGGTTTGGCTTTGTTGCGCGCAGCATTGTGGGTTCGAGGAGATTAAATATACGTCCCGCTTCAGCACAAAATTTGAGGTAACCCAAGGCTTCTTCCAGGCCAGCGAAATCTGCTATCGCGTCGGCCGACTGTTGGCGGTCCGCAAAAAGATCGAGGCCAGGGCCCTCTTCCCAGGCATGTCGAGCCAATAAAGAAAGCGGTCTTGCAGTGACGACCTCGCTCAAAGACGATCCGACGCCGTTAAGCAACTCATCGAATACCGAGTACATCGTAAATACTGTCGGCCCGGAATCGATTGGGCCAGCTGCAGAGGTGACCTGGCGCATTTTGCCACCCTCATATTCGGCAGGCTCAATCACAATCACTTCTGTATCGGCAGCCAACAGCCGGAGGGACGCAGCGAGACCTGCCATCCCTGCCCCGATCACGACCACGGGATTGCTTGTCATGGATCACTCCAACAGAGGGAACTCTCGTGCCCTGTCAATTCTGCTTGCATTGTAGCAATGTCTAGTTAAACTTACATGATCAATTGTACATTTTAATTGACACATTCTGGCGTGGCGACAGATGCCAGAAAGACATGACAGCAGCAGCGCGCTGCTCAAGGAGATCGTCATGGGTAAAGCCGAAGCCATAACCGAGCTCGAGCTTATTCTTAATAAGCTGGTTGGCCGTGCGGCCAGCAGTGACTGCCCACCGATTCTTGCCAAAGCGCTGGAGCATGCTGTCTTTCCAGGCGGCGCTCGCGTCAGACCCAAGCTTTGCATGGCCGTGGCCAAAGCCAATGGCTGCGACACTATTGAACTCGCACTACGCGCCGCAGCCGCCGTTGAACTGCTGCACTGCGCGTCATTGGTACATGACGACCTGCCCTGCTTCGATGACGCCGATACGCGTCGTGGCAAGCCTTCCGTACACAAAGCCTTCGGTGAACCGATAGCAGTCCTAACCGGGGACGCCCTGATTGTCACTGCGTTCGAGGCGGTTGGCACACTTGCATTTACGACAGCCGTCGCGACTCGCCTTCCTGCGGTTATGGGCATTCTGGCCAGAGGCACGGGCGCGCCTTACGGTATCTGTGCAGGCCAGGCCTGGGAAAGTGAAGCGAGCGTCGACCTGTCGCTGTACCATCAGGCCAAAACCGGAGCGCTGTTTATCGCAGCAACCACCGCTGGGGCCGCCGCATCGGGAGTAAAACAAGAACCCTGGGCGGCATTGGGGAACAGCATTGGCGAAGCCTATCAAGTCGCCGACGATATTCAGGACGCCATTTCAACGCCCGACAAACTGGGCAAGCCCTGCAGCCAGGACACCACACTATCCCGACCGAGCGCTGTTGCGGAACTTGGCGTACAAGGGGCAGCTCGACGCTTACGCGAGCTTATAGAGCGCGGGCTGGATTCCGTGCCCGAGTGTCAGGGCCGCGCTCAGCTAGTAGACCTGGTGCGCGCGCAGGCAAAAAGCTTTGTTCCAAAAGGTCTGTCGCGGCAGGCTGCGTAGCCACAAGTGGTCACCGATACGCTGGATACGGACACACAACCCGTCGAGAATGCACCTCAACTCTCTCTACGAGATCGCTTGCTGGACTGGCGCCATCGCCTTATCGCAAGCCCTAAATTTCAACGCTGGGCCGCACGCTTCCCCCTGACTCGGGGCTTATCGAATCGACGCGCCAGCGAGCTATTTAATATTGCTGCCGGTTTTGTTTACTCGCAAACCCTTAGCGCCTGCGTCGAGCTCAATCTATTAGAAAAACTGAGCGGCGCACCCATGCAGGCAGAAGACCTTGCTGAGGACTGCGGGCTTGGCGAAGACGCAATGCTGTGCCTCCTGCGTGCCGCCGCCTCACTGGAACTGCTCAGCCATCGAGGTGAGCAACGCTACGGGCTCGGCGATCTGGGCGCGGCGATGCTCGGCAATCCCGGCGTCACCGCAATGGTCAAACATCACCAGAGGCTCTATGCAGATCTGGCCGACCCCATAAAGGTATTGCGTCGAGATGGCGAAACGGCCTTATCGTCCTTCTGGCCTTACGCTCTAGACAGCGACGGCGACGTCAGCCCTTACAGCGACCTGATGAGCGCCTCTCAATCGTTAGTAGCGGGCGACATTCTCGACCAGGTCAATATGGGCGGGATATCCCATCTTTGGGACATTGCAGGCGGAGATGGCACGTTTGCCAGAAGCGCACTGACTCGCTGGCCGACCCTGAAAGCTAGCGTTCTTGACCTTCCCGACGTTGCGCGCCTGGCCACTCAGCGATTCGCAGAATCTGGTTTCCAGGGCCGGGCCCAAGCCGTCAGCGGCGACATGTTTAAACAACCCCTGAGTAGCAGTAATGACACCTTCGGGTCACCCGACCTCGTCAGTCTAGTGCGCGTCGTGCACGACCATGATGATGAAGACATCATGACGTTGCTGCGAGCGCTTAAGGCACAGATGAAAACGGGGGCACAACTGCTAATTGCCGAGCCAATGGCTGAGACGCCTGGTGCCGAAGCAATGGGTCACGCCTATTTTGGCCTGTACTTGCGCGCCATGGGCAGCGGCAGACCCAGAACCGCACAAGAAATAAAAATAATGCTCAGCGACGCTGGCTTTACAGATCAGCGCGAAATATCGACACCGCGCCCTCTCCTGGTGCGGATGATCCTCGCGAAGTCTTGACACAAAAGGTGTAAATCTACTTTGACAAGCATAGGTGTAAGGTTTACATTACATACATGGATGCACACAATCTGGCACTACATTAGTGCGATTGCTGTGCAGAGGAGACGCAGTGGTAGCAATAAATAAAGCCTCAGCCGTGGTATTTGAACAGCCTGGCACCATGATGCTTCGAGACGTGAGCCTGACAGAGCCTACAGCTGTTGACTGTGTCGTCGATATCGAATGGAGCGGCATCAGCACCGGCACCGAGCGACTCCTATGGCAGGGCCGTATGCCTGCCTTCCCCGGCCTGTCCTACCCGCTTGTACCTGGCTATGAATCAGTTGGCCGGGTTCGTGAAGCCGCCGCAAATAGCCCACTTAAAGCGGGTGAGCGTGTATTTGTACCCGGGTCTCGCGGATTTACTGACGTCGCCGGATTGTTCGGCGGCGCGAGCTCGTCACTGGTTGTGCCAGCAGATCGCTTGATTCGCCTGGGCGACCGCCTTGAAGAAGAAGCCACCCTACTTGCTCTCGCCGGCACCGCTTATCACGCGATACAGCGTGCTGACGGACACCTGCCCCAGCTCATTATCGGCCATGGAGTCCTGGGGCGACTGGTCGCACGCATCGCCGTTGCGCTCGGCAGTGAAGACCTGGTGGTTTGGGAGCGAGCAGCGGACCGCCGCGAGGGTGCCATTGGATACAGCGTTATAGACCCGGCCGATGATGACCGCCGGAACTATCAACATATCTGCGATGTGAGCGGCGCGTCCGACCTACTGGACGAACTGATTACCCGGCTGTCGCCGGGCGGCCACATAATTCTGGCGGGCTTCTATGACGCCCCCCTCTCTTTTGATTTTCCGCAGGCCTTTATCCGCGAGATACGCATGAGCGTCGCCGCTGAGTGGCAACCGGATGATTTACAGGCGGTGTTGGCACTGATTCAAGACGGGCGTTTGTTGCTGGATGGCTTAATCACGCATCGCGCGACACCCGACAAAGCAGAGTCAGCCTATCGCGAGGCTTTTGAGTCGGCTGACTGCCTAAAAATGATACTCGACTGGAGAAACAGCTAATGGGAAGTTCAAACGTTAGTGAATTCGTACCTGGCAGCATTGTAGAAGATCCAAGCCAGGCACTGGAAGGCAACATAGCAACGTCCAGTGATGCGGCACCGAAAACCCAAATTATTGCTATCTATGGAAAAGGCGGCATCGGCAAGAGCTTCACGCTTTCCAACCTGTCTTACATGATGGCGCAGCAGGGCAAGAAGGTCCTGCTCATTGGCTGCGACCCGAAGAGTGACACAACCTCACTACTGTTTGGCGGCAAGGCCTGCCCCACCATTATTCAAACCGCATCGGCCAAGAAAGAAGCTGGCGAGCAAGTCAGTATCGGCGATGTTTGCTTTAAGCGTGATGGCGTGTATGCCATGGAGCTGGGCGGACCCGAAGTCGGTCGAGGCTGCGGTGGTCGCGGCATCATCCACGGATTTGAGACCCTTGAAAAACTGGGCTTTCACGACTGGGATTTTGACTACGTATTGCTGGATTTCCTGGGCGACGTGGTGTGCGGTGGTTTCGGCCTACCGATTGCCCGCGACATGTGCCAGAAGGTCATCGTCGTCGCCTCAAACGACCTGCAGTCCCTCTACGTCGCGAACAACGTCTGCTCGGCGGTCGAATACTTCCGCAGACTCGGTGGCAACGTTGGCGTTGCAGGCATGGTAACCAACAAAGACGACGGCAGCGGCGAGGCACAAGCGTTCTGCAAAGCGGTCGGCATCCCGGAACTGGCTTCGATTCCCGCCAACGACGATATACGTCGCAAGAGCGCAAATTACGAAATCATCGGACACCCCGACGGTGAATGGGGATCTCTGTTCGGCGATTTGGCCGCAAATGTTGCCAGCGCGCCGCCGGCGCATCCAACACCGCTGTCACAGGATGGTCTTCTGGATCTATTCAACGGCGATACCGTAGGTCGCGATGTCGTCTTGCAGCCTGCAACCATCGAAGACCTGTGCGGCCCCAACATCCTGAACAAAGAATCGCTGGAGGTTGTGTATGACGCCGTCTGACGTTATCGACGCAAGCGTCGACACCGACAGAATACCGGTTGTTGACGCCGATGGAGGCTGCCACAACGGCAAAGAACGTCTTGCTGCAGATGCATCGGCGGCAGGCAAGCAGGAAGTCCTGGAGCAATATGCCAAGGACTACCCGGTCGGCCCACACGACCAACCGCAGAGTATGTGCCCCGCATTTGGCTCCTTGCGTGTTGGTCTGCGTATGCGACGCACCGCCACGGTTTTGAGCGGCTCGGCCTGCTGCGTATACGGCCTGACTTTTACCTCACACTTTTACGGTGCTCGCCGCACCGTCGGCTATGTTCCTTTCGATTCAGAGACGCTGGTTACCGGCAAGCTGTTTGAAGACATAAAAGAAGCCGTCGAGAAGCTCTGTGAGCCCGGCGAAAACGACGCCGTGGTCGTTATCAATCTATGCGTACCGACAGCATCCGGCGTACCGCTTGAGCTGCTGCCTAAGAGCATCAACGGCGTGCGCATCATTGGAATTGATGTACCTGGCTTTGGTGTTCCAACACACGCTGAAGCCAAAGACATACTCGCCGGTGCGATGCTGGAATACGCGCGCACCGAAGTAGAACAAGGCCCCGTGGCAGAACCTGCCCAGGGGCGTAACGCACTGCCCTCGCTAGCACTAGTTGGCGAAATGTTTCCGGTGGATGCGGTCAGTATCGGACGTCTGCTCGAACCCCTCGGTATAGCAGCTGGACCTATTGTGCCGACTCGTGAGTGGCGGGAGTTGTACGCGGCGTTGGACTGCGCCGTAGCCGCCATGATCCACCCTTTTTACACAGCCACACATCGACAGTTCGAAGCAGCGGGTCGCCCAGCGGTAGGCTCAGCGCCTGTAGGCTACAGCGGCACTGAAGCTTGGCTGGAAAATATCGCCAAGGCATTCAAGCTTGATGACGAAAAGCTCGAAGCCGCGAAGTCCGCAGCCCTGCCCGCAATTCGCGCTGCACTGGATGCCAGTCGTATCGACGCGCGAATCACGCTATCCGGATATGAAGGGTCTGAACTGCTGGTTGCCAGGATGTTAATCGAGTGCGGCGCCGACGTGCGCTACGTCGGCAGCGCCTGCCCCAAAACACGCTGGTCTGATGCCGACAGAGAGTGGCTCGAAGAACGCGGTGTTGAGGTGCGCTTCAGGGCATCGCTGGAGCAAGATCTAGCTGCAATTGATCACTATGAACCAGACCTGGCTATTGGCACTACGCCGGTTGTGCAGGCTGCCAAAGAACAGGCCCTACCGTCACTGTACTTTACCAACCTTATCTCTGCTCGCCCGCTTATGGGCCCTGCGGGACCGGGGGCACTGGCGCAAGTCATCAATGCTGCGCTGGCCAATCGTGAGCGCTTTAACACGATGGAAGCGTTTTTTGCTGGCATTGGCGAAGGCGACAACAGCGGTATTTTTACGGGGGTATCAAGCTAATGTTGGTACTTGATCACGATCGCGCTGGCGGCTACTGGGGCTCGGTTTATGTTTTCTCTGCAGTCAAGGGATTGCAGGTGATCATCGATGGGCCAGTAGGCTGCGAAAATCTACCCGTCACGTCCGTACTGCATTACACAGATGCTTTACCACCGCACGAACTGCCCATTGTCGTTACTGGCCTTGCAGAAGAGGAGCTAGGTCAACACGGCACAGAGGGTGCTCTGCGACGCGCACACCAGACCCTGGACCCAGATCAACCCAGCGTTGTGGTAACCGGCTCTATCGCCGAGATGATAGGTGGCGGCGTGACGCCGGCAGATACCAATATCGAGCGCTTCCTGCCTCGCACTATCGATGAAGATCAGTGGCAAAGCGCAGACCGTGCCATGAACTGGCTATGGACCCGCTTTGGGCCGAAAAAACCCAAGCCACTCAAGCCCCGCAAAGAAGGCGAGAAGCCCAAGGTCAACATTCTTGGTCCAATCTACGGCTACTTCAATACCTGGTCTGACCTGGCGGAAATTCGACGTCTCATCGAAGGCATCGGCGCTGAAGTGAATCTGGTCTTTCCGTTAGGCTGTGACATAAAAGACATTCCCAAGCTGGCGGACGCCGAAGTGAATGTCTGCATGTACCGTGAGTTTGGCCGCCTGCTGTGCGAAGACCTTGACCGCCCTTACCTGCAGGCCCCTATCGGTCTGCACAGCACAACCGCATTTCTGACCAAGCTGGGCGAATTGCTGGACATCGATCCGCAGCCCTTCATAGAGAATGAAAAACGCACCACCATCAAACCCATCTGGGATCTATGGCGCTCGGTGACGCAGGACTTTTTTGGCACGGCAAGCTTCGGCATCGTCGCCAACGAAACCTACACCCGCGGCGTGCGCAATTTCCTCGAGGACGAACTGGGGTTGCCCTGCAACTTTGCCATCGGCCGCAGTGCTGGCGTGAAGCCCGACAACGAAGAAGTCCGACGACTGGTTCACGAAAAAATGCCGCTGGTGCTGTTTGGCAGCTACAACGAGCGCATGTATCTGGCCGAGGCCGGAGGCCGCGCTATCTTCCTGCCCGCCTCCTACCCGGGAACGTTGGTAAGACGTCATACCGGCACACCCTACATGGGTTACGGCGGCGCCTGCTACCTCGTGCAGGAAGTCTGTAATGCCTTATTCGACGCTCTTTTCAACATTTTGCCGTTGGGAACCGAGCTCGACAACGTGGCAGCAACCCCGTCGCGACTCGCGATCGACTGGGACAAGGAAGCCGAAACGGCACTTGATCAGATTATCGAAGCGGAGCCTGTATTGGTTCGGATTTCCGCTGCAAAACGGCTGCGGGACGCAGCAGAGAGCACAGCTCGAGTAAACGGCGCCGATCTCGTAACGCTTCAGCACGTTGAGAGTGCGCGTTCGGCAATGGGTGGAAGCAAGTGACAACGATAACAAGGGAGTCAGCCGTCATGGAAACTGACCGAACACAGGATATGCACCACGCGCAGATCAGGCGAGAAGCCTGGGAATACCGACTGCTGCTGGCAACCACGATGGTGCTGTTTCTGCCGATCGCGGCGTTAAGCAGGCTACTTCCGAGAGCATGGCGGCCTTTAGGCGCCTTCTCTGACGAAAAAGAAGGGATCTATCGGGAAGCGCGCCGCGCCGCCGCAATAGTTATTCCCTGTGTATTTATGAGTTAAGCAACACGGAACTGCTACGAGAAGTATTGGATAGGGGTAATCGCTATGTCGATGTTAACGTTTGAAAAAAAATACAGAGTTCGGGGAGGCACGCTGCTAGGCGGTGACTTGTTCGATTTCTGGGTTGGGCCGTTTTATGTTGGATTCTTCGGCATAACAACATTCTTCTTTTCGGTTCTTGGTACCGCGCTAATTATCTATGGGGCGTCCCAGGGAACCACCTGGAACATCTGGCAGATCAATATCGCGCCACCTGACTTGAGCTATGGCCTGGCCTTAGCCCCGCTAAATGAAGGGGGACTGTGGCAAATCATCACTGTGTGCGCCGTGGGGGCATTTGTCTCCTGGATGCTACGTGAAGTAGAGATCTCCCGGAAACTCGGCATGGGACTGCACGTTCCGTTCGCATTCGGCGTGGCCATTTTTGCTTACGTCACCCTGGTTGTTTTCCGTCCGCTTTTACTGGGCGCCTGGGGCCATGGCTTCCCTTACGGGATCCTCAGTCATCTGGACTGGGTATCAAACGTGGGCTACCAGTATCTGCACTTCCATTACAACCCGGCGCACATGCTTGCGATCACCTTCTTCTTTACAACCACGCTAGCGCTGTCCATGCACGGGTCCCTGATCCTGGCTGTGACAAACCCTGCTGAAGGCGAGCCGGTAAAGACCGCTGAGCATGAGAACACCTTTTTCCGCGACGATATCGGCTACTCAGTAGGTGCCCTGGGCATCCACCGATTGGGGCTGTTTCTAGCGCTTTCTGCCGGCTTTTGGAGTGCAGTTTGCATCATCATTAGCGGCCCACTCTGGACGAAGGGTTGGCCTGAATGGTGGACCTGGTGGCTTGAACTACCGGTTTGGTCATCATAGGGAGATATAGACATGGAATATCAAAACATTTTTACCCGCGTCCAGGTCAACGCCCCCACCTATCCGGGCGTGCCCATCGGCGACGACGAAATTTGGCGGACCGGCACACCCTTTGAGAACTATTGGGCAGGTAAAATCGGTGACGCTCAAATAGGACCGATCTACCTGGGCGGCACCGGCATTCTGTCTCTACTCTGTGGATTCATTGCCTTCGAGATCATCGGCTTGAATATGTGGGCGTCGGTTAACTGGGATCCAATTCAGTTTGTACGTCAATTGTTCTGGCTTGCCCTTGAACCGCCTCCCGCAAAATATGGTCTGTCTATCCCGCCACTTGCCGACGGTGGCTGGTGGCTAATTGCCGGCTTCTTCCTGACGGCGGCCATTTTGCTCTGGCTGGTACGAACCTATAACCGCAATAAAGCGCTGGGCATGGGTCAGCACATGACCTGGGCATTTGCGGCAGCGATTTGGCTGTATTTAGTGCTCGGTTTCATTCGTCCGCTGTGCATGGGCAGCTGGAGCGAAGCGGTGCCGTTTGGCATCTTCCCGCACCTGGACTGGACTGCAGCCTTCTCGCTTCGCTACGGCAACTTGTTCTACAACCCATTCCACATGCTGTCGATCGTGTTCCTGTATGGCTCCACACTGCTATTCGCGATGCACGGTGCAACCATCCTGGCGGTTAGCCGCTTCGGGGGAGACCGCGAGATCGACCAGATCACCGATCGCGGAACCGCATCGGAACGTGCTGCACTATTCTGGCGTTGGACCATGGGCTTTAACGCCTCAATGGAATCCATTCACCGTTGGGCCTGGTGGTTTGCGGTGCTGACAGTGATTACTGGCGGTATCGGTATCTTGCTAACAGGAACAGTTGTAGACAACTGGTATCTCTGGGCGGTCAAGCACGGTGTCGCACCTTCATACCCAGCTCTGGAAGCAATGCCTCCGCAAGATCCTTCACTGATGACAGGAGCAGGCCAATGAGAACCGGAATACTTGCCACTGTCGCAGCGCTGGCAGCCTCTGTTTTTATTACGGGCTGCGAGCTGTCCTCGAAAGAAACTGTCCAACGTGGCTACCGCGGCACAGCCATGGAAGTGGTTATCAATGAAAACGAGCTGAACCAGAAGCTCATGGAAAACCAACCTCCAGAGGCCACGCCACTGGCATCGCCAGACGGCCCGAAGGCCGGCGCTATTTATCAAAACGTGCAGGTGCTGGGTGATCTTAGTATCGGTGAGTTTACTCGCCTGATGGCATCCATTACGCAATGGGTCGCGCCCGAGCAGGGGTGCGCATACTGCCATGAAGGCGGTAACTTTGCGGACGACACCTTGTACACCAAGAAAGTCGCTCGCACGATGATTGCTATGACGCAGCGCACCAACGAAGCGTGGCAGAAGCACGTGGGCGAAACTGGTGTCACCTGTTACACCTGTCACCGGGGCAACAACATCCCCACCAACGTGTGGGCTACTGATCCAGGCCCCGCTCGTGCGAGCGGTGCAGTGGGCCAGACGGCTCAGAACTATGCGTCCGAATCGGTGGCATGGTCTTCCCTGCCCTACGATCCCTTCACATCTTTACTACTGAACGACGGCGCCATCGGCGGCATGCAAGCCGACACGGCCCTTCCGAATGGTCACAAACCGACCATAAAAGATACCGAGTGGACCTACGCATTGATGATGCACTTTGCTGACAGTCTGGGGGTTAATTGCACCTACTGTCATAACAGCAGGGCCTTCAACCAATGGGATCAGGCGTCTCCAGCGAAAGTCACCGCCTGGCATGGCATTCGTATGGTGCGAGAGATCAACAACCAGTTTATTGAACCCACTACCCCATGGCTGCCTGAGCACCGCAAGGGTCCAATGGGTGATGCATTGAAAACCAATTGTCTGACCTGCCATCAGGGGGCTTACAAGCCTCTCTACGGCGCGAAGATGTTGAAGGACTATCCGAATTTGGCTGAGCTAAGCGACGCCGCTGAGGACGAGTACATTAAAGAATAAAGTGTGTGCGGGTATACCCGCGCACCGCGATCCTGGACGGTCGTAGTGTCAGCTGTAGCGGCGAAGTATTTACCGCGTAGGACGACGCCACACTCTCCTGGGTTATAACGGAAGTTGCAGCAGTTGAGCAGTTCCGTTGTAAGGGTGGCTAACCGGCGCTTAGGCTCTGATTAGCCGTGGTAAAAGCACATGGGAGGAATATCCATGAGTGATGCAAGCTCTATGTCTGGACTGTCTGGTGAAGAAGCCAAGGAATTCCACGGCATTTTCATGTCAGGCTTTTTGGGATTCACCGCAATTGCGGTTGTAGCCCACATCCTGGTGTTTATGTGGAAGCCCTGGTTCTAAGGAACCGTGGTTTTCATCAACTAAGTCTATGACCTAGGAGATACTCTATGTATAAGATCTGGTTAATTTTTGATCCACGAAGAGTCTTGGTCGCCATGGCTGCTTTCCTGTTCACACTGGCTCTGCTGATTCATTTCATTCTGCTCAGCAGTCCGCGTTTCAACTGGCTTTCTGAGCCAATGGAATCTGCGGCTGTAACGCAGAGTATGCAGCCAGTGCCGAGCGAGCGAAGCTAGCTAAAGCGCCTGGACGTTGGGCCTCCATCCTGGAGGTCCAACATTTGATGAGCCCGCAGCAACACCGCGGGCTGCTTTCCTTTTCACCCTACTCCTTCGGGCATTGATATAAGGACCAACTTCCCTATTCAATCCCTGCAGTGGTGCTCCAATGAATACAGCAGTACACCCCGAATCATTACAAGGCGACGATACCGCGCGGCGCTTTGAAACCGTATCCTATGATGACGAGCCTTTGATACTTGTCGACAGCGACGATCGGGTTACGGGTTACGACAGCAAACTGAACACTCACGCCGGCGATGGCAAGCTGCATCGCGCGTTCTCCGTGTTCTTGTTTGATGGTCCCGATCACGTACTTTTACAACAGCGTGCTGAAGGGAAGCCCCTGTGGCCCGGTTATTGGGCCAATAGCTGTTGCAGTCACCCTCGCCGCGGCGAAACATGGTCAACCGCCGCACAGCGGCGCACTGGCGACGAGCTGGGTATCTCGACCTCGCTCAAGCATATCTATACGTTTCGTTATCGCGCACGCTATCAGGACGTTGGCACCGAACATGAGCTCTGTGCGGTATATGTTGGTCAGTATGATCGCTCGGCAAAGCTACACATCAACCATGAAGAGATCAGTGACTGGGAATGGCTCTCTCGCCGCGACGTTGATCGTGCGATTCAAGACGGCAGTCGTCACTTCGCACCCTGGTTCTTGTTGGAGTGGGAACAGCTGAAAGATCACTACACGATGCTGTCTGAAGCGCTCAAAGCAAACTGATAGGCCACCTGGTTCGGTCCAGTCAGCCAGAACAAAACGGTTTTAACCCAAAGAATTTTTGAAACCGCTACAAGGCCGGTACAAAAGGCATGCGTAGCAGACACAAAAAAGCCGCAATGATGCGGCTTTTTTGTTTTCGTCTGTGCGTACCTGTCATGAAGCGTCTGTGATGCGTCTATGATGCGACTTTAAGTGCTTGAGTCAATTTCGCTTAGCGATAATACCCGTGGGCTCGAAGCACATCGTCAAGATAAAGCGTTACCACCCACTGGCCCATGCCCTATCGCTCTCATTGTGACCACATATGTGATGCAGCACGAAACGACCCTGGGGCGTAACGTAAGCTTTGTCGCCTTCCAGTCGAAGAACGCCCTGACTCTCAAGTGACTGTATGTCTTGTTTAGCCTCAGTGGGAATCACTTCCGCATAGTCTTCGAGCTCTAAATTACACAGCAACGCATTGAGTGAAGCGCGCTTGCGCTGCCCTTTACCATCAAGCAGAACGCCAGACTTAACCGCCATGCCGCGACTCTCGATTGCCGCGTGGTAATCGTCAACAGAGCAGTGGTTCTGTACACAGGCACCGCCAATCTCACTGATCGCACTGGCGCCAAAGCCAAGTAAATTGCCCGTACCATGTTCGTTATAGCCCATCCAGTTATGATGCAGGCGGCGCTCTTGCTGAGCGATGGCCAACGGGTCATCGGCACGGACAAACGTGTCCAGCCCAATCCAGACATACCCTGCGGCCTCCATACGATCAACTACATCGTTAAACATGATGAGCTTATCTGCCAGCGACGGCAGACTGGGTGCATCGATGGCGCGCTGATGCATGAACTCTGCAGTCTTTCGCTGATAGGCGTAGCAAGAGAGGCGATCCGGATCTAACGCGAGCAATTGATCCAATGACTGTTGGATGCTGTCCCTGGATTGATTGGGCAGACCGTACACAAGATCCATTCCGAGCGTTTCAATACCTGCACTTCTCGCCATGTCGACAACATCAGTCATGACCGCGAGCGAATCCGACCGCCCTACCGCTCTCTGAACGTCAGCGTCAACGTCCCTGACTTGGAGCTTCATGTTGCTAAAGCCCAGCCCTTTCAGCATACGCAGCTGTGAAAGAGATGATCGCTTGGCGGAAGCCTCTATAAGGGCGTCCGTACGTTCGTCGATGACGAAATGGTCTTCCAAGAGATTCATCAGGCGCAGCAACTGCGGCTCTGAAAGGTAATTCGGCGTTCCTCCACCCAGATGCAGCTGAGAGACTCTCGGCTTGGTTTCCAGCAAAGCCGAAACGCTATCCAATTCGACACCTAAATCATCGATATAGTGGTCTATCTGTCTTGGGTCATGGGTAACCGTTGTCACGTGATCGCAGCTAAGACAGCGTGATGCACAAAACGGCAGATGAACGTATACCGCGACATCATCCAACTGCGGCTTGGAGCCCTGCAGATGATCGACGTACCCAGCGTGGTCTATACGCTCCCCGGTCATGGCATTAAACAGCTTGCTGAGATGACTGCCTTCGGACCCAGTAATCAGGACGGGCTCACCTGGAGTGACATACTGTTTTGATGCGGACTTGTTTGGTGCGGACTTGTTTAGTGGAGAGTTTGATGCAGAGTTTGATCTTGGTGCGGACTTGTTTGATGCGGAGTCAGATCTTTGATCGGTTGCTGCCTTGCTTGTTGAGTTACTTGTTTCTGTGTTGCTTGTCGCTGTGTTACTTGATGAGTGGATCGTACTTTTAATAGCACTTTTTCCACCGGCTTTGTTGCCATGGCTTATGTTGCTGCCCATTTCCACGCCCCTCGTTGCATTGCTGCAACTGCTGTGGCTGGCTTATACATTAGCCTTCGAGCCAAGCCGCGCGTTCCTAAACATGAAACACGCGTTTGGCGAGAGGATAACTCGTAGACCAGTCGAACGAGATTTACCGTCTATTTATACGTATAAAGGTTAGTTATTGCCTTTGCCTATGTCAAGTTTTGGCCAGACGACAACGCGGCCGGCGGGCGTTGTCTGGCCTGCTCCAACAGGCTCAGAGACCACGGATTCCGCGGAGTCTGAGACATTCTTGGACGCAGGCATCGCCCACTGCCACAGTCTGGAGTCCTGTACCGGAAGCACGAGAAACCAGTGCTCCAGAACCCCTAGAGCCAAAAGCAATCCCACTATCGTGTAACCCGAGGCACTGAAAGGGTCGGTCGCTATGACTGCCCGGTGTAAAAACAGACTGGCAAATGCAGTGCCGACCATGACTGAGAGCGGAAACAGTAGATTGATAGGGCGAGTTTGCATGTAACTCACGAGATATTGCTGACTGCGTGGCAGCCAATCCGCATGAAAATTCGATACACCCAGGAACAGATTCAGTTTGGCGCTCCAGCGCATCAACCATAGACATACACAGGTCAACGCGGTCACCTGGTTGGGCAGCCCAGCCGTCAAGACAATTACCATCAGCACCATAGCCACGACAGATAGCTCGTGATACAGGCTGGTCTTAATAGCAAGCACGAATCGAGTCCAGCCGGTTGCTTCAGGCGGGCAGGACTGATTGCTCGGTCCCGTCACAAAGCCCATTAAGTAACCCATCTCCAACCAGCCCCATACGATAAGCGCCTGCCCGAAAGCGACAAGCGCCGCTATACGCGTGGTTTCGGCTGCCACACCGGGAAGCTCGATCAGCGCCCACACCGTGGCCAGCGTGAGAACAGCCATACTGTATTTGTGGGTAATGCGGGGAAGATGATTCAAAAGCAGAATGACGCCGGTGCTAAACCACCAGCCAAACACGGTGCATACTACGGCCAAGAAATAGTCCATAACGCTAGCGGTTTTGCCTAACCGTCACTGGGCAGTTCATAGCTTGCCTCATAGCCACTCTCGACGCCGCCATCAGGCGCACCCGCATCACCGCTGGGTAATACTGCAGCCGTCAGCAAGCGGCTAAAAACTGCTGCATTGGTTGGACCAAAGGCGTTTAACAATATTTGCCTGCCAGTCGCGTCATCACGGATGATGAGGCCGCCATCGCTGTGGTGGGAAAGCGTGAACGGAGCGGCCGCATTGGCAACTTCCCAACTGCGACGCTCCCGAACCATGCTGCGTAATACGCCGCGCACAAAGCTGCCCTCTCCTGCTTCGAAACGACCCAGCAAGGCTTCCGGGTTATGCCAATCGTAGACCAGCACAGAACCCGCGGGACCATCCACAAAACGTAACTCGACGCTGTCCACGGTAGTGGCAGGCACCACGGTCACAGGCTCCAGCCCTGTCCAACGGGCAAAGAAAACTGTTACCAGACCCATCGCCATCAGCGCGAACAAGACATAAGGTGCCCGCCGGCTGATAAAGTCATGTTGCCGAGACGCGCCAGTAGCGCTTTTCTCGTCAGGCCCTTCAGGGTTGCTCATTGCCAACTCCGCCATACGCGTCTCAGCCTACTGCTGCTCGTGTGGAAACCACATGTGCAAAATCCGGTGTCGATTGCACAGGCGAATCGCCTTTAGAGACCTCAGCGGGGGCTTGCTCGCTAACCACGTCAGCCAACAGCGAAGCCACCACGCCGGGGTTGTGTAGACCACGTAGCATGGGCTTCACTTCGCCGAAGTGCCAGGGACGCGCATGTGGCCAGAGTGCCATATAGGAGATTCGCTCGCCCTTGCACAGAGTCAGGCTGATGTCGCCGTGATCATCGCCATAGCGGCCAAGTTCGGCGCTTTCAATCTTTTCCAGGGGAAGGTTAATCATCATCGGAATCGCAACACCAAAGCGCAACACCAAGCGTTTGTTGGTCAGCGTATACAGGGTTGAGCGCGCAAACAGTAAAGACAGCACTAACAGTATCCCTATCGCACTTGCACCTAACGCAAGCGTCCACGTAGAGGCTGCGAGTGCGGCCGATACACCGCCTCCGCCCTCTAACTGCGCCAGCACATACCAAGCGACCAACACGGCGAAATAAAAGCCGACTGCACGTACGTGAAATACCTTGCGCGCCAGGGCCATCCATTCAGGCGCGCCCTGCCAGACGATATATTCCCCTTCAGGCAATTGCTCAGGCAGCCCCTCAATGGGCTCGTATTCGTACTCATTCATATCAGCGGCTCCATACGCTCAGGCAGGGCATAAAGATAACCACCGCCATAATAGGCGACGACTTTATCTTCTTCCTGCAGGGTTACGACATCAGGATTAGCCAGCGTCGGCACATTGACAAAGTGCTCCGAGGCAATCGACTTAACTTTTATACTGCCATCCTTCCCACTTACGCGCGAGAAGGTCAGCGGCAGCAACACGTGTTTTGCGGTGCCTTCGGCGGCACTACCCACCTCTAGCTCGAAGTAACGGATCTGGGGCTCAGATTGGTCCACCCAAATGTCCACTACGGTACCGCCGACTTTACCGTCAACGCCGTACACCGGCTTGCCGCGAGGATCGGGATCACGTTCTTCAACATGCCAATCGGGCAGCAGGCGTAGCGGCTGGATCTTGGGGCCGCCCTCGTGTGTCAGGTCTGGCTCTTCTGGACGAATCGCCCAGGAACCAGCACCAACTCCGTCCTTCATCGGGTCGCCTGTTGGCTCAAACGGATAACCGTAGGCAGGAGCATTCTCCAGGGCCAGATCACGCGTGGGCTCCGGCTCGAGCCTGGGCACGGTGCGCGTACCACCGTCGTGTGGCAAGACAAAGGTCTTGGGAGGAGGCATGTTGGGAAAACCAATCAGTGCTTCACGGTTTTCGCCGTATTGCTCCAAAGGATATCCCTCACGTTTAGTTTCCCGGTGTAACCAGAAAATTAGTGTGAAGAAAAACAGCCAAAAAGCGTACAGCACCAGCTGTGCGACATCGATGTACTCTGTTATTGCGCCTGTGCCCATGATTGAACCTCCTGAATTCGGTTCGTCTTTAGTGTGGAATTTCGTTTAGCTGCAACAGCGGGCGGCTCTCTGCCGCCACACCTTGCCGTCGGACCAGCGGCCCAATGACAACCAGTGCTGCGAACAACACTAGAATTTCTAAGTGGTAGACCGCACCGTAACCGGTTTCCGGTCCCATCAGGGCAGGCCCTAAAATACCCGCCTCCGCCCAATGCCCTACCGTGTCACGCAACGCGCCACCTAAGGCAATCGCCAGGCCGGTGGCGGTAGCCTGCACCGCACCCCAGGCTCCCAGCGCCAGTCCCGAGTCGTGTTCGCGGGCGAGTTCCATTGCGGCAGTGAGCGTTCCAATAGCAAACAGACCACTGCCAAAACCTATGCAGAAGGTGCCGAACCTGAACATGCCGCTGCTATCCAGCGGCGCTGCCAGCACTACCAATGCGAACGCAAAGATGCCTAGCACGGCTCCGTACGCTGCCTGCCTAAGTGGATCCTTGCCTTCGCTGAGCGCCCTGGATGCCCAGATAAACGCGACTAACATTCCGAAACTCAACACTGCCGTCAGCCCAGTGGTAGCCGAAACTGACAAACCCAGAACTTCTCCACCATAGGGCTCTAGCAGGATGTCCTGCATGCTGAAACCAATTGAGCCAAGGCCGACCGCCAGCAAAAGACGAGGGGCTCGGCTGCTGCCGCGCAGCCCATTCCAGCTCTCGCGAAAGCTAGGCCGCTCCCTGTCAGGAGCTGTTAGCGCTGGGTTGCGGCTCTCTTGCTTCCACAGCGCCACCAGGTTCAGCACCATGGTCAGGAACGCCGCGCCCTGAATGACTCGAATTAATCGAACGTAGCCAAAATCCGCCAGCATAGCGGCGAAACCAAGCGACACCACGATCATGCCAACCAGCAGCATCACGTATAACAAGGCCACTACGCGCGGCCGCATTTTCTCGCTGGCGAGATCAGTCGCCAATGCAAGCCCAGCGGTTTGCGTTGTGTGCAGACCTACGCCGACCATTAAGAACGCCAATGCAGAAGCCGACACGCCGACCCAGGCGGGCCCCACGTCGGGCTCGGTCAATACAATCAACGCAAATGGCATAATCGCCAGGCCACCAAACTGTGCCAGCGTGCCAAACCAGATATACGGCACGCGCCGCCATCCTAGAAACGATCGGTGATTATCGGAACGATGGCCGATTAATGCGCGTAGCGGTGCAAACAACAGCGGCAGTGAGACCATAATCGAGACCAACCACACAGGTTGATCAAGCTCCAACACCATCACTCTATTTAGCGTGCCGTTAAGCAGTACCACCGCCATACCAACCGACACCTGAAACAATGACAGGCGCAACAGCCTGGCCAGAGGCAGCTCGGCAGTTGCAGCGTCCGCAAACGGCAACCAGCGCTCGCTGATATTGGCTACATTGAATGGCATCGGAAGTTTCAAGACAGAACTAGCTCCTGCGCCTGAGACGTATAAAAACCACTGCTAACACGGCGTTCGCGCTCGGCGCGCCAGCCTGTCGCAGAGAGCTCTGCGGTTAAGCGCATTTGCAGCTTGGCCTGCGCAACCGGCTGAATGGCTGGCGACCGATTACCCCGAGGAAATAGCTTGCCTACGCGATGCATAGCACCCAACAAGGGAGTGCGCGGGGCGAAAGTGAACAGGATGCTGCAAGTCGCGCAGTCTGCCATCCGCGTTACCGCAGCCATAACGTCGTCAATGTCGTAATGAATCAAAGAGTCCATGGCGACAATATGATCGAACTCTTCACCCGGCGTTTGCGTCATATCGCCGACGCAAAAATCAATCTTTTCGCGTAGCTCGTCGGGAACCCGCTCGCCAGCAAGCTCTATCAATGTTGGAGACAGGTCCGTTGCTACTACCTGCGCGCCGCGCTTGGCGGCCTCAACGGCCAGAGCACCGGTGCCGCAGCCCGCATCCAGAATTCGACGACCATTCAGGTCTTCCGGAAGCCAGCTCAGCAGCGTAGCTCGCATTTCATCGCGACCCGCGCGAACGGTTTCACGAATACGGCTAACCGGCGCATCGGAGGTGAGTCGCGACCAGGCCTCGGCAGCCGTATCGTCAAAATAGGTGCGGATCTCGGAACGCCGTTGCTCGTAACTGCTGGCACTCATCAGTCAAATCCCAGAAAATCAAACAGGTCGCGGTCTTTCATTGGTTTAACATCGAGCTCGTCGGTGCCATCCCACAGAGATTGCGCCAGGTGCATATATTCCTGTTGCACCTCAGCCAGTCCATCGACGCCGTCCATTTCAAACAGAGTGGATTTTTTGAGACGACTGCGACGTATAACATCGAGGTCAGGGAAATGCGCAAGACGCTTCAAACCCACGGCATCATTAAAACGATCAATCTCGTCGGTACCGGCGCTGCGATTGGCAATCACCCCACCTAAACGCACAGGATAATTTTTCGACTTCGCACCGATGGCGGTGGCAATCCGATTCATGGCGAAAATCGAGTCAAAATCATTTGCGGTGACAACAAGCGCGCGCTCGGCGTGCTGTAAAGGTGATGCAAAACCGCCGCAGACCACGTCGCCAAGTACGTCAAAGATCACCACGTCAGCGTCTTCCAGCAGGTGGTGCTGCTTCAGCAGTTTTACCGTCTGGCCGACAACATAGCCGCCGCAGCCAGTACCCGCAGGCGGGCCGCCAGCCTCAACGCACATAACACCGTTATAGCCTTCATACATATAGTCTTCGGGCTTAAGCTCTTCTGAGTGGAAGTCAACCGATTCCAGCACATCGATAACGGTCGGCATCAGGGCCTTCGTTAACGTGAATGTAGAATCATGCTTGGGATCACAGCCAATCTGTATAACGCGCTTACCCAGCTTGGAGAACGCAACAGAGAGGTTCGATGATGTCGTACTCTTCCCTATTCCACCTTTGCCGTAGATCGCAAAAACCTTCGCTTTGTCGATTTGTAAATCTGGGTCAAGGTGGACCTGCAAGCTGCCCTCGCCGTCGCCGTCGCCGTTCATTGGGTCGATAGTCTCGACAGGTATTTCGGTCAGTTGGTTCAAGCTGCCACCTCCGGTGATATGCCTTCCAGCCAGTCTTCCAGGTCTTCTCCGGCCTGACGCAGCGCGTTGAGCGTGCTTTCATCCGGGTGCCAGTACTGGCGTTCGTGTGCCTCGAGCAGTCGATGCGCAACTTTCACGGAAGCAGTCGGATTGAGCTCTGCTAAACGCTTACGCATCTCCTCATCGAGGATGAATGTTTCTGATAGTTGTTGGTACACCCAGGGTGCAACTTGCCCCGTTGTGGCAGACCAACCAACGGTGTTGGTGACGTGAGTCTCAATCGAGCGCACGCCTTCATAGCCGTGCTGCAGCATGCTTTCGTACCACTTTGGGTTTAGCATGCGAGATCGGCTTTCCAGGTCGAGCTGCTCGGACAGCGTGCGAATTTTACCTTTGGACATCGTCTGGTCAGAGATATACACCGGTACGTCGTTACCGGTGGCACGTTGCACGGCGCGGCTTATGCCGCCAAGCGTGTCGAAGTAATGATCCACAGTGGTCACGCCCAGCTCGACGGAATCGAGGTTTTGATAAGCGAGATCTACATCTGCCAGCACATCCTCGAGCAATTCAGATTGCTGCGCGGGCTGGCCGTCACGGCCGTAGGCAAAGCATTTGCGTTTGGTATAAGCCTCAGCAAGCTCGTCTTCTTCTTCCCAACGGGAGCTGTCTACCAACAGATTGACGTTTGAGCCGTAGGCCCCTTCGGCGTTGCTAAACACCCGCAGCGACGCGGTTTCCAGGTCGCATTCATGCTTTGCCATATGCGCAAGCGCGTGTCGGCGAATAAAATTCATCTCTTCCGGCTCATCGGCCTGTGCAGCCATGTAGGCCGCCTCTGCAAGCATGCGCGTCTGCAGGGGCAGTAGATCGCGGAAGATACCTGAGAGCGTGATCACCACGTCGACGCGAGGCCGGCCTAGTTCTTTCAGGGGTATGAGTTCTGCACCGCACAAACGTCCGTAACCGTCCCGGCGCGGTCTTGCACCCATCAGGGCAAGCGCTTGCGCTATCGGTCCACCTTCATTTTTCATGTTGTCACTGCCCCAAAGCACCAGGGCAACCGAGGACGGCAGTTCGTTACCACCGTCCATATGCCGACTCAATAACATCTCAGCCTGTGCTGTGCCTTCGCGCACTGCAAAGGCAGATGGTAGACAGTAGGGATCAAAGCCATGCAGGTTTCTCCCGGTGGGCAGAACGTCGGAATTGCGCAACAAATCGCCGCCCGGTGCAGGTCGGATAAAGCCACCGTCAAGAGCGTGCACCAGAGCGTTCAACTCCTGATTGTTGGCCAACTCCCGCGCAACCGCCGACAGCGTATCCAACACCTCGGGATCGACACCCTGGTATTGTTTGCTCAGGGCCTCGACCGCTTCGCCATCGACGAGTGCGCCGAGGACAGCGTCATCCAGATCAAGCTCGTGACTTGCCGAGGCGACCGAGCGCAGCAGGTCGACACGCTGATCTCGCGGAGTCGGTGTACCAATTTCGTGCATACCGTAAGGTATAAGCGTGGTCTCGAGCTCTAGCAGTTCTCTGCGCAGCGCCTCAATTTCGGTTGCTACACCACCATCCCAGAGCGGCTCTAACACCGCCATGTCCAGAGCAGCAGCCTGCGCCTGAATCAGTGCAGCCTGATCATCACAGCTCTTGACGTCGTCATCGTTGCGTTTGCGCCAGGTCTCTATGCTCTCCTTGAGCTCGACTAAGCCTCGGTAAAGCTCCGACTGAGTCACCGGCGGCGTCATGTAGGTAATTAGCGTGGCGGCGGAGCGTCGCTTGGCCAGCAAGCCCTCAGAGGGATTATTCGATGCATAGAGGTAGTAGTGTGGCAAATCACCGATAAGGCGGTCTGGCCAGCAAGCCTCAGACATTCCGGCCTGCTTACCGGGCATAAACTCGAGCGCACCGTGGGTGCCATAATGCAGCACAGCACTTGCACCGAAGTCTTCGCGCAGGTAGCGGTAAAAGGCGTTGAATGCATGAGTCGGTGCAAAGCCTTTGTCGAAGAGCAATCGCATTGGATCACCCTCCCAGCCAAAAGCGGGCTGAACGCCAACCAGGACATTGCCGAATTTAGCACCCAGAATGAACAGACGGCGGCCGTCGCTTAACTGTTTGCCGGGTGCAGGGCCCCATTGGGCTTCAATCTCTGCGAGATGGGGTTCGCGGCGCACGTAATCGTCAACCTCTACGTGATCCGCGACGTTAGCGTAAGCGCCATACTGCAATGCATTGCCTTCTGTCACAGCTTCGCGCAGCGCATCGACCGAGGCCGGCAAGTCTACCGTGTAACCTTCTTCAGCAAGACGATGCAAGGTGTTGTACAGGGAACCAAACACAGCCAAATTCGCTGCTGTTCCAGTGTTGCCACCATTGGGCGGAAAGTTAAACAGTACGACAGCAAGTTTTCGCGTGGCGCGTGCTTCTTTACGCAGTTTAACCAGACGGTCAACTCGCGCGACCAGGGTTTCGATGCGCTCGGCGTGAGGCGACATGGAGTCGGCACCGTCAGCGCTGCGTCCACCGAACACCATAGGGCCGGTCGCACCCTCTAACTCCGGGATGGCGACCATCATTGTGGCTTCAATAGGGGTGAGGCCCTGATCCGAGCCCTCCCAACTGGTGACACTCTGAAACTCCAGTGGCTGCGCCGAAATATACGGCACATCCAGATCTGCCAGCATATTCTGGGCGGCGTCAGCATCGTTGTATGCAGGACCACCTACCAGGGAAAAACCCGTCAGGGAAACGACCGCGTCCACTGTGGTGGTATCTTTGGTTTTGAAATATTTTTCAACCGCGGGACGCGCATCAAGGCCACTGGCGAAAGCGGTAACCACGTCGTAGCCACGCGCTTCCAATGCGGCAATAACAGCGTCGTAGTGGTCGGTATTACCCGCAAGGGCATACGACCGCATAATCAGCAATCCTACCCTGCCCTGCTTTTTACCGCGCGACTTGGCACTCCGCGCCTTAGGCAGCGCGGAGGCTTTGGCGCTGATACGGCCCTTCATACGCGGGTGATATACGCCGGTCTCGGGATACTCAACCGGAGGGTTCACCTTGAACAGACCCCGAAGTTCGCTGCGGGGGCCGTCTGCGTAGCGATCGATCAAAAACAGTATTAGCTGGCTGATATTCTCTTCCGAAGACGCCAACCAGTACTGCAGCGTCATGAAGTACGCGCGGACATCCTGAGCGGTGCCAGGAATGAATCGTAAAATGCGTGGCAACTGGCGCAGAACCGAGGCTTGTTGTGCGCCGGCACCTTTGCCTGAATTGTTGCTCTTACCACGCAACCGCTTCAGCAATCCCATAGGGCCGGTGGCCTCACCATCCATGCTAAAGCGACCCATGCGCGTTTGTTTCATGACCTCGGCTGCCGACATGCAGCAAATCATCGCATCGCAGTTGTCACGGCGTGCCACAAGCGACGGCAAAATCGCGCTGATCTGATGATCGAGGAAAATCATGGTGACCAGGATAATGTCGCCCTGGGCGACATCATCCTTACACTGCTGCAGCTTCTCGGGTTCAGACTCCCAATCAGTAGCCGCATGCATGCTGATCTGCAGGCCCGTCATATCCCGGGTCAGCGTCTTGCTAGCGTCCTTCATCACACCGGCGAGGTGGCTGTCTAAAGTGACTACCACCAGCCTGATAGGCGTGTCGTTAGCTGCTATAGTGCGCTTTTGCTTCATACAAAGTATCCACGTCAATCGTCGCTACGCCGCGTTCTTCTGCGTAGCGCTCTGTATTTCTCCGTGCCTTGCCGCGCACGAAGAATGGAATCTTTTTCAATTCGCGTTCAGCCTCGCTATTCCACGCCAGCGTCAAGGTCGTTGCCTCGTCTTGCGGCGCAACGGCCTGGTGACTGCCACCACTGCCTGCGAGGTGAGACGGCGTCACCGCCTCATTGAATTCGAAGTCTTCCCGGAACATTGTTAACAGGTGCTCTTCGAGCCCCATCATTAAGGGGTGTACCCAGCTATCGAAAATCACATTCGCACCCTCAAATCCCATGTGTGGGGAGTAGCGAGCCGGGTAGTCCTGAACGTGAGCCGGTGTAGAAATGACGGCACAACCAACACCCAGCCGTTTGGCGATGTGCCGCTCCATCTGGGTTCCAAGCACGAGCTCGGGCTGCACTTCAGCGACCGCGCGCTCCACTGCCATATAGTCATCGGTAATCAGCGCTTCAAGGCCCAGTTCTTTTGCATAGGCGCGCACACTGCGAGCCTGCTCACGGGCGTAAGTGCCGAGACCGACCACGTCAAAACCCAGTTCTTCTTTGGCTATCCGGGCGGCGGTCACCGCGTGACTGGCATCCGCGAAGATGAAAACGCGCTTACCGGTCAAATACGTTGAATCAACTGACCGTGAATACCAGGGCAAGTTGGAGCATTCGTCTTCCAGCACTGCGGACACGTCGGCGCCGGTTACATCGGCAACCTGGCGCAGAAAGTCGCGAGTCGCGCCAACGCCAATCGGCACGGTGTCGATAATGGGCATGCCAAAGGTACGCTTAAGCCAATCACAGCTGGCATCGGCGACCTCCGGGTAAAGACAAACGTTGGCATCTGCGTCCGGAATACGAAGCAGATCAGCCGGCGTGGCACCCAGAGGAGCGACGACGTTTACATCGACGCCCACGGAGGCCAGCAGGCCCTCAATTTCCTTCACGTCATCACGGCAGCGAAAGCCGAGCGCAGTGGGACCCAGAAGATTCACGCTGGGCCGGTCGGAAGGCTCTCGAACCGGCTTTTCGCCCGGCGCAGGCGCCTTTGCAGACAGCAAGCCGCGTATCAAGCTATACAGGGTTTCATTGGCTCCCCAGTTTTCCTTACGGGAGTAGGCCTGCATTTCCAGGGCAATCACTGGAATACCGAGGTTGGCGCCACCCGTCAGGGTGCCCGGCTGATCCTGCAACAGCTCAGCCGTGCAGGAATCCCCTACCAGTAAAAGCTGTGGACGATGATGCTCAACCGCAGCAGCGGCAGAACGCAGCACCAACTGTGCGGTGTCACTGCCCAGATCGCGCGCCTGAAACGTTGTATAGGTCACCGGAGGACGACGTTTATGCCTCTCAATCATGGTGAACAACAAATCTGCATAGGTATCACCCTGCGGCGAATGCAGCAGCAGATGAACGCCATCCATAGAGGCGGCGACACGAATCGCGCCGACGTGCGGCGGCCCTTCATAGGTCCAAAGACTTAGCTCCACTGGAAGCCTCCCAGGCGCTGCTCTCTTGCCAGCGGACGAGTGAACAGCCCGGCCAGATCGGCGGCCTGATCAAATCCCTGTATTGGGGTAAACACCAACTCGATGGACCACTTGGTGCGAAGGCCTTCGGCCTCTAGTGGGTTGGCTATCCCCAGGCCACAGACGGTAAGGTCAGGACGCGCCGCGCGCACGCGGGCGAGCTGAGGCTCCAGATCCTGGCCTTCGGTCACTCGCACGGTGGCGGGCAGCTGAGCCAGCTCAGGAGCCATCAGGGCTTGCTCGAGAAACGGTGTGCCCACTTCCTCAAGCTCCATGCCGCATTCCTTATGCAGGAATCTCGCCAGTGGAATTTCAATTTGAGAATCCGGGAGTAACGTCAAGCGCTGCCCGCTTAAACGTTCGCGATGAACCGCCAGCGCCTTGTTGGCGCGCTCACGAGGCGCGAGAATGGTGTTTTCAAACACGTCATCAGCCACACCAAAGGCATGTGCCGCAGCTTGCAGCCAAGCGCTTGTGCCCTCCGCGCCCAAAGGGAACGGTGCCGCGAGGATTTTTGCACCACGCGACACTAGCGCACGCGTTGTATCACCTAACCAGGGCTGTGCGAGCAGCACCTGCGTGTCCGGACCAACGGACGGCAAGGCATCTGCACTGCGGCCTGGAAAGAAATGCACATTCTGGATACCCATTTGATCGAAAAGCCGAGCAAACTGGTCTTCAACAATGTCGGCTAAAGTCCCGACCACCATGAGACTCTTTTCGCCAGCGGGAGCCGCTGGCAGCACTTCAACGAGGCTTTTCAGACAACTGTCTTCGCCTTGCGTAAACGTTGTTTCGATGCCGCTGCCAGAATAATCGATGAAACGTACCCGCCCTTCGTGCTCGCGCTGCAGGCGCTGCGCCGCATTGCCAAGGTCTAACTTGATGACCTCTGAGGGACAGGAGCTGACCAAAAAAATGGCTTTAATTTCAGGGCGACGCTCAATAACCTGAGCCACTACCCTATCCAACTCTTCATTGCAGTCGGCCAGACCGGCCAGATCTTTGTCCTGCAAAATCGCCGTTGCAAAGCGTGGCTCTGCGAAAATCATAACGCCGGCAGCGGACTGAACCAGGTGCGCACAGGTGCGCGATCCCACCACGAGGAAGAAGGCATCCTGAATTTTTCTGTGCAGCCAGACAATCGATGTGAGACCGCAAAAGACCGCGCGCTGGCCCTGCTCTTGCACCGCCTGCGGCATTTGGCCTGATACGTCGCGGGCTAACAAAGCGTCCGTCATGCTTTCACCTCTGCCGTGTTTACCATCGCCGAATCCTCAGGCATAGCAGGCTGGAGCCTTGCCTTACGCAGCTTCAACAAAAACTGCGCGGCGTTCACCACATAGCTTGCATAAGCGGCCAGAGCCAGCAGCATCTGAGTCTGCGGCGTCGCAAGGGAGAACAGCCATGCGGCCAAATAAGCGGTGTGCAGAGCGATCACCAACATGCTGACCACGTCTTCCCAGAAAAAGCCGGGCGCAAACAGGTATTGCCCGAACACCACCTTTTCCCAAATAGCACCGGTAACCATAATCGTGTATAAAACCGCGGTTTTAATTACCACCGACACCGTCGCAGCGGCGAAACCTTCGCCAGTGGACAGGAAGTTGAGAACCAGCAGGAGGCTGACGATAAACACTAGAAACTGCAGCGGAGCCAGTACACCCTGGACTATCGTCCAAACGGACTCATCACGCCTACGCCGTTGGTCAGGCGTATAAAGAGGTACTGGGTTGTGTGGCGCGGATACAGTCATCAAATCTCGTATTTTCAAATCCCGGGTAGCGCCCTTTCGGGCTGCTGCTCAACTGCTTGATGAGTAAATCTAGCTTCTACGTCGCTAGCTGTCAACAAAACCTTACACTTATCACAGTCCATTTTAATTGACATGAATCCAGTATTGAGATTAACTCGCTTCAACTATGGCGATTACGACGACATCAAAGAGATGAAACTAACCACCAATGCAGGGTTAGCTCGCAGTCGCACACATATAGATACCTCTCACCCTCTGACGGAAAAGCCATCGTGAGCGTTCCAGCACTAATGGATCAGACTGTCTCAGCAGAGCTCGTCAGAGAAATTTCTGATGTCGCCCTGCTGATCACGCTGGACGGCGAAATCACTGACTGCTCTGTGCATTCGGACGACATGGGCCTGGCGCTTACCGATAGCTGGAAAGGACGCAACTTTCGAGAGATCGTTACTGCGGACAGCCAGGTGCGCGCGGAAGCGTTATTAAAAGATGCTGTAGCCTCCCGCGGGAACACATCGATCGCCGACGTGTCCCATGAGCTACCCGATGGCTCAGATATGCTGGTGCGGTACCGCGCTATTTATCCCGCTGCGGGGGATCATCTGATGCTGGTTGGAGAGGACATGCGCGCTGTTGCCAATCTGCGACAGCAGCTCATGAATGCCCAACAGGCCCTGGAGCTGGATTACTGGCGCTTACGCCAGATCGAGACGCGCTACCAACGGCTTTTCGACATGGTCAGCGATGCCATTCTGGTGGTGGATGGCGAGAGCCAGCGAATCACAGAATCCAATGCGAGAGCCGCACAACTCCTCGCACCGGAACAAGACTCCGTTGCCGGACGCCCCTTTCCTATCGGCCTTCACCGCAAGGCCGAGCGTCAGGTTCGCTCCATGCTGGAAGAAGCCAGAGTGGCAGGGCGTGCCAACGCAAAAGGACTGCCAGGTGAAGACGGCGAGAGCAGCTTCGACATAACGGCCAGCTATCTCAAGCAAGGCGAAGAAGCGCGGTACCTATTACGCCTCGTACCCTCGGGAGAAGTTCAGAGCGCCCTCTCAGGCACGCCGGGGGAGCAACTTTTACAGCAGTCGCTTCCATCAGCACCTGACGCCATTCTTATTACCGACGCTGACGGTCGAATACTCACAGGAAATCGACAGTTCCTTGAGCTTGCACAGGTCGTCGCTGAGGACCAGATTGCAGGACAGTTGGCAGACCGCTGGCTGGGTCGCTCCGGTGTAGACTTGAGCGTGTTGCTGACCAATCTCAGAAAAAATGACAGCGTCAAACTGTTCGGCACCACGCTGCACGGCGATCAGGGCTCAATTGCGGATGTAGAAATTTCTGCGGCAACACTCAAGAGCGCTTCAGGGCTATGCCTTGCATTCTTCATTCGAGATATCGGCCGGCGCGTCTCGACAGAAAACCCCACCGCCGCCAAGCTACCTCGCTCAATCGAGCAGATCACCAAGCGTGTTGGCCGCGTGCCTCTTAAAGACCTGGTCCGGGAGTCTACCGACGTTATTGAGGCGCTGTGCATCGAAGCCGCCCTGGAGCTCACCCATGACAATCGCGCATCTGCAGCCGAGCTACTCGGCCTGAGCAGACAGTCCCTGTACGCGAAGCTTCGTCGGTACGATATTGGCGGAGCCGAAGACGCCGCCGGCGACTAAAGAGCGCCGGTCAGACTGACATACCTCAAGCTGTGGACATTCTGTCTACCTAAATTTACGCTTTTAACTGTCCAACTAAATTGACAGTTTTGTATGTCAGGCCTATATTACGGCTATGTCTCATGATGTCGCCGTAACAAACAACGCCAATAGCAGCTCTCGTCCTGACCTGAGGGCGATGATAACGCTGCTTAAGCCCATCACCTGGTTTCCACCGATGTGGGCTTTTGCCTGCGGCGCCGTCTCCTCCGGGGTTAATCCCTTTGATCGCCCTGTGCTACTGGTAATGGGAATTGCGCTAGCCGGACCTCTGGTATGCGGCGCAAGTCAGATTGTGAATGACTGGTTTGACCGGGACGTCGATGCCATAAACGAGCCGCATCGTCCTATACCCTCCGGTCGTGTGCCCGGGAATTGGGGGCTGTATTACGCGATCGTCTGGAGCGCGCTCTGCCTGGGCGTAGGCGCAAGTCTGGGACCCACCGTATTTTGGGCGACGCTACTGGGCCTGGCCCTGGCCTGGGCATATAGTGCGCCGCCTGCCCGCCTCAAGCTCAATGGCTGGTGGGGCAACCTGGCTGTCGGCATCTCCTATGAAGGCCTCGCCTGGATTACCGGCGCTGCGGTACTGCTAGGCGGCGAGCTGCCAGGTAACCACATCCTTATTATTGCCTTGCTATACAGCCTCGGCGCTCACGGCATTATGACGCTCAATGACTTTAAAGCCATTGAGGGGGATATCGCCATGGGCGTGCGCACGCTGCCCGTGCAGCTCGGCCCGGAGCGCGCTGCAAAAGTTGCCTGCCTGGTCATGGCCGCCCCGCAGGTAGTTGTCATCGCCCTGCTGTTTGACTGGGGCCAGCCCGTATTTGCTGCGGTCATCGCCAGCTCATTAGTGCTGCAGATTGCCGCAATGCGGCGGATGCTAAAAGATCCACGCGGCCTCGCCCCGTGGTACAACGGCACCGGCGTAACCCTGTATGTCACAGGCATGATGGCCAGCGCTTTCGCGATTCGTAACATGACGGGGGTTGGCCTATGAAAGGCTTGGGTTGGCTATCCATTATTCGGCTGGGCATGGTTCAGACGTCGCTTGGCGCCATCATTGTATTAACCACGTCCACTCTCAATCGCGTCATGGTGGTTGAGCTAGCGTTGCCGGCGATGCTGCCCGGCTTTTTGGTGGCTCTGCACCATTTCGTGCAGATGACCCGACCGCGCGTCGGCTACGGGTCAGACGTTGGCGGTCGCCGCACTCCCTGGATCATTGCCGGCATGGCACTTCTGGCTAGCGGCGGCATACTGGCCGCCATGGGCACGGCTCAAATGAGCCAGAGCATCCCGACGGGTGTCATGATGGCATTTATCGGGTTTCTAATGATCGGACTGGGCGCTGGCGCCTCCGGCACATCGTTGCTCGTACTGCTGGCAAAGCGCGTGGACCAGGCTAGACGTCCCGCTGCCGCCACCCTGGTCTGGATTATGATGATTGCGGGCTTTGCCATTACAGCCGGCTCGGCTGGGCAGTTCCTTGACCCCTATTCTCCAGCACGATTGGTTATGGTCACCAGCGTCGTATCCGTCTTTGCCTTTTTGCTAACCGTGGTCGCCATACACGGAGTTGAAGACAAGTCTGTCGACGTAAATGTAGACGAAAGCAGCGCGCATGATGAAAGCGAAATGCCAGACTTCCGGTCTGCCTTGCGTGAAATATGGGATGAACCCCAGGCTCGCCAGTTCACTATTTTTGTCTTTGTATCCATGCTTGCCTACAGCGCACAAGACCTGATACTTGAGCCTTTTGCCGGCACCGTATTTGGCATGACGCCAGGTGAGTCCACCTCGCTAGCCGGCGTCCAGCACGGCGGCGTGTTGCTGGGCATGCTCGCTGTCGCGCTATCTGGAAGCCTGCTAAAGCTGAATGCCGTTAAACATCTACGCCGCTGGACTATCGGCGGCTGCATTGCCTCAGGGCTGGCGCTGCTGGGGATTGCTTTTGGCGGCGGCATTGGCGACAACTGGCCTTTAGTGGAAAACGTATTTCTGCTTGGCGTCGCCAATGGCGCTTTTGCAGTCGCGGCAATAGCCTCAATGATGAATCTAGCCAGCGACGGCATGGCGCGACGCGAAGGTCTGCGCATGGGACTTTGGGGCGCCGCTCAGGCAATCGCCTTTGCCGGCGGCGGCTTTTTGGGAACCGTCGCGATCGATATCGCACGCGGTTTCGTGGCCGACCCGGCAACCGCTTACGCAATTGTATTTTCCGGGGAGGCTGCCCTGTTCATATGGGCAGCCTGGCTGGGCACAGCCGTGGGCGGACACAACGCCGATACGGCACCAGCGTTTGGCGAGGTCGCCATCGCTTCCGTACTCAACAATAGGTAATCGCTTATGAATCAGCCACAGCAATTCGACACCGTTATTGTCGGGGGCGGCCCTGCCGGCGCAACAGCAGCCACGGAACTCGCCCGCCGCGGCCACTCGGTCTGCATGCTGGAACGCGCGTTTCGCATCAAACCTTGCGGAGGCGCGATTCCCCCGAGGCTGATCGAAGATTTCAATATCCCGGAGGAACTGCTGGTGGCGCGCGTTACCTCTGCGCGCATGATCTCTCCGGCGCTTCAGAAGGTCGACATGCCCGTGGGCGACACCTATGTCGGCATGGTCGATAGAGAAACGTTTGACCCATGGCTGCGAGAACGAGCAGTAGAAGCCGGCGCAACGCAACGCATCGGCACCTTCAAGCGCCTCGAAAAACGTAGCGATGGCATGGTCGATGTGTACTTTACCGATAAAGAGAATCGTGGCACTGAAGCCTGCGTAACCGGCAAACTGGTCATCGGAGCTGACGGCGCAAACTCGAGAATCGCCCACGACTACGTCCCCGGCGGCAACCTGAAACGTTGCGTTCTCGCCTACCACGAAATCGTCAAGTCTCCAGAAGGCGTTGCGGGCAGCGACTTCGATAGAAGCCGCGCCGACGTCTGGTATCAGGGTAAACTCTCACCGGATTTCTACGCCTGGGTATTCCCCCACGGTGAGACCACAAGCATTGGCGTCGGCAGCGAGCACAAGGAATTCTCGGCGCCCGCCTCAGTCGCCGCCCTGCGCAAGGAAGTTCATCTGGACACCGCAGAGACGGTGCGTCGTGAAGGCGCACCGATTCCACTCAAACCGCTGAAGCGCTGGGACGATGGCAGCAATATCGTGCTTGCAGGAGACGCCGCTGGCGTCGTCGCACCCGCCTCGGGTGAAGGCATCTACTACGCCATGATAGGCGGACAGCTTGCCGCTGAAGCGGCGGCGGAGTGTTTGGCGACCGGCGATCTTAAAGCACTGCGCTCAGCGCGCAAACGCTTCATGAAGTTACATGGCCGGGTGTTCTGGATACTCGGCATTATGCAGACGTTCTGGTATAGCAGTGACAAGCGACGCGAACGCTTCGTCAGTATGTGCAAGGACCCGGACGTGCAGTATCTCACCTGGCAGGCCTACACGCAGAAAGAGCTAGTGAAAGCGCGACCCGCTGCTCACGCTCGCATCTTCTTCAAGGATATGGCCCACCTACTCGGGCTTGCCCGCGTTTAGACCAAGTCACGGGCGCCGCGTTAGCGGCGCTGAAAATCTCCTGCCTGGGAGTCTTGCCCCTTGGAAGACCTGTTTGCCTCCGGCCGAATCATAGACTTGATTCTGTTGTTCATTCTGGCTGAGATCGCCCTGCTTCCACTCGTACTGAAGACCCTTAACAGCAGCACCCGGCTTTCCTCACTGTTACCTAATATTGCCGCCGGCGCAGCACTCATGCTGGCTGTACGACTCAGTCTTGTCGACAGCCATTGGCAGTGGATAGGCGGTGCTCTATTCATTGCATTGATAGCACACTTGCTAGAACTGTATCTGCGCTGCCGCCCCAGGGCCTGAGCACCACTGAACCTGCCAGCGGAAAGCGCAGACGACGACGGGGCGTTCGACTCGCGTTCTAAATCTCGCCAACACATCCCAAGCGCGGCAGCACGCCGTAACAGCCAGGCAATAAAAAGCGGCCCATGGTGTGGGCCGCCCTCGATATTGCGCCTGACTGTAACCGTCGGGGGCTTACCAGACAGGTGCCATGCGTGTCGTTTCAGGAATCTCATTGCTGTGCACGGGCAACATGTACAGCCTGGCGAAGGTGGCAGCCGCAGCGACAGAATATGCGCCGCGCTTCAGCGTATTGATAATGCCCCCCTGCTCTTTCAACTCCAGCGAGCGCACATTAATGCGGCGCATGCGTTCCAGCCCGGCACGGAAACGCGGATCATCAGTATTCAAGGTTAACGGGAAAATCTGGCGAGTAATCTCGGTGCAGATATCAAAAACCTTATAGTCATACTCAGTGGGATCCATGCCCAGGGCTTCGTACAGCATAGGCCGAGTATGGTCGCGCACGTACATGGTTGAATAGACCGCCAGCAAGAAGAAACGCACCCAAAGCTTGTTGTAGCCTCTTAAGAGATGCGGATTCGCTCGCATAATCAGAGCAAGCGACTCACCGTGACGATACTCATCGTTACACCACTGCTCGAACCAGCGAAAGATCGGATGAAAACGCTTCTCCGGATGTCTTTCCAGATGGCGATATATAGTTATGTAGCGCGCGTAACCAATCTTTTCTGACAGGTACGTGGCGTAGTAGATGTACTTGGGCTTGAAGTAGGTGTAATCCTTTTCACGTTTCAAAAACCCCAAATCAACCGCAACGCCCAGATGCTTGAGCGCGCGATTAATGAACCCCGCATGGCGCGATTCATCCCGTGCCAGATAGCTCATTAGCTCTTTGATATCAGGGTTGTCGACATTTTTCTTGATCTCGTTGTAGAGCACACAACCCGAGTATTCAGAGGTTATGGAACTGACCAGGAAGTCGATGAACTCCTGATGCAGCTCCGGCGACAGATCATGCATCTCAGCGTCATAGTCCACTTCCCCCCGGAAGTGATCGACGTTGTTGTCGGCCTCGTATTCGGCCATCATCGCATCCCATTCCCCGCGCACGCTATCCACACAAAGCTTATCCATCGCCTTGTAGTCTGTGCGGTAGAAACGCGGCGCCAGCAGCGTATCCTTCACGGCCATGGCAGTAGTGTCCAGCGCTGCCGCTTCTTGTGCTTGTATCTTCGCAACCTGATTCATAGGTTCCCCTCTGCGCTAAGCGCATTCGAACTTGTACGTTATTCGGAGCTTGCGCCGGTGTCACCGTGTCGAACTTGGGGCAAATAAGCGCATCCCGTCCGAACTTCAGCGCACTGCTAGCGTGCTCTCGTACCCCAAAAAAGTGTCAACTATTTTAGACACTTGGCGTGTCAATTATAGTTGTCTATACTGGAAACTCAAGCGGTGATGTACAGAATTTTGCGCCGCATAAGCCAGCTCGCGCCAGGAGGCGCATGGCGCATGGGATCTAACGCAGTATCCAGCGGAAACACCGAAAACCCTGAGGCCAACGACGAACAGCTCTATACGCTGGGCTACGCGAGCACTCAATCTGAACCGATGGGAACGGCTGACCTGCTGGGCTTACTGAATGCAGCTCGAGAATTTAATGAAGAGCACGGCATCACAGGGCTGCTGTTACACCGGGAAGATTCCTTTCTGCAGGTGATGGAGGGACCGCGGGCGCATGTGCTGGAGCTTTACGATCGCATCCGCTCTGATCCTCGTCACGTGCGCGTTGAAACGCTGTTCGAGGACACTATCGAGGCCAGAGAGTTTTCGGAATGGCAAATGGGCTTTATTGAACTGGACGGCATTGATGTTTCCCTGCTGCCAGGCTTCTCATCTTTCCTCATAGAGGAAGACACGCCACGCACGCTGTTAGAGCGCCTCAGTCGCACCAGACGTCTGCTATTGCTGTTTCGAAGCCTTTCCTGAATCCAACCTGGGCCAAGCCCACCCGCAAGCTTGTCGCTCAGCTGCCAGACGCTACATGACACCGTAGGCGCGCATGGCATCAGCGACCTTGGTGAAACCCGCTATGTTGGCACCTTTGAAATAGTTCACGTGGCCATCATCCTCGCTGCCGTACTCGACACATTGCTGATGTATTGTTCGAATGACGCCACGCAGCTTTTCGTCTACTTCGGATTCGGTCCAGCTTAATCGCAGACTGTTTTGGCTCATTTCCAGACCGGATACGGCAACGCCTCCAGCATTGGACGCCTTCGCAGGGGCGTGCAACACACCCTTTGCGTCAGCCAGCACTTTGATTGCCTCGGGTGTGGTAGGCATGTTGGCGCCCTCTGCTATGGCGCGTATGCCATTCTTCACCAGCGTCGCTGCTTCCTCGCCGTCAATTTCATTTTGGGTAGCACAGGGAAACGCCAGATCGGCCTCGACGCTCCAGGGCTCCTGCCCGCCGAAATATTCAAATCCGAACTCTTCTGCCGCCTCAGATATCCGACCCCGCCTTACGGTCTTTAGGGTTTTTATCCAATCAACTTGCTCCTGCGTCAGACCGTCTTTCGCCAATATAAAGCCGCCTGAATCTGAAAGCGTTAGCACTTTGCCTCCGCTAGCAATGAGCTTCTCGGCGCAATAGGTCGCCACATTGCCTGCGCCGGACACCAGACAGCGACGCCCATCTATCTGTTCGTCACAATGTGCCAACATGTCTTGCATCATGTACACAACGCCATAGCCGGTTGCTTCACTGCGGATATGACTGCCACCAAATTCCAGCGCTTTGCCGGTGAGCACGCCCTCGAAGCGATTAACGATGCGTTTATACTGCCCAAACAGATAGCCCACCTCCCGCGCGCCCACGCCAATGTCACCCGCAGGCACGTCGGTATCGGGACCGATATGCCGCGATAGCTCGGTCATAAAGGCCTGGCAGAAGCGCATGACCTCCCTGTCCGATCGACCCTTGGGATCGAAATTAGCGCCACCTTTGCCGCCGCCGAGGGGCAGTCCCGTTAAGGAGTTTTTCAAGACCTGCTCAAAGGCCAGAAACTTCAGAACACTTTGGTTAACCGACGGGTGGAATCGAATACCACCTTTATAGGGCCCGATGGCATTGTTCTGCTGAACCCTAAAACCCCGATTCACTCGCAACTCGCCATTGTCGTCCTCCCAAACCACGCGAAAGCTGACCACCCGGTCCGGCTCGGTCATCCGCTCGAGAATACGCAGGTCCTGATAGTGCGGCTTGTCTTTAATAAACGGGATAATGTCCATGGCGACCTCGTGTACGGCCTGATGAAACTCGGTTTCACCAGGATTGCGACAGACCACACCTTCCATAAATTTTTCGAGGTTGTCGGCTTTATCAATCACCATGTGCTTCTTCCTTTCATTGGTCTCGGTAAATGTTGTGGGATGGTACCCCTATGGTGGGGCATCTACGACAGCTTCCGCTGAGATAGGCGCTAGATTCGCAAGCCGAGTTGCTCCCTCGCCTGCCTACTAAGCTGCTCACGGAAATCCGGGTGAGCAATGCTGACCAGCTCTCGCGCGCGCTCACTGAGTGAACGCCCGCGCAATCGCGCGATGCCGTATTCGGTCACGATATAGTCTACGTGGGCGCGCGTGGTCACCACACCCGAACCCCGCGTCAACATGCTAACAAGGCGCGAGACCTTGCTCTGCTGCGCCGTGCTGGGAAGCGCGATAATGGACTTACCACCCTCGGAAAACGCTGCACCCAATACAAAATCCAACTGCCCACCGACGCCGGAATAGACTCGCGGCCCCATTGAATCGGCGCAGACCTGGCCGCTGAGGTCGATCTGTATGGCACTGTTTATGGAAACAACTTGCTTGTTCAATGCAATGACGGTGGGATCGTTTACATATTCGATATCGAGAAAGACCACCTCCGGGTTGTCATCAACATAGCGATAAAGAGCCTGGGAACCCATCACAAAACCGGTGACAATCTTGCCCCGCTGGCGCTTCTTGCGAGAATTGTCGATCGCACCACACTCGATCAACGGCAGCAATCCATCGGAAAACATTTCCGTGTGGACGCCCAGATGACGACGATCTCCGAGATTCGACAGCGCCGCATCCGGTATCGCTCCGATTCCCATTTGCAGACAATCGCCGTCTGCTATGAGGCTGGCCACGTGCTCGCCAATTTGATGAACAACTTTACCCGCAGGCTTGGACGCCAAGGTAATCAGCGGGCTGTCCTCAAAATAGGCGTAGTCGATCGCCTCAAGCGGCATGAAGGCATCACCATGGGTGCGTGGCATACTGGGATTCACATGCGCAATTACCTTGTCAGCGATTTCGCAGGCGGCACGGGTTGCCTCTACAGAAATGCCCAGGGTGCAATTGCCGTGATGGTCGGGGGAAGAAACTTGTATCAGCGCAGTGTCAACGCGCTGCTCACCGCGCCGGAACAGCTTCGGTATCTCAGATAGAAACAGCGGTACGTAGTCGGCAGCGCCCGAATTGATCAGCTCGCGGGTTTCCTGCCCGGCAAAGAAAACGCGATGGCGGAGATGTCCCTCCAGCGCCGGTTGACAGACCGCCTCCGCGTGCTCCAGGTGCAACTGTATCAGCGTCAAATCCGTACACTGGGGGGCGTGACCTGCCAGTGCCTCCAACAAGACCCCGGGCGTTGCCGCCATCGAGTGGCACCAGATGTTTTCGCCCGGGCGAATCTGCGCAACCGCCTCTTCGGCCGATTCGAAAAATACTGTCACTGTGGCGCTCTCACTCGGCTGAGACTATCACAGCCCTCCGGCGATAATGATGTCACTGAGCGGCTTACGTTCACGAGGTGCGGCATCACGGTCGGCGTAGTTTGCGGGGATATCGTCCGCAGAACCCGCGTACCCGATCGCCAGCCCAGTGAACACTTCCAGAGTATCGTCGAGGCCAAAGGCTGCATGGGCTTGCTCCGCTTCTATGCCGATCATCTGATGCACCACCAGGCCTCGCGCTGACGCCTCGACCGTCAGCATGGCCGAGGCAGCGCCAAGATCATGAATCGCCGCCTTGTTGTCTTTACCATTGTGCTCAAATTGTTTTAAGGCTACGCCCAGCGCCAACACCGGCGCGTTTGCCGCCCAGGGCTGATTGCCTTCAACTAACAAGTCGTAGATGCGCTGCCAGAGTTCCTGATCACGGGCCTTAACGCCCACAATGTACCGCCAGGGCTGCGCGTTGTAGGACGACATAGACCAGCGCGCAGCAGTAAACAGCCCCGCAAGATCCTGCTCGCTCACCGTCCGCTCCGGATCGAAGGCGTAGGGGCTGCGCCTGGATGCCAGCACTGGATGGATTTCAGGTTGTTGATTCACGTCACTCATCTTATTTACTTCCTCGTCTCAATAAACTCTAGTGCATCGGCAGGCGATTGATTTCAGTCAGGCAACGGAATGAATTCATCATCTCCCGGCACGCGCTCGAAGCGATCCGCCTGCCATTCTGACCTGGCCTGCTGAATTCGCGCTGCGCTGCTGTGCACAAAATTCCACTCGACATATCGCTTACCCAGACTGCCGCCGCCTATTATCATTACTCTGCTGGAGGCGTCGGCGCGTAAGGGCAACGACTGTTCTGTTATTGCGCCCGGCTTCAGCACAGCCATCGTGCCGAGCTCGCAGCACTCCCCATCCAGAGTCACTTCCCCCGATACAACATATACGGCAAGCTCATCGTAGGCATTTGGCAGGTCCAGAATTGCGCCAGCTGGAAGACTGGCGTCGAGATACAGCGTCGGGGAATAGGTTTGTACCGGGGAGTGATACCCAAATGCACTCCCCATAATGACCGTCACGCTGACGCCGTTGACATCCACCGTGGGTATATCCTGTTCAGGATAGTGCGTGAAAGCGGGCTCGCATTCTTCCCTGTCCTTGGGCAAGGCTATCCAGGACTGAATGCCGTGCAACTCTGAAGTTTGGTCCAGATCATCTCCGGCTCGCTCAGAATGCACGATTCCGCGCCCCGAGGTCATAAGGTTAACAGCCCCGGGGTGAATTTTCTGCACCACGCCAAGGCTATCCCTGTGCACAATCTCACCGCAGAAAAGATACGTTATGGTGGCGAGCCCGATATGGGGATGGGGCCGAACGGCAATGCCCTTGCCGGGCGGAAACTGTGCTGGCCCCATGTGATCAAAGAAGACGAAAGGCCCTACCGCAGGGTGCCGTTTCGATGGCAGCGCCCGCCGTACAGAAAATTCGCCTAAATCTGCTTCTCGGGGCTGCAGCTTGAGCTCAATAAGACCAGTGCCCTCATGCCGCTCGCCGTTCCGCTCTGCCATCGCTCATTCCTTAGTCATTGTTGTGGTTACGCCATTAATGGGCACCGCCCCACGAACAAATTGAAGCCGACCCATGCGCTCGAAGTGGATATGATATTGTCATTTACAACGAACACATTAAGCCGGACAGTAAACATACTGCATCCATTTTGGAGACAATGCGGCGAACTTTTCAGGACGTATACGCGGCGTTGCATATGTAGTTAATAGCCGCAGCTCTGCATGGGTATACGCACTCAGGATGTCATGCGCTCTGCTATGCAAGCAGTTGGAAAACGGGAAGAAACCCTGACCACCTGACTGCTCGCGCAGTTTACGCGCCGTGCCCCTGGCACCTCCACCTGCCACCAAAACTTCTGCGGTTTATGGCACATCCCGAACACAGCGCACTAGCTCTTCAGCCCCCTCAGGGTCGAACCCGACGCCGCTACACGTTACATATCCGACTGTCCGGTTTGGTTGAGCCACTGTTGTGGCGCCCATTCAATAATCGCGTCGGCATCCTCCCGCAGCAGGAAGCCCGCTTCGACCGCGGCATTTGCAGACTCTGCCACAGCCTCAGCATAGGCGGTTTCGTCTACATACAGACTGGCCACTTGCGCCGCCGAGAATAATTCCGTGGTGCCAAACAGCCTACAAAAGCTGCCGCCCGACTGCCCTTCACCGGACAGCACCGCCGTGGGGGCATCGACAAAGGGAGTACGAATGCCACCAGTAACGTTACCCAGAGCGTCGAGTAAGAAAGCGGTTTGCGTATCATCCAGATCCAGTCTGGGCGCCTCAGGCGGGATCACCCCATCGGTGAGCCAGGTGTCCATGGCGCGTATCGCGGTGCGCACGACATAGTGAAACGGACCACTATTGAACGGACGGTCGCACTGCAAGAAACCGAATACCGTATCCTCTTCCACCACCGCTGCAAAGCGCGGCTCACCGGTGGCGTCAGTGCGTCCCGATACGATCCCGTAATAATCACTGTGGGACGTGCCAGCTACTTCCCACAATCTGTAGGTATCGCTGTCGTCACGTCTGGCGGCAACGTAATTCAACAAGGTGATGTCTGTCTCGGCCTGCACGGTCAACACCGGCGTTTGATTGTCGTCCCGGACGCGGACACTTTCAGGCACGGGTATCTCCACCTGAGGCGACTGTGCCAAAGGCGCAGCGCCATCGCCGCGGTTCTGCACGATTATGCCGTCAAAGGCGCCGTAGAGAGGTTGGATAGCATTGATGTAGGCAACCATTCGCCCACCGGACTGCGACTGCCCGGATGCGACAATCCGCTCAGGCTGCATGCCCGCCAGCACGTCGACGTTTGCATTGCCGCGCAAAATTTCCGTCACCTGGCTAAACATGTCGAATGAGAAACTATCGCCAGGGTGCTCAAGACTGCCATAGCGGTCTGGATTAACGGCTTTGAGGTGCAATGGCGCGAGTGAGCCTTCCTGTCCGTCGATGCCAACCTTCTGGGCACTAACGCCCACCCAGATATGACCACTCCGGTACAGTTCAACGTGGCCACTACCCCAGAAAGGTGGCGTTTCAAAGCCTGCCGTAACGTTCAACCACTCGACATGAACCGTGCCACTGAAGGCCGATGTATCAACCGGACGATGAATCAGTATGCGCGTGCGAAACTCAGCCTGCTCACCGGGCTCGGCCTCCCATCCGCCGTCAGCGAGGAGTTCATTCAGGTTGGTAAATGACGTTGCAATGCCTTCGTAGAAAAATTCCACTTTCTCATAGCCGATAATGGAAAGGTCGAATGTTTCTTGCTGCAGGAAAGGGTTGCCCGCTTCAGGTGGACTGACTACCGTCGGCACCGAGACAGGCAGAAACTCCGGTTCCGGGTTTGCCACCGCGTCATTATCATTATTGTTATCACTACATGCAGTTAACAGCAGCATCATCACTGCGCCGATAAACCAACGACTGCTAAAAGACATCTTATCGCCCTCGAAGAAAATATTATTATTAAGCGCTTGATACCGCAGAAAAGCGAGCACACGCAAGCCACACCGTTAATAAGCATTTTACGGTATAGTTCGTCACGCATGTTAACGCGAGCACCCAGAACGGCTTCTGGCTTAGGTTGCGAGCTAAAATAACAAGAAATTGTGGTCAGCACTGCATATCTCACGCTTTGATGTTGGGCCTTTTGATCAGCATGGAGCTTCAGCCATTAACGGTGGCGCAGCAGACACTGATACAGCGCAGATAAAGAAGCGCGATGTGATCGCACTACGCACTTCCGGGGGGCCACACTGATAAAGTATTTGACACCTGTTCTGGTACTCGCTGCGGGCATAGCAATCTTTGTAACGCTGCAGGCCAATAAGCCCGCCCCCGAGAAGCGCGACATCGCCGCGCGCCCGATCACGGTGTTCGTCGAACCCGTACAGCGCCAGAGCATCAATATGGATGTTGTCACGCAGGGAGAAGTCCGTTCGCGCGTGGACATAGACCTGATCGCTGAAGTCAGTGGCCGCTTGGTGAGCGTATCGTCAGAATTTATGGAGGGCGGCGCGTTTCGCCCCGGCGAACGCCTGCTGCAAATTGATGACCGAGACTACCAGTTAGCCTTGAGTCAAGCTGAGTCCAGAGTAGCGAGCGCGCACGTGAACCTCACTCTGGCGGAGGCCGACGCCGATGTCGCCCGGCAGCAGCTGCAGGGCACGCGTAGCCCATCTGATCTGGCGCTAAAAAAACCTCAAATCGCCGAAGCCCAGGCGGCTCTTAAGGCTGCACAAGCTGATCTTGAACTAGCGCGGGTGAATCTTGAAAGAACCCGAGTAGCGCTACCCTTTGCCGGGCGTATCGCCGATACCTTTGTCGATCTGGGCCAGTTTGTCAGCGCCGGCACACCGCTGGCACGCGCCTTTGCAACCGATGAAGTGGAAATTCGTTTACCGATCACAACCGATCAGCTCGCGGCGCTGGACTTGCCAATAGGCTACCGAGCCGCTGACGGCGAAGGCCTGCACGTAACCTTGCAGGCTCCCCTGGCCGGCAAGCAACAGCGCTGGACCAGTACCTTGCTGCGCCTGGACGCCTCGATAGATAGTGAAACCCGTTCACTCTATGCCATCGCGGTAACAGAGGACCCCTATGGAGCCAATGCTGCCGAGACCGGCATGCCGCTCGCCGTTGGACTCTACGTCACAGCGATCATTCACGGCGGCAGCGTTGAGGACGCCATCCGTATTCCCAAAAGTGCGCTGCGGGCGGGCGATAAAGTGTACTTGATCAATAGCGATAATACTCTGGAGATACGCGCGGTAACGATCACACACAGCACACATGAATATGCCATCGTGGGCTCGGGCCTAAGCGGCGGAGAGCAGGTCATCACATCCACGATTCGCAACCCGATCCCGGGTATGGCCCTCAAGGCCGCAGCGGCGCCTTTGGCGGAAAGCACTCCTGAAGAGTCTTCCGTCGTGGAGCGTAGCTAAACGGTGGAGAATACGTTGCGGAGAAAAGCGTGGAGAGGCTAATAGCCTGGTGGGTGCACAACCCCGTTGCCGCGAATCTCTTGATGGTAGGCATATTGCTGGCCGGGCTGCTTGGCTTTCAGACCATGGAGCGCGAGGCCTTTCCATTGTTCAAGTCGAATCAGGTTGTCGTTCAGGCTACCTGGCCAGGGGCGGCGCCCCAGGAAGTCGAAGAGCAGGTGATCCTGCGCTTTGAGCAGGCTCTGAAGGAAGTCGAGAATGTCTACCGCATTTATGCAACGGCTAGTGAAAATCAAGCCCGCCTCGAAGTACTCACCTACGCTGACGTTGATCTGAATGCCTTTCTGGACGACGTCTCCAACGCGATTGGTTCCGTAACAGGGCTGCCTCGGGATCTTGAAAACATCAAAGTGCAGCGCGATGTGCGCCGCGACGAAATGGCACGAGTGGTGGTGCATAGCAGTGTGCTAACGGAGCGCCAGCTTTTGCGGCTGGCGGAAGACCTGCGTAAAGAAATTGCCGCCCTGCCCTTTGTGTCACTGGTGGATTTATTCGGCAGCGACGTGAAGAAGTCTCCATTGAGCTGTCAGAACGTAGCCTACGACAATTTGGTTTGCGTTTTGACGACGTTGTTAGCGCTATCCGCTCAAGCTCTATTAACTTGTCGTCAGGCCAAATTCGCACCGCCAACGGCGACGTTAGATTACGAGCGCGAAACCTGGCTGATAACCAACAGGACTTTGGCGAGATAGTCGTGCGCCAAAGTGACGGTGGTGGCATCGTTCGCCTTCGCGACGTGGCCACGGTCATCGATGGATTTGAAGATGAAGAAATTCTGGCAACGCTAGACGGCGAGCCGGCGATCCTGCTGCAAATCATGACCAGTGAAGATATGCAGATTGTTAAGACCAGCGAGGCAATAAGCACTTGGTTGGAGACACGACAGAACCAGCTTCCCGATGGCGTAACCCTAGCGCTCTGGTCAGATACGGCCGACATCTACCGCGGCACCATGGGCACAATTATGGAATCCGCCTACCTGGGTTTGCTGCTGGTTTTCCTGGTGCTGATCGTTTCGCTGAGACCCGCCGTCGCCCTTTGGGTCACAGTGGGAATAGCGGTTGCGTTCCTCGGCACCTTCTCGTTACTACCGGCCAATGATGTATCGCTCAACGTCACCTCAACCTTCGCGTTCCTATTGGTTTTGGGCATCGTAGTAGATGACGCAATCGTGGTTGGTGAGAGCATTCACCACTACAGCCACAGCGAAGGCGGCGGTGGCGCCCAAAGCGCTATCGACGGAGCCATAGCGGTATCCAAGCCCGTTATTTTTGCGGTGCTGACCACGATCATTGCCTTCGCACCGTGGTTTTTTGTCTCTCTGGCTGAAGCACAAGTCACGCGCCAGCTATCGGTGGTCATCACCGTGGCCTTGATTATTTCTCTGGTCGAGGCGTTTTTAATATTGCCTAGCCACCTGCGCAAGCTGCAGCACCGTCAAACCCTGAATCGGGTTACACGCTGGCAAAAGCGCATCGAGGAGAGCATCGTCGCATTTGCAGACACCCGCTACCGACGCGCCCTGCAGGCCGCAGTTGCGCATCGCTATGCAACAACCGCCGCCTTCTCGGCGCTGTTCATCATCAGCGTCGGCCTGTTCTCCAGCGGCTGGGTTAAATTTGCCTTTATGCCCGAGGTTCAGGGCACGCAGGTGTTCTTGCAGGCGCAGCTGCCGACCGGCAATCCCTACGAACGCTCACTGGAGATTCTGGATCAGTTTCAAGACGCCCAGCGCCAATTGGTCGCCGAAGTTGAAGCCCGCGCGGGTAACGATGAAGGCTCGGGGCAGTTAATCGAAGGCTGGTATACCCGGGCGCGCCGGGACAGCGTTATAGCTATCATGGAGCTGGTGCCACCCGAGCAGCGGGACATGTCCGGTAAAGCCGCTGCAGAACGATTACGCAGCCTGGTCGGCGACGTTCCCGATGCTGACGAAATTCAAGTTAGTTACACCATCGATCAAAACACGCCGGGGATATCTTACGTTCTGCGACACCGGGACGGTGACACATTGAAGGCGGCCAGCCAGGCAGTAAAAGCCCAACTACAAGGCTATGACGGCACATTTTTTGTGCGTGACAACCTTCAGGGGCAAACCGACGAGCTGCATATGCAATTGCGCCCGGGCGCGGAAAAGCTAGGCCTGTCTTTGGCCGAGGTGTCCCGGCAGGTCAGGCAGGCCTACTACGGAGAAGAGGTTCAGCGCCTGCCGCGCGAGAATGGCGACGTGCGAGTGATGGTTCGCTATCCGTCGGCAGAGCGTCGCAACCTACAAAGTCTAAGGGAGTTTCGAGTGCGCACCCTGGATGGACGAGAAGTGCCTTTGTTTTCAGTGGTAGACCTGGAGCTCACTTCAGGCCTCCGGCAGATTCAACGCCGGGACGGAGAGCGAATGGTGCAGATCACCGCGGACCTGGCGCCGGAGTTAATGAGCGATATAGGCGCGGACATGAACAGCCGGTTTCTGCCGGAGTTGCAGGAAATTTATCCTGAGCTGGTCATTCTTAAAGCCGGACAAGCGGAGAATCAGGAATACTTTCTCAACGAAATCACCGCCTTGTACACGGTGGCGCTCTTTATGATGTACGCCCTGATCGCCATCGCGTTCAAGTCCTATTGGCTGCCCTTGCTTATCATGACCGCCATACCGTTTGGATTCATGGGAGCTGTGTACGGCCACTTGCTGTTTGGCGTGTCCATGGCCATGTTTTCCTACTTTGGAATCGGCGCGGCGGCAGGCGTTGTCGTCAATGACAACCTGGTGCTGGTGGACTATATCGGACGATTAAGAGACAAAGGTGCGTCCGCGACCGATGCGGTAGAGGAAGCCGGGGTCTATCGCTTCCGACCCATCTTGCTAACTACCGTGACAACGTTTATCGGACTGATGCCCATTATGGCTGAGCGATCTATCGACGCCGAGTTTTTAAAGCCCGCGGTACTTGCCCTCGCCTTTGGCGTGCTCTGCGCCTTGTTTGTTACGCTGCTGATGGTGCCGGCCTTATATTGCATCGGCGAAGACGTACGCGGCATCGTCGGGCGTGTTGCTAAACGTGTTATGAGCAGTAAATCCAACACCCCATCGCTTCGGTCCTGACACTTTCGCTTTGATTTTTGCGCGGTGACTGGCGGAGCTTTGCATCACCGTCTAGTATGCAGGCCATGAGCGACAGCACCACAGATACCCGAACGCCCTCGCCGCCCTATGGCTATTCACGAGAGTGTCACTACCCTCTCGAGCAGCAGATACGCATTGTTGCTGAGTTTCATGCTCACAATATCCGACCCAGCCGCATCGCCTATCGGATGGGCATCGACATCGATCTGGTAGAAAAACTCATCGCCGGCGAAGCGCACGAAGCCGTATTCAACGAGATGCTCGCGTATTACCGCAAGAGCCGCCGAAACCAGCGCCTAAAAGATACCCAACGCCTGAACGGCAGTGCACGGGTGGAACAACAAGCGCGTATCGAACAGGAGTTTCATGAGCTTCAGCGGCGTGAGACACCCTAGGATGATGCAGCGGCAAGGCCACGACGCCTGAGCCACTATCATCGCCTGCTATGGAACACGCCTTATGAGCACTGACGCCACGAGCACAGCAACACACACCACGACCCTGGTAGACGGCCTTCGATTCGGCGAGGGGCCCCGCTGGCGCGAGGGTCGATTTTGGTTCAGCGATTTCTATGACCACCAGATAAAATCTGTTGATTTGGACGGTGAACTGCGCATCGAACTGACCCTGGACGACCAGCCCTCGGGCCTCGGTTGGCTGCCGGACGGGCGACTGCTAGTCGTTGCCATGCAGTCCCGAAAACTCCTGGTCCGCGAGCATTCCGGGGACCTGCGCGACTACGCGGACTTGAGCGAGCTGACCACATTTCTTTGTAACGATATGGTTGTCGATCATGCCGGCGGTGCCTATGTTGGAAACTTTGGCTTCGATCTGCACGCTGAAATGGCTGCGCGGGGTGCCGACGTCATCATCAACCACCCCACAGCAAATCTTGTGCGCGTAGACCCCGAGGGCCGAGCGAGCGTTGCATCTGCCGACATGCACTTCCCCAACGGAATGGTGGTTACTCCCGACGGTGCGACCCTGATCGTTGCTGAAACCCTGGGCAGTTGCTTGACGGCATTTGATATCGGCGCCGATAGCAAACTCGAAAACCGAAGAATTTGGGCCGCACTTGATGGCATCGCTGCAGACGGCATCTGTCTGGACGAGCAACGCCGCGTCTGGGTAGCCAACGCGCTCGAGTCCGAAGTCGTTTGCGTCGAGGAAGGCGGCGCGATTGCGGGGCGCATTAAAACCAGCCAGACCTGTTTTGCCTGCATGCTGGGTGGCGAAGATGGCCGCACCTTGTTTGCGGTTACCGCAGCCAGTTCTGATCACAACACAGCGGCGAAAACACGTAGCGGCAAAATCGAGTACTGCCCGGTCGACGTTCCCCACGCGGGCCTGCCGTAAGCGCCTACCCCCAACCACATCGGCAGATGGCGCGAGCTTGCCTCGGGAAGCATTGCCAGCGCGCAGGCTCCCCATGCATCATGCAGTTCTATCACCATAAAACCTTCGCGACCCACGGGATGAAACTATGATCGATCTACACTACTGGCCCACTCCAAATGGCAAGAAAGTCTCCATTCTTCTGGAGGAAGCCGACATCCCTTACCGCACGGTGGACTGTAATATTGGCATGGGCGATCAATTTGAAGACAGTTTTCTGGCGATCAGCCCCAACAACCGGATGCCTGCCATCGTCGATCATGCACCCGCCGACGGCGGCGCCGCCATTTCAGTGTTTGAATCCGGAAGCTGCCTACTCTATCTGGCCGAAAAATGCGGCCAATTCGGGGGCGACAATGTCCGCGAGCGTTGGGAGGTTAATCAGTGGTTAATGTGGCAGATGGCGAACCAGGGACCGAAAATGGGCGAACGTGGCCACTTTGCTCGACTGAAAGACCGCAAGGGCGATCAGAGTTACGCCCTGACACGCTACACCGATGAAACCCACAGACTCTATGGTGTGATGAACAACAGGCTATATGACCGTCGCTATCTCGCTGGGGATCAGTATACGATTGCCGATATGGCGGCTTACCCCTGGGTGACGTACTACAAAGATCAGCATATCGACTTGAATGAGTTTAAATACGTCAAGCGATGGTTCGAAGAGCTTGCCGATCGCCCTGCCCTGCAGCGCGGCATGGCGCTGGGAGAGAACCAGAGCCAGGACTATTCCCAGCTCTCGGAGGAGGACATCAATCGTCTAACCACGCTGCTATTCAACCAGCGCGCACGCCCCGCACCGGAAACCGGTGGCATCGAAGAGTAGGCGGCACGTATATCGAGCCGCAGGTGCACTGCGGCTGGGAGTTGTGTCGATGTTGACGCCGTTCAAAGCTTGATGTTGCAGCCGCTCAGCGCCTATTGCTCAACGAAAGCCCGCTCAACCACGTAGTGGCCCAGGTCGCCATTGCGCGTCTCCGCGAAACCACGTCTATCGAGCATGTCAGTGAAGTCCTTTAACATGCTGGGACTGCCACAAATCATGAAGCGATCTCGTTCCGGCGATATCGGCTCAAGACCAATATCGCTGCTGAGGCGGTCGCTCGCCATCAGGTCGGTAAGACGTCCCATGGTGTGAAAAGACTCCCGCGTTACCGTTGGGTAGTACACAAGTTTGTCGCGCACGACATCGCCAAAATACTCGTTCTGCGGCAAGTGGTTGGTAATGATGTCCTGATAGGCCAGTTCATCCACAAAACGGCAGCCGTGGGTCAGCACAACTTTGTCGAAATTCTCATAAATTTCAGGGTCCCGGATAATGCTCAGAAACGGCGCCAGACCCGTTCCGGTAGCGATTAAGTAAAGGTTTTTGCCGGGTAGCAGGTTATCTTCCACCAGGGTGCCGGTGGCTTTGCTGTTAACGAGAACCTCGTCGCCCACCTCGATGTGTTGCAGCCTCGAGGTTAAAGGACCATCGGGCACCTTGATACTGAAAAACTCCAGCTCCTCTTCATAATGCGCACTGGCCATGCTGTATGCGCGCAGCAACGGCTTACCTTCTGCTTCCAGACCAATCATGGTGAAGTATCCGCTTTTGAAGCGAAAACCTGGATTACGCGTGGTCTTGAAACTAAACAAGGTATCTGTCCAGTGATGGACCTTGGTTACACGCTCTCTTAATAACTCTGCCATGGGAAACCTCCTATTCGATGCCTCTAGGGTAAGGCAGATAGTTATATCTGCTAAACGGGTATTTCATATATAATTAATCGATTTTACGAATATACAAATCGCGACATAGCGAGTCGTAATACAGCTAGTCGCAATACAGGTAGCAGCAATGCGTTTCACACTCAGACAGATCGAGGTGTTTTTAGAGACGGCCCGAACGGGTAGCCTGAGCCGTGCTGCAGACAAACTGTCCATGTCACAGTCGGCTGCTAGCAGCGCGTTGAAGGATCTTGAGTCACACTACAACGCACCACTATTCGACCGGATTGGTAAACGTCTTAAAATCAACGCATTAGGCGCATCTCTTCAAGCACCTGCTGAAGCATTTATCGAGCAAGGTGAACAGCTTGAGCAGTTACTCAACGGCGTAACCGGGCCCGGCAAGCTGGCCGTGGGCGCAACCCTCACGATAGGGACTACCCTGGCGATAGAACTGATTGCGCGATTCAAGGAGCGCTTTCCTGGCGCGGACTTACAGCTATCGGTCGCTAACACCCAGACAATCGCTGACCGACTGCTGCGCTACGAGCTGGATGTCGGCTTGATTGAGGGCGAGCTACACCACAAAGACCTGCTCATACATCCCTGGATAGACGACGAGCTAACGATTTTCGCGTCGCCAGACCACCCTGCCGCCTCACTCACAGCTCTGGATGACCAGGCACTGTTGGCCGCACCCTGGATTGTTAGGGAACGCGGGTCAGGCACGCGCCAGACCTTTGAGCGAGCCATGACTGGATTACTTCCCAGCCTGCATATCAGCCTGGAGCTGGAACATACCGACGCCATCAAACGAGCGGTGCAAAGCGGCCTTGGCTTAGGATGCCTGTCCCGAGTCAGCCTGCAGGACGACATTGCACAAGGCAATCTGGTGCCCCTGCGCGCGCCCGGCCGGGACTTGCGGCGGCACTTTAGTCTAATCTTGCACCGGGACAAGTTCCGCTCCGCTGCACTAACCGAGTGGTTGTCGCTTTGCGAGCATGCAGCGCAAACAGCGCTGAAGTCCTAGCATTTGTTAATGCATCGGCGCTTCGGTGGCAGACGCCTGCACTTGAGTCTGGGCCGCGTTACAGCGTCGACACCAGGATACCCTGCAATATGGTACTTGCCATCGATCAAGCCAGAGCTGTACAAATCTCTCTATACTTAAGCATCATCAACCCATAGCAACATTTATCGCATTTCCGATCAAAGGAGCGACATCATGAACGAAGCCGCGAACAACATTGTGATGAACGCGTCGCCAGACCAAATGTTAGGCGAGCAACCACAGTCCGTCGAGGACATGCGGTTGGAGCGCAAGCAGAAACTGGCCGCTGCCCTGCGCCTATTCGGAAAATTTGGTTTTGACGAAGGACTTGCGGGACATATTACCGTTCGCGATCCAGAGCATACGGATCGATTCTGGGTTAATCCCCTGGGCAAGTCTTTCAAGTTGATGACGGTATCCGATCTGCTATTGGTCGACCACACCGGGCAGGTTGTTGAAGGCGAAGGCCTGCTCAACGGCGCTGCCTTTACTATTCACTCCCAAATACACATGGCAAGGCCCGAGGTTATTGCCGCCGCGCACTCGCATTCCGTTTACGGTAAAAGCTTCTCTGCGCTGGGACGCTGCCTTGACCCTATTACCCAGGATGCCTGCGCTTTCTATGAAGACCACGCCGTGTTTGACGATTTCACCGGCGTCGTTTTGGATAACAGCGAAGGCGAACGTATCGCCAGCGCGCTGGGTAGCTGCAAAGCGGCGATTCTTCAAAACCACGGTCTGCTGACCGTAGGAGAAAGTATCGATGAAGCGGCCTGGTGGTTTATCACCATGGAACGCAGTTGCCAGGCACAGTTAATGGCTGACGCCGCTGGACAGCCCAAGAAGATCGATCACCAACATGCGCTGGCAACCCGCGACACTGTGGGCAGCACAATTGCCGGCTACTTTAGCTTTCAGCCACTTTACCAGGTCATTATTGCCGAGCAGCCAGAGTTACTAGATTGAATCGCTGCGCTGATTTACCCATCCGCAGATTTGGGTATGGCAAGCGCTTCCAGCAGGTGACGCGACAACGTGTTTGAGGCGCTGGAGGTAGGCCGGAAAATAAAGGGTAAAGCCTTTAACGAAGCCGTTCTTGCACTGAGGAGAGAGCTGCTTAAGCTCCAGTTCAGGCTGGAACAGGCGGATTTTCCCGTGCTGATTATCGTGGCAGGCGTCGAGGGGGCCGGCAAGGGCTCGGTGGTGCATCGTCTCAACGAATGGATGGACCCCAGATTAATCGAGACCAACGCTTTTTGGGATCACTCTGACGAAGAGGAGTCCAGACCGTATTTTTGGCGCTTTTGGCGCGCATTGCCCAAGCGCGGCCGCATCGGCATCTTCTTTGGCTCCTGGTATACCCGCCCAATTCTGCAAGCCGCGAGCGGCAGTCTCAGCGCGGCTGAACTTGAGATGGAGCTACGCCGTATCGTCGATCAGGAGCGCATGCTCACTGCAGACGGCGCGCTGATTATCAAGCTATGGTTTCATTTGCCGGAAGAACTTGCCGCCGAGCGGATTCGTGAGGATCGCATCCGCGAGCTAACCGAGTCACATCTTGAGGATACACACGAGCTGGAGTTCGACAGTCGCTACCAAAACTTGAGACGAGTCAGCGAGCTGACGATTCGCGATACCGATACCGGGCACGCACCGTGGCATCTGATCGAGGCCACCGATGATAACTACCGGGAGCTAACCGCCGGCAAAATCATCCTGCAGAGCTTGAAGGACCGACTCAACGACCCCCACGACGGCGAGCGCGCCACACCGAACATTAGCCTGGGCGATACCGAACAGCCCACAGTGCTCGATCGGGTGCCGCTAGATGCCGTGGTAGAGGCTGAGCAGTACCGGGATCGCCTACCAAAGCTACAGGCGCGCCTGGACAATCTCGCGTGGCACGCCCGCCGTCAGCGCATTGCTTGCGTGGGTGTTTTTGAGGGCTGGGATGCAGCAGGCAAAGGCAGCGCGATAAGGCGCGTAACTCAGGCTGTCGATCCACGGCTGTTTCAGCTACATCAGTTTTCAGCACCCTCCGACGAAGAGCAGGGCCATCATTATCTGTGGCGGTTTTGGCGGCAGCTTGGACGCGACGGTAGCTTTACCTTATTTGACCGCTCCTGGTATGGCAGAGTGCTTGTGGAGCGCGTTGAGGGCTATGCTAGTGAAGTCCAGTGGCTGCGCAGCTACTCTGAAATCAACCGATTCGAGGAGCAGCTCACAGCCCACGGCTCGGTCGTGCTCAAGTTTTGGCTGCACATCTCCCAGGAAGAGCAGCTGCGACGTTTTGAAGCCCGCGCTAAAACGCCTCACAAGCAGCACAAGATCACCGAAGACGACTGGCGAAACCGAGAGCAGTGGCCCGCCTATGCGCTAGCCGTCCACGACATGGTCACCCATACCAGTACCGCAGGGTGCCCGTGGCATTTAGTCGCTGGCAACGATAAGCGGCACGCGAGACTGCAAATACTGCAGACATTTTGCGATGCTCTGGAGCGGCGTTTGGATAACACAGGCTCGTCATAAGATCGCTAGCAAGACTGCGTACAGCGGCTGGCACGCAGCCAATTGCACGGGACCTGGAAGATACCCGTATCGGCCTAGAAAAAACCTTGTATATCACCCTGCTCGTCCAGACCCATCCGCTCAGCAGAAGGCGCTCGCGGTAGCCCTGGCATCGTGAACAGGTCTCCACATAGGGCGACCACAAATCCCGCGCCGGCAGAGAGTCGCAGCTCACGGATCGGCAACTCGAAGTTTTCTGGCGCACCGAGTCGAGTCGGGTCCGCAGTAAAGCTGTACGGCGTTTTCGCCATACACACCGGCAAGCCACCATAGCCGGCATCTTCCAAAGCCTGTAGTTGCTGGCGAATCTTCTTGTCGACAACAACGCTGCCAGCACCGTAAACAGACCGGGCCACCGCTTCCATTTTATCGAACAAGGGCGCCTCGTCCTCGTAGCTAAACCGCGGCGTGCAGGGCCCCGCCTCGCTTGCTGCAACAACCGCGCGCGCCAAATCAGCGGCGCCCGCACCGCCGTCAGCCCAATGGCTTGCCTCGCAGGCCACCACAGATTGAGCTTCGCAAAATGATTTAAGACAGGCCAGCTCGGCCTCGGTGTCCGCTGCAAACCGGTTGATCGCAACAACGACCGGCACGCCAAAGGCCTTAAGGTTATCGATATGTCGTTGCAGGTTTACGAGACCAGCTTGCAGAGCCGCCAAATCTTCGTTTGCTAGCGCGTCTCTGTCCGCTCCGCCGTTGTGTTTAAGCGCCTTAACGGTAGCGACAAGCACAGCAGCCGATGGCTGAAGCCCAGCCTGGCGGCATTTAATGTTAAAGAACTTTTCAGCGCCCAGGTCGGAGCCGAAGCCAGCTTCGGTGACCACATAATCCGCCAGGCCCAAACCGACCCTGGTCGCCATGACGGAGTTGCAACCGTGAGCAATGTTGGCGAATGGTCCGCCGTGAATAAGCGCCGGAGTGTGCTCAAGCGTCTGCACAAGATTCGGCTGTAAAGCATCACGCAATAGTGCGGCCATCGCTCCGTCGGCCTGAAGCTGGTCACTTCGCAGCTGCTGGCCTTTTCTGTCGTGGCCCACCACCAGGCGAGCCAGGCGCTGCTGCAAATCGTTGAGATCTGTCGCCAGACAAAACACCGCCATGACCTCCGACGCGACAGTGATATCAAAGCTGCTCTGGCGGGGTACGCTATTGCCCGCCCCACCCAGACCAACAACGAGGTGGCGAAGAGCCCTGTCGTTCATATCTACCACCCGGCCCCAGGTGGCGCGCCTGACGTCTACATCGAGCGCATTACCCCAGTGCAAGTGATTGTCTACCATCGCGGCCAGCAGATTATGCGCAGCACCAATTGCATGTAGGTCGCCGGTGAAATGCAGATTGATATCTTCCATCGGTATCACCTGCGCATAACCACCGCCGGCTGCGCCCCCCTTCATGCCAAAAACCGGCCCTAAACTGGGCTCGCGAAGACATACCAGGCTGCGCTCGCCAATATGGCGCAATCCATCTGCGAGACCGACTGCGGTAGCTGTTTTGCCCTCACCCATGGGTGTCGGTGAAATCGCTGTGACAAGAATGAGCTTCCCGGACGGCCGTGATGACGCCTCCGCGCAGAATGAATGCGACAACTTGGCCTTATCGTGACCAAAACTAATCAGCGCATTTGAGGGTATGCCCAGTGCGTCAGCAATATCAGAGACGGGACTCGCCGCCGCGTCGCGGGCAATCTCAAGATCGCCTTTCGGTTTCGAATTTGTTTTGGAAGATGGTTTCGAAGTACCTGTCGAAGTCATGCCCGTGTCCTTATGCGGTCATCAGCGCTTGCAATGATAAATTGAATGTTAGAGTGGATGCGTCAGTCGCTCACGATAATAGATATACTGTGCCAGTGATTTCGCCCATCGACACCCGCCAGCAACAAGCCGTTATTGCAGAGACCGAACGCTACCGGCGGCTGGCCGAGTCACTTTTCCTGCGAGAAATACCCCCGGTTCCGGTGCAGTTTAACCTTCGAGGCGGCAGCGCCGGCATGTTTCATGTCAAAGGTCGGTCTGCAAGAATTCGCTACAACCCCTGGCTATTCGCAAAGTATTTTGATGAGAACCTGCAGGGAACAGTGCCACACGAAGTCGCCCACTACGTGGTACACAGGCTGCACGGCTTACACCGCGTAAAGCCTCATGGCAAAGAGTGGCTGGCGGTGATGTCGGCCTTTGATGCCGATCCCAGCGTCACCAGCAACTTCGACCTCAGCGATATCCCTCGCCGTAGACAGCGCCGTTACCGTTATCGATGTGCCTGTCAGGAACACCACTTAAGCACCCGCCGCCATAACGCCATTGAACGCCACCATGCGCGTTATCAATGTCGCCGCTGCGGTGAGACGCTTACCGTCGCGCCATCACCTACTGATGGCGAGCTCCTTTGAGATTCTGCGCGGGACCGTGAGAGCAAGATCAGCCGGGCGTTGCCGACGAACCGGTACTGGACCGCGACAGCTGATACCAAAGCAAATAGATCAGACAGAGCGACTCAAAGCTCATAGCAAACAGGGAATAGCCACTAAAATCACCTTGGCTCAAGCCCAAACTCACACGCACCACCGCGAGCCCGGCAAAGACAAACAGAAGGGCTAGCATTGCAGCGTCCTGCAAGCGCTCACGAAACGCACCCAACAAGCACAGCACACCAACGCCGGTTTGCAAGCCACCGTACATTGCCTGAAGCTCGATCTTCCCGGTTTTGCTCTTGGCGACCAGGCCGGCAGCACCGGACAGCATCTCTGGCTGGACCAGGCAGTAGAGTCCATAGGGAATAAACATCAGCGCTAACAGGCACAGAAATACTTTGCTAATCATGATGGCGTTTCCTCGTTGCGGTTGCGTAATTCCTGAGCCTTGCGTGGCTTGGCATTGGCTCTTGCCTGCTCTCTGGCGACTTGAGCTGCGGCGGCTTCCTCTTCGTCCTCTATGGCGTAGAGCATCTGATTAATCAGCATCATATGCATAACGCCAAACAAAAATACGTTGAGAAAATGCCAGGCTGCGCTGCCGGGAGCCTTGATGATTTTCTCTCGGTAGATAACGCATTCGACCAGGTGCGCGATAACTAACATGACCAGTATTCCGGTGCTCATGTTGGCGCCCAGCGTCATGGGTTTGGTGATCGCCACGTACGCCATGAAAGCGTATAGAATAAGGCCGGCTAGCTTTATTAACGGCATGTACTTGATCCCCTAAAGCAACTGCACCCAGTTTAGCAGCCCAAGCGAGCGAACAGAAAAGCATGAATCTTCGTTTACGATCACACTGCTCGCATGAAAACCAATGGGGCTGGCATCACAGCACAAAAGCGCCGGGCTGAAAACGACGAATCGTGAATGGCAACTAGTTAGCGAAGCAAAATTAGACTAACAAAGGCAGCTAGCGAAAGACGAGCAAACAGAGGCAAAAAGACTATGACTGACCCCGCCCTTTCCAACAGTAATACCAACGCTCCGTCCATTAACGCCACTGGGGTGAATGAAGCTGTGCGGTCGGCGAGGACTGCAGCTGCGCGCTGGAGTCTGTTTAAGCCAATCAATACGGCGGAGGAATACATCCAGTCCCTACGTGGCCGTCAACTCGAGGTTTACCTGCTGGGCGAGCGCGTAGATGAGCCCGTCGACCATCCCATCATTCGCCCGTCAGTCAATGCGCTAGCGGCCTCCTATCAACTCGCTCAGGACGAACCGGAGCTGGCGACCGCCCATTCGCCGTATACTGATAATCGAGTCAATCGCTTTCTGCATATACCGACTTCAGCGGATGATTTGGTTAACAAAAATCGCATGCAGCGACGCATGGGTCAGCTAACGGGCACCTGTTTTCAGCGCTGTGCGGGGCTCGACTGCATATCTGTTATGCACTCGCTGACGTATGATATCGACCAAAGTCATGGCACAGACTATCACCAACGCTTCCTGTCACTACTGACCGGCCTTCAAAGCCATAACCTCATCATTGCAGCCGGCATGACAGATCCCAAAGGGGATCGCAGCAAGGCGCCACATGAGCAGGCAGACCCCGACATGTTTATGCGCGTCGTTGATCGGGACGAAGACGGCCTCTATGTCTCCGGAGCCAAGGCCCATATGACGGGCGGACTGAATGCCCATTGGGTAATGGTTATGCCAACTATGCGCCTGTCAGAGGCTGACAGGGATTACGCCGTGATCGGCGCCGTGCCTTTGCAAACCCCAGGGCTGAAGTTTATCTATGGCCGTCAGTCTTGCGATACGCGCGCTATGGAGGAAGGCAGTATCGACCAGGGCAACGCCCAATATTCAGGCCAGGAAGTATTGACGATCTTCGATCGCGTGTTCATACCCTGGGAGCATGTGTTGATGGATGGCGAGTGGGAATTCGCCAGCGCGCTGGTAGAGCGTTTTACCGATTATCACCGCGCCAGCTACGTCTGCAAAACCGGGCTGGGCGACGTCATGGTTGGCGCAGCTGCCACTATCGCCGAATATAACGGCGTCGAGTCAGCATCCCACATTAAAGACAAGCTGGTGGAGATGGTGCATTTGAACGAGACCATCTATTCGTCGGGAATCGCCTCTTCCCACGAGGCCTATGAACTGCCGTCTGGGGCATGGATCAACAACGGTATGCTTTCGAACGTGTGCAAGCATAACGTTACGCGCTTTCCCTACGAGATCTCCAGACTGGCGCAGGATCTGGCCGGCGGCCTGATGGTCACATTGCCCTCTGAGCAGGACTTTGCTTCCAGCGATACCGGAGACCTGCTGGAGCGTTTCTTTAAAGGTCGTGACGATATTCCCACAGAAGATCGGGTTCGCATACTGCGCTTGATTGAGAATATGACGCTGGGACGAAATGCCGTGGGCTACTTAACCGAGTCCCTGCATGGTGCGGGCTCGCCTCAGGCACAGCGCATACAAATCTTGCGCAATATGGATGTCGCGACCAAGAAAGATCATGCTCGGAAACTCGCCGGTATTATCGCCACTGACGCTGCTGCTGAAAGTTAGGGCGCATCGCTCTGGGCAACCCTCACTTCTGCAAGCTCGCGGGGTAGTGTCTCTGACAAAAACGCTTTTGCGTTTCGGCGCCGCTTCTCATCCGCAGCGAATGCACCGTCAAAGAATGCGCGAACAACCACTGCGGTTATCATCTGTTGCCGTAGCGGGTTCATTGCCGGTGGCAGCGGGTCCACCAGGCACAGTTCGTTGGCAGCGTCGTAATTGATGCCCTGTTCCGGCGTGCCCAGTTCGTCGATCCATATATCGTCAGGATTATCGTCCTCAACGCTGCGCTGCACCATGAAGCAACCCAAAGCATCCGGATTGCTCATGAAGCGAAGGCTGGCACTGGGTCCCGCAAATCCGGTGTGCGACGCGTTGACGATCGTGACTAATTGCGAATCTGGAATATTCTCTAGTACCGGCAGCGCGTTGCTCTTAAACGGCACTAGCGCATCGATATCACCCGCCAGCATTAAGAATGGTATCGGGTCACGGTGCCTAAAGAACGCGCCAGCGAGCTGTGCAGTGGGTCCCGCGATAGACAGCGCCGCTGTGATTCGCCGGTCACCCAGCACCGGGTGGTAGGCCGCAAGAGTAGACGTCATGCCGCCCAGCGAGATTCCAGTAACGCCGATGCGCTGTGCGTCGACCAGGCCCGCCAGCACGTGTTCAGGCTCTGAACTGGAGGCGATCAGGCTATCAATAAGGAAACTCACGTCCCCGGGCTGATTGACCACGTCGCGCACCCAGGGACCCGCGGGCGCCTGCATATTCGTCAGCGGGAAGTCAGCAGCGACCACAACATAGCCATAACTCGCCAGATGCTCGGCCAGATAGGCACCGCCCATTCGCGTCGACGTAAAGCCATGACTGTAAACGATCAAGGGCAGCGGCTCTGCCGCGTCTAGCTCAGGATACCAAACCGTCGCGTCCAGCACGCGCTCAGCGGAGCCTTCAAAATCACGATAGGCTTGGCTGCGCCGCGATTGATCAACGAACTGCTTGTCGTAACTCTCCACGCGGTAAGGGCCGGGCAACAGGCGGCTGGCACTCTCGGTACCCGCTGCGAAGGGACGTGCCTGTTTCGCATAGCGAAGCACTAAACCCAAGCCTGCCACAATCAGAGCAAGCACCAACACGACTGTTAATAATTTACGCATAGGCTTCGGGGTCAATACGGCGCATTTCTGCCTCGACCCAGGTCTCCACTTCTTTGATTAATGTGTCTGCCGCCTTTCCCTCGCTGGAGATGGGCTCACCGAAGGACACCACAATCGTTCCAGGAATAAGGCGAAAGCTCTTGCGAGGCCAACAGCGCCCAGAGCTCATCGCTATCGGCACTATGCTCGCTCCTGTAGCAATTGCCAGACGGCTGGCGCCGGTTTTGTAGTTGCCCTGCTCGCCACGCGCGATGCGAGTCCCCTCGGGAAACATGATGACCCAGATACCCTTCTCCATCAGTTCCTTGCCCTGGGCTGCAACGCGGTTCCAGGCTTCCGATCGTTTGCTGCGATCGATATGGATCATATCGAGGCGCCCCAGTGCCCACCCAAAAAATGGGATCACTAGCAGCTCTTTCTTAAAGACATAAGCCAAAGGGTGCGATGCGATTGTTGGAAACGCAAAGGTCTCCCAGGTGGACTGGTGCTTTGGGCAGAGAATGACCGGACTCAGAGAGTCTGCCGGCGGCAGGTTCTCAACGCCGCGAAGCTCATGGCGCACGCCGCCGATGACGCGAGCACCCCAAATCGCGGTGCGCAGCCAGCCCACCGCAAACCAGTAGAGGCGATCTCCGCGGATAAATATTGACGTAAACACCACGACAATCGCATAGGGTATAACGGTCACCACGACAAAAAGGAAAAACAGTAAACCGCGTATCATGCGGCCTCCGACGTGATAACCGCGCGCTGCGCTCGCATAAACTGCTCTATCTCGTCAAAGGCATGCTCGGACTCTGGAACACCTCTCTGCACGAAAATATGCCAGACGTGCAGCATATTTGACCAAAGCTGCAAACGCACCGGCGAGCCAAAGCTGCGAGCGCGGTTCACAAAGCGTATTGCGTCGTCCACCAACATCTCCTGTGCACTTGCATGCACTAGCGTGGGAGGCAAATCCGACAGATCTGCATACACAGGCGAGATTGGTGCACTTTTGGGCAGCATTCGGTTGCTGAACCAGGCGCTAAGTCGCAGCAGAAACAAGGGAATTTTGCTGAGCTTGCCAAACATGGGCCCCAGCATCGGATCGCTGGCCACATTATTTTTCATACTCGGACTCGCAAAGGTGCTGTCGGTTGCCGGTGACAAAGCGACTACACCATTGGGCGCACGCAGGCCCTCGTCGCGTATCCAGCAGGACAGTGACAGGGACAAATTACCGCCAGCGGAGTCACCGGACACAAAGATGACGTCAGCGGGTGAAGCGCCCGCCGGCCCATTATCCAATAGCCAGCGATAAGCCGCCCGACAGTCGTCTATTCCGGCCTGCCGCCGGTGCTCTGGCATGAGCCGATAATCCAGTGAGAAGACAGCCAGGCCCAAACGCTTAGAGTATTCGGTGGTAATAGCACGATGACTTTGCGGGCTGCCAGCCATATAGGCGCCGCCGTGGATGTACAGCAGGCGCCGACTGGGGTCAGCACCGGGAGCAAGCACCCATTCGCCACGCAGGCCAGCGTCATTTACCGGCCGATATTCTCCGTCAAATTCGACCTCGTCGCCCATCGCATCCATCGCCGCACGCAAGCGCGCGATGCGTGAGTTAGCTGGTCCTGACTGGATTTCACCGGTCATCGCTTGCAGCGACGCCAGGGCGTCGTTAGCGGCCGCGCTGACTGGCGTGTCAACGCCAAACACCTCTGGTTTAGGGGAGTCGTAGGCGGACAAATCCGTACCGCGCAGCAGCACAGCATTGAACAATAGACACAGGGCGATGAACGTTAGTACGAACCACATTTCCTGCTGACTCCGGGATTATGGATAGGCTGTGGATTTAACCGGACATGGCGCGCGCATGCAATGCGCAAGATCCAAACCACTAGCTCGCGGCGACGACGCCACCGTCCATAACGACGGTGTGACCGCACAGGAAGTTGCTGGCCTGGGAACACAGGTATATCGCCGTTCCCGCAGCGTCTTCAGGCCGACCCAGGCGTTTGATCGGCTGCCCTTCGACCTCGGCAGTTTCAGGGTCATCAGGTAGTATGAATGCCGTCATCTTGCTGGGAAAGAAACCGGGGGCTATACCGTTGATATTGATTCCCTCGGAACCTAAATCTGCCGCCATATGGCGGGTTAATTGGATAACCGCAGCCTTGCTTGCAGAGTAGGAGTAGTTAGTCATGCCCGGGTGGGTGATGCCGTTGATGGAGGCGATATTAACGACGCGGGATGGCGACTCCGGGCTACCGGCCTTGCGCAAAGCCGGCAGCAGCCTCTGGGTCAGAAAGAATATCGACTTCACATTGAGATCCATCACCTTATCCCACCCCTGCTCCGGGAAGTCATCGATCTCCGCCCCCCAGGTCGCACCCGCGTTATTGATAAGAATATCCAGCGAGTCTTCGACGGCGAGCACGGCGTCCGCAAAAGCTTGCAGACCTTCAAGCGTGGACAGATCTGACTGTATCGCGATGCACTCGCCTATCTCGCCCAGCTCGGCGGCTGTTTCGTCCAGTGCCGGCTGCTTGCGCGCGGTGATGTAGGTTTTAACACCGTTTTCCACGAAACCCCTGGCAATCATCTTGCCAATCCCCGTTGAGCCGCCCGTGACAACGGCCACCTTGCCGCTAACGTCGAACAAATTTTTCATCTAGTGCCTCCGAGACTGTCGTTATTAACTTTTTACCGCGCAGTGCCGAATGCGTCAGCACCATTAGAGTGAGCATGGAGCGCCTGTGAACAGGCCGATATTACTCGCCTGCTGAATCAAGCAGCAGCGATGCGAGATGTTTGCGATGATGCCAGGGGTCACCAAACTGCTGCTGCGACCATTGGGCACGACGGATATAAAGCTGTGCGTCGCATTCGTAGGTGAAGCCCATACCACCGTGAAACTGAACCGCACGGTCACCGGCAAAACTCAGCGCATCGCAGGCCTGGGATTTCGCCATTCGACAGGCGACTTCTGCATCGGCATCAAAGGCATCATCGCCAACCAGGCAGGCGGCGTGATAAATCAATGAGCGCGCCGAATCAAGGCTACACAACATCTCAACGGTCGGGTGCTTCAACGCCTGATAAGAGCCGATCAACTTGCCAAACTGTTTGCGCGTCTTCAAATAGTCCACGACCGTATCCAGACAGGCGGCGGTGCTGCCGGTTGCTTCCGCTGCCACCAGCAGCGCACCTAACAGTCGAAAATCGCGTAGCGCAGCCACAGTGCGCTCAGGATCGAGTAAGTGTGACGCAGGAACCACAAAGGCGCTCAAGGCAAGCTTGGCGGCGCGCTTGGTTTCATCCAGTAGCGTGTGCTGGGATAGATCGAGACCGCTGTTTTCCAGTATGACCAGAGCGGGCGCCCCGTGCAGACTGCACAACACGATAATCAGCTCTGCGGCCATGGCGTCGGCCACGTACCATTTCTCGCCGCTTAACCGGATTTCGTCACCCCGTAGCTCAGCCTGACACCGCGTTGTTGTGTCACCCCAATCACCGTTGTCCAATAGCGCCACCGTAGCAATGGTGCCGGCGGCTAGCCGCGGCAGCCACTGTTCTCGCTGGGCCTCCGTTCCGGCCCGCAACAACAGCTGTGCAGCCAGGGTTGTGCTAAAAAACGGCGTCGACAGCAGTGTGCGACCCATACACTCCGCAATGGGTACCGTGCTGCCCACCCCTAAACCGCTGCCACCAAAGCTCTCAGGTATGGAGAGGCCAAGCCAACCCAGATCCACCATTTCCTGCCAGACCGCGCTGTCATAGCCCGTGTTGGAGTGAAGCAACGCGCGCACGGCAGGAATCGGTGATTTCGCCTGGCAGAAGTCGCGCGCGCTCTGCAAAATCATCGCCTGTTCGTCACTGAAGCTCAGCGTCTGATTCTGTGCAGGGTTGTTTGCGTTCATGGTCACTCGTCGCTCCAGCGCTATTTCGGCAGGCCGAGCACGTGCTCGCCAATGATGTTCGCCTGAATTTGACTGGTACCCCCGCCAATCGTGGTAGCAAAATTATTGAGGTAGGCACGCTGCCAGAAACCGCCTGCCAACGCGTCGTCATCACCGACATACAGGCTGCCCTGCCCACCCTGGGCGGCAACGGCGAACTGCCGCATGCGCCGAGAGAACTCGCTGGTGCGCAGCTTTGCAGACAGATTCAGCGAGAACGGATAGTCGGAGCTAAGCGCCGCAATACCAGCGCGTCGATTGCCTAACGCGGTGGCTTTTTCTTCAATCATCAATTGCACCAGTTGATCACGCAGCACAGGATCTTCCAGAACGGGCTCGCCGTCTCGAGTGATGCCCTGCAAGCCATCGATCACATCGTCCATGGCGACTCTGACTTGCATCAATCCTCCCGCCGCACCCGCCTCGGCACCACGCTCATACTGCAAGGTCTGCATCGCAATTTTCCAGCCCTCGCCTTCCTTCCCCATCAGGCAGTCAGCCGGTATGCGTGCGTCGGTAAAAAAAGTCTCGGTAAAACCATACTCACCCGTAAGCTTCTGGATCGGCCTTGGGTCGATGCCGGCAACATCCATTGGTGAAAGAAAGAAAGACAAACCGTCATACTTGCGTTCAGATTCGCTATTGGTGCGCGCTAGTAGAATCATGAAGCGCGCATAGTTGCCCATGGTGGTCCAAATCTTGGTTCCGTTAACAACGTAGTCGTCGCCATCGCGAACTGCTCGTGTCTGCACGTTGCCGAGGTCCGAACCGTGATCCGGCTCAGAGAAACCCTGACACCAGATATCCTCCGCGCTGAGAATGTTTTTTAGATAGCGCTGTTTATCTGCCTCTGTACCGCGATCCAGGATCAGTGGCCCCGCCCACCCCAGGCCAATGACGTTAAACGCAATGGGGACAGCAGCGCGACGCATCTCAGAATCGGCAACCATCTGAAAAGCGGGACTGACACCTTGACCGCCGTACTCCTTTGGCCAGGCCATGCCGAGATAACCAGCCGACCAGAGCTTGTGTTGCCACTCCCGAAGAAAGTCGAGCTGCTGGTCCGAGCCGACCTCCATAAATGTCTGTGGCAACAGAAAGCCGGGGTTGGCGGGCTTGTTGCTTTCCAGCCATGCCCGCACTTCGGCTCTAAATTCATCGGTTGCTGATTGCTCGGGTAGTTCGTTCACTGTATTCATGTATTCCATATGCTAAGTCGTAGGCACGGCGTATCAAATACGCCGAGATCGCCGTGTTAATGGTTAAGCGGTGTCTCTTCCTGTCCACCGTCGATAGCGTCGGCGCGCAGGAACGCAGGTCGCGCCTTCAAACGTTCAAGATAGGCCGCTGTTTGGGGGGTAAACTCGCGACCGCAGGCTTCGCCCAGCTTCAAGGTATCCGCTAGATACAGCGCATAGCCCACCGCAATATCCGCAATGGTGAAGCGCTCATCGACCAACCATTCACGGTCTGCAATATGCGCATCCAGCCTTCTCAGCCGCGCATAGAACCACTTGCCATAATCTACCGCGACCGGCTGCTTCTCAGGCGAGGGCTCAAGGTGGAAATAGCGCATTGCAATCGTTTGCGGAAAGGTCAGGGTCGCATCAGAGTGGTATAGCCAGTTCAGATAGTCGCCGTACTGGGGATGATCCAGCTTGAGACCAAAATCCCAGGCTTGATAGCGCTCTACCAGGTACTGACAGATACCACTGGACTCTGTCATATGGGTTTCGCCATCAATTAGATACGGGATGGTGCCCAAAGGATTGACCTCGAGGTAGTCCGGCTCAAAGAGGCGGGGGGGAAACGGCATAACGTGGACGTCATAATCCAGACCTAGCTCCTCAAGAGCCCAAAGCGCGCGCAAAGACCGTGCCCCCCTGCAGTGCCAGAGCTTCATAACGTATCTCCCTGCTGCAACGACGTCGCGAGCAACTTCAGTCCATGCGCGTAGCTCATCATAATTTGTACTGTCGGGCGGCCAAGTCCCGCATAATTTCTTCCGAACCACCGCCGATCGCGTTTACGCGGACCTCGCGGTAGATGCGCTCAACCCGATTACCGCGCATATAGCCGATACCACCCAAAATCTGCATGGCTTCGCGCGCGCAAAACTCCATGGTTTCGCTGGCCTGCACCTTGAGCAAAGCAATGTCACCCGGATCGGGACTACCGGCTTCGATCGATTCGTAACAACTTCTAATATACGCTTGGGTCGCGTTCAACTTCTGCTTCATCATGGCGATTTTATGACGAATCACCTGATGATCGGCGAGGCGTTTACCAAATGTTGAGCGCTCGCGCGCCCACTCAACGGCCTCTTCCAAACAGATACGGGCCAAGGCTTCCATGCCTGCCGCCATCGCCATCCTCTCACCGTTAAAATTAGTCATGATCACGAGAAATCCCTGATTCTCCTCTCCGATGAGGTTCTCCGTCGGGACCCGAACATTGTCAAAATACAGGCTTGCGGTGTCAGAGGCCCACCAGCCCTGCTTGCGGTCCAGGGGCGTTCTGGAAAAGCCTTCCGCATCGGTGGGTATCAGCAGCATGGACAGCCCGCGCGAGCCCTCGCCGCCAGTTCGCACCGCTGTGGACACCCAATTGGCCCGCATGCCGCCGGTGATATAAGTCTTGGAACCGTTGACAATATAGTGGTTACCATCGCGCACCGCTGTGGTTTGCAGCTGTGCGACATCGGAGCCACCACCGGGTTCGGTTATACCCAGCGCAATGTGTTTATCGCCCGATAGCACCGCGGGCGCAACCGTCTGCTTCATCGCCTCGGAGCCCCAGTTAATGACCGGCGGCAGGCCAATGCCATGAACCATCAAGCTGGCGTTAATACCCCCAGCTCCTGGCCGTGCCAGTTCTTCGGCTGTAATCCAGCTATGCCACGAATCGATACCGTGCTGTGTGCCACCATACATCTCCGGGTAGCCCATACCCAACAAGCCCAATTCGCCGGCCTTTTTCCAAAGAGACAAGGGAATCTCCCCCGCCTCGTCCCAATCGTCCGCGAAGGGCATTATTTCGGTATCAACAAAACGCCTAAGCTGTGTACGCCACGCTTCGTGATCTTCAGTAATATGAGGATTGGGAAGACGAGCTGAATCAAAATCCAACGACACAAGAATGCTCCTTTATAGTTGTCGCGCGAGGGTAATCATGCGGGAGTCGGCGCGGAAGTAGCTAAAGGGAAAGGAGCCCCCGGCTAGTCGTTTAAACGCCATGATCACCAGGTATCCACAGAGCGACGCGGGGAACGCTCCGGCCGCGTTTGCAGCGCCGCATACAGTGCATGAATCACCTGCTGGCGCGTTTCCGCGGGATCAATCACGGCGTCGATCTCGAGATGGGAAGCCGCTTCTGTGGCTTTACCAACTTCATACATCTGTTGTAACAACTCGTTAAACAGCGTCTCTCGCTCGGGGCCTTCGGCTGCGGCTTCAAGCTCTTTCCTAAAGCCTAATCGCACCGCGCCTTCAAGGCCCATTGCACCGAACTCGCCAGTCGGCCATGCAGCGGCGTAACAAGGCGCAGCAAAGCTGCCTGCGGTCATGGCCATCGCCCCAAGGCCATAGCCCTTGCGTAGAAATATGGCGACCACTGGAATCGTTAAACTGGCCCCGGTGACAAACAGGTTCGACATCCGCCGCACCGAGGCCTGCTGCTCACTGTCCGGGCCAACCATGAAGCCAGGCGTATCGGTTAAGGACAACACCGGTAGTTCGAATGCATCGCACAGCTTGAGAAAGCGTGTTGCCTTGTCAGCGCTCTCTGCATCGACCGCACCACCGAGCTGCTGACAATCGTTAGCGATCAATCCAACGGCTTTGCCTTCGAGGCGAATAAAGCCAGTGATAATCGAACGCCCGTAGATTCGGCGCAACTCCGTGAAAGATCCCTCATCGGCAATGGTTTCAATAATCGGCCTGACCGGGTAACCCCAGCGACGATCTTCGGGAATGGCATCTCGCAGAACCGATTGATCTGCGCACTTCCACGCCGACTGTGAACCCTGAAAATAGCTCAGCACGCGGCGCGCACACTGCGTGGCTTCGGCCTCATCCGCTACCACGATATCCACGGTGCCATTGCGCTCCTGATCAGCCACCGGACCGATTTCCGTCGGCGCATAGCGACCTAAACCACCGCCTTCAATCATCGCCGGTCCCGCCATACCAATCCAGGACTGCCTGGTGGCGATGGTGATATCAGCACAACCGAACAGCGCTGCATTGCCTGCAAAGCAGTAACCGTTGGCAACCGCGATTCTGGGAACACGGCCAGACAGTCCAGCCCAGGTGGCGAAGGAACGTATATTCAGCCCGGCAATTTGTGTCATCACATCGGTATCACCGGGTCGCCCTCCACCGCCTTCTGTAAAGATGATGACGGGTAAGGCGGCCTCCTGCGCTATGTCAAAGAGTCGATCCAGCTTGTGGTGGTGATAAAAACCCTGTGTACCAGCGAGAACGCTGTAGTCGTAAATGGCGACCGCAACGGACTGCCCATCAATCTTTGCTGTTCCCGTGATAACACCATCAGCAGGTGTTTCATTCTGCAATGCCTGATAATCACGACGGCTGCGTTGAGCCGCCACCGCCAGCTGCCCGTATTCCAGAAAGCTATCCGTATCGACCAGGTCAGCGAGGTTTTCGCGCGCCGTGCGGTAGCCTTTAGCGTGACGCTTTTCAGCGGCGGCGGCCCGGCTGGCATCCCCAGTGTGCGCCAGGCGCTGTCGAAGTGCCTCCAGCTCAGGGCGCGGCGTTTCGGTCATTGTAAAAACTCCACTACGCCAGTTCGTTCATCGTAAACCGCGCCAGCCAGAATCACACTGCCCTCAGCCCGCGCAGCACGCAGCCCCGGCAAGACAGACGCCAACGCCTCGACGCCCTGCCTAACGTTGGCGTAGACCGCTTGTTCAGTCGTCACTTCAGGACTACAAACACCTGCTAGCGCTGACACAGTCAGCCTCGCAGCGGGCGAAGACGACTGCTGCTCTGCAGGGAGTGAGAGCTCAGTTATCGCCGTCTCAACGGCCAGGCAATTCTTGTGTCCCAGCATCAGCAAAACGGGAGCAGATGGGGCCAGAACGTTTTTACCCGCTGACTCATCGGGCAAAGGGAAAAGTTCTTCCAGAACTAAAGTGCTACCCGTTTGTGCAGGTGCACGAAATACTTTTAGCTCGCCCAGCATGAAGTCGAACACAATTTCCGCGGGCACCGTCATATCCGAACAACTCAGTACAACGGCAAGACAATCGTTACGCACGCCGCGCGCCGATGATCCGATAAGCCTTTTGCTATCAATCTTGCCCGCCACAAAGCGTTCATTACCCGCTTTAAGTCGACTTAGTGCCTCTTGTGGATCTTTAGCGGCGATTATCATTTGCGGCCCCTGCTCAGCAAACCTTCGTTAAACATGCCCTGATGCATACAGATTCTGGCTAGCCCAATCAGGGCGAACATTGTCGCACACGATAGCCGCAGGCACAGACGTCTTGAGCCGCTCAGCCAAACCATCACGCAAGTGCAGCTACTCATGCTCAATCAGCTCACGCCCTTTCAACTCGCGATAAAACGGTACTTTTTCGAGATCGTCCACGCCGCCCGATTCGTTTCGACCATGCCCCTCAAGATCGCCCTGAAGCCGTCGCCGAAGCAGCTGCAGCACCAGTTCTGTTATGGGTGACAACGCTAGTTCGGCGGCTGCATCAAAATCCACCCAGCGCAAATCTTCAAGCTCACCATTACCGCGCAGCTCGCCGCTGAAATCCTCCGCGTCGGCCAGAAAAAAACGTGCGTCGTAACGCCGCACCTGACCTGGAGGCGTTATCGCTCTGGCAACATAGTCGAGCTTATCCAGCGCCGGGACGACGCCGCGCGCGAAAAATGGCCGCCAATGGGGAGAACGCGTGCGAACTGATGGCGAAGCCTCATGCCCCAGCAACAGCCCGGTTTCTTCAAAGGTTTCCCGTACCGCCGTCATGGCAACGGCACGCGCACGCGCCGGTGTGAGCGACCGTAATAGTCTGCTCTCGACATTTGGATGTAAGGGCCGGGGGCAGGCAACGCGCGCGTCACCCGGGTCGACACGCCCGCCAGGAAACACGTACATATGCGGCATAAACACATGGGCGGCGCTGCGTACACCCAGCAAAACCTCGCGATGCTGCCGGACGATGATCAGGGTTGCAGCGTCCTGCGGTCTCAAAAGCTGAAACGCTCGCGCGCAAACGCTCGGGTAGTCGCTTCGGAGATCTCTGGTGTGGGCAAAATGCAGGACACTATGTTGGTATGAATCCCCTGCTCCGCATACCAGTGCATTAATTCGCGACAGCGCTCTGCGTCGCCCAAGACCGCGATTTCATCAACCAGGGCATCGGGCAGTGCAGCAGCGGTTCGATCGCGATCCTTGCTCGCCCAGCCCTCGCGGATTTCGGACGCGGATTCGGGATAGCCGGCCCATTCGAGAAACTTGTTATACACGGGCGTAGCGTAATAGCCGACAAAACCAGCACGGAAGGCGGCTCGCGCGGCATCTCTGTCATCGGTCACCGCCACCATGTGTCGACACACCACTTCTACCTGCGCCGGATCCTTACCCGCACGTTCCGCACCAATTGCGATGTGTTCCATTATTTTTGGTAAGGCGCTGCGCGGGAACAAGTTGAGAATAACGCCATCACCAAGTTCGGCAGCCGTCTCCAACATTTTGGGACGCAGTGCCGCAAGGTAGATCGGCACGTTTGCGGCCGGCGCCTGGCGATAACCGTGGCTGCGGAGTACTTCGCCGCTGAAGGCCGTCTTCTCACCTGCGAGCATCCGCCTCAGTAAGTCGACGGTTTCACGAATTCGGCTCAGCGGTTTGTCGAAGGACAACCCGTGCCAGCCCTCGATTATGGCGTGACTGGAGGTTCCGAAGCCGGGCACAAAGCGTCCGGGGTAGGCCTGCTCTATCACCGCAAGTGTCGAAGCAAGAACCGCTGGAGTACGGGTGTATACGGGCAACACTGCAGCACCCAGTCGCAGTGACGGGCAGGCTTCCAGTAACATGGGTGCTAGCGTCATAGCGTCCAGGCCACCAGCGTCTGCCAGCCAGATATCGTCATAGCCCAAAGCCTGCGCTTGCTGCGCCAAAGCGATAGTGTCCGCAACGCTGCCAGATGCAGCCGGCAAAGACATTGCGATACGTTTTGCTAACGACAAGGCGTTCAGACCTGTTGCTTGCCGCGCTGCTGAACACTCTGACGACGCTCGCCGATAGTGTCCCCGCTAACGTTTTTGTTGGCGTGCTGCATCACCAGCTTTTCCATCTCCATTCCCGCCGCCAGCGTGGACGCCAGGCCATCGTCCACCAGTTGCTTATAGACACGCACTGTATCGGGCACACAGGATGCAATATCGTCAGCCACGCGACGCGCCTCAAGTAACAACTCATCGGCGTTCACAACGCGGCTGATCATTCCCCACTCCGCGGCCTGTTCGGCGCTAATAAAATTACCGGTAAAATGCGCTTCCTTTGCGCGGCTGGGGCCAATCAGCCTGGCCAGCTTCTGAGATAGCCCCCAGCCCGGAGCCAACCCAACTCGACAGTGCGTATCGGCAAAGCGTGCTGCATCAGAAGCGATCAGAATATCGCCCATCAGGGCCAGCTCGAAACCACCTGTCGCCGCCACGCCGTTGACGGCAACGATTATTGGCCGATCAAAATCCTGCATTGCGCGCGCGACGTCGTTCTCGCCGTGGATAGCAAATGCCGCCAGTCCTTCCGGATGCGCCGCCATCGCCTTTAAGTCCAGGCCCGCACAGAAGGCGCGTCCCTTTCCGGTCAGGATCACCGCTCGCACCTCATCGTCAGACTGAAGACGGCGGAAAGCCTGGCAGATATCGCCTAACAGTTCGGGGGAAAGCGCATTCATCGCATCCGGGCGGTTGAGCGTAAGCGTTACCACCGGGCCTTCGTGCTCTATCAATAGTTGATCAGTCATCGCATTATTGTCCTTTAAAATCGGGGCTGCGCTTCTCCAGGAACGCCATCGCTCCTTCTCTGGCATCGTCGCTGGCCATGCAGATCTTTTGCAACCGCGCTTCTGTGGAAATGCTGTCCGCGAGGCTCTCGTTGGTCGCTGCATGCAATGCTTGCTTGGCATAGCGCAAGGACAGAGGCGCTCTTGCGACTAGTTGCTCAGCCAAATCAATCGCCGCCTCCAGCAGTTTATCGGCAGGTACGACCCGGTTGCAGAGACCAAGAGCAAGGCATTTTTCCGCGCCAAGCTTCTCGCCCAGAGCGATGAGCTCGTAAGCGCGCTTTTTGCCTAGCGTACGCACCAGGTGCCAATGGGCGCCTCCATCGGGAATCAAACTGATCGCTGCAAAAGCTTGATACAAGTACGCATCCTCCGCCATCACGGTCAGATCGCAGTTCATCGCATAGGCGCTACCAATCCCCGCCGCCGCGCCGTTGACTGCACTGATCCAGGGCTTGGGTGATTCGGTAATCGCCATCAATCCAGGCTTGTATTCCAGATTGAGCATATCTTCCACGTCAACGCCGTCGACGGGCTTCTCAGTCAGATCAGCGCCTGCACAAAATGCTCGGCCCGCACCGGTAAGAATCACTGCGCGCACAGAGTCATCCTCATTGACTTCGTTAGCAGCCAGCAAAATCTCCCTTCGGATTCCGGCTTCAATCGCATTGAGAGTAGCGGGGCGATTAAATGTGACGATGGTGATCGCGCCCTGTCTGTCGAGCGTTATGTTTTCGTAACGATTATCTACCTCACTCATAGTCTGTGCTCCCTCGCCTTAGCCAATGCTACCCGCGTCGCGCAAAGCAACAATTTCCTGAAATTCGAAGCCCATAGCGCTCAAAACGCTCTCAGTGTCTTCGCCAATCTCGTGTGCTCCATGGCGCACGGAAGAAGGTGTCCGGCTAAATCTAGGCGCGGGCGCCGGTTGGGTGACGCCGTCTATTTCAAGGTACACGTCCCGGGCCACATTGGCGGGATGGCTTGGCGCATCCATGAAGTTCAGTACCGGCGCGAAACACACATCACTGCCCTCCATCACTTCGCACCATTCGGCCTGCGTGCGCGTCAGAAACACCTCTGCGAGCCTGGCTTTCATATCCGGCCAAGCCTCTTTGTTGTGCTGGTCGACGAATGCCTCTGGATCGACACCCAGCTTCTCCAACAGCAGCGCATAAAACTGAGGCTCTATCGAACCAATCGATACGTATTCTCCATCGGCACACTCATAGCTGTCGTAGAAATGGGCAGCGCCATCCAGCATATTCTGCTCCCGGTCGCTGTGATCCCAGATGCCCGCGGCCTGGAAACCGTGAAACATCCACATGAGCTGCGCCGCGCCGTCTACCATTGCCGCGTCGATTACCTGACCTTTGCCACTGTTATGGGATTCCAACAGGGCAGCCAGCACGCCACTCACCAGCAACATGCCACCGCCGCCCATATCGCCAACAACGTTAAGCGGCGGCACCGGCTTCTCGCCTTTACGGCCTGTCGCGAACAGCGCGCCAGTAATACTGATGTAGTTAATATCGTGGCCAGCGGCTTTGGCCAACGGACCTTCCTGGCCCCAACCGGTCATCCGTGCAAACACCAGGCGCGGATTGCGGGCCATGCAAACGTCAGGCCCTATGCCAAGCTTCTCACAGACGCCCGGCCTGTAGGGGTCTACTAACACGTCGGCGTTTTCAACCATACGCAGCAGCGTCTCGACACCCTCCGCGTCCTTCAGATTAAGTACAACTGACTTCTTGCCACGAAAGCTTACGTCGCAACTCGCTTTAGGACTGAACGCCCCAGCGCGCTCTATACGAATTACTTCTGCTCCCATATCGGCCAGGATCATTCCGCCCATGGGCGCAGGGCCAATGCCTGCAAGCTCGATTACCGTGTATCCATTTAAAGGACCCACTACACTGCTCCCGCCCGCTGCTGCAGGCCTTGAAAATATCTAGGTGTTACATCAAAAAAACGCTATCAAACAGCCATCAGGCAGCGGCGAAAGCCGCCGCCTGACATATGTAGCAAATTACTTGGGCTGCATGCGGATGCCGCCGTCCATGCGCACACACTCACCGTTGATGTAATCGTTCTCAACGATGTACTGAGCAGTGTGGGCAATTTCATCTGGATCACCGAGGCGCTTGGGGAAGAGAACCTGCTCTCCCAGGGGCTTGAGGAATTCCCAGATCTCAGGCGTCAATTCTTCCGCACCACCCATCATCAGCGGCGTCGCGATCAGACCTGGAACGATGGTGTTAACCCGAATACCCAGTACCGAAAGGTCGCGTGCTATCGGCAAGGTCATGCCCACTACGCCGCCTTTGGATGCAGAATACGCTGCCTGTCCGATTTGGCCTTCGTAAGCCGCTACGGATGCCGTGTTGATAATCACGCCACGGCCACCGTCATCGTTGAAAGGCTCGTTTTTGGCGATCTGCTCAGCGCACAGGCGCAGCACGTTGAACGTGCCGATCAGGTTCACGTTGATAACCATCTGGAAAGCATCCAGTGGGAAAGGACCGGTCTTGCCCAGGGTGCGAATTGCGTTGCCGATACCTGCAAAGTTGCAGTTGATGTGAATAGCGCCAAAAGCGTCCATCGTCGCCTGAATAGCAGCGGCGACCGACTCTTCATCCGCCACATTTACCTTTTGAAAAATGACCGCATCGCCAAGCTCCGCGGCCAGCGCATTGCCTTTCTCTTCGTTCATGTCGAAGATCGCGCACTTGGCGCCGGCTGCGACCAGCCGCTTAACGGTAGCTCGACCCAGGCCAGATGCACCGCCCGTTACAACTGCTACTTTGTCTTGAATATCCATGCCTACTCTCCTGATTTTTAATCAAATAGTTGATGACCGCCAAGCAGTCTATTTAGAAATTTCTTGTATTAAACGGTGTGTAATCATCACTCAAACAGTCGCGACTGATAATCACCTTCATGATTTCAGACGTTCCCGCATAGATCGGCGAGATCTTCGCGTCGGTAAACTGTCTGGAAATTGGATACTCATCCATATAGCCCGCCCCGCCGTGCAGCTGCACGCCAATGTCAGCCACCTTGAGCTGAAGCTCTGAGGTCACCAGCTTTGCCTTTGCTGCGTCCATAGCGGTCAGCTTGCCCGCGTTGAAAGCTGCGACACACTGGTCAACATAGGTTTGAGCAATATCTAGCTCAGTACGCAATTCTGCCATCTTAAACTGCGTATTCTGAAAGGCAGCCAGTGGCTTACCAAAGGCCTTGCGCTCGCGCACGAAGTCGGCAGTCAGATCCCAGGACAGCTGACCTGCCGACAGGTAACCCGCTGCGCCTATCAGCCGCTCTTCTGCGAGGCCTTCCATCAAGTAAATAAAGCCTTTACCAGGCTCACCCAGCACGTTGGCTTCAGGCACTCGAACGTCGTTAAAAAACAGCTCCGCCGTGTCTTGAGCCTTAAGTCCCATCTTCGCCAGGTTGCGACCTCGCTCAAAGCCCTCCATACCGCGCTCAATAATGAATAAGGTCATGTGGTGCGGATTGTTAGAGGGATCGGTCTTCGCGGCCACAATGACAACATCGGCATTGATACCGTTTGAGATATACGTTTTTGACCCATTTACGATCCAGTGGTCACCGTCTTTCACAGCGGTGGAGCGAATACCCGCTAAATCCGAACCGGCATCGGGTTCAGTCATTGCGATCGCCAGCACGGTTTCGCCACTTACGCACTTGGGCATGAACCGCTCGCACTGCTCCTCACTGCCAAAACGGGTGAAATAAGGCCCCACCAGCCGGCTGTGCAGCGTGTTATACCAATCGCCGCAGCGAGCGTAGCCGGTCTCTTCGATGATAATTTGCTCAAAGCGGAAGTCTTCGTCGCCAATACCGCCATACTTTTCCTCCGGCCAAACCATCAGCAGACCCTGCTCTCCGGCCTTGCGAAACGCACTTGGGTCGACACGGCCCTGCTCCCGCCAGCTCTCCATATGCGGCACGATTTCCGCCGCGAGAAATTTGCGATAGGTCTCGCGAAACATCTTTTGTTCTTCAGTAAAGTCTCTATCCAGCATAAAGCTTCCCATACAGCGTGACTAAAACGGGCACCAGTATGGTGACTGTCAAACGGCCCGCCAATGACAGGCTCAGACAAAATTATTGACCCAAAATGACAGCGGGGAGTAGCATACTCGCCCCTGCTTACCCCTCGGATAATTGATGACGCGCAGCCTGCTGGCACTACTGCTAATCGCCTGCTGCTCTACAGCAGTTTATGGCCATGAAGACCTGCGGCCGACGCTGGAAGCACCGAGAAATACGCTATTTCCTCCCGCCCAGGAAGAACTAACCGTCGGGGATGCGGGCAATCGGCTGGCGGCCATGATGTATATCGCCAATGGCGTTGGGCCACACCCCACCGTCGTACTCGCCCACGGGCTGCCAGGCCATGAAAAAAACCTGGATATTGCCCAGGCGGCGCGCCGTGCTGGTTTCAATGTCCTGTTTTTTAACTATTCCGGCGCCTGGGGCAGCGAGGGTATCTTTCGATTGACCCAAATGCCCGCGGATTTAGCGCGCATCACCTCATTTCTCCGCGACAACGCAACGCGCTACCGCATCGACAGCCAAAGGATTAGCGTGATAGGCCACTCCATGGGAGGGTTTACGGCACTGGCAGCCGGCGTAGCAGATCCCAGCCTGCGCTGCCTTGCCGCTCTGGCACCCGCCAATCTTGGCTTACTGGCCGAAGGACTGCGTGCCTCAGCACCCTGGGCAACGGCCTTCCTGAAATATGCCGATACGCTGTTTATGCTGAAGGGCTTTAACGGCAAAGCCATGCGCAAAGACTTACTGTCCCAACCTCCCACGCGGATGGATATCAGGCTGTTTGCCCCCAGACTCTCCGGGCGGCACGTACTGATGATCACCGGCACTGAGGACACTGTGCTGCCTCCTGAGACCATGTTTATACCTGCGGTTAACGCCTATCGCCGCAACGGAGATATCAATCTCCGGGTACATCGAATCCCCGGAGACCACGCATTCTCATACAGCAGGCTGCTGTTAGCTGAGCTGATACTCGATTGGCTGCAGAGCGAGTGCAACTGACGCCGTGAGACAGCAATCGATTAGCGTGGTATTTGTTCGTGCCGTTTTAAAATATGCCGTGCCCTGCGGCCTGGATCCTGCCGCTCTACTGCGCGCCAATCGTATTTCGACACGTCTGCTCGAGCAGGACGACGCGCGTATATCCATGGAGCGGTTTGCCGATCTGCAGGTCGCCACCATGCTGGCAATGGACGACGAGGGGCTGGGCTATGGGCCGCAGCGCTTGCCCATTGGCAGTTGGTCTATGATGTGTCATGCGGTGATTCACTGCGACACCCTGGGCAAGGCGCTGGCTCGATATTGCCGGTTTTTCAGCCTGTTTCACCATGTTGACGCCCCATCACTGCAGGTCATTGACGGCCATGCCATTGTCAGACTGCAGCGCAGTGAGGCCGACGCCCGCAACAGCAACGACGTCCACTATGATGTATATGCTGGCGAGTTAGCACTTTTTAACTGCCACCGTTTCCTTAGCTGGCTGACCGCTGAGCTACTGCCCGTTGTAGAGTTCAACTTTACCCACGCGGCACCGGATCACGCCGCAGAATATCGGCCCATGTTTGCCGGCAATCCAGTGAACTTTGAACAGCAGCACACGGAGATGGTGCTCAATGCTGCCCTACTTGAACGGCCGGTTGTACAGAATGAGCAATCCCTGACGAGGTTCCTCCGGCATCCCACGCTTACCATGCTCACCACGCGGTATCAGGCGAGCAGTTGGACCTCTCAGGTCAGGCAGCTACTACGCAGAGACCTGGAGAACATGCCGGAACTGGAGTCAGTTGCCTCCGATCTCGACGTGCATCCGCAAACCCTGCGTCGCCGCCTCGGCAAAGAAGGCTCATCCTTTACAGAACTCAAGGGGCAAGTCCGTCGAGATATCGCTTTGCATTATCTAGGCAAGCAGGGCCTTACCATCGAGGAGATCGCCCACCGGGCGGGATTTTCAGAATCGAGCGCCTTTATTCGCGCTTTCAAAGGTTGGACAGGTGTCACGCCTTACACTTACCGCAAGGGCCTATAGCCGAACGATACGGCGTTCCATCGGCTCTTCAATTTTGCATCAACCGGCCCCAGGCTGGAGCCAGCCCATGCAGCAGCCTTAGCCTGCGTCCGCAGGGTCCAGCATGTCCTTAAGCGTATTCTTGACGAACTTGCCGCTGGCGTTGCGCGGCAGTGGGGATTCAACCATCCAGATATAGCGTGGAATCTTGTAGGCCGCCAGATGCTGCTTGCAAAATGAGCGCAGTTCGTCGGCACTCACTTGTGCATCCTCCGTAAGGTACACCGCAGCTCCAACCTCTTCGCCGAGCCGTTCATCGGGAACGGCAAACACAGCACACTCCGCTACCGCATCGTGCTTGAAGATCGCGGTTTCAACTTCGGAGCAGTACACGTTTTCTCCGCCACGGAGCACCATATCCTTGGCACGGTCCACCAAATAGATAAAGTTATGCTCGTCCATATAGCCGATATCACCGGTATACAACCACCCGTCAACGATGGTTTCAGCGGTAGCTTCCGGTCGATTGAGATAGCCCTTGATGACCTGTGAGCCCCTTACACAAAACTCGCCGGTCTCGCCTATCGGCAAGGTATTGCCCTCTTCGTCGACAATCTTTGCTTCGTATATAGGCACGATAACACCGGCGCTGGCGGGGTTTTGGCTAAAGAGTGGGCCAGCTGCAGCACTGATAATGCCGCACACTTCTGTCATACCGTAGCCCTGTGATGGCTGAGTGCCACCACCAGACTTATCAATTTTATCGACCAGATCAGGGTGCACGGGCGCACCACCTCCACCCAACGACTTCAGCGATGAGGTGTCGCGGGTAGCAAAATCCGGGTGGCTAATCATCTCTCGGCTCATCACCGGCACCCCGGTGAAGGTCGTGACCTTTTCTTCTTCTATTAAACGCAGTGCCTCACCCGCATCCCATTTGTACATATGACAGAGTTTGCCGCCCGCAATAGTGACCGTTTGGGCCAGGCAGTTGTTAGCCGTAACGTGAAACAGAGGTGTCGCGACAATGGAGGCCACCTGCGGTGCGTCCGGGTCAGCCGGATTGGGCGCGTCCTTGCCACTTGCCATGGCAACGGTCTGTGATTGAGCCACATTCATGAACATCAGGCTCATCAAATTGTTGCAACAACCCCGGTGGGTTAGCTGGGCACCCTTTGGAACTCCGGTGGTGCCGGAGGTATAGAAAATCGACGCATCATCGTCGGGGTCAATCGTCACATCGGGCATTTCCGGCGCAGACTGCAGCACCTCTGCCCAAGGTGTAGCCCAATCGGGCGTGTCGTCGACCCGGACCGCCGCAACCTTTAAATCGGGGAAATCACTGCGAATCTGCTCGAAGCGTTCGATGCGCTCGCGGTCGGCGATTAAAGCCTTTGGAGCGGAGTCTTTTAAAGCGTAGGCCATTTCATCTGGCACCCACCAGGCATTCATGCCCACTGACACCGCGCCAATGGATACGATGGCCCAGTAGCTCAACATCCATTCCGGGTAGTTGCGCATCGCGATGGCGACCCGGTCATGCTGACCTACACCATTGGCACGCAGCCAATTTGCGATTCTTGCGACCTCTTCTACGGCCTCGGCGTAGCTCCAGCGCTCGTCTTGATAGACCAGGTAGTCTTTATCAGCATGTCCAGCCGCGATAGCCCAGACGTCGCGCAGTGAATTCGGGCTGTGATGCCACGCCCTCAGCTTCTGCCCGCCGACCTCTACCTCGGTTATTTCGAACATTTGGCCGGGCGCTGTCAGCGCGTCAAAAACCTGCTTGAGTTCTGCGTACATCGTAGAAATCCCTATAATTATTAGGTGTTTTTGGCGCGATTCCCGGGCGCCTCGCAGCGCGGAAGTGTACCAGTATCAGGCGGTTCTGCCAGACCCCTGTAAAGCCAAACAAGATCTATAGATGACTGGCATGTGTAACACCGGCACAGCACAATATCCGACATGAATCGGAGCTTAGCTAAAAACTGCCTCACGTTGACAGCAACACTGGCTGGCATCGCCATGATCCTTGTCTGGTATTACGCTGACGCGCTTTGGCCCCAGCAACGCAGTGCCCAAGAGCTTGGCCTGCTACTGAGCAAACATTTTAAGGTGCGATACCCCGACGGCGACGCCCCTTTTCCAGCGGTTATATTATTCCACGGCTGTGGCGGATTTGAGCCTTCCGACGAGCGCCGCGCTGAACTTGCCGTCGAACGCGGCTATGCCGCGATCACTCTGGACAGCCATACCCCCAGGGGTATCGAGGCTGCTGATAACTGCAGTGGCCGCAACCTGCTTGGCCGGGAACGAGCCGCCGATGTTTTGTTAGCCGTGGACTACGCCGGATCTCTGTTATCAATTAACGCAGATGCGCTGTTCCTCGCCGGTTATTCCCATGGCGCATGGAGCATCCTGGAAGCGTTGGCCCTGGGTAGCGATCTCCCATCGAGCTTGACCACCGCGCCACAGAGTTCCATAGAGAGCGTCGCAGGCATTATCGCCTGGTACCCCTACTGTGGCTTTGCAAGCCGCTTTGGGCGCGACTGGCCCAATGATATTCCCGTATTGATGCTGCTGGCAGACGCAGATGAAATCGCCAGCCCCGATCCCTGCTTGCGCATCGCCTCTGCGCAGCGAGACGCCAATCGCAAGGTGACCGTGGTTAACTATCCAGGCGTCAGCCATGGCTTTGATATTGAAGAAGACTGGGTCGTGAAATATCGGCCAGAAATCGCCACGCGCGCTCTGGAAAAACAGTACAGCTTTATGCGCTCTGTGCTCAGCAATACCCGCGGCCCTAGCGCTCAACCTTACGCTGATTAGTGCCCTCTCGTTGCTGTCATTTGCTGTCCATTTTTTTGTTGTGCAGCGTCATTGATAGCCTTTGAGCCAGCCCACAAACTGTGGCGCATTGGGTCTGACAAACCGACCACAATACCAGCGTCCAAGGGCCTGGCGTGGACCGAATTACCACTGACAGCACATCCTGCTTTTAGATCGCGAGTAAAGCCATCGGCATCGCGCTGAACGGCTTGCCCAGGACAATATAATGGCCTCCCTGCGTGACAGCTGGGGAAAAACGCAAAGGAATATCCATGGACTTTGAGCACAGCCCGCTGGCGCAGCAGTACATCGCCAGACTTAGCGCGTTCATGCAGGAACATGTCTATCCGGTCGAGCACGAGTATTACGATGCCATCGACTCGGCGCAGAATCGCTGGGCAACCGTGCCGATGATGGAAGAGCTAAAATCCAGGGCTCGAGAAGCCGGGCTCTGGAATTTGTTTATTCCCAAAGACCACGGTGGCGAACTGTCCAATCTGGACTACGCGCCTTTGGCTGAAATCATGGGCCGGGTATTGTGGGCACCGGAGATATTCAACTGCAATGCACCCGATACAGGCAACATGGAAGTGTTTATGAAGTACGGTACGGAGGCACAAAAAGCGTCCTGGCTTGAGCCCCTCTTAAGCGGCGACATCCGCTCAGCCTACGCCATGACAGAACCCGCCGTTGCTTCATCCGATGCCACCAATATCGAGACACGTATCGAGCGAGATGGGGACGACTACCTCATCAATGGCCGCAAGTGGTTCATTACAGGTGCCATGAACGAGCGCACAAAGATTTTTATTGTGATGGGCAAATCTGACCCGGACAACAGCAATCGTCACCTTCAACAGAGCCAGATACTGGTACCCAAGGACACGCCCGGGGTAACTGTTGAGCGTGCCTTGAAAACCTTCAATTATGACGATGCGCCCATAGGGCATGCCGAGGTGGTTTTTGATAACGTGCGTGTCCCAGCGACCAACATGCTGCTGGGCGAAGGACGGGGTTTTGAAATTGCGCAGGGGCGTCTGGGACCCGGCAGGCTTCATCACTGCATGCGCTTGATTGGCTGTGCGCAGCGCAGCCTGGAAATGGCCTGTGAGCGCGTCGAACAGCGCAGCACCTTTGGCAAATCGTTGGCTCAGCACCAGAGCATTCGAGAAGACATGGCGGTGAGCTTCTGTGAAATCGAACAGGTACGCCTGCTTACACTGAAGACAGCCGATCGACTCGATAGAGTTGGCAATAAAGAAGCGCGGGATTATATTGCGGCCGCAAAGATCTCCACGCCTATTACCGTGCAGCGAGTGATCGACCGCTGCATGCAGGTGTTTGGGGCGGGCGGATTATGTCAGGATTACTTTATGGCGGAAGCCTATAATTACGCCCGTTGGTGTCGGCAGGCCGACGGTCCCGACCAGGTGCACATGATGGCACTGGGCAAGCAACTAATACAAAAATATGGAACGCCATGAGCACACAGACACTGGATACAGCGAAACTGCAGCCCTATCTTGAGCAGCATGTACCCGGCTTCAGTGGCACCTTGAGCGCTGAAAAATTTGCAGGTGGACAGTCCAACCCAACGTTTAAACTCTCCGCCGGTGGCAAGCACTATGTGCTGCGGCGCAAGCCACCCGGCGAGCTACTGAAGTCCGCCCACGCTGTGGACCGCGAGTACCGGGTTATCACGGCACTGGAAGGCACTGCAGTACCGGTGGCGAAAACCTATTGCCTCTGTGAAGATGAAACCATTATCGGCTCCATGTTCTACGTAATGGAGTACATGGACGGACGGGTCTTCTGGGACGCAACCCTTCCCGAGCTGGACAGCAACGAAGAACGCGCCGCGATTTACGAAGAGATGAATCGCGTACTGGCTGAGCTACACAACGTTGACATTGACGAGGTTGGCCTGTCGGACTACGGCCGTCCGGGCAACTACTTCGAGCGCCAAATCGGCCGCTGGACCAAGCAGTACCGGGCTAGTGAAACTGATCACAACCCGGAAATGGAAAAGCTAATCGCCTGGCTGCCCGCGAACATTCCCGCCGATGATGGCCGCGTTGGACTGGTCCATGGCGACTACCGCCTGGACAACGTCATGTTTCACAAGACGGAACCGCGCATCATTGCCGTATTGGACTGGGAGCTCTCCACAGTAGGTCATCCGCTGGCGGATCTGTCTTACCAATGTATGGCATGGGCATTGCCGCAGTCTGATGCCGGTATGAGTGGATTGGGCGGCGTTGATCGCAGCGCTATCGGCCTGCCGACCGACGAGGAATACATCGCCAGTTACTGCGCCAAAACCGGCCGCCACGACATTAGTAACTGGAACTTCTATCTCGTCTTCTGCTTTTTCAGGCTTGCCGCCATTCTTCAAGGCGTCAAGAAGCGCGCACTGATCGGCACAGCATCCAGTGCGGAAGCCGATGCGAAAGCCGCTGCTGTGGAGCCGCTGGCCCAGTTTGGCGTGTCGCTGATTGATACGTAAAGCGGCTGAACGTAAAGCGCAGCGTGCCACTCAGAGAGAATTTAGTTAACAACACCGTGTCTTTTATTACTCTACTAACCACTCTAATTGGGAGACAGCAATGTCTGATGAAGTATTAACCAGCGCCGAAGACGGCGTTCTTGTCGTAACGCTTAACCGTCCACAGGCGAAAAACGCTGCCAATAAGGCACTCGCCGAAGGCGTCGCCGCAGCCATGGATCAGTTGGACAGCGATGACTCCCTGCGCGTGGCGATTCTGACCGGCGCTGGCGGCACGTTCTGTTCCGGCATGGACCTGAAGGCTTTCGTCTCCGGTGAAACACCCCATATACCCGGGCGCGGATTTGCCGGTCTCACCGAGCAAGGGCCTCGCAAGCCACTGATTGCCGCAGTTGAAGGCTATGCGCTAGCGGGCGGTCTGGAGCTGGCTATCTCCTGCGACATGATTGTCGCTGCGGATAACGCGATGTTCGGCATACCCGAAACCAAGCGCGGCCTCGCTGCTGCCGCAGGTGGCCTGGTCAAGCTGCCGCGCCAGATTCCCAGTCGCGTCGCCATGGAGCTGGCGCTTACCGGGGATTTCATAAGCGCGCAGCGAGCCTATGAGTTGGGCTTGATCAACCATGTCGTTGATGCGGGCACTGCGCTTGAGGGCGCAAAAGCCCTTGCGGCGAAAATTGCCGCCACCGGCCCATTGGCCGTTGCCGTTAGCAAACAGGTAATTCTTGAGCAGACCGACTGGTCGCAGGATGAGATGTTTCAAAAGCAAGGCGACATCGTCAACCCGGTTTTTGTCAGCGAAGACGCTATCGAAGGCGCTACGGCCTTTGCCGAAAAGCGTGCCCCAAACTGGAAAGGCAAGTAACAGCCAACCACAGCGAATACATAAGGAGAAACAACCATGGCAGAAGCCTGGATTATAGATGCGTGTCGCACGCCACGCGGCATAGGCAAAATAGGTAAAGGCGCCCTCGCCCACCTTCACCCGCAGCATGTGGGTGCCACCGTGCTGAAAGCGATTGCAGAACGCAATAAACTCGACACCTCAGCCGTCGACGACATTATCTGGGGAACCAGTAGCCAACGCGGTAAGCAAGGCGGCGACCTCGGCCGTATGGCGGCCCTGGACGCGGGCTACGACGTCCGCTCCAGTGCGGTCACGCTGGACCGTTTCTGTGGTTCAGGCATTACCTCGGTGAACATGGCCGCCAGCAGCATCATGGCAGGCATGGAGCACCTGACGATTGGCGGTGGCACTGAGTTGATGTCTCACTACGCCGAAATGGGCGAGCGCTCTCCGTTTATCGACAGCGACAATCTACACCTGCGCGAAATGCACCCACAGCCCCATCAGGGTGTTTGTGCCGATGCGATAGCGACTATCGAAGGCATTGATCGCGATGCCGTGGACAGTCTTGCTGCGGTATCTCAGGCAAACGCCGCACGGGCAATTGAGGAAGGTCGTTTTGACGGTTCGCTGATACCTGTCCTGAATGAAGACGGTTCAATCGCTCTGGATAAAGAAGAATTCCCTCGCCCCGGCACGACCAAGGAAAAACTGGGCGAACTCAAGGCGTCCTTTGAAGCCATTGCCGACTATCCCCTGGATGAAGCTGGTACCACCTATCGCAGCCTGGTGAACAAAAAGTTTCCGGACCTGAAGATCAACCATATTCACCACGCTGGCAACAGCTCGGGTGTGGTAGACGGCGCAGGCGCTGTGCTGCTGGCCTCACCTGACTACGCTCAGGCTCACGGCATGAAGCCCCGTGCCCGCATTATTGCGATGGCTAACATGGGTGACTGCCCAACGCTGATGTTGAACGCACCGGTACCCGCTGCACGCAAGGTGCTGGATCGTGCCGGCATGCAGGTCAGTGATATCGACCTGTTTGAGATCAACGAAGCCTTTGCGGTCGTGGCCGAGAAGTTCATTCGCGACCTGGATCTTGATCGCGACACGGTTAACGTCAACGGTGGCGCCATGGCACTGGGTCATCCCATCGGCGCAACGGGATCGATCCTGATCGGGGCCATGATTGATGAGCTCGAACGCGCAGACAAGCAGTTCGGACTGGTTACCATGTGCGCCGCTGGCGGCATGGCTCCCGCGATTATTATCGAACGCATGTAGCTCCTTGCGGCCCGACGGCTAGTAATAAGGGCGACTTAGGTCGCCCTTTTTTATTGTCTGATGCAAGGCTCGCGTGCTACTTCTTCGGGGTCAGTCCGCTCTCAATACGCGCAATCAAAGCTGACCGATGCGCGAGCGTCGCTTGATCAGCGACGGGAGGCCTGGCAACTAGCTTGGCAAGTCTTACCCGCAGCTGATCGAGCACATACCACGCCTGGCCACGGGCCACGTGATTATGAGCAGTTCCCGAATCGATCACTGCCATTGCCAACAGCGCTTCAACGTATTCTCGCTGAAGCTGCTGGCGCAGTGTGGATACCTGCGCGTTCTCGTCGGCGTCAAAGATAGCCGCGGTCAGATCGCTCAGCAGCTCGCTTAAAGAATACGCATTACCGTACAGAGAGGTATCAAGGATGCGAGCCGTGGTCACAGGTGCTAGCAACTGCGACAAGGCGGCTTGCTGAATCTGCAGCGCATCACCGTGCAGCTTGGGATCCTGGGGTGCATTCCACGCGTCCCAGCCCCGCCGCTGGCGCTGCAGATAGCGATAAACCGTTGCGTCAAATAGCAGCGCGTCTGGCGCAAAAAGGTGGTCACGCAGCAGCGCCATTGCGCTTAACTGCTGCTTCCGGGGCACTGGCATAAAAGGTAGGCCTGCGTCGACTTGCCCCTGCCGCGCATTGTCTACAAATACGCCACCCACCCAGCGAGCGGCCATGATCAATTGCCGGTAGCGATTTAAATGCAAAGATCGATAGGCGTTGTACAGCGACTGCCAGCTCTCACCGGGTGCTTGATAACGGGTAACAAGCCCATCGCCTATCTCATTTAGCAGTTCCAGGCGCTGCCGGGCGTAAGTCAGAGGATCGCTGCCCAGGTCAAAACGCATAGCTCTGGGATCGATTCCAGTTTCGGTGTTAACCGTGTCCGCGTCGAGTGAAAAGGCGAGCTCAGGCTCGGTAGAACGCGAGAGCAGCCTCTCTACCCGCTGCTGTTCTTGCGCTGGATCGTCTAATGCCGGGGTATAAACAAACTCTATCGCCCATTCATCATAGGGACCGGGCTCAGTCATATAATAGCGCGGGCGCTCCGGCGATCCGGTCTGCAAGTTGATTAGCGGATACTCCATGATGGATGCGGTGAGCGGCGTATCAGCGGGCAACTCCGGGTCAGTCAGCGTTGCCGTACTCTGTAGCATGCTGGCTTGAAAATTATGCGCGAGACCCAGAACGTGACCAACCTCGTGTGTTACCAGGTCATACAGGGACTGGCGTATCAGTTCGTGTTCATCGGCATCATAGCCAGCAATAACGGCCTCACCCAGCCCGGGGCTCGCGGATCGAGATAGCTTAAGTGCTGCGCGTCCTAGCGCAAGCTGCTCTTTGAGCATAGCCGCTGCGCCACATTGCTGGCGGCGCGACCGGGCGCCTATCGATGCGGCAGCCGCTTCTCCAGAGCGCGGCAGTGTTGCAGCGCCTGCATAGAGTTTACTGGCGGAGGAGAACGTTCGTATCCAGTCGTACTCCAGCATAATATCCGAGCCCAATATCTCGCCCGTGCGAGGGTCTGAAAAAACAGGCCCATAACCACCCCAGGGAACTTCCGGCACTGACGTCCAGCGCAGTACGTTGTAACGCAGATCCCCTGATTCCCAACTCGCGTCGTCCGGCTGCTGCCGAACTTCGATGGCATTCGAAAATCCCGCCTGCTCGAAGGCCTTGTTCCAGACCAGCACGGCGTCTTTCACGGTCTCGCGCCATTCCACGGGGGTCGTGTTCTCTAGCCAAAATACGATAGGCTCCAGGGGATCCGACAGGCGCGCCTCCGGATCTTCCTTCTGAAGCCGCCAGCGTTTAACCACGTCCCGCCACGGCGTTTCATCGCGAGAGGTCATATCTTCGACTTTATGGATAAAGGTACCCACTCGAGAGTCCGCTGTCCGCGGCTTGAAGCCGGGCTGCGGAGCAGCAACCAGACTGTGCTGCACTTGCACTGAAACAAAACGGCTGTCGACAACAACTGGGTCCGCGCTGACCAGTGGTTGAGGATTCTCGTACACGTAGCGCACTGACACGTCGATATTCTCGGGATAGGTCCGATTTTGCAGCAACGTCGTTTTGGTATCACTCAATTCGCCCAGGGTGAAGGCAGGCTCGGCGTCAGCGTCAACCGGATATTTAACCTGAAGTAGCGCTTCGCTCAGGAATAAACCATTCGCTGAGATCAACAGTGCTCCCGACTCGTCCTCATCGAGAATGTCGAGAGTGGCCAACACAGACGGCGGCAGGTTGGCTTCCGCTGCCCGCGCCAGGGGATGCTGGGGGTCAAAATAAAAGGTGGTGTCCAGCTTCTCCACGTGGAGCTGATTAAAGCGCCGATGAAAACGGATGACCGATTCGTCCGCGTGAATGCCTCGCTGGGTGTAGGTGGCCGCGTTTCCGTCGAGAAAAAGCGGAAAATGTAATATCTCAGTATCCAGCTGCTCTGCCTGTAACAGAAAGAACAACTCGCCTGTGGTGCGGTCACGATAGCTATCTATAAAGCCAGGGAAGTAATCACCGGCTTCTTGAACCGAAGCGATGGTGGCCGTCTCGCTCTCAACAGCTTCTGGCGCCGGAGTACAAGCCAATAGGACAGCGACCGCACACAGCGGCACTGCTCTGCACAAGATGTTGAGACTCATCATTGATTCTGCTCAGGGCGGGAATGTCGCGATTGAAACAGTGATTTGTATGAGGATCAAGCTCCCCGGGTTGCTCAGGCTTTGCAAGCTTTCGCCTAAACATAAAAAAAACGGCGCACCGAAATCGGCGCGCCGCTACTAGATCGAAAGGCTAAATTACTTACGCTGCAGCGCTGTCTGCCAGCCAAGACTCTAGCTCATCGGCGCCACCAATGTGATTGCCGTTGATAAAGACCTGTGGATAGGTATCGCCACCCGACAGTGCACGCAGTGCGCGGTGCGGATAGTCACGGAGCAACTCGAGCTCATCAAAGTCGATACCTTTGTCATTTAGCAGACCTTTTACCTTCACGCAGAAAGGACACCCTGGGCGGGAGAGTACGACTACATCCATTGGCGCCGTGGCATCAGGTGCGACGTAATCAAGCATAGTGTCGGCATCAGACACGTGGAACGGATCGCCGGGCTCTTCTGGCTCGACGAACATTTTCTCAACGACACCGTCTTTCACCAGCATCGAATAGCGCCAGCTTCGCGCACCGAAGCCCAGATCATCTTTGTTGACCAACATGCCCATGCCGTCGGTGAACGCACCAGTGCCGTCAGGCATAAAGGTCACTTTGTCCGCCTGCTGTTGCAGCTTCCATTCATTCATAACGAAAGCATCGTTCACGGATACGCAGATTACGTCATCTACGCCGTTAGCCTTGAATACCGGCGCCAGTTCGTTGTAACGCGGCACATGGCTTGATGAACAGGTCGGCGTAAACGCGCCGGGCAAAGAGAATACAACAACAGTTTTGCCGGCAAAGTAGCTGTCGGTATCACGATCAACCCACTCGCTGCCTTCGCGTGTCTTGAAAGTTACATTTGGTACGCGTTGTCCTTCGCGGTTTTCCATATCCTAAAAACTCCTCAGTGGTAGTTGCTACGAATTCATTAACTTGTACGTAGAGTAACGCTGAGTAATTCATTTAGATAATGAAAAAGATAGCTAAAGATAATCGATTTTGTCGATTCAGGTCCTGCGCAAAAAGAACAGGACAGAAGGCGGCCTTATAACGGGCGCCCCTGGACGGGGCGACGCGATAGCTATTTGGAGTTCCTGGGAATCACTAGTGGACGTGGCCGTGATCAATCTCTTCTGACGTGGCCTCACGAACCTCCATAATTTCTACAGAGAAATGCAGATCGACACCAGCGAGCTCGTGGTTCGCATCAACAGTGATATCGTCGCCTTCCACGTCTCGCACCACGATTTTGCGCTGACTGCCGTCTGCCGCCTGCGCCATAAACGCCATGCCGGGCTCGATTTCTTCGACACCTTCGAAGGCTTGCTTGGGAACTACCTGCAGCAGATCAGCCTGATACTCGCCGTAGCCTTGCCCAGGCTCCACCACCACCTCCAGAGACTCGCCCACTGTTTTTCCTACCAGCGCGTTCTCAAGGCCGGGGATAATATTTCCGGCGCCGTGCAAGTACGTCAGCGGATCAGCTCCCTCGGAACTGTCGATAACCGTTCCCTCTTCGTCTTTCAATGTGTAATGAATACTCACCACCTTTTTCTCACCGGCTGGTGTCGACATACATCTTTCCTCTGCTTTCCTCTATGAGTTTGCCTCAGTATAACGTCCTGCAGGCCAGTTCGCTGCCTCATCGACCAGGAATCCTGACAACACGCGTTACGGAGCTCGCGCGCCCCCATACTTAACAGTGGAGGACTTATCGTACCTTCTGCCTGGCGACCCAGTCGAAGTAGCGCCGCAGCTCAGGGTCGTCAGCTAGCGACATAGGCTCGCGAAAGTCCTTATATAGCTGCATCTCGTCATAGCGATTATGGATCCCATCATGGCACTGCCGACAGATATGCACTCCAAGATTTAGCGTCTCACGGCTGAAGTGCTTTCGAAAGCGGGCTCGACGGTGAAGCTTCTTCGGAATTAGATGATGAAAGGTGAGCGGAAGGGATCGCCGACAAAAAGGACAACAGGCAGCGGATGAACGCCGTCGACGAGAATTTGAAGAAGTCGCCTCAAGAGACATGTTGGTTATCATAGCGAAGCCATAGACCGAAACAACAACATCCAAAGAACTAGCTGCTTCCTCGGAGGGCCAAGCCCCACTACACTTGTGTTAAGTCACCTGGACCTGCAACCTAGAGCGACCATGCCATCACGACCCTCACTTTTTCAGCTTGCACTGGCACCAGCGCGCTTCGCGCTGCGCCAAACGAGAATTAACGTGCAGGCGCTGAACGCATTGCGGCGAGATGCCGACGCGTGGGCGCCGATACTGGAGCAGGCGGCCGACGAAACAATAGAAAATTTGTTGCGCGTGCTGGCTGCGGCAGAGGCCTCTCTGCCCTCAAACATCGAAAACATGACCCCCAATGAGCGCAGGCAAGCCATTACCGAATCACTGGCGAAAAGTGAAAAGCTATTAATGGCCGCAGCCGGAGAACTCTATCGGAGCTGGCGGCTGGCGACCGCCGAGCAAGGCAACGTAATCGAGAATCCTCCGCAATCGACGTTTAGACAGGGCCGTTAGGCATCCACTTCAATATTCACTATTCACTCGTTACACACAGACGCGGCTTACGTCCAAAGCTGCCAGGTCAACGTTCCACGGTTGTGTTACGGGCTGCGCTGCTCCGCCAGAGCCCGATAATTTCCCGCTCGCCGCAACAGAGACTGTGCGGTTACTTCTGCTGCGCCCTCATCGGTTTCGGCACCATTAAGATCACCCGATGCCTCCAACAATACGCGGGCATCGCGCAGCGCTCGCTCCAATCCGCGCTTACGGGCGGGAGACAGAGCTTTGGCATCGAAGCGCACGGTGGGTCCAAATCCAACGGCATCGAACTCTATTAGCAGCTGGGCGTCGCCTGGTTTCAATGATTTACCGTCCTCGCGCAGTAAAACGTTAAGCGTTTCAAAGAAGCCTAGGCTACTCATTGGATCAAAGGACGGCAGGCGCGCCGACTCTGAGTTCGCCAGCAGGCTGTTATGCTGACGCTTATATTGATCGACCAGAGGATAACCATATAGATAGCCGAGCACGCCGATATGATAGGCGTAGTGGTCATCGATTAAGGCCTGCGAACGATTACTCGTGTGGCTAACGCCCCCCTTCCCGGTAGCCACCTCACTGATCTGGCCCGAGGCTGGCTTACCGTTATCTCCGTCGCATGCTCCCAACACCAGTGCCAGCAGCAATGCGAGATAAGGCACTTAAGCCGCCCTGGTGACGTCGGCCTCAGAGCTGGCAGGCTTAGCGGCCTTGGCGGGCTTGGCGGGCTTGGCGGGCTTGGCGGGCTTGGCGGGCTTGGCGGGTTTTATACCTGCTCGAGCAGCTTGTCGGGGCGTCTTCTTGGAGACAGTTTTCTTCGGTCTTGTTCTCGGCTTGGAATCGCTCTTTGCCTTAGCTTTTGCCTTGGCAGCGGTGTTTGCAGATGCCGCCTTCTTGGCGGGTCGCTTCGGCCGTCGCCTGGCTGCGCGAACGGGCTTGAGGTCACCCCGCTCAAAGCGATCGAGAATGTCGTCCAAAGCGCGACTGATTTTAGTACAGGTTTCGATGGCGCTGATCTCTGGCCAGGCTGATGCCTCTCCCTCCTTCATCAGCAACATCATTTCGTCTTCCGTAATGTGCGACAACACCTTCAATGGATTGTAGAAACGGAACCGCGGCACAATATTGATATCACCACGATATTCCTGATCGAGAAGGCTGTGCACCCCGTTCAGAACCCAGCTAAAGCGTGGATACTCCGATCCATAGCGCTGCACCTGGAGCCTGTAACCATTGAGCATTTCCCGGGCCACATCAACGCCGAACTTGCCAGCTGCGCCAACTAGCGGGTTGCTCCGGCGTCTCTTGTTGAGGAAAGGCAATACCATGGGGTTCACCATGCTCACAATGTAGTGATTGGTGCTGTAGAGACGACCCAGTCTTTTGGCCGGCAGATCGTCAGAAATTGAGCCATCCACCCACCGCCGAGACGGGAGATACGGCTGGCTGTCGCCGTACACATTTTTGGCGCTTAGGATCACCGGCGGGAACACACCGGGCACGGCGCACGAGGCCATAACCGCACTGCGGATATACACGTTGGGGGACGCAATGGCGTTTAACAGCCGCGACGTTTGATGTGGTTCGGCAGGGGCAACGCTGATACTGATCTGTCTTCCGGTTTTTTCATACGCTTCCTGGAAGGTCATGTCAGGAATCAACCGCTCAATCATGGACTGCACGTCGTGCACGTCCATGCTCGCGTTCTTTCCAAAGAACATCTTGTCAAACGCGGTGGCTTCCTTGCGGGCCTCAAAATGTACGTTACCAGGATCAAAAAAGTGGCCCAGTTCTTCATCTGAGTGGGTGCCCAGGACGCCAGCGATCAAGGATCCGGCGCTGGAGCCACTAATAACCCGCGGCAGCAGATTGCGCTCTACCAGAGTCTTGACGACACCGAGGTGGTAAAAGCCCAGAATACCGCCGCCGCTGAGCATCAGGGCGGAGCGGCCGTAGCAATGGTTAGCTCGATAGAAAAAATCGAGCTTGTCGGCGAGAGTGATGTCTGCGTCGTCGAGCTCAGCAATATATTTCAGCGCGTCGACAATCTCATCCACGTAATCCTCTACCAACTTTTTGGTACCTGCCCTGGCTTGCCCATGGAGCTCACTGTTGCCCATGCCGGCCAGATTACCGTGGATACCTTCGTTCAGCGTAAACAGCAATCCGACATCGTCATGGCGCGCGCGTAGACTGCGCAACCGGTCAAGCCGCTGCCGTATGGATGCGTAGTCGTACAACGTTGTCTGATCAACCTGGCGCCAGCGCTGCATACCGCTGGCCTCATCATGCTGCATAGCAAGATTGTGCCATTCTTCATACGACTCTGCGTGGTTCATGGCTTTGTCGAGTTGTTTTAGGCGACGACCTTTTAGCACCTGCTATACCTCTTTCTAGGGCGAATGATGGAGCAATTAGAAGTTGGCGATAACCGCAAAACCAACGTATCGAGCACAGCCTGACAGGATTTCCTGACAGGCCCCGCTGTCACCTATGCTTACCACGTCAGGATACCGCTTTTGCACCAAAAATTCAGGTGCGAAGCTCGGTCAGAAATGGCCAACATGCTTAGGCAACCTACAGGCTGGCAGACTAGCCCTTCCCGCCAAAAGCCCGTGGCATTTCCATGTTGGCTCGTAGCAGCCCGCCATTGACTGCCAGCGTCTCGCCGGTTACATAACTGGCAGCAGGCGACGCCAGATATAAGGCACCCAGCGCGATATCTTCTACTTCGCCAAGGCGCGCCATGGGCGTCAGCTCAACCATGGTTTGCTCGATCTCATCATTGAGCACGGTTGCCAGTGCATCGGTTTTGGTGGAGCCCACGCCAATGGCGTTTACCCGTATCCTGGGCGCAAATTCCTGCGCTAGCTGCCGGGTCAGGAAGGTCAGTGCACTCTTTGCCGTGCCATAGGCAGCAAAACAGGGCGTTGGCGCCTCGCCGGCGATAGAGCTGATATTAATAATGTTGCCGTTGGTTGCCGCCAGCGACTCCGCACAGAGCGTGCTCAGCCTGAACGCAGTGCCCACGTTGAACTCCATCGCAGACATAAACTGATCGGTGGTCGTTGAAAGCGCGGCTCCTAGCGGCGAGCCACCGGCGTTGTTGACCACAATATCGATACGACCAAAGCGCTCAAGGGTTGCTTTGACCAACGCTTCCATCTGCTCGGACTTCATCACGTCGGTCGGCACCACCAGCGCCTGTCGGCCCTGCGCCTCAACGTCAGCAGCCACCGACAGCAAATCGGCTTCAGTTCGAGCCGCTAGCACAACGTCTGCACCAGCCTCTGCAAATGCCCTGGCAATACTCGCTCCGATACCTTTGCCCGCGCCAGTGATAATGGCAACACGGCCATCCAATCGAAACTTATCCAAAAAACCCATTTTCTCTCCCCTATTTTGTTGACCCTACCCCGCGCCATAGCTGGCTATTCGCGCCGAAATCTCTACACTGCAAGATCTTTGATTTGTGCAAGGATGTACGGTGCGAGGATATCTTGTTGCCATAGCCCTATTAGTGATTATTTTTGGGTCCGTAGGCGGCTATCTGTACCTGCGTTTTTCCGCGCTGGCAGCCCAGGACTTTTCACCTCCACCAGTTACCATTGCGGCTGCCAAGGCGCAAGTTGAGCGCTGGCCAACCACATTGGAATCAGTGGGTAGCATTCGGGCGGTACGCGGGGTTGAACTGACGTCTGAGACCGCGGGTGAAATAACGGAGATCCGTTTTGACAGCGGTGACGAGGTGGCTGAAGACCAGTTGTTACTGGTGTTAAATGATGAGATCGAACAAGCCGCTCGTCAGAATCAGATTGCTTCGCTGGAACTAGCCGAAATTCTGTATCAGCGCGATGCCAAGCTGATTAAGCAAAAATCGATACCCGAAAGTCAGTTTGATCGCTCCAAGGCGGATTTAGCACGCGCCCGGGCGCAGCTTGCTGAAACCACAGCGCGCATACGCAACAAGCGCATCCATGCCCCCTTCGGCGGAACAATCGGCATACGCCGAGTTGAGTTGGGCGACTATCTGACCCCGGGCACGACGATCGCCACCCTGCAAGATCGCAGCCAGCTTGAAGTCGATTTTACTGTACCTGATCGTTACGCACCGCAACTGCGCGAGGGCTTGCCCCTGCAGCTGACGGTCAATGCCTTCCCGGAGAAACGGTTTAACGCGCACATCGCTGCCATCGATAGCGCAGTCGATCCAGGGACCCGCAACCTGCTAGTCCGGGCCCGCTTGCAAGAAAGCGAAGGCTTGCTGCCGGGCATGTTTGCAATACTGACCATCGATCTGCAGCAGGATCGCGAAGTGGTCACGGTGCCAGAAACTGCGATCACCTACTCACTGCAGGGCAACGCGATCTTTGTTATGGAAGCCACCGAGGAAGGCGGTTTAACCGCTGTTTCGAGAATTATCCGGGTCGGAGGTACTCGCGATGGGCGCACCGCTGTTCTCGATAAACTGGAACCCGGCACTGACGTTATTACCGTCGGGCAGAACAAACTCTATCGCGGCGTGCGGGTGGTGGTTGAGGATGAGAATGAGAATGAGGCCGAGAATCCGTCTGCAGTCTTCGATACAACTCGTGAAGTAACCGCGGCTCCTGGCGAGGAATAGGTATGCGCTTCACCGACATATTCATTCGGCGTCCGGTATTAGCCATTGTCGTCAGCTCACTGCTGCTAATGCTGGGCCTGCAGTCCATCGCTCAGCTAAAGGTGCGCCAGTTCCCCGACGTGGAGAAATCACTTATTCAAGTTCGCACGTCTTACCCCGGCGCGAGCGCACGCACGGTGCAGGGCTTCGTGACCGATCCGCTGCAGAGACGCATTGCCGCGGCTGAAGGTGTTGAGTACATGACGTCCACCAGCGATCCAGGCATCTCGCGGATCAAGGTAATGGTTAGGCTGGGAGAGGACGCGACCCAGGTCATGACCGAGGTCATCGCCAAGGTCAACGAAGCCAAGTTCGAGCTGCCCAGGGAAGTGCTGGATCCGGTAGTGACCACCGCCTTCGGTGATGATGCCATGATGTACATGGCGTTTCTTAGCGATGAGATGTCCATTCAACAGATCAACGACTACGTGCGGCGCAACATCCAACCCGAGCTTTCCACCGTGGAGGGCGTTGGAGAAGCCAAGGTACTGTCAGATCGCGAGTTTGCCATGCGTATCTGGCTGGATCCGTCGAGAATGGCAGCGTTTGGCGTGACGGCAACCGATGTGACCGATGCCGTACGCGAACAGAATGTGATAGCTGCCGCCGGCACCACCAGGGGCCCTTTGGTCAGCGCCAGCGTCGACGCTGAGACCGACATGCAGAGCCCGGATGACTTTGCCGCCATTGTAGTGCGTCAAAATGAAGAGCGGCGCGTACGCCTTAGCGATGTCGCGGAGTTGGAGCTAGCCAGTGCCACCTATGACTCCGCCGCGTTCTCAAGCGGACATGACACGATCTTTCTCTCTGTGACGCCCGCCCCTGGGGCCAACCCACTTGAGGTTGCCGACCGCGTTAAAAGCATCATGCCCAGACTTTCTGAAGGCATGCCCGCAGACCTCAAAGTATTCTACGATTCAGACGCCAGCATCTTTATCAAAGAAGCCCTGCGTGAGGTAGGCTCCACCATCGCCGAGGCGGCGGCCATCGTCATTTTGGTGATATTGGTGTTTTTGGGTTCGTTCCGAGTGGTACTGATTCCGCTGATCGCGATTCCTCTATCCCTGATAGGCGTGATGTTCATGGTGTGGACCATGGGCTTTTCCATCAACCTGTTAACGCTGTTGGCGCTGGTGATCGCCATTGGCCTGGTTGTCGATGACGCGATTGTGGTGGTAGAAAATGTGCATCGCCACATTGAGGAAGGCATGCAACCCTTTGACGCTGCCTTAACAGGGGCGCGCGAAGTCGCACTGCCCGTTATCGCCATGACGCTGACCCTCGCCGCCGTGTATGCCCCAATTGGCTTTCTTGGCGGGTTAACTGGCGTGTTATTTAGCGAGTTCGCGCTGACGCTGGCAGGCGCAGTCGTGGTGTCAGGCATTGTGGCGCTGACGCTAAGCCCGATGATGTGTGCTTATTTCCTCAAAGGCCACGGCGATCAGGGAAGCGCAGCCGATTGGCTGGACGCACGATTTGAAAGCCTGCATAACGGCTACAAGCGTCTGTTGAGCAAATGCCTGGACAACCGAGGTGCCGTCATCCTGTTTGCCGGCGTCATCCTGCTGAGCTTGCCCGCTCTGCTCATGATCGCCCAGAAAGAGCTCGCACCGGAAGAGGACAACGGCAGCCTATTTATCGTCGCAACGCCCCCGGATTACGCCAGCGTCGACTACGTTAACCAATACCTGGACGACATCATTGCCGTGTGGAAGAAAATCCCCGAAGTCACCCACTCCTGGCAGGTCAACAACCCGGGGCAGGTGTTTGGCGGCGTAGAACTGGCGCCCTGGAGCCAGCGGGAGCGCACGCAGCAGGAAGTTCAGGCGGATTTGCAGGCCGGGTTTTCGAAAATTAGCGGTCTGCAGATATTTACCTTCGGCTGGCCCTCTCTTCCCGGCACAGATTCGGGACTTCCAGTGAACTTTGTTATTGCCAGCACGGCTGACTACGCCGAGCTAGACGCGGTGTCGGAGGAAGTTCTCAATCGCGCCAGAAACTCAGGCCTGTTCGCCTTTGTGCTCAAGTCTTTGCGCTATTCCCGGCCCGAGATCACCGTACAGATCGACCGTGATTTAGCCTCCCGCCTGGGCATTACCATGCAGGATATCGGCGATACGTTGCAGGTTATGTTGGGTGAGGCCGAAACCAATCGCTTCACCATGGACGGCCGCAGCTACAAAGTCATCCCGCAAGCAGACCGCGGCTTCCGGCTGACCAAGGAGTGGCTGGAACGCTACTACCTGCGCACTGAAAACGGCGAGCTGGTGCCGCTTTCAACGGTGATTTCGCTGAACCAACGGGTTGAACCGAACAGCCTGACCCAGTACCAGCAGCTTAACAGCGTAAAATTGGAAGGCATGATGATACCGCCGAACTCCCTGGGAACGGGCCTTGAGTTCCTGAGCAATGCGCTGGATGAGGTGGCACCCGTGGGTTATCGCGCCGGCCACGAAGGCGAATCGAGACGCTTCGTACAGGAAACCGACAGCTTCGCACTGTTATTCGCCATTTCCCTTATGTTCATTTATCTGGTGCTCGCGGCGCAGTTCAACAGCTTCCGCGATCCCTTCGTTGTACTGGTCGCCGTGCCGCTTTCGTTGTTTGGCGCTATCGTCCCGCTCGCCATGGGATTCGCTACCCTCAACATTTACACGCAGGTCGGCTTGCTGACCTTGATCGGTCTGATCAGCAAGCACGGCATTTTGATTGTCGACTTTGCCAACAAAAAGGTTGCCGAAGGCATGGAGCGACGCGAAGCGGTTCTCGATGCAGCGGCCATGCGCTTGCGACCGATTCTAATGACCACCTTTGCGACTGTTCTCGGCGTACTACCTCTGCTCATCGCCAGTGGCGCCAGCTCTGCCAGTCGTAACGCTATTGGCCTGGTGATTACCACGGGAATGCTGGTTGGCACCCTGTTCACACTATTCGTGCTGCCGAGTTTTTATCTGCCCTTTCTCAAGACACGCCCTGCACCACAGCCTGAAGCACTGTCAGGCAGCGCGGCGCCAGGCCAGACATGATCATCGTCCACGGTGAGCTGGACGTTGCAGAACAACACTGGGACAGCGCGCTGTCCCTGAGTCACCAGCACGTTACCCGGTCCCGGCAAGAAGCAGGGTGTATCAGCCACGCAGTGCTGATCGATGCTGAGCACCCCCACCGCCTGGTCTTTTTTGAAGAGTGGACCGACTGGAACGCTCTGCAGGCCCACTTCGAGGTGCCCGCGTCGGCAGAATTCATGTCGAAGGTGAGCGCAATAGCCACCGCCCCGCCCCGATTAAGGATGTTCGAGAGCTCGCCGCTCAAGGCATCGTAGAGGCACTGCTCATTTGGCTTAGCACGCTACGACCCAATCTCGCTCAATCGAGTCTTGAGCCGGCGCGTTTAAGACGACAGGAAAGGATACTGTGATACAGAGCATACGGCGTCAGCGGCGGCCAGCGTGACCTAGTGCGCCGCTGCGCGATAGGCTTCCTGCAGATGGCGCTTGTACAGCTTGCCATTCTCCATCCGTGGCAACTCGTCCATAAAGTCAATTGACCTCGGTACTTTGAGATTTGACAGCCGCGCCTTACACCAGGCAATCAACTCTTCGGCTAACCGATCGTCACCCGCTATGTGCTCCGCTGGCTGCACGACTGCTTTAACCTCTTCCCCGAACTCGGCGTTAGGGATGCCAAACACCGCAACGTCCGCGACGCTGTCGTGAGTGATTAACAGGTTTTCTATTTCCTGTGGGTAGATGTTCACACCACCGGAAATAATCATGAAGTTTTTGCGATCGGTAAGGTACAAGAAGCCCTCTTCATCAACATAGCCTACGTCGCCGAGGGTGGACCAGCCACGGTGGTTGTATGAGCCTTTGGTTTTTTCTGGTTCGTTGTGGTATTCGAATCGAGGGCCGTTAGCAAAGTACACAGTGCCAATCTCACCCTGGGGCAGGTCTTCCCCATCGTCATCGCAGATATGTATTTCGCCGACTACCGCCTGCCCCACCGAGCCGGGATGAGCCAGCCAGGCATTGGAGTCGATAATGGTCATGCCGGAGCCCTCTGAGCCCGCGTAGTACTCCATAAGCACCGGGCCCCACCAGTCAATCATTTGGTGCTTGATGTCTATCGGACATGGGGCTGCCGCGTGAATGGCTATCTGCAGGGAGCTAACATCGTAGCGCTCACGGGTCTCGGCAGGCAGCTTAAGCATACGGATAAACATGATCGGAACCCACTGGCTATGGGTAACACGCTGCGACTCAATCAGCGACAAGGCCGTCTCGGCGTCAAATTTCTCCATGATCACCGTTGTACCCGACATGGCCAAAATCATGTTGTTGTAGTGCATCGGGGCCGCGTGGTACAGCGGCGCGGGCGACAAATAGACCGTCTTCTCGTCAATTCCAAACGCCGCTGCAAAAGCTGCCATGCTGGGGTGAATCTCGTTGAGATCCTCCATCGTATTTATCGTGAGTACGCCTTTGGGCTTCCCCGTCGTGCCCGATGAGTACAACATGGGCGTGCCATAGCTTTCGTCTGCAATGCGCTCTGCAGGCATCGCCGCGGTAGCCTCTTCCCAGGACTCGAACCCGGCTTCGGTGCCATTGATCATGTAGAAGTGTTCGATGCCCGAACTGTTGCCCACTAAGTCTGCGGCAACCGCCGCCAGTTTTTTAGAGCCAATAAACAAGCGCGCGCCGCAGTTCTCCAGGATATAGCGGGTTTCGTCTTCCCGCAGATGGGTGCTCACCGGCGTGAAGATAATGCCACTGCGCAGGGCGCCCTGCACGATCTCCATAAACTGCCGGTCGTTCTCAATCATCATGCCAATGTGATCGCCACGCTTAAGGCCCAGATGACGAAACAGTTGGGCGATCTGATTGGAGCGATCATCCAACTCCCTATAGGTCACCACCGTTCCGCTGTTGCCCATGATGATGGCGGGCTTATCCGGGGTCGCGGCGGCAGTCACGCTAATATGTGCCATTGGCAAATCCTCTTATTTATTGTTCAGTCGTGTGGCGTCGTCTGAAGCTTAGCTGAAATCTGGCCGCTTCAACGGCGTAGCTCAACGCGATCATAACGACGAAGCAGACTCCACTCCACTGGCAGAGCAACTTATCCCTGCCCGATGGCACCCGCTGCCAACAGACCGGATGTCAGCTCGTCAAAGTGGGATACCACCAGGTCTGCGTTGGCCGCAAAGGGACTGTCCCCCTCAGGATCGTATAGGCAGGAAACCACGCCAGCGTTGGTAGCCGCCTCAAGGTCATACAGGTAGTCGCCCACATATAGAATGGCTTCGGGCTGCAGCCCGAAGCCCTCGGCGATACGCAACAGTCCCGTGGGATCGGGTTTGGGCGGCGCATCTTCTCGTGCCACCAGGACATCATGTGGAATCGCCAGCGCGTTGATGGTTAGCAAGGCCGCCTCCCGGCTATTGCGGGTAAAAATACCGGTGGGAACCCTGGCCCTCGCCAAGCGTGTGCATAACGATTGTGCCGCAGGCATCCAGGTAGCGTGCCTGGCGCCGTGCATCTCATGCCGGTGAATTACCGCAGACGCCGTCTCGCGGGCCTCCGGGTCAGCCAGATCTGCGACGAACTCTAATAGCCCTTGTTCTTCAGGACAGCCCGTTTCAGCGCGCATTGCATCAAAATCGAGGCGAGAATCTGCCAGCGTGCCGTCCAGGTCGAAGACCACTGAGGCGATAGCGCCTAAATCGAGGGCTTTCGTTATCAAAGCGTTTGTCGTCGCGGTCGCTACTGCAAGCGACGCTGCATGCATTCCTGCATACAGGTCGCCACCAAGGTACCGTGCTGATCAAAGAATCGACCTCTGGCCAGTCCCCGGGAGCCACCCACCCGTTCGGCGGTCACCTCGTACAATAGCCAATCATCAACACGGGCCGGGGCATGGAACCACATGGCGTGATCCAAACTCGCGGTTTGCATGCCTTTGTAGAAGCTTCTACCACGAGGCAGCAGCGTTGCATCGACTAAACCGCAGTCTGATATATAGGACAGCAGGGCGGCATGCATACCCGGCGCATCCTCCACCTTGCCGGTAGTCTTCAGCCAGATGTGTAACGTGCCTTCCCTGGGTACGGGGTTGTGCCAATCCACCGGCTCGACAAATCTCACGTCCCAGTCCAGGCCATCAACAATCTGGAACTCCGGCCAGAAAAAGTCCTCTTCTATGTTGAGTTCACGCTGACTACGCAGGCTCTCTGGACCTGCCACAGAAGGCATTTCCGGCTCATATTCATCGCCAGCTTCCGGTGCATGAAATGACATAGAGCTAACCAGGATGACGCGGCCGTTCTGTGATGCGACAACGCGCCTGGAACTGAAGCTACCGCCATCGCGGGCCACTTCAACGTCGAGGGTCAATGGCACTTTGCCGTCACCTGGACGCAGGAAATAGGCATGTTGTGAATGCACTACCCGGCCTGGATCAACCGTAAGCTGGGCCGCTCGGATCGCCTGGGCAAGCACCTGCCCGCCATACAGTCTGGGGCCATCCGGGTGGGTATTCTGGGCGGTAAACTGAAGCTCACTGTCACGCTGCAATGACAGCGTATCTAAAAGAAACTGTAGGGTCTGACGATTGGGCACAAGCTGATCCTTGCTGTCCTATGGTACGGCGATAGGTTACTGCTCGCGATGTCCTGATATCTCAGCGCATCTCGGGCAATAAGGCGGCGCCATTATGCCCGCCGACCTGTAGAAGCGGAAGAGCAGCTTGGCGAGCTGATGCTCGGCACTCTGCCCATGCCTTACTCAGGGCTGTCTATTCGCTCAGGGCTGTCTATTCGCTCAGGGCTGTCTATTGGCTCAGGGCTGTCTATTGGCTCAGGGCTGTCTATTCGCTCAGGGCTGTCTATTGGCTCAGGGCTGTCACGATCGCACGGTGGCGGGTATATTCGTACAAATGACAATAGCAGCAGCACAAACCATCCGCGCGCGCGCACGCTCCGGTGAGCATACCGGGAATACGTCCGGACTGGCTCCCGGGCAGGTGCAGTGCAATGTGGTCATACTGCCGGCGGATTGGGCGGCAGACTTCCAACGTTTTTGCCAGCGTAACCCAAAGCCTTGCCCGCTTATCGCTATGGGAGCGCCGGGTGAGCCAGGGCTTCCCGAATTGGGCGATATTGATATTCGCAGTGACCTGCCGAGTTACCGAGTCTTCAAGGACGGTGTTTTGCAGGCTGAATGTCAAGACATCAGCGACCTTTGGCGAGACGATCTGGTCAGCTTTGCGCTGGGATGCTCCTTTAGCTTTGAGGAGGCACTTATTGCAGACGGTTTGGACGTGCGCAACGTTAGTGAGGGCGCCAATGTACCGATGTACCGCAGCTCCATACCCTGTCTTTCAGCCGGACCGTTCAGCGGGAACATGGTAGTTAGCATGCGGCCTTTCCGGCCAGCCGATGCGATCCGCGCAGTGCAGATTTGCACGCGCTTCCCATCGGTTCATGGCGCACCGGTGCACATCGGCTTCCCGGAGCATATTGGCATAATGGATCTGCAGCGTCCGGACTACGGTGACCCAGTGACTATTGGGGAAGATGAATTACCGGTGTTCTGGGCCTGCGGCGTCACGCCGCAAGTGGCCCTGGAAAATGCTCGGCCGCCACTGTGCATCACCCACAGCCCCGGTTGCATGCTGGTTACCGACCTACCCAATAGCAAACTCGCCATTTTGTAAGCCGCTACAGCCGATTTTATTACAGGGAATACCTTAAGACATGACACGCTTGCTGCTGAACTGCGACCTTGGGGAAAGCTTTGGTTCCTGGAAGATGGGCATGGACGCCGAGGTCATGCCGCATATCGATCAGGCCAATATCGCCACCGGCTTTCACGGCGGTGACCCCCGGGTAATACAGCAGACGCTGGCACTGGCAGCGTCCCACGGCGTAAGCATTGGTGCACACCCTGCCTATCCAGATTTACAGGGCTTTGGGCGTCGCTCCATGGCCTGCTCAAAGGACGAGATCATTGCCGACTTGCATTATCAAATCGCTGCGCTTGACGGCATGGCCGCGGTCGCCGGCCTGGCGCTCGCTTACGTTAAACCCCACGGCGCACTCTACAACGACATGATGGCGAAGGAAGACGTTCGCGACTCGATTATGGCCGCAATGGCTACTTATCACCGGGCGCTGCCATTAATGCTCCAGGCGACACCACACTCCGATCAACATCGCGATGAGGCGAAACGCCACGGCATTCAGATCATCCTGGAGGCCTTCGCAGACCGGTGCTACAACGATAATGGTCAGCTGGTGTCCCGTCGCGTCACCGGCGCTGTGCATTCGCGGGAGCGCATGTTGGAACAGGTGGAGCAACTGTGCCTGCATGGCAGCGTTGCCACAGACACTGGCAAGACACTACCTATTGCCGCGGATTCACTTTGCGTACACGGAGACAACGCTGAGGGAATTGCCGCCATACGCGAGATCCGCGCATTGGTAGAACGCAGTGAGAACCAGGCCGGTGCGGGTTACAGCAAGGCGACTCAAAACAAAGAGGAGGCACGTTAACGGATGTCCGAGCAAGCCAGCTCAGAACCACGACTCGACATAGTCAGCGCAGGCGAAGACGCCTTTATCGTCTACTTCGGCGACACACCAGATGCTGCCTTATCAGCCCGCGTGCACGCCGCTACCGAGGCGTTGCGCGACGCTCTGGGCAAAGACCTGATTGACCTGATCCCCTCCTATGCCTCGATTCTGGTTATTTACAACATGTTGCGCTGCGATCACCTGTCTGCGCAGCAGCGGGCACGCGTTGCACTTGAGCAGTTCGAGGAGCAGGCAACGTCAGATAGTCGACTCGTCACGCTGCCGGTCTATTACGGTTCAGACGTCGGCCCGGAACTGGAAAGCATAGCGCGACAATCTGCCATGACGGCCGATGAAGTTATCGCTCTGCACAGCGGCACAGAGTACCGGGTCTATGCCATCGGCTTTGCACCCGGATTTGCCTATCTCGGCCAGGTCGACAAACGCATTGCCGCACCACGCCTGGCCACGCCAAGGCAATCTGTTCCTCGCGGCGCAGTCGCTATCGCGGATCAACAAACTGCCGTTTACCCCGCCGTCTCGCCAGGGGGCTGGAATCTTATTGGGCGTTGCCCGGTGCGTATGTTCGATCCCAGTGCCGAGCCTACAATGCCTGTCTCGGTTGGCGACAGGGTGTGCTTTACGCCTATCACCCGCGATGAGTTTCTCGCCCAGGGCGGTGAGCTATGAACGGTTTAGTCGTGTTATCGCCCGGCATGCTCAGCCTGCTGCAAGATGGCGGCCGCTATGGGCATCACGGTATTGGTCTCACCACAGGCGGCCCCCTGGACCGGCTGGCCATGAGTTGGGCAAACCGGATACTGGGTAATTCCCCTGAGGTAACGGCAATTGAAGCGAGCTTTGGCGGCCTCAAGCTGGAATCCCAGGTGCAAACCCGAATCTGTGTCACCGGCGGAGACCAGCCCCTGAGCATTAATGGTCACGCCTGCGATACCTGGCGTAGCTACTGCATCGCTCCTGGCGATCGTATTGAACTCGGCTTTGCCAGAAAATTCTGCCGTAGCTATCTTGCGGTAGCCGGGGGGTTCCAGATTGCCAAACAATTTGGCAGCGCCTCCACAGTAGTGCGAGAAGGCATTGGCGGACTAAATGGCGGCAAACTGGCGCGGGCAGACGTGCTGCCGGTGACGCCGGAGCACAGCACCGAGTGTGCAACCCTGCCGGAGGCGGAACGCCCGCAGTACAGCCAATCTGTCAGGCTTCGGCTGATTCCTGGCTACCAGATAGAGCACTTTAGCCGATTGCAGCAGCAGCGCTTTTTCCATAACGACTACCTGGTTACAGAAAGGGCCGATCGCATGGGCTATCGACTGGAGGGTCCAACCATAAGCTGCAACCTGAGCGGAATGCTGTCGGAAGGTATCTGCATGGGTGCCGTGCAGATTCCAGCGGACGGCCAGCCCATCGTGCTGCTGCGCGATCGACAGACTATAGGTGGCTATCCCAAAATCGGCTCGGTGCTGTCAATGGACTGCGCAATGCTGGCACAGCAGATGCCGGGAGCTCGAATTCGGTTTGAAGCTATTTCAACCCACGAAGCCGATAACGCTTTCAATCTGGCCCACAGCCAGTACCACCGACAGGAGCCACAGCCGCTTGGCGACTAAGAAACCCTATTCTGACTATCCTGACGATGCCCGGGCCATAAGCGAGGCCGTAGAGGCCCTGCTGGTGTCGCGCAACCCCAGAGGCATGGCGCGCGTCGGCAAGGCGCTCGCGCCTGGCTATTATCTGCGCGCCGCCACAACGTTGGCCTCCGTCAAAGGAACCGTGCTCATCGGCACTGGATTTCCCGTTAACGATACCTACGAGACCGACGGTCCCGCCGGCGCATTGGCGCTGTACGATTGCCTGCAAAAATTGGGGGCGCAGCCGGTCATTGTTTGCGGCTCCCCCCTCGCGCAGCGCTTGGCCGAAGGCTTCCGCGTACACGATATCGCCGTGGGAAATCGTAGCGGGCGACTGAGCGGGCAAGAACATGCTTCCGTGCGACTGCGCGATGGCAGGCGCGAAGGCGACCCAGAAATCAGCAGCCGGCGTGCGCTTGAATCTTTTGCGCCGACGGCAGTGATTAGCATCGAGCGCCCTGGGCTAAACGCTGACGGCCGATATACGAACATGCGCGGTGAAGACATCACCGATCGCTGCGCTTGCTTCGACTACTTCATAGAATTTGCTGACTGCCCCACAATTGGTATTGGCGATGGCGGTAACGAAATCGGGATGGGGAATGTGCAGGAAGCCGTCGCTGACCTATCGATCATTCCCAGCGTGACCCGCTGCGATGAATTACTTGTCGCAGACGTGTCTAACTGGGGTGCCTATGGTTTGATCGCGATGCTGGGATATATTTCCGGACAAGACTTACTCGGTAGCTTATCGCCGCGCGATTACCTGGAATTTTTGAAGCTTCGAGGAAGCGTTGATGGCGTTACCCGAGAAAACACTGCTACCGAGGATGGGTTCGATGCCGAGGTGGGCGAAGCTGTTGTAGCGGCGCTGCGAGAGATTACAGGCTATGGAGAATCTGAATGACAATCGCCTACTTACATAACGAGTTTTTGCCGCTCGAAGAAGCCAGGATTTCCCCGATGGATCGGGGCTTTCTTTTTGGTGACGGTATCTACGAAGTCATCCCCTCCCACGGCGGCAAGATGGTCGGCTTTGACGCTCACATCAAACGCATGCGAGACGGGCTACAGGCCATCGACATCGCTCTGGACTGGTCAGACGAGCAGTGGAAATCCCTTTGTGAGCGACTTATGGATGAAAATGGCGGCGGCAGCCTGGGCGTGTATCTGCACGTCAGCCGCGGAGCCGATGTGCGCCGCTTCCACGGCTACCCCAAGGACGTCGAGCCCACCGTGTTTGCCTTTGCCTTTCAGATCGCCCCTGCTCCAGTTCCCGACCGGGAAACAGCGAGCAGCTTTTCAGTGCGCACCTCTCAGGACATGCGTTGGAAGCGCTGCAACATCAAATCCACCGCCTTACTTGGCAACGTCATGCACTTTAACCAGAGCTATGAGGGTGGCAACAACGAGACCATTCTCTATAACGATAAAGGCGAAGTCACCGAGGCCAGTGCCTGCAATGTGTTTATCGTAAACGACGGGGTGATCGCCACACCCCACTCGGATTTCCAGATACTGCCTGGCATTACGCGCCTGCTGCTACTGGACATACTGCGCGCAGACGGAAGTATCCCCGTCGAAGAGCGCACCGTTAGCGTCAGCGAATTGCAGCAAGCTGATGAAATCTGGCTAACCAGTTCAACCAAAGAGATTGCTCCGGTGGTAATGGTCGATGGTATGGCGGTCGGCGACGGGCTCGTAGGACCAATCTGGGAGCGCGCGCAGCAGTTGTTTACCGAGTTCAAGTACAACTACTGATGCCGCGCCCTACCCGAGCGATAATCGATCTTGCGGCATTGCGCCACAATGCAGATCTCGCTCAAAAACTTTGCGCCCAGGGCAAGCTCATGCCCGTCATTAAGGCCAACGCCTACGGTCACGGCGCAGTAGAAGTCGCGCGGGTTTTGGAATCACGATGTCCGGCACTGGCGGTTGCCTGCTGTGACGAGGCCGTAACGCTTCGAGATGCCGGCATCACCAGGCCTATCATGCTGCTGGAGGGAATCTTCACGCGTGAGGAGCTGCAAATAGCCAGTCATCACGGCTTCTGGATAATGCTGCACAGTGACCAGCAACTGCAGCTGCTAGAAATCACGCCGCTCCCAAAACCCGTGCGCTGCTGGATCAAGCTCGACACCGGCATGCATCGGCTGGGCTTCCGCACGGATCAGGCAGCTGATTTACTGCAGCGCGTGCAGGCCTGCGACAACACCGAGGGAGAAGTGGTACTAGCTACGCATCTGGCCTGCGCAGATGAGCCAGGCAATCCACTCACCCAGGATCAACTCACCGAGTTCGCCCTGCACACCGGGGCGCTAAAAGCGCCCTGTAGCATTGCCAATTCACCAGGCTTACTCGCCTGGCCAACGTCGCGCCGCGACTGGAACCGGCCAGGGGTCATGCTCTACGGGCAGTCGCCTTTTAAGGAGCATCATGGCGTTGCCGACCAACTGCTTCCCGTTATGACGCTGCGCTCCGCGGTGATGGCGTTGCGTGATATTCCTGCGGGCGACGGCGTGGGGTACGGCGGTAGCTGGGTCGCCCAGCGTCCCAGCCGCATCGCCACGGTACCAATAGGCTACGGAGATGGCTATCCGCGCGCGGCCAAAAGTGGCACGCCTGTGCTAGTCAACGGTCAGCGTGTGCCGCTAGTGGGACGTGTATCGATGGATATGATCACAGTAGACGTCACCGACTTAGCCGAAACGAAGCTCGGTGACAGCGTCACTTTATGGGGCGACAAGCTGACCGCAAATGACATCGCACAGCATACTGGCACGATCAGTTACGAAATCACCACGCGCCTGCTGCCTCGCGTACCACGTGAGTATATAGGCGACAGGGAGTGAGGCCGACCAAGCTCCCATGGCTGGATTGGCGAGTTCTATGATGAGAATTGTGACTAGAACCCGAGTTGCAATCGTTCTCCTGGTTATTCTGTTTGCGGTGGCGCAGCTAGTGGACCGCCTAATTGAGCGCGAGCTTTCCGGCATACTCGAGCCGCTTTTGCAGATGCCGGTCGCTGTAAGCGGCTTGCAGCTTCACCCGCTTTCGCTATCGGCCTCCATTGAGCGGCTTCGACTCGGCTCAAGCGATTCGCCTGCTTTGCTAGCCGAGCAGCTACGTGCCGGTCTGTCCTGGCCTGAGCTCTCTAGCGGTGAATTGCGACTTTTGACGGCCAGCGCTGATTCCCTGGAAGTCGCGATCGACCGCTGGACGCCCTCTGAGAAGACAACTTCCAAGCCAACCGGCAGCACGCCCTTTGACTATCGCAGCATCGAGCCCTGGCTGCCTGCGTCACTCAAGATCAGGGCGCTGTCCATTCGGGCTGATGACCAGCCAATGTATCGAATGCAGGCTGTGCGGTTAAACCGTGAGGCGGATCACGCCGCCGTGAAGGCAAAACTCAGCTCCGACGATTCAAAACCAGAGCTACGGCTGCAACTGGCGTCTGTGGACCAGCTACTGGCGCTAGACGGATTAATTGCCGAACTGGAAATTAGTGACTTTGAAGACGTACCGGCCAGCAAGATTGACCTTAAGCTGATGCCCAGGTCTGACGTCGAGGGCTACTCGGCAACGCTCAGCGGCACACTGGTTGGAACATCATTCGATGTTTCAGCCAGCGCAGACCACAACTGGTCCTTGCCATCCCAGTCTGACACGCAACTTAAGGAGTTTCATGTTGCTGACTTTCTGACACTGGCAGCAGCCCTGGCTCCTGCCGTGCCGGAAGCAGATCTATCAGCTGAACCAGAGCCCACTCTTACGCGTGCCCTACCTCCATTGGCGTTGCCTGAACACACTGCGAACTTCTTCGCCTCCAGCTTGACACTTAGTTCGCAGGCGTTTCATGACTTTGCCCTTTCGCTGGAAACAGGCCCTGCCGGAGCGCGCGTCAGCGCGCTCACGGTGCATGGCCCCTACTCTGTGCTGACTGGGCAGGCCAGTCTTTCTGAGCAAGCTGGTGAATGGACGACTACCATAGGGGCAACAATCGATGCGGAAACCACCAGCGGTGGCATTCTGGCCCGATACAACGACACACGATTTCTCGCCGAGTCAGGCAAGATCGACATATCGGCCCGTGGGCGCACAGCCGCCGGCCTGCTCGAGCAGCTCTCCGGTGACATACAACTACAGGGGCGCTACCGCGGCGATCATGACACGCCTTTGGCCCTCAGCACCACGCTAGGCAGCGATAACAGCGGCGTGAGTCTTGGTGAACTGCAGTTAACGGCAGGCGACTCAACGTTGCGTGGGCGAATGCATTGGCAACGCAGCGACATCAGCAATAATGCAGGGCCCACACTTACGGCAGAATTTCAGGCCGACGGTTTTGACCTGAGGTTTCTGCAGCCTGCGCAAGCGGAAGCGATTAGCGCGCCACAACTTCCCACCTGGCTAGGCATGCAACCCCAGCTAACCCTGGATCTGAAAGCCGATATTCGGCAGCTCCAGCTGAACGGATTGTTGCTTGCCGGGCTTTCCGTCGACCTGCGTCGCGGCGCAGAGGCCGGTGGCGGCACACTCGCAATACTGGGTCCAGGAAACGGCTCGGCCTCTATCGCGCTGGATTATACCCTGGGCGATGCAGACAAGTACGAAAGCACATTACAGATCGAGGCCAATGATCTCGACCTACTCAATACCTTTCAAATGGACGGTGGCACGCCGGTAAGGGCGTCAGGCAAGATGAGTGCAAACGCTGCCGGCGACAGCTGGCAGGCAACTTTTGAGAGCCTGGCGGCTGACACCTCTCTGCAATTGGAAACCTGGCCATCTGACGAGGCCGCGGCATCCGGCGCCGCAGCGGAAACCTATTCTCTGGAGGCCGCGTTACGACTGCTAGTCGATGACACCTCTATACAAGGCCTCAAGCTAGACGTCAGCTCACTCTCCTCCCCACGACTCGATCTGCAGGGCGCGGCCACCGTTGCATTAAACCGGCAGCCGCAAATTCAAATCTCACTGACTGGAGACCGACTCGATCTCGATAGCGCTCTCGCTGCACTCGGCGGAAGTAAGGAGGTTGACGCGACACCGACGCAAGCGGGTTCCGACGACTTTCTCGTCAGCCTGCTCGAGCTGCCAACGGCTGACTTTCGCCTCGATTTACAGCAGGTTACGTGGCGAACCTACACAGCTGAAGACCTCACCCTGGCGCTCACCTCAGCACCCGGTCGCTTCAAGTTGACCAGGCTCGACTTCCAGCTTGCCGGCGCCAAGATCGTGAGCACCGGAGGTCTTGATCGACAAGTCGACGCGGCACAAGGCTCGACCGTCTTAATGAATGCCGAGATGGGGCTGGCAAACCTCTACCTGCGTAAGCTTCTGCCGGAAACCACCATGCTGCCAAAGAATAGCCTGCGCTTACCGATGTCCGGGAGTGTCTCCCTGACCGGCGAGGGCACCACTTTCACTGACATTTTCAGCGGCCTGACGGGCCATATACGTCTCGACGACAACCTGGCCAATCAAGGGGATGAGAGAGTTGCTGTCAGCTTTGAACGCAATGCCAACGCAGGTCAGGTACGCATAAATGAATTCGACCTCGCTGGCAGTCGACTGCAAGGTGATATAACGATACGAAAAGAAGAACTCAACACCTACAAAGCGAACCTGCAGGGCGAGCGCATTGACCTGCGCCCTTGGGAAAGCCTCGTCCAACACCTGAACGAAACGGCTGACAACACTGTGGGCGAGACGTCTGCTCTGGTGCAATCAGCAAGCTTCGTAAAGGGCGCGCTAGGCTTTGTTGGATCGATGGTGGGTGTCAGGGACGATGGCACAGCGGCAACAAGACTGTTCAGCTCAGAGCCGATTTCAGTCGAGCCCCTATCAACGCATCGGATTGAAGTCGACGCGAATGTCGACCACCTGATAAGCGACGGATTGATCGCAGAAGATGTGTCTCTACACAGCGCCCTGGCCGACGGTCGATTTGATGTTGAGGCGAAGGCGGTAAATCTAAATGGCGGGGGCGTGAAGGTGAAGGCCGCATTTGACAGCACCTCCACTCCGTATGCTGCCCAGCTCAGTGCAATGCTTGATGGGGTGCATAAAGACCCTGAGGAGAAGCTCTCCCCGCTAACCGTCGATGCCAACTTTACCAGTGAAGGCGTTAGCCAAGCGGCTCTGGCCGCCAACCTTAACGGCACAGGCTATGTCGCGCTGGGCCGTGGTCAACTCAACATTGAGGGGATGGCCTTGTTAAGTGCTGACGTCGCCACGTCAGCCCTGCGCACACTGATACCGGGAGCGAAAACAAAACCGCCGGAGTTGCGCTGTGCGGTCACCGTATTGCAGGCAGCGGAAGGTCATCTTGGAACGCCGTTCGGATATGCTGCGCGCACCGGAACCGCTAACCTGCTGGGTGGGATGGATATCGATCTCAGCAAAGAATTAATCACCCTGAAGTTCAAGTCGCAAAGCCGGGATGGCGTTGGCATCTCCATCGGCAATGCATTCTCTGGATCCGTCGAGGTGGGCGGGCCCTTGTCGAACCCACAAATACTGCCCAATACGCCAGGCTTACTACTGAGGGGTTGGGCCGCCTTCGCTACCGCGGGGCTGTCAGTCGTGGGTGAGAGCGTCCTCAACAGAGCGCTTGCCAGCAATGATCCCTGTGCGGCCATACAGGAAGAAATACGCAAACGCTTTTGCCCCGCCGGCCAACCGCTGGCGGGCTCCAGGCTAGCCTGCAGCGAAAATCCCTAACCGCGTCCCGCAAACCGGTGACGGTCCACTAACAAGCCCGCGCCACCCTGTAACAGAAACCCAAGCGACTTAGCGGTCTTATAAACAACCAAAAAGATCGAACGCAAAAATCGTCGCCCCGCCCCTCGATAGCGAAGACCCAAGGAACCCAAGCGGTCTTATAAATAACCAAAAAGATCGAACGCAGAAGAAGTCCCTCTGCCCCTCGATAGCGAAGACCCAAGGAACCCAAGCGGTCTTATAAATAATACGCCCGAACAATCCGCAACAGATAAACCGCCGTCACCGCGGTAAACGCCAGCGATGGTCCAACATCCATCGAGAAGCCGCTGAACACAAAAATGCCAACGCTCCAGATCGCCCACCACTTCATCATCCCGGGAATATCCGGGCTGTCGCTGCTTTGGCGAGGGATATAGGCAAACTCTTTGCCTGTGACCGGGGCGCCGCAGGCGTGGCATTTATCGGCAGTAGACGCCACCGGTCCCTCGCACTGCACGCAGCTTAATACACTCACCTTACTGTCAGGCGAGGCTTGAGCAACCGAGTCGGGTTTGTTTTGCTGGTCCATAATCGAAGTATACGCTACCCGAAATCACATTCGACAATGGGTCTCTGGCCGCGGCGTTGTATACTCACAATTGGCCCAAGCGATGGCAAAGTCATGCTACTAAAACACGGTGCACTGCAAATTGGCGGTGCAATCGCACTCTTTACTCTCTGGGCTGCTGCGGACGCCTGGTACACCGTTACAAATATCGGACTCGGCAACTGGCTTTCCATTGCCCTGGCCATCGTTGCTGGCGTGGCGATTGCAACGGTGATACACGAGTGGTTTCACTTGCTAGGGGCCAAAGTTGGCGGGGCGAGCTATAAAATACCCGAAAAGCTCGGTTTGTTTATTTACGACTACGACTACTCAGCCAACAATCTTTCGCAATTCACCACCATGAGTATTGCCGGACAGCTTGGTAGCTGGCTTAGCGTTATCGGCCTATACCTGCTGATACCCGGGGACAACGCAGGCCGGGATATGCTGGTCAGCGCAGCTGTCGGAGCCGCGGTTTACGCAGGCATTATCGAGTTTCCACCATTGCGGCGCGCCCAGGCCAGCGGCGACCCGCTAGCCGAGCTTTCAAAGATTGATAAAGCGGTCCTGAATCAAGCAGCGGTAGGCGCGATATCCGCTGCCGTGATCGTTCAATTTCTGAGCACGTAACGAACGTATCCATGTCAGCCTACTCAAGCACCACACACGTCGATCTCACTGCCCAAAATGACGTACCCGAGGGCGCGATCCTCGCCGCCATCGATTTGGGATCCAATAGTTTTCACCTGATCATTGCCAGAGTGGAACACGACGAAGTGCGCCCTATCGAAACACTGTCAGAAAAAGTGCAATTGGGCGCGGGACTCAAAGATGGATTGCTGGATAAAGCGGCCATCCGCCGCGGCATGGACTGCCTGGCACGCTTTAAGCAGGTGCTGGATAGCCTGTCGCCCTACCGCACCCGCATCGTTGGAACGAATGCCTTGCGGCAGGCGCGTAACCGGCGGGATTTCACCGGGGCGGCAGAAGCCCTGCTGGGCGTCCCTATTAGTGTCATTTATGGCCGCGAGGAAGCCAGACTAGTGTACCTGGGTGTCGCCCACACGCTTGCTGATGACGAAAACTCCCGACTGGTAGTGGACATAGGCGGTGGCAGCACAGAGTTTATTGTGGGTCAGCGATTTGAGCCGCAGCATCTGGAGAGTCTGCAGATGGGCTGCGTCTCGTATACGCGCCAATTCTTCAAACGCGGCCGCATCACGCGTCGCCGCTACCAGCGGGCATACGCCGCGGCCCGCCTCGAGGTGTCCCACATACGCTATCGCTTCAACGCCCGCCACTGGCAGGACTGCGTTGGCTCTTCTGGCACTTTGCAGGCAATTGAGGGGATTCTGACGAGCTTTGGGTGGAGTCAGGGCGGCATTACCCGCGACGGCCTGGCGAAACTGGAAGACGCTCTACTTGCCTTTGAGCATATAGACGACATCGACATAGAGGGGCTTTCAGAAACGCGGCGCAATGTGATTCTGTCAGGGGTCGCAATCACAGCCGGCATCTTTGACGAACTAGGCATCGAAATCATGCGCCCCAGCCGCGGCGCCTTGCGTGAGGGTGTTATCTACGACCTGCTCGGCCGACTGTCCCACGAAGATGTCAGGGAGCGTACCGTCAAGGCTTTGCAGCAACGCTACGGCGCAGACAGCGATATTGCCGACACGGTTGAACGCCGCGCCAGAACGCTCTTCCTCGGCGTGCGCAGCGCATGGGAGCTGAATGAGGAAAGCTGGGATTTATTGCGCTGGGCCGCACGATGCCATGAGATTGGCATGTCGATATCCCACAAGCACTACAATCGTCACGGTGCCTATTTGCTGCGCAACGCCGACCTGCCCGGATTTTCTCAGAACGAGCAAGAGGCCCTGGCACTGTTGGTTTTCTATCACCGTCGCAAAGTCGATGCCGACGCATTTGAGCGCTTTGGGGACATCGAGTGCCTGCGTTTACTCAGGCTGACGGTAATATTGCGACTGGCCTGTGCGTTTAAATATGTTGAGCAGCTGGAGTCGTTACCACAATTCAAAATTGAGGCCAGCAGGAAACGTCTTAAGTTGCGCTTCCCCGAAGAGTGGCTGGAAAAACATCCGCTTACGCTCTCGGAACTGAAGCAGGAACGCTTGCAGGCACGCAAACTGGGTATACGCATAGCGTTTCGCTGATCGCCCATTGTTGCCAGCCCATCGTTGCCAGCCCTTCGCTGATAGCTCTTAACCGCCTTGCATCAATTGAGCACTTTGTATCCTCGCCCGCGCAGGCAGCGCTTGAGCACCTGGGACTTCTCGCGATCACCCCGAATTGCAGACTTAGCGCCACCTGCTACGGCGCCCACGCCACCGAACTCACCCACGCTCTCGCCTAAAATGGCGCCGGTGGCAGCACCCACTGCACCGCCGACTGCCGCACCGCGCACCGTACCCTGCTCGATTTTGACCTGATCAGCATAGGCCTGACATTCATCCAGATCCTGTTGATAGCGAACCGGGTCTATCCCCTTGGTATCGACAATGGCGTGTGGCGCAGAGGAGCATGCAGCCAGACCCAGGACGCACAAAGCGCCCATAACAGACCACCTTACTATTGAAGATTCCCGCATACTGACTCCACTGGTGTACTCTTGTATCAACTACCATTAACGCAGCACGCGACTGTCCGTTGACATAGGAGATCAAGGCAAATGCCCAACCGACCTACCGCAATCAAGGATTGCATGCGTAAGAATCCTCTTACCATCAATCAGAACGCCAATATCAATCAAGCCGTAGAACTGATCGTTGAGTACAAGCTCACTGGACTCACGGTGACGGATGACGCGGGATGTGTAGTTGGGATTCTGTCTGAGATTGAATGCCTGGCTGCGATTCTGGACACCATTTATAACGACGGCGATGCAGAAAGCGCGCTGGTCAGGGAAGTGATGCAAACCGGCGTCAATAGCTGCTCGCCTGGCGACGGTATTGTCGAAGTCGCTCAGGACATGCTCAAGACGCGGCAACGCCGGCGGCCTGTTATTGAGGATGGCCGTCTGGTCGGCCAGGTCAGTAGCAGCAACGTGCTTTGGGCACTGATGGAGTACTCGCGACGCAAGGCGGTGCCCAATTAAAGCGACCGTCGGCGAGCGCGCTGTAACGTCAGAGATCCAAGGCAGAAACCTGTTCAAATAGTGCCGCTGCGGCGTATTGATTGCGCCGCTTATCGCCGCTTATCGCCGCAGGTAGCGGCTGTCGCACAGCGTCGCTATCACCCAGACTGACCCCGCTCAATCGCCTCGAAAGCTGTGACACAAATCATGCTGGAAGCCGCCTTTGTTACTTTTTCGCAGGTTTTATCGGCACTAGGCCATAACGACGGCCATTCGCACTGTTGTTTAATCTCAGCATGCTTTGTAAACATCACATCGGCGCCTTTCGCGCATTGGCGACTTCAACCCTGTGCACAGCGCTTCTGTGTATCGGAGGATGCGCGAGCACTGCCAGTCCGTCCGCCCTTGTCAGTCACTTCAGTAGTGCACGCGATGACGCTGATCACAGCAAATGCATGTCCGATCACGCAATGTTCAACAACCGCCAGCTCATGGTTACGCCGACCGCGGTTGAGAGCGCATGGTCCTACTGCGTTAAACAGTCAGATATCTGGTATCCCGGCAAGACAGACAAAAATAGTGACGCAGACAGTGGCGCCTGGCAGCAACGCTAGGACTGCAACCCACGTGGTTCGATGCGCAAAACCTGAAACACAGCCCCTGACACAACCTTGATCCTCACTTAGTCTTGGCGTGCGCCATGGCTGGTGCCAATACCGCCTCCTCCAGTTCAACAAACGCCTCCTCTATGTAGCGCCCCAGACCGTCAAGATCGACAAGTTCGTCAGTAGCGACCAGCCCGAAGTGCAGCGTTCCACCATAGCTATACAGAGTGATGTTGAGCTGGTTACCCGGCGGTAATGTGCTGATGGGTAGCATTTGCTCAAGACGGGCACCTTTTAAATACATGGGCTTACTGGGCCCAGGCACGTTGGAAACCAACGTGTCCGCGATTGCTGGCAACAGCCGGTCAAGCTTCACTAACTGTATCAGCTCAATCAGCACGGCCAGTACGGCGGTGTATTGGGCCACCGCTATCGGTGGCACCCCGTCAATTTGATTGCGAACGTTGCGTAGCGTGAAGCCAATCTCGCGCAAGCGGCGGTAGGGGTCACTGGTACTGGGCGCCAGATCGACCAGCACGATGCCGATTTTATTGCCGCTGACCTGATCCTGCTCGTTGCGCAGGTTGACTGGCATCTGGATGCTTAACGGCCGGGATAAATCGACACCACTGTCCGCCAGATAACGTCGCAAAGCACCGTCTATACAGGTCAGCGCGATGTGATTTAGGGTGCAGCGAGTTACCGACTTGAGCTTGGTGATTTGCTCCATGGACACGTGCGCCGTGGCAAACTGCCGGCCTGCGGTAACGGCTCCTGTTAGCGGTGTGTCTTCGACCGCTTTGAATGGCAGGGCGACCGCATTGCGAGTAAGCCCAACCTGCTCTAATGCGAGTTGCGTTGTCAGCTTGGTAGTGCCTGTCAGTATAAGGCGCCAGTCCTTGAAGCTTCTGAGGATTCTGCCAAACAGGGCGCGGCGCGACTTGGCTTCACTTTGATCGCGCGGAGCTTCTCCCCGGTCCCATATCACTTTGAGATTGCGCGCCGAAGCGGTGGCATTTAGTGACTCTATATTCCAACGTGACATGGTCACGCCATCTGCGTAGGCGTGATGCATTTTTGAATAGATCGCAAAGCGACCGCCCTGAATATTGTCGATAATGTGGAACTCCCACATGGGCTTACTGCGATCCATCAACGGCTCATGGAGACGAGCGCAGTAATCAAACAATGCACGCTCATTTAGCGCCTTGCGGGGTTTGAAAAAGAACAGGTGTTCGTCGATGTCAAATTGCTCAAGCTCGCGCCAGCGCGGACCGCTCAATGAACGAAAATCGATGACTCGGTTAAAAGGCGGCTGCGGCGTGTCGTGGGACGCGAACTCCTCGTAAAGTTTGCGCACCCAGTTGGCAGGTGCTTTTGCAGGTTTTTTAAAAATCTGCAATCCGGCTACGTGCTTGGGACTTTCCCGCGACTCAGTGAGGAAAAATGCCAGGTCCAACAGTGATAAACGGCTCATAAGCTTTTCATCTTCTTGTTTTTATCGTGTGACGCGCTGCTGCATTTTGCATGAAGAAAACGCCGAACCCGTACTGTAAGCCACCAAGACAGCATTGCACAGAAGACAAAGTGACACAGGACGCTGTGTATATACGCAATCAGCCCTGCTAGTAGACGAATAGTCTGGACAAAAAAAGCCCCCGGCAAAACTCACCGGGGGCGGTTACTCGAGGGACTCAGGGGGAAAGCCACCTCGCGTAAGGTTTGCCACGTGTGGAAGCAGTCCTGAGCCGTGCCCAGTTACAGCTCCGATATTTTGCGGTTGAGCTCAAACTGCCTGGACGTCACATAGGACTCCATGTCCTCGACTCTGCGCAGCGCGGCGTCCAGCCGCTCGCGGGCGCGTTGCAAGCGTACGCTGGCGCTCTCACCGTACCGAAACATTTTGCGTGGCCGGTAGTCATGCTGACGCTCGTCGTATTCCATATCCATATCGATGTCAGCATCATCACTATTGGCTCGCCAGTCGCTGTAGTCGTCACCGCGGCGGCGTGGCGCTAGCAGTATCCAGCCTGCAATATATGCCCAAAAGGCCAGGGTTCCCGTGAATAAAAATGCTGCAATAGCCAGCAGCCTCACCACCCAGTTGTCTACATCCCAATAATCGGCGAGACCCGCACAGACGCCGGCGATCTTTCCATCTCGGGTATTGCGAAACAATCCCATGCCCCAGCCGTTGCGCTTACGGCGCTTATAGTGTCGATGCTTGCTGCGCAAATCACTATCGCGTGTACCTTTGTATCGTCTTCCCATCTCAGTGACTCCTATCGTCCTTGCCCTGGTAGTGCTCACGTCGCTCTTGCTGCTGTCGCCAATCTGGATAGTTCGAATCCAGCAGTGTTTCCAGCGTCTGCACGCGCTCAGTCATTTTGTCTACAGTCTCCAGAATGTGATCGACCGTCTCTCGATCTTCGTTCTTCAGGCTTCTGGAAGAGCGCTTTAAGGCTGAGTAATGCATGCTTAGCCAGATTGGCATAACGATGACCATGAACAGCACCGTTGGCACAAACATAAATTCTAAAAATCCCATCGTGTCATTCCCCCTGTAGGTCTATCCCTGACCTACTGCGCGGATGCAGAGGCGGCTGGCTTATCACTGCCTGCTGGCTCGCCCATTTCCTGCTTAAGCCGCGACAGCTCGTCGTTGATCTTTTGGTCCTCTGCTAACGCGTCAATTTCCGTGGCGAGATCGCTGCCTTCGCGTCCCATGTCCATAGACTCCAACTGGCTCTCCATGGTGTCCATTCGGCGCTCAAACTTATCGAACTTCGAAAATGCTTCATCCAGTGCTTCCCGGTGCATCTGCCGCTTCACCTTAATGCGCGACTCAACCGTTTGGCTTCGCATCACAAGAGTTTTTTGTTTCGCGCGGGCATCGGTCAATTTCTGCTGTAACTGGCCAATCTCTTCGTTCAGCTGCCCAATGTGGTCGTCGGTTGCTGCAAGCTCGGCCTCAACCGCCTTAAGCTCTTCCTGAATAAGTTGTTTTTCCTGCAGCGCGGCCCGCGCCAGGTCTTCGCGTCCTTTGCTGATCGCTAGCCTGGCTTTAGCCTCCCAGGATTCCACGTCGTCGGCAATTTGCAGCCGACGGCGCTCGGCGGCCTTGCGTTCTGCCAACACGCGGGCAGATGAACTTCGCACTTCCACCAGCGTGTCTTCCATTTCCTGAATAATCAGGCGAATCATCTTCTGCGGATCTTCGGCCTGATCGAGAATAGCCGTGATATTTGAGTTGATGATGTCGGTCATGCGAGAAAAGATGCCCATGGTGTTACTCCTTTTTGAAAGCCGTTTACGTCTAAAAAAATCTAGTCACTGCCAGGCAGATTAGTGCCTGACCTTAAATAATTGCCGATGCTGTCGATGCGGAGAGATCTTGAGATCCGGCATGCCAAACCAGAACAACGCTTCCACCAACGCCACGATTTGCAGCAGAGTAAGTAACGCTGCTACTGGGCTGGTAAACACGCCCACAAAGGCGCAGATCAAGGCCAGGGCTGTGTATATCAGGACTCTCTCTTCGTGGTTGCTCATGCTCGCCTAACTCCGGGTTGTGTTGCTTGTTGATGCCTGCTTACACACCAACACCTACCACAATCCGTGCCAACTTCGTATCCTATTGATTTATATGCATTTATCTTAATTTGCCCTCCAATGGAATATCTCATAATGGTTTTTAAGACTATTTACATGGTTTTTTTGACCGCTTTATTTAGTAATATACGCCAATGACTGACAATGATCGTATAATCGGTAACGCAATCAGCCTGAATCAGGCTCTGGATCAAATATCTCGGTTAGCACCGATCCGTCGCCCCGTTCTGGTAATCGGCGAAAGAGGCACAGGTAAAGAGCTGGCAGCCGCCCGCCTGCACTATCTTTCACCCCGTTGGGACTCACCTTTCCTCAAGATGAACTGCGCCGCAGTGGCGGAATCACTGATGGAATCAGAGCTCTTTGGTCATGAACCAGGGGCATTCACGGGTGCCAGCCGCACCCACCGCGGCCGCTTCGAGCGGGCGGACGGGGGCACGCTCTTTCTCGACGAGCTAGGCACAATGTCATCAGGCCTGCAGGAAAAATTACTGCGCGCCATCGAGTACGGGGAGTTTGAGCGGCTCGGCGGACAAACCACCTTGCAGGTCGACGTCAGGGTTATTGCCGCCACCAATGCTGATCTGCGAGCGCTGGCTGCCTCTGGCCGCTTTCGCGAAGACCTGCTCGACAGGCTTAGCTTTGACGTAGTGCATCTTCCACCGCTGCGCCACCGCCTATCGGACCTACCCGAACTGGCCCACCACTTTGCGGTTCAAATGTGTGCAGAACTAGGCTGGGAGCTATTCCCTGGTTTTACCGATGAAGCTGCCCGTCAACTTTTACAGCACGCGTGGCCGGGGAATGTCCGTGAGCTCAAGAATGTCGTGGAGCGATCGGTTGCAAGGTGGTCTGAGCCTGGTGAACCCATAGGCGAGATCGTCATCGACCCGTTCGACTCGCCCTTCGATGATTGGACTCACGCAAGCCCCATTGCCGGGATTAAGCTGCCCGGTGCGACACTTGACCACCCCACTCCCAGTGCCGCCGCAACGACCTCTAATGAAAACCATGGCACCCCACTACCCTCCGGTGATTTTGACTTCCGTCGCAGTGTCGAACGCTACGAACTCAGGCTGCTAAACAAGGCGTTAGATGCGAACCAGAATCATCAGGGGCGCACGGCCAAGGCTTTGCAGTTGAGCTATGACCAACTGCGCGGGTTGCTGCGCAAACATGGTCTTATCAAATCTCGGACTGCTGCAGGAAACAAAAGGCCTGAAGCCGATTAGTCAACTTCCAGCACTGCGCCCTGCAGCGCGCCGCATAAGGCTTATTCAGCTTGTCCTGAATCACTTGATAGCCGAGACCCACCGCGAAGGCTCATGCTAATCTTTAACCCATCGCGCACCTGACAGGAGAATGCAATGCCGTTATCGCTTAATGACCCCAAACTGCTTAGAGACAAGGCTTATATTAACGGCAGCTGGATTGATGCGGACGACGGTGCCACTGTCGATGTAGTCAACCCGGCCACAGGCGACACCGTCGCCAGTATCGCGAAAGTGGGCGCGACGGAGACTGAACGTGCCATAGCCGCGGCGCAGCAGGCCATGAAATCCTGGCGCGCCGAGCCCGCCAAGACCCGAGCAAAGATACTCCGCAAATGGTTTGACTTGATCATGGAGAACCAGGAAGACCTGGCGCTTATCATGACCGCCGAGCAAGGTAAGATACTGTCTGAATCGCGCGGCGAAATCGCCTACGGTGCGGCGTTTGTAGAGTGGTTTGGCGAAGAGGCCAAGCGCATAGACGGTGACGTAATCCCCGGTCCCTCCGCAGACAAGCGCATTGTATGCATCAAGCAGCCCGTCGGTGTTGTGGCGGCCATCACGCCCTGGAATTTCCCCAATGCAATGATAGCCAGAAAGGCCGGTGCCGCTCTGGCCGCCGGCTGCTCAATCGTTGTAAAACCCGCCACCGCAACGCCCTTATCGGCGCTGGCCATGGCAGAACTGGCCGAGCGCGCCGGCGTTCCGGCGGGCGTACTTAACGTTGTCTGCGGCAGCTCATCGGATATTGGCAATGTACTCACTAGCAGCCCGGTGGTCAGGAAGCTAACTTTTACCGGCTCGACGCCGGTCGGCAAAACACTCATGGAGCAAAGCGCCGCCACCATGAAGAAGCTGTCCATGGAGCTGGGCGGCAATGCCCCGTTCATTGTGTTTGACGATGCAGATATCGACGAAGCAGTCGAAGGTGCCATGGTTTCCAAGTATCGAAACGGCGGGCAAACTTGCGTCTGTTCAAATCGATTTTTTGTTCAAGATGGTATCTACGACGCCTTTGTCGAGAAGTTCGTGAAGGCGGCAAGCGAACTGGTCGTCGGTGACGGTATGCAGCCCGATGTAAACGTTGGCCCATTGGTCGATGCGAACGCCGTCAAAGGCGTTAACGAGCTAGTCCAAACGTCGATAGGCGAAGGCGCTCAGGTTGCTCTCGGCGGCGCACAGCACGACCTGGGCGAATGCTATTACCAACCCACCGTCCTCACTGGCGTGAAGTCCCATATGGCGGTGTTTCGGAACGAAATCTTCGGACCGGTGGCGCCTATAATTCGTTTCAGTACGGAAGATGAGCTGATAGAGATGGCAAACGATACCGAGTTTGGTCTGGCGTCTTACTTCTACACGCGAGATATCGGTCGCGTATGGCGTATCGCGGAGGCTCTGGACTACGGCATGGTTGGCATTAACTCGGGGCTTATTTCAAACGAAATGGCACCCTTCGGCGGTGTTAAGGAATCCGGCATGGGACGCGAAGGCTCTAAATACGGCATCGATGACTACCTCGAGATCAAATATCTATTGATGGGTGGTATCTAATTCGTGGGTAGCTGCCGAGGCGATGGCAGGCCGGCCTCGTATTACTGCCTGCTACCCCCGCTACGCTAGTCAGGCGTGTTACGCCTTACATCCAATGCGCTTAATCACGCACTGCTTGGCTTACGGCATCCCCATCTGAACCTATAGTGCAAAGATTCATCAGCGCAGGGACGCGCCATGGATCTTTTCCGAAGGCAGGTTATTGACGCGCAGAGGCTGCGCCTGGAAGGCAGTGTACTTTTGCTTCCACGCTGGCCCCACGCGCTAGCAGCATTTGCGCTACTGCTGTGGGTAGGCGCAGCCGCCTACCTGCTAACCCAGGGACATTACTCCCGTAAAGAGACCCTGCGAGGCTGGCTGGAGCCCAGTGGCGGACTGGTGCAGGCCTACCCGCTGGCGACTGGCACGCTGACTGAATTACTGGTTTCACCGGGGCAGCAGGTACACCGCGGAGACACGCTGGCGATTATTACTGGACGGCGTATCCTGCGCGACGGTGAACCCGTAGAGACCCTGCTACTACAGCAGCTTGAAGCTGATCATAGTGCTCTAAGCCGCGAGCTGGATCGTCAGAACCACAGGGCGACGCTAGACCTCAGAGCACTATCCAAACAGTTAGAGGAGATCGATAACACGCTCGGCGCGTTGACTCGGCAGCGGTCAGCACTGACTGCACGCCACGCAATGGCCCTGTCTCAGCGCGACCGTATTCAGTCCCTTGCAGGCGCAGGGCATGTTACCCAAACCGAACTCGATAGACAGGAAGATGAACGACTGCGTTTGCAGGCACACATCAGTGCGCTGGACGTAAGCGTTGCCGAAAAAGCCGCCGAGCGCGAGCGCTTGCGGGCTCAGCGGCTGCGCCTTCCCAGCGATTACGCGAGCAAGCGCGATGAGCTGCGCCGCCTGTTGAGTGAAGTTGAGCAAAAGCGTACCCAGCTTCGCGCCAACGGCTCGCACGTCATTGAGGCACCGGTAGACGGCACCATCAGCCGCATCGCTGCAAAGCCCGGCCAGCAAGCCACTCCATCCACAGCGCTTTTTACGCTTTTACCCACGGCATCACCATTGGTGCTGCGGCTACTGGTGCCTGTGCGCGCCGCAGGCTTCCTCAAACAGGGGCAATCATTGGTAATACGCTACGACGCATTCCCGTATCAGAAGTTTGGATCTCACCAAGGGCATCTGACCACCGTTACCGACAGCGCATTGCTGCCGCACGAGCAGCGGGTACTGCCGGTGCAATCAACCGAGCCGGTGTACCAGGCCGACGGCACACCTGGGCAACCTTTGATTACAGCGTATGGGCAAGAGTTTGCCCTGCGTGCTGGCATGACCTTTAGCGCCGACGTGCAACTCGAGCAGCGCAGCGTATTGGAGTGGCTGGTTGAGCCACTTATCAGCCTGCGAGGCAAACTCTGGTGAAGGAGCAAGCCTCACTGCGCTGGGCAAGCACACTGTCGCTGCCGATTATTCGGCAGGCTGAACACGCGGAATGCGGGCTTGCCTGCCTGGCGATGGTGGCAGGCTATTTCGGACAGCATGCAGACCTGGCGGATCTGCGCAGACGCTTTGGTAGCGCTAGCCATGGGCTCACGCTAAAACAGATTGCGCAATTCGCAGCTGACATGGGACTGCAGGCGCGGCCGCTGCGTGCCGATATCAATGCCGTGCGGCAACTCAAATGTCCCTGCATTCTTCACTGGGACATGAATCACTTCGTTGTGATGCGCTACGCGGGGAGAAGGCGAGTCTGTGTGCATGACCCAGCCCAGGGCGTAGTACGACTGCGCTACCACGAACTGGCAGATCATTTTACCGGAGTCGCTCTTGAGCTCTCGCCGGCGACTGAATTTAAAGCGACTCACCGCCGGCAGCGACTGCATCTCAGCGATCTGTGGACGCGCATCGTCGGCCTAAAACGTTCGCTGGTAGTGGTACTCGTCTTATCACTACTGCTGCAGTTATTTGCCCTCGTCTCCCCGTTTTACCTGCAAACCGTTATCGACGACGTCGCATTGCGGGGTGACCGCGAGCTGCTCACGGTGCTGGCACTAAGCTTTGCATTGCTGCTGCTTCTCGAGGTTGGCACGCAAGCACTGCGCGGCTCAGTACTGCTATTTCTTTCTACCCATTTACACCTGCAGCTGGCGGCCAACATGATGAGCCAGCTTCTTCACCTGCCTGCACGATGGTTCCAGCATCGGCACCTTGGCGACGTACTATCCCGCTTCTCATCCATTGACGCCGTGAGAGAGATCTTATCCAACGGGCTAATCGCCGCCCTGGTCGACGGCGTGATGGCGATTATTATGCTGCTGGTCATGCTGGTATACGACGCCAGGTTGACCGCGATCGTTTTGCTAGCCCTGCTACTGTACGTGGCCCTGCGAGTCCTGCTGTTTCGCCCGCTGCGACAGCTTTCGCAGGACAGTATTGCCAAGCACGCCCTATGCGACAGCAGCCTGATGGAATCGGCTCGCGCCATGACCACCGTAAAACTGCTGCAGGGCGAATCCGAGCGTCATGCCCACTGGCACAACCGACTCACCACCGCGCTCAACTGCGATATACGGATTGGCCGCCTTAACATTGGCTTTGGCGCCGCCAATACACTGCTCTTTGGTCTAGAAAACATAACCGTCGTTTATTTGGCCGCGGACGCGGTAATAGCCAACCAACTGACCATCGGCATGCTGGTTGCTTTTATCAGCTACAAGCAGCGCTTCACCACGGCTATACACGGCCTGCTCGAGCAATGCCTGGAGTTAATGATGCTGGGACTGCATCTGGAGCGATTGTCTGACATCGCACTCAGCCCGAGAGAACCCAGCGCGGGTAGCAGTGCGTCATCTGCCAGTTCTGAAAAGCCTGTCGCCGTAGCTCTGTCCGCCTCCAATATCGCCTTTCGACACGATTCACAGAGTCCATGGTTGTTTCGAGAACTGAACTTCAACGTTGAAGCCGGGCAATGTGTGGCCATCACCGGTCCCAGCGGCGCGGGTAAAACCAGCCTGCTGAAGTTGCTTATGGGACTTGCTGCTTTGGACGAGGGGGAGCTTAGAGTCAATAACGCGCCCATTAAGTCGCTGGCCCACTATCGCAACTGGATTGCTGCCGTAACGCAGGATGACCTGCTACTCAGCGGCAACCTGCTGGACAATATAGTCGGCTTTGACGCCAGCCCAAACTGGGAGTGGATGAGGTTTTGCTGTCAGCAAGCGTGCATCGACAACTTCATCGAACAGCTCCCCATGCAGTACAACACGCCCGTTGGCGAGATGGGCGCTTCGCTGAGCGGTGGACAAATGCAGCGCCTGCTGTTGGCACGCGCTCTGTACCGAAAACCCGCCCTACTGTTCCTGGATGAGGCCACCAGCCAGCTTGACGTCGGCACGGAAAGCGCGATCAACGCAAATTTGTCACAGATGCCGATGACGCGCGTGGTGATATCCCACAGACCCACTGTGGCTGCAATGGCAGATGCAACGATCCAGCTGGGGTCGAGACGGCCTGAGGACGTGTAGAAAAGTGAGAACCGGCTCACAGTTTTCGCCGTGCTGTCGCCTGGAAACGGAACCAGTTCGCAGTCCGGGAACCCGGCAGATGACCTCAACACCCGTTTGGCTAGTATTAGCTACAACATCAGCCGCGAATCAAGATAAGCACTATGCACTGCACAGAATTGACTATTGCCTATCTTCGCCTCTGTATGGCTTTGCTCGCGGCGCTGGCTATGGCCGTCGGCGTCAGCCTCGCCTGGCAAGGGCATGTTGCCATCGCCCTCGCACATTTTTGCGGCACGCTATTTTTTCTGTTTGCCTATTTCAACCCGGCAGCGTTATCGGACGCCGGGACTAGCGAGACAGGTCCCCTTCCGGTTCGTTACAAGCGTTTTTTATGGGCATCCTTGCTGATCGGCATGTTGGCAGTCAGCTGGGAGTTCAGAGTACTCCTTCCCCTGGGGTAAATTGAGCGAGCGTTTCGCCCGGCCAGTTCGCTTGCCGGGCTTTTTTTTGCCTGTTGCTCAACTCATCAAGCTGCGCCATTTTCCAAAGTGCCCGCCACAACGCGCTCTGTACAACCGCAATTTACTCACCTGCTCATCGGGCAATACCGCTTCAGAAGCATCGGCTTTGGAATCATGGCACTAGGCAGTCAGTGTTTTACGAACAGCCCCATGCCAGCTAGCGATACGCGCCCTTCGGGCAGCGGGGCGCATTGCCACGGCAAACTCCCGCTCCGCTTGCCAGAGATCGCGAATATCCTTCCGGGTGCGCCATAACCCCACCCCTAAACCGGCCAGATAACTGGCCCCAGCGACGGTTGTTTCGATAAGCTCAGGGCGTATTATTTTACGCCCCAGCAGGTCTGCCTGTATTTGCATTAGCAGGTCGTTGCTAGCAGCGCCGCCGTCAACGCGCAGTGGCTTCATGCGCCGGCCCAGGTCTTTTTCCATCGCGGTCAAGATATCCGCGTTCTGCAGGGCCATCGCGTCCAGGGTTGCGCGCGCAATATGACCCCTGCCAGTTCCACGGGTCAGGCCCGTAATCGTGCCACGCGCATCCGGCTCCCACCATGGCGCACCGAGGCCGGTCAATGCCGGAACAAACTCAACGCCGTTGTGGTCAGAGACTGACGCGGCGAGTGTTTCTATATCGGAGGCGCGACGGATGAGCTTCATCTCATCTCGAAGCCATTGGACTGCGGCACCGCAGACGAACGCGCCCCCTTCCAGCGCGTAAGTCAGTCGGCTTTCGTCTTGCAGCTGCCAGGCCACAGTCGTGAGCAGTCCGGCACGTGACGTTACCGGCTTTGCTCCAGTGTTCATGAGGATAAAGGACCCCGTTCCGAACGTGCACTTGGCGTCGCCGATATTAAAACAAGCTTGTCCAAACAGTGCAGACTGCTGATCACCAGCGACACCAGCTATAGGAATGCCGTCGGGCAAACCCGGCACTGAACGGGTATGTGACATAACGCCGCTGCTGGGCACAATGCGCGGCAATATACTGGTGGGCACCCCAAAAAGCTTCGCGAGATCAGGATCCCAGCTGCCGCGGCGTATGTTCATCAGCGACGTGCGAGAGGCGTTGGATACATCCGTAACATGATCCTGGCCTGCGCTAAGCTTCCAGACAAGATAACTATCAACTGTGCCTGCACAGACCGTGCCGGCTTTAAGTTTTGCTGCTGTCCGCGGCGCCTTGTCCAATAACCAGCGCCATTTGCTGGCGGAAAAATAGGGGTCAAGTACCAGGCCCGTCCTGCGCTGAACCAAAGGCTCGTGGCCGTCTCGCTTCAAGGCCTCACACTCAGGTGTAGTGCGGCGACATTGCCAAACGATGGCATTGTGCAAGGCTTTTCCATTACTGCGATCCCACAGCAATGCGGTCTCGCGTTGATTAGTGATACCAATCGCGACAATGTCAGTCGGTTTACAGTGTTTACGGCGTAACAGGCCCCGAATGCCTTTGAGGACGGATGCCCAGATATCCTCGGGGCAGTGCTCTACCCAACCGGGTTTAGGGTAAATCTGGGGAAATTCGCTACTAACCGCATCCAGTAGCCTGCCGCGGTGGTCAACCAGGGCGACGGTCGTCCCCGTCGTGCCCTGGTCTATAGCGAGAACATATTCCGCCACGGTCAGGCGGCGTTGTACCCACCGACGGCTTTAATCTCGAGGTAATCGGTGAAGCCGTGCTCGCCCCACTCGCGCCCGTTGCCGCTCATCTTGAAGCCACCGAAGGGCACGTCCTGCCCTGGACTCGCGCCATTGATCTGTACGTTTCCAGCACGAATCTTCGCTGCAACCTTGCGGGCGTGATCGATATCGCCACTTTGCACATAACCTGCCAAGCCATATTCGGTGTCGTTGGCGACCCGAATCGCTTCTTCTTCCGTGTCGTAGGGGATCATGACCAGAACGGGGCCAAAAATCTCTTCTCTCGCCACAGTCATGTCATTGGTGACGTTACTGAATACTGTGGGCTTGATGAAATAGCCCTTATCCAGACCTTCAGGTCGACCCGGCCCGCCGCACACTACTTTAGCGCCCTCTGCCACGCCTTTTTCAAGCAGGCCCTGGATCTTGTTGTACTGCACTTCCGACACGACGGGACCCATCGTGGTGCCCTCTGCAGCTGGGTCGCCGAGTACGACGGATTCGCTGACACGAGCCGCAATGGCTTCCGCGTCGGCCAACATATCCCTGGGCACCAGCATCCGGCTCGGCGCATTACAGCTTTGCCCGGTATTGTTGTACATGTGCAAGACACCCCGGGTCACCGCCGCTTCCAGATCCGCGTCCGGCAGGATGATGTTCGGGCTTTTGCCGCCCAGTTCCTGGGTGACGCGCTTGACTGTTGGTGCCGCGTTCTGTGCAACAAGGGTGCCGGCACGAGTGGAGCCGGTGAAGGACATCATGTCGACGTCCGGGTGCTTGGATAGCGCAGTGCCCACGCCTGGGCCGTCGCCGTTCACCATGTTGTAAACGCCCGCGGGGACACCCGCCTCATGCATAACCTGAGAGAAAAGATAACCCGACAGCGGAGCGACTTCACTGGGCTTCAAGATCATCGTACAGCCTACTGCCAGTGCGGGAGCGACCTTACAGGCGATCTGGTTAAGCGGCCAATTCCACGGAGTAATCATGCCGCAGACACCAATAGGCTCTTTTACAACCCGGTGCTCCCCCATGTCTTCCTCAAACTTGAAGGTCTTCAAAACCTCGAGAGCCTGCATGAAGTGACCCAATCCCGAAGCTGCCTGTGCGTCCGTGGCCAACTTGGTTGGCGCACCCATCTCCATGGAAATTGCCTCAGCTATTTCAGCATAACGGGCCTGATAGGCCTCGATGACGCGCTCCATGATCGCAATTCGCTCTTCACGAGATGACCAGCCGTAGGTCTCAAAAGCGGTTTTTGCCGCAGCAACTGCCTTATTGACGTCTTGCTCGTTGCCAATGGCAATATGGGCGCAGACTTCTTCATTCGCGGGGTTGATAACATCAAAGCTGTTCGGGTTACTGGGATCAACCCATTCACCATTGATGTAGAACTGTGTGTATTCGCGCATTGCTTAAAGCCTCCTGAAGCGGGGATAGTATTTCGCAGGGGTGTCAACATACCAGAAGCCACGCCGGGAGCAATACCTGATATCGCTGGCGAAATCCTCCTCCGAACCGCGTCTCGGAACGACGGCGACGGCGACGCATTCCGCGTTGTCTGCCGCGGCACTTTCGAGCACAATGTGTGCCCTGTTAACACACGACCTGAGGTGAAACGATGTCCGGCGACGCCATGCACTCTGAAGAAATGACCCTGTTCCGCGATATGGCGCGAAGAGCGTTTGAGACGGAAATTGCCCCGCATTTTGAGCAGTGGGAAGAAGACCATATCGTGCCCCGGGATTTGTGGCGCACACTAGGCGCCGCAGGCTTACTTTGCCCCGATCTACCCGAAGTCTACGGCGGCGCTGGCACGACCGCGCATGTCACCCTGGCGATGATTGAAGAACTGTCACGAATGGGCTTTGGCGGCATTGCTTCGGGCTACGGCATTCACTCCAACATCGTCGCCCCCTACATAAACAATTTTGGCACTGAAGAGCAAAAGCAGCAGTGGCTTCCTCGCATGGTTAGCGGCGATGTCTTTGGCGCCCTCGCGATGACAGAACCCGGCGCCGGTTCCGACGTACAGGGCATCCGCACGAATGCTGTTCGGGACGGTGACGAGTGGGTACTCAATGGCTCGAAAATCTTTATCACCAACGGTATCCATGCAGAGCTTGTCATCGTGGCGGCCATTACAGATCCCGGCAAAGGCGCGAAAGGCACGTCTCTATTTCTAGTAGACACCACCCTGCCAGGCTTCTCTCGGGGCAAAAAGATCGAAAAGATCGGACAGCACACTTCGGATACGGCAGAGCTGTTTTTCTCAGACATGCGCCTGCCCGCGAACGCGCTGCTAGGTGAAGAAAACAAAGGTTTCGTCATCATGATGACGGAACTGCCCCGCGAGCGACTCGGCATCGCCGCGCAGGCCATTGCCAGCGCCGAGGGTGCGCTTGACCTTACCGTTGAATATGTCAAAGAGCGCAAGGCCTTCGGCAAATCTATTGGCGAATTCCAAAATACGCGCTTCAAGCTGGCGGATGTCAAAACCGAGATTGTCATCAACCGCGCCTTCTATGAAAAATGCGCAGATAAATACACCGCAGGCGAAATGGGAGCGGATGACGCTGCCGTGCTAAAGCTCGCGAGCTGTGAGATGCAATGCAAAGTCGTCGATGACTGTCTGCAAATGTTTGGCGGTTACGGCTATACCGTCGAATACCCTATTTCCCGCTTTTACACGGATGCACGAATCCAGCGGATTTACGGCGGCTCTAGCGAAATTATGAAGGACCTGGTGGCGCGCACAATGCTGGGCAAGGCTGCGCACTAGCCCGCCTTCATAGCCTGACATCATGCCACCCGCGCGACGCCGCTGGCTCGCCCGCCTCGCAGTGTTTCTGGGCGGGCTTTGCTTCGCGCTAGGCGATGCCTCAGCCGCTCCCGACGACGGCGTTCTCGATCTTCGGAGCTGGCAGTTTGAGACTTCAGAACCTATAGCATTGAATGGCGAGTGGCATTTCTATAATGGCAAGCTGCTAAGCCAAGTGCCTGTCGATGGCTCGCCCCAGCGGGTGACGGTCCCGGATATCTGGAACGCGCTGTCGCGAGACGATATGAGTCAGGGCAAAGGCAGCGGCACCTACGCCCTTCGCCTGTTATTGCCGCCAAACTGCCCTAAATTGGGCATCGATATTCCCACTATTTCCAGCGCCTTTAAGTTGTTGGCCAATGGCAAAACCATTGCATCGGCCGGCATCGTCGGTAGCGATGCAGCGTCATCTGAGCCCGCCTATCGTCCTCAGGTTGCGCCGCTCCCTGACGGCTGCGCCGAGGTGCAACTGTTACTGCAGGTATCCAACTACCACCATGCCCGTGGCGGACTCTGGGATGAACTGCAGCTCGGCCGCTTCGATGCGCTTAGGTCACAGTTTAATAACGACCTTCAGGTGTCCCTGTTTCTGACGAGCGCATCGCTGTTGCTGGGCATGTACCACGTCATGATTTGGTCCCAACGGAGGCATGACGTATCACCTCTGGTGTTTGCGGGGCTGTGTTTGAGCCTGGGGGTTCGCACTCTGTGCACGGAGGAAATCTATCTGTTACAGATGTTTCCCGACATTCCCTTTGATCTTGAGCTGCGCATTGAATACCTGTCGATCATCACGCTGGTATCTCTAGGCTTGCTGTTTGTTGCGGTGATATTCCCGGAGGACTTCAATCGACGTCTGCTTATGGTATTGGAAGCACCGCTAATCCTGTACGCCCTGCTTGTGTTGGTGACACCTATGGCGGTCTTCACCGCCGGCCTGGCTTTCTTTCATGTTCTGGTGGTCGTCACCGTTTTATCGAGCTTGTATGTCGTGACCCTGGCGCTAATCCGGCGCCGCGATGGCTCTATCCTCTACGCCTTCAGCATTACTGCGGTTGCGCTGTTCATGCTGCACAGCGTGTTTACCACAGTCGTTCCCACCGCCAAGGGCCTGGAAGCATTGGCGGGCAGCGCCTATCTGTTACCCATTGGGTTCATCGGCGTGTTGTTTACGCAGGCCATGGTGCTAGCCAGACGCTCTACGACGGCGATGCAGGCGCTGGAGCGGCAAACAACTCAATTGTCGGCAGCACATGAGCGGGCGGACCTATAAGCGCAGTCGCTAGAGCAGCGTGTGGCCGAGCGCACCGCTGAGCTGGAGCAGGCCAACTCAAAGCTGGAGCAACTCGCCCGTATTGACGGACTAACTGGCCTACCCAATCGGCGCCACTTTGATGAAAGGCTGGCGGATACCTGGTCAGACCACACCCGTGGCGGTCAGGCTTTGTCACTGGTACTGATCGACGTGGACCGATTCAAACAGTACAACGACCACTATGGACACGTGCAGGGTGACGAAACCCTGAAAGACATTGCCAAAGCGCTTCGCAACGCGGTTAGTCGGCCGACTGACCTGGTAGCGCGCTACGGCGGAGAGGAGATTGTCGCTTTGCTCCCTAACACCGACCTGGAAGGAGCGAAGGCAATAGCGGAGCGCATGCGCGCTAGCATCGAATCGCTGGATATAGCCCACGCTGCCAGCGAGGCTGGCAGGCTCACCGTAAGCGTGGGAATAGCCAGTGGCGTGCCCGGCTCGGACCAGGGCCCTGCGGTATGGATTCAGCGCGCAGATGAAGCGATGTACCGCGCCAAGTCTGAGGGCAGGAACCACGTTGCATTCTGAAACGCGAGGTTTGAGCTAAGAAATTCCACCCTCTGACAGGGCGGCCATTTCTTCGTCGGACAAAGATAGAATCCCCTGCAAGACTTCCTGATTATGGCTGCCAACCTCAGCGCCGGGCCAATCCGTGCGCCCCGGGGTCTCGGAGAGAATCGGCGTAATCGCAGGAATGGTCAGCGGCTTACCATCAATATCGACATCCTCGAACATGCCTCTGGCATGAAAATGTGGATCCTGCATCTGATCTTCAACGTTGTATATGAGCCCTACTGGGACGCGTTCAGCCTCAAGAATGGAGACCACATCGCCCGCCGGCAGACGCGCACACCATTCCGTCAGCGCGGCATCGATCTCCGATTCGTGCTGCACCCGCCCGGCGTTGTTGGCCATAGCCGGGTTTTCGGCCATCTCAGGATGCCCCGCTGCGATCATCAGTCGCTTGAAGATGGAGTCACCGTTACCACCAATCACTACATACTTGCCGTCAGAGCAGGTATAGGTATTGGTCGGCACAATTCCGGTAATAGTGGTTCCAGAAGGTTCTCTGACGACACCGGCGCCGGAATACTCAGGTACTACCGACTCCATAAGATTAAACATGGATTCGTACAGGGCAATATCGACAACCTGGCCCGCCTCGGGATCACGGTTGCGCTGTAACAGGGCGAGACAAACACCCAGCGCCGCGTGGATAGCCGAGATCGTGTCGCCCACGGACAGATTGGGACGCACCGGAGGCTGGCCGGGGAAGCCATTTAGCGCGCGAAAGCCCGATACGCCTTCCGTTACGGATGCGTAACCGGGTTTAGAGCTATAGGGGCCTGTTTGGCCATAACCCGATATGCGCGCAAAGATCAGACCAGGATTGAAGGGCTTGAGATCATCCGGACCCAAACCCCATTCCTCCATCACACCGGGTCGAAAGTTTTCTACCACCACATCCGCGGTCTTCATGAGCTCTCGAACCAGTTCGCGACCGCGCTCTGTTTTCAGATCCAGCGTAACGCTCTTCTTGTTGCGACCGATGCTGCGCCACCAAAGCGAGGTGCCTTTATCATCCAGGACCCGCCAGCCCCGTATCGGATCGCCGGTCTTGGGGGGCTCAATCTTGATCACCTCAGCCCCAAAATAGCCAAGAATCGATCCGGTGAAAGGGCCGGCCAATAGCTGGCCCAGTTCAATAACGCGGATACCGTCCAAAGGACGGGGGGAATCAGTGCTCATGGTGATCCTCAAAAATCTGGAAGTTGCAGCAGGCTCTGGCGTTGATCGGTTTCACCGTGCCCGTTGTTATATTGGACAGTCTTTGTAGCCGACATTTTTATACTGAACAGTGATACGCAAGCCGAACAGGCAGCGGTTCATTGTTCAAGCCTGGGCTATCGCCATGCCAGCGGGAGGTTACGGGGAATCCTCTGCTAGCGCCAGCGGTGCCAAACCGAATTCAGGCCGCAGCATCGCCATAATATCGATCAGCTCCTGCACCAACATCACGTCTGCGTAGGGCGGCATCGGCGAGCCGCCTGACTGCGGCGGCTTAATGGGTACGGAGATCCGGTGAGACGGAGAAATAATAGCCATCAACAGTGACCGCTCATTGGTAATGTCATGAGGCGCCTGTCCAAGCGGCACGTGGATATCGGTCTGCTCTGCGTCCCGTAAACGCACCACAGACGTGCTGTGGCAATCGTTGCAGCGCAGTGCCACAAACGCCGCTTGTCCCGCAACAGGGTCGCCCGCGGGCAGCCCTGCCCTGCTGTAAGCGTCTGCACCGCGATCACAAGCGCTTAGCCATGCTGAGCAAGAGATGATCAAACACAGTGCCGCAAAACGGCTTCGCCGCGGTCGAAAATAAGTGAGCATGTTACGCCGCTATCCCTTTGGTGTTGGTCCAATCGAATAGAATACACCACCAGACCATAGAGGGCTTGCGCGTATCAAGCGCGCACATAGACCGCGTCTTGCAGTAAGCTTGGCAACTCAACTCGCCAGAGGCCAGTAACGCAAAGCATGCCTTCAGACCTGTTGTTCACAGTGAACGCAACCGTATTGCCCGAGTGGATCGACTACAACGGGCATATGAATATGGGCTTCTATCTGGTGGCGTTTGATCAAATCGCCACCGATGGGTTCTATGATCATCTGGGCATCGGCATTGCACACAAACAGGCCTGCCATAGATCGACTTTCAGCCTTGCTGCCAATATCGACTTCATCGGGGAAGTCATGGAAGGTGCTCCGCTACGATTCACCACGCAACTAATCGATTATGATCACAAGAGGCTGCATTTCTTTCACTCGCTGTATCATGCTGAGGAAGGCTATCTGGCCGCGGTCAATGAAAACCTCGGCATGTACATCGATATGCAAACGCGTCGCAGCACAACGTTTAGCAAACAGCAGATGGAACGCTTCCAGGCGGAGCTGGAGCGGGGCCGTAGCTGCGGGGTCCCGGAGCAGGTCGGACGATGCCTGGGAATCAGGCGATAGGGCCTGGCCGCGGTGGCTACTGCAGGGGCAAAGAAGAACATAAATCCAAACTCACAGATATAAGACAAAGGGGAACGAAATGGGGAAGCGTCTGGCAGATAAAACCGCGTTGGTAACGGGTGCCGGCAGCGGCCTGGGCGAAGCGACCGCCAAGCGGTTTGCGGAAGAAGGCGCCGCCGTGTTCGTAACGGACATCAATGAGAGTTCAGTGCAGCGCGTTGCCGCCGAAATCGGTGAGCAGGCTACCCCGCTTTATCAGGACGTCACTGACGAGGCGGGCTGGGACGCGCTGATAGACCACATTATGTCGGTCGGCGCGTTGGACGTCGCCGTCAATAACGCAGGCGTTGCGCTAACCGGCAGCGTTGAGGACGCGACGCTGGCTGACTGGCGTCGCACTCAGGCAGTCAACATGGAGTCCGTGTTCATGGGCACACGGGCCGCCGTGCGCGCTATGAAAGCCGGCAACGGGGGTTCTATCATCAACATCAGCTCCATCGAAGGCCTGATCGGTGAACCCAAAGCCGCCGCATACAACGCCAGCAAAGGCGGCGTGCGCATTTTCACCAAGTCCGCCGCACTACACTGCGCCGAGCAGGGCTACAATATTCGCGTCAACTCGGTGCACCCAGGCTTTATTTTAACGCCGATGGTTGAACAGGGGCTGGCTCAAGTTGATCCAGACCAGATCGAGGAGCTCACGGCCACCTTTTTGGCCAAGATCCCGCTGGCTGAGATGGGGTTGCCGTTGGATATCGCCAATGGCTGTCTGTTTTTAGCTTCAGATGAATCGCGCTATATGACCGGGGCGGAGTTGGTAATAGATGGTGGTTACACAGCCCAGTAACGCCAAACCCGCTCTGGTGCTCTCGGGCGGCGGCGCCCGGGCGGCCTACCAGGTAGGGGTTCTGAAAGCGCTGGCAGAGATTCTGCCCGATGGCGCGGGTAACCCGTTTCCGATTATCTGCGGCACCAGTGCAGGCGCGATCAACGCGGTCACCCTGGCGGCCTACGAAGGTAGCTTCCGTGACGCGGTTGCCGAGCTCGAGTCGATCTGGCGCTCTTTGGATCCGGGCTCGGTTTACCGCTATGGCTGGTGGGAAGTACTGCGCGGAGCCGGTCGAGTCGCCGGCTCCCTGTTCAATCAAGGCGTTGGCCTGGACCGCCCTATTGCCCTGCTCGACAACTCGCCGCTGCGGGAGTTGATCGAAAAGAATGTGCATTTTGAGAAACTCGATCGGGCTATCGCCCGCGGTGATCTCGATGCCATCAGCATTACCGCTATGGGCTACGGCAGCGGACGCTCTGTGGCGTTTTTCCAGGGCAAGACCGACCTCAGGGGCTGGCGCCGCTACCGCAGGATTGGGCGCCCCGCTCTGCTGAACGCGGACCATCTGATGGCGTCTTCTGCCATCCCGACTCTTTTCCCGACAACCAAAATTGAGCACGAATATTTTGGTGACGGCGCGTTGCGACAGCTGTCGCCTATCAGTCCCGCCCTCCACCTGGGCGCAGACAGAGTCTTCATTATCGGTGTCAGTGGTAACCGTGCTCGGAAAGGCATTGAGGCGCCGCGCACGCGTCACTCGCCATCCATCGCTCAGGTCATTGGACAAATGCTCAACAGTGCTTTTGTCGACAGCCTCGAGGGCGATATTGAGCACCTAGAGCGTATCAACAGGCTGGTCGCGATGATTCCACCCGAACGCCGAGCCGCAGAAGGCATACCCCTGCGGCACGTGTCCAATCTGGTGATCTGGCCCTCTGAAGAGCTGGATAAAATTGCCGGCCGCAAAGTTCGCTACCTGCCGAGCAGCCTGCGACTGTTTCTGCGCAGCACCGGCGCGACCACCAGCGGCGGCGGTGCCGCAGCCGCAAGCTATTTGCTGTTTGCGCAGCCTTTTGTCGACGAAGTGATCGCGCTGGGATACCGCGACGCCATGTGGGAAGCCAGTGCCATGCGCGCCTTTTTTAGCACCACCCACGGCGCTGAGGCTGGCGGGAAACTCAAGCGACGCCTGCGTAAACCATCGCGACAGAAAGAAAAACCGGAGCTGGAATAAAGGCTGACAAATCCGCTACGCAATACCTTGCCTAGCTACCTGCCAGTTCCTGCTCCAGCTCTTTCGCCACCGTACCCGGCGCTGTCGTGTTTTTGGCCAGCAGTTTATATGCGACCGGCACGGCGAACAGCGTAATCACGCTGGAGACCGCCACGCCACACATCACCACAATGCCAATCACCATTCGCGATTCAAAGCCCGGACCCATGCTGACCACTAGCGGCACGGCGCCAAAGATTGTGGTGAAGCCGGTCATCAAAATGGGCCGCAGGCGAAACGCGGCACCATTGATAATGGACTCGTCGAAGGACTTTCCCGAGTCGCGCAGCTGGTTAATGAACTCGACAATGAGAATGCCGTTTTTGGTGGCGAGCCCGACCAACATGATCAGACCCACCTGGCTGAAAATATTGAGCGTTTGCCCAAACAGCAGCAGCCCGCCCAGCCCCCCCACCAGCGCCAATGGCACTGTCATCAAAATCACAAAGGGGTGCACGTAGGACTCGAACTGCGCTGCCATCACCAGAAAGACAACCAGCAGCGCCAGCGCAAAGATAAACAGCACCGACCGTCCTGCTTCTTTGTATTCCAGTGACTCGCCTTTAAAGTCTACGCTGGCCTCCTTCGGCAGGTTGTCGCGTACCCAGGTTTCCAGCCAATCCAACGCTTCGCCAAGACTACTGCCATCGGCGAGGTTCGATGACAGCGTAATAGCTCGCACCCGATTGTAGCGGTTGAGATTACCCGCATCGGCCTGCTCTACTAGAGTCACCAGATTAGACAAAGGGATCAGTTCGGTACTGGAAGCAGATCGCACATAAATATTGCGCATGTCGGTTAGCGACCGCTGGTTCTCGCGCTCACCTTCCAGAATCACATCGTATTCCTTACCGCCCATTACGAAGGTGGTCACCTGGCGGCTTCCCATCAGCGTCTCCAGCGTGCGAGAGATATCAAGCAGACTTACACCAAGATCGCCAGCTCGGTCACGGTCAATGCGCACGCGCAGCTGCGGCTTGGTCGGCTTGAAGTCCGAGTCGGCACCCACAAACATCGGATTGTCCTGCACCGCCAACATGAGCTGCTGCTGCCAGTCTGCCAGGTCTTCGTAGGTATTGCCGCCAATGACGAACTGCACCGGCGGGTTCGAGCCAGTGCCCAGGGCGCGCTGGGCTCTGGCGAAAATGCGCGCGCCGGGTATATCCGCGACCCGCGACCTGACGTCGGCCAGAATCGCAGCGGTGCTGCGGCGTCCGCTATCCCAGGGCTCCAGCACCAGAATGGAAATTGCGCCATTAAATGCCTCGCCCGCACCCCAGGTCGGGGCGCGTATCAAAGAGCGCTTGATATCACCTGCATCGACTAACGGCAAAAGTCGCTCTTCGATCTTCAAAAGCTGGCGCACGGTGTAGTCAAACGAAGAGCCCTCTGGCGCCTGAATGATCATAAACAAAATGCCGCGATCTTCGCTGGGCGCGTACTCCTTGGGCACTTTCTGGAACAGCCACCCCGTGGCGATGATGCTGGTAATCAGTACAAGCACGGTTAACAATGGCGCGCGCAGCACTGACGTCAGCGCCCTGCGATAGGCCTGTTCCAATGCACCGGTGAGCCCATCGACAAAGTCAGCAAGGCGATTATGGGTGCTGGCATTGGTGAGCAAGCGCGAGCAGATAACCGGCGCGAGGGTCAGCGCCACGATGGTAGAAAATGTCACCGCTACCGCCATAGCCACTGCGAACTCACTGAACAGTCGACCCAGATTGCCCTGCAAGAAAGTAATCGGCACGAATACGGCAATCAGCACGGCGGTGGTGGCAATGACCGCAAAACCGACCTGACGACTACCGCGATAAGCCGCCACCAGCGGCGTCTCACCCTTAGCCAGGCGCCGGTGAATGTTCTCCAATACCACAATACAGTCGTCCACCACTAAACCGATGGACAGGACCAAAGCAAGCAAAGTCAGCAGGTTAAGGCTGTAACCGAACGCCCACAGCAGGGTGAAACTCGAGATCAGCGAAATAGGTACCGTTGCGGCGGGAACTAACACGCTGCGGGGGTCGCCCAGAAACAGGAAGATGACCAGCACAACCAGAATCGCTGCAATGGCGAGCGTGCGATAAACCTCTTTAACGGCAGCCTCAACAAACAGGGACTTATCGTAGCTTTTGATAATGCGCATGCCATCGGGCAAGGTCGCATTGATTCTATCGACTTCGGCATTCACGGCCCGGGACACCGTTAGCGCGTTGGCCGTGCTTTGCTTGACGATACCCATGCCGACCATGGACTCGCCGTTGCCACGGAACAGGCTGCGTCGCTCTGCGCTTCCCAGTTCGACACGCGCTATATCGCCCAGTCGAACCAAATGGCCGTCTTCACCACGGCGCAGCACCAGCTGTCGAAAATCGTCTGCGGTTTGATAGGCGCGCTCCACGCGTATCACAAAATCCCGCTCGACGCTTTGCAAGGTCCCAGCAGGCAGCTCGATATTCTCGCGCCGCACGGCTTCCTCCACATCTGCCACCGTCATGCCACGAGCAACCAGGGCGTTGCGGTCAAGCCAGATGCGCATTGAATAGACCTGCTCACCGGATACGCGCACTCTCGCCACGCCATCTAATGCAGAGAAGCGATCCTCCAGATATCGACGCACAAAATCTGTCAGCTCCAAAGCGGTCATGGTGGGTTCGACCAGATGCACCCAATAGACGACTGTGTCATCGTCCCCCGCCTTCTCGACCTCAGGCGGATCAGCTTCTTCAGGCAGTGAATCCAGCACCCTGGATACGCGGTCGCGAACGTCGTTCGCCGCGTTGTCGATATCTCGGCCTAAACGAAACTCAATGCGAATATTGGAGCGGCCATCCTGAGAGGTGGACGACACGCTCTTGATACCTTCGATGCCGGCGATTCGGTCCTCAATTACCTCGGTGATCTTGTTCTCGACCACTGCGGCAGACGCCCCTGGGTACAGAGTCGAAACGCCGACCACGGCGGGTTCGATATCGGGGTACTCTCTCAAGGGCAAACGATCGAAAGAAATGACACCGAAGGCCACTAATAGCGCACAAAACACCGTAGCAAACACGGGTCGCTTAACCGAGGTATCCGAAATCCACATAGACCTTCTCCTCAGCTATGCTCAGCTTTCAACAATACGAATGCTGGCGGTATTGCCACGCAGCCTGGCAACGCCGTCACGCACGATGCGGTCGCCCTCTTCCAGACCGTCGGTGACCTCGACCCAGCCCGGCCTGCGATCACCAATCTCAATAAAAGTCCGCGTCGCACTATCGCCGTCAATCACCCAGACATAATGATCCGTCGCGCGAGAGATCAGGCTTTCTTCAGGCACCAGCAGCGCTGGACGCTCTTCGCCGAGTAGAGTCACCTGCATCAGCATGCCGGGCTTTAATCGGCCGTCGCTATTCTCGAATACTGCGCGCGCCGCTATAGATCGATTTACCGGATCGACTCGACTATCCACGGCGACAACCTTACCGCTAAAAGCGTCGATATACGCCGCGGTCGTTGCTTCGATTTCCTGGCCCACCTTCAAAAATCGCAGGAACCGTCCTGGCACCGTAAAATCCATCCTCATCCGGGAGATATCATCCAGGGTGGTGATGGTCTGGCCAGGCTCCACCAACGCGCCGGGGCTCACCGTACGCAGGCCCAACACGCCGTCAAATGGCGCACGGATTGTGCGGTCATCTATTTGCGCTTTTTCACGGGCAATTCGACTTCGTGCTATCGCAGCCTGCGTTCGGCGTTGGTCCAGTTCAGTTTGCGCAACCTGATTCTGTCGAGCCAGGTTTTCCAGTCGTGCCACTTCGCGCTTTTGCTCATCCAGAAATTCCATCTGCTCCTGCAGCGCGGCTTGCTCCTCGTCCTGTTGCAGCGTTACCAGAAGATCGCCGGCCTTTACACGCTGACCGTCTTCAAAATGCAGCTTTGCTATGGTTTCAGCGACACTCGCGGTTAGCGTGATGGACTCCCGTGCGGTCAGCGTTCCCAGCGCCTCCACGCGGCTCTGAAACGGCGTCAGCGCCAGCTTCCATTCCGACACGGGCGCCGGGGTGCTGGCCGGGCGCGTCCCGGCATCCTCGGCTGCATCGCCTAGCCAAACCCAACCCACCGCGGCCAGCGCTGCGGCCAACACGATCGCTATTACTGCGCGCATTAATCCTCCAAAGGTGTAAGCACGATGTTTCTAAAGGCAACTTTGCCCTTCTCAAAATGCTGAAGCGCAATCCAGCCCGGCGCCGTGTCCGCATCACTGAGCCTTGCGGTCACGACACCATTAATTCTCAATTCAATACCAGAGCCACGCGCGGTGACCTCGAGTCGACTCCAACGGCCAATGGTATCCACCTGCGCTAACGGTGGCATCGCTTTAAAGACGATTGCGCCCGTGCGCGCATCCTGGCGAGGGTGTTGATCCCAAATGTTGAGTTCATAGCATGAGGTCGGGTGTATACGGGTCTTGACCTGACAGCGGATGAATACGCCGGAATTCACCCCAGCGTCAGCAAGAAACTCCAGAGACAGACTGAAATCGCCAAAGCGGGATTGACTGATCAGATAGCTATCCCCATCACCCTCTGCAATGATCATGGCCTCCTGCACTCGCCACAGGTCTTTACCTTCAACCTGCCAGCCCGACAGGGAGACCCCATCGAACAGCACCGTGGCTGCCAGCATAAGCGCGGCAAGCTTCAAAGGGTGTTGCTCAGGCAGCGGTTTCCGCCGTCCTCTCGCGCACGCTGCAATGCATCGCGTGCTGAATCGATCATGTTATTTGGGGCAAGCGCTGAGGTAGCGGCCGCAGTACAGAACCCTACGCTCACCGTCACACGCTGCATGTCGGTTTCTGTAATGGCAATATCAAGCGTCTCCATGACCTTTCTAAATCGCTCAACTAAATGCCCCATGCCATTGCCGCCATCGATCATCAGGATACACAGCAGATTCTCGTCAAATCGTCCCAGATCATCATTGCCACGACGCAGACAATAGCGCAGCGCATCGGCGACCCCGAGCAAGCAACGCTCGGATGCCTGCGTGCCAAAATCTGTCTGTAACCGCTGGAAGTTGTCTACTGCAACCAAAGCGAGACTGCAGTGCGCACCCTCCGCTGCCGCTTTGGCAATACCTTCCGTCAGCGCCTGCTGGAAAGCCCCTGGCTGCAAAAGCCCCGTCAACGGATCGTGTAAGGCATCTTCACCCTCCGGATGCGCAGCTTGCGAGCGGGCCATCAGGTCGTAGTAAGCAAGTAGCCAGTTCATCGACACCAGCATCAACAGAAGCACCGCCACGCGCATGGAGAAACGCGTCTCCTGAGGAAAGTCCGGGTCCGGCACCAGTCCACCTGTTAGATGCTGTGACAACACCAACAACAAAAAAGCACCAGTTAAAATGGTCACATTGCGGGCTACGCGCTTGCCGAGCATCAGTCCTGCAATCAGCGGAAGCATGACGCCCGCATAAACTACCGAACCGCCCAGGCCGTCAGACATCCAACTGAGGCTGGCATAGACAAAAAACGCGATCCCCAGCACTGCAAAACCACCAATATCCGCGCTGGCGTCGTCTTGGACACGAACGGTAACGCCAAACAACCCCGCCGCACACATTGCCGCGATGCCCGTGGCTGCCACCGCGAGCTCACCAGCAACGACAACGCGCAGCGTCATGGCAATAACGATAAATACCGCCAAAGTCAGCGCCGTGTTTTTCACGATTGTGGCGCGGGAGAAAGGTCTATTCACAAATGCGTCCGGTTTTGTAGTCGGTTTTTATCAGCAGATGGCCCAGTGCGGCATTGTAGCAAGGCTGATGGCTTTGCTGACATCTATTCAGAAGCTGCTCAAAAATCTGTCCAGCACGTCGGGCTGGAGCGCCCTAACATTCACTTGTGAGGTTGCGGGAATACAAGGCAGACTTAGCGCGCTGCAGTCATTGCGTATCAGGTATTCCATGCTCTCTGATCTACTAAGAAAAGCCGTCAAACTCGAGCCCGGCGAGACCCGTGCCACACTTAGCGCCTTCGCATTCGTTTTTATATTGATGGCGGCGTACTACATTCTGCGGCCGGTCAGGGATGCTATGGCATCCGACTGGACCGATGCCGAAGTCAGCTGGCTGTGGACATTAAACTTCTTTATCTCCGCGGTGATCGTCTCGATCTACGGGGGCGCGATCTCTACGGTGCGGTTCCGCCATCTGGTTGCCTCGGTTTACAGCTTCTTTGCGCTGTCTTTTTTAGCTTTCTATGTAAGCACCCAGGCAGTCGATGATCGCGTGCTTATCGATAAAGCTTTTTACGTATGGATCAGTGTATTCAGCCTCTTCCACGTCTCCGTGTTCTGGAGCTTCATGGCCGACTTGTTCACGCGCAGCCAGTCCCTGCGCCTGTTTGGGTTTATTGGCGCGGGCGCCAGCACCGGCGCCCTGGCCGGGCCTGCATTACCGGCGCTATTTGTAGGGCGTATTGGCACCGATAATCTGATTTTAGTGGCGGCCGCCCTGCTCATGTTGACTCTACCGGTTATCGCCTATCTGCAACGCAATGACATCAGCACCGGCACAAGCACCGCAACGGCGCCGGACAGGCAAGATGATCAGGCATTGGGCGGCAATCCGCTATCAGGCTTTGCCGATTTTGTGCGCAGCCCTTATCTGCTGGCCATCGGCTTATTCATCCTGCTCTACACCTCCCTGAGCTCCTTTATTTACTTTGAGCTAAAGAACTTGCTGGCTGACTACAGCCGAGCTGAACGTACACAGATTTGGGCGGCCATGGATCTGGCTGTCAATACACTCACTATTTTGACTGCCGTATTCGTCACTGGCCGTGTCGCGTCACGTTTCGGGCTGGGAGTAACGCTGGCGAGCATTCCCTTCTTAATCAGCGCGGGCATGTTGACCGTAGCTGCAGCGCCAATGCTGGCATGGGTCGTGGGCCTTCAAGTTCTGCGCCGAGCAGGTAACTATGCGGTCACGCGCCCTGGCCGAGAAATGCTGTTTACAGCGGTAGATCGCGAAACCCGCTTCAAGACCAAGCCGGTTATCGATATCGTCGTATACCGTGGCGGCGACACGCTAAATGCCTGGGCCTTTACGCTACTGACTCAGGGGCTGGGGTTGAGCCTGGCCGCCGTAGCCATCGTGGGCGCAGTTGTGGCGGCGGTTTGGGGCGTCACCGGTCTTTACCTGGGGAGAATGTTCGCCGCGCAGCAAGACACCGAAAGACCGGGCACGCTGCGCAGCTGACCTGCAAAGGCGGTAGAACTGCTACCTGTAGGGCACTATGCGGCGTAGCCGGTGATATGTTTCGCGGCCTGAAAGCCGAACGTCATCGCCGGACCTAGCGTCGCGCCGGGACCGGGATAGGTTGGCAGCACCGGTGCGCTGCAGTTACCGATCGCATACAGGCCCTCGATGACGCTGCCATCTTCGCGGGTAACTTGCGCGTCGGTAGTCACAACCATTCCACCCTGAGTACCAAAGTCGCCAGGATCGACGCGCATCGCATAATACGGCGCCTTGGCTATAGGACCGAGACAGGGATTGGGCTCGACGCGGGGGTCACCGTAATAGCGGTCATACAGGGCGTCACCGCGCTTCAAGTCCAGGTCCTTGCCTGTGCTGGCATACTCGTTCATCTTGCCGACGGTCTTCTCCAGGCCATCAGGGTCGACGTCGATTTTGGATGCCAGCTCACGAACGGTATCAGCCTTGGCGATGAACCCCGCATCCTCCCAGCTTTTGGGCAACGCCCAGTCTGGCCTGAATTTGCTGTTGTAAAGTGGCCCCACGAAATAGGACGCGCGGAAGTCCGCATCAAAAATCTGCCAGCTAGGCACACAGGGATAGTCGTCGTTGTGCTTTTCAAAGGTCTCAAGCTGGTAGGCCATGTAGTTTTGCGACTCATTACTGAAGCGCTCGCCAGCCTGATTGACGACGATAGAGCCCGGATAGGACTTTTCCATAATGCTCAACCGCGGGATGGGCTCACCGGGGACTGAAATCGTATTGCACCACCAGGCACCCTGCAGCATGTGCATCTTGGCACCAAGCTTCAGGCCTTCCTGAATCGCATCGCCGGTATTGTCGTAGCTTCCCGCGCTCCACCAGTGATTGGTAGGCTTGGGAAGATACTGCTCACGCATCTCCTGGTTGTGCTCAAATCCGCCCGCCGCCAGCACAACGCCCTTGCGCGCCTCGACGCGCTGTATTTTGCCATCGCGCTTGATCTCTACGCCGATAACTTTGCCATCGTCATCGGTAACCAAGGACTGCATAGGCGTGTTCAGCCACAGGGGGATATCCCGCTCGAGCATGGACAGGCGCAAGCGCCCCACCCCTGCGCAGCCGCAGGTGAGCCTGCGGGCGTACTTATCACCCTTAACGCGCCACGGGATGTCTGTTACATAATCCCACACCAGCTTGGCGGCGAGCTTCCACCACCCGGGCAGCTGTGCCATAAGCAGCGCGGCCTCGACCTGTGTGAAACCAATGCGCCCGCCCAGATGCATCATCTGGTGGCTGCGACGCAAGGTACGAAAGTGCTCGCCCAGCTGATCGGCGCTCAGTGGCTCGGGCTCCATGCTGCGATGCCCTGGCATCGAACCATCCTGATCTGAGTAATAGTCCGGGTAGTGTTCCAGCGTGACGTATCGAACCTGCGTATGTTCGTGCAGGAAATCGACCATCTTGGGGCCGTTTTCCAGGTAGGCGTCCACCATATGTTCGGGGACCTGCCCTGCCGGCGTGGTATTCAGCAGATAGGTTTTCGCCTTGTCGAAAGAGTCTTCGGCGCCGGCCGCCCTGGCGTAGCGATTGCTCGGTATCCACACCCCGCCACCCGAGATGGCGCTGGTACCCCCGTACATATCCGACTTCTCGATGACCAGCACGTCGCCCGCACCCATCTCATGACTGCATACCGCCGCAGTCAAGCCACCGTTGCCCGAACCGACCACCAAAACGTCTACACTATGATCCCAAACTGCTGTCACGTCGTTATTCCATGTTGCATCATTAATCCCAATCGCTATGGTACTGTACCGATACCCGGACTCCGACACTTGCAGAGACACAGGCACCGTTTATGTCAGCAGGTTTAATAGTTCGGCCCGGCTTCTGCAGCGAGCACAACTGGTATGCGCAGGCAGGCGCACGAAACATCACTTTATAGGAGAAGTTTATGAGGCTGATAAAGACTCTTACTGCTACAGCAGTGTTTGCAAGCTGCCTTGGCGCAGCCCCGGTGGCCATGTCTGATCTGGACCCGGAAACGTTTAACGTGAGCTACCGCAAGACCGTATTCACCATCCTGGGCGGCAACTTTGGACCCATGTTATCCATGATCAAGGGTGAGATCCCCTGGGATGATGAGACCTTCCAAAGCCACGCCAGCGATCTGGCAAAGACCGCCAGTCTGGATATCAATCGCGCCTTCCCCGATCGAAATGATCCCGGCAAAACCAAAGCGCGCCCGGAAATCTGGGACAATAAAGAGGATTTTTTAGCCAAGCTAGACGCGCTACGCGAAGAGTCAGCCAAGTTGGCAACCGTAGCAAAAGGAAATGATAAGAAAGCGATTATGGAGCAGTTCAAAGCGACTGGCGGCACCTGTAAGGCCTGCCATGACGAGTACAAGGCGAAGGAATACCTGTAAATCCAGCAGCAGGGGCCGAACCTTCGGCCCCTACCACTAACTCCTGACTAATCCTCTACCTCTTATTAACTCTCTAAATTAACCCTCTATAAACCTGTTACCGCGAATTCAGAAATCTGCTCTACCAGGGCAGGGTCGGCTCTGGCACGAGATAAAGACCCAGTGCCAATGCCGCTGCACAGGTTGCCAATACCACCACCGCACGAATGTTTGATACCGGTGCCCGGCGTCCGTCATCACCGCCAACGACCATTCGTTGCACCAGGCGCTCACCGCGCCCAAATTGGTACCACGCTATGGCGGCAATATGTAAGCCCGCAAACCCTACAATCCACCAAAATATAGTCTCATGCAGAGCCCCTAACTTGTCCGCAACGGCGCCAGGCACAAGGTGGTGAAGCGGCCCATCAAAAAACAGGCCATCACTGTTAAAAAGTCCGGTGGTGGCCTGCGCCAGCACCAATAGCAGCAAAACCAGAACGGACCAAGCACCGGCGGGATTGTGGCCGGGAGTGCCAGCAGGCTCGCCGCGCCAGTAGCGGATAATTTGCCAGGGCGGACGCACAAAATCACTAAAACGCGCGTGTACGCTACCGATAAAGCCCCAAATCATTCGAAACAGCACCAGCACAAGCAGGCCATACCCTGTCCAACGGTGCACATCAATCCAGTCTTGTTCATGGCTCAGCCAGCCCAGGAAAAGCCCCAGCACCAGCAGCCAGTGAAATAACCGCGTCGGGATATCCCACACCGGGTAATTGGATGAACGGGTGGACATTTTCGAGGCTCCTAATGACTCAAGCCTTAATTTTACGACGTTTTACTAACGTGTCTATTCATCTGAATACCGGGTGCGTTTGTTGCCACAGATGCCGACATGCGTGGGCTAAACAGCGGCAAAACGCTACCATTCGAACTCTGGGAGATGCTTGCGGTCAACTGTAGCTAGGGACACGCGTTTTTTTCGCTATGAAGATACGCAGACACGTCACAAAATCTTGACTAGCACTTCCAGCGTAATTGAAAAACGGGTATTTCTGTATCATGGCGGATAACAGGCGACAGACAGTGCATACCCTGTCAGGGCGAGCCGTCCTGCTATCGCTCTATTTGCTTTTAACGAGCTGCCTGCATGTGCAGCTTGGCGGCGCAGTGACTGAGGCTAGCGTGACGGTGACCCCCTTGCGGCAGCCATCCAGCATCATTGAGCTGACCGGGACCCCCTCCTTACCCAGTATCCGGACCCTTGACGGGGCTACCCGGTGGGACAGCCGCGATGACCTGGCCCGCTTTGTGTTTCTAGGCAATGTGCAACTCGACGCGGCACGCTACAACGACAGTCAGCTCTATCTTGTTACGGCCCAGGGTGGCAATGATCAGGATGCCAACTCGGATAATGTACTGGATGCTCAGGCACCCCAGATAGCAGGACAGTGGCACGCCATTATGACGGGCGCACAACTGCGCAAAGGCAAGGTCAGCCCGCTCACCGAAGCCGTATACCGATTTCTGGAGCCCCGCCTGGACCAACTCAGCGAAGCACAACTGCTGGCTGAGCTCGATGAGCTCGCGCGCGCGCTGGTTGCCGACGTTGACGCATCCGGTAGCGTTGACTATCTGGACGTGCTTGCCTGGCATCGTCACTTCAACGCCAATCGGTACCTGCGCGATATTGAGCGGGTAAACCGGCTGTCAGATGCTATTCGAGCTGGGGCAACCATTACTGATCTGCGTGAGCTTAGTCTTGCCGTACTCGGGCGCGATGCCAGCCAGGGTGGCGCCGAGCTTTTCAGCCTGAGCGGCACGATCACCGTGCCGCCAACTGCGCGCGCAGACGGTGACGTAAACAATGAGTTTGCACCGCTGAGCGCAAACAATAGTTTCGCTTCGGCACAACCCCTGGTGTCACCTGTTGTGGTCGGCGGTCATGTAAATCTACCGGGCAGCGGCGCCCCCGGCGCAACGCAGTTAACTGGCGACAGCAGCGATTTTTATCGCGCGTCACTGCACGCAGGAGATCGGCTCACTCTGGTGATTGCCGAACTCGCAACAGAGAACGACCTGGACCTGTATCTGTACGACGGCGAGCAGCGCCTTATTGACGCCTCAATCAGTACCACGGAGTTTGAACAACTCAGCATCCCTGCCGACGGAGATTACTTTGTAGAGGTGCGAATGTTCGACGGATCATCGGCCGGTGCATCAAACTACCTGCTGACCTTAGGTATCGATAGCTTGCCGGTTAACACCGAGATTCGCCGCCTCAGTGATGATTTTGTACCCGAGCAACTGCTAGCCCGATTCAAAAACGTCCGCCGTGTCAGCACGCGCGCCCGCCGCGAGCAGCTTACCGGCATGCGCGTGCGCGGCGGTTTGCGCGCAGCCAACCTGTTGCAGATGCAAGCACGCCGCAGCGACGCCATGACGGCAAGGAAGCTGCGCACGCTGCTGGAGCTAAAACGGCTCGATAGACGTCCAGAGGTGGAGCGCGCGGGCCTGAATTACCGCGTCTATCCTACCGCGATACCGAATGACACGTTTTACCCAAACCAATCATGGCACTACGAGCAGATCGCCCTGCCCGATGCCTGGGACCTGAGTACAGGCGCTGGTACCGTTGTCGCGGTTATCGACACCGGCATTCGGCGTAACCATCCGGATCTCGTTGGCAAACTGGTTGCGGGCTGGGATTTCTTTGAGGACGACAACAACCCGGAAGACCCTGGTGACAGCGAAGATCCTGACAGTAGTAGCAGCTTCCACGGCACCCACGTGGCCGGCACGGTGGCTGCAGCCACCAATAACCGCCAGGGTGTAGCCGGCGTCGCATGGGACGCGCGCATTATGCCGCTACGTGTGCTGGGACCCGGCGGCGGCACCACCTTTGACGTGCTACGGGCGGTTCGCTTTGCCGCTGGCATAGACGATCCGCTGGACGATGTGCCGCCCGCCGCGCAGCCGGCGGACGTGATCAATCTGAGCCTGGCCGGTGGCGGCTTTGACAGTTTCTCCCAGGACCTCTACAACCAGGTGGCGGCGCTGGGCATTATCGTGGTCGCGGCGGCGGGCAACGACAGCAGCGCTGAGTTCGCCTACCCTGCCTCTTACGACAATGTTATCTCGGTCAGCGCAACCGATATCAATCGTGAGCGGGCGCTTTACTCAAACTTCGGCAGCGCCGTCGATGTGGCAGCGCCAGGCGGCGATACCCGAACCAATGACGCGAACAATGACAATCAACCTGACGCGATTCTAAGCACCGGTGCTGATGACAGTGACGGCAGCCCGACTGATGTGTACCGCTATCTGCAGGGCACCTCAATGGCTTCCCCGCACGTGGCCGGAGTTGTCGCCCTGATGAAATCCGTTTACCCCGCACTCACCACCGACGCACTGGAAGTCCTGTTAGAGCAGTCCAGGATTACAGAAGACCTGGGCAGGCCCGGACGCGATAACAATTTTGGCTGGGGGTTGATCAACGCCCGGCGTGCGGTCGGCGCCGCGATCAGCCTGCTAAACGGTGAGGAACTGGCATTGTCAGCCGAACTCACCGTTAGTGCGTCGATCCTCAATTTTGGTGCCTTCGCAAATCAACTGCTGCTGACCCTGGGTAATGATGGGCCCGGTGAACTCAGCATTACCAACATTACCGCAAGCGAACCGTGGGTCACCGTCACGGCCGTTGAAACCGATACCGAAGGCCTGGGGAGCTATGCAGTCTGGGTTGATCGCAGTGGGCTCACTATCGACACATTCACTGCCTCCATTACCATCTCCAGCCAAACCGTTTCCAACGCTAACGAAGAGACTGTCGTGCAACTTGTAGTGGAGCAACCTGACCCATCGACCTTCACCGAGGGCAACGCAGGGCCCCACTATGTGCTGCTTGTTGAAAGCGATAGTGGCGAGGTCTTTCAGGAGGACGCGGTGGTAGCTAGCCAGGGACGCTACCAATACCGCTTCGAAAACGTGCCGATGGGTCGATATGAAATCATTGCCGGTAGCGACTCGGACAACGATTTCTTTATCTGCGACCCCGGTGAATCCTGCGGCGCGTGGCCTGTGCTGGACACCAACATTCCCGTGATTGAAGTTGTTCAAAGCCTCAATCAACTCGATTTCTCATCGAGCTATAGCACGGGCGTCGTTTCTACCAGTAGCGCCTCTGCGCCCGCTGCCAGCCTGTTGCAAGCACGACGTCGAAGTGCGTATCGTAGGGCCAACCAAAGCATTAGAAGACCCGGTGCGGAACGCTTCGCCGACCGTACTCGTGCCCCTTGACCGACACAAGCTCAGAAACACCTGACATCCACAAACTTCGCAGCTGGCATCGAGAGCTGGCCTATGCGGAAGTTATTCAGGCTGTCGAAGCGCTGCCGCAACCACTTAGCGGCGAACACACTTTACTCTATGGGCTATCACTGGCGATGTCGGGCGATACGGCCCGTGGCAGACCTCTTTTGCGAAGCGCACTGGAGCGGGACAATGCTCACGTACCCCATCACCATGATTTTTTATCTGACCTCGCCCTCGCAGCGCTATTGCTAGGCCGCCTTGAAGAAGCCGCCACATCGCTAGTCACACTGTCGCAGGCTGATCAGGCCTGCGCTGTAGACATCAGCCGACTAGCGGCTGTTCGGCTGGCACAAAACCAACTTGAGGATGCTGCGGCCTTATACCGTGAGGCCCTGGATCGTGACCCTCAGAGAGCCCAGTGGCAGGTTAATCGCGCAAGCGTGCTGACCCGAATGCAACGCTGGGATGATGCCCAGGAAGCCTATGAAGCCGCTTTGCGCCTGGCGCCAACGCTGCCTCAGGCGATCAACGGCAAGCGCGCGCTGATGCCCATACTGGAACGCGGTGAAGAGCTTGTCGAAGAACTGCAAACAAGCCTTACAAGGGACCCCGACAACCCGGAAACGCGCTTTGCGCTGGCCCGCGCCCTGCAGCGGCAGAACCGTTTCACAGAGGCGATGCATTGTCTACTTGATGGCCTTGTTCCCGCACAGGAGCTCAGACGCTGGAAGGACAGCGATGCGGAACGCTTTGCATCACATCGCGGGACGCAGCTGCAGCTCCGTGAGGCCGTAGCTGACGCCTGGGCCGAGCGCGGCATGTCTCGTCGCGCCCTGCATGCCTACGATGAAGCACAGGCATTGTTCGGCGTATATGCAGGGCAGCTCGCGGTTAAGGCCGTGCAAGCGCTAATCGACTGCGGCGAGCTGGATACCGCACAACAGCGTCTGGCTGAGTTCGAAGCCGATCAAGGCGAGATTTTACAAACCCAACTTCTGCGCAGCCAGATACTGGTTGAGCGCGCAGACTACGCTGGCGCAGAGGACTTACTGCGCGGCCTGATCAACACCTACCCTGGACAAGCTGGTCTGCAGTGCCAGCTAGGCCAAGCGCTTTTGTGGACAGGGCAACTGGACGAAGCAGCCGCCCTGTTCCGGAACGCTAGCGCGCTCAACCCCATGGCGCTTGCACAGCTGAGCAGGGCCAGACGCTGGCCGGAAGATCCTCGCGTTCTGGAACGAATGCGCAGTGTTGCGGACAACCCCCTACTGCCCCCGGCTGCACGCATCGCCATGGCCTTTGCACTGGCCGAATCTTTTGACCGCGCCCAGGATTATGATTCCGCCGCGACCTACCTCCAGTCAGCGAACACCCTGTCAGCGCCGCAGCTGGGTTACCGGCCAGAGGCGTTTTCTCAGCTGATTGATCGCACTATGAACGTCTTTAACCGCAACTATTTCAAGGCAATGGGCCCTACTCGCTCAACTGACCGGCGAGTAGTATTCATCGTTGGTATGCCGCGCTCAGGCACAACACTCGTTGAGCAGATACTGTCAGCCCACCCCCAGATCTTCGGCGCTGGAGAATTGGACGTTGTGCCGCAGCTGACCCGACTGATACCTAAAGTGCTGCACAGCGAAACACCTTACCCCGAGTGCGTTCCCGCACTATCCCCTGCACTACGTGAAGAGGCCGCCAGGCATCTTTTGCACGCCCTGAACTTGCACGATACAGAACATTCAGTAGTCGTAGATAAACTGCCCCACAACTTTGTAAACCTCGGGTTAATAGCGAGCGTACTGCCGAACGCGAGAATCGTGCATCTGCGGCGGGATCCGCGCGACGTAGGACTCTCCAACTTCCAGCAGAATTTCAAAGCCCGTCAGGGCGGAATGGGTTTTGCTTTCGACCTGAAACATATCGCCGCACAGCTCAACGATTACGCGCGCATTATGGCTCATTGGCGCGACGTACTGCCGATACCTATTCTGACCGTAGATTACGAGTCGCTGGTTGCCGACCAGTTATTGGAGAGTGAAAGGCTGTTATCGTTTCTCGACCTGCCCTGGGACGACGCGGTAGTGGCATTCAACCAACTGGGACGGCCCGTGCGAACGGCAAGCGTTGCGCAGGTGCGTGAACCGATCTACTCAAGTTCCTGTGGAAAGTGGCGTCGTTATGAGGGTTTGCTGCAGCCCCTGATGGAGGCGTTATCGGCAACAGCGCTAGAGGGTTATGATGTGCCGCGCCAGGATCTAAAGGGCCGCCACCCAAAGGGTCAGGATTAAGTATCTAGCCTTGGCTGACCTGCCGGAACGTCATCGCATTGATAATGCCAACAGCCGTTTTCGAGAACGGCGCGGTGATTACAGCCCGGCGCCGCTGCATCTGCATCCACATATCCGGAGTCACCTTCGAACAGCACCTGCACGCTGTCTGACCCCACCGCAAACACTGGTAGCACGCTGTAAGGATCCCGCGCCGCAACGCCAAATATCGCGTCTTCCGCACTGAGATACCCCTGCAGTGCGCGCAGGCTCATGATCGTTGGGGGATACATAGGCAGCTCGCCTGCCTCGTGTTTTGCAACAGCCTCGGCAATCGACAGCCAGCAGTGGTCGTGAATCTCACTGCCGTCTATGGTGACCTCTTGCGAAGGCGCAAGGCCCAGATAGATTGCAGTAGCAAACCGCTTTGGCTCTGCCACGGGCGTCGTCCAGTGACTCAGCTGAACCAATAGATCGGGATCAACGCGAACTCCGGCCTCTTCTCGCGCTTCGCGAGCGGCCGCCAAACGCGCGGCGGCATCCCGGTCGCCGTCAGCTGCTGCCTCATCTTCAGGGTCGATAGCACCGCCTGGGAATACCCATAAGCCGCCTGCGAACAACAGCGCCTTATTGCGCCTGAGCAGCAAAACTTCCGGCCCTTCCGCGCCGTCACGGAGTAAAACCACAGTCGCCGCGCGCCGCAACGGCAATGTCTTAGCAGAAGATGTGTCAGAAGCCATTCGCAGTTCTATGAGAAGCCTTTAGCGGGTTTATGAAAGCCTTTAGCGGGTTTATAAAAAGCCCTTAGCGGGTTTATAAAAAGCCCTTAGCGGGTTTATAAAAAGCCCTTAGCGGGTTTATAAAAAGCCCTTAGCGGGTTTATGAAAAGCCCTTAGCGGGTTTATAAAAAGCCCTTAGCGGTTTTACGGAGAACCATCGGCCACCATAGAGGGCGCCGGCGCCTGTTCCGCGGCGAATCCAGGTACGTCAAAGGGAACGCGCACACCGATACGTGTACCCTCTTTCATCAGCGTAGCAACTGCCACACCAGAACTCTCAGCGAGACTGCTAAAGGTTTCTTCGCCAGCCGCTATGGCAACCGTTTGTGCGACCATCGCCAGCGTCTCAGGCTGATCGCCTACCACCGCGCCTACCACCAGGCCAATGTCTCGAGCCTGCTCTGGCACCAGTGAAACAATAGTTGCGACCGCCGCAGCGAGCGCCGTCTCGCGACCATCAGCAAGCTGACGAGCCATAGCGCCGGCTATCGCAGGCGCGTGACCCGGTGCTGCCTTTGTCGCAGCCGCCGCTAGCGTCGCCACGTCACCCAGCGTCGTCTCGCGGGTTCGCAAAACGTCTAACGCTTGGCTCACCGTTTTGGCCGCCGCATTGGGTTGTGCAGCGCTGAGGTCAGCGACGCGTTGCATTAATTCCATGTTGTTGCCAGTTGACGCCAGCGCCTGTTCTGATTTGTCAGCAGGGGCATCAGGCTTGGAGCGCTTTCGCTTGGCGGCAGCGTGGGACCCGGCAGATCGGTCCGCCTTCACCGCCACCGCAGCCGGTGCCTCAAACGCTGCCGGTTGTTCCGGCGACTCCGCCAGCATTTGCTGACCGTCATTATCGAGGGATGCATCGGCATTACCCGAAAAATGAAAAAACCCTACCAGGAGGCTAAAGACCAGAGCTGCTATTTCCATGTGCCTGTCTCAACAAACAATCGTGGGACAAGGCTAACAAAATGCGTACTGTATTCCCATCTGCGGACGCAGAAACATGAACTGTTTCATAGAATTAGCGCAACTAGTAAAAGACGTTTCTTAATAGCCCCGGGGTCTTTTGAAGGCGACGAAAGACGCTCTCGGTCATTAGCGACCATTCACTGCGTGCTTTGCCTTAAAGCCCCGCTGTTGCGCGTCTTTGCTCAAACGGAATATCACCGGCGACAACAGCAGGAGCGCGGTTAGATTTGGGAAGGCCATACAGGCGTTCAGCGTATCGGCGATCTTCCAAACAAGATCCAATTCCAGGACGGCGCCGCAGGGTATTGCGAGCACCCAGGCGAGACGGAAAGGCATCACCGCGCGGTCACCGACCAAATAGACAATGCAACGCTCCCCGTAATAGCTCCAGCCAATCATGGTGGTCAGTGCGAACAAGCACAAACCCAGAGTCACCACCCATTCGCCGCCGGTGATACCCAAAGCAAAAGACTGGCGTGTGAGGTCTGCTCCTGTCACGCCGGTTTCCCAAACGCCCATCATCACAATCGTCAGCCCTGTAATCGTGCACACCACCAGGGTGTCGATAAATGTGCCCAGCATCGCTACCGTGCCCTGGCGCACTGGGTCATCTGTGCGCGCCGCAGCGTGGGCTATCGGCGCACTGCCGAGACCCGCCTCGTTCGAGAAGATACCCCGTGCTATCCCCATGCGTAAGGCGAGCATCATTGTCGTCCCCGCAAAACCGCCCGTCGCCGCGGTGCCGTTAAAGGCGCTATCGAGAATAGTCACTACCGCTGCAGGGACTTCTGTGATGTTCAGTGCGATGACGAGCAGCCCCGACAGCAAATAGGCTACAGCCATTATGGGCACCAACACGCTGGTAACACGGGCTATGCGTTGTATACCACCGAGAATGACCGCGCCAACCAAAATGGCCAGCACACTACCGGTAATACCCGGGGCCAAGCCGAACTCGGCGGACACAACGTCTGCCACCGAGTTCGCCTGCACCGTGTTGGCAATGCCAAAGCCGGCCAGCGATCCAAACAGTGCAAACAGAAAAGCCAGCCAATGCCAGCGTGGCCCAAGCCCCTTGCGGATGTAGTACATTGGGCCGCCACGATAATGGCCTTCATCATCGCGCTCTCGAAAGTGAACCGCCAACAATGCCTCGCCATACTTGGTCGCAATACCAAACAGTGCCGCCAGCCACATCCAGAACAACGCTCCCGGCCCCCCGGTAGCAATCGCCGTTGCAACACCCGCGATGTTTCCCGTACCGATGGTGGCGGACAAAGACGTCATCAGCGCGGCGAATGGGGATATTTCACCTTTGCCTTCTTCACCCCCGGAAAAGAGCAGTCGGAAGGCGGCCGGAATACGGCGCAGGGTCATGAAGCGGAGCCCCACGGTGAGGTAAATACCCGTGCCGAAAATCAGCACGAGCATCACCGGTCCCCACACAAAGGCGTTCAGCTGATCTACGAAGTGAGTCATCACGCGGTCTCGCTATTAGGTGGCAGGACGTTCGTTATTGCAAAACGAGTCGTTAGTCGATCAAATCCAGTGGGCCCGAGAGCGCGTCGATGACGTCGGCACGAGGGTTATCACTAACCGCTACCTCTGCGCCCGTTATACGTCGGGCTAACTGCAGATACACTTCTGATGTGTTCATCATAATCGACAGCGGCAGGCCCTCTCGCGCCAGCGCCGGCCGTTCATCCATCCGGTTCTTGTTGGTGAGAATATCGGAATCGTTGAAATGTGCCAGAAGCTGCTGACGAAACGCCTCCTTGGAATTCTCCACCACTCGACCCTGCCGATAAGCAGACCCATCCCAAATACGCGACGAGTCCGGCGTGCCCACTTCGTCCATATAAATAAGTTTTCGTTCTCCGTTTGCATCGGTGACATAGCCAAACTCAAACTTGGTATCGACAAATATCTGGTCAATAGATTCCAGGTCACGGCTGATCAAACCGAAGCCTTCCCGAAGCAGGTGTTCATAACGATCAATATCGCCTGCGTGCGCAAAACCAAAGGCTGCGCTGTGACGCTGTAAGTCGGCGCGACTCACGTTCACATCATCCAGTGCTGGCACGCCGTCCAAGCCTTGCATCACGCCCTTGGTGGATGGTGTGATCAGCAACTCAGCCAGACGCTGGTCCCGAGTCAGCCCTTCCGGCAGCACAGCACCACAGAATTCGCGCTCTCCCGCAGCGTAGGCACGCCACATTGAGCCGGTAATATACTGGCGCGCTATGGCTTCGATCATAAGCGGCTGTGCTTTCTGCACGATCCAGACCAGAGGGTGCGGCACTTCGAGGATATGTGAATCAGCCAGGCCCTCGGCGTTAAAGCGCTGGAACCAGTGATTGGCGATGGCATTCAGCGCCGCGCCCTTGCCGGGGACGCCGCGGAGGCCACCCTCACCATGCCAGATGACCTCGTAGGCAGAGATACGATCTGAAATGACCATGACTGCCAGCGGCGCATCGGCCGCAACGTCATAGCCACGGCGCCTGATCAGCCGTGCGCTGTCCTCTGCCGTGAGCCAATACACTGCACGGACTTTGCCACTGTGAATGGGCTGATCGGTACGTATCGGTAAATCGTTGTTTACCGCCATAACCCTTTGGGCAAGGCTCATAAAGGAAAGCTTTGGTGCGATAGAGAGGACGCCGAGTTTAGCAGAGTCACCATCGCCCTGCTGACAATTCGTTACAGCAAAGTCAGCGATCATCGGTTAATCTTTCGCCATGGCTCACTCTGGCGGTACCCACCGAAACACACTCTCGCAGCTGCGCAGCTTCAGCCACGTGGGCACCTGTCTTGCCGCATGCCTGCTCATCTTGTTGCATGGCTGCGCCAGCGAGCCACCCGCCGCTCTGCCGACCCCGGTTATGGTTGATCTTTCCGGTCACTGGGAGATGGATTACGGCCGCAGCGACAACGTTGATCGTAAGTTACAGAGCCTGTATCGCGAATGGCGACGTATGGCTGAGCGCCGCGCAAGAGGTGACACCCGCGCAGGCCCCATGGGCGTGCAAATCGACAGTAACAGTTTTCGTCGTGTTGTAGACGTGGCCCGCCTGGCAGATCTGATTACCGAAGCGCAGGTACTGGAGATCGAGCAGTCCCCCGACGACATCGCTATTCACAGAGAAAACGATTTTACCCTTAGCTGCGTTTTCGAGGAGGGACAGCCCGAAGCATTAATCGATGAACTGGGCTCGGAGATCTGTGGCTGGGACGCCCACCAGCTTGTATTCCGCATCCAGCTCCCCGACGGTGTCGACATCCGGCACAGACTCTCGCTCTCGGAAGACAGCGACAGGCTGCACATTGCGACGCGAGTGGATAGCCCACGCTCGCCGCCCTTTACCATGAATCGCTTCTACTTTCGCTTCGATCCGCTTCCCGAGGACTATGCCTGCGAGTACACCTTGAGCCGCGGCAACGTCTGTCAAACGGGGGGCGCGCAGTGAGACCGACATTGCGACGCGCCTCGGCTATTGTGGCCTGGTGGCTAACCCCGCTGCTGGCTCCCTTTGGCGTAATAGCGCATGCCCAGATCGATGAGCCATCCGACGCGACGCCGGTACCACGCTGGCAAACGCTGGATCAACTTCAGACTCGACCTACACCGCCCAGCGAGGTCCGTATCGAGCTGGTTGTCAGCCAGAAGGCACCGCCAGACGCTGCTGCTCTGGAAATCGGCCTGGTCGTTTTGGATCCCGGTGTCGACAAGGACAGCCTCGCCAATCGACGCGACGGGGTGTTTGAAGAAGTCCGGGAAGCTGAAGCCCGCTATCTGCCCTTTGCACTACGACGCGCCCTGGTCGACAGCAACCAATGGGGCGCGGTGAGGGTGTTACCGAATAGGGATCCAGGCTATGAGCTGTTGGTGAGCGGCTCAATAATAGAGTCCACTGGCGCTGAGCTTTCGCTGCAACTAAAGGCCGTCGACGCAAGCGAACGCGTTTGGATCGATAAGGTGTATACCGCCGAGGCAGCAGAAGATGCGTATCAGGAGAGCCAGCGCCGGCAGCGCCGGCCATTCCAGAACTTATACAACCGCTTTGCCAATGATCTGCTGGCAGCTCGCCAGCAGCTAGACGCGCGGGCGCTAGTACGACTTAAGGACTTGTCTGAATTGCGCTACGCCAGCGCCCTACTGCCGGAGGCATTCGATAGCTTCTATGCCCGCGACGACCAGGGTCTTTACAGCCTGCAGCGTCTCCCGGCGCGGGATGATCCGATGCTGGCGCGTGTACGCCGAGTACGCGAGCAGGAATATCTTTTCATTGATACCGCAGACGAGCAGTACGCCGAGCTGTTTACTGAGATGACGCCGGTCTATGACCTCTGGAGACAGTTCCTGCGTGAGCAGCTTGCCTATAGGGAAGCCTGGCAGCAGCGCATAAGCGAGCGGGAGCTGCCTGACAAGGGCAGCTATCTCGCGATGAAACAGCACTACAACAACTACAAATGGAAGAAGATCCAGCGCCAGGAAATGCGCATTCTTGCCGAGGGATTTAATAACGAAGTGGCTCCCACTGCGCTGGAGCTCGATGGAAAGGTGATTACGCTGAGCGGGACGATCGATCAGCGTTACAGAGAGTGGCGCGACATTCTGCGACAGATATTCAAGCTAGAGACCGGCGGATAGCTCTGCACAGTTTCTTGAATGCTATTTTCTTTAGTAATTTCAATGGTTTTCTGACAATATCAATCGAATTCCTGAAGTTCAGCCAGGGTGTTCTACCATGAAGTGCTGGGGTGCTTTGCCTTGAGGGGCAAGCAGGCGTGAAACGCCGCCTAACCATCGCCGGGCGTATTAACGTATACGTCAGTGCGCTTGCGCTACTGCTGACTGTCGTTACCTGCGGGTACGCAGCGTATACGGCTTATCGGCAGGAAGTGCAAAGTATTGAAACTGCTGCCACCTGGCAAAGCGGTGAGGGGGTGCGTCATCAGCTCGCCTTCTACTACCGTGACCCGGAGCTTCTCAAGGCAGTACTTACCGATTTATCCAGCCACCCGGCGGTGCTCTACACTGCCGCTTACAGCCTGACCGGGGAGCCATTAGCCGCGCACCTGGCGACAGGCACCTCAGCGTATCCACTCTCCGATTTTGATGCCCTGCGCGGCAGCGCCGAGTCGCTGGAGATTGCATACGTGGGCGACGGCATAGACGGCGACTACATCGACATCACACTACCCGTCTTCTCCGACATTAATCCGCTTGAGGTCGGTATCAGCCGAAAACGTTTTGGCGAAAGGCTGACGACCGCCGGACCGGTAGCCAGTCAGTTTCTGACTGGCTACTACCACCTCGGGATCAGCAAAACCGCCCTGCTACGTTCTATGCAGGCAACGTTTCAACAGATTGTTCTTTACGGCCTTAGCGGCCTATTGCTCACCCTGTTCATTACGTTCGCTTTTACGCGCAGCATCGGTGCTTCGCTGGGCAGTCTTGCGGAAATGGCGTCTGAAATTTCCAAAGGCCATCTCGACAAAACCTTCAAACCCAAAGGCAGCGGCGAAGTGCGCGAAATCACCTCGCTGCTCAACGTCATCCTCGGGGAGCTCAAGAAGCACAAAGCCAAGATGGATACCGACAGTCATCTGCTGCGCATGAAAGTTGACGAGCGAACGGAGCAATTATCCCGGCAAAACAAACAGCTCAATGAAGCGGTTAGACAGGTCACTCGCACTAAGAACAAGCTTCGCCAGTTAGCGTACTACGACAGCCTCACGGAATTACCCAATCGCCAGCTGTTTACCGAGCAGCTCGATATCCTGCTGCGCATGGCCCAGCGCGAGGGCCGCACCATTGCCCTGCTGTTTCTCGATCTCGACAACTTTAAGCGCATCAATGATTCCCTGGGCCACAGCGCTGGCGACTTGTTATTGAAGGAAGTCGCCGCACGACTGGCATCCTGCGTGCGTGGCAGCGACCTGTTGGCGAAATACGTCGACAGCGAAGCAAAGATTGGTGTGTCACGGCTGGGTGGGGATGAATTTACCGTTGTGCTCAATAGCATCGACGAGCCCGCCACGGCTGGCGTGATCGCCGAACGCTTCCTGGATTCTTTGCAGAAGCCGATGCTTATTGAAGGCCATGAAGTGGTGGTGACGCCTAGCGTCGGCATCGCACTGGCCCCGCAGGATGCCGACAACGTTGAGGACCTGTTGAAACTCGCCGACACTGCCATGTATCACGCGAAATCCGCTGGACGAAACAAATACAGCTTTTATTCCCAATCCATGCAGAGCACTGGCGTCGGCAGACTGAAGCTGGAAACAGATTTGCGCAAAGCGCTGGAACGCGAAGAACTGGTTCTGCACTACCAGCCACAGGTCTGTGCCCAAACCGGCCAGGTCAAGGGGGCCGAAGCACTAGTGCGCTGGCAGCATCCGGAGCATGGCCTGGTGCCACCGATACGCTTTATCCCATTGGCTGAAGAGATGGGCCTGATCGTAGATCTGGGCAAATGGACGCTTCAGGAAGCCGCCAGGGAGAGCAAACGGCTGATGGAAGCTGGCCTTGATGTTCCCAAAATCGCTGTCAACGTGTCCGCGCTGCAATTCAACGCCACCTTTACCCATCAAGTACAAGACGTACTGGACTCTGTGGGGTTGCCCGCAGACCGTATTGAGCTGGAGCTCACCGAAGGCGTGATCATGAATAACGCCCAGGCCTCCATCGAGTCACTGCTTAGCCTTAAGGAGCTTGGCGTAAGCTTATCGGTAGACGATTTTGGTACCGGCTATTCATCACTCAGTTACCTGAGTAAGTTCCCACTCGATGAGCTGAAAATTGATCGCAGCTTTGTCATCGAATTCGACAAAAGCGAGAACAGCGCGGGCTTGATCAGCGCCATCATTGCGATGGGCAAAAGCCTGAACCTGTCTTTGGTGGCGGAAGGTGTCGACGACCCCCAGCAGTTCCTGTTTCTGCGACAGCAGCAGGTGGAGATCATTCAGGGCTATCTGTTTGACAAGCCTCTGCCCGGGAAAGAGTTTGAGCAGAGCTTGAGAGACGCGCGCTACCCCCGCCAGATAGAACAGATGTTGCAAGCTGGCTAGCAGGCCAATCTGAACACACACCGTGCGGCGACGGTCGCGCCAGACCCTGTCAGAGCGCACCAGCCCAATGCCTTACGTTGGTTTTTTAACCTGTGCCGCTTTCTCGGGCCAGTCTGTATCACCCCAGACGGCTTCCAAACGTCTGTCGCGGCCACAGCCAAAACGGTAGAACTTGTATCGGGCGGGGTTCTTCAGATAGTAATCCTGATGATATTCCTCAACCGGGAAAAACTCTGCGCGCTCCAATATGGGTACCACGATCTCTTGCCCGGTGAACTCAAGCTGCACTGATTTTATAGAGGCCTCCGCTATCCGGCGCTCGCCGTCACCTGCCGCAAAAATCGCAGGCCGATAGCTTTCGCCGCGATCACAGAACTGGCCGCCCGCGTCGAATGGATCAACGTTTGCCCAGAACAGGGTCAGCAGGTTTGCATAGCTAACCTGCCTGGGGTCATAGGTCACCTTAATCGCTTCATAGTGGCCCGTGTGCGCGCCTCTATATGTTGGATTAGGGTGCGTGCCACCGCTGAATCCCGACACCACGTCGGTTACCCCAGGCACACCCTGGTATGCAGCCTCCATGCACCAGAAGCAACCGCCGGCAAACACCGCCGTTGCCGCACTCACATGGATGGAAAGACCAAGGCCAAGCGCTGCGAAAAGCAATTTGAAACGCGTCATGCAAACTCCGTGATTAACTATCGTACGACCGAAACCGGTTACACTCTGCTCAACTATGACTACGATATACGGGGTTTGTTCAGAACATGATCAAACGAATTCAACTGCAAACCCACGGCCAGGGCCTTCACGCGTTTACCCCGCAAGTCAATGAGATCATCGAGGAGGCGGCGCGCAGCCACGCATTGGACGAGGGCCTGTGCACACTTTACCTACAGCACACCTCTGCCAGCCTGCTAATTCAGGAGAATTACGACGACAGCGCGCGTATCGATCTTGAAAACTGGCTAAACCGATTGGTACCGGAGAATGACAGCCTGTACACGCATACGCTGGAGGGCCCCGATGACATGCCCGCACACATCAAGTCGGCACTTACCGCCACGCAGCTGAGCATCCCTGTTGAGCACGGCAAGTTGCTGCTGGGCACCTGGCAGGGCATCTACCTGTGGGAACATCGACACCGACCAGCGCAGCGTCAGGTGATTGTCCATCTGGCCTGAGACCCTGTGATGCTAGCGCCAGCGCTCCGCCAGTTTGTACCACTGCATCCCCAGAGCCAGCGCCTGGTTACCAAACCACTCTGGCAAAGGAATACGCCAGTGCCACATGTTGGCGAAATGGTCGTACTCCGTCATATCGCCCGCCACGGCATTCGCCATAATCTCGCTAAAGATGTGTGACGTACCGACGCCGTGGCCCGAATAGCCCTGCAAATAGTAGACGTTGTCTGAGGTGCGGCCGACCTGCGGTATACGGTTGATGACAATGCCCGCCATACCGGTCCACTCGAATTCAATTTGCACACCTTCAAGCTGCGGAAATACCTTCAGCAGCGCCGGCAGCAGTTCACCCGAGACGGATTTTGAGTCTTGTCCAGAGTAATTGGTGCCGCCGCCGAACATCAGGCGCTTGTCGGCGGTGAGCCGATAGTAGTCCAGCACAAAGCGACAGTCGTAAACCGCAAGGTCCTTAGGGTTGATCGATTGCACTTGTTCGTCAGTCAGCGGTTCGGTGGCCATATTGCCCAGGGAGGCAGGAAACAACTTGCCCATGAGCTTACGTCGCTCCAAACGATGATAGGCGTTGCCCGTAAGGATGACTTTGTCAGCCGTTATCACGCCCTGCTCCGTCACTATCTGTGGCTTGACGCCATGCTCTATGGCCAGCACTTCAGTGTGCTCAAAGATCTGCGCACCCAGACTTTCTGCTGCACGCGCTTCGCCAATGCATAGATTCACCGAGTGCAGGTGCATGTTTTTGGTGTTGAGCAAACCGCCGTGGTAAATGGAGGTTCCCAGATATTCGGGTATTTCGTCGCGACTCAGCAGCGTCAGGTGCTCACCCATACCCCTAGCATGCCCCTGATCGTGCATCGCTTGCAGCTCGCGCATGTGGCTGGGCTGGTAAGCGGTATGTAGATGGCCATGCTTGAGATCGCAGTCTATGCCGTATTTCTCGACGCGCGCTTTAATGATTTCGTGTCCCCGCCAGCGCATGCGCCAGACATAGTCTTCGGCGTCCGCGCCCAGGCGCTTGCGCAAGCCTCTGGTCATGGCCTCATCGCCAGACAGGCTGCCCGTCACCTGACCACCGTTTCGCCCTGTCGCGCCCCACGCGATCTTATTCGCCTCAATAATAGCGACGTTAAAGCCCTTCTCGGCCAATTCCAGCGCCGTATTCACGCCACTGAAGCCACCACCAATCACCGCGATGTCTACCGTCAGATCACCGTTGAGCTGGGGGTAGTCCGTCTCGCGGTCAATGGTCGCGTTGTAGTAGGAATTGCAGCGTGCTTGAGTCATATTTGGGGGCGCCAATGATTAATTGCGGCAACGTTTGCTCGCTAATCAATACGCGGGGCACAGCTTTCGGGATTGCATGCTCGACAAACAGAATGGAGTGACCTTCTGGCTCGGTCCCGTCGTAATAGTAAATATATTAACTAATTATGCGGAGCCCACGGCGGACCGGTGAAAGAACTACCACATCCTATAACGGACGATAGCCACGCTATAACGGACGATAGCCACGTACATAGGCCATAGGCGCCCGAACTCATCTGGAAATTGACTAAAGGTGGACCCGGTCGATGCAAGAGCACTTACCTGCACGCTCACTGGCGCCGGCGAGACAGTGACACGCCAGGCGCAGGCTGCAGCAAGTCGATTTATAAAGGCGCAACTACAGCCCTTCGATAGCGACGCACTGCAAAATACTACTGATATGATGCGTGCTATGCGTTCACACCTGCAGGGCTTGAATCCTGCCGTCCTCGCCCAGGGCGATAAAGAATCCGCAGACCTACGCGCACAGGAAACAACCCTATGACCCCCAGCACCGGCACGCCAGCCCCACCCAAACGCAGCCTGCTCCTGTTGGAGTCCCGGGCGGCACTTGACGCCGCGCGCATGCTGTCGACGCTCACCGCATCCCGTTTTCGAAAGCCCGCCACACTATCAGACAGTCTGGTAATCATTGCGCCTGGCTTTAGCGCTGGTGACTACTCTACCTTGCCTTTGCGCCGCTATCTGAAACGCCAGGGCTTCTCTGCAGAGGGCTGGGGTTTGGGCACCAACCTGGCTGGCACCAATCTTGAACACACCCTGGATGACCTATCTGACCGCTGGACCTTTCGTCCACGAAAAGACTACCGCGGCGAAGCCGGCGTACCCTTTCAGGTTGATCGCTTCTACGATCGAGTCGTGCAACGCCATGAAGCCACCGGGAAGAAAATCGCGTTGATTGGTTGGAGCCTGGGCGGCTACATGGCTCGCGAAGTAGCACGTGATTTGCCAGGCATTGTTGATCGCGTGGTAACGATGGGCTCTCCCACCGTGGGCGGCCCCAAATACACCGCGGCTGCACCCTTCTTTGAAAAGCGCGGCATGGACCTTAACTGGATAGAGCAGGAGATCGCCAGACGGGAATCCCGCCCTATTCAGCAACCCATAACCGCCATCGTCAGCAAAACAGACGCCATCGTCGACTGGAATGCCGCTATCGATTCCTTTAGCCCCAGCGTCACGCACATTGAGATTGACGCAGCCCACCTGGGGATGGGCTTCAATCCATCGATATGGGCACATGTATTGACCGGCCTTAAGGCCAGCGCCTAGCTGGTTGTTCGAAAGTATCGCCCGGCAGATCACAGTCCCCTTGTTGCGCTCCGGGAGTCCTTGTTTCCTGATGACCCACCCCATAACGAAGCCGCAGCGATGACCGCTTCAGCATGAGCGCTCTCTTCGACCAGGGCCTGCACGGCTGGTGCATGTCGCATTTCAAAGCGCCCCCAATATTGCCGCCGTTTACACACAGCCAGAGCCGCTAGGAGAAAAACACCAGACAGCGACTCTCAATACTTTCGCGCGGCGGAGCCCCTTTATCTGCCGTTGGATCGACAAATGCGGTGTGGGGGGTAAATCGCGTTCGCCCGTCTTCGGCGGAGTCGTAGGTCTTGAACAGCAGCACTTCGTCAGGCTGCATCTGCGTATAGAAATACCAGCGCTGGTTAGGATTATAGAGCGCGACCTGTAGCTCACCCACGCGCTCCTCCGCTCGGCGCTCCATGGAGACCAGGTCACCGCTTGCGATACTGGTCGCGTCGCACAGCGCGAGCGGCTGATCCACAACAGGGCCACGGATGGGTCGCCAGACATTGATTATCGCAAACCGCCGGTACTGCAAACCCTCCAGCGCATGCGCTGCATCGCTCAAATAATCGGCCAGCCTGCGAGGTCCAGACGCTGCCGTGTAATCATTGTGCACGATGTTGGCAGGTTCACGTGTGCCCTGACCACGCTGCTGGGCAAGCGACGCGCTGCGCCGGGTATCGTCAAAGACTTCTACCCGTGAAGCGCCAGTAATGGTCTTTACCAGCGTTTCGAGTTCGCCGTGATACACAGCGCTAAGCGCCTCATCGTCATAGAGATCAACAACCTGCGTCTGATGCCGAACAAGCCTGAAGCCTTCTCGGTCGAGATTGGCGTCTGGCAGCAAACTTCGAGCGTCACGAATCAGCACGGCCTCGTCACGGAAGTTACCGATATGCTCGGTCTGATCGCCGCCACCCTTGGACGGAACGTACACCAGCGGTTCGCTGAGATCAGCGAGAAACTTCAGCGTGACGTGTCGCTGTTCTGAACTAGCACTAGACATTGAACATCCTGATTCTTTATCGCTTAACGTCGTTTATAGTTTGAAGATGCGTATGGATCACGAGTGCCTGCGCGTGAACTCTATCAATCACATACCATCTGACAATGAGCCAACGTACCGACAATCTCATCATAAGGGAGGGTAATGCAAAGCCACCGCACAGTCCTCCCGCCGGCAATCACGCTTGCCGCCAGCAGACTACGTTAGCCGGCTCAGGGGCGGCGAATTCATCTGCCAAACACGCCAGTGACTATTGAAATTTGGCGCTCGCGGCCAAGCTTTGTATGCAGCTTCGCTCTACACTGGATGCGTAGTCGTTAATCTATACCCAATGCACACACCACATAAGGCTCAAACCATGAGACAAAATGCACTGTTGACCGGAGTATTGCTAAGCGCCCTGATTGCGCCTGCCGCTGTCGCTGATGCGGACTGTCACGCTTTGCCGCAAGCCAGCGTCGCTGAACCTGGCAAGCAAAAAGCGCTGGGTACGGATATCGAAATATTGAGCTGGAATATCCAAAAAGCCGGCGCAGAAGGCTGGAGCAAAGACTTCGGCGACCTTGCGCAGCCTGCACAGCTAGTCTTCCTGCAGGAAGCGACACTGCAAGCTGGTATACCTGCCCTACTCCCTGACGCATGGGTTTCAGTATTCTCCGAGGGTTATACGACGGATGCCATCCAGAGCGGCGTAATGACTCTGGCCGCTAGCGCACCGATCAGCCACTGCCGTCATAGCAGCATTGAGCCGCTATTGCGCACGCCAAAAGCGGCTAGCGTTGCGCATTATCCTTTGAAGGGGCGCAGTGACACTCTGCTGGCAATCAATCTTCACGCGGTGAATTTCAGTCTCGGCCTGACCAGCCTGCGCGACCAGTTCAAGCCCCTTGTGGCTGCCCTGCTTGCCCACGAAGGCCCCGCTATCGTTGCCGGTGATTTCAACACCTGGAGTGAATCCCGCCAGGTTTTGGTTGACCAGTTCATGTCCGCGCAAGGTCTGGCTCCGGTGCAATTTGCAGACGATCAGCGCAGTCGTCCCACAGGACGCGCACTTGATCATGTTTACGTTCGTGGCATGACAACCCGCAGCGCTGAAGTGTTGCCCGTCAGCAGTTCTGATCACAATCCGATTCGCCTGCGCGTATCGATCAACGACGCCATCGCGCCTTCATGAATTCGCCGGGGCACTCCGCGCTGGCTAAACATACGTCGACTGGCAACCCGCTACGGCTTATCTGTTTTGCCGTTTTACTGTGCGCATTCAGCCGCCCGGGCCTCGCGTTAGACGCGGTCGCCGAACAGGAAATTGAGCACCTGCTTGGATTTGTGGAAACTAGCGACTGCGTCTTTACGCGCAATGACACTGCCCACTCGGCGGAGGATGCCGCGGACCATTTGCGGCTAAAGTACCGGCGCGGACTGCGCTACATCGATAGTGCCGAGGACTTTATAAACCGGCTTGCCAGCAAGAGCTCCTGGACAGGCAAGCCTTACACAGTGCAGTGCGGAGAGACCAGCTTAAGCAGCCAGCGATGGCTGGAGCAGGCACTGTCTGCTTACCGGCAGGGTTCGTAGGCTGACACGGCTGTCAGAACCGCCCTCATCTGACTGTCTTTACTCACTAACCTGGAACCCTTCCGCGGCGCTGTGAGCGCGCTGGCCGACACGACGGTCGACCGCATAGGTATACACAACATCGGTGCTTGAATTGAGCGCGGTTTCAGCAGAATCCTGTATCACGCTGATGACAAAGCCCACCGCCACCACTTGCATTGCAACATCGATGCTGATGCCAAACAGGGAGCAAGCCAGGGGGATCAACAACAAGCTCCCCGAGGGCACACCGGACGCACCGCAGGCCGATAGCGCCGCAATGACGCATAGCGCCAGCGCCTGCGCAAAGCTGACTTCTATACCCAGCGTGTTGGCTGCCGCCAGGGTCAGCACGGAGATAGTAATCGCCGCGCCAGACATATTGACCGTAGCGCCGATAGGTATTGTCACGCTGTACAACTCCTCACTGATGCCCATCTGCCTGGCGAGGTTAAGGTTCACCGGGATATTGGCAGCAGAACTTCGGGTGAAGAACGCGGTAACCGCTGATGTTTGCAGGCAACGAAAGATAGGCGGATACGGGTTTTCACGCGTGAGCAGATACACAATCAGCGGATTGATCAGCAACGCCACCACCAGCATGGCGGACACCAGCAATAGGGCCAGGCTCGCGTAACTACCCAGCGCTTCCAAACCCACCGTGGCAACGGTAAGACTAACCAAGCCAAAAATGCCGATGGGTGCCAGCTTGATCACATAGCGGATAATGTCAGCCACGCCATCGGCCAGGGTCTGGAGATTGTCACGAAAGGACTGCGGCGCGCTGCGAAAACTGATCCCCAGCAACACAGCCCAACTCAGGCAACCCAGGAAGTTACCTCTGAGTAATGCATTCACGGGGTTATCGACCAGTTTAAACAGCACATCATTTAACACCTCGCCCACAGCCACAGGCGGCGAACCAGACGCCGCGTCAGCCAGCACAAGGGTTTGCGGGAATACTGAACTCAGCAACACGGCGACCAGAGCAGCGCCGACCGTACCGCACAGGTACAGCAGCAGCACGCACCCGACGCTGCGGCCGCCGCGCTCGTTCTCATGGCGATTGGCGATCGCCGACATAACTAATAACATCACCAGCAGCGGTGCTACCGCCTTTAACATGCTGACAAACAGCTTACCCAGGATACCCAGAGACTCCGCGGCGCCGGGAAGCAACACACCGACCACCGCACCCAACAGCACGCCGATCACTATCTGTGGCACCAACCCAGGCTGCTTGAATCCCATAAATCCCTCCGACTACACTACGACAGTGTAACCCGACTGCAGCGCCGCCGGGGTTGCCCTCCCTGTCAATCCGGGACTCAAACCGGGTATCAAACCCCGAACCAAACCAGGCGCCGAGCAGGACAACTTGATATGGAAAACTATTTCTCCCCGCTACTGGGTGGCCTGGCGATAGGTGCAGCTGCCAGCCTACTGCTGCTCCTATTAGGTCGTATCGCAGGTATAAGCGGCATTTTATGGACCGCAGTGAGCAATGCAGTCCTGCGTGATCGCGCCACCCCAGGCGCAAGCGAGACGCGTTGCTTTACACCGTCTGCGGACGGGAATTGGCGAGCGCTTTTTCTCGCAGGCTTGCTGCTGGGCGCCCTGCTCTACCACCTGATCGCCGATGCGCCATTCCCGCCGGCACCTGAACTCGATTGGCCGTGGGCTGTGGTCGGCGGGTTTCTGGTTGGTCTTGGCACCCGGCTGGGCAGCGGCTGCACTAGCGGCCACGGCGTTTGCGGAATTGGCAGGTTATCAATGCGGTCTCTGGTGGCCACGCTCACCTTTATGAGCGCAGGTCTGGTAACTGTTGCCGTGCTACGGCATCTGCTGGGAGTGGGAACATGAACACTCGAATTAGCAGCCCGCTAGCCGGCTTACTCTGTGGCATGCTGTTTGGCCTGGGGCTCGCCCTGTCCGGGATGACGAATACTGCCAAGGTATTGGGGTTTCTCGACGTGTTAGGAGACTGGGACCCGGATTTGCTTGTCGTCATGGCCTCAGCCGTTGCCGTCACGCTGCTCAGCTTTCGACTGATCATTCGCGGCAGGCCGCTGCTGACCACAAGCTTTGCACTGCCCGCAGCCACAGCTATAGACCGACGTCTGATAGTCGGCGCGATACTGTTCGGCATGGGCTGGGGAGTATTTGGCTATTGTCCGGGCCCCGCGCTGGCGGCCCTGGTGTACTGGGACGTAAAGACCATCAGCTTTGTCCTGGCGATGCTATCGGGGATGGCCGCTGCTGGACTGCTACCCAAGGCAGAAAGCTAACGAGAAACTTGCAGCCAAGAGGCTTTTCGGGGGGCGTAACTTAACTCGCTAGACGGGGAAAGGGCCTCTCGGGCGTCTTGCCCATGCGCGCACAGTTGAGCAGGTAATCATCTACCGCGTGTTCAAACGCTTCCTGCAAGGTTGTGCGTGTATCACCCTCGTAGCAAACGAGGGTTCCGATCTCGTCTATTTTGCCAAAGAAACACTGCAACTCCTCGCTGAAGTTGATCGTGCCGCGGTAGCCGCGATATGAGAGATACTGAACCATGACGTCTGTATACCAAGTCCGTGAGGCGAAAAAAAGTCCGCAGCCGTCGCTTCGTGGCTCCAGCCGGTGCTGACTGCTAGAATCGCGAACTTTTTCACAGAATTTGCCCATGAGTAGCTTTGCAAAACTTATCCGACAGGAATGGCGACTGCTTGCCTTCGGCTTCGTAATGACGTTTTTTTCGAGCTTCGGGCAGACCTATTTCATCGCGCTATTCAGCGGTGAGATTCGCGCCGATCTGGACCTCAGTCACGGCCAGTTTGGCGCAGTGTATTCTGCCGCCACACTGCTCAGCGCCATTCTGTTGCTGCGCACAGGAGGCCTGATCGACCGTCTGGACTTACGCCGCTTCTCCTACGGCGTTGTCGTCGCTTTGGCGTTGGGGGCAGCCCTGCTCGCCAGCACCACCAACTTGCTCAGCCTGTTTATTGCCATTCTGGTGCTGCGCCACGCCGGTCAGGGGCTGATGGGTATGGCGGGCGCAACCGCGATGGTCCGCTATCTGCCCCACCAGAAAGGTAAGGCGAATGCGCTATCCGGCATTGGCTACTCGGCGTCAGAAGCAATCCTGCCCGCATTAGTCGTACTAATGCTGGCGTGGCTGGGTTGGCGAGGCACGTGGCTGATATGGTCACTCGCGCTGCTGCTGCTCCTGCCACTACTGGTCCGGATCCTGCTGCAAAACCACGATCAGCGTCACTCCAGTTATCTGCATGAAATCGCCGTCTCCACAGACGGCACCGACGGCGACCAAAGCGAACGGCAGCGCCAGTGGACGCGGGACGAAGTGATTCGCGACCCGTTGTTTTACCTGTTTTTACCCGCCCTACTCGCACAGCCTATGTTATTCACAGGCTTTATGTTTCATCAGATACATCTCGTCGAAGCCAAGGGCTGGTCGCTGGCGCTATGGGGCAGCTTATACACGCTGTACGCAGTGACGTCGTCGATCATGAAGCTTTACACGGGTGTGCTGGTAGACAGATTTGGCGCCATACGATTGGTGCCCTTTATCTGCATGCCAATGGGGCTTGGCCTGCTGATCCTGGCCAGCGGTAATGCCGCATGGGTTGCCGTGGCCTTTATGGTACTGCTGGGGATTACCGTGGGGAGCTACGCGACGCTATCGTCACCGTTCTTTGCGGAGAAATACGGAACCCTGCACCTGGGTTCCATCAAATCGGTCACTACCGCCGCCATGGTTTTCGCCAGTGCGATCGCACCGGTACTGATGGGCGCACTGATTGACGCGGGCGTAAGCATGGAAGCACAAGCACTGGGCGCTGTGGGCTATGTCATCATCGCTTCCTGCCTGGCGTTTATTGCCAGACATCGAACGCTGCAGACCTAGCGCGGTCTGCTAGCCACGCGTTCAAATTACTTACAGTGGCGACTTATTCTAGCGATTCGCTACGGCTCGGGCAGCGACAAAGCCAGACTCTAGAGCGTGCCCGCTTCCCGAGCCATGTCCAGAGCCAAATCTTCGATCATATCTTCCTGGCCACCCACCGTTCTGCGGCGACCCAGCTCTACCAGAATATCCCGTGAAGACAGCTTGTACTTCTCGGCGCTGCGCTTGGCAAACAGCAGGAAGGAAGAGTAAACACCCGCATAGCCCAGGGTTAAGGCATCGCGATCAACCCGCACCATTTCGTCCATCATCGGCACGATCAGATCCTCGGCGATGTCCATGGCCTTGAACAGGTCGACACCCGTTTCCACTCCCATGCGCTCACAGACAGCGATGAACACTTCCAGCGGCGTATTACCCGCGCCAGCGCCCAGACCCGCCATAGAACCGTCGATGCGGTTCGCACCCGCCTCAACCGCCGCCAACGAGTTGGCAATGCCCATCGCCAGATTGTGGTGCCCGTGGAAGCCCAGTTCTGTTTCAGGTTGAAGCTCGGCACGAGCAAGGGCAACACGCGATGTTACATCGTCAGGAAGCATGTAACCCGCTGAGTCGGTGATGTAGACACAGTTAGCGCCATATGACTCCATGAGCTTGAGTTGGGCGACCAGCTCCTCAGGGCTGATCATATGCGCCATCATTAGAAAACCCACTGTATCGAGACCGTCGATTTTGCTGGCGATACCGATGTGCTGCTCGGCGACGTCTGCTTCTGTGCAGTGGGTCGCAATGCGAATCGTCGAGATGCCGCAGTCAACCGCCATATGCAGATGCTCAACCGTGCCGATACCGGGAAGTAGCAGAGCCGAAACTTTGGTGTAATCCACAACGGAGCAAACCGCGCGCAGATACTCTTCATCACTGGCGGCGGGAAAACCGTAGTTCACGCTTTTACCACCCAAACCATCGCCGTGGGTCACTTCGATCAATGGGACCCGAGCGGCATCCATAGCCTTGGCGACCTCCACCATCTGTTCAACGGAGATCTGGTGCTGCTTGGGGTGCATGCCGTCCCGCAGGCACATGTCGTGAACCGTGATCTTCTTGCCCTGTAAGTCCATTGGAAACCTCGTTAACTACTAAAATCTTCGGCTAAACCGCTAGAGACGCCGGCGAAAAAGGTGTGATGCCGCCCGTTATGCTGCTGACATTTCAGGTGTAAAGTTGCCTGCAAGTATCTGTTCTGCGTACATTTCTGCCGTTTTTAGTCCGGCAGCAGTCATGATATCCAGGTTGCCAGCGTACTTGGGCAGAAAATCGCCCGCACCTTCGACCTCCATGTATATGGAGACTCGGTTGCCGTCAAAGACCGGGCCATTTTTCAGGGTATAACCCGGCACATAGCGCTGCACTGCGGCTACCATCTCATGAACCGATTCGGTGATTGCCGCTTCGTCAGGCGCATCTTTGGTCAGGCAATGGATAGTGTCACGCATGATTAGCGGCGGCTCAGCCGGGTTGATCACGATAATCGCCTTGCCTTCATCAGCACCCCCAACTTTGGCGATGCCATCCGCCGTGGTGCGGGTAAACTCATCAATATTCTTGCGCGTGCCAGGACCTGCTGACTTGCTACTCACGGTCGCTACAATCTCAGCATAGCCCACAGCTTGAACACGGCTTACGGCGCGGACCATTGGAATGGTTGCCTGCCCGCCGCAGGTCACCATATTCACGTTCATCGCTTGAGACGCTACCGCCTCCTCGAGGTTTACCGGGGGCACACAAAACGGTCCGATCGCAGCAGGCGTCAAGTCAATCATCACGGCACCCAGCGCATTGACCTTGGCACTATTGTCAGCGTGTACCGCTGCAGACGTTGCATCAAAGCAAATCTGCACGCCGTCCTCGCGCAGGGTAGGCAACATGCCATCTACGCCATCAGCGGTGGTTTTCAAGCCCATCTCTTTGGCCCGCGCCAAACCGGGTGAGTCCGGCACCACACCCACCATCCATACGGGCTCGATGACCTCGCTGCGCATGGCCTTCATCAACAGATCCGTACCGATATTACCGGGCCCGATGATCGCGGCCTTAATTTTGCTGCTCATGGCTTACCTCAAGTCTGCTGCAGGGGGACGCCTGGCGCCCCTTGGGTTGTTGAGTCTCATTGCTTTCACAGTGAGCGCGGGCCTCTCGTCTCCACAAGAGCCAAGCGTACGCTATACAAACTGACAGCTACACTCACCAATGCCGTCAATCGATAACCGCATTGTGTCCCCTTCTACCACTGGGATCAAAGGTGCCAGAGAGCCCGACAGGATCACCTCTCCGGCCTTGAACGGTATATTGAACTCGCCCAGCGTATTCGCCAGCCACGCCACCGCCGTCAGCGGGTTGCCCTGCACGGCAGACCCCAGCCCTTCGCTATTAAACTCGCCGTTTTTCCAGATAGTCATATGCAAATTGGGAAGGTCAAAGTCGCCAGGGTCGACCTCGTTACGGCCCAACACATATACACCGCAGGACGCATTATCGGCGACCGTATCCTGGATTTTGATTTTCCAGTCATCAATGCGGGAGTCGACAATTTCAAAGCAGGGCATGATGGATTCAGTGGCGGCCAAGACGTCGGCTTCCGTCACGCCCGGCCCCTGCAGGTCGGCCTTCAGACGGAAGGCGATCTCACCTTCAGCCCGGGGCTGGATCAATCCATCCTGTATACGAATATCGGCACCGTCTTCATAGATCATGGCGTCGGTCAAAAAACCAAAGTCAGGTTGAAACACACCCAGCATGTCTTGTACCGGCTTACTGGTGACACCGATTTTTTTGCCGACGACTTTTTCGCCGGCAGCCAGGCGCCTTTCAAGCATCTGCTGAGAGATATGGTAGGCATCTTCGATGGTGATATCGGCGAAACGATCGGTGAGTGGTGACACCGTTCGGCGTTCTCGCAGCGCTGCGTAAAGTTCGTCTCCACAGGCCAGTATTTGTGCAGAATCCATGGGTGCTCCACCGGAAAAGGCGCCATCTTCACCGGCGCGGCGGTGCACTGTCAAACTCGCCCGGCGAGTTACACCGGGCGGTCTCTCTGGCTGAACTGCGTCTTAGGCAGCGCGATCGGCGGACGTCGCCGCCGGGGAGATACGCTCAAATCTGACGCGAGCCGCGTCATACTCTTGAGTAAGCCGCGCCACAAGATCTGCCGTACTGCCCAGAGACTTCACCGCGCCAATACCCTGGCCGCAGCCCCAGATATCTTTCCAAGCCTTGGCGCTTTGATTGCCGCCTGAGCCAAAGTTCATGGCCGAAGGATCGCTCTCCGGCAGATTGTCCGGATCCAGACCCGCGGCTTCAATAGAGGGGCGCAGATAATTACCGTGTACGCCAGTAAACAGGTTGGTGTAGACGATGTCGCTGGCACTGTTATCAACAATGGCCTGCTTGTAGCCACTATCAGCGTTGGCTTCGTCAGTGGCGATAAAGGCTGACCCAATGTACGCCAGGTCAGCGCCTGCTGCTTGTGCTCCGAGTACGGCAGCACCGCTGCCAATCGATCCTGAGAGCAGCAAGGGACCATCAAACCACTCACGAATCTCCTGCACCAAAGCGAATGGAGATTGCACACCCGCGTGACCGCCCGCTCCTGCGGCGACGGCAATCAGGCCATCAGCGCCCTTTTCTATCGCTTTTTTCGCAAAGCGGTTATTGATGATGTCGTGAAGCACGATGCCACCGTAGGAATGAATGGCTTCGTTGACGAATTCCTTGGCGCCCAATGAGGTGATCACGATGGGCGCCTTGTACTTTACGCACAGTTCCAGGTCTTGCTGCAGGCGATCATTTGAGCCATGCACAATCTGGTTTACCGCAAACGGTGCGGAGGGAGCCTCAGGGTGGGCTGCATCGTACTCGGCAAGCTCCGTGGTAATGCGCTGCAGCCACTCCTCCAACACTTCTACAGGACGGGCATTCAAGGACGGGAAAGACCCCACAATGCCGGCCTTGCACTGGGCAATAACCAGATCCGGATTGGAGATGATAAAAAGCGGCGCGCCGACCACAGGCAGACGCAGGGTGTCGAATACGGGGGGAAGTGCCATGAAGAAGCCTCGTGTTTACAGTTTTAGCCAAGTATGAATTAGCGATGTGATTCTTTAAGCGAACTCCGGGGAGAAACGCGGATATGCAAAGAATTGCATAGAGTAAACCGCGCCAGTTTTATATGCAACTCTTTGCATATGCCGCGAGAAGCCTTAACCTGTATACGCACTTCAAAGGAATCTGGACATGGCACTGAATCACGCCATCATGACCGCACTGCTCGATGACGACATGAGCGGATACGAGCTCACCAAGCGCTTCGATACGTCGCTGGGTTTCTTTTGGAAGGCTAGCCACCAGCAAATCTATAAGGCACTGCGCGATCTGGAGCAGCAGGGGCTGCTGGAGAGTCAAGATATCCCCCAGGACGGAAAACCCGACAAGGTTACTTATCGCCTCACCCTGGCGGGCCGTGAGGCGCTGGAACACTGGGTGCTCGGCGAAGGCCAGGTTCGCGAGGCCAAAGACGACCTGTTCGTCAAACTATACAACCTGAATCGCAACAACCTACCCCACCTGAAACGCGAAATAGCGACCCGCGCTGAAGCTGCCAGCCAGCGACTGGCACTCTACCGCAAGATTCGTGAAAAGCGGTTCAGCGCGCCAGAAAACCTACCGGTGCGGCAACGGGGCGTGTACTGCGCTTTGTTGGCCGGTATTCGGCACTGTGAAATGACGCTGAACTGGATCGACGAGACCCGACCATTGCTGGAAGCAGTTTAGGCACCACGCCCTTGTGCTTTGCTGCCGGCCCACTCTGTTGTGTTAGCGCAGCTCAGCAATAGTGTTTTCCACCATTTGCCGCAGCAGCGGCAGTGGCACCGGCCCCCCGTCCAGGACAATCGCATGAAACATGCGCGGGTCGTATGATGCTCCCATGGCCGCCTGCAGTTGCTCGCGTAGCGCAAACAACTCCAGGCCCCCAGAGTCATAGGCCGTCAGTTGCGCTGGCAGCACCGCAATTCGATCCAGCATGGCCTCTGGGTCGCGGGTAAAGTCTTTGTGGCCGGATGCATCGAGAAACGCGACCAGGTCCTCTTTTGACCACCCCAGAACGTGCAGTCCGGTATCTAGAACCATGCCGCGCGCGGGCCAGGATCGGCGCATCACTTTGGCAGCGTCCGTCTGGTAAATGCCAAGCTCTTCGGCAAGTGTCTCGGCGTAACGTGCCCAACCCTCACTGTAGCCAGAATACGTCAGCAGGTTCGCCAGCGGATGGAAGCCACCGCCGGCCTGGGTCAGGGAGATTGGCAAATGATGTCCCGGGTAACCTTCATGCACGGCAAGAATCTCCGCTGTCGCACGATTCACCTTCGCGAAGCTTGCCGGGTCAAATACAAAACGCCCTGGCCGCTTTGCCGTGCCGGCAATATAGTGCGCGGGCACGCCTTTACCCTGCCGGAAGGCTGCTAGCGGCTCGACCACCATCGGTATGCTCGTAAACCGATAGACAGAGGCTTTGGATTTCTCTGCCGCCCTGGCCACCACGTCGCGTAGATAGTTCTCATAATCGTCAGCGGAGCTAAAGCTGCCCTGCACTGAATTGTTTGCCGCCGCCACGGTTTCGGCAAATCCTGAGGTACCGTAGAGCTGTTTGCCCAGTGCGCTGACCTCGGTTTCGTAGCGCGCTACCGCCGCAAGACCAATGTTATGGATTTCTTCCCCGCTGCGCTCCAACGTCGTATAACGCCGGTACAGGGCGCGATAGCATTCTCGACCGCGCGGTAGCGCGGTGATGGCACGCGACTGCCGGGCATTCTCGACATAGTGGGTTCGCAGAAAATCCTCATAGCGGCGCATCGCCGGCATTAGGCTGGTATCCAGCAGGTGAACAAAGTTGCCCGTGAACGCAGCATCTTTGGCACGCGTGGCCAAGGCTGTATAGGGGTGCGAAGCCGTCTCATAGGCATTCAGACTAGCCAGCTGCGCGATTACTCGATTCACCACAGACTTCGGCACGGAATAGCCCTGCGCCAGGCCCTTCTTCAGGTTAACGATTTCTTGGTCGAAGTAATCCGCAGCAGCCGACCAACGCAGCAACGCCTGGCGACGCTGTTCTGCGGTCTCAACGGGCTGTTGATTGGTCAAGTTCTGAAGGCGGGCATGCATGCCAAATATGTGTGACACGGACCACAGCTCGCTGCGACATACACGAGTCTGGCGGGCCGCCTGCAGGGCCTCGGCAAAACTGGCCAGAAACAGCCTGGCCGGCTGGGTCAATTGCTTCGGGTCTAACGCGCCGAGATTCATCAGCGCCGCGTCCTGCAGCGCTTCAAAGGCGCGCAGTGAGGCCGGTGCATTAGTGGTAAACAGATCGTGCCGTGACTGTGGGATATTGCGACCGTAGCTGACTAGCGGGTAGGTACGAAGGTGCGCCGCCAGGTAGGTATCAGCCACTTCACGGAGCCGGGCATCAGCGCTTTTGACCGAATTTTCGGCGCCCTGCGCACCCCAGGATGAAAGCACCAAAACCAGTGACGCCAGCACAGTTGCGCAGCGCCATATACCGTTCACGAACATGAGAGATTCCTTTGCGAGGCGCCATTGTATCGCAGGCGTATAGGATTTATGCACTCAGCTGGCCGGATTCATCATTCCTGTGCATCTAATCTGCGGCAGCACTCGTAAGGACTGTGAACTGATCATATGAAGCGACGTCCCCGGCATGGCAAAGCGCGGCAATCCACAAGGCAAGGGCCTGACACCGGTTTTAGACCAGTGGCGCTCCATGCAACCTGCGCTGGTGCGCCACCGTAGTCCGAAACAGGTCATCGCTGACTACTTCACAACCCTGTTGATCCTGTCGGCGGAGTTTAATTTCAAACCGGCTCTGGGCGCGCACTACTATCTGTATCTCCGGCAGCAACAATGGACGCTATCCTTGATCGCTCCGGAAGAGTGGCTGGGACACGAACCTGGCCCCTGCCTGGGACGCTGCGAACTTCAGCCCGACATGACCTGGTCTTTAGAACCACAGCCAGAACTCGACCAGCATCCCACGCTGGTTGAGGCACTGGAAGCGTTTCACGAAGGCTTTCTGGCCCTGTTGGATCAAGAGGGTACTCTTGAGGATCAATTACCGCACTACGTTAGCCATCTGCCCTACTATCGCAGGCTCATGGCAGCAGGATTAGCCAGCTCACTTAAGGAATCACTGCAGGTGTCAGGCCTGTCCCAAAAGCAAGGACGCGAGTGGCTGGAGACCGCTGGCGGCCCAGCGCTTTTGCACAATAGCTCGCAGGAATCGTAGACGACGGCAGCCGCTGTTTATAAGAGCCCTCTAGACTAGCGACGTATCTCAAGTCGACCTGTTTCAGCAGCCTGACGCCGCAAACCCGGCTGCGGTGCCAACATGAACAAATCGCCATTGCGTCCATTCAACTGCATCGGTACCGCCGACGATTTTGCCAGCGCCGCATGGGCGTCCAAATGCTGTGGCTCGCCGTGAACGGGGACGGCGATCCGCGGACGAATCCACTGATACATCTTGCGAAGTTCATCCCGCGCGGGATGCCCAGAGGCATGTATAGGCGCCTCGCTTTCCGCTTCTGCAATGACCCGCACACCCTGTGATTTAAGCCGTGCGTACAACCGCTCCAGCTCTCGCTCATTTCCGGGGATCACGCGCGAGCTGAAAATAACCGTGTCCTCCGGCTCCAGCTCCATAGCAGGGTGACTACCGGACGCAAGGCGACTCAGCGCTGCACCTGCCTCGCCCTGACTGCCCGTTGCGATAGCAAAGACCTCCTGCGGCGGCAGAAAGCCCAAATGGGATGACTGGATTAGGTCGGCCTCGTCTGGCCATAATCCTGACACCCTGGCGGCTCGGTAGTAGTTTTCCAGGGAGCGGCCTAACAACCCCGCATAGCGACCGGCGGCCTGGGCCGTCCGTGCCAGTGTTACCAGTCGCGCGACGTTGCTGCCAAAGCAGGCCACCACCACACGCCGCGGTGCCGCCAGTACGGCTTTCAATAAGCCCTGGTGCAGCGCGCCCTCACTGGGCGACCATCCGTCTACCGTGGCGTTCGTAGAGTCGCAAACCATCGCCAGCACACCCTCGTCACCTAGCCGCTTGAGCTGACCTGCGTCGTAGTGCGCACCGATAATCGGGTCAGCGTCCAACTTCCAGTCGCCTGTATGGAACACCGCACCCGCTGGCGTTCTGATCATCAGAGCCTGGGATTCAGGTGTGGAATGCGTAATGTCAATCCACTCAACGTCAAAGGGGCCGACCCAATGCCGGTGACCGGACTCGACGATATGCACCGGCACACGCCCGGCTAACCCCGCTTCGGCGAGCTTTCTCTGCAAAACCTCCGCGGTAAAACGCGTGCAATAAACAGGACATTGAAGCTGCGGCCAATGGTAGGCGACGGCGCCAACGTGATCTTCATGCGCGTGAGTCACCAACAAGCCGACAAGGCTATCTCGACGGCTGGAGATGAAATCAGGGTTTGCCGTGATGATGCGGGTATCGCCAACGACGCGTTCGAACCCGATCCCGCAATCCACCATCATCCACTGGCCATCGTGACCATAGAGATTTAGGTTCATACCAATCTCGCCGCAGCCGCCGAGCGGCAGCAGCCAGAGGTCGCGCACCGAGGGCGTCACGCTCTGGCTAGCAGAATCAGTACGGAGGTTACGCCGACTAGCTGCACTATGTTGATAACGACGCTGGCCCGGTGCAGGTAGTCAAAGCGCTGCTCAGCCGCCAAGTCGCCGGTTTTGGCCAAATCCTTCGTGGCATTGATCCGGGGCATAAGCACTTGCCGAGAGAAAACAGCCAAAGACGCAATCGCAAACATCACCCCGGCCTCAAGTGGTGCCTGCGTGAACAGGAACGTGCCCGCCAGCCCGCTGAGGAGCGTCAGGACCAGGTAATACCAGGGAAACACCTCGCGAATCAGCCGGCCAGCGACCTGTTCTTCGAGGTGAATAAAGATCAAGGGCGCCATGACAAACGAGAAAAATAGCATCGAACCGAACAAAGCTGCTGTCAGCATTTCTGAGGCGATAAACATGAATCAATCCACCTGGCGCGTTGCGCTGTATAAACCACTGTAAATACGGCTGCTTTTGCCGCGCGGATTGAGCCACATGCAAGACGGGCTCGACCCACTGACCTGTTTGTATACGAAAGCGACAGCGCTAAAATGTATACTTGCTGATCAGGTAAGGACGCGAGATATAATGTCCTAATAGCTTTAAATAAGACAGCTAACTAATTGAATTTTAATTAGTTTTATTTTTGGCGGACCAAAAGCCGCCGCGGAGCAGCATCAGACAAACCAATACGAGGCAATATTCATGAGTAAGTCCAAGCACTTTTCACGTCGAGACGTCCTGGCCGCTGGCGGCGCGATTATTGCGTCCTCTCTCATAGCGCGCAGCGCGTCAGCAGCGGACAAAGTCACCGAAGATGACCCCACTGCAACGGCTCTGGGCTACAAGCACGATGCGACTACCGTTGACACATCAGCATGGCCAAAGCGAGCCGGCGAAGAGGGCGCGAAGCAGTTTTGTAACAACTGCGCCCTGTATATGGATCAAGGTGACGGCTGGGGTGCTTGCTCTATCTTCCAGGGACGCCTGGTCAACGGCAATGGCTGGTGCAACGCCTGGATCCAGAAATAAGCGCCTGAACGTAAGCGCTTCCAGGTAAACGAAAGCAGCTCACGGCCGGGGGGCCTACCCCCCGGCTTTTCTCCAGAGATCACGTCTCGACAGTCCAAGCTATAACGCCATTTCGTGACATTGGCGTCTAGCCCACACCACTAATCCTATGTTCCACTGATCTTCTCCTCTCAACACGACTTACAGAATCTGTAAGCGCCCATTCGCTGTGCGTGCCACCTCGGCCGAATAACCCCAATAACGCCTGACGCTATCTGCTGTGACAACGGCCCCGGGCTTGCCCCATTCCACCACCCGGCCGGCATCGACCAGGCTGCATTGCTGTGTGTAGCGCAGGGCTTGATTGAGGTCGTGTAATACGGCGACAGCGGCATAGCCTTGCTCCTCGCAAAGTGTTCTCACTAAATCCATCATCGCGTGCTGTTGACCCAGGTCCTGTGCGGAAGTGGGCTCATCTAACAGCAGCACCGGAGCATCCTCGGCCTGACTGAGCTGCAGCAAAACCCGCGCCAGGTGAACGCGCTGCTTTTCGCCTCCAGACAGTCCAGGATAGGCCTGATCGGCCAACCCCGCGCAGTCTGTCAGGCGCATCAGCCGCTGTACTTCGCTTCTCAATGCGGCCCGGCTCAGAGACAACGGTGTCGCGCCCAGTCCTACAACTTCAGCCGCCGTGAAGCCAAAGCTGAGCTGGCTAGCTTGCGGCAGCACAGCGATATGACGGGCTCGTGCCAGCGGACTCCATTCGGTCAACTCCTGACCATGCAGCAATACACGACCCCTAAACGCAATCTCACCGGCAATCACTCGCAGCAGCGTCGACTTGCCTGCGCCGTTACAGCCTAATAAGGCGTGGAACTCACCTGCATGAGCTTGCCAGTGCGGCAGCTGTAATTGGAACGCTCCCTGCTGCGCGTGGAGCTGCTCAATTACCAACGCCTGACAACCTGTTCCGCTCATGGTCGACCCTTAAGTTGCAGCAACAACACAATAAAAAACGGCGCACCTAGCAACGCTGTGAGCAGCCCAACCGGAAGCTCGGCAGGTTGCACCACCAAGCGCGACACGATATCGGCACAGAGCAGCAACAAGCCGCCCAGCAGTGCAGCCAGCGGTAGTAAGCTGCGATGATCTGGACCATTGATGCTGCGTACTGCATGTGGAACGACTAGCCCAACGAAGCCAATTGCACCCGCACAGGCAACTGCCAGCCCAACCCCCAGCGCTACCAGAATGATCAATTCGCGCTTGAGTGACTCAACATCAATACCCAGGTGTCGAGCCTCCGCCTCGCCCAGCAACATGGCATTGAGCGCTGAGGCGCGATATTGAAAGCGCACAGCCAGGACGGCGGCAGCGACTGCAGCCATCCACACTTTGCCTGCATTGGCGCCGGCCAAAGACCCTAACTGCCAAAGCGTCAGATCGCGTAAACGGGAATCATCGGATAGATAGCTAATCAACCCGATGACGCTCATGGCGAAGGCCGAAATCGCGATACCGGCAAGCAACAACACCAGAACCGATGTACCAAAAGGACTGCGCGCCAATTGATACACAAACAGCGTGGCTACAAAACCTCCGCTGAAGGCGAATACCGGTACGGTCCACCAGAGCGCCGATTGCGGCGATAGAAAGATCGCCAGAACAGCACCTACGGCGGCACCCGATGACACGCCGATAACGCCCGGGTCAGCCAATGGGTTGCGAAACAAACCCTGCATAACGGCACCGGATTGGGCCAGCATCACGCCCACAAAGACCGCGAGCAAGGTGCGGGGCAGCCGCAGCTCCCAGACCACGGCTTGTTCGTGACTCTTCAGGCCGCTGAAACTTAAGCCCAGTATACGATCAGCGATTGCGAGCAAGGTCTCGGACAGCGGCAAGCTCATGACCCCCGAGGCAATCGAAGTCAGGCAAAGCGCAACTAACAGCAGGGCAAGGCATACGGCGCTGGGCAACAATGGCAATCTATTCATGGCCTTCTACCACGCTCTAGGGATTAGCAGCCAAGGCCTGGCGCACAGTCGTCAGCACGCGAGAGGCTTCGGATACCGCAGCCAGACTGATGCCCGCCACCAGGGTATTGCTGTCAACGGTATAGAGCTGGCCCGCTCGCACGGCATGGCTGAAGCGCATAACCGGATAGCGTTCGAGGAAATCCGCGGACCCACGGCCCTCCGTGTCAGCCAGCAGCAGCAGTTCCGGTTCAAGCTCCAGTAACCCCTCCGCCGTTATCGACCGATAGCCGCGATACTCCGCCACATTCACCGCACCGGTTAGCGCTACAAAACCGCCGCCACCGGTTCCCTGACCGGCCATGCGCAGGGTGCCACCCTCGCCACGAAGCAAGAAGGCAACGCGTGTGTTAGTCAGTGCCTGTTCAGACAGGCTCTCTGCTTGATCTTGTAGCTGCGCCAGCACGGCAGCGCTGTTGTCAGCGCCTACCGCCTCAGCAATTTGCCGGATATTGTTTTCGAGTGTGCTGATATCACCGGGATAAGGCAGTACCAGGGTACGGACCCTGGCGCGTCGCAGGGCATCCAGGGTATGCGGAGGCCCCATTTGCTCGCTGCCGATCAGTAAGTCTGGCTGCAATGCAATAAGCCCCTCGGCCGCCAGTGCCCGGTGGTACCCCAGGCGCGGCAGTGACGCGCCCTCCTTCAGCTCGCTGGCTGCGTCGATCGCCACTAGCCGGTTAGCGACGCCCAACTCAGCAAGTATCTCTGTCACCACCGCGTCGGCGCTTAACAATCGCTGCGGGTAGGTTTTTGTCTGTGCGAGGCTCAAGGGAGAAATGGGCAGGCTAAATGCGAATAGCACAGTCATGAAAACCGTGCGTTGGGCCAGCCCCCAGCGCAGCGCATCCACCCAACCGATGCCTGGGCTAGCGACCCGAGGGTTCTGAGTACGCCTGCTTACTGGCCGTGTCTGGGGTGGGAAACCGCGCGGGCCATCAATCGCCGCCTGTAGGGTTACTGTTGTCATTGTCGTAGCTCCTCCTTGTTTCCTCTGTTGCTACCGTTCACGTCACCCCGGCCGGGTGCGTGCCTCGAGCATGTGAGGAGTCTACTTCTAAACCCTCTCTAAACGCAATACGAATCATTCGTATTTACATTACGATAATCACCTGCTAGATTTCTCCACCTCGAAAGGCTCTTCATGCTTGTACCCGCTGTAAAGGACATAACGCCATGCACACCAACACACCGCACCGCACGCACCGTCTCTCATCGCTGCTCAGCACGCTTTCCATACCGCTTTCTGTTGCCCTGGCGCCACTCGCCATAGGGTCTGAATTGCCTGCCACAGGCAATGAACCCGGCGCAGCAGTAACCAGGGAAGCCGCCAAAAAAACGCTAGAGAACCGGGCTACTACCCTGGAGAATATTATTGTCACGGCAACGCGAACTGATGCGCGCCTGAGTGAGGTGGCACGCAGCCTCGCTGTTGTTGATCGCCTGGAAATTGAATCCATTCAGGGGCAGTCCATCGGCGACGTGCTGCGTTACCAACCCAATATCTCAATCGCCGGCGGCCCCCGCGCCGGCAGTCAAACTGTCAATATTCGCGGTCTGGGCGGCAACAAAGTCTTGCAAACCGTCGATGGCGCCCGCCTCTCTTTTGAATCAGGCCACCGTCCCAGTTACTACCTGGACCCTGAACTTCTCAAGCGCGTCGAGGCGCTGCGCGGCCCCGCCAGCAGCCTTTGGGGCTCCGGTGCCCTGGGCGGCGTGATTGCCCAAAACACCCTGGACCCCGAAGACTTGCTGAGCGAGCGCAATACGGGCGGCTTTCTGCGCACCGGCTTTAACAGCAACAACGCACAATCCACGACCACCATGGCCCTGGCGGCTCAGGGTGACGCAGTTGATGGCCTGTTTAGTGCCTACTCCCGCGACAGCGACGACGTAGAGCTAGGTAACGGTGACAGCCTTCAGGGCTCTGCCAGCGAGGACTACGGCATGCTGGCCAAGGTGAACTGGCGCCTGAATGCGCACCACGACCTGCAGCTGAACATGCGCGCTTCGGACAGCGACGGCACCGTGCCCACCAATGGAACGGCCGCAATCAACGAAACCAGTAATTTCCTGGTTACCCGCGATACCGAGACTTTTAACGCCAACGTGCGCTGGCGCTTCACGCCGGACTCGGACCTCATCGATAGCCGCGTACTGGCCTACTGGAATCGTATCGACGTGGATGAGCAGCGCGTGGCAGATGGCCGTCCTGACAGCACGCGTCTGGACGAATACGGCATCAACCTCATTAACGTCAGCCGCATCGGCGACGCCACCCTGCAATACGGCGCGGATATCTATCGCGAGTCCTTCGAAGGCGAACGCTCTGGACGCTTCCGCCCCGCCCCGCCTGAAGCCACAACCGATGTTTGGAGCGTATATGCCCAGGCGCAGATACCGCTGACAGATAGCTGGCGCCTGGACCTGGGCGCGCGCTATGACGACTTCACCACCCGGGCCGACAACCTCGACAATGAGCGCGCCAACGACGACATATCAACCTCCGCAGCATTGGTATGGAATGCCACCGATTGGGCCACACTGGCGTTGCGCTATGACGAGGCGTTCCGTGCCCCAACCGCCGAAGAGCTCTATACCGACGGCACGCATTTTTGCGCCGGCCGTGGCTTCTGCAATAGCTTCGTACCCAACCCGGATCTGGACGCTGAGCAGGCCGCCAATCTGGAACTGGTAGGCCAGTTCAATTTTGGCGACGTGCTGGGCGCGGACAATATCAACGTGCAGATGTCGGCATTCCGCAATGAAGTCGATGACTTTATCGAACAGATTGTTGCCGGCCCGTTCTTCTTCCCCTTCCCCGATCCGGGCACGACAACCTGGATCAATGTCGATGAAGCGACATTGGAAGGATTCGAAGTTCAAGGTACCTACCAGCGCGGCCCGCTGCTGTTCAAACTTGCCTACGGCCAAACGCGAGGCGAAGACGACAACACCGGCCAGGATCTCACCAATATCCCTGCCGACACACTGGTGGCGGACTTGAGCTACGGCTTCATGCAAAACGCACTGGTCGCCGGCATCCGCTTTACCGACGTGGCATCACAGCGGCGCACCGATGTACCCCAGAATAATCCGAACATGGTGTTTGATGCCTACTCCATCACCGATCTGTATGCGAGCTGGCAGCCCGTTGCCATGCCCAATGTCAAAATCGATCTGAACGTGAACAACCTTGAAGATGACTTATACCAGCGCGCCTGGGATCAACTGCCCGAGGCAGGACGTGAAATCATCCTGTCGGCACGTTACAGCTTCTAGTCTTTTTTACAGCGAGGACATAACAATGAACCAAGCAACAGAACCCGGGCTGGCCCAGGATCAAGTGCTGCCACTTATGCAGGCGCTATCGAGCTGGGGAAACATGGTAACCATCGTGTTTGCCGGCGGCAGTGTCTTTGAGTTCAAAGGGCCGTTTCCAGGCGGCAGTGTCGCCGAAGGCTTTTATAACCTGGACGGACCAACACCCGGGCTACACGGTCACCTGCGTCTCGAAAAACTCTGCGCAGTGCGCTTTCAGGACAAGCCTCACCGGGGCAGAGCCAGCTACGCGTTTGTGTTTGAGGATGATCAAGGGCACACGGTATTCAAAGTGTTTTTAGGCCGGGATGAAAACGGTGAGGTATTCGCCGCGCAGCTTGACGAGTTTCAACGTATTCGAACCACGCTCTCAGTATGACGTTGCGTCTGGCTCTTACCACTAACACCAGCTTCAGACCTTAGTTTCAAACATTAGCCTCAAAAAAGGGGAAACCATGAAAAACAAAGCGATGGAAACACGCCTCAACCAAGAGGTACTCGATTTTATCAACGGTCGGCGCAGCCTACAGATCGCCAGCCTGGGCGACGACGGTATACCGTTTGCCTCCTATGCTCCATTCGCTGTGGGCGAGGACGTGCTGTATGTGATCCTGAGCGACATTGCGATCCACGGCGTCAACCTGAGCAAAAACCCTGATGCCTCGGTATTGATCATCGAGGACGAAGATGTTGCCGGAGAGCTATTTGCACGCGTCCGTGTGAATTACACCGTTAAGGCGCAACAATTGGAATACGACAGCGCCGAGTGGCGAACAGGAATGGATGCCCTGGTGGCAAGGCTGGGCGAGCGACCACGCAATTTGGGCGAGCACACTGACTTTCGCATGTTCAAGCTGGTCCCCCAGCGGGGCCGCTATGTAAAGGGCTTTGGTAAAGCTTATACGTTGGCTGGCGAGTCACTCGCGGGCGAGATAGTCGACCATCTGCGCGAAGGTCACAAAGCCCGTTCGGCAGCTTAGCTCGGCCCTATTGCTTAAAAAGCCCAGCGGGTACACGCCCCACCGTAACGTGTTTGGGTGCCCTACCAACGGGCACCCTGGCAAGTTCGGTGGCGCTATCCAGAGAGATGACAGATACGTCATCACTGCGGTTGTTCGTCACAACACATAGCTCGCCCGAGGCGTTAAGCGCCGCCCAGCTGGGACCATCCCCTACCGGTACCTTATGCAATAGAGCAAGCGGTTCTGCTGCAGCGATCGCGACGTAATCAGACGCCCGGGCTGCGAGACATAGCGTTTCATTATCTGGCGTTAGCGCCAGGCCGTGATGCGGCGCTTCAAAATCCCAATCCGCTTCGCTAACGCCCTCGGCGATGGGCAACGCCAACGCGGCCTGCAGTTCACCGCTTGGCAGCGCATAGGCTGACACACCGTGATCATTCGAGTGCTGTGCAAAAAGCCAGGCTTCATCAGTCGATATGGCGAACGGGCGAACGCCTTTGTCAAAGCTAATCGTATTCGTAATAGCGAGGTCCCGGGCGGTAGCAATGGTCACCGTATAGGCATTCTCAGCCTTCCCACGCTCCGCCAAAGGCAGCTGCATGTCTCCCAAACTCGCTACATAGAGATTCTCGCCCGAGGCAGAGACATGCACATCGTGAGGCCACAGCCCGGCGGGGAAATTACCCTTGCGCAGCCCAGTGGCCGAATCCAACACCTGCACCAGATTGCCGCCACGAATCAACGCTGAAACATAAAGACGCGTGCCATCGGGCGCTAGTGTCATATGATCGGCGCGCAGTCCTGGCACGGGGGTGCGCCATAGCAACGCGCCCGTGCGTAAATCAAACGCTGCAACATCGCCCAGGAAGCCGCGTGATACAAACAGCACCGTACCGTCTCGAGACAGATCCGTGTCCTGCGCGTAGTTCAAGCCACCGCTTTCCTCCAGTCGCGGCTGCGCAAACCACTGCGACAGATTGCGCGCCGGCGCGACGCGCTTACCGTCGGGCGTAACATCCAGCGTGGAAACCACCGCATAGTTTTCCAGATCAATAACTGAGACCGTCCCCGCCACCGCATTCGCCACAAACGCCATGCTGCGCGCTTCGCCAGTGATGGCAGCGCTGCTGTCTCGCCCGCCCTCACCCATTGTCATCTCTTTAAAGGTGGCACGACCGGAAATAATTGATAGCACGATCAGTGCAAGGATAAGGGCGTTTTTGACCATAGGGGCATCGGTGCTTTGATTGTTATGGGCGAATTACAGCAGCTTCACCACATCGTTGGCAAAAGCCAATCGCTCTGGTGGGGTGTCAGCGCAGCACTCTTTGATACACCGAAAACATCTGAGCCGTCTGTGACGTTGGTGGCGCTAGCCGCCGCACGGTACAAGATATTCGCTTTGATCGCGCTTTTCTGGTGTGATGGCGCTATAGCAACCGACCCGCCCACAAACGCATTCAAACCGCCTGGCTAGAACAAGGAGCCGTTCGCTTGGAGTCAATCGCCCCGGAACCCGGCATGATCAGTTTGGCACCCGCTTTTGTCGCAGTTGCCACCGCCATCATCACCAGGAGGCCGATCGAGTCTTTACTTGCCGGCGTGTTCTCTGGTTTGTTAATACTCGGACCCGCTGACGCGATGGCGAACTTCTCGTCGATCATGCTGGAAGTGATGATGAACGAGACGATAGCCTGGGTCATCATCGTCTGCGGGCTGATGGGCAGCATTATTGCGTTGGTTATGCATGTGGGTGCCGCTAATGCGTTCAGCAAGGCGCTTGCTGACAGAGCCGACAGCGGCAGCACCGCCCTGCTCTATACCTGGTTGCTAGGCCTGCTGATCTTTATTGACGATTACCTGAACGCGCTCGCTGTCGGCTCCTCGATGCGCAAGGTGACTGACAAATTTGGAATCTCACGCGAAAAGCTCGCCTACGTTGTCGATTCCACGGCCGCACCCATTTGCGTTCTGCTACCGGTCTCTACGTGGTCGGTGTTCTTTTCCGGGGTGCTGGAATCTTCCGGGGCGGCCGAGCCCGGTGAAGGTCTGGCGCTTTATATCAGCGGTATTCCCTACATGCTGTATGCCTGGGTGGCCGCTTTACTGGTGCCGCTGGTTGCCCTGGGCAAAATTCCTGACCTCGGCATGATGAAAGCCGCCGAGCAGGCCGCTCGTGAGAAACTGGCCGCCCGGGGCGGGGAAACGCCTATTACAGAGACCGAGAAACCGTCCAAGGCGAAGATCTATCACTTCGTTCTACCCATAGCCGCGATGCTTGGCTTCAGCATCTGGAACGACCTGGATGTCCAGCTTGGTGTGATCTCAGCCGTGGGCTTTACGGTAGTCCTCTACGGCGCGCAGGGACTTATGTCCTGGACTGAGGCACTGGACACCGTGATGGAGGGGATCAAAATCATGGTCCCCGCCCTGTCTATCGTCGTGGTGGCCTTTATGTTTGGTGAAGTCAGCGACCGACTTGGGCTGGCGAGCTACGTGATTACAACTGTCACACCGTATATGACGCCAGCCCTGCTGCCGCTGGTTGTCTTTATCACCATGGCGCTGATTTCATTCGCCACGGGATCGAGTTGGGGTGTATTTGCCGTCGCCATTCCTATCGTGATGCCGCTGGCAGAGTCCGTTGGTATAAGCCCGGCATTGGCGGTAGGCGCGCTGATTTCAGCCAGCGCCTTCGGCAGCCATGCCTGCTTTTACTCAGACGCTACCGTTCTGGCCGCCCAGGGTAGCGGCTGCGGCGTAATGGAACACGCCCTTACCCAAATTCCCTATGCGATGATCGCTGCGACCATTGCTGCTATAGGTTTAACCGTTTTGGCCTCAATTTAAGCGCTGCGATTTTTTTAAAGAAGCGAAGCAATGCCCTTGGTAAACAAACTCGCTGCTTTTTGCCCGCCCGTGCTTTGCAAATATTGGGTGGTAATATCGATGTACTTCGGCACGGCGGCAGCATCCAGGCCTAATGCCTGAAACTGTGAATAGACCGAGCCTGCTCCCTTAACCGCTTCAGCATAATCTCCCAGCCCGCCGGTAAGTCCACCCAGAGAGGATGCGCCACCCTCTAGCGCGGGAGCGGCTTTCAATAAGTCACCCATCCCAGGCACGGCGCTAGCCAGTGACGAAAACTGCTCACTACCTAGCGTAGATTGCGCCAGACTAAACAGCGACCCCAGACCGCCCTTCGACTGCGTGCTACTCACCCCCAGCCCTTCTGAGATAGCACTGCCAAGCCCCTTGCTGAAATCCAGGGCGGTTGACGCCTCTTCTTGCGGACTATTCAAGGCATCTCCCGCCGCTTTCAGCCAATCGGACGCAGACGCCGAAAGCGGCACCAACAACAGACTACAAATAACGATGAATTTCATAACGGACTAGCCCACTTTTAAATTGGTTGGAGAGCATTAAACACAGCAGTTGAAGCCACTGAGCGATCAAAAGCTATATTGCGGGCGGTGCAAATGTCGGGTTGCGCACTAGCCGTAAATCATCAGAGCGCGTGTTCGCCGTATCGCGCCAGGGGTTCCCATCGGGGGGCAACACATAAAATACCTTGTCTCGTATGGCCTGCAGCGTGCGATCAGCCAACACTCTGGGCGCCAGTGAATTCGCCGTGGAATCAGTTATCGCCGTCATCGACATCTGCTGCATTTCCGTAATATTTTGCGACGCAAGATCGCCGGGGCGATTGCGCCCGGAAGCGGCTATACCCGTATTCACTAGCTCCGGGCACAGACAGGACACAGCGACCTGCGGTGCCGTCATTGCCAGCTCGTGAAACAGACATTCACTAAGGGCAAGTGCCGCGTGCTTGGTCATATGGTAGATGCCGGCAAAGGGCAACGTGCACATTGAGGCCATAGACGAGGTATTTACGATGTGGCACTCATCGCCTTGCGCAATCATCTGCGGCACGAAATGGCGTATGCCGTGAATGATGCCCCACTGGTTTACGCGCATCAGCCACTCGTAGTCGTCCTCGGTTTGCTCCCACAGCAAGCCGCCGGTGAACACTCCCGCGTTGTTACACAGGATTTGAACGCTGCCAAATCGCTCCACCGCGGCCTTGCACAAGGCTTGAACGGATTCGCCTGAACCAACATCAGTGAGCACGGCTATCGCCTCACCGCCAAGGCCTTGCAGTTGCCCTAACGCCTCGTCTAAAGCACCCTGCTCTATATCAGCTAGCACCACGTTCATGCCCTGCTCGGCAAAAACGATTGCCATCTGCAGACCAATGCCACTTGCTGCCCCAGTGACGACTGCCGTCCTATTGTTAAATTCGTCCATGTCGTTTGCCTTAATTGTCTCTGAAACTATTGCGGCAGGGCTTAAGCCGTAAGATACAAAACCGCTGCGGTGTAGAGCGCAAAAAGCGGTATGACTGCTTTAAACCAGGCCGGCCGCACAACGAGGAGAAGCGCCAACAGAAACCCCAGGCCAGAAACCAGAATCGAAGGCAGCGCCGCGTTACCAAACAAACGAATATTAAAGTAAGGACCCACCGCGAAGTAGCACAACATTGATCCAGCAGAAATACGACCCAGGGTCTTGCTGTGCCTGAGGAAGTCCAACTCAACGTCGCTGGCGACATCATAGTCCTCTACCGGCAAGGCCAACTCTGCTGCGCCGTAGATAAACACCGTGCCTACAATCAAGACGAAGAAATCCATGAAGGACCACCCGTCAAACTTTCTCAGCCCCCAGCCAACCCACCACATCTGCAGCATGAAGACCATCACGCAGGCCGCCCAGACCACAGTCGCCCAATGAAAGCGAATGCGCTCATGCGCGCGAATCAAAGCACCCGCCACGCTAAGCAGACGTGTAATCGCCAAACCCAGAATGATCGAGATAGCGACAAACACGTATTCGTGCTGCGTCACGGAGTAGCCTCGGTAATGATTGGAAAACAGCGGACAATGTAATGGAAAACGCTATGCGTGGATAGGAACACTCCACCTGCGGCCACCGAGTGCGGGGGTCATTGACAACAGATAGAGAGAAGCGCTGCCGGCCTCATTTCAGTCACAGCAACGAGCTTAGAGCCAGCTGCCGGTTGCCTGCACGTATTGACCGCCGCCATCTATCTGCCAAACGGCAACTGCAACAGCGTCCGTGGGCGGGGCAAACTCGATATCACCGACCCAGCGGCTACCGTCGCGGCGCAGAGCGACCGAAGACGAGGCACTTGCGACAAAGTCGTGGTGCACTTCTCGACTTCTCTGCTTGGCTCCAGTGGCGGAAACGCTTTGTTATATGGTCCATTTCCACATTCGGACAAAACACTAACACGTCACCGCACCTTGCCTTTAACCCTGATTCGTAAGCAGCGGCCCTCTTTGATTCGCGGCTTCGCAATCTGGTGGCGAGAGGCAAGCTCCCGGCCCGCTTACCATCAAACGAGCTTTTCTTACTAAGCGGCCATATAGGTTGATGAAAACGGTCTACACTAAATGAGCTCCCCGCGACCTTTGAGCGATCGGCACCGGCCACGCGACACCTGCAGCACTTTTAATAGAGGACGTGAACATGCCAACGCTAGACACCCACGCCAACAGATACCTTAGAAAACCTCCGAAGTTATCGGAAGAGGATTGGCAGTCTTTGGTGGAGCAAGCTCGTTATGAGACATTCACCGAGCCGGGGAAAGTGGGTGCGTACACGGTCGGCACAGCGCTAGTAGTCGTCGGCGTGTTTACCCTGATGATAGGTACTCCACTTTTTCTGTTGAGTCTTTCACCGCTTCAGTCTGCCGGCCCTATACCGAAGGCGCTGGCTAGCGCTGTCATCATTGGCCTCGGGGTAGCGGCAATATCAGTAATCCAACAGTATCGACTGGCCTCCGCGCTTGGACCGAAAATCCAATCCCTGCGTGCCGAACACGCAGCAAGCGGCGGAGCCGAGTAAGCAAGCATATCGACCTGATATTTTGCTTATATTTCTATTTGTTACGAATCTTTGTTGATCGGAAGTCGACCTTTAGATGATTCTATCTGGATCCTTAGTCGACCGCCCGGCGACAGAGTCTCTTTAAGATCCAGAAGCAACCCCAAGAGCGAAGCCCTGCCGATGCGAACACCACACATCGCACCCTCAGGTCTCACAACACGGCTGCTATCGGCGTAGTATGTTTGTAAGTAATCTTACAGGTAGCTCTTCCAGAGCTTGCTCACACCACAGACCCGGAACACACTTCGATAGGTGGCTGTGAGTGCACTGAGAGCATCGGAGGCAACAAGTCTTGCTGACATTCCTGCAGCGCTACAGTTTTCGCCTGTTGATTCTAGGCATATTTATCGCGACCTGGTGCTGGGCTGCGTGGAAGCCCCTGCACCCCGATGACTGGTTGCTGGAGAACTACCTCGTTTTTTTCTGGGTGCCCATACTGCTGCTAAGCGCACGGTTTTTTCAGCTCTCTGATGTTTCCTACGGGCTGATCACCCTATTTATGTGCCTGCATGTCATCGGCTCACACTACACGTATTCAGAAGTTCCCTTCGGCTACACCGTGCAGGAGTGGTTAGGTGCTGACCGCAATATGTACGACCGCGTGGTGCATTTTGCCTACGGTCTGCTATTGGCCTATCCCGTTCGCGAAGTATTGGTGCGCATTGCTGGATTAAAAGGTTTCTGGGCGTATTTCTTCCCTGTCGACGTCGTGCTCTCAATGTCTGCACTGTATGAAATCATCGAATGGCAAGCCGCCCGATTTTCTGCACCGGAACTGGGGCTTGCGTTCCTGGGCACCCAGGGCGACATCTGGGATGCTCAGAAAGACATGGCGCTGGCGGTCGCAGGCGCCCTTGTTACGGTGCTGATCGTGTTGGTGCTTAATCTTTGGTTTAACCCGAGGGCCGTTTCTGACATACGCGACAGCGTAACCGCACCCGAGGGCGATCATCCGCTCGGTGAAACCCAAATCGACGCCTGGATAAAACAGCGTGACAAGTGATCAAAGGGAAAGGGGTCAGTACTGATCAAGTGGTCAAGACTGTCCTATCTGATCAAGGGGTCAGACTCCTTGATCGCTCGCCGGTTCATGGCTAGGTTTCGGGGGCAGTTCAGGTAACTGTTGAGTGGAGCAAAGAATACAGGGCAACTGACAGTTACAAACTGAATCTAAGCTGTCCCCTTTTGAGGTGGCACAAAAAAAGGGTACCCATCTGGGTACCCTTTTTATGTTTTTGGTCGGGAGAGCCTGCCCCGCTTTTCGGGTGCGGCAGGATTTGAACGGGCCGGCCATCCGGCTGCGAACAGGTCGCAGGTTCCAACTCGATATAAAAAAAGGACACCCTTAGCGGGTGCCCTTTCGGTTTTTGGTCGGGACGGCAGGATTTGAACCTGCGACCACCACACCCCCAGTGTGGTGCGCTACCAGGCTGCGCTACGCCCCGAAGGCGCTGAATTATACAGGCTTGCGCCCACCGTTCAACGCTTACTGGCCCAGCATTGAGCGCAGCATCCAGGCGGTTTTTTCGTGTACCTGCATACGCTGGGTCAGCAGGTCGGCGCTGGGCTCGTCGCTGGTCTTATCCACTAGCGGCATGATCTCTCGCGCGGTTTTGGCAACGGCTTCGTGGCCTGTAACCAGATTGGCAATCATGCCTTCCGCCGACGGAATTTCGTCCTCTTCGGCGATAGACGTCAGCGATGCAAACGCCTTGTATGTTGCCGGCGCGTTCACGCCCAGAGCGCGGATACGTTCGGCAATCTCATCTACTGCGGTAGCCAGTTCGGTGTACTGCTCTTCAGTCATAAGATGCACTGTATTGAACAGGGGGCCGGTCACGTTCCAGTGGTAGTTCTGGGTTTTCAGGTACAGGGTGTAGCTATCGGCCAGAACACGGCTGAGCCCTGCTGCGATGTCGATGCGGTCCTTCTCGTTGATGCCAATATCGATACTCATGTTGGTCTCCTTGTATTTCTGAATAGTTTTGATAACGGAAACAGTATAGGAAGACTGGGGTCTTAGATAAAACCAATTGATTAAGATAAGTTAATCGGATTTTACGATTGCAGGGCTTCGTGGGGATGCGACCAGTCGGCTACCTGACAGCAAGCCCCGCCAAACTTCGAAGGTTCTAGCGGAATATGGGCGTTATGGCTATAGGCGATATAGCGACGGTTGGACCGTCAGAAACGATAAACGCCAGATTGGCACTTTATCGCTAAATCTTATGAAAGCGTTTTCAGTAGCTCTTCGAGATCAGCAATGGTCTGTTTGAGTATCGATGCCGCATCGGCAGGTACTTCGTCCTCCGGGCCCTCTTCCATACGCTGGCGGGCGCCGCCAATGGTATAGCCCTGATCATAGAGCAGGCTGCGGATCTGGCGGATGGTCTCGACGTCACCGCGCTGATAGTAGCGGCGATTGCCGCGACGCTTAACGGGTTTGAGTTGGGGGAATTCCTGCTCCCAGTACCGCAGCACGTGGGGCTTCACGTTACACAGTTCGCTCACTTCGCCGATGGTGAAGTAGCGTTTGCCGGGAATCGTCGGCAGTTGCTCGGGGCTACTATTCGTTTCCACCGTCTAATGCTCTCATCCCGAAACTGATCTCCGGCGCGGCCGGTTTTGCCGCAGAGGCGTTGGCCTCTTCGATCAGTCTGCGGTCGCGAAGAATTTCTTCACCTTCGTACTCTTCAACGCGTGCCTTGAGTTTCTGGCCGGGGCGGAAGGTCACCACACGACGGGCAGAGATCGGTATCTCTTCGCCGGTTTTCGGGTTTCGACCTGGCCGCTGGCTTTTGTCACGCAGATCAAAGTTACCAAAGCCGGACAGCTTCACCTGTTCGTTACCTTCCAAACAGGAGCGAATCTCTTCGAAGAAGAGTTCCACGATTTCCTTGGCTTCTCGCTTGTTGAGACCTAATTCCTCATACAAGCGCTCGGCCATTTCCGACTTGGTGAGCGCTGTCATATGCGTTCCCAGGTTTGCGGGCTGAACAGACGACAGTGTTGCTGCCGTCTTAGTTTCGTAGCTCTGCGTTGTGAGTTTTTATAAGCAGATCAATCACTTGATCCACATAGTTGTTAACTTCTTGATCACTTAGGGTGCGCGAAGAATCCCGAAATGTCAAACCCAACGCCAGAGATTTTCGTTTAGGATCAATACCTTTGCCCTCATATACATCAAAGAGCCTTAAGTCTGTAAGGTAAGTTCCTGCCACCTCTCGAACATTGTCCAACAGATCCCCAGCAGCGACGTCTTTGTCCACGATCACAGCCAGGTCGCGCCGCACTTCGGGGTACCGGGACAGCTCGGTAAAGGCTGGCAGCGCGGCCTCCATCAAGGGCGCTAAATCAACCTCGAACAGATAAACCGGCTGACTAAGTTCGAAGCGCGCCTGCAGCGTCGGGTGCAGCTTGCCGATGTAACCAACCAGCTGATCACCCAGCCAGAGTGCGGCCGTTTGTCCGGGATGTAAGCCTTCGCGCTCGCCTGCGGTGAACCGGAACGCTTCAGGCTTCCCGGTCATATCCAGCAGCGCTTCCAGATCGCCCTTCAGGTCATAAAAGTCGACGCTATCAGCCGAGGCGTTCCAGCCCTCTTCCGAGCGATTGCCGGTGGCCACCGCTGCCAGGGTCAGAGGTTGTTCCAGTGCGTCACCTGGCAGGAAACGCAGACCGGACTCAAATAGCCGCACACGGGGCTGCTGCCTGGCGGTATTGTGAGCAACCGCTTTCAGTAGACCGGGCAACAGGCTGGTGCGCATGACGGCAAGATCTGCCGAGATAGGATTCTGCAATGCAACGGGTTCAAGCGCAGGATCAAATGCCTGCTGCCAATCGCGATCGATAAAGCTGTAGTTCACCGCTTCAGCATAATCACGGGCGGCGAGCCGACGGCGAATTTGGCGCAGCGTTAGCTGACTCTCGGGGCGTGCCGGCATCACCAGTTCTGCATGGATGCGGCTGACCGGCAGGCGGTTGTAACCGTAGACACGGGCCAGCTCTTCTAACAAATCGGCTTCTATGGCCAGATCAATGCGCCAGCTAGGTACGGTGGCTTCCCAGCCCTGATCGGTGGCCGTAACGCCCATGCCCAGGCCAGTGAGAATGCGTTCAACTTCTGCATCCTCCATCTCAAAGCCCAGCATGCGCGGAATACGCGCTCTGCGCAGCGTCACTGGGCCCGGGGACGGCAGGTCCGCTTCGTTAACGACATCCTCTATAGGCCCAGCTTCGCCGCCACAGATGGCGAGGATTAGCTCAGTGGCGCGCTCCAGTACCTGCGACTGCATAGCCACGTCAGCGCCTCGCTCAAAACGGTGGGACGCATCGGTGTGCAAGCCATAGGCTCGCGCCCTGCCCGCCATGGCCAGCGGCTGCCACCAGGCTGCTTCCAGCATTAAGTTGGTGGTTGCCTCGCTAACGGCGGTGCTTTCGCCGCCCATGATGCCCGCTAAGGAAACGGCCTGGGCGTGGTCAGCAACGACCATGGTGTCGTCGGTCATCTCAACGGTTTGGCCATTGAGCAACTCGAGCTTTTCACCCGCTTCCGCCAGACGCACCACAATGCCGCCTTGCAGCTTGTCGAGGTCGAAGGCATGCATGGGCTGCCCCAGCTCCATCATCACGTAATTGGTCACATCGACAACCGGATCGATCGCGCGAATCCCTGAGCGGCGCAGCTTTTCCTGCATCCACAGCGGGCTGGACTTGCTTATATCAATACCGCGGATGATGCGCGTAGCAAAGCGCGGACAGCCCGCGCCGGCGTTTAACTCAACGGGAAAACGCTCATCGATGGTCGCCGGTACCGGCGTAATGGGCGCCGCGGCAAGTTCACTTTGGGTGAGCAGCGCTACCTCTCTGGCGACGCCGGCAATGCCCAGGCAGTCGGCACGGTTGGGCGTCAGATCCAGCTCAATAAGTGTATCTTCAAGGCCGAGGTAATCGCGCAGATCTGTGCCCGCGGGCGCATCGCTGGCGAGCTCCATCAGGCCATCACTGCCCTCGCCCATGCCGAGCTCGGTCTCGGCACACAACATACCGAAGGACTCAACGCCGCGTAACTTGGCGCGTTTGATTTTGAAGTCGCCGGGTAACACAGCGCCTACTGTCGCCAGCGGTGCTTTAAGCCCTGCTCGCGCATTAGGCGCACCGCAGACAATTTGAACGGTCTCACTACCGGTGCTGACTTCGCAGACTTGCAGCTTGTCCGCATCCGGGTGTGGGCTAGCAGACAGTATCTCGCCTACGATCACCCCGCTAAAATCACCTGCAACGGGCTCAACGGCGTCAACTTCCAGGCCCGCCATGGTAATGATCTCGGCAAGTTCGTCGCTGGCAACTGCCGGATTGACCCACTCCCGGAGCCACTGTTCACTGAATTTCATACTGATCCCTTAGTGAAACTGTTCGAGGAAGCGCAGGTCGTTATCGAAGAAGATCCGCAAATCGTTCACGCCATAGCGCAACATCGCCAGGCGCTCAACACCCATACCAAAAGCAAACCCGGCGTAACGGTCAGGATCGATCTTGCTGTATTCCAACACCCTGGGATGCACCATGCCGCAGCCACCCACCTCCAGCCAGCCGGTGTGGCTGCATACGCGACAACCATCGCCCTTGCACATTACACACTGAATATCGATCTCGGCCGAGGGCTCGGTGAAGGGAAAATAGCTGGGACGAAAGCGCACCGCCAGATCGTCCTGCTCGAAGTAGACGCGCATCAGGTCTTCAACGATGCCTTTCAGGTCGGCAAAGCTGGACTCCTCATCAATCAGCAGACCTTCCACCTGATGAAACATTGGCGTGTGCGTTAAATCCGAATCGCAGCGGTACACGCGTCCGGGGCAAATAATCCGAATGGGCGGTTCTTGTGACTCCATAACCCGAACCTGTACTGGCGAAGTGTGGGTGCGCAGTACGGTGGTGGCATCAACATAAAAGGTATCGTGCATGGCGCGTGCCGGATGGTGCGCGGGAATATTGAGAGCCTCAAAGTTGTGGTAGTCGTCCTCGATCTCGGGGCCTTCCACTACATCAAAGCCAATCGGCGTGAAGAAATCCTCAATGCGCTCAATGGTGCGGGTAACCGGGTGCAGTCCGCCTGCGCTGGCAGCTCGCCCCTGTAGAGTGACGTCGATTCGCTCTGCGGCAAGCTGCGCTGCAACCGCCGCGGCGTCCAGCGCCTGCTTACGCTCAGCGATTAATGCCTGCAGTTCCTGCTTGACCACGTTGATCTGCGCGCCTGCGGCAGGCCGCTCCTCCGCTGATAAGGCACCTAAGCCTTTCAGCAAGGCGGTAATGTGGCCTTTCTTACCCAGATAGTCGACGCGCAGGGTTTCCAGCACCTTGCCGTCTGTCGCCGCGTTGATCGCGCTGCGCGCCTCATCCGCTAGCTGTTCGAGGTTTTCCATCCTGTCCTATCCCATCCAAACCGCCGCAGCGGGGGTGTTTTTTACAATGTCCCTACCGTGCGCTTATGTAGCACAGCAGCTGAAATCAGTAGGCCAAGTCTTTCGACCGGCCCGCGCATCTTCAACATACTCCGACCGAGCTAGCATAAAGCGGGTCGTCTAGCGCCTCGGAATCCCAAGCGAAGGCAAGAATCCCTAGCGGTCTTAAAAAATGAAAAAAGGGAAAGAGCTCTCACCCTTTCCCCTTCAGTGTATTGCGATGTCGTGTGTAGCGAACCGTTTGCAAGCAAACGGCGGGCGGGCTTAGGCCAGTGCGGCCTTTGCTTGCTCCACGACGGCTGCAAAAGCAGGCTTGTCATGTACCGCCAGATCCGCCAACACGCGGCGATCCAGTTGTACATCGGCCCGCTTCAGACCATTGATCAAGCGGCTATAGCTAAGGCCGTTAGCACGAGACTGCGCGTTGATACGCGTAATCCATAGCGAACGAAACTGACGCTTGCGCTGACGACGATCGCGGTAGGCATACTGACCGGCTTTGGTAACGGCCTGCTTGGCAACACGAAAGATGCGTGAACGCGCTCCGTAATAGCCTTTGGCCTGCTTGAGTACTTTCTTGTGACGGCGACGAGCCACCACTCCACGTTTTACACGGGGCATAGTCTAATCCTCTTTAAGTTCGTAACCGTTACTTCGCCCGCATCATGCGGTCGATCAGCACCTTGTCGTTTTTGTGGATCTCGGAAGTTCCACGCAACTGGCGCTTACGTTTGGTCGTCATCTTGGTGAGGATGTGACTCTTGTTGGCACTCTTGCGCTTGTAGTTACCGCTGGCGGTCTTCTTAAAGCGCTTGGCTGCCCCACTGTGAATTTTTGCTTTAGGCATAGTTAAAACTCCGCATTTGCAATCATAGTATTGAAGGCTCTAGGGCATTCACAGGCCGCTAGGTCTTCTTCTTAAAGCCATTAGCTTCTTGTAAAGCCGTTAGCTTTTCTTCTTAGGAGCGATAACCATAGTGAGCTGTCGACCTTCCATTTTCGGAAATTGCTCGACACCACCCAACTCGGCCAGATCAGCTTCTACTCGTTTGAGTAGTTCCATGCCGATTTCCTGGTGAGCCATTTCACGACCGCGAAACCGCAGCGTGACTTTGGCCTTATCGCCGTTTTCAAGGAAACGTACCAGGTTGCGTAGTTTTACCTGGTAATCCCCCTCCTCCGTCCCTGGACGAAATTTCATTTCTTTAATCTGTGTTCGTTTCTGCTTCTTCTTCTGAGCAGCCTTTTGCTTCTTGGACTCGAACACATGTTTCCCGTAGTCCATGATCTTGCATACTACGGGTTCAGTATCAGTAATCTGAACCAAATCGAGAGTCGCGGCTTCTGCTGCGGCCAGAGCGTCTGCAAGGGATACGATCCCTACTTGTTCTCCTTCCGCGCCAATTAGCCTTACCTGATCCGCCTCAATCTCATCATTCGTGGGCGAACGCTTGCTCTTACTGTTTTCTCTCTTAATCGGTCAGATCTCCTGTGTAACGCTTCACTGGGGCCGGTTGATTTCGTTCAACCATAAAATATCCCACAGCACTTTGACTGAGGCGCGGGATTGTATAGAGGTTGACCTACTTTCACAAGCTTTTTAGCCCAGCCCTAAAACCGCTAAAGCCTTTGAATTTAAAGGCTTACCGACGATTCGCCACCTCGTCTGACAGGTGCCCGGCAAAGGCTTCGATGGATAGCGTGCCAAGGTCGTCCCCCGTGCGTGTGCGAACGGCCACGGCACCCTCTTCCATCTCCCGATCTCCCACCACCAGCAGGTAGGGAATGCGCTGAATCGTGTGCTCGCGAATTTTGAAACCCACCTTTTCGTTACGCAGGTCGGTTTCGACCCGGAAGCCTTGCGCGTTAAGCGTTTCGGCAACCTGCGCAGCGTACTCACTGTGCTTATCAGTGATATTCAGCACCACCGCCTGCTCTGGCGCCAGCCACACCGGGAAGTTACCTTCAAAGTGCTCAATCAAAATGCCGATAAAACGCTCAAATGAACCCAAAATCGCGCGATGTAGCATCACTGGCACATGGCGGGATCCGTCTTCGGCCACATATTGCGCATCCAGACGTCCCGGCATGGAAAAGTCCACCTGAATGGTGCCGAGCTGCCAAACGCGGCCAATGGAGTCTTTCAGGCTGAATTCAATTTTGGGGCCGTAGAATGCGCCCTCGCCGGGCAGTTCTGCCCAGGGCAGATCATGAGCGTCCAACGCGTCGGCGAGTGCCTTCTCGGCACGATCCCAGTCTTCCTCTGACCCCACGCGCTTCTCCGGGCGCGTAGAGAGGCGGTAGATCATGTCGGGCTCGCCGAAAAAGTCCTTATACACCCCGTGCAGGAAATCGATAAACGAAGACACTTCCGGCTGGATTTGCTCTTCGGTACAAAAGATATGGGCATCGTCCTGAACGAAGCCACGCACGCGCATAATGCCATGCAGGGAGCCCGATGGTTCATTGCGGTGGCAGCTACCAAACTCAGCCAGGCGAAGCGGTAAGTCGCGATAGCTTTTTAAGCCCTGGTTGAAGACCTGCACGTGGCAGGGGCAGTTCATCGGCTTGATGGCAAAGTTACGATCCTCGGAGGACAGCATGAACATGTCCTCACCGTACTTGTCGGCGTGACCGGATTTTTCCCACAGGGTCAGGTCGACAATCTGCGGCGTTTTGATTTCCTCGTAGCCGTGGGCGCATTGAGCGTTGCGCATGTACTGTTCAATCGCCTGATAGATACGCCACCCTTTCGGATGCCAGAACACCATTCCCGGTGCTTCTTCCTGGGTGTGGAACAGGTTCAGCTTCTTCGCAATCTTGCGGTGATCGCGCTTTTCGGCCTCTTCGATGCGGTGCAAATACGCTTTGAGCTCTTTGTTGTTGCGCCATGCGGTGCCGTAAATGCGCTGCAGCATTTCGTTGCTGGCATCACCGCGCCAATAGGCGCCGGCCACCTTGGTCAACTTAAAGGTCTTGAGCTTGCCGGTGCTGGGCACGTGGGGACCGCGACATAAATCCATCCAGGGACCCTGGCGGTATACGCTGATATCTTCGCCTTCAGGCAAATCCTGAATAATCTGCACCTTGTAGTGCTCACCCATATTGCGGAACTCTTCTACCGCATGCTCGCGGCTCATCACCAGGCGCTCCACGGGCAGATCGTCTTCGACAATCTCTGCCATGCGCTTCTCGATTTTCTCGAGATCTTCCGGGGTAAAGTGGTGACCGGTTGCGAAGTCATAATAAAAGCCGTCTTCGATGGTCGGACCGATGGTGACTTGCGTGCCGGGATACAGCTCCTGTACGGCCATGGCCAACAGATGGGCAGAGGAATGGCGGATGATCTCCAGCCCCTCATCATCGCGGTCGGTAATAATCGCCAGCTCGGTGTCGTCTTCAATCAGATAGGAGGTATCAACCTCCTGACCGTCGACTTTTCCTCCGAGTGCGGCCTTGGCAAGCCCCGGGCCGATATCGGCAGCGACGTCGTGAACAGAAACAGGATTTTCGAAAGTCCGGGCAGAACCGTCGGGCAAAGTAATAACTGGCATGGATGCAAGTCCCTTTCCAGTGGTGGCCCCTACAAAGGGTCACGTGTGGGTTGTTGTCTGAGCCGGTTCGTTCCCGCCAGCAGCACCATACAAAGGTACCTCGACCTGACGTTCACCCCGGTTCGAGTGAGACAGCAGAATACCACATAGAGGCGCGTCTTCAGGGTGAATATTACGGCGTTTTAACGAAAATCGCGGGCGTGGGGTCCAAGCCCTCAGTCGCTTTTCACTATCGCGTCGGGCATCATCGAAAATACGCAAATGCATTGGAGGACAAATGGAGCCCCATAATGACCGCCGCTGAACTTCTTGCGGTTTTAAATGAATGGCTCACCCCTGCCCTGAGTTACTCAGTCTACAAGGGCGACGGTTTCAATATCACCACGGGGGGTTTGTTGCGGGTGGTGATAATCACGGTGGCGGCCTGGTGGGTGGCGCATTTTGCCGAGCGCGGTCTAAAGCGCGTAACCAACTACCGGCGCATTATGAACCCCGCTTCCGCCTATGCGCTGACCCGAGTGCTGCATTACCTGATATTGCTGGTGGGTGTGGTAATCGCGCTCTCCTCACTCGGCATCGACCTGACCAAATTTGCATTGTTCGCCAGCGCCCTGGGTGTTGGTGTTGGTTTTGGCTTGCAGACCATCATCAGCAACTTCGTGGCTGGATTGATGCTGCTGTTCGATCGCACTTTGAAAGTAGGCGACTTTGTGGAACTGGAGTCGGGTGTTACTGGGGAAGTACAGGAAATCAAAATTCGCAGCACAGTGATCACCACTACCGACAATATCGACGTTATCGTACCCAATGCAGAATTCATTAACGGACGGGTAACCAACTGGACGATGCGCGACACCTTCCGCCGTATTCGCGTGCAGTTTGGGGTGGCCTATGGTGCCGATAAGGTAGTGGTGCGCGATGCGGTGTTAGAAGCCGCCAAAACCGTTCCGCACACCTTACAAATCGCCGGTCGCGAAGCGCAGGTCTGGCTGGTCGAGTTCGGCGACAGCAGCCTCAATTTTGAGCTAGCGGTGTGGCTTACGCCAATGGCAGTAAAGCAACCGGCGCGAGTTCAAGCCGACTATCTGTGGGCCATTCACACGGCGCTGGAGCAAGCAGACGTCGAAATCCCCTTCCCACAGCGAGACCTGCATATTCGCAGCTGGAATGCCGAGCAAGGGCCCGGCAGCGATGATGCTAGCTAGCGCGAGCTTTCAAAGCGAGGCTAAACAGCCTCGTCCAGCACAGCTACCGGGGGGGCGCAAGCAACAATGAAACGGGTAATCTTCGACACCCTTAGGCACTACCCTACGTATTCCAAGTAGTCCAGGGTAGCCTCCTAACCCGATATTAGATTGTTATCTCAGCCGCTGGATTCACCCTCAAGTTCGGCCCATATCTCCTCTACCCAGCCTTTGATAGTGAGGGCCTCTTCCCAACGATCCGAGAGCTCTCTGCCATCGGCATCGGTTATCGCATAACTGGGTGGCCCGAGTTCGCACAGAAAACGCAGCGTGGCATTTTCGCTATTGCGCGCGCGCCACTGTCGAATGCCTTGCTTCCACCACGCTTTGAATATTTCTACCCATTCCTGATGCTGGGGAAACCCTATTTGAATCTGTACCTGTTCTCGATTTGCGACCCTTCCCTGAAAACTGTCGGAGCGCTCAAGAACACGGGTGACAAAGCCCTGATCTCGGTCACTCAGCGGCAGACTGAACTCTCTATCGACGACAAAGTGGGAAAGATCCGCGCAGAGGCGCAACTCCGGTATGGAATCCAATACCTCCAGAGTAAAATACAAGTCGTTGAGGATTCCGTCTCGATGCGTTTCGATCAGCAGTTCCATATTCAGATCGTCGGCGTATTCCATCCAGCGATACAGCACTGGAATTGCGCCAGCCACGCTGACCGGCATGACTCCACCAATTACGTTGACCGCGCAGGCGTTCATTTCCGCAGCCATCTCCAATAGCGGCTTGAGCTCCCTGACCTTGTGGGGAAACGCATTCACCATGCAGCCCAGATCGTACTTCTCGTAAAGGGGCTTGAGCGCAAGGCTCTCATCAATTTCGTCTACATTGGGGTCAAGACAAACCCCGGCATATCCAGCCTCGGCGATTCTTGCGAATGCCTCGTTATCGTCGGCATCGGGTTCATCATCCAGACGTTTCTCCATCGCCCACCTAGACTGGTATACCTCTAATCTCTGCATCGCTATTCCTAAAAAGCCGTGAGAAATGAAGCCGCGTTTCCGCCCGACACCTTTGCCTCGCGAGCGGCAAGGAGAAACTCCCTGCCCCATGTCTCAGGCAAATCAGGCGCATCCTGCAGCATCCGACATGTGCGGTAACGGTGAAAAATTACTAGCTGAGGCCAAAGCGGAATCACATTCTCCGGATCATCTCCGAACAGTTCTCGATGCAGAGCCGGCAACTGGTACCAGGGAACTGTAGGCTTGGCGTGGTGAGCGTTGTGATAGCCGAAATTAAGCACAAGCCAATTAGGCCATTCACGCTCGAAAGATATGACGTTACTGAAAGTGTGCTCCTGCTCCCAGACAAGATCACCTTTTTTATCAGAGCGCTCGTCGGTAAACAGATAAAGGTTTTTGCCATAATCGTGCTGAATGCTATCCATGAAACGAAGAACGGTAAGCATGATCATGTACGCGATGGCATACAACACAGCTGCCTTCGGAAAAAACCAAAGAACCGCCACATATATCCCTCCGCGCACGAGGATGACGCTGACGTTGCGGCGCCTCTGATTTCGTCGTTGCGGAATGATAAATGAGCAAAATACCAGGATGAAATGCATCAGCAGTTCGTGTGCAGGTATATAGAAAAACTCCAATAGCTTTGTTATCCGGAGAACCAGAGGGTGGCGAACAAAGAATTCCTCATAGTCAAACCATACGACATCATCATTGTCGACGTGGTGGCGAAAGTGTTTGTAGCGAATGTCTTCGTACGTGCCGTAGGACGCACCGCAGACCCAGGTGAGAAACGATCCCAGTCGCGCATTGTGCTCATTCTTTCGAAACACCGTGTTATGACCGCACTCATGGATCATGTAGGCAGCAATGATCATTCCGTGTGCCAGAACAATCACGGAAACCAGATTCACCCATGCACTCTCGGCAAATAAGCCAAACAGGCCAAGAATATATGCAATCAGCGAGTAGCTAACGGCCAGGCCGTGATACCTGAGACCCTCTGGCTTTTTAAAGAGGCCAATCAATCGCGCAGTCATTACGTTACTCTCCAGAGTAGACAGTCTTTCCCTTGAAAAGAGTTCTAGTGATTTTTGTTTCACGTATTTCGGCTACCGTAGCCTCGAAGATATTGCGGTCAAGTATGATCATATCCGCAGACTTCCCGACCTCCAGAGAGCCGGTGATATCTTCCTGATGCATAACAAACGCCGCGTTTATCGTGAAGCTGGCGATCATGCTATCGATAGTCACGACCTCCGCCTCATTCAGGGGCTTGCGCTCAGGGTTCATCGGATCGATCCTGCTTATACCTGTGGCTATCGCTAGAAAAGGATTCATATCGGAAACAGGCCAGTCGCTGCCACTGACAACCGTGGCGCCGGCTTGCTCGATAGATTTGATTGGATAGCTTTGCTGCCACCGCTCATCACCTAGCATGGGCAGTGCCAGTTCGATCTCGTAGGAATTTGGCATAGCCCAATAGGGCGAAAATCCAGCCACTGTCCTCGTTTCCTTAAAGCGGGAGTAATCGTCCGGATGTACCTGGGCCAGGTGGTCAATGTGGTGCCGGCGACCCAGGAAACCATTCGCTTTCGCTGCAGCCGCGATGGCGGTTAAACCTTCGCGCACCGCTAGACGACCGTAGCCATGCATCTTTACCTGCATACCTGCGCTATCGAGTTCGATAAGCGATTTGCGTAGCTGTTCCGGCGACACGAACAGAGCCCCGCTATGACCAAGGCCAACATAGGGTTCAAGCTGGGCTGCCGTTCCGCCCTCCATGACGCCGTCCAGCATAAGTTTCACTGCGTGGGTTTTGACTCCTGCCCGCTCGTACTGGTCAGCAAGCGCCTTGAGCTTCTCGGCAGCTATAATTTCACCGGTGTCGGTACCACCCCAGATCGCGGTCCGCACTCGCAGGGGCAAAAGGCCCGCATCATGCAGCCGCGCAAAGCTCGCCAGATTATTCTCCCTCACAGCAGCATCAAAGACGTTGGTGATACCAAGCGAATTTGCATACTGCATCGTCCGTAAAAGAGCGGCGTCTTTTTCTGCCTCGGTTGCCACCGGCACCTTTTGGCCAACAAGCGCCATAGCGCTTTCGAAGAGAGTACCTGTAGCCTCCCCTGTTTCGGGATCGCGCTTAATCGCGCCATTTTCCGGGTCCGGTGTGGAGCGGTCGATACCAGCAATTTCAAGGGCACGGGAGTTTACCCACGCAACATGCCGGGAGTCCGCAGTCAAAAAGACCGGGCGGTCAGGGAATAATGCGTCCAGCGGCGCTTTATCGGGAGCACCGTCTGGCGGGAAAGCGCCACCGGGCCAACCACCACCAATGAACCAGCCATCAGCCTCGGGGTTCCGATCTCTACACGCTTCAAGAATGTTATAGAGTTCGTCGGCGGTGACATTCGAACTACTATCGGGCAATTTACAGTAACCGTTAGCAAACACTGTCTCGCCGAATGTTACGTGGACGTGAGTGTCATGAAATCCAGGCAAGACCATGGCACCGTTTAGATCGACGACTTCGGTGGCGTCACCAGCCAAAGGGGCGACCTGTTCCGCGCTACCGATCTGAATAATCTGGCCATCTTTTATTGCGACGGCCTCAGCCCAGCTCCTTTCAGCATCAACTGTATAGATCTTCCCGCCCAGTAAAACTGTGTCAGCCTCAGTGGGCCCCTCTGTCTGTGCAGCACAGGCACCACAGGCAGCGAGAATTCCAATCCACGCCATGGCTATCACAACTTTTATATTCATTGTCTTAATCCTTCAAAGTTAGCTGTTCGATGGTCGTGCAGAGTTACCCTATGTAGAAACGCGCAGAAGCCCTTACTCCACGACGATGCCGCCCGCGCGCAGACGGTCAATCAGAGGCGACAACTGGTCACCATAGTGACGCCAGCGACCAACGGCGGCGCTATAGATTGGCTGCCGCACCTGTGCGGAGCTTGCCGTCGCGGCGGCTTGCTTGTTGTCGTAAAAACGCAAGCAGTCGTCGCTCCATTCAAGTCCCAATTCGCCTATGAGTCTGCGACTTTCTACCTCCTGATTTTTTACCAGGGATTCGTAAGACACTACGATGTAATTGTCGGCCAATACGGCACGCCAATGATCCGTGAGCTGACGATAGGCCAGATAGAAGTCTGCAAGTTCCTCCAGGTCATAGGAGTAGTCATAGCCTGTACGGAAGAGAATCTTGAAGTTGGAAAGACAGACATCAACCGGATGGCGCTCAAGTTCAACGATCCTGGCTCCCGGCAGCGACTGGGCAATAAATCCGGCGTACAGGACATTCATAGGTAGTTTGTCGACAAATCGCGGCCTATGCTGGTACCGCGCCGTTCGCTCAAGGTAGCGCGCGCCGATAGCCTGCATATCCGAAGCCATTATTTGAGCGGCAAATTCATCGTCCAAATAGCGCCCGGTGTTTCCCTGCCCCACGACATCCATTGCAGCAAGACCAAAATCATGGAGCTCACCGGCCGAAGTGACGTCGGGATGGGACGTAATAATCCTTTCCACCAGGGTTGTACCACTGCGGGGCATGCCGACCACAAATATGGGCGCCCCAGAGTTAAGCGACGGTGCTCCGCGGCCAATTTTATTGGGCATTAGATCGATAAGCCGAGCTACTAATTTCTGATCCGTCGCCACCGAGTAATTCAGGCTACTCCGCTTGAGCTCTGACGCCGTGCGCAACTCGGCAAAGGCATCAGCGTGCTTGCCTACATCTTCAAGCTGCTTAGCGAGCGCGTAACGTAAGCGGATTTCCCGCTCTTCCGTTAATGTGTCCCGCTTGGCGAGCTGCTGATATAGAGAATCGATGACGTTTTCGGTTTCCGACGCAGTTTCCAGACGAGCTAGACCGGCCAGCGCACCCGGATGATCCGGCGCCAGTGAAAGTACCGAGCGATAGGCGCTGGCCGCTTCGTCCAGGTCCCCGAGAGTCTGGTGAATTACTGCGAGCGTCATCCGATAATCGGGGCCTGCGGGATCATGAAGCACCGCTCGCTGCTGCAAGGGCAATGCGTCTTCGTAATTTCCGCAGCTCATCAGGAGCATCGCGAGGGCGTCAGCTTCTTCTGCTGTATCAGCCAGCAGGGTCTGCGCTTTCCTTGCAGCAACGAGAGCTTCCTCTGTCTTTCCAACTGCCAGCAGAGACCGACCGAGTTGGACATAGTGTAAGCTGTTTAACGGATTGCGGCTGATGGCCTGCGTTGCGGCTCTTATGGCAAGAGAGATGTTCCCCTGCTTCTGAGAAACCTGAGAAAGAAGAAGCCATGCACCATCGAACTCCGGGCACTCTTTCACTATCCTGGCCGCAGTTGCTCCCGCTTCCGCAAGACAGTCGGTGCGAAGATCCTCAAGCGCCTGGCGGTAACTACCCTCAAGCGCTTTATCGAGATGAAGTAGCGGCATAGAAATGCAGTACCGCCGCTAGATCCACGCCGCCTGAACTGACCAACGCGCCGTCAATTTAAAAAGCATAGCGCAGTGCCAGCCCGAGGGTCCGTGGCCGGTTAATAGCGGACTGCAACTGCTTTCCGGGGCTGTCCTGCTGGGAGGCAAAAATATTGCGCGTGTCGTTATACGACAGCCCTTCATAAACCGAACCAGCGTAGTTGGTATTTGCAGGGTCATCAAAGAAAGGATTTTCAAAGGAGTTGTATCGATTGCCACGTATTGCCGACTCATAACGCTCGTTAAATAGATTGTCCACAAACAGGCCAAGCCGCCATTGATCCTGCTCATAGCTAATGTTCAGGTTCCACAACATAAAAGTATCGGTATCCAGGGACTGATCTGGCTGAATGCCATTGGTGACCTCTGACATGTAGGACCCATCAATATGGAATACGATATCTCCGGCACCCATAGCCCGAATGTAATCGCCGGTCCAGGAGAGCATATGTTCTGGCGCTCCAGGCAACTGCGTCCCATCCTCGCCAACCAGGCCTGCGATATCGAAGTCTTCAGTTAACTGCGCATCAGCATAGGCATATCCCAGTGTCGCTCTCAAATTTGCCGTCGGTGAAACCGTTACTTCCAGCTCTACACCCTGAGAACGCGCTTTATTGCCGTTGGTAACAATCGGGAACGCTCCAACCGGTGAGGCAATGTTCAGCTGAATATCCTCCCAGTCAATAAGGAACACGGCAGCCGAATACTGCACTCGACCTTCTGCTGCCGCACCCTTGATACCCGCCTCCCAGTTCGTTACCTGATCCGGCGTATAGGACGAAAAAAGTGGGTCTTCTGCGAATGGAGCGCCCGGCGCAGATTCTGTTGTGGGGATGCCGTTGGCGCCACCGCGACGGAAGCCTTCCGACCAAGTCGCATAGACCATCGTATCTTCATTCAGATCATAGGAAGTATTCAGTTTGAATATCTGATCGCTGAATTTTGCTGAGTCAGAACCACCTGTTCGCCCCCAGGGATCTGCCGTGTCGTTGGCGCAGAAGGAACTACAAAAAGGCAGGAAAATATCGTTGGTGTTACTGAACTCCTGTTCAAATACTCGGACGCCGCCGGTAATCTGGAACTGTTCGGTAAAGTGGTAAGTGACCTCGCCAAAAATCGCCATGTCTTTGAAGCTGCTGTCGATTTGCTGACGATAAATTGAATCATTTCGGCCTAGCACTGCGAGCGTATCATCCAGCCCTAACCCGAAGGAGCCCGGGTAACCCAGCAGGCCCCAGGAGCCTGTATTCAAATCATTTTGATCGACCTGAAGGCTCTGATCCAGATAGAAAAGCCCCACCAGCCAGTCAACGGGGCCATCACCCTGAGATGCGAGCCTCAATTCCTGAGCAAAGCCATCCAGCTTCGAGTTATAGACCCCCAACACATTCTCAGCACCGAAGCCGTCGTAGTAGAGATACCCGCCGCTCCCCTGGAGATAGTTGTACCAAAAACCGGAATTTAGATAGATGCCGTTTTGGTCTGAATACAAATCGTGCTCGTTTTCGAAGTACGACGTGTTCGATGCGAGACTCGCAAATCCAAGGTCTATATCCAGATCCAGCGCCACCACGTCGACGGTTCTATCAAGTTCTTCCAAAACCGAGTTGGTGTGCGCAAATTTTCCGCCGTCAGGATGGGCTGTGTTAACAATCTGCGCCCCATCGTATTGATCTTCCTGATGTTGCCAGGCCAGATTTGCCGTAATACGGTCGTTTACCTGCCACAGGGCAGACGCACGCACGTGCCAAAGCGTGCCGTCGTCGTGGTCTTCGATCCGCCGCTCTTGCAAGGGACTTGTAAATGGATTGGTTGGGTCGACGAACGTTGGTGTCAGGCCGTTGTCAAGAACGATGGCCCGGTTGGCATCTGTAAAACCCGAGTTTTTTAGCTGCCCGCCGGCGACCCTTATTGCGAAAGAGTCAGTCACAGGCAAGTTGATAACGCCAGCCAGGTCGTAGTTTTCATCCCCAGCCTCTTCCGTCAGCGACAGCCTGGTGTCGATACGCGCACTGAACTCCGTCAAATCTGGCTTTTCATGGATGTAGCGAATAGTGCCGCCGAGAGATCCTGAACCGTAGAGGGTTCCCTGCGGACCGCGTAAAACCTCCACCCGTGCGAGGTCGTAGAGATGAAGATTGACGAACAGCGGAGTTTCATCGATATAGGTAGAAACGGTCGGCGCGGCCAGGGAAATAACGTCTGAGCCGACGCCGGCGTCCGCGTTCAGGCCTCTCATAATAAGCGTGCTGTTCACTCCCGCATCACGGGGCCCCTGATCAATATAGGCCAGGCCGGGAACCATCTGTACCAGCTTTGAAAAATCGACTACACCGGTGCGCTCTAGCGACTCGGCAGAGATTGCTGAAATGTTATAGGGCACGTCCATCGTGCTTTGGGATCGACGCGTTGCCGTTACGACGATCTCTTCCATCTGCAGGGACTGCGCAGTACTGAGAGGTGATACTGAACTACTCGCGACACCAAGTGCGACCGCTATCGTCGATCGCTTGAAAAAAACGTTTTGCTTCATTTTCATCCCCAGCCGCGGCTTATACGCCGATAATTTATGCGCCTGTGCTCCGATGGGACACAGGTTCCTTGGTCTAAACTCTATTCGCGAGGCAAGCATGCGATAGGGCCAGCCTACAGATTTGGGGTGAAATCCCTATAACCCGAAAATAGTAGTAATTCGGATTGGCATGGATAAGACTGAGCTGGACGGTAGGGCTATAGCCAACGCAAGTGGCACACTGTGGAGTAGAAAAATGGACCTTAGTTCTGAACCGCGGGAGTTCGAGCTCATGGAACAGGTCGCCAAGGCGTTTTCCGATGTATTAAAAAGCATTGGCACGCGGCAGTTCCCTGCGATTCTTTCAACCGCGCTGCAGCAAATCGTCGCCTACGACAGCTTGATCATCACTCGCTTCAGCCCTCAGCCCACTGTAGAGCACGTACAGTTCCCGATCAGATCTGTTTTCGAAGACGGTGAGATGTATAGCACAGCCGCCTATTTGCTCGACCCCTACTACCGCGCAGCAGTAGACGATGGATTTAGCGGATTTCAGAGACTGAGTAATCTGGCTCCAGAGGGTTTCACAGAGAGCGAATACTACCTGCGTTACTACGGAACCATCGGTCTGGGTGACGAATGCGGCTACATTATTAATATTGGAGGCAGTCAGTTCCTGAATGTTGCTTTAAACCGCCGCGTAGAAAACTCGCCTTTCCCCGACGGGGAAGTTGCGCTGCTATCTGCCATCTGGGAACTGGTGGACAGCGTGTGCAAGAGTCATTGGAAGCTCGTTACATTTCAGGCCTCGACTAGCGGCCAATTGAACCATCAGCTTGAATTGGCACTTACCAACTTTGGCTCGTCCAAACTGACCGCCCGTGAATGCGAGGTTGTGCGATTGCTGTTGCAGGGGCATTCAACGCAGTCCACGGCCCAAAAGCTTGGTATTTCAGCGGAAACCATAAAAATACACCGCAGAAACAGCTACCTGAAGCTAGACATTAACTCTCAGGCTGAACTTTTTAATCTGTTTATCAGTGCTCTCCAGAGTGTGGAGGTCTACCAGGACGGGGATCCGCTTAGCGGTTACTACTAGCGATCGCTATTCCCCAAACCAGCAAAGCAGGCGGTTGCAGCGCTTGTGATATGACCACTCGGCAGGCGCATAACGTCGCATTTTTATCATCTGGTTCTGGCTTACGGTCAGCAAATTTAGCCATAGATTAGGTTGGCCACGACCGCTGAACATATTCAGTGTTGCCCAAAATCGCAGCTTCCCGTTTAATGGCGCTTCATTGCAGAGGCGTCTTTATGAGCAAGGTATCCTTCGCGGCAACTCAAATAGCCTGCCTTTTGAACTGCGCAGAAAGCATAGATTGGGCAATCAAGCTTGATCGGGTAGCGGCAAATAGGGTCGGCGAACCCATCCTACTTCATGCACTCTTCAGCCATACACTCCTCGAGGCTGTTTGCCTTGGTGTCAGGCAGCGCAGAACTCGTATGGAACTCGCAACGTCAACAGAGGAAACACTTTGCTACAAGCACTTTCAGCCATTAGCCACGAAGCTTGAAATGGCAATTCCTATCAATTGTCTTGAACGGTCAGGTAACACATTTTTTTATTGCCTGTGCGTGATCGACACGGATGAAGCGGCACGTGAGCACTCTCAGGAATCGCCTTTATCCGACTGGCTCGGTTGCCTGAAAAAAGCCTGCTTCACCGTCGGCGATAGACGCGATATCGTTCAGCAGGCCGATGATCATTTTGAAAATTCGATTGCCAGCGCCTTGGATTCAGACGCCATAGCGGGCCGCGAACGGCAGCGTGATCCGCTTATCGATTTTGGACCAGACCTCCGCGGCGCGTCCCGCATGCATTTGTCGGAGTACCACTAACAATGCTTCCTGCTCCACGCTACTGGGGGCTCGCGCTCCTTGGCTGCACCGGTATTATCCCCATTTTGATCGGCCCGATAATTGTTGGCGTGCTCGTGGATTACGGAGGCTTCAGCGATCGCGAGGCGGGCTTAACGGCCGGATATGGAGCGATCGGGGCTGTCGCCGTAGCCCTAATTTGTGCACTCACTATGCATCGTCTGTCCCTGCGCTGGCTCGGCCTGTTTGGGGTTATGTTGGCGGCAACGGCCCATCTTGGTGCGGCCAATTTCTATGAGCAACGCGGACTATTTTATCTCCTGCGAATAGCGGGGGCCGTTGGCGACGGGGCGATCTTTGCCTCCGTTATGAGCGCATTTGCACGTGAGTCGCAGTCAGAGCGCTATTACGGCATGTTCATGATGTTGCAGTTCGCACTGGCAGGTCTCGGGCTCTGGGGGCTGCCCACATTTTTACCACATATGACGCCAGAGCAAATGTACCGTGCTTTCTTTACTTTGAATTTGCTCACGTTGCCTATCGTGATGCTGCTGCCATCAAGGCCAGCAGACGTCGCTGGGCTGGCCATCCGCGGCGAAGAATGGCGACTTCTGCTGACAGTCCCCGCCATAGGGGGACTCGCGGCACTGTTTTTCTTTGAGGCAAGTAACGTGGGCACCGACGCATTTATGGAGCGAATCGGCGTGCTGGCCAATTACAGCGATAAGCAGATCGGTATGGTACTTGGCATCGCCTCAGCGCTCGGCGTGCCCGGCGCGTTTGCCATCATGTTTGTTGGCTCACGGTTTGGCCACCGGCTTCCGGTCCTCGCGGGAATCTCAGTCGGCGTGGTCTCATTGCTAGGCATCGTCAACGCAGACTCTTACTCAGAGTTTTTTATCTGGACCTGTATTCATAGTGTTTCCTGGGCGTTCACCACTCCGTATATTCAGTCAATACTTGCTGATATGGATCGCGGCGGCGCGGTTGTAACAGCTGGCGGGATAGCCAGTGGAGCTGGGGCCGGTGCGGGGCCGGCGGCAATGGCTATGCTGGTGAACGCCGAAAACTACAGCGGTGTGCTCATCATCGGCCTTAGCACCTACGCAATGTCGGCCTTAGCCATCACCGTGGTTGGAAGGCTGATGAGCGAGAACGCACTCACGTCGGAGCCTTAATTGGCAAGGTGCACAGTCTTGCAGCGCTGTCACCAGCCCAAAGGGCGGTATTCAGTCGGCCCTACTAATCCTGCTTCGCAATAGCACGCCCGCGCTATTAATGACTGACTAATGCAGCCGGAGCGGCGAAGGCGCCTGGCTGGCCTCCCAGGAGTTTTTAGAAAATCGATCAAGTTTGCCGGAACAATCTGTTTTTGCTGAGAAGCCATGGCCGCTAGGCTGCCGTACATCATTTCTTAACAAGACTTGGCAAATGAAAAATGAGAACGCAGAAGCGAACTTAACGCAGTATCCGGCGTATTGCCTGGCGCTGACAGTGGTGTTCTATGGAGCGATAACAGTTGGACTTCTCGCCTGGTAACCTGCCGCGCATCCAATGGAACCAAACCGCGGTGCCAGTCCAGCGGAACCCGAAGCGTGGGCGGCGCTGCTAAGTAGTCTCTTCCGGCATGGCGACAAATACAGCGATGATGCCGATGAAGCCGGCGTAGCGAAATGCCGAGGCACCAGCTTCCGCCAGCCCCGGCGAACGCCACATTTCGAACCACTGTTCACCCAGTACGATCCAGCCTAAAAAAAGTCCGAAGACAGCGACGCCACAACCTGCCAACGCAGCCTGTTTCGAAGCACCAAAGAAATCGCTGCTTCCGCTACGTGCACACCACATGCGGTAGGCACCCAGCCCACAAAGCGTCGCTGAGATGATCTTGAAGCTTAAAATAGAAAGAGCTCCCGCGAAGATGACAAACGTGTTTGAGGTTGCGCGCCAACTGTCCTGACCGCCTTCAAAACCCGTCATACTCGATACAGCAGCTACTGAGCCCTGGGTGCTTTCCCAGTCGAGCACGTTGCCAAGTGCACCTATCGCACCCCACAAGCAGACGGCGACGACAAGAGCGATTTTCACGAGTTTGAGCATTGGCCTTTTTCCCTGTTTGTCTAAATGCTTGTTAACTATACGTGCGCTGGTGCTTTGCGGGTCCATAGGTTTTTCGGGGCCTAATCGAACAGCGGTTTGAATCAAACGCATGGGCTTGCCAAATAAAAAAGGCCCACCCCTTCGGGTGAGCCTTATTTATTTGGTAGGACCAGCCAGATTCGAACTGGCGACCTCTACCATGTCAATGCGAAAAGGACACTGAGATACACGGTGAAACACCAAATGTACACGCGAGCGGAGTGAATCGGAAGGTATGTTGTGGGCGGCTACGAGTCGAATTTGCCGCTGCGCGCGGACTGAGCAAAATGCCTTCTTTTCCTGAAAGCGGTCATCCGCTGCGAGCGCTGAAAGGTCTCCTTTCGGCCAAGAGCGGAAGCTTAATGCTCACCGAATCGGCGGCGGTTAACACCTCAAAGCGGTCATTGCTCTAGGCCAGCTTTGAGGCCCGGCGGGCCAAATGTAGCTATCCGGTGTCGCGCACGCTTTAAGTTGGAAGCTGTGAAGTAGCTTCGTGACAAAGCCAGATTAGGACTTAATCCGCTTGGAAAACGCTGCCGCAGCGCATGCACACTCTCTTCTGCTCGTATTCCTCCAGCTCTTTTTTATGTTTCAGCGCGGCCTCCGGATTATTTTTCATTGAAGCAATGGTCGCTATCGAGAAAATGACACAAAGAATCAGGGATGCAGGGTGCCAAAAATTTAAAGACGGATAATCCGAATACGCCATGTCGCGAGTAAGCCAGATAAGCAAAACAGTACCGACACATACTAGTAAACAGCCCCCGCCCGCTGCAGCAGACGGCAGCCCGTCCTCCAGTTCTGGAGGCGCGACCAGCTTGGACAACTCGGACTGGTGCTTACCACTGGTACCGACGCCCCCAAAGAGTACATCTCCATCGGCGGTTATCCCGCCGCCAATGCTTTTTGATGACGTGCTATTGGTACCGGCTTGGTAGACCAACGACGCGCTTTTCCAATCGTCGCTTCCGCATCTTGGGCAAGTCATTACAAACTCCAAATTCAGTCAACTTTGAAAAACAAACCCCGGGTAAGACGACACAGAATGTTAAAGCTTCAAATACATGCGAGTAAACCACCTGTAGGGGCGCCTCGTCTTACAAAAAGCCGCCCGGTGGGCGGCTTGTTTGAATGCTTTGGATGATCACGCGAGTGCGTAGAGGCAGATTGATGATTACAGCCTTTGGGCTGTAATCACCCTACGGGCGTACCCGAAAAGAGGGGCAGGCTCCATTCGCTTCGCTCACGCGTCTTGACTGTGCTCTAAGCACAGTCAATCGAACAGCGGTTTGAATCAAACGCCTGGGCTTGCCAAATAAAAAAGCCGCCCGGTGGGCGGCTTGTTTATTTGGTAGGACCAGCCAGATTCGAACTGGCGACCTCTACCATGTCAAGGTAGCGCTCTAACCAACTGAGCTATGGTCCTGGTGTCTGAGGGCGAGCAGTATATAGATCAGGCCTGATTTAGAAAAGCCTGCTGCTTGATTTCTGCCACCTGGTCGCGCAATCGGGCGGCCTCCTCGAATTCGAGGTTTTTGGCGGCCTCCATCATCTGGTTTTCCATTTGCTTTAACTTTCTCGCCAGCGCAGCCGGCGTGAGATTCATCACTTCAGCAGCGTAGTTGGCCTGCTCTTCCGCCACCTTGCGGTCGCGGCCGCGACCTCGGGCTTTGCCGCGGGCACCCGGCGCATGAGCACCTTCCATAATGTCTTTAACCGCCTTGGAAATACCGATGGGCGTTATGCCGTGCTTCTCGTTGTACTCGACTTGCTTGGCGCGACGGCGATCAGTCTCATCAATAGCTTTCTGCATAGAGCCGGTGATGTTATCGGCGTAGAGAATCGCACGCCCATTCAGGTTTCGCGCAGCGCGGCCGATGGTCTGAATCAACGAACGTTCGGCGCGCAGGAAGCCCTCTTTATCCGCGTCCAGAATCGCCACCAGAGACACCTCGGGCATATCCAGGCCCTCACGCAGCAGGTTGATACCCACCAATACATCGAACTCACCCAGGCGCAGATCTCGAATGATCTCGACTCGCTCCACGGTATCGATGTCTGAGTGCAGATAACGCACGCGCACGCCATTCTCCGACAGGTAATCAGTCAGGTCCTCCGCCATCCGCTTGGTCAGCGTTGTCACCAGCACCCGGCTGCCCTGCGCAACCGTCAGGTGAATCTCCGACAGAAGGTCATCTACTTGCGTGCTAGCCGGACGAATTTCGACCTCTGGATCGATCAAGCCAGTGGGACGCACAACCTGCTCAACCGTGCGGCCAGCGTGTTCTAACTCATAGTTGCCCGGCGTCGCCGACACATAGACGGCCTGGGGCACCATGGCTTCCCACTCTTCAAAGCGCAGGGGTCGGTTATCCAGAGCCGACGGCAAACGAAAGCCGTACTCCACCAGCGTTTCCTTGCGGGAGCGGTCACCTTTATACATGCCACCAATCTGCGGCACGCCAACGTGAGACTCATCCACTACCACCAGGGCATCCTGCGGAAGATAGTCAAACAGGGTCGGCGGCGGCTCACCAGGCGCGCGCCCTGAGAGATAGCGCGAGTAGTTCTCGATGCCCTGGCAGAAGCCAAGCTCGCGCATCATCTCAATATCGTAGCGCGTGCGCTGCTCCAGGCGCTGAGCCTCCAACAGCTTGTTATTGTCCTTGAGCTGCTTAAGGCGCCCTTCCAGCTCCACTTCGATCTCATCGATTGCGCCCAGAACCCGGTCACGAGTGGTCACGTAATGGGTCTTTGGGAAGATCGTCACTCGCGGCACATCGCGCTCTACGGCGCCCGTCAGCGGATCGAATATGCTGATCTTTTCAACTTCTTCGTCAAACAGCTCCAGCCGTATGGCGTCTTTTTCGGAATCGGCTGGGAAGATATCGACAACGTCGCCGCGCACTCGATAAGTACCGCGTTTGAAGTCCATATCATTGCGGGTGTATTGCAGCTCCGCCAATTGTCGCAATATGCCGCGCTGGTCGATCTGTTCGCCACGGGATACATGCAGCACCATGCGGAAGTACGACTCGGGATCGCCCAGACCGTAGATCGCCGACACCGTGGCAACCACCAAGCAGTCAGAACGCTCCAGCAAGGCCTTGGTGGCCGACAGCCGCATCTGCTCCACGTGATCGTTAATAGACGCGTCTTTCTCAATAAAGGTGTCCGAAGACGGGACGTAGGCTTCCGGCTGGTAATAATCGTAGTAAGAGACGAAATACTCGACGGCATTACGTGGGAAAAACTCTTTAAACTCACCGTATAACTGCGCCGCCAGCGTTTTGTTGGGCGCCATCACGATGGTGGGCCTTTGCAGAGACTGCACCAGATTAGCGATGGTGAAAGTCTTGCCCGACCCGGTCACGCCCAGCAGAATCTGGGACGCCAAGCCCGCCTGCACGCCTTCAACCAGCTCGGCAATCGCCTTGGGCTGGTCGCCAGTGGGGGTGTAGTCAGATACGACTTCAAAAGGCTTGGACATACTCGGGTATCACGGACAGTGGGCAGCCAGACATTATGGGCAAATTGAGCGTTTAGCGCATGTCGCAGACGAAAATATTTCCTCGAAACGCAAGCGTCGCCCACGCTGCCGATTCAGACCAAACAGCGGTTGACCGACCTAGCTCGGATCATTAATATACGCGGCCTCCAACGAGATCATTCCGCCTTAGCTCAGTTGGTAGAGCAACTGACTGTTAATCAGTGGGTCGCTGGTTCGAGCCCAGCAGGCGGAGCCATATTCAAAAACCCGGCTTTTGGCCGGGTTTTTTTTGCCACTTTTTAAGACTCGCCTTTTTCTGCCCTTCTTTTTTATAGACGACCGTTCTACCCATACGGCCTCAAGCTCCGCATACTTTCGTCTTCTCTGTTGTCCCTATAGCATGTCCAGCGTGAATTACTTGTAGACCCAGCCCAGGGAGGCTGTCATCCAATGGCTTCGATTATCAAGACAGTGCTCCTGATCGTCATTGCTCTGTTGTCTGCCTGCACAGAGGATCAGTCATACGAAACCGTCTTATCCTCAACGGTGCTTACACCGCTGCCCGGCGAATGGGACCAGCGTCAGCATATCCAGTCAGCTCTAGATGCCCTGCCCGCCGAGCGCACCCATCAAGCGACGCTGACACTGCGAGGCCACTTTTCTTTGAGTGGCGCCCTGGTGCTGGATGACTACACCACTCTGGACCTGCACTCCGCGAGCCTGTCACTGGCCGGTAAGGCCGATGAGAACCTGGTACGAAATCGCTACCAGGATGACAAGGGCAATCACCACATTCAAATCATCGGAGGCACTCTGACGGGCAACCGTAGGATTAGAAAAGCGAAGGGGTCGAGCTGCATCAGCCTGGTGAAGACCCATCACGTCCGCCTTGAGGATTTGCGCGTGCGTGGATGCGCCCTGGACGCGGTTTCACTCGATGGTCGAGGCCGCATCGTCAGGCAACACAACATCAGCGGCCTGTTGCTTGTAGACAACCTCCGCGACGGCTTGCTTGTGAGCTGGTCGATACGGGATGCCAGTATCAGCGATATCATGGCGCTCCGTAATGGCCGTCATGGGGTGTACTCGGACCACTCTGAAAGCACCTACAGAAACATCGTGGTGAGAAACAACGACGTTGACGGTCTATTCATCCGCAACGTGTTCAACAATAGCTATGCACAAATCAAGGCGGGCCAGAACGGGCGTCACGGTATTGCGGTGCAGGGCCTGGTGGACAGCACCGGCAGCGAGTGGATTGCCCTCAACAATGGACGCAGATCTGAAATGAGGCCTGCGGCGGATGTATTTTTCAGTTCGTCGAGCGAATTGAGCTACGGCATCAGCGCGCACTCCGTGATTACCAACCTGCTGATCGGAGAGAGTCAGCGCTCTACCAAGGGTGAGGCTGATTATGCGCTGTGGATTCAGACGCCTGACGTGGTAGACACTGCCTACGACGGATTGCTATTACGCGATGTCCTGGCGAAGGGTCCAGTGAAAATTCCTGTCAAACAAGGCCCGCAGGTCGAGTTGCTGCCCCGCAATAGCCACTAAATCAACGGTCGCATATGTGCCATCCCATCTGGACTAATAACGCGGTGTAGATTACCCTAGCGCCGCTTTCTGAGGTCACTGCGAATCCGCGCATTTTTCGCCCGGGTCAGGCGGCACTTCAGCGCACCAAAAGGCGGTGATCAAGCCTGTCAGTGCGCTTTAAGACTCGCCAATGACGCGCTGACAGAAACGCCCCGCTATAAGCATCCGTGTAACCATTTACCGGACACACCATTAGTGATCTGGCTGGGCGAGTTGCGTGCGTTTCGCTGTCATTGGACGTTTGCTTTCGCTGAAACAGCGCGCACTCTGTACAGCGCCTGTAAGCGCGGCTCTCAACAACTGTAAACACATTTAAAGGACATTATGCTCACAGCAAACAGATTAGAGAAAATCATGGAGCTCGAAAGCGAGCTGCGTGAGGAATACCAGGGTCAGTTGGATAAAAAGACCGCTGAAATCGAAGCGCTCACGGCCAAGCAGGAAAAGCTGCAGGCGACGGTCGATAAACAACTAGAAACGATCTCCACGCTATCTACACAGGCAACTGAGAATCAGCGTGTTGAGCAGCTCAATCGAGAACTGGGCAATCGCGCTGACAAGCTGCAGTCAGAGCTTGAGGCTCTGAAGAAGCGCCTGAAGACGCTGCAGAAGGAAATGGCGGAAGTGCGTGAAGAAAACAACGCCCTCACCCGCTTCGATCCCGCCCGAATGAAGAAGAATCTCGACAGCAACAAGAAGAAGCTTGCGGAAAAGACCAAGGCCGCCGATCTGTTGCAGAAAAACCTGAACGAGTCCAAGCGCGAAAACGCCGAGCTGCAGCGCAAAGTCGAAGAGCTTGAAGCAAAGCTTCCTGACGAGAGCGACGCAGAAAACGACGGCGAAACTGAAGAAGCATCCGCCGCTTAAGCGTCGAAGCGTCGAACCGTCGAACCGTCGAACCGTCGAACCGTCGAAGCGTCGAACCGTCGAGCCCGCTGGACTGAAGTACCCTGCGCCTAGAGCGCAGATGGTTTCCAGAGTTTAGGCTGCAAACCCTTTGGCAGATACAGGGCGTGTGCCGGCTGGCCGCTGCGGTTCATCTTCAAGTAGTACAAGTTTGGTAGCAGTGCTTTAACGGCGCTGGCGCGGTCGAGCCAAGCGCCGTCGTTACCCCATGCGGCGATCACCTTCTCTGACTTCGCTGCTAACTCAAGCAGCATGCGGTTGTTCTCAGGGCCCACCGGCGAGCGCGCGGCTTTCATTTCTTTAGGGTCAGTTGCTCGCCACGCAAACAAATTCGCCGTGTAAACGCCGCCACAGCCCCAGTCTTTTGCGAAGCCGATGCAACGCAAAAGTGTTGGGTCATCCTTTAATGCATCCGCGGTCGACGGATTGAGGCCAATAAAGGTCACCGTCGGCAGGCTGCTGTCCCAGATCCTCCAAAGCGCGTAGCGATACTGCTTTCTCCTGCCGCGAATATCCGCACCCGCCTCTAGGTAGCGCATGCGTCTCGCTCTACGAAACGGGGCCAGCGTATACTGCAAGAATGTGAAATTGGAGACTGCATTATGCGTAAACCCAGACTATTCAATGGCATTTTAACGGCAACTCTATTCGGCGCAGGCGTCATGCTGGGCAGCACGCTTAACCCGCCTGAAGTCTCTGCCGGAATTGAGTTGGGAGACTGGCAAACCCTGTCGCAAGACCCGGACTTTCGCAAAGCGGTCATCGCGGTTATCGATAGCTGCCTGGTCGATAACGGCATGATTTATTGCGACTAAACTCCGCGTTTTCATGGTGAAACTGCAGTTCATCGAGCCCAGACAACGCTTCGTCGCAGATCGCTCAACATGATGATCTGGTGTGTGCACACTGGCTTCACAGGTTAAGGCCTGTACCAATACAGGGTCACTAACACGATGATTATCATCAGGAGTCAAGCCATGAAAAATCGCACAACTCGCAATGCCCTTCGCAGCAGTACGGCCGCCGCAATCGTATTCGCAGTCGCCGGTACATTCTCCGCTTTCGGACATGCAAACGTTGCTTCAACGGGTTCAGAGTCTACACGTCTCAGCTTTAACGAGTTGAACCTGGAGGACAGCAATGCAACCGAAGCCCTCTACCAGCGTATACAGCGCGCAGCCGCTGAAGTGTGTTCACAGACCTACAGCCGCATTCCAGACCGCGCCTGTGTCAAAGACACCATGGACCGCACGGTAGAAAAGATCGACAACGCCCAGTTGAAGGCGCGTCACCAACAGGGCTAAGGCCCTCTACGGTCGGGTGCCATGCTTGATTCCCCCTGGGCACCCGTCCGCCTTTTCTATTTTACAGTTCAGCTACGCTGACCTACTCATCGTCCACAGAGGACTGTGGGGTTAACAGGGGCGTAAGCTGCATCATTTCGAAATCCAGTAGAGTCGATATCTGCCCATCTATCTGCAGAAACAACGCTGCCAGCACAGGTCCGATCCCGTCGGACAGCCGAACGAAATACCGTTCGCGTCGCGAAAGCCGCTCTCGTTGAATCTCAAAGGACTGTCCAGCTAGCGCTTTTGCGCCCTCTGCATCCATTTTGTCGTAATTGTTAGCAAAAGCTGAAAGCATGGCGATGCGTTTATCCAGCAGTGCCTCTTGCTCGTCGGCGTATTCGCGATAGATAGGCCAGAACACTTCTTCCTGCGCTGGCGTCAATGGCATCGATGACGCGACCAGCCCGATCCGTCCAGCGCGAATATCTTGTCTCGCAATTTCAATGAGATCCTGCTGAGCGAAAGAAAACCGACTGAAAAGAGTCAAGAAGCAAAACAGAAAAACACCGCGCATCGCAATCTCCCCTAAGCGTAGAACGCCGCAAACTGATCCATAAAGTCGGTCAACATATCTTCTGGCAAATCATTCACGCCTGCTGCCGCCTTGCGACCGCCCCCGGTCGGGAAGCGCATGCACAGCTCGTCAGCGCCGGTTTTATTGTTCAGAGGCGCCCGCACGCTGACCAGATAGTTGCCATTATCCTTCGCCGTTAACACCGCGTGCGCACGGTCAGGGTGGTCGTTAGCAAGATCATTGGAGTACACGCCGCTGACGCGACGCGCCCAGGCTTCATTGGGCAGGATAACCACAGCGCTGCTGTCTACTGCGCGCTCAGGCTGCACGCCGGCGGCAGATGCCATGTCATCACGATAACCGTTCTCCAGTCGTTCAAAGTTATCGCGACTGTCGAGCATAAAACCAAACGGGCTGGCATGCACCGAGACCAAGGTGTAAAGATCAGCCGGCGTGAAGTGGAGATCACTGAGGCTTGAGCCGTAACCGTTGTAGTTGATATAGGTACCCAAATTTTTGAGCTTTTCCAATTCAGTCGCTGCCAGGCCTAAAGGACCGGCCAGACGCTCTGCGCTGGCAAACAGGTTGTCCCCGAAGGCACCGACCACGGCCCACTCCAGAAATGCACCCTTGAGATACCCATTTATCAGGATGCTGGTACACACATCCGATTCTGTGTTGATCAAGGTTGTTAGCTGCGCAGACTCCGGTATATCGCCTGCGAAGTGGTGATCGCAGTAGAACACTTCAGCCCCCTGCTCCAGCACCTGAGCGAGAGCATCGCGGTTTTTATCCAGCGACACGTCCAGAACCGTAATGCGGTCTCCCGGGGCGGCTTCAATTTGTTTGAGCAGATTGATGTCACGTTTGACGCCCGTCACCAGCACCGCGTCTAAAGGCTCCGCATTTCTGAGTTGTGTGAGCGCGCAGATGCCATCGGCATCCCCGTTGAATACATCGTAAAAAGCCATACTTTCTTCCTAGGTGTGTGCTGTCGCCGCAGCGACGTCTTTAACTATTCGTTTTTGTGGTCGGCTTGACGCCCGGGGAAAAGGGCTTTCACATTGCTGGCAGCCTGAGTGTCCCCTTGCTGCTTTTTCCACAAGTGATCGTGAATATCCTGATGCTCCTCAAAGCCGCTAACGGCCTCCCGAAAGATCGCCTTGATCCGGTCGCAATCAGCCTGCTCACAGCTCTCAGACAGCGCCGCCAGCCAGGCTTGTAGCGTAGTAAGCTCAGGGAACTCTTCTTCGGCACGCATAATCATCGGATGCCCGGTGCCCGTGACGCGGTCGCCCAGCAGCAACTCTTCATAGAGTTTCTCGCCGGGCCGCAGACCGGTAAAGCTGATTGCAATATCGCCCTCCGGATCATCGTCGTCCTGCACGGCGTAGCCACTGAGTTGGATCATGCGGCGCGCCAGATCCAAGATGCGCACGGGCTCACCCATGTCGAGTACGAACACGTCTCCACCGGTACCCATCGCGCTGGCCTGCAGAACGAGCTGTGCTGCTTCGGGAATGGTCATGAAAAAGCGCGTCACTTCCGGGTGCGTCACTGTTAACGGGCCACCGAGCTTAATTTGCTCGCGGAACAGGGGCACCACAGATCCTGAAGATCCCAGTACGTTGCCAAAGCGCACCATGCAAAACCGCGTATCCGTTTGCTGCGACGCCAACGACTGGCAGCATATCTCGGCAAAGCGTTTTGACGCCCCCATAATGTTGGTAGGTCGGACCGCTTTATCCGTGGAGACCAGCACGAAGCTTTCCACGCCAGCTTCAATCGCCGCCTCGGCTGCGTACCAGGTGCCGAAAACGTTATTGGCGACTCCTTCTGCGATGTTGTATTCGACCAGAGGCACATGCTTATAGGCGGCGGCATGGTAAACAGTTTGCACGGAGAAACTCCGAAACACGCGCTGCAGGCGTTTGCGATCCTGCACGGTGCCCAGCAGAGGAATAATCTCGCAGTTGATTCCATCACCCTGCAGCTCGCGCAGTTCGCGCTCGATGCGATACAGGGCATATTCAGAACTATCCAGCAAAACCAACTCACGGGGGTTGGCCAGTAAAATCTGTCGGCACAGCTCTGCCCCGATTGAGCCCCCCGCCCCGGTCACCATGACTACTTTACCCTGAATGCAGCGGTCGATGAGTTCGGGGTGTGGCGGCACAGGCTCACGTCCCAACAGGTCTTCCAGAGCGATGTCCTGAATTTCGGCAATATCAGCACGACCCTGCAATATCTCGGCGAACTTGGGAACCGTCCGCACGTACACGGGCAGCGCAACCAGGCTATTGATGATCTGGCGACGGCGTTCGGCGCTGACTGACGGCATCGCCAGAAGTACCTGTTCAATATCGTGTTCTTCGATTAAGGCTGGCAGTCGATCAGGTGTTTCAACCTGTATGCCGTTGATAACACTGCGCTGGACACGCGCGTCGTCATCGACGAAGTACACGGCGCGAAAATTGTCGCCGTGATTCAAAGCAGTGAGCAACTGCCGTCCCGACTCCCCTGCCCCGTAGATAATGACTTTTTGGCAATTACTGTAGAGCTTGTCTTGATAGTAGGAGCGCACCAGCATGCGTGTTCCACCCACCAGTACCAGCGCCATCCCCCAGTAGATAAACGGGAGTGATCGCGGCACGCTGAGCGGTTCAGGCTGTAGGAAAAAAATGCAGGCACCCAGCACCATGGTCGAGTAGGTAACGCCGCGCACGATTGCCCAGATCGCTTGCTGGCCCATGAAACGAATGACAGCGCGGTACAGCCCAAGACGCAGGAAGATAATCGCACTAACAAACAGCGTAATCAGCGCAATGCTGACTTCGACGGCCCCAATCGTCAGCGGTGTGACATCGGTCTGCCAGTAGCGTAGTGCCCTCGCCGACCACAGTGCGGTGGCCACAAAACCGATATCAAGCAGTAGCAACAGTGCCTGCTTGATATTGCGCGGCAGCTCGATCATTTTTTCGAGCGCTACCACGCTACTGTCCACGACCCCGTTGACGGTTCTGTCAGCAAGTCGTTTTACGGGTTTCACAGCCGCTTCCCTTTTTTGCATCCAGCTTTTCGAATCCAGCTTTTTACATCCGCATTGGCACAGGCGATTGTTTAAATGCTCAACGCGACGTATCAACGCCACAGGCCGTTAGTTTACCGCCGGTGACAAGGAATTCACGGTAATTTGCCCGTTTTCACAAGCAGCAATAACAGGGGTAGGTAGGCAGCAGGCAGCCACAGCCACCAGACGCCGGGATGTAATGTCGCTGCCACAGCCAGAGGCAGAAGCCACAGCACGTTGAAGGCCAGCATGGCGGCAACCACACGTGAGTGGCTGTGCCAGTACCGGGACAACCGTTGGTATAGATGTTGGCTGTGGGCCTGTGCCACGTTCTCGCCGCGCAGCATCCGCATGATCAGAGTGACGCTGGCATCAGCGATAAACGCCGCGGATAGAATCAGGCTTGCCGCCAGCGGCAAGCTGCCATGGCGCCAGCCCAGCACCGCCAGCATGGCAATGAGAAAACCAAGCGGGATCGCGCCCGTATCACCTATAAACAGCTTCGCCGGCGCCCAATTCCAAAACAGAAATCCCGCACAGGCGGCGCCGATGAGTGCGCAGAACAGGGCAAAGACCTCGCTGCCGTCAGCGAAAGCCGACAAGCTCGCAGATGCAACACAGACAAACCCGGCCTGTGTCGCGGCGATGCCGTCTATGCCATCCATGAAATTGAACAGATTAATCATCCACAGGCTGCCGAAAGCGACCGCCAACACACACCACCACGGAAAATCGCCATCTACGATTAGCACTCCGGCGATCGCAACCGCCGCGTACACGGCAAATCGAGGCACCACAGGTAAACTGAAGCGGTCGTCAATCCAACCCGCCAGCGTGAGCAGTAAGGCCAGGCCCAGTAGCTGAGGATAGGGGTTTGGCCAGGGCGCTATCACCAGACCTCCGGCGAATACACCTAACGCCAATGCGGACATAACGGCGATACCGCCTCCGGTGGGAACTGGCATGACGTGGGCGCTGCGATCGTTGGGTATATCCAAACTGCCGCGACGCCTGACCACCGCACAGAGTAGCGCTGCTATTAGCGATGTGGTCAAAAGCAGAATCGACTCGATCACGCCCTGGCCTCCAGGACATCGTTAACGCAGTCCTCAAAGCGTTGCCTGGGCCGCCACTGTAAGGCGTCCAGTGATGATTGATTGCTGTACTCAGCGGCGCAAAAAAGGCGCTTCCGGGTATCACCGGACAGCGGCCTGCCGCGCAGCAAGTCGTAGCCTGCACAGGCACACGCCCAACACCATTTTGGCCAACGTGCGGGCCCAGGCTCGCGACCTAGTCCTCGACAAATGGCGGCATGCAATCTGGCCAGGCTGTAAGACTCACCGTCGGTCGCGACCAGTACCGTGCCATGCGCGATATCGACCTCGGTCAATTCGACGATTAGCTTGCAGAGATCGTCTCGGCCAATCATGGAGCGGCACTCACCGGCTGGTGGTGTCGGCATGCCCCTGCGCACCAGACTCACCAGCATCGCGAGATTACCTCCGACCCCGGGGCCATACACCAGCGCCGGGCGCAGACAGATAACCGACAGTCCAGTGTCCTGGTGTTGCCGGATAAGTTCGCGCTCTGTTGCGAGCTTCCAACGACCATAGCTATCATCCGAACCACTGGCGTTGACGCTGGAAATAAAAATGAAACGACACACACCGCAGGACTGAGCGCGCTTGGCCAGCGCCAGGGTCTGTTGGTAGTTTTGCTGTCGGTAATCCGCATCCGATGCCGCACGATGGGCAATACCTGCGCAATGGATAAGCGTGTCAGTTCTCGCAAGCACCGCGTCGGAAACTGTATCGCGCCCGAACGGGTCCACCTCAATACCGCTGTCGCGCAGACTGGTAACCAGCGCAGAACCGACAAACCCGGTGGCACCTGTCACAAGACAGCTCATGATGCGCTCAGCATTGCATCAACAGGGCCTGATGTGCAGGAATCCCGCAGTGCGGAAGTCGAAACGTTCGGGCTGTTAAAAAAGGCATTAGGCGGTGAAGGCATGGTGTTTTCACAACGAAAAAGGGGCCCGTAGGCCCCTGCATGATACGTATGCAGCCCGCTTATTCCAACGTAATGCGCCGCTGATTCTTCTCCAGCACTGCAGGACCTATGCCTCTTACCTGCAGTAAATCTTCCGCCGTGAAAAACGGTCCAAACTCCTCGCGGTAGCTGACGATGGCTTCGGCCCGCGAGGGTCCAACACCAGCCAGTGTAGCAGCGAGGGTTTCAGCATCGGCGGTATTGATATTAATCATCGCGGGCTGGGTGACAGAGGCCACCTCGTCAGCGAAGGATGTCTGCACTGCCAGCACCGGGCTTAGCAGGAGGCACAGCATTAACATAAGGTGTTTAATCATTTAAGGATCTCCCTATCCAGCTTTTTTAAAACACCTCCGGGCACTGGCAGAATGGATGACTGAGCGAGCCAGCGCACGAATGCGCCGCCAGTCTAAATCAAACCAGATCCGACAATAGTCACTGGAGGTGTCAACGGGTGAGTCGACCTTATGCCGACTCCTCACTGCAAGTTTAGGAAGTTGCCGCGGGGCCGCGGGCTTAGTTTTCTACGGAAACGCTCAAGTCTTGATGAATTTTCTCCAACGTCGCGATGGGATCGTCGGCTCGCGTAATCGAACGCCCCAACACGAGAAAATCGCTTCCAGCCTGCATAGCGTCAACCGGTGTGACCACGCGGCGCTGGTCGCCGACCGATTCGCCGCTCAAGCGGATGCCGGGGGTTACCAGTTTGAAGTCCTCGCCACAGGCTTGGCGCAGCGCCGTGCATTCCTGCGCGGAGCAAACCACGCCGTCCAGACCACATTCATGGGCCATAGACGCGAGTGCCAGCACACGCTCTTCGGGTGACTCAGCGTGCCCCATCTCTCGCATATCCTCATGCGACATGGACGTCAGCACCGTAACGCCGATTAACAGCGGCGCACGATCAAAGGGCACCAGCGCCTCACGAGCCGCTTGCATCATACGCTTGCCGCCGGCGGCGTGGACATTCACCATCCAGACCTCCAATTCAGCGCTGGCTTTCACAGCGGCAGCGACCGTATTAGGGATGTCGTGATACTTCAGGTCCAGAAAGATTTGCAGCCCCAACTCGCGCAGCTGCTCGACCAAACGAGGGCCGCCGAGCGTAAATAGCTCATTGCCCACTTTGACCCGACACAATGCGGGGTCCAAACGCTGTGCAAAGGTTAGCGCCTGTGGCACCCCGGGGAAGTCCAGAGCGACAATAATCGGTGAATCCGTCATGGGTTAGCCTGATCAGAAGAGGATGTGTCTGCTTGTTGACGCGCTAGCCGACGTCTGGCCACGGCAAGCGATGCGCGTAGACGCAGAATGATAGTTAATGATGTCAGCATGCCCAGGACACCCCCTAAAGCGAGTGCGAGCAGCACCCATAGTGCAACGGAACGCTCAGGGAGGTAGATGACTAGCAGGTCGAGGGGAACAGCAGCCTCATTCTGAACGGCAAACAGTGCGCCGATAGCCAACATGGCCAGTGCAATGAGGAAAAACAGGATATTACGGAAAATATGCATCAGGCTAAGAGCCCCTGGCGGTCAAAGGCCTGCCTGCATGCTCAGGTTAACCCGCTCGCGTAGCTCTTTGCCGGGCTTGAAATGCGGGACGTATTTGCCGGTGAGCTGCACCGCGTCACCGGTTTTTGGATTGCGGCCTTTACGAGGCTCACGGTAATGCAGCGAGAAACTGCCGAAGCCGCGAATCTCAATGCGCTCGCCGGTCGACAGCGTTTCGGACATATGTTCGATGACGGTCTTCACCGCCAGCTCGACGTCTTTAGCCGACAACTGGGTCTGACGGGCTGCAATCAGCTCTATGAGCTCTGATTTTGTCACGCTGCCTCCTGCTCCTCAGTGGGTGGTTACTCCGCTCCGCCGCTCACGTTGGCTGTGAAGTCTGCAACAAATAGCAGACCGCTTTGGAACCCCACTTGCATATAACTTATTGAAAGGGCTGAATATTTTGCCTGCAATGTGCCAGCGGCGCAAGCCAAACTACAAGGAAAAGATGGTACACGCCACGGCCCGCTCCCCGGGAGGTCTATGACGGCTGACAGAAACCCGGACAAAAAAAGGCCCGCAACGCGGGCCTTTTTGAACATGCCAAGCGTTTGAACTTACTTGTTCATCTGCTCTTTGATCAAGTCGCCAATAGTACCTGGAGAGGCGTCACCGCCGTCCGAGTCCTTGAGGCTCTTAACCGCTTCCTGCTCATCTTCGTAGTCCTTGGCCTTAATGGACAGGGACAGGCCGCGGTTTTTGCGGTCCACGCTGATGATCTTGGCTTCTACTGGCTCGCCTTCCTTGAGTACGGTGCGTGCGTCTTCGACGCGTTCACGGCTCAATTCAGAGGCTTTGAGATAGCCTTCAACTTCTTCTGCCAACTCAACCGTTGCGCCTTTGGCATCTACGCTGGTGATGGTGCCGGTCACAATCGCACCGCGATCGTTTTCAGCCACGTAGTTGTTGAACGGATCGTTCTCCAACTGCTTCACGCCCAGTGAAATGCGCTCGCGCTCGGGGTCGATAGACAAGATCACTGTCTGAATCTCGTCGCCCTTGTTGTAGTTACGAACCGCTTCTTCGCCGGCTTCGTTCCAGCTGATGTCCGACAAGTGCACCAGGCCGTCGATGTTGCCTTCAAGGCCGATGAAGATACCGAAATCGGTGATGGACTTGATAGAACCTGCGATCTTGTCGCCTTTGGCATAGCTGGAAGCAAACGCGTCCCAGGGATTCTGTTGGCACTGCTTGATACCCAGAGAGATACGACGACGCTCTTCGTCGATATCGAGAATCATGACCTCAACTTCATCGCCGAGCTGTACGATTTTGGATGGGTGAACGTTCTTGTTCGTCCAGTCCATTTCAGAAACGTGAACCAGACCTTCCACACCCTCTTCCAACTCGGCGAAACAGCCGTAATCGGTAAGGTTGGTGATACGCGCCATAACGCGGCTGTTTTCCGGGTAGCGAGCCTTGATGTCGACCCAGGGATCTTCGCCGAGCTGCTTCAGACCCAGTGATACGCGGTTGCGCTCGCGATCAAACTTGAGAATCTTGACGTCAATTTCCTGACCGACTTCGACAATCTCGCTTGGGTGCTTGATGCGCTTCCAGGCCATGTCGGTAATGTGCAGCAGACCATCGACGCCACCGAGATCGACAAAGGCGCCGTAGTCGGTGAGGTTCTTGACGATGCCCTTGATGGACATGCCTTCTTGCAGCGTTTCCAGCAGCGCTTCGCGCTCTGCGCTGTTCGCCTGTTCCATGACCGCGCGACGAGATACCACAACGTTGTTGCGCTTCTGGTCCAGCTTGATCACTTTAAATTCGAGTTCCTGACCTTCCAGGTGACCCGTTTCGCGGACCGGACGGACATCTACCAGAGAGCCCGGCAGGAACGCGCGGATGCCGTTAACGTCAACCGTAAAGCCACCTTTGACCTTACCGTTGATGACACCCGTGCATACTTTGTCTGCTTCGTGCGCAGCTTCGAGCTCTTTCCAGCTTTCAGCACGCTTGGCTTTTTCGCGCGAAAGGCGCGTCTCGCCAAAGCCATCTTCAACCGTTTCCAGGGCGACCTGTACTTCATCACCTACGGCCAGTTCACACGCGCCACTGGCGTCTTCAAACTGAGAACGGGGAATCACGCCTTCGGACTTCAGGCCGGCGTGGACAGTGACCCACTCGCTATCGATATCAATTACAACGCCGGTAACAATGGCGCCGGGCTGCATATCAACGGTTTTGAGGCTTTCTTCAAACAGTTCAGCGAAATTTTCGCTCATTTAGATACCTTTCTATGTACTACCGCGCCTCCAGCAGGCTCGGGTCAACTTAAAATACGCCTGGAACCAGAGCACATGCTGGTCAAACTCCGAACCGGGCGGTGGCATCGACCATGATCTTTGCGAATACATCGTCGATGGGTGTTGCTGTACTGTCGATCACAATGGCATCGTCAGCGGGTACCAAGGGAGACACCGAGCGAGAGCTGTCGCGCTCATCACGTTCTTTGATATCCCCCAGAAGGCGCGCGAGACTAACACTTTCGCCTTTTTCCAGCAACTGCTTGTAGCGGCGCTCTGCACGCTCTTCGGCGCTGGCGGTTAGAAAGAATTTAAGAGGGGCATGGGGGAACACAACCGTACCCATGTCCCGGCCATCGGCAACCAGGCCGTCATCGCTGGCGAAATCCCGTTGGCGCTCAAGCAATGCGTCCCGCACTGATGGCATCGCGGCCACCAGAGATGCCAGACGACCGCCCTCCTCTGTGCGCAGGCTGCGAGTTACATCGACGCCGCGGTACAACACCAGCACTTCACCGTTATCGGCTCTCTCGAAGCTGACAGCCAGATCGCGAGCTGTCGCAGCGACGGCAGCCTCATCCTGCAGCGATACACCGTCTTGCTCGCAGGCATAGCCCGTTACCCGGTACAAAGAGCCGGAGTCCAGTAAACGCCAGCCCAGCCGGGCCGCCAGAAGATGCGCGATAGTGCCTTTACCTGCCCCGGACGGGCCGTCGATGGTAATAATTCGAACGTCAGTCATCGGTTGCCGTGTTGGTTACCGATATTTGCAGGCCCAGGCCACGCGCCAGCGCATCAAAGCCGGGAAAGGACGTGGCTACATTCATCACATCCCGGATGCGTATTGCATCATTGGCACGCAGTGCCGCCACCGAGAAGGCCATGGCAATCCGATGATCGTGGAAACTATTGATTACGCCGCCGCCAAAACTACCCGCACTGCCAAAGCCGTCGATAATAATGCCGTCCTCCAGCACTTCGACGGAAACGCCCAGCGTTTCAAGCCCCTCCGCCATAGCGGCAATGCGATCGCTCTCCTTCACCCGCAGTTCTTCCGCGCCGCGAAGCACAGTGCGTCCTTCAGCGCAGGCGGCGGCAATGAACAAGGCCGGAAACTCATCAATCGCCAGCGGTATCTGGTCTTCGGGTATTTCGATTCCATGCAGATTCGCGGCGCGAATATGTACATCTGCGACCGGTTCGCCCCCGACCTCTTTTTCGTCCTGCAGGCTGATGTCTGCGCCCATTTGTTTTAACAGGTTGAGCACCCCGATGCGCGTCGGATTAATGCCAACGTGTTGCAGCAACAACTCAGAACCCGGTGCAATGCTGGCAGCCACCATAAAAAAAGCCGCCGATGAGATATCAGCAGGAATATCAATTTGCGCTGCGGTCAGATCACCCCCTCCACTGAGGCTGATCACGCCCTTGTCGTCGCGCTCTACCGGATAGCCAAATCCGTTGAGCATGCGCTCGGTGTGGTCACGGGTTACCGCAGGTTCGCTAACCGACGTTTTACCGCTGGCATAAAGCCCCGCCAGAAGCACGCAGGACTTCACCTGGGCACTGGCCATAGGCAGATCGTAGTGAATACCCTTTAGCGCTGGGACTGCGGTAATGCGAAGCGGCGGTCGCTGTGCTTCGGCCCCCTGGATATCAGCACCCATTTCAGTGAGCGGCGTTATAACGCGACCCATGGGACGACCGCAAAGAGATGAGTCACCGGTCAGTTCGCTGTTAAAGGACTGACCGGCAAGCAACCCTGACATCAAGCGTATTGAGGTGCCAGAGTTACCTAAATCCAAGGGCCCGGCAGGGGCTTGGAGACCGTGGAGTCCAACCCCCTGAATGGTGACATTACCCTCTCCATCACGCTCAATCGACACGCCCATGGCCCGAAACGCAGCCAGCGTGGCCAGCGCGTCTTCACCTTCGAGAAAACCACTGACCCGGGTCTCGCCCTGCGCCAGGGAGCCCAGCATGATAGAGCGGTGAGATATGGATTTGTCACCCGGAACACGGGCTTCCCCGTTGATCGTGCCACCGGGGCGAATATTAAATTCCAAAAGTTAGCTCCTTAGCTGGCCTGCCGCTTGATAAAAGCATCTCGCGCATCACGGGCATCGGCAAAGCAGGTCTCAAGCGCCTCGGCTTCACCGTTTTCTATGGATTCACGCAGCGTACCGAGATGGTCGCTGAAGCTATCGATAGCGCGCAGCAACTCGTCGCGATTCGCCAGTGCGATGTCACGCCACATAATAGGATCACTGGAAGCGATACGCGTGAAATCACGAAAACCGCCGGCGGCAAAACGAAATATGTCGTCGCACAAGGTGCTGTGGGACAGGGCATCAACCAGGGCATAGGCCAACATATGCGGTAAATGACTTGTGGACGCCAGAATCGCGTCGTGGGTCTGCACGTCCATGTCGACAACTTCTGCGCCGGCCAGCGTCCAAAACTCGCGCACCATCGCAAGCGCCTCAGCTGACGTTGCTTCTGTCGGCGTCAAAATCACCCGATGATCGTGGAATAAATCTGCCCGGGAGGCCTCCACACCGCTACGCTCTGAACCGGCGATAGGATGGCCACCTACAAAGTTCGGCGCGCCGCTGGATGCATCGAGCACCGGGCCCTTAACCGATGCTACATCGGTCACGACAGTGCTGGAGGTGGTGTATTGCAGCACCTGCTCAAGTAATTCGGCCGCCTTCATCGTGGGCACGGCTATCACCACAAGATCCGTATCAGCGAGCGCGGCCTGCAGACTGGTTTCAACCCGCTGCACCACCTGGAGTTCCAGTGCTAGCGCCAGTGTTTTCGCATCGTGATCGTAACCTACCACCTCGTCAAACTGCGCCGAAGCCTGTAGACCACGCGCCACAGAGCCGCCTATCAGCCCCAGGCCGATTACGCTAGCAACCCGCTTCGTCACAGCACAGCCCGTGGATAGGAACCCAGTGGTTTAAGCAGGATAGAATGCTCTTCCAGACCGGCTATGATAGCGGCAATCGCACTATCGTGAAGATGCCCTTCAAACTCTATGAAAAAGACGTAGGCCCATTTTTCAGTGCGCGACGGCCTGGTATCGATTCGAGTGAGGCTGACGCCGGCGTCGCGGAACGGCTCAAGCAGTTCGAACAGCGCGCCGGGCTTGTTGCGACTGGAGACAATAATAGAGGTTTTATCGCTGCCGCTGGGTGGCACTTCATCGCGACCGATGATCAAAAAGCGTGTGGTGTTATCAGCGGAATCCTGAATGTTCTGATGGAGTTTCTCCAGTCCGTATTGATCAACCGCCATGTCGCCGGCTATGGCGACGATACCGACCTGCTCGGCCGCCATCCTGGCTGCCTCGCCATTGCTGGATACCGCATCTTGAGGCACGCCGGGCAAGTAATGCTCCAGCCAGCCTCGACACTGCGCCAGGGCCTGCTGATGTGCGCAGACGCGCTGTATGTTCTCCAGATTGGTCTCAGGTCCTGCCAGCAGGTGGTGCTGGATATGCATCTCTACCTCGCCACAGATTTTCAATGACGAATCCATGAAGTTATCCAGCGTATGACTGACCATGCCCTCGGTAGAGTTTTCAACGGGCACAACGCCGTAGTTACAGTCTTCGGCTTCAACCTGGGCAAACACGGAATCGATAGTTCCCTGGGGTACCGCCATGACTGCGTGCCCGAAATGCTTTATGGCCGCCGCCTGCGTGAAAGTACCCTCGGGCCCCAGATAGGCAACCTGAACCGGCTTCTCCAGTGCCAGACAGGCAGACATGATTTCGCGGAATATGAACGCGACCTTGTCACTGGCCAAAGGCCCGTCATTGCGCTGCTTGATGCGATTGAGCACCTGCGCTTCGCGTTCGGGACGATAAAAAACGGCATCTTGAGCTGGCTTGCCCTCTTCTCTGGCACGCTGGGCTTCGGCAGTTTTGATATCCGCCACCTCCTGCGCGCAGCGCGCACGGCGGCTGATCAGGCTTTGTATCTCCTGATCGATGCTATCGATTTCGTCGCGGACCTCACTAAGGTCCCTGGGCTTGCTCATGGATTGCCTCGTACCCGGTGCATGGGCTGGGAACGCCGTATGCTACAAGCTAGCGCCGCTCCCCGCATCTACGAATATCGCGCGTATTGTCGCGAAGGTTTCACCCGGGTATCGCGACGGTGTCGCGACTAGCTCGCCTGGTTCGCTTCGAAGCTTTTCATAAAGCTGATCAGCGCATCGACAGCCGCCTCGGGGACAGCGTTATACAGGCTAGCACGCATGCCGCCAACACTTCGGTGCCCCTTAAGATTGAGCAGCCCCGCCGCTTCGCTACCTGCCAAAAATGCCTTATCCAGGCTGGCATCAGCCAACGTAAAGGGAACATTCATCAATGATCGACTGGGCACTTCCACAGGATTCGCGTAGAAGTCGCTGGCGTCGATATAGCTATACAGCTTCTCTGCCTTGCGACGATTGCGTTCTTCCATCGCTTGCAAACCGCCCTGCGCCTTGAGCCACTGAAACACCAGACCGGCCAAATACAGCGCATAGGTGGGAGGCGTGTTGTACATGGAATCCGCGTCAGCCGCGGTTTTCCAGTTGAGCATAGCGGGACAGAGCGGGTGTGCCTGGTCCAGCAAGTCATCACGGACGATTACTATGGTCAGGCCCGCTGGGCCGATGTTCTTCTGCGCGCCCGCATAAATCACGCCAAAGGCTGAAACATCAATAGGCCGAGATAGAATAGTGGAGGACATATCAGCGACTAGCGGCGCCGTGGCTTCCGGGGTCCAGAAGTACTCCACGCCGCCAATCGTTTCATTCGGCGTGTAGTGTAGGTAAGCGGCATTCTCGCTCAGCTGCCAACTATCGCGCGCCGGAATGGTGGAGAAGTTTGTATCCTCACTGCTCGCCGCCACGTTGGCGTTCAGGTAACGCTTCGCCTCTGCGATAGCCTTCTTGGACCACTGCCCGGTATTAACGTAGTCGGCGACCGCATCGCCCTGCGTTAGATTCAGCGGTACGGCGGCAAACTGGGTGCTGGCGCCGCCCTGCAGAAACAACACCTTGTAATTATCGGGAATAGAAAGAAGATCGCGAAGGTCTTGCTCTGCCCGCTCAGCGATGCCGACGATTTCGTCGCTGCGATGGCTCATCTCCATCACGGACAGACCTGCGCCCTGCCAATCCAGCATCTCATCCCGCGCCTGCTCCAACACGGGCTCCGGTAAGGCGGCAGGTCCAGCGCAGAAATTGTAGTGACGGCCCATATTATGGGTCTCCCTTGTATTTGTTAGTGTTGGATTGGCCTGATTCTATTGGCCTGGTTCTATTGGTTTAGCTTTATTCGATGCAAAGGTGTTTCTAACACCGATACCTAACACCGATAAGCCGTTTGCGCCAATTCATCGCACAGCATGTCTTCGCACATAAGCTCTTAAAAATAGACTCTTACAAAAACAGGCCCTTACAAAGAGGGCCTCGCAAATAGGCATTTGCAAAATAGGCCCTTATAAAGAGGCCTGACAAAAAACCACCTCGCGAAGATCAGGCCATCTTATGGCAAACACCTACAGCAGCACAGGGCTGGCGAACTTCCTGAGCAGCGCCCCGCGCCTCAGAATTCTCCCCGTTTCTGAACTGTCGCAACAGCCTGGAGCCGAGCACGTTAAACCCTGACGCTATTCGTCCGGTGTATCCTCTGGTGCGTCACCGTCAGCCGCTTCATCGGCGCCTGATTCAACATCGGCTCCCGCATCAGGGGATGCGCTGACAGCAGCCGTATTCTCATCAGCAGCATCTTCTTCTAACAGCGGCGCTACCACTTCTGGTTCGTCTATACGCTCAACGCCGACAAGCTTCTCGCCCTCTTTGAGACGTATGACTCGGACGCCCTGGGTGTTACGACCCAGAATCGAGACTTCGTCGCTGCGGGTGCGAACCAAGGTGCCCTGATCGGAGATCAACATAAGCTCATCGCCTTCAAAAACCTGTACGGCGCCGACAAGCTGACCGTTACGGTCACTGCTTTGCATGGCGATTACACCCTGCGTGCCACGCCCCTTGGTCGGGAACTCTGTAACTTCAGTGCGCTTGCCGTAGCCGTGCTGGCTAACGGTGAGCACCTTGCCATCCTCAGCGGGAATGATCAGCGAGATCATTTGCTGCCCGTCCTGCAGCTTGATACCTCGAACGCCTTTAGCGGTGCGCCCCATTGCACGCACGTCGCTTTCTTTAAATCGCACCGCTTTGCCGGACGATGAAAACAGCATGACATCAGCATTGCCGTCGGTAATGGCGGTTCCTACCAACACATCTCCTTCTTCCAACTCCAGTGCACGCAGGCCGACGCTGCGCTGCCGCGCGAAACTGGTGAGCTCGGTCTTTTTGACCGTGCCATTGGATGTCGCCATGAAGATAAAGTGGTCTTCGGTGTACTCGGACACCGGCAGGATTGATGTGACACGCTCGCCCTCATCCAGGGGCAGCAGGTTAACCATGGGCCGACCGCGTGAACCTCGGCCAGCGACGGGTATCTGGTAGACCTTGAGCCAATACACCTTGCCCACATTGGTAAAGCACAGAATGGTGTCATGGGTACTGGCAATCAGCAGATGTTCGACAAAGTCTTCATCTTTAACTGCCGTTGCAGACTTGCCCATACCACCGCGGCGCTGAGCCTGATAATCGGACAACGGTTGAGTTTTCGCATAACCGCCGTGGGAAATCGTCACCACGCGGTCTTCTTCGGTGATCAGGTCCTCTACAGTAAGGTCGTGGGCCGAGTCGGTAATTTCGGTGCGACGTTCGTCACCGTAGTTCTCCACCACTTCCTGCAACTCTTCACGAATCACCTGCTTGAGGCGATCAGGATCCGACAAAATTTCCAGGTAGCCGGCGATCTCTGCAACTTTCTCCTGAAACTCCTGGATCAACTTTTCTTGCTCCAGGCCCGTCAAGCGATGCAGACGCAGCTCAAGAATGGCCTGCGCTTGCGCGGGTGAGAGGAAATACTTGCCGTCATGCAGGCCAAACTGGGGCTCCAGGTCATCCGGGCGACAGGCATCGCTGCCGGTGCGCTCTAGCATCGACGTGACTTCACCCGGCTGCCAGGGCTGGGCAATCAATTTTTCGCGAGCTTCTGCCGAATTGGTCGAGCCTTTGATCAGCTCGATGACTGGATCAATATTGGCCAATGCGACCGCGAGGCCTTCCAGTACATGACCGCGCTCGCGCGCCTTGCGCAGCAGATAAACGGTGCGGCGAGTAACCACCTCGCGGCGATGACGAATGAACGCATCGAGAATTTCTCGCAGGTTCAGGATCTTGGGCTGACCATCGACCAGCGCGACCATATTGATGCCAAACACCTGTTGCAAAGAGGTATGCGAAAACAGGTTGTTAACAACCACTTCGCCAACTTCGCCGCGTCTCAGCTCAATCACGACGCGCATGCCGTCTTTGTCGGACTCATCGCGAAGCTCTGAAATGCCATCGATTTTCTTTTCTTTGACCAACTCGGCGATCTTTTCGATCAGACGTGCCTTGTTAACCATGTAGGGCAGTTCGTGGATAAGAATGGTGTCGCGGCCGCGCTTTTCATCGGTGATGATTTCGGTGCGCGCGCGCACGTAAATACGACCGCGGCCCGTGCGATAGGCCTGTACGATACCAGCCCGCCCATTAATGATGCCTGCGGTAGGGAAATCCGGGCCGGGAATATGCTCCATCACTTCGTCGACCGTCAGATCAGGATTGTCGAGCAACGCCAGGCAAGCACTGACCACCTCAGTGATGTTGTGAGGCGGGATATTGGTCGCCATGCCCACCGCGATGCCGGAGGAGCCATTGACCAGCAAATTGGGAATACGCGTCGGCAGCACTGCGGGGATTTGCTCTGTACCGTCGTAATTAGGCACAAAATCCACGGTTTCTTTATCGAGGTCAGCCAGCAGGTCGTGGGCAATTTTGCGCATCCGGATTTCGGTGTAGCGCATCGCGGCCGCGGAGTCGCCATCGATCGAGCCGAAGTTACCCTGACCATCGACAAGCATATAGCGAAGACTGAAAGGCTGGGCCATACGGACAATCGTGTCGTAGACAGCGGAATCACCGTGTGGGTGATACTTACCGATCACATCGCCGACAATACGTGCGGATTTTTTGTAGGCCTTGTTCCAGTCATTGTTGAGCTCATTCATCGCGAACAGAACCCGTCTGTGAACCGGTTTCAGACCATCTCGGACGTCTGGCAGAGCCCTACCGACAATAACGCTCATCGCGTAATCGAGGTAGGACTGCTTGAGTTCATCCTCGATATTGACCGGTAGTATTTCTTTGGCTAATTCACCCATGTAATCAGTGTTCCAAACCCTTTAGGCACAAGCGTGTGATTATACGGTCAAAGCGTTTTTGGCGCCATTTTTTTCCCTGTTTAAAGGTATACTTGCGCGCCATGAATGCCGCTATTTTTGGCCCCTAAAACTGCATCCATCAGGAATCCCTATGACGCGCGCAGATACTTTGATCATCCCCGGGCATATTGTGCCGGTAGTCCCCAGGGGCGACGTCCTGACTGAGCACGCGTTAGCCATCACCGATGGTGTGATCAGCTCTATTCTGCCGGTTTCCGAGCTTGACACTATAGAAGCCATTGAAACGCTGGAACTGCCCCATCACGCCCTGTTTCCGGGCTTTGTGAATAGCCACGGTCATGCACCAATGTCACTGCTGCGAGGCTATGCAGACGATTTACCCCTGACCCCCTGGCTGGAAGACCATGTCTGGCCAGCAGAGGCGAAATACGTCGGCCCGGACTTTGTGGCCGATGGCGCGGATCTCGCGCTGGCAGAAATGATTCGGGGTGGCACCACCTGCTTCTCTGATATGTATTTTTTCCCGAACGTGGTCGCCACGCAGGTTCAGCAGGCTGGCATTCGCTGCCAGCTGAGCTTTCCAATATTCGACTTTCCCAGCGCCTGGGGGAAAGACGCCGACGACTACATCACTAAAGGGCTCACGTTGCGCGATGAGCTGAAGCACGACGATCGTATCAGCGTTGTTTTCGGCCCCCATGCGCCCTATACGGTTAACGAGACAGCGCTGGCTAAAGTCGCGATGCTGGCTAGCGAACTGGATGTTCCTATCCACATCCACCTGCATGAAACCGCGGGCGAAGTGAGCGACAGCGTCAACCAGTTCGGACTGCGGCCTATAGAAAGATTGGCGGACCTGGGGTTGATTGGCCCGAGAACCCAGTGTGTCCACATGACCGAGCTCAACGCAGACGAGATTGAATTGCTCGCCACACTGGGCGCACATGTTATTCACTGCCCGGAATCCAACATGAAGCTGGCCTCAGGACGCTGCCCGGTAGGCGCTCTGCAAACGGCGGGCATCAACGTTGCCCTGGGAACCGATAGCGCCACTAGCAACAATGACCTCAGCATGATTGGCGAAATGCGTAGCGCAGCGTTGTTAGCCAAGGTAGGCGAGCTAGACGCTGCCGCCCTGTCTGCAAGCACGGTATTGGAAATGGCTACTCTTAACGGTGCCCGGGCCATGGGCTTACAAGACCAAATCGGCAGCCTGGAAGTTGGCAAGTTCGCTGACGTTATCGCTGTGGACTTTATGGCGCCTGAAACCCAGCCGCTGTACAACCCAATCTCTCAGCTGGTCTATGCCTCGGCGAGTTCGCAGGTCACGCATAGCTGGGTTGATGGACGGATGCTGCTTCGGGATCGCGAGCTCACTACAATCTCACAAGACAGGATAGTGACGCAGGCGCGACACTGGGGTGAAAAGATAGACCGCGAATCGACATAGCGAAGAGCAGCCCGATTTCGTCTTATCGCCGTACTGACAGTAGTAAAACAGCCAACAGAGAAACAGGACAGGTAGGATGGCAACAAGCCAAAAGACTGACGATCCAGCGAACGCTGAAACCCTCAACGATAGTGCGGACCAGGACTTTGGAGCCAACGTTGACGACAAGGAGATCGCTAAATTTAACGATCTGGCATCGCGCTGGTGGGACCGCAACAGCGAGTTCAAGCCCCTTCACGACATCAACCCGCTGCGCGCAAACTTCATCGACGAGCGCTCTCCCGTTGCCGGCCAGGTGCTGGTGGACGTCGGCTGCGGCGGGGGAATCCTCGCTGAAAGCATGGCACAACGCGGCGCCAAGGTGACCGGCATTGATATGGGCGAAGCCCCACTGTCAGTCGCCCGCATCCATCAATTGGAATCAGGCGTCGACGTTGACTACCGGCAAATGACGGCAGAAGCTCTTGCCGACGAAGCGCCAGATCACTTTGATGTCGTCTGCTGCCTTGAAATGCTTGAGCACGTGCCTGACCCCGCCGCCGTCGTCGCGGCCTGTGCGGCGCTGTGTAAGCCCGGCGGCAACCTGTACTTCTCGACGATTAATCGCAACCCAAAAGCGTATTTATTCGCCATCGTGGGCGCAGAATATTTGCTACGGCTGCTCCCCAAAGGCACTCACGACTACAACAAGCTGATCAAACCCGCCGAGCTGGCCGAGTGGATTCGGGCTGCCGGCTTGCAGCTGCAAGGGATGACGGGGCTTCTATACAACCCCATAACCCGGCGTTACTGGCTCGAGGAAAAAGACGTAAGCGTCAATTACATGGTGCATGCCACCAAGCCGTTATGAGGTTCCCCAGCGCGCTGAAAGCGGTGGTGTTCGATCTGGATGGGACGCTGCTGGACACGGCACCTGAGTTTGTCGAGGTCGCACAGCGGCTTCGCGAGGAGAACGGTCTTGCCCCTATGGATGAAGCGCGCATTCGTGAAACGGTATCCGATGGCGCCCGGGCTATGGTGTCGTTGGCGCTGGACATGTCGACACAGCACGAAGACTTTGAACGCCAACGGCAGCGTTTTCTGGAAATATATGCTCGCGACATAGGGCGGGCCACGCGGCCCTACCCCGGCATAGAGGCCCTGCTGACTCAGCTTGCGGAGGCGGGCATACGCTGGGGTATATCAACCAATAAGCCCAGCTACCTGACCGAGGCTTTATTGGACAAAATCGATCTGCGCCCGGCCGCGGCCACGATCGTTTGCCCCGATCACGTGAGACACCCTAAACCTCACCCGGAGCCGCTACTGCTTAACAGCAAGCAGCTTGGCTGCATGCCACAATCGGTTATATACATAGGCGATCACAAGCGAGATATCGATGCGGGAAACGCCGCCGGAATGTTCACGATAGCCGCGGCTTATGGCTATATTCATGCCCACGACGACGCGGCCCAGTGGGGCGCAGCGGCGGTAGCGTCCAGCTCACAGGAACTGGATGCGCTGGTGCGCGCCGCCGCGCTTTAAATTCACGGCAAACCATCGAACCCGCAAACCAGAGCCGCTCTTTAGAATGTGCTCATGACTAGAGGTTATTCATGACAGCGTTACCAGATCACTACCAACCGGCCCAGGATCTCCTGACTGGCAAGGTTATTTTAATCACCGGCGCGGGCGACGGTATTGGCCGCGTCGCGGCGCTGCAATGTGCGAAGCACGGTGCGACGGTTGTTTTGCTCGGGCGCACTGGCGCCAAGCTAGAGGCGGTTTACGATGAAATTGAAGCGGCCGGCGGACCACAGCCAGTGATTTTCGAAGCCGATCTGCTAACCGCTACCCGCAGCGATTACGATGCATTGGCCGACTCCATTGCCGACAGCTTTGGCAAGCTGGATGGCTTGTTACATAACGCCTCCCTGCTAGGGGAGCGCAGTCCCCTCGCCAATTACAAGATTGACCTGTGGCAGGAGGTGATGCAGGTAAACGTTACCGCAGCCCTGCTGCTGACCCAGGCACTGATGCCGCAGTTAGAGGCAGCCGAGGCAGCCTCAGTGATTTTTACCTCCTCCGGAGTCGGACGCCAGGGACGCGCGCACTGGGGAGCCTACGCCGTATCTAAATTTGCGACTGAAGGAATGATGCAGGTTTTGGCAGATGAGTTGGAAAACATCAGCACGATACGAGTAAACAGCTTAAACCCCGGCGCTACGCGCACCAAAATGCGGGCGTCTGCGTATCCAGGGGAAGATCCAGGCGTACTGAAAACCGCTTACGATATTATGCCCATATACCTGTATCTGCTCAGTGACGATAGCCTTGGAGTGAATGGTCAGGCACTGAGCGCCTGAACGGTCGAGGCTGGGTTTATTGACGGTGAGTAAGGATGTCTAAAGGTAGTTAGCGTCGCCGCGGTGACTTGGGCGACTTGCTGGATTTGCGCTTACCAGCACCAGCTTTGCTGCCCGCGGCTCTCGAGCCTGACTTGGCATTCTTGCCGGCTTTTTTGGATCCCGGCTTTCCCGAGGGCTTGTCATTGGAGTGCGGGCCGCTTTTACTTTTGCGTGCGTCGGCGCTTTTCGCCGTGCGCTTTGCATCCGGCCGCTTACCAAGCTGTCGCTCTTCTTGCGCTTTTTGCTGCGGCGTCGCCTTTTCGATCGGCTTCAGCTCTACTCCGGCAAGCCGGTACAGGTCTTTGACCTCTTTTTTCTCCAGCTCTATGTACATCCCCTGCTTCACTTTGGCAGGGATAAATACATTGCCGTAACGGGTGCGCTTGAGCCGACTCACCACGCAATCCTGAGATTCCCAAAGTCGCCGCACTTCGCGCGTGCGACCTTCCATGATCACCACGTAATACCAGTGATTACTGCCTTCGCCACCGCCGTCGACAATATCCGTGAAGCGCGCAATGCCGTCTTCCAGCATCACACCCTCAAGCATCCTGTTCAGCGTATCTTCACCCACGTCACCTTTAACGCGCACCATGTATTCGCGTTCGATGTTGGATGACGGGTGCATCAAACCGTTGGCGAGTTCACCGTCGGTGGTAAACAGCAGCAGGCCGCTGGTGTTGTAGTCCAAGCGCCCTACCGATATCCAACGCCCGTTCTTAAGTGCAGGAAGCCGATCAAAAACCGTCTTGCGGCCTTCGGGGTCGCGCCGGGAAGACACCTCTCCGCGTGGTTTGTGGTACAGCAGCACGCGCGTTTTGTCTGCGGTTGCAGCCGTTATCGCTTTGCCATCAACGGCAATCGCGGCATCTTCTGTTACGCGGTCGCCGAGCCGTGCCTCGCGGCCTTCGATGTGGATACGCCCGGCTTCAATCCAGCGCTCCATTTCCCGACGCGAGCCCAGACCCGCCCTGGCGAGTACTTTTTGAAGTTTTTCACCTTCGACCTCAGCAGCATCAGCCACGGTCGTGCTCCGCGTCAGCCACTTCGCTTTCTGGCGTGTCATTCGACTCGGTCGCGCCCATGTCTTCCGCTGCGGCATGGAGACTGGCCACGCTCAGCGGTTGATCCTCAGGGTCGGCATCCTGCTCGGAGTCTTCTTTTGCCTCAGGGCTATCCTCAGGACTTTGCTCAGGGCTGGCCTCAGCATTCGCTTCACCGGCCTGCTCGCTCTCGCCTGTTTCAGCGTGATCAGCGTTGGTTTCAGCTTCTCCGGAAGCGTCTGCCTGGGTCTGGCTCAACTCTGGAATCGGGTCAAAACCCAACTCCTCCGTCAACGTATCGAAATCACGAATCTCCGCTAACGCGGGCAACTGATCGAGGTTTTTGAGATTGAAATAGTCCAGAAAAGTGCGGGTTGTCGCGTACATAGCCGGGCGACCTGGGACATCGCGATGGCCCACAACGCGAATCCAGTCGCGCTCGTGGAGTGTTTTGATGATATTGCTGCTAACCGCCACGCCGCGAATCTCTTCGATTTCGCCGCGGGTGATCGGTTGGCGGTAGGCTATCAGCGCCAGCGTTTCCAATAGCGCCCGGGAGTACCGCGCAGGACGTTCGACCCACAGACGGCCTACCCAGGGGCTTAGCTGTTGCCGAACCTGAAAACGAAAGCCACTGGCAACCTCCTGCAGCTCAAATCCTCTATCCTCACAGCGGTCTGCAACCGTCTTCAAGGCTTCGCGAATATCGGCATTTGCGGGGCGTTCGTGGGACTCGAACAAATCACCCATCTGCTGCACAGTCAGTGGGCGATCTGCCGCCAAAATGGCGCCCTCAAGTATCTGCACCAAGCCGGTGTCTGGCTGTTCGCTCACGGGTGTTCCTCGTCGTTTTGGTCTCGGTACTCAGTGTTTTCAGCTTCTTGGGTTGTATCGGGCTCATTCATCGCGCTAGACGTCGAGCCGTGGCTTCCTGACTCAGGAGCACCCTGGGCACGCTCCGATTCGTTGTCAGCCCAGACATCGTCGGCGCCCGAGCCTTCGTCTTCATCTGCCTGGGCTTCATCATCGCCCTCTTCGGCTGTCTCGACACGGGCTTTAACGTGTATAGGGCCAAAGCTGTCTGTCTGCACTATCTCAACGAGAGATTCCTTGATCAGCTCCATGATGGCCAAAAACGTCACAACCACGCCCAGACGCCCTTCTTCTACTCTGAACAGAGAAACAAAGGGTACGAACTGCTTCTCGCGCAAGGCATCAAGCACGTTGGACATCCGCTCCCGTGTAGAAAGTGCCTCGCGCTGGATATGATGATGCTCGTACATCTCTGCTCGTCGCAGCACGTCACCCAGGGCCACCAGCAGCTCGCGCATGTCGATGTCGGGCTCCGGGCGGTCCCGATTGATGTCAGGTGGCTCGGCCTGTGCGGTAAACACTTCCCGCTCCATGCGCGGTAGCTCGTCGATATCTTCCGCTGCTTTCTTGAAACGCTCGTATTCCTGCAGGCGCCTAATCAGCTGGGCACGGGGATCTTCTTCATCTTCCTCCACACTCTCCGAGCGCGGCAACAGCATGCGGGATTTGATTTCAGCGAGCATTGCCGCCATCAGCAGGTACTCTGCGGCGAGCTCAAACTGCATGGCATCCATTAGCTCGACATACTGCATATACTGCTGAGTGATATCCGACACATCAATGTCGAGGATATCGATGTTCTGACGGCGGATGAGGTAAAGAAGTAAGTCCAGTGGGCCCTCAAAAGCCTCAAGAAAGACCTCCAGCGCCCGTGGTGGGATGTAGAGATCTTTAGGGATCTCCGTCACTGCCTGCCCCATAACCACCGCAAAGGGCATTTCACCTTGCTGTGGCGACTGCCGGAAATCGGCCAGAGTAGCGCCCGCAGTCGCATCCTCGGACGGCGCAAGCTCAGCGGCGTCGCCCGGGGAGCCGCCGCCATCTGCTGATAGCGTCGTCGGCTGAGTTCCTTCCTGAGCAGGTGCATCCGACACCACCTCCGGGGCTTTACTGGAGGACGAGTCCTCGACTGATTCGCTCACTGTTTACCTGCTACCAATAGATGCACGGATTATAACCCCGCGCTCCAGAACGCGGCTAGCGCCGAACGGCATTAAGCGTCCGTTTCAAAGCGCGTGGGGTCACCCTTGCCTGCGCGCAGTACCTGCGGCAAATCGGTGGACAGATCGACAATTGTGGTGGGCTCAAGCCCACAGAAACCGCCGTCTATCACGAGGTCGACCTCATGCTCCAGGGTTTGGCGGATATCGTAGGGGTCCGTTAGCGGAAACTCATCACCGGGCATAATCAGAGTGACACTCATTAACGGTTCACCCAGCGTCGCTAACAACTCTCTTGCAATAATATTGTCGGGCACACGCAGACCGATGGTTTTACGCTTGGGATGCTTAAGGCGCCGGGGCACCTCTGCGGTCGCTTCCAATATGAAGGTATATGCACCCGGCGTGTTATTGCGCAGCAAGCGATACACCAGATTATTAACGCGGGCATAGCCCGCCAGCTCGGACAAGTCGCTGCACACCAGGGTGAAGTTGTGATCTTTATCCAGCTGACGTAAGCGCCGAATGCGCTCCAGCGCATTTTTATCGCCGATATGACAGCCCAGGGCGTAGGCGCTGTCTGTGGGATAGACAATCACACCGCCACCACGCACGATATCTACGGCCTGTTTGAGCAGCCGGGTTTGCGGGTTTTCGGGATGCATTTGAAAAAACTGGCTCATATCTTCCTTACCCTGAAGGTTCTGTTATTCACAATCAAACCGGCTTTCCTTATCTAGCGACGTGCATACAGACGTGCATAGAGAAATGCACAAAGCCGGGCGTGGCATACTGGGCGCTGGCTAAGGTGGTATGGCATACACGCGGTAAGCCCCTGCACTGCAAGGTCTCAACCCTACACAACGTTAACCAGGGTCGCGTCTTTAGGCAGCAACTCGGTATCAAAACCCAGTCGAGGTCCATAATCCCGATCGCCGTGAAAATCACTTCCCGCCGATACGGCCAGCCCGCTGTCGAGGGCTAACTTGCACAAATCACGCACTTGCTCCCCGCTCTGGCGCCCTGAAAACACTTCTATTGCCTGACCACCTGCCGCTACAAAATCAGAGACGCATGCGCGTAGCTTGGTGCGCGTCATTTTGTAGTTAAGTGGGTGCGCCAACACGGCTTGCCCGCCCGACTCACGTATCCAGGCGACCGCCTCAGCTAATTCCGGCCAAAGGGTTTTCACATCGCCCATCTTGCCCGAGCCTAAATAGCGGCCATAGGCCTGGCTGAGATCGCGAACATGCCCCTGAGCGTGCATCCAGGACGCGAAATGCGGCCGACCCAACTGACTGCTACCCGCTAGCGCCTGCGCCCCAGCCAGAGCACCTGACATGCCCGCTTTCTCCAGACGCTCGCCTATGATTTCAGCTCGCTGCATACGCGCCGTGCTGAGTTGGTGCATGCCTCTGACAAACACAGGATGATCAACATCCATCCCCAAACCGACCACATGCACACCCACCTTGCCCCAGTTGCAGGACAGCTCTGCGCCCGACAACAGCGTGATGTCGTCCCATGCCGTCGCGTCCTGCTTCAGGTCGACGTAACCGGCGACGGTATCATGATCCGTCAGTGCCAGCGCGGCAACGCCGGCGCTGCGCGCTCTGCCGAGCAGCTCGGACGGCGACAGACTGCCATCAGACGCGTGGCTGTGGGTATGGAAATCAATTATCATGCGCCGCATTATCCAGCCTCTGCGCGCATGGTGGTAGCTTTTATCAGTCCGGCATGGACATGAGGCGCTGGCGCAAGTCACCGAGACTGAAAGACGGCTGGCACAGCTAAAGCGTAAATAAGCTAATAGCATTTAGGCCAAACTTCCAACAGGCCTTGCATTTATTCTTTAAATAAAGAGCCCTAGCAGCATGAAACAACTGGCGGAAATGATCCCCCTGATTCTGTTTTTCATCGCCTACCAGATGAATGGCGACACTGTGACAATAGGTGGCTGGTCGCACACCATGAACGGTATCTTTTCCGCGACCGCCGTACTAATCGTCGCTACGGTGATACATGTTGTGCTGACCTACGCCCTGACACGAGAAGTGGAAAAGCGACTGCTCTGGCTGGTCGCGCTGGTATGCGTGTTCGGCGGCGCCACCCTCGTTTTTCGCGATGAGACCTTCATCCTGTGGAAACCCACCGTTTTCAACTGGGTGCTGGCTCTGGTGTTTGTTGGCAGCCACTTTATCGGCGAGCGCAACGTCATGGAGCGAACGCTCGGCAGCCAGCTTACGCTGCCAGCTCGAACGTGGGCGCTACTACTTTGGATATGGGCGGCGCATTTCACCCTGGTCGGCGGCTTGAACCTGATTGTCGCCTATCGCTTTAGCGAGGCGTTCTGGGTCAGTTATAAACTCTATTCTGCGTTTGGCTATACGATACTGTTAACGTTGATAACTGCACTGATCATTGCGCCACATATGCATGATGAAGATACCGATGCGGAATCTACACCAGACGCGGGACTGGGAACCGACTCGTCAACCGAAAAACCCTAATTGCAGCCCATCTCCTGAAATCAGTGTCCTGAAATCAATGTTTTGGAATCAAAACCGGATACTGGCAACGCGGTTCGGTTCGTTTTACCCTGCGACCGCGAATCGGTATCCCGTCAGTCACGTGAGAAAGCCTATGAAATTGTTTGCTTCAGCGCTGCCATGTCTAATGATGTGTCTAATGGTATGTCTAATGCCCTTTTCGGCTGCTGCACAAGATGTGCGCTACATCACCGACAGCCTGACCGTGCCCGTGCGCAGCGGTCAAGGCACTGAGTACCGCATTGTGCATCGCGGCCTGCCCAGCGGCACACAGGTGTCGGTGCTGGACGTCAACGCTGATACTGGCTATACGCAGATACGCACCGCGGGAGGCACCGAGGGTTGGATACTGACGCGTTACCTGATGGATTCGCCGGATGCGTCGTCGCAACTCGCCGCACTACAAGCCCGCTATGACGCGATGATCGGCGACGAGGACAGCCTCCGAGCGCAACTGGTCAGCGCGCAGCAGGCGCTTAAATCACGGGATGAGGAGGCGACTCGCCTGGAGCAAGCGCTTGCCGCCAGCCGCAAAGAGCTCAAAGACATTAAGCGTATTTCAGCCAACGCACTGACCCTGGACACCAGCAACCGGCGGCTGACAGAGGAAGCGCAGGTAATGCAAACCCGCATTGAAGTCCTGGAGGCTGATAACCAGCGCTTAAAAGACAGCGAAGAAAATCAGGCGTTTATGAATGGCGCCTTCGCCGTACTATTTGGCGTCTTCATTGCGCTAGTCGTCCCACGACTGAGACCCAAGCGGCGGCCAAGCTCAAGCTGGGCCTGAACATTTATAGACTCTATTTATAGACTCTATATAAACGGTCGTTAGAGGCATGCACCGGCGCCGGGCAGACGATACCGAACTATCAATCTGGAGACACCACGACATGAGAACTTTGATCTGCGCGTTCTGCCTGCTGCTGGTTAGCAGCGCTAGCTGGGGCGAAGACCCTGAGGTCATCATACGCACTGACTTCGGCGACATTACGATGCGCCTCAATCCCGAAAAGGCCCCTGTAACGGTCGAAAACTTCCTGAGCTATGTGGATCAGGGCTTTTACAGTGGCACCATTTTTCACCGCGTCATCCCCGGCTTCATGATACAGGGTGGCGGATTCACGCCGATGATGCAGGAAAAGCCCAACGGTGACCCCATCAAAAATGAGTCAAAGAATCGCCTTCATAACACCCGTGGCAGCATCGCCATGGCCCGCACCAGTGATCCCGACAGCGCGACAAATCAGTTCTTTATCAACGTACGCAACAACTTCCGCCTCGATTGGAAACCCGGACAGTTGGGCTATACGGTATTTGGCGAAGTCACCGACGGTATGTATGTCGTAGATTCGATCGCGGTCGAGCCCACTCAGAGCCTTATGGGATTTGGTGACGTGCCGGTGAAGCCAATTCTGATCAATGAAATTGTGCGAGTTGGCGGCGCGGAAGAGCCTGAGGACGCGGCTAGCGCTGTAACTGCCGATGGAGGCAGTGCCGCCGAATGATCGCGCTCAGCGTTAACCTGAATAAAATCGCCCTGATACGCAATTCGCGGGACACCACCAATCCCAGCGTGACCGAACACGCGCGCATGGCCGTTGCGGCGGGCGCCGACGGGATCACCGTCCACCCTCGCCCCGATCAGCGCCATATCCGCGCTGACGACTGTCGTGAGTTAGCGCCTGTCATCGCTGGCATGACCCATCCGGGCGGTGGCCCCATAGAGTTCAATATTGAAGGCAATCCCTTTGCCCCTGCCCGCGCTGGCGATCGCAGCGGCGTCGGCGACTATCCCGGATTTTTACCGCTGGTCGAGTCACTGCGGCCCGACCAGTGCACCCTGGTACCCGACGGTGACAATCAGCTTACTTCCGATCACGGTTTTGATTTGCGTAAAGACGGTGACCGTATCGCTCCGGTGATTGAGCAATTGCGCTCCTGGGGCGTCCGGGTGAGTTTATTTATGGATCCGGACCCAGAGCAGATCAAACTGGCTGCCCAGGTGGGCGCTGACCGAATCGAGCTCTACACCGAGAGCTACGCCGATGCCTGCAAGCAGGATGCTGACGTGGACTCGGTATACCAACGCTTCCACGCATCCGCTGAAACCGCCAACGCCCTGCAATTGGGCGTCAACGCCGGGCACGATCTCGACCTATACAACCTGCCGCGCTTTGCGCAGATTCCCGGCTTGCTGGAGGTCTCCATCGGACATGCCCTCACGGTAGATGCAATTCGCATGGGTTTTGCGAATGCGGTCGCCGCGTATCAAAGCGCCTTACGAGGCGATGCAGCGGGAAATTAGCGGAGACAGCACCATGACGCCACAACAGTACTTCGAACAGCTCAATCAGGAATACCTCGCGCTGGCAGAGCCCAAGGAGGACTTTTTCTGGACCACTTACATGGGCACGGGAGAGGACGGTGAGCGGCTGGCAGACGCCGATAAGGCCTACAATCACTTTATTTCCGACCCATCCCGCATAAGCGAGTTACGCCAGCAAATCGATGCTGCGGAAGCACAGGGTGCAAGCGGCGAGCTTCTGCACGGCTTGAAGGGCTGGCTAGCCTTTTTTGAGGTCAACGCTATCGAGTCGGACGAAGCCAGAGCTATAGAGGCGTCGCTAATTGAGGACGACTCTGCGCTGTTCGAAAAACGCAAAGGCCTGACGCTGTCCTACTGCGATGCCGATGGCAAGCAGGTAGAAGCATCCACGCTGGTGCTTTCAACCAACCTGGTTAGTGCCGACGACGAAGATGTGCGGCGCTCGTCACACGGTGCACTGCTGGAGCTGGAACGATGGGTTGTGGAAAACGGCTTCATCGACATGATGAAACGCCGCAATAAGTTTGCGCGCGCTGCGGGCTATCGCAACTTTTTTGACTACAAGGTCAATAAAGAAGAGCGCATGAGCCCTGAGGCCTTGTTTAGGATTTTGGACGAATTCGAGGCCCTGACTCGCGACGCGCAGCAACGCGGCTGGGACGAACTTGAAGCTGAGCACGGCGCCAAGGCGCTTGAAGGTCACAACGTTAAGTACTTCATGCGCGGCGACATCGCTCAACAACTCGACCCGTACCTGCCCTTCAGTGAAAGCCTGCAGCGGTGGGTAGAGTCATTTGGGCGTATGGGTGTGGATTTCCGCGGGGCCACCTTAACGCTGGACCTGCTGGACCGTAAGGGCAAATATGAAAACGGTTTCATGCACGCTCCCAGGCTGGCATGGAATCGCGACGATCAGTGGTCTCCCGCCGTGATTAACTTCACCAGCAACGCCAATCCCAGCCAAGTCGGTAGCGGCGATGACGGACTTAACACGCTGTTTCACGAGGGCGGGCACGCCGCGCATTTTGCCAACGTCAATCAGAACGCACCCTGTTTCAGTCAGGAGTTTCCGCCGACGTCGATGTCCTATGCAGAAACACAGTCGATGTTCTTTGACAGCCTGCTGGGAGACGCCGACTGGCTGCAGCGCTATGCCAAAAACCGCGACGGTGAGTCTATTCCCGAGGACATAATTCGCAGCAGAATCGAAAGCCAGCAACCTTTCGCCGCTTACATGGAGCGCGGCATTCTGGTTGTACCCTACTTCGAGTGGGCCATTTACTCACTACCCGAGGATGAACTCACGCCAGACCGACTGCTGGAAATGGCGCGCTTTTGGGAGCAGAAGATTTTTGGACTAGCCTGTGCGCCCCGGCCTTTGCTTGCAATCCCCCATCTGCTGGACAAAGACAGCGCCTGTTCTTACCACGGCTACTTACTGGCCAATATGGCTGTGTATCAGACGCGCGCCTGGTTCCAACGGGAGCACGGCTATATCACCGACAACCCCCTGGTGGGACCGTTGCTCGCAGAGCACTACTGGGCCCCGGGCAACAGCGCGACGCACAACGAGACTCTGGTGAGCCTGACCGGAGAGGACTTTAGTGGTCGCCATCTGGCAGCACACTGCAATCGCACGGTTAACGACGCCTGGCAGGAAGCGCTTGGTCTTCTTGCATCTTCCAGGGAACGCCAACAACCACCGGTGCAATCCCTAAACGCCACCATACGGGCGGTGCATGGCGACGAACTGCTCGCGGATAACATTGCATCCGATCACCAGTTATTTGCTGACTTTAGTGAGTGGATTAATCGCCAGTATCACTAGGACACGCGAGCGGCGCTAAGGCTTCAAGCAGCGCACAGACTACCTGGCCCTGCCACAGCAGAGTGACAATACAGTCACAGGAGAGTCGCAGGAGAGTCACACCCTACAGGCTTTTAGGTCTCTACTGCGCCAGGCACGGCCGCCTACCGCGATACAGGGAGACCCGGCGGAACTCCGGCGACTCATCCAGATCCGGCACCGTGTTGCTGTCCATCGTTCCGATGCGTTCGTAGTGGGGGTGCGTAAAGTCGCGAATGCGGGAATCGGCCAGCAGCACTTCCGGCGCGGCTGCGAAGAATTTCTCTAACCACGGTAGATTGGCCCGATCGTAGAGCACGTCCGCTGCCAGCACCATATCGAAGTCGCTGCCGCAATCCTCAAAGCAATCGACCCGCTTCAGGTTCACGCCATTCACGTCGGCATTCGCGGCTGTCGCGGTCAATGCATCCGGATCGATATCACAGGCTACTACGGAGGCAGCACCCGCCAGCGCGGCAGCGATTCCGGCGACTCCCGAACCACAGCCAAAGTCCATTACCCGTTTGCCCGCGACCTGCTCGCGATTCGCCAGCAGCCAGGCCGCTAACACTTGCCCACTTGCCCAGCAGAATGCCCAATACGCCGGGTACTCCAGCACGGCCCGCTGTTCCTCCGCGGTTAGGGTGCGCTGCGGATAGTCCGGGTTAAGCAGATACAGCGCTACCTCGTCTGCTTGATCAAGTGACTGCAGTAGCGCGGCACTTTCAGGTATGTGCCGGGACAACAGCTGACTGAGCCCATCATGCTTATGCAGCAGATCTTGCTTTACTTTTTTTAACACAGGACTACAGTGGCCCGCCATGGAAGAGGTGTATATCGTACCGCGCTGTGACGAGCCCGTGGACATTCTGTATCAGGATGACCACCTGCTGTTTGTGCATAAGCCGCCCTTTTTGCTGTCAGTTCCCGGTCGCCACCCCTTGAACAAAGACTGCATGATTACCCGTATTCAGGAACATCATCCCTCCGCCACGGTGGTGCACCGACTCGATCTGGATACCTCTGGCTTGCTGGTCGTACCCCTGGAAAAGTCCGTGCACAGCCATATCAGTCGACAGTTTCAAGAGCGCCGCGTTGAAAAAGCTTATGAAGCCATCGTGTTTGGCGTACTGGCAGATGATGAGGGCGAGATCGACCTACCCATCGCCACGGACTGGCCCAACCGGCCCCTGCAGAAAATTTGTTACGAGCGCGGCAAACAGGCGCTAACGCGTTACACCGTTCTATCGCGTGACTCCGACCGCACGCGCCTGCTGCTGAAACCCACCACCGGGCGCTCCCATCAGCTGCGCATCCATCTGGCTAGTATCGGGCATCCTATCCTGGGCTGCGATCTCTATGCCCACGCAGAGGCGCTCTCCATGTCGCCGCGCCTGCTGCTGCACGCAAGCCAACTCGGGCTGGAGCACCCCGCGACAGGCGAATGGATAGAGCAAAATTCGCCCCCGGAATTCTGATCCAGATCATGAGCAGCGCCGCGCCAGCAGCTAGACTATAAGTATGCTTCTCAAACAAGGGCGGGAACGATATGGACACAGACAAAAGTAAAGCGGCGTTAGAAGCAAAACTGGCCGATTTGGAAAACCGCCTCGCGGGCGTTACCAAAGACATCACCAAGACGCTATCCAGCGACTTCGCTGAACAGGCTACAGAGCGCGAAAACGATGACGTGCTGGAGGAGATCGGCAAGGAGACGCAGCTTTCCATTGCCCACATCAAGGCAGCCTTACAGCGCATAGAAGATGGCACCTATGGACGCTGCGGCGAATGTGGCGAGGCCATCAATGCCGAGAGGCTGGAAGCGATTCCTGAGTCCACCCATTGCATCAAATGTGCTGACGCGGCCTGATTGCCGGGCTCTAAGCTGATCTATGCACGCGCAGCTTTTGTGTTGACGGACTTAGGGCGCTCGGGGGGGGTATCACTCCTGGCTTTTCATTCCGTTGTTAAAATTCCAGGCTCATAAATAAGAACACCAATCACTCCAACTGCCCGCATAGAGCGCCGGCCGTGGCCGACCTGCCAGCTCAAAGCCCAATAGATTAACGCAGGCGCTCACACCGGAGCCGCAATACACTATGGCTTTGGCGTCGGGGGCTATCCCCTGCAGCCGCTCACGCTGGGCCTCTGGTGCTAACGCAAAGCCCAGCTCGTTGCTAACGCCCTGCCAGGGCAGGTTGCAGGCGCCGGGAATGTGGCCAGCCACAGGATCAATAGGCTCTTCAATGCCGGCGAAGCGTCGGGGATCACGGGAATCGATCAGCAGCGATCCTGCGTTCCCTGTCGCCTGGCGGACATCGTCTACCGTCTTAATGCCGATGTAGGAATCCACACAGGCGGCCGTTACCGGCATGGGCTCGGGCAGCCTATCGTCAGTCGCACCATTATCAGCACACCATGCGGCATAGCCACCATCGAGTATTTGAACCTGGGGCAAACCCAGCGCCATCATCATCCACCGAAGCCGCGCGGCATAGCAGAAGCGACTTTCGTCATAAGCCACCACCCGATTGTTGGCGTTGATTCCCATTGCCGCCAAACGTCCAACAAAAGTCTCGGGGGCCGGCAACGGGTGTCGGCCCCCGTGGCGTCCCGCCGGCGCGGAAAGATCCTGCTCCAGATCCAGATAATGCGCGCCGACAATATGCGACTCCCGATAGGACCGCTCCCCTGCTGCTGGGTCAGACAGGTCGAATCGGCAGTCAACAATTGTGTAGGCATTAAAATCCGCCATCAGCTGTTGCGTGGTAATCAGGGGGCTCATCTCGATCTCCGGGTTGTTACGGGACGTGTACCTTTCTAGAATGCGAGAGGCGCAAGCGGGAGACAAGGCCTTGGTTTACAAACAACACGATAATGGCAGTGATCAAATCATTGCTGAGCCCAACCGCTCGGCTAGCTGGGAAACCAACAAAGTCATCCTTATCGCTATGTGCTGCCTGTCAGGGGGCATTGCCCTGGGTTTTAGCGTGATTCTTGGCGCATGGCCGATTCTGCCTTTTGCAGGCCTCGAAATGCTGGCGCTGGGCTCAGCGCTTTACTATGTGTGCTGGAAGCTGAAATACCGCCATGTGATCACCGTCGGGGTGGATACGGTCACCATCCAAAAGGGTCATTACTACCCGCGGCAGCAGTGGGAAATCGCCGTCGACGAGGCCGCACTGTCAGTCACCCCTGAAGCCCACCCCTGGGATGCGCCAACCATCAGTCTGTTCAGCAAGGGTGAGGAGATTTCGCTGGGGGAGTTTTTGAGTCGGGAGGATGCCCTGGAGTTGCTCAAGCACCTTAAGACGAGACTGCGAATCGGCAACCATTCGCCATCAACCAGGAAACCCTTTTAGTCTTCCTGATCAGAAAAACTGCTGGCGCCCAGCGCCACCGGCGAAACGCGCCGCGCCGGCAACGGTCTCACCATCTACAGCATTTCGAGCAGCGGCACGATTGATGATCGCCGTGGTGACACAACCCTGCGTTGCAACAAGCATTTTAGGCGCTGACATCTCATCCATAACGAAATGCCAGACGAGCGCCGCCTCAGGCAGCGGCAGCCCTGAGGCGTTTTGCTGCTGCGCGACGAATAGACAGACGCTTGAACCAGGATAGGCGATCAATAAACAGCTTTCCGTTTAGATGATCAATTTCATGCTGCACGCAGACGGCGTGCATGCCATCCAGCTCCAGCTCTGTGGTCTCGCCCTCCAGAGTCTGTGCGCGAAGCCGTATTTCAGGGTGACGAACGACGTTTCCGACAACGTCGGGCACCGACAGGCAGCTCTCTTCAACGATTCCGTAACCCCGCGCTTCGATGATTTCGGGATTGATATAGGCGCGGGCGCCAAACGCATCATCCGGTACGCTGACGACAATGATTTGCTGCAGAACGCCAATCTGTGGCGCAGCCAAACCTATCGCCGATCCCCTGGCGAGGGTATCGAACAAATCGTCTACCACAGCGCGCAACCCGCCATCGAACGCCGTTACGACTGCAGAAACCTGGTGCAGACTATCGTCGGGGTATTGCAGGATCGCTCTCTGTGTCATGCCATCTCCCGAACGGCAGATCCAGCATTTAAATCTTGATCCTCGGTCAGGGTCGTGGCCCGCGAATCATTGCCCTTATGCAGCAGCGGCCACGCCGCCACGATGGTAATCAGCAGCAGCGCAATTTCGATTCCGTATACCGTCAGGTACCCACTGAGGACCGAGTCTGAATCTTGTACCGCAATGACCACATCCCGAATGACGCCACTCAAAGCCACACCCACGCCAGCCGCCGTCGCCTGCACGGCGCCCCAGGCACCTAGCGCTAAGCCTACCTGTTCCCGGGGGGCACGATTCATGGTCGCCGTCAGCGTCCCGTGGGTGAATAAGGCCCCGCCAAAGCCGATGAGAAAGTTTCCCGCCAAAAACAGCAAGGGCTGCTGTAAGGGCGCCGCCGCAATCACCAGCACAAACGCTGGCACGCCCAGTAACGCGCCGTTTCGAGCAGCGACGTAGGGGTCCAGGCCGCGGCCAACCACCCGCGCCGCCACAGCAAATCCCACTAGCCCACCGATTGCGAACAAAGCGGTCAGTTGCGTTGTGGCACTTACACTGAGGTGCAGAATGTGACCACCGAAGGGCTCCAGCAAAATATCCGCCATCCCGAATGCCATGGTGCCGAGCCCAACGATCATCAATCGACGCAGGGTGTTATCGCCCGCGCAGAACTGCTGCCACTCATCACGGAAACTTGGGTCTACTGGTAAGCTAGCCTGTTCTGGCCGGCGTCTGGGCTCCTGCTTCCAGAGTGCAACCGCGTTAAGCACCATTGTCATAAGCGCAGCCGCCTGTATGACCTGTACCAGACGCCCCGCAGAAAACTCAACCAACGCTGCGCCAAATATGAGTGCGCTGAACATCATCCCCAAGAGCAAGGCCACATACATCAGGCCCACAACCTTGGGATGAGACTCTTCAGGCGTGAGATCGGTTGCAAGGGCCAGGCCGGCAGTTTGCACAGTGTGTACGCCCGCACCCACCAACAGAAACGATGCCGCCGCGGTGACCAGCCCTACCCAATCAGGCAATGATGCGGACTCACCGCGATCAGCCAGTACCAACAATGCCAGCGGCATAATGGCAAAACCCGCAAACTGCGCCAGCGAGCCGCGCCAGATAAATGGCACTCGGCGCCAGCCCAATGCGCTTTGGTGGTGGTCAGAGCGAAAGCCAATCAACGCGCGGAACGGAGCGGCAATCAGCGGCAGAGCTAACATCAAGCCAACCAGGGAAGCCGGCACGTTGAGCTCGACGATCATAACGCGATTAAGCGTGCCGACTAGCAGCACCATAGCCATACCTACTGACACCTGAAACAGGGACAGTCTCAGCAAGCGCTGTATAGGAAGATCGGGAGTCGCTACGTCAGCGAAAGGAAGAAACCTGGGGCCGAGCGACGCCCAGTTACGCATAAATTTGAGGCTAAAGCGGTTCACGGGTTATACCATCCCCTGGAGCATGAGCCTTGAATAAACACGGGGTGGCTTACGCCACCCCGCCTTCGGTCATACTGCTACCGAAGCCCTGAGATCAGCCGCCAAAAAAGGCGGGGAACCAGGTTGTGTTGTTCAGAACGGCAAAGTGAATTGTGAAAGAAATCACAGCCACGCCGCCCAGAAACACAGGAATGCCCACGGTAGGCTTAACAACACACCACATTTTTCCGTTGTTCATTGCAGGCTCCTTAACCCAACCAAGGGCTTAGTGAATAAACCAGCGCATGTGCAATCAGCGAGATGCAGAAAAACACGCGTGCGCCATCAATAATGTACTTATGAACCTCTTCAGATTCCCGTACTGTCAGGCCTGTCGGCCATACCTTTTCTGTGTCTTCGTTCACCGTATAGTCCTCCGGTTATCAAAACGATTTGCGAGGCGCGACTGCCATGGCAGCGACTTCTCGTACCCTCAAAAGTAGGATGAAAAGAGGCACATGTCAAATGTTATTGTCACTTTTAGTGTCAATCTTAGTTGACACAATTCCAATATGCAACGGTTGCCATCGCTAACTGCTTACCGGTTGGTCCTAAAAATTCAGAAAAGCAATCTTCAAGGGTCGCGGAGTTCGGACCTATCAAATGGGGCCGCCCAGGTGGGGCCGCCGAGGTGGGGCCGCCGAGGTGGGGCCGCTCAGGTGGGGCCGCCGAGGTAGGGCCGCTCAGGTGGGGCCGCTCAGGTAGGGCCGCTCAGGTAGGGCCGCTCAGGTGGGGCCGCCCAGGTGGGCCGCTCAGATGAGACAGCCCAACAAATCGCACGGTTGGGCGCTCATTGGCGGCAAGGTCAGCTGGGTGGAGGTGTAGACGGTTAATGGACTGCGGGCGCATCAACCAGGGGAAGAAGCTTTTGGAAGTGAAACGCCTGCCTGCGGCAAACGAGACTCACCCCCACTAGTCGTGTGTTTCCACCCTCCCGAGTAGCGATACTACTCAGGGGGTAGCTCAGTAACGCTATGTAGCGTCAGGAGAGAAAGTGTTGACGCTTGGTCAGCAAGGGCATGCCGAATAAAGAGGAGAAAGGCGTATCGCTTTTGGCTTTGAACGACAGTCCAAAGGAACCGCTTTTGCCTTCACCGCGCTTGCTCTTGGTCGACATGCCGGCCATGGAAGACAAGGGCGTTTCCTTGTCGGTGAGCTCTTTCATGCCGATAAGCGACGAGAATCGAAAATTGGATAGGGGCGAAATCCAACGCGAGATGTGGCTAAGGCTGGTTTGCTTGGTATCGAAACCCCAGAAATCGGAGAACGGCGTATCCGACTTGGTAAGCAGTGGTAAACCCAGCAACGACGATAAGGGCGTGGGACGCTCCAGTACCGGCACATAGGGCTCACGCTTTGGTTCGTGGGTGATAGGCAGCGGATTGAACTTATTCAATACCGTTTTAGCTGCCCCCGACTTACCGAACTCAGTTTTAACGACAACCAGTGTGTGGCCATGTGCCAGTTGCTCAGCGTAGAAGCTCGCGTTCTCGCCGAGAAAACCACCGGCACGCACTGCATCAGCGGCGCTAGACGTGGCTGTGAATTGGTCACTGGTGTTCTTCAGCACTATGACAGCGGTAGAGCTGAAGCCGCTGTCTTTTAGAGCATCGCTTGCGGCTTTCGCCTGACCTTCTGTTTCAAAGAGTTTAGCTACAGCAAACATGTGTTATCTCCTGTCCGGCTTCGAATGAACCTGTTCTATTGTAAGTGTACGCCTTAATATCTGGTGCGGCTCACCACACTAACGAATTTATCTGTCTAATATTTTTGACACTACCGCATGCCGTAGACATAGCAAAGTTGACACTTTGCGCGATGATAGCGCGCCAGACAGCGGCCCTGAGGTGTGTGGATGCCTTGCAATCTGGTATACCTGTTCAATCACGACGCAGAATCCAAACGATTTGTCAGCGACAGCTCTGGACAGCCGCGAAGAGACTGCACGTCGAGTTACGAAAACCTTGTGAGGAACCAGAACCTTGTTCAATACCTTTGGTGGTGCTGAGTCGGGCACTCGCACGACGTCATTTTATTTCCTGGTTTGTTCAATTCTATTCACCGCGCTGACCGGGGCTCACACTTTTGTCTTCGCCAACGAAACCGCTTCCGAGGCACCACGGCAATACACCTTCGCCTGGCAGTTTCTCGACGGCGGCGACATGGCGCCGCGGGGTGGAACGTCTACCGGAGCGCCGGTTACTTTGGTCACAGAGCCAAGCGCCGCATGGAAAGCGCTCAGGGAACCGGGCATCAGCGCACTTGAACGCGATCGCCGGGCCATCGTGGCCATGGCCGGCGCGTACCGCACCAGCTTTGACTTCATCGAAACCGTCGGCTTTACCGAGGGGTATACGCCCGGCGCGCCGTACCAATCCTGGGGCACTGAATACGTCTATGTGGTGGCCGATGAACCTCGCTACATCAGTCTGCAGCACATTATCGTGATGCGCTTTCAGCAGGATGATGGCGCTATTAGCGAACCCATGGTGGTCAAGCACTGGCGGCAAGACTGGCACTATGAAAGCCGAGACCAGTTTGTCTTTGCGGGCGATAGAACCTGGAAGAAGAAGCGCCTTTCGCGCACGTCCGCCAAAGGGCGCTGGCGCCAGGCGGTGTATCAGGTAGATGATTCGCCTCGCTACATGGCCAGCGGTAGCTGGCAACACAGAGCAAACTATTCCAGTTGGACCAGTGACGAAACCTGGCGTCCGCTGCCACGGCGTGAGTTCAGCGTCAGAGACGACTACGACGCACTAATCGGCAGCAACCGTCACACCATCTATCCAACAGGCTGGGTACAAGAAGAGGACAACCTCAAAGCTGTCGTGGATGCTGCAGGCAACATTGAAGCCCTGCTGGCACGAGAGGTGGGTTTGGCACGCTATGAGCGTATCAGCGATTTTGACTGGTCGGCGGGTGACGCCTACTGGGAACAAACAGCGCCCTTTTGGGCGTTGGTGCGCGAACACTGGAACCAGCTTTTCAAAGCGCACCAAACCCTGCGTATAGCCGAAGTCGCCAACGGCAACTCACTGTTTATGAGCATGTTCCTGCTAGCGGATGAGAGCACCGAGGACGAATTCGATAAAGCCGCTGCGACACGGGCTATCGAAGCCACGCTGGCAGACTTTATTACCGCGGAATAACCACATTAGGTTGAGTGCAAAGCGTCGACCGGGTCCCGGCAGCGTGTAAACCGTTGTCCTGGTGGTCCCGACTTGTCACGTCCCTACGATTTCCAACACATATTCTGCCGTCAGAATGCCGCTCTACCGTCGCCCGCGGGTGGCGTCTAGTATTCGTTACGCAGCGGGGTATAGTGCCCCTCTTTACACTCAATACCGCATGGGCTTCCGCATGAACGACGCAAAAAATCTGGATATCGTTATCTATGGTGCAACCGGCTTTACCGGCCGTCTGGTTGCCGAATACCTTGTCGCAAAGGCAGGCCACGGCTTGCGCTGGGCCATGGCTGGACGCAGTGCGGACAAACTTATAAGCGTGCGCGATGAGATCGGCGCAGCGACAGATACACCGCTTGTTGTCGCGGACGCAGGCGACCCAGAGTCGCTCCGCGCGATGGTCGCCAGCGCACGCTGCATCATCAGCACGGTTGGACCCTATCAGCTCTACGGATCAGATTTGGTCGCCGCCTGCGCTGAACTCGGCACCGATTATGTCGACCTGTCCGGCGAGCCGATTTGGATGCATGAAATGATTGCGGCCCATCAGGATGCGGCAGCGGCCAGCGGCGCACGCATTGTCCATAGCTGTGGCTTTGACTCTATACCCTTTGATCTTGGCGTCCTGTTTTTACAGGACGCGGCAATCAAACAACATGGGGGGCCCTGCCCGCGCGTGCGCGGTCGCGTGCGCGCAATGAACGGTGAGTTCTCCGGCGGCACCGCGGCCTCTTTGAATGCCACCATGGATGCCATAAAGGCGAAGCCGGAACTGTTCAGCGTACTCATTAATCCCTTCTGCCTCGCCGACGGATTTGAAGGTCCAGAGCAACCTGCCGACAACAAGCCCTATGAAGATGAAAGACTGGGCCAATGGGTTGCGCCGTTTATTATGGCGACAATCAATACCAAGAACGTGCATCGCTCCAACGCCCTGATGGAGCACCGCTACGGCACCGATTTTCGGTACGACGAAATGATGCTTGCAGGAGCCGGGGAACAGGGTAAAGCAGTTGCTGAGATGATTGCCTCTGCCAACCCCCTGGGTGGAGACGATGCGCCAGCGCCCGGCGAAGGCCCCTCCAGAGAGTCCCGTGAGGCGGGTAACTATGACGTGCTATTTGTGGGCACCACCGCCGGTGGCAACGACATTCGCGCTGCGGTCACCGGGGACATGGACCCGGGTTACGGCTCCACGTCAAAAATGCTTACTGAGAGCGCGGTGTGCCTGTTGGAAGATTGCGCCGACCTCCCCGGCGGCATCTATACACCCGCACCAGCGATGGGACACAAACTGATTGAGCGCCTGGTTAGCCACGCGGGCCTTACATTCGAACTGGAGTAAAAAATGATCAAAGTCTATGGCGTTCACGGCTCCCCTTTTGTTCGCAAGGTTTTAGTCGCTCTGGATCTCAAAGGACTTGAGTACGAGATCGTGCCGCAGATGCCCTTCTCCGGCGATAAAGCATTTCTTGAAATAAACCCCTTGGGCAAAGTCCCGGCACTGACTGATGGGGACCTGACGCTTAGCGACTCCAAAGTGATTTGCCGGTATTTAGAGAACGCCTATCCGCAACCCGCCTTGTACCCTGCCGGCCTCGCCGATCGGGCGATGGCAGACTGGTACGACGAATTATGCAGCGGACATGTGGCCGAACTGGCCGCGGGCATCTTCTTTCAGCGCTTTATGCGGCCATTCGCCTTCAAGCAAGAACCCGACGAAGAGCTGGTGGCCAAAATTATTGATAAGCGTCTGCCGCCCATGCTCGACTATCTGGAAAGCCAGCTTCCGTCTGAAGGGTTTATATTCGGTGATTTCAGCATCACGGACGTGGCTATCGTCAGCGCCTTTATCAATGCGGGCTACGCAGGTTACCAAGTCGACTCAAGCCGCTGGCCGGCTATGGCGGGATTGATTGAACGTGTCAAAGCCCAGCCTCGGGTAAGCGCGATCCTTGCCGAGGAAGCCAAGATGCTGGGGCTTAACGCCGCCTAGCCGCCTCAAGCATCGATTCCGGTCAGGGCGTGACGATGTCAAACACATCGTCGGCCGGGTCCAGCAGCGCAAAGAAACGCAACAGATCGATGCCCGAACCTTCCAGGCTGACATCATCGGAGAACACGGTTTCCCGGATACCGGCCTGACCCATAATCATCTTGATGAAAAGCTCGTGGGTAATGCTGATAGTTGCATTGGCATCCACGGCGGGATTGTTCATCCGGTGGTGCAAAACCGCGTTCTCCAGCTCCAGCGTGTGCGTCTCGTTTTTGTCGGTAAACACGAAGTTAAATGCGAAAGTCTTGCCCTCGGCTTTCGGGCCGTTGAGCATCACCGACATCACCCGCATAAACTCCGCGATCGGTGTTTGACGGAGTACGCCGCCAGCATTGGCGATACCAATCCCCTGAGCCGGCGGACCCTGCCGTAGCTCCAGGGCACCGCTGAGATAAACGTCGCGCCAGGGCCCTGACTCGGATTGATAGGCAAGCTGGTCGTAGCTGGCGGCCAGCAGTTCCTTGGCCACACCGTTGTCTGGCTCGGCAAACACCAGCCGGTTGAGCAGCTCAGCCGACCAACGATATTCGCCTGCATCGTAAGCTGCCTGTGCATTCGCTATCATCGCCTGGGCACCGCCCATGGCCGCGACGTAGCGCGGCGCCGTTAGCGAGGCTGGCAGCGGATCAAGATGCGCAGGGTTGCCGTCGTACCAGCCGAAATACCGCTGATACACGGCGCGAGAATTATGCTTCACCGTGCCGTAATAACCCCGGTTCGGAAAACTCTCGCGCAAAGACTTGGGCATGGTCATGCTATCGGCGATTTCATCCGCGGTATAACCCTGAGCGGCTAAACGCAGCGTTTGATCGTGTATGTACCGATAGGTATCACGCTGCTTTTTCATGAAGGCCACTATGTCGGCCTGCCCCCAGAGCGGCCAGTGATGGCTGGCAAAGTACACGTCAGCGTCGGGGAACAAGGCCATCGCCTCATCGATGTAGCTGCTCCACTTCAGCGCATCGCGCACCTTTGCGCCCCGCAGCGTGTAAAGGTTGTGCATATTGCGAGACAGCACTTCCGCACCGCAGAAAGCCTTTAATTCAGGCAAGTAGAATGTCAGCTCGGCCGGCGCCTCAGAGCCCGCGGCATTTTGAAAGGTGAAGGCGACGCCATCAATGGTGCGCGTTTCACCGGTGCGCTCGATAACATGGTCCGGCGCGGCGATGGTTGGGCTGCCGAAAGCGGGACTTTTACCCAGCCCCGTATCCACATGTCCTCGCGCAGAGCGCTCTAGCTGGCTGCCATACATGAACATGGCACGGCGACTCATGGTGCTGCCTGCAAGCACGTTTTCACTGGTCGCTTCTTCCATAAAGCCTATCGGCGCGTAAATCTCGGTACTACCGTCGGCCTCCAGAACCGACGCAACCCCGCCAAAGTGGTCGATGTGTGAGTGGGTGATAATAACGGCGCTAACCGGTCGCTCGTCCAAATGCTCCATAGCGAACTGTAGCGCCACCTTTGCCGTCTCTTTTGTTGTCAGCGGGTCCACCACAATCCAGCCGCGATCTCCCTCAATGATGCTCATATTGGAAAGATCAAAACCGCGCAGCTGGTAAACGCCCTCGGTGACTTCAAACAGGCCGTGTATATTGTTGAGCTGCGCCTGACGCCACAGGCTTGGATTCACCGACGCCGGCGCGTCACCTTCTATAAACCCATAATCCTCGCTGTTCCAGATCATTTCCCCGCTGGCCATGGTCACGCGTAGCGGATTTGCACTGGCAATCAGCCCGCGCCTGGCGTCCTCAAAATCCCGTTGATCGTCTATCGCCAGTGCTTCGGCAAACCCTGCATTGGCGCGGACGGTGCTTTGGCTAGGAGCAGCATTACCCTGACTGCCGGTGCTGCCCTCAGCGGGAAGCTTCGCGTCCTGACATGCAGCCAAGCAGAGGAAGATAAGTGCAAAAAGCACTACCCGTTTTGGAAAAGCAGGTTGCGTCGACGCAATCATGGCGTGGAACTCCTCGTCGTTGTCCGACGGTTTATTGTTATTGAATTCTCAGGATACTAGCGCAACGAATGGCGTGGGCAAAAGTGTCGATCTGTGGTGCAGCGCGAGAACTATCTTGAGGTTTGGGGACCTGCACGCGATTAGGGACCGGCTGCTTCTTTATACTTGCCGGGACCTTTGACCCGGAGCTTTCTGAGCATTCACCCTGTCCATAGTTGTCACTTTCTATCCACTTGGTGTTATGCCAGCATCAGTGCCATTACAGAAAAACAACGTGAGACCCATCCCCGTTTCACTTGCCGGCCGTCGCATGGGAGAAGCTCAATGAAAAAAATACTTCTTGGCACAGGTGCCCTACTGCTGGTCTTTCTTATGGTCTATAGCCAAAGAGCGAACATCGCGGCGCGGGTGTTGGAGAAAGGCATGGCTGCGCAATTAGGCTTTGATCGTATTGCCACTCTAGAAGACGGCCTGCACGTCATACTTTGCGGCGCCGGCGGCCCACTGCCTGCTCCCAATGCATCTGGACCCTGCGTAGCCATCATTGCTGGCACACAGCTTCTCGTAGTGGATGCTGGTACCGACGGCGTTCGCAACCTTGCCCGCATGGGGTATGCAGTGGGCGATATCGAGAGTGTATTGCTTACGCATTACCACTCCGATCACATCGACGGACTCGGCGAGCTAGGCACTCTGCGTTGGGCTGGTGGAGACAACACATTGCCGCTGCCGGTCTATGGCCCAACAGGGGTTGAACGCGTTGTGGAAGGTTTCAACATTGCTTACGCACAAGACAGTCAATTCCGTCATGCCCACCACGGAGATGCAGTTGCGCCTTTGAGCGGCGCCGGTCTGACCGCGCGGCCTTTCCAAATGCCGGAGATGGGCGCGCTAACGGTGGTATACGAATCTGGCGAACTGCGCGTCACCGCGCTGGCGGTTGACCACACGCCGGTGGCACCCGCCGTGGGCTATCGTTTCGACTATAAAGGGCGATCTGCACTGATTACCGGCGACACCGTTAAACACGACAACATCGAACGATTTGCGCAAGGCGTTGATCTACTCGTGCACGAAGCACTGGCGCCTAACCTGGTCAGCATGATGCATGAGGCAGCTGTTAAAAACGGTAACTCCATCCTGGCCAGGATCACCACTGACATCCTGGACTACCACGCTAGCCCAATGGATGCAGCTCAGACCGCGCGCGATGCCCGAGTAGGTCACTTGTTGTATTACCACATCGTGCCACCGCTGATCGTGCCCGGGCAAAAAGCCCTGTTTTTGAACGGAGCTGACGACGTATTCCCCGATTACACTATCGGCAAAGACGGCGTGGAGTTTTCGCTACCGGCGGGCAGTCAGGAAATTGTGCTTAGCCGCAGCAACCTGTAAGTCGATACGACCGGTCCGGCGCTTCGATATCAGCCGCGCTAACGCTTCTACCAGAATATGCATCAGTCGTTAGCGGGCGCGAAAGTGAATACTTAAGACACGCGGGTTTCTAGCCCTGCCTTTGCTGCAATAAACGCTGAATCTCACGTGCAAACAGCCACAGTCTGTCTTGCCCCCACAGTGCCAACACAGGGTTGCCAGACTCATCGAGCAATCGGAAGCTAGGCACGCCCCACAAACCCGCCTCATACATCGCTTGCCGGTTGGCTTCCAGAATCTCTTGCCAGCCGTCACGTCCTAACTGCTCGCGCGCATCCGTCCAACTGAGGCCGGCCATTTCGACGACGCGACGCAGGCCGTTTTCCGTATTGGTATTCACCCCTTCCGCAAACGCGCAACGCAAAAAACTGCTGAACAGCGCGACCTCTTTCCCCTGCTCAAGCGCCCAGAGGTATAGGGAGTAGCAACGCCTGACGGGCTCACCGATGGGGTCAGCAATCCTGCCAAAGGCAACCCCGGCGGCTCGAGCTTCGCGCGCGGCGTCTGAAAAAATGTAAAAGCCTTTCTCTCGTGTAGCAGGCACACCTCGCATAACCATCGGCAGCACCGGGCGCAGAGATAGCTTTACGCCAGTATCGCGTGCGAGGGCGACCGCCCTGTCAAAGACCACAGCGGTGTAGGGGCTGCGCAAGGAGGCAAAAAGCTCAAGCGTGAGCGTACCGCTGTCCCGCAGCGCAGTCGTTTCAACAGTGGGTCTAGGCGCAAGCAGGGCATGCTCAGGCGCTCGATCCGCACCCAGATCAGCAAGGCGCTGCTCCAGATGGTAGAGCCGATCCACTCCCCAATACCACTCGCCCGCGAAGTGAAACATCGCTGCAGAATAGTGCCCCAATTCGGCACGTCGCTGCACACCCTTTTCAATATAGGCTTCAACAGCAGCGTCTGTCTCTGTTGGCAGGCCGTCAGTGAGCGCCGCCAATGCCTCACCGTCGTTCGACCACAGCGCCTGCCCAAGCGATGCTGCCAAATCAATGAAGCCCTGCGTATCTTGCGCGGACAGTATCGACTCGACTACCGCTACGAGCTTAGGATCCGGCGCCGTCGGTGCTATAGGAAAGCGCAAACCATAGTACGGCGCAATGTGCACCGAATCATATTGCGACAGCCTGGCCAGCAGCTCGGGTTCTGGACTATTGGCACCCCGGGAATCGCGTACCAGATGACAGACAACCGTAACGTCATAGCGCTCTAGCAAGGCGTCTAAAAGTTGTACCGCCAAATGACTGTAGCCGTCATCGACCTGATGGAAGTATTCGACGATGTGCTTGCCACCGTCCCGGCGCCGATGCTTCTCAGCCGTCTTGCGTCGACGCTGCAGGCGAGATTCACTGGCTAGCGATGTCAGCAACTTTGACGTCACCCAGCGTCGCAGTCGGGACGGATCCATCGTGGCCACACCGCCCTGCTCTTTGAATTCTTCGCTCACTTGGCGACCCCATTTAGCCCGGTAGAAGAAAGGCTTCCATCATCAACACAATGAAGACAGCGTTAAAACACCCTGAACCGCTTTTGCACGTGCCGTTGGCGAACCGCAATTGCCTCGCGCCGCTCGGCTGCAGTGAGTATGGGCTGATCGTGCGGAAACTGCGCGCCAATCTCATCAAAGGCAATTTTTTTGGCGCTGATCTTAGGCCACTGGTCTTTCGGGGGCAGTTCACTGTAGGCCCAGCGATGTGACAGATAGCCTTTCGGCAAGCCGGTGGTATCCAGCCAGTTCTGCACGCCGGGGTCGCGATGCGCCACAACCCACCGCTGCACACCGTCCTCGCCCATAAACATTTGAAATCCGTTGAGGCTGCTCTGGTGATTCGCGTAGTCGGGTGATTCGCCCCAGAGGTTTCCCAGGTGGAAACTGGTGTAGACCGGGTCACCGCTGTAGCGCGCCTCAACATACAGCGCTTCGTCTTCGGCAAGATCAAACAGGCCGCCTGCGTAGATATTGGTACTCATACCCCCACCGGTGTCGCTGGAAGCCGCGTTGGGCGTGTTGTATGCATTCACCGGCATAAAATAAGGGCTGTTATTGACGTTCTCATGGCTGCCGTTGCAGTTGAGCACCACATCGTAGAACTGCAGCCAGAACCGCATTTGGCCTTCGATGATATTGCCCATACGCTGCAGCTGCCCCGCAACCTTCTGTGGCGTCAATGGCTGCGCGTGCTGCCCCGCTGTGTCCAGCGGCATAATGGTCAATGCAACGGGTTCCTCGTATTCCCAGTCGTAGAACAATTGCCGGCCACTGATGTAAGACGCATAGCGCTGCTCCTCGTCGGGGTTATCGTCCCGTGGCGGCTTCTCGGTGCAGATGAAATGGCCGTCGTAACCGGGCGGCCGACTGGGGCCCAGGACCAGCTCGAACTCGCCCGCCGCCCCCAACTCAATGGCCGAGGAGTCTAGCGTGCCAAAGCCCGTTCTGCTGCCAGGCACCAACTCCATCAAGTTACCAGAGTCACCTGCCAGCCCGCCGTCGCTGGTTTCAAAAATCAAATATTGCGGTGCAACGGGCTGCTCCTGCAGCCGGGGTACGCCGCGCCAGTGTCGAGCGTCGCAAACGCTGGCACTAATCCGATAATGCTTGCGGCCATCGATCGGCGCGTAAAAGTAAATGGCGTCGGCATTGTCGATAGTGGCTTTGTTAAAAACAGACAGTGCGTTGCGAAAGGCAGGGAAATCCGGGTCTTCATAAAAAGCGCGCTCTATGCCGTGATGCAGGTAGCCAGCGAGATAGCGATAGCCCTCTGCAAGCACACGCTGGGTTGCTGGCGGCGCAAACTGGTCCGGACTGTCAATGATATCTCGCGCCGCCTCAAGGCTTTTCATCATGCCGTCGAAGGCCTCGCGCAGTTGCTGCTTTGCGCCGTCAGTATCGTCTAGAGACATGTCACTGTAACTCCTGTATTTCTTATTCTGTGTTTATTGTGTTCTCTGCTGTGATGCCCGGTTAGCCCGGCACTAGTTAGCCGGAGACCAAGAGCATGGTCGCGACCTGGCAGCGCTAGTGCGATGGCGCCAATCAATCACTCTCTGGTGTCTTTGACTGTACGCTGCATAAAAGGCGGGCCAAAATAGGCTAGCCAATTGATTTAGACCGCGCCGGGATATTTTTAATGCATCTCTCCACCGGCCCGCTGCGACGACCTGAACGTACTTATGCTGAACTGCACACTATAGATTCTATTCAGACTTTCTCCCCGGCTTTCCCAGAATACCGACCCGTGGGTTACTATTCACCCACACGACGATATGACACTGCAAAAGGGATTCAACTATGGCACTCGCTGATCTATTAAATGTTGGCAAGTTATTTGGCGGAGAGCGGACTGAACCAGGCCCTGAGGTGTACCGCGAGCTGCTGGTCATGGTGCTGGCCCGCGCCACCGACGTCGACGCTTACACGGATGCAGCAGAGGTCGAGACCGTCCAAAAAGTCGTGAAGGAGTATCTGGATGAAGACATTAGCAGTGCTGATATTCGCATTGCCTCTAAGTCCAAGCTCTTTGAGACGGCCCCCCTTGAAAAATATGTCACCCGAATCGGGCCTAAGCTATCCATGGACCAACGCCTGCATCTAATGCAGGCTTTGATTGACGTGCTTAACGCAGACGAAAAAGTTGCTCACGCGGAAGCGGGTTACTTCAATATGATCTGCGAGGCACTCAAGCTTACTTACGCCGATGTCGCAGGACTAAGCTGAGCCCTTTCGACCCCTACCGCGTCCGTCAACACAGGCTCACGCCATGAGTAGCACCTCAAACAAAGTCGGCTTCGTCTCGCTGGGCTGTCCCAAAGCGCTGGTGGACTCCGAGCGCATACTCACCCAGCTCAAGCTAGACGGTTACGAAGTGGTGCCCAGTTACGACGATGCTGACGTGGTGGTCGTTAACACCTGCGGCTTTATCGACTCCGCCAAGCAGGAGTCTCTGGATGCCATCGGCGAGGCCCTGAGTGAGAACGGTAAAGTGATCGTCACCGGCTGCCTGGGCAAGGATAGCGAGGACATCACGCGCACCCACCCCAACGTGTTGGCTGTTACCGGTCCGCAGGCCTATGAAGAAGTTGTGGGCGCTGTACATCAGCATGTACCGCCACCGCCTCGGGTTCATGACCCCTATGTGGATCTAGTGCCACCCCAGGGCGTTAAGCTCACGCCGCGCCACTACGCCTACCTGAAAATTTCAGAGGGCTGCAATCATTCCTGCAGCTTTTGCATCATCCCGGATATGCGCGGCAAGCTGGTCAGCAGACCGGTGGGCGATGTGTTGGAAGAGGCCGAACGGTTAGTAGCAGCGGGCGTTCGAGAGTTGCTGGTGATTTCTCAGGACACCAGCGCCTACGGCGTCGATATCAAATATCGCACGGGATTCTGGCAGGGCCGTCCGGTGAAAAGCCAACTGCAGGGCTTGTGTGAAGCCCTGGCGGAGTTTGGCATCTGGGTGCGGCTACACTACGTCTACCCCTACCCTCACGTGGACAACATAATTCCGCTGATGGCTGACGGCGGCATATTGCCCTATCTCGATATTCCACTGCAGCACGGCAGTCCACGCATTCTCAAAGCCATGCGTCGCCCTGCGCATGCAGAGAAAACGCTGGATCGGATTCACGGTTGGCGTGAGGTCTGTCCGGACATTACCCTGAGGTCTACCTTTATCGTTGGTTTCCCCGGCGAGACTGAATCGGATTTTGAAGAGCTGCTGGATTTTCTCGATGAGGCGCAGCTGGATCGCGTCGGCTGCTTCCAGTACTCCCCGGTGGATGGCGCCGCTGCGAATGACCTGGCCGATCATGTGCCTGCCGAGGTGATGCAGGACCGTTGGGAGCGCTTTATGGCAACGCAGCAGGCCATCAGTGCGCAAAAACTACAGGACAAAATAGGCAGCACGCAGGCGATCTTAATTGACAGTGTCGACTCGGAGGGCGCTATTGGCAGGACCTATGCCGACGCACCTGAAATCGATGGTCTGGTTCATCTGCCGGGTATCACCGACCTGAATCCAGGCGATATGGTCGAGGCGGAAATCAGCAGCGCTGACGAGTATGACCTCTACGTTTAAGTCTTCCGCTCCCATTTGTCTTCTTCTGCCTGCGGCTGCGTCATGAATCTTTTGCTGTTCGCTGAGCAGGACCGGGTCGCATCGGATCGCATCTGCATCAGAGATCACCGCTTAGAACACCTACACACCGTGCTTAACGCTCAGGAAGGCGATTCATTGCGTGTCGGTGAATTGAATGGGCTTATCGGCCACGGCAGGCTGCTATCTCTGTCAGCATCGGAAGCCCTGCTAGAGGTCTCGTTAACCGAGCCGCCACCCGCAAAGCTGCCATTAATCCTGGTGCTGGCGCTGCCTCGCCCCAAGATGCTGCGCCGAATTGTGCGCACTATCGCTGAGTTAGGCGTCGCCGAATTACATCTAATCAACAGCTATCGGGTAGAAAAAAGCTACTGGCAGACCCCGGCCTTGGCGTCCGAGGTGGTGACTGACTATTTTGTCGAGGGCTTGGCTCAGGCGCGAGACACAGTGCTTCCGACGCTTCACGTGCACCGGCGATTTAAACCCTTTGTTGAAGATACCTTGCCAGGCCTGCTTGAAAACCGACGCGGGCTGATCGCGCACCCTGGAGATCATCCGAGCTGTCCGCGAGGGCTGTCCTCAGCGACTACACTGGTGATTGGGCCGGAAGGTGGCTTTATCCCCTATGAAGTCGAGAAGGCACAGGGAGCGGGCTGTGAATCTGTGAGCCTGGGGCCGCGCATCCTGCGAGTCGAAAATGCCGTGAGCGCGCTGATAGCGCGGCTATTTTAGGCCCCACAACCACAAACGAGCTCCGACTGTCTCTCCGCCACGTCACGCCTGCTGAACTGCTCCGCTCCCTGAAACGGCTACGCAAACAAAAAGCCCACTAGCAGAACCATTGGGCCAGAGAAAACCGACTATCACAGCCTCAAATTAAAACTGGTACTTCAGCTCCGCGCCATACATACGTGGGTTGGCCGCATTCCAGCCACCTACGCCAGCCGCATCAACCAGGGCTGCACCGCCGACCAGATAGTCTTCGTTAGTGATGTTGGTGCCAAAAAGTGCGCCCGTCCACTTACCGTCTTTGGAGATCCAGTTAATACGTGCACCCACATCAAACTGCTCGTCTTCCAGCCACAGGCCAGATGCGCAGCTTGACGCATCGAAACAGTACTCAACATCCTGTTTGATCATGGCCTGTATACGGGGCGTGATCAGACCGATGGGAGAATCCCATGTGTACTGGATAGCAAGAAAATACGTTGCCTCGGGCAGTCTTGGTAAGTTCTCACCCGAGCGGTCGATGTCGCAGGAGTCGATTTCTATCAGCGTCAGGTCAAAGCGTTCGCAGCCCGCGGCAGGCGGCCCAGAGGGGTCTGCGACGGTGAGCTGAACATCATCGAACTCCTTTACGTCCCCATCATTGAACGTTGCATTAAACTGGATCTGCCAGTTTGGCGATGGCAGCCAGGTGGTTTCAAGCTCGATGCCTCGAATCGTTGATTCTGCTGCGTTAAGAGTTGCCGGCGCTGGAGACAATATCTCTGGATTGATCACCACCGTGGTCAGCTGTCGGTTCGTGTAGTCTGAGTTAAACAGCGCCGCATTGACTCGCAGGCGGCGATCGAACAGATCCAGCTTCAAGCCTAGCTCCCAGTTTTCCACTTCCTCCGGCTCGAAGGTCTCGAGGTTCCCGGTGGGGGCCTCTGAAAGGCCGCCCGACAGAAAGCCCTCGCTGTAAGTCAGGTACGCTGATCCACCGTCGACCCACCCATTGGCGTCAATCAGGTACTGCAGGCTCGCCATGATGTTGGTGTCGTCGTTACTGATATCACCCTGCTGGCTCTCGCGGAAGGCAAACTCAAACTCTGGATCGTACTCAAATACCGACCGGTCGACGGCGTACAGCCCGTTGGCAATGGATAGCACGTTGCCACCGTTGGCATCGAGGGTTGCAGGCACGGGATCGAAGAATGAAAGCTCAAGGGATCGCTCTTCGGTGGTATAGCGAACACCCAGGGTACTGCGCCAGTTATCGGACCATGACCATTCCAACTGGGCAAAGGCCGCAAGTGCCTCGTTTTCTACTTCCCGGGCATCTGACTGAGAGTTCAAGACAAACAAACCCGCAACGCCAGGATCGTAGGGCCCAAGTAAGCCGACAGACTGCTGTCCTACCGTCTCTTCACGAAAGTAAAATAAGCCAGCGACGTAGGTCAGTCTTTCATCAACCGCGCTGCCCACAAGTTGAAACTCCTGACTGTACTGGTCGGTATCGCGCTCAGTGCCCGCAGGATGAGTAAACTGTGTTCGGTGCAACCAGGGCAAGGCCGTGTGATCGAGATCATCATCCTGGCCGGCCTCGGTGTTGCGAAACGCCGAAATACTTTTAAAGGTCAGGTCGTCGTTGATTTCCCATTCGGCATTCAGCGATACCATCTGCGTGGTCGCCTCGTAGCGGCCGTCCAGATCAGAGACGACCTCCAAGGCGTCACCAGCGTCAATATTGTCCTGACAGAAATCGTCCAGCGTGCGCCCGGTCGAGGGGATGACGCCAATCTGATCAAACAACTCCGCCTGCCACCCGGTAACGCCGGGCACCAGCCGACACTTCTGCGGGCGCGTTGTCTGGTCGGTGTCGCTGTAATTGATGCCCAGGTCAACCGTCAGGCTATCCCCCGCCAACCAGCGAAACTGGCCGGTTACGTTCACGCGATTTTCATCGAGAAAGTCCTGATCGAGAAATACGTTGTCGACGAAGCCGTCGCGGGAAATGGTCGACACTGAAAAGCGCGACCAGAGCGAGTCGCTGATAGGAACGTTCAGCACGCCACCCACGTCGAGGCGGTCATAGTTGCCGACGCGGGTTTCAATGGCGCCGCCAAAGCTATCGGTAGGCTTGTTGGTGGTAAACACCAGTGCGCCCCCCGTGGTGTTCTTACCGAACAAAGTCCCTTGCGGGCCTCGCAATACCTGTACTGAAGAGACGTCCAGCAAATCCAGCATGGCGCCGTCAGGGCGACCGATATAGACATCGTCGATATAGATGCCGACACCGGAGTCGATATTCACTTCCGTATTCCGCTGCCCCACTCCACGGATATAGATATTGGCAAGCGGCGCCGTGCCGTTGGCCTGATGCACATCAATGTTGGGAGCGACTTCGTTCAAGTCTCGCAGATTGCGAATACCCGCTTCACGCATCGCAGTTGAGCTAAATGCAGTTACCGCGACAGGGGTTTCCTGCAGGCTCTCTTCACGGCGCCTGGCGGTCACAATGACCTCTTCAATGGCGCGATCCTGAGCATTGGTAAGTTGAGGTATAGCAGGTAGTGCAGCCGCAGCGAAAGTTACCGCAACAGCATGGCGCAGTGGCTTCGGGTAGAGCATCGGACAACCCCTTCTTTATTGTTATAGAGTGTGTATCCCAAGGCTACAGGATAGACACAGGGGCTACCGGGGCGCAAGTAGCTATCCGGGGGGTGAAATGGATCTAAAACAAAGGGCCTGGCAAGCTCTAGAGTATCTGCGCAGCCGTGATCTAGGCGTTGGCCACACCGACAGGACAGCTCACCCCCGTACCAGCGAGGCCACAGTAGCCACCCGGGTTCTTGGCGAGATACTGTTGGTGATAATCCTCCGCATAATAGAAGGTGCCGGCGTCTTCGATTTCGGTTGTGATGTCACCGAAGCCCGCGTCGGACAATCGCGGCTGAAAGGCCACTCTGGACGCTTCCGCTGCCTCGCGCTGGGCGTCGTTAAACGTATAGATACCGGAGCGATACTGTGTTCCCATATCGTTGCCCTGGCGCATGCCCTGGGTTGGATTGTGGCCTTCCCAAAACGTTTTCAGCAGCGCCTCGTAGCTGATCACTGCAGGGTCGTATACCACCAACACAACTTCGTTGTGACCGGTTCTGCCAGAGCAAACCTCTTGATAAGTGGGATTCGGCGTCTGCCCAGCCGCGTAACCCACCGCAGTCGTGTAAACCCCATCGAGCTGCCAGAACATTTTCTCTACGCCCCAAAAACAGCCCATACCAAAAACCGCCTGCTGACAGCCGTCCGGGAAAGGTGGCTTTAGAGGGCGTCCGTTAACGAAGTGCGCGTCGGGAACGGTCATAACCTCCTCCCTGCCCGGCAGCGCCTCATCTGCGGCCGGCATCAAATGCTTCTTGCGAATATCGAATAGACCCATAGCGTAATATTCCTTTTCGGTGGCGGCCGCATTCAAAGATACGGCCACTATTATAGATATACCTACAGTTTGCCAATTTGCCCATGCGAAACCAAGCAAGCTGCACTGATGTCGCCGTCATTCGCAGAGCGCCGTGCTGCCCTGAAGTCCGGGGAACCTGCTTGTCATGCAACTGTCAAAAGAACTCGATATAGTGTAAGAACACTATCCCTTGGTGCTGACCAGTCCTTATTTGAGGCCATCCGAGATGCCATGTGGGGCCGGTACACAACAAACCCAGAGACAGTGCTACCACGTATGTACCAACTGATAAATGAGTGAATAAAAGAAGTAGAGCAACACATGAATACACTTCAAACCTTCAATATGCACGAGTACTCCAGCCGTAAGCTCTGGGAAATTGTCAGTGAAGAAAGCGAAAGGCGACAAAGCTCGCAAGAGGAGCTGATGGCTGCCGTGCGTGAGCTCGAGCAACGCAAGCACTATCTGGCTGAGCTTGAACGTCTAGGCAAGTTAGGGAAACGCTAACTCTTGGCAAAGCCTCCTCGCCTGCGATCCACGACCGGCGACATCGACAAATTTCTTACTCGTAGTAAATCTCTGGCGCAGCGAGCGAACAGCGACGCGCGTCTTCTGTTTGGCATAGACGCCACGGCCAGCCGCCAGCCCACCTGGGACCGCGCCTGCCACCTTCAAGGTGAAATGTTTCTGGCTACCCGCAAGCTAGGCGGCCTCTCCGTTCAACTCTGCTACTACCGAGGCATGAGTGAACTGCGCAGCAGCAAGTGGCTTATTGACGACCAGGCCCTGTCGCGAACTATGCGCCGGGTAAGCTGCGAAGGTGGCATGACGCAGATTGAACGCCTACTCAGCCATGCCATTCGCGAGCACCGTAAACAAGCCATCAAAGCGCTGGTATTTATTGGCGACGCCTGCGAAGAGTCCGCCGAGCGACTGGCAGGCAAAGCTGGTGAACTGGGTATGCTGGGGCTACCGGTCTTTATTTTCCAGGAAGGACACGATGCCCGCGCCGAGCAGGTCTTCAAAAAGCTCTGCGCGCTATCCAATGGCGCCTGGGCGCGATTTGACCACAGCTCCGCCGGGCAGTTAGCCGCGCTGCTGGGTGCCGTTGCCAGCTACGCCGCGGGCGGTCGCGAGGCTCTGCTGAATCATGGCCGCGCGACTGGCGCAGACGTTACACTACTGCTGCAGCAACTTAACCGGGATTAAACGTGCCAAAGCTCATACTACTGATCGCCATAGGCATAGCCGTCTGGATCATCTACCAGCGACTCCTGGCGACGCCACCGGCAAAGCGCAAGGCCGCCTACCTGAAGCTGGGCCTGGGGGTACTGATTGCCGTCGTGGTAATCGGCGTTGTAACGGGACGCATGCATTGGCTGGGCGCTGCCATCACTGGCCTGTTGGTCGGTGCCAGCCGGCTGCTGCCCGTGTTGATTCGTTTTTTCCCCATGCTGCAATGGCTTAAACAGAGCACGCCTTCCTCTGGCGCAAGCGGACAATCCCAAGTAGATACCGCCTTTCTCAAAATGACTCTGGATCATGAGACCGGCGACGTGCGCGGAGAGGTTCTGCAAGGTGACTTTAGCGGGCAACAGCTCGACGCCCTGGATCGATCGCAGCTGGAACAGCTTCTATCAAACTACCGCAGCCAGGATACGGATTCCGCGCGCTTGTTAGAGAGTTATCTTGAAAGGCGCTTTGGCGATGACTGGGGAGACGATTTTAGCAGTACTTCGTCGGATTCCCAGGGCAGCAACAGCGCCATGAATGAGAGCGAAGCGCTAGCCGTGTTGGGCTTGCAAGCCGGCGCCAGCCGAGACGATATTGTTGCAGCCCACCGAAGCCTTATGCAGAAGCTGCATCCAGACCGGGGCGGGAACGATTACCTGGCCGCCAAGCTGAATGAGGCCAAAGACCTCCTGCTCAGCTGAGCGCTGGCGAGCTGACGCGCATACCGCTACACTCCCGCGCTTTGGAAAATTAAAGGTCTTGACCACCATGCCGGACGTCTATGTAGTCTGCAACCAACTCAACCAGTTTTGGGGCAAAAAGAAGCGCTGGGTCGACGGCAGCAAGCCCCGTGATATTGCAGTGTTCAAACATGAGGACGAAGGCTTGAATCAGCTGGTAGAGCTGTCTGCAAGAGACGTTGAACTGCGCGGCCGTGTCGATGCCGCAGCTACCGATGAGCGGGGCATACCAGACGTTGTCCCCAGCGAACACCGTATTATCGATGAAGAAGAACTGGCAAAGCAGGCCTCAGAGGACGATACGCAAGCTGATGAGGCAAACCCAAGGTCTGAAGACGCACCGCTATCTGCCACGTCACAGCATGCCGCTCCGGCCGATGCACCGGAGGATATAGAGACTGTAGATGCAGAGCCACTCGAAAAACAGGGCACAGAGTAGGCTGCGACGCATTACAAAGCACCCGAAAGCCCGATTGAGTCAGCCGTACGAGACGCGGCTTAGAACACAGGCATCGGATTTTGATTTCGCGTGCCTGAAGCAACAGACGTTGCTCCAGACCCCGCCTTGAATGTTTCCATAACGACCGCATATCTGGGCCACTATAGAGTTAAACCGACCGGACTAAGCCTGCCGTCCGCGAAGCGTGAAATGAGCAACCCACGACCTCTGTGGGCCAGTGCAGGCATTAACAGGGATCCCGTCATGCGCATACTGCTTTTTCTTGCCACAAACATTGCCATCCTATTGGTCGCCGGCACAGTCCTTAATCTACTCGGCTTCAATTCCTTTATGGCGGCCAATGGGGTCGACCTGAACCTCACCGCCCTGCTGGTGTTCTGCGCCGTGTTCGGCTTCAGCGGCTCCCTGATATCGCTATTTATTTCCAAGTGGATGGCCAAGCGCGGTACGGGCACTCAGGTCATCGACCAGCCGCGCAACGCCGATGAACGCTGGCTGCTTGAGACGGTTGCTGAACTGGCGAAAGACGCCAACATTGGGATGCCGGAAGTGGGCGTGTTTCCCAGTCAGGTCTCTAACGCGTTCGCCACGGGCTGGAACCGCAATAAGGCACTGGTGGCCGTCAGCGCCGGTCTACTGCAACGCTTTAGCAGAGACGAAGTTAAAGCCGTGCTAGCTCATGAGATTGGTCACGTGGCCAACGGTGATATGGTGACACTGACGTTGATACAGGGCGTTGTGAACACTTTCGTGCTGTTCTTTTCACGCATTATTGGCCACACGGTGGATCGCGTTATCTTCAAAAACGAGCGCGGCTACGGAATCGGCTACTGGGTAACGACTATCGTCGCACAATTGATATTGAGCATACTCGCCAGCATGATCGTGATGTGGTTCTCGCGCTGGCGTGAATACCGCGCCGACGCCGCTGGCGCGAGCCTCGCCAGTACTCCGGCCATGATCGGTGCGCTGCGGCGATTGCAGGCCGAGCAGGGTTTGCCGCAGGATCTCCCGGGTGAAATGACCGCCTTTGGCATTAGCGAACAGCTAAAAGAAGGTGCTGCGAATCTGTTCAGTTCTCACCCGCCGTTAGAACAACGTATTGCGGCACTGCAAAGCAGCGCACGCTGACACAAGTCCTGCCCTGTGGCACCAGCCTGCTGGCGTTATCGGCAGTTTGTTAACCGGCCTCTTTCAGGGGGCCTTGATAAGGTACTCACTGGTGGGCACCACGTTGATGCGCTCAAAGTTGATAAATCGCGCACAACTTTCAACCATTTCGTTGATACGTTTCTCCAGTGCTTCGTCACTTTCGACATCGTAAAACGCATGTGGTGATGCCATGGCCGCGTCGGGAAAGCTCTCTTCGACAATGGCATGTATGCGTGGGCCGCCTTCACTCAACCAACGCGTGATAACGTTCTGGCGGTAGGCAAAAGTCGACTGCGTCTCGATAGCGATATCAGTGTGGCTGCCCAGCCAGACCTTTAACCAGTCTGCCTCGGTCAAGGCGTCTGGCCGTTCGAGATAGACAACCTGAGTCCAGCCCGGCATGCGTTCGCCCAGGGGCGCGCTGTCGTTCGGCAGCGGCTCGGATTCCGTCACCAAAAAACCGCAATACTCTCGACAGTGTTGTTCCAGAATAGCGTCGATCGCCGCGCGGTCATTTGCCGAATCGACCCAGATGGACAGCATGGCGTCCAATGCTGGCCCGATGCTGGTCTGTTGCAGCGGTGCGGCGTCCGCGACAGCGGAATCGACGACGTTAATGCGCAAGCCTTTTACACCCAACCCGAGCAAAGCTGGCGCCACGTCGCTTAACAACGTATCGCGAAAATCGTCTGCGGCCTGCTCATCCCGGCGCCACAGCGGATAGAGTAACTTTTCCATTTTAATGACCTCTGATTCTAGCGACTGCTGAGTTTAATGACCTGTCGATGAAGACGTCGGAGGTGTTGCGGTGGCGGCGTTATCGATCAGCATCTCAGCGCCGTTCACAAACCAGGATTCGTCTGACGCCAGATAAAGCACAAGATTGGCGATATCGATAGGCTCGCACATATACCCCTTGTCATCCATGGCGTCGACTTCTTCCTGCGTCGCCGTTTCATTACCAGTTGCCACCTTAACAACCATAGGCGTTTTCACCCCATCGGGGTGTATTGAGTTGCAGCGCACGCGGTTTTCCCTCTCCCGGCACAGCAGCGCCACGCTCTTCGTCAGCGCGGCGACTGCACCCTTACTCGCACTGTAGGCTGCGACAAAGGACATGCCGTGCAAAGCGGCAACTGACGACATATTGATGATAGAGCCACCGCCCGATGCCTCTATGGCAGGAAGCGCGTGCTTACAACCCAGGAAAACCCCATCACAATTCACCGAGAACATCTTGCGCCAGCTGTCCAGGTCGGTATCGACTACTGTGCCTACCATTAACATACCTGCGTTGTTCACAAGAATATCCAGCCGTCCAAAGCGGTCCACGGTGGCCGCAACAACGGCTTGCCATTGCGCCTCATCGCTGACGTCATGCTTGATGAACATCGCCTGTTCGCCAATGCTGTCTGCGACAGCTTGTCCGGCGGCCTCGTTAAGGTCGGTGAGCACGACGCTAGCACCTTCCTCGGCCAAACGAATAGCGTCCGCCTTGCCCATCCCACTTGCCGCGCCGGTGATGATCGCAACCTTTCCCTGTACTCGACCCATCTTGATTTCCTCAGTTCATGTTCGCCTAGGGTAGCTCGGCCGCAATGAAACCAACAATGACAGGCGCGGTCAAAGTAGTGGCAAAAGCTATCATGAGCAGTATGCTAGCAGCGAAATCCCAAGGAGCCGCCAATCACATGCCAGACACTGCAACCCAATCACGATTAATATCGATTTTCGGCAAACTGGCCATTGGCTGTTTGTTGCTCATGCCCCTGTCCGTGCTGGCTGTAAGGCTGGGCGTACATTTCGGTATCGGCTTGCCCTTATTCGCCCTGAGCGGCGTCATAGGCATGCTGGTTGTGCTGGTATTGGTATTGCTGAGCCTGCTCCCCCGTTACCGAGCCGAGCGAGGACGGGCCCTGCGCGGCGCTATCCCGGCCCTGCCGCCGGCTTTACTGATCGCAGCGGTACTCGCCGCCGGCGGGCAATACCCCCAGATACACGACATTACGACGGACACTGAAAACCCCCCTCTGTTTGATTCAGGCGCCTACTACCGCGGCGAAGACGCCAACTCCATCGCCATCAAGCCCGATGTGATCGAAATCCAGAAACAGGCCTACCCTGATATTTCTACCCTTAAGACGGATCTGACGGTGGCTGAAGCGTTTGCAAGAGCGACCGAGCTGGCTGAAGAAATGGGCTGGAAAATTTACAACAGTGACCCCACTAATGGTCGTATCGAAGCCGCTTACACCTCTTTCTGGTTCGGCTTTACCGATGATGTGGTAATACGAATCCAGCGCAGTGGCGACGGCAACACGGAGGTTGATCTGCGCTCGGTTTCGCGGGTCGGCCGCAGCGATATGGGGGCTAATGCCGCGCGTATCCGCGACTTCATAGAGCGGTTTTAAACTGCCAGAGCGGGTTTATAGACTGCCAAAGCGGCTGCAGATGGCACAGCGCGGTTTTTTTTGACATAGGAAAAATGGCTTTTAACACGCTTCTACAACGGTTTTAAGATGCATCGTCTAACAGTTTGCTTACTTGCTTTGGCTTCCGGTGTGGGTGTATTGCTACTCGCGATAGGCACGGGCACCTTATCGCTTTCGGTATCGAGTCCGACTGCCGCAGAGTCTACTGAGGTAGAGACCCACGCAGCGGCGAAAGCGGCGAACCCGCAGGTCGGAACCGCGCTATCAGCCGCGCCAACGCGACCGGGTCCCGACTATCTCAGCTTCAAAACTGAAGACGAGGCGAACTCTACCGAAATCTACCGGCGCGCCAGCCCAGCTGTCGTGCATGTAACCAACGTTGCGCTGCGCAGAGCCGCCTTCAGCCGCAACGTCAGGGAGGTGCCACAGGGCTCGGGCTCAGGTTTTGTGTGGGACAAAAACGGCTTGATCGTTACCAACTTCCACGTTATCGCCGGCGCCAACCGATTGATGATCGAACTGCACGACAACAGCACCTGGGAAGCAGAGGTGATCGGCGTGGCACCTGAAAAAGATCTAGCCGTGCTACGCATAGAGGCACCCGCGGAACTCCTGTTCCCGCTACCAGTCGGCGATTCAAGCGAGCTGGAAATTGGCCGCAAGGTGCTAGCCATCGGCAACCCTTTTGGTCTGGATACCACGTTGACGACGGGCGTGGTCAGCGCTGTGGGCCGGGAAATCGCCGCGCCTAACAATCGCATTATCCGCAACGTGGTACAGACCGACGCGGCAATTAATCCGGGCAATTCCGGCGGCCCGCTGCTGAACTCCCTCGGTCAGCTTATCGGCGTGAATACCGCGATTTACAGTCCCTCCGGCGCCAGCGCCGGCATCGGCTTCGCCATTCCGGTTAATACGGTTGAAGAAGTGGTGCCGCAGCTCATTAGCTTCGGGCGCCTGTATCGACCGGTAGCGGGTATCGAGTTAGCCAGCGACCGCTGGGCACGGCGCTACCGGATCGATGGCGTTCCCATCGTCAGGGTGTTTCCCGGCATGCCCGCCGCGGCCGCAGGTTTACGCGGCGTCTCCAAAAACTATCGAGGCGAGATGGTGTTGGGGGATATTATTGTGGCGCTGGACGATCAGAAGATTCGCAACAGCGATGACTATCTGAGCTTTATGGAGAAAAAACGACCGAATGACCGCGTTAAGATCACCGCCAGTCGCAACGGTCAGCTTCAGGAATACACTATCCGCCTGGCAGAGCCTCAATAAAACGCTCTATGCGCTTTACGCCACGCTTCAGAATATGGCGAGGCTGCGCCAGCCCCACACGCACGCAGTTGCGTGACGTGGGACCAAAAGCATCACCTGGCACGACAGACACTAACTGCTTGGACAAAAGCTGACCAGCAAACTCGCGCCCATTCATACCGGTGCCACTCACGTCGACCATGACGAACATGCCGGCCTTTGGCGGATGACCGCGCAAGCCCGGCAGTTTATTTAGTTTCTTCAACACATAGTCGGCGCGACCGGCGTATTCGACCCGCATGGCTGCCACATATTCCTGATCATTTTCCAGCGCGAACGCGCTGGCGTCCTGAATGAACTGGGGGCAGCCAAACAGCGATGCGCCAGCCACAGCACCCAGGCGGGTTATCAGAGCCTCTGGCGCTACCGCCCAGCCAATACGCCAACCGCTCATTGCATGGGACTTTGACAGACCATCAATCATTACGACGTTATCAAGTGCCTCAGCACAGGCCCGCAAAGACCGGTGGCGACCGCTGAAGGTAATCATCGAATAGACCTCGTCACAGACCAGCCACAGCCCACGCTCACGACACAGGGCCGCCAGCGTTTTGAGCCGTGAGGCAGTGATGACGCTACCGGTGGGGTTACTGGGCGAGTTGATCAATACAGCGCGGGTCTTCGGTGTCACCGCTGCCATTACCCGCTCCGGGTCAAGGCTGAAGTCATCCTCCAGGTCTAGAGGTACCGGAATGATGTTGGCGCCTATGGCTGCCATGATAGGCGGGTAGCCAACGTACATAGGCTCCGGAATTACCACATCATCGCCCGGATCAATCAGGCAGTTCATTACCGAGTACAAGGCATTGGTGGCGCCTGGGAAAATGGCCACCTCCGCGGGGCTGCAGGGGTGCGGCGAGGTATGGGTTTCAAGATCTGCAACCGCACGTCGTAGCTTTACCTCCCCCAGGGCCGGAGAGTAATGGGTGCGGCCCACCCGGAGGTAACTAACGGCATTATCGATGATCGGTTCCGGGGTACGAAAATCCGGATCCCCTACACAGAGCAGAATGACATCCTCGCCGTTGTTGGCCATCTCCACCGCTTTATCGTGAGTTTCCCAGGCGTCGTTATCCTGCGCCGTCAGGCGATGAGACAGGGCACTAAAGCGAGCTTCGAACATGGCAGCGACACAGCTGAAAACCGGTCGCTAGGATAACGTACCCCCGTCCACACGAACATCCTCGCCGGTCACGTGAACCGCGTCCTCTGAAGCCAGCATGGCGATCACGCCGGCAACAACTTCAGGGCCCAGCGGGCCATTCAAAGAACTGATACGCGTGAGCTGTTCCTGCGTGGGCATATCCGGCATCGCCGTACCCTTGGTCATGGGCGTCTTGATATCACCAGGACATACGCAGTTCGCGCGCACGCCATCTTTGGCATATTCCACCGCGATACTGCGCGTCATAGCCAGTACGGCACCCTTGCTGGCGCTGTAGGCGACCCCCCAGTGCAAGCCAGTGAGCGCGGCCGTTGAAGCGGCATTCACTATGTTGCCTTTACTGTTCTTTAGATGTGGTAGCGCAGCGCGACACATATAGAAGGTGCCGTTTAGATTGATATTTTGAATCTGCTGCCAGCTATCGCTGCTGGTCTCGTGGAAACGCTCGAAGCGCAGTATGCCCGCCATATTGATAAGGCTATACAAGCTGCCCAGTTGCTGTACGCAATCTGCGATGCAGGCATTGACCTGTTCTTCATCGCTGACATCACAAGTCAGCGCCAGCGCATGCCCTCCAGCAGCGCTGATTTCCGCCGCGGTCGCCTCTACGCCTTCCTGATTGAGATCCACACAGCATACGCTGGCGCCCTCCTCGGCCAGCCGCAGTGCTGCGGCCTTGCCAATTCCACTGCTGGCACCCGTCACCAGCACGACGCGATCCTTAAAGCGTTGCATAGTTGATCTCCTTGTTATGTTGGCCGCAGCTTGGCGAGCCAGACAGATCAGGTCAACCGGAGCAGGGGCTATAGGCTGACAGGTACAAGATGGTGTACTGAAACCAACAGGGCCTGATCAATCGCCGCTGCACGGCGCTCTCAGGTGCGATCGAACATTGCCTGATCACCGAGCTCCTGCCCCGCCAGGCCTTTCTCCAGCGCGTGCTGATAAAAGTCTCTTAAGGTTTTCTCACCGAACTCGGGCGTTGCCTCTGCGCTGTAAGACTCTTGCTCTGCATCCCACAGCAGCATGGACTCGCTGGCATAATAACGGCCGATGCGCGCGAACTCGGCCTTAGCGCGCAGCGGCGGCAGCAGGCGTGACAGCGAACTCAATGTAAAAATAATGCTGTCGAACAATTTGAGTGGAACCGATTTAAAACGCTCTGGCTGGCCCATCAATTCAAACAGCAGCGCGCCCTGCTGACGCGGCGTTATAGCCGGGCCGGGGCCACCTATCGGGAGTACCTTTTGATGACGACTGCTGTCGTCGATGCAATCGCAGAGAAAACACGCCAGATCAGTTTCAGCGATGGGCTTACAGGCGGTCAGCTCACCGTCACCAAAAATCAGGTATGGCTTACCCTTACGAAGCCGCTCAATTTGTCCCGCGAGTGATTTGAAAAAGGCGGTGGGACGCACGATGGTATAGCGCAGCCCGGATTGCTGCAGGCGCGATTCAAATGCCAGCTTGGCGCGCTGAAACTCCAGCATGGGTTTTTGCACGCAGATCGCAGAAAGTAAAACAAAGTGGTTGCAGCGTGCCCCTACAGCATCCAGCAGGGTCGCGTTCATATCGTGCTCAACCCGCCAGGCATCCTCGGGACTGCCGCTGCGGCTGGCAATGCAGGAGAACACGGCGTCAAAATGATCGGAGCGTAAGCCCCGTTGCTGCAAAGAAGCCGTATCGGCGAGATCACAGACCCTGAGTTCAGCCCCCGCTAACGCCTGTTGCACGATCGGATCGGCGCTAAGCTGCCGCACCAGCGCGACGACTTGCCAGTCTCGCGATACCAGCTCACGTACTACCGCTCTGCCGATATAACCCGTGGCGCCCACCACCAGGGCACGCCTGGAATCGCTCAAACCCATGCCTCGGGATCGATATCAGCGTCAGTCCATTCCGCAGGATCAAATACCGGCACAGCTTGCGTTTGGCGTTTTGTCTCAAAGTCTTTCAGCAAACGAAACGCCATTGGCATAAGCAGTATCAACGCGACCAGGTTCACGACCCCCAGCAGACCCATTGTGAGGTCAGCGAAGGCAAAGATGGTGCTCAAATCCTGCAGCGCTCCCCACATCACCAGGGCGGGAACGCACAAACGGAACCCCGTCACCAGCGCCGCGTTGCCGGGACTGAAATCGATGAGGCTGTTCTCGCCCAAATAATAGTTGTACATGATCGAACTGAAAGCGAATAACAGCAACGCCACGCTGATAAAGCCCTCTCCCCAGTTACCGACATGGCCCGCTAATGCGGCTTGAGTCAGCGCCACACCATTCACGCCTGCCGCGCCCGGCTGATAAGCGTCGGACAGGATGATAATCACCGCCGTGCAGCTACACAGTATCAGCGTGTCGATAAACACGCTGAGAGACTGCACCATACCCTGATGCACAGGGTGCGGGACATAGGCGACAGCGGCGACGTTGGGTGCGCTGCCGAGGCCGGCTTCATTACTGAATAGCCCGCGTTTAACCCCCTGCATGACCACGGCCGCAAAGCCCCCCGACACTGCCTGCTCAAGACCTAGTGCAGAGCGCACTATGGTTGCTATGGCGGCAGGCACTTCCGGCAGGTTGGTGATTAATACAAACACCGCAACGAGGATATAGCCCAGCGCCATCACAGGAACCACCACCTCAGCGACCTTGGCAATGCGCTTTATGCCGCCGAAAATAGTGATGCCCACCACCAGCGCAAGGGTCATTCCGGTCATCCAGGGCGGCACATCGAAAGACGCTTGTAACGAACTGGCGACGATGTAGGACTGCACCGCGTTAAAGCTGAAACCGAAAGTGAGCAACAGCAGCAGCGAAAACGTACCCGCCATCACTGGCCGACCAAGACCGTGCCGGATGTAAGATGCCGGACCGCCGCGATAGCTGCCATCGTTCTCTGCACGCTTGTATAGCTGAGCGAGAGAGCACTCAAAGAAGCTGGTCGCCATACCCATCAGGCCGATCAGCCACATCCAGAAAACCGCACCCGGCCCACCCAGGGTAATTGCGACCGCGACACCGGCGATATTGCCACCTCCGACGCGACCCGCCACGCTGACGATCAACGCCTGAAACGCTGACAGGTGCCCATCCTGTTCATGTAAGCCGCGCTTGAGTGAGGCAAACATCTCAAAGAAGTAGCGGAACTGTACAAAGCGAGAAGCGATGCTCAGCCACAGGCCAACGCCCACCAGCAAGGCAATCAGCACGTAGCTCCAAAGAAAGTCGGTAAGTATGGCGATCATGGCTATTGTTGGAATAAATGAACAGGCCGGCTTAGCCGGCGATGCCGAAGTAAAAAATAACGGCAACGGCTGGCGGCACGACGTAGCGGATCAAGAAATGCCAGCACTTGAATATCAGCGGATTGTTAAACGCCAGTTCATCCGAGCTGGACTCCTTGGAGACAAACCAGCCCACGAATAGCGCAATCAACAGGCCCCCAAGGGGCAGCAGGATCTGATTGGAGAAGTACTCCAGCAAGGCGTTGAGATTCATACCCAATAGCGTGTAGTCGGCAATCAGGTTGTACGACAGCGCGCTGAGAACGCTTAATACAGCGATAGCACCCACCACCACCAATGCGCTTTTGTGGCGCTGAATACCGTGGTGATCCTCTACCCACGAGGTCACTGTCTCCAACAAGCCAACCATTGAGGTAATCCCGGCGACCGATAGCAGCAGGAAGAACGCAATGCTAAAACCATAGCCACCCGGCATTTGCGCAAACGCTACAGGAAGCGTCTGGAATATAAGCCCGGCACCGGCAGCTGGATCCAGCCCGTTGTTGAACACAGCCGGAAAAATTGCCAGTCCGGCGAGCATCGCCACCGCCGTATCGGCAATCACGATAATCAGCGCCGAACCGGGTATTGAGATTGTGCGCGGCAGGTAAGAGCCAAATGTCATCATGCCACCCATGGCCACGCTGATCGAAAAAAACGCTTGTCCGATAGCCACCAAAAAAACTTCGGGCTTGATCCGATCAAACTGCGGCTCGAACAACCAGGTCAGGGCTTCGGACATACCGCCGGCGAACAGGTTGTAAAGCGCCAACAGCGCGAGCAGCACGAACAATACCGGCATGAGAATAGTAACCGCGCGCTCGATGCCACCCTGCACCCCCGCATAAATAATAAAGCCGGTCACCGCCAAACCTACCAGCGTCCAGCTCAGCATGCCGCCGGGGTCAGCCAATACAGCGGTAAAGGCCGCTTCTGCGACACCGCTCTCGTCGTAGCCCACGAAACCGGTACTGACTGCCTTGTAGAGGTACCACAGCACCCAGCCCACAACCACGGAGTACACGATTTCGATGGTGAAGGCGGCGAGCAAGCCCATATACCCAACGATCTGCCAGGCGCTGCTGCGCCCCTCAGCACTCGCTACCGAGCGCATGGCGCTGGGCGGACTGTTCTGGCCGCGACGGCCAAGCAGGATTTCTGCAATCAGAATCGGAGCTCCGATCAGAAAAACGCATCCGAGGTACACCAACACAAAAGCTGAGCCACCGTTCTCTCCAGCGACGTATGGGAACCGCCAAATATTGCCCAGGCCCACGGCAAAGCCCACTGAGGCCAGCAAAAACGCCGAGCGCGAGGACCATTGTTGTTCGCTGCTGCCTGCCATAATCTTCCCGTGTCGTGTGTTGGGCTTACTGGTGTTTAATCGCGCTAGGCCGCAGCCTCAGAGGCGTCACCTACCGGCCGAGTCGCCTGCTCCAGCCACGTCACATCGTCACCTTCCAAATAAGGCAACAGCGTATCCCGCACGCGCGCGTGGTAGCTATTCAGCCAATCGCGTTCATCTGCCGTCAGCAGCTCTGGCAGGACCAGGCGCAGATCAAACGGCGCCAGCGTAATGGCCTCAAATTCATACATGGTGCGACTGGCTTCGCCGGGGACCGCGGAATCGCGCACCACCACCAGATTCTCGCAGCGAATGCCATGACTGCCATCCAGGTAATATCCAGGCTCATTGCTAAGCACCATGCCGGGCTTCAAGGGGATGGGGCTCGCCGATTTACTTATGCGCTGCGGACCTTCATGAACGCTGAGAAATGCGCCAACGCCGTGCCCGGTACCGTGATCGTAATCAAGGCCTTCGCGCCACAAAAACTGTCTGGCGAGGATATCGAGCTGCGAACCTGTGGTGCCATCCGGGAAGCGCGCCAGATCCAGCGCGATATGGCCCTTTAAAACCAGTGTGAAATGGCGCCGCACGTCGTCGCCCGGATCACCAATAGCAACCGTCCGGGTAATGTCAGTTGTTCCGTCCAAATACTGGCCGCCACTATCTACCAGATAAACTGAGTCTGGCTGCAGACTGCTCTGCTTGGGAAAGTTGCCGTGATTGTAATGTGGTAGTGCGGCATTTTCAGATGCCGCCGAAATCGTGTCGAAGCTTGTCTCCTGAAACAATTCCTGCTCCGCTCGAAACGCGCCCAACTTGTCGGCGAGCAGAGCCTCGCTGTGCAGCCGCCCTGCCGCGACCTCGCTATCTAACCAGGCGAGGAAGCGCACCTCGGCGACGCCATCACGAATATGCGCATTGCGCATACCCTGCACTTCAACCGCGTTTTTGCAGGCCTTCGGCATCAGCACCGGATCGTCTGCCGCCAGCAGTGTTGCACCGGCGCGCTCCAGTGTGAGTTGGCACCACGCGTTAGCGGTAGCAGGATCTGCCAGTATAGTTTGACCTGACAGGTCGGCAAAAATAGCACTGGCCTCCGCTTCCGCGTGTACGCTAACGCCCGGACCGACGTGTTCGTCGAAGCCGTCCGGGATCTTCGCCGGATCGGTAAAGAAGTCGACGCGGCCGTCCTCGTACAGCAGTGCAAAGCCCAAAACCAACGGCAGTGACGGCACATCGCGACCCCGTATATTGAGCAACCAGCATACGCTGTCAGCCGCAAAAATCAGGGCCGCATTCGCACCCAGTTCGGCTAGCTCCGCACCAATGGCCTGGCGCTTGTCGAGACTACCCTGCCCCGTATATTCCTCACCCAGCAGTAGTGCCTGGTGAACCTCCGGCTGAGGGCGCCCCTGCCAGCATGCGTCGACCAAATTGTCGCCGGTCTCAACCAGACTGTGCTGGTGCTTTGACAAAGTTTTAGCGGCGGCTCTTTGCCAATTAAGGCTGTGCAACCGCGCGTCATAACCAATTTTGCTTCCCGCCGGTAGCTGCTCGGCAAGCCAGGCGACATGCGGTGTTTCTACCAGGTGGTGGATTTCAAAATATTCGGGGTCGAGTTGCGATCGCACTTGCACCGTATAACGACCGTCGGCAAACACCGCTGCGCGATCGGCAAGCACGATCGCGACGCCCGCAGAACCCGTGAAGTCACTCACCCAACGCAAACGCTCGTTCTGCGGTGGGATGTATTCCCCCAGGTACTCGTCCGCTCTGGGCACAATCAATGCGTCCAGACCACGCTCGCTCATCAATGCCCGCAGCCGGGTTAATCGGTCGGCTATTGGTTCCATGCTTCGTCCTCAAAAATATCGGTTTTTTGCGTATACCAGTCCACGCCGTCGGCATCGCGTTCACGCTGCACCATGCGGCGTCCCATCAGGCAATTCAAATGGGCCAGGGTCTCGCCAATGGCAAGCTGTATGGAGTGATCGTCTATCTCACGGCTGAACAGTGGCGCAAAACAGTCAACGGCCCGCCTCGGCTCTGATAAATGCTCCCAAAGCTTATCGAGGTCACGCTCGTGACCTTCAATAATCTGCGTGAGCCGCACGTGCAGCCCATAAAAAGGTGCCTCGTGTGCGGGCAGCACCAGCACGTCGTCAGGTACTGATTCGCGAATCGCCGCGCTGGATAGTAGCCAGTCGCGCAAGTTGTCGCCGTTGGGCTCGGTCGGAAACACGCTGACGTTGGGAGTGATACGCGGCAGTACCTGATCCCCGGAAATCATCACTTTGAGTGCCGGGCAATACAGCGCAATATGTTCTGGAGAGTGGCCGCTACCGGGCACAAGCTGCCAATAGCGATCGTCGATACGGATTGTTTCGCCTCCGACCATGCGCCGATAACTATCGGGCAATGGTGACACGGCTGAACCAAAGCGCCCGAAGCGCCGAGTGTAGTCATCCAGCTGCGATTGATCGAAGCCTGCCGCGCGATAGAAGTTCAAGGCTGCCGCCGGCGCAGGCCTACCGGTGTCGGATACCAGTGCCTTGCACATCATATATTCGCCACGGGACATCCATAGCTCACAGTCGAAGCGCTCGCAAATCCAGCCGGCAAGCCCCACATGATCGGGGTGCATATGAGTGCAAATGACGCGCTTTACAGGCCGCCCGCCCAGATGGGCGTCGAACACGGCCTCCCACTGCTCGCGGGCTGCGTCCAGTGCCAGGCATGTGTCCACAATCGTCCAACCATCGCCGTCCTCCAGCAGCCAGAGATTGATATGGTCCAGCGACATAGGCATGGGGAAACGCACCCAGAAAACCCCTTCTGCTACCTTAACGGGCTCGCCGTGAGTGGGGTTTGCCTTGCGACCCCAGGGGTAGCTTAGGCCATGGACGTTTTCTGAGGCTTTTTCCAAGATTGTGAGTTTCCTGCTGCATGAAATCAGCGGCGCAGTATACTACGCGGCTTGATCGAGGACAGCTCTGGCGCGGATTGGACAATCCAGAGGCCCGGGCAGGCATGAGAAACGGACCAGGGAGTCACCATGGCGAAGCGTGTATATCTTTTTAATGAGGGCAGCAAAGACGACCGCGCCCTGCTCGGCGGGAAGGGTGCCAACCTCTGTGAAATGACTAGCCTGGGGTTACCCGTGCCCTTCGGCTTTATTATCACCACACCTACCTGCGCTGAGTTCTTTGAAGCTGGCAACAAGCTGCCCACCAGCCTTGAGTCAGAATATCGCGTCGCGCTGACCCTTGTGGAAAATAACATGGGCGCGCAGTTCGGCGACCCCAAAAATCCCCTCCTGTTTTCGGTGCGTTCCGGGGCCCCGGTCTCCATGCCTGGCATGATGGACACAATCCTCAATCTCGGCATGAACGACGCGATAGCCGAGGGGCTGGCAGAAAAAACCGGGAATCCGCGCTTCGCCTATGACAGCTACCGCCGATTTATCCAAATGTACGCCACGGTGGTCATGGGCGGCGACGGTGAGCAGTTTGAGGACGTCATCAGCGACTACAAGAAAAGTCACAACAAGACGCTGGACACCGAAATGAGCGCCGGTGACTGGCAGGCGATCATCGCGGTATTCAAAACCCTGGTGAAATTCCCGCAGGACCCCTGGGAGCAACTTAAGCGGGCGATCGAAGCCGTGTTCCTGTCGTGGCACACCCCTCGCGCGCATGTCTACCGAGAAATGAACAATATCGATGACGACCTCGGCACGGCGGTGTGCGTGCAAGCGATGGTGTTCGGTAACTTCGGCGATACCTCAGGCTCTGGCGTCGCTTTCACCCGCAACCCCTCCACCGGCGATGATGTGTTTTTTGGCGAGTTTTTGGCCAACGCAGCGGGCGAGGACGTCGTGGCGGGAACCCGCACTCCTCTGCCAATCAGCGCCCTGCAGGAATCGATGCCTGAAGTGTACGACCAACTGTATGACACACAGGCGCTATTAGAGCGCCACTATCGCGACATGCAGGATCTGGAGTTCACTATTCAGGAAGGCCGTTTCTACATGCTGCAAACCCGCAGCGGCAAACGAACCGGGCGGGCTTCGATCAAGATTGCGGTAGATATGGTCAGAGAGGGTCTGATCGACGAGAAGGAAGCGTTGATGCGGGTGTCACCAGAACATGTCGAAGCGTTTCTGCACCCCATGGTCGACCCCGATGCGAAACAGGACATTATTGCCAAGGGACTGCCAGCCAGTCCCGGCGGAGCCACTGGACAGGTTGTGTTCTCCGCTGACGAAGCCGTGGAAGTAGCCAAAGACGGCACGCCCGTCGTTCTGGTTCGCCGCGAAACCACGCCAGAGGATATCCACGGCATGAAAGTCGCGCAGGGTATTCTGACGGAGCTTGGCGGCATGACGTCGCACGCTGCAGTTGTTGCAAGAGGTATGGGCGTCTGCGCGATTACCGGCTGCGAGAGTCTGTCATTGGATTATAGAGCCGGCACCGTCACGACTGCAGATGGAACGGTCATGGCTCGTGGCGACATCATTACCCTGGATGGCTCCACAGGCGAGGTTATGCTGGGTGATATACCCAAGACTGAAGCCAGTTCCTCTGACGACTTCCAAACGCTACTGAGCTGGGCGGATAAATACCGTCGCCTCAAGGTTCGCGCTAATGCGGAAACCCGCGAGGACGCCAGTAAAGCCAGAGAGCTGGGCGCGGAAGGTATAGGCCTGTGCCGCACAGAACACATGTTCTTCGATGCAGAGCGCATTGATCAGATGCGCGGCATGATCATGGCCGAGACGCGAGAGGAGCGGCAGGGCTATCTGGACGCACTCGGCAAATTCCAGAAACAGGATATGTACGAGCTGTTTGAGGTGATGCACGACCTGCCGGTTACCGTGCGTTTGCTGGACCCGCCCTTGCACGAGTTCCTGCCCCACGATGAAGCCGAAATGGCGGCCCTGGCAGAGCGCCTCAACAAACCCGTAGAGGTGATTCGGGAACGCAGCCAGAGCTTGCATGAAGTGAATCCCATGCTGGGTTTCCGGGGGTGTCGCCTCTCAGTGGTCTATCCGGAGATTACCGAGATGCAGGTTGAAGCGATTATCTCAGCTGCAATCAAAGCCAAAAAAGCCGGCTTCAATCCGTTGCCGGAAATCATGATCCCTCTGGTGGTCAACGTGCGTGAGATACGCCTGATCACCAGAATCATCGAGGCCAGCATTCTCAAGGCCATGGAAGAAGAACATATCTCCGTGCCTTACAAGATTGGAACGATGATGGAAACGCCGCGCGCCTGCCTTGGCGCGAAACGCTTGGCACCTGCCGTTGAGTTCATGAGTTTTGGTACCAACGATCTGACGCAAATGACCTACGGATTCTCACGCGACGATATCGGGCGCTTTATCGGCGACTATCTTGACCGCAAGCTGGTTGAACAGGACCCCTTCGTGCAGCTGGATCAGCGCGCCGTGGGCAGACTGATGAAGATGGCGATCAAAGACAGCAAGGAGCGTAAGAAAGGCATCAAGTACGGCATCTGTGGCGAACACGGGGGCGACCCCAAATCGGTCAGGTTCTGCCATGATATTGGTCTGGACTACGTCAGCTGCAGCGCCTTCAGGGTGCCGGTCGCGCGTATCGCCGCTGCGCAGGCAGCGGTGGACGCTGTCGTACCAGAATAGGTTGTACCGGAATAACACGCCCGCTCCGATCGCGGTGCTGCGCACAACGTAGCTGTACCGCGTGAGCTCTTGCTCTTTGAGCAAATCGGAATTTCCGATCATCTTTTCATTTTTTATGCATTTTACTAGAGCCTGGTAGCCGCCTATAGTGACTGCATGTCCAGCAAAGTGCTGGCACTTTGCACTGACTTCCGCGGGCAGACCTGCCGCAGCAGCAGTCGCAACACAACCCAAAAGAATCGGTGGCTATGACCGTCGACAGGAGACATACATGATTAAGCAAGCGATACCTCTACTGGTGGCTGCCGCTGTCGGCGCATCAGCAATGCTGCCCGCTACGGCAAGTGCTGCATCGGGTGATGCCAAGCCAAACCACTTTTGGTGGCCCGATAGCCTCAACCTCACCCCGCTTCGCGCGCACAGCGTCGAATCGAATCCTATGGGTGACGATTTCGATTACGCCTCGGCGTTTTCTGCCCTCGACCTTGACGAAGTCAAAGCCGATATCAACGCGGTTTTGACCGACTCTCAGGACTGGTGGCCTGCGGACTATGGCAACTATGGTCCTTTCTTCATTCGCATGGCCTGGCACAGCGCCGGCACCTACCGGGTAGCCGATGGTCGCGGTGGTGCAGGAGGCGGCCAGCAACGCTTCGAGCCCCTTAACAGCTGGCCCGATAACGGCAACCTGGACAAAGCACGCAGACTGCTATGGCCTGTGAAACAAAAATACGGCCGCGCGCTGTCCTGGGCAGACATTATGGTACTGGCGGGCAATGTCTCGCTGGAAAATATGGGCTTTGAAACTTTTGGGTTTGCCGGCGGCCGCAAGGACGACTGGGAAGCTGAGCTGGTCTATTGGGGCCCGGAAGAAGAAATGCTAGCGGACAAGCGCTATAGCGGTGACCGTCAACTGGCACGCCCTCTCGCGGCGGTGCAGATGGGTTTGATCTACGTGAACCCCGAGGGTCCGAACGGCAAGCCCGACCCACTGGCATCGGCGCGCGACATTCGCGTGACCTTCGCACGTATGGCGATGAACGACGAAGAAACTGTTGCGCTGATCGCCGGCGGGCACACCTTTGGCAAGATGCACGGCGCTCACAAGCCCGAAGACTGCATGAATCCGGAGCCCGCCGCCGCACCGGTGGAAGGACAAGGCCTTGGCTGGAAGAACAGCTGCGGTAAGGGGCATTCCGAAGACACTATCACCAGCGGCCTGGAAGGCGGCTGGACAGTAACGCCGACACGCTGGAGCATGAACTATCTGCAAAACCTGTTTAACTTTGAGTGGAAGCAGACCCGCAGCCCGGCTGGCGCAATACAGTGGATTCCCACGGACGAGAACGCCGCCAATCTGGTTCCCGATGCGCATATCGCCGGAAAACGTCATGCACCTGTGATGACGACCGCCGACCTGGCGCTTAAGGAGGATCCTTCTTATAACGCTATTTCTCGCCGCTTCCTGGACAATCCGGAAGAGTTCGAACTGGCCTTCGCCAAGGCGTGGTTCAAACTGACACATCGGGATATGGGTCCGCGTGCACGCTACGTCGGCACCGATATTCCTGACGAGGTACTCATCTGGCAGGACCCGATCCCGGCAGCAGATTACGACACAATTAGCGCCAGAGATATTCGTCGCCTGAAGTCGGAGATTGTCAAAACAGAACTGCCTAACGCTGCTTTTGTTCGCACCGCCTGGGCTTCAGCCTCCAGCTTCCGCAATACCGATATGCGCGGTGGAGCGAACGGTGGCCGCATCCGTCTGGCGCCCCAAAAGGATTGGGCGGCCAACAATCCGGCGGAGCTCGAGATGGTGTTGAACAAGTTGGAAAGTATTCAACAGGCATTCAACGAGAAGAACCGTCGCAAGCAGGTATCCCTTGCAGATCTGGTAGTTCTAGGTGGAGCTGTTGCCATCGAGCAGGCTGCAGCGGCAGCTGGTCATGACATCATGGTACCTTTTACACCGGGCCGAACCGATGCCAGCCAAGAGCAAACTGACGTTGCTTCCTTCGCTGTATTGGAGCCCATGGCTGATGGCTTCCGTAACTACTACGGCGCCAGCAGTTACCGCTCTCCCGCAGATATGCTGGTAGACAAAGCCGACATGCTCAACCTGACGGTACCGGAAATGACGGCACTGGTAGGCGGTATGCGAGTATTGAACGCTAATACCGGTGGCATCAAGCACGGTGTATTTACTGATGAGCCCGGTGCTCTGAGCAACGACTTCTACGTCAACTTGCTGAGTATGGACACGCGCTGGACCAAGTCCGATACCGAAGCGGGCATCTACGAGGGCCGCGATCGCAGCAGTGGTGAAGTGCTCTGGACTGCAACACCGGTAGACCTGGTGTTTGGTTCACACGCCGAGCTGCGCGCAGTTGCGGAGGTGTACGCAGAAGACGGCGGTGAAGCCAGATTCGTAGAGGACTTTGTCGACGCATGGACCAAGGTCATGACGCTCGATCGCTTTGACCTCAAGCGCAGCGAGGGTGGCAGCAGCATCGCTACTCGCTAATCGCTAGATCGAGAAAGCCAAACGGCGGCGCGAAAGCGCCGCCGTTTTTTTATGCGGCTTAAGAAACTGGAGAACAGCAGCTTGCGCCTGTCCTTGTAGGTCGGCCCGCTTTAGTTGTTTTTAAGCCCGCTAAAAAACGGTTAAATCCAGGGCAAACCAACACAGTGCAAACAGACACACATTGGAACTCAGGAAGAGCACGAAGCGAACTGGCACCGTATTGACCAGTGACTGCCAAAGGCTGTGCAGAATACGGAAAACGGTATAGCCCCAGGCCCACATCACGGCACTCTCCCCTGCACCGGCAATCGCCAGAATAGCGATCAAGGCATAAAACAGCGTCGGCTGTTCCATCAGGTGGCTATGATTGTGTGACTTCCAATTGACGCTTGCCGGCAGAGCGGGCTCGATGTCCACATAGCGCGAGCCTGGGTCGGCTTTCGTCAAATCAACGCCCGCCTTGTTAAACGCGGGTATGCGGGTGGCCAACACCCAGAGGATCATAAGCAGAGACCAGGCAACCAGAACGGCTGCAGGCCCAAGAATTGCGGTATCGATAACTAAAGTCATTGCGGCCTCCTGGGCAGCTTTATCGGAATTATGGATTAACCGCGCAGGAAGATAGCACGCTATGGCGGTGGGTACCCGGGTGCGTATACATCAATCAAAGCGACAAGCTAATCGCGGCGCCAATAAACCGCGGTTCGCCGCGACGACTGACCAAACCTGCGCCGACGTTGTCCTGAAAGATGACATAGTTTTCATTAGCCAGGTTGCGGCCGAATACGTCAACCCGCCACCGTTCGTCCTCAGTTGGGTACCAGGACAGCCTGGCGTCGTGTCGCCAGTAACTTGCCTGAGAGGCCGCCGGATCATTCTGTACAGAAAAGAACACCTCGTCCTGCCAGGCGCTCAGCCAATTGATTCCGACATGACCCCATCGATAGTGCGGAGAGCTCCAGCTGACGCTGAGACCGCTCGAGTACTCAGGCGACACCACCGGACGGTTCCCGGACAAATTGCCGGTATCGGTTAGGGTGTCTTTAAACTCGGCGTCCAGCCAAGCGCCGTTCAAAGCGACGACGAGATCGGGCAGCGGGGACCATTGCAGTTCCACCTCTACGCCACGCCCCTCTAAACCTGCCAAGTTACCGGTTTGAGCGATACCGTTTTCAATAATCTGGACTTGATAGTCATCGTAGTCATAGCCAAAGCCAGTAAGCTGGTAGCCAAGATTCCCCTGCAGTAGCACACCCCTAAGGCCAAAATCGATATTCCATACCTGCTCAGCCTCGAATCGTGACAGCGCGCGCGTGGCTTCAGGATCAAACCCACCCGCCTTGTAGCCCTTGGCAACATTTGCGAACAGAGTGTGCTGGCTGGCAACTTTCCAGCTTCCATACAGACGTGGCTGCCAGTTGTCCCAGCTATGATCCAGTGACTCGTTGCCGTTGGTGGAATAACCTAAAAAATTGCCCGACGGATTCAGCTCTGTTGCGGTCAATGCGCCGATCACACTCGCGACCGGATCAGCTCGATAATCGAACTGTTTATCGTCATAGCTGTAGCGAAGGCCTACACCCAAACTGAACTGCGGGCTAAGCTGCCAGCTGACATCACCATAGAGCCCGGCACTCAGGTACTCGCCCGACTGAACTGCAGTTTCGACTACCGCGTCCCGACAGGGCCCAAACACCGGCTCAAAAGCGGGAGAACAGAACGGAGTACCGGCCAGCAAATTGGTATCGCTGTAGCCGAGCTCTATGGTGGTATCGATGCGCTCATCAAAAACAATGCCGCCAACAACCCAGTTCAGGCGTTCACTGCTGCCGTTTAAACGGAGCTCTTGGCTAAGTGTCTCCGCGTTGCGGGCTGCAAACGCGGCCGATGTCAACGCAACAATGCTGCCATCGACATCGAAGAGATTGGGGCTATCGTTCTCATGCCATGCGGTAATCGACGTGAGGCGCAGGCCCTCGGTCAGTTGCCATTGCAGACGCAAAGACAAGTCGCTGCTCTCGACGTTATCGAAAGTATCGACATTGGTCGCCAGCTCGCTGTCGAAGGGGTCTGGCGCTACCCCCCCCAGCGCCGCAAGGGAGGAATCCAGCGTCTCGTAGCCGAGACCGCCGGTTTGCGTTTGCTGCCAGGAGGCACGCAGCAGCCCGGCGAAATCACCTGAGGTGTAGGACAGAGCGAACTGCGCCCCCTCTGTATCCCGGTCCCCTATGGGTTCATCGACGATCAGATTGTCGGCGTCACCTTCGTCGTCGTAGCTGAACACAGATGCTCTCGCGGCCCATTTCTGACTGAGCGGTATATTGGCGGTCAGATAACCGCCAGCGTAGTCGTTTTCGCCCGCTTCCAGTTGAAGATTCAGGCTCGCTTCCTGGTTAGGCTCAAAATGACGCACGGATATTGCCCCGGCAGAGCTGTTGCGCCCAAACAGCGTACCCTGCGGCCCTTTGACTACTTCCACCTGCTCTACATCTATCAGGGTTATCGCCGTGCTGTTAATACGGCCACGGTAGGTATCATCGACAAAGAAGCCCACGCTAGCTTCACCGCCAATGCCAAAGCTGTTGGAACTGATGCCCCGCATGGCAAACAGCGGCGTGCTCACGCCCTGCTCCCAGCCGCTGAAGTTGGGCGTGGCGAGAACAATAGTCTCCAGTCGCTGCAGACGGTTTTGCTTGAGAAACTCGCTATCAAACACGGTGATGGCCAACGGGGTATCACGTAGGCGTGTTTCCCGATGCTGAGCCCGGACGACGACTTCTTCAATGCTTCTTGCGGATGCGGCAACAGCACCAGGCAGCCCTTGCATCAATAAAACCAAAGCGATGGGGCAACAAATCGAAAATCGTGCGGACATGAACCCTGTCTCAAAATGGCTGGAATACAGCCAGCAAAAAAACGGCGCTGAATCTAAAAACGCGTCCTGAAGTGACTGTCAATTTACTGGACAAGAGCACGCTGATCAAAAAAAAGGCAAAAAAAAGGCAGGCCCAAGGCCTGCCTTTTCTTATACCGAAAGAGCTATCAGACTGGGAAGATGTTCTCAGCCTGAGGGCCTTTCTGGCCTTGCGTCACATTGAACTCGACTTCCTGGCCTTCGGCCAGAGTCTTAAAGCCTGAGCCCTGAATCGCACTGTAGTGTGCGAATACGTCTGGGCCACCAGACTGCTCGATGAAACCAAAACCTTTTGTTTCGTTGAACCACTTAACGGTTCCTTTTACTTTCTCTGACATCTGATCTTTACCTGTAATGAACTAAAAAAATATATAAATCGAACAGGAAATCTCGCTTCGCGAGCCACCTGTAGCGATAGCCGAAAAAGGACTGGCGATTAAACAACTACAGGGCGAAGAACCAGATGGAGCGACGTCGTGGAGCGGCAAAACGGAAGAACAGTTTCAAGCTACGCGCAAGGTACGCCTATTGCACAGGCAAGTCAACGTATTTAGCGACCAGGCGCTACTTATTTCATAAACCCGACATTCCCCGACGCACTACAGGCCAGCTACAACCGACACCATTACGGATTACTTAAAGGCGCGCCGTCAGGCACTTTCTTTTGCGGCCGCCATGCGACGGTATTTCACTACCTTCCACAAACCGATCAGCGATGCCCCAATCCAGAAAAGCTCTATCACGAAACTCGCTAAATTGAAGGTCACGGTCAGGCTGAACAATAAGCACACCGCGCCCAGCAGATTCATGACGTTGTAGGCGAGACTGGTGCTGGCTACTTTCTCGAGTTGCAACAAATAGTAGGCCAGCACAACCAGGCCAGTGCCCAGCATGCCTACCAGGTCGCTGACCGGAGCATCCATGCGAGGCCCTAAGCCGGCATCATATCGAAGTCAGCCTTACCGATGCCGCAATCCGGGCATTCCCAATCCTCGGGGATGTCCGCCCACCGAGTGCCGGGAGGGAATCCATCCTCAGGAAGACCTTCGGCCTCATCGTAGATAAAGCCACAAATCACACACTCGTACTTTTGGTAGTTCTCTTCACTCATTGAGAAATGATCTCCCTATCCTGTTACTAAAAAAGTCTTCGACGGTTAAAGCTCAGAAGTGAATTTGAGCACAAAACCATCATCGGTGGGTATCGCCATCAGCGACAGCGCTTTCGCCAGTTCCTCGTCAATGCGACCGCGGCTATTAATCAGCGCTTCCAGGGTGTACTGCTGGTCCACCATCCGCAAGCTGCCCTCTACGCGAATCGGACCAGACAGCGTACGAATTTCCGCGTTTAGCTGCCCTGAAGCGGGTACCGAAAAGCGCAATGCGTAGTCTCCCAACGGCTGCGCACCCTGATTACCTCGCCAGAACGCCTGTCGCCAAACAATCTGTCCGGCTCCCGATGCCGGCACGCCGTCGACCAGTGCGACGTCCCTGGCCTGCACATTGATGAGACCGCGCAGATTAACCGGCAGCCAGCGTTTGATCAGCGCTGCCGAAAAACTCGCGTCCAGCGCATTAATTCGCAGAGCGCCGCCAGAAGAAGTCTGCATGTGAGCATGAAGCCGCTGTGGGCCCCATTGTGTGTCGATATCTGCCGTTGGCTGCAGGCGCAGCATATAAAGCTCGGAGAGACTCCATTCCAACTCACCCAACTGCAGCCAGCCATTCTCGAGCGCAATTGCAGCGCTACCCGCCCTACCGTTCCATACGGTTCCTGAAAAACCGCTCAACCGTAGCTGGCGATCATCAACGAAATAGCCAAGCAAATACGCTGGCGCGGAGCGAACCAACAGCGCCGCAAATAAAAGCAGGAGGCAGCACGAAAACAGTGCAACGGGGCGCCGCATCAGCCCCGCCCCAGGCGCACGGTCGCTTTCACAAGGCCGCCACGATCCCCTTGATTAACGGAGACTTCCACTACCGCAATCCCCTCGCCGTACTCCATGCGATACAGCCAGCGCAACAGGTCCGCAAAGCTCACATTTTCAAAGCGTATTGAGGTCTCGCCGCGCGAGTTGGGCTGGATGCGGCTGGGGCGAATACCCACGTCATTGGCGGAGCTGGTAATGAGCTGATTCATGTTGCGACTGCGCTGAGACCCACCGGAGGCCTTCAACGCTTTGATCTCGCTGGCCATGCCCTGCACTCTGGACAACACTTCCTGCGTCGCCACATTGCGCAGGACCATCTCATTACGCAGCCCGTTCAATGGCTTGACCGCGCCCATGTATAAAATATAAACAGCAACCACGATAGCCACTGCCAGCAGGTAGCCCTGTTCGCGAGCATTGAATTTAAAAAACCAGGTGCGAATGGCATCCATATCAGCTTCGACCCACTTTTAAGCGTGCACGCACGACTGAACCAGACGCGTTACTGCTTTCAGTTACAGCTGTGAGCCCGGCCGCAACCAGGGCTTCGCGTATCGACTCAACGGCGCGGAAGTCTGGCACCACAATACTGAGACGGACGTCGCCGAGCTTGTCAGAGAAGTTCAGACTGACCACCTGCGCCCCGCTCTGCTGCACAATAACCTGACTGATGATATCGACCATGTCGATAAATCGCGTCGTCTCTTTGCCACCGCGCAACTCGTCGAGTTGACGCTTCAACTGTTTTTCTGCATCTACCACAGCACCGCGCGGTGCCACATCGCGATAGGTGTTCTGAATCTGCCTGCGTAGCTCGAGGTTTTCTTCCTTAAGCGCCGCATAGCTCGCGTAGCTGCTGCCCACTTGCAGCACAAAGGCCGCGCCGACAACTGCAACTGCGACACGCCACTGCCGCCACCATTCTGCGACCGGAAGGTTGGGCCCGTAGTCCCCTGTACGGATATTCAAGGGCTGGTGGTGCTCGTCGGACAGCATCAGAGCCTCGGCAAAGCCACCCGTACGCCATTGCATGCGCTGTAGCATCCACGCTGGCAGTAGTGATGTATCGACGTTTTGATCGCGCCCGTAGACAATAACAGCCTCAGCGCTGTCTTCAGGCAGTGCGCTCAGCATCGCCGCAGCCAGCTCACGTTCCGCCGCAAAACCCTCGTTTTCTGCGCTGCGCACCACGATCTGTTCAGACTCCACAACCAGACATAGCTCCCCTGCCTGCCACGGCAAAAGCAAAGGCTCGGGAATCCACTGCGGGGTATCAGGCAGGTCAGCCAGGGCATCAGACCAGGCCGCCATCGCATCGTGGGAGCAGGCGGCGACGCCCAGTTCCAGCTTGCCAAGTTGTCGAGAGGCGAAGTGCAGTCCGTCTACGTCTCCGGCAAACTCGTCTTCCAGTAGAAACGGCAGAGACTTGGCGACATGGCGTCGCTCCGCCTGAGAGATACTGACCTCGCGCAGCGTTACGTCGCCCCCGGGCACGGCAAACAGCAGCTGGGCGCGCCTGGAATCGAGGTGAGCAGCCAACTGTTCACGCTCCAGTGGATCGTTCAAATCCCGCGGGCTATCTGTCGCGCCAGGGGGATACCAGACTGGACCCTGTTCCGATAACCGGATCACAGACGCTTCACGCATGCTCTGACATACCTCTTGATTGACTGCAGCGCCGCTTCATTGACCAGATCCTGTGTTGCGAATTTTGACATCGTTGTTCACAGGCTGGCACTTGCGCGTACCAGCGTTTTCACCTGTGTCGACTCACGGCGCAGCACACTGTACAAAGTCGCCTGACGGTCAGCAACGTTTACCTGTCCGCGATACAGAAAGTGATCGCTCTTCTCGACCAGGCGTTGACGCAGGTCCGCCGGGATTTCGATACCCGCGTAGACGGGACTTGCCAGCATCGCTTCAACGGACTCAAAGCCCGCTTCACGACGCTGTTCCACTAACGCTTGCCCCTCTCCTTCTGAAAGCGGCTGCAGATTGTTAGCGGCATTAATGGTGCGTAACACCTCTGCCGGCGCCGTTTGTACATTGATGGTGCCGTCGGACCATACCGTGAGAAACGGGGCAACCGCGTCAAAAAGTGGTGGCGTCATGTAGGCGACCATGCGCAATTCACTCACGCTTTGCATAGGCCGGTTGCCGGTGCGGTAAGACGGCACACGGTCGAAGTAAAAATCATCCTCGGCGCCAAAATCTCTCGGTTCTTGATCTGCATCCAGCCAATCCTGCAGCGCCTCTAAAATTAATCGTGCGTCCTGCTCTCCGACTTGTAGCTCATCGAAGCATTGCAGTAAGCGAATGAACTGCGCCTGGGTAGAGGTAAACTGCTGCCCCTCCGGCGGCTTCGCATTCAAGACATTCAGATTGATGCGCCCAGACAAATCCTCCAGGCTGCCAGATAAGAAGCCGCCTTCATCCAGGGCATAGGGGGGTACTTCCTGCGCCCAGATTTCCAACAGGTCGTCCCGGGGGCGTTCACTTTCCAGATCGAGTTCTGCATCCCGGGTCAGCACCATTTTTGCCAGATCCTCACCCCCGCGCAGATAGGCCTGCGCCTGGGCACCCACAAAACTGTTAGAGCTACGCTTCAGAAACAAAGTGAACTCGTCGGTCATGGCAACAACCAACGTGGTAGACAATGCAAAGACCAGCATCGCGATAATCAAAGCCGCGCCGCGCTGTCGCTGCCGAAAAGTATCAGATCGACGCATTCGGCAGCTCGTACAGCCAGTTAACGTCACCCAGCCCCTCCAAAGACAAACGCAACTCTACGGCCTGGGGTGGCCCCGGCGACGCCGAAGCAGCACCTGCCGCCCAGGCATCGGGCCAGTTCTCGGTCTCAAATTCACCAGCGCGCATAGGGAAATCAGCGGGAAGAAAACGGAACTCAACCGACCTGACCCCTTCCAGCAGCGCTACCCGCTGCGGTTCGGTCTCAGCGCTGCGGTCCAATACAAGATAGCGCTCGCGATACAGTGTATTGTCCTCAACGATATACCGAACCCGTTCCATGTTGCTGCGCAGCCGGCCGGTCGTGTTGTGCCAGCCAATGCGCGTAAAGGCCAGGGACTGGTCAAGAATTTCACCGCCCAGCATTGCAGCATCCCGGCCGCCAAACTCATTGCGCACGGGTCGGTCTACAAAGTGGTTCATATCACGAGTGAGCAAAGACCAGGCCCGGTTGAGGTCCGCTACGCGCTCGCCCTGATCGCGAAGCCCCTCTACGCTGTTCATCACACTGCTCAAGCTGGCAAAGGACAGAGTCGCGACCAATGCCGTTATCGCCATGGCAATGAGTACTTCGATCAGCGTGAAGCCTTGATGTGCCTCACGCATCATCTCGCCACACCGCTGACATTAGTGGCATGCACGAAGGCGGTTATAGAATAGACCGGACTGTCCCGCTCGGTCTCTTCCGCCGCCACGGCGATATTCAAACGGTAAAAATCCTTCTGCTGAGTCGGCTCGCTGGTCATCCACCAATACCAATCTCGTTCCGCCATGGGCTCTACGCCCGTGCGCTCGCCTCGGAAAAACTGATTCGTACGCGATTGCTCAATCCGCACTTCAGCTAGCAGATTGCTTGCCACCCACTGACCCATGGTTTTGTCTCGGAGGTAGGCTGTTGCATCAACTTGCTGATACAAGGTCTTCAACAGCGCCGGGAGTGCAATGGCAACCACCATCAGGGCCACCATCACCTCAATAAGCGTGAAGCCTTTGGACTTAGTTCGACGCACGCATCTGCTCATCAACCAGGCCGGCACGGCGCAGCTCTATGCGGCCCAGCAAATCCCACTCGAGCTCCCAGAGTAGTTCGCCGGTTTCAGCATCCAGCCAGCTCATCACGCCGGGGATGGCTTCACCCGAGGCGTAAAAGACCACCTGCGCTGAGGGTGTCAAAATGTCATCGTCCCTGGCAGCACCGTCACGATCGGCGACTTCCTCACGCTGTTCTGCCGCCAGATCCCTCTGGGTAATCTCAAATTGCAGTGCCTCCTCTTCGATTTCCAGTACCACATCGACATTTGCAGGTAGGGCCTGCTCGCCGAAGGCGTCGGGATCAAAAGGCGCCGGCTGCCAGATATTTCCGGTCCGCTGCAGCCACTGGTAGCTGTAGTTAGCCAGGCTATCACCCGCGGTGGGCTCAATCAGCACGCCAAGATCCGTGCCGCTAAGTTGGGCTTCGGCCATTGCATATTCAGCGATGTCGGCGAAACGCCTGGCCGCCGCGTCAATTTCGTAGTCACGCCCACCGGAGTTTACCGACAGACTGGCGAGCGCGGCGATCATGCCAATAACCACCAGCACCAACAACAGCTCCAGTAAGGAAAACCCTTTCCCGTAACTGTATCGACACTGCGGTTTATTCCTCGTCAACATCCCAGTTGCCCAGATCCCCGTTCTGATCCTCTCCGCCGGACAGCCCGTCAGCGCCGTAGGAATACAGATCGAACTCACCGTTTTCACCCGGGCTTAGGTAGAGATAGGGCCGCCCCCAGGGATCCATGGGGATACGCTCCAGGTAGCCGCCCTTTTTAAAGTTCCGCGGCACCGGGTCCAGGCTGCTAGCCTCCACCAGCGCTTCAAGACCCTGCTCAGTAGTCGGGTAGTTAAAATTGTCCAGGCGGTAAAGCTTAAGCGCCGTCTCGATACTGGCGAAGTCCGCATAGACTTTCTGCACGCGCGCCTCATCAGCCCGGTTGAGCACCGTTGGGGCAACCACGCTGACCAGCAGTCCAAGAATGACCAACACCACCAGTATTTCGACCAGACTGAAGCCGCTGACGGCCTGTACTCGATTTTTCATAGGGTTCACTAGCTCACCATCGTGTTCAATTGGAAAATAGGCAGCAGGATTGCCAGCACTATGCCAAGCACCATCCCGCCCATAAAAACGACCATCATCGGCTCCAGCACACCCATCATCGTGCCCAGCGTCATTTCTAATTCGCGCTCCTGGTTGCTGGCTGAACGCTGCAGCATGGTTTCGAGCTCGCCAGAGGCCTCACCACTTGCCACCATATGCACCATCATCGGCGGAAAGCGATTACTCTGCTGCAGCGCCCGATGCAGGCTGGAACCTTCCTGCACCATCTCTGCGACCTCAGCGCTGGATTCCCGCAGCACGCGATTGCTCAGCACTTCGCCGGCAATACGCAGGGATTCCAGCAGCGGCACACCGCTGGCCATCAGAATACTTAGCGTTGAAGCAAACCGCGCAGTATCCACAGTAGTCAAAACGCCACTAATGCCAGGCACACGGAGTAGCAGCCTGTGCCATTGCTGCCGGCGCGCATCACTGCGAAGCATTGCTCGGAATCCCACGATCAGCAGCACAAAGCCGATCAGCGTCCACAGCCCCCAGCTGCGTATATACTCGCTTGAGGCAATCAAAAATCGCGTCAGCAGAGGCAGTTCGGCGTTGGTGTGGGCAAAGATGCCGACCAACTCCGGCACCACAAAAACCATCAGCGCGACCACTACAGTCACTGCCACGCCCAGCAGAATAAATGGGTAAATCATCGCCATCTGCAGCTTTTGCTGGGTGTACTGACGTTGCTCGCTGTAGTCGGCAAGTTGCTCCAGGACCGGCCCCAGAAATCCGGCCGCCTCGCCGGCTTTAACCATCGCGCGGTACATTTCGCTGAACACACTGGGAAACTCGCCCATGGCATAGGCCAGGGAGTGACCTTCAGCGACACGAGAGCGCACCTGCAGCATCAAGCCCTTTAATCGTTGCTTGCGGGTTTGCTCAGCCACCGCCTGAAGACATTCATCGATCGGCAGACTGGACTGCACCAGCGTCGCGAGCTGCCGCGTAAGCAGCGCCAGTTCGGCGGGTTTTACCCGCGGCGCAAACCATCTTGAAGCGGCGCCGCCGGCGCCCGCACCGGAAGCTGACAGAAGTCGGCGATTCGCTTCGCTGACCTCAACGGGCTTGAGACGCTGCGCGCGCAAAGTCGAACGCACCTGACGCTCCGAGTCACCTTCCAGTATGCCCTTGGTCAGTTTCCCATCGAGATCGAGTGCGCGGTAACGGTAGGCCGTCAACTAATCACTCCTCATGACCGTTCATCTACCCATCACCCTGCCGTGGTGACTCGCATGACTTCTTCCATGCTGGTCTGACCGTCCAACACCCGTCGCTGGCCGTCACCAAGAATGCCAGGCGCTCGTTCACGTGCGCAGCGGGTCATATCAATTTCACTGGCACCCTCGTGGATCATGCCGCGCAGCTCATCGTCTATTTCGATCAGCTCATAGATACCTGTGCGCCCTCGATAGCCAGTCTGATTGCACGCACTACAGCCTGCCGGACGATAAATGCTGGCCATGGCGTCGGCCGCCAGCCCCAACCATTCGGCTTCAGCCGGCGTCACCTCATGCTCTTGCTTGCAGTCTTTACAGAGCAAACGCACCAGGCGCTGCGCCATCACGCCAATCAAGCTCGACGACAGCAGAAACGGTTCTATACCCATATCTTGCAGCCGCGTGACCGCGCCAATTGCGGTATTAGTGTGCAGCGTCGATAACACCAGATGTCCTGTCAGCGACGCTTGCACCGCGATTTCCGCGGTTTCAAGATCACGAATCTCGCCGACCATGACCACGTCGGGATCTTGACGCAAGATAGCGCGCAGCCCGCGGGCGAACGTCATATCCACCTTGGTATTAACCTGCGTCTGCCCCACCCCGGGTAACATGTACTCGATGGGGTCTTCGATGGTCAGGATGTTACGGGTGGATTCATTGATGTGGCTGAGCCCGGCATACAGCGTAGTGGTTTTACCGGAGCCTGTCGGGCCAGTAACCAGGATGATGCCGTGGGCGCTGCGCAAACCGCGCTGGTAGCCAGTCAGTACCTGCTCGTTCATGTTGAGCTGTGTAAGCTGTAGCTGGCCAGCCTGCTTGTCCAGCAGTCGCAAGACCACGCGCTCACCGTGGGCAGACGGAATAGTAGACATACGTATATCGACTGCATGTCCGGCAAGCCGAACGGTAATGCGTCCGTCCTGAGGCACGCGCTTCTCAGCGATATCCAGCTTAGCCATAACTTTAAGCCGAGACACCAATAGCGGCGCCAACATGCGTTTTGGCGACAGCACTTCCGATAACACGCCGTCAACCCGAAAACGAATCGACAGGCGTTCCTCAAAAGTCTCGACATGGACATCCGATGCTTGCTCGCGGACAGCCTGAGAGAGAATGGCATTGATCAGCCGGATAATGGGCGCGTCGTCTTCCGCATCCATCAAGTCGCCGATTTCGGGAATCTCATCAGCGAGCCTGGATAGATCCATATCACCGCTGAGGTCTTCGGCAACCTGAGAGGCTTCGTTATTATCGCGCTGATATAGCTGCGTTAACTGGGCCTGAAACGCGGCATCGTCCAGTACTTCAAGCGAAAAAGGCCCGCCTATGTACCGGCGTAGCTCGGCAAGCTGCGGCACCGTAAGCGCCTCGCGATGGAACACCCGAGGCGGCTCGCCGTCCTGTAGCAGGATGCCGTGCTGCGTCGCGAAGGTAAATGGCAGTGCGCGGCGCGCCGAAGGCACCGGCGCCACTTCTTCAGGCACCTCAGCCAGGCTGTCTAGCTCGGTCAGTTCCATCACTCACCTCCGGCGCTGCTACTCGCGTCTGCGGAGTCTGTGTCACGCATCTCTTCAAGCTGCTTGATCTGATCTTCCCACTCGGGCAGCAGCGGTATGCCGCTATCATCGCCGTAGCCCACACCCTTATCGACACGCTTGAGTTGTTGATCGCGGATATAGCGGTATTTCTGCGCCGTGGCCCCTTCCAAAGCTTCGTCATCTCGGATGATACTCGGCTTAATGAAGATCAGCAGGTTTGACTGGGTCATGTTGGTTGCATCCTGTCTGAACAACCTGCCCAACCAGGGTATATCGCCCAGAAATGGGACTTTCTGGGTGGAGTCCTGCATCTCCTGCTCAATAAGCCCACCGAGCACCACTGTGCGGCCGTCACCCGCCAACACCTTGGTTTCCACGCGACGCTCGTTGGTAATAATATCCGACGCCAACAAAGACGCCGCCGTGCCACCCCCGGTGAGACTGGATACCTCCTGCGAAATATCAAGCTGCACTAGATCGCCCTCATTGACATGGGGCGTCACCGTCAAGGTAATACCAACATTTTCGCGCTGGATGGTTTGAAAGGGATTGTTGGGCTGGTTGACAGAACCCGTGTTGGTAAACGAGCCCGTCACAAAAGGCACTTCGTTACCCACCGTGATAAACGCTTCCTGATTGTCCAGCGTTAACAGGCTGGGCGTTGAAAGAATATTGGCGTTGGTTTCCGAGGTCAGGGCGCTCAGAATAACCGCTATATCAAGCTGTTCATCGAGCTGGCCCCAGCCCAACGACAGGCCCGGCGTTCCGGCCAGCGCCTGCACAAAGCTCTCACGATTGAATTCACCGTCGCCATCACCGTCCCCATCGCCATCGCCATCTCCATCGCCACCGCCGCTGTCGAAGATACCCTGCGCAATAGCCCCGGCGCGGTTGTTGCCACTAACGATATTGCTACCGAAACCACCGTTTTCGTTTCGGAACAGCCACTGTACGCCGAGATCGCGACCGTCGATGATTTCCAGCTCTGCAATAATGGCTTCCACTAACACCTGGGCACGACGAATATCCAGGCGCTGAATCACCGCTTCAACCGACTGCATTTCATCAGCGTCGGCGGTGATAATGAGCGCGTTGGTGCCTTCATCCGCCTCGATGGTTGCGCTGGAGTCATTGCGGCGGCGATTGTTCTGCTCTTCAGGATCGAGCTTGCTGATGTTCTGCATCACGCGCGTTAACACTTCAGCTATTTCCGTCGCGTCGGCGTATTCCAAATAGATGACCTTGACGTTACCGCTCTGCTCCAGAGGGGTATCCAGAAAGGCAATGAGCTTGCGCATGCGCGCGCGCTCGAGTTCATCACCGCTAACCAGCACGCTGTTAGTCCGTTTATCTGCAACCAGCAGTATTTCCGGGTCCGCACCACCTGCCTGTTTGGCCTCTGTTTTGGCCAACTCCAGCAACATGCGCACGACGTCTTCTGCGACCGCATACTCCAGACTGATAATCTGGGTCTGCTGCACGGCGCTGCGATCCATGCTCTGGATAATGTTGCGAATGCGATCAATATTGGCCGCTATGTCGCTGATGATGATGGCATTTGACGGCGCATAAGCCGCCATATGGGCCTGCTGGGGCACCAGAGGTCTGAGCACCGGTATCAGTTTTGCTGCGGAAATGTTCTCAAGGCGAATCACCTGGGTGATGTACTCGTCAGACAAACGCGTGTTTTCACCCTCCACCGGCACCGCCGATGACCTGGCATCTTTAGACTGAATGACTCTGACCACACTGCCGCTGCGCACCGCGGTGTAGCCGTGTACGTCGAGAATAGAGAGAAACAGGTCGTAGAGCTCGGAGCTGGTCACGGGCTTGGCGGATACCACTTTCACCGTACCCTTTACCTTGGGGTCCACCACAATAGTGGTATCCGTCGCTTCAGCGACAAACTTGATGAGCTCCTGAATGTCGGTCTCTTTGAGATTGACCGTCCACTCCTGTGCGCCGGCAGACAGGGGCAGCAAGCATAAGCAGGCCAGCGCCATGGCAAAAAACCGTGTGATCATGTTGCTCCAGAAAATTCGCTTGGTAGGCACGGTAAACATCAAGGGCGCCATATTATGTCGGTTTTGTGACATCCCTGTGACGCCACCGCCAGCAAAAGGCATTTTACCTGGACCCCGAATCGGCGGAAGGAGAGCCCCCTGCGGGGTCTGCATCCAGGCCCACCATCAGGGTAATCGGCTGACCATCTCTCAAAACCTCGAAGCTGGCCTCTGTCGCCGTTTTCATGACGCGATATAGCGTCATGGCTTTAGATGGGTCGCTCAGCGCTATGCCATTCACGCCCGTGACGATATCGTTACTCTTGAAACCCAGTGCGGCGAACTGCTTGCTGTCGCGGCCAGGCCGCAAGCGATATCCGAGCAGCTGCGTGCCCTCACGTTCGGGGGAAAGGTTCACCACTTGCGCCAGAGATTGGGGGTTGGTGTAAAGGCGCTTGCGATAAGATGCAGCCATCGCGGTGAGCCCCTCGTTGCTGCGTTTATCTACCGTTTGGGGGACAACACGCGCAGCATTAACGGGGTCGGGTTTATTGCGGCTGATCGCGTTCAAGGCATTGGGATCGAACAGCGTTAACAGCTCATACTTGCCCTTGTTGTCGATCACCACACGATCGGGCAAAATTTTGGCGAGCTTGACGCCATTGATGGGCAGCTTGTCGCCCACCGCGTATTGAGCCTGCTCCCGCTTGATTTCGATTATGGCGCGAGCACGATCCTGATCGCTGGACGCCACGACTCCGGTTAGCGTCAGGGCGAGCCGGGATTCCGGCGCGTTGTTCTCAATGCCGGCCAGCTCACCACTGTCTTCGGATTCTGCGGTGCGCTGGGCCTCAGCTTCTGCCGCGGCAATGGCTTCCGCCGTGGCCGGCCCCGAGGCACCGAAAAGACGTCGTGCGACCATCTGATCAATATTGATCGTTGATCGCTGATCCCGCGGACCAGACTGCATCAATGGATTCAGAATAGACTTGGGTATGGCAGCGGGTGCAGGTGCGGGTATCAGTGCCCAGACGAGCTCGACCAGCGCAAAGACCATCCAGATGGCCGCCAGGCCCACCAGTAGCTGACGGAGCCGCGCCAGCCTGGCTGGGTCGGAAAGTTGCTGCAGCCGACTGCCCATCGACTGCACAAGATCTTCTAGCTGCGTGCCGGCACGTGCCAACCGTTCGGTGTTCACAGGCGTTATATCCGGTGTTTTGCGGGGATTATAGGAGCGGTAAACAGTATAAGAAACCCGGCAGTGTTAAGACATGTTAACCCGGTATGCCTTGGCTTCGCACGCAGACATCAAGACATCGGCGGCGTATCCACATCCTGATGAATGCCGGGGTCATTAACGGCCGTTTTCAGAAGCTGGTTTTCATGCTCTCGGAGTAGCTCTCGGCCGCCAATATCACCATCCAGGCCGCGAAGCTTGTCGAAGAATGCAGCACTGAAGGCAACTGGCTGCCCCGGCCTGTTCTCATACACCGGCTGTACAATCTGCCCTGGCAAAAGACTTTGGGAAACGGTTCGAAATGTTTCCGGCAACACCCAGGGCATGTCGCCGAGTGCCACCAGTACGCCATCCCAGTCATCGCAGCGGGCGACACCCTGCGCCAGAGTTGCCCCCATACCGCGGCGCGCCTGATCGCATTCAATAAACTGCACGCCCGTTGCACCCAGGCTGATAACCAGATCGCCGTCGTCTGGACCTATACAAACCCGTGGCGGTAAGCCTGCCGCTGCGATTGCATCCAGGCAGTGCACCAGCAGCGGTTTGCCGTCCAGCAGATAGCGGCGCTTATCACTGCCAAAGCGACGCGAAACACCGGCCGCCAATACCAGAACGCCGTTATTCACGGCCGCCGGCGCAGCTGCGTTAACTCAGCCAGTATCGCGATCGCAATTTCCATGGGGGTTTTGCTGCCGATAGGCAGTCCAACCGGTGCGTGCAGGCGCGCGAGCTGCTCCTCGCTAAGCCCCAGTTCCCGCAGCCTCAGCAGGCGCTGTTGCGTCGTGCGCACGGACCCCAGCGCACCAACATAAAACAGGTCCTGCTCCAGAGCCTGCATAAGCGCCATATCGTCAATACGCGGATCGTGGGTTAAGGTCAGCACGATACACTGCGAATCATCCATATAGCGCCGCACCGCGTCGTCGGGCATGCTGCCAATACGCTCTACAGCAACGCCCTGCCAGCGCGCCAGCGCGTCTTCGCGCGGATCGTTTACCAGGACCTGATAGTCCATTGCTGACGCCAACTGGGAAAGTGTTTCAGACAGCGCACCCGCGCCGATCAGCAGCAACCTGAAGCGCGGGCCCAACGTATGTCGCACCTCATCGGTGTCGACCGCGAGCGGCTGAAAATCGCTTGCCGAATGTAAACTGACGCTGCCATCGCTCAAGGCAACACAGCGGGTGACGTATTCGCGCGCGCTCACGGCGGCAAGCAAGCTGTTCAGGTGCGGCATGCTGGATGCGGTGCAGGGTTCAACTAACACTTCAAGGCGGCCACCACAGGGTAGGCCAAGACGCTCGTTTTCTTCCGCGCTCACACCATATTCAACGATTTCCGTCTGCTCTATCGCTCCTGCCAACAAACGCTCGACAAGATCGTCCTCCACGCAGCCACCCGATAGCGATCCTGCGGTTTCGCCCGAGGTATTGCAGGCGAACAGCGACCCTACCGGTCGGGGTGAAGACCCCAGCGTTTTAACGATAGTACACAACCAGCCCGACTGATCTTCTGACAGCCAGCTATTCAAGCGCGCTAACACCTGTTCATCTACGCTATGCATCGATTCCTGACATGGCCCTTTTGAATGGTCTGCTCACCTTGTCGTGCAGCGATTGTCGCGGGACTTAGCCTTTGTTGCGTGGTGTCGCCCAGCGCCGGTACAGGTCGTGCTCCAGGTCGAACTGGTCGAAGACACGGCCCACGGTGTGATTGATGATGTCGTCGATTGATTCGGGCTCATGATAGAACGCTGGCACCGGCGGCAAAATCATGGCGCCGGCCTCTGCTGCCTGCACCTGTAGCTTGAGATGGCCGAGATGTAAGGGTGTTTCGCGCACCACTAAAACCAGCTTGCGCGCTTCCTTGAGAACGACATCCGCCGCGCGCACCATCAAGCTGTCAGCGTAGGCGTTAGCGACACCGGACAGCGTTTTAATGCTGCAGGGCATAATCATCATGCCGGCAGTCTTTACTGAACCGCTGGCAATAGAAGCGGCGAGATTATTATCGCTGTGCACCACATCGGCCAGCGCCTTCACGGCGTCGATGCTGTAGGAGGTCTCAATGGCAATATTGGTTTCCGCCGAGGCCGAGAGGATCAGATGCGACTCGACACCTGCCTGTTCCTGGAGCGCCTCCAGGGCACGTATGCCGTATATCACGCCCGAGGCGCCGGTAATCCCGACAATGATTCGCTGTGTCATCTAATGTCCTGTCCGGTGCGCCTGCACCGCGTTAAAAGCCGCATTAAGTGCGTCAGCCCACTTTTGTTTCAGTGCGCTTATGTGTCATCTCAGCTTTGTCTCAATTTACCAGAGCAATCATAACCCCTGCTGCGACCGCGGAGCCGATCACGCCCGCCACGTTCGGGCCCATTGCGTGCATCAGCAGATAGTTTTTTGGATTGGCTTTCAATCCTACCCGGTTCGCCACCCTCGCGGCCATCGGCACCGCCGACACTCCTGCCGCACCGATTAAGGGGTTGATGGGCACCGTGCTCAGCTTGTTCATCAGCCTTGCCATCAGTACGCCTGAAGCGGTGCCAATGGCAAAGGCAACAATACCCAGGCCCAGTATCCCTAGCGTGCTGATATCGAGAAACTTATCAGCAACCAGCTTTGAGCCTACCGACAATCCCAGGAAAATCGTTGTGATATTGATCAGTGCATTGCGCGCCGTATCGCTAAGCCGATCTACCACTCCGCATTCGTGCATCAAGTTACCGAAACAGAACATACCCAGCAGAGGTGCAGCCGACGGCAACAGCAGAGCGACCAGCAATAACAGCAGCAAGGGGAACAGGATTTTCTCAGTACGCGCCACTGGCCGCAGTTGCGTCATTTCAATACACCGTTCAGCCTCGGTGGTCAGCGCGCGCATAATGGGAGGCTGAATTAACGGCACCAGCGCCATGTAGGAATAGGCAGCAACTGCGATCGCGCCCAGTAATTCGGGCGCCAGAATACTGGAAACGTAGATTGCGGTTGGGCCATCCGCGCCGCCGATAATACCAATGGCTGCCGCGTCGGCCAGACTGAAATCCATCCAGCCCCACTGGGACATCAGCACGGCCCCCATAACCGTCGTAAAAATCCCAAACTGCGCCGCCGCGCCTAACAGCAGCGTGCGCGGATTGGCCAACAAAGGACCAAAGTCGGTCATGGCCCCCACGCCCATAAAAATAATCAGGGGAGCGATACCGCTGGCGATAGCAACGCTGTAGAAACTGTACAGCATGCCATCCGCGTAGCCCGCTGCGGCGACCAGCGCATCAACGGATGCCGCCTGCAAAGGTGGCGCTTGCTGGTATAGAGCTAGCAGGTCGGCAGAGGACAGAGACTGCGCGCCGACGCTGACTACCGCCAGCAAAGCGCTTATCTCGGCGACCAACTCAGCGTCACTAAACAGCAGCGCGCGCTCTATCGCGGGCAACGCCAAACCGGCACCGGGAATGTTGGCAAGCACGCCGCCAAAGCCAATCGGGACCAGCAAAAGCGGCTCAAAATTTCGAACAATCGCCAGATATAGCAGCAATAGACCGATCAAAATCATCGCGACCTGTCCGACGCTGAGTTGGGCGAGGCCAGAGGCAGCCCAAAGACTTGCGATGTGCTCCATGAGACCTGACCTATGCCAGATCCAGCAGACTATCGCCTACGACAACTCGATCACCCTCAGCTACATGCACTGTGGCAACGGTACCCGGACCGGGCGCGCGTACTTCCGTTTCCATTTTCATGGCCTCCAGAATAACGATGACGTCACCTTCGTTGACGCGATCACCTGGCTTTACACAAACCCTGAAAATGTTGCCGGCCAGAGGTGCAGGGACGTCAGTTGCGGCGACGGCGTCCGGCGTCGTTGCCTCCTCGGGCGCAGCGGCGGCGACCGACTCCACATGACCGGCCTCACTGACTTCAACTGTGTAGGTCTGTCCGTCGACCTTCACTGCATAGGTGGCAGCTCCCTGTTGAACCGAAGTGCTCGGTTCTGAGTGAGCACCTTCTCCGGTCTTCTTCTCAGTGTCAGTATCAGGTGCTGCGGGGGGTTGCGCGCCAGGCGCAGGTTCAAACGCGTCTGGGTCGCCCCGATTCTCTAGAAAGCGCAGCCCTATTTGCGGAAACAATGCATAGGTCAGCACGTCGTCGATGCGCTGCTCGCCGGCTGCCAGAGTGATGGATTTCTCATCCGCCAGAGCAGTCAGCTCTTCACTCAGAACGTCCAGCTCGTCATCCAAAAGATCCGCCGGACGGCAGCTGATCGGGTTTTTACCCTCTAGAACTCGAGCCTGAAGCTCTGTATTCACTGGCGCCGGTGTCGCGCCATATTCACCTTTCAAAACTCCCGCGGTTTCCCGCGAGATCGACTTAAAGCGCTCCCCGGTAAGCACATTGATTACCGCCTGCGTACCCACTATCTGTGACGTCGGCGTTACCAGCGGGATGTAGCCCAGGTCTTTCCTGACCCGGGGAATTTCCTCCAGCACTTCATCCAGGCGGTCCTCAGCGCCCTGCTCGCGCAGCTGGTTCTCCATATTGGTGAGCATGCCACCGGGGACTTGTGCAACCAGAATACGCGAGTCCACGCCGCGCAGTGAGCCCTCAAACTTTGCATACTTTTTACGAACCGTCCGGAAGTAGTTTGCGATCTCCTCCAGCAGATTCATATCGAGACCGGTATCACGCTCGGTGCCCTGTAAAATCGCCACCAGTGTTTCCGTTGGAGAATGGCCGTAGGTCATCGACATCGACGAAATGGAGGTGTCCACGTTATCGATACCGGCTTCGATGCACTTCAGGTAGGTTGCCGTAGACAGACCCGTGGTGGCGTGACACTGCATGTGGATAGGAATGCTGCAGGCTTTTTTTAAACGACTAACCAGTTCATAGCCGACATATGGCGTCAGCAAACCGGCCATGTCCTTAATGGCAATAGAATCCGCGCCCATATCCTCGATACGCTTACCTTGATCTACCCAGGCGTCAACTGTGTGCACCGGACTCAGGGTATAGGCAATCGTGCCCTGGGCATGCTTTTTGACCTCTTTAACCGCGCGCAGTGCCGATTCGATGTTGCGCATATCGTTCATCGCGTCAAACACACGGAAAACGTCGACGCCATTGATGGCCGCGCGTTCTACGAACTTGGCGACCACGTCATCGGCGTAATGGCGATAACCCAAAATGTTTTGCCCGCGAAACAGCATCTGCTGCTGCGTATTCGGCATGGCTTTCTTGAGCTCCCGGATTCGCTCCCAGGGATCCTCTCCCAGGTAGCGAATACAGGCGTCAAAAGTCGCACCCCCCCAGCTCTCCAGCGACCAGAACCCAACCTGATCCAGCTTCTGCGCAATGGGCAGCATGTCTTCAAGACGAACACGCGTAGCGAGCAGGGACTGCGACGCATCGCGCAGCACTACATCGGTGATACCCAGCTTGCTCATGAAGAGGAACTCCCGGTGACAGGTTTGGACGAGGGTGAGGTTTCGTTTCGGTAACAGTGCACAGCAGCACCAATAGCTGCCAGTAGCTCAGGACTGACTTGGCTGGAACTTGAGGGCTTTGCAGCGGGCGTTTCAGGTGCAAACCGCTGCACAAGCGCTGACATCGCTCTGGTGACGAAGACCAGCAGCGTTAGAAACAGCAGTACCGAGCCCATGCCATAGAACATGAGCTCCAAACCCTGGCTTAACAGACTTTCAGTCAAACGGCTTTCCCCTTTGAGTGACCCTCTTGCGTCTTAAGAGAACGCTGTGGGCACTACTGCATCAATGAGAACAGGCCCATGCTGGGACATCGCGTCGGCAAAAGCGCGATTGAAGTCATCGGCTGTAGTGACACGGATACCCTTCACGCCCATGCCCTCGGCCATAGAAGCAAAGTTCATGTCGGGCTTACTGACGTCCAACATGCTGGCTGCCTTGGGACCGGGTTGACCGCCGCGCGCGCCGGTGCGGGCAAATTCCAGTTCGAGAATAGAGTACTTGCGGTTGTTGAAGATCACCACGGTGATATCCAGATTCTCGCGTGCCATCGTCCAAAGCGCCGAGATCGTATACATCGCAGAGCCATCGCCCTCGAGACAGACCACCTTGCGATCCGGGCACGCTAGCGCAGCCCCCACCGCATTCGGTAGACCCCAGCCGATGCTACCGCCGGTCTGGCTAAGCCAATCGTGAGCTCTAGCAGTTTCTGAGTAGCCAACACAATAGATACCCGAGGTAATACCCTCGTCAACCACGATGGCCTGCTCAGGCAGGTAGTGGGCAAAGGCGGCACCCACTGTATTCACATCAAGGTCCCCGCTCAGCAGCTCCGGCAAGGCCAACTCATGACACTCTGCCTCGACCGACTCGCCGCCCACAGCCACCAGCAGATCTTCAAGACAGCGCTCTATATCGTCACCAGAGCGGGCCAGTTGAAAGGATTCACAGCCGGGAGCGGCAATCACGCTGGGCACGTCGGGGTAGGCAAAAAACGACACCGGGGCGCTACAGCCAACCAGAATCAGCTGCTCTATGTCTTTGATATGGTCTATCGCCAACTCCGCCAGATAAGGCAGTCGCTCGACCTTGGCGCGTCCCGCGCCTCTGGCTACACGAGGCGGAAAGGTATCGGTGCTAACCCGGGCGCCAGTGGCCTGACCAATACGGTTGAGCAGCGCGGCGCTGGTCTCGCTCATCTCAACGCCGCCAATCATAATCATGGCCCTGGCGCCGCTGTTCAAATGCGCTGCAGCGGCCGATATGTGATCCCAGCTAACAGTGTTAGGCGGCTCAACCGCGGCAGGATCGGCCGCCCCCCTGGGGTTATCGCCCCAGGACACATCCGCGGGCAGCACCAGCGTGGCAATTTTATTTTTGCCGGCCTGCAAGACCGCCTGCGCGGCATCTTCGGCGATGGCCTCGGAGGACGCAGAGGTATGCACCCAATGTGAAACGGGCCAGGCGATTCCTTCTATATCGGAGGTCAGCGGCGCGTCGTACTCAAGGTGATAGCTGGCATGATCGCCGACGATGTTGACCATCGGCACATTGCCTTTCCTGGCGTTGTGGATGTTGGCCAATGCGTTGCCCAGGCCGGGCCCGAGATGCAGCAGCGTTGATGCAGGCTTGCGAGCCATCCGCGCGTAGCCATCCGCGGCCCCGCTTACCACACCCTCAAACAGGCATAGCACGCAGCGCATGCCCTCAACTTCATCCAGCGCTGCTACAAAATGCATCTCCGAGGTCCCGGGATTGGTGAAGCACAGCTCTACGCCGCTTTCGACCAGGGTCTGAATCAGGCTTTCGGCTCCATTCATGCTCGGGCTCTTTTGCTAGTCAATGCGTGGCATAGAAGCCAACAAGGATTGCGTGTATTCGTGCTGGGGCCGGGTCAGAATCGCCTCGGCGGTGCCCTGCTCTACCAGCTTGCCGCCGCGCATGACGCCAACCTGGTGAGCAAGCGCTGGGATGATTGACAGGTCGTGGGTGATAAACAGATACGACATACGGAATTCCCGCTGAAGTTCTTGCAAGAGTTCCAGCACGCCGGCGCGAATACTGACGTCCAACGCGCTGGTAGGTTCGTCACAGATGATCAGCTCGGGCTCGACCGCCAGTGCGCGCGCAATTGCGATGCGCTGCAACTGCCCCCCCGAGAACTCGTGAGGGTAGCGACTGGCCATGTTGGGCTCCAATCGTACACGCTCTAATAATTCAGTTACCCGCTGCTGACGCTCGGCCGCCGTCAGACCCAGTCCGAGGCTTTCCATACCTTCTTCAATAATTCGACCGACGCTCATGCGCGGGTTCATGGAAGAATACGGATTCTGGAAAATCACCTGCATGCGCTTACGGTAGGGCAGCATGGCATGCTTGGACAGGCCATTAATCTGATCGCCGTCAAAGCGAATGCAGCCGGCCGTCGCCGGTTCCAAATTGAGGATCGCCCGTCCCAGGGTGGATTTGCCGCAGCCACTCTCACCAACCAAGGCATAGGTCTCGGCCTTGCCAATTTCCAGCGAAATACCGTCGACGGCACGGGTGTGGTCTACGGTCCGCTGCAGTACGCCGCGCTTGATGGGGAAATGCACTTCGACATCCTCAACCGTCAGCAAAGGCGCATTGACCGGCGCAGTGAGGTAGTGGGTCAGATCCGGCAAGCTATTAATTAACCGCTGACTGTATTCCTCCTGCGGATCGCGGAAGAAATGCTCTACAGTATTGCGCTCAATAATCTCTCCCTGGTACATCACCGCCACGTGGTCCGCCGTGTTCTTCACGACGCCCATATCGTGAGTAATCAGCAGCACCGCCAGATCGCGACTCTTGGCAAGTTCGCGAATGAGCTTCAGCACCTGTTCCTGAATGGTAACGTCCAGTGCTGTGGTCGGCTCATCGGCGATCAAAACATCAGGTTCGCAGGCCAGCGCCATGGCGATCATTACGCGCTGCTGCTGGCCACCGGAAAGCTGATGGGGATAAAAATCGTAGCGCTCTTCAGGGTTGGGCAGCCCGACTTCTTTAAACAGACTGATTACCCGTTCTCGAAGTTCAGTCTGGTTAAGCGCCCGATGTAATTGCAGGGTTTCCGATACCTGTTTGCCAACTTTTTGCACTGGATTAAGTGAGGTCAGGGCATTCTGGAAAATCATCGCCACGCGCCGACCACGCACGGCCTGCATTTCCTTCTCGGTCAACGCGAACATATCGGTACCGGGCATGTGGACGCTACCGCCGGTGATTTCCAGTGCTTCCGGCAGCAACCGCATCACCCCGAGAGACGTCACTGATTTACCTGACCCGGACTCGCCCACCAGCGCATAGATTTCGCCGGCCTGAACCTCAAAGCTAACGCCTTTGAGAATGGGCGCGCCACTCCCGGTTAGGCAGACCTCCAGGTTCTCAACCTGCAAACGGCACTCTTTATCTGCGCTCATTTGTCCTCCTTACCCATGCTGGTGCGCGGATCGAACGCATCGCGTACCAGGTCGGAGAACAGATTGGCAGACAGCACCAGCAAGAACATAAAGAAAAATGCCCCCACCAGCGTCCACCATACGGTAGGCGTGCGCGACAGCTCGGTGCGCGCGCCGTTAATCATATTGCCCCAGCTCGACATAGCAGGGTCGATGCCGACACCGATATAGCTGAGCACAGCCTCAGCCAGCACCAGGGCACTAAATTCCAGCACGAAGGTGATCAAAATAATGTGTACGACATTGGGCAGTATGTGGCGAAAGATAATGCGGCTATTACTTACACCAAAGGCGATCGCGGCCTGCACGTACTCAAGCTGGCTGATCTTTAAAGTTTCAGCTCGAATTAAGCGGCACAGGGTCGACCAGCTCGTCACACCCAGAATGAAACACAGAGCCACAAATTTTGCATCGGCCTTTTCAAGACCCACTTCAAAATAATCCGGGTTCAGGTCGATGTAGACCTGGAAGAGCAGCACCGACGCGGCGATCAATAGAATGCCGGGTATCGAGCTGAGCGTCGTGTAAAGGTACTGCACCACGTCATCAGTCCAGCCCTTGAAGTAGCCGGCGACAACGCCCAGCGTTACCGCAATGGGGAGCATTACCAGCGTCGCCAGGGTACCCAGCAGTACGCCGGTGCGAATGCCCTTGATGCTCTGAAACAGCACGTCGCTACCGCCCAGGTCAGTACCCAATACGTGATACAGCGAATTTAATTTCAGTAGCACGCTTGCGACGCAGATGATCGCAGCCTGTGTGCTCCAGGCGGCCCCCCACGGCAGGCTGCTACCGCGCAGCAACAGCCACTGCGGGAGTATCACCAGGGCAGCAATCAAAAGACCCCGTAACAGCCCCAGGAAGCTGTTCCAAAGTACATCGCCCAACTGGTCATCGGGACTATCCAGATGTTGCCCAGCATGTTTTAGGGGTGGAAAGCCTCGATAATCGTTACCGTCGGCATCCTGCAGGTTCTGTTTTTCAAAGGACACCAGGGCGAACGGCGCCGAGTAAGTCCGCTCATGGGCTTTGTCGACGTTGCCCAATCCTACATCCAGCAGGCTGATGACGTCGTTATCGTAGTACACGGTGCCGGCATCCTGCCCGGGCTCTGGCTCGAGTCCCATACGAAAGTGGATTGAGTCTGCCAAGGCCACCAGCACATAGCTCATGATCACCACAAAACTCACCATACCGAGCCTGGAGCCAAACACCTTCGCCCAACGCTCGCGGGTACGAGGGTCTTTGCGCAGGTTGTAAAAAAACGCAATCAGCGCCACAACCAGCAGGAAGATCAAGGCATCAGACCACGGCAGTACGTATTTCATGAGCGGTAAGAAATGCCTTTAGTTAAGCCGAACGCGAGGATCAGCGACGGTGTAGGAAATGTCGGTCAGCAGCAGACCAAGGATGTATAGGATGGAACCGATAAAGACCATAGAGCGCACGATGGCAAAGTCCTGCGAACGAATGGCCTCCAGCATGTAATTACCCAGCCCGGGGATACCGAAGAACGACTCCATTACCAGGCTACCCATGAACAGGGTTGGAATCAGCACCACAACGCCGGTCAGGATGGGGATCAGAGCGTTGGGCAGGATATGCTTGAACAAAATGGCGATTTCGCTACAGCCTTTCGCTCGTGCGGTGCGCACATAATCCTGGCCCGCCTCCTCCAAAAACAGCGTGCGATACCAGCGGGCGCCCTGCCCGATGCCAGCTATTACGCCCACGGTCACCGGTAAAATCAAAAACTTCCAGAACTGCGAGTCCGCGGTGTATCCAGATATAGGTACCAATCGCCAAAGCTTCGCCACCAGATACTGACCGCCAATAATGTAGAACAAGTAGGAAATCGACATCAGCACAACAAACACAAACACCGCCCACCGATCCAGCTTGGTGGCGTGGAACATCACCACCATCAGTGCAACACAGATATTTACCCAGATGCCGATCACAAAGGTGGGCAGCGCCAGCGCCAGACTAGGCCACATGCGCTGACTGACATCGGCGGTAATATCGCGACCGCTCTCCGATCGCCCAAAATCGAAGGCGAACAAACGCACCGACTTGGTAAAGAAAATGGTGTCGGTAATACTGCCAGGGAAAGGCTGCTCGGCATTGGCAAACAGCGGCTTGTCGTAACCGTTCTCCGCTTTCCAGTTATCGATAGCCGTCTGGGTAACGTACTTCTCTCCGAGCTGGCTACGCGCCATGTCGTCGGGGCTGTTGACCACAAAGAACAGCGTAAAGGTCAGCAGGTTAATGCCAATCAATATGGGTATCGCGTAAAAAAGGCGCCGAATGACGTAAGCGAGCATTGCGTTAGTCCTTGATCCTGGCGCGTTGACGGCGACGGTAGGCCACGACGCCTGGCAGGATTAACGCGGCCACTCCTGTAGCCGCCGCCATCAATGGCCAGGTCACCGGCTCGTTCCACGCGGACTGGCGCACAGCACGTTTCTCTGTATCCAGCCGGATGTACTTCAAGGTGCCTTTGGTGATGCCGTGTCGCTTGGTGTTAAACACCCACTCATTGTTGAGGTAGTACTCCAGCGGGTGGAAGGCATGTAGCCACACTGTATCCCGTCGCCAAAGCTCTACCAGATCTGCCACCAGTGCATCGCGTTCGGGACCGGGGTCCAACACGCGCATGCGCTCAAACTTTTCGTCGAACTCCGGATTCTCGTAATTGGAGTTATTGGCACCGTCGCAGTTACACACCAGCGGGCTCTCGGGACCGTACATCAAGAACAGAAAATTCTCTGGATCGGGATAGTCCGCCAACCAGCCGTGGGAATATATCTGGGTGTTTCCAGTGAGGTACTTTTCTCGCGTCCGGTTCCAATCTGCGGGCCGGAATTCAACCTGCACACCCAACCTACCGAGTTGACGACTCATCCAGCGCATGGACGTATTGCTGACCGCCTGTGACTGCACGTCAATATAGATTCGCAGGGGCTCGCCGGTCTCAGCATTACGTCCATTGGGATACCCCGCTTCGGTCATCAACTGGCGCGCATGATCGATGGACTTGCGTTGCGGCGCACCGTCCTCCCAGTCGTACAGATAAGGGTTGATCCCTGCTTCGCCCTTCTTGGCTCCCGGAATGCCGGGCGGAATAGGACTTTGCGCGGCGATGATATTGCCCTTGTAGAAAATGTTGCCGTATTCCTCGATGTCGAAGGCCAATGATAGTGCCCGTCGCAGCTTGCGACGCTCTTCTGTGTAGCCGCCGACAACGGGGTCGCGCATATTAAAGCCGTAGTAGTACAGGCTGGGTTTCACATCCTGGGAGATGGTCAGGTTATGTGAGCGCAATTCATCGGAGAGCGACAGCCCCTCAGGGCCAACAACAAAAGCCTGGTCGAAATACCCTGAGGTATTGGCGTGCACCTCGCCGGAACGATCGTAGTATCCCTGAAGGAACTTGGTCCAGAGAGGCAGCACCTCCCGTTCTAAACGGAAGTGTGCTCGATCGATAAATGGCAGTTTCTTCCCGGCATCGGCCAACTCACCTTTTTCCAGATCACCCGGCGCACCTTCAGTGGGGTAGTAATCATCAAAATAGTTGGGATTGCGCTCCAGGACGATCTCGCTGTTGGGGTCATTCTTGACCATCATGAAAGGCCCGCTGCCAACGGGCCACCAATCCAGCGTCATGTTTTTCTCTTTGAAGCCTGGATTGTGATAGAAACGATCCACCTCACGCGCCACCGGCGAGAAGAACGGCATCGCCATCCAATACTTGAACTGGGGGTATATGCCATTGATGACGATCGAGAATCGAAAGTCATCGATGCGCTCAAGTCCTTCTACCGGATGCTCAGAGAGGTCTAACCAACCTTCTCTGTTCAGGTCCGTCAGGCGATTGGAGAAATCACGCAGGCCGACAATGCGAGAGCCCATAAAGCCCAGCATGGGCGAGCCCAGCTTGGGGTCGCCAAGACGTTTGATGCCGTAGATATAGTCATCCGAGAGCACCGTTCGCGATGCGCGCTCTGGGAAATCCATCACCGTCGCGTAATCCTCGGCGGCATCCTCGCTGTCAAAAAGATACAGCTGACGGCCCTCGTCGTCGGTCGCAAATGCCGGGTGCGGCTGAAATTCCTGATCCTGGCGCAGGGTCAGCGTATAGCGCGTATAGGTGATGTTCGGATCGCCTTTGGGCAACACCTCTTTTTTGTCAGGTCCAAGAAATTCAAGCTCAGGCAGTGACGCCAGGCCGGCCGGTATCAACTCGTAGGGACGCTTGAGAAAGTGATAGCCCAGCGGGGGGTTATAAATCTGTTGTAGAAACAGGCTCTCGTCCGAGGCATAGGACAGCGCAGGATCGAGATGCTTGGGCGGGTGCGCGTAGATGACCGAATAATAAATCGATTCGTCACCGGTTTCGGGGGCGTTGGGGTTATTCCAGGCACCCTCGCCGCAGCCGCTTAATACGGACGCCGCCAGCAAGGCTGTTAATACGACCTTTCCAGCCGCTGTCAGATAGTTTGTCATGACGCGGGATTATGTCTCGGCGGCCGCTCTCATACAACGGCTAACTGACACGCGCGCTGCTATAGCGGTTGCCAAAATTGTTGCCAGAGGAATTACCTGAGTTGGCACCAGAGTTGGTACCTATCTCGACCGCCCGCTAAATGCCGTCATTCCGCACGTGAGGCTGCACTGGCGTCTCGCAAGGCTTTAAATTCGGTGCCTTCGCGCCAGTTTGGCCACGAACGGCTGTCACCCAGCTGTTCGGCAATACCGAATAGCAACAGTACATCTTCTGCACTGCCGCTAAGGTCCCAGTTCGGATCGTATTCGTCAGACGGCTTATGGTAATCCTGCTCCGTGTATGCGTCTTGCCGCGCTTTACCCCATGCAGCACCGTGCTCACGGCTATCGACCGCTCGGGTCAGGTACAGCGCGGGCACGCCGTGGCGCGCGAAATTGATGTGGTCTGAGCGATAGTAATAGCCTTTTTCAGGCGTAGGCTCCTGCGTGATCACGCGATCCTGAACTTTCGCTGCGACCTGTAAATAGTCCTCCAACTCGCTGTTGCCGAAGCCGACAACAGCGATATCCCGGGTGCGGCCATCAACGTTCTTGTAGAGATTATCCATGTTCAGGTTGGCCACCGTGGTTTCCAGGGGCAGCGTCGGGTTCTCCGCATACCATTGCGAACCCAGTAGGCCAGACTCCTCCGCCGTCACCGCGAGGAACAGCACCGAACGCTCCATGGCGCCTGCCGCTTTGTGCAGACGCGCCAGCGATATCAAGGCGGCGGTGCCTGAGGCGTTGTCGCTGGCCCCGTTAAACACTTTATCGTCGCTACCGGTGGCGTCTCGCACGCCCAGATGGTCCCAGTGCGCGCTGTAGACAATATGCTCCTCCGGGTAACGCGTGCCGGGCAGTCGTGCCAGCACGTTATTACTCATTGCGCTCTCCAGGCTATTGTTGAGTGTGACCGACATCCTAAGATCGCCCAGCGGCACCGCTTTAAAACCCGGCTGGGTGGCTGCGTCAGCAAGTGCTTCAAAGTCTTTGCCGGCGGCGGCGAAGAGCTCCCTGGCTACCGATTCGGTGATCCAGGATTCAGCCTTGACCTTAGTTCTGTTTTGGTCGTCCGCAGTCAGTCCTATCTGAGGACCCCGCCAACTGCCCCGGACCACGCCCCAGGGGTAGGACGCAGGCGCTGTCTGGTGCACGATCAGTGCGGCGGCAGCGCCCTGGCGTGCCGCCTCCTCATACTTGTAAACCCAGCGGCCGTAGTACGTCATCGCGTTGCCGTTGAATAGTGCAGGGTCTTGCGTAGCGAAACCGGGGTCGTTAATCAGCATCACAACCGTTTTGCCGCGCACGTCCAAATCGGCATAGTCATTCCAACCCCGCTCTGGTGCGTTGATGCCGTAACCCACGAAGACCATCTCGGCATCCTTTACCGCCACCGTCTCCAGCTGCTGCTGTGTTCCCACCATCATTTCTGTGGCGTAGGCCAGATCACGGCTGTAATCACTGCCTCGAATGGCCATAACCACGCCGGGATCTGTCTCCACCGAGGTGATCGGCACAGGCTGCACCCAACTATCACCATTACCGGGCTCCAGGCCCAGAGACTTAAACGCATCTATCAGGTAGGCCACGGTGAGTTCTTCACCTTCCGTGGCAGGTGCGCGCCCACCAAAGGCGTCCGAAGCCAGTACGGCTATATGTTTGTGAAGGTCGGCTTCAACGGACTCACGCAAAATGTCCAATGCCAGGGGCGCGGGAGCTACAGATTGACCGGTAACTTGCTGCTCTTTCCTACCTCTCACAGGCAAGCAATGCAGCACATAAGCACACAATCGATAAACGCAGGATGGGAAAAAGCATCGAACTCTCTCGGCAACAAGTCTGTAAGCAGTCTAACAAAGCTGGCATACGACGGTGCAAGCGCCAAATCAGTCTATAATGCGCGATTCCCAAACAACCAAGTCCATTTAAATGTCCGACCAGCCTGCTGCCTCCGCCGCTTCCACGACCACGTCAGCTGACTCTACGAATGCGGGGGCCGCGGTGTACCCGGACCTGCTGGGTCACCCCCGGGGCCTCTATATCTGTTTTGCCACAGAGATGTGGGAGCGCTTCTCGTTTTACGGCATGAAGTACCTGTTGCTTCTGTACCTGACCAAGTACCACCTGTTCAGTGACAGCATGGGCCTGGACGTATTGGGAAGCTATGCGGCTCTCGTCTATGCGATGCCGGTGATAGGCGGCCTGATCGCTGATCGCTACCTGGGCATGCGCAAGGCGGTGATCTTCGGCGGGATCATGCTGGTGCTGGGCCATCTGGGTATGGCTATTGAGGGCGACCAGGCACAGCTGGTCAACGGTGTCGTTGTGCGTGATGACGGCGCCCTACAGATATTTTACTTATCCTTAGCGTTAATCGTTATCGGCGTGGGTTTTCTTAAACCCAATATATCGACCATCGTCGGCCAGCTCTATGAAGAAGGTGACCCTCGCCGCGACTCGGGGTTCACGATTTTCTATATGGGCATCAACATCGGTGCGTTTAGCGCCGCGCTGTTATGCGGCTACCTGGGTGAGACCCTGGGCTGGGCCTACGGCTTTGGGGCTGCTGGCGTGGGCATGGTGATCGGCCTGATAACCTTTACTCTTGGCCAGAAGTATTTGCTGGGCCACGCCGAACCCCACGACCCCGACGTATTGAAGACACGCGGATTGGGACCGATTAATAAAGAGTGGACGATCTATGTGCTGGCTATCGGTTCGGTCGCGGCAGTTTGGCAAATGCTGCAGTACCACGCCGTGGTAGAAGCAACTTTAAATATCCTCGCCCTGACGGTGCTGGCGGGACTGGGTTGGTTTCTCACCCAGCGCTGCAACAAGGTCGAGCGAGAACGTATGTTTGTGCTGATCGTTTTGACGATGTCCACGGTGGTTTTCTGGGCGCTGTTCGAGCAAAGCGCGGCGTCCATGACCCTTTTTGCGGACCGTGTGGTGGATAGAAGTCTACTCGGCATGGAGCTTACTGCCGCGCAGTTCGGGTCACTGAATGCGCTGTTCATCTTTACCCTGGCCCCGCTGTTTGCGTGGTTGTGGATGCGCCTGGCACGTGCCGGGCTTGAGCCCTCAACATCGGTGAAGTTCGCGCTGGGCATTGCACAGGCCGGCCTTGGCTTTGGTGCGCTTGTGGTCGGTGCTTCCATGCCGGATGAATCGGGGCGCGTTGCCGCAATCTGGTTAGTGTTTGCCTATATGCTGCACACCACCGGTGAGCTGTGTCTGTCGCCAGTGGGCCTGTCGGCCGTTACCAAGCTCGCCGTGCCCAGTGTGGTTGGTGTGATGATGGGCGCCTGGTTCCTGGCCACGGCCTATTCAGAATTTGTCGCCGCTCAGATCGCCAAGGTCGCGGCCATTCCCGCCGACCCTGGCGCAATCAATGACGTGGCCACAGCGCTGGCGCGCTACACCGCGCTGTTCTCCGATCTGTTCTGGGTCGGTCTGGGCGTCGGTGCGGTAGTGCTGCTTATATCACCCGTGCTCAAGAAAATGACTCACGGAATCAACTAGGAGAACACCATGGCGACAACCGCCGCTGACACCAACCCAAAAGACCAGCGTGACTATGACATTATTGTGTTTGGCGCCACCGGCTTTACTGGTCAGCTGGTCGCTGAATACCTGCTGGCAGAATACGGTGTTGGCAACGATTTGCACTGGGCCATGGCTGGCCGGAGCCTTGAAAAACTAAAGACGGTTCGCGATGAACTTGGCGACGAGCGTATTACCCTGTTAGTAGCTGACAGTAACGACGACGCGTCTCTACAGGCGCTGGCGCGGCAAACAAAGGTTGTTTGCTCCACAGTAGGCCCCTATGCCTTGTACGGATCAAAGTTGATCGCGGCGTGTGTCGCCGAGGGCACGGACTACTGCGATTTAACCGGTGAACCCCACTGGATGAAGAACATGATCGAGGCACATCAGGCTGACGCCGAGCAGAGCGGCGCGCGCATCGTGCACAGCTGTGGTTTCGACAGCATCCCCTCGGATATGGGTGTGCTGTTTCTACAAAACGCCATGCAGGCCGCCCACGGACACCCGGCTGACCACATCAAGTTTCGCATGGATAAAGTCAAGGGCACCTTCTCGGGTGGCACTTTTGCCAGCATGCTCAACCTGATGGAAGAGGCGGGCCGCGATAAAGAATTGCGTGAGGTTCTGGCCGACCCCTATGCACTTAACCCCGAGGGCTCCGTTCGCGGCGATGACGTAAACGATCAAACCGGCGCGCAGTACGATGAGGACTTCGAGCGCTGGACGCTGCCTTTCGTGATGGCATCGATCAATACCCGTGTCGTGCGTCGCTCCGATGCGCTAATGGACAATCGCTACGGCGAAGGTTTTCGCTACGAAGAGGCGATGCTGGCTCCAAAGGATATGGGTACGGTGAAAGCCAAGCTTGCCGCGACTGGCATGATGGCAGGCATGATATCCATGGCCGTCCCGCCTATTCGCGCGGTCGCCAAACGGTTTTTACCCAAACCCGGCGAGGGCCCCAGCCCCGAGGCGCGGGAGAACGGCTTCTTTGAGGCGTTGCTGTACGGCGTCAATGAAGCCGACCGGGACGCCGACATGATCGCACGGGTCACCGGTGACCGCGATCCCGGCTACGGCTCAACGTCAAAGATGCTGGGGGAATCGGCCGTCTGTTTGGCCAAAGACACTCCCATCACGGCAGGAGGATTCTGGACTCCGGCATCCGCGTTAGGCGAGTCATTGCTGGAACGCTTGCAGGCTAAGGCCGGGCTGACCTTTGAGATTGTTGACCCTTAAAAGGCTGGCGGAAATAGGAATCGAACGGGGCGGCCACCCGCATACGGCCTGACCTGTGTGAATCTAGAGTTTAACTATAGTGGTGCCGGAAATAGGAGTCGAACGGGGCGGCCATCCGCATACGGCCTGACCTGTGTGAATCTAGAGTTTAACTATAGTGGTGCCGGAAATAGGAGTCGAACGGGGCGGCCATCCGCATACGGCCTGACCTGTGTGAATCTAGAGTTTAACTATAGTGGTGCCGGAAATAGGAATCGAACGGGGCGGCCATCCGCATACGGCCTGACCTGTGTGAATCTAGAGTTTAACTATAGTGGTGCCGGAAATAGGAATCGAACGGGGCGGCCATCCGCATACGGCCTGACCTGTGTGAATCTAGAGTTTAACTATAGTGGTGCCGGAAATAGGAATCGAACGGGGCGGCCATCCGCATACGGCCTGACCTGTGTGAATCTAGAGTTTAACTATAGTGGTGCCGGAAATAGGAATCGAACCTACGACCTTCTCATTACGAATGAGCTGCTCTACCGACTGAGCTATTCCGGCATCAGGAGGGGGATTTAAAGGCCGCGCAGTCTACCCGCCCACCCCTTGTGGCGCAAGGCTTTGACGCGTAAATTGACGGCGTGAAAACCTTCCGTATCAGCTTTAGCGGCGAGACCCTGCCTGGGGTTGATCGCGACGTCGCCAAGCGCGGATTGGCGCAGTTCTACAAGCTCGAAAACAGCCACGATGTTGAAGGTTTTTTTACCGGCAAGACCTTAACGCTGAGACGAAGGCTCTCCAAGGAAGACGCGGCAACCCTTTACGTCACACTGCGAAAGCTGGGGCTGGATATCCGAATCGAAGCGGAAGCAGAGGCGGCGGACACTCTCATGGCCAGCAAAGAGGAAGCGCCCACAGAAACTGCACCCAAACCGAACGATCTGCCGAAGACCAAGCCCAGACTCAAGTCCAAACCTACCAATCCCGATAGTGACCAGGCGAAGCCAGCCAAGAGGCTAAAGCAGGCGGACCAGACCACACCACCCAGGCCCAAGAGGTCTGTAAGGTCGCCAGCCAAAGACGCGGCGAAAACCACAGTGGCTTCCAGTAAAAGTGCTGCACTTTCCAATACACCCGCAGAGCCTTCTAATAAACCCGCTGCGGCCTCTAGTAAAACCGCTGCGGCCCCTAATAAAACCGCTGCGGCCTCTAGTAAAACCGCCGCGGCGCGGTCGAAAATAGCCGATGCGCCAACGCCGCGGCGCAAGCAGCGCGGCGCACCCAATCTGTTTGATCTGCGTGCCGCGGGTGCCGAGACCAGCTCTGCGCAGCCAGCCGATATGCTGGCACCCTCGGCGTTTATCGGAGCAGCCATACTGACGCTGGCACTATTATTGATAGCGTTTCGGTTTCTGGTCAGTAGCATTGAGGAAGCGCCGATTGGGCTGGGCGCCATTACTGTTGGCGCAGATGGCAGCCCCGCCGTGATCGTGAACGACCAACTGCTGCGTCATGATCGAGCCGGGCTGCCCGGCGCGCTTGAAGATGGCGCCGCCCTGAAACTGGCAGAATCAGCGCAGCTAGCGCTGCCGACACGAAACATCCTGATCACGCTACGGCGGCCTTTTGACACGTGGCTGCCGGCTTCGCTGCAATCCTTATTGGGCATTCACTCTAAAGCGGGGCAACTTGATCGCTGCCAGTTGGACCAGAATCGCTGCGAGACATTGCGCGCCGATCTAAGCGATGCCGCGTTCGTGCTGTCACCGCGCAATGACTCACTTATTCTGGCTGACGCCAAGGCAGACCAGCTTCTACTGCTGGGTGGCAGCGGGCAGACACTGGCCAGCCAGCCCCTACCCCTGTCTGCGCCCTTGTCGCTCTCGCTTAGCGATGGCCTGCTATTCCTGATTCAGGCCGGAGAGCCAGTAGTCAATGTCATCAAACCCGACGCAGAGGATTTCGGCAGCGTTCTGGAACGCATTGAGCTGGAGGGCGCAGACTTTCCTGTCGCTATGGCACCGCTGGGGAGGAGTTGGTGGCTGCTGGACCAGACTGCTTCAACTTCAGAATCATCGGCAGCAAACAGTCCAAACACGCGCTTTCGCTTGCTCGAGTACGACCGGGGTTGGACGCTGCAGAACACTGTGCTGCTTCCTGAGGGCAGCCGCTTCTCGACGCTGGTGCCGTGGGCTGCAAAACTGCTACTGGCAGATACATCACAGGGTCAGGTCCTCCGTGTCGCCGCTGACGGCGTCATCGAGGCTCCCTTAAGCGAAGAGGCTATAAACGAGGTGATTGCCAAGCGAGACAAGCAGGAGGCACGGGGCCGTGCACTTCAGCTTTCAGTGCTGGCAATCCTGTCTTTGCTCATTGCCGCCCTGCTGGCCTTTGGCAGCTTTAAGGCCCTGCAACATAAGGTCTACCGTGTGAAAGCTGATGCCGACGAGGCTGAGTTCGATATCAGTAGCAATGCTATCGATTGGCTGGACCCGGCACCCGACCCTACCAGAACCCTTAGGCGCTGCAGTCTGGGATTGCTGCTCTCAGCGCCGCTGCTGTTATTCGCCGCAGCGATAACCCCTGCAGGCATCACCTACGGCCTTGCGCTGGCGCTACTATCAATTGGCTTTGCGGGCTTATGCTACGGACTTGAGCAATCCATCGGCTGCCATCTCGGCAAAGCGGATGACTGTCTCGTTTTGGTTGACCATAGACGCTACTACCGTGTGGGCCGCGGGCCTCGCGTTCAGTATCTTAATAACTTTGTGATGATTGATGACGTGGTGGTGTATTTGGGCAATCGCCTGCTGCCGCTATTTTCGGAAGACGCACTCAAAACAGATTTTGAACCGCTGGTGAAGCGAGGTATACGGGTGGATGGCACCACCCTGCGCATCAAATTAATTGATCTTCGCCATCCGCTCGTTTACGGCGTCATTGCACTTTCGACGTCTGTGATTGCGGCGCTGCTGGTAATACTGATTAGCTGAGTGCGTGCGCAACACAATACGGTATGCTTGCACTATGAATGACAGCACTGCACCTCAAGTCGCCCTATTCGTCACCTGCCTGGCAGACTTGTTCCGTCCCTCGGTCGCGTTTTCCAGCATTGCACTGCTGGAAGCGGCTGGCTGCGAAGTAACCGTGCCGGAAACACAAACCTGCTGCGGCCAACCCGGCTACAACAGCGGTGCGATAGACGAAAGCCGCCCTCTGGCAAAACAGCTTATCGATGCCTTTGCAGGGTTTAACTATGTGGTCATGCCGTCTGGCTCTTGCGCCGGCATGGTCAAGCATCACTACCCGAGCCTGCTTGCAGACGAGGACGACTGGCACGCCAAAGCCCTTGACCTGGCAGGGCGCTGTTGGGAGATAACCACATTCCTGGATGAAGTGCTGCAGTTTCAACCCGCTGCTAGCGTATTAGATGGACAGGACATCACCTATCACGACAGCTGCGCTGGCCTGCGTGAAATGGGCATTAAAAGCGCAGCCTCGCAACCTGCTCGGCAAGTCTGGCGTGCAAGTCAGCGAGATGCAGTACACCGAAGTCTGCTGTGGTTTTGGCGGTACGTTTTGCGCGAAAATGCCCGCGCTGTCCGAGAAGATGACAGCGGACAAACTGCGCAACGTTACTGACACCGGAGCCAGCATGCTACTGGGAGGTGATCTGGGTTGCCTGCTCAACATCGCCGGTCGTGCGAGTCGCGAGGGGGTTGCCCTCGAAGTCCGCCACGTCACTGAAGTGCTTGCCGGCAGCCTTGACGGTCCCGCTATCGGCGAGGGCAACTCATGACGGTACAGAGCGACGCCTTCCAACTGCTGGCTTCAGACGCCATGGCGCAGGAGGATGCGCGGGAGCGACGTGATGCGCTGGGCATTTTTATGCCCGCGATGCGCGATCAAGCCGTTGCAGAACTGGGTGACTTCGAGCAACTGCGCAGCCACGTCAAGAAAATCAAGGACCACACTCTTAATCACCTATCTCATTATCTGCGCCAGTTCGAGGAACAGGTTGTTCTGCATGGCGGTCACGTGCACTGGGCGCGCGATGGCGACGAACTCAATCGTATCGTGCTGGAGATTTGTGAAGCCGCAGAGGCGCGCCAGGTCGGTAAAGGCAAGTCCATGGTCACCGAAGAGACCGGACTGACAGCGGCTCTGGAGTCCGCCGGTATGGGCGTTACGGAAACCGATCTGGGCGAGTACATCGTGCAGATCGCCGGCGAAACCCCCAGTCATATCATCGGCCCGGCCTTTCACAAGTCCGAGCAGGAAATTCGGGATCTGTTTTACGACCAGCACGCTTTGGGCGAACGTGACCTGGCCGACCCGCCCGCCATGGTCCAGGAGGCGCGCCAGGTACTTCGAGAGCGATTTTTAGCGGCTGACGTCGGCATTATCGGCAGCAATGCGCTCATCGCGGAGACCGGCCAAACCATGCTGGTCACCAATGAGGGTAACGGCGACCTGGTGTCATCGCTGCCTCGCGTACAGATTGTCTGTGCCACCATCGAGAAAGTGGTTCCACGGCCTGACGATGCGTTATCACAGCTTCGGCTGTTGGTTAGCTCCGCTATCGGTACCGCAGTCACCGCTTATACCAGCTTTTACAGCGGCCCACGCCGCAACGACGATCTCGACGGACCGGAAGCCTTTCACGTTGTGCTGCTGGATAACCGCCGCAGCGAGATGCTGGGCAGCCGTTACCAGGATATGTTGGCCTGTATGCGCTGCGGTGCGTGCCTGAACCACTGTCCGATCTACGTGGGTGCCGGCGGGCACGCCTATGGCTGGGTGTATCCGGGCCCCATGGGCTCGGTACTGACACCGTTGTTAACCAGCCTGGAAGACGCCAGCGATCTCCCCAATGCCTGTACCAGCTGTGGCCGCTGCGAAGAGGTCTGCCCTGCCGAGATTCCCTTGCCGGGGCTATTGCGCGAGTTGCGCGCCGATGAGCATCGCCAGGGCATCACGCCAAGACGATGGCGCTGGGGCATGACGCTACACAGTTTCGCAGCCCGCACGCCGGCGCTGTACCAGTTTGTCACCGGCGTTGCTGTCACCCTGTTGCACATGCTGGGCAAGCGCCGCGGCCATTTTCGATCCCTGCTGCTAGCCAACGGCTGGACCCAGGTGCGTGATTTCCCGGCGCCGGAAGGCAGAACCTTTATGCGCCAGTGGAAACGTCAGCAAGCCGCGCAGCCGTCACCTGACGATGACCAGAAAAGCAGCCGCCAAAGTGCCTGACCAGGACAGCATGCCCTCAGCAAGAGCCGTCGTTACCGCCATACGTGGGCGTCAGGCTGCCGACGCGGACGCCGAGACAATCGCCGCGGAGCTTGCTGCGCTAGGCAACGCCCCTGAGCCAGAGCTTTCCGCAGATGATGCCCTGAAGCATTTTCTCAGCAGGCTGAAGATCAACAATATCGAGGTGCTGGCGGCCGGCAGTCGTTCAGAAGCAGTCAAGCGCATCGGCCGCTTCATTTATACCGAGCATAATAGCTATCGGGCGGTAGCGGGCTATGACCGACGGCTTGCCGCCATGCCCTGGCGCGACGGCGGCGTATTGGTTCGTTTTGGCGCCGCTGATCCAGAAGATGCAGTGAGCATCAGCTATGCCCATTGTGGCATCGCCGAAACCGGATCGCTGTTGCTCTACTCGAATCGAGACAACCCTGCCGCCAACACCTGGCTCTGCCTACACCATCTGGTGTTGTTGGACGTAAAAGATCTTTTAATAAGCCTAAAAGACGGCTGGGCAAAAGCGACTGGCGATAGCGCAAGTCGCGGCATCCCTCGCGGCGTACACTTTATATCCGGGCCATCCAGCACCGGTGATATCGTTGGCCATTTGGTGACGGGGGCACATGGCCCGCAGCGCCTGATACTGATTTTACTGGGTCATATCGACGAGGCCTTGCTCAACGACTGCGGGCATCCGCAGCCGCCTGTTCCTGACTGACTTTCCTGCGGTCATTTACGCTGCTATTCACTGCGAATCTTTCAACTCCCGCAGGCTATCCTGATGCCCTTCTCGGCCCTTATTGCGAAACGCGACTCTGCGGGCACCGCCAGTCAGCCGCGCAACAGTTCGTGAGGATGCACCTTTAGAAAAGTTCTGACAGAAAGTTCGTCAATGACTGCCAGGATCTCGAATCCGCAGCCGAATCATAGACCGTGCCAAAGCTGGCATCGTTCGCACCCGGATTGGTGAACGCGTGCACCGCGCCACCGTGGGCATGCAGCTGCCAGTCAGCCTTGGCGGCGTCCATTTCCGCTGCAAAGGATACGACGGCATCGGGCTCCACCATGGGATCAGACCAGCCATGTTCAACCAATATTTTGCTGTGAATCGGCGCACTGCCATCTTGCTCGGTACCGGCGAGAATGCCGTGGAAGCTGCAGACGCCTGCCATCGGTAAGCCGACGCGGGCCATATCCAACACGCAGAGCCCACCAAAGCAGTAGCCAATAGCGGCCAGCTGATCAGCGTCAATTTCAGGCTGTGCCTGCGCAATTTCCACACAGACTCCTAGCCGACGCCGCAACAAAGCTCGATCGTTGGTAAATCGACCCATCAATTCAGAGGCCTGCTCGTTAGTCTCCGCGTGCACACCTTTTCCAAACAAGTCCAGCGCAAAGCCAACGTAGCCCATCTCCGCTAGCGCTTTAGCCCGATCACATTCGAAGTCCTCGCGGCCGCGAAACGCATGGGACACTAAAACTCCCGGGCGCGGCCCCGCTTGGTCATCGTCCCAGGCCATGAACGCTTCCAGTGTTTCACCTTCATGGGTGTATTCGATAAGTCGGGTTTGAATAGCCATATTCTCGGGGTATCCCTTTACTTGAGTGGACTCAATATCTTCCGTATGTTCAGGGTCACTTGCAATGTATTGGGGACAGTTTTATGCATCTGGCGTTCAGCTCAATGAATACACCCCAGGATCCGCCACCGGCCGAACTCGCCCAGGCCCTGGAGCAACGGGGTTTTGAATCTCTGTGGTATGGCGAGCATAGCCACATCCCCTGCTGCCGCAGCACTCCCTACCCCGCTGGCGGCGATCTACCCGCACCCTACAGCGACATGATGGATCCTTACATTTCGTTGATGGCGGCAGCGGCGGCGACCACCAGGCTGCGCCTTGGGACCGGCATAGCGTTGCTGATGGAGCGCGACATATTCTCTCAAGCCAAGACCATTTCCAGTCTGGATCGATTATCCAATGGACGGGTCATTATCGGCACAGGAGTGGGCTGGAATGAGGAGGAGTTCAGCAATATTAATCCTCACCCCTTCAACAAACGCTATACCGTGCTCAAGGAAACCGTGGCAGCAACGCGTGCACTCTGGACTGAGGATGAAGCGGAATATCACGGCGAGTACATCGATTTCGATCCAGTGTGGCCTGGCCCAAAACCCGTACAGGTCGGTGGCCCCAAAATCTATATGGGCGCCATGGGGCCGCTGGGCATCAAACATGCAGCACGTTGGGCGGATGGCTGGTATCCGGTAGACATCGGTCTGCCGGAACCCGAGCAGGCTGTGACCGACTTCAGAAAAATGGTCGCTGAATGCGATAGAGACCCGGATTCGGTAGCCATTAACATACAAATTATGGACACTTCTGATCTCGATAAACTCAAGCGCTATCGCGATATCGGCGTAGAGCGCGCCACCGTTGGGGTCGCGGTCGACATGTGGGATAAACCCGATCAGGTCATGCCCATGATTGACCGGTTCGCAGAATTGATCCCTGACCTTAGCGACTGAAGCGCACATTCGACTAGATGTTAAAACAGGATAAGCCTATGAAACGCATTTTGAGCCTCACCGTTATCCTTTTGCTCAGCATACAGCCCGCATTTGCCGACAAAGCCGAGAAGCAGCGCGCTAAAATCCGCAAAATGAAACAAGAGGTGTTGGAGCGCCTGTATGAGGAACAGCCGGAAACGCGCGGCATTGTCGCCAAGTCAGAAGGCTACGGCGTATTCTCCAACGTTGGCATAAACGTGATCCTGTTTTCAGCAGGCGGCGGCAACGGCATTGTGATCAATAACGCAACGGGATCTGAGACCTTTATGAACATGGCTTCCGCTGGTGTGGGCATCGGACTTGGGGTGAAGGATTTCCGAGCGGTGTTTGTGTTTCACTCCAAAAAGGCGCTTAACAATTTCGTGGACAAAGGCTGGGATTTCTCCGGTCAGGCGGACGCCGCAGCGAAGACGTCTGACAAGGGCGCTGAAGGAAGTGCCGCGACTACCGTCGTCAACGGTGTCTCGGTGTACCAATTGACCGAAGCCGGCTTAGCGTTGCAGGCGACCCTTCAGGGCACCAAGTACTGGAAGAGTGACAAGCTCAACTAAGCCAAAGATCTACAACCACATACCGGCAGGCGCCGGGGAACAATATGAGCTCAGGCAATTGGCGTTTAAAGAGGGTATTTCTGGGACTGGTCAGCGCGGTGTTGCTATCCCTCACAGCGCAAACAGCATCTGCTCAGGAAGACCAAACGGTTCTCATTACCGGCGCCAATCGGGGTATTGGCCTGGCGTTGGCGCAGGAGTTTACTGCCGCAGGCTTTCAGGTCATTGGCACAGCTCGCAAGCCCACACGGGCAGACGCGCTCAAAGCCACAGGAGCCCGCGTCCTGCAGTTAGACGTCACCCAGTCTGACAGCGTTAGCGCAATGGCCAAGGCGTTGGCTGACGTTGAGATCGACATCCTGATCAATAACGCGGGCATTTCGGGGCAGAACGATAAGGACTTCCCAGCGCTAAATGTGGACGCCATACAGCGCGTTATAGACGTCAATACGCTGGGGCCCATCCGTGTTATGCAGGCTCTGCTTCCGAACGTGAAATCGAGCGAGCGCAAAGTCATCGCAAACGTCAGTAGCATGATGGGCAGCATGGAGCTAAACACCTGGGGAACGTATCTTGGCTATCGCGCCAGCAAGGCGGCTCTCAACAGCGCCACCAAGACTCTGTCAGTAGACTTTGCGAATGAGGGGCTGACCTTCGTTGTGCTGCACCCCGGTTATGTGCAAACCGATATGAATGACGGTCAGGGCAATATCACGCCGGCACAAAGCGCGGAGGGGCTCGTTAAAGTGATAACCGGGCTGACGGACGCTGACAACGGGGCCTATTACGACTGGCAGGGAAAACACCTACCCTGGTAGCACTGGGCGCGAGTTGGCGCACCGTCCGTCTACGTTTGTCCGGACGGTTCGCCCAGTTCCCACCTCAACGAAAACCCCGGGCAATCTCTGGGTTATCTGAAGAGCAGATCAGGCACGGCCTTCCGCCACCGTAGATCGCGACCTTTCCTCGCAGTGGCTGTTAGGATAGCGTATTACATCCAAGAACTTACCCTATCAATGAACCCCGCAGCTAGAAACAGCGCCGGCATTCTGCTTACTCGGGCAGATCAGCCGCGCGCCTGGCTATTGGCGCTTGCTTCAGCTCTGTTAGCGACAGCTCTAGCCTGCTGGAGCATAAGCGCCTGCGCACACGGGATTCCTCAGGTCCAGGATGGCCATCTGGATTTGAGCGAGTGGAACTGGCAAGAGCAAGGCACTCTCGCGCTTGATGGTGAATGGTATTTCTTCCCGGGTGAACTGCTGGCGTCGGACGCGGTTGCCGCTCAAGTGCACGCAAAACCCATATTAATCGATGTGCCCGCGCCCTGGGATATCCTACAGCTCGAAGATAAAGCGGTCTCGCCAGTGGGCGTTGGCACCTACGCGCTGTGGCTAACGCTGCCCGAAAGTGCACCGCCGCTGGCATTGGGAAAGATTGATATCAGCATGGCACATCGCCTGTACATAGACGGCGAGTTGATACACAGCGCCGGAACAGTAGGCAAAACAGCGATGGATTCGGCGCCAGGCTTCAACCGCGCTTACGCTATGGTGCCCAGTAGCACGGTTAAAGAGCGACTGCTTGTTGTTCAGGTATCCAATCACCAGTACCGCACTGGCGGGATCTGGGAAAGCATCACAATTGGTGTTCAGAAGGACGTATTTGAGTCCGCGGACGCATCGCTTGCCTACTCAATCTTTTTGGCTAGCGGTATTGGCGTGATTGGGCTGTATCACCTGGGGCTTTTCAGCCAACGGAGAGAGGATTCTTCGCCACTATTCTTTGCGCTGCTCTGCCTGACAATTGCCGTACGCGTGCTGTCAATTGGTGACCGCTACCTGCTGCAGCTGATTCCAGGTTTATCCTTCAACAATTTATTGCGCATCGAATATATATCATTCCTGCTGGCACCTCCTGCCTTCGCAGGGTTTCTGCGCTCGGCAATGCCGGGCTGTTACTCCCTGCGAATCCTGCAGACCATTGCCGCCCTGGGCTTGCTGGGCGCCGCCTTTGTAGCCGTGACACCGCCCTCGGTGTTTTCAAACTGGCTGTATCCGTTTGAACTCTATTTGGTGATTGTTTGCCTGTACGGTCTGGCCGTATTTCTGCGTGCGGTGAAAGCAAAGCTGCAGGTTGCCAAGGGATTTTTGTTGGGCTTCATTATACTCGCGGCTTCGATCATCAACGAAGTTCTCATAACATTAGGTCTGCAGCTTGCACCTGTATTGCTGATTGGCACCGGGCTGTTCTGCTTCATCGTGATTCAGTCCTACGCGATCTCCCTGCGTTCCGCGCAAGCCTTCAAGGATATACAGGTGCTTACCGAAGAATTGGGATCTTACTCCGCCGACCTTGAGCGCAAGGTCGAAGAGCGCACCGAGGAGTTGGAAAGCGCCAACGTTGAACTGGAGCGGCTGGTGGTAATGGATGGACTTACCAAGATCGCCAATCGTCGCAAATTCGATGAGACCCTGGACCGGGAATGGACCGCGCACAGACGCCGCAAGGCGGCAATGTCGGTAGTGCTTTGCGATATCGACGACTTCAAGCGATACAACGACCGCTACGGTCATATCAAAGGTGACGAGGCGCTGCGCTTCGTCGCGCGCGCGATTGAGGGCTGCCTGTCACGCCCCGGAGATCTGGCCGCTCGCTATGGCGGCGAGGAGTTTGTTGTACTACTGCCCGACACACCCGGCGAAGGCGCCATTGAGGTGGCCGAGAGGCTGCATTTGGCAGTGGGCGATCTGCAAATCGCCCATGAAGGCAGCCGTAATGGCCTGCTGAGTATGAGCCTGGGCACCGCGACGCTAACCCCCAGCGGCAGCGCACGACCGTCAGACTTGCTGCAACTCGCCGACGAAGCTTTGTATCAAGCGAAAGCACTGGGGCGAGATCGCGTGGTGACCTCCGCTTGAGGTAGCGTTTTTTTAACCACTTCCCTGCTACACTCGCCGCATAACGACAAGCGACACTCCTGCAATGCGCATACCGCCACGAAGGCTGATACGACTAATTGTCGCCAGCCTTGGAGCTCTATGTCTTCTGGGTTGCCACCAGATTGACCCCAATTTTCCGCTGCGCGCCAAAGATGGCCAGCTGGACCTGAGGGCGTGGAGCTCAAAAGACACAGGCAGCATCAGCCTGCAGGGTGAATGGACGTTTTATCCGCAGCGAATCATCTCTCCATCCCAACTCGACACGTTGGATAGTTCAAACAGCCACCTTATTTACGTTCCCGGAACCTGGCACAACAATCCATTGTCAGCTGACATCATGCAACCGCACGGCTACGGCACCTATGTGCTCCGCGTTTTGCTCCCGGAAAACTATCCTCCCTTGGCGATGAAAATGACGGACGCAGGCACGGCCTATCGCCTTTATGTCGATGGGAAGCTTGTTCATGAAGCCGGCACCCTGGGCACAAGCGAAGCTGCGTCGGCACCCGGCTTTAAGAGAGCGCTTACCGTGCTGCCGGATAACGCTGCGAGCGAGCGGACTTTTCTGGTACAGGTATCTAATTTTCACTACCGCTCTGGGGGCCTCTGGAACCATATTGTGATCGGCCCGGTTGAAAGCCTGTTTAACTTGTATAACGCTTCACTGGGCTATTCGATCTTCCTGGCCAGCGCTATCGGTGTCATCGCCCTGTATCATCTGGGCCTTTATTCGCAAAGGCGCCAGGATAGATCAACGCTGTATTTCGCCTTGTTTTGCCTGGCCGTGACAATGCGTGTACTGGCAACCGATGAGCGTTATCTGGATCAGCTAATGCCTTGGCTAGGATACGACTGGTTGGTGCGCATCGAGTTCATATCTTTCCTGCTTGGGCCTCCCACCTTCTCCGCTTTCCTGGGGTGGGTCATGCCCAACTGTTATCGGCCCAGCGTTCTGCGCAGTCTGCAGATCGCAGGCATAGGCTTGGCCACTTCGGTTGCCGTCACACCGGTGGCGGTATTCACAGAATGGCTATCCATCTTCCAGGGCTATTTGTTCCTATCAGTGTGCTGGGGGCTCTCCGTACTCGTCCGAGGCATCCAGAAAAAAATGCAGGTCGCCAAGGGCTTTATGTTCGGCTTCACCTTGATGTCTTTGATGGTGTTCAACGATATCCTGGTGTCCGTGAATATCTTGCATACCCCTGTTTTCCTCGCGGGCGTGGGCCTCTTTTGCTTCATCATTATCCAGTCCTATGCGATCTCACTTAGGTCCGCGCAAGCCTTCGAGTCCATCCAGAGCTTAACCTCTGAACTTGAGAGTTACTCCGCTGATCTGGAACAGAAAGTCGATGCGCGCACACTCGAGCTGGAGAAGGCAAACGTCGAGTTAGAGCGACTCGCGGTGCTGGATGGCTTAACACAAATTGCCAACCGCAGAAAATTCGACGACCAATTTGCCGATGCCTGGTCCGGTCACCGCCGCCGCGAGTCGACCCTGTCGATAATCCTTTGCGACATAGATAACTTCAAGCCCTACAACGACTACTACGGCCACCTGCAAGGAGATCAAGCGCTGCGCCAAGTGGCGCGGGCTATTGAAAGTGCGCTATCTCGACCAGGCGACCTTGCAGCCCGGTACGGTGGCGAGGAGTTTGTTGTCTTGCTACCGGATACACCCTCAGCGGGCGCCGCTGACGTGGCGGAAAAGATTCGTCGTGCGGTGATGGCACTTCACATACCACACAGAGGCACTGAGATCGGCGAGCTGACTTTGAGCCTGGGCGTGGCAACGCTAGTGCCCACGCAGGGATCAGCAGCAGCCGATTTACTGCTCAAGGCCGATCAGGCTTTATATGCCGCAAAAGATGCAGGCCGCAACAGGGTCATGGTCGCCGAGTAAAGCCTTTCTATCACGCAACACCTTGTGCACCGCAGTGAGCCAGAATCACATTGCATCGAACTTTGCAGAACCACACTTTGCGACATACTCTCGAACAAAACACTGTACAACCAAAGGGGCTACCGTGGTGCGGGCCTGTCCGGGTAGCGAGTGACGTCTGGCGGTACGATTGATGATTGCAGCCTTTGGCGAACCCGTCCAAGCTGCCCTCTAAGGACAGCTTGTCGAACGGATACGTTCTCTCAACCAAGGCACTGTATAAACAAAAAACCCCACCGTTCGGCGAGGGTTTTCTGTTTATATGGCGCGCCCGGTACGATCCATCACAACACCCTTTGGGGCGTTGTGACCCTACGGGCGTCCTCGTGCCTTCGGCACTGCGGGCGTGTTGAATGCTCCTGGGTCGCATTCAATCGAACGGATACGTTCTCTCGACCAAGGCACTGTATAAACAAAAAACCCCCGCCTTTCGGCGAGGGTTTTCTGTTTATATGGCGCGCCCGGTACGATCCATCACAACACCCTTTGGGGCGTTGTGACCCTACGGGCGTCCTCGTGCCTTCGGCACTGCGGGCGTGTTGAATGCTCCTGGGTCGCATTCAATCGAACGGATACGTTCTCTCGACCAAGGCACTGTATAAACAAAAAACCCCCGCCTTTCGGCGAGGGTTTTCTGTTTATATGGCGCGCCCGGTACGATTCGAACGTACGACCGCCTAGTTCGTAGTCAAGTCAGCAAAATTTTTAGCTATTCAAAATCAATCACTTAGATACGGCCCGCCCTCAAGATACCCCGTATCGGCCCGTACTCCACCGTATAAGCCCTACGCTGATGAGATTGTCTCAGGGCACCTGATCGTACCGTACCGCGCTATGTAGAATCCAAGTACCGAAGCGTAAAAAGTGCGAGGACGCCGATTCAAATCACTATCAGGAACGTCTCAAAGGATGCCCGGGATAAACGTGCCTCCCGCGCGGCCCCGTGGCATCAGTCCACGCAGGAATATCTGCGTGGTGGACCGGAACGCATCGCTTCCTGGCCTTCGGTGGGAACTTGGCTAACATCCGCCCGTTTACCGCGAAACCCGGCAGGTCGGACCAGCGATAGTGCGGGCCATAATCGGGCTGTCGAAGGTATGCCAAACGGTGATCCGCGCAGAAACGATATCCGGCTGCGCGGACCGGCTTAGCGTTTCGGCGCCTCGTGCACAATCCGGGCGACCTGCTGTGCGACGTTGTGGATCCAGCGCCACACATAGTCGGCATAGCTGCGCCTGACCACCAGGTCGAACGTGTCCTCTGCCCTGCGGTGGACAACTGCCTGGTGTTTGGCGAATACCGTCGAGACCACCTTGTCCACGGGGAATTTTGCGATGTGCAGATCCACGGAAACGCAGCGCCTGAGAAGTTCCAGAACCCGAGGGCCGGACACACGATAAACCGTGACTCCTCCGCTGACATCAACGACAGCATAGTGCCCCGGCATCGCGTCGTGGATCTGGCTCTCGATCGCGAAGATCTGAGCCGCCGGAGAAGAGACGAGCCACTCGTCCGGCGAGATCCAGCGAACGACGCGGTCTTCCGCGACGGCGGCCCGCAGGGGCGACGTCGGCAGCGGCACGCCCACGGCGCGCTCGAAAGCAGCAGCCTGGGCGTTGTTGTCGGAGCGACAGCGCAGTACCAGATGACCCAGCAAACCCATTTCCTCCAGCGCTAGCGCCGACGCTTCGCCACTCCCCCGCTCCGGGAGACACAGGGGCTGCAGCGGAGTATCCCCGGGAATGTCGGTACCGGGTAGCGTGTTCATCACCGCAATCCGCGCAGCGGAAGCCTGCTCAGACATTCTGCCGCTCTCCCTGGGGGTCGAGGAATACGGGACTGCAGATTTCCGCATCGATCACGCGCCCGTCGGCGAGCGGGTAATACACGGTCTCACCCATCCGCTGGTGCCCGCCGGACACAAAGCCCTGGGCAATACTGCGTCCGAGGTTGGCGCTCCAGTAAGACGAGGTCACATGTCCCACCATCTGGAGAGGCAGCGAGGCAGCAGGATCGAAGACCGCCTGTGCGCCTTCCGGGAGCACGACTTGCGGATCGCGGGCTTTGATACCTACCCACTGTTTGCGGTCGTCGCGAACGCAATCCGCCCGCGCCATGCCGCGCTTGCCCACAAAGCTGAAGGGCTTGTTACCGGCCACGGCCCAGCTCATGCCGAGGTCATGGGGATGCACGGAACCGTCCGTATCCTGGCCGGCGATGATGAAGCCCTTCTCCGCCCGCAGTACGTGCATCGTCTCGGTGCCATAGGGCGTGAGGCCGTACTTGTCACCATGCTCGAAGAGCTTACGCCACAGATACATACCGTAATTGGCCTGCACACTGATCTCCCAGGACAACTCGCCGGTGAAGGAGACGCGGAAGATGCGCGCGGGCACGCCGGCCACCATGGCCTGCCGCCAGTCCATGAAGCGGAACGCATCAGGTGACAGGTCGGAGTCAGTCAATTCGGCCAGCAGTCGACGGCTGTCTGGCCCGGCGAGGGACAGGGTCGCCCAGTGGTCTGTCACGCTGTTGAAATACACCTCGAGTTCCGGCCACTCGGTCTGGTGGTAAAGTTCCAACCATTCGTAGACACGGCCGGCGCCCCCGGTGGTCGTGGTCATGAGGAAGTGCTGTTCACCGAGGCAGGAGGTCACGCCATCGTCGAAAACCATCCCGTCCTCGCCGCACATAAGGCCGTAGCGACAGCGGCCAACGCCGAGCTTGGCCCAGGCGTTGCTGTAGATGCGCCCGAGAAACTCACGTGCGTCCGGCCCCTGAATATCGATCTTGCCCAGGGTCGACGCATCCAGAATGCCTACCGATTGACGAGTGGCAAGGCATTCGCGGTCCACCGCCTCTTGCAAGGTTTCTCCAGCCCGCGGGTAGTAGCGCGGGCGTTTCCACTGTCCCACATCCTCAAAGACTGCGGCGCGCTCGACATGCCACGCATGCATGGGCGTGTAGCGCTCGGGGTCGAACAGCTCGTCGCGATCGCGACCTACGACGGCGCCAAAGCTCACCGGCGTGTAATTGGGACGGAACACCGTCGTGCCGGTCTCAGCAATGGACTTACCCTGGGCCTGCGCCGCGATAGCAACACCATTCACATTGCCCAGCTTGCCCTGGTCAGTGCCGAAACCCAGCGCCGTGTAGCGCTTGACCAGTTCCATGGACTCGAAACCCTCACGGCAGGCCAGCTCGATGGCAGCGGCAGTCACATCGTTCTGAAAATCCACAAACTGCAGCGGCGCCCGCGACGTCGGTTGCGGGTGAGGCAGCTTGAAAACCGCCATAGCGGCTGCACCGCGCGGAGCCTCCGCCTGCGGCGGCAAGACGTCGGTATCGACCAACCCCAGCGCTCGCAGCGCTGAGCGACCGGCTTGTATACCCTGCTCCAGCGCTTCCTGTGTTGTAAAAGCGCCACTCACAGCCCCGCCGGCAAGCTGTCGCTGCGGCGATTCACCGGGAAGAAAGCCAATCACTTCGTCACTCCAGACCGGTCTGCCGCCGCTGTGGCAGGACAGGTGCACCACAGGACTCCAGCCGCCGGAACTGGCCACGGTGTCGCAGGCGAGGATCGTCGGCGCACCGGTGACCTGGCTGCCATCAGCACTGATGGGGACAACGACCGCAGAACGGACACGGCGCCGGCCTCGTGTTTCGATCACTGCAGATCCCGGGAAAATACGTAGTCCGCGTTCGCGCGCAGCAGCGATCACATCGTCTCCGGCACAGGTCCGGGTATCGACAATTGCTACTACCTGACGCCCGGCTTCGTGCCAGTCCAAGGCGGTGTGATAGCCGGCGTCGTTGCTGGTAACCACCACCAGGTTCTTGCCCGGCACCACGGCGTAGCGGTTGATATAGCTGGAGACAGCGCTGCACAGCATATTGCCCGGCACGTCATTGTTGCCATAGACCAGCGGTCGCTCCTGGGCACCCGTCGCAAGAATCACCCACTCGGCCCGCACGCGGTGCATTCGCTGTCTGGGGGCCCCCTGCGGGGCGCGGTCGCCGAGGTGATCGCTGCAGCGCTCGTGTATCGTCAGGAAATTGTGGTCGTGGTAACCGGTGACGGTGGCCCGCGGCAGCAGCAGCACATCGTCAGAGCCCGCCAGTTCGCTGACCACGGACTGCACCCACTCCAGGGCGCTGCGGCCGTCGAGTTTTTCGCGGCGTCCCAGCAGGCTGCCACCGAATTCGTTCTGCTCGTCGGCGAGAATGACCCGCGCGCCTCCACGCGCCGCTGCCAGCGCGGCCATCAGGCCTGCGGGCCCGGCGCCGACGACCAGGACATCGCAGTGCTGGTTCACCGTGTCATAAGTATCCGGATCGCGCTCCCGGGGCGAACGACCCAGGCCCGCGAGCCTGCGGATCAGCGCTTCGTAGTAACGCCACAGGGACGGCGGATACATGAAGGTCTTGTAGTAGAAACCCGGCGGCAACAGTCCGCCAAGGTAGTGCAGCAGCAGACCGAGGAGGTCATTGTCGACACTGGGCCAGCCAGCGGTGGATGATGCGATCAGACCTTCGTAGAGCTCTTGCTGCGTCGCGCGCACGTTGGGCACCTGCGTCGCCTCGGTGGCACCGAGCTGCAGCACCGCGTTTGGCTCTTCGGCGCCGGCACCGACAATCCCGCGCGGGCGCGCGTACTTGAAGCTGCGCGCAACCACGTCGACCCCGTTGGCGAGCAGCGCCGACGCCAGCGTATCGCCTTCGTAGCCCTGATACATCCTGCCATTGAAGCTGAAAGCGAGGGGCCGGCGCCGATCTATCCGGCCTCCCTCACCGAGGCGATTGATCTGCGTCATGATGATTCCCCGGCTAAGCCATCTGGCGCACTTTCCACTTCACCGAGGCGACCGGTAGCCAGGATCTCATAGCTGCGCGTATCGCGCAGCACCTCCAGGAACTTGCGGCAGCCCGTGGCGTGCACCCACATTTCCAGATGCGGGCCACGGGGATTCCGGCGGAAGTACAGATACTCTCCCCAGGCAACATCGCTGCACTCTTCGGGGTTCTGCGGCCGGGCGATGCGCGCCTGCCCCGCGTAGTGGAACTCCTCTTCCTCGCGCAATTCATCGCAGTGTGGGCAGTGAATCCTCAACATCGGTTTTGTTTCCGTACCCCTAGTGCGCCACGCCGGCAGCGCCGTGCTCATCGACCAGCGCGCCGCTGTGAAAGCGGGACATGGAAAAAGGCCGAGCCAGCGGGTGCATCTCACCCCTGGCGAGAGACGCGGCAAACACATGCCCGGATCCTGGCGTAGCCTTGAATCCGCCGGTACCCCAGCCACAGTTGAAATACAGGTTCTGCACCGGCGTCTCACTGATGATCGGACAGGCATCGGGCGTCGTGTCGACGATACCGCCCCACTGGCGGTTCATGCGCACACGGCTGAATACCGGAAACAGCTCGACAATGGCCTGCAGGGTCTGCTCGATGATGTGGTACGACCCGCGCTGACCGTAGCCGTTGTAGGCATCAATGCCGGCACCGATCACCAGATCGCCCTTGTCCGACTGGCTGATATAACCGTGGACGTGGTTGGACATGACCACCGTATCGAGCACTGGCTTGATCGGCTCGGAGACCAGGGCCTGAAGCGGGTGCGATTCGAGGGGAAGCTCGAAGCCGGCCATGGCCGCCAGCACGCTGGAGTTACCGGCTACGACACAGCCGACGCGACCCGCGCGGATCGCGCCGTAGCGATCGGTCATCACGCCGGTAATTCTGCCGTCATCGATCAGAAGGTCGGTTACCTCCGTCTGCTGCAGCAGGTCGACGCCGAGCGCATCGGCGGCGCGGGCGTAGCCCCAGGCCACGCCATCGTGCCGCGCGACGCCGGCTCTCGGCTGCCAGGAGGCACCTAGCACCGGATAGCGGCGCTGCTGTGAACAGTCGAGGATCGGCACGAGCGCCTGCACCTGCGCTGTATCCAGTACCTCGCTGTCGATCCCGTTCAGGCGGTTGGCGTTGACCCGGCGCTGGATATCGCGCATGTCCTGCAGCGTATGCCCGAGATTGAGTACCCCGCGCTGCGAGAACATAACGTTGTAGTTGAGTTCCCGGGAGAGGCCCTCCCAGAGCTTTAACGAGTGTTCGTAGAGCCGTGCCGCCTCGTCCCAGAGATAGTTCGATCTTACGATAGTGGTGTTCCGCGCCGTGTTGCCGCCGCCTAGATAGCCCTTCTCGAGCACGGCGACATTGCGGATCCCATGCTCTTTGGCCAGATAGTAGGCCGTGGCAAGACCGTGTCCCCCGCCACCGACAACGATCACATCGTAGTGCGCTTTGGGCTGGGGGTTACGCCATGCGGGCTGCCAGTTCTCGTGATGCGAGAACGCGTGTCGAAGCAGGCTGAAGGCGGAGTAGCGCTGCATCGGCGTCAGCCGCCGACAGGAGCCGGGCGAACTCCGCCCTGATTCGCTCGCACAGCGCCTGAAGTCTGTGTAGCATTGAGCAGGTCGCGCGGTGACAGCGGTTTGAGAATGATTTCCCGGTAGGCACGCCACTGCGCGTCGTGATCGTCGCCGGCGCGGCCGTGAATGTACTCCCGGACCAACTTGCGCCCGACGTTGTAGGTGACCACATAGCTGCGCCAGACCTCGATGAAGTCCAGCCGCTGCGACGCCGTGCCCCGCGTCTCGAGCCCGTAGCGCATCAGCCACTCGATGGCGTCTTCCTTTGCCATACCGTCGTAGAGGAATTTGCGGGCCGCTTCATTACGCGCGAAATTCAGCTCGGCGATCAGACGCGTATAGCCGGAGTATCGCTCCAGATCGGTGCTGTCGAGCCCCGCCAGCGGCATCAGCACATCGCGCTCGAAGGCGAGGCGCTCGTCGGGGGTGAACACGAGTTCCTCGGCATGGCTGGCAACGCCCTCGCCAATCACGGCCAGCGGGCCGAACAGCGAGATAAGGCTGTGCTCAATCCAGCCGCGCCCCCGCACCAGCTCCTGCTCCAGCAGCGTCGCATGTACATGATGTCCGGGATAACCCTCGTGACATCCGAGTTCGATTGCGCGTTCGATGTGGACCGGCACATCGGCATTGAGGTGAATGTCGCTGTGTCTATCGCCGCGGTAGTAGGTAAAGCCGACATAGGGTTTGTCGTGGTCTATGTGCAGTTCAACGCGTTCCTTGTCGGGCAGCGCGAAGTGAGCGAGGGTCCGGCGACGACACTCCTGCATCGCCGCGCCGATCACACTCTGCAGACGATCAGGGGGAATCACGAAGCGCTCGCGGAACTCCGCCACGCGCGATGCAAGGTCACCGTTGCCCGGTACGAGCTCCTCCAACTGACGCGTGAGTTCGACAAAGTGTGCCTCGTCATAGTGGGGCGCTACCACGCCGAATAGCTGACGGGTTTCCTCGTCGAAACTCGTCGGCATGTCACCGAGCAGGATGCCTGCACGGGTGATATAGGCGTTCAGCCTCTCGTCGAGATCGAGACGGCGCCGGCTGGCATCTGCCTCACGTGTTTCGCGAAGCCCGGTCAGGCGCAAGCGCAGCGCCTGCATGCCCTGGCGTACCTCGGCGAGCGGCAGCGCCCGGGCCTCCGCCGCTACTTTGAATTCACCCGGGCCGATATACAGATGCGTGATCGGGTCGTGACGAAAGTGCTGCAGTCCCAGCACGAGGAAGTCCCTGGCAATAGCATCGATGCTGTCACGCGCCGGGGAGGACTCCGCCAGGGCCTGAACGCTGCCCAAGCCGAGCAGCAGCGTGAGTCCCAACCACCTTAACCCGACGAACGTAGTCCGCCCGTCCGATACGCGGACGCCCATCAGAACTGGTAAGTGGCGGTAACGCCCCAGGTTCGCGGTGCGGCCGGTAGCGGCAGCTGCGCGAGTCCCGGATTGAGAACGGAATTGTGCAGCAGGTACTCCTCATCCAGGGCATTCTTCAGCCAGCCGGCGATCTCCCACTTGCCGCTGTCCGGTGCATAGGCAAGACGCAGGTTGAGAACATCGTAGGAGAACATCTTCGCCGCATCACGGTTTTCGATATCCTGGTATGCGTCGTCCTTGTAGGTGTAGTCTGCCCGCGCATTGATCGCTCCGGACGCCAAGGGGTAGTTAAAGATCGCGCTCAGAGAGTAGGCATGCTCCGGCGCGTTGCGCAGCGCGTTGCCCTCGGACGCAGCAAGATTGCCATCGAGCTCCGTGTACTCCGTGTCGAGGTACGCATAGGTACCAAGCACCTGGAAGTAGGAACCCAGCAGCCACTGCGCTTCGAGCTCCACGCCCTGGATTTGCGCCTCACCGGCATTTGCCGTCAGCTGTGGTCCGGGAAGACCTTCGGGCGTGGTGGTGAGCACAAGTACCTGCAGATCCTCGTAGTCCATACTGAATGCGGCGACGTTCATGCGCAGGGTTTCATTCAGGAGGGTTCCCTTCAACCCGATCTCGTAGTTGGTGACGGTCTCCTCGTTAAACGGCGTGGAGGCAGCCAATGCCGTCGGTGCGAGACCCTGGTAACCGCCACTCTTGAAACCGGTGGAAATCGTTCCGTAGGCGGACAGCGCATCGCTCAGCGTGTAGTTAACCGCAATCTTCGGTGTAAATGCATTCCAGCTGTCGCTCATGGTGACAGAGTAGGGTTCCAGGATGGCAAAGGCACCATCCGGCGAGCCGATGTTGCTGGCCTCCTTTTCCTCATAGGTGTAGCGGGCACCCAGGGTCAGGTCCATACGCTCAGTGACGGTCCAGATAGCCTGAGCGAAAACGCCGTAGCTGTTGGTCTCATTGCGCTGGTCAGCGCTGGATTGGGGCAGCGGGAATCGAAGTCCCGGCGGCAGGCCACAGAGCGCACCACAGACGATATCCAGACTCTCCTTGCGGTCCACCTTTTCGTTCAGATAGTACACACCGGCCTGTAGGAACAGGTCGCTGGTGAGGTTGGTGGCGTAGCGCAACTCCTGCGTGAACTGCTCGCCGGTCTCAGCCACGCTGTTGTCAAGCGTCGCGAGTCCCTGGTAATCGAATGCCGCGGAGAAGGCGATATCAAATACGTCGGCCTCAGTCTCCCGGTACGCCGTGATGGAGGTCAGTGTACCCTCGCCGATATCCCACTCCGCCTGCAGAGAGAGTCCCCAGGTCTCGATGTCCGAGTTGGGCTCTTTCTCAAGCAGGTTGTCATAGAACCCGGGCTCAAAAGGTCCGGCAGCGACTATTCGTTCCTGCAGGAACTCGGTACCGATGCTGCGTCCGGGGCCAACGCGGCTGTCTTCCGAGTAATCTGCGGTAAACAAAAACTCCAGCGCGTCCGTCGGGCGTGTCAGCAACTGCCCGCGCAGCGCCATGTTGTCGTAGGCATTGAAGTTATCGAGGTTGGTAACAATGCTCTCGACGTAACCGTCCCGCTCCTTGTAGCTCATGGACAGCTTACCTGCCGTGTTCTCGCCCAGGGGGCCGGACACCTTGGCCCGGGTGGAGAAGTACCCGAGATCTCCGCCTGAGACCTCAACACCGCCCTCGAACTCTTCCGTGGGCTTCTGGGTGATGATGTTCAGCGCGCCCCCGGCGGCATTCTTGCCGTAAAGCGTACCCTGGGGACCGCGCAGCACCTCGACGCGCTCCAGGTCATAGAGATCGAAGGCCTGCCCGGCAGTACGCCCGAGGTAGACGCCGTCGAGAAACACCACGACCGACTGGTCCTCAGAAGCGCCGTCGGCGTTGGAACCCACGCCGCGAATAAACAATTGCGGCTGCGCCGGTGTGAAGGTGGCCATGCTGAAACCCGGGGTACGCAGAGAGATTGCGTTGATATCACTGATATCCGCGGCCCGCAGTTCCTCGGAACCGATGGCGGTGATGGCGATGGGCACGTCCTGCAGTGACTCCTCGCGGTGCTGCGCGGTGACGACAACCTCTTCGAGAACCGCCTGCGCGTTAACGCCGAGTGTGGCGGCGCTGACCGCCGCGGCAAGAATTACCTGCTGGAATGTTTTTTGCCGCTGGTTGTTCATGTGCGTACCCCTCGAGGATCCGGCGTTCGCCGGTCGTACTGTTATCGATTTCTTGTTGTTACCGGGGTGTTCGAGTCGCCGCCCGCTCAAAGCCTTACGCTTTTCGGGACAGTGTGCCCACCCATCTACTTACTTTAGGGGAGATAATTTGCTGCCACGTATCAGTAGGCGACAAACGGCATATCATTTGACGACTTTCAGTGCGGGTGCCGGGCTTTCCAGTTTTGCGGCGAGAGCCCCGTGCGCTGCTTGAAGGCTCGGGAAAAGGCACTAGCATTGCTGTAACCTAGCAATTCAGCAAGCTCGAGTACGGAAATTTCCGAGTCACGAATGTACTCCTCGGCGAGCTCCTGTCGCACATCGCCCAACAGCTCTTTGAACGTAACACCGTGCTCGTGCAGAGCGCGCTGCAGGCTGCGCGGGTGCATTCCCATGCGCCGGCAGGCGCCCTCGAGGTTGCAGTACCGCGAGCCGATGTTCTGTTTGATGTCGCGCCGCAGCCGGGACAAGAGGTCCTCGTTGGCATCGCCGGGTGCGGCGAACGATTCCAGATGCGATAGCAGCATGCGGTGGACCACCGGATCATGCCCCGGCAGTGGTGTAGTCAGTGCTTCAGTGGGAAACACCAGCCCGGTAGCGGACTGGTTGAAGCTAACCGGTGCGCCGAAGTAGCGCTCCAGACATCGCGTATCAGCGGGCGCACGATGACTGAATACTACCTGGCGCAACGAGACGGGCCGATTGGAGACGGCCAGCATGGTCTTGTAAACCGTGACCACAGCGAGGGTCTGCATCTGCATCATGGAGGCGTCATAGGCTACGCGCGTGCGCCGGACCAGCATCACAAGGTCATCATCGCCCTCCACGCTCCAGGACGCGTAGCCGTTATTCAACATCTGCAGCCGGATAGCGTCGTCGACGGCGGCGCCGAGAGTGGCGCAGAAGCGAATGAGCTGACCGGCCATGGACCAGCGTGCGGGCGGCTGATGCTTGCCGATGTGAAAGCCGAAGTGCTCACAGCTGAAGCGCTCCGCGGCGTCGTTGAGAAACGTAACGACCTGATGCAGCGGCAGCATGCCCTCGCCCGTCTGCAACTGCCGCGGACTAACACGGCTGACACGCAGAGTCTCTTCCAGATCCACACCCAGTTCCACTGCAGCTTCGAGGCTGCCCTGAAGCAGTCCCGCGGCAATCATCGGCGGATTCTGCTTATCGTAAGCTGCTTGCAACGTCGCCAATCCCGCCCACTCCCTGGCACCAAAAGGTATGCCATCTGTCGCCGAATGATATGACTAAGACGCACTAAAAGGCTACGGTGCGATTTTTCTGGGGTTAGCGCGCAGGGACACATGGTAGGAAGTCGAGAGCTGAGCGAACGGGTAGCAGCAGCCATCAAGCGAGGGCTGGGTCCATACCTTTTGTTTGCGCTCCTCGCCGCCTCCGCGCCAAACAACGCCGAGACGGTAGCGGTACAGCTAGACACACATCTGGGAAACATCACCCTTGCACTGGATCTGGAGCGGGCTCCGGTTGCGGCGACTTACTTTCTGGGTTACGTGGATCGCGGCCAGTACGATGGCGCGACAATTTACCGCGCAGCTTCACTGGATGGTGCGGCCCCGGGACAACTCATACAGGGCGGGCTGCTGCGGGCCGCGCTGACTGCCACGGCACCTGTGGATCTGGCCGCCTACGGTATAGAGGGCCTGCCGGTATTTGAGACCACAGGACAGAGCGGGCTACTGCATGAACGCGGCACTGTCAGCCTCGCGAGAGACCTCCTCGACAGCGGTGACGCGATTCCGGAGATTGTTTTCTACCTTCGGCCGGCACCGCGCATCGACGAGGATGGCATGGACTGGCCCGATCGCCGTGGCTATCCGGCCATCGGGCGCGTGCTCGAGGGCATGGACGTGGTCGATGCGATTGCCGAGCGCGAGCGCGCTGGTCGAACAACAATCGAGTTTCTGCAGGGTCAGATTCTCAGTGAGCCGGTGCGCATTCTCCGTGCCAGGCGAATCGCAGTAGTCACAGCAACTGACAATAAACTGGAGTAACCATCATGATGCTTCCCCACTGGGTCATCGTACTGCTTCTCGTGGTCTGCGCACCGTTGTGTGCAACGGCTGAATCGAACAGTTCCTCGACTGTGCTCCGCAATGTCCGGGTATTCGACGGTGTCACTGAGAGGCTTTCCGACCAGACCGACGTTCTGGTTATCGATGGACTCATTGACTCGATCGGGCAAGCATTACCGGTGCCGGTCGGCACGCAGGAGATCGACGCGGAAGGTCGAACCCTGATGCCGGGGCTGATTAACGCCCATGCGCACGTGATGCTGCAGCTGCCGGTGTGGCAAGCACTGACCTCCGATACCTACATGTTTGCCTACGTCGCTACCGTGGCGGCACGGAGTCTGATTGACAACGGCTTCACCAGCATTCGGGACATGAGCGGCAACACATTCTCGCTCAAGCAGGCCATCGATCGGGGGATCTTACCCGGGCCGCGCATCTTTCCGTCTGGGGCCATGATTTCTCAAACGTCTGGTCACTCGGACCATCGCACTGCGGAGGACCCCTCCCGGCTGCTCGATCCCGAAAGCCGCAGCGCTCTGGAAAAAGCCGGCATGACGATCGTCGCCGATGGCAAGGAACAGGTTTTGCAAGCTGCACGAGAGAATCTTCGTCGCGGCGCCACCCAGATCAAGATTGCGGTGGGTGGTGGAATCTCCTCCTACGCCGACCCTCTGGACGTTACGCAGTTCACCGAAGATGAAATCCTCGCCGCCGTGGAGGCCGCTGCCGACTGGGGCACCTACGTAGCCGCGCATGTCTATAACAGTAAGGGCGTTCGCCGCGCTGTAGATCTGGGCGTCCGCTCCATCGAACACGCCAACCTCATTGACCGCGACACGCTCAGATACATGGACAAGCACGATGTGTGGCTGTCGCCGCAGGTGCTGATCTTCCAGCAGGAATTGCAGGGCATGACCCGGGACCAGCTGGCCAAACAGCAGCAGGCCCTGGATGGCCTCAATAACCTCATGAGCATGGCCAGCGACATGGACTACGGCAACATCGTGTTCGGCTGTGACATCGTCACCTCGCTGGAGGCACTGGATGGGATCAACCGGGAACTGGTGATCCGCACGCAATGGTTCTCATCCTTTGAGGTGCTGCGCCAGGCGACCTCAAAGGCCGGCAGGCTGCTCGCCCTCTCCGGGCCGCGCAACCCCTACGGGAAGCTCGGCGTCATCGAGCCGGGGGCCGTCGCCGACATGCTCGTGGTCGACGGCAACCCGCTCGAGGATATCGCCGTGCTGGCAAGTCCGAAGGAAAACCTGCGCGTCATCATGCAGGGCGGACGGCTGCACAAGAACACGCTGTAAAGTGATGTGCAAACGGCGCCCGGGAAGGTTACCGAGCCTGTACGTCGTGCCGACGACAACACACGATCAAAGCCCGGAGAACGCTTTAAAAGGAGAGATAGATGACAAGATCAGCACCCATTAATCGTCTGCTGTTGATGGCTGTTTTACCCTCGGGTCAACTGCGCACGCAGCAGAGGCACCCAACCCAGCCGCAGTGTTCTGTAGCGAGCAGGGTGGTAGCTATCGTTCGGTACAGCAAGTGGAAGGCGAGCGCGGAGTCTGCGTGCTGCGTGATGGTCAGGAGGTCGATGCCTGGGGATATTTCCGTGACCATCACGCGTCACAAACCGCGGGGAAAACGCCGACTGCGGAAGCCATAGATACGCAGGGAGAGTCGATGAACGGCAAAACACTCACCGGTGTATGGTCACATCAGGACGCGGTGAGCGACGACGCTCAGGCGGCTTTGGACTGGGTGCTTGCACAGATGAACAACGCGGCCGGTTTACAGACTGTCCGTGGTGTTTGGACCCAGGTGGTTGCCGGGCTCAACTACGCCATCGAATTCGAGCTCGATAACGGCGAGGTGTGGCACACCGTCGTGTTCCGCGACCTCGACGGTGAGTTCCACCTGACGCAGCCGGCACAACTGGGCCCGCGGCCGGACCCCTACCGCCGAAAGGATTGACGAGCGATGACCGAAGACAGCAATAACGACTAGAGCTGCGACCACCCGGACCCCTGTGGTTGCAGCCCGCCATTGCTGGTTGCCATGGTGGAAACCGCTGCTTTGCAACTGTCCCGCCGGGACTACATCAAGGGCGCCGGCGCATTTTGGGGAGCGCTCGCCGACACCCCGGGCGCGCAGTCTGGCACAGAGGCCGACGCGATCTATTTCGGTGGGCCGGTACTCACTCTCCTGCTCGGTTTGGGCCGCGTTCAGGCCCTAGCGGAGCCCTCCCGCATTCGCTTGCGCAGCTATTTGAGTTGGTAGTTCAGTTGTCTCACGGTGTTCACTCTCTGGTAAGTGTTTCTGACCACCTGGGGGCCGTAGCCAACCAGGTCCGGAAACCGGCGAGGGTCTCGGGACACCACTCCCGTACAACCTGAACATGCCTGGTGACAGGCAACGCGGGTTCTCTCCTGTGGGAGATGGGTTCCGCGCGGAACCAACAAGCCCGGTCGGGCCCGTCTTGAACTGCATCACCTCCTTTGCGATGTGCTGACGTTGATGTAAGGGATCGACCGTTGGGTCTCACCCGGAGAATGACCATCAGACTGATGGTCGCGGGCCTGCTGTACCGGTAAGCACGGCAGACCGAGTGCCCTAGCCGGCGGTATTGAACGGCGGGCGTAGGCCCGATGAGACTCGACCCGGAGATCGGTGTTGGAAGATGGACCGGCTACCTTGCGGTCGTTGCGCAGTTTTTCGGTCCGGCTGCGCGGATGCCCGGTTTGACCGAAGTCGAGGGTGGACGCCCTCTGCCACTGAACCGCAGTGGCCACGGATCAACCGTATCTGCCCTCAGTGTAGTAACACATAATTCGGTAAGCACTGGAGAATTCCGCCCGCAGGCGGCGTGGTTACTGCGTTAGCCGCCCGTGTCACTACCCCGCTTCGCTCGCTAGTGACACGGGCGGCTAGCGAACGCGGCAGGAAGGCCGCCAGACGAGCTGGCATCCACCTGCTATTGGAGGGTCATTGCGTGCGGTGCTTCAAAAATTAAAGTTGCCATTCCGGCGCCAGATTGGCACCCCCGCAGAGAGCTGCTGGCGCCTGGCACCACTGCGAAGCCGTTCTCGCGCCGTTATGGAACCAAGCGGTGCCCCTCACGCAGACAGTCGCCGATATGACTCCAAACGCCCCCGTAGTGACTCGGATTGGCACCATAGTCACGGCACTGAGGGCACGTAGCGGGTTTCCAGCGTTCCGTCCTGAGAGCGCTTGATCAACGTGGCCAGAAATCCGAGCGGTGAGTGCCTGATCCTGTCCGCCTGCCAGGCCCCGATCCACTCGTCGGCCACCTGCTGCGCCTCGGGCGGCGCCAGCGCCGATAGCAACCGATGCGCTCCGCGATGCAGTTCCTTATCCAGCCAATCGGGCAGCCGCGCTTCTCGGGCGCCTGTTTCAGAGCACGCACGGTAAGTTGTCGTCAGTAATTTGTAGTTGTTGTTTATTAAGTCTGGTTCAGTAGTAAGTAATGCGTCGGGCTTCGCCGTGTCCGGTGGCACCGTATCCGGGGGATCCATATCCGGGGAATCCGGAAGCGGTAGCTCCGAAACGATGTAGGTGCCACCGCGGAGCCGACCTTGCGCATCGCGTGTCGGATCGTAGCGAAGGTAGCCGACCGTGCGCAGTTCCCGAAGCAGTGCGTAGATGCCGTCGCGTTTCAGGTTGCCGCGCTTGATCAGATCCTTGACCAGCACCACCCAGTCGTCGGGTCGCGACAGCAGGTAGGCGAGCAGCCCGCGCGCTGCCCAGGTCAGGCGCACGTCCTCGACGGTGCGCTTGTCGATGACCAGCCACTGATGCCTGCGCGGTGCGCGATGAATCTTCTGGCTCATCGCACACCGCCGCGACTGATGATGTCGGCGACCTCCGTAGCCGGGTAATACACGCGCCGGCCGATCCTGCGGCCACAGTCTCTAGGGGCGCGAGCCAGCGCGAAACAACACGTACGGGTGCGTGCTTTCCCTCACCTACGCTCGATAACACCGACACGGGTGAGCCGGGTTTCCCATTTCACCCGCCTACTGCCCTATCGCACGATTATCGCGTCGCAAACATAAGGGCGGACCCATGAAAGGCGAGGACAACAACCTGCGACTTCCGGCAGTGCGGTGTCTCAATGAACAGCAGGCCTCGACCTACCTGGGGCTGGGCAGAACCCTGTTCCGTGAAATCGGCCCGCCCCCGTTCAAGATTCGCGCCCGCAACCTCTGGGACCGCATTGACCTGGACGCATGGCTCGACGACCATAAACGTCGAGGGCGGGCCAGGGAGGAAAATCTATGGCCCGAGAAAGAGGACTATATTAGCGCAAGGACTCGCCCTACTGGTGGGTCGACGTCGTCCTCCCCGATGGACGACGCGTATGCCGAAGCACTCGGCTTAGAGACCAGACCGCTGCGACAGAGTACCTGATACGCCTCAAGGCAGACGCCTACAACGCCCGGGACCCACGGGAAAAACCGGAGCGGACGTGGAAGGACGCGGTGATGCGCTACCTGGACGAGTTGGATAACCCCGACCGCCTGGACGAGTGCAAAGCCCATCTGCGACAACTCCATCCGTTTATCGGCGAGCTCGCGCTCAACGAAATTCGCATGGACGCGCTGCAGCCTTTCATTCGCCACCGCAAGGACGCGGATGGCGTGCCCAACGCTTCGGTCAATCGGGCCTTGGAAATCGTACGGCGGATTCTGCATCTGGCACGCGATGAGTGGGACTGGATCGATTCGTTTCCGCGGATTCGCATGTTGCGTGAGCCCAAACGCCGCGTGCGTTTTCTCACTCGGCAGGAAGCCGATGCACTACTGGAGGCACTACCGGCGCATCTGCGCCCGGTCGTGACCTTTGCCCTGGCCACCGGCTGTCGCATGGGCGAGATTCTGGACCTGGAATGGACGCGGGTCGATCTCAAACCGGCGCGTCGCCTGGCTGGAGCATGGCACGACCAAAAACGGCGAGGGCCGCGGCATCCCCCTGAACACGGATGCCACCCTCGCACTGAGAGCGGTCGAGGGAGAACACGACCGCTGGTGTTTCACGTACCGAGGGCGGCGCATGGATCGCGTCGGATCGGGATGGAAGCGTGCACTCAGGCGCGCGCAGATCAGCGAATTTCGGTTCCACGATCTGCGCCACACCTGGGCCAGCTGGCATGTGACCAACGGCACGTCGTTGCAGGAGCTGATGTAGCTCGGCGGGTGGAAGTCCTACGAGATGGTGCTGCGCTACGCGCATCTGGCACCGGATCATTTGAGTCACGCCGCGGCGCGTATTGAGCGCAGATTGGTAGATATCGTAGAGCCTGACTCTACGAAAACTCTACGCTCTGCGTCATGAAGGTCGAACTGAGGACACTAAGTCCTTGATTTGATTGGCGCGCCCGGGAGGATTCGAACCTCCGACCGCCTGGTTCGTAGCCAGGTACTCTATCCAGCTGAGCTACGGGCGCTAAAACTATTTCTCTGTAAGCGAGTCTGGCAAGCCAGCGCTATTACTTCCCGAAAGCATACCATGAAATAAGACCTTGGGCTGCTCGTCGCGAGGGGGCGTAATATAGGGGTCAGCCTCAGCCTAGTCAAGGGCTTGGACAGGCTTCTCGGCGTCTGTTAAAACAATTAAATGGATATGGAACGTCTCAAATCAATGATGCCCAATCGGGTGTTTAACCGGCGCGTACGCAAGGCTGCGATTCGCCGCGTGCGCAAAGACCTGATACTACACGGCAAGTCTGAGAGCGAACTGAGCCAGGATGAATTGGAGTATCTGGTTGCAGACGCGGAAACCGATGTGAAAAGCGACCTTCAGAAGGCCGGATTGCTGGGCGCCCTGGCCTTGCTAGGCATCGGTGGGCTCTGATGTCGCTGTATCGATTTGCACGTGCCAGCGCGCTGCTGGCTCTCGCTGGCCGCTATCGGAGCAAGCTGTTCGGCCTGGTGGCAGCAGTCGCGGTGGCACTGGTGACATCCTGGCTGTTCGGGGATGTCGCGAGCTATCTGGATAGCTACAAGCCCCAGTGGCTGGGCCCTGCCCTGATACTGAAAACGCTTATCGTCTACGGCGCCCTGGTGTACGCGTTCTGGTCGCTGAGACCAGGTAGCTGGGAAGACGCCAAAGTAGAAGAAAAGGCAGCTAAAGTGCCCGCTCAGGCAGCTATTAAACCCGCGGAGTCTGGTCCATTAGACGATTTGCTGGATAAGCCTAAACTGCGATCACGCAAAGAAGTCATATTGGAAAATAAAGAAGAAAAGAGCTGAGAGCTCGATTACAAGCTATTAACGCGGGGGCACGCTCTATCGCCTACTCGACAATAGTGCCCAGCGTCGGCACGAACCTGCATAGGTGTATCGGGTAAGGTGGAGTGGCTATGTTGAAGGGCGGTGTTGAAGGGCGGTGTTTAAGGGCGGTGTTTAAGGGCTATGTTTAAAACGTTCTGACCGTGTATAAAAAAAGAGGGCTTCCCAAATCAATATGGAAAGCCCTCTCTTACGGTCTGTAGAACTATTCTCGATGTAACAGCGCTCTAACGAAGAACGCAGCAGGCAAAAGTCCTCTAAACGTTGGTACGTAACCGCAGCGTCTTGAAGGTAATGGCGTTGTGATCTTCACCGTCTTTTTCAGGTTCTTCCGCCAGCTCTACATTCGGGAAACGCTTGAACAGCTCTTCCATAGTCAAATAAAGCTGACGTTTAGCCAGGGCGGCGCCGATGCAGTAGCGAGGTCCGTAACCAAAGGCAACTTCTGGATCGAACTTGCGCTGCACGTCAAACACAGACGGGTTCTCATAGTACTCCGGGTCGTGATCCTTAAGATGCGGCATCATCAACACCATTTGACCCTTGCGGATCTGTTGGCCAAGTAGCTCCATATCTTCTGGCGCATAACGCGCAAAGCCCATTTTGGACTGCGTTGACCAGCGCAGAATCTCGCTGAATGCATTGCTCCACGCATCCGGTGAAGACAGCGCTACCGGGATTTGATCCTTGTGCTTGAGTAGGCAGTAAACACTCCACTGCTGGGCAACCAGGGTGGTATCAGCGCCGGCGCCTACCAGGGCGAGAATAAGCGTGACAATGTCCCACTCGGTAAAGCCCTCGTTCTCTTTTTCAATCTTCAGCAGCGTCGACAGGAAGTCGTCGCTTTCCGGCGACTGACGACGGTCTGCGATCACTTCACGCAGAATATCGATAGCTGTATTGCAAGACTGCCTGGCGGTTTCGCGACGCTCATCAGAGATCGTCGGGTTCCAGGTTTCCGTAAAGCGGCAGATAACGTCCTGAATTTCTGGCCAGTAGCGCTCGGGAACACCGACCATGCGGATGACCGAAATAAATGGAATGTGCTGCGCAATTTTATCTTTGTAATCAAACACTTCGGGTGTGCCCAACTCATCGAACAGGCGTTCAACGTCCGGCTTGATAGCGGCCTGAATTTTGTCGACCACATTACGACTAAAGGCAGGAGACACCACTTTGCGCACCAGGCGGTGGTGGTCGTGATCAGCCAGCAGGCTGTGGCCGATCATCGCACGCTCGAAATTATTCCACTGGTCTTCCGGGGGGCGCGCTGGTGCGAACTCCCAGTCGTAGAAGTCGCTGGAAAGAGGCTCGGTTTTCCAGCACTTCATGATGTCTTCCATCTGCGTCATTACCCAGGCTTGCCAGGGCTCGTACCAGACCAACGGGCCGCGGGATTTCAGCGCCAGGCATTGGGACACGGGATCGTTGAGATAACCCTCGGAATGCGGGTTGTAGACCTCCGCCACCGGCGAGAGGTTGGATTCGACTTTGCCCATGCGAAACTCCTGCGGACGAATTATGGTTAAGAGTATGACCTGCGCACTAAAACGCGGTGAAAAAGTATACCCATGAAGCACCTGCAAGCAACGCCCTGCCAAGCCTGGCGAGTGGATAGTGGCTGGCAGGATGGCAATGCAAACTGGGGTTTGCGGGGCTGGGCGTGGGGGCTGTGTGACGGAGGGATTGACTCTAGCAACCTATGGGCCGGGGCGCGCAGGCTGCTCGCACGGAGGGATTGATGATTACGGTCCAGGGGGAGTAATCACCCCTGCGGGGCTTCGTCGCTTCGCTCCTCGTCCAAGTTGCTCTTGTGGTCGCAACTTGTCGAACCGGAGCGGGCCGCGTAGGCAGTTCGACTGAGACTTCGTTCAGATTTGGGCGTGAAATTTAGGGAGGGATTGACCATAACAGCCTAGGGGCCGGGGCGCGCAGCCTGTTACGGCCCTCCGGGCGTACCCGAAAAGCGGGGCAGGCTCTCCTCAGCTTGCAGCCTGCACCACATATAAATGCAAAAGGGCCCTAAGATATAAGAGGGCTATTGGGAGGGATTGACCATAACAGCCTAGGGGCCGGGGCGCGCAGCCTGTTAGCACGGAGGGATTGATGATTTCGGCCTAAGGGCCGTAATCACCCCTCCGGGGCTTCGTCGCTTCGCTCCTCGTCCAAGTTGCTCCTGTGGTCGCAACTTGTCGAACCGGAGGGTTCGACTGAAACCTCCTGCTTTGCCAGACACGAAAACGCCCGGTATAACCGGGCGTTTTCGTATCTGGCGGAGAAGGAGGGATTCGAACCCCCTAGATAGCATGCGGCTTACAGAATCTTAAAGTATTGTTTTTGTTGATATTAATTCAATTATTAGTCTCATGCTGTCTCAACAAATCTCATCAGATATTAGCTCTCAGTATATACCTGAGCGTATACTAGACATCCCCGAAACGTGAATCTAAACATAGGGATTCGAACCCCCATGAAGCACAAGCTGTCTGCAACTAAGATTAAAAGCATCAACCGTGTTGGCCTCCACAATGATGGAGCCGGATTGTATTTGAAGGTCACGAACTCAGGCACGAAGAGTTGGGTGTATCGTTGGACAGACCGAGTTACAGGGAAGGTCCGCAACATGGGTCTAGGCTCTATAGATGATTTCACCTTGTCCAGTGCTCGCTCTCAGGCTGAGGAATGTCGCCAGCGAGTTTTGGCGCTGGGTGATCCCATCCTTGAGCGGCAACAGAAGCTTGCCGAGCTGAAGACTAAAGCCCATGGCATTAACACCTTCAAAGAGGCAGCAGAGGAATACATAAAAACGAAGGTGGAGCCTGAAGCTAGCAATCCCAAACATGTGCAACAGTGGAAGAACACTTTAAGAAGCTACGCATATCCCAAGATGGGTTCCGTCCCAGTGAACGGAATCAATGATGGGCATGTGTTGTCCATCGTCCAACCCATCTGGCATACCAAGACTGAGACAGCACACCGAGTGCTTCAACGGATCGCCAAGATTCTGGATTGGGCGACAGTCCGCAAGCTACGCACAGGTAGTAACCCAGCGCGATGGAAAGGCCATCTAGATTCGGTATTGCCTTCACCCAACAAGATCAAGAACGTTCAGCATATGCCGTCACTGCCCTACTCTGGGCTAAGCGAGTTCTTAAACGATCTTAGTAAACGGCAGGGCAATGCAGCGCGGTGCTTGGAGTTCACTATTCTCACCGCTGCTCGCACTGGTGAAGCTATCGGAGCGCGGTGGGACGAGATTGATATGGAGTTGGCCGTGTGGTGCATCCCGGCTCAACGCATGAAGATGAAGGAAGAACATCGAGTTCCGTTATCTGATCGCGCCATGAAAATACTCGAAGCTCAGCAAGGCGCACATGATGTCTATGTATTCCCCAGCGAGACTACTGGGGGCGGGCCTCTTAGCAACATGGCCATGGAAAACGTTCTGCGGCGCATGAAGCGTAAGCCCATCACCGTGCATGGATTCCGCAGCACGTTTCGCACTTGGGCGGCTGAGGTCACAAGCTTCCCGCATGACATCTGTGAGCGCGCATTGGCTCACAGTGTTCAAAACAAAGTTGAGAGTGCCTACCAGCACTCAGATATGCTCGCTAAGCGCCGTGAAGTAATGCAGTCATGGGCGGATTACGCTGCAACTCAGAGCAAGGCGGCATAGTTTTTGACGAACTAAAACCCCTTTATTTACAGCATATTTCTTGTTTTTCTTGAAACTATACGCTTTGAGTAATACTATCTAAGTCACATTGAGAAGCGCTGAGCTAAGCGCGTAACTAGAACGCTCACTTTAAGGACATCGAGCTTGGTCCGAAGAAGTGGGCGTTTTTTGTGCCTGCCCCTTTTGCGGACCACCAGATATGGAGGTTCGCATGTCCGAACTAGATCGCATCATCCGCATTCCTGAACTAGTCCACCTTGTTGGGTATTCCCGCCCATCCATTTATCGACTCATGGATTCAGACGAATTCCCAAGCGCTGTGAAACTCGGCCCACAGGCTGTGGGCTGGCGTATGTCTGAAATTCAAGAGTGGATAGCAAGCCGCGAGAAGGCTGTTTAAGTCAGACATAAAAAAGCCGCTGCGAGGCATTCGACTACCCAAGCAGCGGCTTTAACGTTTCAGACCAGAAACCATCAATTACTAGGAGCAATCAACATGAGGATTGTACCAAAGCAAGCAAAACCAGGCCACGTTTTCAGCGGCAAAAGACAAGTCAATCCACCGAAAAAGACTTCAAAAACAGATGTTTCAGAGACTTTCAGTGAAACACTACATAGCGTTTCAGTGAATATAAAAAGCACTGAAAATGGAAAACAGAAAAATAGAAGAAATAAAGATGAAGGCTGTCAGATTCCTGATGTTTCTATAACGAAACTGCAAGAAATGTATCGACGGGAATATCAGAGTTTTAAAGCGATGAGGTACGAGAGGTGTGGGAAGAATGGCAAATATGAGCTGGACCCCAGCATCGGTGATTTCCGTTTATTTCTGGAAGCCTTTGGCCCCAAGCCTGACCCCTCCTATACCTTGGATCGACTCGACCCCAGCAATCATGTGTATTCGTCAGAAAACTGTGTTTGGGCATCCAAACAACGGCAATCTGAGAACCGGACAAGTGTGAGATATCTGACAGATGACTCAGGGGTGTGTTTGTCGGTAACCGAGTGGTCCCGCCGCACGGGCATAGCTCGCGGGACAATACTAAACCGAGTGGATCGGCTTGGTTGGAGTCAACATGATGCTGTTCATACTCCCACAAACGGTCGCCCCAAAAATACAGAACCTAGTATTGCAATTAATTGCAAATTCAACTCTTGTAGGTTGGATGGGGCTAGTCCGAGAGAACCATCATCCAATTCCCCTATTCCCACGAGGATATCCCCCGCAAATAGCGCCTTAGTCGAAGCGTACAGAGCTGCCTTGGCTAAACATGGGATCGAATTCTTTGTTGCCGAAAAGAAGGACATCAAGATTCTGAAGGATGTCGCGGTGATTCTGCGAGGGGGTGGATTAGACGCACTGAAGGTTATTCCCGCCGTGCTGCACGATTGGCCTGCCTTCACTGCCTATGCTGAAAGAGATTTTGGGGCATATAAATCGCCCACCAACCCCACTCTTGGCTACTTGCGGAAGAACGTTCAAGCAGTTGGGAATTATCTCCTGCAACTACAGCAGGAAGCTGAAGCAGAGGCGAAACGAGAAATTGAGGTATCTGAGGAGGAAAAGCGCCTTAAAGAACAGGCTGAAGCGCTGGATAAGAGGAAAGCCGAAGACGCCAAAGAGTATGAACGCAAGAAAGCTCAATGGCTCAAGGAATACACAGCGCACACTGGGAAGACCACTCTCCCCCCTCACTGGGAGACATATAAGCCAACAGACTTCCCCAGCACAGAGGAATTCGCGGAAATCTTCTCTACGGGTAGAGAGAAGGCAGCACTGATAAGTACTCATAGAGAGCTGCACTGGGATTCAGAATCAGAAGACGAGGATTCTGACGAACCGCTATGTCTAGACATCGACGATTACGTGGGTGAATGACATCGCCTTAAGGATACGCACCCGCAACATTGAAGGTTGTAGGATTGACCAATGACAAGGCTCAGACTTGTTAAACCCGGTGACGAGAGGCACTTAGAGATGGCTCCCGAAACCGCATACGTGAAGGACACGGATTGCCAAATCCCGATGCCGGTCATCTGTTGGTATGTGCGGGAGTACCGAAGACTCTATGGCGAACACAGGTCGCGAGCGCCTTTTGGAGACAAGAAATTAGCTGCAAAAAAAGCCATTAGCAAAGTCCAAGCGTGTTTTGGGCCACTGAGTGAACGGGATCGTGTACGCGTGTTGTTAGCTATTGCCCTACTGGAGGGCATCACCATAAGGCGCAGCGTCTATTTCGGAGATACAGGACGGATCGAATATGTCTGACAAGACAGTCACTACAAAAGAGCTTTCATTGATGCTGGGCGTGTCCATACAAACTGTAATTACCATGTTCCGTGATATCAAGATTCGAAAGAGCGACCAACACAATCGCTACTTACGCTTTCGGCTGGAGGATGTAGCCGCAAAGATAAGCGAATGGTCGGGCACGACGATTCACGCCGATGAAATCTGCCAACTGGTCACCCGCAAGCAGGTGTTGGCAATCCTAGAGAAGCACGGCAAGTTCCGCACCGTTTCCTGTATACACCTATGGGATAAGAAGGGTGTTGGTCCCGCCGCATTCATCCTTGGCGGGAGTCGCAGATACCGCGCCTCTGATGTTGAAGCGTGGGCAAAGCATCTAGAGGACAAGCTGCCCGGTTCATATGCGATGAAGAGCTTACCTAAAAAGATAGACCCAGATGCAGCCCCGCCTCCTCGGTCTCGCACGGGCCTGAGGTTCCGAGATGAATACGAGATCGAAGAAGACTACGACGACCTGAGTGACCTCTTTGGTCCCAATGGCGCGTTTTCCGTTTAGCCGGGGGCACGGAGGGGGTTATTAACTTGCCACACACTTCTGCTGAAACGGTGCTCGATTACCTCAGCACGCTGAAGGTCACTGAGGGACCGCTGGCGGGCCAGACACTGAGCGTACTGGATTGGGAGGAAACCTTTATCCGCAATGCACTTGCTCCAGAGGTCCACTCAGCGGCGCTCACAGTGGCCAGAGGCGCGGGCAAGACTTCGGTGGTATCGGCCATGGCCTGTGCATTTTTAGAGGGTCCGCTTAGGGTGCAGAGAGGCTCCATGGTTGTCGTAGCCTCAAGCTTTTCACAGGCTCGAATCGTCTTTGATCATGTGCTGGCTACGTTGGGGCTATCGACCATGACGCCACAGGATCGCAAGGTCTGGCGAATACAGGATTCAGCTAATTCAGCGCTAATCGAACATCGAGAATCGGGGGCAAAGCTCAAGTGCATTGGCAGTGACCCTAAACGCGCACATGGCCTAGCGCCCTCTATCATCATGTGTGATGAACCCGCCCAGTGGCCAGAGGCTACAGCAGAGAAGATGGTGGCAGCACTCCAGACCTCTTTGGGGAAACAGCGGGATGCGAAGATCATTTTCTTTGGAACTCGTCCCGCTACCGAGGATCACTTCTTTGAGAGGCTCTTGGCCGGTGGTGCGGACTACGCGCAGATTCATGCGGGTGGCGCTGACGATGATCCCCTGAATCCTGAGACATGGCACAGAGCCAATCCCAGCCTTGCACACCTCACCAACCTGTTGCCCTTGTATGAGAAAGAAGCCAAGGGGGCAAAGTTGGATGCAGCAGCCATGGCCAGCTTCAAAGCCCTGCGCCTCAACATGGGTGTGGCCGATGTTATAGAGAACGTCTTGATTGGTGTGGAGGCGTGGAAAGCCTGTGAGTGTGATGAGCTGCCAACGCGTGATGGCCTGCCCATCTTGGGCGTGGACCTCGGAAGCTCTGCCAGCGCTTCTGGCTTCGCGGCGTACTGGCCTACGGGAAGGCTAGAGGGCCACATGGCGTTTGGCAGTGAACCTAGCCTTGAGGAAAGAGCGAGAGCAGATCACGCGGGGCACACCTACAGCCGAATGGCAGCGGAGGATGGAATCCGACTCCATCCCGGTTGCGTCCCTGAGGTGGCGGGAATGCTGGAGGAGGCGCTTGAGCTATACGGCGTGCCTTCGGTGATTGTCTGTGATCGCTGGCGGCATGGGGAAATGGTGGATGCGCTGAGAAAACTTGGCGTGAACATACCGGTTCTGACGCGTGGCCAAGGGTTCAAGGATGGCGCTGACGATGTAAGGCAGTTCCGCAAAGCCGTTCTATCCCACTCAGTAGTGGTCCGCCCTACCCTCACATGGCGTGTCACCATCGCGGGATCGCGAGTGGAGACAGATGCAGCAGGCAACGCCAAGCTATCAAAGAAGAGTCAGCGGGCGAGAGATGACTTGGCAGCGGCAGCAATCATTGCCGTAGCTGAGGGCTATCGACAAGCCTGCAAACCGGAGCGGAAATCCCCGCGAGTGGCTTGGGCATGAGGAAAGACTACTTCAGGCACAGCCGGAAAGTGATCAGAGATAAGCGCTGGCCTGCTCTAAGACAGCAGGTTTTACGCAGAGACAAGCTTGAATGCTTACAATGTGGGGCTAAGACAGACCTACAGATAGACCATATCCAGCCAGTCAGGGATGCCCCCGAACTGGCGTTTGATATCCATAACCTGGCTACACGATGTCGCCGGTGTCATTCACGCAAGACGCGGAAAGAAGTCATGCCTCCACTCTCCCCTGAGCGGGAAAAGTGGCGTGACTTTGTTCACCTACTATGAGGACGCGTCATGCTCGATTCAGTGAAAATTCAAAAGCGGCAATCTGAGATTCGCCAAGAACTTGCCACGCTGGCAGGAAAAGAAAGCCCGGATGAAAATGAAGTCCGGTCCATGTCCGATCTGGACACTGAGTACACCACCAATGAGACCCGCTACCGGGCAGCGCTCATTGCTGAGGATCAGGAGCGCAAAGAGGCCGGTGTGGAATTTGAAGAACGGTCTGAGAAAGAATTCTCTGATCTGATCTCCAACTTCGAGGTCCGCCAAATCGCCATGGCGCTGGACGAAGGTTCACCGCTGTCTGGCCAGACTGCGGAAGTGGTCCAAGAAATGCGCCAGCAAGGGGGCTATCAAGGCATTCCGATTCCGTTCCTCGCGCTAGAGCAACGTGCTGGGGAGACCATCGCGAGTGGTACGCCCGATCCCATCAGCACCCGTCCTCTGATCGAGCGCCTTTTCCCCAACAGTGTGGCCGCTGCAATGGTTGGCCAGCTTGTCTCCATCAACAGTGGTGAAACGGAGTGGCCAGTGGCGACTCAAGGCGCAACCACAGGCTGGGCGACCAGCGAAACGGGGGATGTTGGTTCACCACAAGAGTTTCAGACGATTGACCGCGCACTGGCACCAGATCACAACTTGGGGTGTCAGATGGTGCTGACCCGCAAAACCATGAAGCAAAGCGGTGGAGCACTAGAACAAGCGGTACGCCGTGACATGAATTCCTCCATTTCCACAGCCATTGATAAAGCGGTATTCCTTGGTGCCGGTTCTGGTGGCGAGCCATTGGGCCTGATCCCCGGTGCCGCAACCTACGGCTTCACAGAAACGGCTGTGAACGGCACAGCTACCTACAACGCACTGCGAGCAGAGGCCACCAAGTTCCTGATTGCCAATGCCGGTGGCTACAGCAACGTGCGTCTTCTGTTCCGAACAGAGCTACTAGACCAGCTTGATGATCAGGTTATCGAGGTGGGCAGCGGTCTCACTGATCTGGATCGACTGGAGAAAAAGCTAGGCGCTGTGATCACCACAGCCAATGCCCTCGAAGCGCCAACAGGCTCACCCGTAGAGTCTAAAGCCGTGATGACCACAAATGTGGGCGGGGTCGCTCCCTTCTTCATCGGCCAATGGGGTGGGATTGACTTGATCCGTGATCCCTACAGCAAAGCGGCATCCGGTCAGCTCAAGCTCACGGCCATCGTGACCATGGATGTGACTGCATCCCGGTCAGCACAGGTTCGCATCCTTACTGACCTTCAGTGAGGTGCAACCATGCTATTTGGCGGCATTGAAAATGGCGGGCTAGAAGTCCGCCGTGAGGGGAAACAAACCCGCATCAGCGGGAGTTTCCCTTATAGCTCTCTAGCCATTCTGAGTGATGGCGGAAAGCGTGGGCGACCCCGGAAAGAGCAATTCAAATCTGGGGCGTTCTCGCATTCTGTTCAAAGCGAGACACAGGAAATCCACCTTCTGTTGGGCCATGACTTTGGAAAGCCGTTAGCCAGCAAGCTGTCTGGATCGCTCCAGCTTGAGGATCGGGCAGACGCTTTGGTGTTTAGTGCTGTGCTAGCAGATGGACTGCTCGATACATCGCACGGCAAGGACGCTCTAGCCATGCTGTCTACGGGATTGATCGCCGGTATATCTCCCGGCTTTCGGATACCGCCTGAGCGGACTGTACCAAATGCGGAAACCGTCGAGGACGAAGACCCCTCAGAGGGAACCGCCCTCATAAGGACAGTAAATGCGGCGATTCTGTATGAACTGTCACTGGTGACACGTCCAGCCTATCCAGAAACCACTGTAGAAAACCGGAATTGGAACGTCACAAGTGCAATTAACTGCAATCGCGTCAGTGCAATCAATTGCAATACTCGCTACCGATGGAGGCTCTAATGGAGCTACTGAAGTTTGAAGAAGCGGAACCCGCCAGCGTTCCCACATTGACGGTCCACACTGACGGAGCCTCCAGCACGGTAGAGCCTGATCACACAATCTGGCGACGAATCGAGACGTACATCTCGCACCGCTGGACCGCCCGCCAGTGTGTCTGGACAGTCAAGGGGCCGGGTATCTGGGTGTCTCACCTCTCACCAATATCAAATCTCACCGCAGATGTATGGGACGAAGTGACATACACATGGAGTGCTTACACACCAATTCAGTCTCCAACAGGCGGATTCGAGTTCAGCGGCTACAAGACCTACAAAATCACCGCCACGGTGGGCGATACAGTGGCAGGGGTGCCTCAATTAGTAGTGGATGCCTATTCACGCCTTAAAGCGTATCTCGAAGATTCTAACGCCCTCTCCGTCCCCGTTGGCAGCAATAGCTACTCCCAGAAAATTGGGGAAAACGGAATAGACGAATCACTCGACCGCTCACCCAACTACCTTGCACGCGCCATGCAGTATTCCGGTGCGGGTGATTTGTTAAGACGTTACCGGAGAGTCTAATGGGCTGGAAATTCTGGCAGAAAAACGAGACTGAAACGCGGGCCGCTGCCCAAGGCTTCACAACGGATATGCTGGCGGCGCGTGAGTCCTATCTGGCGGGCCAATCTGGTTTGGCAGAGCTAACGGGGACTGTCCAAAGCTGCGTCAGCCTCTGGGAGAACGGTTTGAGTATCGCTGAGGTGAAAGGCACAGAAAGCCTCACGCCTCCCCTACTCGCTTTGGTGGGCAGAATGCTGGCATTGCGAGGTGAATGTGTCTTGTATGACACACCCACTGGGCTTGTCCCTGTTAGCGATTGGGACCTTACGACAAAGGCTGGGATACCTCGCGCCTATCGACTAACAATCAGTGAAGTTGGCGGGGGCGTTTCTCAAACCGCTCTGGCCAGCGAAGTGCTGCACTTTCGTATTGGCTCAGATGTGGCAGCTCCATGGTCTGGCCGCTCTCCCCTTGCGAGAGCCAACCTCACAGCCAGCATGCTCCAAGCCATTGAATCTGCATTAGCAGAGGTCTACCAATCCGCCTCTCTTGGGTCACAGGTTCTGCCGTTTCCGGAATCTCCGGAGACCGATCTGGAGCAACTTGGACAGCAGTTCAAAGGGAAACGTGGCCGGATCATGCTGCGAGAATCCGTAAACGTAACCGCAGCCGGTGGGCCAACCCCCCAAACAGACTGGAAACCCCAAGACCTCAGCCCTGACTTATCCAAGTCCATGACAGGAGAAAACCTCGAAGCTTCACGAGGATCAATACTGGGTGTCTACGGAGTGCTGCCTGCTTTGTTCAATTCGAGTGTGACTGGTCCATTGGTGCGGGAGGCGCAGAGGCATCTAGCACAATGGATGCTCCAACCGATTGCGAATCTGATTGCAGAAGAAACCAGCATCAAATTGGGGGACGCCGTAGGTATTGATGTGATGAAGCCGCTGCAAGCGTATGACGCTGGCGGTAGAGCGAGAGCGGTAACGTCAGTGATTCAAGCATTGGCGTTGGCCAAGGAAGCTGGGGTGGATGCGGATGAGGCACTTAATCTGGTGAACTGGGAGCAACAAAAAACTTGATGGCTGTGTAGTTATTCAGATGCGAAAGTAACGTATTTTCTTGTAGCGACCCAATCCAGCGATTCTGGATCATAACCCTTCTTTACATCGAGTGCCCGGAAGCACAACACGTACGTCTCATTAGTCTGCAAGATTTTATCGGAAGAAAATGGAGAGTCATACTCACTAATGGTTTGGTAACTATAAACCGCCAAATTGTCACTAAAGCTTGGCCGTTTTGCAGCGACATTCCAAGTAACTTTGTCTACCGTCCTTCCGCTGAGATTACTCACAGTGACGTACAACGGAAACTCTTCCGAACAGCGCTGCTCATCATAAGCGATCTCCACTTTAACGGCGTCACGCTCTTTACGTCGCTGCTCACTATTATAGTTTTCCATAAAAAGGAGTGCACCAAATCCCAGCGCTAAGATACCGATCAACGCTCCCACTTGTTTTGGGAAAACAATGAGAAGTAATACACCAACGATTGCAGCTATCCAAACCATCCGGGAATCCTGTCATCTAAGAGTGTTATTAGCTGATATTCGGCAGCTTACTTAGGATTACATTGGCTTGGTTTTTGTGCCTGTTCAATCCAGCAACCAATTCCGGCATGCCTCGTTCTAAATTATCTAGCTCATTAGACTCAGCCGACATCGCGTCTGTCACGACTCTTTTTGCTTCTTCGATATCGATGCCGGGGTTTCGAATTCTGAAATCCTGTAGCTGGGTTTTATATATCCTATCAATGTCGTACTTACGCTGCTGAGCATTTCTTAACTGAAGAAGGTGTTGTGCACTTTTTCTATAGTACTGATAAACCGTCTTTCTAAGCTCATTGTCAGGAATAAGGGTGAGCCAGTCTCGATTATTGGTGTAAACGTGCCGGGACTCGAATAGCTCATCAATTAAGTTGAACCAAACAGTATGGCTCTTTTGCCAATCCTCGATTACACGGTCGTATAGTTCCACGGATGTGCTCAAATCATCCGTCATTCCTGCTATGAGCAAATTTCTTGAGTGACTTATCCTGCTAGCCTCTAATCGAGACTGGAGAAACCAGCCCGTGCAAGCGGCTAAAAACCCGCCCAGAATGGTTGCCAAAATTTCCATATCGAAATCCATATCAGCTTAAACCACACACAAGTGGAACGAATTGCCTAGGCAAACATAGTACGGAGTCGCCCAATTCATGTATACCAGAGAGTACACTTAAAGGGCGACCACATATAAAACGTATGTTAATCAATAGGTTAAGGCTGGAAATGGCGGAGAAGGAGGGATTCGAACCCTCGATACGCTATTAACGTATACTCCCTTAGCAGGGGAGCGCCTTCGACCACTCGGCCACTTCTCCGGAGGGGCGGCATCATACCATAATGGCCTCTAAATCAAAGGCTTCCGGGGAGTTTCAGGGCCAGTTTCCGGGCTCAGCTTTCCGGGGGTTCAGCGTCGTCGTCTTCACCCTGTATTCGGTTGTAAATTTCCTCACGGTGAACTGCCACGTCGCGCGGCGCATTGACGCCTAAACGGACCTGATTGCCCTTCACGCCGAGCACCGTAATGGTGATGTCATCGCCTACCATCAGGGTCTCGTCCACTCTTCTTGTGAGAATCAGCATAGTTTTGTACTCCCTTTCCCTGTGGGTACCCGGCTCGCTTCGCGCTTTACAGAAGATCGCTTCCTGCTTTACAAAAGACCGCTTCGCACTTTACAGACAAAAAGCCAGGACGAAGGTTCAGTCTTCAACCCGCGTCGCCTTTGTCTAAGTATTGACCAATCTGGCGGATTTGCCAGTCAGTCCTCCTGGACGGATTCCGTGTCCAAGCCAAACGCTGAGTGCAAAGAGCGCACTGCCAACTCAATGAACTTCTCATCGATGATCACGGATATCTTGATTTCAGAGGTGCTGATCATCTGGATATTGATGCCAACCTCGGCGAGAGTTCGGAACATGGCGCTGGCGACACCCGCATGGGAGCGCATGCCGACTCCAACCAAAGACACTTTTGCGATTTTGTCATCGGTCACCACTTCACGTGCGCCCAGCTCTGCAGCCACCTTGTCCATAATGGCCTTCGCGCGGTCCATATCACCGCGGTTTACAGTAAAGGTGAAGTCGGTCGTGCCATCTTCGGAAACGTTCTGCACAATCACGTCGACTTCAATATTGGCCTCACCCACCGGACCGAGAATTCGGTATGCCACGCCGGGGGTATCCGGCACGCCAAGAACGGTGATTTTGGCTTCGTCGCGGGTAAAGGCGATGCCCGCCACCGTTGGGTTTTCCATGTCACTCTCCTGCTCAAGACGAATCAGCGTTCCCGGTCCGTCCTGAAAACTGTGTAAAACGCGAAGGGGCACGCTGTATTTGCCGGCAAACTCGACGGCGCGAATCTGCAGCACTTTTGAGCCCATGCTGGCCATCTCCAGCATTTCTTCAAAGGTAATAGAATCGAGGCGCCTGGCGCCGTCCACCATGCGCGGGTCGGTTGTGTAGACTCCATCGACATCAGTGTAAATCTGGCACTCATCGGCTTTAAGCGCAGCGGCCAGCGCAACGGCCGTTGTATCAGACCCCCCGCGTCCCAGCGTCGTTATATTGCCTTGCTCATCAACGCCCTGAAAACCTGCCACCACAAGTACATGGCCTTCATCCAGATCAGCGTGCAGCCGTTGATCGTCGATTTCCCGGATGCGAGCCTTGGTGTGCGCGTCGTCGGTGAGGATGCGGACCTGGCTGCCGGTATAAGACTTGGCTTTCACGCCTCGCTTGTTCAGCGCCATGCTCAGCAGTGCCGTGGTGACCTGTTCACCGGTAGAAACCAGCACGTCCATCTCTCGCGGTGTCGGGGCTTTATCAATCTCGTGAGCCATTTCAATCAGCCGATTGGTTTCGCCAGACATTGCCGATACGACGACCACCATGCTATGACCATCATGTCGAAACCGTGCGACTTTATCCGCGACCTGTTCGATCTTTTCGACGGTGCCCACAGAGGTCCCGCCGAATTTTTGCACCAGCAGGCTCATCCCAGTTGGCCCTGCACCCAATCCGGGACGTCCTTGAGCGCGGCTGGCAGGCCGGCTGTATCCGAGCCACCGCCCTGCGCCATATCGGGGCGACCGCCGCCTTTACCGCCCACGCGTCCGGCAAACTCTTTCATCAGATCGCCGGCCTTAACGCGGTCGGTCAGATCAGCAGTAACACCGGCTGCCAACACCACTTTGTCATCAGCCACGGTTCCCAGCAGAATCACGGCGCTGCCCAGTTTGTTCTTAAGCTGATCGACGGTATCGCGTAGCGACTTGGGATCGACACCATCGATGGCCGCCGCCAGCACCTGAATATCGCCTACCTTCACCGCCTGGCTGGCAAGGTCGCCGCCCGTTGAGCTAGCCAGCTTTTGCTTTAGACGCACAATTTCCTTTTCCAGGTCGCGGTTGGCTGCACGCAATGCGCCCACCTTATCCACCACGTTGCCGGTATCGCCTTTTACCAACTCACCTATCTCGGCGAGCCGCGCCTCAGCGGCGTCAAACGCTTCCATTGCCGCAGCACCGGTCACCGCCTCGATACGACGCACGCCAGACGAAATACCAGACTCGGAAGTAATTCGCATCAGACCAATATCGCCAGTGCGCAGCACGTGGGTACCGCCACAGAGCTCTACGGAAAAACCAGCGCCCATGGCCAGCACCCGCACTTCATCGCCATACTTCTCGCCAAATAAAGCCAAGGCGCCGGCTTCTACCGCGTCGTCCATGCTCATGACCCGGGTAGTCACTTCAGTGTTGGCGCGTATCTCGCCGTTAACCAGCGTCTCGATCGCGTGCAGTTCGTCGCGCGTCACGGCCTGCGGATGGCTGAAGTCAAAGCGCAGGCGCTGGGAATCAACCAGGCTGCCTTTTTGCTGAACATGATCGCCCAGGACGTCACGCAATGCCGCGTGTAGCAAATGTGTAGCGGAATGATTCAGGGCGGTTGCCTGGCGTACACGGTTATCCACCGTCAATGCCAATTCTTCACCGACGCCGATTCGACCGGACAACATCTTGCCGTGATGCAGGTGATGCTCACCGTTTTTCGTGGTGTTACTGACTTCAAAGCTGGAGGCATCACCATCCAGATAACCCATATCGCCTACTTGACCACCGGATTCGGCGTAGAATGGCGTGCGATCAAGCACCATAACGCCCGCCTCTCCTTCTTCCAGGGCACCGACTTGCTCGCCATCGCGCACAATAGCGATGACCTTGCCCTCGCCAGCGGTGGCTTCGTAACCGTAGAAGTCTGTTTTGCCGTCCAGCTTGAGAACGGTGTTGTAGTCTATTGCAAAGCTACCGGCATCCTGAGAGCGCTTGCGTTGAGCCTCCATAGCCGCTTCGTAGCCCGGCATATCAAGGCTGAGCCCTCGCTCTCTTGCAATATCATTAGTCAGATCGACAGGAAAGCCATAGGTATCGTACAAGCGGAACACCAGCTCTCCTGGAATTTCGTCACCGGCAACGTTTTCCAAGGCTTCTTCGAGAATCGCCATGCCGTTATCCAGGGTGCGGGCAAACTGCTCTTCCTCGCCGAGCAGAACCTGCTCAAGCTGCGCCTGCTGCTCACGGAGCTCGGGGTAGGCATCACCCATCACCTCTGCCAGCGCCGGAACGAGTTTGTAAAAGAACGGACCCGCCGCGCCCAGCTTGTTGCCGTGACGGACGGCGCGGCGAATAATGCGGCGCAAGACATAGCCCCGGCCCTCGTTGCCAGGCAGCACGCCGTCGCAAATCAGGAAGCTGCAGGACCGAATATGATCTGCAATGACGCGCAGTGAATTGTCTTCAGTCGACGATTGCTGAAGCAGTTTGGCGGCCGCTTTCAGCAAATACTGGAACAGGTCGATCTCGTAGTTGGAGTGCACTCCCTGCAGTACCGCGGCTATGCGCTCCAAGCCCATGCCGGTGTCAACCGATGGCGCTGGCAATGGACTGCGCGAGCCATCAGCGGCCTGATTATACTGCATGAACACCAGATTCCAGATTTCTACATAGCGGTCGAGGTCGTCATTTTCGCTGCCCGGTGGACCGCCGGGAATGTCTTCACCATGGTCATAAAAAATTTCGCTGCTGGGTCCACAGGGTCCGGTATCACCCATTTGCCAGAAGTTATCTTCATCCAGTCGCGAGAACCGCTCGCGATCAATACCGATTTCGTTAAACCAAATGTCCGCAGCCTCGTCGTCGCTGACATGCACCGTCACCCAAAGCTTCTCGGCAGGCAGGCCCAATTCCCTGGTTAAAAAATCCCAGGCAAAACGGATCGCTTCGCGCTTGAAATAATCGCCAAAGCTGAAGTTGCCGAGCATTTCGAAAAACGTATGATGCCGCGCCGTATAGCCGACGTTTTCCAGATCATTGTGTTTACCGCCTGCACGAACACAGCGTTGGCTGGACGTCGCACGGCTGTAATCGCGTTGCTCTGCGCCGAGGAAGGTGTCCTTAAACTGGTTCATGCCCGCGTTGGTGAACAGCAAGGTGGGATCGTCGTGAGGAACCAGCGAAGAGCTGCCCACGCGCGTATGCTGATGGCTTTCAAAGTAAGCGAGAAACGCTTCGCGAATGTCTGTTGTCTTCATGGTCTCGGAATACTTATTTTTGCGCGCTACGCGCTTCGTCGAGCTGCGCTAACTAGTGAGTTGGGTTGTTTACTTCATCGATTTTGGAGCTTGTGATTCCAGTGAGCTGGCCATGCGCTACCATTTCTATTGCAGAGCACCGGCCATTGCCTTCTGCCTTCTGCCTTCTGCCTACTGCCTATTGCAGATCACTGGCCATCGCCGCCTCATCGAAGGCGCGACCGGCGATAATATGCAGGTGTAAATGGAACACCGTTTGTCCGCCCCCTTCTCCATTGTTGACGATCAAGCGGAACCCGTCGGTCACACCTAACTGATCGGCTACCTTACCCGCTACCAACATGAGGTGACCCAGCAGCGCCTGATCCTCGGGACTCGCATCGGACAACTTTACAATTGGCTTGCGAGGTATCACCAGCACATGGATGGGAGCCTGCGGATACAGATCGTTGATGACCACACAGTGCTCATCTTCGTAGACAAAGTCGGTAGGAATCTCACCGCGCGTGATCTTGCCAAATACTGTGTCTTCCATAACCTCGCTTCCCTTGTAATGCTGCATACGCTGCTGCTAACCCGAAAGTGCCAAACGCACCATCGGTTTGAACGCTCGTTTCATTAGCCGAGCTTTTCGTCTGCCGTAAGCTGCCGAGCTTCGCCTTCCAGCATCACCGGAATACCGTCGCGAATTGGGTATGCAAGCCCGCTCGCCTTGCAGACCAGTTCCTGTTTTTCACTGTCGTAGTCCAGTGGGGCTTTACTCACCGGGCACACCAAAATGCTCAGCAGTTTTTTATCTATGGTTTCAGTCATAGTGGCCTCTATCAGAAGGCGGCGAATTATACGCTACTCAACACAGTGACGGTACCGCCAGCTCTGCGGCTATCAGCACAGGGCCCAGACGCTTTGAAAGCTAATCCGGCTCTGCCGGAGCAGGCATGGGTGGTGCCAGTAGCTGTGGGTCAACGCGACGATCGCGCCAGTTCATACGCCAATCCAAATGTGGGCCAGTAGCTCTTCCAGTGCTGCCCACCCGGCCCACGATATCGCCAGGCATCACCCGCTGTCCTGCCTCAACTAACACTGCATCCAGATGCAAAAACGTAGAGCTCACCTCGTTGCCATGATCAATGATAAGGGTGCCCCCCGAGTAAAACAGATCGTCCTCGGCCAGCGTTACCACGCCAGGTGACGGCGTAGTCACCGGCGTACCAGTGGGTACCGCGATATCGACGCCATAATGCGGCCGTCCCGGCGTACCGTTGTACACCCGCTGGGAACCGTAGACGCCACTAATAGGCCCTGCAACCGGCCACTGAAAGCCCTGTGCAAACTCGGTGGCATTGTGTGTGTTGCGACGGGCTTCGCGAACCCTCGCTGCCTCACGCCGAATACGTTCCAAATCCTTCGGGTCTGGCGTGACCGTGCGCTGGGGTACGCCCTCTACTCTCTGGATACGATAGTCGCGGGAGGTGAGTTCCAGCGTCATGGTGCAGCCCTCTTGCGCATCAGGTCCGTCCTGCTCGTACTCTATGCGCAGCTCACGGTTGCCGAGCTCGTCCCTGCCGAACCCAAAAACAAATACGCCCTCCGAGGACACACGAAGAGCCTCATCATCAAGCCAGACGCGGGCGTCTGGCAATGTACGACCCCACAGCAGGGCCCCTGGCCGCGGCGTGTCGGTCAATTCAACGCAGGCCTGCGCCACCGGTACCAGGAGTGTCTGCATCAATGCCGCCGCACCCATCCAACAAACTGTCCGCACGGCTGACGGTGCTTTTGCCAACAAATCGAAACTGTTTCTTTTCATCACCGCTTTTTACCGCCTTCAGGTACCATTGCGCAATGGGACGTTATCGACCACCCCGCGTCCGCGGTTCACGCTATATCACCCCGGAAGGTGAGGCGATGCTGCGCGCTGAACTTCACCAGCTGTGGAAGATAGAGCGCCCCCAGGTCACTGCATCCGTTCATGAGGCCGCGAAAAATGGCGATCGTTCCGAGAATGGTGACTATATTTACGGCAAGAAACGACTGCGAGAGATCGACAGTCGCGTGCGCTTCCTGGGTAAAAGACTGGACGAACTGCAGGTGGTGGATCGGATACCCGACCAGCGCGACAAAGTGTTTTTTGGTGCCTGGGTCACCCTGGAGGATGAGGCTGGGGAGGAGCGACGCTACCGCATCGTAGGCCCAGACGAATTTGACCTTAAAGCGCACAAGCTCAGCATGGATTCACCGATAGCGAAAGCGCTGCTGGGCAAGCGTCTGGACGAGGAGGTCAGCGTTACCACTCCCGCTGGCGAACAGCACCTGACCATCGTTGCCATCGACTATGCGTTGGCCGACGCCACAACTATTGACTGAACACCAGATGCGCTGTCACCGGGATCGCGGTACTGATGCTTTGCAGTGCGGCAACCTTTTGCAGCGCCGTGACACCAGCGCCAAGATCGAAGTCGTTCGCGCCTATGATGATCGGCGACTGTGTCATGACATGCACCTCGCTACCCAGCTTCGCCACCATCAGATCGGCCTTTATCGACTGCCTGAAGTCATGCAACGATAGCGTTAACTCCACTGGCATCGACAGGCTCTCACCATTTTCCAATGCCGTGACAGCATCCATATCGACACTTGCCATGATTGTTGCTGTGGGGAATTCAGCCACGTTGAAAAGCAGCTTCTGCATACGTTCATTGCGAATTGGTATGCCCGTTTCCACGCTGGCTAACGGAATATCGACCGCCGCCCGGTTGCCGGAAATCCCGCCGCTGAGTTCGGTGAAGTGATGTACTTCTGCAACGGCGGCGTTCTTTACCGAGATAAACTGCACGGTAGACGCCTCCGGCAGCAGCTTCATATCTGCCAACGCTGCAGAAGCAGTGAAAAATGTCCCTGCAATTAGTACTGTGCAAGCCAACGTGGTGCGACGCATAAAATGAGCAAATCGATTTAAATCCAACATGGTTTTCTCCACTGATGTTCTATGAATTCCTGCCGTGGGTTAGCGCCAGAGTGCAGATGCAGTGCCCTTGCATTCACGTCTTCTTTGTTGCCGAGGGCGGCGACAGAATGGCAAAGGCAACACCTCTTTCCGTAAGTGGCTGTAGACGTGCTGCGGCATCAGCGAGCCAATCGGGTAGAGAGGTGGGCCTACGGAAAGCCTTACCAGGTGACACGACAAACGCATTCGCTGCCCGCTCACGTCCACCGCGCCAATAGCGCACCCGGCGACGTTTATTCAGGTTTTTCACCCAGAAGGAGCGATCACCCCGCACCGTTGCTACCAACGTATACTCGCCGAGGCTGAAGGACAGCAGGGGCGTGCGGCGCTTCAAGCCCGATTTGAAGCCGGTGCTTTCCAGCACAATAAGCCCGGCAGGCAAGAGTCGAGGAGACCCTATACCGCGTCTCACGGCGGGCTCTACAACCCCGTTGAGGCGTCGGAAAAACTCGCGCTCAATGGAGGCTGGCAGTTTAAATCGCATATTCACATCCCAATACGAGGAGCTGGCACAGTATCGTGCACACGGGAAATCACCTACCATCGCTGCTCCCATGAATGACCCTATGTACGAGTCAGACGCTGAGCAAGATTACCAGGCGAGTATACAGGCCAATCTGAGCCGTAACTTCGTCGTCCATCTTGTGCACGGGATGTTGGGGCAAACCGGCTTCCGGCTCGTCAGCACGCCCACCTTTCTACCCGCGTATATTCTGCTGTTATCCAGTGGTTCCGATTTCGCGGTTGGCCTCACACTGTCTCTGGCAGCTTTAGGCGCCGCCATCACGCCGCTGCTCAGCGCCAGCCTGATTGGCCATAGACACCGCGTGCTGCCGGTGGGTTTCTGGACCGGTGGCGCTATGCGACTTGCGGTTCTGGGCCTCGCACTTGCTGGCCTGCTTTTGGAGGGCAGCGCGGCGCTAGTGGCGGCCATCGCCTGCATGGGCCTGTTCGGGCTGTTTGCCGGTATGCAGACCGTGGTTTTCCAAACGCTGCTGTCAAAGGTAATTCCCGTGCGTCGCCGCGGCCAGCTCATGGGCATGCGCAATTTCCTCGCCAGCTTGACCACCATCGCGGTCGCCTGGTTTGGCGGCACCGTGTTGCTGAATGACCCGCCCACCGCCCAGGGCTATGGCTGGGTTTTCCTGCTGGCGTTTGCGCTCGCAACCACCGGCCTTGCGGTATTGGCGCTAGTTCGAGAGCCGGTGCCACCAACCGTTGCAGAGCGACGCAGTACGCTGCAGTTTTTGGCAGAGATGCCCGGCTTCCTGCGCAACGAACCCGGCTTCGCGCGATTCGTCGTGGCACGGGCACTGTCGACGCTGGGCCGCATGGCGTTACCGTTTTATATTCTCTACGCCGGGTCGAACATTGGTCTATCTGGCGAAACGCTGGCGGGCCTAACTGTTGCCTACACCGTCGCCGCGACCGTTGCCAATCTATTCTGGGGATGGCTGGCCGATCGTTTTGGATTCCGTCTGTGCATGCTGCTGGCAATTGGCGGCTGGATTCTGGCGACGTTGGCGATTCTTATCAATGACAGCTATGCCCTAAGCCTCGCCGTGTTTGCCGTAATCGGCGCGACGCAAGAGGGCTTCCGACTGGGCGCTGTCAGCCTGCCCATGGAATTTGGACAGCGCGAACAGCTTTCACTGCGTCTGGCGATAGCCAATACAGTAAGTGAAGCCGCAGGAGCGATTGCGCCGCTAATAGGCGGCATCATCGCCACTGTTTACGGCTATAACGTGGTGTTTTATTGCACGGTCCTGTGCTTGTGCGTCGGGTTTTCAGTGTTGCTAAGCGTTAAAGAACCGCGCAGCCAGTACTGACTTAACAGCCGCTTTCAGGCCTGGTCCGTTATCGAACTGTAGATCAGGGACTGCAGCTGACTGCGAAAATCAAAAGTACCAGAGGGCATAAGCTGAGTCATAAAGATCACGATCAGATCTTCCACCGGGTCTACCCAAAACAAGGTGCTGGCCATGCCGCCCCAGTGGTATTCACCCACCGAGCCAAGCGTCGCATTGGCAACCGGATTGGTTCGAGTCGCAAAACCCAGACCAAAGCCCAGGCCGACGCTGCCCGTTTCACTGAAGCTGCCCCGTGCCCACTGGGCCAGATCTTCTCCGTTGGGCAGGTGATTGGCGGTCATTAAATCCACGGTTCGAGGGCCCAGCAATCTTACGCCGTTGAGCTCTCCTTTATTGCGCAACATCTGACAGAACCGGTAATAGTCGCCGGCGGTGGACAACAAGCCGCCGCCGCCACCGAAGAAACTCCGGTCCTGAAACTCGCTTGCCTGGCCGTCATCCTGCAGCAGCATCGTTTTGTCCGGCCCTCGCATATAACAAGACGCCAAACGTGAGGTCTTGTCCGGGGAAATCGTAAAGCTGGTGTCGACCATGCCCAGGGGCTCGAAAATTTCCTCGCGCAGAAACACATCCAGCGGCTTGCCAGACAGCACTTCTACCAGATAGCCCACCACATCAGTGGCCACAGAGTAATTCCATTCTGTGCCTGGCTGAAACTCCAGGGGTAGCTGCGCCAACTCGTTGACCATATCCTCCAGGGTGTACTCGGGGCGCGACACCTGCACCTTGAGCTTGCGATAGCCGTAGTCAACGGTGGTCGTGCGCAAAAAGCCGTAGGTCAAACCGGACATATGCGTCAGTAAGTCACGCACGGTCATAGGCTGCTCGCAGGGCACAGTCTCGTACATTGGCCACGTGCCGCTCTTATAGACCTGCAGGTTGCGCCACTGGGGGACAAATCGATGCACAGGGTCCAGCAAGTGAAACAGGCCGCGCTCATACAGCATCATTAGCGCCACCGAAGTGACCGGCTTGCTCATCGAGTAAATACGAAAAATGGTGTCATCCGCTAACGGCAGCTCTCGTTCCCTATCCGCCTGCCCGTGTAACGAGTGATAACAAACCTCACCGCGTCTAGCGACAAGCGTCAGGCAGCCGGGTATTTTCCCAGGCTCCAGATAGGCTTTTTGCAGATGTTCGTCGATGCGCGCCAGGCGCTGACTGCACATGCCAACCTGTTCCGGCGTAGTTTGAATCATGGCGGTTTCCTAATCTCAGACTGAACAAGGGCGCCCGCTATGGCTGACGCATGGTGTAGCGGCGCGAAGCATGCACCCTGCGTGTATCCGATTGCAAATCACACAGGGATGGGTCTCGCGCATAGAGCAGCCAGCGCAAACAAGCGATGCCCCAAAGCCGAAGTGCTTACGCAAGCAGCTCAGAATGCGCTTCACGAAGGTGCGCCTGCAAAGCTGGCACGGTTTGCGCTTCAAACCAGGAGTTGCGCTTCAACCACAGGGTATTGCGTGGCGAGGGGTGCGGCATGGGCCAAACCTCTGGTGCAAAGTAACGCCAGGCCTGCACCCGCTCGGTTAGCGTTTTGCCTGACGGAGCATCCGAAGCAGGAGGCCGCGCGCGGAGTAAATAGGCATCCTGCGCGTACTTCCCGATCAGTAGCGTGGTACGCAAGTTGGGTAGACATGCCAACAGGTCAGCGTGCCAGGTCTCGGCACACAGAGGCGGTGGCGGCAGATCGCCAGAGCGTCCACGCCCGGGGTAGCAGAAAGCCATCGGGATAATCGCCACACGTCGCTCGTCATAAAAAGCGTCGTAGTCAATTTGCAGCCAGCGGCGCAAACGCTCGCCGCTGGGGTCATTCCAGGGTATACCGGTTTCATGCACCCGCATGCCTGGCGCCTGTCCGATGATCAACAATTGGGCGTCTTCATGAGCTCGCACTACCGGGTTGGGGCCTAGCGGCAAACTGCAACGCTGGCAGGCGCGCACCTCGGCTAGAAGGTTATTAAGCGGTATCATGCGTCCCATGCTACTGCACCACATTCAACGCGGCGAGGGGCCGCCTGTCATCCTGCTGCACGGGTTGTTTGGCTCCGCTGCAAATTTGGGCATGGTGGCGCGGGGACTAGCCGCTGAGTACAACACCTATTCCCTGGACCTACCCAATCACGGTCTTTCGCCCCGCACCAAGGCGATGAGTTACTCGGATATGGCTCAGGCCGTGGCCGAGTTTATCGACCACTGGCAACTCGCACCCTGCGCGGTGCTGGGTCACTCCATGGGCGGCAAAGTTGCGATGCAGTTGGCACTGGAACGGCCCGATTGTGTGGACAAACTCATCGTCGGCGATATAGCACCGGTGCAGTACCCTGCCCACCACGACCACGTGCTGGCTGGGCTACAAGCCGTCGCCGAAGCGAAGCCCTTGAACCGCAAAGACGCTGACACAGTGCTTGCCGAGCACGTTTCAGAAGCGGGCGTTCGTGCGTTTCTGCTCAAGAGCTGGCAGGCCGATGCAGACGGACATTGGCGCTGGCAAATAAACGTTGATGGGGTCGTCGCCAACTACGCCGCACTGGGCGCAGCGAACACCATCCCCGCAGGCGGCGAGGCTTTTACTTGCCCCACCCTGTTTATCGCCGGGGCGGACTCCGACTACGTGCAGGCTTCACAACAGCAGATGATTCTTGATCTGTTTCCCGCCGCACAACTGAAGGTAATCGAGGGCACCGGACACTGGCTGCATGCCGAAAAGCCTGCCGTATTCAATCGCCTGGTGCTGCGTTTCCTCGGATCTTAAACTCCAGCATCTTTTGAGCGACTCAGCGCTTGATCAGAGCTCGTTCGATTCATCGATTCGAAACGTCAAACGCGTGCCAATGGGAATTCTAAAATAACTGCCCGAATTGGCGGCCGCGGAGGTGACGCCGGCAAAGGCGCCAACCGTTGCGCCTATGCCCGCCCCGCGCCTGCCAGCCAAAAGCCCACCCACCAACGCCCCGCCACCGGCGCTGCGCGCGGTTTTCCCGGCGACATTGTCGGTAGCGAGTCGGTAAAAGGATGCTTGTAGCGGGTACAACTGACCATCTATGGTGATGGCTATCAGATCCAGAGCCTGCACCGGCGCCGTGCCGCCTGCAACGTCACTCTCGACCCCACCGTCAACACCAACATGATTTTGGCCTAGTACACCCGTCACAGCACTACCGCGGGGGGCGACTAGCGTCCCATCAGGTAACATCAGGTTGCGGTCCAAACGGGCCGTAAATCGAAAACTAGGCGGTTGAAGGCGCGAGTCCAGCACCTGGGTGGTGATGATAGTGACCGCCGTACCCGCAGGGAGTGTGTGATGCAGAGACGGGCTGTCAGCACTTTGATCCGGCGCAGTAACCGGCGGTGTCGAGAACTCGACTTTGGAGCCGGGCGAACACGCCAGAATAAACGCGTTCATAAGCAAGACCGCGAGCAGCCGTGTTAGAGCAATGCATCTACTCAAAAGAACATCAACATAATGCGGCCTCCGGTTTCGCGCCAGTCTAGCAAGACTTGATTGGCTCTCGTATGCCGCCAGCACAACAATTCCTGTTCAGTTGGCTGGCAACCGCACTCGGTTCCGGTAAAATCGCCGCTTACTTCCGGAGAGCCCCACCCAGCCATGCCACGCCGCACGCTTCGAGAACTCGAAAACCAGGACGACTTCATCCGCCGACACATCGGCCCATCACCTGCCGAGCAGCAGGATATGGCGCAAACGCTAGGCTATGACAACCTCGACGACCTGATCGACGACATCATTCCCACCACCATTCGGCGCTCCGTCGCTATGGCACTGGGAAGCCCACAGTCGGAACAGTCCACTCTCGCCAAACTGCGGGCTATCGCCAACCGAAATGTGGTAAAGCGCTCGATGATCGGCATGGGCTACGCCGACACCTATACGCCGGGAGTGATCCAACGCAACGTGCTGGAAAACCCGGGCTGGTATACCGCCTACACCCCCTATCAGCCCGAGATTTCACAGGGACGCCTTGAAGCCCTTCTCACCTATCAACAGATGGTCATGGATCTGACCGGCATGAAGTTGGCCAACGCTTCCATGCTCGACGAAGCGACTGCCGCGGCCGAAGCCATGACGCTGTTGCAGCGCGTCAACAAGAAGAACCGCAGCCGCAGCTTCATCGTTTCTGAACACTGCCATCCACAAACCATCGCGGTGATTCAAACGCGCGCACAGCCGCTGGATATCGACGTGATTGTGGGGGATGCCGACGCATTGCTGGCCGACACCGAGGCCTTTGGTGTTCTGCTTCAGTACCCGACCACCACGGGCGAAGTTTTCGATCCCGAGTCGACGATCCAGAAAGCGCACGACGCCAGCACGCTGGTGGCGGTGGCGGCAGACATACTGTCGCTGCTGTTGTTGCGCGCGCCGGGCGCAATGGGCGCCGACGTGGTCGTTGGCACCAGTCAGCGCTTTGGCGTACCCATGGGCTTTGGCGGACCTCACGCTGCTTTCTTTGCCACCCGCGAAGCCTACAAGCGGTCTACGCCCGGTCGCATTATCGGTGTATCGATTGACCGCCGCGGCAATCAATCGCTACGCATGGCCATGCAAACCCGGGAACAGCATATCCGCAGAGAAAAGGCGACCAGTAACATCTGCACCGCGCAGGCGCTACTGGCAATCATGGCGGCGTTTTACGCCATGTATCACGGGCCCGAGGGCCTGCGCCGCATCGCAGAACGCGTGCACCGGTTGGCAGGCATTCTGTCTTCAGGATTGTCCGAGCTGGGCTTTGCACCCGAAAACGCACAGTACTTTGACACGCTGACGGTATCTGTCGGCGACCAGCAAGCTGACCTCGCTGCAAAAGCAGTGGAAGCCGGCTTCAATCTTCGCCTGCTGGGCGAGGACAAGCTAGGAATCAGCCTGGACGAAACCACCACCGTGGATGAAATCCAGCAGATACTGCAGGTGTTTGCAGGGCAAACCGATACACCAAACGTGGCAGACCTTGATGCTGACATCAATGGCTTGCCGGGTATTCCCGAATCGCTGCAGCGAGACATGGACTATCTTCAGCATCCCCTGTTCAACGACTTCCACTCTGAGACCGACATGCTGCGGTACATGAAGCGCCTGGAGGACAAGGACATTGCCCTGAATCGCGCCATGATCCCACTCGGCTCCTGCACCATGAAGCTCAACGCAACCACCGAAATGGTGCCCGTCACCTGGCCTGAGTTCGGACGCATACATCCCTTCGCGCCGGCGGATCAAACCCAGGGCTATACCGAAATGCTGGCGGAACTTGAGCACATGCTGCTGGAATGCACTGGCTACGATGCAATCTCACTACAGCCCAACGCGGGCGCGCAGGGCGAATACGCAGGGCTGCTCGCGATCAAGCGCTACCACGAAAGCCGCGGCGATCACGATCGTACGATCTGCTTGATCCCCAGCTCCGCCCACGGAACAAACCCAGCCAGTGCTGCAATGGCGGGCATGAAAGTCGTAATTGTCGAGTGCGATCACCAGGGCAATGTCGATATGGAAGACCTGAAAGCCAAGGCCGAGCGCCACAGCGCTGAGCTGGCCGCGATTATGGTCACCTATCCTTCGACCCACGGCGTGTTTGAAGAAAGCATCGTCGAACTCTGCGAAGTCATCCACCACCACGGCGGACAGGTCTACGTGGATGGGGCTAACTTGAATGCTCTGGTAGGGCTGGCCGCGCCAGGTAAGTTCGGTGCCGACGTGTCGCATCTCAACCTGCACAAAACCTTCTGTATTCCCCACGGTGGCGGTGGTCCGGGCATGGGGCCCATTGGCGTGGGAGCGCACCTGGAGCCCTTCCTGCCGGGACATCCGCTACAGGCACAGCATCCGTCACTGGCCAGTGGTGATGTAATTTCTGCCGCGCCTGTCGGCAGTGCCTCTATTCTGCCTATCTCCTGGGCGTATATCGCCATGATGGGTGCTGAGGGGCTGGTTCACGCCTCGAAAATCGCCATTCTTGGCGCTAACTACATCGCGCACCGCCTGCGCGGGCACTTCCCGATTCTGTATACCGGACGCAACGGTCGCGTCGCCCACGAGTGCATCATCGATATTCGTCCGCTCAAGGAAGTTAGCGGCGTCACCGAAGAAGACGTTGCCAAACGGCTGATTGACTATGGCTTCCATGCGCCGACCATGTCTTTCCCCGTTGCGGGAACCTTGATGATAGAGCCTACCGAAAGCGAATCGCTGGCGGAGCTGGATCGCTTCTGCGACGCCTTGATCGCCATTCGCGAAGAAATTCGCGCGGTGGAGCAAGGCAAGATCAGTGCGGAAAACAGCGTGTTACGCAACGCACCCCATACGCTGGAAGATGTTGTGAGCAGTGACTGGAGCTTTGCCTACAGCCGCGAAGAGGCCGCCTATCCAGTGGAGAGCCTGCGCCGCAGCAAATACTGGCCACCGGTTAACCGCATCGACAACGTCTACGGCGACCGGCATCTGGTGTGCTCCTGCCCTTCGATTGATTCCTATCGGGAAACGGACACCTCGGAGCCATAATCGCCGCCGTTGCGGAGGCCCTTACCTAAAAAACGAGCGAGCTACTGGAACAAAGGCGCAGGTGCCGCCCCCGAGCCGATGTCGTCCACGCGCTGGCGCAACATGTCGGTGATGTCGTCGCCGGGTAGCAGCCAAAATTGTCCGGCCTCGATGCCCTTAAAGACTTCTTCGGCAAACGCATCGGGCGTCATGCCGGCGGCGACACGGTCTTCCAGTGCCGCTCGAAATCCCGCTTCGGCCTGCGAAAAACCCTCTCCCGCTAATGCATCGCGCAAACGATCGGAAAACCAGATATCCGTTGCCACTTCACCGGGGCACAGCACCGAAGCCGTCACCGGAGCCGCTTCCATCAACAGCTCCTGATAAAGCGTCTCGGTGATAGCGGTAATGGCGTGTTTACATGATTGGTAAATCGCCATGAACGGGCCACCCCCCAGCAGGCCGCCAATTGAAGACGTATTGATGATTCGGGCCGGCGCATCCTGTGCCAGCATGCGCGGCACGAAACTGCGCAGTCCGTTCACAACACCCATCACATTGATGTCCAGACACCAGCGCCAGTCTTGCTCAGTGCGTTCCCAGCTCTTACCGTCTACCAGCACGCCGGCGTTATTGAACAGCAGGTTGACCTTGCCTTGTTCGGCAAAAACACGCTCCGCCAACCGCTCTATCTGCGCCGCGTCGCTGACATCAAGCTCGCAGCGATGCAGTGCGCTATGGTCTGCCAGCTCGGCTAGACGCGCCTTATCAACATCCGCCGCATAGACCACCATCCCCTGCCCCAGCGCGTACTCAGTCAAGCCACGGCCTATACCGCTGGCGGCGCCTGTAATAACGGCAACTTGTCCTGTCCAGCTTCCCATGTTTTCACTCCTCGCCTTGGTGTCTCGCGCGCTTTATCGTATACCATCAGCGCTCATTTAAAGGGGTTAAGGAATGAACCAACGCTCAATTTGTATCTACTGTGGCGCCAGCCCGGGTAATGACCCGGCCTACATGCAGGCGGCTCGCGACATGGGTTCGCTTATCGCGGAACAGGGGCATCGCCTGGTATACGGCGGCGGGCACGTGGGGCTCATGGGTGCTGCCGCCGACGCAGCTCTCGCAGCGGGCGGTGAGGCCGTGGGCGTGATCCCCAGCGACCTACTGTCAAAGGAAGTCGGTCACGGCGCGCTGACAGAGCTCATCGAAGTGAGCTCAATGCACGAGCGAAAAATGAAAATGGCCATGCTCTCTGACGGGTTTATCGCCCTGCCCGGCGGTATTGGAACGCTGGAAGAATTGATAGAAGTCATGACCTGGAGCCAACTGGGCTTTCACAGCAAAGCCTGTGGCGTGTTGAACGTAGACCACTTCTTTGATCCCTTGTTCACGCTGTTGGATCACATGGTCGAGAAGCGCTTCTTGCGGCTGGAACACCGCCAAAGGCTGTTGAGCGCCGACACCCCCGAGGCTATTTTGACCCAGGTCCTGTCGCACAAGGCGCCCAAAATCGACAAATGGATGGATCGAGGATGATTCGCGCGTTGCTTATTCTCTACGCCCTGGGCCTGATCGCGTATCCCGCCTTTGAGATCGCCTCGCCCGAGGGCTATCGCGAGTCATTGGAGCGGTTTCCACAAGCGGCCACTGCCGCCGCTGAACAATTGCAAACCGCCGCCGGAATTCACTGGCTGAAAAACGTCTATTTGGCGTTTACCTTCCTGCTGCTGGCGCGCTATATCGGCAAACCTGAAAGCACACGCGATCTGTTTCGTGCCGCCTTACTGTGGCTCGGTTTTCCCCTGGTGTTGTTTGTGCACGACGCGCTTGCGCAGGTTGCCCTGAGTGTCGATCTGGAAGATCTGGAAATCTCAGTGAAGATTTCCCGTGAAATGGGGCTGTACTTCGCTTTCGGCGTGGCATTGCTGGGGCTTTCCCGCGTCGTGAAAACTGACCACCAGGGCGCTGAAGGCAAAGCAACCGCCGAAGGCGAAAACGATCGCAGCCGCGAATAGCACAAGCAAGCGCCGCGTCCATAGCGGCCAAGCCTGTGGTAGGCTGCGCGCCACGTTAGGACGCAGGTCGGCAGGAGACCTCTTAACAGTATGGAAAAGCACTACATTAGCGCGTCACAGCTACTTCAGGATTCCTACGAGCTCGCGCTTAAGGTCTATGAGAGCGGATTTCGGCCAGACTATATCGTCGGCGTTTGGCGAGGCGGTGCACCGGTGGGTATTGCCGTGCAGGAGTTGCTGCATATCCTGGGCGTTGATGCCGACCACATTGCAATCCGTACATCTAGCTATACAGGCATGAACGAGCGTAATCGCCATGTACAGGTGCACGGTCTTAATTACCTGATCCGGCGTTTGGAGTCAGAAGATTCACTGCTGATCGTCGATGACGTGCATGACACTGGCCTGAGCATTGATCAGACCATCCATGACCTGAAAAAGGCCTGCAAGAAGAATACCCCACGAGTGCGGATTGCGACGCCCTACTTCAAGCCGGGCAAGAACAAGACCAACCGGGTGCCCGATTACTTTCTCCACGAAACTGACCACTGGCTGGTGTTCCCGCACGAGCTGGACGGCCTCAGCCAGGAAGAAATTGCTGCCAATAAGCCCGAGCTGCAGAGTTTGATGGATCGGCTTGGCGCCGCTATGGAAACCACGGGAGCCTGAAGCCCCCGCACAGCTCACTGCCGGGAAAACCGCCGAATGAGTTGCTCGTGTTGAGGGAATGTCTGACTTAGCGAATCCGCCTCGGCAAGCGTCATATCGTCGTATTCAAAGCCCGGCGAGACCGCCTCGCTAATCAAGCCATAATCTCCTGACTCCAGGTGGGACGCCTTCCAGGTACCCCCCTTTACGGACAGCACCAGTTGCTGACCCGCCGACGGATCCGGGCCCATAAGCACGGTTTCCAGTTCGCCGTTCGGATGAATCAGGTAATACCGTATCGGCGCGCCAAGGTGAAAGAAGTGAACAATGTCTGACTGATTCAAATGCCAGTGGCCGACTGGCGACTGCGCCGTAAGTAGATAGTGGATCGACGTCATGGTAAACCGCTCGCCGCGCTCTGTCGCGATCAGCGGTCTATGGTCAGCCTGAAAAATACGCTTGTAGTAGCCACCTTCCACGTGCGCTTCCAAATCCAGCGTTTCGATCAGTGTTTCGACTGCTATAGAACTGTTACCCATTGAGATACCTTCTATATGCGCCACGGGCGTTGCCTCAAGTGGTTCTGCCTCAATCGCAGTCGATTGGATAGTGATAACCAGTAAGCCAAGCACCCACGCTACCCGGTACAACTTCACGAGGCCTCCAAAGCAGCGCGTATGGCGTCCCTGACCTGCCGCACGTCTTTACGCAGTGCTTCACCGTCGATGGTCAGCACCTTGCGATCGCGCATCAATAGTTGCCCTGCCACCATGGTTGTCACCACATCCTGGCTGTCCAGGACATACACCAGATGCGAGGTCACGTCATACAGCGGGCCGTGACGCTGCTGGCTGAAGTCCACCTGAATCAGATCGGCCTGCAGTCCTGGGACCAATTGGCCCACATCGCTATCCAGACCAACCGCCTTCGCACCCATGCGGGTGGCCATCGCCAATGCCGTAGGCGCAGGCAACGCTTCGGGGTCACCTGACTTTAGCTTGTGTACCAAAGCAGCGAGCCGTATCTCCTCCCACATATCCAGATCATTGTTCGATGCCGCGCCGTCGGTACCCAAACCCACGTTGACGCCGGCGGCGATCATGGCGGTGACCGGCGATACGCCAGCTCCCAGCTTCATATTTGAGGTTGGGTTGTGGACCGCACCAACACCCTTTTCGGCGACCAGCGCAATATCCTCGTCATCAAGCTGGATCATATGAGCCCCGATCAACTGTCGATCAAACAGCCCCGTGGCGGCAACGTGCTGGATCGGCGTCGTCTCATAGCGCTCAAAAATAATCTCTGATTCGGAGGGGGCCTCGGCGATGTGCATGGAGACCGGTGCGTTGAGCTCCGCCGCTTTCTGTGCCGTTTGTGCGATATGTTCGGGCACCACGGTGTAGGGTGCGTGAGGCGCAAAGGCGGGCGTTATCCTGGGATGCTTATCCTGCCAGCTTTCGACGAAGGCGATGGCGGCGGCAAAGCTATCGTCCCAGCCGGTGAAGCCCGGGCTGGGGAAATCGATATGCGGCGCCGCCACTATGGCACGCAGGCCACAGGATTCGACTACCCTGGCAATGACCTCCGGATAAAAGTACATATCGACGAAGCTGGTAGTGCCGCTCTCGATCATCTCCCAGCAGGCCAGCTCTGTGCCGATACGGACAAATTCAGGCGTCACAAAACGTCCTTCCATGGGGAAAACGTAGTCATTCAGCCAGGTCATAAGGTCAAGATCGTCGACCATGCCTCGGAATAGCGTCATGGACGAATGGGTGTGACCGTTGATAAGCCCCGGCATCACGATACGGGACTCGCCGGGAAGCACCGTCTGCGCCATGTATTGCTGACTGATATCAGACCAAGTGCCGACCGCGACAATCGCCGTACCGCGCACGGCGACTGCGCCGTTTTCTATCACGCGATTCTCAGCATCCATCGTTACCACGTAGTCAGCGCGCACCAGCACATCGACGGGCTCAAAGGCCACATCGTCCAAAGATTTGTCGGCAGACAACGCGGGGCTACTGAGTAAAAAAGACAGCGCCAGCAGCCGCGCGGGGGAAAGAAGTCGATTCAAGGTCTTAATCCGTATTTAAATATGGGAACAAATGCCGTTTTAGCCCCGCAAGCCTTGCGGTTGCTGAGTTTGATCTGGCCTAATTACCGGGCACGGTGTAGACGGCAGTCAGCACTCTAACAAAAATCTGTATCGTCGCGCACAGATGTAGACACCGACGCTGAACGTCGGATTCGAATCAGGGACAGTAATCTGGAGGTCAGACCCAATGAGCACCCGTTTTTCGGCCAAGACGGCCATGGCGCTGGCAGTTGCCGCAACGCTAACAAGCACCACGCAACTGGCGCAAGCACAGCTTGAAGAAGTTATCGTAACCGCGCAAAAGCGCGAACAGAATGTGATCGACGTTCCTATTTCGATCTCTACCATGGAAGGCGAACGTTTCACGGCGCTGTTCGAAGGCGGTGCCGACATTCGCGGACTGTCCACCCGGGTTCCGGGCCTTTACATTGAATCATCCAACGGCCGTGTAGCACCACGATTCTACCTCCGTGGTCTTGGCAACACAGACTTTGACCTGGCGGCATCCCAGCCGGTCAACGTGGTCATGGACGACGTGATTAAGGAAAACATTGTTCTGAAGAGCTTCCCATTGTTTGACGTGGAGCGCGTGGAAGTACTGCGCGGCCCGCAGGGTTCGCTGTTCGGACGTAACACCACCGCGGGTATCGTGAAGTTCGATTCCTACAAACCTACTGAGGAATTCACCGGTCGCGCCAAGCTGGACGTCGGCGACCTGGGCACGCTGAACTTTGAAGGTGCTGTAGGCGGAGAAATTACCGACGGTCTGCAAGGCCGTATTGCGGTACTGAGCATGAATCGTGATGCCTGGGTCGACAACGGCTTTACTGGCGAAAGCGATGCGCTGGGTGAGATTGAGGAAAGTGCGGTTAAAGGCTTTCTGGCCTGGCAGCCTACCGACAAGCTGGACTTCCTGTTTGGTGCGCATTACCGCGATCTAAGCGGCAGCAGCGCCAGCCTTTTCCGCGCAAACGTGCTGACCAAAGGCGACAACGATTTTAACGAAAACTATGACCGTGACACCGTCTTCTTCGATGGCGGCAACGGCAACCCGCAGGAGTACGAGAACGCTGGCGTGAACGTCAAGTTCAACTACGACCTGGGTGCTGTAACGCTGACGTCGATCACGGCGTACGAAGATGCCAGCGGCCTGAGTCGAGGCGATATCGACGGTGGTTTTGGCGGAGCTTTTGACAACATCCTTCCTTTCGGACCGGGTTTCATCCCCTTCCCCTCTGACACGCAGGATGATGCAGACGTTCAGCAGTTCACACAGGAATTCCGCCTGACCAGCAACAACGCGGACCGACTGTTCTGGCAAGTGGGTGCGTTCTACTTTGACTCGGAGCTGGACGTGACTACCGCACCGGGCTTTGTCGCTCCCACCACGGTAACCCACACCAACGAAAACTGGGCGGTGTTCGGTCAGCTAGAGTACGACCTCACCGAGAAGTGGCTGCTGACCGTAGGCGGTCGCTACACCGACGATGACAAGCAACTGACGGCGCCGCTGGGCTCCACAGTGTTTGTTCCTATCGATGTTCAGGTAGACGACCAGGAGTGGTCCGGCAACGTTAGCCTGGCCTACCGTATCGATAACGACACCACCGTATGGGGCAAGATTGCACGCGGCTTCCGGGGCCCTTCCATCCAGGGTCGTGACATCGGGTTCTTCGGCGCGCCTTCGGTGGCCGATTCCGAAACCAGCGTCAGCTACGAGCTGGGCTTCAAGGCTAACCTGTGGCAGAACAAGGCCCGCATTAACGCTGCCCTGTTCTATTACGAGGTGCAAGACCAGCAGTTCACGGCGGCCGGCGGTCAGGAGGGCAACAGCATTCGCCTGATCAATGCTGACGAAGGCACCGGTGCTGGATTTGAGGTCGACTTTGAGTTCGCACCTAATGAGTACTGGAACTTCACGGCGGGCTATGCCTATGTGGATACAGAGATCAATGACTCCGGCCTGGAGACATCTATCTGTGGCTTTGATATCTGCACCATCAAAGATTCGACTCGCACCGTAACGGGCCCCGATGGCAATCCGCTTACGCTGGCCAACATCGATGGCAACCCCTTCCCCAACGCGCCGGATTCAACGTTCAACTTCACGGCAAGTTTCCGCTACCCCATGGGCAGCGGCGAAGTGTTTGCCTTCACCGACTGGGCCTATCAGGGCGATACCAACCTCAACCTGTTCGAATCCCTGGAGTACCGCACGGACGGTCAGTTTGAAGGCGGCGTACGCGCTGGATACCGCGCTAGCTCAGGCAACTACGACTGGGAAATCGCGGCGTTTTGCCGGAACATTACCGACGAAGAAAACATGCAAGGGGGTATTAACTTCAACAACCTCACTGCATTCGATAACGAGCCAAGAGTATTTGGCGCCAGCGCGAGCGTTTCTTTCTAAAGAATGGCGTAACGCTTTATCCCACAGAGGTGCCGTTCTACACTTAGGCACCGCGAGGAACCCCGACCTTGTGTCGGGGTTTTTTTTGATCTCTAAAAATAACAAAAGGACGATCGCATGCTGATTGTTGAATCCTACCCTCTCGCTGTCGCTATGTGCGTCGTTACTATGTTGTGCTGGGGCTCCTGGGGCAATACCCAAAAGCTGGCCAGCTCTGAGTGGCAATTCCAGCTGTTCTATTGGGACTACAGCCTTGGCGTGCTGCTGCTGACGGTACTGTTCGCCTTCACGCTGGGGTCAATGGGGGAAGGCGGCCGCAGCTTTATACCCGATATCAGCCAGGCCAGCCCCGAAGCCATTCGCGCAGCCCTGATCGGTGGCGCCGTCTTCAACTTCGCCAATATCCTGCTGGTGGTCGCCATCGACATGGCGGGTATGGCCGTCGCCTTCCCGCTGGCCATAGGCCTGGCGCTAGTGATCGGCGTGGTGGATAACTATGTGGCCTCCCCGGTGGGTGATGCCACTCTGCTCTTTACCGGTGTTGGGCTGGTCGTGCTGGCCATCGTGCTGGACGCCGTTATCTACAAACGCCTACCCGATGATGGCAACAAGTCCATGGGTAAAGGCCTCGCCATTACCATTGTCTGTGGCGTGGCGATGGGCCAGTTTTACGGCTTTGTTGCACAGTCGATGTCACCCGAGTTTGCCAATCCTGAGGCGGGCCTGATGTCACCCTATAGTGCGGGCGTCGTGTTCGCCGTAGGCCTGCTGTTATCGAACCTGGTGTTTCTGATACCTCTGATGTACAAGCCGGTCTCCGGCGAGGTGGCACCGATGCGGGAATACTTCAGCAAGGGTTCACCGAAGTTGCACGCGGTCGGCATACTGGGTGGAGCCATCTGGGCGACTGGCTTCAGTTTCAATATCATCGCCGCGGGCTCTGCGGGCTACGCGATATCCTACGGCCTGGGCCAGGGTGCAACGATGGTCGCGGCCATGTGGGGCGTTTTTATCTGGAAGGAATTTAAATCGGCACCAGCGGGCACCAACCGCTATATCAACGCCATGTTTGTGCTGTTCTTTGTGGGTCTTGGACTTATTATTTACTCGCGGTAAGCGCTGTTCTGCGCCCGCCTGCGACATCACTATTTAGCTTTTCTGTAAGGGGTACTTCATGACGCGTTCTACTTTGGCTTTGCTGGTGCTGATTCTGAGTGGCGGGCTAGCAGCCTGCTCCGCCGAGCGCGAGGGCCCCTCAACACCGAAGATCAGTGGCGAAGTGCCCGCCTCAACACCCGGCTCTAAGCCCAAGATACCCAGCATGACCAAAGCGCTGCCGATTAAGGTGGTAGTGGTTACCATGTTCGAGAGCGGCGAAGACACCGGCGACGATGCGGGTGAATTTCAGCGCTGGAACGAGCGTCGCAAGCTCGATACCGTGTATCCCGCCCCGCACATGCATCACGATATCCACGTCAATAAAGACAGCGGCGTAATGGGCATCGTCACTGGCATGGGCACCGCCAATGCCGCAGCATCGATAATGGCACTGGGATTAGACCCTCGCTTTGACCTCACCAGGGCTTACTGGCTGGTGGCCGGCATTTCCGGCTTTGATCCCAACGATGCCTCGTTGGGCTCGGTCGCGTGGGCAGACTATCTGGTCGACGGCGACCTCGCTCATGAAATCGACGCGCGTGAAATTCCGGAAGACTGGGATCACGGCTACTTCCCCTTGTTCAGCCAGGGCATGGATGACCAATCCAGAACGGACTACAGCCTCGGCGAAGTCTTCCAGCTCAATCCGGCGCTGGTGGACTGGGCGTTCGCCATGACCAAAGACATGCCCCTACCGGACCACCCCTCGTTGGCGGCAACTCGCGAGCTGTACGTTGACCACGAGGTGGCGCAGCGTAAACCCTTCGTGCTGCGCGGTGACCAACTGGCTGCCATGACGTTTTGGCACGGCACGTTAATGAATGACTGGGCCAACGACTGGGTAGATTACTGGACAGATGGCGCAGGCGAATTCGTCAGCTCGGCGATGGAAGATACCGGCACCTATCAGTCGCTGGACTACCTGCACCGTGCGGGCAAGGTCAATCGGGATCGGTTGCTGGTGTTGCGCACGGCGAGCAATTTCACAATGCCCCCGCCGGGCAAATCCGCCGCCGACTATCTTCGCGAAGAACAACACGACAGCTACGCGGGACTGGATGCGGCCCTGGAAAACGCCTATCAGGTGGGCAACGTGGTAGTGAGCGCGATTCTCGCAGACTGGGACAGGCTCAGCGAGACAACACCCGGCAGCGAATAATTACAGTGGCCGAGCGTTAGGCCATAAGGGAGAAAATAATATGGAAATTGCTGTCATTGGCTCCAGCATGGTGGACCTGATTGCTTACACCGATGTCGTCCCCAGGGCAGGCGAAACCCTGGAGGCAAATGACTTCCAGATGGGCTGCGGTGGCAAGGGCGCCAATCAGGCTGTTGCAGCAGCGCAACTGGGCTCTGATGTGATGATGATGGCCCGGGTGGGCGACGACGCCTTCGCCGACAATACGCTGGCCAATTTCGCCGCATTCAAGGTGAACACGGACCACGTCGAAAAAGTGCCTGGAGTATCCAGCGGCGTTGCCCCTATCTGGGTGGACGCCGACTCGCAGAACCGCATTCTGATTATCCCCGGTGCCAATAAACATTTGCTGCCCGCAGATATCGACAAGGCTGCAGACCGCCTGTCGGCCTGCAGCATGATTATCCTGCAGCTCGAGATACCGCTAGAGACGGTTTATCACGCCATCGATTTCGGCAAGGCCAACGGCGTGCCAGTCATACTCAACCCCGCCCCCGCCACGCCGGCACTCAACCTCGAATACGCCTGCAAGTGCGACTTCTTTGTACCCAACGAGACCGAGTTAGAAATTTTGACTGGCATGCCCGTCGCCAGTAAGGAGCAGATACATGCAGCTACGTCGTCTCTATTGGATCGGGGTCTTAAAAACCTGATCGTGACGCTAGGTGAGAAAGGCGCTTTGTGGATGCATGACGGCGAAGCAGAGCACTTCGCCGCGCCGACCGTCACCGCCATCGATACCACGGGCGCAGGTGACGCCTTTATAGGCTGCTTCGCGCATTACACGGCGCTGGGGAACAAGCCTGACGAGGCGATTCGCCATGCAATTCGTTATGCGTCACAGAGTGTCACCGCAAAGGGTACACAGACCTCGTATCTGTCAGCGGAAGACTTCTCGACACTGTCTTGAGCGCGCGCGAGGAGATCGCAAGGATAGCGCTGATAGAGCCTGGTTGACCGTCTAGTTGGCGACGGCGCCCAGCGCGATGTCGTACACGCCTGCACGGCGCGAGGCATCCATTACCTGCACCAGGGTGTTGTTCATTGAATCCTTGTGCGCCTGTATCACCACTGAGCCCTCAGGATTTTCGGCTTTGGCACGCTCAATGATGGAACGCACCGAGCGCACGTCGACCTGGCGTCGGTCTATCCAGATCTTATCCTGCGCATCGATAGTGACAAGAATACTGGCCTTTTCCTCGACCACGGCGGTCGCTGCCTCAGGCTTATCGACGTCAATACCGGACTCTTTGATAAATGTCGCCGTCACAATGAAGAAAATCAGCATAATAAACACCACATCCAGCATCGGCGTGATGTCCACGTTCGCTTCTTCCGGTTCCTGTTCGAGTCCGAGAAAGTGCCGCATGATAATCCTCTGAAGACAGCCTTTTTAGGCTTTCACAGTGTAGGCACAACCGTGCAGGTGACACCAGCAGCGAAAGACGTGTACTTGATATGCCTCAAACCCGGAAATTTTGCTGGGGAACCTTGCGGTTCGGTCGCTGACAAAGCTATAAAGCAGCTTGCAATGTGTCCGGCCCAGATCTAGTAGCGATGGAGCATCCGATGGCGCCCAGCCTTTTTACGTTCTCCCCAATGAAACAAAGCTTCCCCAAAGCCCTGACGGTAATTCTCACGGCGATGATCACCGCGCTGACTTTGGCTGGCTGCGCCACCAGCCCAACCGGGCGCAGTCAGCTGCTGTTGATTTCACCGCAGTCCGCTATTGTCGAATCACGCAAAGCCTATGTCACCACTGTCAGGCAGCTCGACGCTGAAAACAAACTGCTGGACGATCCGCTGCTCGCCGATCGCGTGCAGGTCATCACGGGACGCCTGGTTGCCGTAGCGGTAGAACAGTTCCCGCGCACTCGAGACTGGGACTGGAGTGTCGCGCTTATTGACGGTCCTGACACCGTCAACGCGTGGTGTATGGCCGGTGGCCGCATGGCCGTCTATTCAGGCCTGTTTGAAAAACTGAAGCTGACCGATGACGAGTTTGCCCAGATTATGGGTCATGAGATTTCTCACGCCCTCGCCAACCATACCGCTGAACGCATGTCTGTGGCGATGGCCAGTAGCATTGGCGTGGTCGCCGCCGGAGTAGCCGCGGACAACAATCAGGCGGCCCTGGCCGGCGCCGCTCTGGCCGCACAGCTAGCCATCCAGCTACCCAATAGCCGAGGCTCAGAATCTGAGGCCGACGAAATAGGCATCGAGCTGGCCGCCAAGGCGGGTTACAACCCCAGTGCGGCAGTATCCCTGTGGGAAAAAATGGAATCGGTTTCCGGCGCAGGGCCCGCAGAGTTCTTGAGCACCCACCCGGCGCCAGGCAACCGTCGCGCCAAGCTCGCCAGCATGGTTCCCGAGATGCGCGCTATCCAGCGCCAGGGCTTTGGTAGGCCTTACCCGGTGACAATCCTGCGCGAGGGTGATGCTGGCGCACTGCAGTAATGCCCTGCGGACGCGGCGTATAACGGTACTAAAATCGTTGAACTGCTCGCCTTCGCAGCCTCGTCGGAACCACGGAACGGCGTCGCAGTTAGCCTTCTCCAATTTGCAACGGCCCGTTAAACACGTATAGTGCGCGGCCAGAGAGTTCAGTGCGCTATTCAGCCCTGCTCCACATCCGCGAGACACCACATGACAACATTTGCAGAGCTCGGTCTGTCCGAGGCTCTACTGCGTGCCATTGATACGCAGGGGTACGACACACCTTCACCCATTCAGGATAAAGCCATTCCACCCGTGTTAAACGGTGAAGACGTGATGGCCGCTGCCCAGACCGGAACCGGCAAAACCGCCGCGTTTACGCTGCCGCTTTTACAGCGTCTTCAAGAGCAGCCTGCCGCAGGAAAAGGCATACGCGCCCTGGTCATTACGCCTACCCGCGAGCTCGCGGCACAGGTTGAAGACAGCGTTAGTACCTACGGTCAATTTGGCAAACTGCGCTCGCATGTGGTTTTCGGCGGAGTGAAGATCAACCCGCAAATCGCGGCTCTGCGGCGCGGCGTGGATATTCTTGTGGCAACACCGGGACGTCTGCTGGACCTGCACAGTCAAGGTGCGGTAGATCTTAAAAATCTCGAAGTACTGATTCTGGACGAAGCCGACCGCATGCTGGATATGGGCTTTATCCACGATATTCGACGGATCGTGAAGCTGGTGCCGACAAAGCGCCAGACCCTGATGTTCTCGGCGACGTTCTCCAAGGATATTCGCGATCTGGCCCGGCAGTTTATGCACAACCCCGTAGAGGTCTCCGTGACCCCTGCCAACACGACTGCAGAAACGGTACAGCAGTGGGTTTACCCAGTCGATAAGGGCAAGAAGCCCGCCCTTTTGAGCCACCTGATAACAGAGAAAAAATGGCATCAGGTATTGGTATTTACGCGCACCAAGCACGGTGCCAACCGTCTCACCCAGAAATTGGAAAAAGACGGCATTGTGGCCGCGGCCATTCACGGCAACAAAAGCCAAGGTGCGCGCACCCGCGCGCTGGAAGGCTTCAAGAAAGGCAAGGTACAGGCGCTGATCGCCACTGACATCGCGGCACGCGGACTGGACATTGAGCAGCTGCCACAGGTGGTCAACTTTGACCTGCCGAACATCTCCGAAGACTATGTGCACCGCATAGGCAGAACCGGAAGGGCCGGCGCCACTGGGCTGGCCTATTCACTGGTCAGCGCCGATGAAGCCGATTATCTGTTCGGCATAGAAAAGCTGACCGGGCAAAAGCTGCAGCGCGAACAAATAGCGGGGTTTGAGCCTTCAGAACCCCTGCCGGAGCGCAGCTCGGGCAATAGCCAGCCACGGCGCCATAAGCCGCGTGGCAATTCACGCAACGGTTCTAACAGCAATTCAAACAAGAATGACGGTCGTCCATCGTCTCGCCGTCGTAGCCGACGGGGCGGCGGCCAGCGCAGCGAGTCCGGCAACCGCTAGCGACGCCTTCGCGCAGCCTGGCCGGCGACTGAGTGCGTCGATGTGCTCAGTCGCTTGTCGATAACTGGGGAAGGCTGTTTTTGGCACGGTTCCTGCTCCTGTTCTTTTGACCCATTTTTGGGGTCATTTCTACGCATATTGGTCGCGTTAGCGCGTATGCCTGCACTAACTGGCGTCTCGATGCACCGCGCTGGTGCGGTTTGAGTGCCCATCGGCATCAGAAAGGTTTTGACGCATAGCGGCGCAAACTCGCCCTATCGCGGATACGAGATTTTTTTTGAAGACAGAAGGCGTTGCTCACAGCAACTCGATTGAGACCTAAATACGAGCAATTACCACACACTGAAGAGATTTGATCATGGCTGCTAACACCGATTCATCACGGACTAAAACCTACGGCAAGGCATCAATCAGTCGCGAGTTGAGTGTACGGGAGGCATTGCCTGAAGACGTGATTAAAAACAGCGCTGACATTTCTACCAAAGCCACCCAAAAAGCAGAGATGGCGATGAATCAGCTAGTGGTAGCGGAAATGTTTCTCGTACAGGCCACTATCGAAAGCGCTTCGGCGCTGAGCGAAGGCCTGCGTGAAATCCGCCAGAAGCCCTCAGCGCTTGGCGAGGTAGTGAAGAGCACGCGCAAGCAAATCCTGGAACCCTACCGAGTGCGCCTGCAAGATTTCCGCAATATCCGCAAGGCCGTGCGCAGCAGCAGTTAAATCCTCGCCAAGCAGCTCCCAGTACGCGTCGGCTTACGAGGTCTTGTTGAGCGCGGCCAACTGCTCCTCAGTGGCTTGTGTCTGATGCTGTGCTTTCCAGTCCTCGTATGGCATGCCATAGACCAGTTCTCGCGCATCGGCCAGATCAATGGATTTGCCGGATTCTTCCGCTGCAGCGACGTACCATTTGGACAGGCAATTGCGGCAAAAACCAGCGAGATTCATTAACTCAATGTTCTGAACGTCTTTGCGCTCATCCAGGTGAGCCAATAAGCGACGGAAAACCGCTGCCTCCAAAGCTGTGTCTTCTTCCGGTAGTGCCATGTCTTTGTTCTCCTTTTGTTCGCTTATTGAGGCGCTTGACTGAATGATCAAGCTTACGTTGATTCGCGTCATTTTCTCATAGGCCCGGCAGGTTCACACTCTTTCACCTAAGAACCATACCGACTGATAGCATGGCCTTCAGCAAGATCATGGTCATTATTGACCCCACAAGAGATACGCAACCTGCATTCGAACGCGGGCTGGAATCCTGTCATATGACGGGTGCACGCCTGCACGTATACGTGTGTCTCAACTGGGACCGAGCAGATCAAGCCAGACGGGAAGACACCCAACGCGTGCAAGCCTGCATCGACTACTGTCTCACCACCGCTCGCGACGAGGGCATCGAGTCTGTCGGAGAGCTCGAGTGGGCCCAGGATTGGCGTAACAAAGCGACAGCGGCAGCCGCTCGATGCTGTGCGTCAATCATTTACAAAAGCTACCCCCCGGTGGACGACAAACTTACCCAGATTCGCACCAATTACGATTGGACCTTGCTGCGCTTGGCGCCCTGCCCGGTTCTACTGATTAAGAATCGACGCGGTTGGAAGCATCTGCGTGTGTTGGCTGCGCTCTACCCCGACGCACCCGACGCGGCCCACCAGAAGCTGAATCATCAAATTATCAGTTTTGCCCAGCGGTTTAGCGATGCTTATGGTTCGGAGGCGCATATTGTCACCGTTTATGACCAGCAGTCCGACGGCTTAAACTCTCAGCAGCTTGCCGAGATTTGCGGCGTTGCAGAAGAGTTCGTGCATGTAAGTAAAGGCGCCCCGGCAGAGGTGATCCGCAATATGGCCGTCGATATAGACGCCGATCTGATCCTCCTGGGTACTGTCGGCAGAGATGGTTTACAGGGCCCGTTAGTGGGCAATACCTCAACCCGCTTGGTCGATCACGCTCCTTCGGACGTACTCATCCTCAACTGACGCCGACACGTCGGTTCAAGCAATAGCACCAATTCTTCGCATTTCTCACGGCTAAAACACCGCTTGCCTGCTAGCGCCGGGCTTTTGATATGATCTCGACCCCATTATGTGAGTCGGAGATCCAGATGTCTGAGGCCGTTATTGTCGATGTAGTACGTACCCCAATTGGGCGGGGTAAACCGGTAGTCGGAGACCTCAGCGGCGTCCATCCCGTCGCCTTGCTCGCCGAAACCTATCGTGCATTGGTAGAGCGCAATAATCTGCAGTACGGCGACGTCGAACAGACCTATGCTGGCTGCGTGACGCAGGCGGGTGAACAGTCTAATAACCTGGCGAAAAATGCCTGGCTGCATCTAGGTACCGATTACACCGCCGGCTGCAGTACGGTCGACACGCAGTGTGGTTCAGCGCAAACCTGCAGCCATATCGTCTCGGCTCTTATCGACGCCGGCCAGATGAATATCGGCATCGCTGCTGGCGCTGAATCGATGAGCCGTGTGGGCCTGGGTGCGAATGCCATAAATGGACCGGGCTACTTCGTCACCGACAACTGGCCCTGGGACCAAGCGCATTCCCAGTTTCAGGCTGCTGATCGCATTGCCGCCAATCGGGGGATCAGCAAGGCAGATTGTGATGAGTTGGCGGTACGCTCACAGACCAACGCTATTCGAGCATGGGATGAAGACCTTTACCCGCAGGTCATTCCCGTAGAAGTGCCGGTACTGGGCGAGGACGGCCAGCCCACTGGTGAGACACGCACCGTAACGCGCGATCAGGGCATGCGCCCTACTACCATGGAGAGCCTTAAGGACTTGCGCATCCTCAATGAAGGCGGCGTTCACACGCCAGGCACTTCCTCGCAGATCTCAGACGGCGCCGCCGCCATTCTGATGATGAGTGTAGAGGAAGCGAAGGCACGAGGCCTGAAGCCGCGGGCGCGCATCATTCAAGGGGTGGTAGCGGGCGCCGACCCCTATTACCTTCTGGATGGCCCGGTCAACGCGACCGAGTTGCTGTTCAAGAAAACTGGCATGAACATATCCGATATCGACGTCGTCGAAATCAACGAAGCCTTTGCCGCAGTGGTACTGAGCTGGCAGCGAGTGTTTGAGGCTGACATGGATATCGTCAACATGCGTGGCGGCGCGATAGCCCTCGGCCATCCGGTGGGATCAACCGGCGCCCGATTGATCGGCGAGGCGCTGATTAATCTCGAGCAGAACGACAAGTCCACAGCACTGATCACCATGTGCTGTGGTGCGGCCAACGGCACTGGCACCATCATCGAACGCCTTTAAGCGGCAGCAGGAGGAACAACATGGGAGATTTAACAGGCAAGGTTGCCATCATCACGGGCGCAGGCCGCGGCCTGGGCCGTGAGGAAGCGCTGCAGCTTGCCCGACAGGGCGCGCGTATTGTTATCAACGATATCGACACCGACGGCGCGCGCGAAGCAGCCGAGCAAACCGCGAGTGAGATTCGTGATCTGGGCGCCGAAGCAATTTGCTGCTACGGGGATTGCGCAGACACCAACGATGCAAACGCACTATTCAAGTCCGCTCTGGACGCCTATGGCGACGTCAACATCATGGTCAACAATGCCGGTTTTTGCCGAGACCAGACCATATTCAATATGGATGACGAGCAGTTCGACTCGGTAGTTCGCGTTCACCTGCGGGGCCATTTTGTCAACATGCGCAACGCGTCGGGTTATTGGCGCGGCAAAGCCAAGCAGGAAGCCAGCGTGTATGGCCGCATGATTAGCACCGCCTCAGAGGCTGCCATTTTCGGCAGTCCGGGTCAGCCTAACTACGCCGCGGCGAAATCGGGCATTGTGGCGATGACCATGGGCGCGGCGCAGCTCATGATTAAATACGGCATTACCTGCAATGTGATTATGCCGAGAGCGCGCACAGATATGACCAACTCGGGGCTTACCGCCGAGATGTTTGCCGCGCCGGACGAAGGCTTTGATGCGTTTCATCCCACCAACGTAGCACCTCTGGTGGGTTATTTGGCGTCGCCTGAGGCAGGCCATATTTCCGGGGAAGTCATGGTTGTGTGGGGCAATCAGGTGGACGTTATTGAGCGACCTCGATTCGGGCCGCGCTTTGTTAGCGCCGACGGTGGTAAGTGGACCGTTGACGGACTACACGAAGGACTGAGCAGCCACTACGGCGAAGACTACACACCCGTGTGGGGTGGCTTTACGGTACCACCTCAGTAAACATTACTGGCATCAGGCTGGCGTGGCACGGAAGCCACGTCCACCTTTCTATCTTAGCCCGCGCTACTAGCCTTTCCGTTTCACCTCCCTGTCGCTCCTTGAACTCTTCCCCCTTTCCCTCGCCTGCTACCCGAAAACATGTTCCAGAGCGTTTAGCGGCGCCATTGGGTCGTGGCTACGGGCGATCTGATAAGCACCGCTGTACAACAGCACGGCAAACACTAGAGCAAGGCGCTTGATGAATAAGGTTTTGCCTCGCTTCAGCGCAATACTCCCCACAATGATGTACAGCACAACAAGCGCTAGCTTCGTCCTGAGCCAGCCGTTGCTAAAGTAGCTTTCAGGCGCGAGCCCGATAAGCATGACTCCCGCGCTCAACAAGATAGTGTCGATCCCGTAACTGCTTAACCGCAGCGACTTCTTCATCGGCCAGCGGGCCGACGCCTGCACGGCGACTGCACGGACAAAAAAAAGCGTACCACTGATCGCAATCGCTGCAATATGCAGCGCCTTGATCGCGCCGTAGCGCGCCTGTAGGGCAGTTTCGAACTCCATGGCGGCATCATAGGCCATACGGCAAGGCCGCGCTGCGTTGTCAGTAATCTTGATGGGCGCTATAGTCGCGTTTTCGTCAGAGGCCCTGCCATGCGCACCATACTAAGAACAATTGCTCTGTTGTGGGCAGCGCAGCTACCCGCCCATGCTGCTGCAGAGGACGGCCGCCACTCCATATTCACATCGCAGCTTGAAGTGCAGCTTGGCGCGCAATACACCGTCGCCAATGCGGATGTCGCAGTAACGCGCGCGCCGCTACCGGAGACGGTGCTGGACCTCGAAGACCTCGGTATTGATAACAACGCCACCGTGTTTTGGATGAACGCGCGATGGCATTTTGCCGATCGATGGGCGGCCAGTTTCACCTACAACCGCTTTGACGAGAGCGGCTCGACCAGCGTCTCAGAGACCTTTAACTTTGACGGAGTGGAATATCCTGTTGGAGCGGCGCTTGAATCGTCCTTGCAGTTAGACGCCTATATCGTCGATGTCGCCTATAGCTTTGGTAAAGGCCAAAACTACGAGTGGGGCGCCGGTCTAGGCCTGCATGCGTTTGACTTTGCCGCCAGCCTGCAAGGCACGCTGAACATCGGTGACGCTTCAGCAGAGATAGGTAGCGCGGCGCAAAGCCTGCTAGCGCCGGTACCCAACCTTAGGGTCTTCGCTGATTATGCGTTGAACAAGCGCAACGCGCTGCGCTTCAACGCCGGTTGGTTAAGCGCCGACGTGGGCGATTACGATGGCGCGCTCCTCTACGCCTCAGCACGCTACGAATACAGCTTCAGCAGTCGCTTCGGCGCTGGGATTGGCATTCAATATACCGATGTCGATTTGGAGCACGAACCAAGCAGCCTCAAGCGAGAACAGTACGCGGCTGAGTTTCTTGGTGCTGTTGCCTACATCACCTATCGTCTCTAGGGACACTATTCCAGCGCCTTGAGGAAACGGGTCCGGTGACACTCAGCGACACTCACAAGTACTGACCAGTCCCGATGCCTCTACACAGGGCTCTGCCACGCCAGTAAACCTAACAGATCTCAATACAGTCGACACTGCCATTGCCACCTGCAGACCTTATAGATGCACCCTCACTGGGCTACTACATGGGACTCCCCGCCTGGGGGTTTCCTGGCTGGACCGGTGAGTACTTCCCGCAGCCCTCCGCTGGTGCATCAACGCTTAAGCACTACGCGTCCGTTTTTAATACCGTTGAAGGCAATACCACGTTTTACGGGGTGCCCGACGCCGACACCGTAACGCGCTGGGGTGAAGCCGTTGCCGGCACTGGCTTTCGATTTACCTTTAAGCTACCGCAAACCGTCACCCATCACGCAGAAACCAACTGGCGTGACCTGGCGTCTTTCCTCACCGCACTCGAGCCACTGGCAGGACACCTGGGACCGCTCCTGGTTCAATGCCCTGCTACGTTGGGACCGGAGCAGCTGCCCAGACTGGAGCGCCTGTTCGAACGCCTACCCAGCGATTATCGCTACGCGCTTGAGCTGCGACACGAGGCGTTTTTTTCAACACCTGCCCTCATTGAGCCGCTGCTGGAGCGGTTTAACGCAGGAAGAGTGATGTTCGATAGTCGACCGATCTATCAGGGCGCTACCAATCACCCGGAAGTACTCGCGGCACGCCACAAGAAGCCCGATGTCCCGCTGCTGGATGATGTCTATAACGGCCTGGTTTATGCACGCGTGGTGCTGCACCCCGATGCTGCCAGCAACACCCGCTTTATCGAAGACTGGCTGCAGAGAATGACGACGTATTTAGCGGCAGGATACGACACGTTTTTTATGATGCACTGCCCGAACAATCAACATTGCCCGGCCTTTGCGGAGTCTTTCCACCGGGCTTTACGATCTCGCATCACGCTGCCTGCCTTCCCAGCCTGGCCGCTGCCGCAACAGGACAGTTTGTTTTAGCCAATGCGTTGCCGTGCTCCGTCCAGCGCTACTCCGCTGCCCCGGTAGCCGCAGCACCAGATACCAGATAGCGCGCTGCGGCCCGAACATCCTCGGGACGGAGCCTGGCTTCGCCGCCACTGGCAGGCATAGAACGGTAACCCTCTAGCGCGTGCTGGTAGAGGGCATCGGCATCCAGGGCCTGCCGTTGGGTCCAATACGCCGCATCACCCGGGCGCGGAGCGCCCCCCTGACCTGTATTGTGGCAGCGCGAGCACAGGTACTCGTAGACCGCGCGACCTGAGACAGGGTCTGCATCATGGGGAGCCTCGGCGGACGCGGCCGGGATTCCAATTAGCGACCCTGCTAACAGAGCTGTCAAAGCCCCACCGACGGTGACTCGTTGCATAGCCTTTGCTCCTGTATTAACGGCATGATTTCAAGCGTTTATCGCGCTGTAATAACGACTACATTAGCAAAACGTAGACTGCAGACGGCATGATTTACATCACTCACGGTGACTAGAGCGGTGCCATCTGGGCTAGACTTAAGGCCTTGCAAGTAGTCACATCCTTTTTGACATTTAGACAGGGGTAGAGAGGCGATTCACTATCAGCGAGCATAAACAACGAGATGGAAAGGTTTCTGCTATCGAGCTTGCCCGACCCGGGCCAAGCGCGGTGACGTCACCCGCTGCCCTGGACCGCAACCCTGGCACCGATCTGAGACTCGATTCACTCACCGACGTGCGAGTCAATTTGAGCGCTGTGGAGCGTCGCGTGGGCAGCTTGGCCGGTCGGCGCAGCGTCAAGCAGGATTGGCAGGTCGCATGGCTACTGAAGGCCCTGACGCTCATTGACCTCACCACGCTTGCCGGTGACGACACCGACGCTCGTGTACGCCGACTCTGCGCGAAAGCCAAACAGCCAGTCAGCCCTTCGATCATGCAAGCACTGGGTGTCGCTGACCTTTCGCTCACTACTGCCGCAGTCTGCGTATACCACGAGATGCTGCCTGCAGCTGTTGATGCTTTGAAAGGCACATCAATAGAGCTTGCCGCCGTGTCCACGGGCTTTCCTGCAGGACTCTCCCCGATGAAGACTCGACTGGCCGAAATCAAGGCATCAGTAGCCGCCGGCGCAACGGAAATTGATATTGTCATTTCCAGACGTCACGCGCTGAGCGGCAACTGGGAAGCCTTGTATGAAGAAGTACGTGCGATGCGGGACGCCTGCGGTGAGGCGCATATGAAAACCATTCTAGCCACCGGTGAATTGGGTAGCCTGCGCACGGTGGCGAGAGCGTCGATGGTCTGCATGATGGCGGGCGCTGACTTTATCAAAACCTCTACTGGCAAAGAGTCGGTGAATGCCACGCTACCTGTGACCCTGGTGATGTTGCGGATGATTCGGGACTACGCAGAGCGAACCGGCTACGCGGTAGGGTTCAAACCGGCCGGCGGTATCAGCAAGACCAAAGATGCCCTGCTATATCTCGCCTTGCTCAAGGAGGAGTTGGGCCGGGAGTGGTTATCACCGTCGCTTTTCCGCTTCGGCGCGTCCAGCTTATTAGGCGACATCGAACGACAGCTAGAGCACGCCTCGACCGGCCGCTATTCCGCGGCACATCACCATCCGCTGGCGTGAGTCCTCAAGCTTTCGACCGGCATGACAAACCCTGCTGTGCTATGCACAAACAGCCAACAAGCGCTCGCCGAACTCTATTGATCCGCTGAGCAAGCCCAGACGGCAGAGACTACAAACACTATGACCGTAAAAGACATTTTTGAAAGCATGGACTACGGCCCAGCGCCCGAAGACTCAGGCCCCGCCAGGCAGTGGCTCGCCGATCATGAGGCGGGCTTCGGCCACTTTATTGGCGGGCAGTTTACGGCAGCCAGCGCCAGCCGTTTCAGCAGCCAAAATCCCGCCACCGGCGAGCACCTGGCGCATCTCAGCCAGTGTAGTGTTGACGAGCTTGACCAGGCCGTAAAGGCTGCCCGCGAGGCGCAGCCTGGCTGGGCAGGTTTAAAGGCCCATCAACGCGCACGCTATCTTTATGCAGTGGCACGGCAGATTCAAAAGCACGCGCGGATGCTGGCGGTGCTAGAAACACTGGATAACGGCAAGCCGATTCGAGAGAGTCGCGATATCGACATTCCTCTGGTGGCGCGGCACTTCTACCATCACGCTGGTTGGGCGCAACTACTGGACAGTGAGTTTCGCGATTACCAGGCCCTGGGGGTTGTCGCCCAGGTTATACCGTGGAATTTCCCGCTGCTAATGCTGGCCTGGAAGGTGGCACCCGCGCTGGCGGCCGGCAACACCGTGGTCCTCAAGCCGGCAGAATATACCAGCCTTACCGCGCTGCGCTTTGCGGAGATATGTCAGGCCATAGACCTGCCGCCGGGCGTTTTGAACATCGTCACCGGCGATGGAGACGTGGGCGCGAAGCTGGTAGCACACCACGACGTCAACAAGGTTGCCTTTACAGGCTCAACCAAGGTCGGCAGACATATTCGAGAGACAACCGCGGGAAGTGGCAAAGCGCTTACCCTGGAACTCGGCGGCAAATCGGCCTTTGTCGTATTCGAGGATGCGGACCTCGATGCGGCGGTTGAAGGCCTGGTCGATGCCATCTGGTTTAATCAAGGGGAAGTCTGCTGCGCAGGTTCTCGCTTGCTGGTGCAGGAAAGCGTAGCCGACCGACTCCACGAAAAGATCAAAAAGCGCATGCAGACGCTGCGTGTCGGCGACCCGCTGGATAAAGCCATTGATATCGGGGCTGTCGCCGATCCCGTGCAGCTGTCCCAGATACAATCCCGCGTAGACCAGGGCGTCGCAGAGGGCGCCACATTGTTCCAGTGCGGCGACCTCGATCATACTAACCCGGACGGCTGCTTTTATCCCCCGACGCTGTTGCTCAATGTCGAGAGCAGTTTTCGAGTGGCGCAGGAGGAAATTTTCGGGCCCGTATTGGTCAGCATGACCTTTCGTACCCCTGCGGAGGCCATCGCACTGGCTAACAACACCCGCTACGGACTTGCCGCCAGCGTGTGGAGCGAGAGCATCAATCTTGCCATGGACGTGGCACCGCAACTAAAGGCGGGCGTTGTATGGATAAACTGCAGTAACCAGTTCGACGCGGCGGCGGCCTTTGGCGGCGTCCGCGAATCGGGTTTCGGCCGCGAGGGCGGCAAGACCGGTATGTATGAATACCTGGTGCCCCGCTGGCTGGCGCGCCTGCCAGCGGCGGCAGAACCCAAACTGCCGCCGCATGATGGGCAGGCGTCAGCAGGTTTGGATCGAACCGCCAAATTCTATATAGGCGGCAAACAGCAACGCCCGGATAGTGGTTATACCCGCAACGTTTGTTCGGGCGATGGCCAGATACTAGGCCAGGTCGGCGTGGGCAATCGCAAAGATATTCGTAACGCCGTGGAAGCCGCAGTGGCGGCCTCGGGCTGGTCTGTTAGTAGTGGGCATCTCCGTGCACAGATTCTTTACTATATCGCTGAGAACATGGAAGCACGCGCGAAGGAGTTCACAGAGCGCCTGGCTGCCGCTGGCGCCTCGCGCGGGCAAGCCAAAAGAGAGGTAAGCGCTGCGACAAGCAGACTGTTTAGCTACGCGGCGTTGGCAGACAAGTACGATGGGCGCACCCACGCCACGCCCCTGCGCGGCATTGTGATGTCAGTACACGAACCTTGCGGGATTATGGGAATCGCTTGCCCGCGCGAGTTCCCATTGCTCGGCTTCGTTTCTCTGGTTGCACCGGCGATCGCCATGGGCAACCGCGTGGTCGCCGTGCCCAGCGAATTGAATCCGCTGGCCGCGCTCGACTTCTATCAAGTGTTGGACACCTCAGACGTGCCTGCGGGTGTTGTCAATATCGTCTGCGGTGAGCGCGACGCACTGGCGACAGTTTTGGCCAGCCATGCCGGTGTTGATGCGCTGTGGTATCGCGGCACTCAGACGGGGGCTGAGTCAGTGCAGCGCGCTGCCGCCGCCAATCTAACTCCTACCTGGGTGCTGAGTGATCGCTATTGTGACTATCTAAAGCCTGACCAGGGTGAAGGCCTTGATTATCTGCGCCATGCCACAGAGGTGAAGACCATCTGGGCGCCTTACGGCGAGTGAGCGCGCAGCTCTAATGCGAGCCCTGTGCAGACGATTACGGTTCCAGCTTCTCACGGCAGCGCTGTTGGGCTGGACTGCCGGCGCCCTGGGACAGTCCACTGCAGGCGCCACCCCGCTGGACCGAACCCAGTACGGCACAGAGGCTGTGCCCCTGTGGTCACCGCTAGACACCTTCCAACGCTATGCTTTATCCCTGACGCCAGCCGCCCATCGCGGCGACGGTGACGCCTTATTGGCGTTGTACCTGCTCGCCTCAGGGGAATCCATCACCCTTGGAGAGTTTCGAGACTACAACACCAACATGGATGCGTGGCTCGCGCAGCTTCCCTTATCAGACCAACCAAAGCGGGGCCGACGAGACGCGGAGCGTTTGTTCATTGAGATGCATGTCCACTACCTGAACAGCACTTTCCTGCCCAATGCCAGGCCTGCTAACTACCGTGAATCGCAAAGCCAATTGACCGCTATTTTGCGTGACGGAGAGTTCAACTGCATCAGTTCGGCGATGCTCTATCTCACATTGGCTAGAAAGCTGGAATTCGATGTACAGGGTGTTGTTCTCCCCTCTCATGCCTTCGTGCAGTTGCGGCTGGCTGACGAAACCATAGAGATAGAAACTACCGCTTACAACGGCTTTGATACCCGGCATGACGAACGTTACTACAAGCAGGAAGATCGTTCCTGGTTCAATGCCCGCGAACTGGCACCACCCACATGGGAAGAGTATCTCAACCGAGATATCGTCAGCGCGTTTGACCTGGGTGTATTCAATATGTCGAATCAACACGCCGAGACAGCCAGAATGCCGTATGCCGGCCGAATGCGCCTGGCGGAGCTGCGCGCTCACCTGCAGCCCTTCGATCAGGACGCTCAGAAACAACGCCTGAGCTACTACTACGAGGAATACGTCAGACTGCGTGACGCAGACGATTACCCAACGCTTGCCAGGCTCTATGCCCAGACAGGCACATACCTGGATTCACTTTCCGACTGGCAGTTCTTCGATCCGGAGGCCAGCGTTGTTTACACTGCGGTGCAGGTCCAGCGGACGGATACTCTTATCCGCACCGGCAACGCCGATGACGGATTAGCCTTGGCTCGACAGCTGTTGTTTAGCAGACGTTTCGAAGCGGACGCCGAACCCGTTTTGCGTCACCTCTACTCCACAATAAACTACCACAGCCGGCAGCTGGCTGAAGCCGGCGCCTTCGATGAAGGTCGCCAGGTCTACGCTGGTTTTGAGACACGCTGTGTGGCACACGACGTTTGTAACGCCGGGCTGGCGAGACTGTACGGCCTTTGGGCTCAAGCACGCGTTGATGAGGGCGATTGGGAAGCCGCTGCCGATGTAGTCAGTGGCTACCTGCTGCTAAGCGATTCCGGCGCCGCGGCAGAGCACTTTCAGGACAGCCTTCAGAGCATTTACCTCAACTGGGCGTCGCAAGAGGAATACAACGGCGAGTGGGAAGTCGCCATGGGCTTGTTGAATCGCTGCAACCAGACACTGCAGCAAGCCACCCAGTGTGAACGTGCGTTGGAGGCACTGGAAGCTCAACGGGATGCAGGATATCTCTAGCGTAAGCGGCCGGAAACCTTACTCTAGCGCGGCCGTGCGTTGTACGGTCCACTCTGGCTCAAAGTCTTCGAAAACATAGTGATTTGTCAGCGGGAAGTATGCCGGCCGCTGACGTTCAAGGCGATGATCGAACTCAAGCACGGTGCTAAAACGCGGCTCGGTCGCAGACAGCGATCCGGCCGTAACGCTGCCAAAGATGCGCAGGGTACCGCCGTTTTTACTGCGGTAGTGACGCACGCGAAATTGCCTCCCGGCAAATACCACCGCCTGAACATCAAGGTCACCTGAGCCGGTTGTTTCGGGCCCTGCGATCTCCACATAGCCATCACTGACTAAACCCAGATAGTCCGCTGAGTTGCCCTGCCGTGGATCATGGGCATAGCGCAGGCTTCCGCTTACCGTGACGCGTTTCGGTGAATACACCAGATAACTGCCGCTTACGACGCCTTGCACCTCAATAGTCACTCCCTCATCAGCAATCAGCAACCACGGCTCGGCAGCAGGCGAAACAGTATGATGGATGCCGCCACCGGCAATAGGCCTCCAGCGATAACTGCCATCAGCCAGAAACTCGACGTGGGCATCTTCATGCAGTCTCTCAATCCGGGTCTCATCGAGAGTCACGCTCGCCCAATCCACCACGTTGTCAGGTAGCGGCAGGCGCTGTGCACCCGTTGCCAGTCCATTGGGAAATACGCTGTGTGCACGCGCATCACCGCCGAACTGCACCCCACCAGCCACGGTCGTTTTACCTGTCACCAGGGGTGAATGATGCTGATCAGCTTCGACACTAATCCGGGAGTTGGAGTGGAAGCGCCCTATGATTCTATCGCTCGCCAGACTGACGTCCGGGTTCCAGCGATCTACGACCTGCGCGTAATGAGAGAAGGCAACCCGCTTCGCCGGCAATCGCGCCGTCATCTCCAGACCATTCATTTTTGTTGTCACTGCCAGTACGGCATGACCGAGATCCGTTGCTGAACGCGGCGCCTGCTGCTCAAGACGAACCTGATACTCATCTCCACCCTGCTGCCACACCAGTGGCTCACTGCTCGCATTCAGTTCCGCCAGATGCGTCTCTGCGTACTCGAGAGCATCCGTCATAGCGCGTTTTTGATGCGCTTTCATTGGCCTATGCTGCCCGAGGTCCGCCAGCGCCAGGTCATAGGGCTCTATGAGTCGCGGTACCGGGTTTAAATCGACAGAGGCAAGCCCCGGAGGCTGCAGCGACCATGCCTCTGACGTATTCAAATTTCGCGCTGTCGTTGTCGTAGCGGAAGGGTTATCCATTGACGGCCTGTCGGGCGCAATAAGGCCTTCAGGAGGAGCAGTGAGGTCTGCAGGAAAGGCGGGCAGGTCCGGACTTGATGGCATCGTTGACGCGGCTTGCTGCTCTGCGCCAGATGCCTGCTCTCCCGCTCCCGGCTCGCCAGCGTTCACTGCGGTCATTAGCCGAAGGTCTATGCCCGCAGCCGATCCGCCATCACTGCTAGCGGTGGATCCACCCGGCCAGGCGTGCACATAAACACCTACTGCCAGCAGATGCAGAGCAGCTGACGCGCCCAGCGCGACGAGTATTGATCGAGGCGATTGCTCTTGAGACAACTCGCGTTTCCCCTTCAACGAACCCTCTATCCCTTTGCACGTAGCAGACCGTAATCCCTTAACTTTAGCAGGGATTTGGAATAAGTACGCCTGGAAACCCGCAGGCGGATTTAGGAAGACAATAGAACGGGAAGTAGGTTATGACGGGGTTTACAAAAGGAGCCACACCAATACAACCCGATGGGTCTGCATTGATGCGGCAACTGGGGTGCTCCTGGCCGCGTGAATATCTGATCGCTAACAACCAGACCTGAGAGCTACACCCTAAGACTGAGTCTGATAATAATCAGAGAGAATCTTCGCAACTTCGGGGCGAGAGAACTCAGGAGGCGGTGCTTCGCCGCGGCCCAGCATCTCGCGCACAGCCGTGCCGGATAGCAGTACGAAATCTTCTTTGCTGTGGTCTGGCGCATCCTTCATCATCACCACCTTATCCAACTTCTTGCTATAGGCGGTGTGATCGGCTCGGTAGATCTCCAGCTCGAGGGATCCCGCGGGGACCTCTTCATCAAAGATTGTCTGGGCATCGAAACCGCCGTAGTAGTCTCCCACGCCGGCGTGATCGCGCCCCACGATCAAGTGACTACAGCCACAGTTCTGGCGGAACACCGCATGCAGAACAGCCTCTCGCGGGCCAGCATAGAGCATATCGAAACCGTAGCCGGTGACCATAACGGTGTTGGCTGGGAAGTATATTTCTACCATTTTGCGAATCGCCGCGTCGCGAACGTCCGCAGGTATGTCGCCGGGCTTAAGCTTACCGAGCAGCATGTGAATCAGGATGCCATCGGCTTCCAAATCCTGCATAGCCATACGGCACAGCTCTTCGTGTGCGCGGTGCATCGGGTTTCTCGTCTGGAAGGCAACGACTTTTTCCCAACCGTGTTCGCGAATCTCATTGCGAATCTCTACGGCCGTGCGGAATGTATCGGGGAAGTCGGTCTGGAAGTACGAGAAATTAAGCACTTCAATGGCACCCGACAACAGGGTATTGCCGAGTCCAGTAAAGGTGGCAACGCCCGGATGATTTTCATCCGTGGTACGAAAGATCTGCCCCGCCATTGTCTTGATTTCGGCATCGCTGAAGGTCTCGACCGCATCGACATTCATAATCGCCAACACAGGATTACCTTCTACGTTGGGATCTTTCAGCGCTATCCGTGTGCCAGCCTGAATATCAGTTTGCTCGGTCAAGTTAACAATCGGTACTGGCCAGAACAAGCCGTCGGTGGTGTGTAGGTTTTCTGCGACTGACAGCGTGTCGGCTTTGTTCATGTACCCCGTAAGCGGATTAAAATAGCCACCTCCGAGCATCACGGCATTAGCTGCCGCGGCGGAGTTCAGTACCAGTGAAGGCAGGCGTTCGGCCTCCTGCACCAGCGCATGACGCTTTTCAGAGTCATAGACAAACAGTGGATTCAGGGCATCAGAACCGTGCGGCTTGATCATTTTCGTGCGTCCTTTTAACTATGCGTTCTGCGTTTCCATGGCTCAGCTATGAATAACCTTACGGTCACGTAGCGCTGACAAAATGGCCTCGACCTCTTCGGCCAGAGACTGCTGGTCTGAATGAAGGTGGATCTCAGGATTGGAGGGAGCCTCATAGGGATCGTCAATGCCAGTGAAGTTTTTTATCTCTCCCGCGCGGGCCTTTTTATAGAGTCCTTTGGGGTCACGTTCTTCAGCTGCCTCCAGTGAGCAGTCCACAAACACTTCGATAAAATCCATTCCCGCCTCTTCGTGCAAGGCTCGGACCGCGTCGCGGTCTGCACGATAGGGGCTGATAAAGCTGGACAGGGCGATAACGCCGGCGTCCACGAAGAGCTTGGCAACTTCGCCGATGCGGCGAATATTTTCCGTGCGGTCTTCAGAGGAAAAACCCAGGTTTTTGTTGATACCCATGCGCACGTTGTCACCATCAAGGCGATAGCAGGTCACGCCCATGTCATGCAATGTGCCTTCCAACTCAACTGCCACGGTGCTTTTGCCGCTGCCAGAGAGCCCGGTAAACCAGAGTGTCGCGCCCCTGTGGCCCAGCAGTTTTGCCCGGTGCTCTCGGGTGATATCGCCCTCATGCCAATGCACATTGGTGGCTTTCTGCTCTGCCATGCTGCCCTCTCCTATTTGATAAAAAGCGACTGAATAGATGCTCTAAAAGCGCGCGCAAGAGTACGCTGAATGCGGACAACTGTAAAATGCGCGCTCTTCACCTCACTCTATAAAGCGCCTGCGATATTCAGCAAACTGGGCTTGAAGACCCTTCTCACTGAAGCCAAAGGTCTCCATTGCATAGTCGTGGCTGGGGCGCAATTCCCGGCGATTAAAATCCTGCCACTGGCGCATTTCCGCCTCGGCTTCAGGCGTCAGGTTCATGCCAGCAAACTCGTAGACTCTGGCGATTTGCCCCAGAGGGTCGCTGACCGTATCGCTAAACCATAAATCCAGAAAGCGATCGTCACCACGCGCATCGCGAACCGCCATGGTTCGACGCATTCCCTCGGCGAACTTACGCGCCCATAGCTCCCCCACCACACTGGGATCCGCATGGTCAGAATAGATCCGGCACAGCTCATAAATCATGCTCGCCAGCGAAGGGATGGTTTCGACAGGGTCGCGATGGGACTGCACAACACGCGCATCGGGGAAGGTTTCAAACACCAGGTCCATGAAATGCAGATGGTGCGGCGCTTTGAGCACCCATCGTTCAAAGGACTGCCCGGTCTGACGTTTTTGCCACTGAAGAAACTTAAGCAACAGCAAAAGATACTGATACCCCTTCCGGTGGTCCTGCGACTCGACCCAGTCATCAAACTGTGGGACGTGCGCATAGGACTGAATGTTGTAGCTGTAGAAACTCTGCTCCAACAGCATAATGTCTTCATCCGGACCCAGCGCATCCATAGGGTGCACGCTCAGTAAATCGGGGTTGGCATCCAAAATTGCTTTCATTTCCGCTTCACCTGCTACCTGCCTGGGATCGACAGCGGCAGGATCCCAGTCCAGGGGCGGGCAAGGGTAGCGAGTTTCAAACCAGAGCGGAGCCGTCATTCTGTGATCAGCTGCTATCGTGCGATGCAGCATCGTGGTGCCCGTTCTAGGTAGCCCCACGATGACTAAGGGCGCGTGAATTTCTTCTTCGAGAATTTCTGGGTGTCGTGTAATCCAGGCCTGTACACGTAGGCGATTCGCCAGGATATCGATCAACCGCTGGCGGAGAACCTGTTCGCCCACGGCATTGAGCTTTGCATTCTGGTCTAGCGACGCGGCGAGCCGCTGCAGCGGCTCCTTGTGGCTGTCATCGCCGAAGTCGGTCAAACCGTCAACTGCGCAGGCTTCTTCCACTAGCGATGCGGGATCCCATACCGTCATGTCTTTCTCCTTATTTTTTGCTTTCCATAGCCCTGCTTCCCATAAAACCTGAACGGAACGCGAATCACACACGTTGCCAAAGCGGTGCCCAGCAGAATCAATGCGCAACCTGACAGCATGCGTAAGGTCACGGCCTCGTCGAGGAACAGCGCGCCGGTTAGCATAGCTGCCAGAGGCACCAAATAGGTAACGGTTATCGCTTTGGAGGGACCCAGCCGCGCTAGCAGACGGAAAAACAGAATATAAGCCAGCCCGGTGCAGGGCACGCCCAGGGCGAGCGCCGACCACCAGGCCGCGGTTGAAGGTAGCTGTGCAGGCATCAGTGCGACTCCCAACGGCACAAGCATAATCAACGCGGCGATCTGACTACCCGCGGCCAGCTCCAATGATCCCACCCCCGACAATCGAATGCGGGTGTGGTTTGCGGCAAAGCCGTAGGAAAGTGCCGCTGCCAAACCTGCAGCAATCGCCAGCACGGTCATCTCGTGACTGTAGTCGAATTCGCCACGATGCCTGAGTTGATCCCATACCAATACCACCACGCCAAGCAACCCGGTGAGCAGACCCAGCAGGGCGACAGGACGCAGGCTTTCTTTCACCCAAAGGTAGGCGATGATGGCGGAAAAAAGCGGCGCCGTTGCGTTGACGACGGCGGTATAGCCGGCCGTCAGGTAAAGTGTGGCCCACGCAAAGAGAACGAAAGGAAACGCGGAATTAACAACCCCGAGCACAGCGATATCGCGACGCTTTTCCCAAAGCCGCAAGAGGTTGCCGCGCAGACACAGCAGGGGCAGCAAAAACATGACCGCCAAGCCAACCCGCACTGTGATAAGCGGCACCGCACCAAATTCCGGTGCAGCCACTCGCATAAACAGAAACGAGCACCCCCAGAGCGATCCCAGAGCCAACATCTCGGCCATATCCAGACGCTTCACAAAATTTGTTTAAGTAGCGCGAGCACCAACATGATCATGACCAGCGGCATGATCCAGCGAGACAGCTGCTGCACCTTTTCGGGGGGCATGCTGCGGCCGCTACGCTCCCCTAACTTGACCATCAATGCCACACCGGCAAATACGCCTAACAGTATCCAAAGCAAAGTCATATCGCGTCGCCTTTTTGTTCCTGTGCTCGCACGTTCTCATACCAGGCCGGCCCATCAAGCAGCTCGCCGTCTTCGTTGATAGCGGGATAGGCCAAACCCCGCGCCTCGCAAAACGCATGCAGCCTTGGCTGCCCCCATTGGAACAACAGACGTTGGTAAGTCGCAGTATCCAACCGGCAGGCAGCATAGAGGCCGGCGTCCTGGCGCTGACGCTGCGCTTCCGCAAGAATGATGCCTGCCGCGACCGCAACATTGTACGAGGCCACCATCCCCATCATCGGGATCGCAACGCACCGGTCTGCACAGGCCACAGCCGCCTCATCCAACCCGGCTTTCTCCGTGCCCAACAGCAAGGCCGTGGGCCTCGTATAATCCACTGCGCGATAGTCAATCGCCTCCGGCGCGGGATGCGCCGCCACAACCTGAAAGCCAGGTACCGCGTCTAGCGCACTGCGCAGGCTGTCATGGCGAAGCACCTCAACCCAGTTGTGTGCCCCCATCGCCGTGCCGCGGAATGCGTGGTAGTCCGCTTCCTTTGCGATAGCGTGAGCCTGCATGATGCCAACAGCGTCGCATATCCGCACAATCGCAGACGTATTGCGCTGTTTGTGCAAAAACTGGGTGATAACCGTCAAATCAGGCTGTCGCGCTGTCAACGTACGCTTGAGTCGAGCGAGTCGTTCAGGAGTCATTTTCGCTGCCAAAATCGGGGCTACCAATGAACACTGTACTCAGGGCAGCGCCACGAATCGACCCATTATTGCGGCTACTCCTGGCCTCTATCGGCTCTTCATTCACTCTTTACCAATCCTCTGCCCGCTCTCCGCCGTGTATGACTTGCTACGAAATCGGTATCGGTTAAACATAATGAGCTACCTGCGCCCTAAGCGACGCCATCGCAGATATAACCCATTTGGGCTAGGACAGCTCGCCAGCCCGCACATATAGTGCGTTCAGTGCCAACACTATAAGACCGAAAATATAACAGGAGCACGCAATGAAACGGACACTACGCTACCCGCTTACCCCTCTGGCTCTCGCAGTCATGGCAGCATCCACCTTACCCATGCCAACTCTCGCCCAAGAGCGCACCACTGCACTGGAAGAAGTGGTCGTGACAGCCCAGCGCCGTCAGACTATGTTGCAGGACACGCCAGTCGCGGTGACGGCCTTCACCAGCGAGAAAATTCAGGACGCGGGGATCTTCGACATTACTGATCTCAGCAGCATGGCCCCCAACACCAACATCCGCAAGCAGCCCTCCTCCAACTCGAATATGTCTATCGCAATTCGCGGTATCGGCAGCGGCGAGACGGCTCTTACGGTAGACCCAAAGGTCAGCTTCTACATCGACGGTGTTTACATGAGTAAAACCGTCGGCGGCGTGTTCGATATCGTCGACATGGAAAGCATTGAAGTCCTGCGCGGACCGCAGGGCACTTTGTTTGGACGTAACAGTACGGGTGGTGCGATTAACGTGACCACCGTCAAGCCTACTGGCGAGTTAGGCGGCATGTTGGAAGGCAGCATCGGTAACGAGGGTTACATGCGCTATCGCGGCAGCATCGACTTGCCGCAGATGTTTGACATGCTGTCAGTGAAACTGAGCGGCGCCCACATGCAGTGGGATGGCTGGGCTGACAACGACTTCCCCGGCCAGGAATCAGATCTGGCGAGTGAAGACAATGACAGCTATCGCGTTGCCCTGCGTTTCGAGCCCACCGACAATCTGACCATCGATTACGCCTACGACAAAACGGATAACGAAGGCGTGCCCACACCGTTTCAGGTAACCAAAGTTAAAGACAGCATTTTCAACGGCTTCTCCACAACACCTTTCCCCTATGAATTCCTGGGTGGGCAGTTGTTTCAGGAAATGGCAGCCACGGTAGGTGATCCCGATGAGCGTCGTGAAGACTTCAACCTTGACGCGGTATCCACAGAAATTCTCGAGGTGGAAGGCCACACCTTCACCGCCGCATTGGAACTGGACAGTGTCACCCTGAAATACATCTTTGGTGACCGGAATACTGTATCCACCTACGATGCGACAGACCTGGACGGCGGCGCGCTTAACACAGCAGACCTGTTCTACGGCAACGGCCAGGTTGTGCCAACACCGGGTTTCCACGCGGCAATCGAGGACGGCGAGATCGACATGACGTCGCACGAATTCCAGATGCTGGGTGATCTCTTTGACGATCGTATGCGCTACACACTGGGCGCCTATTTCTACGAAGAGGAAGTTTTTCAGGACAATCCACAGACCTTCGGACTGCCAATCCAGTTCATCGGCCCCGCAGATCCAGGATTGCTGGGTGCCTATACCGCGGCTGGATTTTGTAATGACGTTCCTGGACAGGGTCCTGTTTGTATCGGCAGCCAACGCCTGCCGCTGCCCTTCCCCTTCCCAGGCGCTGATCCCAACCTGAACGGCGCGGTCGATCTGGTCTACGGCCAGAAAACGGAGTCCTTTGCCGCTTACGGTCAGTTCTCCTATGACGTCACCGAAGACCTGGAGATCACGGCCGGTCTTCGCTACACCGATGATGAACGTGAAGCCTTCCTGTTCAGTGAAAACCTGAACCATGTCGACTTTGACGACCGACTCATTGACGACGATAGCTGGGACAACATCAGCTATTTGTTTAACGTGAATTATGCCGTCAACGAAGACATGAACGTTTACGCCACCTACTCCACAGGCTTTAACTCCGGTGGCTTTAACGCGCGCTCATCGACTTTGTCAGCCTGGGAAGATCCGGTGGATGAGGAAGAGATCGATAGCTATGAGCTGGGCCTGAAGGCGGACTGGTTCGATAGCCGCCTGCGTACCAATATCGCACTCTTTTACAACGAGTTCACTGACATTCAGATCGCTGTATTCGAGGCGGGCAGCGGCGGTGCTTCCAGCCGCTTGGTAAACGCAGGGGCGGCCACCTACTTCGGCGTGGAGCTTGATGCCGTCGCGGTACTGGCCGAGGGTCTGATTATGGACCTGACCTACGGCTATCTCGACGCCGAGTACGACGAGTATCTCGCTGTTGATCCCGCCACCGATCTGGAAACAGACCTGTCCGGCATTACGACAGTGCCTCGCGCACCGGAGCATACCGCAAACATCGGTCTGCAGTATGATTTCGCACCTTTCAGCTTCGGCCAGCTCAGCGGTCGTGTTGATGCGAACTTCACCGATGAGTTCACCTTCCACCCCTTCCAGAACCAGTTCGACCGCGCGCGCTCACGCTGGTTGGTCAATGCTCGCGTCAGCCTCAACGACGTGCAGCTGGGTGACTCCGGCAGCCTGCGGATTTCCGCCTGGGGTAAGAACCTCACGGATGAAGAGTTCGAAGAATGGGGCATCGACTTCGGTACTCTGGGCTTCGCGGGTAACGTCTTCGGACGTGTGCGCACCTACGGCCTGGACGTGGTGTACAACTTCGCGAACTAAAAAACAGAAGGCAATAAAAAGGCCGGTCCTCAATGACCGGCCTGCAACAAATCACCAAAGGGCCTTAGTGCCCTTTTTAAAACCCGGGCTAGCCCGGGTTTTTTATGCCTGGCGCAATAGCTCTGGAGCCAGGGCCTCAACCATGCGCTTGATACCTTCCCGCCAATTAACCTCGGTAGGGCCAATCAGCTCATGCATACGGGTGGTATCGATTGCAAGGCTGCCAAAGGCCTGCGGATTGTCCTGGAAAACCGGTTCATAGCCGGTTAACTCGGTGAGATAAGCGCACCATTCCTCGATGCTTGTGGAATCAGAGCCGCCAAAATTGACGACCGTTGCTTCTGTAGAAGCGGCCGCTAACAGGGCGGGGATTTTGTTAATGTAATCCTCGCTGTGCAGCAGGTTATAGCTGTTAGGCCGTTCCGGGTGCACGTCGATAGGGATGCCCTCTTTCATCATCAACAGATGATAGTAAGGCCAGCCACCGTTATCGCCATAAGGCACGCTGAGTCGGGCGATGGTCGTTGGGATGCCAAACGCCTGGGCGCTGAAGCGTGCAACGGATTCTGCGGCAATCTTGCAGATGCTGTAGGTGGGAAACATCACGCGGTGGTTATCACCGAGCATCGCGTTCTCGGCACGCGGCTCGTGGCCTGCATATTCGTAGACCGCGGTAGAAGAGAAATGCAGGAATGCCTTGGTTGATCGGCAGTGCTGCATCAACAGGCCCAGACCTTCAGCGTTGGCCGCCAGGTCATAATCAAAGTCACCGGTTTTCGTTACCGCATAATTTAGGACATAGTCGCAATCACTGGGAACTTCGGGAAAGCCATTGGGCTGGGAAAGGTCCGCCGTCACGCAGTGCGCGCCCAGTGCCTCTACGCTGGCACGGGTCTCAGGATTACTGAAGCGCGCCATCGCGAAAACCTCATTGTCCTTTGCTAGCTCGGCTATCACCGGCATGGCGACTTGCCCCGTGGCGCCGGTAACCAATATTTTTTTCCCGCTGAGCTCTACGGCTTCAGACATCGCGTTTCTCCTTGAAAGACTGTGAATACGTTAGGTCAGAACGGTAGCCAGTCGCGACATCGACACTCGATTGCCTCCCTTCGATTTGGCCCGCTCCAGAGCCTGCTTGGCATTACTTTTTATTTGTTCTGCCAGTTGCTCCATATTAATCGCAGGATAATTTTGTGGAGACCAACAGGTCATACCAATGCTGAGGCTGGCAAACAAATTGGCGCCCCGGCGGTCGTCGATTTCCATAAACTCGGTATCACTGCGCATCCTTTCAGCGATTTCCTGCCCCTTGGATTCACCACATGCGGGCAACAGCAACGCATAACGTGCGCCGTCCAGGCGCGCCAGGTGATCTGTTCGCCGCAGCGTCGCCGCGATCGCCGAGCCCACCGCCTTTAGCGTGAAATCACTGGAAAGATGCCCATAGTTGTCTGATATTTCCTGGTAGTCGTCAACTTCCAACATGATCAGCGTGAGTGCCTTGTTGTTGCGGTGTGCGCGCGACACTTCCTTGCGCAACTCCATCTCGAAAGCACGCCCATTGCTGAGTCGCGTTAGCGGATCCAACAGGCTCAAATCCGCCAACCTCTCAGAGTTAACGCAGTTCTCCAGACAAATTGCGATGATGGCCGCAAGGTGATTTAAAAAATCGAGCTCGGTAGCATTGTTGAAAGCATCGGCCTCCTCAGACACCCAATGGAAGCTACCCACCAGCACGTTCTCACGTACCAGCGGCAAGAGGATTCCGCACTGCCCGTTATCAACGTTGGCAATGGCGCGCAAGGCCCGCGGATCTTCCGAGACAATCAGCTCTACCTGTGGGCGCGCTCCATACAGTTGCTGCATGTCAAAGGAATCGCGCTCCAGAGACAGGTCGGCACCGAATTCAGAATCGTCCTCCAGCAACAGGGCAATCTCTCCGTTCGGATCGTACAGGCTCAAGCTCACTCCATTAAGACCAAAGTGCCCCGGGGTGGCATCCAATAAAATATCCAGCAGTGCAGCCAGGCTCACTGCATCGAGTAGCATGAGTTCATAGGATTGCAGGCGCTGCAGAATCCGCTCGTTGAGCTCCACAGTTCGCGTAAATTCGCCCATTTGTGAATCAACATCCCGGTAGGCAATACTCTCTCTCGAGCTCTTGGCCTTGCCATCTCCGGAGGAATCTTTGGAAGCGGTCATGCTGTTCTTTTGTGTATGAATACCAGAGCAATGGTACACTGCACACGCACTTCGGTGCACAACAACCTGAGGGGTGGCGCAAGCCTGAGATACCCGCGTTGTCCGGAGATACTTTTCCGAATCTGTTTTCTGGACGATTTTTCCAGATGTGCCTTCTAGATGTACTTTCTGGATGTACTTTCTGGATACGTGACCGGAAGGCACACACGCAATGGGTGAACCCTTTGAACCTGATCCGGTTAACACCGGCGTAGGAATAGGTGACCCTGCTGCGGTCCCGCTGCCGCCAGCGGCGACTCTCAGCCAACACGCCTCATCACGTCGACAACCGGGTCTCTTTGCCGTTTTGGAGAGACTCTGTGAACACACACAACATCACATCATTACTAAGCCTGTTTGCACTGCTATCTGCTACTTCGCAGAACGCGTTTGCCGCTGAGCCCCTGCCAGAGATTCTGGTCACCGCAGAACTGCGCGAAACCCCGGTTATGAAGACCAGCAGCAGCACTAGCGTGGTCGGTAGCACCGATATTCGACAGCGCGCGGCACAACATCTTGAAGAAATTCTCAATCTGGCGCCTAACGTCAACTTCGCTGGCGGAACCTCACGGGCACGCTACATACAAATTCGTGGCGTGGGTGATCGCAGTCAGTTTCAGGAGCCGCTCAACCCCTCTGTGGGCCTGCGTCTGGACGGCGTCGACTTTAGCGGAATCGGCGGCATGGGTACCCTGTATGACGTCTCGCAGGTTGAAGTGCTACGCGGTCCTCAGGGCACCCTGCACGGTGCCAATGCATTAGCCGGGCTGATAGATCTGCGCAGCAACGCACCCACTGACACGTTCTATAACCGCCTCGATGCGATGGCGGGTGACTACGATAGTTATAGCCTGGGCTTGGTCAGCAGCGGACCGTTGTCAGATCAGTTGCTTTATCGTGTGGCTGCAGAGCAGTTCAGCAGTAACGGCTACACGGAGAACGATTTCCTTGGCACCGACGATACGCAGGAGCGCGACGAACTCACGGTTCGCGCCCGCCTGCGCTACCTGGCAAGCGACCGTCATACCTTTGATTTGGGCCTTAGCCTGATCGACGTCGACAACGGTTATGACGCCTTTTCGCTGGACGATCCGCGCACCACTATTTCCGACCAGCCTGGCCGCGACGCCCAGGAGTCGATTGCGCTATCGCTGCGCAGCAGCTCCGACTTCGAGAGCGTCCAGCTGCAAACGCTGATTAGCTATGCAGAGAGTGACATCGAGTATAGCTACGACGAAGACTGGACTTTCGACGGGTTTGATCCCAATGGCTACAGCTCAGTGGACCGCTATCTTCGAGAAAGAGAAAGCCTGCAGGCCGAGCTGCGATTTCTGTCGACTCCCTCATCCGCACTGCTCGGCGGTCGCAGCGACTGGGTAACGGGTCTTTACTATTTGAGTAACGAGGAAGCCCTGGATAGACGCTATACCTTTGCCGCGCCCTTCGACAGCGATTTCGACACGGAAACCTTTGCTGTTTTCGGCCAGCTGGACACCGCACTGAGCGAACGCTTCAACCTGGTAACGGGACTTCGCTACGAGCGCCGCAACACGGACTACCAAGACAGCAACAATGTCTCGTTTGATCCCGACAATGATCTATGGGGGGGCAAGCTTGCCCTGGAGTATGATTGGTCAACAGACGTGTTGCTGTACGCAAGTCTGTCCCGAGGCTATCGAGCGAATGGGGTTAACGGTGGAATTCTGGCCTCAATCAATGCGTCCGATGATCCGGACATCGTGGCGAGTTTGAAACAGGTCAGCGAGTTCGATGAAGAGACGCTGCTCAATTATGAGCTGGGTTGGAAGGCTTCGCTGCTCTCGAATACGCTCAATGCCCGTCTGGCTCTGTTTTATATGGACAGAGAGGACCAGCAGGTGCGCGGTTCATTTTTGATACCTCAAGCGAACGGAGCAACGACCTTTCTGGACTTCACCAGCAACGCTGCCCAGGGCGAAAATTATGGCGCCGAGCTGGAGCTTGATTGGCTGGTTTCAGATCGGCTCAGACTGTGGCTGAATCTGGGACTACTCGAGACCGAACTGTCTGATTACGTCAATGAATTCGGCGAAGACCTGTCCGGGCGCGATCAGGCGCAAGCGCCTAACTACCAATTTGCCCTGGGTGGCCGATACGACTTTGGCGCGGGCGTTTTCCTGCGCGTCGATCTGGAGGGCAAAGACGCATTTTTCTTCTCAGATCGGCACAATGCCCAGGCCGACAGCATTGAATTACTGCACGCGCGGCTGGGCTACATGCAGGACCGCTGGTCGCTGGCCTTGTGGGGGCGCAATCTTCTCGACGAGGATGTCCAGGTGCGCGGGTTTGGTGGTTTCGGCAACGATCCACGCAATGGCTACGTGGTTGAAGAGTATGTCCAACTCGGTGAACCCCGTATGATCGGCGTTAGCGCCAGCGTGAGCTTTTGAGGATATGGAAACCACTAAACTAACGGCCGAAGTAAGCCTGTACCCGCTGCGCGAGGACTATATCCCCGCCATTGATGCCTTTATTGCACAGCTTCACACGATCGAGGATTTGGAGGTCGCAACCACGGCCACCAGCACGATGCTTAGCGGAGACTACGACACAGTGTTCAGAGCCGTTCAGGAAGGCCTGCGCAGCAGTACCGAGACCTTCGGCATGCAGGTCCTGGTGTGTAAGTTTTTCGTTGGCGAGCGAGCAGTCTCATCCTGGCCTGGATGACAGGCCTGGAAGCACTGGCGGTGGTGCTGGGGATACTCTACCTGCTGCTCGCCATGCGCGAGCAGGTAAGCTGCTGGTACGCCGCATTTTGCAGTACCCTGATCTTCCTCTACCTGTTTTGGGAGGCTGACTTGCTGATGGAATCCGCCTTGCAGATCTACTATCTGGGGATGGCGGTGTACGGCTGGTGGCAGTGGCAACGCGGCGGCAGTGAATCCTCTGACGCCTTGCCGATTCGACGCTGGACAACGCGGCAACATCTGGGGGCCGTCGCCGCCGTGCTTGCGGGGAGCGCCATAAGCGGTGCGCTGCTAATGCACTATACCGGCGCTGCGCTGCCTTTCGTGGACTCCTTCACCACATGGGGGGCGGTGCTGACGACCTGGATGGTGGCGCGCAAGATTCTCGAAAACTGGCTGTACTGGATCGTGATCGACAGTGTGTCGGTACTTATCTATCTCGATAGAGAACTCTATCTGACCGCAGGCCTTTTTGTGGCCTATGTCATCATCGTGATCTTTGGTTTCCTGACGTGGCACCGACACTACCAAAACCAGCAGAGCTGAAACTGAGCCAGGTGCTGACGCACTGGCGCCAATGGGCTCCCACTCCCGACGCTCCGCCCGAAGTCATTGCGGCGATGACTCAGGGGCTCAGCAATCACAGCGTGCTGGTCGGCAATGCCAGACAACGCTGGGTGGTGCGCATCGATCACCTTGATCCTACGCTACTGGGGATCAACCGCGAGCTTGAATACTTTGCGCTCACCATGGCCGCTAACGCTGGCATCGCGCCGCAACCCTCGTACTGGAACACCGATACCGGCGTTCTCGTCTGCGAATACCTGTCATCGGATCTGTCACCGCAGGCGTCAACAGCTCAGTTGGCTGTGCTATTCCGATCTATTCACGCACTACCCGCCCTACGCCAACGACTGGACCCGGTGGCCCGCGCCCGGCGCTATGCACAAACCGCTGGCCTGACTGAGCTGCCTGAAGAGCTGATTGCCGTATGCAGCGAGATGCAGTCCATGCACGCGCCTTCAGTGCTATGTCACAATGATTTGTTGACAGCAAATCGTGTTTTTAGAGCAGGTCGCTTGTACGCTATTGACTGGGAGTACGCCACCATGGGCGATCCCCTGTTTGATCTGGCCGTGACGATTGAGGGCGATTCAATGTCACAGGGAGGCGCCGATGAACTGCTAACGGCGTATCTGCAGCGAACACCTACAGATGAGGAATTCAACCGACTTGGCCTGCAGCGCCGTGTCTACATCTTGCTCAGTGATCTTTGGCAGCAGGCCATGGCTAACGCTGACTGAAAAACGCGCCCAGCAGCTATGCTCAATCAGGGTCTCACAGAGGAGTTCAAACATGGTGTTTACAAAACAAAGAACAGGCCTCGCCGTAGCTCTTATCGGCTTGTCCGTTTCGCTGCCCGGGCTGCAGGCCTGCAGTTTTATTGAGCATGAGGAAGAAGTCGCTCTGGGTGACGTACCGGACAACGTGATCTCGACCGCGCTACAGGCGTTGCCGGGCTTGCAACTCTACGGTGCAGAGCTGGAAAAAGAAAACGGCGAGTGGCGCTATGAACTGACCGGTAAAGTGGACGACACCTCCTATGAATTGGAGATCAGCCCCGCCGGAGAACTGCTCGAGCTCGAAACAGAGTCCGATGAGGATGCCGATTCCGGAGAGTGATTGCGGTTCGTCTGGGAACCAATTTCAAAGTGGTGGCCAAAGCTTTATTGCTTAAGGCACTGACGCCACAGGATCGTCTAATATCACGGCGGCGCCTTCTGTAAGCCGCTGTCCTGCCGCCTGTACGGTCCCTACAGCACTTTTGCCACCGATGCTGCGAGATAGTCGACGTTGCTATCATTCACGCCCGCAATGTTGATCCGGGACGAGCCAACCATGTACACACTAAACTCTTCGCGTAGGCGGTCGACCTGATCGGAACTGAGCCCCAAAAATGAAAACATGCCGTTTTCTCGGCGTATAAAATCAAAATCCGACCCTGTCGCAGCACCCAGCCGGTCTGCCAATATTGCTCTCACACCATTGATCCGCGCACACATATCGGCGAGTTCAGCACGCCAGCTCGCGGCCAGGGCGTCATCCGTTAACACCATCCCGGCCAAAATCGCGCCATGCGCTGGCGGCATAGAGTAAATCTTGCGCGCCGCGCGTGTGCCCTGGCTAGTAATAATCTCTGCTTCCTCCGAACTCTCACCCACGAATAGCATTGCCCCGGTGCGCTCGCGGTACAGGCCCATATTCTTTGAGTTGGAAGCGGCGATAAGCACTTCGGGAAGGTTTGCCGCCATGTGGCGTACGCCGAACGCATCCTCGTCCAGCCCCTGCCCCATACCCTGATATGCAGTATCGATAAAGGGCATCATGCCGCGCTCCGCCACCAGGCGGGTAACCTGGCGCCACTGCTCTTGATCGAGGTCGGCACCGCAGGGGTTGTGACAGCAACCGTGGAGTAACAACACGTCACCGGGCGATGCCGCATGCAAATCCTCCAACATGCCTTCAAAATCCACCGTATGACTGGACGGGTCGTAGTAACGATACTCTCGAAATTCCAGTCCCACAGAACCAATCAACGGTATATGGTTGGGCCAGGTCGGCGTGCTGATCCATACCTTGGCGTCGGGCTTCGCAGCTTTAATCAATTCAGCGCCAATACGCAGGGCGCCGCAGCCACCAGGAGCCTGTACGCTGGACACACGTTGATCCGCCAATACCGTATGGTCCGCGCCCAGCAGTAGTTCACGAATACCCTGGTTGTAGTTAGCGTCGCCGACCTGAGCAATGTAGGCCTTGGTGACCTCCTCTCTGGTGAGCGCTTCCTGCGCTCGCTTGACCGCAGAAAATACGGGCGTAAGCCCTGCCTCGTCTTTATATACTCCCACGGTGAGATCCACCTTGTCGGGGTTATTATCGGCAGCACAGATCGCTGATAGGCCCAAAATTGGGTCTGCCGGCAGTTTTTCCAAAGTCTCAAACATGGTGGTATTCCGCAGTATCCGGCAACATGCCGGGGATTCCTCAATTCTCTATCAGCTAGCGCGAGCACTCAACCGCCTGAGCGAAAACCCTGCTCGGAGAGGCCTACTTATTGACGCAACCGGTGCTTTTGACAAACCCGTAGCCTTGGACTTCCTCGGCAATCCAGTCTCCCTGTCCAAGGATTGACCGGACAAAGCTTGCGCCAGCTCAAGTTTGCAGATCAAGGACGCTTTCCGACCCGGCCAGTCAGCAGTATAGTTACTCTGTTGTTTCTTCCATTGAGGGCGTCACGTGGACTCTGCAATCAGTTCAAAAGCATTCAACGAGGGTTGGCAGGCTATCGATCTGGCAGACCTTAAAAAACGGTTTGAAGGCGCGCCGGTCGAATATCTCGAGCTGCTTAATGTGCCATCCATGAGCTGCGGTCTATACAAGCTGGCTGCTGGCAGCAAAGACATGCAAGCTCCTCACGATGAAGACGAGGTGTATTTCGTACTGGAGGGCCGAGCGCGTATGCGGCTCAAAAACGAAGAGCGCGACGTGCACCCGGGCATGTTGCTGTATGTCGGCGCCAGCATGGAACACAGCTTCTTCGAGATCGAAGAAGACATGCTACTGTTGGTGATGTTTGCTTCCTAAAACGCGCCAGCCGCAAGGCCGTGGTTGCGATGCCGTGGTTGCGATGCAGTAGCTACAATGCCGTAGCTGCACGGCATGCTCGGTTTTCACACCGTATTAAAGCTGTTTCCCGCTGGACTAGAACCCTGCTGGATTAAAACGCTATGCCGTTAAGGCGCAGCCGAATACCGGAGGCTGACGGTGCCCGTGACGTGGCTGCCAAACTGGTTCTTACCCTCGACGCGGACGTTCACATCGCCCGCCGCTGCATCAACCTCAGTCACCTCCCCACTCATTAGCATGGTATCGCCGGGAAAGTTGGGCGCACCCAGCTTGATCGATACGCCCGTCAACTGTGCGGCGTCACCAATCCAATCCGTCACATAGCGACCGACTAATCCATTGGTTGTCAGGATATTCATGAAAATATCGGGAGAACCCAGCGCCTGGGCTGCGGTCTTGTCGTGATGTACATCCTGGTAATCTCTGGATGCGATTGCGCCAGCGACAATCAGCCTGGCGCTGATGTCAATTTCAAGCTCGGGAAGGCTATCGCCTACGGAGGGTAACTTCATGACGCAGCCGGCTTGTATTGCAGTACACGAAAGCGCTGCGTGCCCACGACTTCGTCATGCTGATTGTAAAACGTCGACAGTTCCGTGACGAAAAAACCCGTACCCAGACCGGTGGTTTTCTCCTCGCTGATAGCTTCGCAGGTGGCGCGATAATACACGCGGTCTCCCACTTCCAAATACCGTTCGTAAGACTGCTCACAATTCACAGCTACGACGCCAGGGTAGCCCGCATCCGCGATAACAGAGAGCACCGCCAGGGCGTTGCCCTTCCCGGAACCCGGCGGCCGCTGCCCCCCATATCCCGTCATGGTCCAGGCCATAAGCATTGAGGGAGGCGCTACAATATCAGCGTAGCCAGCGGCCTGGGCTGCTGCACGGTCAGTGTATAGGGGTAAGGTTTCCCCCATCGCTTCGCACCAGTGGCGAATCATCGCCGCGTTCACTTCATCCCAGGCCAGAAAAGGCCCAAAATCACCACCCAGGTAAGCGGACAGATCTGGCAGCGTGCTCACGTACCAAATAGACCCACGTCTAACTGACGTTGTTCATCATTCGGCTGCTCGAAGTCCTTGATGTGGTGCTGGCCGTTTAACTCATCGTGGTACTCACCAGATTTGGCGCGCTCATCGTAGAACTGTCCATACCAACGCCGCACCAGCTTGAACGGGCCGTCTTTTTTCATCGCCATGATGCGCACGGCCGGCCGCTTATGGCGCCACACGTCAAAGTCGGCTGCGAACGCGTGTAGCGCTCCGGCCTGTATCTCTTTGGCTGTGGCGATATCGGCGTCACTGTGGGGTACGTTTTCAGCCCGGGCCAGAGCTGCGTGCCAGACCTTGGTAAGGCCGTCGTCTATTGGCGTATTGGCAATAAGTTCGTAGGTCAGTACGTCACCGAACTCTTGCTTCGACAGCAGCAAGCCAGGCCCTGTGTACCAGGTGGTCGTAGTGAGGTAGGCCTGGTAGGTATGGTGAAAACCGCCCTGCCGCTGAATCACTATATGGTCGGCAAATTCATTCTCAAAATACTCGCAGGGTGCGCCATGGGTCGGTCCCAAGTGCTGTGCGTCAGCCATGTTGTCAATGATTTCCTGACCGTGAATGGCGATCTCGCCCAGATGGTCCAACTGCCAATGCACCCATTGGGGATCATCCCATTCCTTGAGCATAGGCGGCTCGAACAGAGGCTCTCCGCCCTCGGGGTCGAACCACATCATCACGCAGCCCATGACATCGCGAACGGTGTAAGACTGTATCGCCCCCGATTTGGGGCAAGGACCGTCGTGGTAGGGAATGTCGTCCAACTGGCCATCGGGCCCATAGCGCCAACCGTGGTAAGGACAGCGGATGCTGTCACCCTCAATCTGCTTACCGTCGGTTACGATCACAGCGCTTTTACTGGCGGTCAGGTGTGTACCCATGTGCGCGCAATAGGCGTCGAGCATGACCGGCTTCCCGCTCTCGCCACGATACAGTGCAAAATCCTGACCGAAGAAACGCACGGCCATCGGGCCCTCATCCAGCTCGGAGCTTTCCGCCACGATGAACCAACCTCGGGGAAAAGTGTGGGGGCCCAGCTCGTAATCTGCAGCTTGTGCCATGGTGTACCTCAATCTGCTTGTCCAAAGCCACATTATGTCGGGCCCACTGCGCAAGGCCAAACAAAAAGGTGTTTATAACTAAACCAGTGTTGGATTCGAAGGCCGGCGCCAGTGATGTGCCACGCTATTCATGCGCTATATCAATCTCGGAAGTTATTGAACTGCAAAGGAATATCCAGCTCCATGGCCCGAACGATGGCCATTGTTTGCTGCAGATCATCACGCTTTTTACCGGTGACCCGCACCTGCTCATCCTGAATTTGTGCCTGGACTTTCAGCTTGCTGTCCTTGATGCCCTTAACAATCTTTTTACAGGTGGCCGAATCGATGCCATGTCGAAGGGTGATATGCTGCTTCACTTGCTTTCCGGACGTTGCTGCGTCACCGATCTCCATGGCCTTGGGATCGATATCGCATTTAATCAGCGCACTACGCAACATGTCCTGCATCTGATCGACTTGAAAATCAGCCTCGGCCGTTAGCACAACCGCCCGTTCTTCTCGCTCAAAGCCCGCTTCCACGCCCTTGAAATCAAATCGGTTGGCGATAATCCGCCCGGCTTGATCAACCGCGTTGGTTAGCTGATGAATATCGACTTCCGAAACAATATCGAAACTGGGCATAACGCACTCTCCGTGTTTGCATATTGACCGCAAATCATAGCACCCTTGCGGCACTCAATCGGGTGACAGATTTTGATCGAACGGTGGCATATTCTAGGCGCAGGTGCGATGGGCACACTGCTCGCCTGCAAACTGCAAAAGCAGGGCCTTTCACCGACGCTGGTAGTGCGAAGTGGCGGTGCCGGAACACGTTCCGTGAGGCTACAGAGAGATACTGATCTGGAAGATCTCTCGCTGCTCACCATCGGTCTGGATGCACTCGAGCCCGATAGTATTGACGGGCTCTGGGTGTGTACTAAAGCCACTGATACAGCGGCAGCTGTCCACGTGGTGCAGCCTGCACTGAGGGCATCAGCACCTCTGATTCTGCTGCATAATGGTATGGGCGTGCGCGAACAGTTGTTGACGTTGACACCCAGCCTGCACCCCTTCAGCGCGATCACGACCGAAGGTGCGTATCTGCAATACGCAGCTGAAAATAGCGCCGCCACCCTGGTGCATGCAGGCCTCGGCGAGACCCGGGTCGGACGCAACAACGAGCAGGCCCCGGACTGGTTTTCCGCTCTGCAAACGCACCCTTTGCGGCTCCGCTGGGACACCGAAATTTACGCGACCCAGTGGCAAAAATTGCTAATCAACTGCGCCATAAATCCGCTCACTGCACTACATCGCTGTCACAACGGCGCGCTGTCCGCGGATCAATCCCTTGCCGCAGAAGTGTCAACACTGTGTCAGGAACTGGCCGCCGTGAGCGAGGCAAAAGGAATCGCCTGCACAGCGCCGGCACTTGAGGCACAGACGCGAAAGGTCATCGCGGATACCGCTGCCAACCAATCCTCGATGCTGCAAGACGTGCTGGCAGACAGGAAGACCGAAATAGCGGCGATCACCGGCTACCTGCTGCAGGAAGCCAAAAGACTGCAAGTGCCCTGCCCCATCAATGCCGCCCTATACCGTCAACTTGACGCCAAGCCCCTGTCCAACTAATGTGCACTCGCTGATTTGGTCCCGCGCCCCGGAGCACCGCCTTTACTCATTAGCCTGAGTGGTGGCCTACGACGGAGCGCGGCGTTAAATGGGAAACAGGTGTGAATCCTGTGCTGCCCCCGCAACGGTAAGCGCGCTGACTGGTGCAACATCACCAGCTCGTACGCAAGCCCGATACCAGCCAATCAGTGAACACGATGTTGCGGAGGGCTTCATCCGTGGTCATGCACGCTGCGCGAGGTGTCGACCTTATCGACTGCCCTGGCTCGTCCTGTATCCCACGATCCCTCCCCAAAACCAATACTGTTTGGGGATTCCATGAAAACACTTATTACAAACCAAAACGGTCTACGATGTTTGGCTGCCTGCGCGCTCACCCTGTCCGCTGGGGCTGCGGCCATGGACGCTGATGTCAGAGTCGATCAACATCAACTTGAGACCGTAATCGTTCGCGCTGCGCGGGAGCCCGTCGACGCGCGTGCTACCGGCGCCTCAGTTTCAATACTGGACCAAGAGTACCTGACAAACCGGCAAACCGCCGCCCTGGGCGAGGTGCTGCGCGCAGTGCCCGGCGTTGCAATGAGCCGCAGCGGTGGATTTGGCTCGGTGGGTCAAGTGCGTATGCGCGGTTCTGAAGCTAACCATACGCTTGTCTTCATAGACGGTGTCCGTGCCAATGATGCATCACAGGGCGGTGGGTTTAACTTTGCGCATTTGCTAAATGTCGACGTCGAAGCAGTAGAAGTCATCCGAGGCCCACAAAGCGCTCTGTGGGGCAGCGATGCGGTGGCGGGCGTGATCAATGTTCAAACCCGGCGCGGCGATAACGGCATAGATGGCAGCGCCTACGCGGAAGGCGGCCAGAATGGATGGCGCAGCCTTGGCGTGACAGGGCGCTACGGCAGCGAACGCCTCAAAGCGGCTATGAGTATCAACCAAACCGAAACAGAGGGTTATAACGTCTCTCGAGAAGGCTCCGAAAAAGACGGCTATGAAAACCAAACGTTGAACGGAAACTTCCGTTGGACTGCCACCGAAAGCCTCAGCCTGGAAGGTAGCCTGCGCTACACAGACGCGCGTAACGATTTCGACGACACCGATTTCTCTACTGGCCTGCCGGCGGATAGCCGTAGCGAAACCGATCTCGAACAACTATACGGACGCGTCTCCGTGTTGCTTGGCACTCTGGACGGACGCTGGCGGCACCAGGCCAGCCTGGCAATTACCGATACAGAAAACGCCACGAGCAGTGAGAACAGCGTTGCACCGGGAACGTTTGACCAACGTAGCAGCGATACTGAGCTTTGGCTGTTTACCGCGCAAAGTAGCTTTGACATCGTGGAGGGACACACGTTAACGGCCGCCTATGAGCGCTGGGAAGAGGAGTTTATCCAGCGGGGCGAGGCCAGCCCTTTTGGCGACCCTAACCAGAACCAGGACATCACAACCGATGCATTGGTCATTGAGTATCGTGGACAAGTTACCGACAGCCTGTCGGTAATGGCGAGCGCACGCAACGATAACAACAGCGATTTTGATGACGCCACCACGTCAAGAGTCAGTGTTGCGTGGCAGCTGCTTGACGGCGACACAACGCTGCGCGCTGCCTTCGGCACAGGCATCAAGAACCCAACTTTTACCGAGCGCTTTGGCTTCTTTACCAACTTCGTGGGCAACCCCAATCTACAGCCCGAAGAATCGACAAGCTGGGAGGCCGGCATTGATCAGCGCCTTCTCGACAATCGGCTGCAGCTGTCTGCCACCTGGTTTGATGAGCAGTTGCAGGACGAAATTAACGGCTTTGCCTTTGACCCGGCGCTTGGCGACTTTACGGCAATTAACGAGGATGGAAAAAGCCAGCGTCAGGGTTTGGAACTATCCAGCTCGTGGTTAATCGCAGACGGCTTAACGGTCAATGCAGCATACACCTGGCTGGATGCAACTGAAGATGATGGCAGCGGAGGCCAGGCTGACGAGATTCGGCGTGCCGAGCACATCGCCAGTGCCAACCTGAACTGGAACTTCGCTGCGGGCCGGGCCAACCTCAATCTGCAAGCTGACTACAGCAGTGAGCAGGATGACTTTTTCTTTCCACCGGTGCCGCCCTTTCAGGAAAGGGTCGAGCTGGATAGCTTTGTTATTGTCACGCTGGCAGGCCGCTATCGCCTATCAGAGCAACTCGAGTTGTATGCCCGTGTCGAGAATGCCGGTGATGAGGAGTATGAAGAAGTGCTAGGCTTCGTCGCACCGGGTCGCACCGCCATCGCCGGCTTACGGTATAGCTTTGCTCGCTAGAAAGATCATAACGCCCGATCCATACGGCGGGCGTTTCTCGCAGCAAAGCACTGCGCACAGTACACTGCCGGCTTCGGCTCTAACAGCCGCAACGTAAATCCAATCACCGTGATTTTTGCCACACTTCTGGTCGCCGCCGCTGCCGTCGTTTGCCTGCTCACCCTTGAAAGTCGCTACCCGCGGCTGGAATGGCTGCTCAAGCCTACTGCGGCTCTGGGCTTCGTGCTACTCGCTCTGCAGGCTGGAGCACTCGAGTCGAACTACGGCCGGACGCTACTGGCGGGACTCCTTTGCTGCGTGTGCGGTGACGTATTCCTCATACAAAAAAGTGATCGCGCCTTCATCGCCGGGCTTGCCAGTTTTTTGTTTGGCCACCTGTTATTCGCTTTGGCTTTCTTACAGTTAACAAGCTTCCAAACAACAGCGGCGCTCTGGTCTGCCTTGCCCGTTGGCACGCTGCTGGCATTGAGTATCTACTGGCTATGGCCTCATCTGCCACAAGCCATGCGCGCACCAACGCTGGCCTACATCGGGGTCATCGGCCTTATGCTTATGGTCGCCGGGGGTAGCTGGGGCGGCAAATCGGCACCCTGGATACTCGCGGGGGCGTGGGGGTTCGCGCTATCGGATTTGGCCGTCGCACGACAGCAATTCGTAAAGCAAACAGCCCTTAACCGGCGCTGGGGCCTACCGCTGTACTTCAGCGCACAAATGCTCTTGGCCTGGTCGGCTGCTACGGTCTGACATCACGTTGCGCGGCGAACTGAGCTAGCGCCTGCTCGAAACAGCTTTCCCAGCGCGCCGGCGACGCATCCGGGAGGATCGCGCAGCTATCGGCCAAGCGCTGTTCGATGGAGTCGAGCTGAATTTGGCTAACGCAGCTGTACGTATTGCAGTGAACAGATAGAGACAGTGATGCCGAAGGCTGTTCTGGCGCTTTACCCGCCACGAAGGCGGCGTTTCTGAGCACAGCGCTATGCATAGCCGCTTCAAGCAAGGCCGCTGAGTCGGGTTTTGGCCCACGCCATTGCAGAGGGGCAATCTGGATAGCGAGGCGCGCAGGCGTTACCGACATGGCGGGTTTAGCCGTGTAAACAAACAGGCCTGCTATCGACATCAATGGAATCAGCGCCCACGTTATCCAGCTTGCAGCTGAGGTACGGCCGAAGCTATTCGGAAATAGGTCGCGGGCTTTTTTGAACTGCGATGGCAGCACTGCCGAAGGCATCCTTGCCGGACGGCTTCCGTCCGCCCTCCCCTCTGCCATTTCAACCGCTTGCACCAAACCCTGCTGCCCTGATGGGTAGCGGCGACACAGCGACAGCAGCATCACGCGCAGTTCCAGTGCTGATTCCGGTCGGCTTTCAGGGTTACCTTGCAGCAGGCTCGCTATCAGTTCTTTGAGATCCACAGGCAATCTGCCTGCAGGGTCAATGTGTAAGGTGCTTTCTGTGCCGCGCATGACGGCATCAGGGACGGCACCCAGCAACAACTGGTGAATCAAACAGCCCAGGGCAAACAGATCACTTCGTATGGTCGCCCTTTGCCCTGCGCGTTGCTCGGGGGACAGGCTGGACGATGAGCCTCCTACACCATTGCTCATGCCAAAATCGGCAAGCTTTAGACGTCCGCTGCGCGTGATGAGGACGTTAGCCGCTTTGATATCGCCGTGCCGCAGTCCTCGCTCGTGTGCCGCAGTGATCGCACTGCAAAGATCATGGGTCAAAGCCAGCACAGCTGCCAGTGGCAGCCTTACATGCTCAGAAAGGCTCGCCAGATCTGGCCCATCCACGTACTCCATAACCAGCGCCAGCTCATCGTCCAGCTCAATGACGTCATACAGCTGCACAATCTGCGGATCGCTAAACGTCGCTAGTGCACGGGCCTCGGCAATCGCCCGGTCACGGTCTGGCAAAGACGTAGACAGTGGCTTGATCTTCAGCACCACCTGGCGGGCCAGCCGTGTGTCTTGCGCCAGAAATAACCGTCCCTCGCCGCCAGCGGCCAAAGGGTGTAAGAGCTGATAGGGCCCAATTCGGGACAGAGCCACGAGTCAGTTCACTCCCCAGCTCGATTCCAGAGCGCTCCAGCGACGTTTCAACGCAGCCTGGGACACCTGCAAGCGCAGCGCGGTTTCATGTAGGTCACCCTTGCACTGCACATAGGCGGCCTGAATTTCAGCAACAGGCAGATCGGAGGCCGTGCGCAGCTCCGGGATCGCATCAATGCGGCGATAGAGACTCTGACGCGTCATATCGAGCTGTTTCGCCGCCTGCGTGATTTCCCAACGCGCCGCCACCATTGCCTCGCGTATTTGGTGATCACTGGGCGGCGGACGCCTGGAATAAGTACGACGACTGCCGCTCGCACTCGCGTTGCTGGAAGCGGGTTGCTTATCCCGGTTTGTGAGACGTTGCTGCAACGCGCAATCCAGGCGCAACGCGTCCCCCTGACTGGACAATACGATCTGCTCACAGATATTGCTAAATTCGCGAACGTTTCCAGGCCAGTGATACAACGCAAGCCGGGTCACCAGCGTTGCCCAGGCGCCTGCTTGATGTGGGTTGTCTGCGCCACTCGCCAACAGCGTTGACGGGATAAAATGTTGCAATAGCCTGCCGATGTCCTCAACACGCTGACGCAGAGGCGGCATACTGATCTCTACACCACCCATCCGGTATCGCAGAGCCGCGCTGAAGCTATCCTCAGGATCTGCATCGGTAGCAGCCAAAACCCGCACATCGACTTTCTTAACACCACCACCCGCTTGCTGGATTTCACCCTGCTGCAGCGCACGCAAAAGCTGCGCTTGTACTCGAGAATCGCAAGCGCCTATTTCGTCGAGAAACAAGGTACCGCCATCCGCTTTACTAAAATAACCCTCTCGATGGCTCTGTGCACCGGTGAAAGCACCCTTGGCAGCACCGAACAATTCCGCCGCCGAAAGCTCCGGTGGCAGTGCCGCCATATTCAAGGCCACCAGGCTCTGCGCGGCGCGGTCACTGCCCGCATGCAGCGCCTGCGCGGCCAGCTCCTTGCCGGTTCCCGTCTCGCCCAGCAATAACACCGGGATCTGACTTTGAGCCGCCCGGCCAATCATTCGACGAACTGATTCGATGGCTGCGCTCTCCCCCACCATGCCACAGTCGTCATCGGTGGGGCTACTAGCTTCGAACCGATGCATAAACAGTACGATGCGCTGCGCAAGACATAGCACCACTCCTGAGGACAACTCCTGCTCATCAAACACGACCCGGTCCGACCTAAGCTCGCCATTGATGCGCAAGGAGGTCCCTGCAGCGGAGGCCTCCACAGCCAGGCCGCTGTCCGCCGCACTAAAATGTATGGGTTCACGACTGATATAGGGATCGTCAAGCGGCATCGGCAAATGTGCGCCGCGAGGCGACTCAAATTCGGGCTGTATTCTGGAAAGTCCTGTCGAACCCCCGACAGGTAGGATCGCTCTGTCTCCGATGCGGCGAGCATCCGGATGATACAAAAGGGTAAGCGCGAGCCTGCCTCCGGCGGCTAACGCCGGCGGCTGACTGACCTCTGGCAGCGTTATGTCGCCTAAATGGTGGCGAGTCATTATCGGTCCCTGTACTGCACGCTCACAAATAAGTGTAGCAGTTCACAGCAAAAGCAAATCGACTTGCACCCGGTGCTTGAATCCGGTCACATAGCGGCATGGGAAATCGACTATCAAAGATCTATACAAAAACCGGCGATGATGGAAGCACCGGACTGGGTGACGGCACACGCATAGCCAAAAACCATCCACGCGCAGAAGCCATGGGCGATGTGGACGAACTCAACTGCCAGATTGGCATGCTGATCGCACAGCTTCCGGAAGACGACGAACTTTTGCCCTTGTTGGAGCGGATTCAGCACGACTTATTCGACATCGGCGGTGAACTCGCAGTGCCGGGCTTCGAAATGGTTGAAGCCGAACGAGTCAGCGTGTTGGAACAGACCCTTGATCGATACAACGATGACCTGCCCGCGCTGAAAAACTTTATCTTGCCCGGCGGCTCCGCCGCTGCGGCGCAAGCGCACCTCGCGCGAGCAATCTGCCGACGCGCAGAGCGGCGGCTGGTGACACTGCATCAGCAATCACCGATTAACGAAGCCCCTCGCTTTTATATCAACAGACTGTCCGACCTGATGTTTGTGCTGGCGCGGGTTCTGTCTCGACGCGACGGTGGCAGCGAGGTGATATGGCAGCAACAGATCTCGGCCAAGCGTAAGTAGCAGGCCTGCTGTGACGACGGCCTCGCAAAGGGCCGTTTACGGCTATTGGCGACTGATGCGTGAAATGCCGCACTGACGCTCAGTACGGCAGCGTCGCACCCCCGTCCATTAATACATGCTCACCCGTTACGTTCGGCGCACTGTGAGCGAAATACCAAATGTTCTCCGCGACTGTTTCAGGCGTCATCACCTCCCCGGTGGCAGCGCGATCACGATAGTACTGCCGGACATGGGCATAGGCTTCGTCGCCCAGCCCCTCCTGCAACCAGTCGCCTTCAACGAAGCCCGGGCAGACCGCGTTGACACGAATCTCAGGGCCCAGGTTGCGTGCCATAGACTGATTTATAGCTAGCATTGCTGCTTTCGAGCAGGCATAAGCCAAACTTGAGCCAACGCCGATCAGCCCCGCGACGGAGGCCACGTTGACGATCGCACCGCCGGTCTTGCGCATGGTGGGGACGACCGCACGAATCATCTGGAATGCCCCAACGGTATTGACGCTATAAAGCTGGTGAAAATCCTCGGCATCGAGTCCGTGCAGGTCATCGTGCTGGCAGAACCTGGTTGTGCCAGCGTTGTTCACCAGGACATCAATGCGCCCCCACGCCTCTATCGCAGCGTTCGCCAGCCGACAGCAATCTTCATCGTTTGCAACGTTTGCACCCACCGCTATGGCTTCAACATTATGGGCTTTGCAGTCCGCCACCACCGCCTCCGCGCCCGCGGCATTACTGTTGAAATTGACCAGTATGTTATAGCCATTGGCCGCAGCGCGGCGTGCAACGGCGGCGCCGATTCCAGACGAAGAGCCGGTAACAATAATGACTTTATTGGAACTATCTGACATGGCACAGACCCTGTTTCCGTTACAAATATTCTGGCAAAAATAAACAATACCAGACGAAAAAAATACCTACGCAGCCCACGCACACGCCAGGGTCTCGACATATATTCTAATGTCGATTACGCCGCTGTTCACTGCGTTGATCGTTCTGTTGATTGCTCTGTTAATCGCTATGTTGATTATGGCGCCGATAGCCGTGCCGACCGAGCTGCTACAGTACCAGCACCAGCAGCGCGACAATAACGACCCAGGCCACTGCGCTTCTGGCTAGCAAGCTTTGTATCTGACCCACCTCCCAGTCACTGACTTGCGCAAACGCCTGCGTGTCACCGCTGTCCTGCGGGAATACAGTAGCCTTTAATCCTAGAGAGGCGTGAGCAGCATCGGCCAGCACGGTGTCCGTAGCAGATCGGGTGTCCGAAATACTGTTGGAAAGCTGCTCGCGACTACCCACCCAATCGCCGGTGAGTGAAAAGGTGAAGACCAGCAGCCGGGATGGCAGCCAGTCAGCCCAGTACTGCGCTTTGTCGAGCAAAGTGACCTCCGCGTCGGTTTCAGCGTTGGCCCTGGACAACTGCAGAAGTCGGTACGCAAGTGCACCCGGCGCGCCCAGTAGCAAAAAGTAAAACATCACGCCAAACCAGCGCTCGAAACCGAGATAACAGATACGCTGTTTGACCCATCGATGCAGCTTTTCCGGGCCGGGCGGACACTCGCTGCTGCAACCGGGAACGAGGTGCTGCTGCGCGAACTCAAACGCCGCCACAAAATCACCGACCCGACAGTACTCTCGGTACTGCTCCACCATCGCCTCAAAATCTCCGCGACCAAAGCTGTAAAGCAATACCAGTGCCGTGATCGCGAGTGGTACCAGGCCCAGCAAGAGCCCGCTTAAAAGATCCAGCAGCCACAACGCGGCCAGCGCCGGCAAGGCCACCGCTATCGTAAGCTGAAAAGCGATACTAAGGCCGCTGCCGCGCAGCTTCTGCGTAAAGTCGATAAACCAGGTATCTCGATGCACGGGTCCCGCAGAGCCCCAGTACTGAAGCAAACCCAGTGCAACTACCAGTGCCAAAAAGTTCATGTGCTTGTCTCTGCGAGTGAAGAAAAGTACCGCTGCCAGTCAAACGCGGGGCCGGGATCCGTTTTTCGCCCCGGTGCCACATCCGAATGACCGACGATGCGCTCACGGCTTATAGCGGGGTATCTCTGCATAATGCTATCCGTGACGCGGGCCAGACAGTGATACTGCTGATCAGTATAAGCCTCGCTATCACATCCCTCCAGCTCTATCCCGATTGAGAAATCATTACAGTTTTCACGATCTTGAAAGCGCGAGATACCAGCGTGCCAGGCACGCTTATCAAGATCGACAAACTGCGTCAGATGCCCCTGGCGGTCAATGAATAAATGTGCCGAAACCTCGAGTCCACGCAGAGAATCAAATGCGGGATGGCTGTCGCAGTCCAGCGTGTTGCAAAACAGTGCCGCTACACAGTCACCGCCGTACTCTCCTTCAGGCAGACTGATATTGTGAATAACCAGCAGACTCACTTCCGCATTATCCGGTCGGTCGTTGAAGTTAGGTGACTCGCAGCGTTGGGCCTCTTCCAACCATACGCAGGGCGATGATTTCTGCACGGTACATCCTGAGCGGGTAAAGGTTTGATACTAGGCGAGCGCCTTCCTCGATACAACGCGAACGCTGTTGACACAGGCACCCAGCCGCAGGTTCCTGATGATAGAATTGACGGCCCGAAAGAGGACTGAATATGCACAACATTGACCCTGATGCATTTGCCGCAGCCGTCAAGGCAGACGTTAGCAAAGCATTGCAGGAAGACATCGGCAGCGGTGATATCACGGCAGCGCTAATCCCCGACAACCACAGTGCGACCGCCCGAGTGATATCGCGGGAGCATGGCGTGGCCTGCGGCCGTGCCTGGGTTGATGAAGTCTTTCGCCAGCTAGACCCCTCTGTAAAACTTCACTGGCAGGTAAAAGACGGCGAACAGCTCATTCCAGAACGCTTGTTGTTCGAATTGGAAGGCCCCTCTCGCAGTCTGCTTACCGGAGAGCGCACCGCGCTGAACTTCCTGCAGCTGTTATCCGGTGTGGCCAGTCGCTGCCATCACTACACCACCCTGGTGGCGGACACACAGGTGAAACTACTGGATACCCGCAAGACAATCCCCGGCCTGCGCCTGGCGCAAAAATACGCAACCCGCTGCGGCGGCTGTCACAACCACAGACTGGGCTTATACGATGCTTTCCTGATCAAGGAAAATCACATAGAGGCCTGTGGAGGGATCCGCGAGGCCATCGAAGCAGCGCGACACCACAGCCCGGATGCGCCGGTGGAGATAGAGGTGGAGAGCTTACAGGAATTGGCCGCGGCGCTTGATGCAAACGCTGACCGCATTATGTTGGACAACTTTAGCCTTGAAGACATGCGCACTGCGGTGCGCGAAACGGCAGGTCGTGCCGAACTCGAGGCGTCAGGCGGCATTACCGAAGAGAGCCTGACCCAGGTTGCCGCTACGGGTGTCGACTACATATCTCTGGGCACTCTGACTAAAGATATTCGTGCCCTGGACCTGTCTATGCGATTGCTATAGCTCGACGTGCTGATACGCTCGTCATCATCCCCTTTCTACAGCAACGCTCGATCGGCAATCAGCACGCCGTTATTGTCAGCGTACACCCAGTTGCCTGGCTTGATATGTACACCGCCAAAATGCAGCGCGACCTGCTGCTGCCCCTGGCCGAGCTTGTCAGTCTTCAGTGGAATAGTGCCTAGCGCCTGAACACCCAGGGCTGTGCGGCCTATCTCATCCACGTCTCTTATCACCCCATGGATGACAAGACCGGTCCAACCTTGCTCCGCGGCACTAGCCGCGAGCATGTCACCCAGCAGAGCACGCCGGCGCGAACCGCCCCCATCGACAACCAGTACACGACCCTCTCCAGGCGTGCCTACAAGGGCCTTTACCAGCGAGTTATCCTCGTGGCACTTAACGGTGACCACCTCACCCGAAAAAGCCTGAACGCCTCCATAGTTGTTGAGCGCGAGCTCAATGGCCTGGACGCTGTCCGGAAACTGATCGGCGATATCTGGCGTCGGTATCACAGCCATCCCTCGGCAAAGTCCAACAGGCTATCGCCATCCGATATCGCTCCCGCATGTCCAGCAGCGCGCGGCAGCACGCTGTCAAAATAGAATCGTGTTGTCGCAATCTTGGCCGTGTAGAAAGGATTGTCGCTACCGCTATCCAACTGCTTCTGGGCCACTAGCGCGGACCGCAGTAAATGCCAGCCGCCCATGACATACCCAGTTTGCATCATGTAGTCGAAAGCTGATGCTAGCGCCGCAGGCCGGTTTTCCTGCCAGTTGGCCAGCACAAACGTGGTGGTTTCTCGCAGCTCGGCCACCGACCCAGCGAGCGCTTTGGCAAGCGCTGGCAGCGCTGCGGCCTGCGGAAAAGTCGCGGCTTGTGAGACGGTCTCATCAACTTCAGCCAAGAGCGCCTCCATGGCTGCACCTCCATCACGCGCGAGCTTACGACTCACCAAATCCTGCGCCTGAATGCCGTTAGTCCCCTCATAAATCGATGCAATACGCACGTCCCGAAGATACTGAGCAGCACCGGTCTCCTCGACATAGCCCATGCCACCGTGCACCTGAACGCCCAGTGACGCGAGATCCTCGCCTACCTCTGTCAGCCACCCTTTCACCACGGGAATCATCAGGTCGAGACGCGCTTGCGCTGCGCTATCCTGCTGGTGGTGTGCGATGTCCATAGTGACCGCTTCGCTGTATGCAAACGCGCGCATAGCTTCGTTACAGGCCCGCATCGTCAATAGCATGCGCTTTACATCGGGATGCTGAACAATCGGCATACTGCCCTGAACACGATCGCGAGCGTAGGAAACGGCCTGCTGATAGGCGCCTTCTCCGATACTCAGCCCCTGCAGGCCGATTTTCAGCCGCGCTTCATTCATCATTGTAAACATGCAGCGTAGGCCTTCGTTCTCTTTGCCCACCAGATACCCTATCGCGCCGTCGTTATCACCGAAGGCCATAACGCAGGTCGGACTGCCATGAATGCCCAGCTTGTGTTCTGTTGATACCGGGTAGACATCGTTGCGATCGCCCAGACTGCCATCGTCATTAATGAGAAACTTAGGTACCACAAACAACGAGATACCCTTGCTGCCCTCCGGCGCGTCCGGCAGCTTGGCAAGAACCAAATGCACGATGTTGTCAGTCGCGTCATGGTCACCCCAGGTAATGTAAATCTTCTGTCCGAAGATCCGATAATGGTCTCCCTCCGGGACTGCACGGGTTTTCATCACGCCCAGATCTGAACCCGCCCCTGACTCGGTCAGATTCATGGTACCTGTCCATTCACCTGTGTAGATCTTCTCCAGATAAGTCGCTTTCTGCGTATCACTGGCGTGCGCGCTGAGCGCCATGGCAGCGCCGATTGACAACACGGGGCAGAGAGCCAGCGACATATCTGCACTGTTCCACATTTCGCATGCAGCGGTGGTATAGATCTCGGGCAAACCCTGCCCGCCGTATTCTTCAGGCGCTGAAATTCCCAGCCAACCACCCGCGCCAAGCTGCTGTAGTGCATCTGCATACCCCGGCGTGATAGATACTTTGCCGTCGGCACAGCGTGCGCCATCGGTGTCGCCTTTGCGGCGCAGGGGGCCCCACACGTCTCCACACAGTCGCGCGGATTCGTCCAGAAGCGCGGTTGTAAGATCAGCTCCGACACCTTTGTCTGCAAACGCCGTCATAGCGCCCAGGCGGGTTCCCGCTTCACAGAGTTCATCGATAACAAATTGCATGTCTTCGACGGGGGCACGATAGGTATTCATTCAGCTTCCTTTTTTGGCTTCTGCTCTATGTCTGTTCTTGGCTTCTAGTCTTGAGCTATGCGTAGACGTATCGCTCAGAGGTTTAGCTCAGACCAGTGCCAACTCATCCAGGGTCGTAACCAGCGTGTCAGAGAATAGTCACCGAGGGATAATTCTATAAGTGTAGTGACACCAGCCAAAGATTGCCGGTCTCCCGACCCTCTGGAGATTATCCCGGCCCCGTGATAATTTGCCAAATTGATAGCTATCATCTTTGGCATTCAACCCGTGAATATACAACGTGTCGATCTGAATCTCCTTGTCTACCTTGACGTCCTGCTGCGCGAGCGCAATGTGACGCAGGCGGCCGCTCAGTTAAACCTCAGTCAGCCGGCTATGAGTAACGGTTTGCGTCGCTTGCGCGAGGCGTTCAACGATCCCCTACTGGTGCGCACCAGCGACGGCATGACACCCACTGAGCGTGCGCTGGAATTGGAACCGTTAGTGCGAGACATCCTCAGCAACGTCGACAAGGCCTTGCAGCCCACGACCGACTTTAGCCCGGCCGACGCGACGCGAACTTTTCGCATCATGGCCAGCGATTACGCTGAAAGTACGCTGCTGCCAGCGCTACTGGCGAAGCTACGCAAGCAGGCCCCCGGGATCAGTCTGGATATCATGACACCCAGTGATGTGAGCTTTTTGGATGTCGAGCGAGGCAAAGTCGATCTTGTCATCAACCGCTTTGATTCAATGCCGCAATCGTTTCATCAAAACACCGTATGGACCGACAGTTTTTCGTGTCTGCTCAGCGCCGACAATCCGCTGCTTGAGAACTTCAACCTGGACAGCTATTTGGAGGCACAGCATGTATGGGTCAGCAAGACCGGCATGGGCGTGGGCGTAGGCGTCAATCCTGAGGACGTGCAACGGCTGGGCTGGGTGGATGCCGCCATCGCCAAGCTGGGCAAAAAGCGTCATATCACCGTGTTTACACGGCACTATCAGGCCGCCATGATCCTGGCAGAGCAAAACGATCTGGTTGTGACGCTGCCCACCCTGGCAGCTCAACTACAGCACAACAATCCTCGTCTGGTGATCAAGGAGCCGCCTTTAGATATCCCTCCGCTAGAGCTGAAGCTCGCCTGGAGCCCTTTACTGCAACACAATCCGGCAAATCGCTGGTTGCGGCAATTAATCGTAGAGACGGGCCGCGAAGTCACCGGACAGACCTGATCCACGGCCGCCCTTGCGGGCTATCCTGTGTGCCGGCTCTAGCTGGCGAGGGCGCTAGATCCATCAACCACCAGGCTATTCACGCTCTGTATGCCGACGATAAAATGTATTGATTTGATAAATGTCGGCCGTTCATTACACTTCCCGCTTTCTATAAACCGCGCGGGTAAACCCTATGACAGACCGTATCCATGTTGCTGGACTGCAGGTCGCAGCAGAACTGCACACCTTGCTTACCGAAGAGATTCTGCCGGGAACGGGCTTAACGGCCGACGCATTTTGGTCCGGTCTGGCCGGCATCCTTCATGACCTGAGCCCCCGCAATCGGGAACTGCTGCAGGAGCGGGACCGAATTCAGGCTGCCATTGACGGGTGGCACCGGGATAACCCGGGCCCCCAGTTCGATCGCAGGGCCTACCACGCATTTCTCACTTCACTGGGCTATTTACAGCCAGAACCAGCGGATTTCAGCGTCTCCACTGACAACGTCGATGAGGAGGTCGCCGAGATTGCAGGCCCTCAGCTGGTCGTGCCGGTGATGAATGCTCGCTACGCCCTGAACGCCGCGAACGCGCGCTGGGGCAGCCTTTACGATGCGCTATACGGCACAGACGTGATATCTGAAGAGGATGGGGGAGAGCGCAGCGGCGGTTACAATCCGGTGCGCGGCAACCGCGTAATAGAGTGGGCGCGCGCGCTGCTGGATGATGCCGCACCGCTAGTCAGCGGCAGCCACCGCGATGCGACGGTCTATGCCATTCAGGACCAAAAGCTAGTCGTGCGCCTGCAGAACGGCGAAACGACAGGTCTGGCCGAAGCAGAAAAACTGCGCGGTTATCTGGGCACCCCTGAGGCGCCTACCTCAGTCCTTTTGCGCAATAATGGTCTGCATATCGAGATTCAAATCGATCACCAGCACCCTGTAGGCAGCACTGATCCTGCCGGCATTAAAGATCTGGTGCTGGAGTCTGCCGTCTCCACCATCCAGGACTGTGAAGACTCAGTTGCCGCTGTGGATGCGGAAGATAAAACCCTGGTCTACCGCAACTGGTTAGGCCTGATGACAGGCGAACTGACTGAAAAAGTTGAAAAAGCCGGCAACACGCTCGAACGACGCCTCAATCCAGATCGAGAGTTTATCGGCCTCGATGGTGGCACGCTGTCCCTGCACGGCCGCAGCCTGTTGTTTGTCCGCAACGTGGGTCACCTGATGACCACGGATGCGGTGCTGGACGCTGACGGAAATGAGGTGCCAGAAGGCATTCTTGACGGCGTGTTTACCAGTGCGATCGCTCTACACGACCTCAATGGCAATGGCCCCGGAAACTCCCGCCGAGGTAGCGTTTACATCGTGAAGCCAAAAATGCACGGACCGGATGAAGTCGCTTTCACTTGCGAGCTGTTCGACCGCATTGAAGCGATGCTGGGTATGGCTGCCAATACTTTAAAGCTCGGCATCATGGACGAGGAGCGGCGCACCACCGTCAACTTGAAGGCCTGCATCAAGGTGGCAGCAGAACGAGTAGCCTTTATTAATACAGGGTTTCTGGATCGCACGGGGGATGAAATTCACACCAGCATGGAAGCCGGGCCGATGATTGCCAAGGGCGACATGAAAAGCCAGCCCTGGATCAAGGCCTACGAGGATTGGAACGTTGATACAGGTCTGCGCTGTGGACTCCAGGGCCACGCCCAGATTGGCAAAGGCATGTGGGCCATGCCGGACCTGATGAACGCTATGATGGAGCAGAAGATTGGCCACCCATTGGCAGGAGCCAACACTGCCTGGGTGCCCTCGCCTACCGCTGCAACGCTTCATGCCACGCACTACCATCGCGTCAACGTGCGCGAGCAGCAGCACAAAATTGGCAAGCGTCAGCACGCGGGGCTGGAAGACATTCTTACCGTGCCGGTCGCTGCCTGCGACCTTGGCCCGGAGGCAATTCAGCGGGAATTGGACAACAACGCCCAGGGCATCCTCGGCTACGTGGTGCGCTGGATTGATCAAGGGGTCGGCTGTTCCAAAGTGCCCGACATCAACGATATTGGTCTCATGGAGGATCGCGCCACCCTGCGGATTTCAAGTCAGCACATCGCCAACTGGTTGCGTCACGACGTGTGCAGCGAAGCGCAGGTGATGGAAACAATGAAACGCATGGCAGTCGTGGTGGATGGTCAGAACGCCGACGATCCCGCTTATACGGCGATGGCAACTGACTTCGACAGCAGCATAGCGTTTCAGGCCGCGTGTGATTTGGTTTTCAAAGGCTGCGAGCAACCAAGCGGTTACACAGAACCGGTGCTGCATGCCCGGAGACGTGAAGCGAAGGCCAGATAACGAGCAGGATATGCCGCCCTACCTGGGCGGCCCCACCTCAGCGGCCCTACCTGGGCGGCCCTACCTGAGCGGCCCCACCTCAGCGGCCCTACCTGGGCGGCCCTACCTGAGCGGCCCTACCAAACCCGCTAGAGAGACGCTGGCACCGGACCTCTGTTATCGTACCGTGAATGCTTCGGGTGCCAACGTTTGTCTAAACGAATCTATATGTCTGCCACGTCATACCCTCGGTCGGAGGAGGACTGGCAGGGCGTTTTTATCCGCAATATTGCCAACGCAGTCGCTGAAGAAAATGCGCTGTCATTATGGGCACCGGATGGACCCCGCCGCAGTGGGATACGCTACGCCTGCACCGACTCTGACCGCGTTTGGCTGAACGCACTGGCCAATGCAGGGGGCATAGCACATTTACTCGGCAAGAATCCGCTGCGTGCGGCTGCGGCCGGCAGTTCTTTGCTGTTTAGACTGCGCAAAGCCTATCGCCGAGCCGCAGCCGACACCGATATCTTTCATATCAACTGGCTACAAAATGCGCTGCCCTTGATCGGGCTTGACCATCCCGCGGTCATTACGGTGCTAGGCACCGACTTCAAGTTACTAAAGCTGCCCGGCATGCGCACCGCCTTGCGAACCGTGCTGCGTCAACGCCGCGCCGTGCTCGCGCCCAACGCGGACTGGATGTGCGCAAAACTCAACGCAGAGTTTGGTGATTTAGCGTCAGTGGTCACGGTACCGTTTGGTACCGATGAGCAGTGGTATCAAGTGGAGCGCGCGCCGTCAGCGCCCCACAAATGGATTGCCGTACTGCGCGTAACGCCAGATAAGATTGGCCCCCTATTCGACTGGGGAGCGTCGCTGTTTTCATCCGGTGACCGAGAACTCCACTTGATTGGTCCCAATCAGGGCGAAATGGTTATTCCAGACTGGGTTCACTTCCATGGGCCCGCCAGTCCTGAAGTTCTGGCGGCTGAGTGGTTTCCAAAGGCAGCCGGGCTGCTTACGCTGAGCCAGCACAGCGAAGGACGTCCCCAGGTGATCCTGGAAGCGATGGCAGCCGGATTACCGGTGTTGGCCTCGGACATTCCTGCCCACGAGGATTTTCTGACCAATGGGAAGACAGGCCGCCTCGTCGGCAACCCTGCTGATTTTGCCGATGCGCTCAGCGCTATCGAAGACTCGGCGGCACAGTTACACTTCTCTGCGCGCTGCAGAGACTTCGCAATACAGAACTACGGAACGTGGCAAGACTGCGCAGCGCGCTACCACAGTATTTATGAGAGCCTGTCGTCATGAAATCAGTCATCCTGGGTGGCAGCGGCTTTATGGGCCGACGTCTGGCAGAGCACTTATGCCTTAAAGGGCATGAATTGGTGACCATCAGCCGCTCGCCGATGGCGCAATTAGGCGACAAGCATCAGCACCGGGACGTGACGCTGGACGATCGTCGTGCCCTGGATCAGTTGATGGCTGACACAGACTTTGTGTTCCACCTCGCCAGCGATACCACCCCTGGCAGCTCTCGCTTACAGCCCTCACTGGAGGTAAGCAATAACCTGTTACCGCTTGCCGGATTGCTGGACTGCCTGCAGAACCACAGCAGCCCCGTGCTGGTATATGTTTCGTCTGGGGGCGCCATCTATGCGGCTTCTAAAGCGCAGGATGATGCCTCTGGGGAGCTAACTAAACTCGTTGAAAACAGTGCTACCGCGCCGCCCTCCTATTACGGGGCCGGCAAACTCGCAGCGGAGGCTATGGTGCAAACCTACTGCCACCAGGCTACTCGCCCCGCCATAATCCTGCGGCCAGCCAACGTCTACGGACCGGGGCAAAATCCCAAGAGCCAGTTCGGCATCATACCGACTCTTTGCCGGTGCCTTCTGGAGCAGCGCCCATTTACCCTATGGGGTGATGGCGCCGCGGTTCGTGACTTTGTTTACATTGATGATTTTTTGTCACTCTGCGAGCGCGTTATTGAGACCTCTTGGTCGGAGAACACCGCAGAGATATTCAACGTTGGAACTGGTCAAGGCTGCTCTATAGCAACCCTCTGCGAGCTCCTACAATCCGCCTCAGGGCGTTCACTTGATATTGATTACCAGCCGCCACGCGGCGTGGACAGCGGTCACGTTGTATTGGACAGCAGCCGCGCTCACGACCTATTAAAGTGGTCCGCCGCAACGTCGCTGCAGAGTGGGCTGGAAAAAACCTGGGCGTGGCACCTGCAGCAAGCGTGATAATGTCGACGTCAGAATCAGAGTCGCCAACCTTAAGCGTTTGCATCGCAAACTATCAGGGCAGCGCCGTCATCAGCCGCTGTCTGCGAAGTGTATTTGAGCAAGTCTGTGGCTTTGATGTCGAAGTCATTGTTCACGATGATGGTTCCAGCGATTCATCAGCTGATATGGTCGCGCGAGATTTTCCAGACGCGGTGTTACTGCGCTCGGAACAAAATATTGGTTTTTGTGCCAGCAACAATCGCATGGCCGACGCAGCCACCGGCGAATATCTATTGCTGCTCAACAATGACACTCGCCTGCATCCAGACAGTCTCGCGCAGCTCATTAGCTGTGCGAAGTCTGATGACCATACGGGCATCTGGAGCCTGCCGCAGTACGATATGGAGAGCGGCGAGCTATTGGACCGCGGGATGCAGCTGGACGTATTCGCCAACCCCATACCCGTGCTGAACCCGTCAGAGGAAGTGGCAACCGTTATGGGGAGCTGCCTGCTGATCAAACGAAGCCTCTGGCAGCGGCTGGGCGGCTTCCCCGGGTGGTTTGGCTCCATGGCCGAGGATATGTATCTCTGCTGCGCGTGCCGCCTTATGGGGCTTGCCGTCCGCGTCACGACCACCGGCGGCTACGACCACGTGGTAGGTCACAGCTTTGGCGGCGGCAAGGTTAGCTCCAACCGCCTGAACACCTCGTTCAAGCGTCGGCGCCTAAGCGAGCTAAATAAAAATCGTGTGATTGCGACCTGCTTTCCAGCGCCCTACCACTTCCTGGCGATATTGCTACAGGTTCCCTTGCTGCTAGCTGAAGGCTGCGTGATGAGTTTTGCATCGCGCTCTATACGGCCTATCAGCGAAATTTACTGGCCGAGTATACGAGGTATCCTCGCCGATCTGCCCAGGTTGCGCCAACAACGCCGTAACAACATGGCCAGGCGAGCCACCTCTTCTTCGAAGTTCATGCGACCCATTCGCCTGCGTCACCACAAGCTGTCGCTGCTGCTGCGCCACGGCCTGCCGCGCGTATCCTGAAGCCCGGTCGATCGTCTATTTCCGCATTAACGCCCGCGAATCAATAGGCAGCAAACCTGATCGTGCTCATTCCTGCCGGTACATAAGATTGCTAATCTGCTCGGAAATAAGCCCAATCAGAAAAACGATGACGGACGAAACGAATAGCAACAAACTCATATTCGTGAACCGACCATAGCTGATCAGGGTGAAACCATAGTAGCCAAGCCCGGTGGCAAAAATCGCCAAAGCGATAGGAAGAAACAGCTTAAGCGGAGAGTAAAGCGTCCCAATTTTAAAAATGATCAACAGAAAGCGGACCCCGTCACGCCAGACGTTGATATGGCTTTTGCCGATGCGCTGCCGTGTTTGGATGGGCACAAATGAGACCGAGTAGCCCGCCCGATAAAACGCCATGGTCGACGTGGTGGGATAGGAAAAACCATTGGGTAGTAGATACAGAAAACTGAGAAATTTGCTGCGGCACACCACGCGCATTCCGGATGTCAGATCGTCGATACGATGTCCAACCATCCAACTGGCAAAATGGTTGTAAAGCGTATTGGCACCCCAGCGAGCAACGCTGGCCTGATCGGTTCGTCCCTGTCGGGCGCCGACGACCAGGTCATAGCCCTCTGCGTATCGCGCCAGCAGGGGTTCAATATCCTCTACGCGGTGCTGCCCGTCGCCGTCCATGAACAGCAACACCTCGCCGGTTGCAGCACGCGCCCCGGACTTGATTGCCGCTCCGTTGCCTTTGCTGTAAGGATGGCGAACCACGGAGGCGCCCTCGACCTCTGCTACCGTCGCCGTGTCGTCACTCGAACCGTCGTCAACGACGATGATTTCGGCATCGGGATAGGTCTCCCGGAGCGAAGGCAAAAACAGCGCCAGGCCTTTTGATTCGTTTTTCGCGGGTATTACTACCGATAGTGAGTTTGGCGCCATTATCTCATCCTGGTGCGGCTACTAGCCCGCTGTTATGCCGGCAGTGATTTTACTTGACGGGCTTTGGAGAATCCTCGCCTGGGTCGGGCAGAAAAAGCGCCAGATTGTCTGATTCCTGACGGTTCAACTTACCCTCCCGCTCAAGCGCCAAAAGCGCCTGTAATGCCTGCTCTCGAAGCGTAACGTCTTCAAGAAGGGTCGCAAGATATAACATAAATTGCAGACCCATAACGCCCTTTGGCTCCCGCGCCACCAGCAGGGTGGCGTACTCCAGGGCGAACGGGTAACGCTCCAGCTCATTCTCTAACAGTAGCAGGTTGGCGTACAACCGCGGCGTGGCCTGCGGGTCTTCAACACTGAATATCCAGCCTCGAGCCGCATCCGCAAGCTGCAGGCTACTCGCCTCGGTACAGTATCCATCTATGCTCAGGCGCACCAGTCGCTCCAGCTGGTTATTCACACCCAGGTGCATCAATTGCGTTCGGTTCAATCCCGACTTGTCAAAATGATGCGCGGGGAGCTCCTGGCCTGACAGACAGTGGTAGCTCGCCTGCAGCAACTGTCGCTCGATGGTCGGCCAGGCTTGCGAGCCCGGCGCCTGGTTTAATAGCGCCAACGCGCCAGCCAGATTTCCATCAGTCGCGAAAATCTGCCCAAGCTGCAGCGCCGCGCGCTCCGAATTTGGGTGGTTGGCCAGGGCGTCCAGATGCAGCAGTCGATTATCAGACCAAACGACAGCCTGTGACCCCAGCAGCAACAGGCTCCTGATGAAAAGCAGTAGCAGAAAGACCTGAAGCCAGGGTAGTAGCCAGGGAAATCGCTCGGCGATCTTGAATCCAGCCAGCACCAGCCCCATCAGAAGACCCGCAGCGGGAAGGTAGTTGCGGTGCTCAAAATAAAGTTCCAGTGGCAGCACGGTGGATTCCATGGCGTGCCCCACCAGAAAAAAGGCCACCGCGAAACCCAACAGCGTGTAGCGACCACGGACGGCGGAATATCCGGCAAACAGTATCGCGGTCAGCCACAGCAGCAAGGCCATTGCGACCGGCGAGGTACCGCTTAAGCTCCTGACGATGCGCGCGTCATCGTGATAAACCCCTAGCCGATGTACATCGACCCACAGCACCTGCCGCACATAGTCAATAAGAATAAGGGCTTCGCTTAGAATGCGCTCAACCGGTCCAAAATCGCGAATCGCATAACTTGCAAAGAGAAACTCCGGCCGCAGGACGAGGATCAACATCACGCCACACACAGGCAGTAGAAAAGCGAGCCCGTGGGCGAGCAAAAGCCTTTTTTGCGTGCTTTGCTGTGCCGCAGCAAATCGGAAAAAATAGAGTTCAATAACGGTTATGAGAGGCACAGTCAGTAATCCGTTCTCTTTGGAGAGAACCGACAGCGTCAGGCAGGGCAAGATCAGTGCAAACCAGCCTGTCGCCCTGCCACCACCGATCTGCGTCTGTCGCGCTATCGTGTAACTCAGCAAGGAAAGCAGCGAAAAAAGCCCGGACAATAAGGTCATTCGCTGCACGGCATACAGCGTCGTACTCAACAGCAACGGCGCCGCCAGCCAAAGCGCCGCGACCGCCAGCGGCGCCGCAGAACTTGAGATGCCGGCCAAGCCTGCCAGTCGACGCGACAACAACAGTAGAACCGTGGCCGATAGACAGTGCAACATCACGCCGACGGTCTTCTGCCCTCGCGTTCCGAAGTCGAAGTAGAGACGCTCCAATACAAAGCTCGCCATCGACACAGGTCGCCCGAACAGCCCGGAGTGATTCTCAGTCGCCACATCAGACGCGTAATCCCGCGATAGCTCAAGCTTATCCAAGGCGAGTAAATTGGGGAGATCGTCCAGAATAGGTGGGCCTGCCAGGCCAGGCCAGTATGCCCAGGCCGTCATACACAGGATGACTAGCCACAATACCGGTGTAATGGGTGCGCGAGAACGAGCAAGCTTCATAGCCGGCCCGCCGCATAATCAGCGATAAGATGCTGCCAGCGTCGCGCTGCATCGGCCTCGGCCATTCTGAGCACGACATTCTGTGCCGCCTCAATGTCACCATCGTGCCGAGCCGCTTTGTACAGTGCTTTGTAGGCGGGCAGAAATGTTGGTGTGACCGCCAGCGCCTCTTCCGCATACGAGCGCACGCATGCCATGTCTTCTCGAGCCATACAGTTTTGGAACAGCAGTTCCCAAAAACGCGGATTGTCCCGCCCGCCGCCCGCAGCGACGAGAAGGGACTCCAGCTCCCGGGACGTCAGGGCACACTGTTCACGTTCCACGCACATCGATAGCGCTGTCAAAGACTGCAGTGCACCCGGCGACAGCGATGCCGCCTCATTGAGGGCCGACGACAGGCGGGCGTAGTGACTGTCATCATCCCGACCCAGCAAGGCATGCAGCACGCTGACTTTCGCCGCCGCCTCGACCGATGCACCGTTGCCAGCCAGCACTTCCTCGTATATCCGCACTGCGCTTAGCACATAGCGCTGGGCCTTCGCGTCACTCGCTTGCTCCGCAGCTGCACGCTGATAGGCATTCGCCAGACGCAAGCGCGCGTTCTCTGAACCGGGCGTTTGCAAATACTCCTGCTGCGCAAGCGCGATGGGATCAGCCCAATAAGAGGCCCGTGACAGTGTCTGCACGGCGAAACAAAGCGGCAGCACGGTCGCAAGCGCCATGACCAGGCGCATGGGCGCGACGCTGCGACCCGGAAGGGACACCAGCGTTAGCATAAGCAAAAGCAATGGCAGCGCGACCACGAGGTATAGCAAAGCATCAGTAGGAAGCGTCGAACGCAGCGCGGCAATACCAAAACCAATACCAAAACCAATGGCCACGCAGGCCAATATAAGTAATCCGGGCCTGGTTTCTGAACGACCCGCGTCGGCAAGTACCTGCCCGCGGAACAGCGCTATCTCGGCAATGCCAATGTAAAGTGGCAGCAACCAGCCGGAGTTATCAAACAGGCTGGCAAGCAGGGTCAATAGAGACATCACTAACAGACAATTGGAGTAGCGCCTGGCGTCAGGGGCGCAGGACAACCAGTCTTCACGGATTCGCGCGTAGTGCCAAAGGCTCGCCAGAACGACCAGCGCCGCTAACAGGCTGCCGCGGTAGGAGGCCTGCATGACGATGCTCACGTGACCAGGATATAGACACCAGGCAGCCGACGTCAGCACCGCAACACGCATCGACAGTGAGCCTGGGACCACATAAACCGGACTCGCTCTCTCAATCCGATAACAGACCATGAATAGCAGCAGCGCGTTGGTCACGTGGAGCAAGACGGATGGCAGCTTCAGCTTCACCGGCGAGAAGCCAGATGACGCTGTTTGCTGTATCAAGAAACTCAGCGCAGACAGGGGGCCGCCTGAGGGCGCACTGTTGAACAACAACTGTCGCCAATCGTCGAGCGAGGAGGCATTGAAGGAGGTTTCGGCAATCGCCGCCAGCAGCATCTGCGTCTCGGGGAGCAGAAAATCGCCCAGATACATCAAATACAGAGCGAGTGCTGACAAAAGCACCAGGACGAGTGTCGCAAAGGGTCCTGCAGCTGTTCTTGTAATAGCCGTCACAGTCGCCACGCTTTTCTAAATTTCAGGCAAAAAAAAACCCGGGCATGCCCGGGTTTTCAATTCCGCTAATTTATCCGCGGCAATTAGCAGGCATATACTTCGCGAGTACGCCGTTGGTGTCACCTGTACGACACACGTAGCTTACAGCGCCACCAGCCGTGCCAACAAAGCTCAGCTTGACGGTGCCACTTGCAGCGTCGCCCCACTCAGTTGCGGCAGTCAAAGTGACTTCGATGTCGTTATCAGCCTGGTAAGCCATAGTATCTACCAGCGCAGTACCGATCGTTTCACGGATGCCTGCCTGGGTGGCGTTAGCGGGCATACTACCGGTCGCTACAAAGTATTCAGCTACGCCGGTCTTGGCCTCGCCCAGCAGCGCCAGAGGCTCAGCCATACGTGCGCGGATGGTGTAGTCCTGATAAGCGGGCAGAGCAACTGCGGCGAGAATGCCGACAATCGCGATAACGATCATCAGTTCGATCAGGGTAAAACCCTTTTGGTTGGTCTTGGTCATGTCCAATACTCCTGGAAAGTAACTTTACGTCTAAACTAGTTCACATCTAAAAGGATGTCTGCTGCCGGGGCTTTCACCCCAACAAGCCGCCGAGAAATGCCGTTTTGCATGACCTCGACCTGCGTGGCTGTGATATAGCACGGTGCGTGCCAACTTTTAAAATATCGTCTCGAATGCCAATAAAAGGTATATTTATCAGTGGGTTATGCCTATTAAGTGCACCCGTACCCTTGAGTACCGCCACGATGTATCGGCGTTGAAACCGCGTCATTTCGTCTGATACTGACAAATTCTGTCAGTCACTTGCCTCCCAGTGTCTTCCAGTGTCACCATCGAAACGCTTGTGTGAAGTACTGCAAAGTTCTAAACACTGCATGCTGTAAGCCCTTGTTTTTAAGGCGTATACTGGGGAGTATCAAGCACGGTCAGGCTAGCTAGCAGCTAGCAGTAAGCAGCTCGATATAGTTGATGAATGTTATAGATGATTAATCGTATAGATAGTTAATCGTACGAACAGTGACTCACAGACAGAGTGACTCACAGACAGATAGTCGCACGTGTGGTCGGCTTGAACACAAGACGATACAAACCAGAAGTGCTTATCAAGCAAAACGAAACAGGACTGGCGCATCAGAGTTCATGACAAATAAGCCCCCTACTCAGCTCAGCGGTTTGGCAGGACGTCTGGTCGCTGATGGATTACTTGATGCCGGCGCAGCCGAAGAAGCTCTGGCGACTTGCTCACGAGAGAAATCACCTTTTGTCAGCTACCTGGTCAGTAACGACTACATAGCGGGGCAGAAGCTCGCCGAGATGGCATCCGACGAGTTTGGTGTACCGTTGTTCGATATCGCTGCGTTTAATGTCGAAGCGATACCCAAGGATCTCGTATCTCCCAACCTGGCGGTCAAGCACCACGCGATGCCTCTATACCGGCGCGGCAATCGACTGTATATCGCCGTATCTGACCCCACCAACCTTTCAGCTCTGGATGAAATCAAATTCCATACTGGCATCAACACCGATGCTGTTCTGGTGGAGGAAGGTGCCCTGTCCGCCGCTATTACCGAGTGGTCTGAGGCTCAGGATTCGCTTGGCGGTGGCCTGGATGATCTCGACGATGCGGGTCTGGATGATCTGGACGTCGAAGCTGTGGACGAAGAAGGCGGTGGCGCAAGCGAAAGCGAGAGCATTGATGAAACGCCGGTAGTGCGTTTTGTGAACAAGGTGCTACTGGACGCTATTAAGTCCGGCGCGTCAGACATTCACTTTGAACCCTACGAAAAATCCTATCGCGTGCGCTTCCGGACTGACGGCATTCTGCATGAAGTTGTAAAGCCGCCCAATAATTTGGCCGGCCGTCTGGCGGCACGCCTGAAGGTGATGTCCCAGATGGACATCTCCGAACGCCGAGTCCCTCAGGATGGGCGTATTAAAATGAAGCTCTCCAAGAGTCGCGCCATCGATTTCCGGGTGAACACCTTGCCCCTGTTGTTCGGGGAAAAAATCGTACTGCGAATCCTCGACCCGAGCAGTGCCCAGATGGGCATCGATATGCTCGGCTACGAAGACTTCCAGAAAGATCTCTACATGAATGCCCTGGAACAACCTCAGGGCATGATTCTGGTGACGGGACCAACAGGTTCAGGCAAAACCGTTTCGCTGTATACGGGCCTGAATATACTCAACACACCGGAGCGCAATATCTCGACGGCTGAAGACCCGGTAGAAATCAACCTGGATGGCATCAACCAGTGTCACGTAAATCCCAAGGTAGGTTTGACCTTTGCCGAGGCGCTGCGATCCTTCCTTCGCCAGGACCCCGACATCATCATGGTAGGTGAGATTCGAGACCTGGAAACAGCAGAGATTTCGATCAAGGCAGCCCAGACGGGGCATATGGTGATGTCCACGCTGCACACCAACAGTGCGGCAGAGACCATTACGCGTCTTTTGAATATGGGTGTGCCATCTTTCAACCTGGCGACGTCCGTGAACCTGATTATTGCCCAACGTCTGGCCCGTCGGCTCTGTAAAGAGTGCAAGGAACCCGCTGATCTACCTGAAGATGTGCTGAAGAAAGAAGGCTTTACGGATGAGATGATTAAAGAAGCGACCATCTTCAAGCCCGTTGGTTGTCCCAAATGTTCCAGCGGATACAAGGGCCGTGTCGGCGTCTACGAGGTCGTGCGCATTACGCCAACCATCGCGAGAATTATTATGGAAGAAGGTAATTCCATTGATATTGCCGCGCAGGCGAAAAAAGAAGGGTTCAACGATCTGCGTCGCTCCGGTCTCCGCAAGGCAATGATGGGCGATACCAGTTTAGAAGAAGTTAACCGCGTCACTACCGACTGATAAACGGAACAGTTTATGGCTACCAGTGCATCCAAAGGACAGATTTTTACCTGGCAGGGTACCGACAAACAGGGCCGAAGTTCCAAGGGCGAAATAGAGTCGGTCAGCATGGCGATGGCCAAGGCCCAGCTCCGTCGCCAGGGCATCAAACCCAAAACCGTCAAGAAAAAAACCAAGCCTTTGTTGGGTGGTCGCGGTAAAAAGATCAAGCCCTTAGACATATCCATTTTTACGCGCCAGTTAGCGACCATGATGAAAGCCGGCGTCCCGCTGGTGCAGAGTTTTGACATCGTCGGCGAAGGCCTGGAAAACCCCAACATGCGACAGGTGGTTTCGAGCCTCAAAAATGACGTGGCATCCGGTAGTGGACTCGCGGTGGCACTGGAAAAGTATCCGCAATATTTCGATGAGCTTTTCGTCAGCCTCGTCGCCTCAGGCGAATCCTCCGGTACCCTGGAGACCATGCTTGACCGGGTTGCGACCTACAAGGAAAAGTCAGAACAGCTTAAAGCAAAAATTAAAAAGGCCCTGACCTACCCCATCGCGGTTGTCGTGGTCTCATTGATTGTGACCGCCCTGCTGCTTGTTAAAGTTGTACCGCAGTTTGCTTCGACGTTCTCGTCTTTCGGGTCAGAACTGCCGGCGTTTACGCTTTTCGTCTTGAACATCTCCAACTTCGCGCAAGCCTGGTGGTTCCTGATACTGGTGTTCGTGATCGCTGGGGTCGCGGTTTACAAGGAAATACATAAGCGATCGGCGGCGTTTCGCGAGGCTCAAGACAGAGTCATGCTAAAAGCGCCTGTCGTCGGCGACATCGTGTTTAACTCGGTGATTGCGCGCTTCTCCCGCACGCTGGCCACCACCTTTTCTGCCGGTGTCCCGCTGGTCGATGCTCTGGAGTCTGTTGTAGGCGCTGCGGGCAGTATTCCCTATGCCAAGGCGATACGACAGATTAAGGATGACGTCACTACCGGCTCTACACTGTACAACTCGATTAGTGCCACAGGCATGTTCCCACTAATGCTGCTGCAGATGGTGTCTATTGGCGAGGAGTCCGGTGCGCTGGATGCGATGCTCGAAAAAGTGGCTAATCATTATGAGGACGCCGTCGACAACGCCGTCGACAGTCTGAGTTCACTGATGGAGCCAATCATCATGTCCGTGCTAGGTGTTCTGGTCGGGGGCCTGATGATCGCGATGTATCTACCCATCTTCATGCTGGGATCCGTTGTTTAAACCGCTATTCGAATAGCGGCTTAAACCCTCGTCTTAGCCGTCCTTCAATCCGCTGAAGAAACCGTATGGAACTGCTTGCCGCGCTAAACCAGCAACCTGTGCTGCTGGGCTTTGCTTTGCTTCTATTAGGCCTGAACATTGGCAGTTTTCTCAATGTCGTAATCTACCGCATCCCGGTCATGATCGAACGCGACGAAAAGGCCTACTGTGGCGAACTTATCAATGGCGAAGCGCCTGACGACGGGGATGTTTTCAATCTGGCCGTGCCCCGCTCTCGCTGCCCGGCCTGCGGGCAAGGTATTACCGCTTTGCAGAACATACCGGTCATCAGCTATCTGTTGCTGCGCGGCCGCTGCGCGGGCTGTCAGGTCCCGATCTCCGCTCGCTACCCTGCGATAGAGGCACTGACCGGTGGACTGACCTTAATGCTGGGTTTTCACTTTGGTGGCGCCAACATCACCTTGCTAGCGGTACTGATTTTCACCTGGTCCTTGCTCTGTCTCACCATGATCGATATCGACACCATGCTGCTGCCGGATAGCATTACCTTACCGCTGCTCTGGCTGGGACTTCTGTGCAACGTGTTTGGCATGTTCACCGACCTGCAGAGCGCCGTGATTGGCGCGATGGCAGGATACGGTGTTCTGTGGAGCGTGTTCTGGCTGTTCAAGCTCGTCACAGGCAAGGACGGCATGGGATATGGTGACTTCAAACTACTAGCGGCTCTCGGTGCCTGGCTCGGCTGGCAAGCGCTGCCAATGATTATTCTACTCTCGTCTTTTGTCGGCGCAGTTTTAGGCATCGTGGTGATGATATTGCAGAAGCGCGGCAAGGATATTCCCATGCCCTTCGGGCCCTATCTGGCCATAGCGGGCTGGATCGCACTGGTTTGGGGTGAACCGATAATGGAATGGTATTGGTCTTCGCTTGGCGCCACGCCTGCCTAGTGCCATGAAAACCTCTGACCCCACAGACCGTCCCCCCACGCCGGTTATCGGCATTACAGGCGGTATCGGCAGCGGCAAAACCGCCGTCACTGACAGGCTGGCGACAAAGGGCATTTGCATTGTCGATGCTGACGTCGCCGCCCGACGCATTATGATGCCAGGCGGATACGCACTGACTGCCGTTGTTGATCGTTACGGCGATGGCTTGCTGCTACAGGACGGCAATCTGGATCGCGCTGCCTTGCGCCGTATTGTTTTCGAAGACCCGGCGGAGCGAGACTGGTTGGAGTCACTCTCGCATCCCCTGATAGGGGAAGCGATACAGCAAGATATACAGCAAGCCGATTCACCCTACGTGGTTCTAGCCTCGCCCCTACTGCTGGAAACCCAGCAGGCCGCACTGTGTGATGAGATCGTTGTGGTGGATGTTCCTGAATCCGTGCAGCTTGCGCGCACGATGCAGCGTGACAGCAACGATGCGGAGCAGGTAAAACGTATTATGGCCGCCCAACTACCCCGGGAGGAGCGCCTCGCCAAAGCCGATCGGATTATTCATAACGACGGCAGTCTCGACGAACTGTTCGTGCAGGTTGACGCTTTAGACAGTGCTCTAAGAGACGCTCTGGCTCACTGAGCCACTGGTTAAAAGTAGTACAGTGGATTCACCGGCCGCACGCCAAGACGATTACAGCTCCAGGCCTCTGCACGCTTCAAGAATAGGTATATTAGCGGCCGGAAAGTCATAATCCGTTAGCGCCGCTGCTGTACTCCAGCGCAATGGCTGCCCTTCCCGGCCCTTGGGCTCACCGTCAAACGCATCGACGCGCCAGACATCCAGGCGCACGCTTTTGTCGCCATAGTCATGGCAAACCTCTAACAGAGGCTGTGCACTTCGCACCACTATACCGAGCTCTTCATGCAGCTCTCGACCCAAAGCGTCCAATACGGTTTCTCTACCTTCGACTTTGCCGCCGGGAAACTCCCAGAGCCCACCCTGGTGAACCTCGTCTGCCCGCTTACTGATCAGAATGCGGCCCTCGGCATCAAGAATAACGCCAACCGCCACATGCAGGATCGACATCAGGTGCGATATTCCGCATTGATGCGAACGTAGTCGTAGGACAAATCGGAGGTCCACACGGTCGCGTCGGCTTCGCCGCGTGACAGTGACACTGTAATGGTGATGTCCTCCGCCGCCATCGCTGCTGCGCCTTGCGCTTCTGTATAGTCTGGTGCGCGCTGCCCGCGCGTGGCAATCAGGACATCATTAATTTTGAGATCGATGCGATCTACGTCCAGGTCAGGGACGTCCGCGCGGCCAATCGCAGCCAGTAATCGGCCCCAATTGGGGTCGCTGGCGAATAGGGCCGTTTTAACTAGCGGCGAGTGAGCAATGGTGTAGGCGACTTCCAGTGCCTCTTGCTCTGTAGACGCTGTTTGCACAGAAACCGCTACAAACTTACTGGCACCTTCGCCGTCGCGCACCAGTGCCTGCGCCAGCTCTAAAGCCAGGTCCAGCAGCGCGGCACGAAACAGCTCAAGCCCGGCGCCTTGTAAGGGCTCACCACCGGCCTTGCCGGTGGCTACAAGAATCGCTGCATCGTTGGTCGAAGTGTCACCATCTACCGTGACTCTATTGAAGCTGCATTCAACCGCGTCCTGCCAGAGCTCCTTGAGTACATCCTCTGCCACCGGCGCGTCGGTCGCGAAAAATGCCAGCATCGTTGCCATGTTGGGCCGGATCATGCCTGCGCCTTTCGCGATGCCGCTTAGAGTAATACGACGTTCGCCTAACTTCAGCGTTCGACTGGCAGCCTTGGGTCGGGTATCCGTGGTCATGATGCCTTCAGCCGCCGCCAGCCAGCTATCGCTGGCCAGCGCCGATTGCGCCGCAGGCAACGCTGTCAGCAGACGTTCCATGGGCAGGTATTCGCCTATCACGCCGGTAGAAAACGGCAGAACCTGATGTGGCTGCACCCCGGCAAGCTCTGCCAAAGCCTCACAGCTGCGGCGGGCGTCGCTGAGGCCCTGACTGCCGGTACCAGCGTTGGCGTTGCCAGTGTTAATAAGCAAGTAGCGCGGTGCCGTCTCAGCGAGATGCTGCCTCGACACGGTTACCGGCGCCGCACAAAAAGCATTTTGCGTAAACATCCCCGCAACCGTCGCGTCCGACGCAATGGCCATGAGTACCAGATCCCGTCTGCCCGCCGTTTTAATTCCGGCGCTAACGACGCCAAACTGGATGCCTGCTACGGGCAATACCGCAGCGGGGCAATCAAAGCCGGCCATGGCACTGCTTGTACTTTTTGCCCGACCCGCAGGGGCAGGGCTCGTTGCGCCCCACTTTTGGTTGCTCTCGCACAAAGGGCTGGGTTGAATCCTCATCGACGCCCTCTGCTGCTGAGGCCGCGGCACCGTCTTCCAAAGCCGACGCGTCCTCATGCTGAAATGCGAGCTGTTCCTGTTCCGCCTGCTCACGGCGACGCTGTTCCAATAGCGCAGCTTCATCAGGCCGCTGTATCTGGATATGCGAGAGGAATTTCACCACTTCTATCTTCAGGCTCTCCAGCATTTCCTGGAACAGCGCAAACGACTCGCGTTTGTATTCCTGCTTGGGATTTTTCTGGGCATAGGCACGCAGATGAATACCCTGGCGTAACTGATCCATGGTCGCCAGGTGCTCTTTCCAAAGGGTGTCCAGAACCTGCAGCATAATCTGTTTTTCAATCCGGCGCATATCGGGCCCCACGTCTGCGCACTTCGCCTCATAGGCCTCGGCGACCGCAGCCGCTATTCGCTGTCGCAGTCCTTCTTCAGCAAGATCGTCGTCCTCGTCCAGCCATTGCTGAACGGGCAGCTGCACCGCAAACTCGTTTTCCAGTTGTCGTTCCAGACCGGCGATATCCCACTGCTCCTCCAGGCTCATCGGCGGAATGAACTCACTGATGGCGGCATCTACAACATCGTCGCGTATCGCCTCAATGGTCTCGGAAATATCCTCAGTTTCGAGCAGCTCGTTGCGCTGCTGATAGATTACCTGACGCTGATCATTGGCGACATCGTCGTACTCAAGCAACTGCTTACGAACATCGAAATTACGGCCTTCAACCTTGCGCTGGGCTTTTTCAATTGCGTTAGTCACCATGCGGTGCTCAATTGCTTCGCCCTTCTCCATACCGAGCGCTTGCATAAAGCTTTTCACTCGGTCCGAGGCAAAAATGCGCATCAGGTTGTCTTCCAGAGACAGGTAGAAACGCGAAGCACCCGGATCACCCTGACGTCCGGAGCGACCACGCAGCTGATTGTCGATGCGTCGTGATTCATGTCGTTCGGTACCGAAAATATGCAGACCACCCGCTTCGATGACCTTGTCATGCCGCAGTGTCCACTGTTGCTTGATCTCAGCGACCTGCTCCTCGGTAGGGTTTTCAAGCGCTTTAACTTCCGCTTCCCAGTTGCCCCCTAAAACGATATCGGTACCTCGTCCCGCCATGTTGGTGGCGATCGTGACGGTGCCTGGAGTCCCGGCCTGAGCAATAATCTCGGCTTCCTTCTCGTGAAACTTCGCGTTCAATACCCGATGTTCGAGGTTGGCCGCAGTGAAACGCCGCGACATTTCCTCAGAGGTCTCAATGGAAGCGGTTCCCACCAGCACTGGCGCGCCACCTTCGATGCAGCTCTTTACATCCTCAACGATGGCATCGTATTTTTCATCACTGGTAAGGTAGACCAGATCGTTATAATCCACGCGCTGTGTCGCAACATTAGTGGGTATAACGACAACGGGCAGACCGTATATCTGACGAAACTCAAAGGCTTCGGTATCCGCAGTACCCGTCATCCCTGCCAGCTTGTCGTACAGGCGGAAGTAATTCTGGAAGGTGGTGGAGGCCAGCGTTTGGCTCTCGCTCTGAATGTTGACGCCCTCTTTGGCTTCGATTGCCTGATGTAAGCCCTCGGAAAGTCGACGACCCGCCATCGTCCGGCCAGTGTGCTCGTCAATCAGCACCACCTGGCCATTTTCTACGATGTACTCTACGTCCCGCTGAAACAGCGCATGCGCGCGTAATGCGGAATGCACGTGATGCAGCAAATTCAAGTTGGTTGAGGCGTACAGACTGTCACCCTCTTCGAGCAGCTGTTCGCGAATCATCAGCTCCTCCACAAACAGATGGCCCTCTTCGGTGAGCTCCACCTGACGTGTTTTTTCGTCCACGGTGTAGTGGCCGTGCTCGGCTTCGACTTCAATGGTTAATTCGGGGATGATCCGGTTTATGCGGCGATATAGTTCTGAGCTATCCTCAGCCGCACCGGATATGATCAAAGGCGTACGCGCTTCGTCGATCAGAATCGAGTCGACTTCATCGACGATTGCAAAACCGAGCGCGCTTTGCATGCGATCCTCGGATGCGAATGCCATATTGTCACGCAGGTAATCGAAGCCAAACTCGTTGTTAGTGCCGTAGACGATATCGGACTTGTACGCGTCGCGCTTCTCCATAGGATGCTGCCCGGAGCGGATGACCCCGACGCGCAGTCCAAGGAAGTGGTAAAGAGGTCCCATCCAGGCAGCGTCTCGCTGCGCCAGATAGTCATTTACCGTCACCAGGTGAACGGGGCCCTGCAACGCGTTCAAATAGGCCGGCAGCGTTGCCACCAGCGTTTTGCCCTCGCCCGTACGCATCTCTGCAATCTTACCTTCATGCAGTGTGATGCCACCCACCATTTGTACATCAAAGTGGCGCAGACCGAGCGCTCGATCCCCCGCCTCTCGAACCACAGCAAATGCCTCGGGCAGAAGCTTATCCAGCGTTTCACCGTCATTGAGTCGCTGACGAAACTCCTGGGTTTTGGCCTGCAAGGCTTCGTCGCTTAATGCTGAATACTCTTCCGCGAAGGCATTAATCTTTTTGACCGTCTTGCGCATGCGCTTGAGTTCGCGGTCATTGCTACTACCGAAAATTGACTTAAGGAAATTGGAAATCATGAGAACCGTGATAGATAAAGAGAGTATCGGATCATCGTGGCGCGCTTAGTGCAGCCAGACGCTTGAATCACATGCACACCGGGCCGATGGCCTTGTGCTATTCACCCGAAAAGTGTCAGCGCCGAGTGCGTCGAACGTAACTCGCCGGATCGACGGGTCGGCCGTTCTTGTAAACCTCATAATGGACGTGTGGGCCAGTGGAGCGGCCACTGGAACCCATTTGCGCGATCACCTGGCCCTTGCTGACGATATCGCCGACTTTGACCAGGTTCTCTTTGTTGTGCGCATAGCGCGTGGTGTATCCACCACCATGGCTCACTTCAACCATGTCGCCATAACCGTGTCGATCACCGGCCCAGGTCACCACGCCACTCGCTACAGCGACGATGTCCGCGCCCTCTTTGCCGGCAAAATCCACGCCCTGATGCCAGCTTGTCTGACCTGTAAAGGGATCTTTCCGTTGTCCGTAAGCAGAGGACATCCAGCCCTTCTTGATGGGACGTCCTGACAGAAATAGATCTTTTTGTAGCTGCCGGTTGGCCAGCACCGCCTCAAGAAAATCTAACTGTTGCTCGCGATCTGCAATGCGCTCCTCGAGATCCCGCATCTCCGTTGCTAGCGTCAGTGGTATCGACGCAAAACTCTGTGCGGCAATCGCTTGTGTCCCGGCGGAATCGGCTAACGACATATCCGGACCGCCCAAAGCGGGGCTGCGGCTAAAGTCGAACTCTCCATCATCCAGGCCAGCCAGATCGGTAAGGCGTTGGCCCATGGCATCGAGACGCACTAAACGTGCCTCAAGCTCTGCAGCGGTAAGGGAAATGGATTGCAATCGGCGTTCTGCATCTTCGCGCAAATCGGCCAGCGCCTCAGTTTGCGCGTCCACCTCATCTTGAAGTGGAACCAGCGCCTCGGGCACTTCAACGACCTTGGCTATGTAATAGCCAACGCCGATCATACCCAAAGGCAAACCCAGCGCGCACATCGATAATAGCGCACGGGACCAGCGCCCAAGTGCAATAGCACGGGAGCCCCCAAGCGTTTTATCGATGAGAATAATCTTCATTCCAAGCGTCACTATCCGCAGAACCCGCAAACTATCGCATAACTACCGGGTAAATACTACGTTGTGACAATGAGCCTGAGAAGTCGTTCACAGGCCTCAAACGAAACGCGCGCAGGCAAACCGACCCGTGGCTGGGGGAGAAAATCACCACGAGTCGGCCTGGCTGTCACGCCCCGCAAGCGACGCCGCCTGGAGGCGGCATGAACCTGCGAGTGTGCTACTTAGTCTGCCTGACGGCGCAGGAATGCCGGGATATCAAAATAGTCTTCCTGCCCTACTGCCTGCCCTAACTTCACCTCAACGTTAGTCTCGGTGTTAGCACCTTCATCTGCCGAACTTCTGGCGGGCCGAGTACGCGTCTCAACAGGTGCTTCGCTGGCTTGCTTGGGCTGGGATTCGACAACCTGCAGGGGTGCGCGAACCGCCTCTGCACCCAGTCCTGTTGCCACAACGGTGACCTTGAGGTCGTCAGCCATGTCGGGATCAATGACGGTGCCGACAACGACTGTTGCGTTATCTGAAGCGAACTCTTCGATTGCATCGCCCACTTCGGCGAACTCGCCGAGCGACAGGTCCAACCCTGCGGTAATGTTCACCAGAATTCCACGAGCACCTTCAAGATTGATGTCCTCAAGCAGTGGGCTTCGGATTGCAGCTTCGGCAGCTTCCCGTGCACGGCTCTCACCGCGAGCGGAACCGGTTCCCATCATCGCCATACCCATCTCAGACATCACCGTGCGCACGTCAGCAAAGTCGACGTTGATCATGCCGGGACGGATGATTAGATCGGCAATACCTTGAACCGCGCCCAATAGAACGTCGTTAGCTTCTTTGAAGGCATCCAGCAGGCTTGTGTTCTTGCCAAGCACCTCCAAGAGCTTCTCGTTGGGAATGGTAATCAGGGAATCCACGTGCTGCTGCAATTCCTTCATTCCATCATCGGCAATCACTGTGCGCTTTTTGCCCTCAAATGAGAACGGACGGGTCACGACAGCGACCGTGAGAATCCCCATCTCACGTGCGACTTCAGCAACGACCGGTGCCGCTCCTGTTCCGGTGCCACCGCCCATACCGGCCGTAATGAACACCATATCAGCTCCACGCAGGGCCTCGGCAATACGATCACGGTCTTCCAGCGCCGCAGCGCGACCGATATCCGGATTGGCACCCGCTCCGAGTCCCTTGGTGATGTCGCCGCCCATCTGCAACACGGTGCGCGACTCAACATCGTTGAGAGCCTGTGCATCGGTGTTGGCGCAGATAAAATCTACCCCCTCCACTGCATTGTCGATCATGTGCTTAACAGCATTACCGCCGCCACCGCCTACTCCGATGACTTTGATAACGGCACTCTCTGGTACGTTGTCTATCAGTTCAAACATCTTTTGTTTCTCCCCATTTTTAAAAGTTGACGATTGTTAAGTCGCCGTTTACCACCTTGCCAAGTTGCTGGGATTGCCGGTCTAAGCAATCCGCAGCAGCTATTAGAAATTGTTTTGGATCCATGCCTTTATGCGTTCCAACACGCCGAGTGCAGAAGGACCTTTCACCGACGGTCTGGGCACCCCCTCATCTGAGCGCGCGGCGCCATACTGCAGCAGGCCGACGCCTGTCGAATAAATTGGATTGCGCACGATGTCGGTGAGTCCGGTAACTGTTTGAGGAAGGCCTACTCGCACCGGCATATGGAAAATTTCCTCTGCCAGTTCGACCACACCCTCCATCTTGGATGTGCCGCCGGTTAACACGATGCCCGCAGGTACCAAATCCTCGAAGCCGGAGCGGCGCAGTTCAGCCTGCACCAAAGTGAACAGCTCGTCGTATCGAGGTTCTACTACCTCAGCTAAAGCCTGCCTGGACAAATCGCGAGGGGGCCGATCCCCAACGCTGGGCACCTTGATGGTTTCATCGGCACCGGCGAGCTGCGTCAATGCGCAGGCGTACTTAATTTTGATTTCTTCTGCGTGCTGGGTCGGCGTGCGCAGGGCCATGGCGATATCGTTGGTCACCTGGTCACCCGCTATGGGTATAACGCCGGTGTGGCGTATCGACCCTTCGGTAAAGATCGCTATATCCGTGGTGCCGCCGCCAATATCGACCAGGCACACACCCAGCTCCTTTTCGTCCTCGGTCAAAACCGCATAGCTGGACGCAAGCTGCTCAAGGATGATGTCCTCTACATCCAGGCCGCAGCGGCGTATGCATTTCTCAATGTTCTGGGATGCATTGGTCGCACAAGTCACCAAGTGCACCTTGGCCTCCAGACGCACGCCCGACATGCCCAGCGGCTCCTTGATGCCCTCCTGGTTGTCGATCACATACTCTTGCGGGAGGATATGGAGAACCCGCTGATCGGCGGGGATAGCCACCGCCTGAGCCGCGTCAATTACGCGCTCAACGTCTGCGGAAAAGACCTCGCGATCCCGTATTGCAACAATGCCATGGGAGTTAAGGCTGCGAATATGGCTGCCCGCTATGCCAACAAATACTGAGTGAATCTGACAGCCAGCCATGAGTTCCGCCTCCTCGACAGCGCGCTGTATGGACTGCACAGTGGACTCAATATTGACCACCACGCCTTTTTTAAGTCCTTTGCTGGGATGCGAACCGATTCCCACCACCTCTATCGCGCCGTCCAGCGAGACTTCCCCGACAATCGCGACAACCTTGGAGGTTCCAATGTCCAGTCCAACGATCATCTTTCTGTCCTGCGCTCCCATGATTCTCTCCGTCCCTTCAGCTGTCTTGCTGCTTATCGTTTTGCCACGCGATGGCCAAACCGTGGCTGTAGCGAAGATCGATGCGCTGCGGCTGCTGACCAGAACTCTGCTCTGCGTGTGTGAGCACAACGCGAAGGCGCGCCAACTTGTTGTCGACGTCGCCGTAGCCAAGAATGAGTTCGGCTCCGTTCTGTAACGTCGCCAAAAGACCACCACGCTGATCCATATGCAGCCGCTTCACCTGCCATCCCATTGCCTGTAACTGTTCATGTACCCTGCGGTACTGACGCATCACTTCGCGATGGCGGCCATCGGGTCCCGATAACAGAGGCAACCCCTCAAGCGAAGGACTGTTATCCACCAAAAACACCTCTCCTGAATGATTCAGAAGTCCGGAGCTTCCCCAGCGCGCTATCGGTGTTTGCTCAATAATTTTGACTTCGATACTGTCGGGCCAGCGACGCCTTAACACCGCTCGGTGCACCCACGGCAAGGCTTCCAGCGGCTCCCGCACAGACTCCAGATCCACCGCAAGAAAACCTCCTGATAGCGAATTGTTGATCACTACCATCAGCGCATCTTGTGAAACGCGCTCCAGTTCGCCGACAACTGCGATGCGCCCCACCGGAATAGACGCAAGTTTCCAGGCGCCCAATCCCAATCCTGACAACAGCAGTAGACCAACGCTGCACAATGACACCGCCTGCAGCCAGGCAATCGGCGCCTTGTCGCGCGGCTGGGCCGCGCTGGCCTTTCGAGTTGCCCCACGCACCATCACTGCTCTCCCTCTAGCGCCATACAGCACAGCCGCGCCACCAGCGTGTTGAAATCCAGGCCTGCGGCGCTAGCGGCCATTGGCACCAGGCTGTGGCTGGTCATACCCGGCACCGTGTTAACTTCCAGTAGTTGAAAGCGGCCGTCCTGATCGCGCATAAAATCAACACGCCCCCAGGCCTCGCAGCCAAGCGCCTTGAAAGCGTCGACGGCAAGTTGGGCTATTTCAGATTCCTCTTCAGGGCTTAGTCCACACGGGCAGAGATAGCGCGTGCTATCGGACAGATACTTGGCGTGGTAATCGTAAAAGGCATTGTCCGTCTCGACGCAAATAGCGGGTAGTGCGCTATCGCCCAACACCGCAACTGTATATTCGGGACCGGTAATCAAACGTTCAGCGATCACTGCGCCGTACTGTGAGGCATCTTGCCAGGCGCTTTGCAGGGTGGACGCATTGTCCACCGCACGCGTTCCCACACTGCTACCGCCGGTAACCGGCTTTACAAACACCGCGCCCAGCGCGTCAATCAACGCTGACCAATCGGTGTCGGCGTGCAGCTCGGCGAACTCGGGCGTTGGCAACCCCATGTCGCGCCACAGGCGTTTACATATCACCTTATCCATCGCCAGGGCGGATGCAGTAACGCCGGAGCCGGTATAGGGCAAGGACAGCGCCTCCAGAAGGCCCTGCACCACACCGTCTTCTCCGCCTGGTCCGTGTAGTGCAATGAACACCAGCTTCGAATCAGTAAGCTGCCGCCACCAGTGAGCGTCTGCCGTGTCAATTCGCTGCACGTCGGCACCCAGCGCTTCAAGCGCGGCAGCCACCGCTGCACCGCTCTGCAGGGATACTTCGCGCTCGGCGGAGGTACCACCCAGCAGCACCGCAGTCGGCAAGGATTTCAGCGCGTCGACGTTCATGAAGATTGCCTATCGAAACGGTAGTCGCGAAGCGAGTCGGCGAGCGCGGCTACGTTGCCTGCGCCCTGCGTTAAGACCACATCGCCGTCCAGCAATAAGCCGCTTAGCACCTCGGGCACAGCCCCGGCATCACCCACATAAATCGGATCTCCCAGACCTCGCTGACGAATACCTGACGCCAGTGATCGACTATCGGCCCCTGCGATCGGCGCTTCGCCCGCGGGGTAAACATCCAGCAACAGCAGCACGTCTGTCGTCGACAGGACGTTGATGAAATCGTCGTAAAGATCGCGGGTTCGGCTGTAACGATGGGGCTGGAAAATCATCACCAGGCGACGCTCGGGCCACGCCTGATGCACGGCATTGATGGTTGCCTGCAGCTCCGTGGGATGGTGCCCGTAGTCATCCATCAGGGTGAAACGCCCTTCCGGCAGCGGACGCTCGCCCATTATCTCAAAGCGACGCCCTACCCCGGCAAAGCTGCCAAGCCCCGCGAGAATGGCATCATCAGCAAGACCTTCGTCGCAGGCGACGGCGATAGCCGCAGCCGCATTCAGAATGTTGTGCTCGCCGGGCATGCTGAGGGCCACCGCTAGCGGTTGTTGCCCGGGACGGGTGATGGTGAATTCAGTATCGAGACCACACTGACGAACGTCGGCGATGCGGTAATCGGCATCCTCGTTGAAGCCGTAGGTCAGGGTTGTACGTCCCACCTCATCCAGAAGACTGGCGATCACCGGGTCGTCGATACACAGCACGGCGACGCCATAGAAGGGTAGATTGTGAAGAAACTCAATAAACGTTTGACGCAGCTGAGCAAAGTCGCCGCCATAGCTCTCTAGATGGTCCGCTTCAATATTGGTCACCACTGCGACCATAGGCTGCAAATGCAGAAAAGACGCATCGCTCTCGTCCGCTTCCGCGATCAGGAAGCGACTGGCGCCTAACTGCGCATTGCTGCCGGCGCTCTTAAGCACGCCGCCGATAACAAAGGTTGGGTCCTGGCCTGCCTCCGCGAATACCGAGGCAATCAAACTGGTGGTGGTGGTCTTACCGTGAGTGCCGGCAATCGCAATGCCGTGGCGATACCGCATCAGCTCCGCAAGCATCTCCGCACGACGGACTACCGGTATACGCGACTGTCTGGCGGCTGCCAATTCGGGGTTCTGCTCATCTACCGCACTGGAAATAACAACCACATCGGCATCGGCCACATTGGCGGCGTCATGACCAATCGCCAGCACAATGCCGGCGTCCATTAAACGTTGAGTGACCTGTGATGCACGTATATCAGAGCCGCTGACGGCATAACCCAGGTTCAACAATACCTCTGCGATACCGCTCATGCCGGCGCCGCCCACGCCGATCATGTGAATGCGCTTTACGCGTCGCATCTCTGGAACCTGGAAAACACCCTCAACGACCACGAGACACCTCCTCGCAAACATCGGCAACTGCCGCTGTGGCATTGGGCCGGGCAACGGCCCTGGCCGCAGCAGCCATCTCAGCAAGCCTATGCGGATTGGCCGAAAACTCTTGCAAGAGAGCAGCTAAAGTTTCTGCATTCAGCGTATTTTGGGGCAACAGGACAGCGCCACCGTGGTCGGCCAGCCAACTGGCGTTGTGGGCCTGGTGGTTGTCAATGGCTTGCGGCAACGGCACCAGAATCGACGGGCGACCCATAATAGTGAGCTCAGACACAGTCAGGGCGCCCGCCCGGCACAACACCAAATCCGCCCAGCGATAGACTGAGGCCATGTCTTCAATATAAGGAAGCACCTCAACTGGCACCGGAAATGATTCTGGATAGCTGGCAGCGACCTGTGCCGCATGCGTCGGCCCGGTTTGATGTTTTACGCTGATGCGAACGCCATCAAACAAAGCCAGCAGCGCCAATGGAACCACTTCGTTTAGCGCTTTCGCGCCAAGACTCCCGCCCAACACCAGCACTCTCAGCTCGCGCTGTCCGTCGTAATCGTAGCCCGCTTCCTGAACAAGGAAGTCGGCCCGTACCGGGTTGCCAAGCTCGCGCACTCCCAGGTCATCTCCGAAGGCATTTGGGTATGCCGCGAGCGTTGCGCTGGCTCGACCTCGGAGTAGCCGATTAGTCGTTCCGGCCACGGAATTCTGTTCGTGAATGACCAGCGGAATCCGCAGCAGCCAGGCCGCGATGCCCGCCGGCCCGGCGACGTAACCACCCATACCCAGCGCACAGACTGGTTTCATACTGCGCAGTGCCGCCAGTGCTTGCAGCAACGCCAGGCCGATGCTGAACACACCACGAAGCTTGGCCAGCGGACCTTTGCCACGGATGCCACTGATGCGCAGCGCGTGCAACCGATAGCCTGCCTCAGGCACTACTCGGGCTTCCAAACCGCGATCCGTGCCAAACCACTCCACGCCATAGCCGCGCTGCATTAGCTCAGACGCTACCGCCAAAGCCGGGTAAACGTGTCCACCCGTGCCGCCGGCCATAATGGCTACGCGCGGGGCGGTCATATTTTGGCTCCTTTCTTCTTGACGGCCTTTCGTCTTGCGGCAGGCTTGCGGCGTGCGCGAGAGCGATCCGATCCCGCGCCCCCAGAAGCCGAGGCGTCGGCCAACTGCATCCTGCCCTCTCGTTCGATTCGCAGCACCATAGCAATCATTGCGCAAACCACGATCAGGCTGCTGCCGCCGTAGCTGACCAGTGGCAGCGTCAAGCCTTTGGTGGGCAGTAAGCCGGTGCTGACACCAATATTGATAAAGGCCTGACTGGCGATAATCAGCGCAACCCCATAGCAAAGATGCGCGCCAAAGCAGTCACCGGCAATCAGCCGCTGCCGGGCAACGGCAAATATTCTGAACACCAGTAGCAGGAACAAGCCAATCACGGTAAGCGCACCGACAAGGCCGGTTTCTTCAGCCCAAATTGCAAACACAAAATCCGTATGTGCCTCAGGCAGGTAAAACAGCTTCTGCACGCTGTTGCCCAGTCCAACGCCAAACCACTCCCCACGACCGAAAGCAATCAAGGATTGGGTGAGCTGGTACCCCGAGTTGAATTGGTCTGCCCAAGGGTCTGTGTAAGCTACCAGCCGCTTCAGTCGATAGGACTCGCTAATCAGCAACATGGCCAAGGCCATCAGGCTACCGAACACGACCAAGAGAAAATGTCCGAGTCGGACGCCGGCCAGAAATAGCATGCCAAAGGCCGTACCCACGGTGACTACGGTTGCTCCAAAATCAGGCTCCGCCAGCAGCAATAGGGTGATTGCAAATACCACCGCCATCGGCTTGATAAAGCCGCGCCACTGGGCCTGCACTTCATCTCTGCGTCGCTGCAGGTAGCCCGCCAGATAAACCACCAGGAACAGCTTGGCCAGCTCGGAAGCCTGCAGCGTCAATGGGCCCAGGGACAGCCAACGGCGACTTCCGTTCACTTTGCTACCCACACCCGGTATCAACACCAAAGCCAATAATGCCAGCGCAATAAACAGCCACACCCAGCCGGTTACCGCCCAGAACTTCACCGGCAAGACCGAGACGACCACCGCGCCCATCAGCGCCAAACCCATGTAAATCAAGTGGCGCTGACTGTGGTAGGCGGCATTGCCGTAATGTTCAGCGGCGTATTCGACACTGGCCGAGCTGATAGCGATGTAACCAATCAGCATCAAGGCGAGTGTTGGAATCAAAATGCCAAGATCAAACACAGGCGTGCTCAGTCTGGCTTCGGGCAGCGTCATGGTGGCGGTTGCCATTAGCTCACCTCCCCCAGGGACCGGACTGCGCAGGCAAAGACGTCGCCGCGCTCTGCAAAGCCCGAGAACATGTCGAAGCTTGCGCAAGCAGGCGACAACAGAACCGTACTGCCCGGGCTGGCCATTGCGGCGGCCCGGGCAACTGCTTGCTCCATGTTTTGCACCGTTTCCCGCGGCAAGGACGCGGGCAGCTGCGCTTCGATTAAGGGCGCATCCTCACCTAACAACACCACACCGCTGCAATAGGTCGCTACAAGCTTACACAGCTCGGTAAAGTCAGCGCCCTTACCCTGGCCGCCGAGGATCAGAACCAGCTTGCCGGTTTCAGACAGACCGCGAAGTGCCGCTATCGTCGCGCCAGGATTGGTTGCTTTAGAGTCATTGATGTAACCGACATTATTTATCGACGCTATCCACTGGCAGCGATGCGGTAGTCCCGCGAACTCGCGCAGGGTCTGTAGCATGCAGGACTGCTCTATTTCGAGCAGCTCACCCAGCGCCAGCGCGGCCAAGGCGTTGCCAACGTTGTGGCCGCCCACCATGGCAACCTCAGCAGCGGGCATGACGGGAGTGAACTCACGGAAAATCCAGGCCTCTCCCTCATGCTGCTTAATGCCGTAACCCAAGCGGTCTGGCACACCCAGACCGAAGCTCAAATGCGGCACCGCATAAGATTGCAGTGGTCTGGACAGCGGATCATCCCGATTGAAGACGACCGCCTCGCAATCGAGAAAGATGCGATGCTTCGCGGTGTGATAAGCCGGCATAGACCCATGGCGGTCCATGTGATCAGGACTCATATTGAGCACCGTCGCCAACGCCAGTCCTAAGTGGCCAGCTCGCTCGAGTTGAAAGCTCGACAGCTCGAGCACGTACAATTCGACTTCGTCGTCGAGCAGGTCTAACGCAGGCGTACCTATATTTCCTCCGATAGCGGCACGCCGCCCCGCCGCTCTGAGCATCTCCCCCAGTAGCGCCGTCACGGTTGTCTTACCGTTGGATCCGGTTATGCCAACCACGGGCGCATTGGCTGCCTCACAAAACAGATCAATATCGCCGCATACCTCGACGCCTGCATCAATCGCAGCCGCTACTGCAGGCTCAGTCAGCGCCACGCCCGGACTCACAATCAGCCTGCCCGCCGCCTTTAAGGTGGAGGCCTCTAACGGACCCAGGGATACCGGCGTATCCGGTGACAGCGCGCGCAAATCGGACAGGCCCGGCGGATTCTCCCTGGAATCCACCACGGCGCAGGATGTGCCCTGCGCAATAAAGTGGCGTACGCAGGACAGGCCGGTATCGCCGAGGCCGACCACCGTGGGTTTCGCTGAGCTGGCTATTAGCTGGCTATTCATCACGCATCCACCTCAGCGCAGCTTCAACGTGGCCAGCCCGAACAGGACCAGCATCACGGTGATAATCCAGAAGCGCACGATAACCCGTGGCTCCGGCCAGCCTTTCAGCTCGAAGTGATGGTGAATGGGCGCCATGCGAAAAATGCGCTTACCTGTCAGCTTGAAGCTCGCCACCTGAAGAATCACAGACACGGTCTCCAGTACGAAGATACCGCCCATAATGAAGAACACGATCTCATGCCGTGTAACCACTGCCACGGTGCCCAATGCGGCACCCAGTGACAGAGCACCCACGTCACCCATGAATACCTGCGCCGGATAGGTGTTGAACCAGAGAAAACCAACACCGGCACCGGCGAGCGCTCCGCAGAAAACAACAAGTTCCCCGCTGCCCGCGACGTAGGGTATGTGAAGGTACTCAGAGAACTCACTGTGACCCGTTACATACGCTATCGCTCCCAGCGCAGAGCCCACCAGAACTGTAGGCAGGATGGCGAGACCGTCCAGACCGTCTGTCAGATTGACGGCGTTACTCGAGCCGACAATAACGAAGTACGTCAGCACCAGGAAAAGCGGCCCCATATCCCAGGCGAAGTCTTTGAAGAATGGAATGAAGAGCTGGGTGGCAACCGGCGTGTCGACCCAAAAGTACAGGAATAGCGCGGCACCGATGCCAGCCAGAGATTGCCAGAAGTACTTCCAGCGCGCGGGCAGGCCAGTTGGGTCTTTGCGCATGACTTTGCGCCAGTCATCCACCCAGCCCACACCACCAAACACCAGGGTAACGACTAACACCAACCAGACGTAAGGATTGCTGAGATCACTCCACAGCAGCGTACTAATGGTAATGGCGACCAGAATGAGCGCACCGCCCATGGTCGGCGTGCCGCGCTTGCTAAAGTGTGTCTCTGGACCGTCGTCGCGAACCGTCTGACCAATCTGATGATAATTGAGCTTGCGGATCATAGTCGGACCCAGCAGCAGCGAAATCAGCAGAGCGGTCATTACGCCGAGAATGCCGCGGAAGGTCAGATACTGAAATACGGTAAAGCCGCTGTTCAGCGAAGCCAAGTACTCTGTAAGCCAAAGCAACATCTACGCGAGCCCCCCATGGCCGGTCGCGCTCAAGGCGCTGACAACTGCTTCCATGCCAGCGCTGCGGGAGCCCTTCACCAACACCGTGTCACCGCTCTGAAGAACCGTGTCCAGCGCATCGAGTAGGTCGAGCTGGCTGGCAAAGTGCGTCGCACCCTTGCCGAATGCCGCCGCGGCACAATCGGTATGAGCACCGATCGCGAACAACAGCTCTATCCCCTGCGTTGCCGCATACTCGCCTACCTCAGCGTGCAGGGCATCAACGGCTTCGCCGAGCTCGCCCATTGCGCCGAGCACCAAAACCCTGCGACCCGAGACCACGGAAAGCACATCAATCGCGGCTTTGACGGAACCCGGGTTAGCGTTGTAACTATCGTCAATCAGCGTAATGCCATCTCGCCCGGCCATCGGCTTCAGTCGACCATCAGTGCCGGCGACCTGAGCAAGCGATGCCGAGATCGCCTGCATGGAAACACCGGCTGCGTAGGCACCGGCGGCTGCCGCCATTGCATTTGCCACACTGTGTCGGCCTGGAAGTGGCAGCGAGATCTGCACCGCCTCGCCGCCAACGTGCAACAGGAAAGTCGAGCCATTAGTACTGAGCTGAAGATCTGAAACATGCACCGGCGACGTCGCATCAAAGCTGAACTCCAGGCGCTGGGCTGGGCCCGCAAGATCTCTCCACAGTGGCGTGAATTCGCTATCGGCTGGATAGACAGCCGTGCCTTGCCCCCCAAGACCAGACAAAATCGCACCCTTGGTCTCAGCGATACCCTGCAAAGAACCCATACGCTCAAGGTGTGCCGGCATCGCATTGAGCAACATCGCTATCTGCGGCTTACCCAGAGCAACCAAATACGCTATGTCCCCAGGCTTGCCCGCACCCATCTCAATCACCGCATAACGGTGCTCAGGAGCGAGCCGAAGGAGGGTCAACGGCACGCCAATTTCGTTATTGAGATTACCCTGTGTCGCGAGCGTCGCACCCTGATTCGAGAAAATCGTGGACAACATGTTCTTTACAGAGGTCTTACCACAACTACCGGTAATCGCCACGGCCACGCCTTGATAGAGACTGCGGTTGTAAGCGCCCAGCTGGCCCAGTGCAGTCTCCGTATCGGCGACAGACAGCGACGGCACAGCAACATTATGTCCTGGCTCTGAGACGACAGCAGCGGCACCCTGTTCTACCACCTGACTCAAGAAGTCGTGGCCGTTGAAACGATCGCCCCGCAGCGCCACAAATAAATCGCCCTTTGCAATACTGCGACTGTCCGTGGAAACGCCGGAGATACTGACATCCTCGCCATGCAGCTGAGCGTGCAAAGGCGGCGCCAGCGTAGACAGCTGAAATTCAGGCTGCATCATGGCGCTGACTCCAAAGCTTGCCGCAATGCCGCTACGTCGCTGAATGCCAGCCGGTCTGCACCCAACAATTGGTAGTCTTCATGACCTTTACCCGCCACGAGCACGCAATCGCCTGGGCGGGCGTCAGCGACCGCCAAGGCAATCGCCTTGGCCCGGTCCGGTTCAGCGGCTGCCTGTCGCATCCTGGCGGTGGGAACACCTTCCAAAATGTCATCGATGATCTTCATAGGCGCTTCGCTGCGCGGATTGTCACTGGTAATCACCATGCGATCGGAAAGCTCTGAGGCAATGCGGCCCATCTCGGATCGCTTGCCCGCATCCCTGTCGCCACCGCAACCAAATACACACCAAAGCTGACCAGGCGTATGCGCCCGGAGCGCCTGCAGAACATTCGCCAACGCGTCAGGTGTATGCGCGTAATCCACCACCAACTGCAAATCGCGGTCATTGCTAACGCGCTGCATACGGCCATCAACGCCGACTAGCGTCGACACAGCATTCAGAACATCCTGCAAGTCCATTCCCGCCAGGCAGGCTGCGGTGATCGCTGCCAGCAGGTTCGATAAATTGAAGTTGCCTACCAGAGAGCTCTGTAGCCGCCCGTCACCCCAGGGTGTATGCACACGCGCCTCAAGACCTGAACCGTGGTAGTGGGCTGCGCTCGCGCTGACCGCAACTTCGCCACCTTTCAGGGAATAGAGATGCAGGGTGGTACTGGATGCCAACGCCGAGATCATCACATCAGCCCAGGGGTCGTCTCGGTTGATGACCGCATGTTCGAGACCTTCGCTGGCGAACAACCGGGCCTTGGCGCGAGCGTAGGTCGCCATATCACCATGGTAGTCAAGGTGGTCGCGACTCAGATTCGTAAACATCGCTGTGTCAAACCGGACGCCGGCGACGCGGTGCTGGACCAGGCTATGGGATGACACCTCCATGACGACTGCTGTCGTCCCTTGATCGCGCCACTCCGCCAGCTGTCGCTGTAGCGAGATGGGACCCGGCGTCGTGTTTTGTGCCTCCACTACCGCATCATCGAGGCTGGCACCCAGCGTACCGATAACGCCGCAACGCTCCCCGCCCGCGCGCAGCAAGTGCGCCAGAATACGAGATGTAGTGGTTTTGCCATTGGTTCCGGTAACACCAGCCGTAGCCATGGCCTCACTCGGCCGACCGTAAAAACGAGATGCGACTTCCCCGACAACCCGGTCCAGCCCCTTAATCTCCAGAACCGGTATGGCAGCAACGGACTTGCGCTGCGTCTCGGTGACACCCTGCTCCGCGACAATCGCGACAGCACCCTGTGCAGCTGCTTGCGATAGGAAATCACGGCCATCCATGCTCTCGCCCTTCACAGCGAAGAACAAATCGCCCTTATCAACAAAGCGACTATCCGACGCCAACCCCGTTACCGGAATCGCGGGCGCAACAGCAAGACCATCCAGCAGTCTCGACAACAGCTGCACCGAACGACCCTCAGACGCCAGCGCCATCACGCTGCATTGCCTTTTTGTTCTGTGGACTGAGCCACCGGGATATCGTCGGGCAGCAAATCAGGTACTACGTTCAAAAGACGCAGTGCTCCAGCGGTAATTCTGGAGAAGACGGGCGCCGCCACCTCGCCACCATAGTATTTGTCACCACTGGGCTCATCGATCAACACAATGGTGACCAAGCGAGGATTACTGGCGGGAGCAATACCGGCGAAAAACGCCAGATAGCGATCGTCGGCATAACCGTGACGACCCACCTTGTGTGCCGTTCCGGTTTTTCCCGCCACGCTGTAGCCTGCCACGCGCGCGTTCTTGGCGGTGCCCGTTGCGGCAGTAACACCTTCCAGCACTCGCAGCACCTGCCGCGCCACAGCCGGCTCGATAACCTGTCGGGACTCGATCTCATTCGGTCCAAGCTTTAGCAAGCTGGGTCTAAGCAATTTGCCGCCATTCGCGAATACAGCGTAGGCCCGCGCCAATTGCATGGGGGTCACAGCAAGACCATAGCCATAGGCCAGCGTGACCCGCTCGATATCGCGCCACTCGTCACGGTAAGGCAGCATGCCGGCACTTTCACCCGGAAAGCCCGTGCCAGGCCCTTCCCCCAGACCGAAGCGACTGAACACACCCCATACCGCTTGCTCATCCAGGTTCAGCGCCATTTTCACGATGCCGACCTGACTGGATTTCGCGACCACCTTGGCGACGCTGATTTCGCCATAGTTGACTGGATCCAATAGCACCTTGCTGCCCACCTTGACCCGGCCCGGCGAGGTGTTAATGAGCGTATCCGGGGTATAGAGACCGCTTTCCAGTGCTGCCACAACAGTGAGAGGCTTCATTGTAGAACCAGGCTCAAACAGATCAGTCAGCGCTCGGTTGCGCGTCTGTCCTGCGTTGATACCGACACGACCGTTGGGGTTATAAGTGGGATAGTTCACCAGCGCCAGCACTTCCCCGGTTTGACTATCGAGCGTCACCACCGTGCCCGCCTTGGCACCGGCTGACGTCACCGCGCGCTGCAGCTCTCGCTGTGCCAAATACTGCAGACGCAGGTCAATCGATAGCGTCAAGTCTCGACCCGGACGCGCCGACTCGATTTCTCCAACATCACGAACCACGTCACCATGCAAATCCTTAATCACCCGCTTGCGACCTGGGTGACCACGCAACCAGCCCTCATAGGCTAGCTCCATGCCCTCTATGCCCTGATCATCGACGTCAGTGATTCCGACCAGCTGGGCTGCCACGGGGCCGGCCGGATAGTAGCGCTGATACTCCCTGCGCCCACTGACGCCCGGGGTTCGCAGACGTAGAACCTGTCGCGCCGCCGCCGGCGTCATATGACGCTCCAGATACATGAACTGCCGACTCTCGTAAGCTGAAAGACGCTCGGACAGGTCAGCTTCAGTCACGCCCAGCGCAGCCGCCAGCGCTTCACGCTCGCTGCTTGAGGCAGCCGCCAGCTTGGCCGGATTAGCCCACAGGCTGACCACTGGCGTACTAACCGCCAGCGGCTCGCCGCGGCGGTCGGAGATAATCCCGCGATAGGCCGGTATCTCAGCACTGCGCAGATACCGTGCCGCGCCCTGACTTTGCAGAAAGGTGTATCCCCTGTCGCTTTCTATCACCTGCAAACTCGATACTCGCCACACCAACAGCGCGAATAATAGGCCGATAAATATGGCGACCAGATGGCCGCGCCATGGCGAAACCAGGCCTCCGGCTTCCATCTTCATGGTGTCACGACCTGCAGCTCGTGGACGGAAGGCAGCCGCATTCCCAACTCCTGACGCGCCAGGCGCTCCACCCGGTGATGCGCCGCCAGGGTGCTCTGCTGGAGCAACAGACGACCACGCTGCTCTTGCAGCTGCCACTGCTCGCTTTGTAGCGACTGCAGCAAGGCGAAGCTCTGACGAGATTGATGAGACGCCGAAATGATCGATAAGCAGCTAGCGACAACTGATAGGCCTAACGCCACAGCACAGCAGGGCCACAGAAAGGAATCGCGCATCATGACGCTGCCTCCGGCAGGCGCTCAGCAACGCGCATAACAGCGCTGCGGGCGCGAGGGTTAGCGGCAATTTCTGCGTCTGATGCTTTTTGTGCACCGCCGATAGGCTGAAGCGTGCGACGCACTTCACTGTCTCTTACTGGAACACCTCGCGGCGGCTGCTCCCCTTTGGCCATGCGCCGTATAAAGCGCTTAACGAGACGATCTTCCAGGGAATGAAAGCTGATAATCACAAGACGCCCCCCTGGCGCGAGCAGCTCCACGACGTCACCGAGAAACGCTTCAAGCTCTTCAAGCTCGCGATTGATGCGAATACGAATTCCCTGAAATGCGCGAGTTGCCGGGTGCTTGTGCTTCTCCCAGCTTGGATTCGCTTCGGACACGATCCTGGCAAGTTCGCCAGTTGTGCGTATTGGCGCCTCTTCGCGCGCTCGCAGTATCGCGCTGGCGATACGTCCCGCGTGACGTTCCTCACCGTACTCGCGAAGCGCTCTGGCAATGTCACCATGGGACGCCGCTGCCAACCACTCCGCCGCGGTAGCGCCGCTCGTGGTATCCATGCGCATATCCAGAGGCCCGTCATGGATAAATGAAAAACCCCTATCGGCCTCGTCCAGCTGCGGACTTGAGACACCGAGGTCCAATAAAATGCCATCAACCGCGCCAATCCCCCGATGGCGAAGTTGATGGGGAAGCCGGGCATATGAGTCATGTACATAGTCAAAACGCTCATCGCCCCCCTTTAACTGCTTCGCAGACGCTATAGCCTGCAGGTCCTTATCAACAGCAAGAAGCCTTCCCTTCTCGCCGAGCATCGCCAGAATCGCCTGGCTGTGACCACCCCTGCCGAACGTACCGTCGACGTAGGTTCCACCTGTATCAGTCACAAGGGCCTCGACCGCCTCTTGCAACAAAACTGTTTGATGCACGCAGCGCCCCTAGAGCGTCAGCGACAGAAGTTCTTCAGGGAGTTCGGCATCGGCCGCCGACTCGGCGAGCGCCTTGTCGCGCTCCGCCAGCCATAGGTCTTCCGACCAAAGCTCCAGCTTCTTACCTTGCCCAACCAATACCAGCTTCTTCTCAAGACCCGCGTACTCGCGCAGCGAAGCCGGCAACAGCACCCGACCGTTGCCATCGAGCTCGAGGTCTGTGGCGTAACCCAGCACCAAACGCTGAAAGCGCTTGACCGCTGGATTAAGTGCCGGCAGCTGCTGTATCTCACGCTCGATCTGCTCCCATTCGGGCAGAGGGTAAAGGAACAGGCACTGCGCCTGCGTATCGATGGTGGCAACCAGCTGACCTTCGCACTGGGACATCAATGGCTCGCGCTGGCGCGCTGGCATAGCCAGGCGACCCTTCGCGTCCATATTGATGTGCTGTACACCGCGAAACATTTCCACCAATCCCCACCTGAAGGCTTCCAAAAACCACTGAAAACCAGAAAAACCCACTTATTCCCACTTTTCAACACTATAGGGACGTAACGGCTCCCCTGTCAATACAGTGACGAAAGGAAAAACCCTGTTATTTCAGTTAATTACGAGGCAAAAATGGCAAAACGGACGAGAATAGACTGAGATTTTTGTAGGCGAAAAGATCATCAAAACAGGCTCATAACCACCTATCTTAAGAGACTACATTAAGTATATCGCGACTTAGGTGCTTAAAATCTTATTTATTATTCTAATTTTGTCTAAACGAAGCGGCCCGAAACGAGCCCGACGGCCATCAAATTCGAGCTAGCGCCGGTTTTGCTGATGCTGAACAGAACTGGCGGCGAACTCCATAGCGGCGACATAAGTGAAAAGGCAGCCCCCAGATAAGGCAGCTGCCAACCAACTCAAGGGGGAATCCCCTGGCGGTCCGAACAAATAGAAGCACGTACCTGACAACGCACCTCCCAACTACCTTAGAGGCAAAAGACCCTGGCGGTCCCAACGAAAAGAAGCACACCCCAAACGATGCACCTCCCAACTACCTTAGAGGCAAAAGACCCTGGCGGTCCCAACGAAAAGAAGCACACCCCAAACGATGCACCTCCCAACTCGCTAAAAGCCACAAACCCTTAGCGGTCCTCTAGGTAAAGAAGCACACCCGAGACGATGCACCTCCCAACCACCTTAAGGCTGCATAGCCCTAGCGGTCCTATCAAAAAGAAGCACACCCGAGACGATGCACCTCCCAACCACCTTAAGGCTGCATAGCCCTAGCGGTCCTAATAAAAAGAGCCAATCGATAAGCCGGGTTCTGTCGTGGACGATCATTCATCTGCGACAAGCGTCGCCGCTTGCCTGTAGCGACCTACCCGAATCCACTGCGGGCCGCAGCTCTGGATTCCTATTTGGTCTTGCTCCGAGTGGGGTTTACCATCGCCACGCCTGTTACCAGCCGCGCGGTGCGCTCTTACCGCACCTTTTCACCCTTACCGCCGTGCCGTTTCCGACAGCGGAGGCGGTTCACTTTCTGTTGCACTTTCCGTGGGCTCACACCCCCCAGGCGTTACCTGGCACTCTGCCCTTTGGAGCCCGGACTTTCCTCCGCGCAATGCGCAGCGATCGCCTGACTAACTCCGCGGCGAAGGTTAACGAGAAACAAGGTACTCGTACAGCACCTTCTTTCTGACACCGCAGGCATCTGCCATCAACGCGGCGGCCTGCTTGGGAGGCATTGCATCGGCCAGCGCTTCCAGCACCTTAAACATCTCCGGCGTGAGCTCAGCACTCTCGCTGGCGGCACCTTCCACGACCAATACAATTTCGCCACGCGACTGATTGCTATCGTCCGCCACTAGCGTCGCCAGCTCGGCGAGCGGGCGCCTTAACACTGTCTCGTAGGTTTTCGTCAATTCGCGCGCCAGCACGCCAAGCCGTTCGGGGCCAAACAGGTCACGCATATCAGACAAGGCTTCAACGATCCGGTGAGGCGCCTCAAAGAATACCAGCGTGGCTTGTTCGCCAGACAGCGCTTCGAGGCGCGCTCGGCGAGTGCCTGCCTTTGCCGGGAGAAAACCCTCAAAAAGAAAGCGATTAGTCGGCAGGCCCGCCACCGAAAGCGCAGTAATTAGTGCGCTGGGGCCGGGAATGGGTATCACCTTCCAGTCAGAATCATGCGCGGCTCGAACCAGCTTAAACCCGGGGTCAGAGATCAAGGGCGTACCAGCGTCTGAGATTAACGCGACCGAGCCACCCCCCTCTATCACAGCACGAATCCGATCAGTGGCGCCTCCATCACTGTGGTCGTGGTAGGCCATCATCGGCGTTTCGATAGAAAAATGCTTCAGCAGGATGCCACTGTGCCGGGTATCCTCGGCAGCAATAAGGTCGACTTGCTGTAGAATTTCGATCGCTCGCGGTACCATGTCGCCCAGATTTCCAATAGGCGTTGCGACTACGTATAGGCCACTCGTAAGCATGCGCCCTCCTGGCTGGCGTCAACGCTGACAGCGCGCAGCGATAACGGCAAAGACAATGTGAGAGATAGTGAAAGGGATAGCGAAACGGATAGCAAACGGAAAAGCGAGAGAGCAAGAGCAGGAGGAAGAGCAGGAGCAGAAGGAAGAGGAAGAGGAAGAGCGAGAGCAAGAAATAGCGGCAGCAAGAAAGACAGAAACGCCTTCGGCAACTGGCCCTCTAACTCGCTCCCTAACTCGTTCCCTAACTCGTTCTCTAACCTGCCCCCCAGCTCACCCTCTAACTCGTCACTGAAAAAGATAGGGCCACTATGCTGACAAAACGATACAACGGATTTACTGGATAATGGCATGATTGTGCAATCGCTTCTGTTTCGTCTATCGCGGAATGACGTGTCGCGCGGCATCCTGTGGCACCTTTCCCGATCGCCGGCGTCACTGTTATCTTTTTTATCACTAATATCTTTTTCTTTTCCCGCGTTACTGGCTTTTGCCCAGTTACTAATTCTTTCCCCAATAGGGTCACGACTTGCCTGCGGCCACCCGGTGAGCAGGAAAAATAGCACCGCCTTTGATCCACAGACTAACGTTCGCAGCTGTCCGCGCAAACCTCCCCTGGCGCAACACCCTGACAGTGGCAAACGGAGATACCTGTCGCCGTTAGCCCCCCGGATTTTGGCGGCAGCCGCCCTGAGTGCACTGCTCGCCGCATGTGCCGGCTCGCCACAAACAGACAGTCGGTCGCGCACGGCCGGTGGCTCGGATGACAGCTTACAAATACCAGCAGACACCGGCGCGGATACGATATTCACTCCCCTGCTACAGCAGAGCCAATCTCTGATTGACGCCGGCCAACTGTATGCGGCGGCCAGCATACTTAGCAGCCTTCACTATCACAAGCTTACCGGTACTGAGCGCGCCAGATGGGTGTTTCAGCAAACTGCTATCGATGAGCAGTTAGGCAATACGGAGCGCGCTCTGGAACGACTGCAAGCAACTTTGCCTGCATTACCTCAGGATGTTTCAAGGCCGCTCGAGCTGAAAACGCTAGAACTCATGCAGGCCCGCCAGGGAGCGTTTGCTGCCGCGACGGCGGCTGAGCAAATGCGGGCTGCAGAACACCGGGCTATGGAGGCCACCGGGAGACGCTCAATACCGGTTAGCGGCAAGCCGCTAGCGCAGGAGTCCACACTGTTTCAAACTAAAATCACTGCATTTATCTGGTCTGCGCTTCAGCACAGTCCGCTGGAGAGTCTGGAATCCGCCCTACCCACCGCACAGGGCCAATGGCGAGCCTGGTTGGAGCTCGCTCTATTGGATGCGGATTTACTCGAGAGCCCCGAAGGGCAGCATAGCCAACTGATGCTATGGCAACAGCGCTACCCCGATCACCCCACCAGGGCGCTGCTTGCCTCTGATTTGCACTATGACATGAACACAGAGAACCGCTCCTACGGGTCTGATGACACCCAATTGGCCTCGCGCGCTGCACTGCTGCTTCCACTAGGACAGGACGATGACGCGGCACGCGACGCCAACCACATTCTCGATGGCTACCTTGCCGCCTCCTATGAAGCACAAAAACGGGGTTGGCCCACACAGGAACTGTTAATCATCGACACTGCAGACTTCGAAAACTTTACAAGCGCCGTATCGACAGCACGAAAAGCCGGCGCCACCTGGATTATTGGCCCCATCGAGGGCGACAACAGCACGCAAAGTGACCCAACAGCGAGCGCATTACCGACTGACATAACGCAGATAGCGCTTAGCCAATTACGTCCGGACCGGGATCTGTCTGACCCGGTGATTCCACAATTTAGCGTAAGCCTGGCTGACGATATGCAGGCTCTGGCGGGCATCGCCTATGACGACAGTCACCGGCGTTCACTGCTCCTCTATCCAGATAACATCTGGGGATACCAGGCTAGCGATGCCCTAACGGCCCACTGGCAGGGAGCCGGCGGTGAACTAACGGCAGTGAGCCAGTACAGTGGCCAAAAGGACTATGCCAGCGCGCTTACCGCCGCCCTGGGGGTAGACAGCAGCAAAGCGCGCTATAAGCGTGTCCGGCAACTTTTGGGAGAGCCCGCTGAGTTCTACCCCCGGCGCCGACAGGACATCGACAGCGTGTTCCTCCTCAGCGATACCGCCCAGCACGCCCGGGCTTTAAAACCCTTACTGGCTTTCCACTATGCTGGTGATCTGCCGGTCTATGGCAGCGCGGAGATGATCAACGAAAAGAACGATCGCCAGCGTGACAGGGACCTGAGTGGCATTCAAATCTTATTGTCTCCCTGGCGCTTGTATACAAACGCGCCTTTACAGACAGCGCTGGCAAGCAGTCAGCGGAACGGCGGCCTTAACGACAGGCAGGCCCTGGGCGTTGACGTATTTGCCCTGCAAGGCCGACTTAAGCAGCTTGGAGCAGGTGCTATTCGGGGCAGTCAAGGCGTTCTGGTCAGCGACGAAACGGGCCGGATACGTCGATATCGCCAGCGCGCGGTGATCAAGGACGGTGCACCCACGCCGCAATGAAGACTGGCCGCAATGACAAATAGCCCCGATGCCCATTAGTCGCGCTACGGTTTCACGTTCCAATCGAGGCGCCCATTACGAGACGCTAGCGCTGACCTGGCTGCAACAGCAAGGACTCACACTTCGCGAGCGCAACTTCCAATGCAAGTTGGGGGAGATCGACTTGGTCTGTGAAGACGGCGGCACGCTTGTCTTTGTAGAAGTGCGCTATCGAAGTCAATCTGCATTCGCGTCCGCCGCCGCCTCGGTAGGCCCTGCCAAGCAACGGCGCTTACGAGCTACCGCACAGTACTATTTGCAAACTCAGGGGCTAACGCGCAGGGCGTGTCGCTTCGACGTAGTGACCTTTGACCAGTCTCTTGCCGGCAGCGAAGATACGATACAATGGCTGCGCAACGCGATCTGCTGTTAACAAAACCGCCGCAGGCGCTTAACAAAACCGCCGCAGGCGCTTAACAAAACCGCCGCAGGCGCTTAACAAAACCGCCGCAGGCGCTTAACAAAACCGCCGCGGGCGCTTAACAAAACCGCCGCAGGCGCTTAATCGCAACCCTGCGGGCGCTAAGAAGCTAGACTGCTAGAACGACACAGGGACGTAATCCAATCCGCATTCGGCGATGAAAAGATGAGCACCTACGACGCAATTGCCACAGACTTTCAGGCACTGATGGAGCTTGTATCAGTGTCTGTGGATACGCTGATTGAGCCCTTGGAGCACTCTGTTTCGATATGTCAGCAGGCCCTTCTCAACGAGCGCAAGATCCTATGCTGTGGCAACGGCCCTGGTGCCGCGGTAGCGCAGCTATTCAGCATCGCGCTCTTGCACCGTTTTGAAACTGAGCGCCCCGCGCTGCCGGCCATCAGCCTTAGCGCCGACGGCGCAACGCTTTCAGCGCTCAGTGCGGGAGGCAGCAATGACCTGTTTTCCCGTCAGATACGAGCCCTGGGGCAGCCTGGCGACGTGCTTCTGGCGGTTGCGGCCAGCGCCAGCAATGCCAGTCTAATACAGGCTATACGTGCAGCTCATGAGCGCGAGATGCTTGTGGTTTTGCTCAGCGGCGGTGATTGCACCGACGTATCCAGCCTAATTTCCGCCGACGACTCTGAAATTTATGTGAACTCTTCCAGCGGTCCGAGGATCATAGAGTTACAAACCATGATTGTTCACTGCCTCTGTAAACTAATAGACCAGGCACTGTTTGGGATATACGCCGAATGAAAACACTCGCTTTAATTTTACTCACTTTGTCACTGACTGCCTGCGGTAGCTTCCTTGCGGCGGTGGATGCGCCAGCGATTGAGGATGACCCCGGCGAGCGAACTGCGGGCGCACAAGTCGAGGACGAGGCCATTGAGACAAAAAGCCGAGTCAATATCGGTGCCTGGGATGAGCGTTTTGACGACGCTCACGTCAACGTCACAAGTTACAACGGCTATGTTTTGATTACCGGGCAAGTGCCTAATGAAGAACTGAAGTCCATGGCCTCTGATGTGGTTCGCAAAATTCGAGGGGTGCGACGGATCTATAACGAGCTCGAAATCGCTGGCAACACGACAGCCCTGGTGCGATCGAGTGACACCTGGCTGACCACTAAGGTCAAAACCGCGCTATTAGCTGCGGATGATATTCAAGGTGGTAGGGTCAAAGTGGTTACGCAGAACGGCGTGGTCTACCTGATGGGCATGGTGTCAAGAGCCGAAGCAGAGCGGATCGTGGCCGTAGCCCGTTCCAAGAGCGGCGTTCAAAAGGTCGTGCAAATATTTGAGCTGATAGACTGACGAACTAAAACAGACTGACTCAAAACGCCGCACAGTCGCCGGCCAGGAAAGCGGTATAAGCAAACGCACATCGCTCACATCGTAGCTGCCGCAGGCTCCTCACTTCACCACCTTCAAAGAGGGTCGCTTGTCACCGGATCCAGAGGGTCGCTGCCCTTCCTGCCCGCCACTGCCGCCACCACCGTCTGACGGTGGCGTCTCCGGTGGCTCTGGGGGTGGCACATCCTCTCCATCGAACACCATCCCCTGCCCGTTCTCGCGTGCATAGATTCCCATTACTGCATACATCGGCACAAAAACATCTACCGGCACACCACCGAAGCGGCCGTTGAAACTGACCGCATCGTTATCGATTTCGAGTTCTATAACGGCTGAGGGTGAGACGTTCAGTACGATCTGGCCGTCCTTCACATATTGCTGCGGCACTTGCACATCTTGCTGTTCGGCATCTACGAGAATGTACGGCGTGCAGTCGTTGTCAATGATCCACTCATAGAGGGCACGCATGACGTAAGGGCGACTGGGGGACATGCTCATATGAGGGACCGGCGAAGTGCGCTGCAGATCTACAGGCGCATTTCCCGTTCGGCTTCCGTCAGGCTAGCCTGGAAGGACTCGCGGCTGAACAGGCGATCCATATACTCCAGCAACGGTTTGGTTTGCTTGCTGGAGCGAAACTCTATGCCCAACGTGGGCAGTCGCCACAGTAACGGGGCGAGACAGCAATCCACCAGCGTAAACTCCTCATTCATGAAGAATGGCATCTCTCCAAAGATCGGCGCTACGCCCATAAGGCCTTCGCGCAGCTCCTTGGTGCATTTTTCTACCACGTTGTCAGAGCGGGTGTTTTGAATCTGATCCACCAGCGCACACCAGTCTTTCTCTATGCGGTGGATAAACAAACGACTTTCTGCGCGGGCAACCGGATAGACAGGCAACAACGGCGGGTGCGGAAAGCGCTCGTCGAGATATTCCATCATGACCTTCGACTCATAGAGCACCAGGTCACGATCTACCAGGGTCGGTAGAGTATTGTAAGGGTTCAGTTCTGCCAGCTCTTCGGGCGGGTGCGCACCATCGCACTCAACCACATCTACCGTGACACCCTTTTCCGCCAGGACAATACGTACCCGATGACTGTAGTGACTCTGATTATCCGAGAAAAAGGTCATTGAAGACCGCTTGGCCACCGCACTCATGGAATTCCCCTAAAAGTATTTTTAAATGTTCTTGTTGAAACGCCTGCGCTCTAACGATGCAACCAACTCACAAAACTCAGTGCACGTCTTTCCAGTATTCACGACTCAATAATGAGGCGAACACAAAGAAGACTGCAATAAAGAGCAGCGCGTATACGCCAATACGTTGCCGCTGCAGCTTCACAGGCTCGGCGACGTAAGATAGAAAGTTAACCAGATCATACACGGCATCATCAAACTCTTCCGGCGACATAGAACCTTCTTCTACCAGCTTGAAGCTGCCGCAGGGATCGTTGAGGATTGGCTCATTCGTCAGAGGGTCCACTTTAGCCTCGCCCTTCACAGGGCCCTGCGCACAAGCCTGCACGCCTTGTAACTCAATCAGCGCGTGCGGCATACCCACGTTGGGGTAGACCTTGTTATTCACTCCCATGGGACGACTGGGGTCTTCGTAGAAGGTCCTGAGATAGGTGTACAGATAGCTTGGTGTGCGAGCGCGTGCGATTAACGTGAGGTCCGGCGGCACCGCACCAAACCACTGCTTTCCCAGCTCATCGGTCATTGAATTGGTCATCAACGAACCGATTTTATGATCGCGATCCAATACCAGGTATTCCTCAGCCAGATCCTTGGGTATACCCAGATCATCTGCGACACGCTGATAGCGCGAGTACTTGAGGGAATGACAGCCGGAGCAATAACTCATATAAAGTCCGGCGCCATGCTGCAGCGAAGAGGTGTCGGTCAGATCAGGATCCATATGATCCAGAGCCATGCCAGGTCCACCGGCCGCAACTGCTTTCAAGGGCAGGACGGTCAGTGCGGCAATAATGGCTAAACCAGCCAACACGCCGAGGGGACCCATGCCACCATCCATGGTCACACGCTCCGGCACCGGCTTGGTTGATTCCATGCTGGTCCAGATTGGCATGCCCAGGAAGAAGCCAAAGTATAAAATTGAACAGATCTGCGCTAACAGCGTTCTGGCAGGTGTGGGTGACCAGACGCCCAATACACCCAGGATCAGGAATGAGGCGACAAAGACCACCAGCATTACCTTGGTCATGTTGCCGCGATACCGCCATGAGCGCACCGGGCTGCGATCCAGCCAGGGCAGTAGGAAGGGGATCGCGACCGATGCAGCAAACGCCATAAAGCCCCAAAACTTGTCAGGTACCGCACGTAACACGGAATAAAACGGCGTGAAGTACCAAACCGGCGCAATGTGCGCAGGTGTCTTCAGGGAGTCCGCTTCTTCGAAGTTCGCATACTCAAGGAAATAACCGCCCATCTCCGGCATGAAAAACATCACCGCACAGAAGATAAAGAGGAACACACCGATCGCCTGCAGATCGTGCACGGTGTAGTACGGGTGGAATTGAATCCCGTCCACAGGGACACCGTCTTCATTTTTGTGCTTCTTGATCTCAACCCCGTCCGGGTTGTTGGACCCCACCGTGTGGAGGGCGAGAATATGCATCACTACCAGTGCGAGCAATACGATAGGCAGCGCGACAACGTGCAGTGCGAAAAAGCGGTTTAGCGTAATACCCGATATCAGGTAGTCACCGCGAATCCAGGTCACGATGTCTTCACCGACGACGGGAATCGCGCCAAAGAGCGAGATGATGACCTGCGCGCCCCAGTAGGACATTTGTCCCCATGGCAGAACGTAGCCAACAAAGGCTTCCGCCATCAGCACAACAAAAATCAACATGCCGAACAGCCAGATTAACTCGCGTGGCTTCTTATATGATCCATACAACAGCGCACGGAACATATGAAGGTAGACGACGACGAAGAAAGCAGATGCGCCGGTGCTGTGCATATAGCGCAAAAGCCAGCCGAAATCGACATCGCGCATGATGTACTCAACGGACGCAAAAGCGTCTTCGGCACTGGCCGTGTAGTTCATCGTAAGCCAGATACCGGTCAGAAGCTGATTCGCCAATACCAAAAATGAAAAGACGCCGAAGTAGTACCAGAAGTTCAGGTTCTTGGGAGCGTAGTACTCTCCCATGTGGGTATTCCACGCCTTGACGATAGGCAGACGCTCGTCTACCCAATCACGCAAACCAACAAGCGCGTTATTCATTTACGCAACCTCCATGTCTTTACCGATAATCAGCGTTGTCTCACCTTCAAACATATAGGGGGGTACTTCCAAATTGGTGGAAGCCGGAACACCGTTATAAACCCGGCCAGCCAGGTCAAATTTGGAACCGTGGCAGGGACAGAAGAACCCGCCCAGCCATTCGTCGCCACCCAAATCGGACGCACCAACTTCTGGCCGAAACTTCGGTGCACAACCCAGGTGCGTGCAGAGCCCCACGAATACCATGATTTCAGGATTGATGGCGCGCGCTCTGCCTTCAATATAGGAAGGCTGCTTGGAAATGCTGGAGTCTGGGTCTTTTAACTTGGAGTCCAACTGGTCCAGGTCTGCAAGCTGTTCTTCCGTACGACGCAGCACGTAGACAGGCTTGCCGCGCCATTCCACAACAATCATTTGGCCCGGCTCTATCTTGCCGATATCCGCCTTGACCGGAGCGCCGGCGGCCTTAGCCTTGGCGCTCGGGTTCCAGGACCCTACGAAAGGTACCGCGACACCCACTACGCCAGCTGCGCCTACTGCGCTAGTTGCCGCCGTGAGGAACCGGCGACGACCGGCATTCACTGTGTCACTGCTCATGTTGCTCTCCCATAACTCGCATCTATCCCGCTCGCACTTCGTGCTGCGATCATTGTCGTGAAAAGTATCTTGCGCCCGGATATCGCGCCATGACGCCAATGATAGGCAGGAAAGGTAAATTTAAACCGCTGCAAATGGTAATGACTTTGCTCTCGTGTGACAAGAAAAAGCATCTAAGTACAAGAAATATCAGGCATTTCTGTCGAGGCTTATCGGACCAAAAAGACCCTGATTCAACTATCTGTTGCAACTATCTGCTTCAAGCAGAAGAGGCCTTATAGCGTGGCGCAGTCATGTTCGCTTGCACCTTGCCCTGAGAACCTTACGCTATGCGCGCTCTAATGGATGTGCCCGGCTCAAAGTAGATAAAAAAACGCCCGGTAACCGCTGGCGGCTCCGGGCGTGTTTGGAGTTGGGTCGCAGACCCTAGCGCTTCGAGAACTGTGGGCGCTTGCGTGCTTTTCGCAGACCCACTTTCTTGCGCTCTACTTCACGCGCATCACGAGTAACAAAACCTGCGCTGCGCAACGTGGGCCGCAATGACTCGTCGTAATCCATCAGTGCACGGGTGATGCCGTGACGGATCGCTCCGGCCTGGCCGAAACTGCCACCGCCGGCGACGGTTACGTTGATATCGAACTTTTCTTCGGTCTCGGTAAGCTGCAGGGGCTGGCGCACAATCATGCGCGCGACTTCGCGACCGAAATACTGGTCAAGCGGCTTGCTATTAACGGTAATTTGCCCGCCACCGTTTTTGATGAAGACACGGGCTGTGGACGTTTTGCGTCGACCGGTGCCGTAGTACTGAGTTGCTGCCATAGTATTAACCTTGCAAATTCTGCGCTGTGAACGACGTATTCAGCAGCTAAATATTGAGTGCCTGAGGCTGCTGAGCCGTATGCGGGTGCTCCGCACCTGCGTAAACCTTCAACTTTTTGAACATGGCACGACCCAACGGGTTACGCGGCAGCATGCCTTTAACAGCGCCCTGAATGACACGCTCTGGCGCCTTCTCGATCAATTGTTCAAAGGACATGCTCTTGAGACCACCGGGGTAGCCGGTATGACGGTGGTACATTTTGTCGGTGGTCTTGGCACCGGTTACCTTAATTTTCTCCGCGTTGATAACGACGATGTAATCACCGGTATCAACGTGAGGAGTGTACTCAGGCTTGTGCTTGCCACGCAGGCGGTGAGCAATCTCGCTGGCGAGACGTCCCAGCGTCTTCTCTGCTGCATCCACAACAAACCAGTCATGGTGCACGGATTCGGCTTTTGCGCTAAACGTTTTCATTGATTATTGCCCCTGTGGGACGTCTAAATTTAAGAGCGCGAAGTTTACATAGCAGACGAGGCGTTTTCAAGGCATTTCTCTGGGACGATTCTAGCCCCAATCTCCCGGCCCCGCGGCCTGTGAGCGAGCGACCAAAGGCAGTGATGCCGATACCGGGCTCCGCTCCGCTGCTTCCCCTCTCGGCACTGATCTGGGCATGAGGGTGACGGCGCTGCGACGCACGCAAACAGCGAGGCTTGCGCACTGATGTGCGTACAACCAGAAACCCTCCGCCGCCGCTTCATCGAGCTCGCAGTCTATACAGGGGCCAATAGACGAATCGCGAGAAGCTCCGACCGAGAAAGCCGCGCTGTTCAGGGCCGTCGGAAGCGCCGCACCCCGGGCTTTCGCCCAGGCTTCCTTCAAGGCCCATAGATGATAAAAATAGGCTCGTGCATCGGCGCCATCTAACTCTGCGAGGCGCTGATTTTCCAACTCACTAAAATAACGCTTTGCCAGTCGAGCGATATCGCGATGCGATTCGTGGCATTGGATATCGACGCCAACCTCGGCTTCCGAACTGATGACTAGCGCTAACCACTCGCCTGAGTGGCTGATATTGAAGTGCAGCACTGTGTCAACGAGCAGGGGTTTGCCATGCTCCAGCGTCTCAAACCGCCAGCTCGCAGGCAGTATGCTCCCGTCGCTGGCGACCTGCTTATCCGTTTTCGACTGCCCGGGAAGTGGTGCGTAAGCGGACAGTACATGACGCAGCCAGATGCGCCCCAGGGCCGCTTCAGGACGGTTGCGGTAGCGTCCCGCTTCCTCTGTGCTCAGTACGCTGGGGTCGAAGCGCTGCACATCCTCCAGCGTGGTGACCCAAAGATGGGCCTGATCGGCTGCGGGAGTGGCTTCAGAAGCGTTGGATAGACTTGCCGACAATCCGGTCTCGCACCTTCCAGAACAGAGAGTCCGGGTTGACTACGACGATGAAAACACGGCGCAGGCTATCTTCGGGGCACTCTATGGGTCGCACGGCATGCCAGGCGTGGTCGGTGCGCAGCATCAGCGCACTGTAGTTGCCCAGCGTGTCCATTTCGTGCACGCCATCAAAAGCCTCAAGGTCCGGCGCAGAGTTGTAATCCAACCGCCCACCATCATCCAACACCAGCGTAGAACCGCCCCACTCAGCCTGCCAATCCTCGGTAGAGTTGAAATAGAACAAATGCGAACCATGCTCACGGCGGGCATCGCAGTGAGGCGATACCGAACAGCCCGACGGCGTGTAATGCCAATGAAACCTGAATTCCGCGCGTCTCGCACCAAGCAGTCGCTCTATCTCACCTCGATAATCGTCGCTACAAAGCTCAGCGATGAACTCCTGCCAGGGCGCAGGAACGTCCATACCCGGTGCGTACTCCAGCGAATAGCGGTCATGGGGCATCTGGCCCGCTCGGCGCTCCTTGCCGAAGATTTCACCAAAGGACGACAGCGGCGGCATATTGTGCAGCAGATCTTCGAATCCTTGCTCGGTTAGCAGGCCGTAGGGGTTGTAAAAGGGATATGGTGAGGTGGCCATAAACTCTTCACGGCCCAGACTCTTCAGCTTTTCGATATCGAGGTAATGCACGCCTTAGACTCCCAGGGTTCCTATCACGCTGCTTGCGCCGCGGGTGCGGCCAACCCAGGCGTTCTAGCCAACACTTCAAATGCATCGTGACGCACATGATTGCGCGCCATTTCTTCTCTCACCAGATCCTCGGACACAACGCCCTGGTCCAAACATTCCTGCAGCAGCCCAAAAAATAGCGCTTCCTGCTGAGGGTCGGGGTGACTGTGGTAGTGGCCCAGCAATCCGTATTCACCGAACAATCGGGCCCTCAGGCGATTCAGTCCACGCAGAACAGGCCGATTCTTGAACTTGTCAGCCGGAGTGTAGTCCACTGGCAAGCCGGTCTTCCAAGGCTGCGTGCGACGCTTGGTATTGTGCAACAGCCGGGTGTCTGCATCGAGCTTGTCAAAGTCGTTCCAGCACGGCTCAAAAAAGCCGATGCGCGCCGGATCTTCATAGGCCAGCACTATCCACTCTTTATAATCTTTTTCGAAGCGAAACAGCGCATCAAAATCAGCCTCTACATCCCAATGCGTCAGTGCAGCACAGTCCAACAGCATGACGCTGGTCGCGACCTGAGCGGCCTTGCCGTCTTTGCTGGAACGGTGCCGACCCATGACGGCGCAGCCTTCCATGTCGCGATCTAAAAGTTCATTAATGTCGCCAACCGCAAACACATCCGGGTCGGTGACAACGGCGCGCCCCTGATAACCCATCAAGCTGGGAGGCATAAACCGCAGCGGCGTGAAGGACTGCAAATCGTCCATGGTCCAAACACGCGTAGTACCGCCACGAAGAAAGGTCTCGCCCTCCCTGCGCCGCAAGAAATCAAAGTCTCTGGTGTGGATGAATTTCACGTCGAAGGCTTCGGGCTTCGCAGAATTTCGCTTATAGGAGTAGGCCGACACCAGGGCACCCAGCCACTGGCGTTCATTGGTATGAATGAAAACGCACTTTTCCATGCTCAACAGTCTACTCCCTGCTCGCTACTCTGCCGACGCGCCCTGCTCGGCGCGGGTATAGCCAAATACCGGCAGCAGACGAGCATCTACTATGGCATCCAACTCGGCTACCTGGGCATCGTCAAAGTAGTCTCGGTATCCGCCTACTTTGGCCTTGCGAACTTTAAACGTATTGGGGTCGTTAACGTCTTTAGCCTGCACCCTGCTGCCGCTACGCCAAAAATAGTTTTCCTGCTCCTTCTTGCGAAGGTTTTCTACGGAGGCAAATTCAGCCATGTCCTCGAGATAAGCCTGATTTGGCTGCATCCCCAGGAAATCCACGACGCGTCCCATCTCAGTTTCCGGCTGGGTGCGCAAATCTTCATAGCGAACGATGAGTAAATCATCGATTTTGTCGAGCTCGCTTGCCCAGGCATTCATGAAATCGATGATGTGATTTAGGCCTTTGCCCTCGTGCTTCACAAAGTCGTAGACCGAAATATCGGCGTCGTGTTCCGGATAGTTGTTCATCGCCTTCTTGTCCGGGCGCATGCGGTATTTCCATTGGAAGAACTGCGACACGGCAACGTCCTGAGGCTTACGCACCAACAGCACTGTTTTCTTGTGATAGAAGTCCTGCTTAGAATCCACATTGCCAGTGAACTGCCGCAAATAATTATCGTGGGTGAAGAAGATCTTGGGAATATCACGATTCATCCGGGTAAAGTTATCAAACCCCATCAGAATGTTGTCGGGCAGCTTGTATTGCAGCTGGTAGTAACGCGAGATCATAACGCGCACCCATGTCCTGCCACTTTTGCCGTAAGAGGCAAAAATGTAGTCGCACTGGCGGTATTTCCAGTACTCCTCTCGCCCACGGCGCCAGCGTTCCAAATCATGCGCTTTGGCTTCCGGGAGGAACTTACAGGTGAGACGAACCAGCCACTTGATCAGTCGCTTGATAACTGCATGCATGCGATATCCCCGGGAACCGGGCAGGTTGAAAAGCGCGCAGCGTATAGTAAGCGGGGGCCATTCTCAAGATTGTGTGGTATTTTTGCCGCCTTTCGCCAACGTTCAAGTTATTGATCTTTATGGAAATCAGCCGGATAACGGGCTTCGCGCGCGAGCGCGGCCTGCTCTACGTATACGGCCTGTTTATGCTGGGTTATTTCTTGCTGCCGATGGCCTCAGGGCATCGGCGCCTTTACTACCTCTGCGTGGTGCCCGTTCTAGTGTTTTTATGGCGGGATAGTCTCGCCCTGGCAAGGCGCAACAGCCTACTGCTGTGGATACTCGCTTACACCGCCTGGATGAGCCTCAGCCTCCTGTGGACCGCGGACTTTGAGCTAGCCGCTGCTGGCTGGCAGCTTTGGGTCAATGCCAGCCTAATCAGCTTTGTGCTCGCTACCGGTCTGATGTGGCGGTTTTATGCGCCGCAGCTCCCCGGGCTGACCACCCGGCTACTGTTCGTTGCGGCGGCTGCGGCAACGGTGTCCATGGTGGCGTTCTATTTACAGCATCCCTTTCCCGATGCCCGCCTCAAACCCTTGGGCGTCATGCATCACCAAAACAAAGGGGGCGCAGCTTATGGCCTTCTGCTGATCGTGACCGCACGGCTTTGGCAAACTGAACCCCCCGGGAGACGCCGCCAGGCATTGGTGCTCGTTGCCATACTACTGTCGGCTCTGGTACTGCTCACCCAGTCCCGCACCGCCCTAATCGCCTGCTGTGTCGCCTTGGCCGCGGTGTTCGGCAAACGTGCGCTGCCCGCATTGGCTGCAGGCGTCGCGGCCAGCTTTACACTGGTAGCGAGCAACCCTGAAACCTGGTGGCACCGGGTACAAAACTTCTCCTTTCGACCCGGCATCTGGAAACAGGTGATCACCGATATGGATGGCGCCTGGTTATTAGGCCACGGCTACCTGCTCAACCCCGAGGTTTTTGCCTACCAGCGTCGGTTCGATCATGCCCATAACGGCTACCTCGCCAGCCTACGGGACGGCGGCATCCCGGCCCTGTTGCTGCTCGCAGGTATAGTCTTAACAGCCTTGGCATGGAGCTGGCGTATTTTTCGAAACAGCGGGGAACGTCTGTATATTGCGTTACTCTTATATTCCATGACCGCTATTTTTATGGACTTTGATCGATTGCTGGTGCACCCGAAGGAGCTATGGCTGTTTTTCTGGCTACCGTTGGCATTAATCGCTGCGGTGTACCCAACGCACGCCGCGTCAGCACAGACTCCAGACACGGCACCCGTTGCGCGGGATACATCCTGATGGCGCTCGCGATCCGCCCCAGGTTTCCCTTCTCTCGCCTGTGGGTGCTGCTGTGGTTCGCGCTCTCCAATGTGCTCTGCCCGCTGCAGGTCCACGGTGACGAGCATGTCAGCCCGTCGAAACGGCACGAACTGCCCAACTGGTCAACGCTCTCGTTTGAGCAGCGCAGCTTCTTCACCACGGCTCGCTCGAATCTGGCACTGGATCTCTGCGCACCGGGGCAAACTGAATGGTGCATGACGATTAACAGCAGCGTTGCCGATAGCCGCGAGGAGATCATCCTGCGCACCACTGATGGGGGCGCCTTGTTAGAGCGCAAGCGCTTCAGCAAGGGGCGGGATCAACGCCGCAAGCGCTGGCTTTACAGCGCGTCAGAGCTCACACGGGAGCGGCTGGAACTCAACGGGAACGGCACGTGGGAGCAGACCAGTGAACGCAGCTTGAGCCTGCCCACGGATTCAGCCCAGGTCACCGACTCACATCTTCTGCTCGCTCTGGCGAACGTTCCCAGGCAAGTCACATTCGATGTAAATACCGATCTCAATTTCTATCGTGTGACAGCCACGCCCGCGGGTGAAGACCTTGTCGAAGTCAGTGAAGAGCTTGCCAAAAACACCTTGCTTGCCGCGCATGGACAGAACAAACAAGCCGGGTACCGTGAGGTGAATCTGGTCCGGCTATCAGCCGTCGCATTGGCACCGCTAAGCGACAAGCCTGACTTTAGCTTACTGGGCCTGTCAGGGGTGATCCTGATCGCGTTTGACCGCCAAAGTGGGCTGCCGCTGGAATTGCGTGGTCGCGCCCCGCGCATCGGCCAGGTACGCCTGAAGCTTCAAAGCGCGAGCCCACGGCCTGACATACCAGCGCAGGCTCAATGATGCTCGCGGATGATCAAGCAGTGGGGCTTATCAGCAACCCCAGCAGCGGGCATAACCGCGATTTGTTTCCGACTTTGAACGAGAGGATAGCCGCGAGTCCGGTAAGACACATCGTTACACGAAGTGCAGCGGATATTGATGCCGCATTGGCCGAACTCGCTCAGGCCAATGTGCGTATTCTCGGCATAAACGGTGGCGACGGCACGGTGTCCGCCATTCTGGGCGCCCTGCTGGCCCGGAGGGACTTTCCAGCTCCGCCCGCGATCGTTGTATTACCCGGCGGCACGGCGAATATGAATGCCGGCGACGTCGGCATGCGGGGATCATTACAGAGCGCGATAGAGCGCTTCTGCAGCCGCTGCGACAGCGGCGATTGGCATGGCGTCCATCATCAGCGCGCTATTATGGCGGTTAAGCTGCCATGCGGCAGTGTGACCCACGGCATGTTCCTGGGCGCTGGAGCGGTAATCAAAGGCACCGATTACGCACATAAAGAGATCCACGCACGCGGCCTGCGCGACGATTTCAGCCTGGCGCTTGGCACCCTGCGTACCGTATGGGGCGTGGTGCGCGGTGACCCACGCTTCACCGGGCACCAACCCATGGAGTTGCAGATAAACCACGACACACCGCAACAGCACGACGCGCTTATACTGGCCTTGAGCACACTACACAGGCTGGCGTTTGGCATGCGCCCTTTTTGGGGCACAGAAACGGGCGCGCTGCGCCTAACCGTAATGGACCAGGGTTGCAGCCGCTTTCTCCGCACTTTTATTCAAATCGCGCGCGGTAAACCAGGCGCCAACGCGACACCCGAGCAGGGATACCACAGCCACAACGCCGACAGCGTTGCCTTCACCATGCGTGGAAAGATCAATCTCGATGGCGAAATTCACGAAGTGGACGGCCAGGTCACGGTATCAGCGACACCAACTCTGGAGTTTCTCGCACCGTGACGCCACAGCCCGTCAATCAGCACGCGGCCGTGCAGGAAGCACCTGCGCTGAAAGCCCTGATAGCTCAGCTACGCGAGCGCCACCACGATGCCATTGAGGGTGTTTTGGTGTACGGCTCATGTCTGCGCAGTGGGGATATTTTTGATGGCTTGCTGGATGTGTACCTGCTGTGCAGGGACTACCGCAGCGCTTATCAAGGCCGCTGGCTGCGGCTGGCGAATTGGCTGCTACCACCGAATGTTTTCTACGCGGAGTGTGAACAGGCTGGGCAGGTGCTGCGCAGCAAGGTTACCGTTATCTCTGTAGATGATTTTAGCCGCGGTTGCAGCCGCGCCTGGTTTCAAAGCTATATCTGGGGACGCTTTGCACAGCCAACGCTGGTGGCCTGGTCGCGGGACGCAATGGTCCTAGAGACCATCGATGAATCGCTCAGCAATGCCTCCGCCACGCTGCTGGAACGCTGCCTGCCGGCGCTGCCGGCGACCGGCAGCCTGAAGGCATTATGGGAACAGGCTCTGGGGCTGAGCTACGATACTGAGCTGCGCACCGAGCGCAGCGGCCGCGCGACAGAGTTGGTAGACTCTGCCGCGGATTATTACGCTGAAGCGAGCCGTCGCCACAGCGGGTCGCTCAGCTTTCCGTTTGACGTGTATGATGAGGGCTATAAAAGCAAAGTGCCGCTACTGAAGCGCCGGATGGCGAAGCCTGTGTGGCTGGTTAGAAAGCTACAGGGCAAAATGCTCTCAATACTGCGGCTGGTTAAAGCGCTGTTTACCTTTGAAGGGGGACTGGATTACATCGCATGGAAGCTGGAACGGCATTCCGGTCAGGAGATAGAAATACCTGACCGTGTGCGGAAGCGCCCCCTGCTCTACCTTTGGGGATTCTTTTGGGGCCTTTACCAGCGCGGCGTATTCAAATAATCAGCTATGACTGTAAGCACTATCGTCGATCTCAAGGTCGCTATCTGCGTCTGCACCCACAGCCGCTCCCAGGGCTTAATGCGACTTCTGGTTGCTCTTCAGGACATCGATCTAAGCGGCTATAACCCTGACGCCGTTGAGTTGATCGTCATTGACAACAATCCCAACCGGGAAACCGCGGCCATCTGCGAGCGAGCAGCGCCAAGGCTGCCGATTGGTCTCCACTACGTAGTCGAAAAACAGTCGGGCATTACCTTCGCGCGCAACAAAGCCGTAGAAGTGGCAATGCAGCGCGACGCCGACTTCGTAGCGTTTATTGACGACGATGACCAACCGCAATCAGACTGGCTCATCCAGCTATTGGACAGACAAGCAGTGACCGGAGCAGACATGGTTTTCGGCACCTGGGTGCTAGACAATCTCATGCCACAATGGGCCAGAGAGTCCGGCATTTTTCGTTCACCGGTCAAGGCCAAGCACGAGAACAAAGGGGGCCGCTACGGATTACCCGGCTGCGCCTCAACCTGCAACGCCCTGGTGGGACGCGACATCCTCGAGCGTGTTGCCACCACCGGTCCAGTGTTCGACCACACGTTCCGCTATAGCGGCGGCGAAGACAAAGACTTTTTTATCCGGGCCCACAGCCTGGGCGCGAAACTCACGTCGGCGGACATGTCTGTTATTCACCGCAATCACGAACCTGATCGCTACACCGCACGCGGCCTGGTGCGCCGCGGTTTCAAAAACGGCTGCTCGCAAGTGGGCATGGCACGTTCTCACGGCACCAACTCACGAGTGCTCAAGCTGGTAGGTGGATCGATGAGCAAGCTACTTATCTCTTTGTTTTTACTTCCCTTTTCGATATTTTCTCGCGGCATGTTGATGCACAACCTGTACCGCATCGCGAAGGCCTTCGGGGTCAACTATGCGGCCCTGACCGGGCGCAATATCAACTACTATTCACGGTAGTCCCAGCTGTCACTACATAGCCAATCATAGCGCTTTGATTTATAGTTGCGTGCTAGTTATCGGGCTCCACAAATGCCTGCTACTGGGCAAGCACGCCGTTGAGAACAGGCGTGGCTCGAGCGAACAGTCCTTGTCAGAGCAGTGCACACAATTGGGTCCAACCCATGTCCTTCAGGACATCAAAACTTTTTGGACATGTTTAGTTCAACCGTTGAAGGCCTTAGTACAACGCCATGAAAGCCAGCGTATTTATCCAGACTAACCACAAGCAGGTCACCGGCGCGAAAGTCGCCGAATATGCGCTGCGCCGTTTTTCCCAGAACAACGACAAGTTCGACGTCCATATTATGGACACTCGCGACTACGGCTTTTTCGATGAATACGAAGGCCAGGAGTATTTGCGAGATGGCGTCAAACGAGAGTGGCTCAACGACGACCTGCAGTCGTTCACCCCCACCCGCTTTATGCCACCCGCCCTGATGGGCTATGAAGGCCGCGCAGTGGTGATGGATCCCGACATCTTCGCAGCCGCCGATATCTGGGAGCTGCTCACACGAGACATGCACGGCAAAGCCATAATGTGTCGCATGCGTTCAGGCCCTAAGGGTTTGGTAGACCGCTGCATGGCCTCGAGCGTGATGTTATTGGATTGCGCCAAGCTTACCCACTGGGATGCGGAAGCCAAATTTCGGGCGATGTTTGAGTTCACCCAGGACTACCAGCCATGGATCTGCCTGAAAGAAGAGGATCGGGAATCTATCGATTTCTTTGAGGCCGAGTGGAACGATTTCGACAAGTTCACCACCGAAACACGTATGCTGCACACGACGCGCCGCAAGACGCAGCCTTGGAAAACCGGACTGCCGACCGACTGGAGACCCGCCGAGCGTTTCCGTCTGTTTCCGCCCGTCGCCTGGGTCATGCGTGCGCGGCGCAAGCTGTTCGGAGAGTACGCCTTTTTGGGCAACTACAAGCAACATCCTGATCAAAATCAGGAGGATTTTTTCTTTGGTCTGCTTAAAGAGTGCCTGAACCAGGGCATCATTTCAGCGGAATTCCTCCGCGAAGAAATGGAAAAGAATCACGTGCGACACGACGCCTTCGAGGTACTGGAGCGCACACCAGACTTGCCTCCTGCACCCGCACACCCGCTCAGTCAGGTTTCACAAGCCGCCTGACAGCCTCTGCACTGGCCTGAAGCTCGCTGCGGCTGACATCGCGCAGCGCCGGCGCTGCGCTTCCGGGGGAAGGCAGCACGGCATCTGCCGTCAGCCATTCAGCACCGCCCTCTCCTACCAGAACGCTTTGAATTCTGCCGACGTCGCGGCGCATACGCTGCGGTGCCAGACGCATAGCCAGGCGGTGACTCAAAGGCTTGCTGCGATAGCTGTGGCCAAGCCGCCACGCGGACGCCGGTGGATCACCCATATCAAAAACAAACAGGGGCTTTCCCGTTACCGTGGCCTCACCCAACATAGACATGGATTCGCCGGTGACGATCACCGCATCACCAAGGCCTAAAAATCCGCGGTACGGATTGTCGGCTCCCGAGGACCACCGATGAATAAGGGCCGGCACCTCAACCTCAGCTGTTAAAGCCGCCATCGCAGCAGCCGGTGTTCTGGGGCTGTCGGTAATCAGTAAACTGCCACCCGCTCGCGCTGCAAGATCGTTTGTCCAACGCCCCAGGCGCCTCGCCTTCTCTTCCGTGAAAACGAACTTACCGCTGTCTCCGCCTACCAGCAGCGTGAGCAAGGGCTGTCGCAAGTGCGCCGTTACGTCGCGCAAACTTGCTGCGGCAGACAGCAAAGTCGCTGCATCCAGATCGTTGAGCGGCAGGCGGTTGTGATGAACATTGGGACGTTCCGGCAGGAAGTACTGGGGCGTGGTAATCACCATGTCCCAGCACTTCAGCGGCGCCCAGGGGCGCCCCACGTGCACCAGACGAGTCCTGCCGCCGGATTGTTGCTGTATCCACCTGGCGACCGGCTCGTTACGACGGCCTGCCGTGAGCACAAGGTCCGGCCAGGGGGGCGCCAAACCACTGGAAGCCTTGCGGTCTATCCCGAGTAAAGTCGTCCCCAAAACCAGATGAGGCAGAAGCTCCCAGCGGCGCGCGACAATCTGCTTCGCTTCATAGCCCCAGCCCACCGCCTCCGCTAGCGCCAGAAGCTGTGTATTGTCACCTGCCTTTTTCCCCAACAGGCACCAGAGATGTGGCTCGTTTTCGCGCATAGCGCTAGACTATCCCACCCATGCAGAACGCGGAACCTGAGGTTGCCTTGAAGCCCACGGTATTTATTCACACCAACCAGAAGCAAATGCTCGGCGCGTTGGTCAGCCGGCATTCTTTACGCAAGAACGCGCAAGACCCGGACGCGTTTGACGTGCGCTTTATTGAAGTCAAAGACTTCCCCTGCATGGCAGATCACGAGGGCCGTCGCTATCGGCGCGATGGTGAGATGCGGCCGTGGCTAAACAACGATTTGCAGTCATTTACGCCACTGCGCTTCGCACCCCCCGAGTTAATGCACTATCAGGGCCGGGCAGTGGTAATGGACCCGGATATTTTTGCACTGGCAGACGTTAGTGAGTTGTTGAATCGAGACATGGGCGGCAAAGCAATTCTCTGCCGACCTAAATCTGGCCGCAAGGGTCGCAAGGGTGCCTGGGCATCCAGCGTGATGTTGCTCGACTGCAGCCGCCTGCAGCACTGGCAGTTTGAACAGAACTTTAGCGAGATGTTCGAACCGGCGGCAAAGCGCGACTATATGGATTGGGTTTCGCTCAAGCTGGAAGATAGCAGCACTATCGGGGCGCTGGAGCCTGAGTGGAACCACTTTGATACGCTTAACGAAAATACCAAACTGCTGCACAACACGAAGCGAAAAACGCAGCCTTGGAAGACCGGCCTGCATATCGACTATCGCCCCGCCGATACCTTTCAACTATTCCCGCCTCGACACTGGTTCCGACGGGCACGGCGTGCTCTGTTTGGCGATTATAAATTCGCCGGCACCTATGCCGCCCACCCCGACCCTGCGCAGGAAGCGTTTTTCTTCGGTCTGGTTAAAGAGTGCCTGGAGTCCGGGGAAATCTCTGAAGGGCTGCTGCAGGACGAAATCAGACAGGGGCACCTTCGAGAAGATGCCTTCGACTTGCTGCCTGCCTAAACCTGCACAACCCCAGTAAGCTGAGGGCATTCCATGAAACTTCCTGAACATCGCAGCATGCATGATCTGCAAAGTGGCCTGGATGATGTGAGAGCTGCGCCTGCCTCCACGGGAACAGTAGAGCTAATCGTCCGCCGCCCCGCCGAGGAACAGCGTGAGGTCCTGGCGAAAGCCGAGCTGTGCAGCAGCAGAGGGCTTGTTGGAGACAATTGGCTGGATCGAGGCTCACCTCGCACAGCCGATAAAAGCGCACATCCTGACATGCAGCTCAACATCATGAATGCCAGAGCTGCCGCTCTGATTGCGGGGTCGAAAGCGTACTGGCCAACGGCTGGGGATCAACTGTATATCGACATGGATCTCAGCGAGAGCAATATGCCCGCCGGCACGCGCCTATCACTTGGAACAGCAGTGATAGAAATCACCGACCAGCCCCATTTGGGCTGCCTGAAGTTCAAACACCGTTTTGGAGAAGACGCGCTTCAGTGGGTTAACTCAGACGTGGGCAGGCAACTGCACCTGCGCGGCGTCAATGCCAGAGTGATATCAGATGGTGTCGTCAGCGAAGGTGACCAGATACAGAAACTGTAAGCTCTTTTGCTACAGTGGGTCTTGCGTCTGCTGTATTTGAACTTGCGGGCTCACTCACTGCTGCCATTACCGGCGTCCTCACCCGGCTCTTCAACATCCCGGTCAGAATCACCCTCAGTCGAGTCGTCGGTGATTGCATCGTGAACCCCGCCCGCCACCTCGAAGGGCACTTCCACGACTTCAACCGCCACCTTGGCCGCGACACCCACCACGGCTCCGGTTACCGCAACCGCAGTACAACCGCATAGCGATGCGGACAACGCCATGGCTAGCAGGGCTGCTATGCGAAAGTTGGGACGTAATCGCGGGATGGTCTCGACCTGCATGGGCGCTTTGCTCACTATCGGTAAAAACACTATGGTCGTCGCACTACACGGGCCGGATCAGTCGGCAGGGGCGTAAGCAAAAAGTGGATCAAGCTGAGCAGCAAGCTGATCGTCTATTGCCTCTACTTCCTCATCGGTAAAATAGTCGCGATAGCCACCTACTTTTGCCCGGCGAACCTTATAGCTATTCGGGTTGTCTTTATCTCGCGGCATCATGCGTCCGCCCGCCAGGCGGAACTGTTGACGGCTTTCCATTTTTTTCATGTTTTCATAAGACGAATATTCCACAGCGGCTTCCACCTGCGCGTCACTTGCCTCGACCTGCATGAAAGCCAGCAGCTTGCGAAGCTCCTCGATAGGGGCCGTGCGCAAATCCTCGTAGCGAAGAAGATGGAAGCTTTGTACTTTGTCGGCCTCGGCGGCCCACAGATTCAGGTAATCGCAAACTGCGCGGATGCTGCCGCCGTTGTCGCCTGTCACAAAATCGAACAAACTGATGTCCGAGCCACGGGGCGGATAATTGTTGATCGCCACCTTGGACGGCTTGATACGAAATTTCCATTGAAAGAACTGCGACACCGCGACGTCGCGCGGGTCTCGCGCTAACAGCACCACGCGCTTCCCGTAGAAAGGCGCCTTGGACGCAAAATCCCCGGTAAAGTCTTTGATGTAGTTGTCGTGGGTGAAGAAGACTTTGGGGACGTCAGCATTTAAGTTGTGGAAGTTGTCGAAACCCAGAATCGCATTTTCCGGAAGGTCGTGTTTCACACGAAATAGATGTGACACCATTACGCGCAACCAGGTGCGGCCACTCTTACCAAACGATACCACAACGACATCCGCTTTCTGCAGCTTGTCGAACTGCTCGACCCCACGCAAACGCCTTTCAGCAGCAAGGATATCGGCCTCGGCTTGCCCGCGCATGCGCCAATGCAACCAGCGACGCGAGAGCTTCTTTTTGGCGGTCTGGGCGGCCTGCCGCAGGGTTTGTATTGCCAACTTCACGAGGCGCTGTGCTCGACGGAAGCAGCATAACCAAACACCGGATCGAGCTCTGCCATCATGTCGTCTAATTGCTTGCACTGCTCATCGGTGAAATAGTCCCGATACCCGCCCACTTTTGCCTTACGCACTTTGAAAGACTGAGGATTCGCTTGATCACCGGGCTTAACCCGTGCTCCAGAGCCTTTGAAATGGCGTTCCTGTTCCATCTTTTTCATATTGTCGTAGGCGGCGAAATCAACGGCCTCCGCAATCTGCTGTTCGCTGATATCAGCGCCGGTGAAGTCGAAAATTTTGCGCAGAACCTCTGCCGGCCGCGCGCGCATGTCTTCGTATCGTATCACCAGCACATCCACTAGCTCTGGCACCGCCTGCGCCCAGCCATTGAAGTAATCGATAATGCGGGGCACGCCAGCGTCGGGGTCCTGAACAAAATCCCAGGGTTCGACAGCGCTGCCATGAGCCGGGTAATCATTGATAAACTTTTTGTTGGGCCGCATCCGGTACTTCCACTGGAAGAACTGCGATACCGCAACGTCACGAGGGTCTCGAACCAACAAGACGATTCGCTTGCCTTTAAAATGCGCCTTTGACTCGGAGTTTCCGGTGTAGTCACGAAGATAGTTATTGTGGGTAAAAAAGACCGCCGGAAGCGCGTCATCCTGCTGACGAAAATTATCAAAATCGAGCAGTTCATCAGAAGGCAGGCCGCCTTTTAGCTGATAGGCACGAGACAGCATAACCCTGAGCCAGGTGCGTCCCGATTTACCCCAACTCATCAGCACCCAATCACTGCGCTGAAGCTTGAAAAATTCCTCGCGCCCACGCAGCCAGCGCTCCAGGCGCTTGCGCTGTTGCGCAGGCAGCCAGAAGCACAGAGCCATTATCAGGATACGCGCCGCGGCGCGTGCCTTATCGGCCATCAGAGGGGGATACTCCGGGTTCGAAAGGCCGCGGATGATACCGGAAATCTCCATTTGCCGCACTATTACCGCGCGCCCAGCTTGCCGGGAAAACGCCCTAACACGTAATATTCACGTATGAATTTGATCAACTTAGACAGCGTTCGCAATGCATCAATGCAGACCGAACCCTTTGACTACATGGTCGTGCCGAATTTTATTGATCCCGCCACGCTAGCGAGCATCAATGCCGACTACCCCGCCATCGATAGCGCCGCAAATCACGCCCTGGAAGGCCTCAGTTACGGCCCTGCCTTTGCCCAGTTAATGGAGGAGATTCGCGGTACCGAACTGGCCGAGGTCCTGGGCGAGCGCTTTGATATGGCGCTAAGCCCCTTGCCCACGACGGTCACGGTGCGCAAGTTCTGTGAGCGCACTGACGGCAACATACACACCGATCATAGGAGCAAAGTGATCACCGTTCTCGTCTACTTTAACGAGGAGTGGGATCATGAGGATGGTCAGCTGCGCTTACTGCGGTCCGGGAAGAACATCGAAGATTACGCGGCGCAGGTGCCGCCACTAGGGGGCACTCTGCTGGCGTTCAGACGCACCGATCACTCCTGGCACGGGCACACCCAGTTTGTCGGGGAGAGAAGAATGGTGCAGCTGAACTATCTCGATCAGAGTCCGCTGGCGGTCGCTGCCCAGCGGGTCAGTCGATTTGGCACGCATTTTATGAAAAACGTACTCGGAATGCGCTAGCGCTTTTCTGAGCCTTGAGCGTCAGGGAAAAGCGCTTCAATACGCTTCACCACTACCGCCAGGTCGTCGGGCAATTCAGCGTTCTTTTCTTTAAAAGGTTGCCCGGCCCAGACCGCCAAGCCCTCTTCCACCAGCATATTGTGAAACGCTCTGAAGTCGCGAGTGGCCGATAATATTTTGAACACATCGATGTGGTGGACGCCCCTCGCGACGGCGTGACGCACGCGATCCGCCTGGCACTCAAGCTTAGGCCGGAATAGCCAATGTGCTAAAGACCGGCGGAGTTGGTCGAGACGACCCAACACACCTCCCGGCAGGGGAAACAGCGCCAGCGGCTTGCCGAGATAAATCACCTCCACCATCATGGAGACGCTGTCGCCTGTCACAATAAAGCCGTCAGCGGCGCCCAGCAACGCGCGGTAGGGATTATCTTCGGCGTCAGGCTGCCATTCGAAGTAGACCGCGCCGTCGGGTAGTTCACTTCGCAACACCTCCAGAACATCCTGCGTCGTGCGCCGGCTGGTGGTTATGTAAGGTGTGCCGTCCAGTTCATCAATGACCCACCGGGCCATCTCGACAAGCTTGCGAGCAACCTTTCGATTCATGACAAAGGGGTTGGTCTCGCCGCCTATCAGCATCGCTATTAAGGGCTTTGGCAAGCCCTCGAAGCGCCCCTCCCAGCGCGCCGCTTCTTCAGCAACCGCCTCAGGCGCGACGCGCATCAACGGCAAGCGCGTCGCTTGAAAGTTGTGCAGCGGTGGCATTTGGTTCTCGGCACTGGCGACGACCAGAGAGAAGTCCAGCATATGTCCCGAGGGCTTCCCTACCAGTACGATTCGCGTGCGATTACCTGACTGCTTGCGAATCCACAGGGCAACCATCGAAGGGCGTCGGCCCACGGTAATAATAAGTTCGGGCCAAGGGGCCTCAAGTTTGTCAGACCCGTCGAGGTCCAGGTGATCTATAGACGGCCGGTAACGCGGCTTACCAAATACCCATTGCGGCTGCATGTGGACGTACTTGTTTTCTACAGGCCACGCTAGTGCGTCAACTATGGCTTCAACCTGGCCGTTGTCGCCGCGTTTATCGCCAAGAATGACCCAGGTGCGCGGCGTCATGCGTCGTCGCGGCAGTAACCCAATTCAGGCCGTATGCTCGCGCGAACCAGCGCTTCCAACTCAGCGACCTGCTCGGGCGAGAAGTCTTCACGATAACCGCCCACTTTGCCACGCCGAACCTTGTAAGTGCTGGGGTCATTTTTATCGACCAGCTTCATACCACCCTGACTGAAGGTGCCTGAGGTTTCGAGCTTGCGAAGGTTGTCAAAAGAGCCCCACTCCACCGCCTCTTTAACCTCCTGCTCAGTAAAGCTTGCACCCATGTGCGTCACGATGCGATGCAGTGTTGGCACCGGCTCGGCGCGCAGCTCTTCATACTTCACTAGCAGGCCGTTGGGCAGCGACTCAATGTTACGCGCCCATGTATTCTGGTAATCGATCAGAAACTGCAGACCGATATCCGAGTCTCGTACAAAATCCCACATTTCAATCGTATTTCGATCAATGGGCCGGTTAATCGAGTGATTAATCAGTTCCTGTTTTGCTTTGGACTGCCGCCTGGTGAACTGGTGATACCAGGACACGGCGATATCGATGGGATGCCGCGCTAAAAACATGACCGGCTTATGGCGCAGCGCGTTGTCAGGCGCATCATGGGCAAGCAGCTTACCGACCTCGCCTTCGTAACTATAAACGCCGTTTGTCGCGGCAAGCCGAGGAATCTCAGGAATTTTGCGTGCGAACTCGTCCGTATTGATCAACTTTGATTCTGGCAGGTCATAGCGGATTTGGTACAGGCGAGAAATCATCGCCTTTAACCAGGTGTTACCACTTTTAGGGTGGCCGATGATCAGGAACTGTGCGCGATGCGCCTTGTCCAACTCCAACGCCGCCAGTCGTTCCCTGCGGATGCGCACCCGGGTCTTTGCAGGCAGTGGTTCAGTGGGTATGAGTATCAGCGCCTTTTTGACGCCATCGCTCAGGTTAAACATGATTGCATCCCGTCAAGCTTAGGGCGGCGACCGACCCGGCTCCCGCGACTTTTTAATAGCTAAAAGTACGACTTGGATGGGTCACCTTGAAAGGCGCGCAATTATGCTTCAAGCGCGGGGAAATGACCAGAAGCGACGGCGCTGCGGTACAATGCGAGCGGGCATCAAAAAAGACTTAATCCTTGATCATCGATCGCTACATCAGCCGGGAAATACTCAGGCCCTTCATATCTGGCCTCAGCCTACTGGTACTCGTATTTATCGGCTACTCTGCAGCGCTGCAGCTCAACCTGGCGGCACAGGGCAAGCTGGATATGCTCACGGCGTTTCAGCTGGTCGGCCTTAACACGGTAGTGACGCTTGAGGTTCTGTTGCCATCGGCTTTGTTTTTTTCGGTGCTGGCTGCGGTCGGTCGTCTCTACCGCGACGCAGAAATGAACGCGCTATACGCAGCGGGCATCAGTCGACTGCGCATACTCGAAGCCGTGTTCAAACTCACTCTGGTCATCGCGGTTATTACCGGCATCATTTCCACATTGGGCCGACCCTGGGCCTATCGCGAAAGTTATCGGCTGGAAGCTGAAGCCGCAGCCCGCTTCGATCTAAAGCGCATGGCATCGGGAGAATTCATCGTCATGGAGGGCAGCGATTACACCTTCATTGCGCGGGATTTGGACCTTGAAAAAGGCCTGCATAAAGATGTTTTTCTGTACAAGAACCACGTCAAAAACGCGCGCACAGAAGTCATCGTCGCTAAAACCGCAGCACTACCGACCTTGAACCCAACCAATGCGCTCACCGCAGAATTCCACGACGGCCACAACTATCTGCTGGACAAGAAAAAACGCCAGGACATCACTCTTGACTTCAAACGCATGGTCGTAAAACTTCAAAATGACGAGGCGCAGGCGCGCTATCGACGCAAGGCCGCAACCACCCTGAGACTTGCAGAATCAACCGATGCCAAAGATATCGCAGAGTATCAGTGGCGCATTACCACCCCCATCGCCACGCTGTTATTAGCGCTGGTGGCCGTTCCCCTGGGACGCACTGCGCCGAGGGAATCGCGCTTTCGCAGCTTTTTTGTCGCCATCGGAATCTATATTGGATTGCTTAGCGTCACCGCTGTGTTAAGGACCGGGATTGAGCAGGGTTCAGTACCACAGTTTCCAGGAATGTGGTCAGCCCATGCGGTCACCGCAGTGCTGCTGTTGGTACTGATGAACCCACCACGCCTGCGACGCCGCTCGGCCAGGGCAAAACCATGATATTGCGCCGCTACGTTGCCACGAATCTTGCCCTCGGCTGGCTGACGGTGCTATTGGTTGTCGGTGCGGTGTTCGGCCTGATCGCATTTATTACTGAGCTGGAGCGCACCCGCTTCGACTACGACGCTCTCGCCGTTGCCCATTACACGCTGTTAACGCTGCCTCAGCAGTTGGTCGCCCTGGCCCCGGTCATTGTGCTGCTGGGCAGCATACTGGCCCTGGCGAACCTGGATAGATTTAACGAGCTCACCATCATCTGCTGCGCAGGCGTCTCGCGGCGCAGCCTTTTGCTTGCGATCGCACTCCCTACCCTGTTGGTCATGCTGCTGCTGTGGGCGAGTCTCGAGTACGTCACGCCACGTCTGCATCAGTACGCGGAACAGCATCGCCACAGCCTGCGTTTCCGCGGTGATATTCGCCTGCCCGACGGCGGCGTGTGGTCTCGCAGCGGGCGACGTTACATTCACCTGGGGAGCATGACGCGGGGGGGCGTGCCAGGGGCCATCGAAATTTTTGATTTCCACGAGGACGGCCGGCTGCTGAGATCACTGCGCGCAAACCGTGCTGAAGTTCTCTCAGGCCGGCGCTGGGTGCTCAAAAATGTCAGGGAGAAGGCTCTCGAAGAGGGAGTCTTCGTTAGCCGTTCCCTACCCGAGTTAGAGGTTGAGCGCATGTGGTCTGCCTCCGAGCTTCCCTCGCTCAGCCTGACACCCGACAGCATGACGCTTTCAGTGTTATGGCAGTACAGCCATTATCTTCACGACAATGGTCAGCCCTGGTCCTATTATCTGGGCGCCTTTTGGCAAAAGTTGCTGCTTCCGCTGACGACCGGCGCGATGGTGCTGCTCGCAACTCCAATCAGCGCGAGCCTGGGCTCGCGCCGAAACCAGAACTTTGGAGCCAACATGGGCATTGGCGCGCTGGTGGGCATACTGTTTTACCTCGGTGCACAAATCATCTACGCGCTGGGTCAGCTACTGGCTATCAACGTGGCGGTAGTCGCTCTGATACCCACAATCATTGTCGCTTCCGTTGCAGCGTTTCTGCTGCGCCGCATGCGCTGGTAGCTGCAGCGAGTGCCGATTGTGATAGTGCAACTCGGGCGGCATAATGCGCCGCAGTTACCCGCCGGACGGACTCTCCTGCCATGAAACTAATGCTGAGCTTTTTCAGAGCGTATCGACTGCATACGTTACTGATGCTGCTGGCACTATTGCTGTCTGGTCTGGCCGAGGGGGTCGGCCTTTCGGCTTTGCTGCCGCTGCTCAATATCGCGGTAGGGGGCGACGGCGACTCCCCTCTGGGCGGCGGTGAAGCACAAACCGCCTTTGAAGGCGCCGTTCTCAGCGTGCTGGACTCCCTTGGCATCGCGATCACACTGGGCAATATGCTGCTAATCATTGTCGCTGGCGTGTTGCTCAAGAGTGTGTTTCTGCTAATCGCTCAACGCCAGGTGGGTTATACCGCAGCGCAGGTTGGCACCGACCTACGGCTGGAAATGCTGCGCGCCGTGTTACGCAGCAAGTGGGAATATTTTCTTCACCAGCCAGTTGGCAAATTGACTAACTCGCTGGCTACCGAAGCCCAGCGCTCGTCGGCCTCTTTTGTCCACGGCGCGACCGCCATTACTTTTTTGATTCAGGCAATCATCTACGGTGGCGTAGCGTTTGCGCTGTCATGGCGTGCTTCGTTGGTTGCCATAGGCGCCGGCGTCTTCGTTATAGGCCTGTCCCACTTTTTGGTTCGCATTACGCGCAAAGCCGGTCGTAAGCAGACCAATTTAATGACCTCGCTGATAGCTAATCTCACCGACACCCTGCAATCGGTCAAGCCATTAAAAGCCATGGCCAGAGAGCATCTGGCCGATACCGTGCTCGCCAGAGAGACCCGCAAACTCAATAAAGCGCTGCGGGTGCAGGTACTGAGCGCTGCGGTACTGGACTCCGCTCAGGAACTCATGTTTGCGAGCTTCATCTGTCTTGGCATTTATGTCGCGCTGGAAACCTACTCGATGGAGCTCACCACGGTCATGGTGCTGGTCGTCGCGCTGGGGCGCGCCTTCAGCTTCCTGGGCAAAGTTCAAAAGCAGTATCAAAAGCTGGTTCAAGGTGAGAGCGCTTACTGGGCAATGAAGTCAGGAATCACTGCCGCCCACGAAGCTGAAGAATCACTGCACGGAGGTGCCGCCCCGCGTTTCGAGAAAAACATCCGCTTTGAAGCGGTGCAGTTTGCCTATGAGCGCAAGACGGTGTTCGACGGTTTAACGCTGGATATACCGGCAGGCTCGCTGACCACCTTGATTGGGCCGTCAGGTGCGGGCAAGACCACCATCATTGATCTAACCATCGGACTGCTGCGCCCCGACCGTGGCGCCGTGACGGTAGACGGACAGAGCCTGGAAGCGATGGATATCCGTGCCTGGCGAGACATGATTGGCTACGTGCCGCAGGATACGGTTTTACTGCACGATAGCGTGCTGCATAACGTGACTCTGGGCGACACTTCGCTATCGGCAGATGCCGCCAGGGAGGCCCTGCGCGCGGCTGGCGCCTGGGATTTTGTATCAGCTCTTCCGGAGGCAATGGACACAGTGGTCGGTGAACGCGGGGGCAAACTATCCGGCGGCCAACGGCAGCGGATCGTGATTGCGCGAGCTCTCGTCAACCAGCCGCGACTACTGATTTTAGATGAGGCCACCAGTGCGCTGGATCCCGAAAGCGAAGCCGCGGTTCGTCAAACAATGGAAAACCTGAAAGGCAAACTCACCATCCTGGCGATATCGCATAATCGCGCTATGGTGGCTGCTGCGGATCGCGTGTATCAACTCGGCAATGGAACCGCCGAGCTAGTCGACAGTGGTCGGCAAGTCGGGCTCAGCAAGTAAGGCCACGATCGCGTTTGCGGCACGCTGCATATCCTCCGACCCAGGCTCCTGAACGGCGACCCCGCCGGCCCTCTCGCGGCCGCCCGCCACGGCGCTATTCGCGTCTACATCGCTCTTTAGAATGAATCTTTCTGCAACCGCGTCCGTTAACCAGCGGGCTCTGCCAGTTTGCTCTAACTGCTGATGCACCAGAGTGATATCCCGACTCAGCCGCTGCCAGCCGAAACGCATTAACGCCCCATACAGGCTAGCGCCAAGCCGAAAGTCACGCTCGCCGGTAAAGCCGTCGCGCATACCGCCAATATCGAACATATAGACTGGCTTAGCCGTTGCGCAGGCTTCCGACAGCATGGCAATACTATCAGCCGTCACCACCACCGCATCGGCAAGAGCCAACATGCCCAGATAGGGGTTATCCCCGTCATTAGCCCGCCATCGGTACAGGAGATGCGGCACAGAGAGTGCAGTTTCCAACGTATCCAAAGCCGCTACCGATGTGCGCGAACTGCTGCTAATCAGCAGCGAAGCCCCCGCGGCCTGTGCCAACGTGTTGAGCTCGCCTGCAAGTCGAATGGCTGCATTGGGACCCAGCGTATAGGGCCCGCTATTGCCGCCGAGATTCACCGCAATATACGGACCCGGGAGGTGGGCAAACCGCTCGCGCCAGTGGCTCGCTGCCGACCTCAATCGCTCTGCTGTCAGCGAGTGCAAGGTCAGCGCATTATTAAGTACGGTCGGGTATTCCGGCACGCGGTATTGGGGTGTGGTGACCACCAGGTCAAATTGATCGAGGGGCCCCCAGGGACGCCCCACATGCACGTAGCGCGTGCGGCCACCGGATTGCTGTCGCAGCCACCGACATACGGGCTCGTTACGCACGCCGCAGCTGATAACGATATCCGGCCAGGGCGGCTTTAGCTGAGATCTCGATGAGGGCACAACGCCCGCAAGACTGCAGGTCCCGATAACATGCGGCCAGACGCCCCAAGTGCGGTAGTCCATGGTCATCGTCTCGAGTGTCCAGCCCGGTCGCTGGACCAGGTATTCCGCCAGCGCGCGTACCTGACCCCGCTCACCGGCACGGTAAGCGTCTATTAACCAAATGGCTGGCATTGGCGGGGTTCCGTGGGTATAGTTCCGGCTTTGAAATCTAGCGACTTGCCGGGAGTGGCGCAAGGGGACAATGGCCGACTATCAGGAATATCTCGACTTCATGTACAACGCCCTGGGCGACCTGAACAAGAAGCATATCGAGCTGACAGAGACCACCGATTTGGTGGCTGATATCGGTCTCAGCTCGCTGGAGGTAATGGAGTTTATCGAGAAGATCGAAGACCATTTCGATATTTCGATACCGCTGAACATCCTGCCCGATGTCAACACTGTGGGCGAGCTGGCTCGCAAAGTTCAAGGCTTGGAACCCTAAGCGGCGCTCCGACAACACGGAGCTTATAAGTACATGCTGTTTGACAAGTTCAAAACCATGGCCGACTTCCGCACGGAGTTGGCTGACCGAAACGTAACGCCATTCGGCGCCGTCACCGAAGAGCTACTTTCAGCCACCGAAGGCATCGTTGAAGGCCAGCGCGTCATCCTTGCCGGCACCAATAACTATCTGGGCCTGTCATTCGATCCTCGATGCATTGAAGCGGCCAGAGCCGCAACAGCAAAATGGGGCACCGGAACCACGGGGTCGCGGATGGCCAACGGGTCGTTTACAGAGCACGTCGAGCTCGAGAAAGAGATGGCGGCCTTCTACGGCGTTGACCATGCCATCTGTTTTTCCACCGGGTACTCAGCCACCATGGGAATGACCGCAACGCTTGCGGGACCGGGTGACGTCATCCTGTTAGATGCCGACAGTCACTCCAGTATTTACTCAGGCGTTAAGCTATCCGGCGCTGAAGTGATTCGTTTCAAACACAGCGACCCCGAAGACCTTGCCAAGCGGCTTAGGCGATTGGGCGACAGGGCCCAGCAGACCCTAATCGTCGCCGAGGGCATCTACAGCATGCTGGGAGACGTGGCGCCGCTGCAAGAGATCGCGGCCGTAAAGCGCGAATACGGCGGCTACCTGATGATCGACGAGGCGCACTCCATGGGCGCTATGGGCCAAAGCGGGCGTGGTGCGGCACAGGCCGCCGGCATAGAAAAAGACGTTGATTTTTTTGTTGGCACTTTTAGCAAGAGCCTGGGCGCGATCGGTGGCTTTTGTACCAGCCAACATGCCGAGCTCGAAACCATCCGCTACTGCGTCCGAGCCTATATTTTCACAGCGTCATCTTCTCCTGGCGTGGTCGCGTCCACCCGCGAGGCGCTGCGCATTATTCAGGCTGAGCCCGAGCGTCAGCAAACGCTTTGGGATAACGCAAACCGTTTGTACAACGGACTTCGCGCGCTGGGATTACCCGTGGGCCCTGCTGCCAGCCCGGTTGTTGCGGTAGAACTGGAGGACCGCAGCCAGGCTATTGACTGTTGGAAGGCACTATTTGAGAACGGCATATACTGCAACCTGGTAGTACCACCCGCGTCACCGTCAACGAACTTCCTGTTGCGCAACAGCGTCAGCGCCGCGCATTCCAGCGAGCAGATAGACACCATCATCGCGGGCTATGCTGCCTTGCGTGATGCTGGGCTTTTAGACACCGATCAGGCCGCCTGATGGGATCAATTTCCGTTACCGGCAATGGCCCCCTCTACGGGGAAGTCCATATAGCCGGTGCCAAGAACGCCGCGCTGCCCGTTATTGCAGCGGGCCTGCTCAGCGCCGAGCCCTTAGAGCTTGGCAATATCCCCGCCGTAAAAGATATCGACACCGCGCTGGAGCTACTGCGACTCATCGGCTGTACGATTGAGCGAGACGGCGCTCACATCAGCATTGATTCAAGCAATGTGCATTCGGTGCGCGCACCCTATGAGTTAGTGAAAACCATGCGCGGGGCAATACTGCTACTAGGTCCGCTGGTAGCACGCTTTGGAGAGGCCGACGTGTCGCTGCCAGGTGGCTGCGCAATTGGATCTCGCCCGGTGAACGAACATATAGCGGGCCTTGAGGCGATGGGCGCCGACATCCATATTGAAGCCGGCTATATCAAGGCACGCTGCGCGCGACTTAAAGGCGCTCATTTTGCTTTCGATATACCCTCCGTTACGGCGACTGAAAACCTGATGATGGCCGCCAGTCTGGCGGACGGTACCACCGTGCTGGAAAACGCGGCGTTGGAACCCGAGGTCGAAGATCTGGGCCGATTACTCAATGCCATGGGCGCCAGGATAAGCGGCGCGGGTACTGGGACGATCACCATAGAGGGCGTGGAGCAGCTTCATGCCGCGCGCCACCAGGTTCCGCCTGATCGCATTGAGACAGGAACATTTCTAGTCGCGGCGGCCGCGACCCGGGGCAATGTGACGGTGCGCGATACACGGCCTGACTTTTTGCAGCTGGTACTCACCAAGCTGGAAGCTGCAGGCAGCGTGATCGAGACGGGCGAGGATTGGATACGTCTCGATAGCCGCGGCCAACGACCCGAAGCGGTTCACGTTAGCACTGCCCCCTACCCCGCCTTTCCCACTGATATGCAGGCGCAGTTCATGGCGCTGAATGCGGTTGCCGAAGGGTCGGCAACGGTGATTGAGAATATCTTTGAAAACCGTTTTATGCATGTTCCTGAATTGCAGCGTATGGGCGCAGACATCGAGTTACAGGGGCATACCGCAATCGTTACAGGCCGCGAGCGCCTGCAGGGGGCGCCGGTGATGGCAACCGATTTGCGGGCATCTGCCTGTCTGCTTATTGCAGCCCTCTCTGCAGATGACGAGACCACAATTGACCGCGTTTATCACCTCGACCGAGGCTACGCGAATATCGTCGAGAAGCTCGCTGAGTTGGGCGCCATCATTCACCGCAACAGCGACTGATCCGCCCTTATGGCACAGTCTTTTGCGCATCTATCGGACCCACACCTATCAACACTGGAGTCTGTGCGCCGCAGTGACCTGCTCAGCAAACGATTTTTGAGCTATCTATCCTGGCGTCGTAAACGGCGCTTTGAGCACAGGCCTGAGGTGCTGAATGCCTTGGTCAGCGACCTGAAGCAGCAGTCCTGCAGCCAGGTTGTGATCAGCGGCGACCTCACTCATGCCGGCCTGCCCGACGAATTCGTACAAGTACGGAGATGGCTGGAACAACTCGGCACGGGCGACGATGTCGCCATTATTCCCGGCAATCATGACAGCCTGGTCGCCACGCCCTGGGAGGACACTTACCAGTACTGGGCACCTTACTTCAGCTCAGACCCATGCAATGAATCGGAGACCGATCAAAGCAAGATGTCACAGCACAGCTGGCCGAGCCTGAGACGTCGTGGTGATATCGTTTTTATTGGGCTTTCCAGTGCCCTGCCAACGCCGCCTCTGATGGCGACTGGCCACGTCGATTCTGGCCAGCTGGATAGTCTCGCCGAACACTTGCAAACCTTCCGCGATGCCTTCCGCGTGGTCTACGTACACCATTCACCCATCGTCGGGGCAGAAAAATGGCGAAAGCGTCTGCGCAATGCGACTGCTCTGGCGGCTGTGATTGCTGAACACGGCGCGGAACTCGTCTTGCACGGCCACGGCCATCGGCAACGCTGGCACAGTCTCGCCAGCCAACACGGCGAGGTGCCGGTGCTAGCGGTGCCGTCAGCCTCGGCACAAGGGCGCTACGGTGCCGATCCCGCGGGCTACAACCTCTATCGGGTAGAGCGCGGCGACCAGGGATGGCTGTTAAACGTCGAGTCACGACGGCTTAACGCGGGCGGTCAGTCTTTTGGGGTTGCAGAGCAGCGGGATTTTGTTCTAACACGAGAGAATCACTCGTCACCACAGCAAGCAGACGGCGCCTGACCGCTAAACATCTCGTTTCTGCGCTTGTTCGATTGCGCCTTTGACCAACACCAAGTCAGCTATGGAATCGACATCAATCGCCGCATTCGCGTAGGGCAGTATGACAGCTCGCATCCGCAGGCCCAGTCGCTTTGACAGCTTCGCCAGGGCTTCTTCAAGTGGCAGCAATCCGAGACGATAGCGAATCACCGTCCACCAACCCAACAGGCCGATGACCAATAGTGGCTTCTTGCGCTCTTGCTCAATTTTGCGCCAGAAACTGGCGGCGCGGCGCCCCTCAGGGGTAATAAACGCGAACAGATTGCAGCCACAAAAATCGCCGTCAGAGAAGCGCAGTACGGTTTTCTTAATACCCGGGTAAGCTTCTGCGACCAGCGCATGCGGAGCAAGGCCTACCGCTACATCTACATCATCAGCGAGACTTTGCCGACCGAACGCATCGACTATTTCTGAGGTCAACAGCGGGTGATCAGCCGTGGTCAGCAAAACCGGTTGGTCCGCGTCCACCGCCTGCATCGCGTTATAGGCGCTGGTAGACGGACTGGCATCCGGTGCCCGCCAGTTAAACTCCCCTGCCTCCACCATCGCCGAAAGGGTTGCGTCCGTTGCCAGCTCATCGGCCTCAGGGCCGGCCAGGGTAATACCCTCAACCACCTTGGAACCACGCAGGGCGTCCAACACACGACGCACCATCGGCGCGCCATCTATATCGATAAGCGCCTTACAACCTGCAGCGGATTCGTTTACCAGCGAGTCATTTTTAGTTCGGTCTCCGGCCAAAACGATCGCGGTTAAGCGGTGTGTATCGGGGTCCAGTTGCATACTTAGAGCTCTTTCTCGTAGACGCGGTAGCGCTTATATGCCTGCCCGCCAATGGTTTCGATAATATTACGCATCCCGTCATTGTCCTCGAGAATCCACCCCATTTCGACTTCGGTAACACCGCGCGCTATCAGCGCCTGTCGAACGGCATCGATCACCATGAAGGCCAGGGTGGGACCCAGGCGGGAGTGTTGAAACGCTTGCCGAACGCCCATCAGAGGGATACGTGCCGAGCGTGGATGCGCGACTTTGAGGCGCCACAGCAGCTTCGCCCACCCGAACGGCAGCAACTTGCCATTCAGGTCGCGCGCGGCCTCATTAAGGTTGGGCAAGGCCACAATAAACGCCACGGGCTCGTCATCATACTCGGCGATCTGGATGTAATCATCGGGCATCAGTTTGGTCAATGTTGCGACCGTTTCGGCCCAGTCTTCTGCATCCAGCGGCACAAATCCCCAGTTTTCTGCCCAGGCGTCATTGAATATCTCGCGCATGGTCTCAGCATCGTCTGCCAACTTGTCTCGACGCAGCGGGCGCACTTTCGCACGACCAGACACCCGCGCTGCCAGTTTTGTCATGACAGAAGGCGCCTCAAAATCGGGGTGTATGCGATAAGCCAACAAGTCTCGCGCTGTTTTATAGCCGACCTTTAGAACATTGTCGGCGTACCAGGGCTGCGCATGCCCCATCAGCACGTAGGGAGGTGTATCAAAGCCTTCTACAAGCAAACCGACCTCTTCGTTAACGTGCAGGTTGAGAGGTCCTCTGACACGATCCATACCCTGCTCGCGCAGCCAGGCCTCGGCGGTGTCGAAAAGGACACTGAACACAACGCAATCATCGATCGCGTCGATCATGCCAAAATACCCCAGGGCCTGGCCATTGACCGGCGCCTGCAGTGAGTCAACCTGAGCCGTAATGCGGCCCACAACCTGACCGTCGCGCAGGGCCACCCAGCCCTTCCAACGGGCGTGTTGAAAAAAATGGTTTCCAGCGGAAAAGCGCTGCTTCTGTTCGAAATGGAGGGGCGCTATCCAGCTCTTGCTGCCGGCGTATACACGATGGGGTACGGCCAGAAATCGCTTCAAATCAGCCGCTGTCTCGACGGACTTGATCTCTAGATCCGCTTCAGCGGGAACGGGCATCGTGGTTTGGGTCCATCGTCGCGGTCACTTGGCCGAGCAGTATAGCCCGCTTTTGATGAGGCACAACCGGGAAACAGTTTTTCTTATATTTAACAGATACTTGCGCACCAACAATACCCAGCGAGCTGTACTTGAACGTCGCCGATTTGTGCTCTGCATTTAAAGTTCCGCTGTAGTTAGACGAATGTAAACCCAAACCCCTCAAAAAGTCAGCGCGGCACCCCCGGGCTATTGGTATTATTACCTATAAGTTACAACTGCTTCAGTGCTAAAATTCACCTCAATCAGGTAGCAGTAAAAATAAGCCTGAAGCGCTATACATCACACTGTCTCTGCGGCGATGTCCGCGAAAAGTGAGCAGGTGACACACAAGATCAAGTGGGGGCGAGACCAGTCTGCGAATCCTGGGTAGCTTGAACAGCTTCAAAATAGCTCAAGTGCCGGATTGGTAGATTTTTATTTTTTGCGTCGGCGGAATATTCGCCGAAAGTGAGGGGGATTCCTTTTTGCAACCTGACGCTACGCCTTTGCAACTCGACGCTACGCCACGTACACACGATCTGGCCTTTCGCTCAGCAACCTTCAACACACTGACCGAAGCTCTGGACTATGCAGCCCAGGGTGAGACCGGGTCCAACTTTTACACCGGTCGCGGCGCGATCTACGCAAGCCTTACCTACCGCGAATTGCGCGAGCAGGCGTCGGTGCTGGCACAGCAACTGCTTGGCCTCGGCTTGCACAAGGGCGATAGAGTCGCACTAGTCGCAGAGACCAACCCCGAATTCATCAAGTTTTTCTACGCCTGCCAGTACGCGGGGCTTATCCCGGTGGCATTGCCAGCGTCGGTAAAGATCGGCGCACACAGCGCTTACGTTGCCCAGTTAGAACGCCTGCTAGATGCCAGCGATGCTGCAGTAGGCGTGGCCTCTGAGGGATACCTGCCCTTCCTTAAAGAGGCCAGTCAGTCTCTGAAAGTTCGGATGGTTGACGAGCCTGAAGCATTTCACCAACTGCCCATCAGCGACTGTGAACTGCCTGATATCAAGCCAACCGACATTGCCTACATACAGTACACCTCTGGCAGCACACGATTCCCACGCGGCGTTGTTATTGAGCACCGGACCGCGATGGCGAATTTGCAGGCGATTAACGCCGGTCTGGGTATGACTGCTGATGATCGCTTCATGTCGTGGCTGCCCTTCTATCATGACATGGGCCTGGTGGGTTTTGTGCTGGTTCCCATGGCCGCGCAAGTGTCTGTGGACTATCTGGATACACGGGAATTTGCGATGCGACCCCGTCAGTGGCTGAGTCTGATGACGCGAACCGGCGCATCAGTTTCCTTCGCCCCCTCCTTTGGGTACGACCTCTGCGCGAGACGCGTGCGGGCCGTTGACATCGAACAGTACGACCTGAGCCGCTGGCGTGTAGCCGGGATAGGCGCGGAGATGATCCGTCCACAAACCCTGGAACACTTCGCTAAAGTGCTTGAGCCAGCAGGCTTTAGCCGAAAATCATTCCTTGCGTGTTACGGCATGGCTGAGTGCACCCTGGGCGTTAGTTTCTCCAAACTGCAAGTTGGCTTTACCACTCACCACATCGACAGCGATGCGCTGGCCGATCAGCACCGAGCGGTATTGATGGATAGCGAAGACCCCGCCGGCCGTGGCCGCCATTTTGTCAACTGTGGCTACGCCTTGCCGGGCTATGAGATCGAAATTCGCGACGATGACGGCAGCGTTCTTGAAGACTGGAACAGCGGCACTATCTTCTTGCGCGGACCCAGCGTCATGTCAGGCTATTTCGGTCTGCCCGAGGAAACCAATAACGTTCTCAGCGAAGACGGCTGGCTTAACACCGGTGATATTGGCTATCTGGCCGATGGCCTGCTGACCATCACTGGCCGTAAGAAAGATCTAATTATCATCCACGGCCGCAATATTTGGCCGCAGGATCTCGAGCACATCGCCGAGTCACAGCCGGAAGTCCGTGTGGGAGATGCCCTTGCGTTTTCAGCGCCGGATAACGAGGGTGACGAGCTTTGCGTTTTGGTCGTGCAATGCCGTGAAACAGATCCCACCAAGCGCAGCAATCTGGTGCGCAGGTTAACCGCCCTGGTTCGCATGGAGCTAAGCTTGGACTGTTATGTAGAGCTGGTTCCCATTCATTCCTTGCCCCGCACGTCTTCAGGCAAACTATCGCGTTCAAAAGCGCGGCTGGACTTCATCGCCGAGCACGACGAAGAGCGGCTTGACGCGGTGGCTGAGAAAGTTCGCCTGAGGGTGGCCTCAGCCTGACGCGGCCCGACCTGACGCGGCCCGACCTGACGAGGCCCGACCTGACGCGGCCCGACCTGACGCGGCCCGACCTGACGAGGCCTAACAGGGTGCGGCAGGTTGCTGTTACCGGCGCCACCGGATTTATAGGCCGCCGGCTTTGCGATCAATTGGTCGATTCCGGCTACACCGTCAAAGCCCTCGTTCGCAACCCACATCGCGCAGCAACTCTGCCCTCATCCGGCGTGACGCTGGTTCAGGGCGGCCTGCACGACAGGCCGGCACTGAAGCGCCTGGTGCAAGATTCAGACATCGTGATTCACGCCGCTGGCGCGGTGCGCGGCAACAGCCTTGAACCCTTTCAGAAAACCAATCGAGACGGCACGGCAGCCCTGATCGATGCAATTAGCCAGTCCGCCCCCAATACACACCTGATCCTGTTATCTTCTCTCGCCGCGCGGGAACCTCAACTCTCATGGTATGCGCACAGCAAGCGCGAAGCTGAAAAGCGAGTCGAGGCGTCGGCGCTCAGATGGACCATCCTACGCCCGCCTGCCGTATATGGCCCGGGCGATCGGGAAATGCAGGCGATCTTTGACAGCATGTCGCGCGGGATCGCACTGGTTCCGGGCTCTCTGAACGCGCGCACTGCTCTCATACACGTTGATGATTTAGTGCGCGCCATATTGGCCACAGCCTGCTCAGAACAGGTGACAGGAGAATGCTTTGAGCTCGGTGACGGCGCAACGGGCGGCTACCAATGGTCTGACCTGGCCAGCATCGCTGGAACTGTCTATAGGCGCCGTGTGAGGGTAGTGAAACTGCCAGCCTGGCTGCTCGATATGGCGGCTAGCCTCAGCTTGCAATGGCACCGCTTGCGCGGGACCAACGCCATGCTCACGCCCCAAAAGGTACGAGAGCTACGTCATGACAACTGGACGGTGGACGAAACCCTGTTCATGCAGCGCACTGGCTGGTCTCCTGAGATTGAGTTGGAGCGGGGCCTGAGCGACTTGCAATAGAGCGCCCCTTGAGCTCTGGCAAACGCAACCCAGACCGTAATATCACCGCTATTTTCAACACCCACGCGGGCTGCCTTTCGCTATAATAAGCGATTGATTTCACGCTCATTTCTTCGATCCCATGGCTGAATTTATAATCGGAAGTCCACTGCGTAAGGTCGCGCGTCGCCATCCGTGGCTTCAGCGCCTGCTGTGGCGTCTGGATTATATGTTGGTGTGGACGCTGGTGACGCTGTTTTCACTGCTGCCTGCTGATTTCGCATCTCGCATGGGCGCCAGAGCGGGCCGCTTCATTGGTCCACGGCTAAAGCGTAAAACCGCCATCTTCCGCGAGAATTTCCGAATTGCTTTTCCAGGCTATAGCGACGCTGAGCTGGATGCCCTCGTGGTGGATGCCTGGGGGCGCGCAGGCAGGGTGCTCGCAGAGTACCCGCATCTGGACAAAATGATTGGCAACAACGACCGCGTCACTGTTGATGTACGAGAGTCTATAGCCAGCTATACGCCGGGCGGACCGCCTTGCGTCGTAGTAACCCCACATCTCAGTAACTGGGAGATCGCGGGCGCCGGCATGGCACGCTTGGGTATGCCCAACGCGAATCTGTATTCGCCGCCCACCAATCCCCTACTCGACCGCATGTTGCTCGCCAATCGGAGCAAGCTCAACTGCGATTTGCTGGATAGGGCCCATGGCGCTCGATTGCTGTTGCAGGCGCTAAAAAATGGACGCACCGCGGGGATGGTGATGGATAGACGAATCGATGAAGGCCAACCCGTGATGTTTTTTGGCCAGCCGAAGTCTTCCACCCTGCTGCCCGCAAAACTGGCCTTAAAAATGGACCTACCGATGGTGCCTGCGCAAGTTCAGCGCATCAAAGACGCTCGCTATAGGGTTATTTTTCACCCCCCGGTGACGCCACGTAATCCTGATGCCAGCCAGAATGAGCAGGCTTTGGATATGATTCAGCAAGTCCATGAGTTATTTGAAGAATGGATTCTGGAGCGTCCTGCAGATTGGTTCTGCTCGAAACGCCTCTGGGAAAAGCAGCGAAATAATGGTTCGGCTAATCCAGTCGGGCCAGAAAACGGTATAGAGTCCTATGCAGCCTAAGGCACAAGAAAAGACACCCCACGAGTCTATCCGGCTTTTCGAGAACGATTTGCTGGAGCGCTTATCTCACGTCCATCCGATCACGCCTCTGGTGTTCTGGAGCCCGGTGGCTATGTATCTGCTTTGGCGCGGCATGTCTCAGCACGACTTCAGCGCACTTCAGCTAGCGTCACTCGCCCTGGCAGGCCTACTGGCGTGGACACTCTCGGAATACTTGCTGCATCGATATGTCTTTCATTTCGCTGCGAGCAGCAAATTCGGCAAGTGGATGGTGTTTCTTTTCCACGGCAATCACCATGACGATCCCAAAGACAAATCACGGCTAGTGATGCCCCCCGCAGGCGGTGTGCCGATTATGGCAGCGCTCTACCTGCTGTTCAGCTTGCTCATTCCGCAGCCATGGCTGTTTCCATTTTTTGCTTTTTTCATCGCTGGCTATCTGGTGTATGACTATATCCACTACGCAACGCACCATTTCCCGATGCGTAATCCGGTGGCTCGGTATCTAAAGCACTACCACCTGAAGCACCATTTTTCAGGCCAGGGAGGGCGTTACGGGGTTAGCTCTCCGCTGTGGGACATCGTTTTTGGCTCACGGCCGGCTGTCGCCGATACGGCATCGAGCGCACGCACTCAGGACTGACCTGTGCCGGAGTATTATCTGGTTCCAAAACGGGCCGCGCGTCGTTGGCCGGTGCTGGGGCGTGTTGCCAAAACTCTGGAGGCCGGTGCCTTTCGAAGCATATTCTGGCTAATCGGGCGACTATCGCCGGAGCGCGCCAGTGCCTGGGCCGGGGCCACCTTTGGCTTTGCCGGCCGGCACAGCGCCAAAGCCAAAAAAGCCGAAATAAATCTTCAAATAGCCTTTCCGGATAAATCCCCAGCGTGGCGGCAGCAAACCATCAACGGCATCTTTCGCAGTTTGGGAAAGTCCGCAGCGGAGCTTATAAAGCTCGATGAGATCTGGCAGCAACGCGACACCCGCCTGCAATTCGAGGTTGATAGTGCCGCCAGAGCGGCTCTTGAGTCCGGTCAGGCCGCTGTCTTTGTCACCGCGCACACCGGCCCCTGGCAGATCGTGAACCTGATCGCCCTGCACATGAATCTGCGCATCAGCACCATTTATGCGCCAGAGAGTAACGCAGCGCTTCGCGACAAGATGCTCGCTCTGCGTAAAAGCTTCGGAGTGAACCTCATCCCCTCGGATGCCGGCGCCAGGCCTCTATTGCGCGAGCTGAATGCCGGGCACTGCATCGGCATGGCAATGGACACGCGATTAGATACCGGCCAGCTGATCCCATTCTTCGGCCGCGAGGCACTTACCAACATAACAGCCGCCAGGCTGGCCCTGCGCACCGGAGCACTACTGCTGCCAATACGTGCACAACGACTTGGTAAAGCACGTTATAAAGTATCCGTGTATGCGCCCATAGAACCTGATGCCAAGCTGGAATCTACCGACGAGCAAGCCGTCGCCATGAGTGCGGCAATACACGGTTATTTTGAGACGTGGATCAGAGAGCAACCGGATCAATGGATTTGCCTTAAACGCCGTTGGCCAAAGGCCCATCGCCTGTAAGCCATTGTCCGGAAAAAGTCTTTTATAGAGCAACGCGTGAACCAGGCACCTTTCCTCAGGCTCGATGATAGCGGCCCAGATACTCCCTCGACTGCATTTCCTGCAGGCGGCTGCAGGTGCGCTGGAACTCAAACGCTAATCGATCGCCGCTGTACAGGCTTAAAATTGGCACTTCCGCGCTGATAATCAACTTCACACTGCGGTCGTAGAACTCATCAACCAAATTGATGAAGCGTCTCGCCTGATCATCATTTGCCCCCGTCATGGCAGGTACATTTCCCAGCAGCACGGCATGATAGATTCTTGCGATTTCGATGTAATCGTTCTGGCTGCGTGGCCCGTCACACAACTCGGCAAAATCAAACCAGACCACATCGTCAGCGACCCACTCCGACTGCAGCATGCGGCCATTGATTTCCAAAGGCTGACCCTGGACTCCAGCTTCTGGCGCCAGACTGTTAAAACTTGCCAACAGGCTCTCATTGGCCTCCTGATCCAGCGGATGGTGATAGAGCTCGGCCTTTTCAAGGGCCCGCAACCGATAGTCGACGCCAGCGTCGACGTTGATTACCTCTGTATGGGCCTTCACCAGTTCGATAGCGGGCAGAAAACGCTGACGCTGCAGGCCATCCTTGTAGAGCTCGTCCGGTACGATATTGGACGTCGCCACCAGAGTTACGCCGCGGGCAAACAGGGCCTCCATCAACCCACCCAAGATCATTGCATCGGTAATATCGGAAACAAAAAATTCATCAAAGCACAACACTCTCGCCTCGGCGGCCAACCTATCGGCGATGCTGTCCAGTGGATTCACGGCGCCTTCCAAGCGTGTGAGCTCACCGTGCACACGCTGCATAAAGCGGTGAAAGTGAATACGTAGCTTGCGCTCGAAAGGTAGACATTCATGAAACGTGTCGACCAGATAGGTCTTGCCACGCCCAACGCCCCCCCATAGATACAGACCCCGGACAGGTTCAGGGTGCTGTCCTCGCAAGTTCCGCCAGCGGCGCGCTAGTGCGGAAAGCGCCTGCTCCTCCGCTTCGGCGAGGATAAGCGCGTGATACAGAGCATCGAGCTTTTCTACCGCAGCACGCTGCGCCGAATCTTCCTGGAAGTCATCGCGCGTCAGGTCTTGCTGGTAGCGTTCCAGTGGACTTGTCATGGGCGCACACTTTAGCGACAGCCCCTTTAAGGCGCAACGGACCATACAGCTTCTGTCTCGATGGCGTTATACTTGAGTCCGTATAATTCATGAGAGCGCGCCGTGTACGAAATCTACGAGTTAGTCTTTGCCGCCGGAGCGGCCTTGCTATTGGGTCTGGGCCTGGGGGCGCTGTTCAGCCGGCGCTTCTCCTTGGATGGGCGCAAACAACGTGAACTGGAGCGCAACGTTGAACGCCTGATGGAACAACAAAAGGGCTACCAGTCTCAGGTGGTATCGCACTTCACGGATACAGCGAAACTGCTCAATAATCTCGCGGAAAGCTATCGAGATGTGCACAACCATCTAGCCAGCGGCGCTAGCGTGCTCTGTGATGAAGAAGATCGGCCCGTGATAAGGCCCATTCTGGAAGCGACCACCGCAAAGGCCTTCGAGCCCGACTCAGTGGTATCCTCAGTATCACAGCCTCTCGACTATGCACCCAAAACGTCAACCGACGCAGCCGGCGTTTTAAACGAAGACTTCGGTCTCGAAAAACAAGCCCGTCCAGCACAGTCGGACTCACTCGACTTTGTACCAACTCCAGCGCCGGAAGAACCGATTGCAGAGAGCGATCCCGAAACAGGACCGGAAAGAAGCAAGCAGGCCTAGACGGAAACAGCCTTGCCTACACGGGGTTATCGATATCAATGAACTGATGCTCGATACCCAGTTCTTTGGCGACGGCGTCGCCTAACGCCTGTACCCCGTAGCGCTCTGTCGCATGATGGCCCGCGGCTACAAACTCGATACCTTCTTCTCGCGCCACGTGTACGGTTTGTTCTGACACTTCTCCGGTCAGGTAGAGATCAGCGCCAGCCTGAACCGCTGCGTCTATGTACCCCTGGGCAGCACCCGTGCACCAGGCGATGCGTTCAACCAGCCGATCAGGGTCGCCTATATGCAGCGGGGGCCGACCCAGCCGTTCACTAATACGCTCCAGCAGTTTCGCAACCGGTTGCGGTGTAACGAGACTGCCGACATTACCGACTGAATCCCCGGGCTGCAGCGGTCCTTCTGGTCGAATCGCCAACAATCGCGCCAACGCGGCGTTGTTACCGAGCTCGGGGTGTGCATCCAGAGGCAGGTGATATCCAAACAAGCTGACGTCTGCTTCCATGAGCGCGCCCAGGCGACGGCGCTTCATTCCCGTAATCACTTGCGCTTCTCCCTTCCAGAAAAAACCGTGATGAACGACGATGGCATCAGCGTTCGCGGCAATAGCCGCATCAATCAACGCCTTGCTTGCAGTAACCCCGGACACCAGGCGACCCACCATCGCTTTGCCTTGCACCTGTAAACCGTTGGGTGCGTAGTCACTAAAGTTCTCAGGCGTCAGAATGCGATTAAATACGGTCTCAAGTTCTTGCAAAGCGATAGCCATGACGTCGTCCTCTTGTCGGGTGGGTGTATACTGTTCGGCTACGAATTAGAACGTGGTTAGCATGCGAAGCCTGCTACAGTTTATCACTTGGCCTACCATCGCCGGGCTTTTGGCGGCGGCGCTTATCTTGCAATGGGGGCAGCAGCCCCTTCTGCGCGATACAGCCAGACAGACCGTGGGCGATCCTCAGGTCAGCTTTGCTTCCGCGGTGCAGCGGGCGATACCCGCCGTCGTCAATATCTACACCAGCAAAGTACTTCGCGAGCGAAGCCCACCTGTTCTGGAAGATCCCTATTACCGGCGATTTCTGAACCAGAATCATCAGCGTCGCGAGCGGGTCCAACGTGCACTGGGATCGGGTGTAATCGTGTCCGATCAGGGACTGATTCTGACCAGCCGCCATATTATTGCCGATGCCGATACGATTCTCGTGCGATTACACGATGGTCGCACCTCGCTGGCCCAGGTCGTGGGGGCGGACGTCGACACTGATCTCGCCGTGCTGAAAATTGATATGGCAAACATTCAAGCCATCGCCTTCGGCGATCCCGATCAGGTTCGTGTTGGCGACGTCGTACTAGCCATCGGCAACCCCTATGGGTTTGGGCACTCTGTGTCTCAGGGCATTATCTCAGCGTTGGGTCGCTATGGACTGCAGCTGAGCACCTACGAGGACTTCATACAGACCGACGCAGCCATCAACGAAGGCAACTCGGGCGGAGCACTGATTGATGCCGACGGCCGTCTGCTGGGAATCAATGCGGCAACCTTTTCTCGCAGCCGAGAATTTACTGGCATCGGCCTGGCGACGCCTGTTGATATCGCTCTGGGGGTAACGGAAGATCTGGTCGCCTATGGCAAGGTCATCCGGGGCTGGATGGGGCTGGAGGTCCAAACCATATTTATGACCGGATCGGATACCCCATCCCTGCTGGTGACCGGCGCCGACCCCAGAGGGCCCGCGGCACGCAACGGCATTCGAGAGGGCGACATCATCACGCATATCAATCGACAGCCCGTTCTCGACGGCCGCACTACGATGAACCAGATCGCCACGCTGCGCCCCGGGGATGCTGTGGCACTGACCCTGCGCAGAGGCAGTGACGCGATAGAACTAGAGTTGATGGTGGGCGCCAGACCCCAGGCCTGACCGCTGTAAACAGGCCTGACCGCTGTAAACAGGCCTGACCGCTGTAAACAGGCCTGACCGCAAAAGAAAGCCTCGCGGCGGGTCGCGGCTAGTCGCCGTCTACGCTGCGGTATTCAGCCGACAGTGCATGGGCTTCAAGTGACTCACCGCGAGCCAGCTCTGCAGCTACGGGCGCCAGCGTCTTGACGCCCTCTGCACTGCACATAATTAAAGAGCTGCGCTTCTGAAAATCGTAAACACCCAGCGGCGAGGAAAAACGTGCCGTGCCCGAGGTTGGCAACACATGATTGGGCCCCGCGCAGTAATCCCCGAAGGCCTCGGCGCTGTATCGTCCCAGAAAAACGGCACCAGCATGACGAATAGACTCCAGCAGCGCTTCAGGTTCAGCCACCGACAGCTCCAAGTGCTCCGGAGCGACCCGGTTGGATACCCTGGCGGCCTCTTCCAGATCTCGACATAACACCAACGCACCGCGCGTACTCAATGACTGACGAACAATATCAGCCCGAGACAATGTCGGCAGCAGGCGTTCAATTGATGCCTCCACAGCATCCAGGAATCCAGCATCGGGGCTCAATAAGATCGATTGGGCATTCTCGTCATGCTCAGCCTGTGAAAAAAGATCCATGGCAATCCAGTCGGCTGGCGTCTGCCCATCACAGATTACTAGAATCTCCGAGGGCCCGGCCACCATGTCAATACCGACTTGCCCAAAGACCCGGCGCTTGGCCGTCGCCACGTAGCGGTTGCCCGGACCGACGATCTTGTCGACGCGAGGTACTGTCTCGGTCCCGTATGCCAGCGCCGCTACTGCCTGGGCACCGCCAATCCGTATCAACCTGTCAACACCAGCGAGTGCTGCCGCCGCCAACACCAGTTCATTGGTCTCTCCACCGGGTGTGGGCGTTACCATAACGACCTCTTGTACGCCTGCAACCTTAGCCGGCGTGACGTTCATCAGTACCGATGACGGATAGCTCGCTTTGCCCCCCGGTACATATACGCCCACGCGGTCCAGAGGCGTCAGCCGCTGTCCGAGCCGGTTGCCCTGTGCATCCTCGAAACTCCATGACTCACCCAGTTGGCGCTGGTGGTAGTCCGTGATGCGCTGTAGCGCTACTTCCAATGCATGACGCTGTGCCGCCGGGATAGTCTCCAAAGCCTGCTGCAGACGATCTGAACCCACCTCAAGCTCTGACATCGAGGTCGCTTCAACACCGTCAAAGCGCTGGGTATAGCCGAGTACCGCAGCATCTCCTCTGGCGATCACGTCATCCACTATGGCATCTACCACAGCGACGAGGTCACGGTCCGTCTGGGCTTCCCAGCGGGTCAGTTCGTCGAGGGTACTATCAAAGTCCGGGTGGCGAGTATCCAGTCGTTGCATCATGCAATCACCCCGGCGAGATCACTCACCAGTGCCTCAATCGCACTGTGTTCTCGTCGCATCGAGGCCTTGTTAACTACCAGGCGCGTGCTGATGTCAGCAATCACGTCCAGCGCCTCAAGACCGTTCGCCTTCAGGGTATTTCCCGTATCAACGATATCGACGATAAGATCGGCAAGCCCCATCATCGGCGCCAGCTCCATTGCCCCGTAGAGCTTGATAAAATCAGCGTTCATACCGCGCGCCGCAAAGTAATCCCGGCTTGTGCGCGTAAACTTGGTCGCTATGCGAAGCCTGGAGCCGTCCGGCTCCCAGCCAACGGGCGCGGCGGTCATGAGACGGCAACGTGCAATGCCCAGGTCAAGCGGCTCGTACAAGTCCTCCGCTCCCTCTTCCAGCAACACGTCTTTACCCACCACGCCCAGATCCGCCGCACCGTGGCGCACATAGGTTGGCACATCGGTGCCGCGCAGCACCAGTAGGCGCACATCGGGCCGCGTGCAGGCAAAGACCAGCTTGCGGCTAGCAGCAATATCCTCTTCAGGCTCGATGCCGGCGCGGGCCAGTAGCGGCAAGGTCTCCTTAAGAATCCGGCCCTTGGTCAAAGCCAGGGTTAACATAGCAACGCCTCCGGCGTATTTAAGCGGACTGCGCCTGCCACTCGGCAGGCGTAAAGGTGCGGATATTGACGGCGTGAATGCTGCCGTCCGCTATATAGGGATTGAGTACCTTGTACACGGCCTGTTGCTTCTGCACGGGCCGGAGTCCGGCAAACATTTCGCCAACCACAAGAATGTCATAGTGGCTGCCCTCACTGCGCACGGTTACGTCACAACCGTCGAGCTGGTCTGTCAGTAAAGTCTCTAATTCCTGTACCTGCATGGCGCCTGCTTTTCCTGTATGAGTCCTGTCTGAGTGCTTATATTGATGCTGTGTTTACGGCTGGCCAAACGTCCCGGAGCAGCATGTGACGTGCTCATGCTAACGAGCACGACGCACGCAGTGCGCTGGCCGATCTTAAAGCGAGCATAAGTCGCATCAATATTGCGCGAACACGCGGTTAGAAGATCAGTCTGCGTCTCGCCAGAGGGTGGCAAGTTTAGAAGAATCGGGCCGTTTTAGCGAGCAACCCTAGGCGCCACCGTCCGGTACCGCCCAGTTATCGATTACCGCATCCAGATCACCCTTTGCATCTCGCGCGGCGGCCTGAAACTGATTGCGATAAATCACACCAAGATTGATCGTTTCAACAATCAGATTACGAAGCTTCCAATCTCCATTTCGACCCTGTCGCATCTGATACTCGATCACATAAGGCTGCGGCGCATCGCTGTATATGAGCTGCTTGATTTCTACCTTGTCGCCCAGATCGGCGACATTGTCAGGGCGCTGAATCTCGACCTTGCTGCCACCAAACGCCAGTAGACCCTTGCCATAGGTGCGTACCAGGCCTTCCCGCATCACTACGGTAAACCGCTTAACCTGATCTCGAAGCGCCGCCTTACCGGCGTCGTCCAAACTGCTATACCGTTGACGGCTGGCATAGGGACCCATCACCGCCCGGGAGAAGTAGCCGAAGTCGACGACGTCGTCCAGCACACTCTGAAGTTCCCGAAAATATCGCTCCGGATCTTCGTCCGCATAAGAAGACGCCTCTTCCACAACCGCCATAATCTGGTCCGTGGTCTGTTCCACCAGGTCAAAGGCATCGCTGGAATTCGCCGAAGCCTTTCCGCTCGCGAGCAACATCACGGCGACCGCTGCGGCCGCCAGCAGGCCGAGCAACATACCTTGTAGCGCTGCGAGTGAGGGCATTGTATGGGATGTCTCGACTGCCGACACGACGGGAGCTAACCGTGTCGGCGCTAATCGGGTAGATAAGCCGCTCCCGCTGGATGTGAATTCAGTCACCGCTGTCTCCCTTTTCTGACAAATTGACATATTATTCTTCACTGAGATGAGCCTTATCGCTTGTCCGTGTTAACAGCCTTGCAGCTTGTTTGTGTTAACAGCCTTGCAGCTTGTTTGTGTTAACAGCCTTGCAGCTTGTCCGTGTAAAAACGCTTGTCTGAGGTAAAAGTCCTGTCTAGTGGAGAACCCATCTCGTCCTCTTGCAGCCAGTCGAAGAACCTCTACGGCAAAGGACGCGCCAGGCGCAATTCCCATAGACCGTGATAATAGCAGCGACGCAAGTTTACCGTAACCGTCGCACGTACCGCCTTGTGTTACCCTCGCCACGCAAACCCGAGCTGATTCACCTTTCGAACCATTCTTTATTTGTCGCATGATACGATGATCACCTACTCTTGGACTGTTACAGTTCCTTTGAGTTCACCTTACATCCACCCACCGCAACCCGTTTGCTGAAGGGCCCGGCTTCGACACTGACACCACTGACACGTTTTCAATACTCTTGCCAATGACTATGCCTACAGTTCCTACGCACAGCGAACCCTGCACTCTATGCTGATCGCCTCAGCAGCTATATTGTTCGGCTTCATTATTCTGGTGTGGAGTGCAGACCTTTTTGTTGCCGGTGCCGCATCGATGGCAGAAAACATGGGCATGTCCCCCATATTGATAGGACTTACCATCGTTTCTCTGGGGACTTCTGCCCCGGAAGTTCTGGTCAGTATCAATGCTGCCCTATCTGACGCCGGCGAGTTGGCGGTAGGCAATGCGTTAGGGTCTAACATTGCGAATGTCGGATTGGTATTGGGGGTCACGGTGCTTATTGCGCCGCTTCCTGTGCACCGCAACCGACTTAAGCGTGAACTACCGACCCTGCTTATCGTAACCTTGGGTTGCGGCCTTTTGATGCTGGACCTGCAGCTTGACTGGATCGACGGCGCAGTGATGCTTGGGGCGCTGGCGTTTATCCTATGGGAAATGATTCGATCGCAGTCTCATGACAGCGACGCGGCTGCTGAAGCCGACCTCGAAGAGCTCCCACATATGGCGCCTCTGAGAGCCTGGGTAAGCTTTGCCATCGGCCTGATTTTGCTGATTGGCAGCTCAAAAATACTGGTTTGGGGAGCTAGCAACATCGCGCTCTCGCTTGGCGTAAGTCCGCTAGTAATCGGCCTGACTATCGTCGCGGTGGGCACGAGCCTCCCGGAAATGGCGGCATCAGTCGCCAGCGCCATGAAAGGCCACGCAGAACTTGCGCTGGGCAACGTAATGGGATCAAACCTGTTCAATTTGCTAGGTGTCATGTCACTACCCGGCCTCTTTAAAACTCAGATACTAGCTTCAGAAGTGCTCTATCGGGATTACGCAGCGATGCTTGGCATCACCCTGGTTCTCGCAGCGAGCCTCTACAGCACCTTATTGAGGAAGCCAGGCTCCGATGGCTCACCTGCCCAATGCGGCATTGGCCGCCGTTCAGGCGCCCTGTTCCTGCTGCTTTACGCACTGTATTATTACTGGCTCTTCCTAACCGCTCGTTGAACCCTGTGTCGAAACCCGAAAACCCTGACTATTTGGGCGCCATCCGGCGTACCGTGGAACTGGAGCGCGATGCCGTTTCAGATTTATTAGCACGCGTTGACGATAGCTATGCACAAGCGTGCCGCATTTTGCTGAATACCAAAGGCCGCGTTGTAGTTACCGGCATGGGCAAATCAGGGCACATAGGCACCAAAATTGCCGCAACGCTGGCGAGCACCGGCACGCCCGCCTTCTTCGTGCACCCCGGCGAAGCGAGCCACGGGGACCTGGGCATGATCACTGAACACGACAGCGTAATAGCGCTTAGCAATAGCGGCTCGACCAGTGAAGTAGTGACCCTGTTACCCCTTTTTAAACGCATGGGGGTGCCGCTAATCACCATGACCGGCAAAGCGGATTCCATATTGGCGCTGGCCGCTGACGTTAATCTGGACACCAGCGTCAAAAAAGAAGCCTGCCCAATGGATTTGGCGCCCACCTCCAGCACCACAGTGGCTTTGGTAGCCGGTGACGCACTGGCGATAGCGCTCCTGGAGGCACGTGGATTTACTGCCGAGGATTATGCTTTTTCACATCCCGGTGGCGCACTCGGGCGCAAGCTTCTGCTAAAGGTTGACGACATTATGCACGGCGGCACCGGCCTGCCCAAAGTGGCCCTGGGCACCAAAATTGACTCGGCACTTATGGAAATCAGCACCAAGGGCCTCGGGCTCACCACGGTTTTAACGGAGGACGGTCGACTGGCGGGCATTTTTACTGATGGCGATCTACGCCGCGCACTGGACCATGAGATAGACATTCACGGCACCGCGATTGAGGACATCATGTCTCGCGATCCTGTCACTATCGATAAAGAAATCCTCGCCGCCGAAGCACTACATATCATGGAAGAACACAACATCACCGGACTGGTTGCGGTCGACAGGGAACAGCGACCCACTGGCGTGGTCAAACTGCAGGATATTCTCAAGGCCGGTGTGGTTTGAGCATGATTGCAAGCACGACTCAGGATAAAGCGAAGGCCATTCAACTTTTAGTGCTCGATGTGGACGGTGTACTCAGTGACGGATCTCTGCTCTACAGCAACGACGGCAACGAAGTGAAGGCGTTTTATACGCCAGACGGTCTGGGCATTAAGTTACTGCAGAGTACGGGTATTTCTGTTGCTATTATCACCGGCAGACAATCGGAGATTGTTGCCCGCCGAGCCACAGAGCTGGGCATTAACACCGTGGTGCAGGGACGCGACGACAAGCTCGCCGCGCTACAGGAATTACTCAAGGACATGGATCTGCCATTGGCGCAGGTTGCTTATATGGGCGACGACTTACCCGACCTGTCTGCAATACAGGCCTGCGGTCTCGGTATGACGGTGGCCGATGGTGATGACTTTGTTGCAGAGCACGCAGACTGGCGCAGTCGGCACGACGGTGGCCGAGGCGCCGTACGTGAAGCCTGCGAGTTCATTCTGCAGGCTCAGGGCAAGCTTGATGAAGCCCGTGCCCGTTTCCAAAAGGCGGCGCCGTAATGCCTTCACGCGCGATGCCTCTTTGCAGTTTCTTCAGGGTTTTGAAGACACAGAGCATGTGGCTATTGATATTGATGACTTTGGCCGCAGCCCCCTCGACCTCGGCACTTGAGGGCGATACCGAACAGCCGATCCACATCACCACAGACGAGGCGCTGCGCGATGAGAAAACGGGCCTAACGGTGTATCAGGGCAATGTTGAGCTGATTCAGGGAACCATCGTTATCAACGCCGACAAGGTCACTTTCTATAGCGACACGACCGAGGCCGACCGCATAGTCGCCGAGGGCAAGCCCGCGAGAATGCGACAGCAGCCAGAGCCAGATAGCGCACTCATGCACGCCCACGGCGAGACTATCGAGTATTTCCGCAGCGAAGAGCGCATTCAGCTGCGGCAAAACGCGCAGGTAGAACAAGACGGCTCTACGGTACGGGGCGATAAGATCGACTACTTTATCAATCAGCAGCTGGTTAAGGCGGCCGCAGGCGCCGAAGATGACAGCAAGCGCGTCAAAGTGGTCATCCCCCCGCAGCGCCTGCAAGCTGAAGACGACGCGGAAGCGAACTAGGCTTGGCTGTTCTAAGCGCCAGTAACCTTGCCAAGAGCTACCGGGGTAGAAGCGTCGTGCAGGACGTCTCGCTGCAGGTAGAGAGCGGCCAGATCGTCGGTTTGTTGGGGCCCAACGGCGCAGGCAAGACCACCTGCTTCTACATGATCGTCGGGATCATTCCGCCAGATCATGGACTAATTACCATCGATGGCCAGGATTTAACTCCGCTTCCCATGCACGGACGCGCAAGGCGCGGCATTGGGTATCTACCTCAGGAAGCCTCGATATTTCGCAAACTCTCCGTTGCACAAAACCTGATGGCTATTCTGGAGCAACGCGCCGACCTGCAGCGGGACCAAAGGCAGCAGAAGATGGAAGAGCTATTGGAGGAGTTCCATATAGGCCACATACGCGACAGCGCCGGGATGTCATTATCGGGTGGCGAGCGCAGGCGGGTTGAAATCGCCAGAGCCCTGGCGACGGATCCTGACTTTATTCTGCTGGATGAGCCTTTTGCCGGTGTCGACCCGATTTCCGTGAACGACATCAAGCAAATCATCAGCCACTTACAGGGGCGCGGTATCGGTGTTCTGATTACCGACCACAACGTCCGCGATACCCTGGACATTTGCGAAAAAGCCTACATCGTCGGTGAGGGCCATATTATTGCCGCCGGCACCGCAGAAGACATATTGGCCGATGATCAAGTCAGAAAAGTTTACCTGGGCGACAGCTTTAGCCTATAAGCCCACAGGAACTGCCTCGCTCTGATTGCCGCTGTACTAGAGCCCCGGAACCGCGAGACAAGTCAACCCAAGATTCCGACATTGGCCACCTTTTAACAGGTCAGGAATGCCTGCAACAAGGCACTCGCATTAGTACCTGCGCCCGCCTTGACTTGGACCATGCCATTTTCATGCCAACCTTGCCTATGCCGTTCTCGGCAGATACACTCCAACGGCATCTGTAAGAGTTTTTATGAAACAGTCCTTACAACTCAAAATGGGTCAGCAGCTTGTCATGACCCCTCAGCTACAGCAGGCGATCAAGCTGCTGCAGCTGTCGACACTGGATCTCCAGCAGGAGATTCAGGAAGCGCTCGAATCCAATCCAATGCTGGAAGTCCAGGAAGGGGACGACACGGATACGCGCGAGGCCCGGCTGGAAGAAGATGCCATTGCGGCACGCCAGGAAGCTGATGCCCCTATCGACGCCAACATCGGCAGCTCGGAAACAGGCGGCGAAGAGCCCAGCTCAGAAGGTTTTGAAAACAGCCTGCCCGATGAATTACCCGTCGACACTCAATGGGATGACGTCTATCAGTCCAGCGGCCCTGCCGGCGGTGCAGCGCCCAGCGCAGAGTATGACCTTGATAGCCGAAATAGCAGCAGCGAGTCGCTACTGGACCACCTGCTCTGGCAGCTCAACTTAACGCGCTTTTCTGACGCCGACCGTATCATCGCGATGGCCATCATTGATGCCACGGACAGAAACGGCCGACTGACTGTCACGCTGGAAGAGATTTGGGAGCCGCTCTCTCAAGAGCTGGACGTCGAGCTTGATGAAGCGGTTGCCGTGCTGCACCGGCTGCAGCAGTTTGATCCGCCAGGCGTCTGCACGCATGATCTCAGGGAATGCCTACTGGTTCAGTTGCAGCAGCTTCCCCCGGATACGCCGTATCTCGCTGAAGCCAAGCTGGTGATCAATCGATATATGAATCTACTGGGCAACCGGGACTATGCGCAACTCATGCGTCGCAGCAAGATTCGCGAACCGGAGCTGAAAGCCGTGTTGGCCCTTATACAATCGCTCAACCCAAATCCCGGACAAGGCATCGGAGACGACAATACCGAGTACATCGTTCCCGATGTATTTGTTAGCAAAAAGAATGGTGTGTGGACGGTTGAATTGAACCCCGATATCGCGCCCCGACTGCGAATCAATGAAGGCTACGCCGGCCTCGTGAAGCGCGCTGATAATAGCGCCGACAACACCTATATGCGCGACAGCCTGCAGGAAGCCCGCTGGTTTCTGAAAAGCCTGCAAAGCCGTAACGAAACATTAATGAAAGTTGCAACGCGCATTGTTGAGCACCAGCGTGGTTTTCTGGAATACGGCGAGGAAGCGATGAAACCTCTGGTGTTACATGACATCGCTGAGGCCGTTGAGATGCACGAATCGACGATCTCCAGGGTAACGACGCAAAAATATATGCACACCCCGCGCGGCATCTTCGAGCTGAAGTACTTTTTCTCCAGCCACGTGAATACAGCCTCCGGAGGGGAATGTTCCTCTACGGCGATCCGGGCATTGATCAAGAAGCTGATTGCAGCTGAAAACCCGCGCAAGCCCCTAAGCGACAGCAAAATTACCACCCTGCTTGAAGAGCAGGGCATCAAGGTAGCCAGGCGCACTATTGCCAAATACCGCGAGGCGCTGGTCATACCGCCTTCAAACGAGCGCAAACGCCTTGTTTAGTGCCGCCGCAGAAACCCCCATGTTACGGTCAGGAATACAGCCACCGGTAGTCTGGTCTAGACTGAGGAATAGGCTGGCACTGCCCGTTCAATACGCCCGCCGACATAACAGGAGCGATCTATGGATATCACCGTTAGTGGACACCACGTTGAGGTCACACCCGCATTGAACGACTACGTCATGACGAAGTTTGAGCGCCTGGAAAGGCATTTTGACCAAATTACTAACACTCAGGTCACGCTAATCGTAGAAAAGCTCGTCCAGAAAGCGGAGGCAACAGTCCATGTTTCCGGCGCTGACCTGTTCGCGAATGCCGAGTCCGAAGATATGTACGCCGCTATTGATCTGCTAGTGGACAAGCTGGACCGACAGCTGATTAAGCACAAGGAAAAGAGCCGCGGACACTGATGTTGCAACTTGAGGCACTGCTTCCACCTTCACTAACCTTCTGTTCTGCCTCTGGCGTCAGCAAGAAACGGGTGATCGAGGACGCCTCGCGGTTCATAGCCGCGGAGCGCCCGGACTTTGATGAGAAGGCGCTCTTCACCAACCTGCTGGCCAGAGAGAAACTTGGCAGCACGGCTCTGGGGGACGGCATTGCCCTGCCCCACTGCCGACTTGCAGGATGCGAGACACCTACCGTTGCGCTTATGACTCTGGCGAACCCTGTCGATTTTGACGCGCCAGATCGACAACCGGTTGATGTGTTGTTTTTCCTCATCGTACCCGAGGAAGCGATACAAGATCATCTGGACATCCTTGCGACGCTGGCTGGCCTGCTTAGCCACGAAACTTTTTGCAAACGCCTGAGAGAGTCCACATCAGCAGAGTCTCTGTATCACAATGCCATCTCCTACAGGCCGTGAGTGCGGCATGCGCCTTGTCGTAATTAGCGGCCGGTCGGGGTCCGGTAAAAGCACTGCGCTACACCAGCTTGAAGACGAGGGCTTCTACTGCATCGATAATTTGCCCGCTACGCTGTTGCCGGCACTGGTAGAACGCGCGCTCGGTGAAGCCTTTGCTGAACAGGGTCTGGCGGTGTGCATTGATGCGCGCAACGCCCATGCCGACCTTGCCCATTTCTCAGAAAATCTCGCCTCGCTGCCAGACGCCGTCGAAGTGGACGTTGTGTTTCTCGACGCCGACGATCCAAACCTGATTAAACGCTTCAGCGAAACCCGCCGACGGCATCCCTTAAGCAGTGATTCCAGACCCCTGGCAGACGCCATAGCGTTAGAACGACAGATTCTGGAGCCCATCGTCAGTAATGCATCTCTGGTCATCGATACCAGCGCCATGACTATCTATGAGTTGCGTTCGGCAATACGAGAACGTATTGCCGGCGCAGGTGCAGGCAAGCTTTCAGTGCTGTTTCAGTCTTTTGGCTTCAAGCGCGGGCTGCCGGCAGATGCTGACCTGGTTTTTGACGTACGTATGCTACCGAACCCTCACTGGGAAAAAGCCCTGAGGATGAGGACCGGGAGAGATATCGAAGTCGTCGAGTTCCTGGACAAACAGGCGGATGCGATCGCCTTGTTCAACGACATCGTTGATTTCCTCACCACCTGGCTGCCGCGATACCAAAGTAGCAATCGAAGCTACGTGACGATTGCCCTGGGCTGCACCGGCGGTCAGCACCGTTCAGTCTATTTGGCCGAGAAGCTCTACGCGCATTTCTGCGACAGCGATGCAGACGTCAATCTCCGGCACAGAGAACTGCAAAGCGGCGCACAAGCATAGTGTCGCAAAGTGTGTTGCAAAGTGGTGACGTAAACTAGCACCCGTAATGACAGGTGATTCGCACCGGCCCGACGCGTACAATCCGGGGCTGACGTTGAAATCCGGTCCCATTTATCGATACACCACAGGCTATCAACATGCTTCGGCAGCAGATAACCATAATCAACAAGCTCGGGCTTCACGCAAGGGCAGCGGCAATGCTGGTGAGCTGTGCGTCGGCGTTCTCAAGCCGGGTCACGGTAGGACCGGAAGGCGCCATGGTGGATGCCAAAAGCATCATGTCGGTGATGATGCTAGCCGCAAGCCAGGGCACCAATCTGATTCTCGAAGTTGACGGGAGCGATGAGGACGCCGCGCTGGCGGCGGTTGTTGAGCTGGTGGAGAACCGCTTCGACGAGGGTGAGTAATGGGCACCCGCACCGCTGACCAGAACCGCACGCAGGCGCAGCTTGAAGCGCTCACCCGTGCCTTGGAGAGCGGCACCTTTCTAAACGTTCGGCAAACGCTGAGCGCACTCTCCGCGCCTGATATCGCCAAGCTGCTGGAATCCTCACCTCCACCTACGCGGGCAGTGTTGTGGCAGCTCGTGGACGAAGAGGCCGAAGGCGAGGTATTGCTGGAACTTGGCGACGAGCTGCAAGCGCAGTTCCTCAAGGGCCGTGACGCACAAGAAGTTGTCTCGATGACTGAAGGCCTCGAGACTGACGACCTGGCTGATATCCTACAAAGGCTGCCTGAAGAATTGGTTCAGCAGGTCCTGTTGGCCATGGACTATCAGGATCGGGCGCGCGTCAAGCAGGTACTCGACTACCCTGAGGACACCGCTGGCGGCATCATGAACACCGACACCATTACGGTGCGTGCTCAACATACAGCGGACGTGGTGCTTCGCTACCTGCGTCGCCATCAGGAAATTCCTGAGATGACCGACAGCCTGATCGTCGTGAATCGAAGTGACCGTGTGCTTGGACTGCTGCCGCTGCGCGCCCTTCTAGTCGCCGCGCCTGACGCGACCATACGCGACATAATGGAAACCGATGTTGTATCAATCCCAGCCGAAATGGAGGCCATAGAGGTCAGTCGGCTGTTTGAACGCAACGGCTGGGTTTCCGCGCCGGTCGTTGATCAAGCGGGCAAACTTCGCGGGCGAATCACCATTGATGACGTGGTCGATTTGATTCGCGAAGAAGCCGAACATTCCTTAATGGGCATGGCGGGACTGGATGAGGACGAGGATACCTTCGCACCCGTCCTGAAAACGACGCCACGGCGAGCGGTGTGGCTTGGAATCAACCTCATCACCGCGTTTATCGCCGCTTCAGTTATCAATTTGTTCCAGGGCACCATCGATAAGGTCGTCGCTCTGGCTGTTTTGATGCCGGTAGTCGCCAGCATGGGTGGTATCGCCGGCACACAAACACTAACCGTCATGGTACGTGGCATTGCCCTGGGGCAAATTGGCCAGAGTAATCAGCGCTGGCTGGTCAATCGGGAGCTGATGGTTGGCGTACTCAATGGTCTACTTTGGGCCCTGGTAGTCTCAGTCGTTGCGTCCGTATGGTTTGAGGACTGGCGAATAGGCGCCATCATTGCAGTTGCCGTCGTAATCAATTTGGTTACTGCGGCCGTTGCCGGCACCATCATTCCTCTCCTGATGAAACGCTACGAGATTGATCCGGCTCTGGCAGGCGGCGTGGTGCTGACCACCGTGACGGACGTCGTGGGCTTTATGTCCTTCCTGGGGCTGGCAACTATGGTGTACGGATAAATCCCATGGCAAGAAAGAAACGTGTAAAGCCCGACAGCAGTGCTGCTCTTGACGCTGAGCTACAGGACGAAAAGCCTAGTAAGTCAGCCATGAAGCGGCAGATGACGGCACTACAGGAATTGGGCGAAGCACTGGTCGCTTTGAGCGACAAAGAGCTTGCGAAAATCCCCATTGATGACGAAAGGCTGTATGAGGTGATCATTGAGGCCCGCGGTATTCGCAGCAACTCGGCAAAACGTCGACATCTGCAGTTCCTGGGAAAGCTCATGCGACACGTGGATCCAGAGCCCATGGAATCCGCTCTCAATGCCCTTCACCAAGCGCGCCGTGACACCGCCGAGGGATTTCAGGCGCTGGAGGGCTGGCGCGACAAACTGCTTGAGGAAGGCGAGCCGGCGATTGAAAACTTGCTCGCCGAGTTTCCAAGTGCTGACCGCCAACAGCTTAGACAGCTACTGCGACAGCACAAGAAAGAGGTAGAAATGGATAAGCCCGCTGCCAGTGCGCGCAAGATTTTTCGCTATCTGCGTGACCTCGCTGAAGCCCAAAGCCACTAGCAACAACCGCCAAAGGTGCTATTTATTTTTCTGTGACGCCGCGGTGTTGTTATCAAGTACGCCGTCATCGCCAACAACGTCAGCGATGCCGCTTCCTGAAGAGCCCTCAGCGGTTGTATGTGAAGAGCCCTCAGCGGGGTTTTCTAAAGACCCTTCAGCCTCCACGGCGGCATCAATAAGCTCATTCACTTCCTCTTCCTGACCCGGGCGGTTATCAAAGATGCGCTGGAAATCGACGTTGGGGTCAGACCAGGAGCCATCAACCCGATAGACGGCACTGGAAAAGCGATCCATCTGATCGTCAAAGAGCTTGCTGATGACGTAGACACCGGCAGCTGCGGGGAGTCCGCTCACCAGAGCAAACATCCACGGCAGGTTGCTCGCGATAGGCAGCGTCGCTACCAATTCACCTTCCACCGTCTGCGGGGCAATATCCGCAGTCCCCGCGAACTGCAGCCTACTACTGCGAGACCGAACGTCGAGGCGAGGCACTTCAACATGCCCTGCATCAAAGATAAGTTCGCCATCTATTCTGTCGAATGGCACGCCAGACTTGTAGACGTTGCTAAGGTCCAGGCTCAAGCGCCGCACCACTTCGGTCAGATTGAGTATGCCAACAACGCGCAGAGTGCCTTCCGCCGCTCCGGAAGTCTTGAGAAACCGGCCATCATCAACGTCCAGAGTCATGCGGCCTTGTAAGGTATCGAGTCCGAAAGCACCGGGATCGCCAAGCCACTGCATCTCCAGTCCAACCCGTCCGCTATTGGTCTCGACAATCTCCTCGTAGTTAAAGTCCTTAAGCACCTCGCCAAAGTTTAAAAACGAAAAGTCTCCCATCAATCGCGTCTGCTCTGCGCCCTCACCGCGGAGCCAGTCCAGACGCATGCCCTGATCGCCACCTAGTTGAAGATGCTGCAATTCGCCGCGGATGTTCTCAAAATGAAGATTTGGAGCAGTTTCACGCAAGGTAAAGCTCAAATCACCCAACAGCGTCCCGCCAGAATAAAGCTGGTCAACCGCTATCCGCATCGGCGGCAGAGCTTCGGCGCCGACATTTAGCAGACCCTGTTCATTACGCGTGAAGGCTGTGAGCGCAGACATGTCCATGCGACGCAGTTCGAGTTCGATCTCAGCCAGATCATCGGGAAGCCTAACAGCGCCTTCCACCCAGTCAGTTGTAAAATCAAAGGTCCAGTTGCTCTCCTCCTGACGGCCACTGAGCAAGACGTCCTTGAAGCGGCGTTGAAACAGCCGCAGTTCGCCGATCTGTAGATCACGAAGTCCGGCCAGGACGGCCATTTCACTCTCACCCGCCAGGTAAGTATCCAAAAATAACTCCCAGGCATCCCAATCAAGGGTTTCAAGGTTACCGCCCAACCAGAAGCGCCCTGGCGCAATAGTGTCCTGGGGCCTGCCAAAGCCCAGGCTGCCGCCGGTCATGCCATCACTGCCGAGATCGATACCAAGAAAAGCAGCACCATCAAGCATCAGTTCCAATCGCTTTGTCTCTTTTGTCAGGGGCATCACTATTTGCAGCTCATTCCGCTCTTCAGCGGTCTTGGCCCAGGGGCCCGGCAGGTCCAGAGCCACGCCATGCAGGTCGCTAGTCACGGTAAGCTGCGGAGCGCCCTCTGCCGGCACCTTAATATGCAACTCGGCAGCCGTCTCACCCACCGCAAGTCGCAGCGCATCGAGGTCCAACCAATCCTTTACAGAATCTGCTGAAACCGCGCCGCGCAATGCGATATCCAGAGGCGCCAGACCATTGTCCTGTCGACCTTGTGTCACCGAGCCAACGAAATCCTGGCCCCACAACTGACCCTCGAGTGCCTTTGATTGAAAGCCCTGCTGCGAATCGTACTGAAACGCACCGGAAACATCCTCCAGCGCCAGATCCAGGTCGGTCATAGAAACAGTTACAGCGTCCCAGCTCCCATCATAGGTAACGAGCGGGGCTGCGGCGTCGGGCTTTAAGTCCATCTCCAGAGCAAGCTCGGAGACGAGATCGCCTTCCAATTCCCAGTCACTGAAGCTATCGCCCACAATTTCTCGCAGAGGTGATTGATTAACGACATCCAGCCCGTCCTGGGCAGCACCCGTCACTTTGGCCGACAATGCGAGTCGCAGGCTTGCGTCAGCATTAGGGCGCAGCGCGATGCGCGCAAACTCGACCGACGAATCCAAAATGCGGCCGCGCCGGCCGTAAACGTCGACTGTGGCATCGTCAATCAGGATACGGCCATCGAAGGACTCTGCTGCAGGCCAGTCGGGGTGATATTTGATGCGTGCATCTTCGATATCAAGATACAACTGGACAGTGCGTCGCTTCGGTCGCCGGATGAGACTGCCTCGATAGATAAATCCAGCCTCAGCTACGCGCCCACTGTCCACGCTGTCTTCCAACCACGCGAGCAGCGTGGGACTCAGCTTGAAACTCAAATACTTATCGCGATAGCGCGAATCCGTATCCTGGAGGCTCACCATCAAATCCATTTCCGCTCCGGCAGGCTGCTCCGAGCGTGGCAGCTTAAGTGCAAACACACCTACTGCATCGCCCTCTTCTCCCCTTGCGGTAAACCGACCGCTGCGGATCCGAAACGCGTCGTCGTCAATAGACCACACCAATTCAGCACTGACCTCGGAGTAGTCCAGAGGCTCGCGAAACACCTTGGGAAAGCTCATCGAAAAATCTGAGGACCCCAGCTGCACCCGGCCGCGATCTGCTTGTAGCTCTGCATAACCGCTCGCGTTGACCAGCCCGGGGGCGCCCTTCCAGGGCTCAACGTCAAGCTCGCTAAAGTTCATCGCAAGCTGCCAGTCGCGGGCAGAAGAGAGCTCTTCAAGGGTAAATTCAGCGCTTGAAAGCTTTCCCGAGGGAGACAGCTTTGCCAACACGTCTTCTGCGGTCTCCGGCAACAAGCCCGCAGTGCGCAAATAGTCAGATAGGGTGCCCAACTGCAGATCAGCAAGCCTGAGCGTGAGGCTATCGTCACCGTAAACACCCGAAAGCCTATCGATGCGTACTTCACGCTCTGAACGCGATAGCGAAAAGTCTCGCGCCTGAAAATGCCAGCGGCCCTTCCGTAAATTGGCACCGAGAGTAACGGACAGGGTGTCCAGATCGATATTCCTTTCCACTGGCTCAGTTTGGCGCAGGGACAGGTTGGTAGCGTCAACCTCGGCCACCCATTCCACAGCGCCGTCGCTGAGTCGCAACCAGACATCGTTGCGAACGTTCCCGGACAGCGGATGCACGTCGACCAGCTCGAGCAGATCGCTGTAGTGGCTTATATCGCCGATAGTGCTGTGGAGGTGGAACATGCCGTCAAAGCGTTCGAGGCTGCGCAGGCTGCCACGGCCCTCCCCGGTAATCTGAAACCGGGAGTTGCGCTCGGGAGCCTCGACTGTAATGGAAGCGCGACGAAAGTCGCCGTCCCGCTCAAGCCTGCCTTCCAGCTGTGACTGTCTGCTAGCACCGCCACTATGCAAGGTTAGCTGCGTGTCGGTTAGCTCGAGGATATAGGCATTGAGGATGAACTCGCGCAGCGCTTCAACACCACCGCTCTCTTCAGGCGGCGGCAAGCCATGCAGACTGACTGCGCCCTCATCACTAACGTCTATCTGCAGCTCGCCCCCGATCGCCCGCAGCCTGTGCAGCCTCGGCGACAGAGACGCCACCGAGCTCCATACATCAATTTCCAGAACCAACTCATCGAAGAGTAAGGCCGCCGGGGTGCTTGTATCAGCGCGCAGGCGCACGCCGGTAGCGGTTATACGAGGAGACAACGAACGCCAGCTACCCCGCAGTTCATCGATCTCCAGCCGCAGGCTCAAGCGCTCATTCACGGATTCCAGCAGAAGTGACTGGTACTGACTTAGATTACCAAGCAGCAGACGACCGAAGCTGCTGTAAACCGCAAGCAGGACGATTCCCAGTACCAAAGCACGCCAAACCCATGTAGTAAGCCGTTGCAGCACGTATCTCTATAACCAGTTTCCGTGCCGCAGAAACACTCTCCGGCACACTCTCATATGTTAGAGCAGTATAATGTCGAACTGTTCCCGGCTGTACTGCGGCTCAACCCGGAATTGAAGGGATTTGCCGGCAAACTCCTCCAGATCGGCCACCGCGTCCGAGTCTTCGCCCAGCACTCTATCCACCACTTCGGGGGCCGCCAGCACCATCAGGCTATCTGTATCATAGGCACGGGCATCGCGAAGTATCGCGCGGAAGATTTCGTAGCAGACGGTTTGCGCGGACTTTAGCAAGCCGCGCCCTTCGCAGCTTGGGCAGTGCTCACATAAAACCTGCGCCAGGCTTTCACGATGACGCTTGCGGGTGATTTCCACCAAACCCAGATCCGATATACCGGAAATTGCATGCGGCACACTATCCTTACTCATGCTTTTTTCCAGTGTGCGCAGCAACTGGCGCTGATGCTCAGGATCTTTCATATCAATGAAATCGACAATAATGATACCGCCCAGGTTACGCACACGGAGCTGCCGTGCCAGCGCCGCAGCAGCCTCCAGGTTCGTCCTGAAAACGGTGTCCCCGTGGCTGTTACGCCCTATAAATGCCCCGGTATTGACGTCGATCGTGGTCATAGCCTCAGTTTGGTCAATCACTAAATAGCCACCAGACTTTAACGAGACCTGTCGGTCCAGCGCCCGGTTTATTTCATCCTCCACGCCATAGAGATCGAAGATCGGCCGTTCGTCACTATAGTGCTCCAGCAGGCCGACCAAATCAGGAACATAGTCTGCACAGAACGCATTGAGCTGCTCATAGGTCTCCCGACTGTCGATGCGAATACGCTCTAAGCCGGGACGAGCCAGATCCCGAATGCTGCGGTGGTAAAGCGCCCGATCCTCATAAAGGCAGGCAGGCACAGATGATGAGCTGCTGTTGATTACCGCGTGCCACAGTCGTTTTAGATACTGTAAATCACCTTCGAGCTCTGCTCTGGCGATGCCTTGAGCAGCGGTGCGGACAATAAAGCCCCCCTCTATGTTGAGATCCTCGCGGGCAGCATCCAAAAGACTGCGCAGCCGAGAGCGTTCCTCATCACTCTCAATCTGCTGGGACAGTCCGATATGTAAGGTACGGGGCATGTACACAAGATAACGCGACGACAGGGATATCTGTGTAGTGAGGCGGGCACCCTTGCTACCCAGAGGGTCTTTGGTGACCTGTACGACAACGGTTTGCCCCTCGCGGAGCTGTTTATGAATATCCTCCGGGTTATCAGAACGCTGTTCAAAGCCGGCTTCGTCTAATGCATAAACATCGCTGGCGTGCAGGAAGCCCGTGCGCTCCTCACCAAACTCAACGAAGGCCGCCTGCATGCCAGGTAGTACGCGCTCAACAGTGCCACGGTAGATGTTCCCGGCGATACCTCTGCCGGCGGCTCGCTCTATGTGCAAGCCCTGCAGAATACCCTGTTCCAATACCGCAACACGCGTCTCCAGCGGCGTGACATTGACCAACAGCTCTTCACTCATCAGGCGCCTGCTCGAGACGAGTCGGCACTTCAAATCGTTGTAGCAGCGACCAGGTCTCGGCCAAAGGTAAACCCATCACACCACTGTAGCTGCCCTTCAACTCCGCCACGAAGGCGCCCGCAAGCCCCTGAATGCCGTAGGCACCGGCCTTATCCCAGGGTTCATCCGTGGCCAGATACGCTTCGCATTGGAAACGATCCAGGGTGACAAAGCTGACTGCGCTATCGCTTATCGTTTCTTCTACCTGGGCACCACGCCTGACACAAACAGCAGTTAGCACCTGATGTTCACGTCCTGACAACCGGGCCAGCATAGCCAGGGCGTCCAGATGATCAGCGGGCTTACCCAGTACCAGCCCATCCAGGACCACGCAGGTATCGGCAGCTAATACAGCGCTACTCGTTTGCATCTGTCGCTGCACGGCCTCAGACTTTTCCCAGGCCAGCCGCGCCACATACACCTCAGGAGGTTCGTCGCTAAGCTGCCGCTCGTCGATATCCGCTGGCGCCTGTTCAAATGCAACACCGAGAAGCGCCAGCAGTTCAGCACGGCGCGGTGACTGCGAGGCTAGAATCAGCTTTGCGGGATTGAGTTCAGACATGATTTGGCCTACCGGTGAATCAAAGCTTTTGAATAATTACTGCGGCTCAGCGTGACCCGCTACTCAACCCCATAGGTACGCCGGAGCCGTCGTAGAAGCGTCATCGTGGCCGGCCATAGCAGAGCGCTCAGCAAGGCCGGCACCAGGAACAGCAGGCTGACAGAACCCACCCCGGTGAGATTTTGGACCCACTGGGCAAGCAACTGGTTGATACCCACCATCGCAAACACGATTACCACCTGCTGAAGCATATTGAACTGCCGCAAGCGCTGGTACAACACCAGGGTGAGAGCGGCGACAACGGACAGTGATAGCGCGTGCTGGCCAAGCATAGAGCCCTCGAGAAGATCGACGCATATACCCGCCATAAAGCTGACAACAATGCCTATTCGATGCGGCAATGCTAACACCCAATAGATAAGCACCAGCGCCACCCAATCGGGGCGCGTCCAGCGAAGCTCCATTGGCAGTGGTACAACGGTTAACAGAAACGCCACCATAAAACTTACGACAATCAGCCATCCGCCGCGCGATGTAGGCGTTACCATTCTCTAAGCCTCAGGCGTCGCATCACGATTGAATACCAGCAACACATGTCGACTTCGGTTTAGGGCGGCGCTAGGTTCGGCCAGCACACGGGCGAAGGCCTGCCCAGGATCCAGCACAACCTCAGTCACGGTCGCTACCGGGTAGCCCTCGGGGAAGCGACCACCCAACCCCGAACTGACAAGCAGGTCTCCGACCTTGATATCTTCAGTGCTGGCGACGTGTCGAAGCTGCAATGCATCCAGCCGACCAATCCCCTCTGCGATGGCTCGCACACCGTTGCGGTTCACCTGCACGGGAATAGCATGGGTAGCGTCAGTTATCAGCAGTACCCGTGCGCTCTTTGGGGAGACCTCTACGACCTGACCCATCAGGCCTTCGGCATCGATGAGGGGCTGACCCTGATAGACGCCATCGCGGGCGCCTTTATCCAGCACCAGTAGGTGTCTAGCGGGATCCGGCGACACGCCAATTAGCTCCGCCACCAACACGTCGTCTTGCAGTATCGCGGAGGAATTCAGCAACGCCCGGAGACGAAGGTTCTCTGCCCGCATTGCCGCCATCTGCTGAACCTGGCCCTGTAACAATAGTGATTCAGCGCGCAGCCGCTTATTGTCTTCTAGTAGCGTTGAGCGACTGACCAGACTTTCCTCACCCCATTCACCCACGCGAGCAGGCAGATCCGTGAGCCAGTAAAAAGGCACCGTTGCCGATGACGCTATAGAGCGCACAGCAGCAAGGCTGTTAAAACGAAGATCCAGAAGAATGAGAGCCGCAGCCAGGACCAGTGCGAGCGCCAGCCGAATGCCGGTAGAGGGTTCTTTGATAAATAACGGCTTGATGTCAGCTACTCGGATTCAGCCGCGGACGTGTGGACGGCCGGCTACTCAGTGGAAAGCAGATCGATGGTGTGACGGTCCATTAACTCCATGGCCAAACCACCGCCGCGTGCCACGCAGGTCAGCGGATCTTCGGCGACGATCACCGGCAGCCCGGTTTCATCGGAGATAAGACGATCAAGATCCCGCAAAAGCGCACCACCGCCGGTTAACACAATGCCGCTTTCAGCAATGTCCGCAGCCAGCTCAGGCGGAGATTGCTCCAGCGCAGACTTTACCGCCTGCACAATTTGCGCAAGGGGTTCCTGCAGCGCTTCTAAAATTTCGTCGCTATTGAGCGTAAAGCTGCGCGGCACGCCCTCGGCGAGATTTCGACCGCGCACGTCAATTTCGCGCAGCTCGCTGCCCGCAAATCCGCAGCCGACCTCCTGTTTTATCCGCTCCGCGGTGGAGTCCCCGATCAGGCTTCCATAGCGACGTCTGACGTGGGACACAATCGCCTCATCAAAGCGATCACCTCCGACGCGCGCGGAATCGCTGTACACCACACCGTTGAGAGAAATAATGGCAATTTCCGTGGTGCCACCGCCGACATCCACGACCATTGAACCAGTAGCTTCGCCCACCGCGAGTCCAGCACCGATAGCGGCGGCCATGGGCTCTTCAATCAATCGAACTTCGCGAGCGCCTGCGCTGAGTGCGGACTCGCGAATAGCGCGCCGCTCCACCTGAGTGGACTGACAGGGCACACAAATCAACACGCGAGGGCTCGGGCGAATAAACTTACTTTCATGCACTTTGGCAATGAAGTACTGCAGCATTTTCTCGGTGACCTGGAAATCAGCAATCACGCCGTCCTTCAGAGGCCTGATGGCGGTGATGTTGCCTGGCGTGCGACCCAGCATGCGTTTGGCCTCGGAGCCAACCGCTTCGATCGTCTTCTGACCGTTATGGACACGAATCGCGACCACGGAGGGCTCGTCCAGCACGATTCCCTGATCGCGAACATAGATAAGCGTGTTGGCCGTCCCCAAATCGATCGATAAATCGTTAGAGAACATGCCACGCAGATTCTTGAGCATTCAGACTACCTTAATGGCGCGAACGCGGAGTCTAACGCCGCGGGACGTTATGCTATCCCCACGAGAACTCCAGCGCGCGTATGGCTTGGCCCGAGAGCGTGGCGTTGCTCGGCAAATCATTTACTGGCAGCGCTGGCTATTAAACGAAAACCGCCGATCTTGGCGGTAAATGTGCCGAGCTGAGCTAAAAATGACCGCTGAGAACTGACTTCCGCCACTTTCTTATAACCGGGGCTTCGAATTCGCCTGACTCTATCAACCGGAGGGATTTTGAGCAAGGCGCAAATGTGATAAGTTGCGCCCCTCTCTGCGTCGCGAGGGCCCGAAAACAGTGGCTCCGCGACCGCTATGCCACAGAAGCACCCAGTCGGGATGCGGTGGACCGACAGTTACCCGGAGACCTGAGAAACATGTCTGTAGACCAGGCGGAAATAGAAAACATCGCTGCACTCGCAAAAATTCGCGTCAACGATACAGAGGTCGATGAGTTAACGACCCGGATCAGTACCATTTTAGATCTCGTTGATCAGATGCAAGGCATTGATACCGAGGGGGTAGAGCCGCTCGCAAACCCGCTTAATGCCAGCCAGCGCCTGCGCGCCGACAGCATTACCGAAACAGATCAACGTGAATCCTATCAGGCGATCGCGCCCGCTACCGAGGATGGGCTCTACCTGGTCCCGCGGGTCATAGATTAAATGGACAGCGTTGCAGAGATCAGCCGCCGCCTGCAAAGCGGCGAGGTTTCCAGTGTCGAGATCACCCGAGAGTGTCTGTCTCGGATTGCCGAGCATAATCCCGCCCTGAATGCGGTAATTACCGCGACGGAGCCACAGGCACTCGCCGAGGCGGAGGCCGCCGACGCTCGTCGAGCCGCGGGTAACGCCGGCGCGCTGACCGGCGTTCCCATTCTTCATAAAGACATTTTTTGCACGGCCGGCATCCGCACCAGTTGCGCATCAAAAATGCTGGATAACTTTATTCCGCCCTACGACGCTACCGCGGTCAGCCGCCTGCGCAGCGCGGGTATGGTCTCACTTGGCAAAACCAATCTGGATGAATTTGCGATGGGCTCGTCCAACGAGACCAGTTTCTACGGCGCGGTGCACAATCCATGGGACTTTGAACGCGTACCCGGTGGATCATCCGGCGGATCTGCCGCAGCGGTCGCTGCTGGCTTTGCCCCAGCGGCAACCGGCACCGATACGGGTGGCTCCATTCGTCAGCCTGCTGCGCTATGCGGTATTACCGGCTTAAAGCCAACCTACGGGCGCGTATCCAGACTGGGCATGATTGCCTTTGCTTCCAGCCTTGACCAGGGCGGCCCTATGGCCGGCAGCGCAGAGGACTGCGCACTCCTGCTCGAAGCCATGGCGGGTTTTGATGCCGCTGACTCCACCTCCGTAGACCGCCCTGTCGACTCCTATCACCGACATATAACGGCAGACATTCGCGGGCTCAAAATCGGCTTGCCCGCCGAGTACTTTGGCGATGGGCTGGACGCCGGCATTGAGAGCACCGTGCGTGCCGCGCTTGCAACGCTGGAATCGATGGGCGCGGAGCTCGTGGAAATATCCCTACCCCACAGTCATCTTGCTGTCCCGGCTTATTACGTGATCGCGCCCGCTGAGGCATCCACCAATCTGTCTCGCTACGATGGCGTTCGCTACGGGCATCGCTGCGAAGATCCAGCCGACCTGAATGATCTCTATACGCGAACCCGCGAGGAAGGCTTTGGAGATGAAGTAAAGCGCCGGATTCTCGTGGGCACCTATGCACTGTCGGCGGGTTACTACGATGCTTACTACCGCAAGGCACAGCAGATCAGACGGTTGATTCAGCAAGACTTTCTAAGCGCGTTTGAGAACGTCGATGTCATCATGAGCCCCACCACACCTCATACGGCTTGGAAACTGGGTGAAAAAACCAATGACCCTGTTGCCATGTACCTGGAGGACATCTATACGCTGTCAATTAATCTCGCGGGCTTACCTGGGCTTTCTATGCCGGCAGGTTTCAGCGAAGGCTTACCGGTAGGCGTGCAGATCATCGGCCCACATTTTGGTGAACAGCGCCTGCTCAACGTCGCTCACCAATTCCAGACCGCCACCGACTGGCACTTACAGAGGCCCATGCTATGAGCGACAGCCGCTGGGAAACGGTCATAGGGCTGGAAGTGCACGTGCAGCTGGCCACTGACTCCAAGATTTTCTCTGGCAGCCCGACGGCCTTCGGTGCTAGCCCCAATACTCAGGCTAGCGCTGTAGACCTTGCTATGCCCGGCATGCTCCCGGTTCTGAATGAAAAGGCGGTGCGCTACGCGGTGATGTTTGGACTTGCCATCGGTGCTGAGCTAGGCAAAAGATCGGTATTTGATCGCAAAAATTACTTCTATCCCGATCTGCCAAAGGGCTATCAAATATCCCAGTTTGAGCACCCCATCGTGGGCCGTGGAGAAGTGGCAATTCAGCTAGAATCAGGTAGCCGCAGCATTGGTGTAACGCGCGCGCACCTTGAAGAGGATGCTGGCAAATCCCTTCATGAGGATTTCCACGGCATGAGTGGAATCGACTTGAACCGAGCAGGCACGCCACTGCTGGAAATCGTTTCAGAACCGGAGCTACGCTCCGCCGACGAGGCGGTTGCTTACCTCAAAACCATTCATTCCTTGATCACCTATCTGGGGATATCCGACGGCAATATGTCGCAGGGTTCCATGCGCTGTGACGTGAATATTTCCCTGCGCCCGCGCGGAGCCGAAACCTTTGGTATCCGCACGGAAATCAAAAACGTCAACTCTTTCCGCTTTGTGGAAAAAGCGATTCGGGTAGAGACCGAGCGCCAAATGGATATTCTGGAAGACGGTGGCAGCATCGTGCAGGAAACACGGCTCTATGATGCCGAGAAGAATGAAACGCGGCCTATGCGCAGCAAAGAGGTTGCCAATGACTACCGCTATTTCCCTGAGCCTGACCTGCTTCCTGTAGAGATTGACGACGATTACATTGCAACACTAAAGGACTCGCTACCCGAGCTTCCCGAAGCCAAGCGCACGCGCTTTCAGCGAGACTACGGTCTCAGCGCCTACGATGCCGCCGTACTCTGCGAGCAGCGCGAGATTGCCGACTATTTTGAAGTTGCCGCTAAAGCATCCGGCGACGCGAAATCATCGGCCAACTGGGTACAAGTCGAACTGTTAGGTGCACTCAATAAGCGCGATATGGGCTTTGCAGAGAACCCGGTGCCGGCAGCAGAACTAGGTGTGCTCATTGCGCGAATCAATGACAACACGCTGTCTGGGAAAATCGCCAAGCAGGTATTCGAGCTTTTGTGGGATAGTGATGATCGCGTCGACGCAATAATCGAAGCTCAGGGATTCAAACAGGTCAGTGATAGCGGCGCGCTTGAGGCTATGGTTAATGAAGTCGTGGGTGCCAACCCGGATCAGGTGCAGCAATACCTGGCGGCGGACGAGGGAAAGCGCAAGAAGTTACTGGGCTTTTTCGTTGGGCAAATCATGAAAGCGTCCAAGGGACAGGCCAACCCGAAGCTGGTCAATGAAATTTTACTGCAACGCTTGCAGCAAGAAGAAGGTTAGCTTTGGGCTACCAAACCCGGGCAGTAAGACAGAAATAACTTAGCCGGTCCTCCGAAAACTGCACCGGCAAACGGAGTAATAATGCGTAAAGATAAAGAGAAGGTACTCGACGAAGTCTGGACCGAAGAGCGAGTAAAAAGTTTTCTGTCTGTGCGCTCCCACGACGACGTGGCAGAGGATTTCCACATGTTGCTCAAGGCGTACCAGAGCATGCGTGCCGAGGACTTTGCCAAATTCGTGAACTTTTTTACCGGCGACGGCCGCAGCCTCAATGCCACCAATCCAGCGGGTCAGACGGTGCTAAGCATCGTCAAGCAACATCGCCGCTCCGGCGACTATGCGGAGATACTGCTAGCCGCTGGTGCGACAGACGCGTAAGGCACTACCGCCAGGGTAGTTGTGTCGCAACCCACTACCGCAGACCGTTCAGTACTTGCGCTCGCCGCGGAATTTTTCGCGATTGCGCTGCTTCGCGTCCTCGCCTTTCTTCAGCAGAACGTAGCACGCGCCCGTACCGCCATGTCCCGGCTGGGCGGAGTGAAACGCCTGCACCAGCCCCAATTCATATAACCATTGGTTCACGCAGCCCTTGATGATTGATGCCTGGCGTCGCCCCTCATCATTGGAGTTCTCCCCTTTCCCGTGGACAATCAGCACGGTTCGCAGTCCCAACTCGCTTGCCTGGGCAACAAATTCGTTGACTTCGTTGCGGGCCTGCTTGACGGACATCCGGTGCAGATTTAGCCGGGCCTCTGGTTCGTAGCGCCCCTGTTTAAGTTTTCGAAATACGCCGTTCTGCACGCCGGGCCGTTTAAACTCCAGTACATACCAGGGGTCCAGAGGCTCAATTCCCTCTTCGGAGAGAACGTTGACTGGCCCCTTTTCCGCGGCCGCGGCTTCTCGCCGCGCCAGCGCGTTAGCTTCGCTAACCTGCTCGCGAGTAAGCTTCACCCTCGGGGTACGCTTTAAGGGCTTTACGCCCGCCATCTCCTGTTCAAACAGGAAGCTCTCGTCATCGTTCATAGTGCTGCGTATTATAAAGCCTTATTGGGAGGACATCGTGAACGGAAGTATTAGTCACGGCATTAGCTACTTTTTGCGCGGCGCACAGCTGCTGAAGCACCCCCGGCTCAGGCCCTTTATCCTGATACCGCTGGTGATCAATATCGTTATCTTTGGAACCTTGATCGGCTATAGCATCCATTGGATAGACGAGACTCTGGGTGACGTTCTTGGGTGGCTGCCGGAATGGCTCAGCTGGCTAACCTGGCTAGTATGGCCAATAGTAATGATTTCTTTGGCACTTATCACAGGCTACCTTTTTACCGCTGTCGCTTTGCTTATCGCCTCTCCTTTCAATGGACTGCTGGCGGAAAAGGTCGAAGAAATTGTAACGGGCCGGGAAGTTCAGGGGCCGGAAACCATCGGCCAGGCCTTCCTGCTGTTCCCCAGAGCCATAGCGCGGGAAATCGGCAAGTTGGCCTACTACCTGCCTCTACTGCTGGTTGTTCTAGTTGTGACCTGGATACCGCCGTTCAGTCTGGTCGCCCCAGCACTGTGGTTTATTTTTGGCGCCTGGATGATGGCCGTGCAATACGTTGACTATCCTATGGACAACCATTTGACCAGTTTCAGCGATCTTAAAGAAGTATTGCGAGAGCGACGCCTTTCCAGTTTGGGGTTTGGCGGACTTGTGGCCCTGGTAAGCGGCATTCCAGTACTCAACTTTTTTGTCGTGCCCGCCGCGGTATGCGGCGCAACGCTGTACTGGTGTGAAGAACTCGCCGAGACACACCGCCGTTTGGAAAGCCCTTAGCGTGTATCTAGAAAGCCCTTAGCGTGTAGAAAGCCCTTAGCGTGTAGAAAGCCCTTAGCGTGTAGAAAGCCCTTAGCGTGTAGAAAGCCCTTAGTTTGGCCTCCGACTAGCGCCGCAGCAGCGCCTCAGGCGGATGCTCGCAATCGAGCTTATTGCCTAGCAGCTGCTCGATGTCCGGCAGCAGGAATGCATCATCTTCACTGGCAAAACTAATCGATACGCCCGTAGCGCCCGCGCGCCCTGTGCGACCTATCCGATGCACATAGTCTTCAGGGTCTTCCGGCAAGTTATAGTTAATGACGTGGCTTACGCCATCCACATGAATACCTCGTCCCGCTACATCAGTCGCCACTAGCACGTTGATTTTACCGCTTTTGAAGTCATCCAGCGTGCGCGTGCGCTTGTTCTGTGGCACTTCCCCGGACAGGACGCCACAAGTATGGCCGCCCTTCCTGAGCCGCTCGGAAAGCCGTCTGACCTGATCGCGTCGGTTCGCAAAAATAATCACGCTGCTGGCTTCGGATGAATCCAACAGGTTACTGATTACGCGATAGCGCTCATCACTGGAGCACATGTAGACACGCTGATCCACGGCGTCTGTTGCAACGCTCTCGGGCTCGATCTCGATGCGTATGGGTTCAAAGGTCCACTGGTTGGACAGATTAATAATGTCCTCTGTGAACGTGGCAGAAAACAAAAGCGTCTGCCGGCAATTTTTGTGGGGCGTGGCCTTTACGATACGCTTCACCTGAGGAATAAACCCCATGTCGAGCATACGATCTGCCTCGTCAAGCACCAGTATTTCCACGCGATCCAGGTATACGTCGCGGCGGCCCATGAAGTCTATGAGGCGTCCCGGCGTGGCAACCACGAGATCAATAATGTTGTTCTGCAGGCGGTTGAGTTGCTTCTGGTAGTCCATCCCGCCGATCAGCGTGGCAATTTTTAATCCGGTATGCCGGCCCAGCTCTTCCGCATCCGCCGCTATCTGCATGACCAACTCGCGGGTCGGCGCTATTACCAGCGCGCGAGGCTCGCCAACAAAGCGCTCGCCTTCGACCGGATTACTCAGCATGTCGTTGAAGATGGTAATAAGAAACGCGGCTGTCTTACCGGTGCCAGTCTGGGCTTTACCAATGGCATCGTGGCCCTCCAGAGTGTAGGGCAGAATCTTCGCCTGAATCGGCGAGCAGTACTCAAAACCGAGATCCGCGATACCTCGCACCAGGCTGGCCTCGAGATCCAGCGTTTCGAAGCGCGTCTTCACCTCGACCGGCGGTGCGACTTCGGCTGCGCCGTGCTGCTCTGAGCTTTCAGGGATGTCCTGCATATTTGCCTGATGGTTTCCATATGTTATTGAAAAGGCGGCGCATTCTAACACTTCTGTAAAGCAGATGCTCTCGTGCATCGCGCCCTCTATAATGCGCGCCCATGAGCTCCCCCAACCCACTCATAAAAGAGATCCGCGGCCTGCTGGCTTTGGCCACGCCCCTGTTTATCGCGCAACTTGCGCAGATGGGCACCGGCGTTGTCGACACCATCATGGCCGGACGCTACGACTCTATTGACCTGGCAGCGATCGCCATAGGCTATAACCTGTGGCTGCCCCTGTATCTGGTGAGTCTGGGCATTATGCTTGCTGTGACTACTATCGTGGCGCAGCACTATGGCGCAGGCAGAATAAACGCTATACGCGGCATGCTACCTCAGGCGTTCTGGGTCGCCATCGTCCTGGGCATTATTTCAGCACCGATCTGTTTTTTCCCGGGTCCGATACTCGACCAGCTCTCGCTGGACCCCGTGACTTACGGCAAAACAGAGGGCTACCTGAAAGCCGTCGCTTTCGGACTCCCCGGGGCGGCGCTCTTCCAGGCCTTTCGCTGCCATATCCAGGGCATCGGTATCGTCAGGCCCTTTGCAATAGCCAGCGTCGTCGGTTTTTTCGCCAACGTCCCGCTCAACTATATTTTCATCTACGGCAAACTCGGCGTTCCCGAAATGGGGGCTCAGGGCTGCGGCTGGGCAACTGCGATCTCAATGTGGCTAGGGCCCGCCTTGATAGCCTTTTATACCCTGCGCTCCAGGGCGCTGCGTCAATACCTGCCAGAGGCGCGTTGGCACAGCCCCTCCGCTGCTCCTATTCGTGAAATTCTGGCAGTGGGTGCGCCGATTGGCGCGACTTTCTTTTTCGAAATGGCGGTGTTCTCCGTGGTTGGCCTGATGATCGCAACCGTCGGCAATACGGAGGTGGCTGCGCATCAAATCGCCACCAGCATTTACGATGTTGTATACATGCCGCTAATGAGCATCGGTTCTGCCATGGCAACAAGGATGGGACACGGCATTGGGCGCGGCTCTATGGAATCGGTAAAGCTCAGCATGCAGAGTGGAGTGCTGGTCGCGATAGCGGTCTGCATCCTCATGGCGATCGCGTTCATTCAGTCGCCTGATGTCATTGCATCCATCTACACCAGCGATAAAGAGATTATCGACATCGCCGTTGCCCTACTGCAGCTGACGCTGATCTTTATTGCCGTCGATACCGCCGCTGTGACCACCTCCTTCGCGCTGCGCGCCTTCAAGGACACGCGCTTCCCCTTCCTGGTGATGACCGTATCCTATTGGATGATCGCACTGCCCATCGGCTACTACATCGGGCTCTACGACGAGGAATCGCAGCTGTATGGTGCGCTTGGCTTCTGGTGGGCCATGATCATCGGCGTAGCGGTTGCCGCCGTTCTAACCGCCTGGCGCCTGTCCGTGTGGTTCAGGCGCCCGCTGGCCCTGGACGCTCACTACACACAGGACAGCTTGGATTCTTTACCGTTGTAAGGGTCTGCATGTTAAGGCTACGGCCGTCTATCAAGAGCAATCGGCCACGCAGCGGGGTGCCGTAGCCGGTTAGGCACTTGACGGCCTCCAACGCCTGCAAACTACCAATCAGTCCCACAATCGGGGCAAGCACGCCGTTCTCAGAGCAGCTCGCATCCTGCTCGCTGCTGGCTTCGGGGTAAAGGCACCGGTAGCAGGGCGTGCCGGCTGACGTATCGATTACGGTGACCTGCCCCTCACAGGCAATAGCGGCACCGCTGACCAGAGGCGTGCTAGTTTCGAAACAGCCGGCGTTAATGGCCAGCCTGGACACCATGCTATCGGTAGCGTCCACCACCAGATCGACGGCCGCTATCGCTTCACTTAGCGCGTCCCCACTCAGATGTTCCGTCGAGATATCAACGGTAGTGCGCTGGTTGATTCGGCGACAGGCAGCCGCTGCAGAGACCGCTTTATTGGACCCAAGGTCCGCCTCTCCGTGCGCAATCTGACGCTGTAAGTTACTCAGCTCCACGCTGTCACCATCAGCGAGGTGCAGTTTGCCTACGCCCGCTGCCGCCAAATACAGCGCAACCGGAGAGCCCAAGCCGCCCAAACCGACAATCAGCACTCGACTGGCGACCAGCGCTTCCTGCGCTGCGATGTCGAAATCCGGCAGCATGATTTGTCGTGAGTAGCGCAGTAGGTCGGCATCGCTGATCATGGTTTACGCCCGCCCGTCATTCGATCAATACCCGCCAGATCGGTGCGCGAACTGATCTCTCCAAAGCCTGCTTCCTTTAGCGAGCGCCGCACGCTGTCGCGCTGATCGTAACCGTGCTCCAGAAGCAGATAACCACCCGCCGACAACACCCGCCAGGCATCGCCGATAATGCGCCAGATGTCGGCGAGGCCATGAGAATCGGCAACCAACGCTGTCGCGGGCTCGTAGCGCACATCACCTTCGACCAGATGCGGGTCACCAGGCGCGACATAGGGTGGATTGCTAACAATTAGCCCAAGACTCTCTGCCGCGAAGGCTTCGCCCCAGTCTGACTCCAACAAATTCAGCTTTAAACCCAACGCAGCTGCATTGTCTTTGGCAACCGTCAAGGCTGCCGCGCTTTGATCGGCTGCCAGAATGCCCCACTGGGGACGCTCCCGAGCCAGCGCCAGCGCGATCGCTCCGCTGCCTGTCCCCCAGTCGGCAACCGCAGCGGATTCAGGGATCGGCAACTCCAGCGCCCAGGCTACTAAATCCTCCGTCTCGGGTCGCGGTATCAAGGTATCCGGGGTCACTCTCAAAGGCAGGGACCAAAATTCTTTATAGCCAACAAGATAGGCTACCGGCTCACCGCGCTGACGGCGCGCAACAAGGGTGGCACAACGCGCGGCGTCGGCATCAGACAACTCGCGCTCGGGCCAGGTGTAGAGATAACTTCGAGGTTTTCCAAGGCAGTGTGCTAACAACACATCGGCATCGAGACTTGCCTCGCTCGCTGTCAATCCAGCCTCGGCAATAAGCGCCTGCGCGGCGAGCCGTGTCTCCTGTATCGAGGGCATCAGGCCTCGTCAGCGAGGGCCGCGAGCTGATCCGCTTGATACTCCTGCCGCAAAGGCTCTACCACCGCGTCCAGGTCACCCTCCATAACTTCCTCGAGCTTGTACAGGGTCAGATTAATACGGTGGTCGGTCATACGGCCCTGCGGGAAATTATAGGTTCGGATACGATCAGAGCGATCGCCCGTGCCGACCAGACTGCGACGCTCCTCTGCCTGCGCTGCGGCCTGCTGATCCTGCGCTGCCGACATCAACCGGGCTTGCAGCAATGACATGGCGCGCGCCTTGTTTTTGTGTTGGGACCGCTCGTCCTGACACTCCACAACCACCCCCGTGGGGATATGCGTTATGCGCACCGCCGAATCGGTCTTATTAACGTGCTGACCGCCGGCACCCGATGCACGGTAGGTATCAATTCGCAGCTCGGCCTTATTGAGCTGCACGTCGTCGAGTTCGTCAGCCTCTGGCAGTATTGCCACGGTGCAGGCCGACGTGTGAATGCGCCCCTGGGACTCGGTTTCCGGCACGCGCTGCACGCGGTGTGCACCGGACTCAAACTTCAGATGCGCATAGACATCGCGTCCGGCGATGCGGCTGATAACTTCCTTGTAGCCCCCATGCTCACCGGGGCGCTCACTGATCACTTCAATTTGCCAGCCCTGGCGCTCGGCATAGCGGGTGTACATTCGAAACAGGTCACCGGAAAAGATGGCTGCCTCGTCGCCACCTGTCCCCGCGCGTATCTCAAGAAACACGTTGTGGGTATCGTTGGGGTCACGCGGCAGCAGCAGAGTCTGCAATTCCTGCTCCAGGGTTTCCTGCAATGCCTGACCGGACTCCAGCTCCTCCTCGGCCATGCTGCGCATCTCAGCGTCGCCATCCTCCAGCAGCGTGCGCGCTTCATCCAGATCGCTGACGACACTCTGGTAACGCGCAAAGCATTGCACAACGGTCTCCAACTCCGAATATTCTCGCGACAAATCGCGATAACGGTCCTGGTCGTTGATGACTTCGCTATCGGAAAGCAGTGCGCCCACTTCCTCATGCCGGTCAGCAAGCGTTTCCAGCTTGCCAAGGAGAGATGCTTTCATCTACTCCTCTGCTGCTTGTGCAGCTTCGCGAATACCCAAAAGGTCTCGAGCCAGGGCCAGCACTTCGGGCTTACCCTCGGCGCTCGCGCGACGCAATTCAATAGTGGGACTGTGGATCAGCTTGTTGGTCAAAGAGCGCGCCAGAGTGTTCATCACATCCTCGGCAGGATCGCCCCGTTCCAGCATGCGAAGCGCTTTCTCAATTTCGGCGTCACGGGTCTGTTCCGCCTGACTGCGGAATGCGCGCACGGTATCCACTGCGTCCCGAGAACGCAGCTCGACCAGAAACTCCCGCACACCCTCGCCGACAATCACATCCGCCTTGCGGGCTTCGTCCTGACGGCTGCGGAGATTCTCTTCCACGATTTCTCGCAGATCATCGACGCTGTACAGATAGGCATCGCGCAAATCACCGACCTGGGTTTCAATGTCCCGGGGTACCGCCAGATCAATCATTAATATTGGCTTTCGCTTGCGCTGCTTCAGGGCAGATTCGACCGCCCCTTTGCCGAGAATGGGCAACTGACTGCCGGTCGACGAAATCACAATGTCAGCAGAAGCCAATTTATCGGGAATTTCGGCCAGCAGAATGGCCTCTGCGCCAAACCGCTGTGCCAGCTCGCGCGCGCGGCTCAAAGTTCGGTTGGCCACCACCAGATCGGTAACGCCGGCTTCGACCAGGTGGGTTGCCACAAGATCAATGGTCTCACCTGCGCCGACCAGCAACGCTCGCGTCCTTGAGAAATCTGTAAAAATACGACCCGCCAAATCAACTGCCGCAAATGCGACCGAAACGGGGTTCTCGCCAATGGCTGTATCAGTTCTAACTTTTTTGGCGATAGCGAAGACTTTAGGAAACAAGCGCACCAGTTCACGGCCTACTGTTCCCGCCTCTTCAGCGATAGCGTAGGCCGATTTTAGCTGGCCGAATATCTGTGGCTCGCCGAGCACCATGGAATCGAGCCCACTGGCGACATTAATCATGTGCTCCATCGCGTCCTCGCCCACGTACTCATAGCATGCGGCGCGAATCGCCTCGGGATCAAGGTTGTGATAGTCCGCCAACCATTGCAGTGCGTTCTCTAAAGCGACGTCGCTATTGGCGTCTTCAGTGAAAAACAGTTCCGTGCGGTTACAGGTCGATAAAATGACAAGCTCATCAGTGCACAGCCTGCGGCACCCTTCTTGTAAGGCGTCCAGCAACTGCTCGGCCGAAAATGCCACGCGCTCGCGCACATCCACGGAAGCGGAGTTATGGTTGATGCCTAAAGCTGTAAGTTTCATTGCATTATTCAAGCCGGAGGGCCTTTCTCCACGAACTCCACTAACGCCACAAACGCCACAAACGCCCTCATCCCAAACGCCGTTTGCAAAAAGTATGTTACTTCCAAAGGCAATGTTATTGCGGACCTCGCGTTTCACAGGCCATGGCAACACGAACCTCTGCGAAAACATGCGGTCCCAAGGCGTATGATTTTAACAGCCTTGTACCATAGAACGCAGCCTGCCATCTCAGTGGGCAGGACTGTCTGCCTGTGTCATTATTCACTAATGCGGTGTTTCTTGCGCCTGATCATGATTCCCCTTTCGCTATTGGCAATGTTGCTGGCCTCTGGATGTGCCACCAACACTGGCCAAGGCGAGCCTGTAACTGCAGAAAACGCAGTAGAAATCAGCACAGATCCCGCTGCAGAGGCCGTTGACGACACGCCCGGCATATCGGGCCCAGGCGCACAAGCCGCTGAACAGCCCGTCGAACCCGTCATTCCAGAAAGACCCTTCCCGGACGACAGCCTGTATCCAATATTGGTCGCCGAGTTTGCCCTGCGCCGTCGCCAATACGATATCGCCCTGGAAAACTACATGGAGCAGGCACCACTGCTGGGAGACGCTGGTGTTGCAGCACACACTGCCCGGCTGGCGCAGTTTATGCGTCGTGATGCCGAGGCCGCAGCAGCAACTGATCTGTGGGTAAAGCTGGAACCTGACAACCTCGAAGCCCGGCTGGGTCTAGCCAATCTGCTTGTCACCGGTGGCGATATCGAGGGTGCGCTGGACGCCATGGAGGCCGTCGTCAAAGCGGGTGGCAATGCTAACTTCACCAGCTTGCTCAATGGCTACGCCGAACTTGATAGTCGGCGACAACTCGAATTACTGCGTCGTGTTTCAGCATTGCTGGAAGAGCTGCCGGACGATATACAGCTTCGCTTAAGCCAGGTTTTGATGCTGGAAGCTCTGGGCCGTCAGCAAGAGGCGCTTGCGCAACTTCAGCCTATTTTTGAGCGCGAGCCCCTGCAGCTGCAGGCAGTTGTTCAAGAAGCCAAGCTGCGTCTGGAATTGGGACAGTTCGACAATGTATTTACACGTATGGAGCAGGCGATGGCGGCTAACCCCGCCAACAATCGACTGCGCCTACAGTACGCCAGACTGCTCACGCAAACAGACATGGCCGAAGCTGAGCGGCAATTTCAGAAGCTCCTTGATGTGGCACCGCAGGATCCGGACTTGCTCTTTTCCATGGCGTTAATAAAACGGGAATTGAAAGATCTCGACGGCGCCCGAGAAAATCTTGAACGCCTGCTTTCAATAAACCGGCGCACCGACGAGGCGCACTACTACCTTGGCAAGACGGCTGAGGAGCAGGGCCGCACTGATGATGCCATGGTGCATTACATGCAGGTGCAGCCGGGTCGAGACTTTGGCGCCGCAACGGATAGGCTTGCCCAAATTCTGCTCGCCGAAGGACGCACCGCCGAGCTGGGCGCGTATTTCGACGGCCTGCGGCAACGCCACCGCCAGTTGGCAGAACAGTTGTTCGCGTTGGAAGCCGAGCGACTGATGGCCGCCCAATATCTGCCGGATGCTGGTGCCGTTCTGGACCGCGCACTCGAGGACTTCCCGGGTAGCATTGCGCTGCGCTACTCGCGCTCTATTCTCGCCGAGCGGTTGGGCAATTTCGCCCTCGCGGAGGAGGATCTGCAAAGTATCATCGACAACAACCCCAATAATGCAACGGCGCTCAATGCACTGGGCTATATGCTGACCAACCGCAGCGCGCGTTTTGAGGAAGCGGAAGACCTCATCCGGCGTGCGCTTGAACTCAAGCCAGATGACCCCGCCATCCTCGACAGCATGGGGTGGGTAAAGTATCGGCTAGGTGACTACCCGGCAGCATTGTCCTACCTGCGACGCGCCTACAAGGCGTTCCCGGACCCTGAGGTAGCGGCGCACCTTGGCGAAGTGCTCTGGGCCATGGGCGAGCAGCGCAAAGCCCGAACCGTTTGGGACAGGGCTCTGGCGGACCGACCGGATCATAAGATTCTCAATGAGACACTGCAGCGTTTAGGCGTGGAGTTGGCGGATTACTGAATGCGGCACTTTGGCGTCCCGCTACTCGCTCTTTTCCTCAATGCCTGCAGCTCGCTGATTACAGGCCCAGAGGCGACTGGTGCGGCCAGCGAAATGCTGGCGCTGGCATGGCAGGTAAAAGGGCGAGTAGCGGTACGAACTCAGGACAGCGCGGATTCTGCGACGCTGCTCTGGCGGCAGGAGAATACGGATTTCGAGCTGCTACTATCAGGTCCGCTGGGCGTCAAAACCACCTCCTTACAGCGGCGCGATGGTCGCATTACGCTTACGCAGGGAAGCCAGCAGATCGAGCTCGACCCAGATAAACCTGAGAATATCCCCGGCCTCGTATGGCGTATGCCCATAGATTCCATGTCATGGTGGCTGCGCGGGCTGCCCGATCCGGCCTTACCTGAGCAGAGCACACGAGCAGGTGAACGCCTGTTAGAATTGCAACAGCGGGGTTGGCATTTGCAGTACACCGACTACCAGACCGTCGACGGCTACGACCTGCCGCGCCGTATTTTGTTTGCTCGCGACGCCGTCTCTGGCAAGCTGCTGCTAAAAGACTGGACACTACACCCGTGACTACGCTGCAGCTCCTATCCCCGGCCAAGCTCAATCTGTTTCTCCATATCACCGGCCAGCGCAGCGACGGCTACCACAATCTGCAGACCTTGTTTCAACTGCTCGATTACGGCGACTCCGTGTCTATTGACGTACACAATGAAGCCCGCCTGACCCTGGAGTGCCCGGGGCTTGATGTGCCACCCGAGCAGAACCTTGCGATGCGAGCGGCCGGGATGCTGCAACATGCAGCTGGCACCGATCAGGGCGCACATATAGTCATCGATAAAAAGATTCCGGCCGGCGGAGGCCTGGGCGGTGGAAGCTCTAATGCCGCAACGGTTTTGCTGGGCCTGAACTATCTATGGAATACGCAAATGAGCCTTGCGGAGCTCGCCGCTCTAGGGCTGGAGCTGGGCGCTGACGTGCCGGTCTTCGTGCATGGCAACAGTGCCTGGGCAGAGGGGATTGGGGAGCAACTTACGACGACGAGCATTCCCCCACAGACCTATCTTGTGGTCGCACCACCTTGTAGCGTCGCCACCGCTGAAGTTTTTAGACACCGGCAATTGACACGCAACACCGCTCCCATCACAATAGCCGCCTTTTTTACGGAGGGTGGGCGTAACGACTGCGAAGACGTAGTTAGAGAGCTCTACCCTGAAGTCGATAACGCACTGAATTTTCTGGAAAAATTTGGGCCCGCCAAGCTGACAGGAACAGGCGGATGTGTGTTTTTGACCTGCGACAACGATGAAGCTGCACTAGCCGCGCAAAGGCAGCTCCCGCCACAGTGGCGGAGTTTCGTTGCTGCAGGGATCGATCGCTCACCAGTTCTGGACGCTCTGCTGTAAGAATAAGCAGGACTGAATGAAATTACTGGGGTGTCGCCAAGTGGCAAGGCACCGGGTTTTGATCCCGGCATTCGCAGGTTCGAATCCTGCCACCCCAGCCATATTTAAAGCGCGCTGATTGCCTTTGCAGACTCTCTAAAGCAGCTAGAAGCTAGCAGAGAGTCTGAGGCTCGCAGGTAAAGTGGCGATAGCTGTCCGCGCGCAAGGTCGATACACAAGGGCCCACAACCAGAATCCTTAGGCGATAGGACTGTACCGTGACCGCAAAAATGATGGTGTTCACCGGCAACGCAAACCCCGAGCTTGCCACCAAGGTCACCCGCAAGTTGCACATTCCACTGGGTAACGCAGACGTCACAAAGTTTAGTGACGGCGAAGTCGCAGTCGAAATCAACGAAAATGTCCGCGGTAAAGACGTATTTGTGTTGCAGTCTACCTGCGCACCGACCAACGACAATCTAATGGAATTGATTGTCATGATCGACGCGTTAAAGCGCGCCTCCGCTAGCCGAATAACGGCCGTAGTGCCCTACTTTGGCTACTCTCGCCAGGATCGCCGGGTCAGATCTTCCCGGGTTCCGATCAGCGCTAAAGTCGTTGCGGATATGATGGTAGGTGTGGGCGTTGACCGGGTTCTCACGGTTGATTTACACGCAGAGCAGATTCAGGGGTTTTTTGCATGCCCGGTGGACAATATTTACGGCTCGCCTGTATTGAACGACGACATCGAGCGCTGTAACTATCAGGACCTGATCGTTGTCTCGCCTGACATTGGCGGCGTTGTGCGGGCCCGCGCAGTAGCAAAACAGTTGAATGAAGTTGAATTGGCCATCATCGATAAACGTCGGCCCCAGGCCAACGAAGCCCAGGTGATGAACATCATCGGTGACGTAGATGGCCGAACCTGCTTGTTGGTAGATGACATGGTTGATACCGCCGGCACCTTGTGCAAAGCAGCGGATGCGCTAAAAGGCAAAGGCGCAACGCGGGTAATTGCCTACTGCACGCACGCCGTACTGTCAGGCAATGCCATAAGCAACATTAACAACAGCCAGCTCGATGAGCTGGTGGTAACGGATACCATTCCATTAAATGGTGCAGCGGGTGAATGTCCGCGAATTCGTCAGCTAACAATCGCTGACCTACTGGCCGAGGCAATGCGCCGCGTCAGTAATGAAGAATCCATTAGTGCGTTGTTTGCCTAAAGGCGAGTAGCGCTTTCGAAACGCACTGCCTACGCCGGTCGCAGGCCAAGCAGTGCATTATCAAAGGAGTCAAGACTATGTCTGACGCATTTGAAATAAACGTAGTAACCCGAGAGGACATGGGGAAGGGTGCGAGCCGCCGCCTGCGTCGTCTTTCGGATCAAATCCCCGCTATTTTATACGGCGGCGACAAAGACCCTCTGCCACTTTCCGTTATCCGCAAGGATCTGGAGAAAGCGCTGGAGAATGAGGCGTTCTTTTCGCACATTCTCACCCTGCAGATCGATGGCAAGGTACAAAAAGCGATTCTTAAAGACCTGCAACGCCATCCTGCCAAAGATCGGGTCATGCATGCTGACTTTTTGCGAGTCAGTGACAACGTTGCGATTAAAGTCAGCGTACCGCTGCATTTTATCAACGAAGAATCGGCCCCAGGGGTCAAGCTGGAAGGCGGTATTGTTCAGCACGCGATGAACGAAATCGAAATTCAGTGTCTGCCCGGCGATATGCCGGAGTACATTGAGGTCGATCTGGGTGCGCTGAACATCGGCGACAACGTCCATTTGACCGATATCACGCTGCCTTCTGGTGTTGAGTCCACGGCGTTGAGCCTGGGCGAAGAGCAGGACCTGATGGTTGCCAGTGTCATTGCACCGCGCGCTGTTGTCGAGGAAAGTGCAGAAGAAGACACGGACGCGCCTGAGGCCGGTGACGTTCCCACGGCCGGAGACGAGGCCGAAGAAGAGGACGGCGACAGCGAGGATTAAACTCGCCGCTGCAGCTACGCCGCCTACGGGCGGCGTTTTTCTTTGGGCAGCATTTTTTATGGCAATAGCGGCACTTCCATGACGCTTCAACTTATTGTTGGCCTGGGCAACCCCGGGGCCGATTATGCACATACACGACATAACGTCGGAGCTGATTTCGTAGCGGAACTCGCTCGCCGTAATGGCACCCCTTTAACGAGTGAAGCGCGATTCTTTGGTTTTGCTGGTCGCATTCAGTCTGGATCGATCGATTGTCGGCTGCTTATTCCCACTACTTTCATGAATCGTAGCGGCCAATCAGTATCGGCTATGGCGAAGTTTTATAAAATTGCGGCTGAGGACATTCTCGTTGTACACGACGAACTGGATTTCCCAGCCGGCATGGCACGCCTTAAGAAGGGCGGAGGCCACGGCGGGCATAATGGCCTGCGTGATATCAGCAAACCTCTCGGTGACGGCTATATGCGCCTGCGCCTGGGTATCGGCCATCCCGGCAATGCGCGCGACGTGAGCAACTACGTGCTATCACGGCCTTCTGTTGCCGACAGCGCTGCAATAGAAACGAGTATCGACGATGCGCTGCGCATCATTCCGCTGCTTGCCGACGGCAATTGGGCGAAAGCTGTACAGACGCTGCACAGCGAAAATGCACCGGCCAAGCGTCCGGGCACCTCAGAGACATCAGGAGAAGACAAAGAACATGGGGTTTAAATGCGGCATTGTGGGACTACCCAACGTTGGCAAATCCACCTTATTTAACGCGCTTACGCAGGCCGGCATTGACGCGGAGAACTTCCCGTTCTGCACCATTGAGCCTAACGCCGGCATCGTTCCTGTTCCCGATCCGAGGCAGGAACGTATCGCTAGCATCGTAAAACCTGAGAAGGAAATCGCCACTACGATGGAGTTTGTCGACATCGCTGGTCTGGTTGCCGGCGCGTCCAAGGGAGAAGGCCTGGGCAACCAGTTTCTTGCCAACATTCGAGAGACTGATGCAATCGCACACGTGGTGCGCTGTTTTGACGACGATAACGTCATACACGTTGCCAACAAAGTTGACCCGGCCAGTGATATTGAAGTGATCAACACAGAGCTCGCATTGGCTGACCTCGAAAGCTGCGAGAAACAGCTGCAACGCGTCGTGCGCACAGCAAAAAGCGGTGACAAAGATGCTGTCGCCATGAAGAGCCTTCTGGAAGACGTCTTGTTGCCGCATTTAAACGAAGCGAAACCCGTGCGCGCGCTCGACCTGGACAAAAATCAGCAAGCCATTGTCCGAGGCCTGCATCTGCTCACCACCAAGCCCACCATGTACATCGCCAACGTTGATGAAGAGGGACTGGAGGGCAACGCCTGGACGACTCAGCTAGAAGCCATAGCAGAAGCCGAGAACGCCGTCGTGGTGGTGATCTGTAATAAGTTGGAAGCGGAAATCGCCGAGTTGGACGCCGAAGAGCGCAACGAGTTTTTGGCAGAGCTTGGACTAGCAGAGGCGGGACTTAACCGCGTCATCCGCGCAGGCTACGAGCTACTCGGTTTACACACCTACTTCACCGCAGGCCCAAAGGAAGTGCGCGCCTGGACCGTTCGGGTGGGCGCTTCAGCTCCTGAGGCCGCTGGCGTTATCCATACGGATTTTCAGAAAGGCTTCATACGGGCTGAAATCGTGGGATACGACGATTTTATCGAGCACAATGGCGAACAAGGCGCAAAAGACGCCGGCCGCTGGCGCCTGGAGGGAAAGGACTACATTGTGCAGGATGGCGACGTCATCCATTTCCGCTTTAACGTGTAGTCTACGAAACCCGCCTGGGTAACCAAGCTAAGCTCGTAAAGCAACGCAACACTGGGCCAAAAGTGTGCGCCAGTTCACAACTCTGGCGAATTCTGCTGCCCCGCCTCCTTATTACCTCCCCAAACACTGCCTAACCTAGCCATTTCGCGGTTTCAAGGCGCTGCAAGCCCCCATATACTATGCGGGCAATTCATAACCATCCATGGCTGACAGGGACGGGGCATCATGGCACAAATACCGAGCGGTGGAAGCACGGTGCGGCTTTCGAACTGTGGGCGACAGACTTTGTCGTGCGCAGCATTCCTGTGCGCGCTATCGGTCGCGACACTGATCGCCGTTTCCTCAAGCAGCGCCACTGCGCAGTCCAACGAGCAATCACTCAGCAAACCGGAAGTTGTCATACTGCTGCACAACGCCAAGCAACAAGTCTTGCGCGCGCAGATGCAGGAAGCCTTTGATGCCCTCGCACCCCATGAGCTGCAATTGGCTGGCAACACCGACTATGACTACCTCTACGGCACGGCGGCCCTGGAAAGCGGACACCCAGATCTGGCGGTGTTTGCCCTGGAGAGAGTATTAGAAGAGAGACCTGCCTTCGCCGGCGCGCGGCTGGAGCTTGCCAGAGCCTACTTTGCACTGGGCAATAACGAATCGGCGCGCTACCACTTTGACTACCTGCAGGGCCAGAATCCGCCCGCTAACGTGCAGGCCGCCATCATCAGCTATCTACGCGCCATTGACCGTGTGGCGGCAGCCTACCAGCCCATCCATATTCCCAGCTTCTCCGCCGGTTTTGGCTACGACAGCAACGCCAATGCTTCCACCGACGTTGAGCAGTTTCTTGGCTTTATATTGGATGGCAACAATGTCGAGAGCGACTCTGCCTTCTACCACGCGACGCTAGGTGATTATTACAGCAGGCCGCTCTCCCCGGCGGTGAAGCTGCTGCTGACAGGTGCTATCAGCCAACGGAATTTTTCCGACGCCAGTTTTGTTAACGGCACCGACGTCAATGCCAATGCGGGCCTGGAGTTGAATCTAGGGGACACCAAAATCATTCCTACCATTGGCGCGGCCTTTAACTGGCTAGACGGGGATGGCAACCTCGACCGGTTTACCAGCGATGTGGCTGTCACCCATTCCCTAAGCGATGACTGGAAGTTACTGGGTGGAGTCACCGCTGCGGCCTGGCGCTACACCGACGATTTGGCAGTTCGGGATGCAAACGTATATAACGCGCGGGCGGGATTCGAGCACTATCTAAATTCTGCAACCGGCAGCGTGATCTCGGCCCTGGCCATGGTCGGCACCGATGACACCACGGACAGCGACTCCCCTTTCGACAACGACCGCTGGGCGATAACCGTTTCAGGCAGCCGCCTGATTGCGGCGAAAACCCTAATGAGCGTCAGCGCAGGTGCGCGCAACACTAAGTTCAATGGATTGTTCTTCGGCGAGCAACGCGAAGATGAGTTGCTGACGGCATCCGTGTCTGTACAGCGCTTTGACTGGCCCGGTGAGGGCTGGAGAACCATCGGACGCATTGGCTACACCGACGTTGAATCGACTATTGAGCTGTATACCTTTGATCGCGCAGAAATCGGTTTCACATTCTACCGCGCGTTCGAGTAAGAGGCCTGACATGAACTTCATCAAGACACTTACACGCGTACTGCTATTGCTGGGCTTAATCCCGGCACTAGCACAGGCAAACGTTGGCAGGGTCTTGTATGCATCCGGCCCGGTAAGCGTAGAGCGCGAGCAGACGATAGCCCTATCAAAGGGTGACATGCTGCAGGAAGGCGACATCATTGTTACCGGCTCACGCGCTCGCGCCCAGCTACTAATGGTGGATGGTGCCCGTATCTCGGTGCGTGCTGGCAGCCGACTGGCGCTGGAAACCTATCGTCTGGATGGCGCCCGCGCGTCCGCTATTGCCAGCAACGCCGCCGAGGGCGAGGTAAGCCTGCAGCTTCTCAAAGGCGGATTGCGCACCATCACCGGCGCGATTGGCAAGGCTGAAAAAGAAGACTATTCACTGAATACGCCCGTTGCCACGCTAGGTATTCGCGGCACCGATTTCAACGTGGCGCACTGTGCGGGCGACTGCGCACCCGCCAAGCCCGGCGCCAAACCTCCCGCCGACGGCACTTACACGGGAGTTAACGTGGGTGGTGTTCGTTTGGGAACGGTAAAGGGCAGCATCACATTGGGCCGCAATCAGTTCGGCTTTGTACGTGACGCGAACTCTGCGCCGCAGCGCCTGCTGACCCCTCCTCCCGTTTTTAATAAAGGTGGGAGCGATTCATCGGATGAAGAAGACGACGAGAGCGACGGCGATGATGAGGGTGGAGATAGCGACGGCGATGATGAGGGTGGAGATAGCGACGGCGATGATGAGGGTGGAGATAGCGACGGCGATGATGAGGGTGGAGATAGCGACGGCGATGATGAGGGTGGGGACAGTGACGGCGGTGATGAGAGTGGAGACGGCGCTGGAGACGGCGAAGCCGGCGGTGACACGAAGAACGATGGCAACGGAGAGGGCGACGGAGGCGACGCTGGCAGTGATACTGAGAGCGTTGCCGGCGGAGAGAGCGATGGAGGCGACGCCGGCAGTGATTCCGAGAGCGTTGCCAACGGAGAGAGCAATGGCGGTGATGGAGGCGATAGCCTGATCGGGAGCACGTCCCCGCCACCTTCCAACGAAGCAGGCGATGGCAGTAGCGGCATCCAAGAAGGTGGCGGCGTCCAAGAAGGTGGCGGCAATGATTCCAGTGACCCTCCCCCAATTGAAATCATCGTGAGAGACGAGGAAGACGGTGATGACTTTCGAATCGATGAAGGCCGACCTACAGACCCGGACACCGGCGAGCCCGTTGATCCGGAGCCTCAGCCAGAACCTGAGCCAGAACCTGAGCCAGAACCTGAGCCGGAGCCCGAGCCAGAACCTGAGCCAGAACCTGAGCCCGAACCTGAGCCCGAACCGGAGCCAGAACCTGAGCCGGAGCCCGAACCTGAACCTGAGCCAGAACCTGAGCCAGAACCTGAGCCGGAGCCCGAACCTGAACCCGAGCCAGAACCTGAGCCCGAACCTGAGCCAGAACCTGAGCCGGAGCCAGAACCTGAGCCGGAGCCCGAACCTGAGCCGGAGCCCGAACCTGAGCCTCCGCCCCCACCGCCGCCCGCCCCTGTTGAACTGAAGCGTGGTTTGGCGATAGCGGTCGACGGCAACGTTTATGCTGAGCAAGACTCAGCCGATAGCGTTTCGGAAAACGGTGCAGGCCAACTATCCGGCTTTACCGGCAGTCTGGACTTTCTGGACAGCCCCACCATACAAGTATCAGCCACGGCTAACACCGTCGTCGGAAGCGTGTCGTCGGATACCTACGATTTGCAGTGGGGTCGATGGGGCGTCGAGTACTCCAAAGCGGATGCGGTGGTCACCCTCGAGGAAGGCGAGTTTCTGCATTATGTTCGGGAGATTGGCGACCGCAGTGCAGACCCTGTGCTGCCCGTAACCGGCACGGCCGAATACACCTTCTATGCAGGCACGACGCCGTCAGACAGCCAGCCGGGAGCAGATTCCCTGGCGTTGGCGATTACGCCGGGTGATATCACCCTGGCTGCTGACTTCACCAATATGCAGATCGAGGCAGACATCGACGTTACCATCAACAATGGTTTTGGCGTTGCAAACTGGGTGGGCAGCGGTCGTGGCACCATCAATAGCTCGGCGACGTTTAGCGGCTCGCTGGAAGGCGTCACCGTTAATGATGAGGCCGGCACCGATGGTGCCTTCAACGGGTTCTTTACTAATTTTAGTACCAACGGTGCACCCGGCGCCGCGGGCATGAGCTGGTTTATGCGCGGGCCTGGACCGGGTCCAATTGGTAGCAGCGACCCCACGACAATTAACGGCGCAACCGCGCTGCAGCTCAATACCTCGGAATGAGGTGGGCGGCGCAACGAGAGGCGTAAGCAATGACAGCTAGTACAGAAACTGACGGCCCCGGCATTATCCGACTGGAGTCAGGCTCGCAGGTGCGCAGCACGCACTTTCGCGCAGAACTGTTCGAAGACGGACCACTGCAGATCAATACTGGCTCGCTCACGCTGTCTGATGGCTTTGCCGGCACGTTGGCCGACGCGCTCGATGATGGGCTTGATTACAGCTTTGACATTGGTTCTACCGCCGAGATGCAGATTGTCGATAGTTTCGATAACATCAAGCGCTTGGCCGTCAGTTTGGAGAAGAGCGGTAAGAGTGCCCGCCACCTGTTTGGCGACGGCACCCTCGAGATTACACTGCGTGACACGCCAGAGAATATTCAGGCGGCGTTTAATGCTCCACAATTCGGCCTGGGCGCTAACGTCACTAACATCGAGTTGGACGCCGACCCAGGAGCCCCACCCTTCAGGGTGCCCGTAGACGCTTTGGCTCAAGGCATTAGCTTTAGCGGTGTCACTGACATCGAAGTCGTGGGCACTTTTGATGATTACCTGCGCGTTGGCACGGCAATCCTGCCTCTAGACGACGAAACCTTCACCTTTGTCGTTGAAGATAGCATAAGCGGCTTTTTCGACTTCGACGCCATATATGGCGGCGAGGAATTTTCGCCGGTCGGCTTTATAGGTACCAACGGTTACCGGATCGTTGATTCGGTGGCCAACATACAACCGACGGCCTTCGACCTGTCGGAGACGTCTTTTCACGGTCTGGCCGAGATATACGGTGCTGTTGGCAGCGTGGCGAACCTGGTAAATGCCATCGACACTTTCACTTTGCCCACCACCGTTCAGTCCATCATTCTGGAAGACACCGTTAGCAATCTGGCAGTTGCCAGCACGTCGCTACCAGTTGATGATGCGCGGATTACCGGCGTGCGAGCTATCGACATCATTGCCAATCTTAAAGATTCATCGTTCGACCAGGGCTACCTGCCCGAGATCACCGAGCTTATTGCAAGAGATATAGCCGATGCTGTGGCAGACGAGATAGGCGCCGATCCAGAAGGCCCCATCACCTTCGGCGATGGCGTGCCCGTGAGCGCGATTGAGATCCTTAGCGGCAGCGCTGATCCCCTGCGCCTGAGCCTTGAAGACATCACCGCATTGGAGCTTAACGGCGTCACCGTCGAACAGGCGGGAGACTTAAAGCTTAGCGTGAGCACCGATCAGCTCGACTCGCTGGGATTTGCAGCAGACTTAAGCGAATCGGCGTTGAGCCGAATCGAACCATCAGACAACGCCGAACTTTTTGCGGCTGGCACCAGCACAGAGATTGAAGCCGCGCTGGAGAATCTGGCGTTATACAACTCAGACCTGCTTGATCTCTTCACAGGGTTTGATCTGCTGTCTGACGGATCAACTTTCGAGTCGCTTTTCCTCAGCGCAGAGTTTTTCTCGCAGGACGGCGAAGCCAACAGCCTGATCGGTTTGTTTGACGAGCCGCTGATCTTCAACGCGCTTGACAGCTCCACCTTCATTGGCGTCACAGGTGACGCCGTCACAGTGCAGGACGAGAACTTTGTTCCGGGAAGCTATCTGAATCAAGACGGAAACGCGCTGGGCATCACCAACCTGTTCGTTGACGATACTGCCGCAGCACTGCGCGATCAGGCTGGGGCCTTGGACGCACTCAACGATGGCGATAGCAGTTTCTTCACCATTCAAGACATCCCCGTTCAATTCACGCACTTTGTTGGTTATGACGACGTCGCATCCGCGGGAGCAGACGGCATAGAGTTTACCGGCGATGATATCCCCGCGCCGGCTCTGGCATCCTTTGACGGAGCCAGTGATCAGTACGTGCTAGATAGCGAGGTAGTGACAGAAGGCGCTGCTATCACTATCGGCGGAAGCTTTGACGTATCGGCACAATCGCGTGACTTCATTAATCTGAGTTCTTTGCCGGGGTTCAGTGACCCGCAGGAATTTACGACAGCATGGGCTTTTGTCGCGCCCGATGCTCTGGGCGACCGCACGCTACCCTTTTTTGCGCCAGCGGACATTGCTGTAGGAACAGACGGAGCTTCCGGCACCTTGATCGAATTCGATGGGTTTGGAGCCGGAGCAAACGACCCTTACGATGGCACGCCTGGGCTCACCATTACTATCCCTGACGTGGACCTAACGGGCTCGATACAACTCGAAACCGACCCCAGAGATGCGGGCGTTAGCAACGGCTTCACGCAAGTGAATCTTTCCGGCCTTTTCGGCCCCTCCTTTATTTCTTACAACGATATCGATGACAGCACCAATATTCCCGATATCGACTTGCTGCGCTCCTCCGGCTACTTCGCTCTGGGCAGCGCACTACAGACCTTCTCGCACTATCAGGCGGCATTGGGCGACACCCTCGATATCCGTCAGGGAAGGGTCCTGGATACGGTAAACATCGAGGGTGCTATAGAGATCGGCGATGGCTATGTAGTGTCTACTGACCAAAGCACGACCGGGCCCACGGCTGACTCGCTTTTCGGCGACACGGCTGCTGAACTTGGTGTCGACGATGTGTTGTTTGGTCTGGGCGGTGACGACGAACTCTATGGTCTAACCGGCGACGATTACCTGTCCGGCGGCGATGGCAATGACGAGCTATATGGGAGCGTTGGCAACGACGAACTATGGGGCGATTACGGTGATGACGCTCTGTTTGGTGGTGACAATGACGACCTTTTATACGGCGGCATTGGCAGCGACGAACTCGATGGTGGGGACGGTGCGGACCAACTTTTTGGGCAATACGGCAGCGACACCATCTACGCTGGTGACGGCAATGACGTCGCCTCCGGCGGCGACGACGATGACACAATCTACGGTGGCTTCGATGACGACATACTTAACGGCGGCGCTGGAAACGATACGCTGTATGGTGAGTATGGCTTTGACGCACTCTACGGCGACTCGGGTCAGGATCGCCTGTTTGGCGGCATTGATAACGATGCGTTATATGGCGGCTCCGGCGACGATGAACTTTACGGTGAGTCCGGCGACGATGCACTGTATGGAGAGTATGGCTTCGACACGCTAGCAGGTGGTGGCGGCAACGACTGGCTCGACGGCGGCACAGGCATCGATACTGCAGATTTTTCCAACGCTACGGCCGCCGTGACTGTTGATCTGGCTCTTTCGATGGATCAAGCCGTGGGCCAAGGCACAGACCAACTAATTAGCATCGAAAATGTCACCGGCGGCGACTTCAACGATATCTTGAAAGGGGATGCTATCGCCAACCATCTATCCGGCGGTGATGGCGTGGACATGCTGTACGGCATGGACGGCAATGACCGAATCAGCGGCGGTGACGGCAAGGACGTTCTATCCGGCGGCGCGGGGCAGGATGTATTCAGCTTCGCAGCGAAAAGTGAATTTGGTGATTCCATCACCGACTTTACCAAAGGGTTCACCGGCGACATCATTGAACTCTCCAGAAACGCGCTGGCGGCAGATGCACGTTTGAGCAACGCCAGTTTGGACGGCAGTGTTCTGGTGGAAGAAGACCTTTTCTTCGCGCTGGCCAGCTCGGGCCCCGTAGGGCCGTATGGCTCGCTAAATGGGTTTGGCACCTATGGCGATATCAAATCCCTGCAACCTGACGACACCCTCACGGCGGCCACCCTGCCAGTTTTCACAAGCATCAATAGTGATGATCTCAGAATCACGGTAGAAGAAGAAGACTTCGCTAGCGCCTTCAAAAGCGCGTTGGTGGGCGCCTATGCACCCACCCAGATCAATGGCTACGAGGCGGCAAATCCGGCCACCTTTACAGAGACGGTTAACGGCCAATCGGTATTGGTGACTGCGCCTACCACCACGTTCTTCCCTGCAGCCTTTGAAGGTAAGTACGTCGCCATGGGCCTGGTGAGCAAAGCCGTTGGAGGGGAGACAAGCTCTGCTGCTCTGGTGATGGCATTCATCAATAATGGTGCTCTAGGCAACACCACCATTGGCGGCCTTAACGAGATCACGGCGAACGAAGTGATTTCAGTAGTGACTATCGCCCAGTTCGGAACCTCCCTTGGCGCCGACGCACTAACAATGGTCGATCCCTTCGTCAGCGGCGAAATCCTCCTAGTCTAGCAACACCCTGATCAGGGCTCAGCTGTTTTCGCCACAAAGCTAGCCCCGGACCACTTCGATCAACGCGTGGTAAACTCAGCTTTGTTCTAGAGGGCGTTGCAATGAAAAGCTACGGATTCCATATCGCCGCTGCGGCAACGGTGATGCTTTTTGCATTGCTGCATGTCAGTGGCACTCTGCCACTGCCTTTGCTGGATGAAGTCGAGGAGTATCTCTACGACGTACGCCTGCGCTGGGACATGCCCAGCACCCGCGACGAGCGTATCGTGATCGTCGACATCGACGAACGCAGCATCGCCGCCGAAGGCCACTTCCCCTGGCAGCGCGACAAGATGGCAGCTCTGGTCAACACGCTGTTCGATCATTACCAGGTGCGCGTGCTGGCCTTCGATATGGTGTTTGCGGAGCCTGAGGAATCAACTGCACTGCAGCTGATAGAAGAACTGCGCACCCAGGATGCCCCTCTTCCACTCGATGAATTGACGGAACGCTGGCAAACCGATCGTCAGTTTGCCGAGGCCGCTATCGCAAGAGACTTGATTCTCGGCTTCGCGTTCAAGCAATCAGTACCGAATCGCGAACAGCCCGAGACTGGCGCCCTACCACTACCTTCTTTGTTCGCCGATCAACTAAAAGGCATTGATATCCCGTTTTATGAGGCAGCGGGCTTTGTCGGGAATTTTGAAGAGCTACAGGCTGCCAGCGAATTCGGCGCCTTTTTCAGCTATCCACGGCTAGACGACGTCACGCGAATAACGCCTTTATTACAAGCCTATCAGGGAAATATCTACGAGTCCCTGGGCATGGCCGCAGCGCGCCTGTATCTCGGCAACCCGCCGCTGCAGTTTGCCTTTGACAGCGACACTGAACGCAGCGGCCTGACGCTAGAGCAGCTTGTTGTTGGGGATGTGCGGATACCGGTGGATGAAAAGATGCAGACCTATATCCCCTTCCGCGGCACTCAGGGTAGCTTCGCCTATGTCTCGGCAACCGACGTCCTCAAGCGGGAAGCCAACTTGGAGCGGCTGCAGGATAAGCTGGTGCTCGTCGGCACCAGTGCGGCCGGTTTACTGGATTTAAGAGCAACGCCGGTGGCCGATGCCTATGTGGGTGTAGAGATCCATGCAAACCTGGCCTCTGGCATTCTCGATCAGCGCTTTATGCGCAGCCCACCTTACATCAGCGGCGTAGAGGCTTTGCTGATTGCGGTCAATTTGGCCTTGCTGGCGGGCTTAATACCCCTGCTTTCACCTTTGATTGCGTCACTGTCAATTATCGCTTTGCTCGCAACCAATGTGGCTTTGAACCTGGCACTTTGGAACAGCCAACAGCTGATCGTGCCACTGGCTTCAGTGCTTGCCGCCATATTCACGCTGGCCTTTGTACAGATCATTTACGATTACTTCGTAGAATCGCGTCGTAAGCAACGCCTGGGACGCCTGTTCGGCCAGTACATCCCCGCCGAATTGGTTGAGGAAATTGATGCTAGCGGCGACGAGCTGAGTCTCGAGGGCGAAAGCCGTGATATGTCGGTGCTGTTTTCGGATGTTCGCGGCTTCACCTCGATCTCTGAAACCCTCGAACCCAGCGAGCTCACACAGCTGATGAACGAGTTTTTGACTCCGATCACCCGCATCATTCACGAGTATCGCGGCACGATCGATAAATACATGGGGGATGCCGTCATGGCGTTCTGGGGCGCACCGCTGCGCGATGAGGATCACGCCCAACATGCACTGGAGGCCGCCATGGCCATGGTTCAGGCCATGCAGCAGGTCACCACCGACTTTGCCGCCAAAGGCTGGCCCGCAATCAAGGTGGGGATTGGGATAAGCTCGGGACATATGAACGTGGGCAACATGGGCTCCGAGTTCCGCATGGCCTACACCGTGATGGGCGACGTCGTAAACCTGGGAAGCCGGTTAGAAGGCCAAACCAAGAGCTACGGCGCCGAGATCATTATCGCCCAGGAAACCGCCGACAAAGTCACCGGCATATTACTTCGCGAACTGGATTTGATACGGGTAAAGGGTAAATTGGTTCCCATTACCATCTATGAGCCTCTCTGCCGTCTGGATGACGCAACCCCCGAGCAGCTGGAGGCGGTTGAAAAGTATCACCAGGCGCTCGCCCTGTACCGCGAAAAAGCCTTCACTGAGGCACTATCGATCTTTGAATTTCTCCATGAAAAACAACCCTCTATGCTCTACCAGCTTTATATGGAGCGCATCCACGCCTTTATAGAAACGCCCCCACCAGCGGACTGGGACGGCGTTTTTATAGCGACTACTAAGTAAAAGTGTGAACTGCGTCACAGTTCTCGTGGAACAAACCGTAACTTCGTTTCCAAAAGCCTAATCTGTGACGTCGATACCTTAGGGGCAGTGCCCCCGGAAACTTAATATGAGCAGGTTCGCTGCAGGTGTGGTAACCGCATTGCTACAGCTAAGCCTCGTGGCCAGCAGCCACGCGGCGGCTATAGCCGGTCGCGTGCTCTATGCCAGCGGCCCAGCAGCCGTGGAGCGCGAAGGGCCAACCGTTGCCCTATCGAAAGGCTCTTTCATTTTTGAAGGCGACCGGATTCGTACGGGCGCCGATTCTAGACTTCAGCTTTTAATGGTGGACGGCGCTCATCTGGCGATTCGCCCCGACACTATCTTTATTATCGAACAATACGAGTTACCCGGAAGTACTGCCGACCCAGTCGCCATCGCCAGCAATGACGGCAAAGCCGTGATGCGTCTTGCAAAAGGCGCATTCAGAGCAATCTCCGGTCGTATTGGCAAAAGCTATAACCCCGCCACCTATCAGGTCGTGGCACCGGTGGCGACTCTGGGAATCCGCGGTACGGATTACAACGTGCGTTTCTGCAAAGGCGATTGCGGCAGCGGAGACGGGCTTGAGCCTCCTCCCAAAAACGGCCTGTACGTCGGCGTCAACGCGGGCAGCGTCTGGGCCAGTAATGCCGAGGATACAGTCGATATTGACATTAATCAGTACGCCTTTGTGGCAGCCGCCAATGCAGCGCCGACCTTGCTTATGAGGCCGCCTAGCGTCCTCAGCAGTAGCAGCTACAAGCGCGACGAGGGTGACGAAGAAGAGCAAGGCGATGAAAACGAAGATAGCAGCCTGGACGAGAGCGCAGAAGAAACCCCGGTAAATGAAGAGCAATCAGATGTCAGCCGCGACGCTGATAACGATAGTGAGACCGATGGCAACGCCACTGACAGCGCGCCAGACCAGCAACAGACAACCCCGCCCGTTCTCGCTGCACGCGAAGACTCAAGCCAGTATCAGGAGCAAGTCAGGCCGCCCTACCAGCAAATCAGCGATGACAACGATCCGACTACTGACGACACGCAAAAGCCCGAACTTACCGTAGCCGCGCGTAATGACAACCTGGATGCTGAGTTCGATCTGGAGGATGGCAGCATTGCCGATGACCTCGAGGAGTTTGCTGCCCGATCACCGGCGCCTGATACCGATCGAAACGACGGATCAGACGATCAGCGTGACGATCCCTCTGACGACGCTGATGAAGACGCTGGCGACGTCGACAATGGTGGCGATACCGGCGGCTCAGGCGACGCCCCCAACGACGAACGCGATGACGATCCCACGGATGGCAACGCCGGCGGTGACAATGACCAGGGTGGTGGTGATGCCGCTGGCGACGATGACGACTTGAGTAACGGTAATAACGGCGGCAATGGCAACAGCGGCGGCAACCCCAACGACGATCGTGACGATGATCCCAACGACGGTAACGCCGGTGGCGGCAATGACCAGAATACCGACGACGACAATGACGGTAATGGAAATAATGGCAATGGCGGGAACCCCAACGACGATCGCGACGATGATCCCAACGACGGTAATGCCGGTGGCGGCAATGACCAGAATACCGATGACGACAATGACGGTAATGGAAATAATGGCAATGGCGGGAACCCCAACGACGATCGCGACGATGATCCCAACGACGGTAATGCCGGTGGCGGCAATGACCGCAATCCTGACGGGAACGGGAACAATGGTAATGGCGGGAATAACAGCAATGGAAATGGCAACGCAGGTGCTACCGCACTCAGCACCGCCACCCAACTGACGCTTACCGTTTCCGCACAGGGAGCAGGCATCGGCACTAACATCCCCGATGCGCGCATCGTCGAAGGCCAGGACCCGGATACCGGCCTGAACTGGGGCCGCTGGGAAGCTGCTTACGGGGATAACGCCAACGCCCAGCCGGGACACTATGTTATGGACCCCGTAACTGACAGAGACGTTGCACTGCCTATTAAGGGCGTTTTGAATTATGCACTCAGCGGGGGTACGCAGCCTACCGATGTCGAGGGCGAAACAGGCACCCTCAACAGCGGCCAGCTCACCGCGGACTTTACGAACCAAACCGTCGTTAACGAGCTGAACATCAGTATTGGCGGTGACACATGGCAAGCCAGTGGCAAGGGCAGTATTAGCTCTGGCGCCCCTACTTTCGATGGCAGCTACAGCGTTACGCGCGAATCAGGCTCTGCCGGGCAGGGAAACTTCTCGGGATTCTTTGGTGGCTCCCCTATTCCCACTGGAGTCTATCAAGGAGCGCCCTCTGGGGCCGGCATAGGCTACAGTCTTGAGTCCGACGGCAGCACCGTTACTGGAACGGCAGCCTTCAAAGCCATTAGTCCGTAGTGCGGCGACTTCAAACGAGTCGCTGGACCGTTGCGCCCCTCGCGCCCGCGTACACCGCTCTCATCTACTCCGTAACGGTGTAATCGGCAGCGTTGGCCGCCTGGGTCCACTCCCACATTTCGAGAATGCGCCATGGCCAAAGCAGCGTTACTTTACCTTCGGCGTTTTGGTAAAAGCTGGAATGTATGCTCTCGTGCTCCCAAACAAGTCGCGCATGTAATTCACGAAAGCGGCGGTAATAGTCATCAAAAACCGATTGTTTGACTTCCAGGCTACGGCCCTTACTTTGCAGCAGCGTTTGCAGGCAGCTCATGATGTAGCGAATCTGGCACTCGCCATTCAGAATCAAGCTGCCACCGAAGGCCAGGTTTGTTCCGGGCCCATACATGCAATAAAAGTTGGGGAAGTTCGGCACGGTGATGCCCAAGTACGCGGCCGGCTCCAGCCCCCATTGCTCTGACAACAGCGCACCCTGCTTGCCTCGAATCTCCATGGGCCACAAGAATCTATCTGTCTCGAAGCCTGTTGCATAGATAATGACATCCGCCGGGTAGTACGTACCGTCTTCAGCGGTCACGCCGTCCGCATCTACGCTGACAACCGATTGCGTCACCAAATCCACGTGGGGTTGCTTGAGCGCCGCCAGCCAGCTGCCGTTGTCTTGCAGCGTGCGCTTGCCCATCGGCGCGTAATCGGGGATCACCTTGGCCAGCAAGTCTGCGTCATCCTCTACCTGCGCTTTGATGTATTCGCTGAACATCTGGTAGATCGCGTCGTTCATTTCGTTGATTGAACGTTCTTGGTGAGGCCAGGCAGGATCGACAAACACCGTATCGTAAGCGCCATCACAGGCAGGCCAAAACAGCAGGAATCGGAACCAGCGCGAATAGAATGGTAGGTGTTTTAGACACCACTTCTTACCTTCTGGCACCGCGTCATGATAGATGGGGTTTTCAAACATCCAGGGCGCCGAGCGTTGGAATACCGTCAGCGCTGCCACGTCGTTGACAATAGTGGGCACAATCTGAAAAGCACTGGCACCGGAACCCACCACCAAAACGCGTTTGCCCGTGACATCAATGCTGTCGTCCCAATCTGCTGAGTGGCACCACTGCCCCTGAAAATCGTCGATCCCGGGAATTGAAGGCAGCGATGGACGATTAAGCTGGCCTACTGCACTGATCACCGAACTGGCTACCAACTCCTCCGTTCTGCCGTCGGTATCGACAACTGTCACTACCCACTGCGCCGCTGCCTCGTCGTATTCTGCCCGCGTGACTTCTGTATTGAACCGGAAGTTCTGCCGCAGCGCGTGATTGTCGATTACCTGCTCGAAGTACTGCTGCAACTCCGGTTGTTGCGAAAAATAACCCGACCAATGATGAGAGGGTTCAAAAGAGTAAGAATAAAGGTGGCTGCCCACATCCACACGGGCACCGGGATAGCGATTTTCGAACCAGGTACCGCCTACTGAAGCATTTTTCTCAATCACCGTATAAGGCAAACCCGCTTGTTGCAGCCGGTATGCAGCCAGCACGCCAGACATACCCCCACCGATCACTAACACAGGGTGCTGCTCGCGCGCTTCCGTGCTGACGGTATCACCCCAGTCCGCTGCGCGGTGGTCGCGACCGTCCAGCTCCATTTCTTCCATCATCATCGGCACGTAGGAATCGGGAACCTCAGCGGCCAACATAAACTGCATCATCTTGTGGACAATTGCAGGGCTGGGCGGTGGGGGTAAAACGCACCCGCCGTCCCGGTACGACCGAATGACTTCCAGTGCTTGGGCACGTACCGTCTGTTTGTCCTCCTCAGACATGAAACCCTGATACTCGTTGATGTACACGCCCGCCGGACGTATTGCACTATCCAACAGCGAGACATCGCCCATCATGTGGACCATGCTCATCATCAGGGTAGGAATGCTGGCCTCTTGCAAAGCCTGCGCAATCGTGTCGTCGTCATCGGTAATTAGGTAGGACTGCTGCGTACTGTCATTCATCTGGTATTAGCTCCACTGAGACTTTGGCGCGTGGACGGCCCGGCGCGTTCATAGCACCCCATTCATAGCACCCCATAAAGAGGTGACTAAAATCCACCGCTGGGGCGATGCCCCGGGGGCGGAAGCGCAGCGCGAATCGCCACAGTGTAACGTCAAATCATCACCACCAAGAAGGGCCAGCGCTGTGCCCACCTGTCTTGACTTGAACTGGGAAAATCGGCAAGATTCGCGCCTCTCGCGTTGGCGGGAATCCGCCGCGATTGGATACGCGTAAGTATTTAGCGATACGACTCCGAGCACTGCCTTGGAAGACAAATCCAATCGCAGCAGCACCTGATGTGGCTACGTAGCTCAGCTGGTTAGAGCACAGCATTCATAATGCTGGGGTCGGTGGTTCAAGTCCACCCGTAGCTACCACTTCCCTCGCAAACTTCCCTTTATTATCAATCGCTTACGCAAGCCACAATCTGCGGCGGCCTTGCACGCCTTTCTCAAAATCAAAGAGTGTGCCCAAAATGTGCCCATGGGCCGCAACTTGAACCGATCTTTCGCGCCCGACGCGTAGCGTCAATATTCGCCTGAGCACCGCACCATCACCGAGAAAGCGGGAATCTAAAATGCCGCCTACCGACTGAAATCTGGCACAACGAAAAGTGTGCCTGATCTCATTTCCGTTCGTTGTGTGAATGGTGAAAGATAAAGCCACTAAACTTAAGTCTATTGAAGGGAGTGATGCTGGGCCCAAATGCGTTCTGCAAAGTGCATGAGAATGCCTTCATCCATCAACCTCGAATTCCAAGATCCTACTTCATTTAATTCATCGCTACTTAGGAGATCGTGAACCCTTAGGTTGCTAAGCGCCAAAAGCGAGAAATCGTGATAATTCTCTGTTGGATATCCATGAATTCCAAAACGTGATCGCGACCCATCGGTTCCAACCCGCCTAATGGTATATCGGCTAGCGCAATGGCTCAGAACCGCATCACTGACTTCTCGTCCCAGACCAAACCCGCCAATCCAAGCACCAAGCAATTGCAGGTAGTCTTCCGCTTCTGGGGGAGGCCGCTGACCAGCCTGCACAGTATCGCGAACCAATCGAAGGATGAGTTCGGCGGTGAAAAGCACTTCTTCGCGCACATACTCCTCTCGGTAATCAGCAAACCTGACGACTAACATACCCAAAATCGAAAAAAGGCTGCTCTGCCAATCAAGAAATGTCCGAGAGGAGCTGAAGGTCTCTTGATATAGCCGCCTGAGTAGTTCACCTATATGTTTAACGTTGTCTTCCTGTGGGCACGCTACCTCATCGGGGAGCGCAGGAAATCTCCGTTCCTCTCTTTCCACTTCCGCATAGTCAAAAAACTTTCGCGGCAATCCACGAATCACGAGGTATGCCATCTCAGCAAACGACTCGAAGAAATCTGGAGTCAAGTAAACATCTTGCTGGAGACAAAATTCTGCAAGATCAGCGTTTGCGTCAAGTATTCTCCGCATGTCATCCAGCGCAATTCTGTATGTTCTTGTAGAGTCAATAGCTCTCACAATTATGGAATAGAAAATTAACTGGATAGCCGCATCATCTCTCGCTGTAACGTTGGTCCAAACTCTCACAGGATCCCCGAGATTAAGAGATGGTCTTTTATTTACGGTCAGATACAACTTTGACGAATTCGACAGCAGTTCTAGTACACTCTTGAATGGATCTTTGTGGGAACCACGTTGCTTCGCGCGGTGTATTGAGATTTGCAGTAATACAGCAAGTAGCTTTTGAAGTGACTTTCCTGCGAGAGAGGCATGATATGCATCATTCATTTTGAGCAAGCATTGAGCAAAGATCTTGTTGAAAGACTCTTCATAAAAAAGTGTTATGGCGTCCGAATCCCCTTTGGTTATCGCTACGTTAGCCAGAATCGTCATGTGATCAATTGCGGCGTGAGCAGCGTGACTCCTGGTTAAATCATGCGTCTCATCAAAGCACTGAACCAGAAGCCCCAACCATAGTGAAACCAGTAAGTTATTTGACTGACGCTCCAAGCCCCCATCTGGCTGTTCATCAACACTGACTCCATCAAGACTACCAATGCAGTAAATCAGCGTTGAAATCCTCCCGATTGTGTCTGCCAGATTGGTCACCATATATTGATTTGGTGCCTTCGCTGCTGCTTCGACTAGCGCCGCCAATTGAAAATTCAAGTAATTGAATACTGTGTCTTCAGCACTGATGTAATGTCGCCTTTTGTCCGCATATCGACCGATGATCATTTCTATCGACGAAAGACTAGCCACGAATACATCGTGCTGGCCGTCGATGAGCGACTTATTCGCCACTCCCAGCATCACATTTAGAGCTTCTGTTGTTTTTGCTACTCCCGCCTGAGGTGGGTTGATGTACTGATATCTCTCCTTATTTCTAAAGTCCAAACTGAGATAGTTTAGAGGAAGCCAAAAATACCTTGCGACGCGGGTCCGATTGTTAATCGGGCTAGGCATGCACCTGGTAATTAACCTTCCGGCAGAAATACCGAAATATCGCATTGCGCCGCTTTCACTGAGCCCAGCTCTAGCAACAAGCAAAGAGAGTAAAAGGCCGGTAGCCAGCAGGAATCCAACCAAAAATGTTACGCTTTCCATTGTTTCTTGATCTGCACCTTGCAGCAAAAAAAGCCAATAGCAAGAAACTCCAAAAATTGGGAAGAACACCAGCGTGTAGATCGCAGAATGACTTACAACCGAATGCGCTACCATCCCAGAGTACCTGCTTAAGACCTGCTGCAGCATAAATCCAAAGAGCGCGATTTGAATACCGAACAGTCCAAGAGCGGAATTCAGCATCGTATCTTGATGGTTAGCCTTAGCTCTCTGATGCTGCACCAAGACAACATGATCGCCAAAGCGCAACTGATAAAGTTCATCCAGTATCAGCGCAAAAATGATAACAAAAGAAATGATGCTAATAACTAGCCATCTTGCCAAGTAATCCCCATTCCACCTTTTTAGAAAGCGATATCTAATTGGAAAGTAGATTCTCAAAACTCTATGCAGATGAGATTCCCGTCTACGAATTATCTGATGCCAGATGAGCACCGATATGACGACGACTATCAGCAAGACGGCGATCACACCATTCAGCAGTGATTGGGTATCGATAATTGCGGCAGCTTCTGTTAGCAAAAAAAACGCAAATACACCAACTGACACAGTTGAAAGGTGGAACGCCAATCCTTGGTATTTGCTCAATTGAAGTTGCTGAAGAACCTCTTGTTCATTTAGAACAGCCTCTTGCTCCATCGCTTGGCGAATGAAATTTAACACTGATCTTCACTTTCAAACGTAGGACTGGTCATTTCTGCTTTACGATTCTTGAACTTCTGGTAGTTACCTAATCCTGCTATAGCAGCCGCAAGCACCTGCATGATCAGTAATAGCTGAGCGGCAAAAAAAACATGCCCTCGATCAAAAAAGAGCCTGTCGCCAAAAACATAGGTCAGAATCAAGAAAAACACCGTCAGAGAGACTACGTATATCACGGCCAAGAGCACGTCTAGCAGCAAGTAAAGATATACGTTCCTATATAGTTCCTTTATATATCCCAAGTGGTTACCAGCCGACATAAGAGTTGAATCCGCTACGAATCAGTAAAGAATTATCTACCAAAATTGATTCAGAATCGCGAAGGCTTTTGGGGCCAGAGTGCATATCACGCCCTACTGCAACTGAATTGCCCGAATATGGCTCCTGGAAATCGCTTGTATGCGTTGAACATCTGCAGCTTTCTTGAGCTCCTAAAACTCAATGTCAGGCAGCCCCGGACCTACCTTCAATCTACTTCAGCTTGGGTAAAGTGAGTACACAGCAGCGCTTCGCCTCTAGCTTCCCTCTTATTCATCGGAATTCGAAAAGTATCCAAAGTCAACTGCTCATAGTACTTCGCTACGCGATTCGGCATCTCCAGATAGGTCCAGTAAACTAACAACTGTTCCGAGAAATCCTTACTCCTATAGTGATCATATAGCCGGTTCTTCACCTCTCCTTTACCAACATAGAGGGCACGCATATGAAACAGCTCATGCTCGGAACAATAGTCATCTTTATGCCAGAGAATGTATATCCCGAAGGCATTCGCGAGCCCCCATTCACCCAAGTGCGCATCACTAATTGACTTGTCGCTATACCATCCAATATTGGAATGACACACGTCGTAAAGAGAAGGACTAAATCTTGTTTCAGCGATTCGAACCGAATCGAACTGCTTCGCTTCGTCAAAACATTCACAATCGCATAGTTCATAGCAAGGCACTGATTACTACCTAAAGGCGAAGGCTGCGGCGCGACCTTGAACACCTTTCTCGGCAACATAGACTCAGAGCCATAAAAATCAACCCCATGAGTGCACCTGGCAGCAATTATTCGGCCACAGTCGCATAGAATTGTTAGCTCCTAGCGGTCTCTGATGGCTGTGAACCACGTTACAATATGTTGCGAGCCAATTGACCACCGAGCTCATCCTGCCTATATCGCTTCTCAGATGCAGAGTCATCACCAAAATCATCTCTAACATGGATGTTGTTGCCATCAACCCTAAACGTTACCTTTGAGTCAGCGGCATGGGTTCGCCAACGACCATCAATGTTTCCCCAAAGAATGCGATTACCCTCGAGTTTGCATTTATAGGAGAACCGCTTACCGTCGCCTGAGCGCACGTAGCCAACTCGAAAAACGCCTTTTGAAGTCGATTCCGTGGTCATGGCGCTGGGATCTCGTCCCATGATCGTGGCGATACCAGCTTTGCATATCTGGGATCAAGGGGTCGGACTCCTTGAAACCGAAGGTGGAGCTTTTTCAAGGAGTCGGGCCCCTAGGTTCAAGGAGTCGGCCCCCTAGGTTCCCGTAACTAATTTCATGAAGTGCAGCTATCGATCGCTAAGCCTATCTGTTCAACACGGCGTTAAGTTAACTGTCACCGTAACTCGCTGTAAATAGTGCTGGCACTGCCTATCGCCGGCGGCGATCAGCCGGGAACAGATCGAACACCACCAGTTGGTCCACATCCACTCCATCCATACCCGCAGTCTTTCGCCAGATCTCAGGGCGCATGGATGCCATGGGGCTGCCGTCAGCTGGCGTCACCAGTGTTTCTATTTGCGTCAGTGACGCCGCGAGGTAATCGCTGGAATGCTGCGGCTGGAACTGAGTGCGGATGTAATCGGCCGCAGCGGCAGGATCAGCGAAGGCACGTCGCCAGCCCTCATTAGACACCTCGACCAGCGTCTTGAGAGTGGACCGATGTTGCGCCATGTTGGCAGTGGTTGTGAAGTAGACCTGCGAATAGGCCCTGTAGCCGTGCTGGTACCCGTAGAACTTTCTCACTGCGACGCCGCGTGTCTCCAGCGCCACCGCTTCGTCGATCAGATAGCAGACCTGGGCGTCAATCTCGCCTCCCTCCAGCGAGTGTGTGTCGTCTCCGATAGCAATCACATCGACCTGGTCGAGTGTGATGCCGGCAGACGCCAGCATCGTCTTCAACTGCGGTTTGTTGTAGTGATGAAGACCAATACGTTTGCCACGCAGTTGTTGGAAGTCTTTCACTGGACCCGAGGCAAGCGTCATGATTCCCAGAGGAGAGGCCTGAAACATGGTCGCAAAGGCACGCACTGGCTGCCCCGCAGAACCTGCGCTCGCCAGCGCGCTTCCGTCAGCTACACCGATCGCTAAGGCCTCCGACTCCAGCACTGGTCCAAACTGATCCAGCGTGTCAGTGTCTACGGCTGCAATGCGGAGATTGATACCCGCCTCCCGGAACAGCCCATCTCGTTGGGCGATCAGCGGCCCCGCAAACTGCGCGTTCTTGACCCAGTCGAGTTGCAGCAGCACATCAACCAACTTCTTTGCCGGTGTGATCGGTGCGATAACCAGACGAAAGCCGGTGTCATCATTGCGTGACTCTGGAAATACAAGGTTGCGCTTGCCAGCCAACAGATAGGCGGGCCTGTCGCTTCCCCAGGAGCCGCCTCGTATCACATACGCAAGACTATCGGCGGTATAGCCCTCGTCGACCCACTCCCAGACGTTGCCGGAGAGATCATAAATCCCCAGCTTATTGGCGGGAAAGCTGCCCACCGGCGCGGTACGTGGGTAAGCGTCGGTATAACCACCCGGGATGGTGCCCCACCAGGAGGGCATGCCTGCGGCGGATTCAGTGCCCGCATAGTTGCCATAGCGATTGGGGGACGGCCAATGACTTCCCCAGGGGTAGGCAGCCTCTGCCTGCTGCATGCGCGCTTCTACTGAGAGACCGTCCTGCTCGATGATACCCAGCGCCAGACTCCACTCAGCGTCTGTCGGAAGTCGATATTCCAGACTGACACCAAAACGCGGGTCCTCTCTGGCAGTTTCACTCGTAAGCCAGGCAGCGTAGGCGCGGGCATCAATGAGAGACACGCCCACCACAGGGTGTTCGTCAGATTGCGGGTATCCCGGAGCGCGCCAGCTGTCACCATTGGCTGCCCAGTCAAATGCATCAGAGTGCAGTGAATACATGCCCTCGGTCGCGTCGTAGCCCGTGGCGTCGACAAAAGTGGCAAACTCCCCGCGCGTGGTTTCATGGACAGCGATTTGTGTCTCTGTGCCGGGAAGCGGCACAAAACCCAACGGCTCACCGCGAGCGACACTCGACAGGGTCATAAGAAATACAAGAATGTGGATCACTTGGCTTGACTCGCTACCCGCCTATCGACCAGGGCTTTGAAATGCGTGCCTACCTCCGAGGCGACTGCATTGAAATCGTGATCAGTCAGCCTTCCGTCTTCAAACAGCAGCTCGCCAGCGACGTAAACCCGGGACAGGTGACGCGAATCCATAGCAAAAACCAGCGTCGCGTATGGATCTGTGATTGGTGCCACATCCCACTGTTTCGGCTGGTAGACCACAATATCCGCCTGCTTTCCCGGCTCCAGCGACCCCACCTCTTCAGCCACGCCCAATACGCCGGCGCTGCCTTGCGTATGAAGCCATAACACGTCGTAGGGGCTCATAATGCCTGCATCCTCGTACATCGCGCGAATCGCGTACAGTCCGGTACGAGCGTTGGCCAGAGGGTCAGCGAGATCGGCGCTGGCCTGTCCGTCTACACCCATGCCGACCGGGATACCCATGGCAAGATACAGCGGTATATCGGGCGTGCCTGAAGCAAGTCGACCATTGGACAGCGGGTTCCAGCTCATGCTCGCCCCGGTGTCCGCAGTCTCACGCAGTATCTCTGGCGTCGTATGAATGAAGTGCCCCCACAGCATTCCGGTGCCTATGCTTCTCGCTTCGCGAAACCATTCAAACTTGTCCCGCATCACGTACTTCTGATCGGGCGCCTCCAGATAATGCGAGTGGTTGCCCACCCCAAAGGTGCGCATCAGTTCTCCCTCGATCAGCGCGGTGTCTTTCTCTTCCTGAAAGGCACCACCACCATTAATCATCACTGACACGAGCCGGGTAGGTGAACGCGCTTCAGTGAGCTCGATGAAGGTAGCGAGTTGGTCGCGCGTCTGTGCCAGGGTCTGGCTTCTATCGATACTGTAGCCGTGAACGAAACGCAGACCGGATTCCATTTCAGCATCGAGTTGCCGCCGCGATGATGCCAATACGTCTTGGGTGGATAAATTAAAGTTGTAAGCGGTGGTGATACCGTTGCGGAGGTGGTCTAGTGCACCGTGTAGCGTGAACCAGTAAAGGTCCTGGGGCGTTGTGTAACGCGCATGTTGATCATAAATCGCCTCTACCCAGCCAAATAATGTTTCGTCCGCTGCCAGACCGCGTAGGGCGCTCTGCCATAGATGGCTGTGGGCAGACACAAAACCCGGCAAAACAAAGCCACCGTCAATATCGACGAAAGTGTCCGCGTGCAGGTCGGGCGGGAAAGGCCCGGCACCTAGTGCAGCAATGCGACCATCGTCACCGATCAGTAGGTAGCCGTCGATAGGCGGGGCGTCCTCGCGGGTGTCCAAGGGCATGATGCGCGCGTTGATCAGTGCGGTTGCTGCATGCGCTCCGCTTCCTGCCAGCCAGGTGAGAAGCAATAGGACAAAGACTGACTTATACATCACGGCTCCTTGGTGAGACTCTACGCGGTTGTTGCGTGATTGTTACGCGATATAGAGCTGCAAGTTTCGTGCCCTGATGCTGCTCATGGCGGTAACAGCGCACCGGACGCGAGGCCACCCGCTGGTGCCGTCAACGGCCTTGGTGGCATCGATAACCCTGTTGGGTGCAAGCTCGCCATTGGTTGCACCAAAACGAGCCATAGCGGAGATCGGCCCGCACGCTGCGTTTCAGCCGCCAGATCAAGGGGTCAGACTCCTTGATCTGTTTTGTTTGCCTGAGACCGTCGATCCCCGCCCCACCCACAGGACTCGATACGCCTGTTGGCCACATCCCGAATTTGCTCTTTGAACTGCCCACTTCCAAGCACCCAGGCCTTATTCGTGCATTGACGAATTTCTATCAGCAAGTCCTCGTCAATCTCCCGCTCAAACAAACCTCGATAAGCGTTTAGCCGTTCCTGCGGTGTACTTCCCAGCCCTAGATAGACTTCGTGTGGAGTCACCAGTTTTATCGGTTTGCCAAGCGCATTTGCCTGATAACTGGACCAGGGGTATTCATCAGGGGCTCTGACCAATCCCGCTCGCACAGGATTCATTTCAATGTAACGACTGACCACCAGGCTGTAACGATCAGAATCCACCAGCGTGGATTTGTAGCGCCCCTCCCAGAGGGTGCCACTGCGTTGGTACACCCTGTTGATATACCCCACATACTTCCGGCCCAGCGACTGCATCATCTTCCCACAGCTCTCGGCGCTGTCCGGAGTGACCAGCAAGTGCACATGGTTTGTCATCAAGACAAATGCATGAATCGCAACGCCGAAATGCTCGGCAGACGCCCTAAGCTCACTGAGGTAGAACGCGTAATCTCGCGCGTCAAAAAAACAGGCCGCCCGGTTGTTACCTCGTTGAATAACGTGGTGTGAACACCCTGGAACAAAGAGTCTCGGTAATCTAGCCATGCTGCCATCCTTGGTCGCATGAGGAAATACACTGCTAACCAACTCAAGCTAGTTGGAGGACGAAGCTTTTTCAAGGAGTCTGACCCGTTGATTGAAAAAGTATCCGGTTCGCGCGAAGGCGGCAGTCCGGCTATATTGCTGACTTACTAGCTGATGTAAGCGACAGATACTATCTCCGCATGACCGATACTCTTTCAATCAGCTCCGCGCGTATGGCGGCAGCCTGCCGCGATGACGCCCGCCGTGTGGCCGGGATCGCCGCACCGCTTTTCACCGCAGGTTTTTTGCTTGAGGCTGTCAGCCACGCGGGCGACTCGCACGCTCGCATGGTGCTGCAGCCGCTGCTGTCGGCACTGGTCTGTGGCTGCGTGTGGATCCTTGCCCGCCGCCAGTTGATGCAGCGGGTTCGCTTTCCAGAGCTGATTTTGCTGGGGCTGCTGTGGCTGGTAATGTGGTCCATCGCGCTGCACCTGCCCTCGGTGCAGCAAGCCACCGGCGCCAGCACATTGGTGATGCTGGCAGTCGCCACCGTAGGCAGCGCCACGCTGATCATGCCAGTGGCCGCCGCACTGCTGGCTATCGGCACTACCACGACACTATATGTATATGCACAGAACGTCTCCATCGGCGCCTCAGAGCCCGCGACGTACGTGGCTCCCGTCCTGATGCTAATGGTTGTGTCCATCATTCAGCTGTCGCGTCGCCGCGCGATCCGCAGCGTGGAGGAACTCCGGGAGCGGGTATCAAGAGATCAGAAACAGCTTGAGCGGGTGAATGAACAACTTCGCAATCTGTCGATTACCGATTCGCTGACCGGGGCGCTTAACCGGCGGGGTTTCGATGACCGCCTACGCGCCGAACTGGCCGGCGCGGCGCGCGGTGGCGAGTCGCTGTCGGTGCTATTGCTCGACGTGGACAATTTCAAGAGCTACAACGACGATTTCGGGCATCCTGCCGGTGATGTCGCGCTGCATCAGACGGCGGAAGCCTTGCGCGCCTGTTGCCGCGGCGGTGACTCGGTAGCCCGCTATGGTGGTGAGGAGTTTGCGCTGATTCTGCCCGCGACTGATGCAGCCGGCTGCCAGGGTATGGCAGAGCGGGTGCGCCACGCTGTGGCTGCGCTGGAAAGTCTGCCCCGACGCATTAGCGTCAGTGTCGGCGGCGCCACCGTTCCGGCGGCGCTGTTGGCCGACACGGACGATACAGGTTCGGCGCTAGTGGCCGCCGCCGACAACGCTCTGTATGGGGCCAAGGAGGCCGGCCGGGACTGCGCACAATTCAGCATCCTGACAGCCATGCAAGAGCCACTAAGCAGGTCACGGCAGTAGGGATTTGCATAGATATATGGTTAAAGGTGATCCTTTTATCCAAGCCTTCTATCATCTTCTCTAAGGGTCGCAAAAGCGTGTTTATTCTTTTTTGCATGGATTTGTAGCGCCCCTCCCAGAGGGTGCCACTGCGTTGGTACACCGTGTTGATATACCCCACATACTTCCGGCCCAGCGACTGCATCATCGTCCCAAAGCTCTAGGCGCTACCAGGATTCACCAGCAAGTGCACATGGTTGGTCATCAAGACAAATCGACGCCGAAATGCTCAGCGGACGCCCTAAGCTCACTGAGGTAGAACGCGTAATCTCGCGCATCGAAAAAACAAGCCGCCCGAATGTTACCTCGTTGAATAACGTGGTGAGAACACGCGGGACCAAAGAGTCTCGGTAATCTTGCCATGCTGCCGTCCTTGGCCGCATGAGGAAATACGCTGCTAATCTACTTAAGCTAGTTGGCGGGCGACGTTTTTTCAAGGAGTCTGACCCCTTGAGTGCCCCTTGAGTGCTTCTCGCCGTACTAACTTCGCTAACTCAGCCCTAAGGACGCCAGCGGCGCCGAATCGACATGTTCGAGTATGCGTTTTAGTGCCGCGACGTTGTTTTTATCTTTGGTGCTCTCCAGCGCGTCCAGCAGCACTGCGCGGATGTCGTCGGCTTCGACTCTCTCCATCTCCCAGTTCGGGTACAGACGCTCGCGAATCTCGGCACTTCGGTCTAGTTCCACAATATCGCGATGCCGCGAATCGCCGTGAAGGCTAGCGATCAGTTTCTGCACTTCGGCCGGCGGCCCCTCGACCCATTGGAAGAATACGTCGTTGCCGAAGACCAACAGTCCGGTTATGCCTCGCGCGGCGTTGCGGCGTTGAGAGAACTCGATAATGCCGTCGACCTCTGCGTCACCGACGCCTTCGGTGGCACGACTGCAGTAAACGAAGGTTTCTAGCGCAATCGCGGAGGGGTCCAAATCAGCTTCGCGAGGGAAGCCGGGTTCGTCGAACATAAATGGAGCTCACTTTGTCTATACAGGGCAGGCCGGAACAGCCGCTTTGTCTAAGGAGGGTAGCGCATTTTTCTATATCATGCTTGCACGCTGCATTCTCTTCCATCCCGGAACTGGCGTCCGCCGGTGACCGCAAGTGTCCGGTGTAAAGAAAGGATCCAAGGCAAGGGGTCAGACTCCTTGATACTTAAGGTGGAGTCTTTCAAGGAGTCTGACCCTTTGGTTCCCACCGACCAGAGCACCACCTGAGACAAGGTGAATTGATGCACGGCATCAAGAGAGGGTGCCCTGGGGTACATTGCCTCTTTTCGCTGGGAAGGGCGCGCGGTAGCAGATTCCAGGTCAACCGCATTCAATCAGCAGGGAAGCCAGCGCGTGGTAACAGCTGAGGAATTCGTTGGTATAGCGTCCGGAACGCCGGACCGGTTCGTGCCAGGTTTCTAAGATGAGCGAAAAAGATTTACAAGACCAACAAAGCGGGCACTAACCGCAGGCACTGCGCGAGCCGTCTTCCACCATTTCAGGACCCGAGACTATTTTCTGGACAACCAGTTACTCCCGACACCCCATTAATACTTCTTATACTTAGACCTCAATATCGACGGAAAAAACGCGTTTCAGGCGCTGGGCCCAGGTCATCGCCGCGTGACGCTCAGCAGGTGAAGCTACTTCCTTGTTGGGGAGGCGCTTCGCACCTTTGCCTCGCTTTGCCGGCGTAACCAGCCCGCGCCAGCGATGATTTGGAGCGAGTACCACATGATAGCGGGTTAAATTGACGCGGGGCTTGGGGACCAGCGCTGCCAACCGTGCGATGAAATCCACCGGTTCGAAAGCCACCTGGGTCGTTCCATCCCGGTAGGGCGTCTTCAGGGTATAGAGCACCTTGCCGGTGGAACTCAGTGAAAGGCGGGGACCTGCGACCGCTGGCCTGGCAATGTACCGGCACAGCCGCTCACGCTTGTCGTTTTGATGCCCCTCACAGCTCACGCCAGCGTGGAGTGAGAACCCGTTGGCCTTGGCGACGCGTTCCAGTCAGGGATCAGGTCGGTCGAAAGGATTTTGTGACTGAAAACATCAGGTGCTGCGTCGACGGCATCTGGCCATTCTCGTACTGCTCGTGCACCACCGTGCCGCGATCCAGGACAATAAAACCATCGGTGTAGGCGGATGCCAACCACTGCCCCACCGTCGTCAGGCGCCCTGCGCCAAGATCCACCGGAACATCAGTCAAATCCACAGCCTTTGATGGCAATACCCAGGGAGAATCCGACGCCGGCACGGAGCGGGTGGGGAACAACTCGCGGATATGCTGAAAACCCCAGCGATTAAAAGGCGCGACGATAAAATTCTCCGCCGTCACCAGCTTGTCCATCGCCGGAGGACTACCGCTCATCAAACCCAGCTCGCTGGCCGTTGCAGGCACTGCCGCACTAGCGCCCATGGGCGCAATCAGGCCCAAGCCGGCCAGTAGAATAAGTATTGTTCGTATCTGCACGCCAAAGCACCTTGTCCGATCAATTGTTACGCATGTTAGCGCACTCCACCCGGCAGAATGACGTAACTCACGCACCCGTACACAGTGTCGTAAGCATGTTATTGCCAAAACACAAACCCAAGGGTTTCGACACCTTGGTTTGTCTGTCTATCGGCTCTTTTAGGGTCTACACTGAAAGTGAGGAGCATGTTTGCGTCCTCTCCACCGAGGCAACTTGTGGGCTCTATAACGTTAAGGGACTCGATGAATACTGCAACGCGAAGAAAGGTCGTCTTGATCGCGGGCTCCTACGGGTCCCTGGAGCCATTGGAAGTCATTCTTAAGTCTCTGCCGGTTAACTCTGGCCTTACCTTTGTCATCCTTCAACATCTGGACCCCTCCTTTAAGTCGCGACTTCCCGAATTGATCTGCGGCTGGACCTCAATTCCCTGCGCGCCCATTGGCGAAACAACGGAGTTGGTGCCGGACCGTATCTTTGTGGCGTCCTCCGGGGAACTGCTAAAGAACGAGAACGGACTGCTGTACCTGGTACCTGGCGCAGACATCTCGGAACGTTCGCACGTTATCGATGCCCTGGCCGAATCTCTGGCCAAGGATCTGAGCATAGAGCCCGCGCTGGTGGTGCTCTCGGGGCATGGCAACGATGGTCTTCGAGGCGCCGAGTCTATTGCAAGGAATCATGGACTGGTGATTGTGCAGGATCCTGCCGAGGCCGACGGTAAAAGCATGCCGACCTGCGTAGTGGACGCCAAACTGGCGGACGAAGTGCTTGCCGCTGCCGACATAGCAGCCTGCCTTGGACGATTTGCCTCGCGCAAAGCCGTTGAGCGCTCCGGAGAAACGCAGGCCTCGAACACTGTACAGAAGAAAGGTTTGCAGCGAATTCTAGAAGCCATCAACAAAACGCTTAATCGGGACTTTTCAGAATATAAAGAAGGCACGCTAACTCGTCGTCTGGAACGGCGCATGCGTCTTAGCGACCTACACAGTATCGACGATTACATCACCCGGTTTGCCAACGACAGCACTGAATTAGAGTATCTTAGCGATGACTTTCTTATCGGCGTAACGGCATTCTTTAGGGACCCCTCCGCCTTTGATGTCATTCGTCAAAAGGTCTTGCCGAACCTACTTTCCAGGACAGATAGCAACGAAGAACTGCGCTGTTGGATCATCGGCTGCTCCACCGGCGAAGAGGTTTACAGCCTGGCTATATTGATAACGGAAATTATGAGAGAGCGCGGCGTTAACCGCCCGGTCAAAGTGTTTGCCACCGATGTGGACTTTTCTGCGCTGGATTTTGCTCGGCTGGGTGCGTACCCGGAGGAGTCAATCCTGGCTGTGCCAGAAGCCTATCGCGAGCGTTATTTCACGCGTCAGGGCGATGACTTTGTGGTTGATAAAGCCGTGCGCGAAATGGTGATCTTTGCGTCCCACAATATCATCAGTGACACACCGTTTTCGCGGCTAGATCTCATCGTGTGTCGCAATCTGATTATTTACCTGAATGAACGAATGAAGTCAGCACTCCTGCGACTATTTCACTCCGCCTTGGCAGAAGATGGTTTTCTCTTTTTAGGCACGGCTGAATCCGTGGGACAGGCGCAGCGGCATTTTCTATCTGTCTCAAAGAAGTGGCGTATTTATCAGCGCAGTAATGAAGCACCCAGAAGAGCACCCCCAATACCCATTTTGCACCGGGTGAGTGATTTCCGTCAGACACAGGCATCTCAGGACAAGGCGTCGCCTGTCACATTAAGAGGCGAAGGCACCCTCCGCCGTGTACTGGAAGATCACGGCATCTCGCAGTTACTCATCGATGAATCTGGTCGTCTGATTTACACATCGGGAGACACCAGCCCCTACCTGAGAATTCCCAGGGGCAAACCCACAAGCGACTTAATGGAATTGGTGCAGCCGTCACTGCACCTACAGTTACGCGCACTACTGAACAAGGCCAGCCAGCAGGACTATGCCGCAACGGATGAGATAGTGCTTGATGAGGGCCCACTAAAAGGTGAGCAGCTGATGATCAGCGCTTCAACCATCGCCGAGGAGGGCTTTGAACGCTGCATAGCGGTGGCGCTGGCTCGAACCGGCAAACAACAGGATGTATCCACGACAGCGCATCGAAACGCCTCACAGTGGACCATCGAGCTACTGCGCCAAGAGGTCGATGCCACCCGGGAGGATATGCAGCGCACTATCCAGAGATCCCGAGCATCAGATCATGTGCTGAGGCAGGCCAACGAAGAAATCGTCGCCATGAACGAAGAGCTGCAATCGTCTAATGAGGAGCTCGAGGCATCCAAAGAAGAAATGCAGTCCCTCAACGATGAGCTCAACAGCTCCAACGCCCTGCTCGAAAAGAACTCTCAGGAAGTCGCGCAGTTAAATGCCGACCTGGAGAACCTTCTCAACAGTTCAGACAACGCGACTCTTATTGTAGACCGCGAACTGCGCATCCGAAGGTTCACACCCAATCTAAAAGAACTCATGCGTCTGCGGTATACAGATATCGGGCGCGATGTGGGAGACATCTTTCGCCTGTTTGATGACGCGGAGTTTTTGAACGACATTGCCCGCGTGCTGGCCGGTGAGCTACCTGACGATGTCGAGATAGTGATCAGCGATGAGCGGCAGTTACTGCGGCGTGTTTTACCCTATGATTCAGCCGATAAAAACTTAGCCGGCGCGGTTATTAATTTTATTGATGTTAGCGATCTTCAGAGAGTTCGGGCGCGAGACCGAAAACGCGCTGTACAACTTGCCTGGCAAACGGACCTCCTCGATACCGCTGCGCCGATGCTTGGACGCTCTCTAGACGGGACCATTACCTACTGGAATAAGGCTGCGGAAGCACTCTGGGGATACACGCAGGAGGATGCGCTGGGTAAAAACGTCCATGAAATGCTCAAGACCAAATTTCCGGCAAGCCATGAAGCTGCGCAGCATGGCCTACTCGATACCAAGGCCTGGCGCGGGGTGGTCGGCCAACGTACCAAAGCCGGGCGCGATATCGAGCTTAGCTCGTCCTGGACGCTTACGCTTATGCCTGACGCAGAAAGCCAATGGGTCTCGGAGGTCTACCAGGACCTTTCCCTTACCATGCAGCTTCGTAGCGCACTGAAAGAGGAGCAGGAGCTATTTCATCTATTACTGGACTGGACAGCCAACACTGAATATTGGACTGACCCCGAGGGCAACATCACCTACATCACGCCAGCCGTGCAAGACATGACGGGATATGCCGCGCAGGAGTTTATCGATACCCCCGGCCTGCTAAGTGGCATCATTGCAGAGTCCGCCCGATCTGATTGGTTGCGTCATGTTTCGCCCGACGAATCGCCCGAAAGGGATGAGTGGAAGACCATTACGGTGCCTGTTCGCAAACGTGACGGGAGCCTGATTTGGATAGAACATCGCTTTAGAATCATGTACTCGTCGGACTCCGAAGTTTTGGGCTACCGCGGAACCATGCGTGATGTTGACGAGGTGCACAAACTGGAGGATCAGGCCCGCGAGCTTGCGTTCAACGATCCCCTCACCAGCCTTCCTAATCGGCGCATGATTGCCATTAAGCTTGATGAGGCACGCACGGTAAGCAATCGTTCTCACCAATATGCGGCGCTGGTCATGCTGGACGTTGACCACTTCAAACGCGTAAACGATACCGACGGACATGGTGTGGGCGACGCCCTTCTTATAGAAATTGCCGATCGCCTGCGCCGCCGCCTGCGATCTTTTGACACCGTTGCCCGCGTCGGCGGCGACGAGTTCTTACTGATACTCAATGCACTGGGCCGCAATGCTATGGAGGCTTCGCTCACGGCAACGCGCATCTGCGAAGAGATTCGCACCGATGTCGCATCGGAACACGAGCTTGCCGATGCATCGGTCATGCATCACGTAACCGCTAGCTTCGGGGTGGCCTTGTTTGTCGGCGATGACGAAAGCTCAGAAACGCTACTCAAGCACGCCGACCTGGCGCTTTACAATGCAAAAGACCATGGGCGGAACCGGGTAAAACTATTCGACCCTAAAATGCAGGCTGAGGTCGACGAGCGCATGGCCGTAGAAGCCGCATTGATCTCAGCTCAGCAGTCCGGCGACCTCCTGATGTACTACCAGCTACAGACTGATGCCCAGGGCACGCCTAAAGCACTTGAGGCACTACTGCGCTGGAGAAAATCGGATGGAAGCATCGCCTCGCCTCTGGAGTTCATGGACGTTCTGGAGGATCAGCCCTTGGTTGGTAACATAGGTCGCTGGGTTATCGATGCCTGTTTTGCACAGCTCAAGCGCTGGGACACAGACCCCGAACTCTCCGGCCTGGATTTATCGATCAACGTCAGTGCCGGCTATTTACTCAATGACAGCTTTAGCAAAGAGCTGAGCCAGTTGGCGGAGTCCAACAACATTGATACCGGTCGGGTGATTTTAGAACTTACAGAGAATGCACTACTGATTGAGTCAGACCGAATCAGCACTGTTATGGCAAATCTAAACGCCCGGGGATTTCGTTTCTCCCTTGACGATTTTGGAACTGGATTCTCCTCCTTAAGTCATTTGCGTGACTTGCCCTTGTCGCAGTTAAAGATTGATCAGAGCTTTGTCGCTGGCTTGCCCGACGACCAAAACAGTCAATCAATCGTTGAATCCATTATTGCCGTCGGAAAAGCACTCAAGCTAGAGGTGGTTGCCGAAGGCGTCGAAACGCAGGAACAACGTGACTTTCTTAAGTCTCTGGACTGCGATCTCTATCAGGGATTTTTCTTTGCCCACCCACTCCCGGCTGACGAACTAAAGCTTTCCTAGACCCATTTAGTTCGGGTCCACTATGCGCGTTAAGTTTTCCCTCAAATTTTTCGCTCGTAACACGAGCCATGAACTTACCCAGTCTTGGGGCGCCCCGGGACTGCGGGATGAAGGCGGAGAAGGCTTTTACGCGGCGTACTTTCGCGACCTGGAAGGCCATAAGCTAGACGTGTTTTGCTGCGGACAGCGGTGCACTGAGTCGGTGCTCGAATGCGTCGATAGCCGCAAAGTGTGGGTACTTTATGTCAGCCACACTACTCGGAGCCTGTAAAGTAAATCATATTGGCAGCATCCGACCGAGCTACCACAATGTCCGTAAGGCCATCGCTGTCTAAGTCATCTACCGCAAAACCGTAGGCCGTGATCAAGGGGTCAGACTCCTTGATGATCAAGGGGTCAGACTCCTTGATGCTTTGATCGCTAGCATCTGGCGGGCGATTTGCGATCCGCAGCTTCCCTCGCCGCACTGGAGTCGCGGACACACTTTAGAACTCAACGGCATTGGCCTGCACAAACGCATTAACCTGAGCCAAGTAGCTCGCTCGCTTTGAATCCTCCATCCAGGCGATTTCAAAACCGTTGCTAACCAGCGTCACAACGTCGTCTTTGCTGAAGCCAACACTGGTGTGTGACAACAACAGTAAATCTCCCACGTACAAACCGCGCATCAGTCCTGGGTCATCCGAATTCAGCGAAATCGTCACGTCGTTGTCCAGCAAGGTCCTCATCATTCCAAAGCGCTCTTCGAGCCGACCCGGAATATCGCGATACAGCAGCGTCACACAGCTGGCCAAACCGAGGTTGCGCGCCTTTACGGCGGCGATCAGTTCAGGCTCGTCGCCAGTATTAAGAGCGTGGTCGAGGCGGTCAACGTTGAGCACCTCCATCGCCTGCCAGTGGTGCGCAATAGTATTCGGTACATTCACGTCGAGGTGGGTGGTGAGCTTGAAGCCAAGTCTTCGCGCTTCATCAAATACCGGCTTGAACTTGTGGGCGAAGTCGATCACCTCGGGGTTGTCGAGGCCCACCCCAATCACCAACTCGGACCAATGGGTCAGCTGCTGCAGGTGCGCCATCGCCGACTCGGCGCTTTTGTCCCGGTTAAAGCAGGCGATGTAGTGGATCTCTAAACCGAACTCCGCGACACGCTTCTGCGCCCTGGCCAGTGCGTCCATAACCGTTTCCAGTTCAATACCGCGCGTTGTGTGCATCTGCGGATCGAAAAATATTTCAACGTAGACCACTCCCTGTTCTCTCACACGACGGGCGTAACTGACCACGGCCTCCTCAAAGTCCTCCGCTGTGACCAGCGCTGACAGCAGTTCTTCATAGACTTCGATGAAGGTGTTCAGGTCTTTCTGGTGCACCAGCCGCTGTCGCACGTCTTGCGCAGTTTGGTACTTCTGCTCCAGCTTGTTGCGCTCCACCAACGCGATATATTCCTCCGGCTCAATGGTGCCCTCAAGATGCACATGCAGCTCGGTTTTGGGTATTCCCATAATGAAATCTTCAACCATCGACGCCTCTAAGGGCTCACCCGCCCAGGTCACACCCGACGCGCAAAGAATCAGCCACAGACCCCCACCAACACACTGTGCACGAAACCAACCCAATACTGGCCCCAAAACGCCCCGCGTTTCCCTGAAACTCATCACAAACCTTTCGCAAGCAACAACGCTATATCAAAGCAGCAATAATCATGCCGCCACACTTTCAATGAGTCTGACCCCGTGAAAATCCACAACCAAATTCAGGGCTCGATGGCCGCGGGCCAGGGGAACGGTTCGGCGCCCTCGTCCAGCGGCAGCTTACCCTCAACCTGCAGGTCGTCGACCTGCCCGTCGGTGTATTCCTTGAGCACGATAATCAGGCCGTCCTCAACGCTGCCCACTGCAGTGGTACCCATGACAGTGCGTTTGCCGGTAGATTTTTTGGTGGTGGCAAACTGGTACTCCGCGGAAAAGCGATTGCCATCCACTAAGACTTGATGAACATACACCTTGGTATCGCGGAATTTATCCTTCCACATGCGGAAGACCTCCACGGCACCGTCAAGGTCGGTGCGCTCACCCGGATAGGCAAACACCAAATCCGGATGAGCGGTGCCCGAGAAGTCTTTTTCGTCCAGAGTCTCCCAGGACATTAGCGACGTAACCACCAGTGATCGGATTTGCTCCGCTGATGGCTGCGCCTCTTGCGCGGAAACCAGCCCCGAGGAACCCAGCAACAGCAAAGACAGCCAACCCGCCGCTATATTCCAGCGAAAATACTTTCCCATAAGACTTCCCCTATTCCCCTCTCTTCTGAACCGTCCGCAACAGAACCGCCTCAAAACGTGTAGCCGACGGTAGCGCCATACCAGCTTGGCTTACCGTAGACATCAGTTGAGAAGCCAAGGAACGCCAGATCGAAGGAGAAGGTGCGGTATTCCTCGTCGGTAATGTTTTCACCAAAGATGGCGACACGCCATTTCTCGTCTTCGCTGAACCAGGTCACCCTGGCATTAGCCAGCGCATAGCTGTCTTCAAAGTGACTCGGGCTATTGAAAGAGTCGAAATACTGGTCATCGAACCAACTTACGTCGCCTTGCAGCACCACTCGACCACCCCAGGGCGCGGCCCATTGGTAGCGGGCGATGAGGTTGGCTTGCCATTCTGGCGTCAGCGGCATCTGGGTATCGACTTCCTGCAGACCGAACAGCACCACATCTTTGAGCTCCGCATCCAGATACGTGACGTTGGCGCTGATATCGAAGTTCTCGGTTGGCATGAAGCTCAGCTCAATTTCGGCGCCAGTAGTTTCTGCGTCGGAATTGAACGCCTGGGCACTCAGGGTAGTGCCATCGAACTGGAAGGCCTGGGAGTCCTCATAATCGTAGTAGAAGATCGCGCTGTTGAAACGCGCCTTGCCATCCATGAAGTCTGTCTTAAAACCAATCTCATAGGAAGTCAGGGTCTCGCTGTCAACCGGGATACCGGCAGCGGCGCTTTCCTGTGTGGTAAAACCGAGATTGAACAGCCTGGATTTGTGCGCGCGCGACACACCCCCGTAGACCAGCATGTCATCACTGGGAGTCCAGTTCAGACGAACGTTAAAGTCGATGTTGTCCTCGTCCAGCTCTGCCGCGTCACCGAAGGTGGACGGATTGAATACCAGGCCGGTGTCGGTGTTGTTGAGGTTGTACTCCTTGTCCTCCTGGGTATAGCGCAGACCCAGCGTCAGGCTCAATTCATCGCTAAACCGGTAGTCGGTGTTGGCGAACAGGGCGTAGGACTCGGTCTCGAGGCTGTACAGCACCGGAGGTCTATTAGTATCGCAGCCCGAAGGCGCACAGCGCGACTGGGAGCCGTCAACATCGTAATCAATGTAGTAAAAACCCACCAACCAGGATAGATCTCCTGCTTCGCCTGACAGACGGAATTCCTGTGAGAACTGCTCTCCACGCGGATGCACTTCAGTGCCGCGCTCAAAAGGCGTGCCATCACTGTCAAAGCTGGCGTCCTTCGAGGTGTCCTCATAGCCTGTGATCGACACAAAGTTCATGTCATTCACAGCCCAATCAACGCGGGCTATCGCGGTGGTCTGTTCGGTCTCCAGAGAGATGTCGCGATTGGAGTGCGTGTCTCTGGGATCATCCGGCGTGGGCTCTATGAAGCCGCCGAATCCGGGCTGTCCGAGATTGGGAATGGACAGGAAGGTCGGGGGCGGATCATCGGCGCTAACGTGCTGAAACATATTGCCAGCGCTATTGTCATTTTCGGCATGCTGGAACATCAGCCCAATCTGCAGATCATCCGAGGGCGTGAACTGGAGCTGCCCGCGCAGGGCGGTTGCCTCCAGCGCGTTGCCGTCTTCAGCACCCGGCACCGTGTTCTCCACCCAGCCATTGTATTCGTGGCGCAGGAACGACAGCCGTGCACCGACCGTGTCGCTCAGCGGGCCGCCTACAGCACCTTCCAGCTTGATCCTGTCGTACTCTCCGTAGGTCAGGTCGGCGTAGCCTGACAATTCCTCCCCAGGCTTGGCGGTGATGTAATTGATCAGCCCACCGGTCGCGTTGCGCCCGTACAGAGTGCCCTGCGGGCCACGCAGTACCTCCACACGCTCGATATCAAAGATCTGCTGGTCGAGGCCAATCAGGTTGGCCTTGTAGAACTCATCGATATAAACCGCTGATGGGCTCTCGTTGATGTCAGAGAAATCACGCTGGGATACACCGCGAATAGAGATAAAGGGGAAGTCGCCGTCACCGGAGTTCTGTCCCATGGTAAGCCCCGGGGTATACAGCGCCAGGTCCAGCGTTGAATCGATACCCAGATTCCGCACCTGCGTACCAGTGAATGCGGTTACGCTGATCGGTACATCCTGTAAAGACTCTGAGCGCTTTTGAGCGGTGATCAGAATCTCTTCCATCACCTGAGAGACGGCTGAAGGTGAGCTTGCCAAACTTGTTGAAACTGCGAGACCGATCAGTCCGCGCTTGATTGCAATGTCCATTTTTCACTTCCCCTCGGTCTTCCAGACCGTCAACACAAGAAAAAACCACATCGCTGTGAAGTCAGCGTTGTAGATGCGGAAAGTAGCCATATGAAGCTACTTGCTATTGCTTGCGGGACATGTGCGCCGTGCGTTGCGGCGTACTCTAATGGCTGCCGGGGAACCGCTTTTGGCCGCAGTACCGGCATTAGTTCTCTGGTCAGGTTCACCAGGAACAGAATTTGGGGTCGCTCGCAGTGAGTCACTGCATCACAAAAGTGTAATATGACTCCCTCTCCGGCGTCCAGAGATAGACCGAAGAATTTAACCCCCACAATGACTTCACGCGTGTTGGCATGAGCGGCTCAAGGGGATCAAGGGGTCAGACTCCGTCATGGGCTTGAGTCGCAGGCGTTAGCAGACCGACCCTTGATGCGCGGGGTTACGTGCCGGCCACTGCTGGGATAGCACCAGGTCACTGCGGAATTAGGTAAACTATCAACACAGTTCACCTTGTCTCTATGCGATGACTGGTATGAATGAACCTGAACCAGCAGACACCGTAGCTTCGGCAGGACTGCCCGAGACAAGCTCTGCTGTGGATCAGGCACTCAGGGACACAGGCATTGATCCCGATCGACTTTCGGTTTTCAAGCTGGGAGTGATCTACCGATTTTCGAGAACCCCGTACTGGGCATTCAGACTGTTATTGGGTCTTGTGATTTGGGGCTTACGGGAATTGATGCAGCAGCGCTTCCCGGAGACCCCTGCATTTGTCATCGCCACGCTGACGCTGATCACAGGCCTGATTATTCTGATGGCGACCTGCGAGATATTGGTCACTGCTACAGAAAGACTAGCCGCTCGTTACCACTGGAATCACTACACGGCGGGCACTCTGGCGGAGATATTTTCTACTACACCGGAGCTGGTTGTTATCGCGTTTATCATCCCGGTGAGTCCGATCACCGCGTTTGTGATTTGCCTGATGACAATTTATAACAACTCGCTGGTATTCAGCCTGTACTCCTACTTCTTACCCAAGGATACGCGCGGCAAGTACCTCATGCCGGTGCCCATCACCGAGGCAGGCACCCAGATACTTATCGGCGGCGGCGCCATGGGGTTAATCCTCGGGCTGGTCATGCTGACATTCAATGCCTCAGGACAAACCAAAAACAGTTTCAATAGCGTGGACCTGATGTTCATCAGTTTTATTCTGCTGACGATATTTACGGTGTATCTATACAAACTGATGACTAGCTACGCAAAGGAAGAAGAAGCGGTGCGAGAGAGTCTGGCAATGTCCAGCAATGACATTGAGGCCAGACTGGAGAGCGTTTACGAGAATATCCAACGCAGCTCGCTGCCGATGATCGCTCTGCTGTTTGTCATTGGGGTGCTGGGTGCCTTCGTCGGTGGTCATGAGGTGTCCCGGTTTGCCGAGGTAATGCTCAGCGACCTGCAGATGAACCCGATACTGACGGCGCTGATCCTCGCCGTGTTTGCCGGCATGAGTGAATACGTAATTCTCTGGCAATCACACCGACGCGGCGAATACGGCATCGCTCTGGCGAATGCATTTGGCGGTATTACCCAGGTCATGTTCCTGGTCTTGCCCTACACCCTGCTGAGCATCGCTTTTTATCAATACTTTCTTAATCCGGCACATCCCCAGTTGCCTCTCGAATTCAGCGTCTCGAACGTTCTGCTGCTTCTGTTCCTGTTCCCGACTTTTTACACCCTGACGTCACTACTGGAGGAAGACCACACCCTGGGCATTCTCGATACCGTAATAATGACCGGCATATTCCTGTTCCTGATCGTCTTGCTGGCAACCTACGGTGGCAACGCCAGCTAGGCAGTGACTGGTTGCGCGGCAATGTTGGCGCAAAGCCAGAAGCCTGGGCAGGAAAACCGCAGCGGCAGTTAAGGACGCCGAGTGCGCCGATCATTTTTGGCTTCCGCCGGACCCTGAATGCAACCCTGGTTACTCGCTTGCAAACGAGCTCGCTTTCAGTGCAGCTCGATTCTATAGTTTTGTTCGCGAAAAACGCGTAGGCACGCATCAACAACTTCAGCATCAAAGCTTGTGTCACGCTTGGAGTCAATTTCGTTGAGTGCAGCATCAATGCCCAGGGCAGCCCGATAAGGGCGGTGTGATGCCATCGCTTCAACGACGTCTGCTACAGCGAGAATTTTTGATTCAAAAAGAATCTCATCGCACATAAGCCCCTTCGGATAGCCTGACCCATCAAGCCTTTCATGATGCTGCGCAATAATGTCGGCTATGGGCCACGGAAAACTAACATTTTTAATGATGTTATACCCGATGATGGAGTGTTCTTTAATCATGCCAAACTCCAGTTTCGTCAAAGCAACGGGCTTCGTCAGCAGCTCAACCGGAATGCCAATCTTGCCTAAATCATGTATTGATGCAGCCAGACGTAAGCCGTCTTTACGGTCTTCACATAAGCCTAGCTCGTCAGATATTTTTGAACACAGATCCGCGACCCGCCGCTGATGGCCTGCAGTGTAGGAATCACGCTCGTCTAACGTAGCTGCTATTACCTCGATAGTCTGTTCCAAACTTTTTCTTAAGCTAGCTTGATACGCATCTTTATCGATTGATGTCTGTAATGCGGCCACTCCGAAGGAGATATCATCTGCAATATGCCGTAACAGCTCCTCCTCTGCCTCAGACCAAACTTCTAGCGCACTGCTGTAGAGCGTCAGGCACGCCACCAATTGACTGGGGAGCAAAAATGGAACAGAAATCGCCGATCTATAACCGCGTTTCAACGCCTCCGTCCGCCAGGGCGTCATCTTCGGGTCGGCAGAGATATCATGGACAAACTGGATTTGGCCCGAACGAATAGCTGCACCGGTTGGCTCTTGTCCCCGGGCCGTATCTGACCAGGAGACTTTGTCCAGCTCTAAGTAGCCATCCTCATATCCAAAATGAGAAGCGTTGGTAACCTTTTTCCCTTCCCCCTCATCAGGCACCCCTATCCACGCCATTCGATATCCGCCCGTTTCGACGGCGATTCGACAGTATTCAGCAAGTAACGCGGATTCTGTTTTGGAACCCAGCAACGCCTCATTGCCATCACTTCGCATCTTCAGCGCGCGTGCGGTTGCCTTCAGGGCGGTTTCAGCACGCCTGCGCTCGGTGTTATCGCGAATATTGCATTGAATGACAAGAGTGCCTGCACAGTCGTAGACGTTGCTTATGAACTCGACAGAAATCCTGGTGCCGTCTTTCGCCACCAAAGGAAGATCGTCATAACGTATATAGCGGTTTTCCTGCAGCTCAAGGAATGCCTGTTTGCTCAACGCCGTATCCTTGAACGCGCCAACCTCCCAGATCTTTTTCCCGAGAAACTCTGCACGGGTAAAACCCAACATATTCACTAGGTAAGGATTTGCATCCTCAATAGCTGACGTTTTGGCGTTTAAGAGGAGAATGCCGTCTTGAGCGGCCTCGAATAGGCGGCGGTAACGCATTTCTGACACTTGCAGCAGTTTGTTAGCCGCCGCGAGCCTTTGTGCTTCTGCCTGGGCAGCCAATTCGTTAGGAGACTGCATAGTGCTGGTTTCAAAGAAGGGAAATCCACTGTACGCCCTCCCCTCTGAAGTAGCTATCGATAACAAATATAGTTGTAGACACTCAATACCAAAAATGATCGTAGACGCTGACAAGCGCTTTGATATGCAGCGCGGCAAACTGTTGACAGACTCTCGCTGTCGGCGCCGCGGCAAACTCAGGAAAAGAGCACGCTGGCGCAAGCCACACCCACGTTTTCAGCTCTCGGGGCTTCCGTTCCCGGTGCTCGCTTCCAATTCCGCTTCAAGGCGCGCGACCTGTCGCTCAAGCGTTTTCTGCTCGGCCTCCAAAACCGCAAGGTCCTCAGGAGAGGCTTTCTTCAGGGCGGCGATTTCGCCAAGGCGTACCTGTGCATCGGTCAGCGTCTGCTTGAGGGTCTCGCGCTCGGCAGCGGTCTCTGCCTTGTCGAAGATCACATCCTCAGGCGATCCTGACTCAGCCGCTGCCGTTGCCTGACGATCTGGCACGGGAATCACGCGGGCAGCGGGGTCGAGCACGCGCTGGTTCATAAAGTTGGGTGAGACGATTTCTACCCCAGCGCCATGCAAGGTGGCGAGAATAGATCGCCGCAAGTTGGACTTGGCGGTGAGCAATTTGGAAACATCTTCGGTGAAGCCGCCAACGCGGTACGCAACAGAAAAGTCACCTAGTTCGCCCACCAGCACAAATGCATCGGTGAGCCCTACGTCTGATGCCGCCTGCTTGAGCAGTGTCTCTACCTGCAGGGGCGGCAGGTCGTAGCCCAGCGACAGCTCTGCCGAAATAATCGTGCCAGAGCGATGTACTACCGTCAGCGGGTTATTGACCAAATACAGATTAGGCACTGTTGCCAGATCCCGGTCCGGGGTTTGTATTTCGGTATGAAACAATCCGCGCTCGGTGACTCGACCAAAGTGCTCCTGGCAGTGAATGTAGTCGCCAGGGCGGAAACTATTGACCGCGCGTAGCATCAAGCCCGCCATTATGTTGGACACGAAGGTAGTCGAAGACAGGGCGATTACCGCGGTGATCACAATGCCCAACAAGCTCAGTAGCTGACCGCGTGATGTCTCGGAAATGGGCAGACTGAAAATGATAGCCAGCAGGCCAGCCCCGGTGAGCGCTAGCATGGTGGCCTGACGTGAAACGCTCAGTTCGCCGGTTAGATTGCGCCGAATGGCAAAGTTAGTGACGAACAATACAGCGGTCACAACCGCCAGAGTGATGGCCAGTGGCAGAAAAAGCAGCAAGCTTTGGGTGATCACAGACTCCCCCTACTATCCTTCGGCAAACAAAACGGCGCGTAGCAATGAGGATAACGCGTCCGCAGACGCAAGTCCGCTGCTTTGCACTGACTACTCCGGCATATGGGGCGGGTCGTCGTCCTCTCGCTGGTGATCGGGCGCGGGTGCCAGTGTGGCGAGGCGTGCCTCCAGCAGTTGAGCATGTTCCGCCTCTTCATCTGCAAAAGTCTGGGCCATGCTGGCGGTTTCGGAATCTGGGCAGCTAGTGGCGTACTCGGCATAGAAACGCTGGGCGGCACGCTCGTTGGCTAATGCCAGACGCAGGGCGGCTTCGGCGCTCATCCGGTAATGCAGCGCTTCGTAGTCGGCGGATTCCGGGGCGTCACCGGCCCAGTCGAAATCCCAGGCAGCGATCACTGGCAGCTCCGCACCCCCTATCGCCTCCTCTACCTCTTTCAGGTGTTTGGCGGATTCAAGCGCCATATCGGCGAAGAACTCGGCGGCTTCAGGATTATTGTGCTCGCTCAGGGCGTCGGCGAGCTCCTCATAGCGACCCATGGCGTCAGCTTCGAGTTCCAGCGCATGGGCAAGAAAGCGCTTTTTTTCTGCGTTCACGCCCTGAACCCTTGCTCTAACTGACCGAGGCTGGTGGGTTCGATGTCCATCTCGGGTGGCCACGGCTCTCGTGGTTGTTCATACAAGACGCCCGTTTCAAATCCCGTCTCGGAGAAAAACTGCGCTGCCGCCGCAGCAGGGTCTGTTTCTGGCGGTTGCTCGCGCTCACTCACCGTGGCTTTCCAATCGGTCTGTTCCGGGCAAAAGGTTATGCACTGGGACAGCACCTGCAGAAAACTGAAGCCGCGATGTTGAACGGCATCGTGAATCAGCTTCGCGATCTGGTTGGGGTTGCCGGAATAGCCGCGGCCGATCCATGGGGCGCCGGCGGCCAGTGCCACTGCCGCAGGTTTAAAGGGTCTTATGCCCGGGCCGTGAGGGGTGAGCTTACTGTGATCCCAATCCATCGGTGTGGTGGGTGATGCCTGACCCTTGGTCATGCCATACACCTCGTTATCCATCACGATATAAGTCATATCCACATTGCGTCGGCAGGCGTGCATAAAGTGATTGCCGCCGATGGAAAACCCATCGCCATCCCCACCCAGGGCGATCACCGTCAGGTCGGGGCGAGCGAGCTTTAACCCCTGGGCGAGGGCCAGGCCTCGGCCGTGCACCCCGTGAAAGCCGTAACTCTCGGCATAGGCTGGCAGGCGTGATGAGCAACCGATGCCTGACACCAATACCGTGTCGTCCTGAGAAAGACGCAGAGCGGCCATCGCTTTGATGAGCCCGTTCAGTACGGAAAAATGGCCGCAGCCCGGACACCAGATCGGTTTAATGCCGGACTTATAGTCTTTTGCCTTGAGCGCGGATGTCGCATTCATGGGTGTTCTCCTGTGAGCAGATCAGCGATCGCCTGAGGGTCTAACGGGGTTGGGCCGGGTCGAGCATAGCGTTCCAGGGAAAGCCCCGGGGGCAACTGACTCTGCAACCAGGCGTGAAGCTGGCCGCGATGATTTTGCTCCACCACAACGATGCGCGTGCAACCCGCAAGGGCTTGTTCCAATGCTTCGATCTGCAAAGGTGCCAGCAGGCGCAGCGCAACGGTGCGCACTCCAAGCTCGCTGAGGTTTGCCGCCTCTGCCAAGGTCGCAGCGGTTGACCCAAAGCCCACCAGAGCCGTTTGCCCCTCCCCCGCAATATCCGCCCAGTCCGCACCGTAGTCATACTCGCTAAGCTTCCGCGCGCGCTTATCCAACTGCTGTATGTGATCTTTGCTGGAGGCCGAAGGCGTGCCGCGCTCGTTGTGTTCAAGCCCATCAGCAGTAAAACGCTTCGCAAGATCGCCTGGGGAGGCCGGGGCTGAAACGCCGGATTCAGTAAGTCGGTAACGCAGATAATCGACATCAGGCTGGGACTTGGTCGGGGTTGAGGTTGAGGTTGAGGTGAGGGTAGAGATCGGCGCGACCTGCCGAGGCGGCGAAATCACCGCTATCGACTGCCCGATAAACTGATCTGACAGCACAATAGAGGGCACCTGCAGCTGCTGACTCAAGCTAGACGCCCAGCCTGTGGTAAAGACACAATCGGCCGTACCCAGGGGCGCTAAAACTAAATGCGGCGCATCGCCATGCAGTCCATGCAGTGCAATATCCAGATCAGACTGCTCTGACTTGGTAGGAATGCCCGTAGAGGGTCCACCCCGCTGCACATCTACAACACATAGCGGTACCTCTGCGGCGACGGCAAGGCCGAGGCTCTCACTCATCAGCGCCAATCCCGGGCCGGAGGTCGCAGTAAGCGCCGGGACACCGCCGTATGCCGCCCCGATGGTCATATTGATCGCCGCCAACTCGTCTTCGGCCTGCACCAGACGGCCAGCCAGCTGCTCGATAGGTTGGGCGATCCACTCGAGCAGGTCTGAGGCCGGGGTAATAGGGTAAGCCGCAACAAATCGGACGCCGGCCTGCAGGGCGCCCAGGGCGGCGGCCTGATTACCGGTAATGCACCAACGCTCGCCGGGTGTCCTCGACGGTGGCGGATGCGGCAACTCCAGCGTTTGCTCCGCCCCAGCGGCAATACACCGCGCAGCGGCTTCTCGATAAGCGTCCGGTTTGCTAGCCAGATGCTCTGCAGTCAGTTCGCATAGATATTCTTGCGGCAGCGGCAGCGCGCCGCCAATCAACCCAAGCGCTACCATGTTGGCCCGACCCTCGGGGTGAGCATCTTTGGCGAGCGCCGCCAGTGGCAGCTCAATCAGTGTGCGCTCTGCCAACACCGCAGGCGCCGTGGCTGCAGATTCGCAAATAATCACCGCGTCGTCGCTAAGGCGTATTTCGTCCTGGAAACGCTCGAAGTTCATCCAGTCCAGCGCCACCAGAACATCGTAACGGCGCGCCGCCGTATAGCGTTCGTCTTCGGTGAGCTTTAGCAGGGCTGCAGCTTCGCCGCCGCGTATCTGCGGACCAAAGGTTTTGCGCAATAAGCCGTGGCCGCCATCGCGCGCCCAGGCGCGCAACAGTAATTCGCCGCAGGAGATAACGCCTGAACCACCAGCGCCGGCTATAGCAATCGAAAGCGAGAGTCGTGACATGCTACGTAGTATATGGCATCAGCACCGCGAGTCGTGTGCTGGATTTCCTGTGCCTTTTAATGGCCTCGGTACTGCTCATGCCCTTTTCATTGCAGGCACCGACACCACCTTGCACCTGACCATTGCCGGTTTCTCGCTGCACGACGAACTGCAATCCCTCACCCGACATGGCACGACGCCAGCGCAGGCCCTGCTCGCCGCGAGGGTGACTCCGACACAGCTGATGGGAACCAATGCAGATGGATTGAAACGGGCCGGCGAGCCGACCTACTGCTGTTGAGCGACGGCAACCTGGCTTAACGATGGCTGCCTAGTTGGACCGGAGGATAACAGGCGCCAATCTGATCGCTGCTGGCGCCTTCAGGCGCTTTGGTAGATTGCCCGCATAAGCTTGATAACGTCCGCGCTACGCTCGGCTATCTGGCCCAGCTTCTCCTCATCGTCGAGGTCAAAAAAACCCTCCTCGTGGGAAAATTCCTCGATGGAGAAAACTCGAAAGCCCATGCTCCACTCGGGGAACTGCCGCGCCTCAATCGTCTCGGAAGACAGCACAACAAGGTTCTTATTGCGCTCGTCAGCGCCTATGTTCTCAATCAGCTGGTCAACAGCCTCAGGCTCTCCCTCGAGGCACTGTAGGAATTTGTTGTACACCAGAAACAGAACGCCGGTAATCTGGTGTTGCAGGTTGCCTTCTCGCGATTCCTTCAGTAGCTCTTTTATTTCCCCGGGAGTTAGTGCCCGGGTACATTCGCTAACGTATACCAATTGCTTCATAGGATATGTTGTTATTTTATTGTGTTGGATCCGAAACAAATATTATCTATGTCTAGCGCTAGCATCGCTACTCAAAACTCGTGCTGAAAACAAATCCCTCTTGAAACAGGCTCAGACAGGCGTCCACAGCATCAGCGTTCAGCTTGGTTCCCCTGTCTTGCTCTATCGTCTGCAAGGCTACCTCCAAGGGCAGCGCCGAACGGTAGGGACGGTGTGAACTCATTGCCTCGACCGTGTCAGCAACCGCCAGAATCTGCGCCTCCTCGCAGATCTCCTCGCCGCGTAGCCCCCGGGGATAGCCACTACCGTCCAAGCGCTCGTGATGTTGGTGAATTACATTGGCGATTGGCCACGGGAAATCAATGTCTTTGACAATTTCGTAACCTACCTGGGTGTGAGTCTTTATCATTTCAAGCTCCACCTCGCTTATGTGCCCAGGGCGATTCAGAATCTCGGCTGGAACGTAGATTTTACCCACATCGTGGATTTCCGCTGCGAATCGCAGCCCCTCTATGCGAGTCGTTGACAGCCCAAGCCGCTGCGCTATGGCCACCGTCAATTCCGCCACGCGACTCATATGCCCTGAGGTGTAGGGGTCCCGATGCTCGAGCAACCTTGCAATGGCGTGCACCGTCTGTACGAGAGAGTCAAAGAGTTTTTGTTCTTCCAATCTGAGCTCACTGGTATCGAGAAAAGAGACCAGAAAGCGGTCGTCGCAGTCGCCGTGGATTCTGCAGGCGCTTACGAGCAGCGAGAGCAATTCGCCGCCCTTGCGGCGCATGAGAAGCGGATAATCGCGCACACTGCCTTTATCGCGCAGCGTCGCAATGAGCTTGTCTGACTCCTGATTGCTTACCGCAAGATTTTTTTGCAAGAAGTTCCCGCCACGAAGGACCTTCCTTGAATAACCAAAAAGGCTTACGAATCTATCGTTAACATCGCAGGTCATGCCCGTGGAGATATCGACAATGCAGGAGGGCATAGCGGTGACATTAAATGACTGATTGAACTGATATTCACTATTGCGCAGCGCCTCCTCTGCGGCCCTCTTGTCAGTCAGATCCTGAAGCACCAACAGTCCAGCCTGCCCGCCGTTCCAGGCGATAGGCCCGGTAGCAATTCCGTCCGTCCAACGGACCGCACCCGACTTGTGAAAAAGGCGTGCGTGAAACTTGCTATGGGACACCTCGCCCGCCATCACTTGTTGGCACAACGCTTTCAGGCTTTCTGCATCCTCGGGGTGTACCAGCGACAGCACATCGGTGTTCGCAAGCTCCTCGAGTGAGAGTCCAGTGAGTTTAGACGCCCTGCGGTTGCAGTAGACTTGCTTATCGTCTTGAAAAACGATGATCGAATCGCGAACGCTTTCAACAACCGTGCGGTACCGCTCTTCGCTGCCTCTCAACGCAAGGTGTGTTGTATGCAGCTCGGTGATATCGCGCGCTGCAACCACAACAGCCGCAACCGGCTCGCACGAAGGGGAATATGAAACGTCCAGAAACCGGCGTCCTTTGCTGGGCAAAGCGTGCCACTCCTGATATCTCACGCTTTCACCCGCCAGACACTGATCAAGTTTTGCCTTGATGAAATCCCGAAACAGGCTGTCGCCAACCACCTCTGATACCTGCATTCCGATCACCTGCTTCTCGGATCTGTCGAAGGCCTCGGCATAGCGGCGATTTACGGAGACATAGCGATAATCCTGATCGACCAGTGCCAGCAAATCTTCGGCACTGGCAATCATGCGCTGAAAGCGTTCCAGCTCAATCTGACTAACCCGAATCTCCGTCGTGTCAAGAACAATACTTTCGTAGTGCGTGATGGCTCCGTTATCGTCCCGTCTAATTGACGTGCGATTGCTTACCCACCTGAGCTCGCCATCGGCGGTGACCAGTCGGTAATCCTGCTGCCATTCGTCCATGCCTGCACAGGAGGCTGCTTTGATCTCAGCGCAAATACGCTCCCTGTCCTCAGCAGCGATGAGGTCGTCGAAGCAGATATCACCCCTGATAAAGTCTTCAGTCGTATAGCCGAAGCGGTCCATGTTGGCGGAGACAAACTCCACGGACCAGTCCTCAGTGTCATCCCACAGGATTAACACGGCCGCACCGTGCTTCATCATGCGGTTTGTCCGTTCCCGGAGCGCGCTGTCGTGTTTCTCTTGCGTGATATCCGTAAGCTGGGCTAATCGGTAGGTCTCTCCGGCAGCCACGAAAACGCTGGGCTTAACGAAAGCGAAACGGACCATGCCGGAGCCGGTTACAAACTTCGATTCATACGGAGTTGTATCGTTGTTGGCGAGGCGGGCTTCCATTGCCGGGCGCTCGCTCTCACAGACCATATCCATCACCGGTTTGCCATAGAGATCTTGCTTCTCCAGGCCGAGCAGGCTCATCGCCTGATCGTTCGCCGCAACGACAATGGCATCTTTGGTAAGCAGGAACGCCGACCCAAGGAAAGAGAACTGCTCAATGACACTCTCCACGCCTTCGGTGACGACGAGATCCGCGATAAAACCTCTGAGTTTTGTTCGTTGATCCACCAGCAGTACCTCTTGCCTCGACGCGCTGCGGTCGGAGACATCTCAGTTGGCACTTCAGTCGTTAACGTAGTTGGCGGTCCAGATGGCAACTCAGTCAGCGATTCAGATGAGCATATTTATCACCTTTTTTAAGCAAAAGCACGTTTTACGTTTATAAAGGACTTACACGCGTCAATGGGATCATTATTCGCCTTGGATGCTACGGAAGCAGTGGCTTTAAATCATGGATCGTTATCTGCACTGCTGGAAACGGGACTTTGCGGATTACGGGGCGGCTGATCTCCAGTACCGGTGTCGTCGCCTATTTCCTCGTGGTGCCTGAGCTCATGGATAGTGGCATTTACAATTGACGCTATTTCCGGGAAAAAGTCACCCTGCCGCAGATGTACCGGACCCAGCTCCTCGTGGCCACTCGCCACAGCCTCCATATAATGCTCAATTCGGTATATAGGCCCCGCGATTCGGTGGGACAGATAAAGGCTGAATACCATGAGCAGCGTGAAGGCTACTAGCGCGAGCGAAACGAATATCTTCAGCAGTAGCTGCCGTTGGTCGTCGATAAAGGAGAAATAGGGATGATCTGCATCCAGGCCCAATTCATAGCCCATTTCGTAAACGGCGTCGAAGTAAAGTGACGAGGCAAGGTAAAAGACACTGATACTGACGAGCGATGCCAGGGACATATAAGCCATAAATCTAAGTTGAAAAGCTGGGTTGACCAGCAACTTAGTGCGCTTGTAGTGGTTCATTTCAATGCTCCTCGGTGTCTTGCATAGCCACCGTTTCTATCCACAACCAGATTGGACGTGACGAAGTAGTTCAAACGTGTCCTGAGTGAAGCGAGGTCCCCACATCGAGAGGTCCTCACCGGGTAACCAGAACGAACTGACACTGTGGACTATCGACGAGGCGATCCAGGGCATGCCGCTACTGCCCGATCGTAGAGGGTTTGCAGAGGCGCGCAGAAGGTTACCGTCCGTCTTATCTATCGTCGCCTCAAGCTCTAACAACATCTGCCCCTTGGCCACATTGTCTGAGTACCCCACTAACTGAACCTGTTCCGGCGGTATCCCGCTGCTGATTCCCAAAGATCCATCTGCGCTAGGACGGCGCAATTTCAGGAAGGCATAGTCAAAGGGAAAGGATTCCTTGCCGACAAGTGTCCCCCAAGGGGCAGGGACTGAAGCACAAGATATTGCATACACTTTTGCATTCGTCGTGGCGTATCCTTGAATGAAGAGGAAGTAGCGATTCCACTCTCCCGATGCGCCTAATACACAATGCGCCGCCGTAAGAATGACGTCATTGGCGCCCGTCAACGCGCCGTTACACGTCGCCACAGTGTTATCGGGCTTGACGTAGAAGAGCTTGCCTATAACCGCATAGGGCAGCTGTGCGGTGCCAGTCTCCCCGGCTTCATAGTCTTTGCTGGCAATCCGGGATATGCCAGGGGGGACATCCTGGTCTTCGCTATCCTGCTGCGGATACCCATCCACCATCATCAGTTTGGGCAGCCCATGCATCCATTTCATGCTGGAGCGAATCTGTGTCTTTTCGCTGTAGGAGATAGTTAGAAAGTTGTCTGTGGGCGATCCCGAGGCGTCAGACGTGTCGGCGTAAACGGAGGTGGCTGTCATAATCGCAGCAGCGGCTAATGGCATTAGGCGCGCCCATACAGACAATGACCCGGGTAGAGATGAGCAGTGTGTATGTCCGATACGTCGCACGGCACCAACTCCTTGCTAGCTACAGCATTGCCAGCGTTCGATTCACTTGCCCTCACATTACTGATCAACGCAGGCGGCCGCAACCTGCTGCAGAATCTTATCCTGCCACTTCATTCTAGGATTGCCCAGCGGGATGACCGGGGAACAACACATCCTCCAGAAACCACGCCGCCAGTGCGTGCCTGCCCTCCAGGCCAGATTTAGCATAGATACTCGAGGCCTGCTGACGCACTGTCTTCTCGCGGGTATCGCGGATGGCCGCCACCTCCTTGAGCGACAAACCCTTGAGCAACAGCAACGCCACCTCCTGCTCGCTGCCCGAAAGGCGCCAGTCCTCGAACTGCTGTCGCATAGCAGCGCCGTGCCGGCGTCGGGCTTCCCGCAACTCGTCGCTAAGACTACGCAGCCGCTCCTCGCTCAGGGTGAGTGAAGTCGCCAGCGCCCGCTGCTGCCGGGTTCTACGCTGCACGTCCAGAATCAGATAAATGCAGCCTCCCAGGGACAGCAGCAACAGGACCCACTCCTGCACAAGATGCGAGGTAGGCAGCGCCAAACCGGTGTCATGCAGTACGTCCACCAGTTTAAGCAAGGTGATAGTACCCAGCAGCAGTGCGATCAGTAGGTCTTTCATTATTTCTCTTTAATAAACAATCAGTTATGGGTTTATGGGACATATGTACTATCGCCCCTCAGGGAGCCAAAGCAGGCATATGCCTCATGCGACAGCGCAGCGATGCCGCTAGGCTGCCTGAACTTTAACCGGACACGGCCATGATAAGGAAACCGAGCACCACCGCGCCACGACAGCTTATGGCTATTCTGCTACTTGTTGCCTGTGCGCAACAATCGGCAGCAAGCACTTTGCGCGATGCGCTCGCCGGAGCGCTGCAGCGGGCGGCTTTCGATCAGCAGGCCGATCTGCAAGACGCCAGTAGTTGGTTAGCCGCCACCCCCTCCCTGACGGCCAGCTATATCGACAGCCAGGAATCTTTGGGGACCGACGAAGCAGAGGTCATCCTCAATTTGCCTATCAAGTCGCGCAGCCGGCGGCAGCTGGACAAAAAACTAACGCGTATTTCCGGCCAGTTTGCAACCTCCGACAACGAGTACCGGCGCTGGGTCTATTCCGGCTATGTGCGCGAGCGCGCCTGGGCAGTGCGCCTCGCGGTCGCTCGTCTGGATGTGGCTCGAGAAAAGCTAAACATGCTGACCGCGCTGGCCACACGTTCTTCAGCACTGGCCGAAAGCGGCGCGCTACCCATCTATGCCAGTCTCATTGTAGAGCGCGAACGGCTGGGTGCCGCTTTGGAACTGGACTCACGGCGGACCGACGTCGAGCGGTCGCGGGCCGACTTCACAGCTCTAACCGGCTTACCCGATATACCCACGGACTTATCTGAGGGTGCATCGCGCCCGGCGACGCTGGAATATGCCTCACACCCTGCCATGAACCGTCTAGAGCGCGAACGTCAACAGGAAGCAGCCCTGCTGGCCCTGTCAGCGCCGGATACCACTAGCTGGAACCTCGCTTTTGTCGCGCGCGACTTCGACAACCCTCAACTCAATGAAGACCAATACGGACTGCAAATAGAGATGCCGCTAAATTTTCTGGGTACACAAAACACGTCTAACAGCAGCCAGAAACGCTCTGCACAGCGCGCCTTCTTGCTAGCCCGTGATGAGCTATGGCTAAAGCTGAAACAACAGTGGGAGGCAGCGCGAATGGAAGCGCAACGTCTTGAGCATCGGCAGGCTCTGCTCACCGATGCCGTGGCTGTAGGTGACCGCATCAAGACACATATTCTGGCGCTAGGTGCCAACAATGAGATCGATGGCGAAATCCTGTTACAGCGCTTACTGGATGTAGCCAACACCCAGGGCGAGCTTGTCATAACCGAGGCCCTGGCAGGCCGCAACAGGGCCAGGTTACGTCAGGCTGCAGGCTTGACGCTATGAAATGCGCGTTCACGCTGTTGCTACTCGGACTCGCGCTACCCTGCAGTGCCCGCGAGGACGTACCAATGGAATCGCTGGGGGCGCTGGATGTTGAGTTCTCCAAAGTTCTGCCCGTTGAGACGGTGCCAGGTCCTGCCCTCCGCGGCGAGATTCGTGCCCGCGCCGGTGAGACGTTCGGCGTAATGCTGCCCATGACCGCAAGCCGGGTAGCGTTCAAACTCTCCCCGGGTGATCAGGTCGACGCTGGTGACCCGGTGGTGTGGCTTGAGGGGCCTGATGTAGAACACTGGCTATCGGAATATAGGGCACTGACAGCGCAGTATGAGATCGCGCGACAGCGTTATCAGGATAATCAGCGTCTGTTTCAGGACAACGTATTAGCGGCGGACCGTTGGGCCGACATTCAATCGCGCTACTTCGCGCTGCAACTTCAGCATGAGCATATGCAGCACTTTCGCAATTTGCTGCCCGATGACGGTATTACTCATGAGGGCGTGATACTCGCGTCCCCCCGGGCCGGCATCGTGGTTTTTGACTCGCGCCTCAATGCCATCAGCGCAGGCAACACTGTCTTTTCCGTGGTCGCCCCGGACGCGCTGCGCTTGCACCTCGAGGTTCCGGCGCAGCGATCCGGAGATCTGGCCGCACTATCTGCGCCCGACTGCCGTCTGACCATAGACAGGGTTGATCAGATTGCCCGCAATTTCTTTGTCTCTGCGTGGAGTGAACCGACCCAGCAACGCTGCCCACAGCGTCTCGGCACACTGATGTCTGTGATACCGCTTTACTCTGCGACCGCGCTGGTGATCCCGCGGGCAGCACTTTTTCAATGGCAGGGTGAGCCGCATGTGCTGGTCCACCAGGGTGACCGGCTGCAAACGCACCGCGTTGTGCTGATTGCTGATACGCCCCAGGGCTACGCTATTGATGCAGATGACGAACTGGCAGACCGAGAAGTGCTGTCAAAATCGGTCAGCGCGGTGCAGGGCATTCTGCTGGGACTGGGAGGCGAATAATGCTGGCGGCTCTGATTCGCTTCGCACTGACCCAGCGGCTGTTCGTCGGTGTGATGGCCTTGTGCCTGCTAGTGGCGGGCATCCGCGCCTGGGTACAGATTCCCATTGATGCGTTTCCGGATATATCGCCGACGCAGGTGAAGATCATTCTTAAAGCACCCGGTATGACGGCGGAAGAGATAGAGCGTCGGGTCACAAGGCCGATTGAGACCGAGTTACTGGGCATTCCCCGCCAGGCCATATTGCGCTCCACCACCAAGTATGCAATCAGCGATATCACTCTGGATTTCGAGACTGGAACCGACATTTACTGGGCGCGGCAGCAGGTCAACGAGCGGCTAACCGCTGTTCGTGACCAACTGCCTGCCACTGTGTCTGGCGGCGTTGCGCCGATGAGTACCCCGCTGTCGGAGATGTTCATGTTCACGCTGGAAAATCCGAACCTGGATCTCATGCAGCGTCGGCAGCTGCTGGACTGGGAGGTCAGGCCCGCCCTGCGTACCGTGCCCGGCGTCGCTGACGTGAACATTCTGGGCGGCTATGCCCGTACCTACAGCATCGGGCTTGATCCGGCACGATTGACTCAATTGGGCCTGACTCTGGCGGACGTGCGGGCCGCCATTATTGCCAATAACCGTAACGTCGGTGTTGGGCGCATTACCCAGGGCAACGATGTGTTGGTGGTGCGCGCCGAAGGCCGTTTGGTCGCGCCGGCAGATTTGGATGACATCGTCGTCAACAGTAGTCGGGGTGACGCGCACCGGCTCGGCGATATCGCGGAGACAGGGATAGGCCACATGGCGCGCTACGGCGCGGTGACGGCTGACGGAGAAGAGACCGCTGAGGCGCTGGTAATCGCGCTTAAGAACAGCAATACGGGAGCTGTTGTCAGCGGCGTGAAGGCCAGGCTGGCAGAGTTGGAGAATAGCTTACCGCCGGGCACCAGGCTTAATGTTTTCTACGATCGTGCTGGTCTGATCGATACCGCCATAGGCACGATATCCTCAGCTCTGGTCCAGGCGGTGATACTGGTTGTTGGCCTGCTCGCGCTGTTCATGGGTAACCTGCGTGCGGCGCTGGTGGTGTCCCTGTCCCTGCCGCTAGCGGCCTTAGCGACTTTTCTGCTGATGCGCGTATTCGGTTTATCAGCGAACCTGATGAGCCTGGGTGGCCTGGTCATTGCGATTGGCATGATCGTCGACTCATCGGTGGTCGTGGTTGAAAACACGGTATCGCGCCTGGATGAGGGCACGCGCCTGCCGCGACTGCATGTTATCTATCGAGCCTGCAAGGACGTGGCCGTGCCGGTAGTATCCGGCACCCTGATTGTGCTGATCGTATTCTCCCCTTTGCTGATGCTTAAAGGCCTGGAAGGGAAGCTGTTCTCACCGGTGGCGCTGACCATTGTTTTCGCCATGCTGGCGGCACTGTTGATGGCCCTTACTATCATTCCGGTATTGGCCTCACTGCTGCTCAGCACAAAGGCTACCGGACTGCCGCGCTTCATGGAGCGACTCCAGACGCTTTACCGCGCCAGCCTGGCCAGGGTGCTGCAAGGCCCCACGGTACTCATCACCACATTGAGCGGCTTGCTGCTGCTGAGCGCCGTGCTGTTTGTTTTTACTGGTAAGACCTTCATGCCGATCATGGACGAGGGCGACATCATCGTACAGTTGGAGAAATCTCCCACTATTTCTCTGGCCGCTTCGGTTGCCCTGGATAAAGAGGTTGAGCTCGCCCTACTGAAGGCAGTGCCGGAGATCCGCCAAATAGTTGCGCGCACGGGCTCCGATGAGCTCGGCCTGGATCCCATGGGCCTCAACGAAACCGACATCTTCATGGAGCTGGCGCCGGAGGAAGAGTGGGAGGCAGCGGACAAACAAGCGATAGAAGCCCGTATCCGGGAAGTATTGATGGGCTTCCCCGGCATCAGCTTTGGTTTCACCCAACCGATACAGATGCGCATCTCGGAAATGCTTACCGGCAGCACCGGAGATGTATCAATCAAGATATTCGGTGAGAACCTTGATGAACTGGCTCGACTGGTACATCGCACTACCGAAGCAGTGCGCGATGTAGAAGGCGCGGTGGATGTGCGCGCTGCAGTCACCGAGGGCAGCCTGTTCCTGGCGGTGCGGGCGCGCAGCGAAATAGCCGCCGCCAACGGCCTGACCACCGAGGCACTGTCAGACTGGCTAAAGACCCAGCTGGACGGTCTCATCGTGTCAGAAATCATTGAGGGTCGGCGACGCACCCCCGTGGTGCTAGTCACTGCCCCACAGGATCTCTCGCGGCCTGGAAGCGCATTGGCGCTTGGCCAGGCCGCGGTGGTGCTGCCGGATGGCAGCGCGGCAAGCCTGAACGATGTCGCGGTTCTCGAGTACCTTGAAGGCCCGCTGCGCATCCAACGCGAGCAGGGCAATCGGTTTGGCGCGGTTACGGTGAATGTTGAGGGGCGCGATGTTGTGGGCTTCGTGGAAGAACTATCCGCTACCCTGCAGGAACTTGTACCGCTACCGCCAGGCTACCGGGTGCAATTTGGCGGGGAGTTCGAAAACCAGCAGCGCGCGACGGGTGACTTGCTGTTGCTGATACCGGCCGCTCTATTGCTGATACTGATTATCCTGTTCACAACCTTCCGCTCTCTCACGCTCGCGGGGCTGATTCTTGGCAACATTCCCTTCGCCCTGATGGGTGGCGTAATCGCTCTGTTTGCCAGCGGGGAGTACCTGTCGGTACCCGCGTCGGTCGGGCTGATCGCCTTGCTAGGGGTTGCGGTGCTGAACGGCGTAGTAATGCTCAGCTACTTTGAGCAAATGCGCAGCGCCAGCGTCGCGGTGTCAGATCGTGTGCTGGACGGAGCCGTCAGACGCCTTCGGCCGATCCTGATGACCGCCACCACGGCGATGTTTGGCCTGGCCCCACTGGTGTTTGCTACCGGCCCCGGCGCCGAGGTGCAACGGCCGCTGGCAATTGTCGTCATCGGCGGCCTGCTGACCTCGACGCTCACCACACTGTATCTACTGCCTGTTCTCTATCAATACACGGAGCGCCCAAAATGAGTGATTCACAGGTATTTGTAATGATGGCCCCGGACTCGCGGCGCGAAGACATCATCGACGCTCTTATGTCGCTTGACGCCATCAGTGGATTCACGCTCACCTCGGCCATGGGTTTCAGCGCCGAGCACAGCCACTTCAACCTGCGTGAGCAGGTCGAAGGCTGTCGTGCCTTCACGCGCTTTGAAGTGATATTCGAGTCGCAGTCGCTCGAGTCGCTCCTGGATGCGCTTTCTGTGGCTGCGGGCTCGGACTCGTTGCGCTACTGGATCATTGACGCGCCCCAGTGCGGACACTTACCAGCTGTGCAGTGACCTGATCAGGTCAGGTCTCAGGAGGCCTGGCTGGCGAGCTTCAGGTGGGGACTGCGGGCTTTTCGTGACAGCGATTCAATCGCCTGATGCTGGGTGAGAAAAACCTCGCCGCTCAACTTCTCAAAAAAGTCGGTGCGCTTGAGGCAGTCCATCACCGGACCCTTCACCTCGCTGAAGTGCAGGCGCACGCCCGCTTCGATGAGCCGGTCATTGACCGATTCCAGGCTTTCCAGCGCACTCAGGTCAATCGCATTCACTGCCGGACACATAAGCACAACATCGGTAACGCCAGGGTTTTCTGCGACCAGCCTGTAAATAGCATCCTCGATGTAGGTGGCGTTGGCGAAGTAGAGACTCTCATCGACGCGCAGCGACAGAATATTGTCGTGGGTTACAACCTCGTGGCGTTCAATGTTGCGAAAGTGTTCGGTGCCGGGAACCTCCCCTACCACCGCCATATGAGGTCGCGAGGTTTCGTAGAGGTGCAGCAGGATGGATGCCGCCACACCACACAATACCCCCATCTCCACGCCTTGTATGAGCGTGATACCAATGGTCATGGCGATCGCAATAAAGTCTGCGCGGGCGTAGCGCCAGGCCCTGGCCAGGTGAGAAAAGTCGATCAACTGCCACACAGCCACAATGATGACAGCCGCCAGGGTTGCGTTCGGCAAGTAATAGAGAAATGGCGTAAGGAACATCGCGGCCAGCGCAATACCGCCCGCGGCAAAAAGTCCCGCCGCCGGCGTAACCGCACCGGCATCGAAGTTCACCACCGATCGGGAGAAACCACCCGTGACAGGGAAACCGCCTGACACCGACGAAGCCAGATTGGCCGCTCCCAGGCCGATAAGCTCCTGGTTCGCATCAATCCGCTGGCGCCGTTTCGCTGCCAGGGTTTTGCCGACGGATACGGATTCCACGTAACCGATAATCGAGATCAGCAGCGCGCTATCCAGTAATTCCAGCCACAGGGCAGGATCGAAGACCGGCAGCGACAGCGCCGGCAGCCCACTCGGCACGCTACCGACCAGCGCGACACCACGATCGGCCAGTGACAGGCTCCAGGCCAGCAAGGACGTCAGTATGACCACAACGACCGGACTGGATTTGCACACAAAATCAGACAGCCGCGGTGACAGCCCCAGTCGGGACAGTGCCGGCTTGAGGCGGTACCGCGCCAGCAGCAGTATCGCTATCGCGAGACCACCCAGCGCCAGCGTAACGCTATTGGTGTCGGTTATGCCGCGGGCCAGTGAGTTTCCCAGCACCAGTAGGTTGTCGCCGTGGGCATCCACACCCAGCAGGTGCCGTAATTGCCCTACCGCGATAATGATCCCCGAGGCGGTGATGAACCCGGCAACCACCGGGTGGGACAGGAAGTTGACCAGAAAGCCGAAACGCAACAGACCCATCGCCACCAGCATAAGCCCGGACAGCATCGCCAGCGCCACACTGGCGGACACATAGTCGGCCCCGGTGCGTGATACCACATCGCCCACAGCGGTGGCCGTCATCAGCGAAATCACGGCAACCGGCCCCACCGACAGGGTGCGGCTAGTGCCAAACAGCGCATAGGCCACCAACGGCAGGATGGTAGCGTACAAACCCATCTCCGCCGGTACACCTGCCAACAGAGCATAGGCCAGGGACTGGGGGATCAGCATGACAGTGACGATCAGCGCGGCGATGAGATCCCCGCCCAGGTCGCTGCGCCGGTAGTCGGGCAGCCAGGTCAGGCAGGGTAATGCTTTCGCCAGTGCGTTCACGAAATCAGGCCGTCGGCAGGGTATTCTCGGGCTGCGCCATCCACTCGCGGCCCTTGAGCATCGCCTTCCAGTACACGGGTGGCAGGATCTTTTCCTTCAGCAACCACGCAAGGCTGGAGGGGCGCGTGCCGTTAATCACCCAGTTGGGGAAGCTGGGAAGCAGCTTGCCGCCGTAGCCAAACTCTGCTAGCACGATCTTGCCGCGCTCCACAGTTAGCGGACAGGAACCGTAGCCGTTGTAGTGACAGATGTCAGTGACCCGGCCAAGATCCTGCAGCAGGTTGTTGGCAACCACCGGCGCCTGCATGCGCGCAGCCGCCGCAGTCTTGGCGTTGGGCGCGTTCATTGCATCCCCCAGCGCCCAGATGTTTTCAAAGCGCTTGTGACGCAGGGTGTTCTGGTCCACATCAATCCAGCCGGCCTCATCGGCCAGCGGGCTGGCCGACACGAAGTCCGGTGCGCACTGTGGCGGTGCCACGTGGATCATGTCGAACTCGCGGGTCACGGTCTGGGTATTGCCGTCACTGTCGGTGAGCTCGAACCAGGCCTTCTTCGCGGAGCCGTCGACGCGCGTGAGTCGGTGGTTGAACTTGAGGTCTGCCTGGTAGCGCTCCACATATTCCATGAGCGCGGGCACGTAGTCCTTGACCCCGAACAACACGCCGCCGGCGTTGTAGAACTCCACGTCGATGTTATCGAGCCGGCCCTGGCGCAGCCAGTAGTCACAGGACAGGTACAGTGCTTTCTGGGGTGCACCGGCACACTTGATGGGCATAGGCGGTTGGGTGAATAACGCCCTGCCACCCGCCAGATTCTGTACCAGTTCCCAGGTATACGGGGCCAAGTCGAAGCGGTAGTTGGACGTCACGCCGTTGTGACCCAGGGTGTCCGCAAGACCCTCCACCGCCTGCCAGTTCAGCTTGATACCGGGCGCAACCACCAGCCTGCGGTAGGACAATCGCCGGCAGTTTTCCAACACCAGCTGATTCTGCTCAGGCTCAAACGCCATCACGGCTTCCTTGATCCACGCCACGCCATCGGGAATCAGTGACGCCATGGTTTTGACCGTGTGATTGGCATCGAACACGCCGGCGCCCACCAGCGTCCAGCCCGGTTGGTAGTAGTGCACTTCTGCGGGATCCACAATGGCGATATCGAGACTGTCATCCCGGGCGCGCAGGCTGGCGGCCGCGGCGATACCACCTGCGCCTCCCCCCACGATCAGCACGTCCCAGGTGCGGTTGTCGGCACCCGCCGGGTTTTCGCCTGCCAATTTTCGAACCAATCCACTCATGTCGAAGCCCAGGGCGTCTGCCTTGTGAACGATCAGATCCGCCTCCACACCGCGGCGCGCTTCCGCCATGGACCACAGGGTCATCGAACGATTGCCCGTGCGACAAAAGGCCAACACCGGTGCAGGCAAGGTTTCCAGCTCCAGCGCGAAATCCGATGCATCGAACTCACTGACCTTGCCGCTGACGACGGGCAGATAGCGAACCTCCAGACCAGCCTGGACGGCCGCCTGCTTGAGCTCGGTGATAGTCGGCTGGTCGGAGCCCTCCCCATCGGGTCGGTTGCAAATGATCGACTTGAAGCCCGCTGCTGCCACCGCGGGCAAGTCCTCCGCCGTGAGCTGTCCGCTGACGGCAAAGCCCTCGTTAACCTGTTTGATATCCATGGCGCGCGCTCCTCGCCTACTTAAATGCGTTGATGGGAAGCTTTAGGAACACCTGGCCAGTATCTTCTGCCGGGGGCAAGTGTCCTGCGCGCATATTCACCTGCAGCGAGGGCAGTATCAGTTGCGGCATGCCCAGCGTCTTGTCTCGCGCCTTGCGCATGGAGGTAAAGCTGGCCTCATCCACGCCATCGCCGACATGAATGTTGCTGCGACGCTCCTCCCCTACTGTTGTCTCGTGCTGGTATTCCCTGCCGCCGGGCGCGTAGTCATGGCACATGAACAGGCGGGTTTCGTCCGGCAGGCTGAGCAGGCGCTGGATGGAGGTATAAAGGGTGTGCGCATCGCCTCCGGGAAAGTCGACGCGTGCGGTACCGCCGTCGGGCATGAAGATGGTGTCACCCACAAAGGCACTGTTGCCGATGATATAAGTCATGCAGGCAGGCGTGTGCCCCGGTGTGTGCCACGCCATGCACTCGAGCTCACCGATTGAGAAGCTGTCGTTGTCGGCGAGCAGGCGGTCAAACTGCGAACCATCACGCTGGAACTCCGTGCCCTCGTTAAAAATTTTGCCGAAGGTTTCCTGGACCACAGTGATGTTGCTGCCTATGGCCAGCTTGCCGCCCAGGCGCTCCTGAATGTAGGGCGCCGCGGACAGGTGATCAGCGTGCACGTGGGTTTCCAGGATCCACTCCAACGTCAGCGCATTGTCACGCACATAGGCAATAATCTCGTCAGCACTGTCGAAGCTGATGGCTCCCGAGGGCTGGTCGAAGTTCATCACGGAATCCACGATGGCGCACCGGGACGTCGAGGTATCGCTTACCACGTAGGAATAGGTATTGGTCTGCTCGTCAAAAAAAACTTTTACCGCAGGGACCTGCTCAAGCAGTGCGGACACGGATTCGGGGGCGGTCATAGAAGATCTCCTGATCATCAAGCTATATACACACAATAGTACACTTTTGGTTATATGCATAGATTATTTTGTTATATAAGGCTGCGGTTGAAGCCCCGTGCCGGCCATGCGGAGACAGCCCACGGCCCAACCCGCTTCACGTGAGACACAGATAAGTGCATCGAACGGTGGAAAGTCTTATGTGTTCGGCGTACCACTCTCGACCCGATTTTCACTCTAATTCCTATTGCAAACAGCACATGCAAACAGCACACCAATGCTTTACCAGAGCAATCAAGGGGTCAGACTCCTGGATCTATTTTGCTTGCCTGAGACCGTCGATCTCCTCCCCACATGTTTGACTCAATGTTCCTCTCGGCGACATCCCAAATTTCTTCTTGAATCGATCAACGCCGAGCACCCGGCCTTATTCGTTCATTCACGAATCTCCAGCAGCAGATCCTCGTCAATCTCCCGCTCGAACAAACTTCGTTGCACCACACGGACTTTGCGTAGGGTTATTCGTGCCCGACATCCCAAAAGTCATAACTAGTTAACAAAACGCGCTCTGCTCCAGTTGTACTATTAGTCACTAACTTTGTGAGCACGGCCGCGTTCTGCCTAATCCAGCGCCATTTAGTAAAGCGCAGCTTTGTTCACACAATCGACAAGCAGTGGTTATTACCGCCGCATCATGTGTTTAAAAGGAGCAGTACCTTGAAGACCAGCAGGAAGCCATTTCGTATACCTTTCAGAAAAAGTGCAATTTATGCGGCCGTTTGCTCCGCCGGTTTGCTGGTATCGCAGGGTGCCGTTGCCCAGGCGCTGCTAGATGAAATTATTGTTACCGCGCAAAAGCGCGAGCAGCGCCTGCAGGACGTGCCGGTGGCGCTGACAGCCTTCACTGGTGAACGATTGTTGGAAAGCGGCGTTCGTGACTTTTTTGAGGTCGCCAATATTGACCCGGCGCTATTCGTTACTACACAGCAAAGCTCAACTACCGCCAGCTTTGGTATTCGCGGTGTATCTACCAGTTCACAGAACTTTGGCCTGGAGTCTTCGGTTGGTTTGTATGTGGACGGTGTCTACCGTTCGCGCCAGAGTGCGATGATCAATAATTTGGTTGACGTGGCCTCCATCGAAGTTTTGCGCGGCCCTCAGGGCACATTGTTCGGCCGCAACACCTCAGCGGGTGCGGTTAACGTGATTACCAAGGCGCCAGATTTTGACGGAGAAGGCTATTTGGAAGTGGGTGGCGGCGACCTCGACATGCGCGCTGTTGATGGCGCCAAGTCCCTCACCCTGATAGACGACGTGCTGGCCATTCGCGCCACAGGCTTCTATCTGGAGCGTGAAGGCTACGTGGATGCAATCAATCTGGAAGACGATTCGATTCAGGATCGCGATCGCTTTGGTGGCAGATTTTCAGCCCTTTGGCTGCCCTCAGAAACTGTGACTGTAGAGTTTAACGCGGACTATTCAGAAATTGATGAAACCTGCTGCGCTATTGGTAATTGGGTGAATAACTTACAAGCACAGCAGCTGCCGCCGGGTTCTACCCCGGTATTCGGTACCGATAACGCTGTGCGAAACGCCGGCGGCACTGTCATCAGCCAAGACGACTTCTTTGAGCGCGACGTGGCCGTAAGCTTCCTGCCCCGGTCTCAGAATGAAGACAAGGGCGTATCACTGCAGTTCGACTGGTCGCTGCCAGCTTTTGAGTTCACCAGCATCTCGGCTTATCGAGAATTTGATTCGCTGGATGATGTGGACGGTGACTTTTATGACATCGATGCTGTAGCGCAGACGCGCATATCAGAGCAAAGCCAGTTCTCCCAGGAGCTGCGCATTAGCAACCAAGGTGAGCGCGTGTCCTGGGTGGCGGGCTTGTTCTACTTCGAACAGGACCTTGATGCCTTGGTCAGAACCCGTGTCGGAGAAGATACGGCTTCGTTCGTGGGTTTGCCTGGCGCGGAAGCGCTGTTCCCGGCAGGCGGCTTTTCCCAAGACATTTCTGAGCAAGAGCATCAGGCGTATGCCGTGTTCACTCAGGTCGATCTGTCATTGACTGACTCCTTACAACTGTCCGCAGGTGTACGCTGGACGAAGGAAGACAAGGACATGATCAACACGTTTACCGAGTTTAACGCTGGCCCGGGCTTTGCACTGTTTGCGCCCCTGGCACCGCGCCCGGATGTGGATGAGACTATTGACGACGATCAGGTAACCGGCACCGTTAAACTGACCTGGTTTGCGGCCGACGATGTCATGTTCTATGCCTCCTATGGCACCGGCTACAAGGCCGGCGGTATTAACGCAGACCGCATCGCGCAAACACTGGACGTGGTGTTTGATGCCGAGAAAACCGAGGCTTACGAGCTGGGCATGAAAGCCGAGTTCCCGGAGCAATCGCTGCGGGTCAACGTTGCCCTGCACAGCACCGTAACGGATGACCTGCAAACGGTAGCCTTTGAGGGTACGGGTTTCGCCCTGCAGAATGCGGGCACGGCGGAAACCCGGGGCGGTGAATTGGACGTTCTGTGGCAACCTTTTGACTACACCACCCTGACTGTCGCCTACGCCTATAACGACGGTGAATACGACGACTTCGAAAACGGCCCCTGCTGGATTGCCACGCCGTTCCAGACTGGCCAGCCGGACCCAGCAGCCAACGGTGACGGCTCCTGCGACCGCTCCGGTGGCTTGTTGGCAAACAATCCGGAAAACAATGTGGCGGTATCGCTGCGCCAGGACTTACCACTGAGCAACAGCGTCAGTGCCTTTCTTTATGGCGAATACATCTGGGTGGATGAGCGGATGACCGACGTTAACAACGATCCGCTCAAGCTGGCTGAGGATTACAGCCTAATCAACGTGCGCGCCGGTCTGGTGTTCGAAAACTGGGACGTTGAACTCACCGCATGGGGCAGAAACCTCGCTGACGAGGAATACCCCGGTGTGATCACCGACGCCACCGGTAACCCCGGCCGTCTTACCACCGGTCATAACGAACCTAGAACCTGGGGTGTCACGCTGAGGAAGAATTTCCTCTAGCTAGCGCGCCGGCCTGGCTACGTGCGCTAATCAGGCATTTAAGCAAAGTTAGAATGCCGCCCACTGGGCGGCATTTTTTTGTTTGTGTGTCGGCAGCAGCAGGTCAAGGGGTCAGACAGACCGCGTTTGAGCTGGCCTTTAGTATTCATGCCAAAGCGGACGATAACAGCTAAAGCCGAGATATCCGGAAAACTAGATATCTACACCGCTGAGGGTTCCGCCGCTGCTGGTCCAGCAATGGCCATCGCTTTCTGGTAGGCCGGGCGCGCTGCAATGCGATCCACATAGGCTTGTGTGTTGGGCATACTGGCATCGATTTCGCGCGCGCCCAGCATTGCCAGCGAGGTCAGGTTGAACATAGACATGATGTCGGCGCAGCTAAACTCAGGACCACCCAGGTAATCAGCCTCGCCCAGACGCTTCTCCAGCGCCTGATACAGGCCCTCCTCACGTCGCGACATTGTAGTCATCAGCATATTGTCACCGCCCAGATCGCCACCGGCCATCTGGAAGGCGAACTTGCTGAACAGCACTGACTGTAAAGCATTATTGAACTGCATCCAGTACAAGTAGTGGGGGAAGTCAGGGTCTTGATCTGGCACGATCAGACGCCCGCCACCATGACGCCGTGCAATGTATTCCACAATGGCGGTGGACTCTGCCATAACCAGGTCGCCGTCGGTAATGATGGGCGCGGTGCCCGCCGGGTGCAAAGCACGGTATTCCGGCGGCGCCAGAAAATCTTCGCCCCGGTTGTACCATTTCAGGTCATAAGGCAGGCCGAGTTCTTCCATCAGCCAAACAATGCGGTCCGATTGTGATACGCCGAGGTGGTGAATAGTAATCATGGAATTCTCCGAAGGTTCGGCCGCAGTTAAAGTCAGATAAAACTGCATGTCCAGTGCGACCACGCACCAAGAGGTGCAATCAAGGCCTTAGAAGGCTTGTTACGAATCCTGTTTCAGTGGATATAAAAGCGGTAGATAACGCTAGAGGGGTCTCAGGAACAGGGCATTCCCGGAGAGCGCATGCCGGCAAACCAGCCACCGTCGGCAACAAACTCTGACCCGGTGCTGTAGCTGGCTTCATCTGTCGCCAAAAACAGGGTGACGTGGGCGACCTCTTCCGGCTGGCCGACACGTGGAATGGGAAAGTTTGCATAGACACTGGCATTAAGATCTTCTTCCGTTAGTGCACCCGCGCCACCCATAACGGTGTAAATACCACCCGGGTGTACGCTGTTGACCCGGATGCCATATTGCCCCAACTCAATCGCTGCACACTTGGTCAAGCCCCGCACCGCCCACTTGGTTGAAGAATAAGCCGCAAGACCCGCAGAGGAATGCAGCCCGTCGATCGAGGATACGTTGATAATCGAACCGCCACCGGCAGCTTTCATCGGGGCAATAGCCGCCTGTATTCCCATAAAGGTACCGAGCTGATTGATATTAACCAGACGCATAAAATCCTCGGGCGTCGTCTCGCTGAGCGCCTGCATCAAGACCACCGCTGCGTTATTCACTAGTACATTCAGAGTGCCGAACTGCTCGCTGGCTTCTACTGCCCTGGCCCAATCGGCTTGCTGGCTGACATCCATATTGACGAAAACGGCAGCGTCGCCCAGTTCATCCGCCAGCGCCTGGCCTTCATTCTGAAGAACATCGCCAATAACAACCCTGGCGCCGTGCTCAACAAACAGGCGCACTGTTGCCTCGCCCATACCGCGTGCGCCGCCGGTCACGATCGCCACCTTCCCTGCCAATCGACTCATTTTGCCCTCTATTATTCCTGGTGAATCATTCTTGATGAATCAGCGCGGCGTAGTATGCCACGTCAGTTAAGCCGCCCAGTAGCCTCAATCACTGAGGCTCTGCGCTCGCGGGTTTTTCCCGTAATAGAAACGGCCATCTTCGGCACCTACCAGCAGATCGGGAATACCGTTATCGTCCCAGTCCACCGTTGTTGGGCTGGCGGTGTGGCCTGATACTTTGCGGGCGTCGATAGCGCCCCTATTCTCCAAAAGCACCATGCCGTCGCGTTCACCAATATTGCGGTAGAAGTCTGCGTTAACGCTGTTGAAGAGAATATCCAGGCGGCCATCGCCGTCCCAGTCAACCACTTCCAGCTTGCGCCGACCGCTTTTCCCCGCCGCGCCCCAGACCAGATCCAGTTCCTCGCCCTGAGCGTTGCGAAAAATACGCTGGCCCGGCAGCAGTATGAGTCCATCGCCGGTGTCGCGGCGCTCGAATAAAGCGAGCTGGCCCTCATGGTCAATCATGACCAGATCCATCAGGCCATCGCCGTTCCAGTCCGTCGCTACCGGTGTGGTTCGCCATTGGCTGACCAATGCCTGACCACGGGGGCTCCACCAGTTCCACGGCGGTTTTGGCGGCGCCCCTCGCCAGGCCACCTCGACCGGCCGCGCTGCAGCAAGCACGGGTTCAGTCTTTGTGCCGACATTGGGGTACCAGATCACCTCCCCCCAAATGGAGTTCGCCAGAATGTCTAACAGGCCATCCTGATTCCAGTCCGCCGCGGTCAGCGTGGTGTAACCCCATTTGGCTTCAGCCGGCCCCTGAATGGAACCATTGGCACCCGCCTGGATGCGAATAACCTCGCCGTCAGCTTCAAGCCGTTTCGCGCTATTCCAGACTGGCGCTTTATCGCCGCCGAGGTTTTCGAAAAAACCAATATAGCCCGCAGTGTTGCCGCTGAGGATGTCCTCGTCGCCGTCGCCGTCCCAGTCGACCCCAAAGGGAGTGGATAGCGCGCCGAACTTGAGATCCTGCGCTTTCTGTTGAAAGTACGCCGGACCAAAAAATACCGGTACGCCCGCCTCGACGCGCCCGCTGTGTTCGATAAGCGCCACGCGCCCGTCTTCATCGCCGACGATGAGATCCATATCGCCGTCTTTGTCCCAGTCAAACGCCACCGGGACAATCATCTGCAAGTCCATTCGCAGCGGGCTCTCGCCATCCATGAGTTTCACGCCGGCAGCATACAGAGGCTGGGTGCGGCTGCCGGTATTCTCAAAATACGTAAAGGAATCCAGAAACTCCCCGCAGATCAGGTCCAGATCGCCATCACCGTCAAAGTCGGCAAAGTTTGGGGTCGGCCATCCAAAGACTTCTACAGGCTCACCCGCAGCGTGAACGAACTCTGGCTGCCCGTAGTCGGGCTCGGCATCCGTACCCTGGTTGCGCAGCCACAATACGTAGCCTCGAAGCGGACCGTTGGTCCAGTTGCCCTCTTCGTCATAGGCATCATCCCAGCCGTAATCCGCCCACTCGTCGTAGCCTGCAACAATGTCGTGAACGCCGTCGCCGTCGTAATCCAGATACTTCCACTGTTTGGCGCGGCTGCGGTCGCGGGCCACAAATACATCCTCATCTGAAACGGACAGTTTGATACCGCTATCGATACCCCGACTAAAGAATTCATGGTGGTCTACGCCCGGTGACAGAACTCTCGGCTTGCCATCGACGTAGGACACCTGAACGTTTTGCTCTCCCTTGCTGATCCGCACAGGCGCTTCAAACACCGGCTGCTTGATGTTGCCCTCGCTATTCTCAAAAAAGTAGGTGCCGTTAAAGGGCTCATCCGGAGAGACCACCACCAGATCGTTGTCGCCGTCCTGATCGAAATCCATGGGCAGTGGCCACGCCCAGAGGCCCACTCCCATATCCACGATCAGTCCGGGATTATTGTATTCAAGGGCTTTAAGCTGGGCAGGTGCGTTCTGCGAGGCGGTCTGTAAACCGCTGATTTGCGCGGCATCCTGAACATGTTCGGCCGAAAAACCCTGGCCGGCCAGCACCAGGGAAAGCACGGCTCCCGAGAGGTTTCTTAAGTAGCTAGCTGCGCACACGGGCGGGTCAGTCCGGAGGTTTGAATGAAGGTTTTGACATTGTACTGCCCCCGGTAACCCAGTGTCCTGAGCGACTCGCGGTTGAACGATTAACAGACTGTCAGGTGCTGGCCAGGCGCCGCAACACGTAATGCAGAATGCCGCCGTGCTCGTAGTAGGTGAATTCGTTGGGCGTATCAATCCGAATCCTTGACTCGAAGGTCACCTCCTCCCCGGAACCACGGACCGCCGTGACGGTTACCGTTTTATCCCCGGCCGAGATAGCTGGAATCGAATAGGTCTCGGTGCCATCGAGTTCAAGCGATTCAGATCCCTGCCCGTCGCCGAACTGCAGCGGAAGAATGCCCATGCCGATGAGATTGGAGCGATGAATACGCTCGTAACTTTCGGCAATGACGGCACGAATGCCCAACAAGGCAGGACCCTTGGCAGCCCAGTCACGCGACGAGCCGGTGCCATATTCCTTGCCTGCAATCACGACAAGCGGTGTTTCATCCTCCTGATACTTTTGCGCCGCATCGAAAATAGTCATCTGCTCATTCGCGGGTAAATAGCGGGTCCAGCTCCCTTCTGTTCCTGGCGCCAGATGGTTTCGCAAGCGAACGTTGGCGAATGTGCCTCGCATCATGATTTCGTGATTGCCGCGACGGGAACCGTAGGAGTTGAAGTCGTCAGGTCCGATTTCCCGCGCCTGCAGGTAGGCGCCGGCTGGGCTCTCAGTCGCGATGGCGCCCGCAGGCGAGATATGGTCTGTGGTGACACTGTCGCCGACCTTGACCAGACAACGAGCGCCCTCGATAGACGACACACTGGGGACATCCGCGCTAATGCCCTCAAAATACGGTGGTTGGCGTACATAAGTTGAGTCTGGCCAGTCAAAGCGTTCGCTTTGCGCTACGTCGAGGTCGTTCCACGTTTCGTTACCGCTATAGACATCGGCGTACTTCGACTTGAACATCTCTGCATTGATAGTCGCGCTGACGACGTCCTGAATCTGCTGGTTATCAGGCCAAATGTCACTTAAGGTCACAGGATTGCCATCCGGATCATGGCCTATAGCGTCCTTGTAGAGATCGACACCCATGTTGCCGGCAAGGGCATAAGCTACCACCAGTGGCGGCGATGCGAGGTAGTTGGCGCGGACGAACTGGTGGATCCTGCCTTCGAAATTGCGATTGCCCGACAGTACCGATGTCACTAGCAGGTTGCCCTCGTTGATAGCATCGCTTATCTCATCTGGAAGCGGTCCAGAATTGCCGATGCAGGTCGTACAGCCGTAGCCAACAAGATAGAAACCCAGCGCTTCAAGGTCGTCCATCAGCCCGGTCTTTTCAAGGTACTCAGTGACGACCTTGGAGCCCGGTGCCAGGCTGGTCTTTACCCAGGGCTTGGTCGACAGGCCACGCTTTCTGGCGTTGCGCGCAACCAGACCTGCAGCGACCAGCACCGCGGGGTTGGATGTATTCGTACAGCTGGTAATGGCGGCAATCACGACTGCGCCGTGCTTCAGGTTGAAGGTTTCGTCATTGAGCGTCACTTCGACGGCGCCTGTGTCAGGGCTTGCATCTACAGAACCGCCCTCGGCTTCAAAAACACCGGCTCGACGGGCGGGCGCAAGCGCCAGGTCCCTGAACTCATCGAGTGTCTTTTCAAAGGCCGACCTGGCATCCGTGAGTGAAATTCGATCCTGAGGACGGCGCGGGCCAGCGATCGACGGGACAACGTCGCCCAGGTTCAACTCGAGCTGGGAGCTGTAGATAGCATCCGGCGTACTGTCGTCGTGCCACAATTTCATTTCGCGGCTGTATGACTCAACCAGTTGAAGGGTTTCATCGTCGCGACCGGTGAGTCGCAGATAATTAATGGTCTCTGCGTCGACGGGGAAAATGCCGCAGGTGGCACCGTACTCCGGAGACATGTTTGCAATCGTGGCCCGGTCGGCCAGTGACAGATGCTTGAGCCCGGGGCCGAAAAATTCGACAAACTTGCCAACGACGCCGTGCTCGCGCAACCGCTCTGTGACCGTCAGCACAAGATCAGTGGCGGTTGCGCCCTCCGCCAGCTTGCCGTTGAGCTTGAAGCCTACGACCTGCGGGATCAGCATCGTGATCGGTTGCCCCAGCATCGCGGCTTCTGCCTCGATACCGCCCACACCCCAACCGAGAACACCCAGGCCGTTAATCATCGTGGTGTGGGAGTCTGTGCCGACCAGCGTATCCGGGTAGGCAAGCATGTCGCCGTCTCGCTCTGCCGTGAACACACCGCGCGCCAGGTATTCGAGATTGACCTGATGCACGATGCCAGTACCTGGCGGGACGACGTTGAAGTTATCGAACGCCAACTGTCCCCAACGCAGGAACCGGTACCTTTCGAGATTACGCTTGATCTCGGTTGCCGTGTTCTTTTCAAGAGAGTCCTCGGCACCGAAATAATCGACCATTACTGAGTGGTCAATCACCAGTTCTACAGGGTTGAGAGGGTTGATCTTCCCGGGGTCGCCGTCCAGGGCAACCATAGCGTCTCGCATGGCAGCAAGATCGACAATGGCCGGTACCCCGGTGAAGTCCTGCAGCAGCACCCGTGCCGGCACGAATGCGATCTCCTGGGAAGGCTCTGCGGCTGGGTCCCACGCTGTCAGTGCCTCGATATCGCCGTCGGTGACAAACGCTTCACTGCCATGGCGCAACAGGTTTTCCAGCAGGATCTTGAGGGAAAAAGGCAGCTTTTCAGCGCCCTGAAGCTGACTAAACGGGTAGATCGTGAAAGCTTTTCCGCCTACTGTAATCGTGTCTGGCTGGCTGTATCGAGTGCTCATAACGTGTCGCTCGCTGAAGTGTAGGCTGTTGTGCAAGCTTACAAAGCTGACCGGGAAAGTAAAATGACGTGAGGGAGAGCGAACATGAAATTCCGCTTAGAGCACGACAGTATGGGAGAAGTGAGAGTTCCCGATAGCGCCCTGTACGGTGCCCAAACGCAGCGGGCGGTCGACAACTTTGATTTTTCCGACCGACGCATGCCCGCCGCTTTCATCCGCAGGCTGGCTGCCATCAAGGCGGCAGCCGCCCTTGCCAATGGTGAACTGGGGGTTATCACCGCGGAGGTCGCAACCCGTATTCAGGAAAGCGCCCTGGCTGTTGCGGGCGGCAAACACGCCAATCAGTTCCCAGTGGATGTCTTCCAAACAGGATCCGGTACCAGTACCAACATGAACATGAACGAGGTGCTGGCACGTTTGTGCGGAGAGGACGTGCACCCCAACGATCACGTCAACGCGTCGCAGAGCAGCAATGACGTAATTCCAAGCTGTATACAGGTGTCTACGGCTCTCGAGATTGAGGGCTCGCTATTGCCTGCTCTCACATCCGCCAGCCGGAAGATTCGCGAGAAGTCCGACGGCCTGGAAAGTCAGATCAAGACCGGCCGAACGCATCTCATGGATGCGATGCCCGTGTCGCTGTCACAGGAGCTCGACACCTGGGCATTCCAGCTCGATGAATGTGCCGAGCGGTTTCTGGCGCTTTTGCCCCGGCTGAAGGCGCTTCCTCTGGGCGGCACCGCGGTCGGCACCGGTGTCAACTGCCCGCCCGGATTTCCGGAAGCTGCTATAGGGCAATTATCCAAGCTGACCGGCACTCAATTTACACCGGCAACAAATCGATTCAGCCGGATGGCCGCGCAAGACGTGAGTGCGGAATGTTCATCCTGCCTTCGATCGCTCGCCGTTGTAATGATGAAGATGGCTAACGATCTGCGCTGGATGTCGTCGGGGCCACTTGCCGGACTTGCCGAAATTCAGCTAAAGCCACTTCAGCCCGGCTCATCCATCATGCCGGGAAAGGTCAATCCGGTCGTGCCGGAAGCAGTAGCGATGATTGCAGCGGACGTGATGGGCAATGACGTCACGGTTGGCATTTGCGCCCAGTCAGGCAATTTCCAGCTCAACGTCATGCTGCCGCTGATCGCAGAAAAGTTGCTGTCGGGTATTTTTGCCTGCTCCCGCGCCTGCGACGGCCTGGGCGACACCATCACCAGTTTTGAAGTGCTGGAAGATAACCTACAGTCCGCGCTACAGAAGAATCCGATACTCGTGACAGCGCTGAACCAGCATATCGGCTACGAATCTGCCGCGTCGATTGCCAAGCAGGCCTATGCCGAAAAGCGTCCCGTCATTGATGTCGCGCTGGAGAACACAGACTTCAGCCGGGAGGAACTGGAAAACCTCATGGACCCGGCTAGGCTGGCGTATCCGGACAGAGCTGACTAGTACCCAGACGGTGCTGCGGGATGCGCGTGCGAGATGCCGTGCCGCCCCGGCGGCGGGTAGCTTGGCAAGCTGTAAACTAATCGACCTGTATCCGGACTGGAATGGCAGTGCGGGCAGATGAACTACCTGACTTGTGGAGGCTTGCTACACTAGGAGCATAAAACGTGGAGGCAATATGGCCGGCGGTTTCGCGAAAGACGGCGCAGTACAGGAACAGATCGACGCCAGTATCAACGACGAGATAGCGCGCGCTCGCAATCAGCTCCCTAAAGGCGAAAGCCTCAAGGAGTGCGCAGACTGTGGCGCTGATATCCCCAAAGCACGCAGGCACGCTATTCCCGGTGTTCGGCTGTGCGTGCCCTGCCAGTCCGCCATCGACGAAGCGCATGCCTCAGGCAGCGCCTACAATCGCCGTGGTAGTAAGGACAGCCAACTGCGGTGAACCGCGCCGTAGTCTCAGGCACCGTATCTTTAGCAAAATATCGGGCCACGGTCCCTGGGCGATTCCCAATGATGCCCAATGCCCCGGACAGGACAAAACACAGACGCTCATGAAGACGATTAATCATAAAAATAAATCGGTCATCATCACCGGCGCGGGGAACGGTATCGGCCGTGCCAGCGCGCTGGCCTTCGCTGAATGCGGCGCCCTGGTGGTGGTCAACGATATCGATACCGATCTTGCCAATGAAACCGCAGAGCAGATTCGCAGTGCGGGCGGCACAGCAAGCCCGTTCGTCGCCGATGTCACGGACGCAGACAACCTGCACGCACTGGTTGAGTTTGCCTGCACCGAATACGGCAAACTGGACGTCATGTTCAACAACGCCGGCGGCGCCTTCCCGACGCCAATGCTAGAGGTCAGCGCTGAAGAACACCGCCGCATCATGTCTCTCAATCTGGAAGCCGCCTACTTTGGCACGATGGCAGCGCTGCACAAGATGGTACCCCAGGGGCACGGGGTGATTCTCTCAACCACCTCCGGCGCCGGTATCAATGCCATGCCCGGGCTCGCGTCTTACGGCATGGCCAAGGCAGGCATTATTGCCCTGATGAAGAGCGTGGCTGTGGAGTATGGCGCCCGCGGTATTCGCGCCAACAGCATATCGCCGGGGGCCATGGAGACACAGGGACTGATGGCGTGGCTGGACACGCTTCCCGGTGGCGCGCAAGGCTACAACGACGCGCAACCACAGGGGAGGCTAGGCCGACCGGAAGAAATCGCCGACGCGGCGGTCTACCTGGCTTCCGACCTCGCAAGTTTCGTCAACGGATCCGTGCTGCCGGTGGATGGCGCTGTACACGCAACCCTTTGGAACCCCCTGACGTGAGAACACTGAACGCATTGAAGACCAATAACAACATCAAGAACGAGGTAAAACTGCTATGGATCTAGGTCTGGAAGGTAAAACCGCCATCGTTACCGGTGGCAGCGGCGGCATTGGTCAGGGACTGGTACTGGAGTTCGCGAGGGAGGGGCTCAACGTTGTTAGTGCCTCACGTGATGCCGCGACGGGAGAAAAGCTGGCGCGCAAGGCCAAAGAAATGGGCTACGCTGGTGGAGTTCTCGCGGTAGCTACCGACGTCACCGACCGCGCATCCGTCGACGCCATGATAGAACAGTGCCACGAGGCATTCGGTCCGGTCGACGTATTGATCAACAATGCCGGTGGTGCCTCTGAGCCTGCGCAATTTCAGGACCTCACTGACGAGAGCCGCCGCTGGGAAATAGCACTTAATATTGATGGCGTTGTTAACTGCTGTCAGGCGGTGGCGGATGACATGCTGTCGCGGCAAACCGGCTCTATCGTTAACATCTCTTCCAACTCGTCACTGCTGGGAGAAGCCGCCGCATCCCTGGTGCACTACGGCAGCGTGAAAGGCTTTGTTAACTCCTTTAGTAAAGCACTGGCCTGGGAATGGGCCAAGCAAGGAGTACGAGTTAACAACATCTGCCCCGGGTGGATTGTGCCCGAACAGGAAGAGGACGTCGGCGGCGACAGCTTCTGGAAGCGCTTTGGCTTTGAGACCATGGGCACCCCGGATCAAATGCAGGCGGCCCTGGAGGAAGGAACCCTCTGGAACATGAGCGGCCTACCTATCCCGCGCCTGGGTCGACCAGAAGATATCGCCAATTTAAGCCTTTTCCTCTCATCCGACCTGGCGGGCTATATCACCGGGCAAATGATCAGCGTCAGCGGCGGCGCATACATGCATTGAGAATGCCGGGGTTTTAGCCCGAGTCAAAACACATTGGCGTGATGCGCACCGCTGCAGTCAATCACCCTGCGCATTGGCGGGCAATTCTGGCGAGTCGTTTATAAGCCAGTCGCGCATCATGTGGGCTTCATCGTGATAGGTCTTCCGTTCCGTTTGATCCAGCCCGAGCTTGCGCAGCGCATTGATTAACCAGCGATCCATAAAGCCGGGCAGTACGCCCGCACCAGGGGTGCAGCAAATGTGGTGCCAGTGCAGCAGGCCGTCCTCGAAGTGCAGCACTTCACCGTTGGGATGCTGTGTATAAACCAGCTTTGCGTCTTTCTGGAGCGTGGGCCCCTCATCTACCGAGCGCGCCACGATAACGCGTGTGTCATCGGTTGGGCTGGCAAGCGACACTAACTGACGATAACCCCGTGGCGTTGGTAATCCCACGTCGAAGCGCCCCATCGTCAGCTGATGCGCCGAGATGCCAGCGGCGCACTTCGTGGCGACAGCTTGTGCCTGCCCTCCCAGAAACTGAGGATACCAGGGATGACTGGACAGTTTGGCGGCGCTGTAAAACACTTCGGTCAACCAATCGAGCCGAGTCCAAGATTGATCCTCAATAGCAATATGCGTCTGGTAGCAGTAAGTACCCGCTGATGGGACCCAGCAACGCGTGGTGTGAGCCTTATTTGTTTCTGTATGTTTGGAACGCTGCGCCGCAGCGAGATCAAGCAACCGCGCACGGGTATCAGGTGCTTCGGAAACAGCAGCTTCAAGCGTAAGCTCTAGTGCCTGCATGGTATGCCGCTACCTCCTCTACTCAGTCTATGCGAGAGATGGTCTCCGCATTCCTCGGCAAGGGGATCAGCCCGCCGTTGCCGGCGGGCATCATGTGAAGGCTTAGAAGTCGTAGCGTACTTCGACGCCGTAGGTGCGTGGATCGCCGAAGTAACTGGCCGTCCAGCCCACACCGCTACCGCCGTTCGGCGCAACGCGCTGGTCAACGCCACCGAAGGGAATGGTATTGATACGGTATTCCTCGTCGAGGATGTTTTGACCCCACAGCGCCACCGTCATCGTGCCGCCGCCCAATGGAATGTCACGCAAGGCCAGACGAGCGTTCAGCAGAGAGCGTGATTCGATCTGGGAAGCCTGCACCTGATCGGGATCGATGAACGGCGTGTAGTCATCCCGGTAGCTGTAGTCCGCGTGCAGATCCCACTCACCGTAGGACGTGCGCGCGATGCTCCAGTCCAGACCTACGCTCAGGCTGTTTTCCGGTGAATACGGGACACCCGCATCATCCTTGTCGAACAGAGTGAAGTCGTTGGAAAACTCCTCGTATTCAGCGTCCAGGTAACCATAGCTCAAGTTGACCCGGAGGTTCTCACTGACTTGTGCGATGGCCTCAAGTTCGAAACCGGATGTGACGAACTCGGGCACGTTTTCCACCAATGATGCGGCAGCAGCGCCCTCAAACACCGATAGCTGGAAGTTCTCGATGTCGTTGTAGAACACCGCAGCATTCACCTGCAGGCGCCCGTCTAACATCCGCGACTTCACGCCGATCTCATAGGCGGTTACGTCTTCATCGTCGTAGGCGTTCACAAAACGTTGCTCGGAGCTCGCCTCACCGTTAAAGCCACCCGACTTCCAGCCGCGGGCGACACGACCGTAGACGTTAACGTCATCGCTAACCGCATACGCCAAAGCCAATGCGGGCGATGTGTTGTTGAAGGTATCGTCGGCTTGAGCGGAATAGTTTCCCGGTTGGTCGACATACTGATCTTTCTCTTCCTCGGTCCAGCGCAGGCCCAGGGTTACCGTCAGCCTGTCGTCAAACGCCGCGGGGCGCCAATCCACCTGTCCAAAGGCAGCAACCGATTCGGCCTCGAGACCATAACGATTGTTCGCCGTGGGCAAACCAAACGCGCCGAAGAAGGTGATGGGGTTAAACACATCAGCGTCTTCTTTGAAGTAGAACAGCCCGACAAGGTAATCCAACTGATTTAACGAACCGCTCAACTGCAGTTCCTGTGAAAACGCGTCGTATTCCACTTCGCGCCCGGAATGGAACACATCGACCGGCGTGCCATCAATGTCGATGAGATCTTCAAAATCCATCTGCCGGTAGGCGGTTATGGAGCGGACCTGCATATTGTCGCCACTCCAGGTGACGTCCAGTGCATGCCCGGATGACTCTGCTCGCTCATAGAAAGCCCAATCGTTGCTGGCCTCGTCTGCGCGGTCGTCTTCGCTGGTCAGGTAGGCGTCCTGTAGGCCGCCGCTGGAGAGAAACGAGTTCAAACTGGTTTGTGTGAGTTGGCCCAGCCTCGGGTCATTGTCCTGGTCGCTATAATCGAAGCTGTAGTTGGCGACCCAGGAGTCATTGATATCCCACTGCACCGCTAAACGCGCTGCATCCGACTGCTGGCTCTGGAACTCCGAGCCAGAGGGGGCACCCGCAAAGGGATTGCCGAAGGGATCTGGTTCGTTGTCGTAAAACCCGTCGCGTTCGCGAGTCATGACAGTTGCAGTGGCTTTGAGGCCGGCCACTTCAGGCGTGTCCACTGTGCCGCGAAGTGCCCAGATACCGTTGTTACCCATCTCTGCCTGCACGCTGCCACCGAGCTCGCCGCTGGGCTTACGGGTGATGAGGTTCACTGCGCCACCTACGGTGTTTTTACCGTAGAGCGTGCCCTGAGGTCCGCGCAGCACTTCCACGCGCTCCAGATCGACCACATCAAACACTGCACCCAAATTCTTACCAATAAACACGCCGTCCAGATAAATACCGACCGAATTCTCCCAGGTCACTGCTGGATTAATCTGGGAAGCGCCTCGAATAGCAATTGTGGCCGCAGTGGTGCTGCTGGGCGTATCGATAATCTCCACGTTGGGCGCGAACAGGGTGAGGTCGGTAACCCGATTGATCCGCTGCCGCTGCAGTGTTTCGGCGTCAAACGCCGTTACCGCCACAGGAACATCCTGTAGCGACTGAGAACGTTTTTGGGCGGTTACCAACACTTCTTCGAGCGCGGGTGATCCCGACTGAGCGAGTGCGTTGCCAGAGCAAGCCAGCGCGATTGCGAGCGACAGATAGCGACGGGGCATATGGCGAGTCATGTGTATCTCCTGTTATGCGGTTGCGTGCGTCAGCTGCATTCCCAATGCAGAAAAGGGGTCAGCGCTGACATATCATTTTTATAGTGTTTCCCAGCGCCGCCGCGGCGGGCTGGTTTCACGCTGTAATCGTACGAGGCTTGCCTGCGCGCGGACGCGGCACTATTACCGGAAAACAGGTTTTACTGTGGGAGCGGTTTAGGCAATTACACCGCGATACAAACAAAGAGCCGAAGCGTGTTTCCCAAGCGCGATTAGCTGTCGCCTAACAGTTTCTCCAGTTCGTCAATCTGTTGATCCAGCTCTGACGACTTTGGCTGGAATTCACGAGCGACTCGAAGCAGCCGCAGAGCGAGCTCCGGACTGATATGACGGACCTGCTGTGCACCCATCCGAAAATACGGTGCGCCCAGGGCTTGCACCGCTGGCGTGGGAGGCAGAGTATCCAGCTCGTTCAAACGTCTTGTGATAAAAGTCAGCACGGCGGTCGTCTCGGGGCGGTCGGCCTGCAAGCGCTCCGCCTCTCGTTGTAAAAAATCGGCCGCGGCTGCTCGCAGGTCACTGTTTTCCAGCATGCGCAGATGATGTTCCAAAGCAGCCAAGGTGGCAAAACTCCAAGTATCTTCCGGCGCCTCTCTTACCTCGTCGCTGAACTTGAAACCCAGCGCTTCTTCAAGCCACGCTTTCTCCTCAATCACGCTCGCATACTCGGGAGACTCGGTAAAATCATATAGACCGAATCTTGCACCAGGCAGATTGTACAGAGGATTAAGATCATTATGGCTGCGGCCGTTAGCCGGCTTACTGCCTAATTGATTAGGGTAGCGCTGATTGATAGCGCGCATCAGCCAGAAGGCTTCCAGCGAGCAGCGTGTGTTCGCGACGGAGTACTGCAGTGACGCCAAAATATGCTCGGGAACGCCGCAGACCTTCAAAAAACTGCCGACCAGCCCTAACGGTGAACTAGCAGCCTCGTCATAGTTCTGAGGTTCGAGTTCGCTTCCGAACACCTCTTTTAGGACGAGGATTCGATTCGGGATAAGGCCAAGCAGAGAATCAGGGTTTATAGCGGCACCTGCGCGTGTGCGCTGTTGCATCATGCTCTCAATCTGGCCAAGTGGGCTGCGGACATAAACAACGACGCGCAACCTATCGGTGTGTTGGAGCAACTGCTCGCGTAACAGGTGTAAATGAGGAGGACGATAGATACTGAAACTCTCCCCCGACAGCAGCAGCGTGTCTGATTGCGGGTTCGCTAGGATGTCATCGAAATACTCACGGTACTCACGCCTGGCCTGCTCTGCAGACGTGTCAAGATTCATGCGCCACTCGACACCGTAGGTATCTGGATCATCGAAAAGTGCCGCGGAAACCGGGCCGCTGTGATTGGCCTTGAGCCTGCCGTTACAGCGAAACGACGCGTACTTGATGCCGTGCTCCAGCAAGAGATCGTGATGCTGGAACTGACAATTGTTTTGAATACTCGTGGAGCCTGTCTTATGCATGCCCACGTGCAGAATGATATTTTTATATCGCTTGCTCATTGTGATGCTGACCACGTGTCTATCAGTCTGCCGACGTATTCAAGGTCACACTCGAAAACGCCAAGAGGCACATCATCGATACTAAAACGCGTCTGCGACATCGCCAAGCAGACGCTCAAAACCTGATGCATAGCGGCGATAGATACCAATTCTTTTGTAAAAACGTGCGCGGCAATGCTAACCACCTCACAAGCCGACGAGCTCAGAGCTCAAATCCCAGAGCTTCTTTCGCAACGCGTCATCATTAGCCTGGCGCGCATGTGTGGCGAGCTCACACTGATCGTAGTACTGACCAGACGTATTAGCGAGAGTGGGATCACTGGCCAGCATGATGGATGTCCTGGCGCCCTTCTCAGGACTGATAAAAACCAACCCTATAATCTTGCGGACAATCCACGGCATATCCCGCACGATATCGGTTGCGACAGCGCCGGGGTGTAATACATTTGAGGTGACGCCGCTGCCCTCCAAACGCCTGGCGAGTTCGAAGGCAAACAGCACGTTACACAATTTGGAGGCGTTGTAGGCTTTCTGGCCGCTGTACTTTGGGTAGCCACGCACCGCATCGAAATCAATCTCGCCCTTCTTGTGTAACATAGAGGCTACCGTAACCACGCGTGACGGTGCGCTGTCCTTAAGGCAGCCCAGCAAAAGATTGGTCAGCAGAAACGGCGCCAGATGATTCACCCCAAACTGCATCTCAAAGCCATCATCGGTGAACTGCTGCTTCTGCGGAAACAGGCCCGCGTTATTGATCAGCACATCCAGACGGTCGTAGCGGTTAGTGAAATTTGCAGCCAGGTCGCGAATGCTTTGCAGATTCGCCAGATCGACAGGCAAGTTGATTGCGGGCACCTTCGCACCGGCATTGATTACCTCTAGCGCGGCGGCCGTCTTCGCCGTATCACGGCAGGCCAGTATCACCTCGGCACCCTGCGCTGCCAGTTCAGTCGCTGTCACAATACCAATGCCGCTGTTGCCGCCTGTTATGACTACGCGTTTGCCTTCCATGGATCTTCCTCTTCACGGGTGTGTTGCTAATTAGCGCTTCAAAACGACCCCATCACATACAAATGCAAAAGGTCAAAACCAGTGCAAGCGCAATCGAGAGAATTTCTTGGCTAGCGCTTTTCTGGCTGCTGCAAATCAATGTATTAGTTGCAGGCGGTCAACGATGAAAGACTGCTGTGACGATAGCCTCCACTTCTTCTCGCACGATAGGCCGAGTAAGAACGAAATTGGCCCCGTGCGATGCCAAAAGTTCATGTATGGAGTCATCCCCTTCAGGCAAAATCAACAGCGCTGGCAGACCAGACCAATCGAAGGCGGCGCGGAGGTCTAGCAGGAATTGGCGAGGAGACGCATCGCGCTGCTCCATATCCAGCACCAACAAGTCTGTCTCACGGTGCTCCTTAAGATAGCCTAAGGACTCAGGGATTGTCCCAAATGACGTTAGGTTGTAGCGATCCTTGCAAAACGCCTCCGCTGCCGCCAGCAGCGCCTGGTCCTCGGAAATCATCAACAGGTTTGCCTTAGCGACACCATCACCACCGATATCTCCCGAGATGAAGTCGTAGATATCTTTATGCTCACCCTCAGCGATATCCGCCCAAAACTTGAGACCCAAAACACGATGGGCTTCTTCTACTGTGGTATCACCGGCCTGAACCAAGCCGCGGGCGCGTTGGCCAAGTGACTGAAAGCTATCCACCAAATTTTCGTTAAGTCTTTCCTGGGTGTAGTCGTTGTTCATTAATACGTGACGCAAGCCGGGCGTCATTTCTATTATTTCCAATACCGCCATGCGACCCTTGTAACCTGTGAACGCGCAGGCGTCGCATCCCACGGCTCGCATAGAAGGCGCTCTGCCCTGATTTATTTTGGCAAACAAATCCTCAGCCGGGCTCAATGGCTCGACAACGGGAGCAGAGCAGGCGGGGCACAGACGTCGCACCAGGCGTTGGGCAATCACGCCCAATACCGTTTCGCCTAATACCGGTTGCGAGACGCCCAGATCCAGCAAGCGTGCAATCGCGTTTCTCGCATCCATAGTATGCAGCGTCGAAAACAACAGGTGGCCTGTGAGCGCAGCACGCGATGCGATTGCTGCGGTTTCCTCATCGCGAATCTCGCCAACCAATAGAATGTCGGGGTCCTGGCGCAAAATAGAGCGCAAGCCTGCTTCGAAGGTGAGTCCTCGGGCTTCGTTGATATCAACTTGTGAGAGGCCGGCAATCTGATACTCCACCGGGTTTTCCAGGGTAATGATGTTGGTCTGCTCGTCGTTTAAGAACGCCAACAGGCCATAAAGACTGGTCGTCTTGCCGGAACCCGTGGGGCCTGTGAACAAAATCATGCCCTGGCTAAAGCTGGTAAGACGCCGCAGAATCTTTAGCTCTTGCGGCGGCAGGTTCATGCTGGCCAAGCTAAACACAGAACTCTGATCGAGAAGTCGAATCACCAATCGATGGCCATCGCGGTTGGGCAACACGGACACTCGTAAGTCGACGTGCTTGTTGCCGACATACATCGTTGCACGGCCGTCCTGAGGCACCATACCCTGTGAAGGATCCATGCCGGTCATGTTCATGAAATAGCGGACCAGCCGGTCCATGACGTTTGATGGCATTGAAGTTGATCGGCGCAATACGCCGTCGACGCGAAAGCGAATCTGGCCACCGCCCATATAGGGCTGAACATGGATGTCACTCGACTTAAGTTGGTAAGCTTTAAACAGCAGCTGGCGCGCCAGCTTCACGATGCTATGACGCTGCATAGGGCTATCACTAACAGGCTCGCCGTTCTCCTGCATGCGGATATGGTTCTTGAGGTTGTCGCCAACGTCGCCTTCATACAGGCGGTTAATATGCGCCTCGATTTGGGAGGGAGACGCCACCTCAACAATGATCGTCCGCCCGGCTGCAAACTTGGCTTGCGCAACAGCGTTCTCATCCTTGGGGTTGGCCATGGCGATAACCACGTCCAGATCCTCAAGGCGTACCGGCACCAAACACTTCTCCTTGGCAAGCTTGTAAGGCGTAAAGCGACTAACAACATCCTCGGCGCGGTCAAAATCGCACACGGCTATGTTTAAGCTGGATGCCACGATTTGGGCAAACCGGTCCTGATCGGCGCCGCAGTGACGTGCCGCAGTTTGCCAGGCGTCGAGTATTGGTTCTGGTAGGTTGGTGAGCTTTTGCGCAGAACGATCATTCTCGTTCGCGACGTCGACCAACCACTGGAGGTTTGGCATGCTTCTAATCCGTTAGGGCCGCCGTCGATAGCGGCCGGGGGCATTTACTTCAATCAAGTGCAATCCGCGTTGACGTAAAGACCGCTGTCGACCTGCTGCGTCACCTTGGTCACAGAGCCACCGGTTGTGTACGTATGTCGCCCGGTTGTATCCACCGGACCGGTGGGCGTCATGATAACGCTGGTAACCAAACCATTGTCTTTTTATCGACCACGGTCTGCAAGGGGCCCTGGCTAATGCGGTCTACTGGCACAGGGGCGTTGGCAAGTGATGCCGCCACGATCTTGCCTTTAAACGCATCGTTGGTCGCAAAGCCGCCACCATAGCTATCCTGATCCTGACCCAGCACCAGCTTGCCGTTGCCCCCGATCACTCCGCCTTGGTTTGCCACGCCACTAAACACCTGCTGACCGTTATCGAATACCAGCAGTTGTCCCGTAGACGATTCCCAGCTCACCCTGAGACGGTGATTCTGGCCGTCGTTAACGTTGACGCCTGTTGGGTAGTTTTTGCCACCCATCCAGACACCAACTGACTCAGGATTCCATATTTGAAAGGCATTCGAGTCCGCGCGCGTGGCGTAGCTGAGCATTGCTGCCCCGTGGTCACCGCTAGCGGCGACCTGTTGGCCACCGACTACCGCCACTTCTACCGACACATGCCGCATGTCGCCGCCGGTATCGAGATCACCCGAGTTCATAACGAAGCCGGTGAGATCCGAGCCAAAGCTCATCACATCGCGATCAATCATTTTGGCCACCGGCATCGCGCAGGGAGGCGTTAGCACGGGCAGCTTCGCAGGTACCGCTGCTGACGCCGCACTGGCCGCTGGCGCGACCGGAGGCGTAGCCACCTTGGGTAGCGAAGGCACAGCCACGGGGTCACCGCAGGCCGTCAGTTTATTGCCGGTGGGAACGTAGCAACTGGCTTTGTTGTTCAGGGTCAACGGCACCGCGAAACTCACAATGCTATCGGTGACCACCGCACCTGCCTCAACAGCGTTGGTCAGAGTAAATTCGTGGTGTGCTTCATGCGCTACACCCACGCCGAAACCGCCGTGGCGGTCTACCTTCGCACAAACCATAAACACCGGACGATAACCCTGCGTGTGTTCGTGGCTTACCGCCTGAAAGTCCAGCGAGAGTCTAAGGTCGTCGACCTGCAGGTTGCCTGCTTCTAAACCAGAAGCAAGGCTGGAACAGTCTGCCAGTGCGCCCTGATTTAGATCCGTCAAAATGCTGGTGCGCACAGCGTCATATTTTGCCAGCACTTCCGACGCTTTCGCTCGTTGCGTGTAGCTTTGATAGCCCGGTATCGCGATAGCCGCCAGCGCAGCGATAACGACAATAACCAGCATGACTTCCAGCAGCGTAAAGCCGCGGCTCAATCTTCCTGTGTTCATGGTGCTTCTCTCGCTTCTGTATACAAAGACCCATCTGTTTCCATACGTGCCAAACGATCACTGACTTCTAAAACCAGCCGATACTCGCTTCCCTGTGGCTGATAGCTTACCGCTCCTGCTAGCGCTGGGTTAGGAATGGTGGTCGGCAGGGAGCCTGACGGCCTCCTGGCCGCTTCAATTGATTCGCGCGCGGCGAGCAAAATGCGGCTTAAATCCGCGTCTAACTCGGCCTGTGATTGATGATAGCTGCTGCGCCCTGCAAATCAGACGGAGAAGACGGTAGCGCAAAGAATCATTAGCAGAGCGGCGCCGTTACTGATCTCGGTGCGCTGTTTGCGAGCCTTTGGGCGAGCAACGTCAAGCTTCTCTGCAGCGGCACTAGCTTCGCTGATCGCGGGGCTTAAATCATCACTAGCGGTCATGGCTTATAAATCCTCTACGAGTAAAAAGAGAAGCATCGCGCATCCTTCCAGCGGCTATACCTATTGAAAACAAGTATCGAAGTCAAAGACGCAGAAGGATGCTTCACTCCGTACTGTAGATCACGTAGATTTTCTCGTATCCGTAAGTATCCCAGATGCCTTTCCAGCCTTTCTCTATGAACACGGCGTCGCCGGCTCTGACTTCGATAATGCTGCCGTCCTCTTCAATAAGATCGACTCCGCCTTTAAGAAAGATCATCAACTCATCGACGCTGTAGCTCTCTATCGGCGATCGCACGGCATCAGACTGATAGAAGCCGATGTCCAACACTTCATCATCGCTGGTAAAGATGTTGACGTCCTTTGCCGTCCACATCTTGCCATCAATGGTTTCTTTTTCGTTGATAACGTCGTCGCCCTTGAAGACTGCACCCGCAAGATCAGCCTTGTTGTAGAACTTCACACCTGGCTTGGCGTGGTGTTCAGCACTCAGGTTGCTGCTGAAGGTCAGGGTAACTGTGGCCACGAAGATCGCAGCTTTGACTATCGAGTTGCTGTTTTTCATGTTGAGTCCTTAGATAAGAGTGGTGGCGCTTTAACGCCAAATTTCGATATTGCTATCAGGACCCGGTTCGATCCCGTACTTCGCTGCAAAATTACCTTGGTTAATCGCCAAACCGATATTGAGAATATCATTCACATAGAGCGCAGGTTCACCGAGCGCCACGCCACCAAATGAGCTAACAAACGGCACCCGGGACTCAAACAGTATCTCATCACCCGAGCTCACCTTAACCCACACAGAATCGCCAACCTTAAGCTGCAGCTGATCAAATAAGTCCGCACTGATATTAGTCCACACGTTTCCGTAGTGAATATCCAGAATCGGCACATTGCCCTCAATGCGGCTATAAACCAGGGCTGGCTTCTTGTAGCGAATGCTTAGCACGACATTCTTCTCTAGCGGCCCGACCTGCTCAAAGTCAATCACACCTGCAGCCAGGCGCGCACCGGTATAAGCGTACACATCGCGACCGTGAAAGGTATGGGAGCGCTCAGAGCCCGACAGCCTGTTGACCGACTCGTCGATGCGACGCACCGCTTCAATTCCCAGCGTTTCGGCCACCAAGGTCAGGCTGCCATTGTCGGGGCTGACAAAGTAGTGACCGGACTGGGTTTTAAGAACGACTGATTTTCGCTCCGTACCCACACTTGGATCGACCACGGAAACAAAGACCGTACCGGCGGGCCAATAGCGAGCGACCTGATTTAGCCGGTAGGCGGCTTCCCAGATGTTGAAAACCGGAATCTCGTGCGTGTTGTCGAAAATGGCAAGGTCAGCAGAGACACCATAAGCCACGCCCTTCATCGAGGCGACGGCAGGCTCCTCCAGACCGAAATCAGACTGCAATACCAGGGCGTTCTGGGACCAGGCTGCCGAACTGATTAAACAGACAAACACGCAGGCAATCCATCTGGCTTTAGAGAGCTTGGAATTCATGCTGCTGTGCCTGCCTGATTGTGAGACGAGTGTTGTGTCTAGAATAGCGCGACGAAAGCCAAATATCTTCGCTAATGACATAGGCGCGCGATTGGTACTGCCAGGTCAATTAGGACACTCTAAGCACCAGCTTGCCGCGATGCTGACCGGCCTGCAAAATCGCGTGAGCCTGCGATACCTCCTTAAGCTCAAACTCCTGAATCGCGGGCAGTCTCACGCTTCCTTCATCCACCAAACTCACTATTCGCGCCAGGGTATCTGCGCAATTGACGTCATCCATAGTGGAAAATTCTCGACTGACGCCGCGCTCAGCTGCGGCGATGGCGGCAGCGGGGATGTCGCCGTCATCCACCAGTGTCGGAATGCTGACGTAGCAACCACCCTGCTTCATTAAGTCCAGCCCGTTAGGCAAGGTACTGACACCCACCGCATCCATAAGGTAGTCCAAACCCTCTGGAACCCATTCTCGAATCGTGTCGGCGACATCTTCCTCTTTGTAATCGATGACGCGTTCCACGCCCAACTCGCGCAGATATTCCACGTTGGGCGTAGAACAGGATGCTGCTACTTGCGCCCCGGCGCGAAGTGCAAACTGCACGGCGAAGCTGCCCAGGCCGCCAGAGCCGCCGTGAATCATCGCAGACTGGCCGGACTCCAAGCCTCCGCGATCAAACAATCCTTGCCAGGCAGTGAGCGCTGCAACAGGTAATACAGCAGCTTCACGCAGACCGAGTGAGTCAGGCACGCGCGCAACACGATCAACTGATGCAATAACGCACTCCGCGTAGCTGCCCTGGCCGCCCTGGCCGTGATTTGTCGGCGTAAAAACACGATCTCCTTCGCGGAAATCGCTTACGCCCTCACCGACGGCGGCGATCACACCCGCAGCATCAAAGCCGATGACATAGGGAAAAACGTAAGGTCGAAACTGCTCCAGTAATCCCTGCCGATTTTTCCAATCCGCGGGATTGATGCCGGCGTAAGCCACCTTGACCAACACCTCACCAGGGCGCGGGGTCGGGCGTAGCGATCTCGGCAGTTTCAAAGACCTCAGGTCCGCCAGTCTTGCGAATAATCATTGCAAACATAAGTCCGCCGCTCCTTGTTGACCTGGCTGTTGCGTGAGCGTCACGCTAATGACTCTTGGGCAAGCACACTCGATGAAAAGAAACTAAACGCATGGGACAACTGCGCATCCACAATCTGCTCACCCGATTCAAAATCGAAGTGTCGGTCGACGTGTGACCAATGATGCGGGTGCTCCATGTAGGGGCCTAACAGGCCATCGAGATCGGCGAAGTCCTGCTCCCATACATAGCTCCAGGGCGCTGAGTTCACCGTACTCCAATCCACTGGCACGGCCTTGCTAAGCCGCCAGTTGCGAATAGCCGCGATATGCTGGGGCATCTCTAGTAAATCGCGCTCAAAGCGCTGCGCTTCGGCCACGTCGACACTGGGAAGCAACCGGAAGTAAGCCGTGCGCTTTACACCGCCAGACATGTCTGGCGCCAATACGCCGCCTTCGATGTGCTCAAGCGCCATGGCGTGAACTGCGTTGCAGTGGCGGTTCAGGGCCTCGCAGACATCCTGCTGCCAATAGGCACTGGCCTGCGCCTCTCGGGCTGCGGCCTCATCATCAAACAACAGGTCCCAGGTGAAATGCCCCGCGGCGTACTCCGGGGCCAGATTGGCAGCGAGCGCTGATTGAAGTACACCCGGCACTTCGTTAGGCACTGCATCCAACACTGCCTTGAGCGGCTCGGTATTGCTGTCTTCACGCAATTCCAGCTGAGCCGTCAGGCGGTACCTGGTAATTTGAGAAGGTGCCGCAGCCTGCGTAGCTGCCGCCAGCGCTTGCTCGTCAAATTCCGAAAGATAGGATCGTCGGCGCGACAGGCATATTGCGTCTACCTGCTGCCAAAACCGGTAGACCTCTTCGCAGCCTGACTGCGCGCGCATAGCCCAAAAAGCGGCCACGTCATCCAGTGACCAGCGAATCCAAACGCTGCTGTTGCCTCCCACGGTAACAACCGGCGGGGATACTTCGAAGGACTGCAGTGACAGGCCGCGCGCCTTCGCGCCGCATAAATATTCGCTCTCGAAGAGCGCTTTGACCTGGGAAAGATCTGTCGACTTCACCGTAATGTGATCCTGGACAGTTATCGACATGCGGGTCTACTCCAGACGGCTGCAATCAGGCCAAGCCGCGGGCTCGGGTTCATTGGGCATTCATCCGCCGCGATACGACCCCCAGCCCTTTCTCGCAGAACCATCCTCATTCTCCAAGGGGCTTAATGTCAGGATGGGCATAATCGGGGATCGTAGGCGCGGGCAGCTGGGTACTTCCATCCAGGCTGTAGACCGGCATTCCCGTTGCCTTGGGGAAATGCAAGCTGTGGGTGATCAGGCCACTGCGCTCTCGCGCCGGTAAATGACACATTGCCAGCGCTGTTTCAGCCAGATACTCCACCGGCTCCGTGGGATACTCTTCGGGAATATAAACGTCGGCCCCGGGAGTTGAGATCGCAGTGCTGGGCGCCACCAAATTCACGGCGATGTTGTCATCCAGCAATTCCGCCGCCAGCCCCACCGTGAACCGACCCAGGAAGGCTTTCGCGGCGGCGTAGAGGGTTGCGCCACCGAAGCGAGCGAAATCATCGTAGCGGTCTGTCGGCATCTGCGCGGTTACCGACCCCACGTTGACAATCCACCCCGCTCCGCGCTCGCGCATCACAGGTATAGCAGCCTGAGCGAGTTTGATCGGAACGAGCTGATAATGATTGATTGTTTGCTCAATAACCTCATCACTCATGGTCGCAATGGGCGAGTACTGAGCGAAGCCCGCATTGTTGACCAGAATGTCCAGACCGCCTGCGGCATCAACGGCGCGAGTGATCAAACTGTCCCGCTGCTCCGGGTCGTCGAGGTCGGCTGCCAACGGAATTGCGTGCCCACCCGCGGTCTCTATCAAGCTGACCGTTTCGACCAGTGTGCCGGGGAGGTTCACCGCTGAGTCGTAGCTGCGCGCCGTGACGACAACCGTGGCACCTGCACTAGCAAGACGCTGGGCAATCGCCCGGCCAATACCCCGGCTGGCGCCAGTAACGAGTGCTACCTTGCCATGAAGAAGTTGTTCCGCTACAAGATCGGGCATGGGCATCCTTGGTATTGTTAGTAGTGGCTACCTCAAACGAAATGGTAGTAGCCGCGGATGTCTCTGCATAGGGAAGATGCAGCAAAACCGCAGGACTATCCTGCAGTCTGGTAAGCAGCCCGAGTAGTCCCATGACGGCCGACAATAAACTTACACCATGGGTATGGCTGCCGCCCCTTCGCGTCGTGACAGCAGGCTGAGTGTCTGCTCGTGAATAGCCTGTAAGGCATCGCCTTCGTCAAGCGCGGTTATTTGTCCGGCCCTAACGCGTGGACTGCCCTGAACCCAGACATCCGACACATCAGAGGCGCGCGCCGCAAACACCAGATTCCACAATACGGGGTCATGGCCTTCCGACTGGGCGATCGGCAGCATATGCGGCTGCCAGAGATCCACGGTGATCAAATCGGCTTGTTTGCCGACTTCAATAGAGCCCACTTCATCGCCAATCCCGATAAGGTTTGCGCCATCAATCGTCGCCATGCGCAGGGCCTGCTCGGCATTCACGGCAACGGCGTCCAGGTGCGTCACTTTTTGCAGCAGTGATCCCGTTTTCATGCACTCGAACATGCTCACGGAGTTGTTTGATATGCCGCCGTCGCTGCCTAGCCCAACTCGAACGCCTGCGTCCCAGAACTTTTGCAGCGGCGCCGGACCCGACGCCAGCTTCATGTTGCCGATGGGGCAGTGCGCAACCCCGGTGCCCGTCTCGCGCAGCACCTGTATCTCCTGATCGTTAAGCCACACACAGTGGGCAAGCACAGTGCCGGGCTTCAGAATGCCCCACTCCAGAAATTTGTTGACCGGTCGGTCACCAAATAACTCAATCACGGTATCGACTTCTTCCGCCTGTTCACTGGTATGCGTATGTATATGAACGCCGTAGGTATCGGACAGGTCCCGGCAGGCCCGGAACATGGATTCGGAACAATAGGTAATATGCTCTAAACCTGCCCAGACCTTGACCCGGCCGTTTTGCGTATCGTGGTGATCGCGGATCAATTGCTCTGTGGATTCGAGCGTTTCGAAAAAATGCTTGGTTGGATGGTTCGCCGCGTAGGGCACGAGATGTGCTCGCATCCCCAGCTCGCCGGCAGCCTTGGCGCCTTTGTGCAGGAAGCGGTACATATCCAACACCGTTGTCGTGCCGCCCTTTAGTGCCTCCATATAGTTCACAAGGCAGCCGTAATAGGCGTCGTCTTCGGTCAGCACCTGATGCTCACGCTGATACTCAGGCAACCAGTCCATAAGCTGCGCGTTTTCCGAGAAGCCTTTCAACAGGCTGGAATGCGAGTGCGCGTCGATCAGTCCAGGCAAGACGGCCAATCGCCCGTGGCCGTCCTGAACGCTGGCGTGCTCCGGTATCGCCACATCTGCCGTTGGGCCCACGGCGAGTATCTGATGCTCATCAAAAACCACGGTGCCAGGGTTGTAACAGTGGAAACTGTCGTCAACGCAGTAAACCAACGCGTTTTTGATGGCATTTGTTGGCATGGTGGAACGCCCTCAGGACAACCAGCGCCCTATAGGCGTCTTCACCCACAGGATTTGCATGAACTTGATCATGCCCTCGGCGGACTTAGTGGTATAGGGATAGGCGTTGGGCATTTTGCCCCCACGCTTTTCCACGATCACAGGCATTTCATGACAGTACCCGCGCATGCCCTTTTTGCCATTGACCTGTCCCACTCCCGACAGCTTGCGGCCGCCGAAGGGCGCTTCCGGGATACCGTAGCTAACCGCCATGTCGTTGACCGAGCAGGAACCGGTATCGATCTGCAGCGCCAGTGACAGGCCGCGGTCCTTGTCCTCGGTCCAGACGTTGCCGTTGAGGCCATAGTCCGAGTCATTGGCCAGCCGAATTGCCTGGGCCTCGTCGCGGACCTTCTGGATGCAGAGAATGGGGCCGAACGTTTCCTCGCGCATGATCTCCATGTTCTCGTCCAGATCGGTAATCACGGTGGGCTGGTAGTAGAGTCCTTTCAGATCGGGGTTGCGCGCCCCGCCCATGTGGATGGTGGCGCCCTGGGTGCGCGCATCGTCGACATGGCGTTCGATAATGTCCATCTGTCGGTCCCAGAACACCGCGCCAATGCTTTCGTCAAAGCCGTGTTCGCTGCCCTGCTTCAGGTCCTTGCCCGCTGCCAGCACCTTTTCCAGAAAGGCGTCGTATACCGACTCCACGACATAAATGCGCTCGGTGCCACAGCAGTAGTGCCCGGTATTCATACAGGATCCTAACCACGCTCCCTGCGCGGCGCGGTCGAGATCGGCATCGGCACAGACAATCATGGCATCGTTGCCACCCAGTTCCAGAGTCACCGGGATCAGCTGTCGGGCGCAGGACTCAGCGACCTTGCGACCCGTGGCGACGCTGCCGGTAAAGGAAACCTTGTCGACACCACCGTCGACAATAGCGGAACCGGTTTCGCCATCGCCCAGCAATACCTGCAATACACCCTCGGGAAGGCCCGCCTCAAGAAAGATGGTTTCTACAAGCTTGGCCGACCAGGGCGTGACTTCGCTGCCTTTGGCAACCACCGTGTTGCCCGCCAGCAGAGCCTGGCAGGCCGGGTTTGCCAACAGCACGAAGGGGCCATTCCAGGGTGTGATCAGGCCGACCACGCCAAGTGGCTTGTAGCTGATATGCAGCTTTTTGGTGAAACCCAACACCCCGTGAATCTTGCGGGTTTGCGGCTTGAGCCAGCGCTCTGCGTGTTTGGCGTAGTAGCACAGTGCGTCGGCTACCGAGAATACTTCCATGCTCATGGCGTCTGTGCGCGCTTTGCCGGTCTCGCTCACCACCGTATCCATAATGAGATCGGCTTTTTCCACCACCAGCTTGCAGGCCCGATTCACGATGGCCGCGCGCTCTTGAACAGGCATAGCGGCCCAGGCGGGCTGGGCCTGACGAGCCCGCGTGATTGCCTCGGCCACGTCCTCACGGCTGGCACAGACCAGCTCGCCGGTGGGTTCAAGCGTCACCGGGCTTTTCAGCTGCAGGTGCCGGCGGGAATCGGTAGATGCTAAGGGCTCATAACTGGACATGGCTAGATCTCATTGCTTGCGTAAGTAGAGCTTCTAGTCTTGCACCCCGCACCCGGCAAGGCCACGCCTGCGGTACACCAGTTTTAACCGGCGGTCTATTCCAGACGCGGACAACCCTGGCCAGACATCAGCCTGGCGAGAACAGTGGGTTTTACGTCTCAAAAACCTCACTCTGCGCGGCCTGAAGAGCTATCGAAGTGAAATGGACAGCGGCGCGTGCGATACTTGCAAAGCATGGAAGCCGCCAGCGAATCGCCCTCCGCCCCCGCAGAACTCACTGTTCGCAGCCTGACCACCGGCATTGTGCTGGGCGCTCTGCTGACACCCTGCAACGTTTATTCTGGCCTGAAAATCGGCTGGTCATTCAATATGTCGGTAACGGCCCTTTTGCTGGGTTATCTGCTTTGGCGCGTGCTGATTACCGGACAACGACGCTGGGATATTCTCGAGAGTAATATTTCGCAAACCTCGGCCTCCTCCGCTGCGTCCATCATCTCTGGCGGGCTGGTGGCGCCCATTCCCGCGCTGGCACTGGTATCTGGCATCACTCTGGCGCCCCTGCCGCTGATCGCCTGGGTGTTTGCCGTAAGCTTTTACGGTGTCTGGGTAGCCTGGTATCTGCGCACGCCGCTGCTGTACCGTTCCGGCCTGGCCTACCCCGCCGGCGCGGTGGCGGCGGAAACCATGCGCGAATTGTTTAGCCAGGGTGAAAAAGCCCTGCAGCGCGTGCGCCTGCTGTTGTCCGCCGCAGTCCTGTCGGCGGCAGTGAAACTGCTGGACGCCTTGGTGTGGACGATTCCCCGCTTTTCCGTCAGCGGCCAGGCGGCCAAGCTGACTTTCGTGTTTGACCCGTCGCTGCTGCTGGTGGGTTTTGGTGCCATCATCGGCCTGCGTGCGGGGTTATCACTGCTGTTGGGGGCACTGGTAGCCTGGGGGCTGCTGGGACCGCTGTTGATCAACCACGGCATTGTCGCGGTAGACGCCGATGCACCCTCACACTTTCTGCCGCTGGTGGAATGGCTATTGTGGCCCGGGGTCGCGTTGATGGTGGTGTCCGCGCTCAGCAGTCTTGCGGCGGGGCTGTATCAACGCCGTCGTCGCAAAGTGTCCATACAGGCTGCAGAAGCAGACGGTTATCGAGCTGTGCGGCTGACCGCCTTGCTGGCCGCGGGAGCACTGGTGGTGACTTTACAGATCACAGTAATGGGCATTGGCTGGCTGCCCGCCCTGCTATCCCTGCCCATGGCATTCTTTCTGGCCGCGGTGGTAGGCCGTGTTGTCGGCGAGACCGGCATTCCGCCCATAGGCGCCACCGGCAAACTATCGCAGCTCAGCTTTGCCCTGATCGCGCCGGGACAGGCCACTACCAACCTGATGACCGCCAATGTCGCAGGCGGTGCGGCAGGCCAATGCGCCGACCTGCTCAATGACTTCAAAGCCGGCGCTGAAGTCGGTGCATCGCCGCAGAAACAGGTGATCGCCCAATGCCTGGGCATTGCCACCGGCAGCATCGTCGGCTCTCTGGTGTATCTGGCTCTGATACCGGATCCGAACGGCATGCTATTGACCCAGGAGTGGCCCGCGCCGGCGGTGGCGACCTGGGCAGCAGTGGCCGAGGTCTACACCCAGGGGCTTGATCAGCTGCCACCCTATGCGATGGCTGCACTGGTGGTCGGCGGTCTGCTGGGTTTGGTACTAGGGGTTGCCGACATGCTATGTGACGAGTCCATCCAGCGCTGGCTGCCCCGGGCCAGCGCCATGGGGCTGGCATTTGTGATTCCCGCCAGTACATCGCTGGGCATGTTTTATGGCGCCGCGTTGGCCTGGCTAATTTGTCGCCGCTACCCGCTGCTTGCCGGCGCCTTCCTCATGGTCGCGGCGGCGGGGCTGGTGGCCGGGGAAAGCCTGATGGGCGTGGCGCTGGCGTTTGTTGCTATGGCGGGGCTATAGCGGGCAGGGAAGGCACTGCCGGGTCTCGCCAGCTTAATCCGCCGCCAACTGTGCGACGCTGTCTTCCAACAGCTCTGACTGGGCATAGACGCACAGCAGGGCCGCTACACTTTGCAGACTGTCTCGATGGGTGCGCTCGTAACCGTGGGTCGCGTCGGTACCAAAGGTGATCAGCGCGTGGCGGACATCGTGACCGGCAACAATTGCCGAGTTAGCGTCCGAATAATAGTAACGAAAAACATCGGTCTGACAGCCAACACCGTGCTCGCGGCACAGGTTGCGTAACTTGCGTGTCAGCAACCGATCAAATGGGCCGCTGGTGTCCTGTGCGCACAGCGTAACGCCTGTTTCCCGTGCGTTCTGTCCGGGTGCAACCGGACCAATATCAATACCCACAAATTCCGCTACCCGCGGGTCAAGCGATGTGCCTGCGCCGGTGCCGACTTCTTCCGTAACGGTAAACATCACCTGGAAATCTACGTGGGGCGTGATGCCATTTTCGGTGATCGCCTTCAGCGCGGTGAGCGCCGCGGCCGCACCCGCTTTATTGTCCAGGTGCCGAGCCGATATGTAGCCTGAGGGGTCCCATTCCGGGTCTGAGTCAAAGGCGACAAAATCACCCTCACTGATTCCGAGTGCCCGGGTATCTGCGGCGCTGTGCACCGGCTCGTTGATGCGCAACTCCACCTGGTCCCAGCCCACTGGCAGCTGATCAATTTTTTCGTTAAAAGCATGACCCGAGGCCAGCAGGGGCAATACCTGTCCGCGGTAGGTGCTGCCACGGGAAAAGACCGTGACGCGGCCGCCCTCAGCGAAGCGGCTGGACCAGCTGCCCACTGGCTGCAGGCCCAGACGACCGTTGTCGAGTATCTTGCTGACCGTCGCGCCAATGGTGTCGAGGTGGTTGGCCACCGCGCGCGAGCGGTCGCTGTGCTGACCGGTCAAGGTGGCGGTGACGGTGCCACGGCGACTCAGCGTATAGGGCACATCGATCAAATCCAGCCGCGAGCAGATATAGCGCACCAGCTCATCGGTGAAACCAGTGGGGCTGGGCACCGCCAGCATGTCCGCCAGGCTTTCGTCCATGAACCCCTGATCCAGGGCTAGCAACTTGCTGCTCATCGGTTGCGCTTTATCACCTCGGCGGAACGGGGCACCTGCTTTGCGCCATCCGGCAAGTTATCGGCGTCTATCTGGCGACTGAAGTCCGATACCGTCGTTGTCATGGTGTCGTGGGCAAAGGTGGGCGCGCTTTGCATATAGCAGGTCAGTAGGCTGGCAAGATTATCCAGGCTGCCGAAGTGCGTCCGCTCCATGCTGTGAGAGGCATCCGCCGCATAAGCAATCACGGCAGTTCGCACGTCGTGACCGGCGGCCAGCGCCGCCGCGGCGTCACTGTGATGCGCTGGCAGCACACGGCGCTCAAACGGAATACCCTGCTCCTCCGCCAGCTCATTTAGATGTGAGGTCAAGTGCCAGTCATAGGGGCCGGCGGCATCCCCAGAGGCAATCGTGAGGTGTTCGAAGGGACTGCGTTCGGCCCAGGGCTCGGCGGCAAAGTCCACGGTTACCAGTTCGCTGACCTCCGGCAGGATTGCGCTACCCGCGCCGGAGCCTACGGTTTCCGTGACTGTGAACAGAAAATAGGTGTCGCGAGAGGGCTGCAGGCCCTGGCTAACAACGTGCCGGATAGTTTCCAGAACCGCCGCCGCGCCCGCCTTGTTGTCCAGATTGCGACCCACGATAAACCCGTTGTCCAGCACCTCGGCCTGGGTGTCCAGTGCAATAAAATCACCGACATCTATACCCAGTTCTGCGACCATGTCGGGGCTGGTCACCGGTTCGTCCAGCCGCAGCTCGATGCGTTCCCAGCCGGCCGGAGCTTCATCGACGCCTGCGTCACGGGACACCCCCCAGTCGACGTCAGGCAACAGCGTGCCACGGTAGGCTTTGTGTTCGGAAAACAGCGTGACCCGGGCGCCCTCGGCAAAGCGACTGCTCCAGTAACCAATAGGCACCACCAGCATGCGCCCGGTGGACTTCACAGAACGCACCATCGCGCCAATGGTATCGACGTGACAAACAATTGCCTGGGCCGGTTCGCTGTCGCCCGCCTTGCCAGCCAGACGCGCGCGCACAGTGCCGCGCCGGGTTATGTCGTACTCCACACCCATATCCGAAAGCCGGCCGCCGATGTAGCGAATAATTTCGTCAGTAAAGCCACTGGGCGACGGTATGGCCAACAGCTCCAACAGGGTGTCACGCAAGGCTTCTCGATCAAGCATTGTTTTCCTCTCGGGTTTTACCGCCGGCCCTGGCCGACATGGGGAACAGCAGGTCCACGAACCGCTCAGCAGTGGGCTGCGGTTCGTGATTTGCCAACCCCACGCGCTCGTTCGCTTCTATTATCACGTAGTCCGGGCTGTCCACAGACTCGACGATGAAATCCAGGCCGACCACCGGAATATCCAGATGCTTTGCCGCACGCTCGGCCGCGGCCCAGATCGCAGGATGCAGTTCTGCAGTCACGTCGTGGATGGTACCACCGGTATGGAAATTGGCTGTCCTGCGCACCCGCACGCGCTCACCCTCGGCGGGAACGCTGTCCAGGTCAAGCTGCTGCCCGGCCAGACAGGCGTGAGTGTCGTTGTCGATAGGAATACTGCTTTCACCCGCCGAGGACGCGCTACGCCGCCGACTCAGCTTCTCGATTAACTCCCGAATTGGGGTCTCGCCATCGCCAACCACCTGAGGTGGCCGTCTGACGGCGGCAGCGACCACCTCGTAACCAATTACCACCACCCGCAGGTCCTGACCCTCGTGGAAAGATTCCAGCAGCACGCGCTCGTGGTGCTTTTTCGCCTCCTGTAGCGCCGCCTCCAGCTCTCTAGCGGTACGCACACCCACGGTGATGCCATTACCCTGCTCGCCCACCGTCGGCTTGACGACAATGCTGCCGTGCCGCTCGAGGAAGGCCACATTGGCGTCGGTGCGCCCGGCAACGCTGTAAGCCGGGGTGTTCAAATCCGCCTTATTAAGCCAGCGGTGCGTGATGAGTTTGTCCTCACAGCGGCTCATGGCCACGGCCGAGGTGAGGTCAGACAGAGACTCTCGGCAGTCTATGCTCTTGCCGCCGCGGCTTAACCTGAAATAGCCCTCTTCAGCGTGCAGCACATCAACCGCGATACCCCTGGCCCGGGCCTCATCGACAATGATCTTGGCATAGGGGTTCAGGTTTTCTTCCAGCTCAGGCCCCAGGAACAGGTTCTCGTTGTAGGCATTCTTGTTCTTGACAGCAAAGGTGTGCACCTGGCGAAAGCCCAGTTTTTTGTACAGAAGTTTTGCGCCTTCGTTGTTATGCAGTACAGACAGGTCCATGTAAGCGCAATCACGCACCTGGAAGTAGGCCGCCAGCGACCGCACCAGCAGCTCCCCAATGCCGGGGCGACTGGCCTGGGGGTCCACCGACAGGCACCACAGGCTTGAGCCGCGCGAGGGGTCATTGAACAGGGCGCCGTGGTTGATACCCATAACCGTGCCGACCACGGTGCCGCTGGCTTCTTCCACTGCGACCAGGTACACCAGATCTTCGTGATCACGGGTTGCCCAGACATGTTCGGGGTCAGTGGGCACCATGTCCCGCTTCAAATACAGGGCGTTGACGGCTTCCGCCTGCGCTCGGCTGGAAACACGAGCAATGCTCAGACCCTCAAGACCGTCGCCGGCAATGCCGGGTTCCAGATCCAGGCGGTAGGTGTCAGATGGGTCCAGAAACAGGGTCTGGGGCGCCGCCGCCAGCACCAGGTGCGGGTCGGACACATACATGGCGATGTCGCGCTTGCCCGGTCGCTCCTGCAGCATTTGTTCAGCTATCGCCTGCGGGTCGCTGAAGCTGTGGCCCATGATGACGCGACCCCAGCCACACAGGATAGTCGCATCCTCACGCACGCCATCCGTATCATCCGGCCCCGACAGGGAGCGCAGGTGCTCATAGGATGGCGGTTGGTCGGTAAAACGCATGGGCTTACTCCATCCGTTCGCTACTAAATGCCCTGTGCCTGAAGCCACAGCTCCAGCAGACCGAGCTGCCACAGCTTGGAACCACGCAAAGGGGTGATGTGATCTTGAGGCGCCGCCAGCAGAGTCTCGACATATTCCGTGTTGTACAGATTGCGCTGTCTCGCGGTATCGCTCAGCAGGGCATCGCGCACGTAGTCAAGCAGTGAGCCCTGCAGGTATTTCAGCGCCGGTACCGGGAAGTATCCCTTGGGCCTGTCAATGACTGCAGCGGGTATAACCGAGCGCGCGGCCTCTTTCAGCACCTGTTTGCCGCCATCACCGAGCTTGTGCTGCTGCGGGATGCGCGCGGCGTATTCCACCAGCTGGTGATCGAGGAAGGGAACCCGCGCCTCCAGGCCCCAGGCCATGGTCATGTTGTCTACGCGTTTGACCGGATCGTCGACCAGCATCACCGTGGTATCCAGACGCAACGCCTTATCTACCGGGTCGTCGGCACCGGCTGCGTTAAAGTGTGCTTTTACAAAGTCACCGGCGACATCACCCTGGGCAAAGTCTGGCGTGATGGTGCGGCAGTATTCCGCATAATCCCGGTCAAAGAAGGCCTTACGGTAATCGTCAAAGGGCTGCTTGCTGGCCACCATGGGCGGATACCAGTGGTAGCCGCCAAAAACCTCGTCAGCCCCCTGCCCGCTTTGTACCGCCCGACAGTGTTTCGACACCTCTCGGGACAGCAGATAAAAGCCGATGCAGTCGTGACTGACCATGGGCTCTGACATGTCTCGAATCGCCGCGGGCAGCTCTGACAACAATTCCGCTGAGGACACCTCAATCTTGTGGTGATGTGTACCAAACTCCGCCGCAACGGTGTCGGAATACTCAAATTCGTCCCCTTTCTCGCCACCCACGGACTCAAAGCCGACGGAGAAGGTATGCAGGTTTTCCGTGCCGGCCTCTGCCATCAGCCCTACCAGCAAACTGGAATCAACGCCGCCAGACAGCAGCACGCCAACGTCTACCGCAGCCAGCTGTCGCTTATGCACAGCGCTGCGCAGTTCACCCAGCAGTCCTTCACGCCATTCCTCGAAGCCTCTGGCAACCTCGTCGGCGCTGCGCTCGAAAGACAGGGTCCAGTAGCGCCTCTCTGTGTTGCTGCCGTCGGGGTGAAGCGTCATGGTGGTGCCGGGGCGCAGCTTTTTAACCGAGCGCAGCATGGTGTGCTCGGGGGGTACGACGGAATGAAAGCTCATGTAGAAATTCATTGCGCTGACATCCAGCTCGCGGTCGATATCCCCGCCCGCCAGCAGCGCCGGAAGGCTGGAAGCAAACCGGAACCGGCTGGCATCGCATGTGTAATAGAGAGGCTTGATGCCCAGCCGGTCTCGCGCCAGAAAGACTTTGCCGCTATCGCGCTCCCATACGGCAAACGCAAACATGCCCTCAAAGCGCTGCACGCAATTCTCACCCCAGGCGTGGTAGGCCTTCAGCACGACTTCGGTGTCGCCGGAGGAAAAGAACTGATACCCCAATGCAATCAGCTCGTCACGGAGTCCCGGGTAGTTGTAGATAGCACCGTTGAAAACCAGGCCGAGACCCAGGGTGGCATCAATCATCGGCTGCTCAGACGAGGCGGCCAGATCCATTACGCGCAGGCGTCGGTGACCGAAACCCAGATTGCGGCGCAGATACACGCCCTCATCGTCGGGGCCCCGCGACGCCATATGGGCCGTCATATCCTTCAATTGCTGGGCGTTCACCGGCAAATCGTCGAAGCGAATCTCGCCGCAGATACCACACATGGCGCTGACTATTTCCTTGCAGTCGGGAAAGAAAGAGTAATGCGCCATTGCGGCGCTATTACATAGAGCTATATATATTAAAGTACTTCATATTCTTTCTCAATTTTTTAAATATAGATATATCAGCACATTAGAGTGAACGACGGCCTGCAATAACGCTTTCGCCTCTATATGTTTTTAGCCCTGTGTTTTTTGGTCTTCATACTTTGGAAGGCGTATTTCGGGGACAGGCTACTGCTTTCATTCCAATCACTGTCGCTGATTCCACCCCAGCCGCATCAACTAACCTGCCCCACGGAACTCACCCCTCGAATTCTAAAACGCGGCAAAAAGCTAAACCAAAAAGTTTCCCTCACCCTACTTAACTGAGCTAGAAATAAAGCGGGTCAGAGTAACTTTTCTCCTGTTGCACTCGACGGTGCGGCAAAATCCAGTTAGAAAAGTTAATCTGACCCCATTAACCCTGCCCCCACTAACCGAAGTCTTATTAAATCCAGTATGGAGCGACGCATGACGGTACGAACTCGACTGACTCTCCCAATGACCATGGCCCTGACCCTGTGGCTATGGGCAGCTAACGCCGCTTTGGCGGCGCCGGAGTCCGCCAGCCTGCTGATACACAACGGGCACGTGCTCACCATGGACAAGGGCGCCACGGTCATACAGGACGGCGTTGTTGTGGTCGACGACGACCGTATCTTGGCAGTCGGCGGCGCAGAGCTTTTGGACCGCTATCAGGCTGCAAACACCATCGATGCAGAGGGCGGCATCGTCATGCCCGGCATGATCAACTTGCACAACCACCTGCCCATGGTGGCGTTTCGCGGCCTGGGTGAGGGCGGCGTACGAAATCGACTGTATGATTTTTTCTTCCCGCTGGAGAAAGCCTTGCTCGGCCGCGACCTGATTCGCATCGGTGCCCGTCAGGCAGCGATTGAATCAGCGGTAGCCGGTGTAACCACAGTCACCGACATGTACTACCACGAAGACGAAGTCGCCGTGGCGGTCAAAGAGGTGGGAATACGGGGCGTGCTCGGCGAAACGGTCATCGGTTTTCCGGTAGTGGATGCAGCAACCCCGGAAGAGGGTCTTGCGTATGCAGAGCGCTTCATCAAACAATACAAAAACGACCCTTTGATCACACCTGCGGTCGCACCGCACGCGCCCTATACGGTGTCTCCTGAATATCTGCGCAAGGCACGCGATCTGGCCGACCGGTACGATGTGCCTATTCTTATGCATGTCGCTGAACTTCCCGACGAATCAGCGCGAATCGCGTCGGCGTTTAAGGAAGCACCTGCAGCCACTTCGGTGATTGATCACCTGCAACGCAGCGACATTTTGGTCGACCGGCTGGTGGCCGCCCACATGATCCATGTCGATGATGCCGATATGGCGCTATTGCAACAGGCGGATGTCGGTGTGGGGCACAACCCGATCTCCAATTCCAAAGGAGCCCTGGGTCTCTCACCCGCATGGGAGATGTATCAGCAAGGCCTCGATATTGGCCTGGGCACCGACGGGCCAATGAGCGGTAATCAAATGGATATGCTGGGGCCCATGCGTCAGGCGGCACTGGTTGCGCGCACCCGTGGGAATGACTCGATCCGTTTTACGCCTTTTGAGTTGGTGCGGATGGTGACGATGGGTGGTGCACTGGCCCTGGACAGGGAAGACGACTTGGGTTCTCTGGAGCTGGGCAAGCTCGCTGACATTGTCGTGGTAGGCACTGAGCGACCTAATATGCAGCCCGTTTACGATCCCTACGCGGCTCTGGTTTTACAGGCTTACCCGGGAGACGTCAGGCTCACAGTCGTCAATGGCGAGATTGTTGCGCGCGATGGCATCGCAACGCGCGTCGATCTCACTCGTCACGCCGAAGAGTGGGCCCGCATTACTGCACAAGTAAGTCGCTTTGCAGAAGAGGAGCTTTAAACGGTTGGCGCAGTAAACTGGCGCTGCGAACCATCGAGAAACCAGACATGCCCCAGTATCCTGTGCTTTACGAAGGCGTGAACATCCCAAGCTAGATCGGACGGAGAAAAAGAGCCGCTTATGCCTCTCTCACTTGAAGACCGTTTAGACCTGCAAACCCTGGCCCATCGCTACGGCGATATTATTGATGATCGCGATTGGACGGCGCTGGGAGACATCTTCACAGAGGATGCCGTGTTTGAGGTGGTCAAGCTGGTGACCCTGACAGGACTGCCAGAGATCGTTCGTTACATGGATGAAGAAGGCAGACACCCCCTGGCGCATTTGATTACCAACGTTCATGTTGCAGAAGACGCTCAGGGCGCCAGGCTTTTTAGCCGTGGCGTATTTCCTATCGACACCCCGGAAGGTGCTGGCCACAGGGTGTTCTATGGCTCGTACTATGACAGTGCGGTGAGGACCAGCGCGGGCTGGCGCATCCAGCATCGGGTGTTCTCAGCGCAAAGGCTCCCGACGCGTAAATCTCAAATGGGGTCAGAGTAACTTTTCGGTATGGCTATCGCCGCAAGGTTGAGTACCTGAGCATAAAGTTACTCTGGCCCGATTTATCCTTTATGACTGCGCTAAGCCCGCGAAACCGCGGGTAATACGTCTTCCGCATAGAGCCTTAAGCATTCCCAGGCGCGCTCCAGAGGCATGCCACCGATCAGCGGATGTATGGTGGCAAAAAACGCTGGATCTGCGCGGTGGCGAGCCACGCACTCCTCGGGCGTGATGATTTCGTACTGACCAGACTCACGCAGGGCAGCCACGCTGTCTGCCGCCACTTCAAAAGGCCGGTTGAGACCCGATGCGCGCCAGCTGCTGTATTCAGTCGCTTCGCAGAGAAAATAGTCGCCCAACTCCTTCCACGCGCGCTCTGGGTTCTCATCAATAAACAGAATGGAAAAGTCGGCAGGAGGCGAGTACACGTAGCCTCCCTCGAAACCCGCTTCAAAGCCATGTCGAGCCAACTCTTCGTAGTAATAGGCTTCCAAGTCAGGCATGGCAACCGGTGGCGCAAAGGGCAGCCCGCGACTGGCGGCACGCCGCACAGCAGGACGGCTCATCCCGCCCACCAAAAACGGCGGATGAGGCCGCGTATAGGGCTGCGGCGTAACCCGTATGGTCTGGCCACGGTACTCAAAAGGTTCACCCTGCCAAGCCAGCAGCAAGGTATCCAGCACGTGGTCCATCCAGCCACCACGCTCGGCGTAGGGCTTATCCAATGCGTGAAATTCCAGCTCGCGGTAACCCATGCCAGCGATAAAACTGAGCCTGCCTTGGCTTAACAGATCTATCACGGCGATGTCCTCTGCCAGTCGAACCGGATCGTAAAGCGTTACCAGCAGCGCCATTACCCCAATCCCACAGCGCTCCGTGCGCGCGGCTATGGCGGCCGCCATGGTCATAGGCGAGGGCAGCCAGCCGTTCTCCGCACAATGGTGCTCCTCAACATTAACAGTCGCAAAGCCGTGCTGGTCGGCATAGGCCGCCATATCGATAGCCGCCTGGTAGCGCATGGATGCCAGCCTCGGGTCAGTCTCTGTGCCCGTCATATTGATGCGAAGATTGCTGTTTATGGTGTTAGCCATACCACCTCCCTCATCGTCTAAATAAGTTCGACTAAATGGGTTTGAACAGATAAAGGCCGACTGAATGAAGTCGCCTGAACAAGATCAAGGTAACTTTTACTCTCTAGAATTAGCCAGCGGGCTAAACCTCATGCAAAAAATTTACTCTGACCCTATTTCTCTAATTAGTAAGATTTAGATCAAGTGTAAGCTGTCGAGAGGGGAGCCACTGTAAGCTACATGCCTCTCCTCCACTAAGAGTCATACCAGTTCCCGTCCGGGTCGTCTGGAAACACACCCAGCACGCCGTGGGATTGATAGCCCATGAGTCGCCGGATGTGCTCAGGGTAGCTGTCGGCTATCTCTCTTGGGACGGCGAGGTACTGGTTTTCCTCCTGCCGCAGCCAGCCTAAAGCGTAGGTATTGATCAGCCCAGCGCGGGGCTTGTCTGTTTTGTTGTTGCCGCCGCCATGCACGGTTGCGCCTAAATAAAACAGCACGGACCCTTTCTCCATGACCGCCTGTTCGACTTCAGCTTCTGTAATAGTGTCGATATCGCGCAAGTCCTGGCTGCCCGGCACCACGCGGGTGGCGCCATTCTCTTTAGTGAAATCATCCAGGGCCCACATCGCAGAAATCTGAAACTCCACGCCGGGGATGCGCAAAGGATACATATCATCATCCCGATGCAGTTCCTGATCGCCCTCACCTGGCTGGATTTCGATCGCCGTTGTGCTGCCGATGCGGTAGTTGTCGCAGTGGCGCAAAAGCACCGCATCGGCCATCGCCAACACCAGGGGATGCGCAATGAGGTCGGCCGAGGCGCGAGACAGACCCAAAATACCGCTCAGGCGCAGGGTGCGGTAGCCGTTGAAATCATTCTCGAAGCGATCGCCCTCGGCATCATAGTGGGGCCGTAGCTGTGTATTGATTGTCTCTATCAACGCCGCGTCTATCACGTCGCGGACAATCACGCCGCCATCGTCGAGCAGTGCTCGAGCGGTTGCCGCATGGGCGGCATCAGGCGAAAGAACCTGAATCATAGGATGCGGGTGATATCAGTCATTCTTAAGGTGAGCGCCCAGAATCTCGGCAAGTTCCGGCCGATGCTGCCTGATCTCATCGCTGGTCAGGCCCTCGAGCGAATGCGGATACTTAATCCATTCGCTGGTCTCATGGAGATAGTAATCCGGAGTACGTGTGGTCTGGTTTCGTGAGGGCTTGTAATACGGCACCGCGACGCGGATGTCGCCAGGGGTGTTAAGACGCGCCTTTCTTTCCAGATAGCGAATCACTGCATCGATGGTATTTCCGGTATCGAACACGTCGTCGACGATCAGCAGTTTGTCTTCGTGCCGCACATTTTTAATCAGGTAATTCATACCGTGAATGCGTATTTCACTGCGACGGCCATCGATGCCGCTGTCATAGGATGACGTGCGAATGGCAATGTGGTCTGTCTCCACACCCTCGTAAGCGAGCAGCTCCTGCACTGCGATGCCGATTGGGGTTCCGCCCCGCCAGATGGCAATCATCATCGTGGGTCGAAATCCGCTGGCCAACACTTTGGCGCCCAGACGGTAGGAATCCTCAAGCAACGCTTGTGCTGACAGGTACAGTTTTTCGCTCACGTGTTGTCGCTCACTTTTGTTCGCCCTATTTTTCGCTTTGTCTTTCGCATTAAGTGCGGATTCGATGCAGGAGATTCAGTTACACTGCCGTTTTCGTATTAAAACATCCGGGTGACGAGTGACACCAGCATGGCAAGCGTAGCAACCACGAAACAATTTATAAGCGAGGAGTCGCTGCTGCTCGACGGCTATCGGCTTGCCGTGCAGATTTATGAGAGTGGCTTTCGCCCGGACTTCATCGCTGCCGTGTGGCGAGGTGGCGCCACCGTTGGCATTTACGTGCAGGAATGCCTGCAGTATCTGGGCGTCGAAACGGACCATATCGCTATCCGTACTTCCTATCGCGGTGTGGATGACTACTTGCAGCGCGTTGATAGCCCGGAAGGCATCCGTGTGCACGGTTTGCAGTATCTCTTCGAAAATCTGGACCACGATAATCCCCTGCTGATCGTCGATGACGTGTTCAGCAGCGGACACAACATTCAGGCGGTATTGAATCGACTGGAATCCAAATCCAAGCGCAATATGCCTGCGGAAGTGCGAATCGCAGCACCCTACTTCAAGCCCGATCATAATCGAACCGGACGCGAGCCAGATTTTTACCTGCATAAAACCGATGATTGGCTGGTGCTGCCTTACGAACTTACCGGGCTGACGCAAGATGAAATTCGCGAGCACAAGCCCTGGATAGAGCCAATTCTTGAAGGCTGCAAGGCGTAAGCGCCGCAGCCTCCCCAACCAGCCTGATTGCTCTCGAGACTCGGGTTATTTGCGTTGGAAAACAAAGGTACCGTCCCAGTCAACTGGTGGTGGCGACGAGATAAACTGTTGGCAGCGCTGGACATAGGTGGCGTACAAGCCGTCTTCAACGTCACTGCTCAGAGCCAGAAACTGCTCATGGAGCCCATGTTGCCAGCAACCACTCGGCCTGTATTAATGCCGATACCGATACTGGACAGCGATAAATAGACCGCGGTTTATCCGCGCAAAACCGCCAGGTCTTCTTCTGTGAACGCCACATCCTCTCCGGCTCTGATCAGCTCGGCAAAGCCTTCGTTGGGCTGCATGATGCACAGCACGTAGAGTTTCTCATCGGTCAAATTCTCGACAATGTGTTCCTGCCCCGGCGGTACGGTCAAGAAATCGCCGGCAGACAGGGCGATCTCCACGTCGCCCGACAGCGCACGCCCCCGGCCGCTGAGCACATAGAAAAACTCGTATGCGTGCTGGTGCGCGTTGGGCGGGGTTGCGCCTCTGGGTTCATAGATCTCGATGACAACCACACACTCCGGCTCCGTGATGACAGGATCTACCAACAGTGCAAAATAATTGGTGTCTTCAGGACTAATTCGCTTACCTTGAAGCTGTTCCGGGTGCATGACGCTGGGCAGTATAGGCATGGACTCAGACCTCCTTGACACTGTTCAGTGACGCTCGCAGAACGGCTTCGTCAACGGTAAAACCAAATATCTGGCGCACGTTATACAGAGTCGCCTCCATGCAGAATGCCGGTGATGTTGTGGCGGTGGCCTGCTCGACCAGAATAGTGTCATAGCCGAGGAAATTGCCATCCGCGAGCGTGTGCAGCACACACTGATCGGCATTTACGCCGCAGAAAAACAGGGTGTCCACGCGCAGGTTTCTAAGGATCGCGTCCAGCGGCGTGTCCCAGAAGCCGCTCATTCGATACTTATCAACGCGTATATCCCCGGGCTCGATGCTGAGTTCGTCCACCACCTGCGCGGACCAGGAGCCATGCTCCAGCACGGGGGCATGACGCGGCCCCTGCTCGGCACCGAGCCCCTCTCCGGCTCCGTCGCCATCGTAGACGTGCTGCAGCGCGGGCGAGATGTTGGCAAGGTCCGGGCGATTGCCCCAGTTCAACCAAATGATCGGTATGGCCTGCGCACGCGCTGCCGGCAGCAACGTACTGATAGCGTGGATCGCCGTTCGTGCCGGCGAGACATCCACACCGATACTCGCCAGCCAACCATCCGCATGGCAAAAGTCGTTTTGCATGTCCACGACAATTAAGGCGCTGCGGGCAGCATCGACAGTGATGGGCTTTGGCTGTGCCTCAAGGCTAATCGGTATTGGCGCAATCGCGGGCCGCGTCAGATCCGCGTGCTCTGCGCTGACGCGCCAGTGGTTACGCGGATTCGGACCCAGCGCGGTACCGTCTTGAGGTGTTGACGCGTCAGACATGGTTTAGGCCTCCCTTGGCTTCAGCTCCAGGCTTGTGCGAACGAGTCAGCTTCATAGAGCGGTCGTCCGCAGCGGTAGGTCGCCAGTATATCCTCCGGCGTCACCCGGGTAAGAATACTGGCGCCTAGATGGCGACTGCGTTTGAGATGGGTCTGGTGAAAGTTGAGTACGACAAAGCTGGCGGCCCGGCCGGACTCCAGATAGCCACAGCGCTGCTCGCCCAATACGCTCCCAATATTGCTGGTCGCCATACGCAACACGGCATACGGGTCCGGCTCCTTGGGATCTCCTCCCTGGCTTTTGGCAAGCTTGTAAGTGAAATCCAGCTCGGCAAACAGGTTGGGGCTATTCAACAGCCCGTTGTCCGTGCCCAGCAGCAAATTGGCGCCGCTGTTCATAAGTGCCGCGACGGGAGGCAGCGGCAAACCCAGATTTGCGTTCGCCCGCGGGTTGAGCACAGCGGTCACACCGCTGCTCGCTAACTGCGCGATTTCATCCCCATTGGCGACGGTCATATGCACAATCAGATGGGGATCGTATAGCTCCAGCGCTCGCTGCAGATCACCCACGCCAGCAATCCTCAGGCTGTTGTCGCGATAGCCTTCGTTTTCCAGGCAGTGAATGGCGCGCAGCTTCTGCCGACTGTCGGTGATGCCGCGAATCTCTCGCCAGGCCTCGCTGGTCAGGTCGTTCATGGTGCTCTCGCTAAAGCCATCTGCCGCATCAAGCACGGCCTCTAACTCTGCCAAAAACGCCTCGGGCAGGCTGCCTGAATCGGCGTCCAGTGCCTGCTCATCGAAGGGCACGCCATCAAACTGGCCGAGAATGATTGAGTCGATGCCCGTGTGTTCCGCCGCCTCCCGCAGCAGTTCAGCGCCATAGGCCCCCTGCTCGCGAAAATCCAAATGGCCTACGGTGCCGGTGCGCGCCATGTACTGCAGCGTTTCGCATAGACAGGCTAGATGGTCCTCGCGTTTGAACCTGGCGAGTTCCCTGTACTTCATGCCGTGAGGCCGAAAGAACCCCTCCTCCAAAGTCAGGCCGGTGGCGCCATCCGGCAAAAAACTGTCACCCATATGTGTGTGGCTGTTGTACATGCCAGGCATTACGACCAGAGCGCCTTCATCAATAGCCGTAACCGGCTCGGTGGTCTCCATCGCAGTGATCACATCACCGTCGATCACCAAACGCGCGCAGTGATACGGCGTCAGTGCCGGCCCCGCCAGGACGATGCAGTCTTTAAGCGTTTTCTGCATTACTGAGGGTCCCTCCAGCCGGTGCGGCAGTGCCTAATTCCGCCTTGGCGGCTCGAGCGGGCGACCAGTGCCCGGTTAGCCAGTAATGCAATAGATACACCAGCGGGGTATCGATAACCGCTATGCAGAGTTTCAAAATCCAGTAGCCGAAAGTGGCGCTAATCATCGTTGCAAGGTCCCAGTTGCCGAAAATGTAAAACGCAATGCCGTTGAATATGATGGAATCGAGAAGCTGCGAGGACATGGTGCTCAGGTTATTGCGCAGCCACATATGCCGTCCACCGGTCTTCTTTTTCCAGAAGTGATAGGCCCACACGTCATGGCTCTGGGCGGTCAGGTAGGCGCATACCGAGGCAAACACAATCACCGGCACAGCCCCTAACACGGTGGCAAAGGCTTCCTGATGGGGATAGGTCACATCAGGTGGTAGGGCCACCGCCCAAGTCGACAGGGACACTACTACCACATTGGCAACAAACCCCATCCACACGATGAACTGCGCATTGTCCTTACCGTACACCTCCGACACGACGTCGGTGATCGGGAAGGTTATCCAATAGCAAATGATCCCGGCACCCACCACGGTGGGCCACAGGGGGATATCACTGAGTTTGGCACTTATGACATTCAGAATGCATATCACGGATACAAAAACGGTGAGCAGGAACAAGTATTTGTTATCTACCTCGCGCATAAAGCCGGCCTCTTATTAGCAATGCAGCAAGCGCGCTCCGGGGACTGTGGTCAGACGGACAGACAGCGCTTCTGTCAGTCTTTGCAACATTAACGCCAAGGAAGGATAATCTTTTAAAAACAATGGTTTAGCTTGCCTGGACCAAACTCCATGCCACTTGACAGAGCAATGGCGGGCCGTCGCGTACCAGCTTGGTGCACTCGGATGGTGCGTACAGTCGTCTCCAGCCTGTCACGCGCCCTTCACCGGGGCACCAGCTGAAGACGGGGGTTGAGCGCCGGCCGGCTGCCGGTGACAGAGCGCCGCCTAGTCCCGTGACACCGACCGGATAACATAGCCGCCCGAGCGCTCGTCCAGCTCCATGGTCAGGATGCCTCGAGATTGCGCCTCTTCCAGCAGGTCACCAAAGGATTTAAAGCCGTAATAGGATTCGCTAAAACCCGGGTGGCGACGCTTCAGGGTTTGCTTGACCATAGAGCCAAACACACTATCTCCACGCTCCTTGATCAAGGCATCGGCGGTTTCAATCACCAGCTCAATACCCTCGTCTCTCTGGTCGCTTTCTCGCTTCTTGGTCGGTGCCGTTTCGGCGGGCTTTTTGGTGCCTGTCTTCTTCGCAGCCGGTTTGCGCTTACGCCGCTTGGAGGTGTCCTCCTTCACCAGGTCATCGTAAAACAGGAACTCATCGCAGTTGCTCATGAGTAAATCCGAGGTGCTGTTTTTCACCCCCACGCCGATAACGAGTTTGGCGTTTTCTCGCAGTTTGCTCACCAGCGGCGAAAAGTCGGAGTCGCCGCTGATAATGACGAAAGTGTCGATATGGTCTTTGGTGTAACACAGGTCCAGCGCGTCGACGACCATGCGGATGTCGGCAGAGTTCTTACCCGATTGGCGGGTATGGGGAATTTCGATAAGCTCAAAGGCCGCTTCGTGCATGACCGGCTTGTACTCTTTGTAGCGCTCCCAGTCACAATAGGCCTTCTTCACGACAACGTTGCCTTTCACGAGCAACCGCTCAAGCACCAGACCAATATCGAATTTTGGATAATTGGCGTCTTTTACCCCGAGTGCGACATTCTCAAAATCGCTGAAGATCGCCAGATTCCTATCATTATCATCGCTGCGCATTGCTTGTGCTCCCGGTAGCTCGACCAATTAGTGTCTGCGGATCAGCCGGATTGTATATGATTTACCAGATGGCACTGCGAGTGATCGAAATAATGAAGTTGCAACGGCAACGGCATGCGCTAGTCTGACGTGAGGCACACGTTCTATCTCTCGAGGAGATGCTGAACCATGGAAACGGGCAAAACGCTACAAGGCAGCAGTCGCCTCGCCTTTGATACCGCATACGGCATCACCGGCGTGGTCGCCAATATGCACCGCAACATTGCGTCACTGCCATTGCCACTGGGACAGCTTCCCGCGGGCGATACGCCCGGTATCGCGGGGCTTATCTATCGCGCCGTGCAGGGCGCCATACGTGGAACCGGCAACACGCTGGATTGGGCGCTGAATTATCTGGCCCCCGAATTGGACAAGGTCTTGCCCCCCGGGCCAAACCGCGAGGCTATTATCGCCGCACTGAATGGCGTCTGCGGCGATCACCTGCAAACCAGCGGCAACCCACTGGCTATTCCCATGCAGCTGCGGGTGCGACCCTTTGCTGAAACCATTGCGGATAACATTGCAGAAGGCACTGCGGACGGCACTGCGGAAGCGTCTCAGGCGAACACCAGGACCTACACAGGCAAGCTGCTTATTGCAGTCCATGGCCTCAGCATGAGCCTGCACGCCTGGAACACCGAAGACGGCAACCACGTCGAGGCAGTCGCCGAAGCGGGCGGTTTCACACCGGTTTACCTTACCTACAACTCCGGCCTGCACGTTTCAACTAACGGTCGCGAATTCTGTGATCAGCTAACAGATCTGCTGTCCCACTGGCCGGTAGCCATTGAGTCCATCAGCTTTATCGGTTTCAGCATGGGCGGGCTGCTGACGCGCAGCGCCCTGCATATTGCGCAACACGAGGGGCTTGCATGGCTGGACCTCGTGGACAAGGCGGTTTACGTGGGCACGCCGCATCAGGGCGCGGTGCTGGAGAGAGGCGGCTACTGGGTACAGAAGGGCTTAACCCTGAGTCCCTATTCCGCGCCGCTGGCCGCCCTGAGTCGCATTCGCAGCAATGGCATCATCGACCTGCGACATGGCAATGTGCAGGATGCAGACTGGCAGTCTCACGATGCGCACGAGGAACCAGGAGACTTTCGCCAGTCCACACCCCTGCCCGAGGGTATTACGCATTACGCGATTGCCGTAACGTTGTCGAAACCCAAACACTCGCAAAACTCCGCCGGCACCCGTGGCCATCAGGCTGACGAAGTTAATCGTGTTGGTGATCAGGTCGGTGAGCATGTAGGTGATCAGGTTGGTGAACATGTAGGTGATCAAGTAGACGAACCCGATGGCCTGAGTGCCCTCACCGGGAAACTACGCGGGGATGGTCTGGTTCACCCCACCAGCGCGTTGGGCCGGCATGCGGTTCCAAAGCATGAACTGCAGTTTGTAGCTTCAAACACCAGACTACTTTTCGGCGTGGGCCATTTAAGAATGCTGCAGGACCCGCGGGTCACTGAACAGCTCAAAGCGTGGTTGCTCTAACAAAACCGACGCAGGCACAAACCGCAGAAATGATCCTTTCGTCGACAGGATTTTTCCTCGAAGCATTCCAATCTCCTTTCTGTTTGAGACTTGGCGCCGTGCCGGCACCAAAATGTAACCTATTACAGCGATTCTATGGGTGTCACGAGGCGGCGATTCTCTTAGACTGCCCGCCAAATCGGCATCTTTAGCTGCTGACACAAACATCGCGCTGGGCGATGACATTAGACGGTGACCACTCCATGACCAGACTCCTTGCGCCGCTTTTAGCGCTGTTTTTATCGCTGATCATCCTGCTCGCGGGTCACGGTGTACAACTCACCATGGCACCGCTGCTGGCATCGAAACTGGGCTGGTCCGCCGAAACCATTAGCTATACGGGCTCGGCCTATTTCTTCGGCTTCGTAATGGGCTGTCTGGTAGTGCCTCGTCTGGTCGCGAACGTTGGCCACATACGGGTATTCGCGGTGCTGACCAGTGCGGCCACGGCTGCATTTTTGGCACTGGTCCTGTTGCCCCATCCCATTGCCTGGTTCGGCGCACGCCTGATTACCGGCCTGTCTATGGCGGGCCTGTATATGGTCATAGAAAGCTGGCTCAATGACCGCACCACCGCCGACAACCGCGGGCAGATATTATCGCTGTATACCTTCCTGACGCTTGCCGCCATCTGCCTCGGGCAGCTGGCTACCGGTTTACCACTCTCCCAGATGAACCTCATCCTCATTGGCGCGATTCTACTGACCCTGGGCGCTATCCCCGTAGGGCTCACTCGCAGTGAGGCGCCCCAACCCATACCTATGCCTCGATTTCGCCTGCGTGAGGTCTTTGGCGCCTCCCACGTCGCCGTCGTTGGCGCTTTTGCTGGAGGTCTAACGACCTCTGGCTACTGGGTGTTAGGCCCCGTCGTGGCGCAGCGACTGTCACTCGAAGATCATCAAATCGGCTACTTCCTGGCGCTGGCCATATTAGGCGGAGCGCTTCTTCAACTGCCTGCTGGGCGGTTGTCTGATCGCATAGACCGACGCTGGGTGTTGGCAGGCCTGGGGTTGCTGGGCACACTGGCGGCCGTTGCAGGCCTCGCATCAGGCGGCGACGCCAACTGGCTTTATGTCGCGATGTTCCTGTACGGCGGCACCACATTTCCGTTGTATTCACTGTGTCTCGCACATGCCAACGACAACACCTCTCTGGGGCTTATAGAAGTGGGTAGCGTAATTTTGCTGGTACACAGCGCCGGCGCAGTGATAGGACCGTTGATAACCGCGAAGGCACTGGACCTGTCTCCGTACGGCCTGTTCGTTATGAGCGGCGGCATACTGCTCACGTTCAGCCTCTGGAGTGGGTTCCGCGCCTATGCGAATCCCAGCCAGCGGGAGTATTTTGAGCCCTTTTCCGATGCGCCCAAAACCAGTCAGGAGGTATTTGAGGTGGTGGAAGCCGTCGCCGACGATGCTGAACAGACGCCACCTGGTGACGATCTGGAGAGTGAGAGACCCGCGGCCTGAAGCCAGGGTTGCTATCACTATGCAGCAGCGCCCATCCCTCAGGCGGCGATGCCCGTGTGCCGCAACAGCGCGTCGACTTTTGGCTCTCGCCCCCTGAACGCCACAAACAGATTCATGGCGTCATCGGAACCGCCGCGCTCCAGGATATTACTCAGGAATGCCTCGCCCGTGGGCGGATCGAATACACCCTCCTCTTCGAAGCGTGAGAACGCATCTGCGGACAACACCTCTGCCCATTTGTAGCTGTAATAACCCGCCGCGTAGCCCCCACCGAACACATGGGAAAATGCATGGGGGAAGCGGTTCCATTCAGGTGCCTCAATAACCGCGACCTGACTGCGGACGTCTGCCAACACCTCATAAATCCGGTTGGGATTGCGAGGGTCGTATTCCAAATGCATACGGAAATCGAACAGCGAAAACTCCAACTGGCGGACCATCATCATGCCGGACTGGAAATTTTTCGCGGCGAGCATGCGCTCAAACAGCTCATCCGGAATGCGCTCGCCAGTTTCGTGATGCACGGCGAACAAATCCAGAGCTTCGCGCTCCCAGCAGTAGTTCTCCATAAACTGCGAGGGCAGTTCTACCGCATCCCATGACACACCGCTGATGCCAGATATAGCAGGATGATCAATGCGCGTGAGCATGTGGTGCAGCCCATGCCCGAACTCGTGGAAAAGCGTTTCCACCTCTCGATGCGTCAGTAACGCCGGCTTACCGCCTACAGAAGGTGTGAAGTTGCAGGTCATATAGGCGACGGGGATTTGCTCACCGTCACTGAGCTTCATGCGCGACTGGCACACGTCCATCCAAGCACCACCGCGCTTATCCTGTCTGGCATAGAGATCGAGATAGAACTGAGCGCGGGTGTTGCCCTCGGCATCTTCGATCTCGTAGAAGCAGACATCCGGGTGATAGCTGTCAAAGTCCTGACGTTCCTTAAAACGCACGCCGAACAAACGACTCACCACGTCGAACATGCCGGCGATCACGCGATCAGATGGAAAATAGGGCTTCACTTCCTCCTCAGTAATATTGTGCCGGTGTTGGCGCAGCTTTTCGCTGTAATAGGCAATATCCCAGGGCTGCAAGTCGGCAACTTGATAATGCTCCCTGGCAAATTCACGCAGATCTGCCATCTCAGCTTCCGCCTGCGCGCGCGAGCGTTCAGCCAGGGTATTCAGAAACGTCATCACTTCATCGGTGCTGCGCGCCATCTTGGTCGCCAGCGACCGTTCCGCATAGTTGTTAAAGCCCAACAGTAAGGCTTGCTCATGGCGCAAGGCCAAAATGCGCGCCATGGTTTCGCTGTTATCGAATTCGCCGGCCTGTGGGCCCTGGTCACTGGCCCGGGTGCCGAACGCTGTATACAACTCTTCTCGCAGGGCGGCGTCGTCCGCGTAGGTCATGACCGGCATATACGAGGGTGCATCCAGAGTCAGCAGGTAACCGCTTTGGCCGCGCTGTTCCGCCGTTTGCCGCGCCAGGTCCAGCGCCGAATCGGGAAGTCCGGCCAACGCCTCAGCGTTATCCAGCAGCTTGCTCCAGGCGTTTGTTGCGTCCAGCACATTATTTTGAAAGGTACTGCCTAGTGAAGAGAGCTCTTCGCTAATCGCCTTGAAGCGTGCCTTATCAGCACTGGGCAGATCAATTCCGGAGAGACGAAAATCGCGCAGCGCATTGTCGATCACCTTGAGCTGCTCTGCGGTCAACTGGTCGGCGTTTGCCGCGATAGCCTTGTAGGCGTCGCACAGGCGGTCGTTCTGCCCCATCTCTGTGTTGTAATTCGACAGCTTCGAAAGGCAGGCCGTATGGGCTGCGCGCAGGGCGTCGCTATTGAGCACCGAGTTGAGGTGCGACACCGGGCTCCAGGCCCGGTAGAGTCTGTTTTCCAGGCGCGTGAGTGGTTCAATCAGGTTGAACCAGTCGGGGCCGTCTGCTGATTCAGGCACCGTGTCCAAAAGCGCGTCGACGCCCTGCCGACTGGCTTGCAGCAGTTCATCTATCGCGGGCTCAATGTGCTCTGGCTGTATCTTTGAAAACGGCGGCAATGCGCTGGGCGTTAACAGCGGATTGGACATGAAATACTCCTGCAAAAAATAAAAACCAGCCTGCCCCGTAACAGGCAGGCTCGGACTTAGTAAAATAAAAATCAGTGCTGTAATCGCACTCCCGTAAGCAGGCGAACAGCTCCCGAACGAGTCGAAGGCGGATCGTGCGCTGGGTCAGTGCTTACAACTGTTCAGCGCCTACAAGTGTATAGGCAGGTCGCGAACGCGCGTTCCACTCGCGGCATACACTGCATTACCAATCGCAGGCGCGACGGCAATCAGCGGCGGCTCTCCCATGCCCATAGGATGTTCTGTGCTTTCAATAAAGTTGAACTCCATCTCCGGCACGTCGGCCATGCGTAATGGCTTGTAAGTATCCAGGTTGCGGTCTTTGACCAGCCCGTTCTCGATCTGGGTACCCTCGTACATCGCCAGGCTCAGTCCCCATAGCGTCGCGCCCTGGGCTTGCGCCAGCGCACCGTCCGGATGAACCGTGGTACCGCAATCTAATGTCTGCCAGAGTTTTTTCACCGTCACCTGGCCATCCTTGACGGCAACGTGGGCAACGCATGCCGACCAGGTTGGCATAGCGCGTTCCTGACCGTGCGCTACCGCAACACCGAGACCCTCACCCGCAGGCAGAGACCGGCCCCAGTTGGACCGTTCCCTGACGTCGCGCAACACCGTCGCCAGACGGCTCGCACCGCCAACCTGCATGGGACCTTCACCCGACTGGCGGCCCTCCGCATCCAGCAAGGCCAGGCGGAACTCGATAGGGTCCACACCCTGCTTCTCGGCAATCTCGTCCATGAAGCATTCAACGCCCCAGCCTATCCAGCCAGGACCTACCGCACGCAGCCAACCCGGCAGGAAAGTATCCTGCGCCAGTGAATTGTTAATGGCGCGCACCCGGTGGTTGGGCAGTGAATACCAATGATCAGCACCATTAATCGCAAAGCCATCGACCTGGCCCTCTCCGTCGACACCCTTACCGAGAAAGCTCGGCGCCATCGCCAACGTTGGCCACCCGGCCGCGGCGGCATGTTCAATCGCCGTAAGCTGCCCGTCCTCATCAAACGCGGCATCAAGTTGCGCCACTGAGGGCGAACGCACGCAGTCAAACTGACTGTCTGCAGGCCGCGTCATCACCAGCTTCACAGGCTTGCCAAGTTTTCTGGCGGCGTGTGCAGCCGGAATCATCTGGTCGCCGAACAAACGCCGACCAAAGCCACCGCCCAGATAGTAGGTGTGCAGGTGGAAGTCTGACTCCTCAACGCCCAGTGACTCAGCCAGAATCGGCATAATCAGCGACTGCCACTGGTTGCCCGCGTGTACGTGAAACATGCCGTCGTGGTAGTCCACCAGCGCATTCTGGGGTTCCAGCGTAAAGTGCAGGGCCGTGTGTGTTCTATAGGTGCTGCTGAGCGTGTCCTTAGCCTGCTCCAATGCAGCCGGCGCATCGCCTTCATCGACGAACAGTGCACCGCTATCGCGCTGCGCGACCAAACGCTCGCCCTCGCCCAGAATATCGGTTTCAGAAACCTTCGCGGTTTCGCCCGCTTTCCACTCGACCTTGATCGCTTCACTGGCCTTGATCGCAGCCGGAAGCGATTCAGCAATCGCAAGCACCCAGCCCTCCACATAGCCTGCAGGATCTTCAACCACCATGCTGGTGATAAAGCCCGGGATCTTCTTCGCCGGCTTCTCGTCCACATTTGTTACCACACTGCCAAAGCGCGTTGGCGGCATGATCGGATGTGCATACACCATGCCCGGCAGCTCAGCGTCGAGCCCATAGACGGCCTCCCCGGTCGATTTGGCCGGTATATCCCGTGCCGTGACCGGCTTGCCGATCATGGTGCGGTCCGCAGCGGCCTTGATGGGCAATTCAGCGAGCTCTTCCTCGCTAAAGCTGCGGCTTACGTCACCCTGGGCAACGATTTCCGCATAGCTGATGGACTTTCCACCGCCGGACACCATCGAGTCTTCTGCTTTCAGGGCTGAGGCATCGACACCTAGCAATTGTGCCGCCGCATCAATCAACACCTTGCGCCCGGCCGCACCGGCCTGTGACAGCGTGTTAAAGCTGGTCACCACAGACCAGGAACCACCTGTCACCATGTAACCCCACTTGGGGTCGGTATCAACGTGTTCCAGCGTGACGTCTTCCCAACTCGCGCCGAGCTCATCGGCAACAATCCGGGCAAGTGCCGTACCGACATGCTGGCCCATTTCTGCTTTTGCAATATTTACGGTTATCGCGCCGCTTTGATGCAGTTCAAACCACACCGCTGGGGAAAAGACCTTACTACCACCGGTACTGGCCATCTCCTCCGCCGCGGCCTGCAAGCTGGCGCCTGGCAGCAAGGCGCCTAAACCCATTAACAGGCCGCCGGCTGAGGTACCTGCCAGAAAACTGCGCCGAGAAAGACCTTGGTTCGTGCGTTGCGACTTCATGAGGACACCTCATCGCCAGCGGCCAGCTTGATCGCTTCATGAATTCGTACGTATGCCATGCAGCGGCACAGGTTGCCGGTCATATGCTGGGTGATTTCGTCGTCGGTGGGGTTGGGGTTATCCCGCAGTAGCGCTTCCGCGGTCACAATTTGTCCAGACTGACAGTACCCACACTGGGGAACCTGAGCTTCAACCCAGGACGCTTTCAAGGCTTCACCGGCGTCTGTCGCGAGGCCTTCAATCGTGGTCACGGACTTGCCCGCTACCGACACCAGTGGCGTCACACAGGAACGAGCCGGCGCGCCGTCCAACTGGACGGTGCAGGCACCGCATTGGGCGATGCCACAGCCGAACTTGGTGCCTTTCAGCTTTAACTCGTCGCGGATCACCCATAACAGGGGCGTATCGTCAGGACTGCTGGAGGAAACCGCTTCTCCGTTCAGTGTAAATTTTGTCATAGCGCGCCGTCTCGTTGCTTTATTTAACCCGTAGTGTAGTGGATTATCCGACGCTAGTGGATTCTGCAAATATTTAGCGCTGCCGCGGCCGCGCCATTCTCAGGCCAGTAATTTGTGCTATTCACCGCAAACTTGATGTGAGCACTAGGACATTGCCTGTCTGGTATTCTATAAATTGCTTTTCTTGCCAAGCCTAACTGGAGAACTCGAATGAATCACCCTGAAGCCATGCATATTGGCAACGATGACCTACCCTTTGTCGATATCGGAGACGGCAGCCAATTGAAGGTTTTGCAGGTGCGCGCCAACGAGGGCCTTTGGATTATCGAAAATATCTTTATGGCAGGCTACGAAGTGGATATGCATAAGCACACGGGGCCGGTGTTCGGATACACCCAGTCCGGCGCCTGGAAGTACAAGGAGTACGACTACGTGAATCGTGCGGGGTCCTTTCTCTACGAGCCCGCCGGTTCCGTGCATACACTGACCTGTATCGAAGACAATACCCGCGTGTGGTTTCAAATGTATGGCTCGAACATCAATCTCGACGCCGATGGCAACATCACTTCAGTCGTCGATGGTCCGCTGACTTTGCAGTTCTACCTGGCCTTATGCGCCGAAATGGGACATCCGAATCCACCGGTTATCGTAGAGTAAGCCCGTATGAACATTGACGTGTACAGCCCGGACAGCTACACCCATGGCATTCCGCACGAGCAGTTTGCGTGGCTGCGCGCCAACGATCCGGTGCACTGGCATGAGCACCCTGCAGGCTACGGGTATTGGGTGTTAAGCCGCCATGCGGATGTGCTGCAGGTGTCACGGGATTTCAAAACCTTTTCTGCCGAAACCGGCTTTGTGATGGTGGACGATCTACCGGACGATATTCTGGAAATGACTCGCAACCAGCTGTTAGGTATGGACCCACCCAAGCACGGACCGCTGCGCCGCGCGGTGATTACGCGATTCACATCGAAAATGCTGGCAGCGCTTGAACCGAAAGTCCGGCAGATTGCCAAAGACGTTATGGCGCAAATTAGCGAGCCTACCGAAGTCAACTTCGTGGAAAGTCTGGCCGGTGATTTGCCTACCGCGGTGATCTGCTCAATGCTGGAAATACCGCGAGACATGTGGGGCCAGATCCGGCATTGGTCGGACCTGCAAACCTCTAGCGATGACCCCGATCTGGGCGGCACGCCAGAAGATTTGAATAAGGCAACGATGGAAATGGGCACCTACGGGTTTGAACTTGCCATGGAGCGCAAAGAAGCCGGTGGCGACGATCTCATTTCACTGCTGATCAATCAGGAAGTCGACGGCCACCAGGTATCGGAGATGGAATTCGCCTCCCTGTTTATCCAGCTTACCGTGGCTGGCAACGAAACCACCCGCGGCCTGATTTCCAGCGGCATGCATGAACTGCTGAAAAGACCCGATTTGCTAAACACTCTGCGCGAAGACCAATCGCGCCTGCCACTAGCCATCGAAGAGATGCTGCGCTGGACCTGTCCGCTGCACTATTTCCGCCGCACCGCCGTGGCGGACACCGAAGTGGGCGGACAGCTCATCAAGAAAGGTGAGCGCGTGGTCATGCTGTACAGCTCGGCGAACTTCGATGAGACCGTATTCGATGACCCCATGACCTTCAATATCGAGCGGGACCCCAACCCGCATATGGCATTTGGTCACGGCATCCACCTCTGCCTCGGTGCCAATCTGGCGCGTCTGGAGACAAAGATATTCTTTGAGGAATTCTTCCGCGCATTCAGCGATATCGAATCAGCGGGCGAACCCGTGTTTATCCGCTCGAATAGCATTCACGGCTTCAAAGAGATGCCCGTGCAGCTCACCCCACAGCAGGCGGCATAGCGCGCGAAATCGCTGCGCGGGAAATGGCAATAAAAACGCCGGGGAGATCCATGTGAAGCGGTCAAGGAATCACCCGCGGCTGTCCCTATACGTCGCCTTACTCGCTAGCATCCTATGCATTTGCAGTTGCTCGACCACACCCGAGCAAATGATAGGCGTCGTGCTCAGCGAGGATCCGGAAGCTGCGGTGCGCAGCGTTCTCGAGGGCGAACTGCGACGTCAGGGCATTCCTACAGACCTTGAGAACTTCCCCGAGTTGGTGCGCGCGGTACGCGGCGTACTTCGCGATATCTGGGGTGAGCGGGAGCCGGAGGTCGCCTCAGAGCGCCGTTACGTTAAATACAGCAACGCCTATTCAGCGCGAGCCATCGTGGATTTTGAGGAGGGCTGGCTTCGCGTTGACACCATTGCGACCGCCAAGCCGCTGCAGAACCTGCGTGAGGCCACCATCCAGGCCTTGCTGACCACACGGGATATGCGAGTTGAAGATGTTTTCACCGACGCAGCGCCGGACACGGACGGCGAGCCATTCCTACTGGGACAGGTGCTGGACCTGGACGGTGAGCCAATCCGCTGGCGCTGGCGCGCCGAGCGCTTCGCCGACCACCTGATCAACAGCGCGCTGACCCGCCGGCGAGAAAACGATCGCCAGTACCATAGCGTTCAGGTGGACCTGGTTGACAATCATCTACATCTTCGTGAATTGGAGTATGCCAGCGACGTGCTCGCGGCGGCGGAACGCTACGGTCTAAAGCCCACGTTGATCTATGCCGTGATCGAGGTTGAAAGCGCTTTCAATCCCTATGCCATCAGCCACGCCAATGCCTATGGCCTGATGCAGGTGGTGCCGTCTACTGCCGGCCGTGACGTCTACCAGCGAATCAAAAACCGCACCGGCGAGCCCACCCGCAATCAATTATTTCAGGCCGACTTCAATATTGATATCGGCAGTGCCTACCTGCACCTGTTGGACGACGTCTATCTCGCGCGGATTCGCAACAGCGACAGTCGACGCTTCGCCACGATTGCCTCCTACAACGGCGGCCCCGGCAGCACGCTGCGCGCATTTGGCTCGGATCGAACGCAGGCGCTGCAGCGCATTAACAGCATGCAGGCGAGTCAGGTCTATGAACAATTGCGTCTGCGCCATCCGTTTTCGGAAACACGCCGCTACGTTGAAAAAGTCCATGCGGCTGAAGCGAATTATCGCTAGCGCCGCTGTGCGAGTTTTAGAAGAACGCGAGGCAAACTATCAGACCAGAAGCTACGACGTAGCCAGGTCTGGTGTACGCGCCGAATTGCCGACCTATACTAGGCCCCTCTCCCAGCTTCGAGTCACATCATGAGCAAAGCCCAAAGCCTTCCCGAACTCAGTTGTTATCTTCTGCCCGGGCATACCACCACCCCGCGTGACTGCCTTGAAGAGGCGCAGCACGCGGAGCGACTGGGCCTCGGTCGCGTGTGGCTATCCGAGCGCTTTGATGTCAAAGACGCGGGGGTAATATGTGCCGCTGCGCTGACCGCGACCGAACAAATACGCGTGGCTACAGCCGCGACCAATATCCACACGCGGCACCCGCTAGTGTTAGCAAATATGTGTTCCAGCTTGCACTACCTGTCCGGTGGTCGCTTTGAACTAGGATTAGGTCGCGGCGTGGCCATACGCAATCAGCTTATGGGGCTGGAGCCCGTGAACAACCAGCGTCTCAGCGACGGCATCGAGCTTTTGCGCACGCTCTGGCGCGGCGAGAAGGTCATGGGCTACGACGGTCCGATGGGAAACCTGCCGTATCTCAGTATGGGTGACTGGATAGACGCCGATATACCGCTGCACTTCGTTGGCTTTGGTCCCAAAAGCCTGCGTTGGGCGGGGGGGCATTTTGACGGCGTGCATTTACATACCTTCATTACGGATGACGGTTTAAAGCGCGCCAAGGCGCTGGTGCAGGAAGGAGCACAAGACGCAGGTCGGGACCCGGACAGCGTCAAAGTCCACGCGGTTCTGGCGACAACACTGAACCCCTCTAAGGAAGACGTCCTGCGCAAGCTGGTCGCCCGCATGGCAACTTATATGCAAGCACCGGGGTACGTTGAGATGCTGATCGCGCTGAATGGGTGGGATCCGGAAGTACTGGAAGCGTTTCGCGCGAATGCGACAGTCGCCAGCATGGCTGGCGGCATCGACAGTGTGGCCACCTTGGAACAGCTGGAGGAAATCAGTGAACTGATCCCGGAAGACTGGCTACCCGCTGCGAGGGGCAGTGCTGAAGACTGCGCAAGCGCCTGGCAAAACCAGCTGGACCAGGGCGCCGATGGCGTATGCATCCACGGCTCCACGCCGGCCGAGTTCGAGCCCATCATCGCCGCCTATCAATCGCAAAAACAAGGTGTTGGCTAGCAGGCCGTGTCGCTACCGCCCTACTTCGGGATACCGGATATCGCCGCCGCGCCGGTGCGCATCTGGTTCTGGTGCAGACGATCTTTCGCCTCAGCCTGCTCTCTTGCGATCTGGGACCTGCTGCGACACAGCGTTTGCGAACGATGGCTGCCCGTTGGCGTATAGCGCCGGCAAACATACTCCTCCGGGTTACGCATCATATCGGCCTGGGTAATAACCCCACCGGTTTCTGCTGACGCGAGTTGGTCCGTCTTTGAATCGGATGTCGAGCATCCAACGCAGCACAAAACACAGAGTATCAATGGTAGTTTCATAGCGTATGCCTCTTGCAGTATCCAATGACCGCTGAAGCCTCGTACAGAAAAACAAACCGTCGTTAATAATAGAAGCGAAAGCCGTGTTCCATTACTAGCAGCAAAGAACATGCCACGACAAGCCGAAAGCTGGCCCGGGCTTGCGACAGAGCCTAAACACCTTCGCCCTGTTCGGAATCAGCATCAGGGGGGCTTTGGCCGGAAACGTTCGCTAAAGCAAAGCATAGGCCCGATACCCACAGCACATAGACCAGCCCCACCGCCCGCTCATAGACCCCTAATGAAACCACGCCAATCAGCAGCACTGCGGGAATCAACAGCATCCAAATCACCAGACATAGAGCGTTGAAACGCCCGGCACCTGCCGAGAGTCGGCTGAGTCCAGGCTGCAACAGTCCCATCGCAAAGCCAATCATGCTGGCGACGACCCACAGCGGATCGTTAGCCTCCGGCCCAAACAGCGTATCGACATCAGCCGTTGCGAAAAAATAGGCCACATAGAAAAGCAGTGCACCAGAACCGCCCACCAATGCACGCCCGTAGGGCCAAAAACTGCCGCGATCCAATCCTTTAAGTCCTAGTGCCAGCGCTATCTGTGCTCCTCCAAACAGCACAAGGCTTATCGTGTGCAGCCAGCCCAGTGATGCCTGACTCAGGCTGGCGATCGGATCGTGTGCCGACAGCGCGGGGCTGTTGAGCAACACGGTGATGTGCAGTAGCGGCGTGATAGCTGACAGCGCAAGCGCGACTCGTAGCATCGTTCCCTCCCGGTGATACTTTCCCCCGAAACCAGACAATAACTTGTTTAACAGGCGACCGCAGCCCGGCCTGGGCGCTGTAGACAGACCCTCCGGCGCCTTGTATCGCAACCGGCGCTGGGTCAGACTCGTTTGAGCGAAAGCGCTGGGGGTTGTTGCCGGCGCGTCTTTGCCTGTCACTGCTCCCTACTAAACGGAACCGCGAGCCGCTAGCCCTTGAAAGTTCACGTCATCATTCCAAGCTTTAACGACCTTGCTGAACTGAAAGGCTGTATTTACAGCATTCAGCAGGCCGTTGGCGGTGCACTGGGCAAGACCGTACAGGTCACCGTCAGAGATGCGCAATCTACGGATGGCACGGAAGCATTTCTCGCCGATCTGCAGCTGGAAGGCGTTAATTTTGTCTGCGAAGCGGATAGCGGCATATACGACGCCATGAACAAGGGAGTCTCCGATGCGAAGGCCGAGTGGGTTTACTTTCTGGGCGCAGATGACCGGCTGCAAGCAGGCTTCATGGCGGCGGTGGACGCCTTGACGTTGTCCAATACCATCTATTACGGCGATGTGACGCTGGCCAGCTCCGGCAAGCGCTATGACGGGCGTTTCTCTGCGCTGAAACTGGTGTACCGCAACATCTGTCACCAGGCGATCTTCTATCCCCGGGAGCTATTGCGCCAATCACCTTTTTGTACCCGTTATGTTACCCATGCTGACTGGGCGAAGAATATTGAATTCATGGCGTCACAGCGCTTCGAATACCTGGATCGCGTAGTGGCGACCTATCGGGACCGGGAGGGCCAAAGCGGCACGGTGTTTGACGCGGCCTTTGCCGAGGACAAATCCGGCCTGTTTCGCCAGTATCATGGCAAGCTCGCCATGCTGCTGAGTATGACGGCGTCGATACCAACGCGCATATATCACCTATTCAAAGGACCCCGCATCCCGGAACGTTGAAGAGCGAACATAAACGCCAGCACAGGCGGTTATAACAAGGGGTTTTCATACCAGATAACGCCCAGGCCCCTGGGTCGAAAATAACCGAACCATCCGTCAGCGCGACCGTTCTCCTCAGTTGTGATGAGGTCCAGGTCACCGTCACCGTCGATATCGGCCATCTCCAGGTTGTCATGCTTGATGCCTTTGTAGCTGTTGCCTCGCCGGTCGCTTATCTCGATCAGCTGCAAGGGACGCAGCGCCTTGGAATTTATGTTCATCAAAGCGAACACACCGATGCCCTTTCCGCTTATGGACACCGCGATGTCAGGCAGCGGATTGTCGTCCAGGTGGCCGCAGGCTAAACCTTTTATCTGGTAGTCATCCGAACTGGTATCACGCGGCACAGCCTCAATGCTTCGGATGTCACTGCGAAGCCACCGATCCTGTGCGCTGGCGTCTTGACGTATAAGAGACAGCGCAGGTTCTCCCGCGCTATGCGTCGACAAATCAGCGCCTACAACGAGGTTTAGCGCAGTGTCTTTGTCCGCAGGGCACCGCGTAAAATACGATCCCGTTTGATTGCTAATCGTATTGCGCTGCCAGTTCTCTTTTGCGTCGCCTGGATTGCGGTACCAACCGAGAAAACCCGAGTGGTTGACCAACACATCCGCCAGGCCATCGTCGTCCATATCGCGAACTAACACGCTATCAACCCACTCCAATTCGTCGATCACCTGTACTGCGGAAGCTGCCCGCACTGCGGCGGAGTCATGCTGTTGGCGAGAATCGAAACCCTGCTCTTCAGGCGAACGACGCCATACCAAAGCGCCGGGCTTGCCATCCGTCTTGGCGCCAGCGACAAGATCGTCCAGGCCATCACCATTCAGATCGCCAAAGGCGAGCTTGATATAGCGATAGGCGGGCATGGACGTTAACTCTACGCCACGCCAGCTAGCCGTCTCGCTCGGGTCTGCCGCGCTCTGCAACCAATGTGCGGCGATACGCTCGCTGCCCTTCTCTTCAGCTGAAAATACCGCGTCCACAGTGCCGTCACCATCGAGATCAGCGAATCGGGCGTCCTCCAACTTGCCCATGCTCAGTCCACCACTGATATCAGTGGCGGGCCAGGGTGCGCGCACACCCTGAGGACCCGGGTTTTCATAGAACCGCAGCGCATTTGATTCTTCCCAGGCCGCCACGGCGTCCCAATCGCCGTCACCATCGACGTCAAATAGGTCAACGCCATCAGCGCCGCTCAGGCTGTTATCGATAGCGTGAGCAACCCACCCGGTCGTCTGGGCACCCGGCTCACTGGAACTGCAACCGATAGCTGATGCCGTGAACAATAAGGAGAGGCTCCAGCCACAAAACCAGGGAGGGAAGAGTGCCCCCTTATCAACCAACCGCGCGCCCCTCGCCCCAGTACTGGGCGCGAACCGCTTTTTTGTCGGGCTTCCCCACGGCCGTCAAAGGAATGGCGTCGACGTAGTCGATGGACTTGGGCGCTTGCACCGAGCCCTTGGCATCTTTCACCATCTGGATGATCTCGGTGCTGAGCGCATCTGAGGGCGCCACGTCTGGTCTTAACACCACGACTGCTTTCACCGCCTCGCCCCATTTTTCGTCGGGTACACCGATAACCGCCACCTGGGCGACGGCTTCGTGCCGGGTAATCACATCTTCGACCTCTCGAGGGAACACGTTAAAACCGCCGGTCACCACCATGTCTTTCTTGCGGTCGACGATATAGAGAAAGCCGTCTTCATCAAAGCGGCCGACATCGCCGGTATGCAGCCAGCCACCCTCCAGGGCTTCGGCGGTTTGCTCGGGCATGTCCTTATAACCCTGCATCACTAGCGGGGCACGGATGCAAATCTCGCCTGCCTCGCCTGGCGCAACAGGTTTACCGTCATCGCCCATCAACACCACGTGCACCCAGGGTGCGGGCCGGCCGCAGGAGCCCAGACGCTCGGGTTTACTGAGATCGTGTTCCAGCCGCTTCATATTGGCGACCACCATGGGTGCTTCGGATTGACCGTAAAACTGGTAGAAGATCTGCCCCCACTTCTCGATACCCTCTCGCAAACGCGCGGGGCTCATCGGCGATGCACCGTAGTAGATCGTCTCCATACTCGACATATCCGCCGACGCGGAACGCGCTGAGTCCAGCAGGAAATACAACATAACCGGCACCAGCATGGTGGCGGTAATGCGATGTTGCTCCACCATGTCAAAGAATTCATCCGGGCTGAAACCCTGCATCACATAGAAGGCGCCGCCTTTTTGAAGTACCGGGATAAAAAAAGCAGCCGCAGCGTGTGATAAAGGCGTCGCAATTAACATTCGCAGCTCTTCAGGGAACTCCCACTCCGCCATCTGCACAAGGCTCATATACGATGTCGCACCGTAGGTACTGAGCACACCTTTGGGCTTGCCGGTGGTACCGCCTGTATAGGTAATCGACGAGATATCAGATGGCGACACATCGGGTGCCTGCAAAGGCAGCGGCTCAAATTCGGCTGCCATGGCTAAATAATCATCTCCCGCGTTGTTAGGCCCAAGCCCAAGCAGCACAAGCTGCGGAAAGCGTGCCTTCAATTCCTCTGCTCTCTGAACAAAGACGTTGGCATCAAACACCAGCGCATCAATCTCCGCGTGCTCCATGACGTAGCTATGGTCATCCAGGGAACCCATTGGATGCAGTGGCGTACCGATGCTGCCGTTCAACTGCATGGCGGCGATATTGGATAGCACTTCAGGGCGATTCGCCGATATCACTGCAATGCGTGAGCCGCGGCCCAGGCCTTTAGACTGGAGCGCCTGAATCATCTGGCTGGTGCTGCGCCGGACATCGCCATAGGTCGCAACCTTGTCGCCCAGATACAGGCAGGGCTCGTCCTCGTAGCGATTTAAGCCTTCGATAAGCAGGTCAGCCATGAGCGGTGGATGGTGGAGAGTGTCGTCTAGCATTGCGTTAGCACCTGAATGTATTATTTCCAGCGAGACTAACGCGATGAGCGGTCGTCTTGCTATCGCCGTGCGGGCGCGAAGCCGATTGAGCAGGTACTGGCCTGTACTTTTATACCTTGCCGTTTCCCTCACTGCCGCATCTTTGTGGTTCAGCGTTTTACCCCACAAGCCGCCAGACGCTGCGCCCTTCTGTAACTCGCTTGCACACTGCTAAAGTCTGACTTCACACTAGTTGCACTGCTCTAACGCGATATGAATACCGCGAGGTTCTCAGCATGTTTGGCGACAATCCGAATGATCAACAACTCAAGGCTGGCTGGGACGCGTTCTGCGACCAGCTCAAAGATGCGTCAGAGCTTGTGTTTCTCGACAGCAACCCAAGTCACGACATTGATCGCGCGAAGGGCTTCAGACTGCTGGCAAGAAATATTTCGCTGGCACTGCAGTTTCACCTGGAAAACAACAATCCTGAAGTCCCCGAACTGCTGCACTACTTCGACCCAATCCGCAAACAGGGCGGCGACAACACTGATGCGCTCTACGTGGGCGCGCCGGTAGACGGCAACAGGCGTTATCGTATTCATGGTCAACGCGGCACCGCAAAATACTTTGCTGTCACGGTTTTGGAGGACGGCAATACGCCCTGGGGCGGCGCCGTGGTCGGCTCGCTGATCGACCAAAACATAAGTGTAAATGACGACGGCAGCTTCGAGCTGTTCCTGGGGCCGGAACCCGAGTGCGCCAGTGCGGCCGGGTCCGATGCGGTCAACTATATACAGACCACGCCGGGAAGCTGGCGAATCACCTTTCGCCAATTCTTCGCGGACTGGGAAAACGAAACACCAATGGTAGCCAGCATTGAGTGTCTCGACGGTGATAGCGCTCCCGGCTTGCTGACCCCACTGCACGTGCAGCAAGGCTTACAAGATGCAGCAGCGTGGGTACGTGAATCGACGTTCTATTGGGCCGGCATGTTGGATCGCTGGCGCGTTCGACCCAACGACTTTGTGTCCTATCGGCAGTTGGACGACAACGCCATCGATGCCACACCTGGCGGCGAGCCCCTGATCTGTTATTGGAAGTTGCCAGAGGATGAAGCGCTAATCGTTAAAGTTACGCCGCCCAAAGCGAGCTACTGGGCGGTTGAGTTTGGCAATTGCTGGTGGGAGTCAATGGACTATCGTTACCACCTGTGCAGCACCAACTGTCACCATGCTCAGCTTCAGGACGACGGCGAGTTGGTCATCGTGGTATCCCATATCGATACGGGAATCGCCAACTGGCTGGACCCGTCAGGCCATGAGGAAGGTTATATGGCACTGCGGTGGATTAACGCTGAAAGCTATCCCCGCCCAGACTGTCAGCAGGTCAAACTGAGTGAGCTTAACGCCGCGCTGCGTGACGACGTAAAGCGCATCAGCAAAGAACAGCGACGCGAGCAACTGGCAGGCCGCCGACGTGGCGTACAGAGACGTTTCCCACACTAGGCGGAGCACCGATCAGAACGGCAGAGCAAGGAGACGCATGACATGACGGATTCAAAGCAAGCAATGTGGCAAGCGCCCGAACCGCCGGAATGGTTAGCAGCACTCAACGCTGAGGGTGAGCACTTCGATCTGCCCGCTGTAGTACCGTTGGATGAAGCGTCGCTGCTGGCCCACGCCTGCCAAACAACCCGCCTGAGCGATTTCGGCGGCGACACCTGGTTGGAGCCATTTCGCGTGCTGATTAGAGCACTGGAAGAGGAAGCTGGCTTAACCCTTATGGGACGCTTGATGGCGCGCAACGATATTATGCTGTGGCTGCGCACGCGACTGCAGGTACACGACACGCTCAAGCGTCATCCAGAGATAATCGAACAAGACGTACCCGCGCCAATGTTTATCGTGGGCTTGCCGCGCTCTGGTACCTCGATCCTGTTTGAATTGCTGTCCCAGGACCCGGACGTCGGCGTACCAGCCACCTGGGAGGCAATGATGCCCTGCCCACCGCCGGAAACCGCCGACTATGCAACAGACTCTCGCATAAACCGAGCACATCAGCTTGCCACGCAGTGGTCCCGGGTCGCACCCCATTTCGCGACCATGCATGAAATGGGGGGGCACATCCCTGCTGAATGCGGTTTGCTCATGTGCCCTACTTTCATCAGCGACCATATCGCCGCGCTTCACCAGACGCATAGCTACTCTGCCTACTGCGCTGAAGCTGACTTCCTACCGGTATACAAATACCACAAACAGCTCTTACAGATACTGCAGTGGAAAAACCCACGCCAACGTTGGCTGCTCAAAGCGCCGGAGCATCAGGTGCATCTGGAAACGTTGTTACAGGTTTACCCGGACGCGCGAATCGTACAAACCCACCGCGACCCAATTAAATGCATGGCGTCGACCACCAGTTTGATCGGAACGCTGTACTCGATGCGCAGCGAGCTGCCCTTCGACGCCAGCCTGTTCGAAAACATCATCATGGGTGAGGCAACCGCTCAACGACTAGAGAAGGTGATGCAGCAACGCGACGACGGTGTCGTGCCCGGCGCGAACATAACGGACTCGCGCTATCAGGACCTTATGGATGACCCGCTAGGGTGTATTGAACAGATCTACCAACACTTCGATTTGCCCTTATCGAACACCGCTCGATCAAATATGCAGGCCTATCTTTCGGAAAAACCGCAGGGCAAGTTCGGCAAGCACGATTATCAGGTAGGCAGCCAGCACGTAGAAGAACGCGAACTGTTTCAGCGGTATCAACGGACATACCAAGTGCCGAGCGAAGTCTAAACCGCGCACCAAACACCACGTGCTCTTGCGAGCTGGTGAAAACCGTAAACTCACACATGCCGTGCCTAATCGTTTCACAGCGCATCCTTAACCCGGCAGGCTTCTTCGACGTCTTCCGCCGTTCCCAGCATTATCCACAAGTGCACCAGTACTTCGCTGGTGGGTATTACGGAACACCCGCAATAAAAAGCGGGCGGAGCCAGATTTTCCCGGACGCTCTGAGTGTTGCCTTTATCGAGTAACTCGCCAAGCCCGGTAGGCGGCGCGGATTGTACCCACGACTTCCTCGGGCGTCTTGCCGTCCGTATCAATGACCAGATCGAAGTGCCGTGTATAGCTTATGTCGATGCCGTAATCGCGCAGATATCGCGCTTTGGTAGATTCGAACCGCCGCTCCAGGTTCTCGGCTACCTCCAACACGCTTTCTGCATGCTCTTCCTTTCTGCGCCCTGAAACAATGTCTTCGTAAACACGTTTCGCCGCTGTTTCCGGATCGACCCGAAGGTAGACCGAGAAACTCTCATGAATCCAGTAAAACCCAAGGCGAGCCGCCAGCACCAGTTCATCCCCCTGGCCAAGACGCCTGACAAGCGTGTCAATCTCCTGGTCGATCAACCGATTGGATTCAATGAACCGATCAAGCTTATCCAGGCTTATGCCGTATTGCTTGGCGAGGCTTCTGTACAACTCGCCTGCGTTAAATTTCCGGTAGTCCAGAGATTCAGCGAGTCGAGCCGTCACCGTGGTCACGCCCGAGCCACTATCGCCGGTGATAGTCACGATGCTTTTCTTGGGTAGTGGGAGAGAGTCGATGTAGCTGGTGTCGACCTCGCTTTCACCATCGCGATCATCCTCTTCCAGCGTTGCGCCAACATGCTGGCTGACCTTGTTAAATACCTCCTGCTCCATTCTAAGCAGGCGCCGTTCGTGGAAGCGGATCGTTTCGCGCTTGCTTATGCCGTAGCCAAGGACGGTGATCATAGGAAACAGGCTAGCGAAGGCGATGAGTCCGAAGCCATCAACAAGCGGGTCGCGATCAGGAATACTGGTTGCGAGGCCTAAACCCAGGGCTGCGACAATGGGTACCGTGATCGTGCTGGTTGTGACACCGCCGCTGTCGTAGGCGATTGGGATAATTGTCCGCGGTGCAAAGAAGGTCATAATGATCACTACAACGTACCCGCAAAGGATGTAGTAAACGAGAGAGTCACCCTGCACGATCCGGTAGGCACCGAGAAGAATGCCGATACCCACCCCAACGGCCACGAAGCCTCGGAGCAGAGAGCCCTTGATCGAGCCTTCACTGATTTCTTCGGCTTTGCTTGCAATGGCAGTCAGAGCCGGCTCCGCGATGGTTGTCGAGAAACCCACGGCGAAGGCGAAAGTGTAAACAAGCAGAAAACTGTTACTACCGGCCAGCTCAATCGCGAGACTTTCTCCAATCGGAAAAAGGCCCAACTCCAGCCCAATCACAAAAACGTAGAGCCCCAGCACCACCAGGCCAAATCCGCCCGCACGGACGCCAAAGTGGGAAATGGGTTGGCGCAGCACGAAAAAATAGAAGAAGATAATCACAAGGGCGACCGGCGTAACGTCGGCAATGCTGGTCAACAGTGTTTCGAAATAGCCCCACAAGCCACCTTGTGTTGCTTGCTCTATCGACGGGGAAATATCCGCCTGGCCTGGATGGCGGCTGCCATAGGCAAGCATGCCGTACCCCTGCACAAAGATCATGGGCATAACGCTGGCAAAAGCGATGAGGCCAAATCCATCGATCAACGGATTGCGGGCCTTCAATGTCGTCGACAACCCAATGCCCAAAGCAGCGATAAGCGGCACCGTTACGGTGGAGGTGGTTATGCCCCCAGAGTCATACGCAAGCCCGACGATTTCTTCGGGGGCGAAGAGCGTTGCCAGCAATACGACGGAGTATCCCGAAATAATGTACCAGTGTATGGGGTGATCCAGCAGGATCCGAATCACTCCCAGCAAAATGGCCGAACCGACAGAAAATGCGACCACGAGTCGCAGAGTGAGAGCATCGATACGGCCATTGCTGATCACTGCTGCTTTGTTAGCGATAGCAATCAGAGCGGGTTCGGCGACCGTGGTGGCAAAGCCGATGACGAAGGCAAACAGGAGGATCCACGCCCGGGTGTTCAGGGTCGCCAGACGTTGTGATAAATCTTCACCGAGCGGAAAAATACCGAGCTCAAGCCCACGCAGGAACAACGCCAGGCCAACCGCTACTAGCATGAGCCCAACGACTATATCGGGAAGATTATCGGGAACGCTCCGCAGAATAGCGAACTGATAGAACGCGATAATGCCAACGATTACTGACAGGTCAGCCATGGATCCGCGTAAATCTTCAAAAAACGTGTAGAAGTAAATACGCAGAGTGCGTTCCGGCGATCCGCTCTGGCTCACGCTATGCTATCTCCACATCAAGTCTAAAAATGTCACCCCGCCAATGATCGGGGAAATTTGTACCGCGCGCAAAGCCTCGCTGGCTCGTTCTCTATGGCCCATGATTTTGATCTGACAGGCATGCAATTCGAGTGATTTACATTACTATATGGATCGTGGATGAGGATACGATTGCAACGCACTATTTGACCTACGCTGCAGCAGCTGCTTTTACCAGTTGCGGGCTGGCACGCTGACTGAAAGGGTATCAGCCATGAAGCTACCGGTTTATCTGGCATTATTGTCACTTGCGGCCTGCGGTGGTGAAGGCAGGCAGGTCAGCGTCATTTGCACTGAGCCACTAGAGAAATATCTTTCCCAGGCACGGCGGAATATTTCAAATGATTACGAAGTGGAGCGAAGCCATCGGCTACTCCAGTTATGCCCCGAGCAAGGCTTTCACCGCCGTTACACTTTCCGCTTTGATCCAGGTTCCATCGTTTCAAAGGGTGCCAGCGACGCGTCCGTCAGCGCCGCCTGGTGCGTCAACTCTGGAGAACGTCACGCCGATGCGAAACTCACGCAATCGACGTCGATGATGACCTTTGAATTCACTTATCCATGGTCCACAGAAACCGGCAAATATCCGCGTACGCAGTTCAGACTGAATCGAAACAAGCTCACAGGCGGATTCTCTGAAGAGCTGGACTGGGACTGTCGCATTGATCCACAGTCTGACAGCGAGCCTGAGGCCAGTTAACGTAATCTGCAAACTTGGTTAAAGGTCGAGAGCGCCTGATGTCCCGCGCAGAGATAGCTAAATTTGCATACTCAGCGGCGTCAATTGCTCAGCGCTGCGGCCCGGTCAAAGTAAACGCCCGCTTGTCTTCGCGCAGCGCATCCACAGAGCGGCCGTCGCAGTCCGCAAGATTCGGACCGGACACGATACCCTCGGCGCTGACCATCAACACAACCGGATCTGAGGTGGCCGACTTATAGAAGGTCTGGCCATCACGCAAATAGGCGCTCACATAGAACACCATGCGTTCCCAGGGCAGTACGCCGGTGGGGTCTTTAACCGAGCACACAATAACATCTGGCATGCCGGCTATGATCTCAGCTCGCGCTGGCAGAGCTGAGATATATAACAGCGCGCCCGCCAGAGTTGGACATAATAAAGAGGCTTTCATCAATCGTTGCATGAGAGATACCGCTACTTGTTTTTTCATAATCGTTACCGGCATTGCTGCGCGGAGCTGAACTGCTGGGCATTGATTTCAAGTCATCGTATGCGGGCATAGTATCAGTGCTCAGCCAGCGAGCCGCCATCCCCATGCCTGAGATCGACGATAATCATAGCGCTAACTTATAAACCAGTAGCGATGCCTGCGGTATGTAAGTGAAACCCTTCGTTATTTTGTGACCAGAATACCTTTTTGGGACGCTACTCCTCTTACGACCACGATAACTGCCCTGCAAAGATTGTGTCAGCTTGCTACACTCGGTAGCGAATCACCCACAAAACGAGAGGAAAGAAGATGACATTATTAAAAGCGGCGTTTCTAACGCTCATCACCATGACGTTTATGTTGGGTTGTGCCGAAGAAAAGGATGGCCCTATGGAAGAGGCGATGGAGTCGACGGAGTCAGCCATGGACGACGCTTCCGACAGCATGTCGAATATGATGGATGATGCTACCGATTCTGCCGAAGACGCCATGGATAGCGCAGGCGACGCTATGGACAATGCCGTGGATTCAGCAGAGGATGCTATGGACGAAGCGGGTGACAAGATGTCTGCAGCCGGCGACAGCGCCATGGACTCCATGGAAGAAGCGGGTGACAAGATGGAAGCATCAGCTGACGAAGCGATGAAAGATATGTCCAAGAAAATGGAAGATATGAATAAGTAATGGCGGCAGCCTTTGCGCAGTGAGGGCTATACGGAGTCGCGCAACGCGCAGAGACACTCTGTATACCTCGCAACCGACCGTCGCCTGGCTCAGAGCCTGCGACGGTCGTTTTACTCCGCCCACGCGCAACAACCACATAGCTATATATTCTAAAGAGCTACCTATTCCAAAGAGCGACAGGTTCTAAAAGGCGACAGTTTATACAAGCCCTAAAGAAACAGGCGCTACTTAAAGTCTTCTTCCGTCGCCAATAGCGGCGCAGCATCCAGCTCCTCCGCACTCATCATATTCGCGACGCGTTCCAGCGACGCCACCAACTGATGTTGCTCCCAGGTTTCCAGGTCATGAAATCGCGCTGCAAAGCGGTCCTGCAAGGGTTCCGGTGCGGTTCCCATCATTTTAGTGCCTGCCTCTGTCAGATACACATTCACCCGTCGGCGATCCTCCGCGCTGCGCTTACGCTGGATCAGGTCGCGCGCCTCAAGCTTGTTCAGCAACGTGGTGACCGTTGCCTGACTCAAGCTCACTGAACGCGCGATCTCGGACACTGTCGGTCCTTCTGACTCGGCTATCGTTCTGACCACGACGAGCTGCGGCGTTGTCAGCCCGGTATCCTTGGCAAGTCGGCGTGAATGAATAGCCGTCGCGCGAATGATTTTCCGCAGGGAAACCAACACTTGATCTTCCAATGTTGCCAATGGCCTAACTCCTTACAGATAAAGGCGGCTCGAATACCGCTGGGCAAATGTTGGCAAACAGCGCGAGTGCGGCTGCCCATCTCAACTCCCGCCGACTCACATCATTACATCTAACCAGCATCTTCGAATTCTTTAGCTACTGGCCCAACGCTGTCCGCAAGGGTGCCAACCACTCGCTGTAGTGCTGCCAGGTTTCGCCGCCGCTGGTAAAGATCGGCTGCCTGACCTGCTCTGAGCTGGGCGTACGAACGGCGCGTTCTGTTTCGTAGTAGCGCAAACACTCCTCCTCGAAGGGAAGCTCGCAAAACTCGAGCATGCGCTTCACCTGTCCTCCCAGGTCTGCGACCACGTCTTCATGCTGCACGCGCAACACCTGGCCGGGCAAAACCCTATCCCAGTGCGCCATGAGCTCCACGTAGTCGACATAATAGCGACCAATATCCTCGAGGCTGTAGCTAAATTCCTGGCCCTCCGCGAACAGCTGCTTAAAGCCGCTGAAGCAGCAGGCCATCGGCTCCCTGCGTGCATCGATAATTTTGGCGTTCGGCAATATCAGTTTGATCAGCCCGATATGCCGGAAATTGTTCGGCATCTTGTCGATAAACCGCGGCGCCCCCTGCCGGTGCACCCGGGTGTCGTTCATATAGGCCTCACCGAACTGCCGCAGTTCTTCGTCGCTGACCTCCAGCAAGGCCTGCGGATAGCCGGGGCTTTCGCCCTCCGTATTCTGCCAGCGGCGTAGGCGCTGACTGAGCGCCAGCACATCGGGTAACTCCAGGGTACCGTCTACCTGACTGTGGGAGCTGAGAATTTGTTCCAACAGGGTTGAGCCCGCCCGCGGCAGACCCACGATAAAAATTGGCGCGGGATCGGCACAGCCGGTCGCGGATTTTGACGCGACAAAGTCCTCGGTAAAGACCTCTATCTGCCTGGCGAACTCGCTGGACATTTTGTCGCGGTCATAGCGGCTCTGGGCCCTTTTTAACTGATTACCCTGCGCATAGTAGTCAAAGGATGTCGCGTAATCTGCCGCGTCCTCATGAGCTTTGCCCAACGCAAAATAGAGTGCGATGCGATCTGCGTTCGTTAAGCGGCTGTCACCACATAGGTCCGTCATGCGGGACACTTCGTCAGCGGAAAAAGTGTACGTCTTTAAATTCGACAGAGCAAACCAGGCGTCACCGTGCCGAGGCGCTGCCTTAATCGCGGCGTGATACGCCGCAATGGCTTCATCGGTGCGGCCGCTGGTCTTTAGCGCGTGGCCCTTTGACACCCAGGTCACCGCATCGTCAGGCAACCGTGCCAGGACCTCGTCAAAACCCGCAAGGGCGGTTTCAAAGTCACCCGTTTGTAGCGCCTGAATGGCGGCCAGAGACTGATACTGGGGGTTATCGGGCGCTGAGGCCAACAGGCGCTGAGCCTCTTCGTTGGCGCGAGCGAACTGCTGGCGGCGCTTCAATATCTGCACGTAATCGATGTGCACCCTGCTGTTTTCCGGTGCAATTTTCGTCGCACTCTCGAGCAGGAACTCAGCCTCGTCGAGGGCATTCAGTCGGGCGGCGATCTCTGCCAACAAGCGCATTCCCTCTACATTGGTAGGCACTTTCTGGAGGAACTTTCGACAGATTGATTCAGCCTTGACGATTTTCCCATCGGCCAGCAGGTCGGTTACCGCCACCAACGGCCTGGGCAACTGCTTGAGCTGGGCGAGTTGCGCATTGACTGTTCGCAACTGGGCGGAGTCGCCGTTGGCTTCGTAGATAGCAAGCAGAGCACGAAAGCTCGCTTCCAGAGACGGGTTAAGGCGTACTGCGTGGGTATAGGCTAGCGCGGCAGCATTCAGGTCCCCCTGATCGCGCTTGAGATGCCCCTCCTCCTGATGGGCACGGCCCAGATGAGGGGACAGTCGCTTGAGCCTTTCCAGACATTCCGCCGCCGGCTGCCAGTGCTGCTGAAAACGATGACACACCGCTGCCATATACAGCGCGTCCGGATGGTCAGGTTCTCGATCGAGCAGCGGGGCCAACGTATCGAGGGCGCTGTCAAACTGTCCGGCCTGCATAGCCTGCTTTACGGCGTCCAGTTCGCCTTTTTCAGCGACTTCACTCAATGACTTTCCCTCTGGCTCACGTGCTACCTGCTTGAATGTGTAGTTCGCTCAATGACGAACCCGGGAGAGGCCGCACCCAGCAAGTGCACCTCCCAGAAACAAAGACGCCCGCGGCAAACACCGCGGGCGCTCGAACAAACGGCTTTGTATCAGAAATTGTAGCTAACGCGTAGCCCGCCGTTCAAAGGTCTGGCCAACATCACTCGTTGACGATCAAAGCCGAAGTTTCTCGACAGCTCAGCCTGTTCGTCGGTGATATTGTCTACGAACACTTCTGCGGTCCAGTTGGTGCTGGAAACGCCCGCCGAAATACCCATCATCAACCAGCTATCGAGGGTGTCTCGATTGACAGTGACAATATCGCTGAAGGATTCGTCAGAGTATGACGCGTAGGGCATGACGTGTGCATCAAGACCCGAGGCCAGCTGCCACTCATACCGGGCGCGCAGCGTCGCCTGGAACTCAGGTGCGAAGGCGAGCTCATCACCCTCCCTGACGGTATCGGTAGGCACCAGCACATCGGTAATCTCGGTATCTAGCACTGAAAACGAACCAGACACAACCAATCCCTGCACGCTTGCCGGCGCCCAGGTGACATCGCCTTCAAGCCCCATGACTTCCGCGTCAGCCGCGTTGGTTGCGAAGAACAGGTTGGAGATAGAGGGCTCGAAAATACTGGTTTGAAGGCTTTCGATCTCTACCAGGAACAGGCTGCCGTTGAAGCGCAGCGTGTTATCGAGCATGTCGATCTTCCAGCCCAACTCATAGTTTGTCACGTCATCGGTATCGACTTCGAAGGGCACGGTGAAACCGTTACCTGATGCGCCGCCCGGGCGATTCAATAGTCCGGCGCGGAAACCTTCCGATACAGTGGCATACCACAGCTGATTTTCGTTTGGCGTCCAGGCGAGGCTCACCTTCCCAATAGTACCGCTGGTCTCCGCGGCATCCGGATTGGGCGCACTAAAGAGCTCATCCAGATTATTACCGCCGTTGCTGTCGACCAGTGACCCTTTATTGCCGAAAGATCCTGCAGCACTGCCCAGTAAATCCACTTCAATATCGTACCAGCGCGCGCCCACGGTTAATTCGAATTGCGAGCCGAGATCCATCGACAGCTCACCGAAGAGGCCGTATTGCTCATCCGTTCGCAGGACATCATTACGGAACAGGACGCCCTCAGGGTACAAACCGTTATCGCTTAGCGAGGCGCCCTGTGCCGAACGATTCGGTCCAAAGCCTACTCCGTTGGTTGGCACTCCAGCCGGCACGAATGGCCCAATGCCCGTAGCCAGCTCAGCGCCGGGATACGTGAAGTCATTCACTTCACGTAGCTCCATGTCGCTATAAAAACCGCCGGCGGTTGCGCGAACCCAACGATCTTCCGGGGTCGAGACACGAATCTCGTGCGTCCAGATTTCGGTGTCAGTCGAAGACTTTGTAAAAGAGTCGGGTGCCTGGCAGGTACCAGATGGCGCCATGCCCGCCTCTGGGTAGGCAACGGTCACATCACAGATGTAATACGGAATATATTGGGAAGCAAATAAGTAATCTGAATAATCGACCAATTGTTCTGTTTCGCGGTCCGTGAAGGCACCGGTATACATTACTTCCAACTCGCCCACTAAACCTTCCAGCGTCCAGGAGGTGTTGTGGAAGTCGTCCTCTAAGCTGTCTTCGTTGAATCGCGCAATCTCGTAGTCATCAAGTTCGGGGTCAGAGAAGAAAACGCCGTCAGATTCCAGCGACTGCTGCATGTGCGCAACGGTCAGACTCCACGTTGCGCTGATATCCCAAAGCGCACTGAGACGTGCACCAGCATAGACTGTATCGTTGAAGTCATCTTCTGTGCGATTACCGTTATCGGCTTGCAGGAAGTTCACACCGCTCAGATCAGCACCCGCCTGAAAACCGGCGCGAAACGCTCCCACGGGAACGCCATTTGCCCTGACAGTATCCGCAGTCCGAAAGCGCGCGGATTCTCGAGCGTCTCGTGTGCCTCTCACGTTATCTACGTAGCCGCCCTGGCTGTCCGTGTAGACCACGGCGCGAACTGCGAGGCTGTCGCTGACAGGCAGGTTAAACATGCCCTCAACGTTACTGCTCATCTCACCGCCTTTGGTGAAGAAGGTGCCAGCCTTCACGCTTGCGTAGGTGTCGGTGGGATCAGGCTTGTTAGTAATCATTCGCACCGTACCCGCCTGGGAACTGGAGCCAAACAGGGTTCCCTGGGGACCCTTCAACACTTCCACCCGATTGATGTCGGCCGCGTAAACGTCAAGGTTACGCCCCGGTTGCGCCAGCGGCTGCTCGTCGAGATAGAGCGCCACGTTGGGCTGCAGACCCGCCACACCAGCGGTGGTCAGGTTAGGGGTGGTAGACGCCACACCGCGAATGTAAATCGTATTCTGGCCAGGTCCGGCGCCGCCCGCCGTTACACCCGGCATCTGCACCATGAAGTCGTTGAAGTTGGTAACACCCAACTGATCAATGGTCTCGCTACCCATCGCGGACACCGCTACCGGAATGTCCTGCGTACTTGCGGAGCGTTTGGTTGCGGTAACTACTACCTCTTCTAACTGCGCTTGTGCAGCGCCCGCAGATGCCATTAACACCCCCGCGATGGCTGAGGATAGACGGCGCTTCTGTAACGACTCGACTTTCATTTGAACTCCCTGTTTAACGGTAATTAATTCGTTTACTAATTATTTTTCCAGCGCGGGATTATACACAAATAAAATAAAATGAGTATTATCAGTTACCTATACAAATATTGGGCACCCCGAGGGCTTTTTAATGCTTTTGACCATATAGATATTCCCCGATAGATATTTCCCCGAGAAACTCATCCCGGTTTTGTTTACACTCCCCGCACTCTTACCCCGAACCACATTAGGACACTTCATGACACGCCAGCGCATGGTGATCGACAAAGCCGTTTTCTTCCCCGCATTGGGTGCCCTGCTGTTGCTGGTCGCTTTTGCTGGACTGTTCCCCGAGACCAGCGAGACCAGCTTTCAAGCCGTTCAGACGGGGATCGTGCACTACGCAAGCTGGTACTATGTGTTGGTGGTGGCGATTATTCTGGTCAGCGTGCTGTACTTTGCGCTGTCCCGCTTCGGCAGCATCAAACTGGGCCCAGACCACTCCGAACCGGAGTACTCCAACCTGTCCTGGTTCAGCATGCTGTTTGCTGCCGGTATGGGTATCGGCCTGATGTTTTTTGGCGTTGCCGAGCCCGTCATGCACTTTATGTCACCCCCAGAGGGTCCTGGCGGCACCGCAGAAGCGGCCAGCGAGGCTATGCGCCTGACCTTCTTCCACTGGGGACTACACGCCTGGGCGATCTACGCCATCGTCGCGCTGTTACTGGCCTACTTTGCCTATCGACATAATCTACCCCTGACCATGCGCTCGGCCTTTTACCCTTTGATCGGTGAACGTATTTATGGTCCATGGGGCGCGGCGGTTGACGTTTTCGCGATTGTTTGCACCACCTGCGGTATCGCCACCAGCCTGGGTCTGGGTATCGTGCAGATCAATTCCGGCTTGAACTATTTGTGGGGTGTGCCGATCAACTCTGGCGTGCAGGTCATTCTTATTCTGTGCACCATGGCGTTGGCGAGCATCTCCGTTCTCGTCGGCCTTGATGCAGGCATCAAACGTCTATCGGAACTCAATATCTCGGTATCGATACTGCTGCTGCTGTGCGTCTTAATCGCCGGCCCCACCGTGGTTGTTCTGCAAGCAACGCTACAAAATCTCGGTGATTATCTTGGCGAGATCGTCAGCAAAACCACCAATCTCTATGCCTACAATCCCAACGACTGGTTGGGCGGCTGGACGATTTTCTACTGGGGCTGGTGGCTGAGTTGGGCACCTTTTGTGGGGCTGTTCATCGCTCGCGTTTCACGTGGTCGCACCATCCGCGAGTTTGTACTGGGCGCCATGCTCATTCCCGGTGCCTACACGCTGCTGTGGATGGGTATTTTCGGCAACAGCGCCATTGAGCTAATCCTCAACGAAGGCATGACAGAGCTGGGCACTGCCGTCCAGGAAAACCAGGCGGTGGCCTTATTCCGCTTTCTTGAGTTTCTGCCGATGTCGACGCTCCTATCGACGGGATCTTTGGTGATGGTGGTGATCTTTTTCGTAACGTCTGCCGACAGCGGCGCGCTGGTGCTGAACGTTTTGAGCGCGCGAGGAGAGGACAATACACCGGCACTGCAGCGCATGATTTGGACGGGGGTTATTGCGCTGACATCGATCGTATTACTACTGGCTGGCGGCCTGTCGGCACTTCAAACAGCCGCCATCGCCTCTGCGCTGCCGTTCTCTATCGCACTACTGCTGGCGACTTGGGGCTTTGCCAAGGCGCTAAGCGCCGACGCGGCCAAGCGTGACGTCACCATCGTGCAGCCCCACGTAACTGACACCCGAGACTGGCGCAAACGCCTGCGCAACATCATGCTGATGTCAGAAGAAGAGCAGGTTAAGAAGTTCCTGCAGGAAACTGTGATACCCGCAATGCGGGAGTTTGGTGATGAACTGCGTCAATTCGACATCGAATACCAAATCAATGATCAGCACGACAGTCTGGGCAGAGTGCGGCTGGAATTAATGAATGGCGACGAGCCCGACTTTGTTTATGAAGTTCGTAACCGTGAGCACCCGATGCCGGCAGCAGACGCTCACGGCTTCGCGGACAACGATTCCGAAGCGACCTTCCACAGAGCCGAAGTGCACTTAATGGAGGGCGGTCAGGATTACTGCATCATGGGCTGGAGTCGCGAGCAGGTCGCTATGGACGTGTTGAATCAGTACTCCCAGCACGTCCAGTTTCTTAAAAGCATCGTTTGAGCAGCGCTCGGTTAGTCGACCGGGACAATCCAGCCGAAAGGATCTTCCCGCTCACCGTGCTGCAAGCCCGTTAGCTCGTCGAACAAGCGCTTCGCAACCGGACCCGTCTCGCCGCCGTTGATTGCATACTCTTTGTTATCCATGGCCAGGCGCCCAACCGGCGATATAACGGCCGCGGTTCCGCAACCGAACACTTCGGTGATGCGCCCGCTTTCGATGTCTGCCAACACCTGGTGAATATCCAGACGCGCTTCCTCAATGGGGTAGCCCAGCGTCGGTGCCAGCTGCAACAAAGAATCCCGGGTGATACCAGGCAATATGGAACCACTGAGGGTCGGCGTTTTTATCAGGCTGTTTTCATACACGAAGCAGATATTCATCGCGCCGACCTCTTCGACAAAGCGACCCTCTATGGCATCCAGCCAGAGCACCTGCGTGTAGCCCTTCCGGGCGGCTTCCTCGCTGACAAACAAGCTCGCAGAGTAGTTGCCTCCAGTTTTCGCATCCCCCACGCCGCCTTTGACGGCGCGACGCATTTCGTCCGAAACATAGACGGAAACCGGGTTAAACCCCTCTGGATAGTAGGGGCCTGCAGGCCCGACGATGACAAAATGCAGATAGCTGGCCGCCGCGCCTAAACCGAGCTTGGGGCTGGTCGCAATCATTGCCGGGCGAATATAGAGTGATGAGCCATCATCTGAGGGCACCCACGCGCGATCCAGCGCAACCAACTGCTTCATCGCCTCAACGTGAAACTCCAGATCAACCTCTGGCATCACCATACGGCGCGCGGAGCGATTAAAGCGCTTGGCATTGGCATCCGGGCGAAACAGGTTGATACCACCATCTTTGCGACGGTAGGCCTTCAGGCCTTCAAATATTTCCTGACTGTAGTGCAGCACTGCCGCCGCTGGACTGAGCGAAAAATTTTCAAAGGGACGGATTTCAGCGTCATGCCAGCCTCGCTCAAGATCGTGCACCTGAGTAAACATATGGTCGGAAAACGATCCGCCAAACACGTATTCCTCAGGGCAACGGCCTCGCTGAGACTCTGGAAGCGGCGTGGTCTTAATGTTCATAACGGCTGCGTCATGCTTGTCTACGGGATGGAGCATTCTACCCGTGTGTCTGGATACTTGCCTATCCGAAAACAACGTCTATGCGTCTACCACGGCCATTAGATTTGATTGCGAGTGCAGTTTCGATTGCGAGTACACCGTCTTGTACTGCAACACCGTTGCGGTTAACCGGAACTAGCCGGTAGCCTTATCAGCTTCCTCGATCAACGAGATCTGCTGCCATGACTGCCCACGACGAAGTCGCTATCGATGAGAAGTACCACGCATTCCTGGACACGCATTTTTTAGCCATGCTCACGACCATGCGCGCTGATGGCATGCTGTCGACCAATCCGGTGGGCTACGTATGGGACGGTAAGCACATCATGGTCTCCACGCTGCGATCACGGATGAAGGCGAAGAACATCGAAGGCGACAGCCGCGTGTGTTTCTGCGTGCAATCCCCAACCAATCCCATGGACTATGTGGAGGTCCGTGGCCATGCGACGCTGGTTGAAGACGCCGACCGCAGCTTCTTCCGACGCCAGTACCAGCGCGGCATGGGCGAACAGGAAGAGCCGCCCGAGGGTATGGACCCACCGGGCTCAGAGCGCGTAATCGTGGTAATTCATCCGGTTAAGGTGTCTGCACCCAAAGTCTATGGCGGCTTATTCGATGATGCGGCGGACCGGGTGCGTAATAGCTGACAGCGCGCCGGCAATTATGCCAACGGAGCGCGACCGCTTCAGTCCTTGGACAGAATTTTCTTCAGCCCACCGGCCAAGCCGGTAACAGACTTCCTCGCGCGATTGACCAGACGAGCCTCTTCTTCGGCCTGGCGCTCGGCTTCGGCCAAGGCGTCTATCTTGGCTTGCTCCGCCGCCTGGCGGAGCCGCTCTTGTTGCAATTTTTGCCGTAACTGCTCTCGCGTGTCGGCGCTGATCTGCACCTCCACCAAAACAGACTCTTCACGCACCAGCATTCGGGCCAGTCGATCCAGCAGCGCTTCATCGACTTTCCCGGGCGGCATCTTGTAGCGTTTGTTGGGCCGCGGTTCCAGATTCAGAAGATCGATATAAATACATTCATCCTCAGGGCTTGCGAGAAAGCGAATCTGGACTTTTAGCGGGCCTTCGAGGATGAACGTGGAGTTGACCACCTGATGCGCCTGATCCAATTCATCCTTGGTGTAATGGGGGAACTGGTGCTCTTCAAGCAGCGCCGCGTAACGCGTAACGCTGCCACGGCCGCGCACCAGGTACTCGTGGCGCTTGGCCAGCTGACACTCGGCGCCGATAATTAATTTGTAGGGATTATCGTAGTTGTCAGAGCGAAACTGGTAGTTTTGCTGCTTGAGGCGAAACGACGCCTTCTGCTCCGGATCCAGGCTGTAGGGCGCGCATACGTCAGGATCAACGGCCTGCAGGGTTTTAGCGAGTTCGGCGAAATAGTCATGGGCCTGACGCATTACCGGATGCAAATGCTGCGCATAGAAATCCTGCTGCGCCGCGACTTCGGCGCCCTGCAGCTGCTGTTCTTGTTGTTTTTTTTCGGCCTCTTTTTTGAGGTCGTCCAGCACACCCATAGCATGTTCCTGCCTGGAGTAATTGTTGAGCCACGCCGACCAGCCCAGCTTCCGTTCAGTATCTTACAAGTCAGCGAGGGATGCGACCCTCTCTGAGCGCGGCGGTTTCCCGGGCTGCCGTCCCCAAAAGCGGGCGGAGCAAGAGTCTGAATTCAGCTTATTGGACCAGCAGCAGCAAGCTTACTTATTAGGCATTGTGGTCTTGCGCCAGCCGCAATAGCCTGTATTCAGGTTTCCGCTAGCCGACCCAAAAGCTCGAACAGCAGAGAGCTTGAACGACAGCGAACGAAAATAACAAAGTGCTGAAATAACCAGCTGAGCCAAAGATGACACAGCCCGACAATATCCACATCACCGACATACGCTCGCCGCAGTACACCGAGCAACAGCAGGCCATCCTTGCCTATGGTAAGACGCTGGATGTCACGCTGGAGCGCGAGGACATTCTCGCCGAAGCCAAGCAGCGCAGCGGGCTGACCGACTTTGGGCCGGACGACTTTCTGGAACGCCTGGACCTGTTGATCGACAGCTGGTCTGCCGACCCAGGGATTAATAATCTGGGACGAATGAGCCTGCGCAACAAGCTGGTGCAACATGCCACCAGCCGCCTGTTGATTCACCACACGCTTGAACAACATCCTGAGATTGACGATATACCGATCACAGCACCCATCATCGTCGCGGGCCTGCCGCGTTCCGGCACTACTCACTTGCTCAACCTGATGGCGGCCGATTCGCGCCTGCGGGCACTGCCGCTCTGGGAGTCCTACGAGCCCGTGCCTATCCCGGGAGAGACACCCCTGATGGACGGCACCGATCCCCGCTACCAGCGCTGCGCCGAGGCCTGGGCCGGTATGCAGATGGCCACGCCCTATCTGGCGGCAATGCACCCTATGCACCCAGACCATATCCACGAAGAACTGGAGCTCATGGGGCCAGACTTTGCATCCTACAATTATGAGTGGCTGTCACCCTGCCCGCGTTGGCGCGATCACTATTACGGCAATGACCAGACACCGCATTACGAGTACATGAAAACCGTGCTCAAACTGTTGATGTGGCAGCAGCGCGACCAAAACGTGCCGACCCGTTGGGTATTGAAGTGCCCACAGCATTTAGAACAGCTGCCCGTCTTGACGAAGGTCTTTCCCGACGCCACGGTGGCTATTACCCATCGTGACCCGGTCTCGGTAATTCAATCAACCATCACAATGCTGGGTTACTCGCAGCGCATGAACCGTGATCGGGTCGAGGCGGATGCATTGCTTGCCTATTGGACGGACCGTATTGAACATCTATTGAAGCGCTGCGTGGCTGACCGACGGGTGGTTGCGGACACGCAGTCACTGGATATTCCGTTTAAACAATTTATGGCGGATGAGCTCGGCACCATCGCTGCCATTTACGAACGTGCTGGCCTCCCTATGACTGAACAGGCAAACGCAGAACTTAAGGCCTATATTGATACACATCCTCGCGGCAAAGACGGTCGCGTGATGTATCACCTGCAGGAGAACTTTGGCGTCAGCCGCGCTGAACTTCATCCGCGCTTTGATTTTTACTTTGATCGGTTTGCCGTCGAACGCGAAACAGTCTGAGCGCGCAAGGTATCGCCGGGCGCGGCCGACAATCGGTTAGCACGATAGAAAAGCCGGTCTGCACAATAATAAGAGGAACCCAGAGTATGCCTGAGCCAATTTACCGCTCGAGACCCGTCGCACCCGATATGGCGCGCTTCGGCGGTGAACGCATCAACGCGTTTATCGTCATGTCGGAGGGCGCCTCCAACAGCTACTTACTGATGACACCTGAGGGGAACATCCAAATCAATGCAGGCATGGGTTTTGAAGCGCCGGTGCATCGCAAGAACTTCGCCGCCTTTGCCGAAGACGAGCTTCGCTACCTCATTCTCACCCAGGGGCACGTCGACCACGTCGGCGGTGTCGACTACTTCCGTGAGCACAACCCCGGCCTGCAAGTCGTCGCTCAGGCGGGTAATACCGAACACCAGCGCTATGACGGACGCCTTGCCGACTTTCGCGCCCGCCGCTCGGCCTTTGCCTTTACTCAAAAGTTTGGCGACGCCTTCAAACACTATGCGGATCACGGCTACACTGACTACCCCGCACAGAGCAGGCCAACACCAGATGTTCTTTTTGAGGACAGGCACTTTATAAGCCTTGGCGCGCTGGAACTGGAGTGCATTGCCGTGCCAGGGGCGGAGACAAACGACTCACTGATTGTGTGGCTGCCACAGCATCGTATCTGCCTGACCGGCAACCTGTTTGGCTGCCCCTTTGGTCACTTCCCCAATCTATCGACCATACGCGGCGATCGGTATCGGGATGCGCTAACCGTTGCAGCAGCCGTCGAAACAGTGCGCGCCCTGAAGCCCGAAATGATTCTATACGGTCATCATGGTCCCGTGGTGGGTACTGACTTGATTCAAGCAGAGCTACTGCGACTGCACGACGCGATTCACTACGTACACGACGAAACCGTTAAAGGCATGAACGCGGGAGACAGCCTGCACGAGTTAATGGCGCGTGTTCGCCTGCCGGCGGAGCTTGAAGTGGGGGAAGGTTACGGCGCTGTGCACTGGGGCGTGCGCTCTATCTGGGAACACTACGCTGGCTGGTTTCATCATCGCTCCACCACTGAACTGTATGCTACGCCGCAGTCCGCCGTGCATCAGGACCTGATTGAGCTGGCAGGCCCGGACGCCTTAATTGCCCGCGCGCGGCAAAAAATTGATGCCGGCCTGCCACTGGAAGCCATCCATTTATTGGACATTCTGTTGTCACAAGAGCAACCATCCCAATCGGCTCTGCAGGCCGCAAGCGCTGCGCACCAGGCATTGCGTGATGAGAGTAATAACTTCTGGCTGGATGCATGGCTGGACAAAAAGCTGGATGAGCAACAGCGCCAGTTGCAGGGTGGTTCCATCGATGGAGAGGAATCGCTCCCTCATGTCTAAATCATCTGCGCACTACGATTACAGCGGCGCGAAAGTGCTGGTAACCGGCGGCAGCCAGGGTATTGGGCTTGGCATTGCCAGCGCCTATGCCAGCGCAGGGGCACAGGTGAGCATCACCGGCACCCGCAGCGCGGCGAGCGACTACGACTCAGATCTGTCGGCATTCGATTATCACCCGGTAGAAATGCGCGACAGTCAGGCAATCACTGCGCTCGCAAACGCCCTCGATGGCCTCGACATTCTGATCAACAATGCCGGTGCAAGCCTGCCCGATGGTAAGGATGAATGGGCGCCTGACGTCTTTGCAGATTCCCTGCGCATCAATCTCACCAGCGGCTTTGAACTGGCGTCGGCCTGCAAGGATTTGCTTACCAACAGTAAACTCCCCGGCGGTGCCAGCGTGATAGGTATCGCGTCGCTGACCTCGTTTTTTGCAGTTGAAGTGGTACCGGGATACGGCGCCGCCAAAGCGGGGGTAGTGCAGTTGGCCAAGACCCTAGGAGTAAGCTGGGCGAAACACGGCATCCGCGCCAATGCCATTGCTGCGGGGATGATTGATACCCGCATGACAGCAATCATGCAAACAATTCCCGAAATGAATGAGCCCGTGTTGGCGCGAACGCCGCTTAAGCGCTGGGGAACGCCTGATGACATCGCAGCCGCCGCGCTATTTTTAACAAGTCAGCAAGCAAGCTTCATCACCGGTCAAACGCTGATCGTCGACGGTGGCTATTCTGTTTTTGGATGAGACGTTTTTGGGTGAGACGTTTTTGGCTGAAACGTCTTTGGCTGAAACGTCTTTGGGTAAACCGTTTTTGAGTGAATCGGACTTAGCCAAAACGGTTGTGGCTGAGCCGTTTATGTCTAAACGGCCGAATTAGAGGCACCGCACTACAAGGTGTGCGGATTTACCATTATCCCACCATCGACATTCAAGGCATGGCCGGTGATAAACGATGCGCGATCCGAGCAGAGGTACGCGACCGCATCCGCCACCTCTTCAGGCTGGCCGAAACGACGCATGGCGTGGACGCTTTCGGTTTTTTCCTTGGCTCCGGGTACTTTTTCCAGGTAGTTTTTTAGCGCTCGCGTCAGAATGCCACCCGGATTGATGGCGTTAACGCGGATACCCCGTTGCGCGTTCTCAGCAGCGGCAGTACGAGTAAGTGCCAGCACCCCGCCTTTCGCGGCGCTATAGGGGGCCTGCAAGGCTTCACCGCGCACGCCGGAAAGTGACGCAATGTTGACGATGGCGCCACCAGCGTTCTCTAACATAGCAGGCACTTCATGCTTCATAGAGAGCCAAATGCCTTTAAGTGTCACCTGCTGGCAATGATCCCAGTTGTCTTCTGTCACTTCTTCCAGCGCGCGAAAACCGCCACCACCCGCCGCATTATTGCAGGCACAATCGAGCCGACCGAAGGCGTCAATGGTTCTAGCCACCATCTCGGCGACGGCGGACTCATCGGCGACATCGGCGTGTATCGCGATAGCCGTGCCGCCTGCGGCTTCAATCAAGGCTACCGTTTCTTCTGCCGCCGCCAGCCTGAGATCGGCAACCGCAACGCTGGCCCCATCCGATGCAAACGTCATCGCCGTAGCCCGCCCGATTCCATCGCCGCCACCCGTGACCAAACCGACCTTATTGGCTAACAGCATAATCTCCACCCCATGCGTTCTGCGTCGCTTTATTTGCGACTGATACCAGAATCATCACTCAGCTACCGCAGGGACACCAGCCTAAACACTGGGCGGGGGTCCACCTGGCCCGGAGTTGAGGCTGTAGCGGGCAAAAATCTGTACCAACGGCGAGTTCAGCGTCAGCAGATTTGTAAGAACTGAAGCCAGCTTCTAGGCTGCAAAAGTCCGTAACCCTTTAATAAGAAAAAACGCGCCGTAAGCGCAGGGAGTACTCGTGATCACCGATACGGCTGTCTATTCTGACGAAGTCATCATCAACGCGCCGATAGAACTAGTCTGGCAAATCCTGTTGGATTTCGAGAACTACGGCGACTGGAATAGTTTCTGCCCGGAGGCGAAGTGTGAATCGCTGGAATTGGGAACACCCATCGAAATGATGGTGGATATGGGCGGCGGTCTGTTCCAGCAGATCGAGTACATCAGTACCGTTGAGCCCCTGCAGTGCATCGCCTGGGCAATGGAAAACAAACCCGAGGATCCGGTACACGCGGTGCGAAGCCAGGTCATCAAGAAGATTGACGACAGCCACACCAGCTACGTGACCTACGATGAATTCGGCGGCCCTGAAATGCGTGAAATGATGGACGCCGCCGCCGAAGCGGTTGAGTCCGGCTTCAATCGCTGCGCCCAAGATCTAAAGCGGCACGCTGAAGCCCTCCACGCGGCCTGATGCTCACCCTGAACACGCCCGCGTAATGCCATCACCCGCCTCCATACTCAGCGAGAGCCACTGAATGTATTTTGACTTTGACTACTGGTGGAGAGTGGTTCGCCACGTGTGGACTCTGAACAATTGGCCGGGTCGGACTCAAATGCTGATCAAGCTGCTGATCTGGATACCCATTAGAACAGCGATCCACACGATTTTTTTCGTACTGGATTATGTCTTCTTCCCGGCGCTGTGGACGCAGCAAGTGGCTCGCCCGGTGTTTATTGTCGGCCACGCTCGCAGCGGCACCACCTTAATGCACCGCTTGATGAGCGGCGATGAACAGCGCTTCAGCTACTTCCTGTACTGGGAAATGTTTTTCCCGTCCCTCTTACAGAAAAAAGCGATACGCGCTATGGGCCGCCTTGACCAGCGCTTCCTTGGCGGAGCTATCGATAAACGCCTGCATGAATGGGACGACAAGACTTTCGGGCCTTATCGCCACATGCATCACATGAGCCTGTGGAACGCAGAAGAAGATTGTTTTTCCATGGCAGCGGCGTTTGTCACCCAGCAATGGTCGCTGGATGTTCCAATGATGGATAAGATCGACTTCTTCCACCTCGACTCCATGCCCGTCAAACGCAAGCGCTGGATGCATCACTACCGGGAATTGGTCAAACGCCAGCTACTACTCAACGGCGGCGATCGCACGCATCTCTCGAAGAACCCGGTTATGAGTGGCTGGGTAGGCGCGCTGCTGGATGTGTTCCCCGACGCGCGCTTCGTGGTCATGATGCGCGACCCCACCGAGTGTATCCCCAGCTGCCTGAAGCTGGTGCAGGGGACCTGGCAGGGTAAGGGTTGGCCTAAAGAGGCCTACGAGCCCTCCCTGGATGTGCTTACGGAAATCTCTTTTGAGCACTTTGAGCATCCGGAGCAGGTATTAGCGCAGCATCCCGAAACCCCTCGCGCGGTTGTCGACTACCGGGCCCTGACGAGCGATCCGGCAACAACAGTCGCAAATGTGTTCGACACATTGGGCATTGCAATGGGACAGGACTATCAGGCCTGGCTGGAAGAACAGGCGCAAAAGGCCACCCGGCATCACAGTAAATTTGAGTACAACCTGGGCGAATTCAGACTGCAGCCCAGTGAGATAGCGGATCGACTGTCAGCGTTCTACGACCGCTACAACTGGACCCTGGATAAACCGGAGGACACCGCACATGCAGGAACTTGAAGGTAGAGTCGTACTTGTTACCGGCGCCAGTCGCGGCATCGGTCGCGCCATCGCCAAGCGTTTTGCCGCCGAAGGCGCAGCCGTTGTGTTGAGCGCGTCGCGGATGGGCGCGCATGGAAATCTTGAGGGCACACTGGAAGACGCCGTGGCAGAAATACAAGCCAGCGGTGGCCGCGCCAGTGCAATCGCCTGCAATCTGGCCGATCGGGACGCCCGCGCCAATCTGGTGGCCCAGGCCAGCGAGGCGTTTGGGACCATAGATGTGCTGGTGAACAATGCCGCCAAAGGTGACTTCAACTTCCCCAGCGCCCTCAGTACAGCCGACCGCGATGCGATGTTTGACATAAACCTCAACGTCCCTGTGGAGCTCCTGCAACAAGCCTTGCCAGGCATGCGAGAAAAAGGCGGTGGTTGGTGCCTGAACATCAGCAGTCGCACGGCCGAGCAGCCCGAACCTCCCTATCCCGACTCCAAGGCCGCTGCTCTGGTGATCGGCGCCTACGGTGCCAGCAAGGCGGCGCTGAACCGGTACACCGAGGCACTGGCCCATGAGCTGTCATCGGAGAATATTTTTGTTAACGCCATGGCCCCCAACAATATCGTGCTAACCAGCGTTTCTGAAGATGTTCGCGCTATCGCCAGGCGCCGGCCCGACATGGTCGAGCCCGTTGAAATGATGGCCGAGGCCGCGCTCATTCTGTGCACAGGGCGCCATGTCGGACGCGTTGTATATAGCCGCAATATCGTCCACGAAATGGGCCGTCAGGCTCACAGCCTGGATGGCAAAGACATTTTAGGTGACGCCTTGATGGCGGCGGAGATCGATTGATATGAACGACCTCATGGAACGCTACGGGCCCTGGGCTTTGATCGCCGGCGGTGCCCAGGGTATTGGTGAAGCTTTTGCTCGCTATCTCGCGGCACAAGGCTTTTCACTTATCATTTTGGATCGGGAAAACGAGCCGTTAACGTCACTGTGCGCGGAGCTGGAACAAGCACACGGCATTGCCTGTAAAGGCGTTACGGTGGATCTGGCCTCGGATGCAATGCTTGCGACCGTGGTCGACGCGGTTGGCGATCGAGAGGTTGGTTTGCTGATCTATAACGCAGCCATCGCCGACGTGGGCCCTTTCTATAAAGCGGACACCGGGCTGGAGCTGGAGCGTCAGAAAATCGCGGTGAACGTCTCTGGGCCGTTATTGCTGACCTATCATTTTGCCGCACCTATGCTGGCTCGCCAGCGCGGCGGCATCATTCTGATGTCCTCCGGCGCAGGCCTACAGGGCGCGCCCTACTACGCGCATTACTCAGCTACCAAGGCCTACAGCACCACCCTGGCGGAAGCCCTGCACACAGAATTCAAACCGTACAACGTTGACGTGATGGCCTGTGTCGCGGGCATGACCCTGTCCACGGCGGCTGAGGGTTACAAGCATCTCGATACATCGGATTTCCAAACGGTAGAGGATCTTGCCAACGAGGCGATGGCCGCCATCGGCAGTGGTCCTACGCTGATTGCCGGAAAGGCCAACCGCGAAGGTCGGGAGTTTCTGTCCCAGCTGCCAAAATCACAGCAGATCGCAGCCGTCGCCCAACACGCTATCGACTCATTTTTAGACGGCAAGGTACCCCCGCAGAACATCCCGTCGCAGGCGCAGCCGCCGAAGATTACAGACGCCTGATAATCGAGGCTGATAACAGCGCAACGGCGCGAGCAGCATAAAAAAGTGCTTTCTCTGAAGGCTGGGCCCAGAGGGGGCTCAATCCAGAACGGCGCTCAAGTCAGCGATTGTTTTAGCGCCGTCGCCATCGACAAGAATGCTATGCAGTCCCAGCGCTGCGGCCGCTTCCACGTTGCCTGCAAAGTCGTCCAGGAAAACCGCCTCGGCCGCGGTCACACCGGCAAGCTCCAAAGCGTGCAAGAAAATCGCCGGATTCGGCTTACGCATACCCACTTCGCTGCTATCGACCACGAGATCAAACAGTTCGTCCACAGGCAGCATTCCGCGCCAGTGCTCTTTGAATTCAACGACGTTGTTGGTAATGATGCCGGTGGTAAAGCCGCCTGCCTTTAATTCGCCGACATAGCTGACCAGATTGTCCCGCAGGCCGCCACCGTTCTCGGACATGGCCATAAAGACTTCCCAGATATCGACCTTCAGGTTTTGCTCGCGTCCCAGCTCCAAAATGGCGTCTCGTGCAGTTTCCAGTGCAATCTCCCCACGTTCGACTTGATGCCAGGGATGATCGCCATCGTCAGCATACCCACCGAAAACGATTTGCTGGACCTGTTCTGCGGTTGCGCCGATGGTCTCCGCGTAGCTGTTAACCGCGTGGAAAGGCGAGTCCGTGAACACGCCGCCAAAATCAAACAGTACGGCTTTATACGTCGGCATCAGGCACTCACTTCTGCAGCAGCGTTCAACAGGGTCACGCAGCCGGTATCACCGTCCAGGCGCACGCGGTCCCCTGAGTGTAAGGTTTTGGTGCCCTGACGGGTGTTGACCACGCAGGGCAGCCCATACTCGCGCGCTATCACGGCGCCGTGCGAAACCGAACTGCCCAGATCCGTGATCAGGCCACCGATCAAACTAAAGTATGGTGTCCAACCTATATCGGTAATCGGCGTCACCAGAATTTCACCGGACTGCAAAGCGGCAGCCTCGCTGAGATTATGTGCCACCCGTACCGTACCCTCCACGACGCCCCGAGACGCGGGCCGCCCTTGCAGGGTGCCATCTTCGAGGCCAGTCGTGACCGCTTCAAGCGGTTCAGGCAGGCCTACCGAAATCTCCGGGAACTCGAACTGCTGCTGGAACGCCAGCGCCTCGCGACGCGCGAGTGCTGTGCTTACGGCAGCATCCGTAGGCGCCGAGACAAAGGCAGGCAACTCTTTGGTGGTAAAGAAACACACCAGATCAGCATCCGGCAGCTTGCCTTCTTGTTCCAGCAACGCGCCCAGGTGGCGAAACGCCGTTTTAAAACGGTATGCCAGTTCCACCAGCTGAGACTTGGTGTGCTCTCGGCGCCGAATCGCATTGTGTGCCTTGGGTAAAACCCAGCGCAGCCCGCGATTGAGCCCAGACCAGTCGATGGTTTCGGTGTGCATCGCACGGTGCGCGCCGGTTTGCAGCCGGCCCTGAACCGCCGCCTGCATACTCTGCACCAGCGAAGTCAAATCATCGCGCCACGCGGGGTCGCGCATGCACAGCTCACGGTAACCACGGTGGCCATGGGATTCCAAAAACGAGGCGAATGCATCAGAGATACCCGGCGTGGATCTCAGCCAGGCAATTGCTGCATCAAGATCCACTGATTGAAATGCCGCACTTGCATCAGGATGCTCGGCAATGGTGTCCAGCAGGGCATCCAACTGCACTAGCATCAGCGCACTTTCGACATCGGTAGCGCCGGCCAACAACCTGACCGCTTCGGCCTGCTCCTCGATGGTGCTGTCGTTGGATTTGCCGGACACCATGTTCTCGACGATAGCGCTCAAGAATCCAGACAGCGCTGAGGACTGGATGTGCACCGCCATACAGTGATCAAAAAACCAGGATTTTTCGGCAATTTCTCGCCACATGGCTTCACTGCTGTCATGTTCTGCGATTACGAAGCGAGCGAGATCTTCACCGAAACGATCTACTACGCCGGGTGCTGAAATGCAGTACTTCAACAGGCGTCCGGTATTGATAAGGCGTCGCCAGAACGGCAGCGGTGGCAGATCTTTCAATTCCGGCACAATGCGCCCGCAGAGTGTCTGGGCTGACTGGTCTGCATTTGATCCCAGGGTGCCCGCAGACATGAACACACTGCCGGTGAGATTCAGCAAAAGGTGTCCATAGGCCGACGCCGTGAGCTGCCACTCAGACTCAATGCGGTCTCTGGCCCCGACCGTTACCTGCATATGTTGGAGACCGTAATCAATTCCCCAACCTGTGAAAGACATGGTCAGTGGGCACACTGCGCCGGGCATCATCTCACTGACGTTACTGATGGTCAGCACGTCGTCAGGGCGTGGCAGCGGTGTGTCGAACTCGTTTAGATCAGCAGGTAGTGTGGTAATAGGTCGCGCCTGCAGCCAATACAGCTCGCCCTGTTGATCAATGGCCCATTCCAGATCCAGAGCCTGACCTTCATGGGCCGCCGCCGCACGGGCCTGCTGTGCTATTAAAGTGATTTCCGCATCGCTGAGCACAGCCGAATCGCTAACGCAGTCGCGGCGGATGATCTTGCCTGCCGCGTTAACGCCAAAGTGATCCGGCGTCGCCTCGCCGCTAACCAGGGCTTCGCCCAGACCATTAACGGCGTCGATCACCAACAGATCACGACGGGCACTTACCGGATCAGCGGTAAAAACAACGCCCGCACAGCGCGCGTCGACCATGCGCTGTACAACGATATTCATTTGCACGGCGGTCTCGCCGAGCTGTGTCTGCTGGTAGTGCTGTGCGCGCTCGCTGTTGATAGAAGCGACACATTGGTCGATAGCGGTGCGCAGCTGCTCGGTGTTCTCGACGTTCAGTACGGTCTCGTACTGACCTGCAAAAGAAGCATCCTCGCCGTCTTCACCGAGGGCAGATGAGCGCACGGCCACTTTGTCGCTGGCCAGCGCAGTGTGTTGCTGATCCAGGTCATCGGGATACTCGCCCGCCAGTGCACCGCGAATAACAAAAGCAGGCGGCACCGCCAAACCCATTGCTTGCAGCCGCGCCAGGCCCACCGCCTTGCCACCCAGCGAGGGATCATCGGCATCGACTAGTTGCAGTATCTCGGGATTCATTATGGCTCCAGACGCTTCAGTCGCTTAGCGCACATGGTATTCGTGCAAACCGCTAGCCTCATGCAGCTCGTTGTACTCTTTGATATTGCCGGGAAACAGGAAGGGCGCGTGCCCTGACGCCGCGCGATAGTAACTGTTGCAATCGCTGGAGCCCCATGAGAAGCGTTCAAAACGCTCATCCATCCAGCTATTGTACTCAGCAAAACTGGCTTCCTTGACGTCAGCGCTGTTCGCGCCTTGCTCACGCAGGGACTTGAGCAGATCGACAATCGTCGCCACGTTACGCTCCGCAGTAATAAAGTAGGAAACATTCAGCACCAGACCGTTTGGGCCCACCGCGAAGAAATAGTTCGGAAAACCGGGTACTGAAATTCCCTTGTGCGCACGCGGCGAATCCCCCATGACATCAGCCAGTGACTGCCCTTCTGTGCCGCGCACATCAATGCGGTCGTAATCCAGAATGCGATAGCCCGTGCAATAAATAATCACGTCGGCTTCGATTGAACGGCCATCACCTGTCACCAGCCCGGTAGGCGTGACTTCAGCCAGCGAGGACGCCACCAGCTCGACATTGTCGCGATTAAGCGCGGGGTAAAAATCATCGGACACCAGGCCACGCTTGCAGCCGTAATGTGTGTTCGGTATCAGCGCTTCACGGGTAGCAGGGTCATCCACGGCTTCATTAATAAAGCGTTTAACACGGTCTTCAAACTGCCCCATGCGCGCATGACCGTGCGTTACCGCGTACTCGACCTGGCCCATTAGCAAGCCCTGCCAGAGTCTAAGTAGCTTGATCAGCCCTGGCACCCGGCGGAACAGACTGCGCCGCAGCGGGGAATAGGGCTTCTTGCCGCGCGGCATAATCCAGTTCGCCGTGCGTTGCAAAACCGTTAGATGACCAGCGATTTTCGCTATCTCCGGCACGATCTGTACGGCACTGGCAGCGGAACCCACCACCACAACTCGCTTGCCGGTGAGATCCACGTCGTGATTCCAGCGGGTGGCGTGCCAGCTCTCGCCGGCAAAGGAATCGCGGCCAGGCACGTCGGGGTACAGCGGCGTGTGCTGGTTGCCCATGGCATTAATGACCGCGTCAAACTGATGTTCTTCGCCTGCATCTGTGGCAACGGTCCAGCCGCCGTCCGGTTTGAAGTGGGCGCTTTTAATACGTGTGTTGAGACGAAGGTGCGGATCCAGGCCGAATTCGGTCGCGCACTTGGCGAGATAGGCTTGAATCTCAGAGTAGCTGACGAAGCTTTCGCTCCAGTCCGGGTTGGGTGCATAGGTAAAGGAATAGGAGTGTGCCCAAACATCGCAGGCCAGGCCTGGATAGCTGTGCAAGCGCCAGGTGCCGCCCGGTGCATCCAGCGCATCGAAAATAACAAAATCAGAAAAACCCTGCTGCAGCAATTCACGCCCTGCGGCAATACCCGCTGGTCCGGCACCGATAATTGCTATTTTCATTGAATTCTCACTTTTTAGTTATTCTCTATCCGGGCTAAACCGATTCTACAACGCTGCTAACATCACGCTACGCTCTTTTGTACCACTCACTAGCCATGCGCTCAGGCTTCTATCATTTCATATTCACTGAAGTCCGGGGCACGCAGCTGCTCGTGATAAGCAGAAGGCAAGCCCGGGAAGGTACTGCTGTCATGTAAAGATAACTCTGGGTACCACTTCGGCTTTTGCCTGGCGCGTGTCAAAAAAGCTGGGATGTCGCCCAGCCACTTAAAAGGGAGTGCCCGACGGCTGACGGACGCGCGATACATTGTCACCCCCTATTCCACTGTGCAAGCCATGGCTGTGGGATGCGCCCCGCCATCTCGCTAAACTGCCGTTGTAGTCAAATTTTTAGACTGGCTGGGCGCTGTCGCTGCTCTGGCCAACGCGCTGACTTCGCCTTTTGTCTTTTAATGGGGGCTTTCACGCAACTGGTGGTATTCTCCGCAGCTCGAAATATCCGACGAAAATAGCACCGCACTACGGCGCAAGTGGCACAACGCAATGGCCTTCACTTTTTTTGAAAAACTCATCGAGCCCTTTCCGGATGTGAAGCCGGAACGCGCACCTGCCAGTGTCTACGCCTTCTGCCGGCATCACTCACGAGGACTGGAGCACTGGCTATTGCTGCTTGCCGTTCTCAGCACCGCCATCGCGATGCTGGAGGTGACCCTGTTCGACCTGCTGGGACGCGGCGTGGATCTGCTATCCAGTAGCTCGCCAGAGACGATTGGCGCAGATGGCGGACGCGATCTACTCATCTTTGCGATTACACTGGTTGTCGCTTACCCGGTGCTGGTTGGACTGCAATCCCTGCTGCTGCACCAGACCTTGATGGGCAACTTCCCCATGATCGTGCGCTGGAAGGCACATCGCTATCTTTTGGGGCAGAGCCTGAGCTTCTACCAGGACGAATTCGCAGGCCGCGTCGCTACCCGGGTGATGCAAACCGCGCTGGCGGTGCGATCGGTGGTGCTGACCTTACTGGACATCCTGGTGTATGTGTCAGTCTACTTCGCCTCAGTGGTGCTCCTGCTGGGCAGCATAGACCTGCGCCTGGCGCTGCCTCTACTGTTATGGCTGGGCATATACATCACTATTCTCTACTTCGTGTTGCCGCGCCTGCAGCGCGTATCCGAACAGCAGGCCGACGCCCGCTCTATGATGACCGGTCGCATCGCCGACAGTTACACCAATATCAGTACGGTAAAACTGTTCTCGCACGCGCGTCGCGAAGCGGGTTATGCCCGGGAGGGCATGCAGGCTTTCCTGAATACGGTGCATCCGCAAATGCGGCTGGTGACCTGGATGGAAACCTCAGTCGCTGCTAACAATACCTTCATGCTGCTTACCGTCAGCGCGACCTGTGTGTACCTGTGGCTCAACGGCGCGATATCTGCCGGAGGAATCGCAGCGGCGCTCGCACTGTGCCTGCGCATCAACGGCATCAGCAACTGGATCATGTGGGAAGTGTCCGCGCTGTTTGAAAATATCGGTACGGTGCGAGATGGCGTTAATACCCTCAGCACCGCGGTAGACCTTGAAGACAAACCCGACGCGAAACCGTTGCAGGTGTCAGCGGGGCACATCAGCTTTCGCCAGGTGGACTTCAGTTACTCCCCGGAAAAGCCCGTGTTCGAGGGCTTGAACCTGGACATTGCCGCCGGTGAGAAAATCGGACTGATAGGTCGATCGGGTGCGGGCAAGTCGACGCTGGTTAACCTGCTGCTGCGCTTCCACGACGTGCAGGGCGGCAGCATCAGTATCGACGGCCAGGACGTGCGCCACATTACCCAGGAAAGCCTGCGGGCCAATATCGGCATGGTCACCCAGGACACGTCCTTGCTGCATCGCTCTGTACGAGACAACATTCTGTATGGCCGCGCGAATGCGTCGGAAGACGAGGTGCAGGCCGCTTTGCAGCGTGCCCGGGCCGATGAATTTATTACCGACCTGCGCGACCAGAGCGGTGCATCCGGACTGGATGCCCGCGTGGGCGAGCGCGGCATCAAACTCAGCGGCGGCCAGCGCCAGCGCATCGCTATTGCCCGGGTGATGCTGAAAGATGCGCCGATTTTGGTGCTGGATGAGGCCACCTCAGCACTGGACTCAGAGGTAGAAGTGGCCATTCAGGACAGCCTCTACGAACTGATGGAAGGCAAAACCGTGGTGGCGATTGCCCATCGGCTGTCTACCATCGCGGCAATGGATCGCCTGGTGGTGCTGGATCAGGGGCAAATTGTGGAACAGGGTTCGCACGCCGAGCTGTTGGCCGCCGGCGGCATCTACAAACGTCTGTGGGAATACCAGTCCGGCGGTTTTCTCGCCGCGGATTAAACCGGCGCTTTCTAGCTACACCTTCCTACCACCACCTTCCTACGTACAAAAAGAAAAAACCCGGTCAGCAATTACCGCTGACCGGGTTTGATGTGTTCGCGGTATAGCCCTAAGCGGTTTTAAGATAAAAGCCCTAAGCGGTTTTAAGATAAAAGCCCTAAGCGGCTGTGAGATAAAAGTCCTAGGCGGCTGTCGTGGTGATGTAGCCTCCCGGGCGTTCACCGGTTGCCTTGCCATCGGCGAAGGTCGGTACGCCATTTACCAGAGTCAGACGCACCGGCGCGGGCGCGCGGGTCCAGCGCCAGGTCATCTCGCCATTGCCCATGGGCACGTCGTAGATCTTCTCTTTTTGACGGTGCTCTACTTCATCCAGGTTGAACACAGTGATGTCCGCACGCTTGCCCTCGGCGATCACGCCGCGGTCCTCAAAAGCAAAGTGCTTGGCCAGCTGCCCTGTTTGAATATGCACTGCTTCTTCTACAGTGAGTTCACCGGTGTCTTTCACAAACTCGGTGAACAGCTTAATGTTCTCACCCGCACCGCACAGCATCTGCCCATGGGCGCCGGCGTCAGATATGTTGCCCACCGTCATCGGGTCTTTCAGCAATGCCAGCAGATCGTCGCGGTTCATCTCGAAGGGCGCAATGCTGGCGGTGGACTCGATGCCGTTGGCAATAAACCATTCCGCCAGTGCATCCGAGGGATGTGGCGCGCCGATCTGGTCCTGGTATTCGCCCAGTGTGATGTGTACCGGGCCCGTGCCATTAGCCGAGTTATCCAGCAAGGAGCCCCGTGGGTTGGCACGCATCGGTGAGAAGGAGTGCACGTCATTGTCCCAGCTGTGGCGAGCACGCTCGCGCCAGTCCGGATCTGCCAGTAGTGCCAGCTTCGCCGCCTCGTCTTCCAGCTCTACCACTTCGTGCCACACATAATCGTTACTTTGGGCAAAGATCAGGGAACTGATCAGGCTCATGGTGGCGGTAATGGGCACGTGGCCGTAGCCGGTCCAGTAATCCTTACCCTCTTCCTTGAATTGCTTGTGCAACTCGGCCAACGGCTCGGTCAGGCCAAAGTCGCGCTGAAACTGCAGCGTGGGCAACCCGGCCCACTGCATGCGCAGCGGCAAGTCGCCAGCGACTTCCGCCAGGTGCGCTACCTGCGCGGGCGCTTGCAGCGCACGGAAGGTATCCACGATCACCTGCAGAGATTTACCGGGGTGGCGCGCCAGTACTTCCATTAGCGCTCGCCACTCCTTGTCGCAGGCCTTCAGACTGGGTACGGCACGGTCCGTACCGTCGTGGTCCATCACGTTGGACGACATGCCCAGCGCGCCGGCCTTCAGAGCTTCGTCCAGCAAGACGGCCATGCGTTCTATTTCTTCATCGGTGGCTTCGCGATCCCAGGCCTCCAGACCCATTACCGCCAGCCGGATAGCAATGTGTCCGACAAAGGCTGAATAATTGATCGCAGACTGCAGGTGCTTTTCCATGGACTCTTTGTATTCCGGCCAGGAGCGCCAGTCCCAGGGCAGCTCATTGAAAAACGGCTGCGCGGGAATGTCCTCAAAGAAGGAGAAAATACCGACTACCTCGCGCCGTACGGCTTCATCGTCGTGAGCCGGCGCCAGTGAGAAACCGCAGTTGCCCATAATAGTGGTGGTCACGCCATAACCCGGCAGTGGATCAACCTGTCCATCCCACCAAAGTGAGGCATCAAAGTGGGTGTGCGACTCAATGAAGCCCGGGCTCACTACACAGCCTTCGGCGTCTACCACTTGCTCGCCAGCCACGGCCTCCAGATTGGGACCTACTTCAGCTATGACTCCGTCCGCCACGCGCACGTCCGCTGCAAAGGCTGGCGCGCCTGTACCATCAACTACCGTTCCGTTTTTGATCAACATGGTGAATCTCCTCGGCTAAGCCATTTTGTTATATTCTGGATTATCCTTTGAGAATTACTGCTTAGATTGCATTATATTGCTCATGTTATGGATTATTCTGCAAAGCCATCGGTTCTCAACCCCATTGCCCTGATTCTGCTGAAGATCATTTCAGGTAGCAGGGTTGAGGATTCTGAATACCAACGCGTCGCCCAGTACTTCTACGGCGGCGACCCCCGCGCCGACGCCGAATCCTTTCGCCTGCTGGCCGCGGTGGTGGTTGAACAACTGCCCAATAATCCCGCGCTTCGTGCGCTGGCGAAAAACAACGCGCACTATCTAAAGGCGCCGGAATCCGCGCCAGCCGACTGGGGCCAGGAATTTATTCGCGCCTATACCGACCGACTGGGCGTGGAGACACTGTTTTCGCAGCCCGTCATGGTGGGCTATGCCCCGCGCATCAAAGGCAGCCCCTTCGATAAAGCCGTTACGCAAGATGTCACTGCCACCGGTTGGCTGATGCTATTCACCGTCGAGGGCTGCGGCTTGATCGATACCGGCTTGCGTCAGCTCGAAGCGACACCGGGCCACCTGGCGCTATTCGAGCCCGGTGCCGTGGTGTCGTATTCGCGCGCCGCCGACAGCGAGCGCTGGGGCCATTACTGGGTCGCGTTTCAGGCCGCCAGCGAATGGCGGGAGTGGCTCAACTGGCCGAAGACCGCCCCCCTGCTTGGAACCCTGAATGCCGATGCAGAGAGTCGAGCCTCGGTTCAAGCCGCCTTCGAAATGCTGCTCGACTGCTACAGCCACGCCCAACAACTTCGCATGGAAATGAACCACACCCTGCTGGAACTGCTCATTTTGCGCTGTCAGCAGCTACAACCAGAGGCCGGGCTCAACCGCATCGACCCACGCATCATAAAAGCTCAGGAGTTTATCGAGGCGCATTTTGCCGAGAGCTTCAGTGTCGCGACGGTCGCCGACGCTTGCGCGCTCTCGGCGTCCAGCCTTGCCCACCTGTTCAAGCAGGAAACCGGCAGCACGGTAATGGGCTGGCGCGACGAGAAACGTATGACCCACGCCGCGCGCTTGCTGCGCTCAACTCGCTGGCCCATCCAGCGCATTGCACAGGAATCCGGATATGTGGACGCGCCCTACTTTTCGCGTGCGTTTAAACAGCGCATGGGCATGACGCCCAGAGACTACCGGCGCGGTTAATCAAGACCTGAGATCGGCAATTGCCTGTGCTGCCGCTTCATCGTCTGCTGGGTCCGCGGGAATCGGGAACGTGACTCGGGTTGATAGCCCTGCAAAGCGCACGCGATAGGTGTCGCCGATCTCGTCGTAACGCCCTCTGGGCACCACCTTCTCCAATACTTCATCGGTGATGATTTTCGGCATATCCTGCCAGCGACCTTCGCGGGTCATATCCAGCAGCTGCTGGCCTTTTTCTTCCCAACCAAACAGCTCCAGGCTGGGCCAGTAGGCGGGGGTTGAGAACAGGAAACCCAGCAACCCGCGTTGCTTTTCCCATTCCGCCGCTACCGTGGCGTCGTCTTTGCCAGTGGCCGTCAGGGGTCCAAGGATCAGCTTGAAATCGTCGCCGCTGCGCCCGGCTTTCTCAAATCCCGCCTGCAAGCGCGGCAGGCAGACATCGTGGACGTACTCCGGTGCGGTATTGGTTGGGTGGGTAATCATGCCGTCGGCGATGCGGCCCACCATGCGGGTCATGGCGGGACCTACCGCGCCACACAACACCGGGATATCAGGGTGTTCGATGGGGCCGGGGTTAAAGAAAGGCTGCAGCTTGGTGAAGGTATAATGCTCCCCTTCGAAACGCAGCTTTTCACCGGTTTGGAAGCTGTGAAAAATCGCCTTCAGCGCCTGCACATACTCACGAAGCTGTGGCACCGGCGAGTCCCAGCGGGCTGAATAGCGCTGCTCTATATTACCTTTGACCTGTGTCCCCAGACCGAGCTCAAAGCGCCCTCCGGACATGCGCTGAAGATCCCAGGCAGCTATCGCTGTGGTCATTGGGCTGCGCGGGAAAGCCACCAGTACTGAAGTACCGACAAGCAACCTGGACGTCGCATTCAGGGCCATCGCCGACAGCAGCAGCCCATCATGCACAGCATCCGGCACCTGTAAGCCATCGAAGCCCATGGCCTCGGCTCGCGCCGCGTGCGCTCCGATTTCGCCCGGGTTCATGTCCTCTGGCGTTGCAGCAAATACCTGGAAAATACGCACCTCCTAAACCGACTCGCTCAACCTGCGTTTGACTTGCCAAACCAGTCGCTCACGAATGCATCAACGGATGCATCAAAGCATGCAGAAGCTATTTGTTTGAGCCCTGCTGAAATTTTCAAAATGCTAACATGATGCACATCCGCGAAGCCTGAGCCGGAATAATGAAAGGCAAAGCGTATACGGAATCAAACCCGACGCCGGCACTTGCCAGAGTCGAGCGCGGACGCCTCAACATGCCCAGCGCTCAGATACGCTCGCCGACCGCCAGGTGATAGAGCATGAGAGTTAACTATCAAGACACCCGTCGTACTTTGAACAACCTTTCCTTACTGGAGACACACCATGCCGACAGTCCTGCTTGAAAAACACGACGGCTACGCCCTGATCACGCTTAATCGTCCGGACAGCATGAATGCGCTGTCCCGGGAGTTGCGCGCTGAACTGGTTGCGGCCTTCGCAAACTGTGAGGCCGACACTGACATCCGGGCGGCAATCCTTACCGGTGAGGGCAAGGCCTTTTGTGCCGGCTTTGATCTGAAGGAGCTGGCCAGCACCGACGCTAGCGCCGCAGAAGAAGCAGATAATGCCATTGCCCGCGCTATGGAGGCGTTTAGCGGACCGATCATCGGCGCCATTAACGGACACGCCGTCACCGGCGGCTTTGAGCTGGCACTGGCCTGCGACATTCTGATCGCATCGGAAAACGCGCGATTCGCTGATACCCATGCGCGCGTTGGCATCCTGCCGGGCTGGGGCCTGAGTCAAAAGTTACCGCGCTTAATCGGCCTATCGCGCGCTCGCGAAATGGCATTCACCGGTGCACCTGTATTCGCCCAGCAGGCGTACGAATGGGGCCTGGTCAATCACGTCGTCGCGGCTGAGGCGCTGCTGCCCAAAGCCAGGGAGATCGCAGAGAACATTTGCGCCTGTGTCCCGGAGGTTTTAACGCAATACCGCAGCATGATTGATGAGGGTTACTCCATGCCGCTAAAGGACGCCCTGGTATGGGAAGAGGCCAAAGCCATCGAGTCCGCCAAAGCCATGACCAAGGCACTGATGGCAACTCGCCGCGAAAACGTTATGGACAAAGGTCGTCGAGAATCGACAGACGATTAACTAGTGCGCGACCGCTGACTACTAAGCAGCCTCGTCCGGTCCTTAACGCCCGTTATTTCGACTCAAACGCCCGTACAGCAGGAAGGACAGCAGCATGCCAACGGCTAGCAGAAAGGCTGATATTGCGGATCTAAAGGGCATTTCAACATCCCAAATGGCACTGTGCTCCAGCCAAAAGTGAAGATACAGAACCGCTGCCCACGGCAGTAGTGTTAGAACAACGTTGATACTTTGCTTCAATGGCCTTGCACCGCTGCTAAGCTAATTGAGTTGAAACGTGTTGCATATATCGAAACCATAAACCCAATGAAACATGAACGCTATGCTCGTCGCGGGATTTAGTGCAATAGCCGTTTAGCGGCATAATGATCAATCTGGCCCGCTGTTAATCAATAAGGCTACGCTTATGCGCACCATTGTTCGCAGCACCCTGGCCAACGGATGGCCGCTGTTCTGGTTCATGTCATTGCCGATGATCGCGTTCATGGTGATTGCCATGCTGGGTTACGACCTCTCGAAACCCGAAGATGTCTCACACATGATCTCTTACTCAGTGCGGTGGGGTGTCCCTTTCATCTGTGCGGTTGTCGCCGCCTCGGCGATGCCAAAACTCTTCCCCAGTGAATTCACCCGCTGGTGGTCGCGTAACCGGCGCTATATCGGCCTGACCTTCGCAGTCGCAATGGCCTGGCAGGGCTTGTTCATCTTTATGATGTCCAACCTGCACACCGATTACTACTACGACGAGGTGTATTACCTGCGCGACGAGTTGGAGGGCAGCAGCGGCTACCTGTTTCTGGCGGCGATGGTGCTGACGTCATTCCAATTTGGCCGACGGTTTGTCAGCAACTCACAGTGGAAAGTCCTGCACCGCAGTGGCGTGTACTTCCTGTGGGCTTATCCCTACGCCGTGTATTGGTGGAATGTCTTTTACTACGATAACCCCAGGGTCATTGATTACTGTTTCTACTGGGCGACATTTTTGGCATTTGCCGCGCGCATCGCAGCGTGGGGCAAGGGACGTGCGAGCCTGACGGCCGATATCACGGTACCGGCGCTGGAGCGCTTCGTTGGTGCTGCGCTCATTGTGCTCGGCATCATCGCTTCTGCAACAGGAAGCCTGTGGCAGCAAACCGCTAGCCAGACATTGTTGGCACCGGCCTGGTCAGCAAACCTTGAGCTGTGGCTGCCGTTCTGGCCCTTTGTGTCCTTCCTGCCGTTGATTGCACTGGGTATTGGCACCTGGATCTTCACGGGGTCGATCCGGCAGCCCAGCACCACTATCGGGCGTACTCGCGAGAAGACGTCGCTTATTCCGCCAGGCTGATCCAGGCGGCTTTTTCCTGGGTGTAACTGATCACCGACTCCATACAGCCATCTTTTGTGTTGCCGGACTGCTTGTATCCACCAAAGGGCATCGTCATATCGGCCTCGTCAAAGCAGTTTACCCATACCATGCCCGCCTCAAGCTCTTTGATGCTGCGCATCGCTTTGGACAAATCAGCCGTCCAGACACTGGCTGCCAGCCCGTAGGGCGTGTCATTGGCAATGGCAACGGCCTGCTCTGCGTCATCAACTGGCAAAATGCTGGCCACCGGACCGAAGATTTCCTCGCGTGCAATCGTCATCCCGTTGTTCACATCGGTGAACAGCGTTGGGGCGACGTAGGCCCCGCTTTCCAGACCGTCCGGGACGCCACCACCGAACTCCAGACAGGCCCCTTCCGCGTTGCCTTTTTCAATGTAGCCGAGCACGCGCTGCTGAGCGTCGAAGCTGACCAGCGGCCCCATCATGGTGTCGGGATCTAGCGGGTCGCCGACTTTAAACTCATTGGCGCCGCGCTCACGGAACCTGGCAACAAACTCCTCGTAGATGCCGCGCTCTACCAGCAAGCGTGAACCCGCCGTGCAGACTTCACCCTGGTTGTAATAAATCCCGTACAGCGCAGCCTCTACCGCCGCGTCCATATCGGGCAAATCATTCAGGAAAATCTGCGGGGACTTGCCGCCGGTCTCAAGCGACACGCGCTTCATATTCGACTGACCCGCGTATTGCAGCATTAACTTGCCGACGCGGGTGGAGCCAGTGAAACTGATTTTACTAACGTCGTCGTGCAGCGCCAGGGCTTTACCGGCGACGTTGCCCAGGCCATTTACAACGTTAAACACCCCCGCCGGACCACCTGCCTCAACAAACAACTGTCCCAGGCGGATGCAGCTTAGCGGCGAGAGTTCCGCGGGTTTTAACACCACGCTGTTCCCGGCTGCCAGCGCCGGCGCCACTTTCCAGGTCGCCATGAGCAGCGGATAGTTCCAGGGCGATATGGCGCCGACGACACCCAGTGGTTCGCGCTGTACTAAATGCATCACGTCGTGCTGTGTGTTGGTGACGCGACCCTCGATCTTGTCGATGCATTCGCCGCAAAACTGGATAAAGTCAGCCACCATAGGTAGATCGATACTGATCACGTCGCTGATATTCTTGCCCATGTCCATGGATTCCAGCACCGCTAACTCGCGTGCCGACGCGCGTATTAAGTCAGCCCAGCGGTACATGATGTCCATTCGCGCGCGCGGTGCCATGCGCGACCAGCTACCGCCGCGAAAAGCGGCCTTAGCGGCCGCCACGGCGCGATCTACGTCGGCAGGTGAGGCCGCACTCACTGTTGCCAGCAGTTCGCCATCGGCTGGGTTAATGGACTTCAGCGTCTCGCCACCGCCAGCATTCTGCAGCTCGCCACCGATAAATAACTGGGTTGGCGTAGACGGCAACACCTTGGCAGCAGTCTCTTGCCAGTCGGCTTTAGTGAGTGTTGATAAATCCATATGTAACTCTCCGAGCGCCTGAGCGCTGCCAAATACCATTTCACGAAATCCACACATAGGGCTTCGTGCTCCGGGTGGTAGGTACCGGACTTTAAATAAACTTCCCGCTGTCTGTTAAGCCGCGCCCGCAGTTCCTCCGCGGCATCCGATAATAAATTATAAGCTCGGCAATCACAGATTAGGCGCCGGCGTCATGCGACGTCGTGGCGGGTCGTAAGCCGGGCCCTTCATGACGGTGCAGGGTGCGAGCAAGCGGGTCCAATGCAATTCACGGGTATAGTAAATTTCTGCGAACAGGTCATCCGTATCCCTGCCCCAGGGCATTTCAAGAGACGCCAGCGCAATATTAGTTTTTGCCGTTGGGCACCAGGCCGCCGACGTTACGTGGCCTACCACTTTGCCGCGCGCATTGTGGATAAAGCTGTGCTCCGCGGGCTTGTTTCCCTCCACGCTCAGTTTTACAAAACGATAGCGAGAGCCCTTGCGGCACTCTTCCAGAAGTGCGCTGCGCCCGGTGAACTGGCCTTTATCAAAATCCACCAGCCAGTCCAGGCCCAGCTCGAAAGGCGAGCGAGCCCTGCCGTGACGCACCACCTGCTCCGCCGGCACAAAGTCTTCCCAGGCCATGATAAAACCCGCCTCGATTCGCAGAATGCTCAGCGCCTTGGAGCCCATGGGTCGAATCAGGTACTCCCGACCCGCCTCAAACAGGGCATCCCACAGCTCACAGGCGATATTCGGATCCAACCACAGCTCATAGCCAAGATCACCGGTATAGCCCGTGCGCGACACCAGGACCTCGGTGCCGGCAAAGTCAAAGGAGGTAAGGCCGAAGGGCTTGAGATCCTCCAGACCTTCAAAACCCATTTTGCGTAGGGTCGCGCATGACGTGGGCCCCTGAACCGCCAGAGCAGCAATAGCCGCGGATTCATCTTCAATCTCAACATCAAAGCCCATGGCCGAGGTGCATAGCCAGTCCAGGCAGCGCTCCTGCGCGCAGAGACGGTATTCGCCCTCTCTGATGTGGAACAGGGTACCGTCGTCGTGCACCATGCCCTCGTCGTTGCACCAGGCTGTATAGCCCACGCGGCCCGCCTTGATTTTGCGCACGTCTCGCACCATCAACCGATTCAGATAGGCTTCCGCGTCAGGTCCAGCGATCCGATATTTCATCATCGGCGACAGGTCAAAAACGCCGGTGGAGTTGCGCGCCGCGAAGTATTCCAGGCCCACATCCTCATAGCTATTCGCACAGGCATACCCTGCCCATAGGGTCCAGTCATTGAGCTGACACGCTGCTCGCACTCGCGGCGCAAACGGTGTTTCCATTACCATTTGTTCGTCATGTGCTCTCAGGCTCACGCTGTCTTCTCCTGGCGAATTACCGTTTTAGCTGCATTGCGGCCAGCCAGTCCCATCACACCGCCGCCCGGATGCGAACCCGCTCCACAGAGATACAACCCGGGCACCGGCGTGCTGTACTGGTGGGCTCCCGGCATGGGCCGCATCAACAAGGCCTGGTCCAGTGCCATCTCGCCGTGGTGCCAATGCCCTCCGTGCATACCGAACTCGGCTTCAAGGTCCACCGGCGTGCTCAGCTCAGTGGCAAGCACCTGCTGTCGCAGCCCGGGGGCGTAACGCTCTAACTGGTCGAGTGCGGCCTTCATGCAGTCTTGCTTACCTGACTCCCAGCCCTGCTTGAGTTGATAGGGTGCGAATTGCACGATGGCCGACAACACATGCTTGCCGGCCGGCGCAAGATCGGGATCGTGTACGGTTGGGATCGATATCTCCATCACCGGCTGGGGTGAAAATTCGCCGTATTTCGCGTGATTGAAGGCACTCTCTATTGCATCCATGGACGGCGCTAACAGCAGGCGCTCGCCGCTCAATTCGGTTGATACTACGGTGAACTCTGGCAGGCCATCCAGGGCGAGATGCAGTTTCGCGCTAACACCTCGCGCGCGGAAGTGCTCAACACGTCTGGCGAATCCGGCATCCAGATGTGGGTAACCCACAAGCCCCTGAAAGGTTGTCTTAGGGTCGGCGTTGGAAACAATAGTATCTGCACGCAGCACTTCACCGTTGCTTAAGCGCACACCCACGGCGCGGCATTCTTCCATAATGATTTCAGCAACCTGGCTGGAGTAGCGTAGCTCTGCTCCAGTGCTTTCGGCGGCCGCCGCAAAAGCTCGCCCTACCGCGCCCATGCCACCGCGCACCACCGTTGGTCCTGTCATGCCGTAGTAATCGCCAAGATGGCGATAGAGGTAGCCGAATACGGTATTGGGTGAGCGAGGTCCCATGTGCGCGCCGAGCACGCCATCCATGCTGACGGCAGCCTTTAACAACTCACTGTCAAAATGCTCGTTGGCTACATCGTAAATATTGATCAAGCCCACCCTCAGTAAATCCTGCATGTCCTCCTTGCCCAGCCGCTTGAGGCCCCAGCCTAACTGCAGCAGAGACAGATTATCGCGCCAACCTCGCTGCACCAGGCTCGGCAGCGGCCGGCTAAAAAATCCGTCCAATACTTTGGCAAAGCGTTGGTTCTGCTTATAAAACCGCCGATATGCCGACTGATCTTTTGCCGACACGCCGCTGACGCCAGCGCCGTGAAACACCACCGGGTCACCGTCTTGAGCCAGCGCCACGGTGCGCAGGTTTTGCGCTGCAGGCACCAACCCGTGAGCGGCCAACGAGAGCTCTCTGGAGATAGAGGGATTAAGCTGAGTGAGCAAATGGGCGCCGGAAGACACGCGGAAACCATCGCTAAACTCCCGCGTGGCCGCCGCCCCACCGGGCTGACTGCTGGCCTCTAGCACCAACACCCGGCGGCCTGTTTTGGCCAGATAACTGGCACAGACCAGGCCATTGTGGCCCGCACCTATAACGATGGCATCAAAGCGGGGATCAATCATCCAGATACCCTCCCGGAACCACGTTAGGTCGCTTTAAATCCATCAGTATTTCCCGCGCGGCGTTGGCGCCGGGCGCGGCCATGACCCCGCCACCGGGGTGCGTACCCGAGCCACACATGTACATGCCTTTCACGGGCCCTCGGTACTGCGCGTAGCCTGGGAAGGGGCGATTGAACAGCAGCTGATCAAAGGTCAACTCGCCCTGGAAGATATTGCCCTCGGTGAGACCAACTTCGTTGTCTATCTCATTCGGCGTGCGAATCTCTGCATCGACAATCAGGTCTTTGAAGTCCGGACTGTGCTCGGCGATCTGGTCGATAACCACCTGGCCAAAGGCATCTCGCTTTTCTGGCGTCCAGGGACCATCGGCAAGCTGCGGCGGGCAGTACTGCACAAATACCGTCATCATGTGTTTACCCGGTGCCGCCATGGTCGGGTCTACCTGTGATGGAATCAGCATGTCGATGTAGGGGTCAGCGGACCAGCGACCCGCCTTCCAGTCGTCGTAGGCATGCTCCAGCCGCTCTAACGAGTCGCTGCAGTGCATGTCAGACAGCATTAGCGGACTGCCTTTGGGCAACGCGGAAAAGGTGGGCAACCCGTCCAGGGCAATATTGAGCTTCCCGGAAGAGCCACGGATTTTGAAGTTCCTGGCGCGATGCACAACGTCAGCGGGCAAATCGCTTTCATCAAAGCACTCGAGAAAGGTTCGCTTGGGGTCGAGATTCGACACCACGTTGTCCGCCATGATCTCGGTGCCATCGGCTAAAGCCACACCGACGGCGCAGCCATCGCGGACAATGATGCGCTGCACGTTGGCATCGCAGCGAATCTCACCACCGAAGGCCTGAAAGCTGCTGGCCAGGGCATCAGCGACCGCACCCATGCCACCCCGGGCAAAGCCCCAGGCACCGATGCTGCCATCGACGTCACCCATGTAATGATGCAGCAACACATAGGCCGTGCCCGGCGAATAGACACCCAGCGCGGTGCCGATGATGCCACTGCCGGAGAGATGCGCCTTGATGACATCCGTTTCAAAGTACTCATCGAGGTAGTCGCCGATACTCATTGTCCAAAAGCGAAGGGTGTCTAGCAGCCCCTGCTCGCCCATATCGGTGAAGGATTCGGCCAATTCCAGCAGTCCGCTCAAGTCTCGCGGTTTGAGTGAAGTCGGATCAGGCGGCGTGGTCATCAGGTACTTGCGAATAAGCCGGGTTTGCCGCATGACATCAGCGGAAAACCGTTCGTAGGCATTGGCATCGCGCACGGAGTGGCGAGCCATCTCACGATACTGTCGCTCGTGATCCCCGTAGTTGCCGAAATAGTCACCGTCTCGGGTGAAGGTCACGCCGCCCTGAAACGGAATCACCTGCAAACCGTGCCGGGGCAGCTCCAAATCCCGGGTAATCTCAGGACGCAACAGGCTGCAAACATAAGAGCAATTGGAGTAGGTCCAGCCCTCGTGCAGCTCGCGGCTAACGGTGGCGCCCCCGATATAGGGATTGCGCTCCAGTACCAGGACATCCAGGCCTGCTTTAGCGAGATACGCCGCGTTGCAAAGACCGTTATGACCCGCGCCAATAACGATGGCGTCATATTTTTTCATCGAGGGTTAATCCGTTTCCTTCGAGCGCAACGCGCATAAGAATCGCTTAAGCCTGCCACCGCACCCCGACGCTGTCTAGCAGGTGAGCGGTTAGCAAAGCATCCGCTGGATTTAGGGCCCAGCCAAGTCGCTTTTGGCACAGCATGTTGTCCTGTTCCGCTGCCGACACAGATATTTGGCCCAAGTATTCACAGCCACGTTCGATGGCTGAGCCAAATCCGTCATAATACGCCTGACCATTGAGGACCCCAATGCAAATCGAACACGACACTATCCTGGACATTCTTCGTGAGGCTGCGGCGAAGCATATCCTGCCGCTGTGGCAAAACCTGGAAGATCATCATATTTCCGATAAGGGCGGCGGCGATCTCGTCACTGCGGCCGATCAGGCCTGCGAGCAATTCTTGACCAACACACTTGCAAAGGTGATTCACAACTCGCTTGTCGTCGGCGAGGAAGCCGTCGCTGCCAACACGGCAGTACTCGACGTGCTGGATAGCGAGCGGCCGGTCTGGGTTGTCGATCCGCTGGACGGTACGCGCAACTTTGCACATCACCGCAAACCCTTCGGCGTAATGGTGGCGCTGGTTAAAAGTGGCGAGACCATTGCTGGCTGGATTTATGACCCGCTTGAGGACAGCCTGCTGTCTGCGGAGCGCAATGCAGGAAGCTGGCTGGATGAGCGCCAGCTTCGCCTTTCAGAAAGCGATAAGGGCACGGAAGATTTGCGCGGTGCGGTGATGACAGGCTACCTGCCCGAGGCGCTGCGGGCGCACGTTAAATCACGTCTGGATCGCATCGCAGACTGGAAAAGCTTCCGCTGTGCCGCGCACGATTACCGCCGATTGGTTACCGGAGAAGTGGACTTTCTGCTGTTTTACCGCACGCTCGTTTGGGACCATGCCCCAGGCGTGTTAATCGCCGAGGAAGCCGGTGCAACCGTGGCGCGCTACGAGGGCGAAGCCTACTCCCCCCGCGGTGATGCGACAGGACTGATTTGCGCAAACACCGCCAACAACTGGGAACTCGCCAAGCGCGCCTTGCTGTCCTAGGGTCGGCTTTAGAATGAGCCTACGGCGCCGGGGCCAGGACGTCGGCGCCAGGCAGCACGCCTCCCGAGAGCAACAGCGGATTGAAATCTGCAGCTGACAGCGGCCTGCTGTAATAAAAGCCTTGCACTTCGTTACAACCAAAGGCGCGCAGTGCCTCTAGCTGGGCAGCGGTCTCAACGCCTTCGGCCAGCACCTTCATGCCCAGGTGCCTGGCTAACACAATTGTTGAGTTAACAATCGCTCGATCTGCCAGATCGCTGGCAAGATTTTTGATGAACGCCCGGTCAATATTGAGGGTATCGACTGGCAGCTGCTTCATATGGGCAAGCGAGGAAAAACCGGTACCGTAATCATCTATGCTGACGCGAACCCCTAGCGATCGCATTTTCTCGAGAACGCCGACCGCTTTCTCCAGGTCTTCCATCAACAGGTGCTCGGTTATTTCCAGCTCCAGATCGGAGCCGCCAAGGCCGTAGTTTGACAAGGTTTCGCGAACGCGCTCGAAGAAGTCAGCCTGAGCAAGCTGCGCTGCCGACACATTTATTGCCAACCGTGGCGGCGTGATGCCCTCATCACGCCAGGCGCGCAATTGACGACAAGCCGCGTTCAGCGTCCAGTCGCCAATATCGACAATTAGCCCCAGGGACTCCGCTGCCGGAATAAACACGTCGGGCTTCACGAAACCTCGCCGAGGGTGATTCCAGCGCAGCAAGGCTTCTGCTCCGCTGATTTCACCGCTAAAGCCATCGAGTTTAGGCTGGTAGTAGAGCTCAAACTGATCCTGTTCCAGCGCGTTGCGAATGTCCGTGGACAGCTCCATCAACTCGATGAGCTCTTCATTGAGATCATTTGAAAAAAACTGGAAGGTGTTTTTGCCAAGACTTTTGGCGTGATACATCGCCGTATCGGCGCTGCGCAGCAACGTCTCAGGATCCTCGCCATCGCGAGGATAAATCGCAATACCAACGCTGGCGCTGCACCGTAATTCGTGACCCTGGATACCGACCGTCTCGGAGGCTGCGCGCAGTATTTTCCCCGCCACCTGATTAACCGAGGCTACGGTCAGATCGTGGTCAGACGCTCCCATCGCAGTGATAACAAATTCGTCTCCACCCAGGCGGGAGACCGTATCATCGGCCCGCAGGCAGCCTTTGAATCGATCAGCGATAGCCTTGATGTACTCATCACCGACTGCGTGCCCCAGTGTATCGTTGACGAGCTTAAAGTTATCCAGATCGACAAACATGATTGCCAGAGTGTCGCCCTGGCGTTCGGCCCGACTAACGCCTAGCTGAAGGCGATCGAGGAAGGCCATACGATTAGGCAAACCGGTCAAGGCATCATAGTGGGCCTGCCTAAACAGCTTCTGTTCCCATTGGGCGTTGGCTAAGGCGACGCCGATACGTCCAGCATACGTGTTGGCGAGCCCCATGTGGTCGCTGCTCAGTGTGGGCGCACCACGGTGCCCCAGGAATAGCACGGCCACAATCTCTTGATCGTGGACAATCGGGATCAATTCCAGACTGCCGTTCTGGGGGATATGGCTCGCCAACATATACTCAGGCAGCACGCCACTAACGCCGTCTGTCAGAACGTGGCCGACCTGTTGCAGTTCCATCAGGTCATCAGCGGGCATCGTGACGTCCGACACCAGCAGCTCACCGGCAAAGCCTTCTGCCAGACGAAACATATCCGCCTGCTCCGACCCCGGCTCAACCAGAATCATGGCAATATAATCCGCTGGCAGCACCCTGTGGGTCTTCTCCAGCACGACCCGCACGATATCCTCCTTCTTAACGCGGGAGAGAACCAGCGCGTCAATCTCGGCCATCGCGGCCTGGGTTTGCAGCTGAGCATGGATACGCTCGGCCATGTCGTTAAAGGCGTCGGCGACGGGCTCCAGTGCGCTACCTTCCGGTACATCGATACGCGTGTCGTAGTCCAGGCGCGTAACGCGATCCATGCCCGATACAAGCTTATCCAGCGGCACCAATTCCTGACGTAGCAGCATCACGCAGGCCCCAACGCTTACAGCCAGCAGCACAATAAGTAACACCCACATGGCGGCGTTACCCGCCGGCAGAGACCCGCTATCGAAGAAGCTCAATGCAATCCACACTAAAATCGCCACATTGGTGAGGGCGATCGCTGCAATCGTCAGCATGCGGCCGTGCGTGCGTTCCTGTGGCGTTTCAGATGTCATCGTCTCAGTACGCACAGCTAGCCGCCTTCCGGGTGCACCACAGCACTCGCCCCTGCGGTCACAGGTTGGGGAAAGCTCTGTCTGAAGAACGACTGCATTGCGTGCTCTAACCTCATATCAGTTCAGTGTGCTGACCTCTAACACCTAACCCTGGAAAACGGGCGGAGCGAGTCGGCTTTACTATGAGCTTGAGTACACCATGCACGCTGCGTAAATAGCAGGTGACGTCAGGAAGGTTTAGAACTGGGTCACAGACAAAATCGCCAAGTTTAGAACTCGGTCACACTCTGGGTCGTTGTAAGGCTGCTTTACCGATTTTAACGCTTGCTATTGAGCTTCGGCATTCAGCCGCTTGAGCGGCGGCCGCCGCCAGGGGTCAACCGCGACGCCGTTGCACCGCAGTGGCGAGATGGCGCAGCACTTCTTCTGTTGCGGCCCAGCCCATACAGGGGTCAGTAATACTTTGCCCATAGGTTAGCGCCTGTCCATCCACGACATCCTGGCGGCCTTCTATCAGGTTGCTCTCCAACATAACGCCAAAAATGCTGCGACTGCCGCGGGCGATCTGGATCGCAATATCGTGTGCCACATCAACCTGGCGTGCGGGGATTTTGCGGCTGTTGGAATGACTGGCATCAATCATGATGCGGGCAGGCAGTCCTGCTTTAGTCAGTAAGGCCGACGCATCCTCTACCGAGAACATGTCGTAGTTGGGGTGCTTGCCGCCGCGCAAGATGATGTGGCAGTCGGTGTTGCCTGCGGTTTGAAAAATCGCCGAGTGCCCGTGCTTGGTAACGGATAGAAAGTGATGCGGATGCGCTGCGGAGCGGATCGCATCAACCGCTACCTGCATATCCCCATCCGTTGCATTCTTGAAACCGACCGGACATGACAGGCCAGATGCGAGCTCCCTGTGGGTCTGACTCTCCGTTGTGCGTGCGCCGATAGCGCCCCAGGCGACAAGGTCGGCGCAGTACTGCGGACTGATCAGGTCCAGATACTCGGTGCCCGCTGGCAGGCCCAATTCAGCCAGATCCAGTAGCAGAGTTCTGGCAAGCTCCAGGCCTTTGTTAATCTGGAAAGTATTGTTGAGATCAGGATCATTGATTAAACCCTTCCAGCCGACTGTGGTGCGCGGCTTTTCAAAATACACGCGCATGATCACTAAAACGTCGTCGGCTATTTCGTCGGCCAGCGGCTTTAGCCTGGCAGCGTAATCTCGCGCCGCAACGGGATCATGAATGGAACAGGGGCCAACCACCACAACGACTCGGTCATCAGCGCCGCTGAGCACCCCATGGATACCCCGACGACCAGCGCTAACGGTAGCCGCCGCTGCATCGCTGACCGGGATTCTGGCAATCAGCGACTCCGGTGAGACCAGCTCTTTGGTGCCAGTGATTCGCAGATCGTCAGTATTGTGTTCTGCCGTGGGGGCGCTCATCAGTTTTTCCCGCAAAAAACCCAATTATACTGCCCCGGCAGTATGACCGTCAGCCGGGGTTTAGGTGAATTGTCATTATTTCATCTACCCGAACCTGCGGTGCTTGTGTAGAAAGCGGTTAATGAAAACCCGCTTGAGTATCCGCCGTGATCGAATCTTCATGGCTTTCCTGGCCGCCGCACTGTTAGGCGCGGTCGCGCTATTCGGACAGATCACCTGGCTGCTCTGGCAGGAATCCGTGAGCGCTGAGGAAGCTCGCGTTGCGGCGATTGCCAGGGACCTGGGCGAGCGCGCGGAAAACATGATCGTGGATGCCCGCGTGCTGCTGGAGACCTTTAACAACAGCGACAGCCCCCGCTGCGGCGCAACCCATATCGACGCCATGCAGGCCGCCGCAATCAGCCGACCGCATATTCGCGCTATCGGTTTTTGGCGCGCCACCGACCGGATCTGTGGCGTTGGTTTTGTGCAAGGAGCAGCCCTCAAGCCGCCTCGAGCCGACCGCATTTATGACTCCGGCGTGATCGCCTGGTGGCCTGGCGAAGACACCCGGATCGGCGGCCTGCCGCTGTTTCTGATGCGCTATGGCGATCACGACGTCGCCATCGACACAAGGATGCTGCTGCCAGATGAGATCGAAGATGATCGGCTGGCGGGACTTTGGGTAGAGGGTCTGCCCATGGCCAGCACCGATGACTTCAGTGCCCTTCCCGCACTCACTAGCTTGCCTGAAGGCCTTACCCTGGATAACGCCAACGATCGAGTCCTGTCACGGTTCTCCCTGGGTACCGTTTTCCCCATCGATATCATTGCGATTGAGACGCTGGATCGCTTTTGGGCGCGCTACTTGCCCCTGCTGAGTGCGGCGGTCTTTTTGGGCCTGTTGCTAGCCGCCGCGTGGATTTACCTCGTCATGCGCTACTCACGCCACCGTATGAGCCTGGCGACTGATTTGCGTAATGCCCTCAATAGCGGCCACATCGTGCCACACTACCAACCCATCGTGGAGTTGGGCAGCGGACGCTGCATTGGCGCAGAGGCGCTAGCGCGATGGATTCGTCCAGACGGCGAGCGTATTGGTCCAGACGTGTTTATACCGCTAGCAGAACAGCACAACATGGTTCCGGACATCACTGTGGCAATTCTGGACGCAACCCTTAGAGACCTGGGCGATGTGCTAAAACAGCAGCCTTTACTGCGCATTAACATAAACCTGGCTCCAGAGGACCTTACGGACGTCGTTTTTCAGCAACGCCTTCGCGCCCAGCTCGCCAATGCAGCCGTGCCAAGCCAGTGCATCAAGCTAGAAATCACTGAACGCGCCATGGTGAATACCGATCAATCTCGACGCCAAATTCAGGAGCTTCGCAGTCGCGGCCATGAAATCGCTATAGACGATTTTGGCACTGGATATTCCAGCCTCGCCTATCTGGAAAGTTTTGAGCTGGATACACTAAAAATTGACAAGAGCTTCGTCGACGCCATAGGCACTGAAGCCGTCACACAAAATGTGGTGGGCCATGTCATTGATATGGCCAAGACGCTAAAGCTGAATACCGTGGCGGAAGGTATCGAAACAGCAGAACAGGCGCTTTGGTTGAAAGCACATGGAGTGGCCTATGGTCAGGGATTCTTCTACGGTAAGCCGCTGCCTGCACAGGCTTTCCGCGATCTGATAGAAACCGAGCTGGACAGGCGTCAGGCGAATAAGCCGACTTGAACACAGCCGCCGGTCCGTAATGTCATAGCAGATGCAGCAAACCACAGAAGCAGTCGATACCAAGAACAGGCGAAAACACTAATCAAATGACCAGCCCGAACAAATTTATTGCTCCAGGCGCCAGAGGGCTCGTAGCCCTGGCGATATGCTTGCTGATTGCCTGCAGCACGACAGAACAACCGCCGCCAACCGTATCTGTTGCGCAGCCTGACTGGACAGAGGAAAGCGGGCCTACGGCAAAGGCTGAAGCCATTCGCGCCAGAACTTCTACCACACAAATATCCAGGAACGATGCATCAGCACAAAGCACAGCTCTCCCGATACGCACGCCGTCGATTAATCGCGGTGACTTTGCATTTGCCGTCAGTCTTGCCGAAGACGCCGACGATAATGGCAAACGTCACATGGCAGCACTAGCCGCCAGCGAGACTGCAGTGTTACATGCCAACGAAGTTGGCTATTACGTCGACACCCTGGATGCCCGACTGATTCAGGCCTCCAAACAGAATGACCTGGTGGTACAGCGTGACGAAAACACGCTGCAGCTGACGCTTGAGGGCGGCGACTGGTTCGCCGCCGGTGAGGCGGTCTTGTCGACGATAGGCGCGACCAAACTGGACGGGGTGGCGAAAGTACTTGCAGACTACGACCGCACTCGCATCACTATAGCCGGTTACACTGACAATTTAGGCGAAGACGCATACAACATCGTGTTGTCAGTCCGGCGCGCTAACTCAATCGCCGAATTGATGAACCGTTCCGGAGTCGCTGCCAAACGCATTTTGCTAGTGGGCTACGGCGAGGCCGAGCCTGTAGCGAGCAACGATAACGATGCGGGGCGGGCGCGCAATCGCCGGGTTGTCATCCGCATAGCACCCCTGCAGCGGGTCCGGTAACACCGCATTGCCGGTAAACCCTTCGCCAGTCCTCTGCGTATCACCTGCAAATCAGGCTGTTTTAAATGCTTAATTCCCTGCATAGCTTTCAACAACGCGAGCAAAGACTGTATCGGTAACGAAGGTAAGCAGCGGATCGCGTCGCGAGACGCCGAAGAAAACCATGCCCAAAAAGGAGCGCAAGATTGCCAGTACGGTCCCAAGACCATTCAAGCTGAGCAACTGCGCCACGATATAGGTTTCCCATGTTGAACGTCCCAACGCCTGCCACAGGTCTCTCTTTATCAGTAAACTTGCTGTGCTCTACAGCCGTGACGATCGCGGCCTTACTATTTATCGGTTCCAACACCGGGTGCAGCAATGAGGCTGCACCAGGCAAGCAAGACGAGGCGCCGCGAAAGCTGGCTGAGTCAACGTTGCCCGTCGCGCAGCAGTTCAGACAGTTTCTGGAAGATAACTACGCGCAGGACATGGAACAGCAGCCCCGCACCGCCAGCCGGCGTGGTGTGGATACCGATAATCGCCGTTGGAACAGCTATTCAGAAGCCTATCTGGACCGCCGGCGGCAGCAGTGGGAAGACCGGTTGAGCACCCTGCAGACCTTTGACCCCGCCCAATTAAATGAGAGCGACGCGCTATCCTGGAAGTTATACAAGCTCGATCTTGAGGCCAGGATCGCCCGCGATGAATTCCGTCACCATAACTACATACTGTCTCACTATAGCGGCGTGCACACCCGCGTTCCCACCTTCCTGGCTAACTATCACAGCGTCGATTCGGCGGCGGACGCAGAGGACTACATTGCGCGCTTGAAGGATGTGCCACGCCTGTTTGGTGAGGTGATCGAGCAATTAAAAATACGCAGCGAGGCGGGCATCTTCCTGCCACGCTGGTCTTATACGCTTGCGCTGGAGTCAATCGACAAGGTGCTGCAGGGCGAACCGTTTAGCGACGGCCCTCCTTCAACAATCTGGCAGGACTTTACAGAAAAGCTCGATGCGCTGGTGCTGGATACCTCAGACCACGCGCGACTGGAAGGTGAAGCTAAGGCAGCCCTACTAAACGAAGTGGGCCCGGCCTACGAGCGCCTAACTGCCGCCTTGATCCAACAGGCGCAATTTGCGCCAGCCGGTGCCGGGGCCCTCAGGCACCCGAACGGTAGAGCGTTTTACCAGGAGCGCCTTCACTACTACACCACTACAGATCTCAACGCAGACGAAATCCACGCACTGGGTCGCCAGGAGGTTGCACGCATACACGACGAGATGCGCGACCTGCTTGAGGAGATCGAATTTGAGGGTTCACTGAAAGACTTTATGGACTTTATCCGCAACGACCCACAGTTCTATCTGGACAATACAGACGCAGACCGAGCGCGATATATGGCAAAGGCCACTGCCTACATCGACGCTATGCGCGAGGCCTTACCCACCGCCTTTGGCACGCTTCCAACGTCACCGCTGGTCATCAGGCCGGTCGAGAGTTATCGCGAAAATTCAGCAGCCAGCGCCTTCTATCAGTCGCCACGCAGGGATGGCAGCCGGCCCGGGATTTACTACATCAATCTGCTGGATATCCGCACCCAGCCGCTGTATCGCATCGAGTCCCTGGCCTATCACGAAGCTCTGCCCGGGCATCATATGCAGCGCAGCCTGATGGTAGAGCTGGCCGATTTGCCCGACTTTCAACGACATGTTTCGTTCACCGCTTTCACCGAAGGCTGGGCTCTTTACGCCGAACAGCTGGGCAAAGAGATGGGCTTCTTCACCGATCCCTATTCCGATTTCGGTCGCCTGTCGATGGAGCTGTGGCGGGCCGTTCGGCTAGTGGTTGATACCGGCCTGCACCACAAGGGCTGGACCATGGAGCAGGCCGTGGACTATCACGTAGACAACACTCCCTATGCACGCGTGACCGCTCGTAAAGCCATGGAGCGCTATGCGGCGCGCCCCGGCCAGGCAACGGCCTACATGATCGGTAAGCTGAAGATTCTTGAGATCCGCGCGGCCGCCAGGGCCGCCCTGGGTGAGCGCTTTGATATCCGGGATTTTCATGATCAGGTACTCAAAGATGGCACCCTGCCATTGGCGGTGCTGGAAGCGAAAATGCAGCGCTGGGTCGATGAGATCAAAGCCCGGACTTAGGCGCCCAGAGTTACCTAAACCTGATCCCTGAGTGACGGCGAACGGCTGCGGGCATCACAATGGAGTGGTACTCTTTAACCTCCTTACCACGGAGCTTTTGCCATGCGCCGCCCCATGCTTTTTGCCCTGCTCACTACAGCGGGGCTGTTGCTTTCTGCCTGTTCCAAGGACGCACCCCCACCCGAAGTCAGCAGCCGACCGGTGAAAATTTACACCGTTGAAGGACCGGGCGATCAAGCGCTGCGAGAATTTCCCGGTGCGGTGAATGCGAGCCAACGCGCCGACCTGGCGTTCAGGGTCTCGGGCGTGCTGGAGGAGGTGCTGGTTCGGGAAGGTGAAAGTGTTGGCAAAGGGCAGCTGCTGGCCAGGCTGGATCCCACTGACTACGCCATCGTACTGGAGGATCGCCAGGCGACTTTCGACAACGCCCAACGCAACTTCCAGCGTGCCAAAGAGCTAATCAAGGACGGCAATATCTCCAAGACCGATTATGACCGCATGGAAGCAAACTTTCGCACCGCCTCCGCGGCACTGACTCAGGCAAAACAGGACCTTGAGTACACTGAGTTACGCGCGCCTTTCGACGGCACGATTGCCCGCCGCGAGGTGGAAAACTTTGAAGAAGTGCTGGGCAAGCAGACGATTTTTCGCTTCGCTAACCTGGCGCAAATGGACATCACCATCGACCTACCGGAATCGTTGGTGCGCAGCATTCGCGCCCGTGCCGATGACTTTGAAACCGGCCAGCGCGTTGCCAAGCAGGAGCGCGACGTCACCGCACTCGCCAGCTTTGAGGGTCGCGAAAGCAGCAGCTTTTCATTGAAGATCAAGGAAGTTGCCACCAAAGCCGACCCCCAGACTCAGACCTTCCGGGTTACCTTCACCATGCCCCAGCCGGATAGTTTCCGGGTGTTGCCCGGCATGACTGCGAATGTGCTCGTCGATTTCTCGCAAATTATTACTTCCGAATACGCCAAGTGGGTGCCTATCAGTGCCGTACAGGCAACAGCAGAGCTGGATCCCAGGGTTTGGGCACTGGACCCAGAGAACATGACCGTCAGCAGCCAGCCGGTAAAAATTGGCCGCATGAGCGGCGATCGGATAGAGATCCTGGACGGACTGGCCGGTGGAGAGGAGATCGTCAGCGTCGGTGCGGCCTACCTTGCTGAAGGAATGCAAGTCACGCGCATGAAGCAGGGCGAACAGGCCGTGCCCAGAGAGGATGGCGCCTGATGAACATCGGCGAATACTCGGTACGCAACCCTGTTGTTTCCTGGTTGTTCGTAATCATCCTCCTGGCGGGCGGCATTCTCGCGTTCGACGAGATGGGCAAATTGGAAGACCCGCCTTTCACCATTAAAACCGCCAAGATCATCACGCTCTATCCCGGCGCCACCGCGCAGGAAGTTCAAGACGAAGTCACCTACGTCATCGAAGACGCAATCCAGAAAATGGAACAGGTGAAGTGGATAAAGATGTCCGTGTCCAGGCCGGGTCTGTCGGATATTACCGTCGACTTTAAAGACAAGTATCGCGCCGACGACTTTCCCAATATTTTCGATGAGCTGCGCCGCAAGATTAATGATGCCAAATCCAAGCTACCTCCGGGCGCTAATGAACCGATGGTGCTGGACGATTTCGGTGATGTCTATGGTATCTACTTTACGCTGACTGGTGACGGCTATAGCTGGCGCGACCTGTTCGACACCGCGGACGCTCTAAAAAAGGAACTCGTGCTGGTCCCAGGCGTTCGCAAGGTCGTCATTGATGGCGTACAGCAGGAAGTCGTGTACGTTGATATATCGCGCGCCCGCATGGCTGAGCTGGGTATCAGCGTTAATGAGATCACCCAGGTTCTCAAATCACAAAATGTGGTGGTAGACGCCGGGCGAGTGCAGGTCGGCAGTAATTACCTCCGCATCAGCCCCACTGGCGCCTTCCAGTCCGTGCAGGAAATGGGCGACCTGATGATCTCTTCCAGGGATCGCACGCTGATTCGGCTCAAAGACATCGCCACTATCACACGCGCCTACAAAGAAGTGCCCACCAAGATGTACTACGCCAACGGCAAACCGGGTCTCAGCATTGGCATTTCAATGCTGGGCGGCGAAAACGTCGTCGACGTCGGCAAGCGCGTAACCCGCCGCGCCCAGGAACTGAAGACGATAATTCCGGTGGGCATGGAGGCTCAGGTTACCTATAACCAGCCAGAGGCCGTGGAAGAGTCCGTCAGTGGATTTGTTATCAGCGTTGTGCAGGCCGTCGCCATCGTGATTGCGGTGCTGCTGATATTTATGGGCTTGCGGGTCGGCCTCATTATCGGTGCCGTTTTGCTGATCACCGTGGCCGGTACGCTATTCATCATGAATATCTACGGTATTGAACTGCAGCGCATCTCTCTGGGCGCACTGATCATCGCACTGGGGATGCTAGTGGATAATGCCATCGTAATTGCCGAGGGCATGCTGGTAAAAATGAACAAAGGCATGGATGCAGCCGAAGCCGCCAGTGAAGCGGTCGGCAAAACCATCTGGGCCCTGCTCGGCGGCACGGCAATCGGTATTCTCGCCTTCTCGGCTATAGGCCTATCGCCGGATTCCACCGGCGAGTTCGCCAGCTCCTTGTTCTACGTGATCCTGATATCACTCTCCTTGAGCTGGATAACTGCGGTTAGCACCACGCCTATTCTTTGCAAGCTATTGCTGAAGCCGGGCCAGGATGATGGCGGCGAAGATGACGCCTACAGCGGTTCTTTGTTCGCGAAGTACCGCGGCGTGCTGCGCGGCGCAGTCAAGCACCGTTGGATCACGCTGGCGAGCGTGGTGGTGGTCTGGGTCGCAGCCCTGATTGGCTTCGGATATACCAAGTCAGGATTTTTCCCGGACTCCAACACCCCGATGTTCTTCGTCGACATCTACACGCCTGAAGGTTCTGACATCCGCGCGACGCGAGACGCCGCCTTACAAGTAGCTGAGTTCCTTCACACCCAGCCCGGCGTCGACACAACGTCTACTGTTATCGGCGGCGGGCACCAGCGCTTCACACTGGTTTACGACAGCAAGGAGTCCTCGCCCGCCTACGCGCAAATTATTGTGCAAACCGAGACTCTGGCGCAGATCGACGCGGTATCTGAAGCTGTCTCGGACTACATGGCCAACGAATTGCCGCAACTCGACCCGATCATTAAACCACTGCGCATCGGACCGGGGCGCGACGCCAAAATCGAAGCGCGTTTCTCAGGCCCCGACCCTGAAACGCTGCGCCAACTGGCGGAAAAGGCCAAGACGATTTTTCGCGACGATCCAGAAGCGACCGACGTGCGCGATGATTGGCGCAGTCCGGTCAAAGTGGTTACTCCGGTACTTAATGAACAAGTTGGTCGACAGCTGGGCGTCACGCGAGAGGACCTGGGCAGCGCTATGCGCTACGCCTTTGAAGGCAGGCCTGTTGGGACTTACCGGGATGGTATTTACCTACTGCCGATCATGGTGCGCGCCCCGGAGGATGAGCGAGGGGACATTGATAGACTGCGGGACACGCAGGTTTGGAGCCCGGTTTTAGGCCAGGCTATACCTGCGGGGCAACTGATATCTGCGTACAAAACCACCTGGGAAAATGCGGTGATTCGTGGGCGCAATCGCCTGCCGACCATCATCGCCTCTGCAAACCCGACGGGTGCGCTGGCAGACCCGCTGTTTGAGCGAACCCGTCCGTTGATCGAGGCCATAGAGTTGCCGCCTGGCTACACTCTGGAATGGGGCGGCGAATACGAAGACGCGAAACGTGCCCAGGCCGGTCTGGCCGGCGCACTTCCGACGGGCTTTCTGCTGATGATCCTCACCAGTATCTTCCTGTTCGGCAAACTGCGACAGCCCGCCATTATCTGGCTGACCGTGCCGCTGGCCGCCATTGGCGTCACGGTCGGGCTGCTTTTGGTAGACGGAGCCTTTGACTTTATGTCGCTGCTGGGTGGCTTGTCTCTGGTCGGCCTGATGATCAAAAACGCCATCGTGCTGATCGAGGAAATTGACCAGCAGATCGCCGACGGCAAGGCCAGACTGGATGCATTGTTGGATGCCGCGGTAAGCAGAATGCGCCCAGTGATACTCGCTGCCGCCACGACCATTCTGGGGCTGATCCCACTGTTGTCAGACGTGTTCTTCGTGAATATGTCTGTGACTATGATGGGCGGCCTCGGCTTCGCCACGGTGCTGACGCTTATCGTGGTCCCCACTCTGTACGCAGCGTTTTTCAAGATCGCGAATGACGAGACAGAGGGCAGCAGTGATACAACGCAGGAACCATAGCCAGGCGCTGCCTAGCAGCCCCGGTCCTGTTTTTCGCTAGCCATAAAAAAAGGCGAGAGTCTGTTGAGACTCTCGCCTTTTCATTAGCGCCATGTGAGCGCCGTTAGCAACCTAGAAGGTCAGGCGGATACCCGCTTCAATGGACTCGCCCGGCTCCGGCGCGAAGTTGCGCAAGAAAGACGTGCTCAGGCGGATTTCCTCGTCACCGATATTCTTCCACTTCACGAAGGCAAGTAGCTCGGTATTCGCCATCAAGGTCATGCGGTAGTCGACACCTGCATCCCAACGGGTGTAGCCATCGGTTTCAGTCTCGAAGTTACCGGCATTATCTTGATCGTCCGCGTTGATCACCCGAACGTAGGCACCGAAAGCGTCGCTGCGCCAGGACAGCTCACTGCCGATACGCATCGGCGGCAGACGTGGCACATCGCCGGCATCGTCAAACTCACCCACGGTGACGTCACCAAACACGCCCAACGCCAGCTCTCCTCCGGCCAGATCCGCAAGGTGGAAGTCACTGTCGAATTCCACGCCATAGAAAACCGCGTCATCTTGCAGGTATTGATATACCGGCGTTTCGTCGATAAACGTCGAGGTGTTATCCAGAAAGATGTAATCCTGGAAGCTGTTGTAGTACACAGACAAGTTTGCAAACGAACGGTCACCCAGCCAGTTGAGCGAGGCGTCGAAGTTAAACGACACTTCCTCGTCCAAATTGCGGTCACCGATTTCGATGATGCCTGTGGCAACGTGCGTGACCAGCTCTTCACCCGCATTCCCCAGGTTAGAGAACAGCTCTTCTGCAGCCGGCGCACGGGCGGAGCGACTGATAGAAAGCGATGTCGTCCAGTCTGGCGCAATCTGATAGAGGCCGGCTACAGAGAGACTGTAGGCGGTAAAGTCTTCCGCGCCCTGACCGTCGACATTCTCAGGATCGCGCTCGACGTAATCAACTCGACCACCCAGCTCAACCTGCCAGTCAGAGAGGTGCAGATCCTGCAGGAAGAACACACCGAACTCGGTGGACTCGGTTGGCACGAGATAGGCTTCATCGCCCACGGCAGAGAAATCGTCGTCGCGCCACTGCAAGCCCAGAACGCTGTGGTTATCTGCGTTGCGAACCAGCTCCAAACGCCCTTCCCAGGTTTCACGATCAAACACCGTGCCGGTTTCAGCGCCTTCGAGTTCAGTGTGGTTGTAGTCGGTAAAGGTCAGGAAGCCGCGCGCCACATCGATAACGCCGGGAACCAGATCGTGCACATGCACTAGAGCGTCATAACGCTCCTGCTCCAGATCGATGCGCACGTTTTCTTCCTCTTCCGCCTCGTGATCATGATCTTCATCGTGATCATCGTGGTCTTCACCATGGTCGTCGCCATGATCGTCATGGTCTTCATCCCCGTGACCGTGTTCTTCTCCATGGTCGTGTTCGTGGGAACCCGCAGGAATACCGTAATTCGTCTCGAAGCGGTTGTAAGAAAGGCCAAAGAAGCCTTTTTCACCGAAGTGGTAGCTGGCGCCTAGCGTAATAGCGTCACTGTCGCCATCGGTGTTCTCGATGGAGCCATCGCTGTTTTCCAGTTCTTCCTCTCCGTCTTCATCGTGCGGGATGCCTAACAGTTCTTCTTGTTGTTCAAGCGCGGCTTCGTCTATCGCCAGGCCGGGTATGCTGAGGTCGTCAAAATCGCGGAGCGTGCCGCTCAGGTGGAAGGCAAACTTGCCGTTACCACCTTCCAAACGGCCCACGGTGGTGTCCATCTCGGGTGCATCGTCGTAACGATATTCGATGCCGCCCTCGATGCCGTCGATAGCCTGGGTAGGGATGCGATTGTCCTGGATGTTGACTACACCACCGATAGCGCCGCCGCCGTAGAGCAAGGTGGCTGGGCCGCGAAGCACCTCGATGCTCTGCGCCAACATAGGTTCTGCTGACACAGCGTGATCCGGGCTCAGTGCCGATACATCAGCGCTGGCAATACCGTTTTGCAAAACGAATGAGCGCGGGCCTTGCTGGCCACGGATGACGGGGCGTCCGACGCCCGGACCGAATGTAGAGTTGGCGATACCGGGCATGTCACCCAGCGTTTCACCAATACTGCTAGCGACCATGCTATGCAGTTCTCTGCCGGTCAAAACCGTAACAGGCAGTGCAGATTCAGATACTTTCTTGTGAACGGGCACGGAAACAAGCACGTGCTCGATACGTTCAGGTTTGGGGGGGGCAGCCTGGGCTTGTTGTGCCATAGCCGCGCTCGCAGCAGCGACCATCGCTGCCATCAATGACTTCTTCATGGGTAACTCCCGTTGTCTTTAACGAAAAAATTAAGGAAAGACGTGTGATCAGGAGTTGTAAGGGGGGCCCCGTGCAGAACGGCGATAGTTGATGGAAACAGCAGCGGCAAGGATAGCCCCCACTGGAGTGACAACGCTGTCAGCTGAATCGACCGGAGCGGCCTTAGAAGCCACATGGCCATTGCCCGAATCCAGCTGGCACTGGTGGCAATCCTGCCAGGCATCGACCTCCGCATGCACGTGAGTCGCCTGCAAGAGCTGGGCGCCCAGCAGCACAACCAAGGATAGCGCTGCTATCCAGTGTTTGCGCTTGTGTACTGTTGCGTAGGAGACGAACATAACGGCGCAACTGTAAGGGATCATCACGATAAGGTCTAGCCAATTTACCAACTGAGGTGCTCTTCCTTGCAACATGGCGAGCGCGCAGGCTCAGAAAGACCAGCCGTGCGGGGATAGCGAACTGTGTTTGCACAAGCTCGGGCCACTACGCCATGTTAAAGTTTCGAGCATAACGTTCGGGCCTAACCTTCGGCCCTAACCTTCGACCCTAACGTTCGGGCATAAGAACGCGTCGATAGACGGAGAAACCTATGGAGATGTTGATAGCGGGTGTATTGATCTGGTCACTGCTTCATGTGGTGCCAGCGGGCTTGCAAGCGCAACGCCAGATTGCACTGGCACGACTGGGTGATGGTGGTTACAAAACGCTGTTCTCTGTGTTGATGCTCACTGCCCTGGCGCTAATCATTTTTGGCTGGCGAACTGCAACACCCAGCACGGTTTATACCCCGCCGCTGGCGTTACGTGATGTGGCGATTGGGCTTAGCGTACTCGGGTTTGTGTTGATGGCAGCCGCCAACCGCCCCAGTCGGATTGGCAACGTTGTACGCCATCCTCAACTTACCGGGGTGTTGCTCTGGGCACTGGCACATTTGCTGGCCAACGGCGACAGCGCTTCGGTGGTGCTGTTTGGCACGCTGGCGGTTTGGTGCGTGGTGATGATAGTACTGATTAATCGCCGCGACGGCCCCTGGGTTAAAGCCGCAGCCCCTTCCTGGCTACGAGAAATCGTCGGCATCCTGATCGGGTTGGTCGTAGCAGCCCTGGTAATTTGGGGGCACCCCTGGATTGCCGGGGTGCCTGTGTTCTATTAAGGGGCCAGACCCATAAGAGTCAGGCCCATAAGAGTCAGGCTCAATAGGTGCTTGAACCGCGTAGCCCAGCCAAAGCTACTGGGAGTCCAGAAGCGCTATGGATGCCCTGGGGTTCATTAAACGAATCTCGCGGCTCTCCAGCTGCTGCACATCCGTCCCATCCAGTATCAGGGCTTTGAGCTCTGCGGTGCTCAAGCCTGGGTCCAGTGCCAGCAACTTACCGGCCAGATTCAACACCTGCGGTGATGCCATTGACGTGCCGCTGAGCTTCATGCGATTGCCGCCTGGCACGTCACTATCGACCTCAAAGCCATTGGCGTACAAATCAACCTTGCCCAGGCTGGTAAAACTGGTTTCCTGACCAGCCTGATCGACTGCGCCTACCGTCAATACGTTGGGATACTCGTAACCCGAGGGATAGAACTCGTCGAACTTGACGTCATTGTCTGAGTTGCCTGCGGAGGTAATGAACAGGATATCCGGCGCACCTTCAATAGCCGCTCGCAGCGCATCGTTGACGATATCGTAGTGCTGCCGCGCCAGTGCCTTGCGCTCTTCCGGCGTGTCACCCATGTTGTGCGCCTCTAAGGCCGCTTCAATGCCCGCCAGGCTGCCGCCCCAGCTCATGTTCACCGCGCGCACCTTGTTGGCTTTGAGGTAGTCGACCACCGCGACCATACCCTTGGCTTCGTGGCGGGTCAGCTCCAGGTCGGGTTTCTGCGGAATCATCTCGTGGCCAAAGGTCATACGAATCGTCATCAACCGGGCAAACGGATTGCCAGCCATGGAGATGCCTGCCACGTGGGTTCCGTGGGAGTAGTTACTGTAGAGACTGATCGCCTCTATAAAGTCCTTTACGGCGGCTTGCTCCAGACCGCCAATCTCCTTGCGAAGCGCGCTCGCCTCTTCACTATCGACGGCGGCGGTTATATCGGCAAGGCCCTTGACCTGCCGCTCCATAACAGCCGCATCCGGGGCATCATCCTCAAACGGATATAGCAGCGCGGGCTCTGGATTCCAGTGTAAGGACCAACCGATGCCGTGAACGTCATCAATGAAGCCATTGCCGTCATCGTCTATGCCGTTGCCAGCGATTTCATCGGGGTTGCGCCACAAACGAGCTGCATCGTACAGCGCCAGATCGACACCGGAATCCCAAACCGCAATCAGCGCGGGCTCAGCGTCAGCGTCAGGCGACAGCACGGCATCCCGTTGCGCCCAGATATCCGGCTTGTCGATTTTGTTGGCGGCGATGTAGTCGGTCAGCGCCGCGTTGACGGCGTCCTTCACCGGCAAATATGCGTCGACGCTAAAGGCCGTGCCCACCAATCGCGCCGCAATGTCATAACTCATCTCTCCACCGGTGTTTTCCAACACCGGTTCGACACCGGACTCAATGCTGCCCAGCACCAGGGCGCGAGTCAGGATTTCACTGCGCCCCTTAGCTTGCTTGATATTGTCCTGAACCGTGGCATAGGGCAGCTCGGCAAGTCGCATGGCCAGATAGTCAGCGACAAAGTCGGACGGCATGGTGGACCCAGCGAGCCTGGCTTTGGCGATAGCTTCGCCGGTAATGCCCATGGTAAGGCGATTGGCCTCTTTGGTTTCCAGTGCACGACGCTGCTCCAGCAGGTCCAGATAGTCCTGCCAGCGCCCTTCGACCAGGGCGACCGAGCCCAGGTCACCATAAAAGCCTTGCAGCGTGTTGTTGTCTTGAATGTCATAGGCGGCGAGATCCGCCTCGATGTCATTCTTGAGTTGGGCGGCCAGAGACTCCAACACGGCACGGTTTTCGGGTTCATAGAGCGTGGTGGCCGGGATATCGAGTTGATAGGTGTGCCGGGGAAGGTCGTCCTTGCGAGTGATCACCGTCTTCTCAGACACGGAGTCTGACCCTTGCGCAGAGTCGACCGGAGCGGCTTGCTGGCAACCGGAAAGCCCTAGCAAGCCACTAAGAGAAAGCAGCCCAATACAACGCAGCGCGATGCGTCCGCGTGTTCCCGGCGCCGCCCAGGCTTCTGGCCTAAAGAAAACTGACATGGTTCATCTCCTAACTGTTAATCGTCGCTACCGGCAACCTTAGGCAACCTGCTGCGCCCTACCCCTGCTACGCAGCGTAGGTAATAGCTGCACACGGGTAACGGCACCGGAAAAATGCAAAAAAATCACTCAATCTTACATATTGAGTTATTCTGACTATTATTTATCGAATTATTGGTGTTTATTTACCCATAAATGCGTAAATATTGGGAAATAAGCAATTGATCACTCACTCAACCCATCTATACTGCGCAGCATACTCAACTCATTCCACGGTTTATAGACATGACAGCCTTCACTCATCGCAAATATCCGGCGTACCAGCCGATAAAGATGAACACGCGGCGCTGGCCAGATGCCAGTATCGATGCCGCGCCCCAGTGGTGCAGCGTCGATTTGCGCGACGGCAATCAGGCATTGATAGAACCGATGACGGCGGCGCAGAAGTCGCGTCTGTATGACCAACTTATCAAAGTCGGGTTCAAAGAGATCGAAGTGGGCTTTCCGTCCGCTTCCACCCACGACTTCAATTTTGTTCGCGACCTGATCGACAACAATCGCATTCCTGACGACGTTACCTTGCAGGTGTTGACGCAGGCACGACCTGATCTGATCGAGAAAACGTTTGAAGCACTGAAAGGCGCCAAGCGCGCCATTCTGCATGTCTACAACTCCACATCTACCGTGCAGCGCGACAAAGTCTTCAAGCAAGACAAAGCGGGAATTATTGATATCGCGGTCAAGGGCGCTCGCCTGGTTAAACAGCAGGCCATGACGCATCAGGGTACCGAGTGGATCTTTGAGTACTCTCCGGAAAGTTTTACCGGCACCGAGATCGATTACGCCATTGAAGTTTGCAACGCCGTAATTGATGTGTGGCAGCCCACGCCCGAGCACAAGTGCATCATCAACCTGCCCGCCACGGTAGAAATGAGCACCCCCAATATCTACGCGGATCAGATTGAATACTTCTGCAACCGCATCAATCGTCGCGACTCGCTGTTGATCTCGACCCACACGCACAATGACCGCGGCTGCGCCGTTGCTGCGGCAGAGCTGGGCGTTATGGCCGGTGCAGATCGCGTCGAAGGCACGCTTTTCGGTAACGGCGAGCGCACCGGCAACATGGACATCCTCACCATGGCTATGAACCTGTATAGCCAGGGCGTTGATCCAATGCTCGACTTCGAACATATGGACGAAATTATTCAGACCTACAAGGACTGTACCCAAATGCCTGTTCATCCGCGACATCCCTACGCGGGCGAACTGGTGTTCACGGCATTCTCTGGCAGCCATCAGGATGCCATCAAGAAGTGTCTGGACTCACGCAGCGATGGCGAATTGTGGGAAGTGGCTTACCTGCCTATCGACCCAGCCGACATCGGCCGTTCCTACCAGGAAGTGGTGCGTATCAACAGCCAATCCGGCAAAGGCGGCATAGCCTACGTGCTGGATAGGGATTACGGCCTGCAACTGCCACGCTGGCTGCAGATTGACTTCTCGGCCGCCGTACAACGGCACGCGGAGAAAGTCGAATCTGAAGTGGCCCCAGAGGATATCTGGGAACTGTTTCAGGCCACCTATTTCGAAGCCGGCCCCTGGGAGCTTGGCAACTATCAAGTCAACCGCGAAGACGGTGTCGATAAGCTGAAGGCTGACCTCGTAAAGGACGATATCAGCCACGCCTTGGCGGGCAGCGGCAGCGGTGTCGTCGAAGCCTTTATCAATGGCATTGAGGGCTTTATCGGCGAGCCGATTGTATTGGTAGAGTACTCTGAACACGCACTCAGCCACTCCGCTGACGCGGAGGCTATCTGCTATATACAGCTGAACGTTGGCGGCGAGCGCGTCTGTGGTGTGGGCCGGTCGGGCGACATTATTCAAGCCTCACTCGATGGCATTCTGGGCGCCATCAATCACGCGGTTGCTAAAGACGCCATCGCTGCGTAGGCATCGCTGCTGATGGGATGCCTCTCCGGAGAGACCCGCCCTGAGAGGCTTAGTTTTGCAAAGCCACATTGAAGCGGCGGTCTGGTGAAAACCGCCCGAAAAGAGCTAGCCGCTCTGACCGCCAATCGCTGAAATAGTTTTTATCGCTTTTGGCAGTATTTCACTTACGTTACACAGGGTTTTGTCTAGTATTGACCTGTCAACGCTGGCAACAGCAATTCATCAATGCAGAGGTTATCGCGCTTTTTTATGGCGAAAAAACTCCGACAAAAGACAGACGAAAAAATGCAACACAATCGAGAAAAGCAGCAGCGCGCCACCTTCGTAGAGGTAATCTCTAGCATACGGTTCGACAATACGCCGTCGGCCAATGAGTCGCCTAATGAAAGCCATTGGCCTGCACCGGGTTTCGCCGAAAACCGCTCGCTTCACACAGGCGTGGCCGCACCTGACGATTACAAGCAGGCCGAGCGCAGCAGCAACTAGCACTCACTCGCTGTAGGCTTTCCAAACGGCGTATGTTGCCGGAATTGCACCCTCTCCTTCTGGGTGAGATTCTGGAGGAGACACGTCGGCATAAGAGTTCTCCGCCGCTGGCGGCAGACTCACGCCGACCTGTCGCCGACCTAGCCCCGACGCCGCCGCAGCAACCCTTTAATCTTGTCTGACAGCGTTTCGTATTTGAGATCGCTAAACTCGCCAGCATCCAAAAACACCCGGTCGCAGTTCGGGCAAACCTCTACCCAGATATGGGTTTGTTTTGCGTCCGTGACTTTATCCATGGGCACGTGACACACCGGACAAGCGATATCCTCGACCTTGTCAAATTGTTTGCCCATCGAGGGATGGCCGACATCTAAAAACGCCTCCACCATCCACTCGGACTTCATGGTCTGCAGCACTTCGCCCTCGACCAGCAGCCCATAACATTCTGTGCAGCGTTCCAGGGTAATTTTGGGCCCGTAGCGCTTGGTTTCCATTGCGGCTGTGCATTTGGGGCATTCCATACCGTTTTCCTGTTTTCAGCGACAATATGCGCGCTTGCTCCGTAGCCTAACCCACACCGAGGCAGTCGTCAGCAACCTGCCTTATGGTAAACTCCCGCCGTTTTTTAGCCCCTCACTTTCGCGCAGGGAATCGTCGCATTGACCGGCTCAGACGACATATATGCAAGCCCTATCGGAGATCTTCCCGCGTTCCGCTTTGATGACACGGTGGTCGGTGTCTTCCCGGACATGATCAAGCGGTCGGTGCCAGGCTACAGCACCATTATTGCCATGACGGGCTTGCTGGCCAGCCGGCATGCCAAGCCGGGTTCGCGTTGCTATGACCTGGGCTGTTCGCTGGGTGCTTCTACCCTTGCCATGCGCCAACATATCACCGCTGAGGACTGCAGGATCGTTGGTGTAGATAACTCCGCCGCGATGATTGAGCAATGCCACAAGGTGATTGCCCGGGACACTGAATCGGTAGCGGTTGATTTGGTCTGCGATGATATTGAGGCCGTGACCATCGAAGACGCTTCTGTGGTGGTATTGAACTTCACTTTGCAGTTTATTCCGGTAGAGCGCCGCGCCCCTCTTTTACAGCGCATCAGCGACGGCCTGCGCCCGGGCGGCATCCTGATACTGTCGGAGAAAGTGCTATTTGCTGACCCCCACCTGAACGCGCTGAACATCGAACTGCACCACGACTTCAAACGCGCCAACGGTTATTCAGATCTGGAAATCGCCCAGAAACGCCAGGCGCTAGAAAACGTGCTGGTCCCGGAGACGTTGGACGATCACAAAGAACGCCTGGCCACAGCGGGCTTTGGCAGCGCAGATGTCTGGTTTCAATGTTTCAACTTCGCATCCCTGGTGGCGTTGAAGTGATCGATTTCTCTCCGCTGGCGGAGCGCTGGCGCGACAACGAACTGGCCGCCTGGGCTAACACGCTTGAGGCGGACATTGCCGGGCGCTTTCACGCCGAGCGCTATGGCGACCTGCCGCGCTGGCAGGAAGCCCTGAGTGCCCTACCCGAACTCAGCCCCTCGTCCATCGACCTTAATGCAAGCGCGGTGCAAGTGGGCAACAAGAGCGACGCCACCGTTGAACAACGCGATGCGCTGAAAGTAGCCTTGATGGCGCTACATCCCTGGCGCAAAGGGCCCTACGAGTTGTTCGGGGTTTCAATAGACACGGAATGGCGATCCGACTGGAAGTGGGAACGACTGCTGCCGGGCCTGGCCCCGTTGCACGGCAAACGCGTACTCGACGTGGGTTGCGGCAGTGGCTATCACTGTTGGCGCATGCTGGGCGCTGGCGCCCAGGAAGTCATTGGCATCGACCCAACGCCGCTGTTTGTATTGCAGTTTGAGGCGCTTAAACGCTACATCCAGCGCGACGAAGCCTGGGTATTGCCGCTGGGAATAGAGCACATGCCGAAGGATCTGGCGGCATTTGATACGGTGTTTTCAATGGGCGTTTTGTATCACCGCCGCTCACCCATCGAGCACCTGATGGAACTGCGCGGCGCACTGCGCGACGGCGGGCAATTGGTTTTGGAGACGCTGGTGGTGGAAGGTGACGTGGACACCTGCCTGGTGCCCTCAGGACGGTACGCGCGAATGGGCAACGTTTGGTTTTTGCCTAGCACCGCGATGCTGCTGCGCTGGCTGGACAAGTTAGGCTTCCGCAACAGCCGCCTCATCGACGTCAGCCAAACCAGCACAAAGGAACAGCGTGCCACGGAGTGGATGACCTTCCACTCTCTGGCCAAATTTTTAGATCCTGACGACCCCGGCAAGACGATAGAAGGCTATCCGGCGCCGCGACGGGCTATTGTGGTTGCAGATCGCTAGACCTGGCGTGTCACAGGACGGGGCTTAATCGTCCGCAGGTGGCGTGGGCATCATCCCGGGCACTGGAAACGGTGCTACTTTGCCGCCGCTGCTGCCCTCGCTGATTTTACCGGTGCCCTGTTTTTCCACTTCATCGATGCGGATAACAGCGTGCATCGGAATATAGCTGCGGGTAACGCCGGCGAACTCATTCTTCAGGCGCTCTTCGGCAGGGTCGACCACCAGCTGGCTGCGTTCACCGAAAACGTACTCTTCGATCTCGATAAAACCCCACACTTCGCTGTTATAGAACTGCCGGGCGTAAACCTCGTACACCTGGCCCTGGTTCTGGAAAATCACTTTGTAAATAGGCGTCGCCATGATTTCGCGGTTCTCATCAAGCGGTCAAAAATCGGCCGTCAATACTACCACCGAACGATTTCAGCAGGGTAGCCCTTCCCGGGTGCTTCCCGCTATAATCTCGCGCCCTTTTTTGAACAATGACGCGACAGTAACTGACTACAGTGGCTAAGAAGCTTTACATCCAGACGCACGGCTGCCAGATGAACGAATACGATTCCGATCGTATGCGCGATCTGTTGGGCGAAAGCCACCAGATGGAGCGTGCTGCGACCCCGGAAGAAGCTGACGTACTGCTTTTAAATACTTGTTCTATAAGGGAAAAAGCCCAGGAGAAAGTGTTTCACCAACTGGGCCGCTGGAAGCACCTGAAACAGCAAAATCCCGACCTGATCATCGGCGTTGGAGGCTGTGTCGCCAGCCAGGAAGGCGAGGCCATCGGCAAGCGAGCACCCTACGTCGATCTGGTATTTGGACCGCAAACCCTGCACCGCTTGCCGGAGATGATCGAAACCCGTCGCAGCGATGGCACCATTGTTGTGGATGTGAGCTTTCCGGAAATCGAAAAATTCGACAACCTGCCCGAGCCCAGCGTTGACGGACCCACGGCGTTCGTATCCATCATGGAAGGCTGCAGCAAGTACTGCACCTTCTGCGTGGTGCCCTACACCCGCGGGGAAGAAGTCAGCCGCCCCTTCGATGACGTCATCGCTGAAGTAGCGGGACTTGCCCAGAAGGGCGTGAGAGAGGTCAACCTGCTGGGGCAGAATGTGAACGCCTACCGCGGCGATAACCACCTGGGTGAGACAGTTGATTTTGCCGAGCTGCTATTTATGGTGGCGAAAGTGCCCGGTATTGATCGCATTCGCTACACGACCTCCCATCCCGTGGAGTTTAGCGACGCCTTAATCGACGCCTACGCCGAGATTCCCGAGTTGGTGAATCACTTGCATCTGCCTATACAGGCCGGCAGCGATCGCATTTTGGCCGCCATGAAGCGTGGCCATACCGCCCTCGAGTACAAGTCCAAGATTCGCAGGCTGCGCCGCCATCGTCCTGACATCAGCCTGTCGTCAGACTTTATTATTGGCTTCCCGGGCGAAACCGAGGCCGATTTTGCGGCGACTATGAAGCTAATCGAAGATATCGGTTTTGATCACTCTTTTAGTTTTATTTACAGCGCCCGGCCCGGCACGCCAGCGTCTGACCTGCCCGACGACACCCCAGAAGAAATTAAGAAGCAGCGCCTGCAGATTCTGCAAACCCGCATAAGCCAACAGGCGATGGAAATCAGCCGCCGCATGGTTGGCAGCGTTGAGCGGGTGCTGGTAACCGGTGTTTCCAGGAAAGACCCAGGCCAGCTACAGGGGCGCACTGAAAACAACCGGGTGGTGAATTTCCGCACAGCGGATCACAGCCTGATTGGCGATTTCGCCAACATATTGATAGAAGAAGCACTGCCCAATTCACTGCGTGGCAGCCTGCAGTCCAGCGGAGTCACGCCCGCCCTGAACAAGGAGGCAAGCTAAGTCCCGTAATCGGCGACGCAAGGCTTGTGTTGACTGCACGTGAAACCCCGCTATCCTTCCCTTTTATTGCATAGCCGATCACGGCCCCACGATTCTATTGAATAGCGACGAACCTCCCAGTCAGCTGACTATCACGCTGGAACCCAGCGACGCCCGCCACCTCGCAATACTCTGTGGCCAGTTCGACCAACACCTGAAACAGATTGAATCCCGTCTGGGGGTGACTGTGCGCGCGCGGGGCAACATCTTCGCGATCAGCGGCGAGGCCAGTGCCGTCAACACCACTGCAATACTATTGCGAGAGTTGTACGCCGAAATCCTCGTTGGCATCGTACTGAGCCCGGAATCACTGCACCTGCATTTGCAGCAGTCGATTCTTGATGAGCACGCCGAAGGCGGTGAGACGGACACAGAGAGCGGCCCGGACGAAGCCGGCGACAACGTGGTAACCATTCGCACCAAGCGCAATCCGGTCAAGCCGCGCGGTAAAAACCAGCAGAGCTATGTGAAGCAAATCAGCCGCTGTGATTTAAATTTTGGCATCGGGCCCGCTGGCACCGGAAAAACCTATCTGGCGGTAGCCACCGCCGTCGAAGCGCTGCTTAACGAGCGCGTGAAGCGCATTCTGCTGGTCCGCCCGGCAGTTGAGGCCGGAGAGAAACTGGGCTTCCTGCCGGGCGATTTATCCCAGAAGATCGACCCCTATCTGCGCCCACTGTACGACGCACTCTACGAAATGCTGGGATTTGAAACCGTTAACAAATACATCGAGCGCAACATCATTGAAGTCGCGCCGCTGGCCTTTATGCGTGGGCGCACACTCAACAGCGCCTTCATCATTCTCGACGAGGCACAAAACACCACCCGCGAACAGATGAAGATGTTCCTGACGCGGATCGGCTTTGGTTCCACCGCGGTGGTAACCGGCGATGCGACCCAGATTGATCTACCGCGGGGCACCCAATCCGGGCTTACCCATGCCATTAACGTGTTGGACGGCATGGAGGGCTGTGGTTTCACCTACTTCCAGTCCCGCGACGTGGTGAGGCATCCTTTGGTGCAACGGATCGTAGAAGCCTATGACAGCTTCGACGCCAGCCACACTACCAGCAGCATAGATAAGACCCGGTCCTGAGCCCATGAATTTGCACGTGGATATTCAAAGCGCGAGTACCGACCCCGCCCCTGACGAGGACGACATACGCAGGTGGATCGCTGCCGCACTGGATGGACGCAAGCCAGAGGCTGAGGTGTCGGTGCGTCTGGTCGATGAAGACGAGATGACCGCGCTGAACGAGACCTATCGAGACAAATGCGGCAGCACCAATGTGCTGTCCTTTCCCGCCGCTCTTCCTGAGGGTATCGATCACCCGCTGCTAGGCGACATCGTGCTCTGCCCGGCGGTAGTCAATCGCGAGGCGGGGCAGCAAGGAAAATCCCCAGACCAACACTGGACTCACATGTTGGTGCACGGCAGCCTGCATTTGCTGGGTTACGATCATGTGGAGGCGACCGAAGCAGACGTGATGGAGTCTCTGGAAACATCAATCCTTGCCGATCTCGGCCTGCCCTGCCCCTACAGCGCCGGACCCGACGGGGCACCGGCATGACCGAAGAGCGCTACAGGGACGAACCCGAAAAAAGCTGGCTGGAAAAACTGTCGTCAGCCTTTAGCTCGGAACCGCGCACGCGCCAGGATCTCAGTGACGTGTTGGAGATCGCTCGTGACAATAAAGTCATCGACGATGATGCACAGAGCATCATTGAAGGCGCGATGCAGGTGGCGGAGTTGCAGGCGCGGGATATTATGATTCCGCGCTCGCAGATGGAAGTCATCAAGGCCGAACTGGAACTCTCCGAGTTGCTGCCGCAGATTATTCAATCAGCTCACTCGCGCTATCCGGTGATTGGCGACAGCCCGGACGACGTGTTGGGCATCCTGTTGGTGAAGGATCTGTTGCCGCAGATTCTGGAACCTCAAGGTGAAGACTTCGATCTGTCCGCTCTGCTTCGCCCCAGTAACGTTGTGCCGGAAAGCAAACGGCTGAACGTCCTGCTCAGGGAGTTTCGCCAAAACCGCAACCACATGGCCATCGTCATCGATGAGTACGGTGGCGTAGCCGGACTGGTGACAATCGAAGACGTGCTGGAGGAAATCGTCGGTGAAATCGAAGACGAAACCGACCTCGAAACTGACACCTTCATTCGCCAGCTTAGCGGCGGTGACTATATCGTACGCGCGCTCACCCCCATTGACGATTTCAATGAAGCTTTTGAGGTAGAGTTTAGCGACGACGAATTCGACACCATTGGCGGCCTGGTAATGCAGCAATTTGGATATCTGCCCACCCATAACGAGTCCACAGAAATCGAAGGCCTGACCTTCAAAGTGGTGAACGCCGACCAACGTAAAATCAACAGCCTGCGCGTGCGTGTCGACCGGGACTGATACCGCGGGCTGGCCCGCACGGCTCGGTATTGTGCTGCTTTCGCTTGTCGCCGGCAGCCTGATCACTCTCTCCCTTGCTCCCTACAGTCTCTGGCCTTCAGCCATTGTCAGTCTGTGCCTGTATATGGGTTTGCTGCGCGATTGCAGCGCCCGACAGGCCGCCTGGCGGGGCTGGCTGTTCGGCCTGGGGCAGTTCGGTACTGGCTGTTCATGGGTATTCGTCAGTATTCACGAGTACGGCAATGCCAGCCTGCCCCTGGCGGTTCTACTCACGGGATTGTGGTGCATGGGCCTGGCCCTACTGCAGGCGGCGTTTGCCTACCTGTACGCCAGGCTAATGCGCGACTTGATGGCCGGCATGCTGGTCGGTTTTCCCGCGCTGTGGGTCATGTTTGAGTGGCTGCGCAGCTGGCTGCTGACCGGCTTTCCCTGGCTGTATGTCGGCTACGCCAGCCTGGATACCTGGGCCGAAGGATGGGTTCCGGTTATTGGCGTGTTTGGCGCATCGCTACTGATCGCCTTTAGCGCGAGCTGTTTGTATCTGGCGTATATGCGCGCCAACGCTCAATCGCTGTTGATCTATACCACCATGGTAGCCAGCCTATGGTTGATTGGCTGGCAGTTGGGTACCGCGCAATGGGTGGCGGCAGCCAACGCCAGGCCGCTGACCGTCGGCATTGTGCAACCGAATATTCCGCAAGAGAAAAAATGGGATCGCGACTACTATCGTCCGCAGCTTGAGGTTTTCACAGAACTCACCGAACCCCTGCTGGGGAAAGACATCGTACTGTGGCCGGAAGCCGCAATTCCTAACTTCTACCAACGCGCCGAGGACTTCCTTCTGCCCATGTCACAACGCGCGCTGCAGGCTGACACCGCGCTGATCACCGGCATACCCTGGCTGCCTGAAGGCAGCCGTCAATATCACAACAGCGTTGTCACGCTGGGACAGGGTAGCGGCGTATATCACAAGCAGCGTCTGGTGCCCTTTGGTGAATACGTGCCTCTGGAAAACTGGCTTCGCGGCACCATTGAGTTTTTCAATCTGCCCATGTCGGCCTTTGCTCAGGGCAGTAAAGACCAGGCCCCGCTACGAGCACAGGAATTCCGAATCTCCCCGTTCATCTGCTATGAGATCGTCTACCCCGAGCTGGTACGTGAATACGCGAGCCGCGCTGACTTGATGATCACTATCAGCAATGACAGTTGGTTCGGCGCATCGATCGGCCCACTTCAGCATCTGCAGATGGCGCGCATGCGGGCTCTGGAGAACGGTCGCTACCTGGTGCGCGGCACTAACAATGGCGTATCTGCGATCATCAACGAACGCGGCAAAATAGTGAAACAGAGTGCTCAGTTCGAACGGCTTACGTTGGAAGGCGAAGTTGACGTCATGCTGGGGCAAACCCCCTTCAGCCGGGTCGGGTCAATGCCCGTGCTGCTGCTGTGCGAGCTCCTGCTGGTGCTGATTATGGGTGCCGGCAGTCTGGGCTTCCGCCTCCAACACGATTGAGTACGAACTAAATTCCGCTAAGTAGAACAGGCGCTGCTTTAGTGAAGCGCCGGGCCCGCATCCTCGTCACTGGACTCTGGTTCCGCGAACAAATAGTCCAACCGCAAGCACTGCGCCGCGACTGTCCGGGTCTCCTCTAGCGTCAGCTCAATAAACGCCAAAACCTGCTCTGCCGCCAAACCTGCGCCCGCGGGCAGCACGCCAGCTACAACCAGCTGGGGCGTTGCATCATCAGCAATATCCAGAAACACCTTCAGCGTCGGGAAGTCCATATTCAAGCGCCCGAGGTCCGCCGACACCGCCAGCACTGCCATGGGGCGAACCTCCAGCTCTGTGGTGAGCAGCAGACCGTAGTTCTCGGCAAACAAGCGGCTGTCGATAACGCCTTCGATTTGCCGCAAACGATCCAGGTGCAAACCCTCACAGCGACCGCAGTCCTCAAAGTCGATGCCGGCGCTGCCCAGCCATTGCTCCAATGCAGCGCGGTCGGGGCTGGATAATTCAGCCATATTGATACTCCAAAAACGTAGCCAGTGAGTGTACGGCAGCCAGCAGCTTGCCGCACCCATTCTGAGGGCCACAATCACCGCCCTCGGTCTGCTTAAACACGCCATTTTTACCGCTGTGCGCCGGTCACAACGCTGCCGCGGCCTGCGAATTACTGCTAGACTACGCGGTCTTTTTGAAGGGCCTACAACGGACATGGAACAGCAATACGAACCCGGCGTGGTGGAAGCCAGCGCACAGGAATACTGGGAGCAAAACGCCAGTTTTCGCGTACAGCAAGACGACGACCGGGAAAAGTTCTACTGCCTTAGCATGCTGCCCTACCCCAGCGGCAAACTGCACATGGGCCATGTCCGCAACTACACCATCGGCGACGTGATTGCGCGCTATCAACGCATGCAGGGCAAAAACGTATTGCAGCCCATGGGTTGGGATGCCTTTGGCATGCCGGCTGAAAACGCCGCCATCCAGAACAACGTGCCGCCCGCCGCCTGGACCTTTGCCAACATTGACGAGATGCGTGTTCAGCTCAAACGGCTGGGCTTCGCCTTTGACTGGGAACGCGAGATTGCGACCTGTCATCCCGAGTACTACCGCTGGGAGCAGTGGTTCTTCACCCGCCTTTACGAGAAAGGGCTGGCCTACAAAAAAATGGCCGAGGTGAACTGGTGCGAAACCGACCAAACGGTGTTGGCCAACGAGCAGGTTGTCGATGGCTGCTGCTGGCGCTGTGACAATCCGGTGGAACGCCGCCAGATGGCCCAGTGGTTTATCAAGATCACCGATTACGCCCAGGAATTGCTGGACGATATCGATATGCTGGAACAGTGGCCTGAGCAGGTTCGCACCATGCAGCGGAACTGGATTGGTCGCTCAGAAGGCGTCAATCTGCGCTTCGGCCTGGCAGAAGGCGGTGACCTTGAGGTCTACACCACGCGTCCGGATACTTTAATGGGCGTGACCTACATGGCCGTGGCCATGCAGCACCCGCTGGCGCTCAAAGCCGCCGAGACCAACGCGGATCTGGCGGCGTTTATCGCCAACGAAAGTGCTGGCGGCGTGGCTGAGGCCGAGCTTGCCACCATGGAAAAGGTCGGCATGGATACCGGTGTGAAAGCGGTTCATCCGCTCACCGGCGATCTGATCCCGGTGTGGGTCGCTAACTTCGTGTTGATGAGTTACGGCTCCGGTGCGGTGATGTCGGTACCCGGCCACGACGAACGCGACCATGCCTTCGCGACCAAGTATGGCTTGCCCATTGCGCAGGTGATCGCCAAAGCCTCGGCCTCCGACGAACAATATGACGCGGGCACCTGGCAGGACTGGTATAGCGACAAAAACGATGTGGTAACGGTGAACTCCGGCGAGTTTGACGGCCTTGATTTTGCATCGGCCTTTGCCGCGATCTCGACCAGGCTGGAAGCGGATGGGCTCGGTGAGCGCACCGTGAATTTCCGCCTTCGCGACTGGGGCGTATCGCGCCAGCGTTACTGGGGCGCGCCCATCCCCATCATCTACTGTGATGACTGCGGCACCGTCCCCGTGCCGGCGGAAGACCTGCCGGTAGTGTTGCCCACGGACGTACAGTTCGAGGGTGTGGGTTCACCGATCAAGCAGATGCCATCCTTCTATGAAACCAGTTGCCCGGGTTGTGGCAAGGATGCCACGCGGGAAACCGACACCTTCGATACCTTCATGGAGTCGAGCTGGTATTACGCGCGCTACTGCAGCCCGCGCAGCGACAAGGCCATGCTGGACGCCGAAGCGCCCTACTGGACGCCGGTAGATCAATACGTCGGCGGTATCGAGCATGCCATCCTGCATTTACTGTACGCGCGCTTCTTCCACAAATTAATGCGCGACGAAGGACTGGTGAATTCCGACGAACCTTTCACGCGACTGTTGACCCAGGGCATGGTGCTTAAAGATGGCGCCAAGATGTCGAAGTCAAAAGGCAACACCATTGACCCGCAGGCAATGATCGACCAATACGGCGCCGACACCGCGCGCCTGTTCAGCATGTTTGCTGCGCCACCCGACCAGTCTCTGGAGTGGTCAGATGCGGGCGCCGAGGGCGCACTGCGTTTCCTGAAGCGCTTGTGGAAGATGGTCCATAACCATGCCGAAGCGGGCAGCGTTGACGCACTGGACCCCGCCGGCCTGAGTGATGAGCAAAAAGCCGTGCGTCGCAAAACCCACGAGACCATTGCCAAAGTATCGGACGACTTTGGTCGTCGTCAGACCTTTAACACCGCCATCGCCGCGGTGATGGAACTCACCAACGAGTTAGGCAAACTTTCGGATCGCGCGGGCCAAAGCCTGGCGGTCGAACGTGAAGCGCTGCGGGCTGCCGTGTTGATGCTGTCGCCCATTGCACCGCATATCACGCACAGCCTGTGGCCGCTGCTGGGTGGTGAAGGCGCAGTCATGGATGCCACCTGGCCATCGCTGGACGAATCTGCCCTGGTGCGCGACAGTATCGAGATGGCGATACAGGTAAACGGCAAGGTGCGCGCTCGCATGGAGGTCGCCGCTAATGCCGACAAAGACGCTATCGAGGCCATGGCTCTGGAGCAGGACAACGTGCAGAAATTCATTGACGGCAACACGGTGAGAAAAGTCATCGTAGTGCCCGGCAAACTGGTGAATATTGTTGCGAACTAAGCTGTTACAGACGATCGCGCTGCTCTCACTGTTTACGCTGAGTGCCTGTGGCTTTCAGCTGCGCGGTAGTGTCGATCTGCCCCCGGAGTGGCAAGCCCTGCACCTGAACAGCGCCAGCCCCAATGGTGAACTCAGCCGAGCGCTGGAGAGCGGCGGCGGACTTGCCGGCGTGCAGTGGCTGCCCCGCGATGAGGCAAGCTACATCGTCGAACTGGGACCAGAGCAATTCCAGAATCGCAATCTGAGTATTGGCGCTAATGCCCGCGCCACGGAGTTTGAAATGACCATGCGCACCACGCTGCGCGTCATCGACAAGGCAGGCAAACAGCTGTTGCCCCCCACTGAAGTCAGTACGGTGCAGATCATCACCAATGACCCGGAGAATATTGCCGGTATCGCTGAGGAAGGCCGCTTGCTGCGTCAGGAGATGCGCGTAACGCTGGTACAGCAGATCCTGCGCAAGCTCCGCTACGTGGCGGAAAGCGGCACGCCCTGATGCGGCTGCGTCCCGAGCAGCTAGACACCCACCTGCAGCGCGAGCTGCGCCCTGTGTACCTCGTGACCGGTGACGAAACCTTGCTGGTGCAGGAAAGCTGCGATGCTATCCGCAAAGCCGCACGGCAAGCCGGTTGCACCGAGCGCGAGGTGTTTCAGGTCGACAACCGGTTCAACTGGGACAATCTGGTGGCCTCGGCTTCAGAAATGTCCCTGTTCTCAGATCGAAAAATCATCGAGCTGCACATCCCCAGCGGCAAACCCGGCACCGATGGGTCAAAGGGCCTGCTCGGCTACCTGGAGATGGCGGGCGACGACAACATCTTGTTAATCATCGCTGGCAAGATCGACAAGCAGTCCACCAACAGCAAATGGTTCAAAGCGTTGGATGCCGCCGGCGCCGTGCTGCAAATTTGGCCGGTGGACGCCAACCAGCTGCCCCGCTGGCTCAGCCAGCGCGTCGAGAGCGCCGGTATGTCTATTGATCACGATGCGCTGCTAATGCTGTGTGACCGCGTCGAGGGCAATCTACTCGCCGCCGTACAGGAAGTCGAAAAACTCAAGCTACTGTGCCCCGAAGGGCGCATTACGCCCGAGGCGGTAACCGAGTCTGTTGCAGATAACGCCCGCTATAACCTGTTTGGCCTGATCGATAAGGCGCTGTTAGGCGATGCCGCAGGTGCCCTGAAAATGCTCAACGGCTTGCGTAGCGAAGGCACCGAGGCCGCCGTTATATTGTGGGGGCTGGCTCGTGAGCTGCGCCTGTTAATGCAATGCCAGACGGAGCTAAGCCGTGGGCAGCGCCAGCAACAAGTGATGAAAGCCAACCGCGTGTGGGATAAGCGCGTGCCGATTGTTTCGGCAGCGCTATCACGGCACGACAATATTGCCCTCGGCGAGCTACTGCAACAGGCCAGCACGGCCGACCAAAGCATCAAAGGTCTGGGCGACGGCAACCCCTGGGATCATCTCGGCAAGCTAGTGCTGGGCTTGAGCGTCGACGCCAAGGCTGTCGCGTAACTGTCTTTTCGGCAAAAACAGCAATAGCACCGGTGTGCTTGCTAGCCAAACCAGAGCGCTGGGTGTAGCGTTCGCCTTCTCTTACTCGAGCACAGAACCGTGAACAGAATCGAAAAATTGAAAGCCGATGCCTACAGCTTTGAAGAGCTAGACACCCTTGAGAAAAATGCCATCAAGCTGCGCGACGCGGAAACCATGGCGTTGATTGAGCAGAGTCGTGCCTCCAAAACCGCCAAGGGCGAGCAGCGCGCACCGGTCAAGGAAACCGCCCGGCAACGGCGCGATCGCAACCGTAAGGGTTAGTGACTACAGGTGCTGCCCACAGCACCAACCTGACGCCCAGGCCCACTGGAAGTTGTAGCCGCCCAGCCAGCCGGTGACGTCCAGCGCCTCACCAATCGCATACAGCCCCGGCACTTTATTCAGCTCAAAGGTCTTGGATGAAACCTCATTGGTATCGATACCGCCCAGGGTGACTTCCGCGGTGCGATAGCCTTCCGTACCGTTGGGCTGGAAGGTCCACTTATTCAGTTTCTCGCCCAACTCGCGCAGCAGCGTGCCAGAGATACTGCCGATGCGCCCGTCGATAAACCAATCTCCGTTCATCAAGTCCACCAGACGGTTGGGCAATTTAGCTTTTAAAACCCGTGAGAGCTGCTGCCTGGGATTGCGCTGCTGAGCGCTTTGCAACCATTCGCCGGCGTCTTCATCCGGAAGCAAGTCAATCAATACGGCATCACCCTCACGCCAATAAGAAGAGACCTGAAGAATACCGGGGCCACTCAAGCCACGGTGCGTAAACAGGATATTCTCCCTGAAACTCACGCCGTTCACCGTTGACACAGCATCCACGGAAATACCAGACAGCGGCTCATAACGCTGCTTGTCATCCTCTCGCCAGGTGAGCGGCACCAGTGCGGCTCGCGGTGGCAGGATGTTCAGTTGCAGACGCTCCGCCGTGCGAAACGCCAGATCACTGGCGATTTTAGGCAATGACAGACCACCTGAGGCAATCACCACCTTGTTCGCTGCAAACGTGCTTTGCTCGGTTTTGACCGCAAAGCCCTGAGACTCGTCACCGCTTATGGAGAGCACTTTCTGCTTGAGAGCAAAATCCACCCCCGCCCACTCACAGTGCTGCAGCAACATCGCGACAATGTCCTTGGCACTGTGATCGCAAAATAGCTGGCCCAGCTTCTTTTCGTGATAGTCGATGCCCGCGGCCTCAACCATGGCAATAAAATCTTCCGGCGGATAGCGCTTCATGGCGGAGATGCAAAACGGCGGGTTAGCAGACAAGAACTGCTCACGCGGATCGGCCAATACGTTGGTGAAGTTGCAGCGCCCTCCGCCCGACACCAAAATTTTAAGCCCCACCTTCGGACCCATCTCCAACACCTGCACCTTCAAACCGCGGTAGCCCGCGCTGATAGCACACATCAGTCCGCTGGCGCCGCCGCCGACAATAATGACATCGGGCGTATCATTCATGGGTCATCGACTCTGGCAGGCTAATGCGGATTTGCTGTAACAAGCGGATCTCCGTGGAGATGAATAGTGACAAGGCCGAATTGTACAGGACCGAAGAATAGCGCTGTTCCAGCACTTCGATCCCGATAGCTCCAGAGGCGCCGCTCACGGCCATGCGAGCCGTCTTGGCTACCCCGCCGCAAACAGCCATACTTCTAATGTCACATTACCACCAGTAAAGAAAACGTCAGCGAGCAAGCATGGCCCAATACCTGCGATTAATACTTCCCGCCGCCCTACTACTGCTTACCGCATGCGGCGAGCTGGCCAAAGAAGAGTTCCCCTGTTTGGTCAACAACGGTAGTTACGATACGTACAACGAGGCCTTCGTGTTCGCACCTGCTGGTGACGGTGACAGCGTGTTAGCCCGGGCGCGAGAAGCCGAGCAGCAATGTAGAAACGAGGGTTAGCTGCATACCCATCGTTCTATCACCTCGCCGCCAGCACTCAATGCCAGGGCCTGAGAGCCCGAAGGCCCCGGCTCTGCAGCCGTAAGACAGATAACCTCTGAAAGTTACCCTTAAACCCTGGGAACCGGTTTTGCATTCTTTTGAGACATGAAGCAATATATGTCTCATGTCTCATAATGAGTGCGAGCAAAACCCTCGGACCATGCCAGAACACGACGCTGCTCAAGAACGCATACTCGACGCCGCCAAAGCCTGCTATCTGCGCCTGGGTGTTGCCAAAGTTACGGCAGCAGACATCGCCACAGAATGCGGCATTTCTCGCGCCACTCTGTACCGCCGCTTTCCCAGCCAAAACGCGATTTTGCTCGCCGTACTGTCACGCGACTCCTGGGAAATGGTCGCGGCATTAGAAGCTCGTCTGTCGGGCATCACCGACCCCGCTGAGCATGTCATCGAAGGCATTTTGAACGTACTGGATGAAATCGTGCGCCGCCCCCTGCATGCCCAGCTCTTCTCTGCTTCCGGCGCTGGCTGGGCGCAGTCAGAAGCACTGGGCTCCGACGAGATGCGCGGCATGGCGGCACAAATGATCTACGCGATGCCCGGCATGAGCCCGTCGCAAGATCCTGAAGTCGAACGCCGCGTTGAATTCCTAAGCGAATGGATTCTACGAATCATAGTCTCCTACGCCACCACACCTAGCCAGAGTGCGCGCAATCGTGACGAGCTGCGAGAGCTACTAAAAACCACATTGGAGCCCGCGGTACACGAACTGTTTCTCGCGCTGCGGCCAAGCGAAACTGAAGCTGTCGTGAAATCAATCAGCTGACGACCCAAAAAATAAAGATCAACAACAAAACCAATAATAAAAAGGAACTCGACATGAAAGCACTTCAGGCACAGAGCAACGGCGCACCCATCGACGTTCTAGCCGTCGTTGACGTGGATGTTCCTGAACCGGGCCCGGGTCAGGTTTTGATCAAAGTGGCCGCGGCCTCGCTTAATTTTAATGACATCGACCGCTGCTATGGCCGCAAGGTATCCGTGCCCATTCCGCCGCCATTCACGCTGGGTATGGACGTGTGTGGCACTGTCGAGGCGACTGGCGAAGGCGCTGAACACTGGCAGGGCAAGCGGGTGATGGCGCTGACCACAATGGCGACCGGTGGCCTGGCGGAGTTTGCGCTGGCATCATCTGATGCAGTGTTTGATGCGCCTGACAGCATGTCGGATGCCGAGGCCACTGCCTTTATCATCCCCTTCCACACCGCGTATTTAGCGATCGTGCGAAGAGCCAAAATCGTCGCCGGTGAAACCTTGTTAGTACACTCCGGTGCCAGCAGCGTCGGCGCGGCAGCGATTCAGATCGGTAAAGCCCTGGGCCTGACCGTATTCACCACCGTCAGCTCCGATGAAAAGGCCGAATACTGCCGCTCCCTGGGCGCCGACCACGTCATCAACCACACCCAGGACGCTTTCGAAAAAGTGATCATGCAGGAAACCGCTCACGCCGGGCCTGACGTGATTCTGGATTTGGCCGGGGGCGCCTTCGTGGAGCCTTCCTGGAAGTGTATTGCCAGAGAGGGACGTTACGTCGCCGCCGGGTTTGCCGACGACGACGAGAACGGTTTCGGTGGGCAGGCGCTGCGACCTCTGTGCTCGGCGAACTTTTCAGTGCTGGGCGTGATGCTGTCATATATCTCACATATGCCACCGGAAATCCGCGAGTTCGGTTTTAACATGTTCACGCGTGACATCGGTGAGCAGGTTCACAACGCGCTATTGCAGCTTGCGGCTGACGGCAAGATCAAGTCGGTACTCACCCGCACCGTGCCGCTGGAGCAGGCACCTGCCGCACTGGATGAACAAGAGAAACGGCTCACCATAGGACGCACGGCGGCGTTGCTTGCGTAGGCGCGAGCGGATCATGCCAACGACGTTTTGTCAGCGCGGCCGGGGCGAGTTCCTTTGAGCACGCCCGTTTATACCTTTCGCGACGCCCGTCTGAAGTCTCTCCCGCTGCGCGGCCTGAACGCAGTCGGTGGCGCTTTGGCCGCGGCCGGTGTGCTGCGCCCGCGCCTTGACTGCCAGCGCATTGCCGACGCCGCGCGCCAGCAAGCCCAGTCTCAGCAAGAAGTAGACAGGAACACGCTTGAAGCCCTGCAGCGCTACATCGACTCGGCGGAAGCCGACGCTAATCTGAATACTTTCGGTCGGTTGGCCGTACGGAAAATGCTGGTAGACGCCCTGGCATCGCGCTTCGCGGTGCAGGATTGGCAACACATCACGCCTGCCGCAAGTCAGGAACGAATTGAGAAGCCCTGGGTCATTCTGGGCCTGCCGCGAACGGGCACCAGCATACTATCTATTCTGTTGGGCCTGGACCCCTTAAGTCGCCCGCTGCGCCAATGGGAGGCGCATTACCCCATCCCGCCCGCGACACTCAGCAATGCCACCGATGATCCACGTATCGCGTTGCTGAGCAAGGAACTGGAACAACTGAAAAAGCTCAACCCCGCGGTTGCCACCATGCATCCCTTCGGCAGCCTGCTGGCGGAGGAATGCACTGCCGTCTTTATCTACGCGCTGCGCACTATCGGCATGGAAACCATCGCTTTTACGCCCAGCTACGGACGCTGGTTGGATAACGCCGACATGGGCCCTGCCTACGCGATACACAAGCAGACACTGCAATCGCTTCAGCAAGCGCAGCCCACGGGACGTTGGGTGTTAAAGAGCCCCAACCATCTGTGGTCCTTGGATGCTCTGCTGGCAAGCTACCCGGACGCGCGCATCATCTGGGCCCACCGCGACCCGGCCAAGGTTCTGCCCTCGCTGGCCAGCCTTAACTCCGCCATGCAGATTCAGTTCACGCGGCAGCTAGTGCCCCAGCAGGTGGGTGAATACTGGGGCGACCGAGCGCAGACGGTCATAGACCGGGCCATGGCCTTCGATCAAACCCGTGAGCCGGGTTGGTGCTATCACGTGGATTATCAGGATTTGATGGCCAACCCATCGGGCACCATCGAAAAGATTTATCAGCACTTTGGTGAACCCACCAACAGCCTGCATAGCAAACGAATCGACACCTGGCTGCAACAGCGTCCTCAACACGCTGACGGCAAACACCAATACGACCCAAGCGACTTTGGCTGGACCCGCGCATCACTACAGGAACGCTTCTATTCCTACCGTGAGCACTACGGGCTGGCGACTGAAGCGTAGCCAGGCAACTGGTGTCTGAGCACGCACCCCTGCACCAGAATCCAATCCACTGCGGCATTTAAACGCTGCATTGACAAATATATTATGTCGACTATTCTGGACATATGGACACAAATACCGCCGTTACCTTATTCGACTCGCTCTCCAACGAAACCCGACTGCGCGCGTTTCGCCTGCTGGTAGAAGCAGGCTCGCCCGGCATCGCCGCCGGCGCGTTAAGCAAGGCGCTGGGCACCCCCCACAACACCATGTCGTTTCATCTAAGTCATCTGGCCCATGCCGGCATTGCGTCAGCGCGCAGGCAGGGCCGCTCCATCATCTACACGGCGAACTTTGATGCGATGCGCGAGCTGATCGGCTTTATGGTGAAAGACTGCTGCAGCGCGGAGCAGGCCAGCATTAGCCAGGGCAAGCGCAAGGGCTACTCGGTTATAGAACTTGCCGATAGCTGCTGTGGCTGAACGATCGCCTGCTCATTACCCAATCGATCAAGAGGACAAAAACATGACACGCATGCACATACATACCGGAGTTGAATCCCTGGAGGACGGCATCCAGCGGTATCACGGTGATACGCCAGCGGGAAGCACTGCAGCCTCACAAACCGGGTGCTGCGGCGCATGAAGAAGGTGCTGGTGCTGTGCACCGGGAACTCCTGCAGATCTGTCATGGGCGAGGCGCTTATCAACACGCTTGGCAAGGGCCAGTACCTCGCCCATAGCGCAGGCAGCGCCCCTGCCGGTTATGTTCACCCCAAGTCGCTGGAAACACTGACAAGGCATGGCATTCCCTTCGATGCACCCTACAGCAAATCCTGGGATGTCTTTGAAGGCACGCAATTCGATCTGGTCATCACCGTATGCGATGCGGCCGCCAGCGAGACCTGCCCAGTGTATCTGGGCGAGCATAAGAAACTGCATTGGAGTACGCCAGACCCGGCTGCCGCCACAGGGACAGATGAAGAAATTGATGCCGCCTTTGACGATGCCTTTATGTTGTTAAAAACGCGTATCGAGGAAGAACTGCTCTAAGCGGTTTGGCGGTGGCTGTAGATTCGCTAGGGCACAAAGAGGTGATGGTCTAGTTGGTGTTGAGATCAGGTGGCCCTGCGATGTGTCACAGCAAGTGCCCTACTCCGCCTCACCACCTTCGGGACCATAGAAGAACACCCAGGTTGCAAAGTCGTCGGTGAAGGCTTCAAACCGATGTTCAACTCCAGCCGCAACAAACAGCACTTCGCCTGCCTCAAACGGCTGACGTGTGTCGCCGTTCACAAACATGCCCGACCCGGAGGCCACGACGTACACCTCGTCGCGGGTATGCGGCGTTTGCTCATCCACCTTCTTGGGCTGGTAATACTCCACCTCCAGAGAACCGTGTTCGAACAGTTCAATAAAGGGCTCGCTCTCGCCTTTAAGCGCTTGAGCTGCATTGCTGATAGTGAGACGTTTCATAGGAGGCTACACTTTCACTGGATACGCTAGAGTACGCCTGGCGCAGGACCTCTGCCAACGCTGATATGCTCTCTGACTAATTATGGAACTCGTCTGATACGGAAATCGCATGAAGGCAGCACTCCGCCACTTGAAAAGCACATCTGCCGGCCACCTAACCAAAGCTATGCATAGGACGGCTCAGCTCCTGGTGGCTTTAGGTCTTTGCACTGTCGCCAGCGCATCGCTCTCTGACCCTTGCATGGACGTTGTGCTTACGGGAACGAAAGGCGGCCCCAATGTATACGAGGGCTTGGCTGGGCCTGGCACGCTGGTGACCTATGGCTCAGAAAAGAGCCAGTGCCGCGAAGTACTGCTGCAGTTTGACATCGGCCGAGGCACGTCTATACGGCTAGCCCAGCTAAGCGTGATGGCGGGCGACCTGGACGCGGTGTTTTTAACGCACGCGCACTCAGACCACGTCCAGGGTCTGGCTGATCTGATGCAACTGCGCTGGCACTATTATTCTGAGCTGCCGCCTATGGATCTTGTAAGCACGGAGGATGTGAAAGCGCCTGCAGGGCACACCTTGAGCAGCCGAGCGCTGGGAGATCACATAGCAGATGCCTTTATCGCCTCGGGGGAAATCGCCCAGCGACACTCAGAGCGCCCGCAAACCATCGCGGCAGGGCCCGCGGCGCTAATCAACGCGGTTGTGTTCAAGCGCCCCCCTAAAGCCAAAGTCGTTTGGAACAAAGGTGATGTCACAGTGACCGCCATCGCCAGCAACCATACCGCCGACCACGTGTCCTATCGCGTTGACTCACCCGCCGGTAGTGTTGTCATCGGCGGAGACGCTTCCAACGATGTACGTTTGCCGCCCCGCACTCACTCCACTTCAGATCAGGTAGAGTCTTTGGCCCAGGGTGCTGACGTACTAGTACATTCCTCCACACACCCCAACATGGGCCCAGAAGCCGGCGGCGGCATGCCAGCACCCATCTTTTATCGGCAAAGTCTGGTCACCGACCTTGGTGCCATGGCCGAAAGAGCTGGCGTCAGAATTTATATGCTCACGCACATGACGCCGTCCTTAGGCGAAGTGCCCGGAGATGAAGGTTGGGCTATTCCAGGCGCCCCATTAGGCAAAGCGGAATTCGAGGCTGCGGCGCGCCAGGGCGGCTTTACTGGAACGGTTGTCGTCGGCGAGGACCTATCCGGTGTACGATTGCCTTCTGGCAAAGAAACCTTTTACGACCGCTAGCACCGCTCAAAGCCTCACTCACCCCAGAACTTCCACCACTTTTTGCTATTCGCCTCGCGAGAAGCCTTGCCTTTATCAGAGCCCTTATCCATCTCCTTTCGGGCCTGCTCTGACTTCTTGGCCTGCTGCTTCTCCAGCCCTTTACTGCTATCGGAAGATTCGTCGTTGTCCTCCGCATCGTTGTCGAGATCTTCGATGTCGTCTTCCACATCGTCCTCTGGACCATCATCAGCATCCATCGCCTCTTTCGCTTCCATCGCGGCTTCGTGAGCGGCTTTCTGCTCCTCTGTTGGCTTACCTTTACCCGCCCACTCAGGTTTCTCTGCAAAGCCTGGCGCAGCAAACGCAACGGCTAACAGCGTTACCAGTAGATGTTTGTTCATAAGAGTTACTCCAGTTTTATTGTAGTGATTCCTTTATCGGCCAGCTGGAGCATAGCGCCACATATTGGGCGCGTCAGGCTTTTCTGATGCGTTAATGTGTTGGCCAAGACGCCTTTCAACAATGAGTCAAACTAACCCCTGGCCTGAAACAGTAGTTTCGGTGACAGTTTACCTAACTTCGCCCACGCTCCTTGCGCCTCTTTGGCCGACGCCGCGACTGCGTGTCGCTACGTAGTATCTTTGTCGCAATCGTTAGATTAATCGCAGGAAGGATGAGTGCTGCCTCAAGGTCAAAGGGGCAGACTCCTTGATCTCCATTGATCTCTGGATAGGACTGCCCCACTACCGAGCTTGTGCGATAGAGGCGCCGGCATGGTCGGGAAAGTGAGCCTGTCCCGGCAGGATTATTCGTAGTGCGTCCAAAGCCGAATTACCTTGATACTTTTGTCTGCCTCGTACAATTGATAAACCAGCCTATGCTGAATATTGATGCGGCGAGAATAGGCTCCGGACAAGTCCCCTACCAGTTTTTCGTAGGGAGGTGGGTTGGGAAAAGGGTTCTCGGAGATAATACGTAAAAGCTCTTCAGCCTTCTTTTTGAGACCAGATGCAGCCAGCTTTCGCGCATCTTTTTGAGCCTTCTTGGTATAGTAGACCTTCCACATTACCAATCCAGGTCGTCAGAGCATTCATCAAGATCAGCTTCCATTCCATCGAGGATAGACTCCCGCATTCCTGGAATCGAGATCAAGTAGAGCGTTTCATTGATGGCGTTCCAATCCTCCTCGGAAAGCAAAACCGCGTTGCCGCGCTTACCCGTGATCGTAATCGGACGGTGAGTCTCCGCAGCTTCATCAATAAGCGCATAAAGCTTGGCACGAGCGTCTGTAGCACTAAGAGTGGGCATAAAATACCTCCAAAGCCAAAACGTACGCTATGACGTACGCTCTGTCAACGCTCGATGACCCTCATCGAACGCAAGCCCACAAGCCTCAGTCATGCAGTATCAGGCTCCACCCTCTCGGCTCACCCTTGAGATAACCGCAGCATCAAAAAGAGTTTCGGTGACAGTTTACCTAACTTCGCTCACACGACTTGCGCCTCTTTGCGAAAGCATCCCTTCGCTGCAGCCTGTGTGATACTTTCCACCATCAGTTACGGATGACTCAGGGCAACACAGTGACGGACCACTCTCTTTCGAGCGACGCGCGCTCTTACCGGTTAACCAGCATCGATATGTTGCGGGGCCTGGTTGTTGTGATTATGGCGCTGGACCACGTTAGGGATTACTTCCTGCGCGGCATGATTGCCGACCCGATGGGACAGCCGGACATTCCGCTAGAGGTCTATCTCACCCGCTGGGTCACCCACTTTTGTGCTCCGGTGTTTGTGTTTCTGGCCGGCACCTCTGCGGGCTTAATGGCAGGCCGCAAATCACCCGGTGACTTAGGTGCCTTCCTGGCCAAGCGCGGGCTGTGGCTGGTGTTTGTTGAGGTCACCCTGATCTCTACCGCGTTTACGTTTTCACCCTTTGATGGGGTGCCGCAAATGGGCGGGCACACCTTGCTCGGCCTGCAAGTGATATGGGCTATCGGTGCCTCCATGCTGGTGCTGGCAGCGCTGCAGTTTTTGGGCACGGGAGCCTGCGCGGTGTTGGGCGGGATTATCTTGCTGGGACACGATGCGGTCGGCATAGTGTGGCCAGCCGGCGCAATGGACGGCGCTGACCCGATCTGGATTGCGCTGTTCGCGCAGGCCAGCACCGTTGTAGGGCCCTTCCTACTCTACTTTGCTTACCCCTTGGTACCGTGGGCAGGCCTGATGCTGCTGGGCTTTGGCACCGCAGGTGTTTTTCAGCAAGACACTGAAACGCGTGACCGCACACTGCTGCGCACAGGCTGGTTAATGATTGCCGCGTTCCTGGTATTGCGCGCACTGGACGTATACGGCGATCCCAACCCCTGGCAGTGGCAAGACGCGGGGCTGCAAGCCACTGTGTTGGATTTTATGAACGTCAGTAAATATCCACCCAGCCTACTGTTCTTGCTGGCCACCCTGGGACCCATGGCGATTCTGTGTGCCTACGCGGATCGCTGGTCGGGCTGGCTCAAAGACACGCTGGTGATGTTTGGCCGGGTACCCTTCGCGTTTTACATCGCACATTGGTATCTGCTGCGGGTTCTGAACATGCTGCTGGCCATGTATCAGGGCATAGCGCCCGAGCAGATGATGACGTTCTTCTTTTTCTTTCCGCCGGAGTATGGCGTGAACCTGGCGGGCGTCTACGGCATCTATGCACTGGTGATCGTGATGCTCTATCCGTTCTGCCGCTGGTTTGCCGAGATTAAGAAACGCCGCAAGGATTGGTGGCTTAGCTATTTGTAGACCGCCAACTCCGCTCAATCCTGAGTGGCAAGAGCAACGCCTTCCTGCACCAGGCGCCATGCCTCCTCGGTGCTATCGACAAACTGGAACAGGGCCAGGTCTTTGGCTGCAATGGTGCCCTCCTCCACCAACGCGTCAAAATTAATGATGCGCCGCCAGTACGACTCGCCAAACAACAAAATCGTGAGAGGTCGTGCCTTATGTGTCTGGATCAGGGTGAGGGTTTCGAACATTTCGTCCAGCGTGCCAAAGCCACCGGGAAAAACTACCAGCGCCCTGGCCCTGAGCAGGAAGTGCATCTTGCGCACCGCAAAGTAATGAAACTGAAAGCACAGCTCAGGCGTGATGTATTCATTAGGGTGCTGTTCATGGGGCAATACGATATTAAGCCCCACGCTCTTGCCGCCCGCTTCCTGGGCACCTCGATTGGCCGCTTCCATAATGCCAGGGCCACCGCCGGTACATACCGTTAAAGCGGAAGCCGGGTTGGCCAGCCCCGCCTCGGTAATCGTGCGCGCCAAAGACCGCGCGGCCTCGTAGTAATGCGATTTGTCGACGATGCTCTGGGCCACCTTTACCGCCAGCGCGAGCTCGTTATCATCAGGCGATGCGGCTGCGGCAGCTGCCGCCTCAGCTAGTCGCGCCTTGGCCACCGCCGGCTCAGGCACTCGCGTGCTACCGAACATCACCACCGTGTCGGTAATATCATGTTCGTCCTGCACCAGATCCGGTTTTTCAAATTCCAACTGCAGGCGCACCCCGCGCAGGTCATCGCGCATGATGAAATCAGAATCCGTGTAGGCCAGCCGATGCGTGGGTGAACGGGTTTGCGGGGTAGAAGGGCGCTGCTCAAGAACGCCAGCATCATCTCGCGCCGTGCGGAAGCCCGTTGGTGCGCGGGAATCGCTACCTGGTTGGGGCGCGTCCACGCCGCTACTGGAATCGTTTTCTTTGCTCATAAGTTGATGGCATTACCGTGGTGGAGAAGCTCGACTGTGACGCAACCCGCGCCGGGTTGCCAGCGCGCAGACGCAAAGGTTTTCAGCGCGTCCCCGGTATCAAGAGACGGCTTCGGCCCAGAGACGGTGCCAGTATTGCAGCAGAGGCTCATTGGCACCCAGGGGGAAGTCACCGCCTCTGGCCTCAATGCCACTCTGGCAGGCTTCAGCAATGGGCAGATCCTCATCGGCAAACACCGCTGCGCCAAACGCCGATGCTTCACTGCCCGCCGCTGCATCACAGCCCGGCCGCAACATGCTGGTATAGGTGACGGTAGTTCGACCCGGTTCGCCTAACGGCTCCGCCCTGATCATCTGCGCGCCCAGTGAATTTACCAACACCATCACGCCAGGGTAGAAGGTGTAGGTTACCGAGCCCTCGATATCCTCAGGCCACTCCTCTTCAGGCAGCGATGCCAGGCGCGTAATAGTCTTGCTGGGAAAGGCCCAGCGGCTGTAGCGCTGGTAGGTGTCGACCACCGCATTGGCTTCGAGAATCTCTGCAACGCTATCGCGGTGTAGCTGGGCGAAGTGATAACTCTCAAGGCTCAAGTCGTTGACGAGCTTCCAGTTGGCTGACACCTCGTAGTGTCGGCGCTCGATCGGGGTATAGGCCGGGAAATCGATGCCGCTGAGTTCATCGCCCGCCTCATCAAGTGCTGCGTCTACCGCTGTTTGGTCGACGCCTGCATGCGCACCCACCACAATCAGACCGTACTTCTCTGATACCGGCAACCTCACCAGGTCCAGCAATGAATCACTGTCATCAAAGTACTGCTGCTCCGGACGACCCCGCAGCCGTCCGTCCCTGTGATACGCCCAGCCATGAAAAGGACAGACAAAAGCACGACACTCACCGCTACCCCCTGCCACCGCTGCCCCTCGGTGCGCGCAGGCATTAACCAGTGCATGCAAGCTGCCCTCGTTATCACGAGACAGCAACACCGGCGTCCCCGCCACATTTAACGAAAGGTAATGACCCGGCCCAGACAACTCCCCAGAGAACGCCACCAGCTGCGGCGTGTCGCGAAACAGGCGCTGCCATTCCAGCGCTAACAGATCCGCGTCGGTAAACGCAGACCCGGGAACGCACCCCGGTCCCGCCGCAGTATCCGTAACTCCGCCGCCGACATTGTCCAACAGCCGACGATTGATTGAGGTAACTAATGCTTTGTCCATGAAGCCCCTGCCAACAAGGCGCAGTTCAAACTAACCACACCACTCCTCACTCTGCACACCAGGGCAAGAGTAGTAAAGAGTTTGCATCTGCAGGAGCTTTAGATCAAAGGGGCAGAATCCTTAAGCCGTTGTCATGCCGCCGCCCCCGTCGCATGCAGAAAGAAGCTGCTTGATTATTAAAGCCAGCTGGAAGAGCAAAATTTATCAAGATGTCTGCACCTTTTACGTTCACATCCCAACTTCATTTGCGAACTGGCTTCGAACTATCTTGAGCCGCCTCAAAAGATCATCGTAGGTCATAATTTCAACCACATGGCGATACTTGCGTCGAATGACTTCGAAGTCGGTGCGCTGCTCAGCGCTTAGGTTCTCATCACGTCCCATTATGATCATACCGGACGGGTTAACAATCTTGAGCTCCATCCCTTCCGGGAGCTGCTCCGAATATCGTTCGTTCAATTTTCTTTCTCCTGCCACCCCCCATCGATTCAAGTGATACAGGTATTTTTCTAGCTGCATGATAGTGCCGCTGAGCTCCCGCATCGGGACGTGATTGTCTCGATAGCGATTACTGGTGACAAGACACTCGGCAAATGGCTGCTTAATTTCAATCGCGTCCACATATCCGGAAGCGTCTACCAAAAGGAAGTCTACGCTTCGATCTTTGTTGGCCAAACTATCGCGAACCGGGGCTTCCGGGAACGCCTTGATGTACTTGGGATAAAGAAACTGGATGATCTGAAGGATTTCCGCCTGCCACTGTTTTTCATTGTAGGGGGAACTGTTTTTCAACATCGCATCTATCTTGGAGATTAGATCTTTGAATTTTTGAGTTTCCAGTTCCGCGAAAATGGTTCTGGGTTGCGACCCGACCAGAGACTCCTTCTTCCGCATGTAACGCACATAGTCTGCCTGTGGGTCGCCTTCTATAGTCAAGTAATTACGAATGATCGCACTTATTCGGGCGCCCGCGTAACGATTGAGCTCAGTAGTCTTTGGAAACTTGCTGAGGAGCTGCCTGAATACTTCGGTGGGCAACGCTCCTTCTTCATCGCCGCCGATAGTGAGTGAGTCCAAATTGAAGTCATCGAAGCGCCGAAAGATTGATATATTGCGCTCAGCTGCGAAGACTCTCCGCTCCAAGTCCACCGATACATGAATACGCAAATCAAAACTGATATTCAGGACTTCGCGGTCAATACGGTAGTAGCTTCCGGCTACATCGCCAATACGAAAAACGAACTCCTGCTCATCAGCGTGTATTCCGCTTCCAACGGACTCGACCAGTCGTTCCATAGTCACATGAAAAACCCTACCACTGAGACTGGCCTTACCTTCTGTATCGAGTTTATGCTGTAGCCATTCACCAGATGTGTCTTCTGGCGAAAAGATCAGAAATAGCCCTGGTCCTCCCAGCTCTCGTTCGAATCGGATCACGCTGATAGCCCGTGTTGGTGCAATATCTGATTGATCAAAAACTCTGCAATAGCGCTAGCGATGATCCAGCACTGCGGCGAAAATTGCTGCCGGCGTGGACTGAACTCCTAGCATTGCAAGTAGGTGAAATCCTTTACTCAATGGGTTACCGCTTGAAACTCATCCGCAAGCCAGAGAAATAAGCTTGGCAGAATAGGACTGGGAGTCACGAACAATATTTCGGTGTCTCATTTCCCTAACCAGCACCTTTTCTAGCTCATGAACATCGACATTGATAGCTTTATTAGATTGTGAGGATGAAAAGTATGTCTCGATGCCTTTTTCAATAACAGGAAGTCGCTGCCCTTGTGAATCTGTAGCGATCTTTATGATCGCGTGGTTTGTATGCCCCTTTTCATTCTCAGCACGCACTTCCCAGATTGAAACTACCGATCCATCTTCAAGAGCGTCACTTATAAAGCCCAGGTACTCTGGCTGTTCTTCTCTGAATCTCTGAAGCAGCGACGAAATCATAGGATGATCGAGACCAATCAGCTGTAATGCTTCTTCACTATTAGCCTCCTCCCGATCTGGTGTGAATATCGTTCTCTGCCCACCTTCAGCAACAATGTAGTATCGATCGTCTTCAGTGGCTACTAATTCTCGCCCCTGCATCTCGAGAGCTGACCTGACAAATTCAATTAGATCGCTCATAGAATCTCTAGTATCAGACAAGGGGGAATAATCGTCGAGACTGAATCCATCGAGGTCCTGGAAGAGCTCAAAAACTGCGTCCTTTGCCTCGTTGGCATTTTGCATGGCCGCGTCAAGCTCTAGCCTAGTTCTACGCAATTCTGGATCCTCTAATGCCTTAGAGTACAGTTGCTGATAATTAACCTGCTCCGAGAGCTGTCCGAGTATTTGGGACCGAAGGTCCTCTTCTACCACACCATGTTCGTCAACCTTTCCGAGCGTTTTGGCAATCTCCTCAAGTTTTTCATCGAGGAGCAAGAAAATTCGTCCCTCGATGGTATCGCCTAGTACCAGGTTATACACTTGAGCAGTATCTGCCTGACCATATCGATGAATGCGGCCTATCCGCTGTTCCATGTCCATAGGATTCCAAGGTAGGTCAAAGTTGAAAAGTACTCGTGCATGTTGCAGGTTGATTCCTTCCCTGCCTGCTGCAGTACAGATCAAGACTCTAGGACCATTGTCCTGTTTGAATCGCCGCTCAGCGGCAACCTTACTGCCGTGGTCACCGCCTTTCAGAACAACTACGCCCTGGCCGGGGAAGGCCAGATCTATCTGTTCTCCAAGCATCTCCACAGTGCCCAAATAGGTTGCAAATATTACGATCCGTTCCGTTGGGTTCTGCTCCCAAAGCACACCTAGTGCACCGATTAGCTTCTCGACTTTCGTTTCACGAGCAAGAGGGAATTCAGCGAGTAACTGCTTAATACGGAATCGCTCTTCTGGCAAAGCATAGGCTACAGCGTTCATCGCAGCGTCTTCTGCTGTAGAGGATTCGGCTTCTGTACTGTGCTCTGTTGTGGCTGCAGCCAGTTGCTCCTCGTCTAATCTCTTTAATAGCCGCCTCTTCAGGTCATTCAGGATTCGATCCAGATCGAGGTCCGCGAAACGATCGGTCCCGAGATCAAATTCAGCCCGAATGAGTTCTCTAGCTTCCTCAAACGCTATGTCCCTTGCGTCAATATCCAGACTCTCATCATGCATCAGTCCTTCATGTATCGTAAGAGCGATTAGTCGACGCCTAAGGGTACGATGGACAGCTGCAAAACTTGACGCCGCGATTTTTTGGAAGATCGTCATTACGAATCCAAGCGCGGTTCCCTTACCCCCTTGCTTCTTGGCCAGCGCAAAACCGTCCCGTAGGTACTCGTTTAGCCCCTGGTAGAATTCTCTTTCCTCGTCCGACATTGTGAATGCCTCCGTGTGCACCCAGCGACGAGCGAACAGCGTAGTCCCATCAGGCTTGCATGCGTCGGCCTTGGTTCTGCGAAAAATGTAGGGATTGAGCCGGTGCCTCTCTTCGACCATCTCGAATTCGCTGGCAAAAAGCGTGGGATCCAGAAGGTCCATAAGCTTCCAGAACCGATAATGATCTCCCTGATGAGGTGTAGCCGACAACAGGAGAAGGTCTCGGGTATGGTCGCGGAGTGACTCTGCAAGCTTATAATTCTGTGTTTTCTTGGTTTTCCCGCCCTGCTTGTAGGCCGTGCAGTGATGTGCTTCGTCAAAGACCACCAGATCCCACCGAGGTGCGTCTAATAACTTCTTGATACGCGCTGGTCGTTTTAGAGTATCTATACTGGCGATAAGAAGATTGTGTTTTGCGAATGCATTGCTACGGCGGTCACTAACATCACCGTCCCTGCCAAACACCTCAAAATCTAGATTGAATACAGCGTTCAGCTCCTCATGCCAGTTGTTGACCAAGCCCGCAGGAACCACCATCAGTGCTCGATTTAGTTCACCTCGGCTGGCGAGCTCACGTAGAACAAGTGCAGTTTCAATGGTCTTGCCCAGACCTACTTCATCCGCAATCAAGAACCTCCTGGGGCCTGACGATGCTATTCGATGAGTCAGCACAACCTGGTGCGGCAGCAGGTCAATCTTGGCAGAAGTCAGTGAACTGGCAGCCTCTGAAAGAGGCAATTCATGTGCTTTCCATGATAACCAAGCACTCTTGGCCTGGTCTGCACCGCCGCGGATGCCACTTGCCACACGTTCATTATGACTAAGCGCTCTGGAGAGACTGCTCGTAGGAATCTGTCTCTCACCGACAGGAAAGAATACTCGGCAATAATTTCCTTCTGTAGAGATTACGACCCCTTGGCCGAAATCACTATGGCTGACACGATCGCCGGGGGCGAATGCGCCCGCCACGATTTCCATTAACTTATTCGCTCGAGGAAGAGGCCAATCCACTTGGGACTGTCACCTTCTGAAGAGTACTCAATTTTCCGAACATCTCTTTCAGCGCCATTCCAGATACACCGCCCCATGGGAAAAAGTTGTCCATCATGCTCACCACCCAAGAACCACAGAAAGCTGTTGGATGCGTAATCAACCTTCCATCGGCCCGAGTCTGGCATCCAGAACACGAGTCCAGCGTCGGCGTGGTTTTGGAAGTCATAAACCATTTCGTAAATTTCTGACTCAAGCCAAGAAACAGCATCTGATGGACTTAGCGCATCAACTGCAACGTCCAAACCTGCCACGTAAAGAGCATCATCATTCAGCAATGGCATCTCGTCGGGCCAGCCGGCTTCATACAGCTCGACAAAGTGCCGCAAGCTAACGACCCGACTAGCCGCCTCAAGTTGGGCCAATGTGTCGCCATCCCACAGGACACTGATACCCCTTCTCTTCCATTTATCATCGCGGAGCGGCGACGTCAAAGCTCGTCCTCCATCCCAAACAGGGCGATCTGCTCTTGGACAATAGTCTGGTGATCGGCCTCCCATCTGGTATAGAGCTGGCGCGCAGTCATGCTCGCCTGGCGCATCGGGCTGTCCGCTCCGTTATTGGACAGCCAGTCAAGAAGCTGCCCTAGTGCAGGGTGCGGCTTGAATTCATCATTCAAGATCTTCTTCGTGTTGATTCCGCTCTCCGGATAGCATGCCCCAATCAGCACCATGGCCTGATCGAAGTCGCGGTGGCTGGCACGTGCACTGTCTCTACGCTCTTGGGCAAACTCAAGAGGTGATCTCCATTGAAATGCCTTTGGACGTGTAGTTTCGGTGGCCCACCCTAGGCTCACAAAAGTGGACGGCGCTAGTCCACTGCCTCGGAGAAACTTCTGCAGCTGATCACGCTCTACCGAAGGATTTCCGGCGAAGATCCTCAGAAACTGCCTGGTACTGGGCTCACATATGACTGGCGTACCACCAGCTTCTGTCTCTGACTGATCGTCTAGTATCTGATTAATACCGACCAGCGCTTCACTAACCGTGAATTCCCTACCCTCTTCGAGATAAACCTGACCGTAATGCCGAGAGAAATACTCGAGCGCTTTACCGCGTTTAATCACTTGAAGATCAGCAACCGGCAATCCTTCCGCTTGGTGATGCTCCAACAATCCCTGGAGCTGCCTTACATCCGCCAGGATACGCCGCCTCAACCTCGCCCAGCTTATTTTTGTCGGCTCTTCTATCCGTTTACGACACACATGAATGATGTCGTACTCGATTGTCTTCGAACCAAATTCGCCCTTGCCCTTGGTCTCATCACTTCGAATTGGGTATGTGGCCTCTAAGTAGTACCCTGCGTCAAAGAGGCTCTCCAAAACATCAACCCATGGCTCGTCTTCGCTGTGATGGAAAGTGAACGCTAGAATCCCACTAGGCTTCAGTAGTCGGTTAGCCTCACGCCAACATTCAGTCAGTAGCCGCTTATAAAAAGCATCAGGATCGTCTGGATGCCGAGCCTTGTTCGAGACAGCCTCCAAGGTTTTGGGCGTATATTCGCCTCCGAAGATACTTGGGTAGCTGTCTTTCAGCGTGAGTCTCAGCCACACATAAAAGAAGTCCGCCAGCTCTGAGTAATGTAGAAGCCCACCAAACGGAGGGTCGGTAACCACTAGGTCAAAGGACTGACTGGCCAGCTCTTTAAGTTCTGTGGATGACCCACAGGTCACTTGACTACTCGGTAGCACTTTGTCCCCTGGGTACACCTTAGAGCTCTTTCCCGTAACCAGATCAGCCAACTCAGGAGCGCTCTGTGCGAGCGTGGTGTTTGAAACCGTCTCCCACGGGCTCTTACACCACTCCAAACCCTTGAGTGTATTCAACCTACAAGACGCCCAGTTTCCGCGTCCAAGATCTGCGAATACAGAGTTCTCAACTGGTGTGGACTTCGGATGATAATTGTTGTTACTCATCATCGGAGCCATGCAGTCACGGCTAATGTCCCAAAAGCAGAACATATTCTGATTTCTTAGATATTGCTGAAACGCCCCTAAAACCACCTCTTTACATTCCGCACCAAATCCTTCAGCGGTATCTATTGCCTTTAATAGAAGTGCATGAACCAGCAATTGACGCGCATTGAACATCTTATGCCAATGCGTATACCCATAGTTCTTTTGTAGATCACCATTAGCTATATGGGTCATCATTCCATAAGGCAACTCTGATCTTGGCGAGTATTCACTTAGATCCGTGCCTTTCCTTGCAGACCACTCTCGCTCGGCGGCTATGGCCCTCGCAACGTCATCTGCAGTTACTGCCTTAAAATATCTCCCGTTGTAAGGTGCCCCGGACTTCTGGTACTGCGGCGAATAACATTGCAAGGCGTACTCGGACGCTGGCGCTGTTTGCCCCGAACTCCTAACCGCAGCCATGACATCCTGTTGTCGCCCGCAAGTACTTTCTTGACAAGTAAAGGTCGAGCGCTTTGGGATATTGCCAATTGCTGGTTGAAATAGGCCAAAGTCTGGTATCGACAGCTCTGCGGGTATACTTCCGCGAAACTCCACTAGTTGATTCCTCTCCGCCCTGGCAGAAAACCAACGAGCTGTTGCCTCGGGATCACTTGTCGCTGTCCCACCATAAGCTCCAAACTCATCTTTGCCCGCCTCGCCGCTCATCCAGTCTGGATGCATCAAGAGGGACAGATTTACCTTTTTGTTTTTAAAGATCTTCTTAGGAAGCCGAGAGGACTCACTCTTTAGGAATGCAATAGGGTCTGATTCCTGATGACCGCAATGCGGACATATATAAGCGCCATCATTATCCATGACACTAAACGGCCCCTCGCTATCTGAAACAATGAGCGGCGCGTCAGGCGCCATCCTTGTTTCGTAGCGCTCAATGTCATAGGTCTCGCTACAGGCGCTACACAATACACCTTGCCATGCCTTCACGCTCAGCGTTTTTGTCGCAACTACGGGGCTTGTCATAAGAGGTGTACGATGGCCACAGCCTTCCACCATACACGGCCCATGCTTTGCCCAAAATGTATAGATGACCTCAGGTCCACTATAGACATATCCCTTCCGCTGCTCAGGCGTCAGGGACAATGGGTCGAAGTTTTCATCCATCACATTACCGCTATTTAGCTCAGTCCAAGTGCCGCGCTCACCCCCAGGCCCATCGCAAGCGAAGTAAGGCATTATTTGATGCTTTACCTCTGCTTCAACGTGGTCAAAAAGTCGGTTTACCTCATCTAGGTCAGGATTGGACAACTCATTTTTCACTACGAGCCAGGCAATCGGGCTGAGGTCATTACCTTGCATCTGCATTCCCAGCCTCGCTCCCTCAACGAGAGTAGTACCGCCCCCCATAAAAATATCCGCCACCTTAAGGCGTCCAAATTCTTCATTATCTTGATGATTGGCGTAGTAGGCATCCCAGACGGTCTTTGCAGTCTCCGAGGGGTCTTCAGGCGCCTTGGCGGCAGCGGCGATGAGCATGGACCTAAAAACACTGGAGCGTCTTCTCGCCCACCATTTACTCATCTGATAAACCGGCTTCCCGGCATTTCCCTCGATCTGTGCGACCTGATTAATCGGTAGTATTGGGAAATCTACTTCGAGACAAGTCTTGGCCCTATTGGGATCAGAAAAATCCACTGAACTTAGATTTCGCTTTTCTCCGGCCGAGACGGCTGCCGCGATTAGTTCTTCCGCTACTTCAGCTTTAGTCTTTTTGGCAATCGTCATTCAATATGGTCCAAATTAGGTCAGTTAATTCTGGTGTTCAGTATTATTTGTGAAGTTCGATATATGGCACGGTCACCTCTAGGAGACTGAGGCCGCCGTGGGCGAGCGTGGGATATCCTCCTTGGCTCTTCCACTTCTTACGGCCTAGAACCATGTTCCAATTACCATGCGCTGTTTGGAGTCGCTGGGATAACGGTGGCACCCAGTACTGAGGCACTTCAACTTCAGTGACCTTGTTGTTCCTACCGCTTTTGAACTGGCCTTTCAGAAAGTCCTTCTGGTCCTTTGGGTAAATATCCGGGAAGAGCGATGGGTTTGAATACCCGTGATCCGCCGTAATGACCAATCTTCGACCTTGAGCCAGCTTATCGACAAAGGCCCAAAACTCATCGCCACTCAGTGTTTTCGCGGCCTCTCTGGCTAGCACTGCATAGCCATTTCCCTGGTTCGCCAGATCGTGCATCCTTTCATCCGGCCAATGGTGCCAAAAAATCACGTTGGGCTCCGGCTTAATAAGCCCAGTACAGTCCTGCCAAGGGAGACCACTACTTTCCGTGTACGCACCGTCAAAATGAAGACTCTTTCCAGAGTTGCTTTCCAATGATGAACGCTGGCCAAAGCCGAGAGCCTTAGCAAATGGTGTAGTGTCGCCAGGCAACTCAGAACCTAGCGCTTCGGAACGCTGGATAACATAGCCGCGTTCCTCCGCACCCTTAAGGATCCAAGGTAACTCCCTGAGGGATAGAGCGTCCAGGATTAGAACCGCCTTGGGGCCGGGAAAACTCGACCAGAAACCTTTTAGTGCATCAGATGTCTTAGGCGCCGATGTTTCGAAGGTCTGCCATAGTTCCCAGGCACTACCCGCCAGAACGTCGTCTAGCGGCTTGATTGCGCGATCGCGCTCTACCGTCTTAGCATCAGCTAGATCATCTCTGATCGGTTGCGAAAACAGCAGCCAAACCGCCGCAAATATTTTTGGCCAAACTTCAGCAGCGGGCAATCGATGTATATCTGCTATGAGAGCTTTATCCATACTCCAACCCAGCTCCTTTGTGGCTACTCTTCTTTATTCAGATCTAGCGAGTAAGTCACTCCATCAGGCAAATTCTTAAGCAAAGCTTCAAGCTGGGCACCACTCAATTGCGCGGTACTGAGCTGGACACTGCTTACCTTACTGCCTTTGTTGATGCCCCATTGCTCTAACTTGCCGTACAAGCTAAGTGGTGAAGTACTCTGGGCACTATGGTGGACTGAATTACTACCTGATGCTCCGTCAAATAAGCCGCCTGGAGACGGTGTGGGAGGACTCGTACCGACAGGGCCAGGGGGCTGTGGCGCTGGTGGCACAACGCCACCCGGAGGGACTGGAGGTGTGGGGCTGGCGCCGCCAGAACCGCCGGTACCGCCTGGTAGGTGAATTGTCGTTTCAGTGAGTGACTTGCCAGACCCGAGCTTGCCTCTTATTCGCAGCCACGCGTCATCTGCAGATTCGGACGCTTTCTTTTCATAAAATTCACCATTGGCATTGATGGATATCTTCCCATTTGCGCAAGCTCTGCTGATCTTCTCCTTAACGGCAGTCTCTCCCAGCCAGGGTATGCTCGGCTGACCCTTCGAAGCAGGCTCCTTCAGTTTCTCTAGCAGGTCCGCAACGGAACGACTGTTAGTGGCAGCCTCACTCAGCATGGAATCGAACTCTTCAGGGATAAAGAGTTCTGAACGGACTTTTTCATCCACCGATTCAAGAATCTTAAGACCCTCAGCGCCGTGGTGTGTAATCTCAAACTCGCACTGGGTCGGATCCCCGAAGTTCCAGACACTTAGTACGGCAAATCGATCAAACCTGGCCTGCAGCTGATCTCGCAACTCCTTCTGATACTTTGTATACAGCGGGGCATAGTCCTTCTCAGACGTTTTCCAATCTCCTGCTAGGTAGACGGCTCTGGCCAAGATCAAAAGCGATTGATCAAAAAATACGTCTGCTGTTCCCGCTTGAGGCAGAAGAAATCTGATGGTGTTTCGGTTCTTTTGAACATTATTTTTCAGCCACGTGCCAATCGCTGCGCCATCCAGATCACTTTTCGGCAGCACTACGATCGGGACTCGATTGTCCCAATTTGTTGGGTGATCTCTTTCATCAGCTTCACTCCAGGGATCACTTTGCCACTGCTTCTTCAAAACAATCGTACGATAGAGATTAGATTGCGCACCCTCTCCCACCAGCGCATATCGAATTTCCTTGGCTAGATGATCAACATCTTCATCCTGTACGAAGAGCTTGTCATTCTTGGCGTGTGCCAATAATTTTGCCTGGGGATTAACTTCGTTTTTGAAAACCAGGTGATTCGCCTGCCTGTGGATATTGAAGCTGTTGTCCTCGATGACAGCGAGCTCCGCCGCAAATTGATTGTCGTCTATCGCGCTTGATTCTGTGATATCGAGCTGCAACTCTGCCGGTTCGGCACCGGCATGACTCTCAAGTGAAAGTGAACGCAACCAAAGAGAGGAGAGAATGGCCTCAAGATGGGGAACATGGGCCTCAGGCACACCATTCTGCACGGCCTCGAGGTTGCGTAGTGCATTTTCCCTGAGGTCTCGGTGTAACTGATTTGCGACTGAGTCAAGAAGGGATGTCACACCAGCCTTGTCGCTCGTAAGCTTGAAGTCGGCTGCTGTGAGCACCACCGTCTTTTCCCCCACCGCTTTGAATACATCCACGAGAATTCGCAGCAAATCTCGAGTTTCCTGGGTCTCGGCCGCGATAAGTACCTGGTCATCAAGAAGCTGAAGTAGTCTTGGGGAGAAAGGCCAAGCGTCGATGTACTCTTGCCTGTACTTCGTGTGGTCAGCTCCAGAAACGTGGTTCAAGCGCAAAAACTCACTAATATGGACTTCGATTAGGTTCTGAATATCAACATCAGCGATATTCATGCGGTTTTCGAAAATACGATAGAGCAGTAGACGCTGACGGTCCCTTTTGGCCTCAGGCCCCTTGAAATCAACCCTGACGGGGTTTACTCGAAAAAGCTGCTGTGCCGCATCAGAGTTTCCTTCCCGCACGGACACAACCAATGTCAGCAATTCAGGATGTTTCTCGGATATCTCGGATAGAATCTGGATAAAGTTAAAAGCCCAGTTTCGCCAGGGAAATTGCTTCGTGTTTGTGAGGCCTTCAAACCAGGTTTGAAACTCGTCTAGTATCAGTATGAAGGGCTTTTTTTCAGCCATTTCGAGTACGAGGTCAAAGCCAGGCACCTCCGTCTTGGAGTCTCCCTGTCCCTCCCACTTGCCTCTTGCATAGGTGCCTTCTGGATGGTTATCGAATAGCAAATCCCAAAGATACTTGTAATTCTGCAGGTGCAGGCTTTCCGTAATGACATGCATCCCTGACTGCAATGTCATACCACTAATGGAGGAATTACCCAAACGAGCGGCCCAGTTTTCTAACCAAGTCTTGGTCGCGGCTTCATCAGTATGCATGTGAGAAAGTGCAGCCATCAAATGAGACTTACCCTGACCTCTAGCCCCAATGATTACCACGGGCTCAGCACGCCCAGCCTGAACGGCCTCTATCGTTTTCAGCATATCGATTGATGGATAAGTGATTTTCAGAAAATCACTTGCGGTCTTATCGAGCGCACCGGTCCCCTTTCGATTGTGGAGCTCGATCATTGTTCCTTTTAGGCGTCTGCCTGCGAACTCTTCGCGCAACTTAAGTCCAAGCATGTTCTAGCTTCCTTGCCCTACGCCATTTTGGTTGTGCCGTTGATTCATCTCGCCCTTCAAATCACCAAACTTGAAACACCAGGATACCCCCACCATTAATGCGTGCATATCTGCAGCTGCGGACGTTCGGTAGGCCTTTCGTATTTTGACCTTCGAATAGCTGGACATCTCGCCAATGGTCAATATTTGATAACCCATGGATTGACCCTCAAATAGGTAACATTATTGCAGATTTAAGTGAAAGCCTACCTTATTGCAGAAGGCCGCACTTTGGAGCTGGGATGTCCTCCTGATAAAGCAAATTGCCACAGTAATCCCGGTGGCGCACCTGTGTCGTGCGACGCCTCCCACAGCTTAGGTTCGTGCAACCTGTCAATTTCAGCTCACGCTTCATCTATTTACTTGGAAAAGCTCGCTCGATACGACTGAGGATAGAGGTTTACATGGCCGTCTATTGCGCCAGGTAACCAAAATATCCTGGCCTTTATACTGAAGTTATACACGCGGTAGAGAGCAAATTGCTGTGAATTCTTTCTAGAGAACGCCAGCTCGTTTTCGCTCAGAAAAAACGACTGATACTTACCACTACTCGTAGTTTTTACTTCAATAAATCGCTCTTCTGAAAGTTGCGCGCTAAATGAGCGTATGTCGTAGCCAAGGCCGTCACCCTGCTCTTTGCTTCGCCACTCCACTTCTTTCGCAAGATCTGCCCGGCCCGCTTCCCTTAGCCGGAACTTCTCAAACTCCAGAACGAACGCTTCACCATTCTCCCCAATGCTGCGGTTCCTGGATTCTCGTTCAGCGAAATTGATTTTCCGCGCCAGAAAATTCCTCTCGGGCGCGCTGATGCCTGCCAACCGCTCTGGCCTATCGGGGTCGAGCACCTTAGTCCAATCGATACCTTCCAGCGGCCTGGGCTGACATTTGTCAGCACTATCAAGAATGGTATTCAGGTCAGATTCATGCCCGGCTAAATGCGCGATAACAACACGCCTCAGCTGTGACTGATAATTGAATGCGGGCTTGTATCCATCGATATAGCGTTGCCCCATTTCAGTCAGCACAGCTGAAATGTTCTGGTGTTTGTATTCAATTGAACCTTCGCTACGGTTGTTGAGCTTCTGCTGCAGTAGCCTCCTGTGCTCTGCCTTGCTATACGGAATGCCGCTCAACTCTAGCAACAGCATCTCAAAGTAGTCCTGGACGATGGCCTCGCATTCAAGCCAGTCCCACCCGTCGACGCTTCTTAGAATATGAAGTTGGTCATCGGAGGATAGGTTCTCGTACAGACTAGTCCTGAGTAGTTCTTGAGATGTACTGAAGTTCAACAGCTCGAAGAGCTCATCATCTATATAAGCGTAGGCTATATTGTCATCTATGGCGCCCGGCCCACTAGCTGTGGTTAGCTCCGCATATGCGTCGGTTCGACCTGGTTTGACCTGGTGATGCCAGAAGCCGCTGGATCTTAAGTGGAAGAATGGAAGGTGAGGGTTATTCTTATCGTTCTCTCCAGCTAAATCATTGAAATAATTGGTGAAAGTATCTCGAAGCTGCTGATCAAATAAAAAACGATTCTCTGCAATCTGCCCATTTTCTATTAGCTCTATCACAGCGAGCAGTAGCGCAACTTTATGCGGACTCTTGCCGCCGCTGACGTCACCCCCATCGCTACCGCCACCTCGGCGGATGTTCATGCGCAAGCTTGAAAATAGTTGCTCGTAATGCAGCAGACTCACGTCTGACTCCAATAGTCTGCTTTGTCTGGTATCACCCAGCGAACACCACCACGAGGGTCACCAGACTGGTCCTCGTAGCGCGGAATCAAATGCACGTGGAGATGTGGCACGGTCTGACCGGCCGCAGGCCCGTCATTGATGCCTATGTTGTAGCCAGCGGGATAGTGCTTTTCGTCCACCAAACCCTTAGCCTCATCGATCAGGTGCAAAATACCCGCCTTCTCGGCGTCAGATGCCTCGAAGAATGACCCGATATGGCGCTTGGATATGACAAGGCTGTGACCTAGGCTGACCGGAAAGCCATCAGCGATCAAGTAAGCATGATCATTATGCGCAATTATTCGTCCTGCTGGGTCTCGCTCCAGCAGCTCGCAGAATGAACAGGAATTGGTACCGCTCACTACCTCACTACCCCTCAGCCAGCCTTTGATTAAATTTTGAGCAGGCCCACGTTACATCAAATCTGCTCAACATGAGATTTTGGTTGATACTATGGCATAGAAACCGTTGATCCTAACTAAACGAAAGTATTAGTGTGTAACCGAATAGTTGCCGCTACAGTAGACGCTGGTGGCTTAGCTATTGTTTGAGCGAATATGACGATTTACCGCATCACTGGCGATCAACTATCGCCGGTATCAAGAACGACTTTTCAAGCGCAAAACTTGCTAGAGCGGCAAGACTTACAGCGCCTGCTGAAAGGCCAAATCTCGGTAATCTCACCGGACACTCTGGTCGTGTCTGAAGAATTCGGGGACTGGGAGGATAGTCGGCGCAGGATAGATCTACTTGGCATCGATAAAGGCGCAAATCTAGTAGTCATCGAACTTAAACGGACTGAAGATGGCGGCCACATGGAGCTTCAAGCTATCCGCTATGCCGCAATGATTTCAACACTCACTTTCGAGCGACTTACCACAATCTATGCGCGCTTCATGAGAGACAACGAGATAGGGGGCGACGCCGCTGAGCGCCTTCTCGAGTTCCTGGACTGGTCTGAGCCGGACGAGGAGCAGTTTGGTCAGGAGGTGAAAATTGTTCTAACCTCCGCTGAGTTCTCCAAGGAGCTTACAACTTCCGTGATGTGGCTGAACGATTTCGGCGTAGATATTCGATGCGTCAAACTTCAACCGTACGCCAACGGTGACCAGACTTTGCTAGACGTACAGACGGTAATTCCGATACCCGAAGTAGCGGATTATCAAGTCCGCATACGAGAGAAGAAGCAGCGCGAGAGAGAATCACGCTCTAGTTCACGCGACTTTACACGATTTGACCTCACGATCGGTGACGAAAAAAATGCAAACCTGAGCAAGCGCTGGCTTATCTTCCACGTCATAAAAGCAGTTCTCGACTACGGAGCATCACCTCAAAACATCAAGGACATTATTAGTTGGAGAGCAAACCAACTCTTCAAGCAATTTGAGGGTGAGTTGAACGAAGAGCAGCTAATTGTGGAAATCATGAAGGACGACCCAGGCGGGAGCGTTCCCAGACATAAAAGGTACTTCGCGCGAGAAGGAGAGTTCTTCTGCTACGACGGACAAACGTACGCTTTGACTAATCAATGGGGTATACGCACCGCGGAGGCCGTTGATGCACTGATTGAGGCTTACCCGCAGCTTGAGATTTCCTACGGAGAACATGGTTATTAAAGCCTGCAGAAGCTGCCCGTACTAGGAAAACATAAGATGGGTATAGCAATCGCACTGGCCATACTACTTATTGCGGCCTTAGCAGCTGCGGTCCTTGCGAAAATCCAATCACGTAGGGAGGCCGAGCAATTTGCATACACCAGTCGCCGGGGGCTGCTCAGCGCGGCCGAACGTTCCTTCTACGGCGTTCTGGTTGCAGCAGTGCCGGAACAGCTCGTATTTACCAAAGTTCGGGTAGCTGACGTCATACAGCCTGCTAAAGGCTTAACGCGCTCCAATTGGCAGAAAGCGTTCAACAGAATTTCCGCCAAGCACTTTGACTTCGTTCTTTGCGACCCCGACAACCTGCACGTTGTAGCCGTTATCGAACTCGACGACCGGTCGCACCATCAGAAAACGTCTAAACAACGCGATGCACTCATCGATGCCGCATGCACAAGCGCCAAGATACCGCTCATTCGCGTTAAAGCCGCAAAGGCTTACAACATCAACGACATAAGAAAGCAAATTTTCGAAATCAATTTGGAATCTCAGAATAGGGAGCCAGCCCGCAGGCCGTAGGCCCCATCCGCCTCTCTTAGCTAAGTGCTGATTGAGACAAGGGTCATTTACGCTGCAGCTGCTAACTGCCCGAACGGCATCGAGTCGCTGCAGATTTCTGGTATGCGCTATTCGTAAAACGTCACCCGTCCAAGACACAGGTCCGCCTCAAACGCCCGCCCTATAGCCACAATGCCAATTCGTCGGATGCTACTCACGTCGAGCGGTGCTTCATAGCGGTGGGCTTCAAACTCACTGAAGGGCAACTTGATAGTTTGCCACTCGGGCGTGGCTTCGAAGGTGGCGCGGTAGGATTGCCAGGGGCGGCGCATACCGTCGGTGCGTAGGTGCAGGTTATAGGATTCGTTGTTGCCGTAGACGTCCAGCGCAATGCCGGTGTAATCGGGTAGTTGCGTTGGCAGCGCGTCGCCGAGGTCGATGGCAATCTGCACGAAGCCGCCGTTGTTTTCCAGGCTCACGTCGCCTTGCATACGCAGGCAGCTGCGACCTACGATTTCTTCAGGGGTTAGTTCGCCGGTGGAGACGCCGCCCATTACGCGGTCACTGAACAGCCGCCAGCGCTCGCCGTTGTTGGCCAGTGCGGCGTCGGTGCTGTCTGGCTGTATTGCAAAGAACTCTAGCTCAGCCATGGTTTTCGCTCCCGCTAGTAGCATTCCGATTATCAACCAAATGCCTAACCTCGCCATTACCGTATTTGCTCCTACTATGGGTAACCACTATACCGCTTTGCCGCATTATGCCGGCTGGCATGCAGCGCGCAGGCCACTGCGCGCGTCCTGTCACGGCTCCATCAGCAAGGTAATACCAGACAGTTTGCCAGAGCGCTTCACTTCCGGCTTGCAGAGATACATGCGCCGCGTGTCAATCTGGTGCTGGGCGGCAAGATAGTTAACCAGGTTCTCCTGTCGGGCCGATGCCAGCTCTAGCAAACTGGTGCTTTCTGCCTCGCTCATGCGCTCTGGATCGGCTGAAGCCCCTTCCTCAGTTTGCTCGCGCAGCGCTGAAAAATCTGCCGCCCCCGCGGTGCCACAGACGCTGAGCTGAAGTTTTGTCTTGTCCTTCATAAACCCGGCAAGCTTGTCGGCATAGTTGATCTGCTGTTTATCCAGCTCGGCAACGCCGGCCGGAAAAGTCATGCTGTCCAGAGTAATGATCTGGGCGGCCTTGAGTCCCATCTCGAGCCCAGTCCAGATGGCGCCATAGGGCTGCAGGGCGTATTTGAGCACGGCGATCGAGCCTGCGCTTAACGCTTTGCCTAAGGCTCTGCCGATGATCTTTTCGGTGCCAATTTCGGGGTCCGAGAGGTCGCCCTTAATTGGCACGTCCAGTTCGATAGTGCCCTTGCTGTCGCGCAGCATGTCCAGCGCGGGCCCAAGCGGCACGGGGGGCGGCGCGACCGGCTCAATGCGCCCCACCTTGTTGACCTTAAGCTTTCTCAGCGTGACCTGATTGCTGGCATCGAGAATGTTATCCGTAAGGCTGGCGATAAATTCATGGTCGAACTGCCCGGAAGTGATCGCATAGCCCAGCATCTCCTCAAAGTAGGGCGACAGTACCGGCAGCGATGCGCCCTCGATATCGCCCTGTAGCTGCAAGCGCAGCGGCGCTGCCAGTGGCGCCAGCTCGCCCTCGACATCCACCGTGCCGTACTGGCCGACATTACCGGTCAGGCGCAGTTCCCCCGCCTGCTCCGGAGAGCGGCTCTCCAGCTTCGAGAAGTCAAAACGCTTTACGGTCATGTCCAGTGCTACCGGTGGCTGATACCGCTGGTCGGAAAAGCTCAGCACACTGTCCTCCAGGTGCATAGGTCCTATCGAATAGTTGAACCCGCCAGCCTGACTGTCATTAGTGTCGGGGTCAGCGCCGGTATCAGCATCCGCGGCAACAGAGACGCTGCGATCCAGGGCGTTAAGTGACGCGCTGAGCATCCCCAGTACCTGCACTTCTCCGGCCTCGGTAATGCGAAGCATTGAACGGGCCTTGCTACCTGTCACGCGGTCCAGCGTAAGCGTCGAATCGTGGAAGTGAAGGCCGTCGATAATCAGAGATCCGGCTGCCAGCAGGTGCTCATCGCGCTCCGAATGGTCCAGGGCGACGGCGTCCTCAATGGACAGCTGTGCTATGTCGACGCTGGCATCGGGATGCAGCGCAAGCGTCTGCAGCGCAATCGAGCCGACCTCCAGAATATCCATTTCCAGCGCGGGATCACGCAATGCCAATTGCGCCAACGTCCCGTTGCCCGTCAGTGACAGTGAGGCGTCTTCACCTAGCGTCATTTTCAGCGTCAGCGTTAGATCGACAAGACCGCGGGTTTCCAGGTGACGCTGACCCTGTGGCAGCAAGGGTTGCAGATCAGACAGCTGCAGCGCCTCCACGTTGATGTCCGCTCTAACGGATTGGGCACCGGCCTCGGGCAAAACAGTGCCCTGCCACGCTACGCGGGTATCGCCCCAGCGGGCGATGAGCTCGGTGCTGGCAGGCGTGTCGCTGTTGCTAACAAAATCTTCCACTGCCAGCCGCTCTACCTGAAGATGACCCGTAAACGGGCCCTTTATCAGCGTGAGCTTGCTGTCCTCCAGCAGTAACTCTGACAGCGTGAAGTGTGGCAGCACCAGGCCGTCTGCAGACTCAGATGTCTCGGCTTGATCGGGCGAGAACAGCAGGATCGCCGTCCAATGCCCGTCCTCATTCTGTTGCACCAGCAGGTTCAATCTGGAGGCATGGAGCGTCTCCAGAACGAGCTCACCTTGTAGCAGCGACAGCATCGCCAAATCAGCTTCGATGCGGCCCAGAGAGAGGTCTGAATCCTTCACCCCATCCACGGCCACGCCCTCCAGCAGAACACGCCCCGTGAATGGGTTGAGCGAGAGGCGATCCACTTTTGTATGGGCAACGCGCTTGCTCAACTGATGTTCCAGCAAGACCTCGAGGCCGTGGGGGGTCGCCAGAACCAGTCCGACGATAATGACAATAAAGATTAGTGTTTTGCGCATACCTTCCGTGAGTATTCCTGATTCAAGTGGCCAGTCACCCTGACCACGGGCTGCTTCAGCCGGAATTGTCTCATGCTGTACAAGAGTGTACGCGGGTAGACGGACAGGAGACCGTCCATGAACCTTTGATGGGAGCAGGAATCGACTGAACAGCATTCGGGAAGGCCTGAGTTTTCTGCCCAGTTTCCGTCCCTTGCAGGCGCGACCTTTAATGCATCTCCGATTCCCGCGCCACGCGCTGCCCGGCCAGCCGCCCAAAGAACGTCGCATCCCCTACCGACATACCGCTGGCATAACCTTTGGAGGTGCGGGGCAAACCGGCGGTGGTACGACCGGCGGCGAATAGGCCGGGCACGGGCTCGCCCTGTGGTGTGAGCACTTCGCCGTCCACGCTGGTTTCCAGGCCGCCTAGCGTGAACATCAAATAGCCCGGGTTTTCGCCGAAGTGGTATTTCATGTCAGCGGGGGCATAACTCACCAGTGCAAAGGGGCCGTTCACGATGGGCTTTAACCAGTCCGACGATTTATGAAACAGCGGGTCTTCACCCTTGGCAGCGTGTTCGTTAAAGAAGGAAACGGTGTGTTGCAGGGTGCCCTCGGGCAGCGGTGATTCGGCTTCCACTTCGGCAATGCTGTCGCCGGTACCGACAATGCGCGGTGGCTCCAGATAGGGCGACATCTCAAAGTCTTCGTTTTGCACCAGCAGGTAAATCTCCTGGCCATCCTGCTGCGCGGCATAGTGCGCCAGCCGAGCAAGGTAAGCGTCTTCATTGATAAAACGCTGCCCGTAGCGGTTAACCAGAATGCCAAAGGTTGAACAGGCCGGTGGGTATAGAGCGAGGCTCAAAAACACTTCGCTCATATTAATCGCATGCCCGCCTGCCGCTGCACCCATCTGGATGCCGTCACCCATATCGTGGGGGCTGCCGTAGGGCTCTGCATAATCGGTCACCTGGGGCGCGTGGCGCTCGATCATGTCGCGGTTCATAACGAATCCGCCGGCAGTGAGCACCACACCGCGGCGAGCGTATATGGCCTGTTCTTTGCCGTCGATGCGCACCATCACCCCGCGAATGCGCCCGCTGGCATCTTGCAACAGCGCGGTGACGCGAGCGTCGGTTTGTACCTGCACGCCCTCGGCTTCGACTTTGGCCATCAGCGCCTGCATAAACATGCGACCGCCTTCATTGCCTTCCTTGGACGGCACATGGCCGCGCGGCACCGGCGCAATGTGATCCCGAAACGGCCATGCCCGTTCGTTGCCGGTGTACAGCAAGGACTGATCGCCGAAGGGTTCCACGACGCGCTCATAAATGGCTTCGCGCTTGTAGGGCACGCCTAACGACTCCACCCAATCGAAATGCGCCGCTGCACCCTCGGCGTAGACGCGTATTTTTTCAGGGTCACCGTGGGGACCGAATGACTCGGTGAGATAGGCAACGAAGTTCTCTGTGCTGTCTTCAAGGCCTAAGTCTTTCTGCAAGGCAGTGCCGCCGCTGCCGCCCAGATACATCTCGCAGCTGGACATGCCGGTGGCACCCCCGCCGCCGCTGGCCCGCTCCAGCACCATCACCTCGCAGCCGGCCAGGCGCGCTTCCAGCGCGGCCGACGCGCCGGCGCCGCCGTAACCGCACACGATTGCGTCGGTGGTCGCCATGGGTTCTGGTGCACTTTCAAAGGGTCGACACCAGCTTCGGGGATGTGAGGTGGACATAGGCTTGACCTCCTTTTAATACAGACAGGGTTTACACGTTCTTCAACGGCACCGGCTGACCATCGTCCGCCACGTTCACGAAAGTGATCTTGGTAACAAATAGCGGCGCCTTGGTACCCGCGAGCTTTTCGCCGATGACATCAATGCTATAGGTCACCGAGGTGTTGCCGCGGCGCACCAGCTGCACGTCAAAGCACAATAGTTCGCCCGGCTGTATCGGGTTTTTAAATACCACTTCACTCAACGATACCGTCACCAAACGGTTACCGGGGAAGTCCAGGCTTGCGGTGATATAGGCAGACTCATCAACCCACTTCAGCAGGTTGCCGCCAAACAAAAAGCCCTGGTCGTTGAGATACTCGGGCAGTACAAGTTTTCGATGTTCCACGAGACAACCTTAAGTTAGTGAATGACTACCTGGGCGGAAACAGCGCAAAGGACGGATCGCTATCGTCCCGTGCTGACACAGCACTGGTAAAGCCGCGCTCCAAAGGCGTGATTGTTTGCATATCGAGTACGTGCTCGCGGTGATCAATGGCCCAGCGCCCCGCCCGCTTTGACCAGCGATCAAGATAGCGGCCACGGCCAATAATTTCCTGCTGGGCGCCCGCCTCATCCGGTAGGGTCCACAGCGTCACGGTAACGTAGGTTTCACTCACAGCGCTGTTGCCATCAACCTCAATCAGGTGATTGGCAATCTGGTGGGAATGGCGTTCCATCGGCGCATGCGCACCCCACACCCAATCAACAAAGCCGGTACCGCTGCCTTCGAACATGTCGTAATAGTTGGCAGTGCCGTCGCTGTGCCACACGCCATAGGCCATCGCCTTGTCCATACGATCCAGCCCGCGACAGTACTCGCACAATCGTTCATAGATTGCCTGCTTGGCCTCAATGTCAGTCATCGGCGCTACTTTTATCATTCTGTTGGCAAAACACTATAAACCACATCCATGCATGGCAATATAAGAGCCTGAAACGAGCGCAATCAGGCTAGCTAGTCATGCTGCGCGACACAGTCGGTACACTGGCAACCCCGTATTCGAGTAAGACACATACAGCATGAACGCAATGGCAGGCATTAACGCAGTACTCGATTTTTGGTTTGGCCCGCTGACACCCAGTGGCCTGCCCGCGGAACAACGCAATTCACTGTGGTTTCAGGGTAACGCCGAGACCGATGAGGCTATTCGTACGCGCTTCGGTGCCGATATTGAACGCGCCGTAGCGGGCGAGCTGCAGCATTGGAGCGACAGTGCTGAAGGCAGCATCGCGCTCACGCTGCTGCTGGACCAGTTCACACGTAACATCTACCGCAATACACCGCAGGCTTTTGCAGGTGATGCCGCAGCACTGCAATTGGCTCGCGATACGGTGACCCGGGGTGATGACCGCAGGATGCCCATTATCCATCGCGTATTCCTGTACATACCCTACGAGCATGCTGAGGATCTCGCCGCCCAGGAAGAGGGCCTTGCCTGCTTTGAACGGCTGCTAGAAGACTGCCCGGCGGATGCCCGCGAAATGGTCGTGAGCTTTCAGCGTTATATGGTGGCGCACCGCGACGTCATTGCCGCGTTCGGCCGCTTTCCGCATAGCAATGCCATACTCGGTAGAACCAGCACTGAGTCTGAGCGTGAGCATCTTGCCAAGCATGGCGGGTTTTAGTTTGCGCTTCTGCCTGGCGACCGAACGGCATTTGCGCGCGTCAAACCGCAGGGCTGCGTGACCAGCACAGCATCCTGATCGAGTCTGTTTTTTTGATCCTTTCGTCAAGACAGGTTCTGCTACTATTTGCCCTCTTAAAATAACCGCGCTCAACGAGGAAGCACCCATGAAGCCAGAAACTATTGCCCTGCACGCAGGCTACGAGGGCGACCCGGTTACCCGCGCCGCAACCACGCCGATCTACCAAACCACATCCTTTACCTTCGACGACACCCAGCACGGTGCTGACCTGTTTGACCTGAAGGTGCCCGGCAATATTTATAGCCGGATCATGAACCCGACTAACGCGGTGCTGGAGCAGCGATTGGCAGAACTGGAAGGCGGCGTGGGTGCGCTCACCGTTGCCTCCGGTATGGCGGCCATTCGTTACGCCATCGAGGCCATTACCGAGGTGGGCAACAACATTGTCAGCACGTCACAGCTTTACGGCGGCACCTACAACCTGTTCGCACACACCTTCCCGCGTCAGGGTATTGAAACCCGCTTTGCCGATGCCGACGACTTTGATGGCGTGGCCGCACTGATTGATGAGAATACCCGCGCGCTGTTTTGTGAGTCCATCGGCAACCCGGCCGGGAACATCGTCGACATCCAGCGCTGGGCCGATATCGCCCACGCAGCCGGCGTGCCGCTGATCGTGGATAACACAGTGGCAACACCCTTGCTGTGCCGCGCCTTTGATTACGGTGCCGACATTGTTGTGCACTCGCTCACAAAATACATCGGTGGCCACGGCACCACCATCGGTGGTGCGATTGTAGACTCCGGCAAGTTCGACTGGGCCGCGCACGCCGATCGCTTTTCGGTAATGACCACACCCGACCCGTCCTACCACGGCGTGGTGTACACCGAAGCATTAGGTGAAGCGGCGTATATCGGTCGCTGCCGAGTGGTGCCCTTGCGTAACACAGGCGCAGCGCTATCACCGCAAAGTGCCTTCCTGATTATGCAGGGACTTGAAACCCTGGCGCTGCGTATGGAACGACACTGCGAAAACGCCGAGAAAGTGGCTCACCACCTACAGCAGCACCCGAAAGTGAAGTGGGTGAACTACGCCACACTGGCAGACAGCCCTCATAACGCCACCTGCGGCAAAATCTGCGGCGGCAAAGCCTCAGGCATCCTCAGCTTTGGTATTGAAGGCGGCATAGAGGCCGGCACGCGCTTTATTGATGCGCTGCAGCTCATCCTGCGGCTGGTCAACATCGGCGACGCCAAGTCTTTGGCTTGCCACCCCGCCAGCACCACGCACCGTCAGCTCAGTCCTGAAGAGCTGGCGTCTGCCGGTGTATCAGAGGAAATGATCAGAATCTCTGTGGGCATCGAGCACATCGACGACATCATTGCGGATATTGATCAGGCGTTGGCTGCAGCTTAAACACCTGGCGCCGTGTGAAACGGTTACCTGGATAGCAGCGCTGCTGGGCTGGCTGATCACGCTCACCTGGAAACGCTGAGACAGGTTCGCTCTCACACGGCTACAGCGCCTATCCGGTCTTTTCATTTTTCTGCTTGATTTATCCCTAACGGCGGACTACTGTATATTCATACAGTAACCCTCGTGGGGAAAAGATCATGAATCAACTGACACTACACGAACATGTAATTAACGGCAGCGCTGATCGCTTTGGGCACGCCGCACCCGCGCGCGCCAAATCTTCACAAGCTATTGATATTATTAGAAAAAACTCTTTTGGTGGCAGCGAAAAAGCCACTGAAAGTGCACCATCAACTACCCCCCCTGCTACCTCCTCTGCTACACCAAATACAGAAGCAGTCGTGGATATCGAGCAGGTCATGCGCCGCAAGGACACGTGGCGGGGGCAGGATCTGGGCCCTGTCGTACAGGATGGTCTGGCGACAGGTTACACCCAGTTAGATGACGCGCTACACGGCGGCGGCTGGCCCATGGGCCAGACTATCGAGCTACTGAGCGACAGCAACGGCCTGGGTGCCATGGGCCTGTTTTTGCCCGCCATGGAAGCCCTGACTGAGAAGAATCGCTGGCAGGTCTTTATCGCACCGCCACATATGCCCTATGCCCCCTTGCTGGCCGCGCGCGGTATCGATACACAACAGGTATTGCTGGTGCACCCCCAGAATCGTCAGGACTTGCTGTGGAGCATTGAGCAGGCATTGCGCAGCACCACCTGCAGCGCCGTATTTGCCTGGATGGGCGCTGAAGAATACCGCTACAGCGAACTGCGCAAGCTACAGCTGGCTGCTGCTGACAGCGATACGCTTTCAGTCTTGTTCCGCTCGCGTCAGGCGGCACATAACCATGCCCCGGCCAGCTTGCGTTTGGAGATGAGCGGTTACCGGCAAGTGCACATCCTCAAGCAGCGCGGCGGCAATCAGTCTGTCGACGTACACCTGGGCGAAGAGAACGATGTGCCGGGTCAGCCACAGATGTGGGAACTGCCCGCCTATCCTGCGGACCAGATGGCGCATCAATCTGCTTTGGGAGCCTAAGCACCCTGTCCACAGGGATGTGGCAGGATGCTGGAACGCGGCAAGACACTATGGCTATGCCTCTGGTTTGATCAGCTAGCGCTGGATGCACTGATTAATGATGCACAAGCACCTGCTTCTGTAATACCGGGCTCGGCGGCATCTGCCGCTGCGAGCAATGCCGACAGCTACGATCCATTCCCTCGCCATCGCCCGATCGCCGTACTGGAAAAACAACGTGTTGTGGTCGCCAACGATGCCGCCGCTGCGCTGGGGGTTGTTCCCGGTATGGGTACGGCCACAGCCAGAGCGCTGGCTGATGACATTCGTTTACTAGAGCGCAACCCAGACGCAGAGCAACGCTGTTTACACCGCCTGTGCTGCTGGGCTTATAGCGTCAGCCCCACCCTGTATCCTCTTCGTGAACACAGCTTGATGTTGGAAGTGGGTAGCTGCCTGCGTTTGTATGGCAGTCTTGAAGCATTACTGACACGCGTGCGCCGGGCGCTGGCACAGCGTGATTACCACTACCGGTATGGTTTGGGGCCTACGCCTAAAAGCGCTGAGCTTTTTGCTATAAGACCGCTAGAGGTCAATGCTGCCGCTCTTAATCAGGAGGCGCTACATCACCAACCGAGTGCTTCTGGAGAAACACTGGAAAGTGATTCTGTCGTTCTTGATCGGGAGGCGCCGGGTCACCGGCGAGGTGCTTCTCACGATTTCTCAGATCCCAGCAATACGCCTCTGGAGGATCAGCTGGCGCCGCTGCCGTTGAAGCTGCTGGTGGATTTCCCGCGGGAGGTCGACGCATTGGCGCGGGCCGGGCTGTGGCGCTTTGCCGATATTCTGGCTATGCCGAAGCAGGCACTGGCGCGTCGCTGCGGTGTCGATTTTGTGCATAACCTGAACCAGATACTGGGCACCGCAGAAGACATTGGCGAGACTTTCGAACCGCCGCAAACCTTTGTCGACCATCACTGGTTTGGCTATGAGGTTAAAGCCAATCAGGAGTTACTGCCCGCCGCTGAGCTGTTAATCAAAGCGCTGTGTCAGTTTCTGCGCAATACGCAGCTACACACACAGGAGCTACATTGGTTGCTCTACGGGATCAATCGACAGGTGCACAACTTTAGTGTGTGCAGCTCGCAGCCTCATACGGACTGGAAGGCCTGGTACCAGCTCACTCGGCTTAAAGTCGATCAGGTGAATCTTGATCAAAGCATCGAGGGTGTGGGGCTGGAGTGCCACGATCTCATGCCGGGCCAACATCATGCAGAAGACCTGTTCCAGCAGGCTGGGCAGAAAGAGCCCCTGCACTGCTTGCTGGACAGGCTAAAAAGTCGTTTGGGGCTGCAGTCGGTTAGCACCATAGCCTGTCGTGATGAGCACTTGCCGGAGTTTGCCGGTTACTGCAGTTTGGACTCGCGACCCGCCACTATGCCGGCAGACGACCGGGGCGTCTTGCGTCCCTTTTGGCTGATGCAAGAACCGACTCGGCTCAAGGAACATGGCGGCGCACCCTGCTGGAACGGCCGCTTGATGCTGCTGGACGGCCCAGAGCGCATTGAGGACAACTGGTGGGAACAGGCGGTCAGCCGCGATTACTACATCGCCAGAGACGGCTCGGGGCAGCAGTACTGGATTTACCACGACCGCTTACAAAACGGCTGGTACCTACAGGGTGTTTTCAGCTAGTTGGGTCGCAGAGGCCAGGTTGGGCCGCTAGGAGTAAATCGACATCTCGAGCGCATGGCGCTCACTGTCTGGGTCCGTCTCCACGGCTACAGACTCGAGATGCCGTAGATAGTGCGCCGGCAGCGCTGCTTCTCGCGCACCCACCAAAACGTGATGGTGATACCAGTCGTAGGGCTTGCGCGTTTTGTCGATTCGGGTGGCGATATAGGTAATGGCCTGAACCTGTTGTCCACCGAACTGCACATCAACCTGCGTATCGTCGTAGCCGTAGCCCAGGCCTTCGATACGGTCCAGAACGATCTTGCTGCTCTCATCCAGTTCATAGAGCACGCCATACATCATATCGTCAGCAATATCGGTGCAGTAGGCATCACACTTACCCGAGCCGTCAGAACCCGCCTTGTGGAAGCGCAGTTGATAGCCAAACAGTTGGGCGGTTCCTAAAAGCTGTACCGAGGGAGCGCGCGCTCGCAAGCGCAGAAACGACATATTGGAACCGTAAGCGAAATACCGCATCGCTACTACAACTACGCGTTAAGGGTAGCGGTTCTGAGGGTGGGGTTTTCGAAAGCTAACGATTCGCAAACTGTGACTTCGTGAGTGCCCGAAAAAGTGCCCGAATAGGAAAGGGAGCGGCGAAAGAGCAAGCCAGCAAAACAACGAGCGAAAAACCTAGAGGGACAGGTTGGTATCTTCAAACCCGGTGAGGGCCGTACACGCCGCGCTGGATACATAGTCCTGAAGGCGCGCATTGATTTCACGAGCATTGTCTTCTGCCAAACCGAACATCAGACCATCAAAATAGCCCAAGGCTTGCGCATACACAACATCACCTTCGCTCTGGTCGTAGTCTTCCAGCACGGTCTCGGCGAGTTCGGCGTATTCCTCATCACTCAGATAGCCCAGACTTTCCTGTGCGAGGACACAGGTCATGCTGCGCGCGGCGAGGAAGTCTTCCGGGGCGAGTTCCAGTGCTGCTGCATTACCGGAAAAACCGGACAGGCCAGCTACAACTGCAAAAACACTTATCAGGAATGCACGATTCATAAGATGACGGTTCAATGACGTTTCGATGGCTCGCACATTACCGATTTCGCATTACAGAAAGATTACAAGAAGGTGACGGGGAGCTGACAAATCCACGCCGAAAGTCTCTGCAAAGTGGACGAAACCTGACTCCAAAAACGCCGGAAGCCAGCACTGACGTGGCCTCCGGGCAATTTACCAGTGACCGGTCCCTGGATCGCCTTTTACCGGCCCGACGACATCGCTAGTCATCCAGCCACCATAAAAGTGACCCGGCTGGGGCTTTACTCGCTCGCCATCGACATAACAGGCAACGCGTCCAGGGTAAAAGCTGTACGCACCCCGAATAGCCGCAAAGGACGCGCTGGGATCAGGATAGCTCCAGCCGATCATATCGCCGCCGTCTGCCAGCCCCCAATAAGCCGCCGCACCCTTCCACTCGCAAAAGGAGCTACCCGCCACCGCCGCCAAAGCGGCGTGATTAACGTCCCCGCCGGGTATATAGAACGTGGGGGGGCTCGCGGTTTCCAACATGCGATGACAGGCAGTTGATCGCGCCAATTCCACACCATGAGATTCAACAACGACCAGCTTGTCACAGGGCACCAGCGCGGGTGGCCGAGGGTAGTCCCAGACCGATTCCTGCCCGGGCCCTGGCTCTTCTGCAAACGGAGGGCGCTCTCGCCCCGTGTACTTCCACATAAAGCTGTCCTTTCATCTATGCCAGATACGCCGCTGCCTGCCGCGTGTTTGCTACAGCGGCTCCAGCCACGTCTGCCCTACCAGGGCACCTACGACACGGCCCCTAAAACGTGGCCCCTACAGCATAGCGCCTACAACATAACGCCTATGACATGGCACCTACGACATGGCACCTACGACATGGCACCTACGACACGGCATGCCTATGACATAGCGCGCTGGGCCTTTACCAACCAGCGATCCAGACTGTTCGCGAAACGCTGGCGATCCTGTTGACTGAAGGCAGCGGTGGTCGAAAGCTCCACGCCGCTTGAACGCATGGTATCCATAAAGTCACGCATATTCAGGCGCGCCTTGATGGTTTCCCGCGTGTATAGCTCACCTCTGGGATTCAGCGCGAGGGCACCGTTTTCAATCACCTCAGCAGCCAGCGGTATGTCGGCGGTAATCACGAGGTCGCCGTCTTCAACCGCCTGCGCAATGTAGTTATCCGCCTCATCAAAGCCGCTGGACACCTGCAGGGATTGAATATTGCTCGCTGCCGGCGTTGCCAAAGGCTGATTGGCGACCAGCGTTAAAGACACGCCGGTGCGCGTGGCGGCGCGAAACAAAATATCTTTCACCACCCGCGGACACGCATCTGCATCCACCCATATTTGCATAAGCTTTGCGGCCGCTGCCTTACTCTGGTTTTATGGACTCTGGTTTTATGAACTCTGGTTTTATGACCCTGGCTTTTTAAACAACAGCGTCATGCGATTGGATTCGCCAATGGCGGTAACCTTGGCTTTGAGCTCGGGGTTATCGCGGCTGCCGTTGAAGCTCGGCGGCAGTCGCCAGACGATGTCGTCTTCACCGGGCACATCCCTGGGGTTGGCATTGATGTCGCTAGTGGCGACCAGTTCAAAGCCGGCGGCCTCAAACAAGCTGATCACATCGGACTGCTTTAAATAACCCCGCGAACCATCCACCCCGTCGTCGGCAGCGCCTTCCGGCGCCGCGTGCTGGACAACACCCACCGTGCCGCCCGGCTTCAGAATGCGGTGAGTTTCTGCCAGTGCATCACTGCGATAATTACCGACGTCTTCGAAGCGATTGAGGTTGTGCATGGCGCGAATAAATAACACGGCATCCACCGTGCCCGTGAGGTCATCACCAAGAGAATCAAAGCGCGCTGCCGTCACGGTGGCCTTGGCGTCACCCGGCCAATCGGCAGACGTGGCTGGCCAGGTATCGACCCAGGCACTTCGCTTCTCCAAAAACGCTTCGCTGGCAAACGAGAAATTCGACCAGATCGACATCGGGTAATCGACCCCGATCAAGGTGCCCTCCTCACCCAGATAGGCAGCGAGGATTGGCGAGTACCAGCCCGCGCCGGGTAACACTTCCACCACGATGCTGCCCGGCGCTATATCGAAAAACTCCAGTGTCGCCTGAGGATGCCGATGCACGTAGCGCGCCTGTCGACTCTCTGGTTGCATTGACAGTACGCTGGCTAAACGGGCGCTATCAACAGCAGCGATAGGCTCAGCCGCAGCGTCGGTCGTGGATTGCATGTCAGTGATGCAAGCAGTCAGTGCCAGGGGGCACAGCAGTGAGGCAAGCGTGCGATGTATTCTCATAAGGGATTCACCTGTGTCAGTGCGGAACAACGAGATCCGCAACTTTACTTTTATCTGAGGCCGTAAAGGCTATCATGTGCATGTCGCCTTACCCACTATTCACCGGCGTGCCGGGGTTTTCATCCCTGTCACGCCCTGACTGGATTCTATTATGGACAACATTGCGCTAACCGTTGCGCTGGCACTTCTGGTGGCCAGCCTGTGCCAGTGGTTGGCGTGGCGTATGCGTTTGCCGGCCATTGTGTTCCTGTTGGTGGCTGGCCTGGTCGCGGGGCCGGTGACAGGCATACTGGATCCTGACGCACTGCTGGGCGACTTCCTGATGCCTACCGTATCGCTGTCTGTGGCGATCATTCTGTTTGAGGGTGCACTGACGCTGGATTTCCGCGAGATACGCGGGGTTGGCGTTGTCGTCCAGCGCATGATCACCATTGGGGCGCTGGTCACCTGGGTAATTGTTGCCACCGCTACGCGCTATATCTTTGAGTTTTCCTGGCAAATGAGCGCCCTGTTCGGTGCCATCGTTATCGTCACCGGGCCCACTGTGATCTCGCCCATGCTACGAACGGTGCGACCGAATCGTAAAATCGCCAATATCCTGCGCTGGGAAGGCATCGCCATCGATCCGATCGGCGCCCTGCTGGCAGTGATGACCTTTGAATTCGTGCTCGCGAGCGCATCAGAAGATGCTTTTACCAGCGCGCTGGCGCTGTTTTTGAAGGCGCTGGTATCGGGGTCCGTACTGGGTATTGCAGCCGGCTATGTGTTGGGAAAAATACTGGCGCGCAATCTGCTGCCGGAGTATCTGCACAATCTTGCAACCCTGAGCCTGGTGCTGGTCACGTTCACCGCTTCTAACGCCATTACCCACGAATCCGGCTTGCTGGCCGTTACCGCCATGGGCATGTGGCTTGCCAACCGCGCCGAAGTCGACATACGGGCCATATTGAACTTTAAAGAGCACCTCAGCCTGCTGTTGATCTCCATACTGTTTATTCTGCTGGCGGCGCGAATCGATCTTGATGCGCTTCTTGCCGTTGGCTGGCAGGCATTGATACTGCTCGCCGTACTGCAATTTATTGCCAGGCCTGCCAAGGTCCTGGTCAGCACCTTCGGACAGGACGTCAGCCTGCGCGAGCGCGCCCTGTTAAGCTGGATCGCGCCACGAGGCATCGTTGCCGCGGCTATCTCGGCGATCTTCGCCGAGCGGCTGATCATGGAGGGCTACAAGGGCGCAGAGCTGCTGGTGCCGCTGACCTTCTCCATGATCATTGGCACCGTGCTTCTGCAGAGTGCGACGGCTCGCGTGCTCGGCAAACTACTGGGGGTCGTTGAGCCCTCTCCCAGAGGCTTCCTTATTGTGGGTGCGAACCCGTTTTCACGCGCACTGGCAGAGTCACTCAAAGAGCACGATTTTCGCTGTGTCATTGCCGACACCAACTATGACGATCTGCGTCAGGCGCGTATGGCGGGACTGGAAACCTACTACGGCAATCCCGCGTCTGAACACGCTGAAAACCAGCTCGACCTGGCCGGCATCGGCGGCCTCCTGGCCCTGTCCAGACAGCGGCACCTGAACTACGTGGCCGCGGTTCACTATCGCAACGAATTTGGCAAGCAACGCGTTTATGCCGTCACGCCACCAGCGGACGAAAACGCCAGCAAAAAAATGAAGGCGGCCAAGAGCTATATTGGCAACAAGCTGTTCGGCGACAACATCAAGTACTCCGATCTGGTCAGCGCCGTGCTGCGAGGCCGTCGGGTCACCAGCACCTCGCTGACCGAAGAATTTAGCTGGGAGGACTATCAGCACAAGTATTCAGAATCGCGGACGCCTTTATTCCTAATCGACCGCCAGGGACTGATTCAGCCCTTTACTGACGACGGTGACGTCGAGCCCGGTAAGGGTTGCGACGTTATCGCGCTTGAGCAGGAAGCTGCCAGCGAAGAGCGACGCGGGCGCGGCGAAGAGCGGCGCCGTAAAAAAGAAGCCAGGTCTGCCCAGGACGAAGACTCGGACTAATTAGCCGCAGGGCCCGCGCAAATTCCGGCCACTTTCACCCTACCTGAGAGCAGGCACCGCTCGCCCTTGCGTTTACGCAAGCTCGGCAGGTTCCACGCGCTCAAGCTCAGATGGTGCCTGGTACACTGCTTATAGCGTCTCTAGTGCCACGGTCGAAATACCCGCCCCGAGGTCCTGCGCTGACTTAATAGCATACTGTTGTTTTGTCATAACGCGACCTTAAATCCTTGCAGATATGAACAGCGGTTCGAGCGCTCGCTTGAGCCATTCTTTTGCTTATGACCACATAACGTCCGCCTGATTCACGCACGGGCTTTGCATTTCTCTATCTTTCATATACTGTATATTTATACAGTATAAAGTGCCCCGATTGTCACCCCCTCAAACAGTCATACCCTGAATAGCTGACCACTGATTGGTGAAAGCAGAGGGGTGAAACAAGAGGAGTGAAACAAGAGGGGTGAAACAAGAGGGGTGCAACAAGAGAGGACGAAATCAGAGGCGTGAAAGCAGCAGCCGCTTGTTAGAAATAAAAACACCGGAACCCATCCGACCATGTATGCCGAACTACACTGCCTGAGCAACTTCAGCTTTCAGCGCGGGGCCTCGCACCCCCGCGAGTTAGTGCTGCGCGCGGCAGAACTGGGCTATAGCGCCATTGCCATTACCGATGAATGCTCTCTGGCGGGAATCGTCAAAGCCCATGTGGCGGCCCGTGAGGCCGGGATTCAATTGCTGGTAGGCAGCGAGTTCTTTTTGGAGGAAGACATTCGGCTGGTGGCTTTGGCACCCAGTCGTCAGGCGTATGCGGAGCTCTCAGGGCTGATTAGCATGGCCAGGCGTCGCAGCCCCAAGGGTGAGTATCAGATCACCTTGCGCGACGTTGTGTTTCACTTGAAGCGCTGCCTGCTGATTTGGTTACCCACCGAGAACTCGGATCGTCAGCAAGCCTATGGCAGCCAACTCAGGCGTTTGTGTAAAGACCGCCTGTGGCTGGGCGTGCACAGCCTGCGCCGGGCGGGCGATCGACAATGCTATCTGTCACTGCTGGCGCTGGCTCAGGCGTTGGACATTCCCATGCTCGCCTGCGGTGACGTGCGCATGCACCACCCGCGCCGCAAGCCGTTACACGACGTGCTGACCGCCACGCGCTTCAACACCAGCGTTCAGCAGCTGGGTCGGCGGCGGCTGGGGAACGGTCAACAGCACCTGCGCAGCCTCAGCCAACTGCAGCGCCTATACCCACCATCCCTGTTGGCCGAAACGCTGAAGGTAGCCGAACGCTGCCACTTCAGCCTTGAAGAACTGCGCTACGAATATCCGGAGGAGGTGGTGCCCGAGGGCTACAGCCCCGGAGACTGGCTGCGCCAGCTTGTCACGGAAGGCTGCCTGAAGCGCTGGCCGGGAGGGCCAGACGGGGCCGTATTGGAGCGTATAGAAACTGAGCTCGCACTCATCGCCGAGCTGAACTACGAGTACTACTTTCTCACCGTATACGACATTGTGCGCTTTGCCCGCTCCCGGGGCATTCTGTGTCAGGGCAGAGGATCTGCCGCCAATTCCGTTGTCTGCTATTGCCTGCACATCACTGAAGTCTCCCCCGACCAGGTCTCACTGCTGTTTGAACGCTTCATATCGCGCGAGCGCAATGAGCCGCCGGATATTGACGTGGATTTTGAACACGAGCGTCGCGAAGAAGTCATTCAATACATCTATCAGAAGTACAGCCGCAAGCGCGCCGCACTGGCCGCCACGCTGATCACCTACCGCTCACGCAGCGCGGTGCGCGATGTCGGCAAGGCGCTGGGACTGGATCCGGTGCTGGTAGAGGATTTGGCCAAGTCCATGGCCTGGTGGGATCGTCGCGCTGACCTGGAGGCACGCTTTGCCGAACAGGGCATTGTCGGCAGCACCCGTTGTGCTCGGCAGTTCTATCAGCTGGTACAGGAGATCCACGGCTTTCCGCGCCACCTGTCTCAGCACGTGGGCGGCTTTGTGATCACCCGCAACCCTATCTCGACTCTGGTGCCCGTAGAAAACGCCAGCATGGCTGACCGCACGGTGATTCAGTGGGATAAGGAGGACATCGAAGCGCTGGGCTTGTTAAAAGTCGACGTGTTGGCACTGGGCATGCTGTCCGCTATTCGCAAAAGTCTGGCGCTTGTACACCGCTACGATCCACGCATACGGGTTATTCAGGATATCCCCAAAGAGGATGCCGCCACGTACCACATGCTGCAGCAGGCAGACAGCGTTGGCGTGTTCCAGATTGAATCGCGGGCGCAGATGACCATGCTGCCGCGCATGAAGCCCAGCTGTTTCTATGACCTGGTCATCGAAATCGCTATCGTCCGACCCGGCCCTATTCAGGGCGACATGGTGCACCCCTATCTGCGCCGACGGCAGGGCAAAGAAGCCATCAGCTACCCCAATGACGCGATCAAGGGAGTACTGGAGCGCACCATGGGTGTGCCTATTTTTCAGGAGCAGGCCATTAAGCTGGCGATGGTGGCAGCCGGGTTTAGCGGCGGTGAAGCCGACCAGCTACGTCGCGCGATGGCGAGCTGGGGCAAGAACGGCAACCTGCTGCATTTTGAAGACAAGCTGGTGCAGGGCATGCTGGCGCGGGGCTACGATGAAGAGTTTGCCAATAAACTGTTTAGCCAGATCAAAGGCTTTGGCGGCTACGGCTTTCCAGAATCTCACTCTGCCAGCTTTGCGCTGTTGGCCTATGTGTCTGCCTGGCTGAAACGCCATCATCCAGCGGCGTTTTACTGCGGCCTGCTAAACAGTCAACCCATGGGGTTCTATACGCCCTCTCAGCTCATTCAAGACGCCAGGCGCCATCGCGTTGTGGTACTGCCTATCGACGTCAATCAAAGCCAGTGGGATCACCAGCTTCTGGAAGCCAACAACCACGCCCTACTGCTGGGTTTTCGACTGGTCAAAGGCCTCAGCCGTGAAGGCGGCGAACGCATTGCCAGTCAGGCCCGCTTGCGCGCTTTTCACAATATTGCCGACCTGCGCAAACGGGCGCAGTTGGACAAGCGCGACATGGAAGCGCTGGCCGATGCCGATGCGTTAGCGGGCTTAAGCGGCCACCGGCATCAGGCACAGTGGCAAATCATGGCCCTGGAGGAAAACCGTCCGCTGCTGCGGGAGGATCAATACCAACCGGGGCGTCACTTTAATGACGCCGTAGAGGTACGCGCACCGGGTATTGCCGAAGATGTCCTGGCCGACTATCGCAGCACCGGCCTGACCCTGCGTGCGCATCCGCTGCAGCTACTGCGCCAGCAGGCACCGTTTAACCGCTGCAAGCGCCACGCTGATCTACCCACAGTGGGCCACAACCGCTTTATCCGGATTGCCGGACTGGTCACTGGCCGGCAGCGTCCCGGTACGGCATCCGGGGTGTTATTTCTGACCCTGGAAGATGAAACCGGCAATAGCAATATTGTGGTGTGGCCGCGCGTACAGGAACAGTTTCGCCAGGCGCTTATGACGTCCCAATTGCTGCTGGTAAAAGGTACGCTGGAGTGCCGGGAAAATGTCACCCACATTATTGCCGGCGCCTTGTACGACTACAGCAGCGCATTAAAGGCACTGCATATCGAATCGCGGGATTTTCACTGAGTTAGCCAAAACAGTACCAGCAAAAAAACAGCACTAGCAGCCGACGCCAACCGGGGCGTACCATGCGCTCATCAACACCACAGCAACCTGCACAGGATAAGCTCAAACGCTATGACCCTTGATGAGATGGGCCGTATTGCCACTGCATGGATCGCCGAACGCGATTGGCAAATTGCCGTTACGATTTTACTGGTAGGCGCTTACGTCCTACTCGACAGATTGGCAACGCCGAGGATTGCAGAGGGCGCAGAGCACAGCCGCTTTAACGATGCGGCACGCGTTAAGGCGATTCGCGCAGCCCGCGTCATTGTGGGCATTTTCGCCCTGCTGATACTCACCATCGTCTGGGGCGTCGATATCGGCTCGGTAATGATCTTTGCTACCACGCGGCTATTACGTTACTGGGCGTCGCCCTATTCGCAAGCTGGTCGATATTATCGAACGTTACCGCTTACTTTATTATTATCGTTCACCCCTCGTTCCGACGCGGTAATTTCGTGCGCCTGCACGATGCTGACAACTATGTCGAAGGCTATATCTCCGAGGTACTGCTGTTCAGCACGCGGCTGCTTACTGAAGACCGCGAAGTGGTGGTTTACCCCAACAACCTGCTGCTCGCGCGCCCGGCGATCATCAACCCACGCAACCGCCTGAATGGCATTGGCAAGCTTGAAGCCAAGCCGGCGCCCGCCAAGTCATCTTCAGCCACGCCGCCATCGACCGCCGGTGGTGCAGACTGAGGGCATGCTACGCGGCGTTTCCGATAGACTTCGTACATATTGACCGGCCTCGCAACCGCGACATCAGCGCACGGGAAGCACCTCGGAGAGACCCCCATGAACAGCAATCCCTACTTGCAGGGCAACTTTGGTCCCGTGCCTGAAGAGCTCACTGCAACCGAGCTGAAGGTTAAAGGCAAGATTCCCGCGGCCCTCAATGGCCGCTTGCTGCGCATTGGACCCAACCCCGTCGACGCCGACCCGGAACGCTACCACTGGTTTCTGGGCAACGGCATGGTGCACGGTTTGCGGCTGCGGGACGGCAAAGCTGAGTGGTACAAAGCGCGCTATGTACGCGATGACGCCGTAACGGCACACATGGGCTGGGCAGAGGTTACCGGTCCACGTCCTTTTTTGGATATCGGTAGCGGCGTGGCGAATACCAACATCATCAGCCACGCCAACAAAACCCTGGCGATTGTCGAAGCCGGCAACCTGCCGGTGGAACTGGACTACGATCTCAACACGGTGGCGCGCAATGACCTGCAGGGAGCCGCGGCTGAAGGCTTTAGTGCGCACCCCCATCGCGATCCGCGTACCGGCGAACTGCACACCGCGGTGTACTCGCCCGCCTGGTCCCATATCCAGTACGTCAGCGTCGCCGCTGATGGCAGCTTGAACCGAAAGGTCAACGTCGAAACACCAGGCAAACCCATGGTGCACGACTGCATGTTTACCGAGAACTACTTCATCCTGCTGGACCTGCCCGTCACCTTTGATGAAAAGGGCGCCGTTGCCGGCATGCCTTTTCCCTACACCTGGGATCCTGACTACGGGGCGCGCGTGGGCCTACTGCCGCGCAATGGCAGCGCTGACGACGTGAGCTGGCATGAAGTCGAGCTGTGCTACGTGTTCCATCCCGTCAATGCCTATGAAGACAACGATGGCCGTATCGTGATGGACGTCGCCCGGCACCCGCGGATGTTTGCAACCGATCGGCACGGCCCCAGCGAAGGTCCAACCCGCCTGGACCGCTGGATTATCGACCCTGCGAAGTCGCGGGTGCAGGAATCCTGCATCGACGATCAGGCGCAGGAGTTTCCGCGTCTGGATGAACGTCGGGCAGGTCAGGCCTATCGCTACGCCTATACCACGCAGATGAACGATGGCTTCGTCACCGAAGGCCTGCGCAAGCATGACTTGCATGCGGGCCGGGTTGAGCAACATCAGCAGGGTGCACACCGGCACTTTATGGAAGCCGTCTTCGTGCCGGCACACGCTGACGCCGCTGAAGACGAGGGCTGGATCATGGCGTTTGTGTACGATGAACAGAAGGACAGCAGCGACGTGGTGATCCTCAATGCCCAGGATTTTGACGGTGAGCCGGTGGCCACTATCTCGCTGCCTCGCCGGGTCCCCTACGGCTTTCACGGAAATTGGGTTGCCGACGATCAGCTGCTCAGCACGGCCTAGTGCTACTGAGTTTTTCATCCCCGGCCTTTATACTGGCAACTGCTGATACCTAAGGACCGTTGCCAATGCGTTATTCACTTGTTGCCCTGCTGTGTATATTCGCGTCTGTAACGCGGGCCGCTGACTTTTCTATCGAGAGCATACGAGGCGGCGACTATGTTCTGGTGGCCACGGGCGAGTTGCACCGCGGTGATGCCCAACGACTGGAGAATATCTTCATCGGCAAGGGCGCTTTTCCGATCAGCACGCGCATTAACACCCAGGGTGGCGAAGCTGACACCGCCATGGCTTTGGGTCGTCTGTACCGACAGGCGGGCATCGCCACGCTGACCGATGGCCGCTGCGATACCACCTGCTTCCTGTGGCTGGTGGCGGGCGGCAGCCGCGCCGCTAACGGCGAGATTACCCTGGCCGGCAAGCTGCTCAGCCAGCGTGACGTAGCGGACTATCTGATCGCGATGGATATTGATGATGCGACGCTGAACAGCTGGCAGCAGGTAACCGAACTCACGCTATCGCCGGCCGGCTTTGATGAGAGCCTGGGCGAGCGCCCCACCAGCATTAAGGCCTGGCTGCGCAATAGCTGCGGAGAACAGACGGCCCAGCAGCGCGAGAACTTCCGCATTCTGCAGGCAGAGGGATTTCTAACGGCATTGAAACGTCTTGCCGCGCAGCGCGACAACGACAGCCAGATTGAGACTTTGATAGCACGCTACGAAGCGCTTGCCAGCAAGGCGGACCAGCTAAGCGATAACGACAAGCTCGCACTGCAAGAGCATTGGCTGACCTTGCAGTCCTGTCGCAAAACCCAGCTTGAGATTCGACAGGCCAAGCAGCTAGACGCCCTGACTGCCGATTCGTCCGCGCAGGAAACGCCCTGAGCCAGTTTGTAACTGCTCTAACGCACCTGCACGGTCACGGGTATCCAGTAGTTCTGGATCGCTGACAGTCGACCATTCGCCGTTAGCTCGGCCAGTGCTGCGTTCAGCTCGCTAAGCAATTTTTTGTTGTCCTTGCGCACCGCCCAGGCCAATTTCTCGCGGGTCAGCGGGCGATACAAACTCAGCAAATCCTGATTTTCACGAGACGACGCCAGGTTCCAGCTGGTGGGCGCATCGTGGAGATACACGTCGATCTCGCGGCTACGCAAGGCGGCAAACGCCTCGGACGGGCTATCGTAAGGCCTCAATGTCGCCGCGGGAAAATTGGATCTGATGTAGCGTTCACCGGTAGTACCGGGTTCCGCGCCCATTGTGATGCCGTCCTGATAAAGGGCGCGGGGGTAAGCCAGTTGCCCGGCGCGCTCGGTGAGGATTATCGCCATTTGGCCGATCTGCATGAACGGCTTGGAAAAATCGACTTCGGCTTCACGCGCGGGCGTAATGCTGTAACCCGACATCACCACATCGACATCACCGTTGTTGAGCGCGTCGACATAATCTGTCTGCGACATCTCAACAAACACCACCTCGCGACCCAGTAGAGACGCCACCTCGCGCGCATTATCGACCTCGATGCCCACCAGCTTGCCATCCTGCTTAAAGGCCAATGGCATGTAGTCCGGTGACAGGGCAACTTTTAACGGCTCCGCAATTGCACTGCCCGTGGCAACCAGCAGCGCGCAGGCGAGGGTGAGGTTACGAAGTAGTGCGATGACGTTTCCGGCGGTATGAAGTCGAGTCATAGGGCGGGCATCTCCAATACGTTAGAGTCCAGAGTCTGGGCTTAGTGTAACCCGGGGCTTCGGGCCGGTCACCGCCGGCCCTATTACCATCAGCGGTTACTGCGTCCTTTGCCAGCGGCTATGCGCAGGCGCAACGCATTCAGCTTGATGAAGCCTTCCGCATCCGCCTGATTATAAGCGCCATCGTCCTCTTCAAAGGTGGCGATGCTGTCATCGAACAGACTGTCCACGCTCTTGCGCCCAACTGGGTATACGTTGCCCTTGTAGAGCTTGAGCTTCACCGTACCGTTGACCACATCCTGACTGTTATCGATAGCGGCCTGCAGCATTTTGCGCTCCGGTGACCACCAGTATCCGTTGTAGATCAGGTTGGCATAACGCGGCATGAGCTCGTCTTTCAGGTGCGCAACTTCGCGATCCAGGGTGATTGACTCAATAGCGCGATGCGCCTTCAGCATAATGGTGCCGCCAGGGGTTTCGTAGCAGCCTCGCGCTTTCATGCCGACGTAGCGATTCTCCACAATGTCGGTTCGGCCCACTCCGTGGGCACCGCCCATCTCGTTAAGCTTGCGCAGTACCTGCGCGGGGGTCAGTGACTCGCCGTCAATCGCGACGATGTCGCCGCGCTTAAACTCCAACTCTACATACAGCGGCGTATCGGGCGCCGCTTCGGGGCTGACGGACCAGCGCCACATATCCTCTTCAGGCTCTTCCCAGGGGTCCTCAATGATGCCCCCTTCATAGGAAATGTGCAGAAGGTTGGCGTCCATTGAATAGGGAGACTTTTTCTTGCCAGAGCTGAAGTCGACAGGAATGTTGTGCTGTTCGCAGTAAGCCATCAGCGATTCACGGGAGCCCAGATCCCATTCACGCCAGGGCGAAATAACCTGAATACCGGGCTTTAGCGCGTAGGCACCCAGTTCAAATCGCACCTGGTCATTGCCCTTGCCGGTGGCACCGTGAGAAATCGCATCGGCTCCGGTTTCATCAGCAATCTCAACAAGGCGTTTGGCGATCAGCGGGCGGGCGATGGATGTGCCCAGCAGATATTCACCTTCGTAAATCGTGTTCGCACGGAACATCGGGTAGACGAAGTCTCGAACGTACTCTTCACAGAGGTCTTCAATAAAAATTTCTTTGACGCCCAGTGCTTCCGCTTTTGCTCGCGCGGGCTCGACCTCTTCACCCTGGCCAATGTCCGCCGTAAAGGTGACGACCTCCACCTTATAGGTGTCTTGTAGCCAGCGTACGATTACGGAAGTATCCAAACCGCCCGAGTACGCCAATACAACCTTCTTGATATCGCTCATGATGCTCCCCTTCTTAAAGGCCGCTAAGTCTACGCAGACCCTTGGCTTGCTTCAATCAAAGTGCTGAATCCGGTAGCATAGCCTCTCTACTGGATCTTGGAATTCTCTTGACCGAACTCACTATCACGCGCCCTGACGACTGGCACGTTCACCTGCGCGACGGCGACGCCCTGCCCTTTACCTGCACCGATATGGCACGGTACATGGGGCGGGCCATTGTTATGCCCAACCTCACGCCACCGGTGGTCAACGTGGACGACGCACAGCGCTACAAAGATCGCATTATGGCCGCCCAGGCTGACGCAGCACGCCAATTTGATCCGTTGATGGTCCTGTATCTCACGGATCAAACCAGCACTACCGACATCGCCGAGGCAGCCGCCTCGGACTGCGTCCATGCCGTCAAGCTATACCCGGCGGGCGCAACCACCAACAGTGATGCCGGCGTGAATCAGCTCGAGGCGCTATACCCGGTTATAGAGGCCATGGAGGCCCACGGCGTGCCGCTTCTTATTCACGGCGAAGTGACCGATCATCACGTCGACATATTTGATCGAGAGCGCGTGTTTATCGAAACGCAGTTAGCGCCAATAGTGGCCCGCTTTCCTAAACTACGAGTCGTTCTTGAACACATTACAACAGCCGATGCGGTCGACTTCGTCAACGGTGCTGGCGGCGATGTCGCAGCTACGATTACCGCCCATCACCTGCTCTACAACCGCAACCATATGCTGGTGGGCGGCATTAAGCCTCACTACTACTGCCTACCCATACTCAAGCGCAATCGCCATCAAGATGCCTTGATCACAGCGGCAACCAGCGGCAGCCACAGGTTTTTCCTCGGCACGGACTCCGCACCGCACAGCACAGAGAGCAAAGAGAGTGCCTGCGGGTGCGCTGGCTGCTACACCACGCACGCAGCGATCGAGCTATATGCTGAAGTATTTGAAGAGGCAGGCGCGCTGGACAAGCTTGAGGCCTTTGCCAGTTTTTACGGCGCAGACTTTTACCGGCTTCCCCGAAACACTGACACCATCACGCTGCGCAAGGAACCCTGGCAGGTACCGGATTCCTATCTGATGGGCAACACACCGCTGACTCCCCTGCGTGCGGGCGAGACCGTTCACTGGACTGTTGCCGCGTGACGGCCATGAAGGACCGCTTTCGCGGTTATCTACCCGTCGTCATCGATATGGAGACCGGTGGTTTTAACGCCAACACGGATGCGCTGCTAGAACTGGCCGCCACCCTCATGCACATGGATGATGATGGCCTGTTAACCGTGGGCAAGACCCACGCCTACAACGTCAAACCCTTCGAAGACGCAAACATCGAACAGGCTGCGCTGGACTTCACGGGCATCGATCCCTGGCACCCGTTTCGCGAAGCCATGGACGAGTGCGAGGTCTTGTCAGAGCTGTTTACTGTAGTACGCCGTGAGATGAAGGCCGTGGGCTGCACACGCGCAATACTGGTGGGGCACAATGCCCATTTCGATGCGGGTTTTCTGCAGGCAGCCGTCGAACGCTGCGGCGTCAAACGCAGCCCTTTTCACCCGTTTTCGCATTTTGATACCGCAACACTATCCGGATTGGCGTATGGGCAAACGGTACTGGCAAAGGCCTGCGTTGCCGCTGGCATTGAATTCTCAAGCACCGAGGCCCACGCTGCGGCTTACGACGCCGAGAAAACCGCGACACTGTTCTGCGGCATCGTCAACCGCTGGCACGAACTCGGTGGCTGGCCGCCCCCGCTGATAGACGTTGAAGCGGCGGAGCCCTCCCAGGATGATGCTGCGGATGATACCGGGCAAGCACCCGAGGACTGATTGCAGTGCCGCGCGAGATGCGGCAGGACGCTATGGCAACAAAGACCTTTGAAGAAGCCCACCGCGAAGCCTGCGATGCTGGCGAGCATCACTATCAGGATCCTGAAACCGGGTATCTGGTTTTTACGGCGGTGGGCCACAAGGCCAGAGGGTATTGCTGCGGCAGCCGCTGCCGACACTGCCCCTACGACCACGAAGCCGTCCCGCCAAACAACAAGTAGGCCCAGCCCTGAGCGGTACTGCAAACAGCCTTGAGCGGTTTCATAAACAGCCCTGAGCGGGTTTGTAAGGAGACAGCTCTGAGCGGTCTTGTAAGGAAACAGCCCTGAGCGGGTTTGTAAGGAGACAGCTCTGAGCGGTCCTACAAACAGCCCTGAGCGGTCCTACAAACAGCCCTGAGCGGTCCTGTAAACAGCCCTGAGCGGTTTATGAACAGCCCTATTGCGTTGTTGCGTCGCTGGTGCCGCCCAACTCATTGAGTATCTGATCCATCTGCGCCATGAAGTCTTCTACGTCGTCCAGGCGCAGCAGCTGGTATTTAATGCGTTCATCCACCGGCAAAAGCTGCGCAAGCATCGAGCCTACCGCCCAGGCGTTGGCGTGATCCGCCTGCAAACCCAGGCGCTTCACGTGTGGATGCTGCTCAAGACTTTTCAGTACATCCAACATGGATTGCCAGTCTTCGCGCATGGGCTCCGCCGGCCGCAGTGGTTCAAGCTCGACGTCGCCCATGATGAGCTGATTTGCCTCTGCCCTGGCCCCGGTCAGGCGAAAGCGCTCACCGCCCTCAATGGTGATACCCAGCAAACCATTGGGTAGCTGGTCCCAATCAACGATACGGGCATAGCAGCCCCACTCACCCAGATTCGGCTTGCCTACGCCGGGATGCGCAACTTCAGCACCCTGCGCAATCCATGCCAGACCAAAGCCAATGTCTTCTTTCATGCAGCCGCGCACCAGGTCGAGATAACGCTGCTCGAAAATCTGCAGCGGCAATCGTCCACCGGGGAACAGCACACTACCCAGAGGAAACAGAGGTATCTCCACTAGTCCTCCTGGCCCAAGGGCTTGAAGCTAATAATCAGTTGCGGCAGCAACAACAGTGAACCGATCACCGCTGCAAACATGGCCAATCCCGTCAGCAAACCGAAGTAAATACTGGGGGTGAAATTGGACAGGGCGAGGATCGAGAAGCCTGCAATGACGGTGATAGAGGTGTAGTAAAGTGCTTTGCCGATGCTTTCATGACAGCGGTACATAGTGGCGATGTAATTCCTGTCTTTGGGAAATTCACGCTTAAAGCGATGTACATAGTGTATTGCGTGGTCCACCCCAATGCCCACTACGATGGCCGCAATCGTAATGGTCATGATGTCCAGGGGTATTCCCGACAAGCCCATGATGCCTAGCACCAACCCCGCCGCCAAAATATTGGGGGCGATAGCAATCAACGCCAACCAGAGTGAGCGAAACAGCACCAAAAACATGACCATGATGGCCGCAAACACAGCCCCCAGCGTCAGGATTTGAGACGCAAAGAGACTCTGTAGAACGTTGTTGTACAGCACCAGCATATTGGTGAACTGAAGCTGCTCATCAGCAACACCCATTTCGGTGACCAGGTGCTGACGCAAATCCTTGAGAAACTGGTCGCGACGCAGCTCCTGGCTGGTTTCTTTAACCCGCAGCGCAATGCGGATCTGCTGAGTGGCCGCGTCATAATAGGGATCTACCAGCAGGCTGCTGACCGATTCTGGAAGGCTCTTTTGCACCAGCGCCAGTTCGACATCGCCGATGTCTTCACCCAATAGAATTTTCAATACGTCATAGGTGGTCGCGAGTGACAGCACTTTGCCGGTCTCTGGCTGGGCATCAATGTAATCGTGTATGCGCTCTACCTGTTCCATACCGCGTCTTGTGAACCAGTAGCTCTGCTTAAACGGCTCCGACTGCTGCCCAGCATCGTCTCCGAAGCCGTCGCTCTCAAAACCATCACTCTCAAAACCGTCACTATCGAAGCCAGCGTCGAAACCATCATCAAATTCCGCGTCAAAGGCATCCTGCTCGCCTTGCCCCATACCGGTCTCGTAGCCATCAGCGGAAAACGGATCAAGCTCATTACTATTGCCCAGGCCGTCCTCCATGCCGAAATCATCATCTTCGCTGACGCCGCTGTCTACAGACGAAGACGCAGCCGAAGCGGGCTCGAGAAAAACCGGACCCTGCATCGCGTCCGGCGTCGCAGTGATCACCACGTCCAGCGGGATTGTGCCGCCCAACTCGGCATCTAACAGCTCCATGCCCTGATAGATTTCCGTGCTCTCGTGGAAGTAATCGATAAAACGGTTTTCTACTTTCAGCTGACTGATTCCGTAGCCGCTGCCCACGGCAAGTAACAGGGCAACCAGCATCACCACCCCGCCATGCCGCTCGGTAATCCGGGCAAAGCGAATGGTCAGCCCAGACTCATTGGACGCGTCTACTTCAGGTTCACCCTTGCGCAGCAGCACCATCATGGCGGGCATCAACACGAAGGTCAGGGCCAGCGAGACACCGATACCGGTAGTCATCATCCAGCCAAAATCCATCACCGGGCGCAGGCCGCTCACTACTAGCGACACAAACGCCACCGCTGTAGTTAAGGAGGTATAAAAGCAGGGGATCACCATCAGCCGCACGGTTTCGCGCACCAGCCAGCGTTGCCCAGCTTCGGGATTGGCGCTGTGCAATTCCCGGTAGCGCACCACCAGGTGAATCGCCACCGCCAGAGTGACGATTAACAGCAGCGCGACGAAGTTGGAGGAGATAACCGTCATGCGCCAATCGAGCGCGCCCAGCAGACCCAGCATCACGGTGGCAGTTGCGGCGCAGGTGATAATAGGCAGCGCCACCCAGCGGGGCTGTCGAAAAATGACCGCCAGCACCAGCAACATAAACAGCAAAATACCGCCTCCGAAGGTGACCAGATCGCTGCGCACAAAGCTCACCATATCGGCCGCTATCATCGGCACGCCACCCACAAACAGTTGGGCACGGTCACGGTAGCGATCCACGGTGGCGCGAACATTTTCTACCAATCTGGCGGAACGCTCGCTGGAGACTACTGAATAATCTTTAAACGCGGCCTCGGCTGCTTCCAGCGCCTGTTCATCGGCCTCGGAGAAGGCGGCCGTTGAGCTTGCTTCGCGTAGCGCCTCTCGCTTCGCCAACAAGCGCTGATATTTCTGATCGCCCTCGATATTCACCTGAATAGCTGCCGTGCGCCCGTCGGGGCTCACCAACAGATTGGCGTAGATTGGGCTATTGGCAAACTCCTGCCGTACCAGCTCCCGATCCGGATCCGCTGTTTCCAGAGTCGGCAAACCGCCGCTAACGTCGGACAGGGATATGGGAGGGCTTTGCAGCAGTGGCACATCGAGGATGGTCGTGGCAGACGAAACGCCCTCGATCTCAGCCAAGTCGTCGCGCAATGCCGTCAGGGTTTCAAGCGAAGCATCGCCTAGTAGATCCCCTTCAGGCTGGTAGGTAATAACCAGGAACTCTTCGGAAGCGTAGCGTGCCGCGCTTTCTCGGAAAAAATCCAGATCCTCATCGCCCTCCAGGACAAGCGAGTCAGCCGACGCATCAAGGGTAATCTTGCCAAGCTGGCTGGCAAAACCGCCTACCAGCAAGCCACACAGGCACAACACCAGTATCGGGCGCGAAAGCACCAGCCGGTCATACAGGTCGATAAGGGCAGAAGACATCAATGATAGGTTCCGGAAAAGAGTTAAAGCTGAGACTCCTCGCGGCGCTGAAGTTCCGCCACGAGTCGCGAGTGAATTCCGCCAAAGCCGCCGTTACTCATTATAACGATGTGATCTCCCGAACGGCTCAGGTCGAGGACCTGCGCAATGATTTCATCGATATCACTGTGCAACGACGACTCCACCGGGCTTGAACCCAGCACATCCTGTAGGTCCCAATCCAGGCCGGGCGGTTGATACCAAAACACTCGGCTGGCATCGACTACCGCTTCGGGCAAAGCGTCCCGGTGACTACCCAGGCGCATCGTGTTTGATTGCGGCTCGATCAGCACATGTATGCCGGCATCCCCCACGGCCCGGCGCATACCCGCCAGCGTGGTCGCAATAGCGGTGGGATGATGGGCAAAGTCATCATAGACGCGGATACCACCGCAATCACCGATAAGCTCAAGACGCCGTTTGACACCACGGAAGCTCGCCAGCCCTTCGGCGATGACCTTAAGCGGCAGGCCAACATGGTGCGCCAAACCCGATGCCGCGAGCGCGTTCTCCATGTTGTGTTGACCCAACAGCGGCCATGACACCTCAGCCTCATCATCGCCATGCGCCAGTGAAAATACGCTGCCATCCGCAGCGACTGGCAGCGCACGCCAATCACCTGGCGCGTCTGCAGTTTGTGCATCGGATACCGCGAAGGATTCACAGGGCGTCCAGCAGCCCTCGGCCAGCACCGCATCGAGCGCCTTGTCACCAAAGCGGTGCAGCACGAGTCCGGCTGCCGGCACCGTGCGCATTAAGTGGTGGAACTGTCGCTGAATGGCCGCGAGGTCCGGGAAGATATCCGCGTGATCAAATTCGAGGTTGTTGAGCGCCAGAGACCGGGGACGGTAGTGAACAAACTTCGAACGCTTGTCGAAGAACGCGGTGTCGTACTCATCGGCTTCCACCACAAAGAAATCACTTTTACCCAGCCGGGCAGAGACGCCAAAGTTACCGGGCACACCGCCGATCAAAAAACCCGGCGCCATATCGGCCTGCTCCAACAGCCAAGCGGTGATGCTGGCAGTCGTGGTCTTACCGTGAGTGCCGGCTATAGCCAGCACCCAGCGGTCCTTAAGCACCGCATCGGCCAACCACTGTGGCCCGGAGGTATAGGGGATGTTCTGGTCCAGCAGATACTCTACCGCCGGGTTGCCCCGGGATAGTGCGTTGCCCACCACCACCAAATCCGGCGCGGGATCGAGGTGCTCTGCGGTGTAGCCTTCCATCAGCTCAATACCCGCCGCCTCCAATTGCGTACTCATCGGCGGGTAGACGTTTGCATCCGAGCCCGTGACACGCAGACCGAGCTCCCGCGCCAGTAGCGCGAGCCCTCCCATAAACGTGCCGCAAATGCCCAAAATATGGACGTGTTGAGCCAAAGCTGTTCCCCGAATGTGCTGCCGGCAGTGTATCATGCAGCGTTTCTTATACAGTATCTCTGGAGTACCGATGGCTCGGAAAAACGCCTTCTATGCACAGTCCGGCGGCGTTACCGCCGTTATAAACGCAAGCGCCTGCGGCGTTATTGAGACCGCGCGCGCTCATCGCGCTGATATCGGCAAAGTCTATGCGGGACGCAACGGTATTATCGGTGCGCTCAGGGAAGACCTGATCGACACCAGTAAAGAAAGCAAAGCCGCCATTGCAGCGCTACGCCATACGCCTTCGGGCGCATTCGGTTCCTGCCGCTACAAGCTCAAAAGCATCGATGAGAACCGAGCGGAATACGAGCGCCTGATAGAGGTCTTCAAAGCCCATAACATCGGTTATTTCTTCTACAACGGTGGCGGCGATTCGGCTGACACCTGTCTGAAGGTGTCACAGCTTTCCGCTACGCTGGGCTACCCGGTGCAGGCAATCCATATCCCCAAAACCGTAGACAATGACTTACCGCTTACCGATAACTGCCCCGGTTTTGGCTCGGTAGCAAAGTACATAGCCATCTCAACCCGTGAGGCCGCGCACGATGTGGCCAGCATGTGCGAAACCTCTACCAAGGTTTTCATCCTCGAGGTGATGGGCCGCCACGCAGGTTGGATTGCCGCCGCCGGCGGACTTGCCGCAAAGCAGGCAGGCGACGCGCCGCACATCATCTTGTTCCCGGAAATTGCATTTGACCGTGACAAATTCCTGAAGAAAGTCGAGCGCACCGTTAAGCAAAAGGGCTACTGCGTTATCGTGGCCTCGGAAGGTGCCCAGTATAAAGATGGGTCGTTCCTGGCTGATGCAGGATTGCGCGACGCTTTTGGCCATGCACAGCTGGGCGGCGTGGCCCCTACGCTGGCCGCTATGGTTAAGGAGGAGCTGGGCTATAAATACCACTGGGCGGTCGCCGACTATTTACAGCGCGCTGCACGACACGCCGCTTCGGCAACCGATGTTGAGCAGGCCTATGCCGTCGGCGCCGCCGCTGTTCGCATGGCACTGGCTGGCAAGAACGCCGTGATGCCGGCCATTCGCCGCGGCAAGGGCCGCCGCTACACCTGGTCTATCACCGAGGCACCCTTGGACAAGGTGGCAAATGTCGAGAAAATGATGCCCCGCAACTACATCACTCGTGACGGCTTTAACATCACCGAGGCGGCCAGAGAGTATCTCGCGCCATTGATTATGGGCGAAGATTATCCGCCCTACCGAGCAGGCCTTCCGGAGTACGTCACGCTGAAGAACGTGGCGGTTGAACGAAAACTCAAAAAACGCTTCAAGGTATAGAGGCAGTTCAAGGCCTGTGGCGAAAGGTGTAAGGCCTCTAGCGCAAGGTGTAAGGCCTCTAGCGCAAGGTGTAAGGCCTCTAGCGCAAGGTGTAAGGCCTCTAGCGCAAGGTTAAAAGCCTCTAGCGCAAGGTCATTCAAGCGAACCGGTACAATCGAGAAACTCAGGCCGGTCCTGACCTACGTTGATGCAGGCGCTGGCGCGACGCGCTGAACGTAGCGTTCAATCAGGGCTGGCAGCGCCTCAACCACACGATCCATCATGGCGACCGGGTGATCTGCCAACACGTCCGCCATGCTGTCGCCATCAAAAGCGGCCATGCACTCGCGCGATTCGGGCGCATAGCTCAAGTGCCAACGCTCAGGGGCTACCCCGCCGCGGTCTTTGTCGTAAGGCCTAAAAAAGCCGTGGGCTGCACCATCCGCGATACGCATGTCCAGCCACGCGTGCAACCCGGCAAACACACCATCATCTGCAACTTCCTGCGGCGAGAGCTGCACCTCGTAGTCATCTGGCACCGCCGCTGCATCAAAGACATCCAGGTCGGTACCCCAGTGATGTCGCGACAAGCCGGGCAACGCTGAGAAGCGAAGAATCGCCTGCAATTTTTCATCCGGTGTCAATGCAGCGAGATCCACGATCTGACCTGCGTCATCGTGCACCATTCTGTGACCATCGGCTTTGGCATTAAAGATCGCCCGCTGGCGCTCAAAGTCCCGAAATGCACTGGCAATGCGCAGCGAGAAGCCGGCCGCCTCGGCATCACGCTGCAACGCATCGAATGCATCCCAACAGGCCAGAGTCAAACCGAGCCGCTCCCGCCAATGGATATGCGAATCATCCAGCCCCGCCAGCTGTCGCGCACTTAACATAGTGGCGTCATACCTGAGTTCCTTCCGCAGTTGGCGCTGATCCAATCGCTGCAGGCCTGACCTCAACCGGTACGGCATCCGCCAAACGGATGCCGGCCGGTGACACCTCAGCCCGCCAGGCCATGGCCTCAACACCGGCCGCAGTGGCAGCCTGCAGCGCTTCACCGTAGGCCGGGTCAATATCCACAGCGGGCTGCACAGATGTGATGCCCGCATGAAATACGCAAAAGAAAATGACGGCTCGTTCCCCCTGCTCTGCCAACAACGATAGCTCCTCAAGATGACGGCGCGCCCGGTCACTGACCGCATCCGGGAAAACCCCCAGGCCGTCTGTTCGGCATAGGGTCACTGACTTTACTTCAATCGTGCAGTCAGGCCGACCTGGATCGCTCAGTCGAAAGTCGGCACGACTTTTCTCACCATATTTCACTTCTTTGTGGCACTGCGCATAGCCTTGCAGCGCTGGCACTCTACCCGTTTCCAGAGCCTCGCCGACAACAGCGTTAGCCCGGGCGGAATGGATGCAGGCGATGCCCTCTGTGGTGTCGACTAACTCCCAGGTATGGGGATATTTGCGCGTTTTGGAGTCGCTCAAGGATAGCCATACGCGGCTACCCGGGTCGGCGCATCCTGTCATCGCGCCTGTGTTAGGGCAATGGACGGTGAGCTGTTCGCCCGTATCCAGCGTCACGTCAGCTAAAAAACGCTTGTAACGTCGCAGCAGAGTGGCCGATATCAAGGGCGGGTCGAAAATCATACAAAACACATTCCGGTGTCATGAAGCGTCAGTATTCTATCAGCATACTGACCTGCGTCTGCTCGCAAGGGCTTTTTATAAAACCGCTGAGGGCTCTTTATAGAACCGCTGAGGGCTTGTTAGTAGAACCGCTACAGGCGTTCAATATGACACCTTTGTTGCGCCTTGCACCCGGCCAGAAGGAGCTGGACTGGAGCGCTGTCAAAATTTGTTGGCACCGCTGTATGGAATCTGGTAGTTTCACCGCCCTCGGTTGCCCGGGGCTTTTATTACGGGCGCATACCTACTGGAATTTGATGGGAATTCAACATGCCCACTAAAGCAAAAAAAGCAGCTTCATCCAAAGCGGCTTCAGCGTCTGAATTCAAAAACTTCGTTCCTTATAAAACGAAGCGCGGTGAAGAGTATATGAGCGAGCGGATGCGGGATCATTTCCGCAGCATTCTGCGGACCTGGAAGTCGGAGCTCATGGAAGAAGTGGATCGTACTGTGTCGCACATGAAAGACGAAGCGGCCAACTTCCCGGATCCTGCTGACCGTGCAACGCAGGAAGAAGAGTTCAGTTTGGAGCTGCGCACTCGCGACCGCGAACGCAAGCTGATCAAAAAAATTGACGTCACCATCGATCGGATCGACGCAGACGACTATGGCTTCTGCGACGCCTGTGGCGTCGAAATAGGCGTCAAGCGCCTGGAAGCTCGCCCTACTGCCACGCTGTGCATTGACTGCAAAACCCTTGACGAAATCAAGGAAAAGCAGGAACACGGCTAAGCGCTATGTAGGGCGCTTTGCGCCCTCACCGACCGGCCCACTTCATCTGGGCTCTCTTGTTTGTGCTCTCGCAAGCTACTGTGATGCTCACGCTCAGGCGGGCCAGTGGCTGCTGCGTATCGAAGATCTGGACCCGCCCAGGGAAATGCCCGGGGCGACCACTTCAATCCTGCGCTCACTCCGTGACCACGGCCTGTTCTGGGATGGTGAGGTTTTACAACAAAGCCAACGTCATAATGCATATCAAGCTGCAGTAGATAGGCTGATTGCCGACGGTCGCGCCTATCGCTGCCGCTGCAGCCGCGCCGACATCAGCGCTATGGGCGGCGTTTACGACGGTCGCTGCAGAAGCCTGCACTTGGGCCCTGAAGTCGACAGCGCGGTGCGGCTGAACGTGAGCGACATGCCTCCGGTCAGCGTCGAAGATGCTATTCAATCCCCCTTACACTGTGATTTGGACACCGGCTCTGGTGACTTTGTTATAAAACGACGGGACGGCCTGTTTGCCTACCAACTCGCCGTGGTACTGGACGATGCATACCAGGGCATTACAGACGTCATCCGCGGTAGCGACTTGTATGACTCAACACCCCGACAGATCGCCTTACAGCGCCACTTAATGCTGAAAACGCCCGGTTATGCGCACCTGCCAGTGCTGTGCAACGCTGAGGGCCAGAAACTCAGCAAGCAGACACACGCCGCGCCGGTAGAGGCAAAACAGGCAGTGGAAAACCTGCGGCTGGCGTTGCGCTTTCTGGCTCAGCCTGACCCACCGTGCTCATGCCGCAATATAGACGCCGTACTGAAATGGGCCGTAACGCACTGGTCGCTGGATGCCATACCGAAAACCATGGCGATACCTGCGCACAGTCTCTCCTGATACCATCGCGCTGTGTATATCAATCGCACTCTCTTATTGTTACTGGCCTTCGGCATTGTGTTTGCGCCCACCGCGCAGGAATGGATTGTGAGTGGCGGTGAGGCCTGGTACCGGCCCTACTTGATCTGGCTGTTGATCATCGTACTGGCGTGGTGGAACAGCCGATCGGACTTTCGCGATGACCTTTAGCGCGCCAGAACTTGTCGGCAGCATGCTGTGCTATCTCGTGCTTTTATTCGCCGTGGGCTGGCTAGCAGACAGTAACAAGTTGCCACCCAGGCTGATCAACCATCCTGCGATCTATGTGCTATCACTTGGCGTTATTGCTGGCGGCCTGGCGATCTACGGCGCCTCGGAGCTCGCCGGTCAGTTTGGCTATGGATTCCTGCTGTATTACACCGGTATCAGCCTGATGCTGCTGCTTTCCCCGCTGCTCATGTTTCCGGTAATGCGAATATGTCGACTCTACCAGTTGAGCTCGCTCGCCGATCTGCTGACCTTTCGTTTCCGCAGCCCTCGAGTAGGCGCGCTGGTAACGCTGACCTTGTTAATGGCCATGCTTCCCTTGCTGGCGCTGCAAGTCCAGGTGATTACAGACGCCGTGCACCTTATGAGCGGTCACCGGCCAGGCCGGCCTCATCTCACCCGAATTGATGACGTTTTGACTGTGGTGTTCTGTCTGCTAATCGCCACCTTTGCTGTCTATTTTGGCACGCGACGCTTAAAACCCGAGGAACGTCACGATGGACTGGTGACCGCCATCGCTTTCGAATCGCTGGTGAAGCTGCTGGCCATGCTGGCACTGGGGCTGTACGCGCTTTACGGTGTATTCGATGGCCCGGTCAGCCTTAACGTCTGGCTTCAGCAGCATCCTGGCGCAATTGAAATGATGGGAAGTCCTCTGCGCCAGGATTCCGCCCATGCGCTGCTACTGATATTTTTTGCCGGTGCGCTAACCATGCCGCACATTTTTCATATGGCATTCAGCGAAGGCCCCGACAGGCCGCGCCTGCGCATGGCAAGCTGGGGACTGAGCAGCTATCTCCTGCTACTCAGCTTGCCAATATTACCTATTACCTGGGCGGCGATGCAGTTGAACGAGACCAATGCGCACAGGCTTCCTGAGGTATACAGCGCGTTGGCAGTAGGACTCGAGACAGGATCACGAGGGTTCTCGCTTACCGCCTTTCTGGCCGGCATGTCAGCCGCCAGCGCCGTGATTATCGTTAGCACACTGGCGCTGGCAAATATGTGCTTGAAGCATTTGGTGCTGCCGCTTCGACTGCGCGGCGAAAAAAGCCTGCAATCGGCCGCCGACATCTATGCGCAACTCAACTGGGCGCGGGGCGTACTCATTGCCGCCATCGTGACGGCGGGCTACGTATTCTGCCAGGCGGTTAGCGCCGGCGAGATGTTAGTGGACCTGGGACTGGCCGCTTTCATCGGCACCCTGCAATTTCTCCCAGGCGTGCTCGCCGCACTGTACTGGCCGCGCGCCAACCGGCTGGGGCTGTCTGCCGGTCTGTTGGCTGGCTTCACCACCTGGTTGATCGCGATCGTGATACCGCTACTGGGTGGTACTGACACCGCTTCCGGCTTGCTGATGTCAACATGGATAGGCGACGGCAACGCCTCCTGGACGGCCGTAGGTATCGGCTCGCTGGCGGTCAATCTTGCCCTGCTCGTCGTGGTGTCACTACTGACACCTACCACGGCTGAAGAAGCCGCCAGTGCCGAAATCTGCTCTATGGATGACCTGGTTCGCCCTATTCGGCGAACCCTGGGATTGCGCGACGCCAATGCCTTTCGAGACAAGCTAGCCATCACGCTGGGCAACGCCGCCGCAGACGCCGAACTTGAGCGCGCGCTAAAAGATTTAAACCTCCAGGCAACCGAAACACGTCCCTACGCCCTGCGACAGTTGCGTGACCGTATCGAGGCAAATCTGTCAGGTTTGCTGGGGCCTGCGGTGGCGTTCGACATCATGCAGCGTTGCATTCCCTGGCAGCTCGATACACCGCAGACCAGCGAAGACATCAGTTTGATAGAACGCCTGCTGGACAGCGAGCAGCGCAGCTTTACTGGCCTGGCAGCTGATATCGACAACCTGCGACGCTACCACCGGGAAACCCTGCTTGATCTACCCATCGGCGTGCTTGCGCTGGGCTTAGACGGCGAAATACTGATGTGGAACCGCGCGATGGAGAACACCACCGGCGTGCGCAGCGAAGACATTGTGGGTTCCTATTTGAGCGCACTGCCTTCGGGCTGGTCTGGATTATTGCAGCGCTTTGTGGAGTCCGGGAAAACCGTGGAGCACAAATTGCATCTGCCGGAACCGGGGACACGGGGCCGCTGGATTAGCCTGCATCGGGCCGCAGTTGAATCATCCTCTGGCCTTCGAGAGGACGAGGTCATTGTGGTTGAGGACCTCACCGACTACGAAATTCTGGAGCAAGAATTGATGCACAGCGAGCGCCTGGCGGCCATCGGTCGTCTCGCCGCGGGGGTGGCCCACGAGATCGGCAACCCCGTTACCGGCATTGCCTGCCTTGCACAGAATCTGGCCGTTGAAGAGGATATCGAAGCCGTGCCGGATGCGGCCGGAACCATTCTGAAGCAGACCGACCGCATAACCCGCATCGTCGAGTCACTGGTGAACTTTTCCCATACTGGCCTGGACGTGGTAGAGCCCACCAACCTGCAGGCAGTCAACGTAGCAGACTGCATTGATGAAGCCGTGCACCTGCTGGAGCTGGATCGCAGTGCCAAGACGGTGATGTTCAACAATGGCTGTAACCGAGAGCAACTGGTGTTGGCCGAAAGCCAACGCTTGCTGCAGGTCTTTATCAACTTGTTAAGTAATGCACGCGATGCCAGTGAGCCTGGCGGCCATGTGGACATCGAAACCACTGAAGAACATGGCGAACTATTGATTAGTGTCTCAGACGACGGCGTCGGTATTCCTGAGCTATCCCAGGGCCAGGTCTTCGATCCCTTTTTTACCACCAAGGAGCCTGGCGAGGGCACGGGGCTGGGATTGTCTTTGGTCTACAGCATTCTGGAGAGCCTGGGCGGGCGCATTCAACTGCAAAGCCCAAGGCGCAACGGACGTGGCACGCGCTTTACGGTGAGCCTGAGCCTTGCCGAGTATGGGGTTGAATACCAGTGACACCCGCGTGCTGCCCGGATCTACAGGCAGTAGCCAAGCAGGGGTTGAGAAGGTATGTTGTGTAGTAGATACCCATTGGTAACACTTGAGGTAGCAATACGTGGCTTCTGCAGACATTCTCATAGTTGAAGACGAATCCGTCATCCGTTCCGCGTTGCGCCGCTTACTGGAACGCAACGACTACAACGTCGTCGAAGCGGGATCCGTTGCCGAAGCAGTGCAGAAGAATCTAGCGGACTTCGATCTGATAATCAGCGACCTGCGCCTGCCTGGTTCCCCGGGTACTGAGCTGATCAATCAGGCCGGCGATGTACCGGTGCTGATAATGACCAGCTATGCCAGCCTGCGCTCGGCCGTCGACTCTATGCGCATGGGCGCGGTCGACTATATAGCCAAGCCCTTTGACCACAATGACATGATCACAGCCGTCAGCCGTATCCTGGCGGACCGACAGAGCCGCAAGGATAGCCCTGCGCCGAAGCCTGGAAAGACATCGCATGAACCCTCGGTGAAAGGCTTCGTAGGCCACTGTTCTGAAATGGTTACGCTATTCGATCATCTGCGCAAAGTAGCCCCCACCGACGCCACAGTTTTAGTGCTGGGTGAAACCGGAACCGGTAAAGAGCTGGTTGCTCGCAGCATCCATGACCATAGCTTGCGCGTTGAAAAGCCGCTGATATCGGTAAACTGCGCTGCGATCCCCGAAACACTGATTGAGTCAGAGCTATTTGGATACGAAAAGGGCGCGTTTACCGGCGCGAACACCAATCGCACTGGCCTGATCGAGGCTGCAGATGGTGGCACACTATTTTTGGATGAGATCGGCGAGTTACCCGTTGAAGCGCAGGCTCGACTATTACGGTTTATTCAGGAAGGTGAGATCCGCCGAATTGGATCCGTGGAGTCTCGCAAAGTCGATGTCCGACTTATCTGCGCCACCCATCGCGATCTGCAGCAGCTATCTACAGAGGGGAAGTTCCGCCAGGATTTGTTCTATCGCATTAACGTAATGCGCCTGCTGCTGCCGCCGCTGCGAGACCGCGGCAAAGACATTCTTGAACTAGCCGAGTTTATTCTCACCAAACGCGCAGCCGAACTGAATAAAGGCAATCGCCACTTCTCGCCCAAGGCGATTCAAGCTATCACAACCTACACATGGCCGGGAAACGTCCGCGAGCTTGAGAACGCGGTAGAGCGCGCTTTGATTTTAAGCAGCAGCGAAGAGATTGATAATGAATTGCTGGGTATCGATCTGGAGCTGGTAAAAGTGAGCCAACTGCGTGGACGCAGTAGTGAAACAACATCCAGCGGCGCCTCGCGCGTGGCCAACAACTACGATCCGCCGGAAGACCTGTCACTGGAAGATTATTTCCAACGCTTTGTGCTGGAGCATCAAGACTCGATGAGTGAGACTGAGTTGGCACAGAAGCTAGGCGTCAGCCGAAAATGCCTTTGGGAGCGCCGACAGCGATTCGATATCCCACGCAAGAAAGGCTCCGGGAAACGGGCGGCGCACGGAAAACAGGCAAAGTCTGGCTAGGTCAGCACCGAAAAAGGGCGTTACCGTTTCCAAACCTCGTTACTTAAATGGGGGTAGATAGGTAACGTAACCTCTTTTCCGGCCCTTTATCCTCTCCCTGCAATTTCTCTAAGTTATTGTTTTTATTGATTATTGGCTTAGTTGGCACGCCGCCTGCTATAACCCTGTCAGCCTGAACAATAAAAATAACAATCTGGCAGTAATAATAATAAAAGCACTAACTATGGACCTGGATGGGGAAAACATTGTTTTCCCCTTCGTTCATAAGACTCTCGCGACTTTTTCCACGTTTACCGAATCTTTATGACGCTGCATAACGCTGCGCTAGGCTTTTAACGCCTTGTATAAGGAACGATCGTGTTAAGCATGCGCACCGAATAGGTTGCTTGCCTGCTGAGGCATTATTAATCGCGAGCAATACGAGTTGAGAGAGCAGCGCACCGGTTTAGTGCGAGAATGGGCCGATTAGGCTTTTTGTAAGCAAATTTTTGTCCGCAAATTTTTGTCCGCAAAATAGCCGCCTGACGTGCGAGCCGGTCACCCGGAACCCACGACGCTATCTCGGCATAGATTTCGGTGAGGCTGACTGCAAAGTAGACAGCGTCACCAACCAGATACTAACAATAACAATCCGATAACTAAGAATAAGACTCCGTTGTGAGACCTGGATGGGGAAAACCTTGTTTTCCCCATCATCGTTATTTTTTGCACGCTGCTGTGACAGACTTGATGCTACCGACTGGCTTCCAGAAGCTGCACAGAGAGCCCATGCGCTGAACGGTGCTCGCGACGCCATGCGTGTGGTAAACTTGCCAGCTTTGCTGGAGCACTTATTTATCCATGACATCCGCTAGTGAGGCCGCAACCCGAATCCCTCGGGACGCCCATCCTGTATCCCGCAAGAATATAAGCGACAGTGCACTGAAGGTTTTGTCCCGGCTTACCAGTCAGGGCTTCCAGGCCTATCTAGTGGGCGGCGCTGTGCGCGACCTGTTGTTGGGTGAGCTACCCAAAGACTTTGATATCGCAACGGATGCCACCCCAGAAGAAGTACACGGCCTGTTCCGCAATTCTCGCATCATCGGCCGCCGCTTTCGGATCGTTCACGTGCGCTTTGGCAGAGAGATCATCGAGGTCACAACGTTCAGAGGTCATCACGACATCGCAGACGACGACGCGGAGGATGCAGACGACGATCAATCTGGTAACAGAAGGGCCGGTAATAAAAAGCCCGCATCCAGGCAGAGTGACTCCGGCATGCTGTTGCGAGACAACGTCTATGGCAGCCTCGAAGAAGACGCTGCCAGACGAGACCTGACCGTCAACGCGCTGTATTACTCCAGCTCAGATTTTTGCGTATACGACTATCTGGATGGGCTGCGTGATCTGGAGCAGCGGGAAATTCGAATCATAGGCGACGCGGACAAACGCTATCGTGAGGATCCGGTACGAATGCTGCGCGTGGTTCGCTTTGCCGCCAAGCTCGACTTCAGTATCGCCGAATCTACAGCAGCGCCGATCGCGGGCCTCGCCCATATGCTCGAGGCGGTGCCGGCTGCGCGTCTGTTCGACGAAATACTCAAGCTTTTCATGGCCGGCTACGCCTTGCGCACTTTCCAGCTGCTGGTGAAGTTCGAGTTACTGGAGCATCTTTTCCCCGCTACGGCTGGTGAGCTCGAGGAGTCATCCCGCGCCATTGCCTTAATAGAAGCCGCCATGCAGTCTACTGACGACCGCATCGCCGCCGGCAAACCGGTAACGCCAGCCTTCATTTTGGCAGCGCTGCTTTGGCCTCCAGTGGTAGAGCTACGCAAGAGTCTCGAAGATAATGGTATGGACACCCCGGAAGCGCTGGCCGAGGCGGGCCAGTCGCTACTGATGGAGCAGCTCCACCACATAGCCATACCCAGGCGTTTCACCGCGCCTATGCGAGAGATTTGGGACTTTCAGCTTCGCCTGGTCAAACGCCGCGGCCGGGGTGCCACCAAGTTACTGTCGCACCGCCGGTTTCGCGCAGCCTATGATTTTCTTCTGCTACGCGAGCAGTCCGGCGAGGATCTCGACGGGCTCGGCAAGTACTGGACCGAGTTGCAAGAGCAGCACCCTGATATCCAGCCGGATACCAGCCACGATGAAGACAGCGCGGCGCGCCCCAAGCGCCGGCGCCGGCGTCGCAAGCGTCCGCAATGACCACGGCCTTCATCGCCCTGGGTAGCAATCTGGGTGAGTCTCGCGAGATTTTAAGTGGTGCGGTGACGGCACTTCACGCACTTCCGAAGTCTCGCGTTAACGCCTTCTCGCCTGCATACGAAAGCCCAGCCATAGGCCCGGGCGAACAGCCAGATTATCTGAATATGGTGGCCGCGTTGGAAACCGCGCTGGACGCGGAAGAGTTGCTCACTCATCTGCAAGCTATTGAGACAGAATACGGCCGGGAGCGCGGTGTTCGTTGGGCAGCGCGCACACTGGATCTGGATATGCTGTTATTCGGCGATCTGCAACGCAGCAGTCAACGACTGACCATCCCGCATCCGCGCATGGCCGAGAGAGACTTCGTACTGCAACCTCTACATGACATCGCGCCTGCCTTGACGCTTCCCTGTGGGCGCTCACTTGCGGCATTATTGTCAGCCTGCACGCCGCGCACCGCCCGCAATCCCACGCGCCTCTTACTGGATTTGTCGGAGACAGCAGACCGAGAGCCCTTTGTGAGGCATTTATGATGCGAAATAGAGCTTACAAAGAGGGTCCAGACGCACCGCCACGCCCTGTCAGGAGAACAACGTGAGCGTAGAGAGTCAGGACAGCAATCGCATGGGCGTAGACCTGAAAGGGCGTACACCCCCTTCCTTTATCGCTATTGAAGGTCCAATTGGCGTCGGCAAAACCACGCTGGCAAATCGACTTGCCGATACCTTCAATTATCAAGCGTTGCTGGAGCAGGCCGAGGACAACCCCTTCCTTGAGCGCTTCTATCAAAACCGGCGTCAGGGCGCTCTGGCGACGCAGCTGTTCTTTTTGTTTCAACGGGCACAACAAATACAGGATCTGCGGCAATCGGATATCTTTGAGCCCGTGCGTGTCGCTGATTTTTTGATCGAGAAAGACCCGCTGTTTGCACGCATAAATCTCGATAGTGACGAATACGAGTTATACGAGAAAGTCTTCCAGCAGCTCACCATCGACGCACCCAAACCGGATCTGGTGATCTACCTGCAGGCCTCAACCGATGTACTGCTTTCGCGCATCGAATCGCGCGGTATCAACTACGAACAGCGCATTGATCGGGACTATCTGGAGTCGCTGAACGAAGTGTACAGCGAATTTTTTCTATATTACGATGGCGCGCCGTTGTTGATCGTAAATGCCAGTGAGATCGATTTGGTCAATAGCGAACGGGATTACCAGCATCTCGTCGACTACTTGTTGGACATTCGCAACGGTCGCCATTATTTCAACCCAACCTTTATATAGGCGACGGATACGTAAGCAACGGGCTGGTTTTATTCGGGCTCAAGCCGCACAGATGACAGGCCAGAACGGTCTACTCCGGTCGCCGAGTCGAGACGCCGGACTGGAAAGAACACTAGTTAGTACAAGGGCTGCTCAGGAGTCGAGGCTCGCATGAACAATGTCACGATCAATACACTGCGGGACCTAAAGCAGGCCGGTGAAAAGTTTTGCTGTATTACCGCCTATGACGCGACGTTTTCGCGGCTGATTTCCGAGGCCGGAGCAGAAACCATGCTGGTGGGTGATTCGCTAGGAATGGTTCTGCAAGGCCACCGCGATACGCTGCCGGTAACGGTCGATGACATGGTCTATCACACCGCGAGCGTCGCGCGCGGCAACGGCGGCGCGCTCATTATGGCGGACATGCCTTTCATGTCTTACGGGACCACAGAGCAGGCACTCAGCAATGCGACCCGGCTTATGCAAGCGGGTGGTCACCTTGTCAAAATGGAGGGCGGTACCTGGCTGAGCGACACCATTAACTGTCTGGTCGAGCGCGGTATTCCGGTTTGTGCGCACCTGGGGCTGACGCCGCAGTCAGTTAACGTTTTCGGCGGCTACCGCGTTCAGGGACGAACTCCGAAAGGCGCCAAAAGCATCCTCGCCGATGCGATAGAGATTCAGGATGCCGGTGCCTCGCTGCTGGTGCTGGAGTGCGTACCAACGGATTTGGCGGCAGACATCAGCCGCAAGCTGGAGATACCGGTAATAGGCATAGGCGCGGGGCCGGGTACCGATGCACAGGTACTGGTGATGCACGACCTGCTTGGTCTCGGTGATCATGCGCCGCGCTTTGTCGAAAACTTTCTCGATGGACAGCCCAGCGTACAAGCAGCCTTGAAAGCCTTCGTTGACGCCGTTAAAGACGGCAGCTACCCCCAGCCTAAACACAGCTATAGCTAGCTCTTCCCTACGATAGCGCTCCCGGGCAGGTAGTGCGACTCTGCGCCGCCTTTGCAGGGATCCGCTGCCTTTCAACGCGTTTATGCACCAGCCTTGTACACCATGGCATACGTCGTTAGTAAGCACTTACGTTATTGCTTTTGGTAACACCCGCGCTCTCTAATGCATAAGTCTGCTTCTTTTGGTAACAAAAAGGCATGAATAATTCGTGAAAAGCCGTTGCCCACCCGCTATGGCTGGGGCATACTCGCCTTCCCAAAATGGGTAAAAGTACCAATGCGCCAACACTGCGCAGGGCATCTGAGCGGAGTATTAAGGACGTTTTCAGACGTTATCGATAACACCGCGACGATGCTCGGTAAGGGATACATGGGGCTAAGAAATAGCACGCTTTATCGGCAATGGCCCTGATAAGAAAGTCAGAACATGCAGTAACACATGTAGTAAAAAAGGAAGGCGTAAGCGGCATGTAACACGCCGCACCGAGTAAGCCGCATCATACCGGAAGTGTTGATGGGCTTATCGTCAGACCGAACCAACGATGCACCCGCAGTGGAACGTAATAGGTTTGGAAGACAGATTTTGAATTAGAACGTTCCGGGAGCACGTCAGATACAAGGCGCGCTCAAAAAGTTCCTCTCCAGGAGGAACCTACGCAGCCAAAAGAGCTTTGAGAGAGGCCACGCATGCGGACATATACCAGTAACGCACAGCTTCAAAGTGCCCTGCGCGACGAGCGTCGCAAAGGTCATACGGTTGCCTTCGTACCCACCATGGGCAATCTGCACGAAGGACACCTTGAACTCGTTCGCAAAGCGCGAGAGCGCTGCGATGTCGTGGTTGTCAGCATCTTTGTCAATCCTATGCAGTTTGGTGCCGGCGAAGATCTGGACGCTTACCCCCGCACGCTGATGGCCGACAAGGAAAAGCTGTTCGCCGAGGGCGTTCCCATCTTGTTCGCACCCAACGCGGAAGAAATCTACCCCGAAGGTCTGGGCGTGCAGACCGCGGTTGTGGTGCCGGAATTGTCTGAAACCCTGTGTGGCGCCAGTCGACCTGGGCATTTCACGGGCGTGACAACCGTGGTCACCAAGCTCTTCAATATCGTGCAACCCGATGTGGCGGTTTTCGGTGAGAAAGACTTTCAGCAGCTGTCTATTATCCGAAAAATGGTGAAGGACCTGTGTATGCCGATCGACATCGTGGGCGTGCCCACGGCGCGCGCGGTTGATGGCCTGGCACTGAGCTCACGCAATGGTTATCTCACTGAAGCACAACGCGCCACTGCACCTGTCTTAAACCAGATTTTGATGGAAGTTCGTGAGGCCATCGCCTGCGGCTTTGACAACTATCTGGAACTTGAACTTCGCGCGGCCTCAAAGCTCACAGAAGCAGGCTTCCGACCAGACTATTTCCAGATTCGCGATGCCCGGACGCTAGATGAGGTGACCGACAGCACTGAAGAAGTCGCCATCCTTGCGGCAGCGTATCTCGGCAAACCACGGCTCATTGATAACGTGCGTCTAGCGCTTAACCCGGTATCCGATTGGGGTATGCTGGCCTCGCAGTAAGGCGCGCAGCGCCAGCCCGGGCTGGCGTCCGCTTGCTTCTCCGTATCGACTCCACTGTTAAACCTGCCATCAGACCTGTCATTAGATATGGCATCAGGCCTGCTATCCGATGCACCAGCAGACTTACCGGCACTGAAATAACCTCTACTTCATATCGTTATCCTGTCCCATCACCGGCCGACAAGCGCGTTCTCTATGTACCTGCCACCCTCTTAATTATTCGCAGACCCCACATAGCTAGCACTGCTGAGACTACCGTGGCGACATGGCTACGCGACCGTTATGCTATGCAAAACGCCCTATGCGCATAATTGCGTATTGAGCAATAAAATTGCGACTACATCAGCATTAACAGGTTACGTCTCATGCAGGAATTTCCCGTTCATCCGGTACCCGATTCATTCAAAGCCAGCGCCCACATTACCGCAGAGCGATATGCGCGGATGTACCAGCATTCCGTTGAAGACCCGGACAGATTCTGGGCGGAGCAGGCGCTGGCTTTTCTAAGCTGGGACCAGCCCTGGACCAGCGTCTGTGAATACGATTTCCACGATGGATCGGCAAGCTGGTTCACCGGTGGCAAGCTCAACGTCAGCACGAACTGCATCGATCGACACCTGCCAACGCGAGCCGAACAGACGGCAATCATCTGGGAGGGTGATGACCCGAGCGAGCAGCAACATATTAGCTATCAAGACTTACACAATGCGGTGTGCAAGCTCGCCAACGGTTTGCGCGCTCGCGGCGTCGGCAAAGGCGACCGAGTGTGCATCTATATGCCCATGATTCCTGAAGCTACCTACGCGATGCTTGCCTGCGCACGTATCGGTGCAGTGCACTCTGTTGTCTTTGGGGGCTTCTCCCCAGAGGCGCTTAAAGACCGCATTCTGGATGCCGACTGCCGGGTGCTGATCACCGCAGACGAAGGCCTGCGCGGCGGCAAAAAGATCCCGTTGAAGGCAAATGCTGACAAGGCATTGGCAGGGTGTCCGCAGGTACACAGCTGTGTTGTCGTGAAGCGAACCGGCAGCGACATCAATTGGGAAACAGATCGTGATATCTGGTACGACAGCCTCACTGCGGAGCAACCGCTTGCCTGCGAGCCCGAGAGCATGGATTCAGAGGACCCTCTCTTTATCCTGTACACCTCAGGTTCCACCGGCAAACCCAAGGGCGTGCTGCATACCACCGGTGGCTACCTGCTGCAGGCAGCAATGAGCTTCAAGTACACCTTCGATTATCAGGAAGGTGAGGTGTATTGGTGTACGGCAGATGTCGGCTGGGTCACAGGGCACAGCTATATCGTCTACGGTCCACTGGCCTGCGGCGCCATCACATTGATGTTCGAAGGCGTGCCTACCTACCCCACCGGCGCCCGCTGCTGGGAAGTGTGCGACAAACACCAGGTCAGCATTTTCTATACAGCGCCGACCGCAATACGCGCACTTCATGCGCTGGGCGACGAGCCGGTGAAAAGCACCTCGAGATCTTCCTTAAGACTGCTGGGGTCGGTGGGAGAGCCCATCAATCCTGAGGCCTGGGAGTGGTACTACCGCGTGGTCGGAGACTCACGATGCCCTATTGTTGACACCTGGTGGCAGACTGAAACCGGCGCACACATGATCACGCCTTTACCGGGCGCAACCGACCTTAAACCCGGCTCTGCCAGTGTGCCCTTCTTCGGGGTGCAGCCTGCCTTGTTGGATGAACAGGGCAATGAGATTGAAGGCGCAGGCTCAGGATATCTGGTGATCAAGGCCAGTTGGCCCAGTCAGATACGATCGGTCTACGGCGATCATCAGCGCATGATTGATACCTATTTCAGCAACTACCCCGGCTATTACTTCACCGGCGATGGCGCGGCGCGTGACGAAGACGGCTACTACTGGATTACCGGGCGAGTCGATGACGTGCTCAATGTATCCGGACACAGGATGGGAACAGCGGAGGTCGAAAGCGCTCTGGTACTACATGAAAACATCGCTGAGGCAGCCGTGGTTGGCTATCCCCACGACATCAAAGGCCAGGGCATATATTGCTACGTGACGCCGATGTCCGGCGTGGAACCCAGCGATGATCTAAAGCAGGAACTGGTCGCCCTCTGCGTGCAAGAGATTGGCCCCATCGCCAAGCCTGACGTTATTCAGTGGGCACCCGCGTTGCCCAAAACGCGTTCGGGCAAAATCATGCGCCGTATTCTGCGCAAGGTCGCAGAAAACGAGTTGGGGAGTTTGGGCGATACCTCAACGCTGGCAGAGCCAAGCGTGGTCGACGATCTTATCGAGAACCGCGCAAACCGTTAGGACGCGTCGCGGGACAGGGCGGCCTCAACCAGTGGCAGCCTGTCGTTGCCAAAGTACATATCGTCTCCATTGAGGAATACTGTGGGCGAACCAAAGCCGCCGCGATCAATAAGTTCATCGGTATTGGCGCGCAGCTGATCTTTAATGTCTTGCTGCTGTATTGATGCCAGGAACGCGTCTCCATCAAGCCCTACTGAAGCCGCTATTGCGCCTAAAACGCTCTCGTCTGATACGTCCTCGCAGCGCCCCCAGTAGGCCTCGAATACGGCCTTGCTATAAGGCACCAGAACGCCTGCAGCCTCGGCAACAAAACATCCTCGCATGCATTTCACAGCGTTAGCAGGATGAAAGCTGGGCCAATTCAAATCAATGCCGCGCAAGCGTGCCCAGTCGCCAAGATCCTTCAGCATTTGCTTGAGCTGGCGTTCATTTTCAAACGCGGCTTCCCGCTTCGCATACAGCTCCTGATTAACCGCATTGAATACCCCACCGACCAGTATCGGCCGCCACGCGATGTCAGCACCGTATTGCGCAGCCAGGGGCTGAATCCCGGTAAACGCAAGGTACGTCCAGGGTGAAGTCAGGTCGTAGAAAAATTCGATTCGCATAGTTTTTGTCTCATGTCATGCGGGGTCGCCGTCTCAGCGGCTCCGACAGTTTTTAACTACTATACCGCGAAGCTGTCGAGTTTCGAGACAGACTCGCCGTTACCGGAGGCTGCCCTTTGAAACCCTCATCGGGCTGAAATCCATTTCCGGATCAGCACTTTACGCAGATATAAAAAAAGAGGGCCTGAGCCCTCTTTTCCGTTTACGCCTGTTGTTAGCAGGCTGCCACCGCATTTACTCAGCAGTTTCAGCCGCCTCTTCAGGTGCATCACCTGCGTCGTCGCCATTGGCAGCGTCTTCAGCAGCTTCTTTCATGCTCAACTTGATGCGGCCGCGTTGATCCACGTCCAGTACTTTGACGCGTACGGTTTCGCCTTCTTTCAAGTAATCGCTAACGTTCTCGACGCGCTCTTCGGCAATCTGCGAAATGTGCACCAGACCGTCTTTACCCGGCAGGATGGTGACAAACGCACCGAAGTCGACAATGCGTGCTACCAGCCCTTCGTAGATCTCACCGACTTCAGCTTCAGCGGTGATCTCTTCAACTCGTGCAATCGCCGCATCCCGTGCCGCAGAGTCGCGACCGAAGATGTGAACGGTGCCATCGTCTTCGATATCGATGCTTGCGCCGGTGTCTTCGGTGATAGAGCGAATGGTCGCCCCCCCTTTACCGATGATGTCGCGAATCTTGTCGGAATCGATTTTCATGGTGATCATGCTGGGCGCATTGTCGCTGACGATCGTGCGCGGCTCAGCCAGCACTTCGTTCATCTGACCCAGAATGTGCAGGCGGGCGTGCAGTGCCTGCTCCAGTGCGATCTCCATGATCTGCTCGTTGATACCTTCAATCTTGATATCCATTTGCAGAGCGGTGACGCCGTTAGACGTACCGGCAACTTTAAAGTCCATGTCGCCCAGGTGATCTTCATCGCCCAGAATATCGGTCAGCACGGCAAACTGATTGCCTTCCTTAACCAGGCCCATTGCAATGCCCGCCACTGGCGCTTTCAGAGGTACGCCCGCCGCCATCATTGCCAGACTGCCGACGCAAACTGACGCCATCGAGCTGGAGCCATTGGACTCAGTGATTTCAGAAACCACGCGCGTGGTGTATGCCCACTGATCTTCACTCGGCAGTACTGCAGCCAAACCGCGACGCGCCAAACGGCCGTGGCCGATTTCGCGACGGCTAGTGAAGCCAATACGACCCGCCTCGCCCACTGAGTAAGGGGGGAAGTTGTAGTGCAGCATAAAGGGATCTCGACGTTCACCTTCCAGCGCATCAATGATTTGCGCGTCGCGAGTTGAGCCCAGCGTTACGGCACCGATGGCCTGTGTTTCGCCACGGGTAAACAGGGCGGAACCATGAGCCTTGGGCAGGATGTCGACCTCGCAGGCAATCGCACGAACCGTGCGGTTGTCACGACCATCAATACGTGGCTCGCCGGACAAAATGCGCTCGCGAACCAGCGTCTTCTCGATCTTCTTGAAGATGTCTTTGACGTCGTCTTCAGACGGTGCGCTATCTGCATCACCGCAAAGCTCTGCAACCACTTTGTCGCGCAGCTCGCCGACGCGCGAGTAACGCTCTGCCTTGTCGGTAATGCGGTAGGCTTCACCCAGGTCAGCTTTGATGCTGGCTTCAACCTGCTGCAGCAGTGCCTGATCGACTTCCGCGGCAGACCATTCCCAGGCCGGCTTGCCAGTCTCAGCAGCGAGTTCCTGTACCGCCTTGATCACCGTCTGCATTTCCTGATGGGCGAATAGCACCGCACCCAGCATCTGGTCTTCGCTCAATTCGTCAGCTTGCGACTCCACCATCAAAACAGCTTCGTCGGTGCCAGCTACGACCATATCCAGCTTGCTGCCTGCGAGCTGCGAGTAAGTTGGGTTCAGGATGTAGCCGTCCTGATCGGTGAAGCCTACGCGGGCTGCGCCGATCGGCCCGCTAAACGGAACGCCGGAAATAGCCAGCGCCGCAGAGGTGCCAATCATAGCGGGAATGTCCGGATCAATTTCTGACTCTGCAGACATCACCGTGCACACCACCTGCACTTCGTTCATAAAACCGTTCGGGAAAAGCGGACGGATAGGACGATCGATAAGACGTGAGGTCAGCGTTTCTTTTTCTGACGGACGCGCTTCACGCTTAAAGAAGCCGCCGGGGATTTTACCCACAGAGTAGGTCTTCTCGATGTAGTGAACACCGAGCGGGAAGAAGTCCTGGCCTGGGCGTTGTGATTTCGCTGCAACCACGGTGCACAGCACTGAGGTGTCTTCAACTGTTACCAAAACGGCGCCAGTGGCTTGCCGTGCGATGCGACCCGTTTCCAGGGTGACCGTTTGGTCACCGTATTTAAATGTCTTTGTGACGGGATTCATTCAATTCTCCAATTCCAATAATGACACCGCCGGCACATCGGCCGGCGGAATCCTAAACGTTATCGACGCAGACCAAGACGCTTGATCAGCGTGCTGTAACGCTCGCTGTCTTTGCGCTTCAGGTAGTCCAGCAGTTTCCGGCGCTGGTTAACCATGCGGATCAAACCGCGGCGAGAGTGGTGGTCACGCTTGTGTGACGAAAAGTGCCCCTGCAGTTGTTGGATATTTGCAGTGAGCAGGGCTACCTGTACTTCGGGGGAACCCGTGTCGCCGTCGGCGAGTTGATACTCTTTTACGATATCTGCTTTTTCAGTTGCACTAAGTGCCATGATGTATTCCTCTAACAATATGCCCAGAACGTTTCCGTCCGTCGATTAAATAGAGCCTGCCCGTGCATATTTACAGACAGGTTCGCGCTGACTCGGCCTTACTGCCGAGCTTCAGCTATCAGGCGACGCGGCGCTACGCGCCCATCGTCCAATATCTCTCCTATGCCCAGAAACTCTCCGGACTCCAAACCTACTCGCACCATGCCGCTGACTGGCGAGTTGGGCACTAATACCGCCTGCCCCTGACGAATATAGAAACCACCCGCTTCACTCACACGCACCAGTGGCAAAGCACCCAGTGCAGAATCAAGAGGGCGTAAAAGGGCGTCCATCTCGTCGGTAGCCGCGCTCGCCGCCAGTGCATCCAGGGTCGCCAGGGACACCATATTGGCCTCGCCAAACGGCCCCGCCTGGGTTCTGTGCAGCCTACTAACGTGGCCGCCGCAGCCCAGAGCCGCACCTAGATCCTCCGCCAGCGAGCGCACATAGGTGCCCTTGCTACAGCGAATGCTCACGTCCACTTCTGGCTGTGCACCTGGACGAAAAGCCGTCATAGTCAATTCATGAACCGTGACGCGCCGGGACTTCCTATCAACTTCCTGACCCTTCCTGGCCAGTTTGTATAACGGCTGTCCGTTGTGCTTTATCGCCGAGTACATACTGGGCGTCTGCTCAATCTCACCGCGAAACGTCGCCAGTAGCGCGGCCACATTATCCTCGTGTATGTGGCTGGCATCCAGTGTTTCTAAAACCTCGCCTTCCGCGTCGCCTGATGCGGTGCTCACACCCAGTACAAAAGTACTGTCATAAGCCTTGTCAGCATCCAGCAAAAACTGCGAGAACTTGGTGGCCTCGCCAAAGCAGAGCGGCAAAACACCCGTGGCCAGAGGATCAAGGCTGCCGGTATGTCCAGCCTTGGCAGCATTAAAGCAGCGCTTGGCGGCCTGCAGGGCTTGATTGGAGCTGATACCGAGTGGCTTGTTGAGCACCAAAATGCCATTGACGGGTCTGCGAACCCGTTTCGTCTGTTGCCGCGCCGACCGCTGCTGACTCTGGCCGCTCATCGCGGAACATTCCCGTCGTGCTCCGCACCGTCTCCTGACACTGGCTCTTGTTCTGCGGATTGCACTGATTCGCCAGCCCCATCGTTCGAGACAGCGCGCTCGATCAGCGCTTCCAAATGTCGCCCGCGACCGACGCTTTCATCAAAGGCAAAGCGTAGCGTCGGGATGGTGCGCAGGGTACTGTCTTTTGACAACTGACTGCGAAGAAACCCCGAAGCCTTGTTGAGCGTCTCGGTAACTTCCTTTGCTTCCTGTGCATCATCTTTGCCCAGCACCGTATAGAAAACCTTGGCGTGACCGAGATCTCGACTGACTTCGACGTCCGTTATGCTGACCATGGCAACGCGCGGGTCGCGCATCTGCTGCTGTATGTGCACAGCCAGCTCCTGACGCAGGAAATCCGCTACACGATCGGTGCGCTGGTAATCACGAGCCATCAGACGAGTGCCAAAGCGGGAGTCATGCGCGCCTCAAAGAGTGCGCGCAAATTCCTTGACCTCAAAGACTTCAATCTGGTCACCGGGCTGAACGTCGTTATAGTTCTTCACGCCGATACCACACTCAATGCCTTTTTTGACTTCGTTGGCATCGTCTTTAAAGCGGCGCAAGGATTCCAGTTCGCCTTCGTAAATCACCACGTTATCGCGAAGTACACGAATAGGCTTGGAGCGGTATACCGTTCCCTCTATCACCATACAGCCCGCAATTTGGCCAAGCTTGGGGGAACTGAACACTTCACGCACTTCGGCGATGCCCACAATTTCTTCACGCAGCTCGGGCGCCAGCATGCCACTCAGGGCTTGCTTCACGTCGTCGATCAAGTCGTAAATGACGTTGTAATAGCGCAGGTCCAGGCTTTCCTCTTCAACCAGCTTTCGCGCGGAATTATCGGCACGCACGTTGAAGCCAAAGATCACTGCATTCGCCGTCATTGCCAAAGTCACGTCGGTCTCGGCAATACCGCCTACGCCGGACGAGACGATGTTCACATCGACTTCATCGTTGCCCAAATCTAGCAGCGCGGATTGCAAGGCTTCCAGAGAACCACGTACGTCAGCTTTAACCACAACGTTCAGGGTGCGCTTCTCGCCGGCCGTCATGCTTTCAAACATGTTGTCCAGCTTGGCAGCCTGCTGGCGCTGCATACGCGTATCACGCAGCTTTTCCTGACGGAACATGGCGATCTCGCGGGCACGCTTCTCACTTTCGACGACGGCGAAGGGATCGCCTGCATCGGGTGTGCCATCAAGACCCAGGATCTCGACCGGTATTGACGGACCCGCCTCCTCAATTGCCTGGCCATTCTCATCCAACATGGCGCGCACGCGGCCGTATTGAACGCCGGCAAGGACAATATCGCCCTGCTTTAAGGTGCCGCTTTGCACAAGCACGGAGGCCACAGAGCCGCGGCCTTTATCCAGGCGAGATTCAATCACCAGACCTTGAGCGGGAACATCCGTAGGTGCCTGTAGCTCGAGCAATTCTGCCTGTAGCAGAACAGCGTCCAGCAAATCGTCCACGCCTGTACCCTCGTGCGCGGAAACATTGATGAACTGCGTGTCACCACCCCAGGCCTCAGGAATAACGTCTTTTGCTGCTAACTCATTGCGGACACGATCAGGGTCCGCAGCTTCTTTATCGATCTTGTTAACCGCCACGATCAACGGCACTTCAGCCGCCTTGGCGTGCAGCACGGCTTCTTCAGTCTGCGGCATAACACCATCGTCCGCCGCAACCACCAGAATCACGATATCCGTGCTCTTGGCACCGCGTGCACGCATGGCTGTAAAGGCCGCGTGTCCCGGTGTATCCAGGAAGGAGATCATGCCGTGGCCCGTTTCAACGTGGTAGGCACCGATGTGCTGGGTAATGCCGCCAGCCTCACCGTCTGCCACTTTGGTCTTGCGAATATAGTCGAGTAGCGATGTTTTACCGTGATCGACGTGACCCATTACGGTTACGACTGGAGCGCGCGGCTGATCGGTGCCTTCATGCTGCGCCAGAGTTTCAACCAGCTTCTCTTCCAAGGCATCTTCGCTGACGATCTTGTAGCTGTTACCCAGCTCCTCAATCACCAGAATAGCGGTGTCCTGATCAACGATCTGATTGATGGTAGCCATCACGCCCAGCTTCATAAGCTCTTTAATGACCACGCCCGCCTTAACGGACATTTGCTGGGAGAGATCGCCGACGCTGATGTTGTCGCCCAGCGCTACCTCATGAGCACGCTGCTCCGTCGGCATCTCAAAGCCATGCTTGCCATGCTCTTCATGGGTGCGCGAAACAGACTTCTTGCGCGACCCACGGCGCCTGACGATGCCGCGTTCTGCAGCGTCCAGCTGGTTTATAGAAAGATTGTGGCCGCGTTGCTTGCCGCGCACCTGCTCGCCGGGGCGATCGCTGCGCCCTGCCTTTTTCTTTGCAAAGCGGTCGGCTTCCTGCTTGGGCGCCTCATGGAGTCGCTTCGGACGCGCCGCGCCCTTGTCAGCAGTGTCAGCGGCAGCGGCTTTTTCAGCGGCCGCAGCTTTCAGTGCGGCTTCCTCTGCACGCGCTTTGGCGGCAGCTTCGCGCTCCAGGCGCTCCGCTTCTTCCTGCTTCTGACGCTTCTCGGCAGCCTGCTGGCGCAGAACTTCCGGATCGAGGTCCTTGGCATCCTGAACGGGTGCAGGATCTTCCGCTACCGGGGTCGGGGCGACTTCTACCTCCGGCTCCGGTGCCACCTCTACCTCGGCTTCTACAACTTCTTCCTCAGGCGCTTCCTGGTCACGCTTCACGTAGGTGCGCTTTTTACGCACCTCAACGTTAACCGTTTTCTTTCCCTGGGAAGAAGGCCCTTTCAGCGTGCTAAGTGTTTTCCGCTTCAGCGTAATTTTCTTGGGCGCTTTTTCAGATTCACCATGGCTGCGCTTGAGAAAGGCAAGCAGAGTCTTCTTGTCTTCATCAGACACAGCTTCTTCGGCCTGAGTATGCGGTAACCCGGCTTCGCCCATCTGCGTCAGCAGGCGGTCAACCGATGCTCCGACTACTTCAGCGAGCTGCTGTACTGTCACTTGCGCCATGCAATATCTCCTATTTTCCCCGGTTTGGTGTGCAGTGCGTCGTCTTAGGACGCGTCCGCTTTATTGGCTTCAGCTTGTTCAGCTTCTGCCGCTGCGGCCTCTGCAAACCAGGGCGCACGAGCTGTCATGATCAGCTCGCCCGCACGTTCTTCCGTCATATCTTCTATATCCAGCAGGTCTTCTACAGCCTGCTCCGCAAGATCTTCCATGGTCACAATCTGGCGGCTGGCCAGAATGTATGCCAGGTGGCGATCCATGCCATCCATCGTTAGCAAGTCTTCGGCTGGCTCGTTCTCGCCCAGCTGCTCTTCCGACGCAATCGCTGCAGTCAGCAAGGCATCCTTGGCACGGGCGCGCAGTTCTTCTGCAATCTCGTCGTCAAAGCCTTCAATGCCGGACATCTCTTCCAGCGGCACATATGCGACTTCTTCCAGCGTGGTGAAACCTTCTTCGACCAGGATTTCAGCGACGTCTTGATCGACGTCCAGCTGTTCACAGAACATGCCAATAATGGCGCCCGCTTCCTGCTCGTGCTTGTCAGCTGCTTCATCCGTGCTCATCACGTTGATAGACCAGCCGGTCAATTCGCCGGCCAGGCGGACGTTCTGTCCACTGCGACCAATCGCCTGGGCGAGGTTCTCTTCGCTGACGGCAACGTCCATGGTTCCGCTGTCTTCGTCTACAACGATCGACTCGACTTCTGCAGGTGACATGGCGTTGATGACTAACTGCGCGGGGTTATCGTCCCACAGCACGATGTCTACCCGCTCGTTGTCCAACTCATTGGATACCGCTTGCACGCGTGAGCCGCGCATACCGACACAGGCACCGACTGGATCGATGCGACCGTCGTTAGTTTTAACCGCGATCTTGGCGCGCGAACCCGGGTCGCGGGCTGCACTGCGGATTTCGATGACTTCTTCGGCTATTTCAGGAACTTCTATTTTGAAAAGCTCGATGAGCATGGCCGGACAGGAGCGGCTCATAATGAGCTGCGGGCCGCGAGTCTCCTCGCTGATTTCCATGAGAATGGCGCGAACACGATCGTTTACGCGAAAGGTTTCGCGACCGACAAGCTGCTCCCGCGGCAACAGGCCTTCGGCATTGTTACCCAAATCCATAATGACGTTGTCGCGGGTGACTTTTTTAACCGAGCCACCCAGGAGCTCACCGATGCGGTCCTGATACTCTTCGACAACCTGTGCGCGCTCGGCATCACGAACACGCTGCACGATCACCTGCTTGGCGGTCTGCGCGGCGATACGTCCGAAGCCAACGTTGTCGACAACTTCTTCATGTATATCGCCAATTTTAAGCTCAGAGCTGACTTCTGCCGCTTCTTCGGTTGTGAACTGCGTGCCCAGCAAAGCCATTTCGTCGTCCGGAACGACCAACCAGCGACGCTTGGTCACGTAATCGCCGCTCTCACGATCGATCGTGACTTCGATATCCGCTTCTTCGTCGTAGCGCTTCTTGGTGGCCGTGGCCAGCGCAAGTTCGATGGCTTCGAAAATAATGTCCTCAGAGACACCTTTCTCAGCGGATACTGCTTCAGCAACTAACAAGATTTCCTTGTTCATTCTCTTCTCGCCTGTGCACGCTGGGTGCTTTGTTCTCCGGGTCAGCCCGGGTTTAAGTATGTCTTGGTGACCGGCACCAATTCCTTCCAATATCGCTCTGTGCTTACACTCTGGGCTTCACCTGCGCCCGCTCTACCATGTCGTAAGGCAGTAGAAACTCTTCATCGTCGATCTGTACAACGACGTCGTCGCCTTCGACACCTTTCAGAGTGCCTTTAAACTTGCGACGGCCCTCGAATGGCCTGCGCAACCGTATCTCAATCCACTCGCCAACGTAGCCGGCGTATTGCTCCGCTTGAAACAGCAGCCGGTCGATGCCCGGCGAGGATACCTCCAGGGTGTACTCACCTGTAATGGGGTCCTCTACATCCATCACGCCACTAACGTGGTGGCTGACCGACGCACAATCATCAACGTTTACACCGCTCTCACTGTCCACATATAAACGCAGCAGTGTGTGTCGGCCTTGTGACAAATATTCGAGGCCCCACAGTGAAAAACCCAAGGCCTCTATCGTCGGCTTGAGTAGCTCCGCAATGGTGTCTTCTCGACTGGCCACTCAGCCTCCTGTCAATTTAACGACAGCCGGCATCGCTGGCTGTTGCTTTGCTGTTTGCCACTTTCTCTGTGGCCCACTTTCTCTGTGGCCCACTTTCTTTTAGCCACTTTCTTTTAGCCAACAAAAAGCCCCTATAAAGGGGCTTTCGGATATGCGCCAGTCTCAGTCTGGTGCATCGTTGGCAGCGAGAGTGGGTATCGGACCACATCATCTCGCTGGCTGCCGGCACAACCTTACAGGTGTGTGTCAGCGTTCCGGAAGCCAGCGCCCTTAGGCAGCTGTCATGCCGCGTCTCCCCTCTGTCACAATCGGCGGCAGCGTTATTACGCCGTCGCACTAATTTTGCAAAGAGGATGATGTAGCACATCACTTCCTCAACGTTTGGTAGCGGGGGCCGGATTTGAACCGACGACCTTCGGGTTATGAGCCCGACGAGCTACCAGGCTGCTCCACCCCGCATCAAAAACTCGTCTCCTGACAAACGCCCCTAGGCACTTTGTCACCGAACAGGTTTCTGGTCCTGTTCGAGAGGGCGCTAATTATAGGGACGGTCCCTAGCAGGGTCAACCTGCGTAAGCGCAATCTCTTACGCTATTTATTGCCAGCGCGGCAAAGCGTAGGAGGAACGCACAGGCAGCGGACGCATAGAACTTTCGCCCATAAAAAAAGCGCCCCACAACCGTGGAGCGCTTTTTGTTTGTAATGGTGCCGAAGGCGGGACTTGAACCCGCACGAGCATAGCTCACTACCCCCTCAAGATAGCGTGTCTACCAATTCCACCACTTCGGCATATCTTTAACGTTATTGCGGTATCCCCTGCTGTCGCTCGGCTTACTCAGAGTCAGGCAAGGAGGGAAGATCGCTACCGGAGTCTTCACCTGCACCCATCAGCCCGGAAGGAAGATCGTCCTGGGCCATCGGGATATCGCTTTCCATTGCCGGCTGCACTTGCTCACTGGCCGGAAGCGGAATCTCTAATTCGGTGCTAGCGACAGACTTGTCCTTCGCAACAATCGCCAGCCCAAAGCTGGTTACAAAGAATGCCGTTGCCAGAATCGCAGTCGCACGGGTGAGCACATTGCTGCCACCGCCGCTGCCAAACAGGGTCTGGGACGCGCCTGCGCCGAAGGAAGCACCCATCTCTGCACCCTTTCCCTGTTGAATCAGGATCAGGCCGATGATCGCCAGCGCGATCAACAGGTGAGCTATCAAAATAATCTGTTCCATCTTATTCCTGTGTCGCCTTTATGATGGCGATAAAATCGTCTGCATTCAGCGATGCGCCGCCAATCAGCCCACCGTCTATATCATCCTGCGAAAACAGGGTTTTCGCGTTGTCTGGCTTAACGCTTCCTCCGTAGAGTAGGCGGACCTGCTGTGCCAAGGCCTCGGACCGGCTGGCAACGGTTGCCCTGATAAAGGCATGCATTGCCTGCGCCTGCTCCGGCGTCGCTGTTTCCCCGGTGCCAATCGCCCAGACAGGTTCATAGGCGATAACATCGGTCGCTTGTACGTCGGCCAGAACCGCATTGAGCTGCGCCGCTACAACTGCTTCTGCGCCGCCGGTTTCGCGCTGCGCCAGTGTTTCACCGATACAGATGATCGGCGTCATACCCTGCGCTCGTGCCTGCGATGCCTGGTCTTTCACCACGACGTCCGACTCGCCGGCCGACCGCCGTTCAGAATGCCCAACAATGACCCAGCGACATCCGAACTCGGCCAGCATTGATGCAGCGACATCGCCAGTATGAGCGCCCTGCTCAAAGCCACTACAGGTCTGTGCTGCGACCGTCACCTGCTCCGCTGTTTCCGTAACCGCTCCGGCGATCAACGATCGCACCTGAGAGATGTAAGGGAACGGTGGAGCAACAACAATATCGCAGCACTCTGCTGGTTCTGCTGCCAAAATGCCCGCCATGAGCGTCTCAATGGAGTCGCTGTTGCCGTGCATTTTCCAGTTACCTGCTACCAGCTTGCGACGCATGGTCATTCCCGGAAAAAACGGGCGGCAATCTTAACCAAGAAGGCCTGAACATACAACACAACTAGGCGCCGCCTAATAGTCGCTGGACTTGCTGTGAGAGCTGCTCGCATACCGCTTGCACCTGACTCGCTTCACGCCCCTCCACCATAACCCGCACCACAGGCTCGGTACCCGAAGCGCGCAGTAGCACGCGCCCTGATTCTGCGAGCTGCTCTTCGGCCGCGGCCACGGCGGCACTAAGTTCGACGTGATCTTCCAGGTTTATGCGCTCCGCAACTTTCACGTTAATCATCAACTGCGGGTACTTCTGCATCCCCGTGCGCAGCGCAGCCAGAGAACTGTCGCTTGCGCGTATTGCGACCAGCACCTGCAGGGCCGCGACAATACCGTCGCCGGTTGTGGTGAGGTCCGCGCAGATAATGTGTCCTGAGGACTCACCACCAAGGTCCCAGCCATGTTGCTGCATCAGCTCATTGACATAGCGGTCACCGACCTGTGCTCGGACAAAATCGATACCCCGCTCCTTAAGCGCCAATTCCATCCCCAGATTCGACATCAAGGTGCCCACCACGCCGGCGCTACGCCGATGTGCCGCGATGATGAACAGCAATTCGTCTCCATCCACGGCACTGCCGTCGCGGTCTACAAACAGCACCCGGTCGCCGTCTCCGTCAAACGCTATACCGAGATCGGCCCCTTCGTTGACCACCCTTTCGCCAAGTGCTCGCATATCCGTTGAGCCCCTTTCGGCATTGATGTTGAAACCATCTGGCTCAGCACCGATGGCGATCACCTCAGCCCCAAGCTCGGAAAACACGCTGGGAGCGATGTGATAGGTGGCACCGTTGGCGCAATCGATGACTAACTTACAGCCGCGCAGGGAAAACTGCGGCGGCACCGTCGATTTGCAAAATTCAATGTAGCGACCCGCTGCGTCAACAACCCGTTGCGCCTTACCAATATCCCGGGAGCACACCGTTTGCAGGGGGCCTTCCAACTCTGCTTCAATAGCCAACTCAACATCGTCAGCCAGCTTTTCGCCGCGGGCATTGAAAAATTTGATGCCGTTGTCTTCGAAAGGATTGTGGGAAGCACTGATAACAATGCCGGCGGCGGCACGCTGGGTGCGCGTCATCAAAGCGACACCCGGAGTCGGCATAGGGCCCAGCAACTTTACGTCCACGCCCGCAGCCACTAGCCCGGCTTCCAATGCGGACTCGAACATATAGCCGGATACCCGCGTGTCCTTGCCGATAATTACCGTACTGCGTGCGCCTGGCTCGGTAGCAGAAAACACTCTGCCGCAGGCCCAACCCAACTTAAGCATGAAGTCGGGCGTAATCGGCGAGACACCGACGTGGCCGCGTATCCCGTCGGTGCCAAAGTGGCGTTTCTGCATGGTCTCTCCTGCTGCGATTACTGAGCTAGCCCAGCCTGACAGGCCAAGTCGTTAGTAAGGGCCAGCTATCGCACTGACCATGGCCAGTGCGTCGGCGGTCTCTTTTACATCGTGGGTGCGTATTATGCTGGCGCCGCGATCCGCCGCCAAGACCGCTAGCGAAAGGCTGGCGGCCAAGCGCTCATCGACACCACGGCCGATGAGTTTTCCAATCAGTGATTTTCGCGACAGCCCGACCAAAACCGGAAAGCCCGCCTCGGCCAAGGCGGGCAGCCCGCGCAGCAGCGCCAAATTGTGCTCCACGCTTTTGCCAAAGCCAAACCCGGGATCGAGGATAATATTGCCGCGATCAACGCCCGCTGCAAGCGCCAACTCAACCCGCTCCAGCAGCCAGCCGCGGACCTCAGCGACCACGTCAGAGTAATGGGGGTTGGCCTGCATGGTGGTGGGCTCGCCCTGCATGTGCATAAAGCAAACGGGGAGGTTTAATGCGGCAGCGGTTTCCAGCGCGCCTTTCCGAGAAAGTGCTCGCACGTCGTTGAGCAGTCCTGCGCCTGCCGCGGCGGCGGCGCGCATCACTTCTGGCGAACTGGTATCCACAGACAACGTGACATCGACTTCTGCCGACAGTGCCTCAATGCAAGGTATGACCCGGTCTAATTCTTGCTGGGTGCTGACAGCCGTCGCACCGGGTCGTGTGGATTCGCCGCCAACATCAAGAATATGAGCACCGTCGGCGACCATTTGTTGGGCGCGCGCCTTGATGGCGTCTATCGCGGGTTTGCCGGCGGTAAAGAGTTTACCCCCGTCAGAAAACGAGTCGGGGGTGATATTCATCACCCCCATTATTTGCAAGTTCAGTGTGGTTTACCGAGCGGAATCAATGTTCCTGAGCAGGGCCACCGATCGGGCCTTCTCGACCTCGATCATCCGACTCGCTTGAGTCTGTCTGACCGCTGTCTGGATTGGGCGCGTCTCCGCCATCACCCCAGTCGGGGGGATCGGGCACACGACCTTCCATAATGGCATCGATTTGGCCGCTGTCGATTGTCTCGTAGGTCATCAGGGCCTCAGCCATCATGTCGAGCTTTTCGCGATTTTCCTCAAGAATACCTTCTGCGACTTTGTAGCAGGTATCGATGATGCTGCGCACTTCTTCGTCAATCTGGCGGGCAGTCTCACCCGAGACAGCCGTACTGTTTTGGCCTGCGCTGCGTCCTAAAAAGACCTCTTCGCCGCCTTCGTCATACTTGAGCGGCCCCATCTTGTCCGACAGTCCCCACTTGGTGACCATATTTCGGGCAATTTCAGTTGCCCGCTCGATATCGTTGGACGCACCTGTGGTCACGCCATCCTTGCCAAGAGTCATCTCTTCAGCGATTCGACCACCGAACAAACTGCAGATCTGGCTGGTGATGTGACGGCGGCTATGGCTGTAACGATCTTCCTCGGGCAGGAACATGGTGACGCCCAGAGCACGCCCGCGTGGAATGATGCTGACCTTGTAGACCGGGTCGTGTTCGGGCACCAGTCTACCGACAATGGCATGACCAGCTTCGTGGTAGGCCGTATTGAGCTTCTCTTTCTCGGACATAACCATCGACTTGCGCTCAGCACCCATCATGATCTTGTCTTTGGCAAGCTCGAACTGCTCCATACCGACTAAACGAACCCCGGCGCGAGCGGCAAACAAGGCCGCCTCATTTACCAGGTTGGCCAGATCCGCGCCGGAAAAACCGGGCGTTCCTCGCGCTATGAGAGCCGCTTTAACATCATCAGCCAAGGGCACTTTGCGCATGTGGACTTTCAGTATCTGCTCACGCCCGCGGATGTCGGGCAGCCCGACCACTACCTGACGGTCAAAGCGGCCTGGCCGAAGCAGTGCCGGGTCCAGAACGTCGGGCCTGTTAGTCGCGGCGATCACAATCACGCCATCGTTCACCTCGAAACCGTCCATTTCGACCAGCAGCTGGTTAAGCGTCTGTTCACGCTCGTCGTGACCGCCGCCCAGGCCCGCGCCGCGGTGGCGACCCACCGCGTCAATTTCGTCAATAAAGATGATGCAGGGTGCCTGCTTTTTGGCCTGATCGAACATGTCTCGCACGCGAGATGCGCCGACACCGACAAACATTTCTACGAAGTCAGAACCGGAAATGGAAAAGAAGGGTACTTTGGCTTCGCCCGCGATGGCCTTGGCCAACAGTGTTTTACCGGTACCCGGTTGACCCACCATCAACACACCACGTGGAATACGGCCACCAAGACGTTGGAACTTGCCGGGATCACGCAGAAACTCCACCAATTCCTGGACGTCTTCTTTGGCCTCATCTACGCCGGCAACATCCGCGAATGTGGTGTGAATCTGATCTTCACCCAGCAGACGAGCCTTGCTTTTACCGAAGCTCATTGGACCGCCGCGACCGCCAGCACCACCCTGCATCTGCCGCATGAAAAACATGAACACGGCAATAATGATCAGGATTGGGAAGCAGGCAACCAGCAATTGAGTCCACAGGCTTTGCTGCTCGGGCTTGCGGCCCTCGATCTCAACGTTGTGCGCCAATAAGTCATCAATCAGTTTGGGATCTTCCAGCATCGGCCGGATCGTCTCAAACTGACTGTTGTTATAGCGCTCACCGGAGATAGTCAGGCCATCGATCACGACCTTCTGTACCTGGTCGCGCTGTATTTCTTCTATGAACTCGGAATACCCGAGCTGCTCTGTGGGCTGCTGCATATTGAAGTTTTGGAAAACCGAGAGCAGCACCGCTGCAATCACCAGCCACAGGAGTAAGTTCTTTGCCATATCGTTCAAGGCCTTTTACCTCTTCTATCCCTCATGGGACGAACCTTTTATGTTACTTGTTTTGCACCGGCATCACCATGATGGGGAAAAAGCCAGCCATTTCAATTGCTTAGCCCTTATAACCCGTGCCTACCAAATACACTTCACGCGAGCGTGGGCGGGATGCCTCGGGCTTGCGCGTTAAAACCCTTTCGAAATTGCTACGCGTGTCGCGTAAAAGTGGGTCAAACCCTTCGCCTTGGAACACCTTGCTCAAGAAGGCGCCGCCGGGCTTCAGGGCCTGTCTGGCGAGGTCTAGTGCTAACTCCACCAGATACATGGAGCGCGGCTGATCAACCGCCGTCATACCACTCATGTTGGGGGCCATATCTGAAATCACAAGGTCCGCACCGGCGGGGCCCACCAATTCCAGTATAGCGCCCAATATAGATTCTTCAGTGAAATCGCCCTGAATAAACTGTACGTCCTCGATACTATCCATGGGCAGAATGTCTGACGCTATGACGCGTCCGCGCGTACCGACGATGCTGGCAGCCACCTGCGACCAACCGCCCGGCGCTGAGCCCAAATCAATTACCGTACTACCGGGCTTGATCAATTTATCGCGCTGCTGAATCTCCAACAGCTTGTAGCAGGCACGGGACCGGTAACCCTCACGTTGTGCTTTTTGCACAAAGTGATCGCTGTGGTGTTCTCTGAGCCAGGCTTTACTGGAAGATTTTTTACGGGGCACGATGTGTTGGCCTGCCAAGTTGGGCGGGTTCGCGTAGAATACCGCGCCACACGTCAGGATGATACGAAGCAGCGCTAGTCATGAGCAAACAAGACCAGAAACATCTACGCGCCATAGGCCACAAGTTAAAACCTATTGTGATGGTCGCGGGCAACGGCCTGAGCGAAGGCGTAATGGCTGAAATCGAGCGGGCGCTCAGCGATCACGAACTGATCAAGGTCAAAGTCGCCGTCGGTGACAAAGATGACCGGGACGCAATAGCGGCGCAAATTTGCTCCGATACAGGCGCGACCCTGGTGCAGTCCACTGGAGGCGTGTTGCTATTACTGCGCACTACGGCCCAACCGGACCCGCGCTTATCTAATCTGTTGCGCTACTGAGCGCCAGACATCACGCCAATCATGGAGTAAATGAACCCGCGCATGGCCAGCGTTATCGAATTCCCATCGCAGCGCTTGCAAGGACTGAGCTTCCTCGAGCAACAGATCCGTGATTTGTTAGTCGCCAAAGGCGCGGATGATGAACTGGTTGATTTTGCGGCGGCAACCACGCGACGCATTTATGAACAGAGCATCGCCGCAGAGAATTACAGCTTCCAGGTGACACTTCCAGAGGGTCTGGGCGAGGACGATGTAGCAGCAGTTCAAGAGGCGATCAGAACAGGCATTAACACCCTGCGTGATGACAACCATGCAGTGGTTGTACGATTGATTGCCGAGCTAGTCATGGCGGAAGTCAGGCTGTTTCAAATGAGTCGGGGGGATAGCTAAGCCAACAGCTCGCTCAGCAGCTTCTGCCAGACCGTGACGTCTCAACCAGTCATTCAAACATGTTCCACCGAGTCAATCTCGTACTCAATGTCGCCGCCCGGCGCTTTCACCAACACCACTTCACCCTCTTCTTTTCCTACCAACGCTCTGGCGATAGGTGAGGTGACTGAAATTTTCTGGTTTTTGATGTCGGCTTCGTCTTCGCCAACGATTTTGTAGCAGACCGTTTCATCTGTCTCAAGGTTGATCAGCTCCACAGTGACGCCAAAAATAACCTTGCCGGTTTTATTGATTTTCGTGACATCAATTACCTGCGCTTCGGCCAGCTTACTCTCAATCTCCATGATGCGTCCTTCGGCGAAGCTCTGCTGTTCGCGGGCAGCATGGTATTCAGCGTTCTCCTTGAGGTCGCCGTGCTCGCGCGCCTCAGCGATAGCCTGGCTAATGCGCGGCCGATCAACTTTCTTCAGCTGCTCCAACTCTGCGCGGAGTGCGGCCTCACCGGCCACGGTCATGGGTACTTTATTCATCGCTTGTCATCACATGTCAGTTGCTGGTTAACCGCTATCTGGATGTTGCCTCCGCGGTCACAGCCAATTCATTTTGGGCCGCAACTCAAAGTTCGCTGCGGGGCGCCACAAAGCCAATGCTGCGTCGACGCAATCATACTTAACGCCGCAGCTGCACCGTATCGGGCAAACGCCTAGACGACTCGGGCATGCAGCTCCTGCAGTGTGCGCACCTGTTCATCTGTAGTGTGTCGCAGCGAGGCACATATTGCTTCGGCGCCCGTTAGGGTCGTAGTGTACGGCACGTTCTGCGACTCGGCGCTGGAACGGATCGACGCCGAATCCGCGATCGCCCGCCGACCCTCGGTGGTATTAACAATGAGGTCCACTTCCTTGTTTTTTATCATATCAACAATGTGGGGGCGTCCCTCAAGGACTTTGTTGACCTGTCGGAAGGGGATGTTTTCGGCCTTGAGCATAGCGGCGGTGCCGCGCGTGGCCAAAATGGAGAAGCCTAACTCAACGAGGTCTCTCGCCACGGCAACGGCGCCGGGTTTATCCACATCACGTACGCTGACAAATACTGTGCCGCTGGTGGGCGCCTGGGTTCCCGCACCCAATTGCGCCTTGGCAAATGCCTCCTCAAAGCGATCCCCGGTTCCCATCACTTCGCCCGTCGACTTCATTTCAGGGCCCAGTATCGGGTCAACGCCGGGGAATTTATTGAAGGGCATAACCGCTTCCTTGACGCTAAAGTAGGTCGGCACCACTTCCTCGGTGAAACCCTGATCGACCAAACGAGTTCCAGCCATGCAGCGCGCCGCCACTTTTGCCAGTGAAACACCAATGCACTTGGATACAAAGGGCACCGTACGCGATGCGCGGGGGTTCACTTCGATCACATAGATTTCGCCGTCCTGCCACGCCAACTGCACGTTCATCAGGCCTTTTACCTTCAGCGCTTTCGCCATCTCCTTAACCTGGGCACGCATCCTGTCCTGAACGGCGGCATCGAGGCTGTAAGGCGGCAGCGAGCAGGCGGAATCACCCGAGTGCACACCGGCCTGTTCAATGTGCTGCATGATTGCACCGATTACGACATCTTCACCGTCACTGACGGCATCGATGTCTACCTCGATGGCCGCGTTGAGGAAATGATCCAGCAATACCGGCGAATCGTTAGATGCCTGCACGGCGTCATTGAGATAGCGCAACAGCTCTTCTTCGTTATATACGATCTCCATAGCGCGACCACCCAACACATAGGAGGGCCGCACCACCAGCGGATACTGCAGCTCTTCGGCGGCCGCCAGCGCCTCTTCGGTGCTGCGCACGGTGGTGTTGGGCGGCTGCTTTAAACCCAGTTGATGGATCATCTGTTGAAAGCGCTCACGGTCCTCGGCTTCGTCGATGGCGTCCGGGCTCGTGCCGATAATCGGTACGCCAGCAGCCTCCAGATCCCTGGCCAGCTTCAAGGGCGTCTGCCCGCCAAACTGGACAATCACGCCCTTGGGCTTTTCCAGCGCCACGATTTCCAGCACGTCTTCGAGTGTCACCGGCTCAAAATACAGCCGGTCAGATGTGTCGTAGTCGGTGGAGACCGTCTCGGGGTTACAGTTAACCATGATGGTTTCATAGCCATCTTCACGCATCGCCAGGGAGGCGTGTACACAGCAATAGTCGAATTCAATGCCCTGACCGATGCGGTTAGGCCCGCCACCGAGAACCAGTATCTTGTCGCGATCCGAAGGGGCAGCTTCACACTCTTCGTCATAGCTGGAATACATGTAGGCCGTGGACGAGGCAAACTCTGCCGCACAGGTATCCACGCGCTTATATATGGGCCGAACGCCCAGCATATGCCGGTGCTCGCGCACCGCAGCCTCGCTGAGCTCCAGTAAGTCTGCCAAGCGCCGGTCAGCGAAACCTTTGCGCTTGATTCGGTACATGGCATCGGCATCAATTTCCTGCAAGGTACCTGCCGCCACTTGGGTCTCCGTGTCGACGATGTCCTGTATCTGCACCAGAAACCACGGATCGATGCCGCACAGGTCAAAAATCTCTTCGATGGACATGCCGGCACGCAGAGCGTCGGCAACGTACCAGATGCGCTCGGCCGTAGGGTTGGTCAGCTGCTGAATCAGCTCATCGCGGACGTCTTTCCTGTTCAGGTCAAGCATTGGCTCAAAACCAGACGAGCCAACTTCCAGACCACGCAGGGCTTTTTGCAAAGACTCCTGAAAGCAGCGGCCAATAGCCATCACTTCGCCCACTGACTTCATCTGAGTCGTCAGCCGCGCGTCAGCACCCGGGAACTTCTCAAACGCAAATCGCGGTATTTTAGTTACCACGTAATCGATGCTGGGCTCGAAGGAAGCCGGCGTTGCGCCGCCGGTAATATCATTCTGCAGCTCGTCCAGCGTGTAGCCGATGGCCAGTTTGGCGGCCACCTTGGCGATGGGAAAACCGGTGGCCTTGGAAGCCAGCGCCGACGAACGAGAAACGCGAGGGTTCATTTCAATGATAACCAGGCGACCGGTCTCCGGGCACTGCCCAAACTGGACATTGGAACCACCGGTCTCGACACCAATCTCACGCAGCACCGCCAGAGAGGCGTTGCGCATGATCTGATACTCCTTATCGGTGAGCGTCTGCGCTGGAGCCACAGTGATAGAGTCGCCCGTATGCACACCCATAGGATCAAAGTTCTCGATGGCACAAACGATAATGCAGTTATCGTTCTTATCTCGCACCACTTCCATTTCGAACTCTTTCCAACCGATTAACGATTCGTCGATCAATAGTTCAGTGGTGGGCGACAGATCCAAACCTCGCGCACAGATATCTTCGAAGTCATCACGGTTGTAGGCAATGCCGCCACCGGAGCCACCCATGGTGAAAGAGGGTCGGATAATGCAGGGGAATCCGATTTGATCCAGCACCTGCATCGCCTCTTCCATACTGTGTGCAAATGCAGAACGCGGCGTTTCAAGACCAATTCGTTTCATAGCCTTGTCAAATAGCTCACGATCCTCCGCTTTGTCGATGGCCTCCTTGGTGGCGCCAATCATCTCAACGCCGAACTGTTCCAAAACCCCCTCGCGAGACAGGTCCAGAGCACAGTTCAAGGCCGTTTGGCCGCCCATGGTGGGCAGTATGGCGTCGGGGCGCTCCTTCTCGATTATCTTCGCCACGGTGCGCCATTCGACAGGCTCGATGTAGGTTGCATCGGCCATGGACGGATCGGTCATGATGGTCGCTGGATTGGAGTTCACCAGGATCACCTTGAAGCCTTCTTCGCGAAGCGCCTTACAGGCTTGAGCGCCAGAGTAGTCGAACTCACAGGCCTGTCCAATAACGATAGGGCCGGCGCCGAGAATCAGGATACTGTTGATGTCATTACGCTTTGGCATCAGTGTGAATCTCCGGCTGCTGCGGTACCGCTATGGGCGTTGAGCAACGCCATGAAGTGATCGAATAAGGGCGCTGCATCATGGGGTCCCGGGCTGGCTTCCGGGTGCCCCTGAAAGCTGAAGGCGGGCTTGTCGTTGCGGTGAATACCCTGCAGGGAGCCGTCGAACAAAGACTTATGGGTAGCACGCAAAGTGGCTGGCAGGCTGGACTCGTCCACCGCAAAGCCATGATTCTGACTGGTAATGAGCACGGTGCCGTCGTGGAGATTTTGCACCGGGTGATTGGCACCGTGGTGTCCAAACTTCATCTTCGCCGTGCGCGCGCCGCTGGCCAGCGCCAGCAACTGATGGCCCAGACAAATACCAAAAATCGGAATGTCGCCCTCGAGCAGTGTGGTGATTGCATCTATGGCGTAATCACAGGGCTCAGGGTCGCCGGGGCCGTTCGACAAAAAGATGCCATCGGGTTGCATAGCCAACACCTCAGAGGCCGGTGTTTTTGCCGGTACCACGGTCAACCGACAGCCGCGATCTACCAACATGCGCAGAATGTTGCGCTTCACGCCATAGTCGTATGCCACCACGTGCCAGGTCGCCTCCGCGTCACCCAGCGTTGGGTAGCCCTCGCCCAATACCCAGCTGCCCTCATTCCAGGTATAGGGCTGGGCCGTGGTCACCTCTTTAGCGAGATCCATGCCCTTGAGGCCAGCGAAAGCCTGCGCCTGCTCTACCGCAGCCGCTTCATCAGGCTGATCTCCGGTAAGCAGGCAACCGCCCAAAGCCCCCTTCTCTCGCAGCAGTCGCGTTAAACGCCGGGTATCAATATCGGCGATGGCGACGATGCCACGCGCCTGCAAATAATCGGAAAGCGTCTGTTCACTGCGAAAACTGCTGGCGAGCAGCGGCAAATCACGAATAACCAGGCCGGACGCCCAGATCTGCGGCGACTCCTCATCCTCTGAGTTGGTGCCCGTGTTGCCGATATGCGGATAAGTCAGCGTAACAATCTGTCGGGCATAAGAGGGATCCGTCAGAATCTCCTGATAACCGGTCATTGCAGTATTGAATACGACCTCGCCGGTTGCACTGCCCTCAGCACCGATTGCAACACCACGGAATACGCTGCCATCTTCCAGCGCCAGTATTGCTCTAGTGCTCACGCCATACTCCTCTGCCAGTATCGTGTTGAGGAATGAGAGTTGCTATAAACCACAACTTTCGGGGTGCCAGCTCTGCTTTCATCGGCCCAAAAAAAAGCGAGATGAACATTTCATCTCGCTCTTCTTGTCGAATTTCGGCACGCCTTTTCACCGACTCCCTTGACCCAGAATGCTGGGCTTTAATTCCTATTTTCTGGGAACGCGAGTTTACGGGATAGCCTATCGAGTGTCTAGATAAAACGGCCCGGGCGGTCTAAACAAAATAGACCGAGCGGTCTAAACAAAATAGACCGAGCGGTCTATGTAAAGCAGCGCCAACGGTCGATAGCAATGAAACCAACACAGCACAAAATCAGCCCGGAAACTTGCCAATTGATGCCCAGCGCCTATGATCTGCGCCTTTCCCACAGGAAGTCGACCAATGAATGACTTTGACGCCAGCATCGCAGTGATTACCGGCGCCGGCTCTGGTATTGGCCGCGCACTGGCTAAAGCACTCAATCAGGCCGGCTGCACTTTAGCGATTGCCGACATCAACCCCGACAGCCTGGCCGAGACCGCGGCCAGCCTGCCCCGAGCGGAGCTGGCCTGTCATACGCAGGTGCTGAATGTCGCTGACCGCGTTGCCGTCAACGCCTGGGCAGAGCAGGTTGCAGCGCTGGATCACCCTGTCGCCGTGGTAATCAACAATGCTGGCGTCGCCCTGGGTGGCAGCGCAGAAGAAAACAGCATCGAAGATCTGGAATGGCTTATGGGCATTAACTTCTGGGGCGTCGTCTACGGCTGCAAGGCATTCCTACCCTTACTGCGCCGCGCCGGCAGTGGTCACCTGATTAATATTTCCAGCGTCTTTGGAATAGTCTCAATGCCCACGCAGTCTGCCTATAACGCATCCAAGTTTGCGGTGCGCGGTTACACCGAAGCACTGCGTCAGGAGCTTGCTAGCTCTGACATTCACGTGTGCTGCGTGCATCCGGGCGGCGTGAAAACCAACATAGCGCGCGCGGCTAGAAGTGGCAGCGATACTGAGACACACGCGCTTTTTGCTGACCGCTTTGACGACTTTGCCAAAACGACGCCAGAACAAGCCGCAGCCCAGATAGTTAAGGCTATGGCAAAGCGCTCGCCCCGGCTGGTGATCGGCCTGGACGGCAAAGTCATGTCGCTGATCAGCCGCCTCTTTCCCACACTGTATCCTCAAATCCTGCGGTGGCTGGCTGGCGCTAAGGCCAGAGAAATGCTCAAGCAAGACTGAGCAACTGGACTAGACTGACACCATGACACCGACTATCGGCATCGCGCTATACAGCGAGGATCCAGAGTTCGCGAAACGCTGGAAACAGGGACTGGAAAGTGCCGCGGCAGAACACTTCGCAGACACCCGCATCGCGCTCTGGTCGGCTACCGACCGTGATGCATTGTCAGAGCTGCTGCGGCAGCCCTCTCTACAGGCGCTGCTTATCCACAGTGGCAGTGCCGTGGAACTGGTATCGCGCTGCCTCAAGCGGCGACCGCACGTAAACCATTTCGTTGTACTGCCCCAGTCTGATCGAGGGCCTATCGACGCGCTGATCGAGCTTCCCGTCGACGGCTATCTGGACGATACCGAGGAGGATTACTTCTCGGCGCTGCGCGAAGTCCTGGCGGCCGTGGAACACAAGGCGTCGACGCCCTTTGCCGACACGCTGCGCGATTATGTGCGCAGCGCCAAAGATGCCTGGCATACCCCAGGACACTCAGGCGGCGACAGCATGAAGGACAGCCCCTGGGTAGCCGACTTTTATCGCTTCCTGGGGGAGCATATTTTTGACGCGGACTTGTCCGTTTCCGTGCAGCTGCTGGACAGTCTGCTGGAACCCCACAGCGTCATACAACAGGCGCAAAATCTGGCGGCCCGCGCCTTTGGCGCGCGACATACCTTTTTTTCGACCAATGGCACGTCAACCGCCAACAAGGTGATACTGCAAAGCTTGCTGCACCCCGGCGACAAGGTGCTGCTGGACCGAGGTAGCCATAAGTCGGCTCACCACGGCATCATTTTGTGCGGCGCCATGCCGGTGTATCTGCCCTCATCACTGCGCGTACGCTATGGACTCTATGGCCCGGTCACTCGAGCCTGTATTTTTGACGCCATTGAACAGCATCCCGATGCAAAGGTTTTGTTGCTGACCAGCTGCACCTACGACGGCATGCGCTACGATCTCGCGCCCATCATCGAACGTGCACACGCCAACGGCATCAAGGTCATCATTGATGAGGCCTGGTACGCGCATGCGGCGTTTCATCACGCCCTGCGGCCCACGGCGTTGGAGTTTGGCGCAGACTACGTGACACAGTCGACCCACAAAATGCTGTCAGCCTTTTCTCAGGCCAGCATGATTCACGTACGCGACCCCGATTTTGACGAGCAGCGTTTCCGCGAACATTTCAATATGCATGCATCCACCAGCCCCCAGTACGCCATCATTGCCAGCCTGGACGTGGCGCGAAAACAGATGAGTATGGAGGGTTATGCTCTGCTGGCCCGCACTTTGGAGCTCGCCGAACGATTGCGTAGCTCAATTAATGCCACTGGTGTTTTTCGCGTATTGGAACTGCCAGACATGCTGCCTGACGAGCTGGCCAGCGACGGTATTAGGCTGGACCCAACCAAGCTGACGGTTGATATCAGCCGCAGCGGCATGACCGCTGATGCAGTGCAAGTGGCATTGTTTGAGCAATACAATATTCAAGTCGAAAAGACGACGTTCAATACCATCACGCTGCTACTCACCATCGGCACGACCCTTGGCAAGGTCATGCGGCTAGAGAACGCCCTGAAGCGCCTCGCCAGGCGGGCCCCTACTGGAAGCGCGGCAAGCGCGCAGCAGCCACCGCCGCCGCTGCCTCCGCCGGGGGACATTGCTCGCCTGCCCAGAGACGTGTTTTTTGAGCGCGGCAAGGTAGTGCCCTTGATGGACCATAGCACCGCGATCAGTCACGCGCTCGAGGGTGCTATCAGCGCCGACCAGATCACGCCCTACCCGCCCGGCGTGCCAGTGCTGGTGCCCGGGCAGGTAATCAGCCGCGACGTGCTGGAGTACCTGCGATCCATTCTTCTGACTCAGCGTCACGTTGAGATACATGGCTTGACCCAGCGCGGTGACCTGCCGCACCTGAGGATCGCCGGGGTGGATGACGCCGACTCGCTCTCCGATTGAGGCCACAACGGTCTATCCCAGCAAACCCGATCGCCACTCGGCCGCTCAAGCGCATAACTCGCGGGCCCGTAGCGGGACGACAAGCAGACTGCGCGCTACACTACTCTCCCTTTTTTTACGACGGTGGCAGTTATGACGCAGAACCCTCTGAACGGAAAACACTATTTAGTCACCGGCGGTGGTACGGGAATTGGCAAAGCCTGTGCGCTGCGACTGGTCGCCGATGGCGCCATCGTTACCATTAGTGGCCGCACGGAAAGCAATCTGGTCGCAGCAGCGGACGCTATAGCCACCGCCAAACTGCCGGGAGAGATTCGCATTGTCACCGGCGATGTGACCGACGAAAGCAGCACCAAGGCTATGGTCGCTAAAGCCCTGGATGCGCAAGGCAAGCTGGATGGCGTCATCGCCAACGCCGGCGGAGGGGGCATTCCCATGGCTTACGCCGACATAGATACCGCTGAATTCACGCGAGTGTTGAATCTCAATGTGCTGGGCACGCTGCACTGTATGAAACATGCCATCTCGCCAATGCTGGCGGCAGGTGGCGGTAGCTTTGTTGGTATGTCTTCACTGGCCGGCCATGTTACCCACCCCTTTTTCCATGCCTACTGCGCAGGCAAGGCTGGGATTGAGGCCATGATGCGCAATGCCGCAGACGAATACGGTGCTCATGGGGTACGTTTTAATGCGATTCGACCGGGCTTTATCGCCACGGAAATCATGGCTGGCATACCAGAGGATAGCGACGTGTATCGCTCCTACATCGAAAATACGCCGATGAACGGTGTCGGCCAACCGGAGGATGTCGCCGAACTTGCGCGCTTCCTGATTGGTCCTGAAGCACGCTGGATAACCGGCCAATGCATCAACGTTGACGGCGGCCATTCCCTGCGTCGTGGCCCTGACTTCTCAAGCTTCGTGGGCTGAGTCGGAACGCTGAGGTGCCCTTATCGCGCAGCCAGTCGGGACTGTTATTTTTTAGCCTGCTAACGATTGCGATCGGCCAGTCGCTGGTGTTTGCCATCCTTGCCCCGCTGGGGCGAGAGGTCAATCTCAGCGAAGTGCAGATAACGTCAATCATTGCGATATCTGCCCTGCTGTACGGCTGGATCTCGCCACGCTGGGGTCGCTTCAGTGATCACCGTGGACGTAAGCCGGTACTACTTATCGGTCTCGCCGGCTTCACCGTGGGCATTGTGCTGTTTACCAGCGTTTTTCAGGCGGGCCTGATGGGACTTTTGGCGGGCCTGCCGCTGTATTTCCTGGCGATTTTTACCCGCTGCCTGCAATCCTCAATCATGGCGGCGACACCGCCTGCGTGTTCGGCCTATGCCGCTGACCTCACTACCCCCGAACTGCGCATGGGTGCAATGGCACAGCTCGGCGCCGCTAACTCTCTCGGTACTATTTTGGGCCCCGCCGTATCCGGCGCGCTAGCGACTTTGGGCTTGTTGGCACCGTTGTATTTTGCTGGCTTACTAACCGCACTTGCCGCGGTGTTGGTCTGGATAAAGCTACCTTCAATACCCGCAGTCTCGCTTAAATCCCACGCCTCGCGGACGCGACTGCGCTACGGAGATCCGCGCATTTTCCGCTATATCGCCTGCGCCATTGGCATGTTTACCGGCTTCGGCGCTATCCAGCAAACTCTCGGTTTTAGTATTCAGGACCGCCTCGAGTTAACCGGCATCGCCACCGCGCAGTATACGGGGGGCGCGTTTATGGTCGCAGCGATTGCCTCGTTTTTCGCCCAGGGCGTGCTGCTGCAGCGCCTGAAGCTACCGGCGGAGCATTTTATTCTGGCCGGGCTGGGCTGCCTGCTGCTGGCAGCCGGCTTTATTGGTAGCTTCAATGAGATCGGTTATCTCGGCGTGGGGATGGCGTTTCTTGGCATGGGCACCGGACTTGCACTGCCCAGCATTTCCGCCGCGGCATCCATGGCAGTCAGCCCTGAGGAGCAAGGCGCAGTCGCCGGCCTGGTTGCCTCCTCGCCAGCCATCGGCTTTGTCGCCGGTCCGGTGATTGGTGGCTTGCTGTACCAGCAAAATACAGCACTACCCAGCGTGTTTAGCGGTGTAGTATTCGTACTGGTATTCGCACAGCTCATCAGTAACAGGAAGCGCACAACGTGAAAACTACGCTCAGTGAACTGCTGGAAACAATCTGTATGCGCCGCGACGCTCTGTTATCCGAATACTCGGAGTACGACCTGCACCAATTGCGGGTATCGGTGCGCCGTTTACGCAGCCTACTGCGCTTTGAAGAGCAGCCTAGCGCCTGGCAGCTCCGCCGCGAGTGGGGTTTTCTGATCAGCCACACCAACCCCGCGCGGGACTGGGACACGCTGGCCGAGCGCCTCGACGAACTGCCCGAAGACCAGCAACCGGTTACGCTGATTGAGGCCGTGGAGCAGCAGCGCGAACATATCTGGAAGGATGTGCTGCGGGCACTACGCAATCCCCAATGGGACAGCACAACGGAGAATATGCGCAGCTACCTTGAGCTCGCATTTAGTGATGACCGCCTGCCACCGGACAACGAGACAACCCTGGCCGAGGCGCGTACCCGCGTGAATCAGGCCTGGGAGCGTGCACAGGCATCCGGCGACACCCGCAGCTGGCACAAACTGCGCACGGCGATTAAAGACTTACGCTACAACCTGGAAACCCTGCCCAATGGGACCGTAGACGAACCAGTTGCGCTGTGTGAGCGCATGCAGGAGCAGCTGGGCATTTGGCACGACAGCCTGATGCACCGAGAAATACTGCACGCCATCTCGGCGACGCTGCCCGCCGACGAACGCTCAGCGCGAGAGGCCATCGCCAATCTGGATACTGAGCTTTTTACCGAAAGCATGCGCTGCTTGAAGGAAGCGCGTCATACCATGGCAGCGAGAGCGCAGTTACTGGAGCGCACTAAAACCCACTAGCCGTCTTACAAAAGCCTGGCTAGCGCGTCTCGGATTGGATCGGGGATAGGCACCGACTGGTTGCTCGCACGCTCCACAAAAACATGCACGAAATGACCGTAGGCTGAGACCGTTTCAGCGCCCTTGCGAAACACCCCGATGCCATAGCGCACCGAGCTATTGCCGAGCTTTTCAACTCGCAGACCCGCCTCCAGCGCATCGGGATACGCCAGCGCGCTGACATAGTTACAACCGGAGTTCACAACATAGCCAACCACAGGATCATCCGGCAAACGCAATCCGCCCTGCTCTATCAGATACTGGTTGGCCACAGAATCAAAGTACTCGTAATACACCACGTTGTTGATGTGGCCGTATACGTCGTTGTCTCGCCAGCGCGTGGTGATGGTATAAAACACGCGATAGTCGCTGCGCTTGGGAGCCTCAGAATGCGGCACGGTAAATCGCCAGTGCGTCATCGCGACTGACATCGCGGGGGTTATTCACCAGGAGTCGCTGCTGCAACATCGCCTCATCCGCAAGCATCGGCAAGTCAGCCTCGGGTACTTCTGCATCACGCAGGGTTGCGGGTAGTTCGGTGTCACGGATGATCAGCTCCAGGGCCTCAATCAATGCTTCAGCTCCTGTCGTTTTCCCAGGGGACATGGCGGCACTCGGCAGCACGTTTACGACAACGGGAGCAAGTTCTGCGTAAAGATCGCGAGCCACCTTGAGATTGAAACGCAGTACGGCTGGCAGCACCAGTGAATTACTGAGCCCATGGGGAATATGGTAATGCCCACCCAGGGGATACGCCAAAGCATGCACCGCGGCCACGGGCGCATTGGCAAAGGCTTGCCCCGCCAGCATGGCACCTAACAGCATATTGCTGCGGGCTTCGCAATTCTGGCCATCATGGACGGCGGTATGAATGTTGCCCGCCAGTAGGCTTAGCGCCTGCCGCGCCAGGGTGTCAGAGACAATATTTTTGCGGTGTCGCGAGGTGTAAGCCTCAATCGCGTGCACCATGGCATCGATTCCTGTCATCGCCGTCACGGCGGGAGGAAGACCCAACGTTAGCGTAGCGTCCAGCACCGCCAGGTCAGGCAGCAAGGCAGATGAGGATACTCCGGCCTTGGTGGTTTCACCGGTGGTAACGACGGCAACCGGAGTGACCTCTGAGCCCGTCCCCGCCGTGGTCGGAACCAGTATCAGCGGCAGTCGCGTCTGTTGCACCTGATCCACGCCGTACATCTCGGCTAGAGGCTGACTGCCGCCCGCCAGCGCTGCGACAAGCTTGGCAACGTCCAAAGAGCTGCCGCCGCCTACACCAATCACGCCGTCAATGCCGGCCTCTCTCGCCTGACCCGAAGCGGACGATATGACGTGATCCGGTGGATCCTCGCGCACCTGATCAAAGATAATCGGCGTTACACCCGCGCTGCGAAGAGCTTCGATAACCGGCTCCAGCAAGCCTAGCGCCATCAGCCCGGGATCGGTGACTAACATCGGGGAATCGATACCCAGGCTGGCGCAGTGACGGGCCAGCTCCAGACTGGCGCCATCGCCACACACGATTCGTGCTGCGGTGTTGAAGGTAAAGGCCTGCATGGAAGGCGCTGCCGGATTTAAAACGTCAGAATGACTTTACCACGGGCGCGCCGCTCCGCCATGCAGGTAAAGGCTTCCTGATATTGCTCAATCGGGAAGCAATCGGTCACCACCGGCTTGAGATCGCCGGCCTCGAAGTGCTTCCAAAGCGCCTTGATATTGTCAAGATTGACCTCGGGTTCCTCGCCGCTAAATCGACCCCAGAACACGCCTACCACGGAACAGCCCTTCAAAAGTGTGAGGTTCAAAGGAATTTTGGGAATATCACCCGCCGCAAAGCCGATAACGAGAAAACGACCGTTCCAGGCCATGCCGCGCAGGGCCTGCTCGGAGTAATCACCCCCAACCGGGTCGTAGACAACGTCAACGCCCTTGCCATCGGTTAGCGCCTTGATGGCGTCTTTCAGTGAGGTCTCTGAGTAATTGATGACCTCGTCTGCGCCCAGTTGCTTGCAGACTTCCAGCTTCTCGTCTGAACTGGCCGCCGCGATCACGCGCGCGCCCATAAGCTTGCCCAACTCGACAGCCGTGGTGCCAACGCCGCCCGCCGCACCCAGTACCAACAAAGTCTCGCCCGCTTTGAGCTGCGCGCGTTGCACCAATGCGTAATAGGAGGTGAAGTAGGTGATTGCGACCCCCGCGGCTTCTTCAAAGCTCAGTGAAGCAGGTTTGGGGAACACAGCGAGTTCGTGCACCACGGACTGTTCACAGAAGCCGCCCACCGCACCCATGGATATGACTTCATCGCCGGGAGCAAAGCGTGTGACCTTCTCGCCTACTGCCTTAACCACACCGGAAAACTCGCCACCGGGGACAAACGGCAGTTCGGGTTGGAACTGGTATTTGCCCTGAATAATCAGCACGTCCGGAAAGTTAAGACCTGCAGCTTTGACATCGATGAGCACGTCATTCTCACCGAGCTCTGCCGTTGGCCAGTCCGACTCCAGGCTGAGAGCTTCGCCGGTTCCCGGGCCCAATTCTCGGCATACCAGAGCGCGCATCAGACCACCTCAAACAGGCCAGCGGCGCCCATGCCACCGCCAACGCACATCGTGACCACGACATACTTGACGCCGCGGCGCTTGCCCTCGATCAGGGCGTGGCCAATCATGCGAGAGCCGCTCATGCCATAGGGGTGACCGATAGAGATCGCGCCGCCGTCAACATTGAGCTTATCGTTATCGATTCCCAGACGATCACGGCAGTAAATCACCTGTACTGCAAACGCTTCGTTGAGCTCCCACAGGCCGATATCGTCGACTGTCAGACCGTGCTGCTTGAGCAGCTTGGGGACAGCAAAGACGGGACCTATGCCCATTTCGTCTGGCTCGCAGCCAGCAACCGCGATACCGCGATAAATACCCAGGGGTTCAAGACCTCTTTGCTCAGCAAGTTTGGCACTCATTACCACCTGAGCCGATGAGCCATCCGAAAGCTGGGATGCGTTCCCCGCTGTGATGGTACCGCCCTCGATAACCGTTTTAAGCCCGGCAAGGCCTTCAGCGGTTGTGGCACGAATGCCTTCGTCAGCACTGACGGTCGCTTCGGCTTCACTCTGTTCACCGGTTTCCTTGTTCCAAACTATTCGCTTGCATGTCACCGGCACCAGCTCATCTGCATAGCGACCGGCCTCATAGGCTGCCGCGGTGCGCTGCTGACTCTGCAAGCCGTACTCGTCCATTTTCTCGCGAGGGACCTGATAGCGGTTCGCTACCACTTCCGCCGTCTGCAACATCGGCATATGGATGTTGGCGTGCATGGCTACCAACTCGTCATCGATGGCACGGTAGCGATTCATATTTTCATTTTGGACCAGACTAATCGACTCCAGGCCGCCGCCGACCACGATATCCATGCCGTCGTGCAAAACCTGCTTGGCAGCGGTCGCAACGGCCATCAAGCCTGACGAGCACTGGCGGTCAAGCGTCATGCCTGAGACGGTTACCGGCAGGCCAGCGCGCAACGCGATCTGACGCGCAATATTGCTACCGGTTGCACCCTGCTGAAGCGCCGCACCCATAATCACATCTTCGACCTCAGCCGGGTCTATGCCAGCGCGCTTTACCGCCTCAGCTACAGATGCCGCGCCCAGCGAGGCGCCACCCAGATTATTGAAGCCGCCGCGAAAGGCCTTGCCAATGGGCGTGCGCGCCGTCGATACGATAACCGCGTCTGTCATATTGTGTCTCCTGTTGGCGGCGCAAGCCTGTGCGCCGCTTGGTTCGAACGAGTCTTCGTCCGTAAAAAGTGTGCTTAAAGTGGATCAGCCCAGATCAATGCCCTGTGCTTCTGCCGCCATGCTGGTGAACTTGAGTGTTTGCTCGAAACCTGCCTGCGGAACAGCTTCGCCATCGGCCGCGCTGATCGCATCCCAGTTAGCGGCAATGCCTTCCGGCGTCTGATCCTCTGGCGCCAAATACATGCCGTGAGTCTCGACGATCTTGACCAGGGAATAGCAACCTGCGCCTGCGGCAATAATCGAACGGTTGGGGCCATCCTCGCTAACCATAAACAGGACCGCCGGCGTAACGGTTTCCGGGGTCAGCAATTCAAAGGCTTTCTCGGGAATCAAACCTTCAGTCATACGCGTCCCGGCGGTGGGCGCCAGCGCGTTAATATGAATATTGTATTTTGCGCCTTCCTGGCACAGGGTGTTCATCGCACCGATCACGCCCATTTTTGCAGAGCCGTAATTGGTTTGTCCGAAGTTGCCGTACAGGCCACTGGAAGACGTGGTCATGACAATACGGCCGTAGCTTTGCTCGCGCATAATGTCCCAAACCGCCTTGGTGCAATTGATGGACCCCATCAAATGCACGTCCACGACCATCTGGAAGTCGTCTAACTCGCCCTTGGCAAAGCTCTTGTCGCGCAGAATGCCGGCGTTATTGACCAGAATATCAACACGGCCCCACTGGTCCATCGTCTGCTGGACCATCGCCTGCACTTCGTCGTACTTGGCGACATTGGCACCGTTGGCGATAGCCTCGCCACCCAAAGCCTCGATCTCGGCTACCACTGCGCGAGCCGCGTCACTGGAACCGCCGGTGCCATCTGCGGCGCCGCCGAGGTCATTAATCACGACCTTGGCGCCACGCTTGGCAAGCTCAATAGCGTGACTGCGGCCTAAACCGCCGCCTGAACCTGTGACGATGGCTACTTTACCCTCATACGAAATACTCATACTGACTCCTTAACTCTGAATGCCATCAACCTGTGAAAACCATGGACAACCACTCACAAACCAGGGCCGGGGTCTCTTCGCCCTCGATCTCTACAGTGACGTTTTGCTTAATCAAAAACCGGTTCTCATCTTTTTGGGTGATATCGCCAATTTCGATATGTGCGCGAACACGTTTGCCTGCCTTGACCGGCGCCAAAAAGCGCACTTTGTCAAAACCGTAATTGACACCCATCACCACGTTCTCGGGCGATACGCCTATACCCGTGCACATGGGAACCAGGCAGGAAAGTGTCAAGAAGCCGTGGGCAATGGTGCCGCCAAAAGGCGTATTTTTGGCTGCCTCTTCATCAATGTGGATGAACTGATGATCATCGGTGCAGTCTGCGAATTGGTTGATGCGGTCCTGAGTTAGCGCGGTCCATTCACCGGGCTCAAATTTGTGACCGATAAAGCCCAGAAACTCTTCTTTTGGAACGACTTGTAAGCCCATGGCAAAAACCTCGTAGTGATGTCATCAATCGCTGGCCGGTGTTTAGGGAACACTGCTTTAAGAACACTGCATTCCAGCGGCCTGCGGCGGTAAAAAATCGGGATTTGAACCTACAGTATGTTGACTGGACTTACAAGTATCTCCGCGCCCCGACCACTTTCAGCACGGCACAAAATCGCCAGTAAATGACGAGCAACTAACGCCGCACGGGGCGCTTTGCCAGCTTTCGCTGCAGCGTGCGCCGGTGCATACCAAGCGCTTTCGCCGTGGCGCTAATGTTGCCGTCGAACTGATCCAACATTTTCTGGATGTATTCCCATTCCAGGCGATCTACGGACAGGGGCTGGTCCGGAATGCTCTCTACCGACGTTGTCTCAGTTGCAGGCGCCTCCCGGAACGCATCGAGTACCTCTTTCAGCGTCGCAGGTTTGCAAAGGTAATTCAGGGCGCCCAGCTTGATCGCTTTTACCGCGGTGGCAATACTCGAATATCCCGTCAGCATGACCACCTCGACGCCGGGACAACGCTGAAGATAATCGGGTAGTGCCAACAGACCGGAGCGGCCGGGCAAATTCAGGTCGAGAAGGATTCGATCCGGCGTGAAACTGCGCAGCAGCGCCAGACCCGCTTCGGCATCAGAGGCTGTTTCAACCTGCATGCCATGGCGCTCCAGGCCCCGACGCATCGCGTCTACGAAGGCCTCGTCATCGTCCACCAGCAAGACCTTTTCGCCGCTCACGGTAATATCCTTGGCAGGGTTAACAGTGCGCGAGCACCCCCGTCCGCTCGATTGGACAGTTCGATGTTGCCACCGTAGCGATTGATCGTGGCGTGACTGATCATCAAGCCTAGACCCAGACCACGCTGGCCCGCTCGCACCACAGGTGTACCCAGGCTGTTCATGATGTCCAGCGGCACGCCTGGCCCGTTATCGTCTATGGCAACCCGCAGCGCTGTGTCGCTCCAGTCGACTGTGATGAGCATGTTATCAGGGCAGGCGTTGGCGGCATTATTGAGCAGGTTTTCAATCGCCTGATCAAGCGTAGGCTCGACTTCCAGCTCCGGCACCGGCCCGCTTCCAGCCTTCACGATTCTGGCCGTGGCGTCAGGACGAGATACCTGCCACTGCGCTAGAGTCGACTCCAGATACGTCAGCAGTGATGTTCGGTAGCGCTGCTCCAAGTCGGTGAGCTGCGCCCGGCGCGACAGTTTTTCAAGAATGCTGCGACAGCGCTGCAGTTGGGCGTTCAGCCGGTCAAGGTCCTCACGCTGAGAAGAATTGAGCTCACTATCCTCCAACGCTTCCACCAGCAGCGATATCGTCGCTAACGGCGTACCGAGTTCATGTGCGGTTCCAGCAGCCAGGCTTGCGGCAGCCAGCAGCTGCTCGTTGCGAAGCGTGTCCTCCCGAGACGCTGCAGAGGCCGCCTGCTGCTCCCGCAGCACGGCCGCCATCCCGGCAACGAACCAGGTGATCAGCCCCACCGAGACCAGAAAATTGATCCACATACCGGCGATGTGGACAGTAATGGGTGAACTGTCTCCACGCATACCACCGTGACTCATGGCCTCGTGAGTCATAGCAGCGAACAAGGGCAGCGGCACGTGCTTGAAAAGCAGTGCCCCGTAGGCCAGCAGTGACGCTATCGCCAGCGCCCAGGTGTATCGCCGCGGCAGCAGCGCGGCCGCGATTATCACTGGAATCAGGTAGTAGGTGACAAAAGGGTTATTGCCGCCGCCGCTCAGATAGAGCAGCAGGGTCAGACTAAACGTGTCGAGCGCAAGCTGTGAAAAAAACTCTGCATCGGTGACCGGCCAGGGGCCTTGCAAGCGGGCAAAGCTCGCCGCCGTAATCGCCGCCAACCCCGCCAACACCACCGCCATGGCAGTGCGTGCGGAGCTGTCTGCTCCCTCTCGACCGATGTACCACAGCAACCCGGCCTGAGCGGCAATAAAAATACAGCGCACCAGCAACAGGCTGCGCAGATTGCGCAGCGACGCACTATAGCGGCTGACCCCCACGGGATTGCCCGGCTAATTCACAACTGCGCCAGGACCGCGAGTCGTGATCAACCGTCTCGGAACGTTGCGTTGACAGAATCCTGTACCGCGTACTGGCGCAGCTCCTGACGGCCAACCACCATGCGATGCACCGCGTCGGGACCGTCCGCAAGTCGCAGCGTCCGTTGCGCCATATACATGGCCGCCAGCGGCGTATCCTGGGATACACCCGTCGCGCCAAACATCTGTATGGCTTCATCAACGATGCGAATAGAAATATTGGGCACCGCCGTTTTGATCATGGATATCCAGATACGCGCTTCTTTGGGATCGACGTGGTCCATCATCCAGGCCGTTTTCAAAGTCAGCAGACGCGCCATTTCGATATCCATACGCGCGTTGGCAATGATGTCCACGTTGCCACCCAGCTTGGCCAGTGGCTTACCAAACGCGGTTCGGCTCAGCGCCCGCTCGCACATCAGCTGCAGCGCCCGCTCGGCGGCACCAATGGCGCGCATACAATGATGAATACGACCGGGCCCCAGGCGGCCCTGAGAGATTTCGAAACCCCGGCCAGATCCTAGAATGATGTTTTCCCTGGGGACACGTACATTATTGAAGCGCATATGCATGTGACCGTGGGGCGCGTCATCCATGGAAAATACGTGCATGGGCCGGACAACCTCTACTCCCGGGGTGTCCATGGGCACCAGTATCTGCGACTGCTGAACGTGTTTGGCAGCGTCTGGCTCGGTTTTCACCATGGTAATCAGCACTTTGCAGCGCGGGTCGCCGGCACCGCTAATGTAGTGTTTCTCACCGTTGATCACCCACTCGTCGCCGTCAAGGTAGGCTTCGGTGCTGATATTGGTGGCGTCCGAGGAGGCCACACCGGGTTCGGTCATAGCAAATGCTGAACGAATCTCACCGTTGAGCAGTGGTTCCAGCCACTGCGCTTTCTGTGCCTCGCTGCCGTATTTCTCCAGCACTTCCATATTGCCGGTATCGGGCGCCGAGCAGTTGAAGCACTCAGCCGCCAGATGGGACTTACCCATCTCTTCCGCCAGGTAGGCGTACTCGACAGTGTTCAGGCCATAGCCCTGGTCGCCATTAGTAAGGAAAAAGTTCCATAACCCCTGGGACCTGGCTTTCGCCTTCAGCGTTTCCAGAATCTCGGTTTGCCGCTCGGTCCAGGTCCAGCGATCACCCCGATTGATCTCTTCAAAGTATTCTTCTTCGACCGGCATAATGTCGTCGCGAATAAATGTGCGGACTTTTTCGAGAATGGGCGCTATGCGCTCGCTAATACCAAGATCGAGTCCTGCCGCTGCGGCATCGCTCATTGAGGCTGCATTCATTGCTGGTTCCATGGTGTATTCCCCCGCTGGTGTGTGACTGCCGGATGCATCGCCGTCAGCACAGCTATTGATCGTTCTGCCATTTATATGTGCCAGTGTACCGGACTTGGGCGCATCAGCACCCGCGAGCCCAACGCATGGGCCGCCGGCATCTAGAAGCCCTTCAGTTGCGCAAAGCGATCCAGATGATAGTTGTAGTCGCCGTAGCTGTGCTGCGCGACACGCGCCCGCTTAAGATAGAAGCCAATGTCGTACTCATCGGTCATCCCAATCCCGCCGTGCATCTGAATCGCTTCACAAGCAATCAGGTTCGACACTTCACATAGCTTGGCTTTGCAGGCACTGGCCAATAAAGACAAATCTTCCGCGTCATCATCTATCGCCTGCAGCGATTTGAGTACGATAGAGCGCGCCAGCTCAAGCTGCGCATACATCTCAGCGGCACGGTGCTGCAAGGCCTGAAACCGGCCAATAAGCTCACCGAACTGTTTACGCTCCTTGAGATACGCCATAGTCCGCTCAAAGGCTTCAGAGCTTAGACCCAGAAGCTCAGCAGATAGCCCAATGTTCGCAATGTCGAGCACCTGCGTGATTCCAGCATAGGCATCGTCTTGCTTGCCAAGTAGTGCATCCGCGCCGACGCGGACATCGCTAAAGCTCACCGTTGCGCCGTTGCGGCTATCCAGCATGCTGACACGCTCGATCGATACGCCATCAGCCGCAGCATCTACGATCGCGAGGCTCAGGCCAGGCTGGTCACCGGGTTTTCCCGCGGTGCGCACCAGAACCAGCAATTTATCGGCGGTGTGCCCATCAAACACCAGCACTTTACGACCGGAAATTACCAGCTCATCGCCTTGTTGCTCAGCGGCGACGGCGGTTTTCTCCGGCGCGTGGTGCTTACCTTCTTGTATTGCCAAAGCCATGGTCAGCCCACCGGCTGCCAGCGCCGGCAACAGTGCTTCCTTTTGTGCTTCACTGCCGAGCCTGGCGATGGCCGTTGCGCAAACCAGAATAGAGGACTGCAAAGGCGAAACGCTGAGGTTTCGACCCATTTGCTCAAACACAAGGCCAAGGCCCGTGTAGCCGTATCCCAGACCGCCATAAGCTTCCGGTATCGCAATGCCGGCCCAGCCCATGTCACTCATTTCGCGCCACAGTGGGGCGCTGTAACCCTGGGGATCGTTATCGTCGCGCAGCCTGCGAAGCTCCGATACCGGCGCTTTTTCGGCCAGAAATCCTGCGGCTGCATCCTTGAGCATCAACTGCTCTTCGCTTAATACCAATGCCATGTCGACGACTCCGCTTAGCTGGGCAGGCCAAGCACACGCTTGGCGATAATATTGAGCTGCACTTCAGAGGTGCCGCCTTCGATGGAATTGGCTTTAGTTCGCAGCCACGCCCGCGGGACCTCGCCGTCGGCATAGGTTTCACCTTCCCAGCCCAGGGCCTGTTCGCCCAGGGCCGACATGATCAACTCATAGCGACGTTTGTTAAGCTCGGTACCGTAATACTTGAAGATAGAGGATGCCGCACCCAGCCCCTGACCGGCGCGGCTCTCGTCGCGTACCCGCTCCATCGTGGCTGAGAACGCCAGGGCGTCCAGCTCAAACTGCGCGACGTCGCAGCGCAGCACGGCGTTGTCCAGTCGGCCTGTGGCGTCCAGCCCCAACTCATCCACTGCAATTTCAGACAGGCTGCGACCCGCACCACCGATACCAAAGCCGGAGATCATCTCGCGTTCATGGGTGAGCAGATACTTGGCGATCTCCCAACCCTTACCCTCTTCACCCATCAGGTTTTGCTTGGGAACTTTGACGTCATCAAAGAACGTTTCGCAGAACGGCGATTTGCCAGAAATCAGCTTTATCGGACGCGTTGTGACGCCCTCCGAGGCCATGTCAAATAACAGAAACGAAATACCCTCGTGCTTGGAACCCGAGTTATCGGTGCGCGTCAGACAGAAAATCCAATCCGCCTTGTCAGCATAGGACGTCCAGACCTTTTGGCCATTGACCAGGTAGTGATCGCCCTGATCGTCTGCCTTAGTCTGCAGGCTAGCCAAATCAGAGCCCGCGCCGGGTTCACTGTAACCCTGACACCAGCGAATTTCACCGCGAACGATGCGCGGCAGATGCTCTTTCTTCTGCTCCTCGTTGCCGTATTTAAGCAGCGCGGGGCCGAGCATATCGATGCCAAAGCTCTGCAGCGGGCTGCGTGCCCCAATGCGGCGCAGCTCTTCCTGAAGCACTTTCGCCTGCTCTCGAGATAGACCGCCGCCGCCGTATTCTTCCGGCCACTCTGGCGCCGTCCAGCCTTTCTCTCCCATTCGATCCGCCCAGAGCTTCTGGTCTGGATCGACGTATTCCGGGTTCCGGCCACCCCAATATGCGTCGCCGTCCTGACGCATGGGCGTGCGCATGGATTCAGGGCAGTTGGCTTCAAGCCAGCTGCGCGCGTGTTCGCGGAATTCCTCAGTATTACTCATGGACACACCTCTAAAAGCGGGATTTGAACATACAGTATGTTTTGCTGACAGACAAGTATCCTCAGGGCTTGCCGCACCGCCTAAAGCGCTATGAATAGCCTGCAGATAAGCGGATAATCGGACTCATCAAAAGCAGTCTGAGCGACCTTAACCATGAACGCGCCCGTAGCGATTCGCTACTTGAATACCGACGTGCTCAACAGCATCGACACCGACGGCTTCCAAACCCGCGACCCCTTCCCCTGGACGAACCCGCAGTTCTTCATTAACCCCGCCGCGTATCAGGAGTTATTGGATAACCAGCCGGACATAGCGTCTTTCCGTGCTTTTTTTGGCAAGCAGCGCAAGCACGGTCAGGGCAGTCATGACCGCTATATACTCGACTATGAAGACGGCATGGATATAGCGCCCTGCTGGCAGGCCTTTATCGACGAGCTGAAAAGCCCTGCCTACCGAGGCTTCGTCTGCCGGTTACTGGGCGTGAGCGATGTGCGCTTCCGTTTTCACTGGCACTACACCCCTAAAGGCGGCGTTGTCACACCGCACTGTGATTCCAAAGGCAAGATCGGCTCGCAAATCTTCTACCTGAACACGGAGGAAGACTGGAATCGAGACTGGGGTGGCGAAACCGTGGTCCTTGATGACGGGGGTCGAATCGGTCCCGACAACGCGCCGGACTTCAACGACTTTGAGGCGGAGTACGCCGCAGAGACCGCGGACAATCGAAGCCTGCTGTTCGGCCGCCGCGGAAACTCCTGGCACGGTGTGCGCCGTATCAACTGCCCGGACGGCTATTTCAGAAAGGTTTTTATCGTCGTTTTTGAAGAGCACCGGCCGGTCAAGATGGCGGTCAAAAGGTTAAAGCGTTTGGTCACCGGCAAGGCGTTGGTAACGGATAAAGAAGGCCTGATGTATTAGCGCGAAGTCGAAGCCTGAAACACGCTACAACACGTTGTGGGACGGCTGTCGTCAAGGCGACTCCTGATCCGCTAGAGATTGGCTATTAACGGCCTGGTAGAGGCCACGAGTGAACTGTGAGCGAACCCTATAAGCCTCCACTGTTAATACTGGGCGCGCCACCGCGCGGTGGCAACCATTTGCTCAGGGGCTTGCTCGACAATCATCCTCAGCTACTGCTGCCGCCCGATGAAGATTACTTTGTCAGACACCTCGCGCGCAGCGCTTTGCTGCGCTGGCGCGGCATGCTTTGCAGTAACTCTCGGGCCCCGGCTTTCTATCGCAAGCTACAAAAAGACGGTCACCTCGAGCGCATCAATGCGGGCCACGGAACCGAGGTCTTCGGCTCTGAGGATTCCATGGATCTTGAGGCTTACTATGGATACCTGCGCACACATCACGAACCGGGCAACGCTGACGGCCTGGTGAAGAATCACATCGAAGCGCTGGCGGTGGCGCTGGGCCACCGCGCGGGTGACCAGCGACTCAGGGTGTTCTTTTGCGCCCTGCAGCCCAGCAATCGTGACCTGTCTTCGGTGGCAGCTCTTTTGTCACGCTGCTACCGCGTGCGCGGCGTGTTTCTCATTCGTGATCCCAGAGCGCACCTCTCATCCAAGCTGGTCCGCAACCCAACCCTGAATCTGCGTCGCTTTTGTCAGCGTCAGAACCGCTACTGGCAGGAAATCAATCACTTTGAAGCCAGCTATGGCCCGGTCATGCGCCTGCGCTTTGAGGAACTCGTCACTGATACCGAGGCCCGCATGCAGGAAGTCTGTGATTTTGCCGGCATTCCCTTTGAGAAATCCGTACTGGAGTACACCCAGGGCGGACAGCCCAGTGTCAGCAACTCCTCCTTCGGTGGCGCGGCGGGCATCGACCATACTGCGCTAACGCGCTATCGCTCCACCCTGCCACAGGAGACCATCAGCTATCTGGAGAAACACTGCGTGGAGGATTTATTCTGGCGGCCCAAAGAGATCGAGCCGCCTACTTTGGATGCAGGCGCACAGGCATCGCCGTATAGCCCCTGACAAATACCGAGTGCGCACGTCGCGGCTCTGCAACAACCTCCACATGCTCAAAGCGCTCCAGAATCTCCTCCCACAGAACGCGCAACTGGAGCTCGGCCAAATGACTTCCCATGCAGCGATGTATGCCGTAACCGAAGGATAAATGCTTGCGCACATTGGGACGATCAATAATAAAGTCGTCTGGGCGTTCAAAGACACTCTCATCACGATTGCCTGACACATACCACATTGCAACTTTATCGCCCTTGCGGATTGTTTTGCCGCGTAGCTCCACATCCTCCAACGCAGTGCGGCGCATGAATGCCAGCGGCGTCTGCCAACGAATGGTCTCAGACACCAGCGATGGAATCAGCCTGGGATTGGCCTTTAGCTTGGCAAACTCGTCGGGGAACTGGTTGAGTGCCAACACGCTACCGGTCATCGAATTCCGGGTGGTGTCGTTGCCGCCAACAATAAGCAGTAACAGATTGCCAAGGTATTCCAGGGGCTGCATGTCCCGGGTGGCTTCGCCGTGGGCGAGCATCGAAATCATGTCGTGCTGTGGCGGCTGATTGACCTTTTGGTTCCACAACTCGGTAAAGGCCTGCAGGCACTCCATCAGCTCTTCACGACGCTGCTCCTCGGTTTCGATGTAGTCGCCGCCGGGCAGCGCGGTTGCCACATCCGACCAACGCGTCAGCCGTCTACGCTCTTCATAGGGAAAATCGAAGAGCGTGGCGAGCATACGCGTGGTGAGCTCGATTGAGACCGCGTCAACCCAGTCGAAGGTTTCACCAACCGGCAGGCTGTCCAATACTTCGCGGGTGCGGCTGCGAATCAACTCGGCAAAATTCGGCAGGTTGCGCGATCCCACAACAGGGTTCACTTCGGCGCGGGTCTTACTGTGCTGCGGTTCGTCCATGGCAATGAACATGGGCAGAGTGAAATCTTCGGGCTGATCGCGAAGCGTAATATTGGGCTCCGACGAAAACAGCTCATGATGGGTATCCACGTACATGATGTCTTCATATCGCGTCACCGACCAGTACCGGCCGAATTCAGGGTGCTCATATAAATGCACCGGAGACTCTTCCCGCAGGCGCTTGAACCAGTCCCATTGGGTATCGGCCGCGAACCAGTCAGGTTGTGCTATGTCGATAGATTCCAGAGGCACCGACCACGGGTCGGTTTGCTCGCGCAGATTGGCTACGGTCATAGTGGACAATTCTCAAATGTGACAGCGCGCCAATATAGCTCGCCATCGCGATGCGCGCCAACTCTGAGAGATCGTACCAACCTGACACCTCTGCGCTATCCGCGCCAGCGTCTGACCGGCCGGGCACTTCGGCAAAGTAAGCAAGGAAAGCAACCCGGGCAATCCAATAGAGCTGTCCAGCAGGTATAAGCCCTAAAGCTTGAGCATCTCCTTTTGTCTGTTATTGAACTCACCTCACAAGGTTTGTACTGCGCCGCCGGCGATTTTCACATCGACCCGTGGCGGCCCGTACCGAGAGCCGTCATCACGCACGGTCACGCCGATCACGCGCGCCCGGGCAGTGGCCTCTATTTTGGCGAGCGCAGTGGCGCAGGCATCCTGCGTCACCGTCTCGGCCAGGCTATTCAACTGCATACCCTGGCATATGGTGAAAGTTTTCCTCTGGGTAGTGCAAATATCAGCCTGCACCCGGCCGGGCACATTCTTGGCTCTGCCCAGGTACGCGTGGAGGTCGGCGGGGAAGTCTGGGTAGTGACCGGCGACTTCAAACGCGACCGGGACCCCACCTGTGCGGCCTTTGAAAGCGTGCCCTGCGACACCCTCATTACCGAAGCTACCTTCGCATTGCCCATCTATCGTTGGCCGACGCTGGAGACGGTGACAGCGGATATCTATCAGTGGTGGCAAGACAACGCGCGCCGCGGCCGCGCCAGCGTGCTGTTCTGCTACGCCCTGGGCAAGGCACAGCGCGTGCTCTGTGCGCTGCGGGCACATACCGATCAGCGGGTGCTGTTACATGGCGCGGTGGTCCCGCTGACGCATATCTATAGAGAGGCCGGCGTCGACATGGTACCGACCCATCCCGCGCTCGATGTCCATAGCGAAGACAAGTTTGCCGGTGAACTGATCATTGCGCCACCCGGCGCCAACGGCACGGCCTGGATGAAGCGCTTTGGCGATTGCGGCACGGGGTTTTGCTCTGGCTGGATGCTGCTTCGCGGTAACCGCCGCCGGCGCGGCTATGATCGCGGCTTTGTCATGAGTGATCACGCCGACTGGCCTGCGCTGATCGATACCATCCGTGACAGCGGCGCCAGCAAGGTGTTGGCAACCCACGGCCGGTCCGACACATTGGTGCGCTACCTGCTGGAACAGGGCATCGCCGCACAAGAGCTGCGCACCCACTTTGATGACGAGGGCGCAGAAGGGCAAAACGATGATGCAGGCGAAAGGATTAGTGATGTGGGGACCAATGCAGATGCCGGCGACGGGCCAAACAAAGAGCCCCGCGACGAGCAAGCGCCGCAGGGAGGCGGGCCAGGGTAGTGCGCGCCTTCACTGAGCTTTTCATCAGCCTTGATACTACCGGCTCAACCAATACCAAAGTCGCCGCACTCAAGGCATTTTTTGAGTCGGCAACAGCGGATGATGCCGCGTGGGCGATCTACATTGTGTCAGGCCGACGAGCAAAGCGGCTGGCGGGACGGCCTCTTTTGAAGACCGCTTTGCAGCAGCTTAGCGGTTATCCGGAATGGATGATCGCCGATGCCTACGCCACGGTCGGCGATTTCGCCGAGACGGCATCACTGCTTGCCGCAGAGTTCCGATCCGAGGATGCGCCAGAGGAGCGTTCGCTCAGCCATTGGATGGAGCATGAGATTCTCCCGCTGGCGGCAATGGATGACACTGCGCGTATCGACACGCTGTGTCGCTGGTGGCGAGCGCTGCCACAGCAGCAGTGCTTTCTGGTTACCAAACTCATCACGGGCGGCCTTCGCGTTGGTGTTTCTCAAACCCTGGTCGCTCGGGCGATCGCTGAGCATACCGGGATACCCAAAGATGTGATTACCCACCGCATGATGGGTGAATGGCAACCTGGGGCTGCGTGGTTTGCGGAGCTAACCAACCCCGATATTGATGCTGATCTCAGTACCCGCCCCTACCCGTTTTATCTGGCTTCGCCTTTGGAACAAGCCCCCGATGCTTTGGGTCCAGTACAGGACTGGCTAATTGAATGGAAATGGGACGGCATCCGCGCGCAGCTTGTGAAGCGCAGCGAAGAAATAACCCTGTGGTCGCGCGGTGAAGAACTCATCACAGAGCGCTTCCCCGAGATCATTGCAGCCGCCGCTGCGCTAGAGGACTGTGTGCTGGACGGCGAGATACTGGCATGGAAGGAGCAGGTACTGCCATTCGCGGCGCTACAAAAACGGCTGGGCCGCAAAACGGTTGGTAAGAAAATACTCACTGATGTGCCAACGCGCTTCCTCGCCTACGACTGTTTGGAGTCGGCCTCCGCAGACCTCCGCGACGCGCCGCTGAGCGAACGTCGTGAAACCCTGGAAGCGCTGGTAGATGCTGCAGCGGCCGACACGCAGACCATCACAGCATCGCCCGTGGTGTCTGCAGAAGACTGGGATACGCTGGCTACGCTGCGCGCAGAAAGCCGAGAGCGCGGTGTAGAGGGCTTGATGTTAAAGAAACGAGAAGGCCCCTATTTAACAGGCCGCAAGCGCGGTGCCTGGTGGAAATGGAAAGTCGAGCCGCTGACAATCGACGCCGTAATGATTTACGCACAGGCAGGCAGTGGACGCCGTGCCACGCTCTTTACGGACTATACTTTCGCGGTTTGGGACAACCGCGAGGGCGAACGCACCCTGGTGCCTATTGCAAAAGCGTATTCGGGACTCACCGACAAAGAGATCAATCCATTGAATCGATGGATACGGGCAAACACGATTGAACGCTTTGGACCGGTGCGCTCGGTGCCAGGTGAACAGGTCTTTGAGCTGGCCTTCGAAGGCATCAATGAAAGCTCGCGTCACAAGAGCGGCATTGCCCTGCGCTTTCCGCGTATCGCCCGCTGGCGACAGGATATCGGACCCGAAGACGCTGACAGCCTGGACCAGGTTCGCGGATTATTAAAGCTCTATGACCCCGCGTAAGCGTATTACGCTTCCCACCGCAGTGCGCAACTACTATGCCGCACGCGACTGGACGCCAGCTCGTTTCCAACGTGAAAGTTGGTCAGCGTTCCTGAACGGTGAGTCTGGCCTCATTCACGCACCCACCGGTACCGGCAAAACCCTGGCGGCCTGGTTCGGCCCGGTAATTCGCGCGCTGCGCGACGACACCTCACAGCAGGGCCTGCGCGTGCTCTGGATCACGCCCATGCGAGCGCTTGCCGCCGATACTGAAAAAGCACTGAGAGAGTCCACCGAGGCGCTGGGTCTTGACTGGAAGATAGGGCGGCGTACCGGAGATTCCACCGCCGCGGAGCGCGCAAGGCTACGAAAGTCGCCCCCGCAGGCTTTGATTACCACGCCTGAATCCCTGTCCTTATTGCTAAGCTACGCTGACTTTCAGCCCAAGCTCAAGCAACTTGATGTGGTCATTGTGGACGAATGGCACGAGTTGGTGGGCAGCAAGCGCGGGGTCCAATTAGAGCTATGCCTGGCTCGCCTGCGGGCGCTAAGTCCCGGCCTACAGACCTGGGGCATGTCCGCCACCATAGGCAACTTGCAGCAAGCCGCCGCTGTATTGTTGGGGCCGATACATGAAAGCCCGCCAACCATGATCGTCGCCGCAAAGCGCAAGCGCACCGAAATAGAGGCCCTGGTACCCGCGGAAATCGAACGCTTTCCCTGGGCGGGACACCTGGGTCTGAGCCTGTTACCTGAGGTACTGGAGCGAGTCGATCAGGCCGCCTCAACGCTCATCTTCACCAACACACGCTCACAGGCGGAATTGTGGTTTGAAGCGATACTGAAGGCGAAGCCCGAGTGGATAGGCCGCTTTGCCTTACACCACGCGTCACTGAGCCGAAGTGTAAGAGACCAGGTAGAAGCGGGTCTCAAGGACGGCAGCCTAAACTGCGTCGTTTGCACCTCATCACTGGATTTGGGCGTCGACTTCTCGCCCGTAGAGCAGGTGATCCAGGTCGGCTCACCGAAAGGTATAGCACGCTTGTTACAGCGTGCTGGCCGCTCAGGTCACAGCCCGGGCCAGGCGAGCCGCGTACTATGCGTACCGACACATGCGTTTGAACTTATAGAGATCGCCGCCGCGCGACAGGCCGCCAACGACAACGCTATCGAAAGTCGCCGGCCCATGACCCTATGCCTGGATGTTTTGGTGCAACACTGCGTCAGTCTCGCCCTGGCTGAAGGCTTCGACGCTGATGAGCTGTATCAGGAGATCTGTAGCACCCACGCCTTCGCTGACTTGTCCGAAGCCGCCTGGCAGTGGGTTCTGCTGTTCATTACGCAAGGCGGCGAAGCCCTACAGCATTACCCTGACTATCATCGCGTCAGCCGACAGCAATCCCGCTACTGGGTCGACAGCCGACGGGTCGCGCAGCGCCATCGTATGGCGATAGGCACGATCACCAGCGATGCGATGATGTCACTGAAATGGTCCAGCGGCGGGAGCCTGGGCAGCATCGAGGAGAGTTTCATCTCCCGACTCAAAAAAGACGACGGCTTCCTGTTCAACGGCAGGGTGTTGCAGCTGGTGAGGGTCAAAGATATGACTGCCTACGCCAGGCTTGCAACACGCAAAGCGCGGATCGTGCCGCGCTGGCAGGGCGGCAAGGCCCCGCTATCTACCGAGCTATCTGACTATACGCGGAAGCTGTTGGGCAACGCTCAGGAATACCCAACGCCAGAGCTGAAGGCTTTGCGGCAGTTGCTTGCTGTGCAGCAAAACTGGTCTGCCGTGCCCAATGAAACGCAGCTATTGCTCGAGCAAATCAAAACGCGGGAAGGTCAGCATCTGTTTCTGTTTACCTTTGCGGGACGCGCTGTAAACGAGGGTATCGCGGCATTGGCGGCCTGGCGCCTCAGCCGCAGCGAGTCCATAACGTTCAGGGCCTGGGCTAATGACTACGGCTTTGAGCTTTTGACTGCAAAAGACGCGCCGGTATCGGCTGACGCATTACGCCAGGCGCTGTCGACAGACAATCTCGAGAATGACCTGATCGACAGCATCAACAGCGCGGAGACCAGCAAACGGCAGTTTCGTGAAATTGCCCAGATCGCTGGCCTGGTGTTTACCGGCTACCCGGGCAGTGGTAAGTCGACGCGCCAGATTCAAGCCTCTAGTGGCCTGGTCTATGAGGTGCTGGCAAAGTACGACCCTGACAATCTGTTAGTCGATCAGGCGCTGCGCGAAGTCATGCGCTATCAACTGGAGTTTGGACGTCTACAAGAGAGCCTTACCCGAATTGACATGGCAGAGTGGTTGGTAACGTATCCAACGCGTTTAACGCCACTGTGTTTTCCGCTCTGGGCAGAGCGTATACGCGCCCAGACGGTCAGCTCTGAAAAGTGGCAAAGCCGGTTACAGCGAATGTTAGACAGCCTTAATACTGCTGCCGACGCGTCGCCGCGCGGCAGGCGGCGAGCCCGATGAGCGTTATCACATTACGAGACGAGCAGCTGCTGCTCGATCCAGATCATGCCTTGGTCTGGCCGGCACACGCTACAGTCATGGTCGCTGACACGCACTTCGGGAAAAGTGCCGTATTTAGGCGCGATGGACTGGCATTGCCCGAAGGCAACGACGACGATGATCTAGTGCGCCTGCAGGCCCTCATCGAGCGTCATGCCGCCAGAAAACTGTATATTCTGGGCGATTTTGTGCACGGCGTATTGCCCAGGCGGACTCACTTCTATGGGCGGTTCAATCAGTGGCGCAGCGCACTCGACGTGGAGTTGCATATTGTTCTAGGCAACCACGACCGTTATCTGGATACGTCTGCACTGGACGCAGTGCACTGGCATGAACACACATCATTAGGCCCCTTTGAGCTGGTACACGAGCCGCAGCCAGCCAGCGACGGCTTTTATCTCTGCGGCCATATCCATCCCATCGCGAGACTATCGACGCGGACAGATGCGCTGCGCATGCCCATATTCTGGCAGCGCGCAAACGGTCTTGTGCTGCCGTCCTTTGGCAGCCTGACCGGCGGCTACCTCATCGAAAAGACAATAGGTGAGAAGCGCTACGGGGTAGGCCCGGAGAGCGTCGTGCTGCTGCCATAGCCGGGGATGCCCCAATCGAAAATCGAGGCTGGATCAGCGAGCGTGCACGCCCTATGCTCTGGCTTGGTAGTGCCTGTGCAATTACCCAATTGCAGGCGTCTCTGGCCTGGAGAACTTCATGAGCAACGACACTGAAAGCCTACGCATCGACCCTGAACGACTGTGGTCGCGCCTTAAGCAAATGGCCAAACACGGTGCAACACCCGCAGGCGGCTGCAACCGACAGGCCCTCACCGATGAAGACAAGGCTGGGCGCGACCTGTTTGCCGCCTGGTGTCGTGACGCGGGCTGCAGCCTGCGCGTGGACGCGGTGGGCAATATGTTCGCACGACGCGATGGCTCGGAAGCCAATGCTGCACCGGTGATCACAGGCAGCCATCTGGATACACAGCCCAGCGGCGGCAAATACGACGGTATCTACGGGGTACTTGCCGGCCTAGAGGTGATGGAAACGCTAAATGATGCTGGGCTCACCACTGAGCATCCGATCGAGACTGTGGTGTGGACCAATGAAGAAGGCTGTCGCTTTGATACTGCCATGATGGGCTCCGCGGTGTGGTCTGGCGCCATGCCTCTGGAAGAGGCCTATGCGCTAACGGATCGTGAGGGTCACTCCGTGAAAGCCGAGCTGCAGCGTATAGGTTATCTGGGTGATGCACCCGCCGCGGTCACGCCGGTTCACGCTGCCTTCGAACTGCATATTGAACAGGGACCCGTACTCGAAGCAGAAAACCTGAAAATTGGCGTGGTCACTGGCGTGCAACACATGAGCCGCTACCGCGTTCAGATCGAAGGCATCGAAGCCCATGCAGGGCCAACGCCTATGCCACTGCGCAAAGACCCTATGATGGCGCTGGCTCAATTTTTGCCCGAACTCTATGAACTCACCGATGCGCACGCTCCAGACGGTCGCGTGACCTTTGGCTATATCAATGCGGCACCGGGCTCCAGTAACACGGTTCCCGGACAGCTTGAGTTAACGGTAGACCTTCGCCATCCCAACGCTGAGCAGTATCACGCTATGCTCGATGGCTTTCACACAGCCGTTGGCGAAGCCTGCGAAGCGCTTGAACTTGCCGTGCATATCGAATGCTTCTGGGAAGCACCGGGGGTTGTGTTCGACACCCTGTGCATCCAAGCCGTGGCCAAGGCCGTTGCGACGCTGGGCTACAGCAACCGTGAGATCGTATCTGGCGCGGGCCACGACGCCTGCAATCTCGCTTCAGTGGTGCCGACCAGCATGATATTTGTTCCCTGCGAGGACGGACTGAGCCACAACGAAGCGGAAGCCATCACCCCCACTCAAGCCGAAGCGGGAGCCAATGTATTGCTGCAGGCGATGTTGGAGCGGGCGGGGGTTGGCTACGCATAAGCTGGTTTGATCGGCGTAGCTTGTCGAACGCTGGCCTCCCAGACGGCCCGCCACACAAAAAGGGGCTGCCTTTCTTGGGCTCTATCAGGATTGGATTATAAAGAGGTACTGGATTGATGATTACACCCTAAGGGGTGTAATCACCCTGCGGGCGTCCTCACACCGCTTCGCGGTGCTGCGGGCGTCCAAGCTCGCCTCTAAGGCTAGCTTGTCGAACGCTGGCGTAAGCTTCCCCAAATCGGAGACAGGTAATTAGTAGAGCTTTCTGGCATTTTATAGCCAGGAGGTTCACATGAAAAAGTCGAAGTTCACCGAGAGTCAGATCGTGGCGATTCTCAAGGAAGCGGATGCCGGAATGATGGTGAAGGACATCTGCCGTAAACACGGTATTTCCTCGCCGACCTACTACACGTGGAAGTCCAAGTACGGCGGTATGGAAGCTTCAGAGCTCAAGCGCGTGAAGGAGGTTGAGACAGAGAACGCCAAGCTCAAGAAGATGTACGCCGAGCTGGCACTTGAGAATGCCGCGATGAAGGAGCTGATCTCAAAAAAGCTGTAACACCGGCAGAGAAGAGAGAGGCTGCGGACTTCCTGGTCGACGACCAGAAGCTGTCGATAGCCCGATCCTGCCGGTGTGTGGGTCTGTCCAGATCGGCGTGCTACAAGGTACCTGAGCACTGGACCGTACGTGACGCTGAGATCATCGCTGCGCTCGCCGGACTGGTGGAAGGTCGGTCCAGTCGAGGCTTCTGGAAGTGCCGCAAGATGCTGCGGAGGCAAGGCCACCCCTGGAACCACAAACGCATCTATCGCGTGTACAAGCTGATGGAACTGCATCTGAAGCGTCGCGCCAAGAAACGGCTACCGAAGCGACACCGGGTTGAACTCTACGTGCCCGCGCTGCCGGATACCGTTTGGTCGGCCGATTTTATGTCCGACGCACTCCATTCCGGAAAACGGTTCCGCACCTTCAACGTGACGGACGACTTCAATCGGGAGGCACTGCATATCGAGATCGACACGTCCATCACCTCGGCTCGCTTGGTGCGGATCTTTGAGCAGCTGCGCCAGGAACACGGTTTACCCCAGGTCCTGAGGACCGACAACGGCCCGGAGTTCCTGGGCGAGACATTTACGGCCTGGGCCAAAGAGGCCGGCATGGCGATCCAGTACATCCAGCCCGGCAAGCCGAACCAGAATGCCTACATCGAACGCTTCAACCGGACCTACCGCGAGGAACTACTAGATCAATACCTGTTCACATCGCTCGACCATGTCCGGGAAGCCACCTGGTGGTGGATGATCGAGTACAACGAAGAGCGACCACATGACTCCCTGGGCGACCTGACACCTCAGGAAGCCAGGGAACAATCCGCCAGAAACTCTACTTTTGAACTGTCCACTTGACGGGGAAGCTTACGATACCATTCCATCCGCTTTTATCCTTATGCGGATTAAGCTTGCCGTTCATCATGCAAAGCAGGTAAAAAAGACTACTTTTTAATCAGCTGCGAAATGCTCTTGAAGCGCGCACAGCATTTCACCAAGTTTATCTGGATTGTCTTTCTTAAGTCGCTGAAGGTTAAGTAGCTTCCACTTTATGGCTGACATGTGCTCCAGTCCTGCTATAGGATACAACGACCAGTCTGGCTCACCCGCCGTAAGCCCTATTAGAAACTCGCGATCTTGCTCAGATAGCACGCCATTAATCTCGCCAATCAGCCGCTCTCTTGTGGACTCGAAGTCGTCATAGGTAAAAGGAGCCAGAGTCATACCCTGAAACTGCGATTCAAATAGCTGCCGCTGATCCTGATAATTTGGACCGAGCAATTCATGCACTGGCCTATTGTGTCCTGCCAGCATAGCGATGAAACCCAGCTTTATGTCTTCTGTAATCCCACCCTTATCAAAAAGCTGATGAACATCGAACAGATCACGCGGGTGCTGCCTATCAAGCGCAGCACATATCTTGCCACCATAGAGCTCCCCCGTAGCCACCACATTAATCGCCGCGAAAAGTCCGAACTCTTCTTGAACGGCGCGGGCAACTGGTTTGTTTTCGGGCGGCTGTAAACAGCCGCGTATCGTGGTATTCACTTCGACTTTGATCTGAACATCCGTGCTTCGACAGAGGAGCTTGGATTCCTGACCATCACTTTGCGGCACTATCGTTGACTCGATTGCTCCACCGCTTCTAGCTAGTGCCTGTTTTATCCGATCAAGTCCTGCGGTAATGCCAGCCATTGCCGGCTTGCGGTCTTCCATCGGGGTATAAGTCAGATCAATGTCCACCGAAAGCCTGGGCAATATGTCGTGGAATAGGTTAATGGCTGTGCCACCCTTCAAGGCAAAACACTCTACTTCGGCCACGTAAGGCAATACGTGGAGTAAAAGCTCTACCTGCTTTCTGTAGCTCTCGGCAATCACAATGACGCCAGCTCCTGCGGCACACTAATATGAAACTCTTTGATGAACACTCCGCCAGACGTAATACTGCGATCCCCCTTACCCAGATCAACGTCACCTAGCTCTATATGGCTTAGCCATTTGTGACCGGCTTTGTTGGCCATGTATAGGAAAAGGCGCTTAACCTTTACGGACGTGCATGATTCCAGTAGCGCTTGCACAAGGTATGGCCGCAAATTCGCGAGCCCTTCCATGAGCTGGTAGCACTCTACTAGTCCCATTGTTTTTGGCGTCAGATACAGGCACTCCATCATCGCGCGTTCAGGCGCAGACTGCTTGAGCTCACTTGATGTGCTCTCTAGGTCCTTCAGTCCCTCTCGGCGCAGAAGAAAACCTGTTTTTGTGTGCTCTATCTTTGCGCCCCAATCATGTTTTGTGAACCAGGCTGGGAGGTTTACGCCTAGCGGCGAGAAAAGCTGCACTCGCTCTTTTCCTAAATAGAGATAGTGTCCGTAGCCTTTGTTCGCTAGTGCGGTAACACCGCCCACATGCACGGCAAGGTTTGCCTGTTGCTGGAGCGCCTCCAGCGCACTCTGCCACTCTACGCTCGCATCAGGCTTTGCATATGCCCCTCGTCCTATCGCTTCAAGCCAGCCGCTGCGGACATAATATTGCTGCAAGTCTCTCGATATGCCTTGCCGTTCCAGCCACGCAGCCAGACACACAGCACCAGGCCGGAGCTGTGTCATTAGCTTCTTTAATTTCTGATCTTTTTGCGTAGCCATGCTACCTATATGACATTATATTTAATGATTTGCAAGTGTGGGGTTGCCTGTAGGCTTTACAGAGTCATTATATTTTTAGTGTTTTAGGTATCTATACTACTTTTATTACACTATTTTTGATGACTTTCATCTAATGTCAAAAAGCGTGGTGCAGAGCTTCTGTCGACAGACTTTAGCGACTCTCGTTCGGACTTGGCGGGATATTCACAGCAGACCTTATCGCTCTCTACGTTAAAACCCCACGTCACCTTTTAATGCAGAATTTGCCTCTACCGGCGATACGCTATTGCTTGCGAAAAGTATGATCTATAGATACTTTTCGTGAGTGATATCGAACAAAGACCGTATAGCAGCAAAAGACCTCATCGAGACATTAGCCTCGAAGGGACGCTATAGCTTTACCTCAGAAGAGGCTCGAGACGGATTGAGAGTCTCGCCCGATGCCAGCATGCTTGCGCTAAACCGGCTCAGCAAACAGGGGCTAATTGCCACCCCTGGTCGTGGATTCTACGTCATCATCCCCCGGAGTATCGTTCTTTGGGGTGCTTTCCAGCTGAACAGTTCATCCCCGACCTCATGAAAGTCAAAGAGCTAAGCTACTACGCCGGACTGCTCACGGCGGGGCAATACTACGGAGCCACCCATCAGCGCCCGCAGGAGTTTCAGGTCTTCGTGCAAAAGAATCGCAGACCGATTCGTTGCGGGAAAGTCCGGATCAAGTTCATCGCGCGAAAGAACATTGACGACGTGCCGGTACGAACATTCAACACCTCACGCGGCAAGCTAAGGGTTTCCACGCCGGAGGCCACGGCTGTTGACCTGGTCGGGTATCCGGCACATGTTGGCGGATTAGATCAGGTCGCCACTATCCTTTCAGAACTAGCCCGTAAGATCGATGCATCAGCATTGGCAGAAGCCGCCGCAACGGCCCCGATCACCTGGGTCCAGCGGCTCGGCTATATCCTGGAACTCGTTGAGGCAGAGAGTGCGACGGCGGCCCTCAGAGAATATGTCGGCCAACATGCGCGTGAGTACACGAAGCTCATGCCCGGTGGTAACAAAGAGGCTGGGCCGCGCTTGCGGGGCTGGAAGCTTGTCGTCAATGCAGAGTTAGAGCCGGATGTGTGATCCCGCGGGATTCTACCGGCACTACAGACGCTGAGAACGATACGGGCGAACCAAAGCGTATCCTGATTTAACCGTAAGAGCCCAAGTCACTGCCAGGCGCAGCGGGTAGTGACGTGGGCGCTCGCATACGCCCAATCCGCGCGACTGCAAACCTCAATGTCGATATTGAAGACGCGCTTGAGTCGCTGGGCCCAGGACATCGCGACGTGCCGTTCAGCGGGTGAGCGAGCTTCAGTATGGGCGATTCGTTTCACGCCTTTGCCGCGTCTGGCTGGCGTGACCAACCCTCTCCAGCGGTGATTCGGAGCCAGGACGCCATGGAATCGGCCACTGGCATTCGCCACAACATCGCTATCTCGGCGTCAAAACGCTCCTAGGACAAATAGCCGGCCACAGGCTCATTCCAGACCATGTCTCCAAGATCCGTAGTCCTGTTATCAATGTGGCTAAAAATACGCTCGGTAAGTTGCTGTTCGTTCAGGAGCTTGTTCATGGCGTCTCTTTGCTCAGGATCCACTCGCAAATGCCGATACGAGCAATGTTATTCGCAGGCTGATCGTGACACGCTATCACCCCGCTGTAAAAAGGTCTGTGAGCACACTACACTTCGTAGCCATGAACGCCAAAGCCGACATCCGACAATTTTTAGCCAGCGCAAAATGGTTCGAAGATATACCGGAGCCATTACTGGATCGTCTCGTCAATGCAGCGAGTATCAAGCATTTTGAGGCTGGCTCACATATCTGGCGAGTCGGCGATAAAACCAACACCCTCTACGGCCTTATCCACGGTCGTATTCGCCTGTATCAGGCGTCAGAGAGCGGTCAGGAGTATGCTCTTGCCGACTGGGAAGACGGAGCCTGGTTTGGGGAACAAACGCTGGCTGTGGATGAGCCAAACATGTTGGGCGTCAAGGTCCTCGAACCCTCAGACATACTGCTGCTGCCATCCAAGTCAGTCCAGCAGGTCGCCGGTGAATGGCCTGTTTTTTACGAAAAATTGTTCAAATATAGCTGGTACAACACGCGCGGCCTCTACGAGATCATTTCGTCGATCGTATTTTATCCCCTGAAGGCTAGAATCGCTGGTCGTGTCTTACAGCTCATCCAAGAACATGGAAGCCGCACAGACGAAGGCTTCTTGCTCAATGTCAGACTTTCGCAAAATGACTTTGCCAGCTTATCCATGGGATCACGTCAGCGAGTCAACGCCATTTTTCGCGAGTGGACTCGCCAGGGTCTGATCGATTACCGAGACGACTATCTGCTGATTAAAAAGCCACAAGCACTGGCAAAAGAAATGACACCATTCGAGTAAGTAGTCACCTGCGTGACAGGTGACGGAGGCTTACAGCGACTAAGCTCCTCTTGACGTACTGAGATGCAACGGCAGCTCGTTGCACACCAAGAGAGAGTCGATCGATGTTTGAGCTAGACCCCCACGCCAGCTATATGATGCCCGCACACTTTGGACCGCGCCCTTTATCGCCCAAAGCCAGCGGCTGGTATCACGACGTCACATCAATGGTGGTGCCATTTGTCACTGATGCGGACAAGCTCGCAGCTTATTTGCCCCCTCAGTTCTCGGTTGCCGAGCAGGCTATCGTCACCGTTAGTTATGCCTGTAATCGCAACATTGATTGGCTCGCGGGACACGGATACAACCTGCTCGCCGTGACTGCCGCCGTTGACTACGCAGGGGAAGATGGCCCGCTCAGCGGCAATTACACCCTGGTCATGTGGGAAAACCTGGCAGACCCCATTCTCACGGGAAGGGAACTACAGGGAATCCCAAAAATATACGCCGACATTCCCGACCATAGCGTCATTGCTGGCCAATGGCGCAGCACCGCCAGTCACTTCGGGCACAAGATAGTAGACATGAGTATCGTTGATCTTCGCGAACCAACAGCCCAGGAAATCAAGACCTACGCAGACAAAGCAGAGCATGGTGAACATCCGCTGGCCTGGCGTTACTTCCCTGGAGTCAGCGGCTTTGGAAAAAGCATCAACGAGTACACAACATTCCCCTCAGATAACCATCTCACTGAAGCTCTCGTGGGTGCTGGGCGGGTCGATTGGCAGACACTGGCCTGGGAACAAAACCCTACGCAGTTCCATATTGTAAATGCAATCGCTGCGCTCCCCGTACTTGAATGGTTACCCGCGATAGTCGCAAAGGGCTCCACAAACCTGATTATTCCAGAGCGCTTACCTCGTGTTGTTCGCTAGCGGTTCGCCGATGCTCTCAAGTAGCAAGAAACCAGCCGGAGCGCGGCAATGACCATTCCCGAAATACAAAAGGTCTGCTACGTCGGCGCAGGAACAATGGGGGCTTACAACGCACTTGTGGCGGCGCTGGCTGGCTACCAGGCAACGATATTCGATCTTAGTGAAGAAGCGCTTGCTCAGGTGCCCGAGGCCCAGGCGCAGTTTGGTGCTTTTCTTGTTGGTGCCGGGTTTTGTGATACGAACGATCTTATAAAGGCAGCAGATCGCATTAGCGTCGAAACGAATCTTGAAGTAGCGACGGCCGAGGCTGATCTTGTCAGCGAGTCAATTTTTGAGCGTCTGGACGCCAAGCGCTCTCTACACCAAAAACTCGATAAGGCATGCCCTCCCCACACCATCATAACGACGAATACTTCGTCACTGCGTGTCTCTGAGATCGAAGACGTAGTCACACGAGGAGAGCTCTTTGCCGCCCTGCACTCACACCTGGGATCACCCTTGGTCGATATCGTTGGCGGGCCTCGAACCAGTGCCAGCACCCTGGACATACTGCACCGTTACACCAAGAGTATTGGAGGGGTCCCCCTACTCTTAAAAAAAGAGCACCCGGGATATGTCCTCAACGCCATGCTGGGGCCGCTGCTCAGCACTGCCATTCTGATGACGAGTCTTGGATCGGCAGCCTTTGAAGATGTGGATCGAGCCTGGATGCATTTTCGCAACGCCCCCATGGGACCTTTTGGCATGGTCGACCTTTTCGGCATCAAGCTGATTCACGACAGCTGGAGCTATCGCGACGCGGAGCCCCAGAGCGCGAGCAATCGCAGCAGGATTCTCGGCGAGCTAAAGCCCTATATGGACGCCAATGCCCTGGGCATGAAATCAGGGGCAGGCTTTTACCGCTACCCCGAGCCTGCGTATCAGGGTCGCGACTTCCTCGACACTGCCTCGTCGCTCGGCGCATTACACTTGATACTCGCAACGGTCGTCATCGCCAACGCCATACACCTCGCGACTCTGGGTATAGCGCAGCCTGCTCAGATAGACATGGCCTGGAAGGTCGGCACCTATCTTGATGCGGGGCCCTTCGAGATATTGAACAACATGGGCACAGAGCAGTTCGAGATACACCTCCATAAAGTAAAATCCTCAGGGTTCATTGATAGCGCTCGCTACGAAAGCGCTGAGGCTTACCTGTTAACCGCCAACAACGACAAACAATTATGAATCTTGCGACAAAACTGAGTTATGGCGTCGGCCAGCTGTCAGATGGCGTAAAGCAGTCGGCCTTCGGTACATTCTTGTTCTTTTACTACAACCAGGTTCTGGAGCTCAGTGGCAGCCTGGCGGGCACGGCTGCGCTACTGGCTCTTTTGGTGGATGCCATCACCGATCCGATGGTCGGGCAGATGTCCGACAACTTTGAGTCACGATGGGGACGCCGCCATCCCTTTATGCTTGCCGGCGCGATTCCCTTCGGAGTCGCAATGATCGCTTTATTCAATCCGCCGGAAGGACTCAGCCAGATTCAGTTGTTTGGCTGGATGCTCGGCGGAGCCATCGGCGTACGTCTGATGCTAACTCTGTTTTTTGTGCCACACCTGTCCCTCGGCGCAGAGCTCGTGCGGGACTACCACGGCAGAACTTCACTCATTGGCTACCGGGTATTCTTTACCTATGCCGGCGTTTTACTTACCAGCGTCATCGGTTTTGCGGTGTTTTTTCCACCAACGGCAGAATTCAGCAACGGCATGCTCAACCAAGCAAGTTACCCAAAGTTCGGCATCTTCTGTGCGGTAATGGCAACGACAGCGATGTTGTTATCTGTATTTGGAACACGCAAAACGATTCCGCTGATCACAAAATCCAACCAAAAACCTTATGCGGGCAATTCGTTGTTCGCATTTATTACAGTTTTTCGAACCTTGAAATTACCGTCGTTCAGAATTCTTTTTATCACCGTCATACTGTTCTCAACGCTCGCGGGCGTTGTACAAACACTGCTGGTCTACGTGGCTACTTACGTGTTTGAGTTTCAACCGGAACAACTAGCAGGTCTGGCTAGCTCAGTGATTGTGGGCATTCTATTTGCCTCCCTTGTCGCCCAGTCGCTATCACGGCGTTTCGACAAGAAACAGGCATTAGCCATGTGCGCGATCATCGGTGGTGCCTTCGCATTCTCTCCGCAGATCCTTTTCTTCGGCGGCCTGCTTGATGGCATGAGCGTACTGAGCAAATTCACTTTCGTATTCTCGGTCAATGGCGTCTCTCACGTCTTTTTCATAGCCTACGTCATTTTGCTGGACTCCATGCTCTCTGACGTCATAGACGAGCACGAACTTAACTGCCGGCGCCGTGAGGAAGGACTGTTTTTTGCGGCGAGATCCTTTGGCACAAAAGCCAGCTTCGGATTAGGCAGTTTCTTTGCCGGCATTGCTTTGGACATCATTAAGTTTCCTACGGGAGCCTCTCCCGAATCAGTCCCCGCCGACGCTGTACTTAAGCTCGCCATACTGTCTGGACCACTGATGTTTATTCTGTTCACCGCCACAGTACTTGTTACCCGACGCTATCCCTTAAGCGCTGCCAAGCACCGCGAAATCATCACAAGCATCAAGGCCAGAACTACGTCTCTGGCCTAGAACATCTCCAGAGCGGTCTTGAGTCGAAAGTCATAACGACGAGACCTGAATTCTCGACTCTGAAGACTCTTCCCTGAGGTAATTTTCTTCAAAAATGCCGCGAAGCTTGTCACCTGCGTGACAGCCCTCGCACACGATTTAGAGATACTTTAAATCACAGCACAGTTTTCGCTCTACGCATTGTCCAAACTGATAAGAAGAGATCACACATGAAAAACCTGCAAACACCCAAAACAATCATGGCCGGGGCACTCGCCGCCACACTGGCCATGCCGGCTGCCGCACAGAAGGTGTTAGAAGAAGTCATCGTTCTTGCGGAACGTCAGGAGAGTAACTTGATGGAGACTGCTGCAGCAGTCTCGGTCTTTGACGCCGAAACCCGCAATCTTCAGGGCATAGACAACTTGCAGGACCTGGCAATCAGGACCCCATCTATGACTGTTGCTCCAAGCCGAATCAGTATCCGGGGTGTCGGCCGTGCCAATATTGCACTGGGCTCTGACCCCGGCGTAGGAATTTATTGGGATGGTGTATACACCACCGAAAACGACATCTTCAGCTTCGCAAACTTTTTAGATATCGAGCAAGTGGAAGTGTTGCGTGGTCCGCAGGGTACATTGTACGGGCGCAACTCCATTGGCGGGGCAGTCAACTTCACGAGCATGCAACCCAACACCGATGAATGGGGCGGCAAAGTCGTTGCAGAGTTCGGTGACTATGACTATCGCGTACTACAGGGCCTCGCCTCAGGCCCGATCACAGACAAACTGTCAGCCTTAGTCGGGATTTCAACCATTGATCGCGAAGGCTTGCAAAGAAATGAGGGCAGCAGCACGCGCTTTGATGAATTGGACAGCGATTATGCCACGCTGATGCTCAAGCACGAGACAACGGACAACTGGACCAACACCCTCAAGGTGATGCATCGGGAGTCTAGCCCCATCCGCTCGCAGCCTTATACGCGAGACGCTTACTCAACGGACTATATTCAGTTTGTACCTGACGTAACCGGCGCAGTATTAAACCTGCCGGGCATGTTCCCCGGGCAAAATTTTGCGAACGGCAACCAAGGCATGACCCGGGAAAATCCAGCTCTGACGGATATCAATACCGTAGCTGTTGATGTGCAGCCATCGCTTGATCAGGAGCGCACATCAGTGACGTTTATCAGTGAACTGGAGCTCGACAGCTACACACTGAAGTACACCGGTGGTTATTCGGACTTTAACTACGAGTCGAACTACGACGCTGACGGAATCAAGGCCTCTGAATCCGGGCTTAACTGGAACAATCTCTTCCTGTTTAGCCCCGCCATCGGCTTCTTTCCGGTTTCTGCGGTCAATGGAGGCTTTGGCTTGACCCCGGGCATGACAACGCGTCCCTTTACTCAGGACAACACTTTCACCTCGCATGAACTGCAGCTGATTTCTGACTTTGACGGCGACATCAACTTCATCGGCGGCCTTTATTACTACAACAGCGAAGAAGATCAGACTCTGAGTTTCATCGAAGGCAATGATGAGCTTATGGCCACTTATCAGGCCCTGTCCTTTATCGCACTCGGCGGCGCTCCAGTGAGCTCCGAGAACTTCCTGTTCGACGGCGAAGCGCAATTAGAGACAAGCTCCTACGCTGCCTACGGACAAATGAACTGGGATTGGACAGACAAAACAGTATTAACCGTTGGCCTACGCTACTCCTACGATGAGAAAGAAGGCACGGACCGAACATTCGTTCAGTATGTGGGCGACCCTGGCCAGCGAAGTGCAGACGATAACTGGGATCGTGTTACCTGGCGCATCGGCCTTGATCACGCGCTGTCGGACAATCACTTCCTCTACGGTTTTGTTGCAACAGGTTACCGCTCAGGCGGCTTCAACCTCATGGCTCCAACCAGCACGCTTGATGTGAACTCAGTAGACCCGGAAGAGCTGCTGTCCTACGAGGTAGGCTATAAAGGTCAGCTTCTCGACAATCGCGTGAATGTATCTAGCTCCTTGTACTACTACGACTACACGGACCTTCAAGTTCTGAAGACCGATATTGTTAACGGTGTGGCCGTTCCCACCTTCGAAAATGCATCAGATGCCACGGCCTGGGGCTTCGAAGCCGAAGTCATGGCTCTGGTCACAGACAATCTGACCTTTAGTGCGACTTACTCTTACAACAACACCGAGTATGACGACTATTCATCAGTGGACTCCAATGCCTGTGCTGTAGGGCCTCTGGCTCAGGGAAACAGCTTGTCACCCTTGTGTACCCAGACTCAGGATCTCACTGGCAATCAGTTCCTACTCTCACCCGAGCAAAGAGCCGCGGCGAATCTTGTCTACGCATGGCAGATGGCCTCGTTGAATTGGCAGGCTCTGGTGAGCTATCAATACACCGGTGAGCAATACACATCGGCGTTCAACAATGAAGACTACGACAAGCTGGACAGCTGGGGTCGTTGGGATGCGCGTCTCACCATGGCTTCTCCGAGTGATACCTGGGAAGTTATTGCTTACGTGAAGAACATTGATGACGAGCGACAAGTTGTCTTTAACAATCGCCCCAGCAGTATCTCTCACTTGTCAGAAGTGACTCTGACCGATCCTCGGGTGTACGGTGTTCGAATGACCTATCGGTTCTAGCTCGACCCGGCTTAAACTCACAGGCGTCCCTTAGAGATTAGGGACGCCTGCGAGGCACAGCTCCCCCACCCCATTTATTAATCCAGCCTTATCTGCCGCCTCCCTACAACCATGCCTTCGCGTGGCGCGCTTCTTGCCAGTCTGTCTCTGACTCGTATTAACCCGCAATTACTTGACGTCGGCCCCCGAAGTATAGGACAAATAAACGGCCTGTTGAGAGTAGATTTCCTCACCGATGCTGCCAACTGAGCTGGAGAAATTTGCGAAATAGCCGCCTACATGCCTGAAAAGTTGTTCGCTGAGGTGATCGCGCAATTCATATCCGTCCATTCCTGAACGAGAGCCCGCAGTAGTCCGTGCCATGGGTTTTTCACTGGCGTCCTTGCTGATGTGGGGTTGGGAATTCGCTTCCTGCGAAAAGAGACAGCGTGGCAGGTGGCGCTCTGGTTGGCGGGGCCAGGTGCGGCAGGGTGGGGGCGCCCTGTTCCTGATCGCGCAGATGAGAGAGGATTCTGTCGATGACGTCCTGGTCTTCGATACAGGCGATGACCCTGACAGATCCACCGCAGCGACTGCAAACCTCAATGTCGATATTGAATACGCGCTTGAGTCGCTGGGCCCAGGACATCGCGACGTGCCGTTCAGCGGGTGAGCGAACTTCAGTATTGGCGATTCGTTTCACTCCTTTGCCGCGTTTGGCTGGCGTGACCAACCCTCTCCAGCGGTGATTCGGAGCCAGGACGCCATGGAATCGCGTTAGATTGACCCTGGGCTTTGGCACCAAAGCTGCAGGGAGAATCCGTTGGCTTTGGCTACTCACTCGAGTCCCGGATCAGGGCTCTCTATTGGTCGGATGGTACGTATCATGAACGCTTTGCGCCCCTGCTGCGGGCCGACGGCGATACGGTAGGACACAGAACTGCCGAGGATCTGGGGCATGGCATCCGTGTCGTCTGCGGGGTCGAGTTCCAGCCAGGCGCTCTCAGTATCCTGTTCCAGCAAGCCCTGGCGCTCGAGGCAGCGGCCTACGCGCTGGCTGATCAGTTGAACCAACTCCTCCAACTCGGCTTTGTCCGGTGCCTTGACGCGTTGAAATCGGGGTGGCCTATTGTCGCGATACACATAGACGCCATCCAGGAACAGGATATGAAAATGTACAAGGTGAATTGATGCGCAGCGTCAAGAGAGGGTGCCCTGGGGCATGTTGAGGTTCAGGGCGGAACCGAATCGCTGGATTAGCGTGACTGCCCCGGTGGCGCCATCCTTTAGCGAGAATCCGGCCTTGTGGATCAGGTGGGTGGAGATCGCCCGGTAAACGATGCCCAGCACCTTGCCCATGGCTTGGGGATGGGCAGTAAACAGGTAACGCAGAGGGAAGGGGAAGCTGATGACCCATTGGCGCAATGGCACATCGGCGAAGACTTCATCCGCCAGCAACGCGGCGGTCTCGGCCATGCGGCGTGCTCCGCAACTGGGGCAGAATCCGCGCTTCTTGCAGGAGAACGCCACCAGCCGCTCGAAGTGGCACTTGTCGCAGCGCACCCGGATAAAGCCGTGCTCGAGTTGGCCGCACTTCAGGTAGGCCTCGAATTCCCTGTGGACATGGTCTGGCAGGGACTTACCCTGATGGGCCAGTTGGTCCACCAGGGTGGAGTAGTGCGCTTCGACGAGCTGGTAGAGCAGTGTCTGCTCCGGTTGATGGCGTTCGTAAGCAGTTTCGCCAAGGCCATGCCCATGAACCGGGGGCAGGCCCTCCCTGCCTTGTGCCAACATGGTGGTTCCGCCTCGAATCTCCATCGTCCGAAACGAACCAGATTGGGGCAGCAGCACGAGGAATGCCACGTCCGAAGCGTGCGGTGAAACTGCTTTAGGACATCAGATCTGGCCCGTGAACGCTCGCGTCGGGCGGGCCAGACGGGAGAGAAACTCGGCGGCTGAATGAGTCAGAGGGCAATTTGCAGCCGGTGAGCGGATGCGCTCAAGTCACTGCCAGGCGCAGCGGGTAGTGACGTGGGCGCCCGCATACGCCCAATCCGCCGCCAGTAGTAAAAACCACGCCCGATGGCGGTCGAATTGTTTGTGACAGCCGCATTTCGTGTTCGTAAAGTGGACCCACTATACGCAGCCACTGCGGAAAAGTGGCAAGGCGACCCCACCTTGTGCAAGCGAATGGGGTAGGCAAGTTCCGGCTGTTTAGGAGTCTGCTGATAGCGTCTATCCGGGCTATTTTTGACGCAAGGGTCAGTCATGACCGAGTCCATCTTCGAACCCTCGCGATACCGCATCAACTGGGTAGCGCCTCTTCAAATACGTTCCCCAGATCTTGGGGACCTGCAACTTAACCGCTGTTGATGTCCGGGCATTTTAGCTTTGACTACCTGACGGTTTCTTCAACCCCGCAAACACACTGCCGATCAGTGCGTTCTGCTTAATCCTTAAGGAGGAAGTTCTACCCCAGCCCAAGGCTGGGTACCGTTGGTTTGCACGGAACCGTTTTCTTCAGAAAACACACCGTGCTGTCTATGGCCAGACACATTCAGGTCAACCGGGATTGGTGTCCCGTGATCGTACCGCTTGCCGGGCCTGCGCAGCTTCTGTTGCCACAGGCCATATCCAATACATACCAAACCTACCGCCCACTGCCAGATTCCACTTTTTCCGCTATCGACTGCAAAACTTAAAACCGCGTTTATGTCTGCGCTAGTTTCTTTGCCTGCCAACACCTTTATTGAAGAGTAAGCGAAGAATATACAGACTACCAAAGCCGCGTACTTGAACATGGTCATTATGGTAGAAAAAAAAGTAAGGAATATCTCAGAAACTACAAACAAACGGCGAGTTTTGTAAGCGTACTCGCTAGATGAGGGCGAGGAGTCGCTCTGATCCGGGTTTTCTAACTGAGCATTCTGCTCCGCCACACCCAACTCCCAGTACATAGTACGCTAAATACTCAGAGTCTAATTGCTTTACGGCTAATAATCGAGATTCCTACCGACAGAAGGAGGTCGTTTAAGGCACCGCGACAGTAGTGTGGAGCACTGGATTGATGATTGCAGCCTTTGGGGTTTTCCCCCAGGCCCTTATAGCGTTGAGATATCCAGGGGTACTGGATTGATGATTGCAGCCTTTGGGCTGCAATCACCCTGCGGGCGGTTTCGCCTGTGGCGAACCCGTCCAAGCTCGCCTCTAAGGCTAGCTTGTCGAACCGACTGGCTCGATCCGTACAAACCCCCCACAAATAAAAAGGGCCGCCTCTCGGGCACCTTGCGAGGTTAGAAGGGGCGTACTGGATTGATGATTACACCCTAGGGGGTGTAATCACCCTGCGGGCGTCCTCACACCGCTTCGCGGTGCTGCGGGCGTCCAAGCTCGCCTCTAAGGCTAGCTTGTCGAACCGACTGGCTCGATCCGCACAACGCAGCCAAATAAAAAAGGGGCTGCCTGCCGGCAGCCCCTTTTGTATTTGGTGGGTCGTACTGGATTCGAACCAGTGACCAATTGGTTAAAAGCCAACTGCTCTACCAGCTGAGCTAACGACCCAAGGCGCGGTATATTACGGATTGAGCGATAAAACTCAAGCAGTTTCGGGCATGGCTTACCGGGGGCTGTCGGGGACGTAGCGCGTCGGGTCGGCAATGCCTGCTTGCTCGAAGCCTACTCGGCGCAGGCGACAGCTATCGCATTTACCACAGGCTTCGCCCTCACTTGTGGCCTGATAGCAGGACACTGTCAGGCTGTAGTCCACTCCCAGGGCGACGCCAGTGCGGATAATCTCGTCTTTCCCCATATCAATCAGCGGTGCGCCGATCGTCAACGAGTCGCCTTCAACGCCGGCCTTGGTGGCCAGATTTGCCAACGTCTCAAAGGCTTGAATAAACGCTGGACGGCAATCCGGATAGCCTGAGTAATCCACGGCATTTACGCCCAGAAAAATATGCCTTGCCTCCAACACTTCCGCCCAGCCCAGTGCAATGGAGAGAAACACCGTGTTTCGGGCGGGCACATACGTTATCGGGATACCCGCTGTTTCAGACTCGGGGACGGCAATATTCGTATCGGTAAGCGCAGAGCCGCCAATGCTATCGAGATTGAGTTGCACGACCTTGTGCTCTGCCACTGACATGGCGTACGAAACGCGCTCAGCAGCGACCAGCTCTGAGCGATGGCGCTGGCCGTAATCAAAACTCAGCGTGTAGCACTCATAGCCCTGCGCCTGCGCCATCGCCAACACAGTAGTTGAGTCCAGGCCGCCAGATACCAGCACGACCGCCCTATTGGGATGGCCTGCCACTAATGCCCCGCCTCATCGTTCCAAAGCAGTTTATGAAGCTGCAACTGCATGCGCACGCGCAGCCTATCGGCCAATATCCACTCGGCGAGCTCGGTAGCGTCTTGCTGCTCAAAGCTGGGTGAAAACAACACATCGTCCACGCGTTCATGAAGTCCAAATTCATCGAGCTTAAAACGGGCCCATTCATAATCCGCGCGATCACAAATGACAAACTTCACCTGGTCGTGAGGCTGCAGATACTGGATATTCTCGTAATCATTCCGAGTGACTTCACCGGACCCCGGGGTCTTTAAGTCGAGCACTTTGACAACGCGGGGATCTACATCGGCGACGGGCATAGCGCCGCTGGTTTCTATAGACACTTCATAACCTTGATCACACAGCTGCGACAACAGCGCGAGACAGCCTGGCTGCGCCAGCGGCTCACCGCCGGTCACAGTGATATAGCGCGGCGACCACGATGCGACCTGCTCTATGATGGTCGCCAGGCTCATTTGTTCACCGCCGTGAAAGGCGTACTCGGTATCACAGTACAGGCAGCGAAGCGGACAGCCGGTAAGCCTGACGAAAACCGTTGGCAGACCCACCGTACGAGCTTCGCCCTGCAGAGAGAAAAATATTTCGGTAATGCGCACACTTTGCTGCAGCCCTGCGTCGGGCTGCTCCTGCACGGGTGCGCCTGCGAGTGACGCGGTCATGTCAGCCCGCGCGCTCAAAAATTGCTGCTGAGAAAATCTCGAGCCAGGCGCACCGCAGAGCTACCGCTGTCTCCATGTTCATCAATCACCTGCTGCAGATAGGCTTGCGCACGATCGCGGTTGCCCCGTTCGTAGTAAATCTTGCCTAACTTATACAGCGCATCAGGTGTCTTACTATTGCCCGGGTACTGCTCCAGCAGCAGGTTGAACTGGCGTCGCGCAGATTCGGGGTCAGGGACTTCCAGCACAAGATAAAGCTCCCCTAACCAGTAATGCGCATTGGGCGCATAACGGCCGCCCGGATAGTCCACCAGAAACTGATTGAACGCCAGGATCGCCTCGTCGAATTGCTGACTGCGCACCAGCCCGTAGGCGGCACGGTAGGCGTCCTCTTCTCCGGCTAGCGTTTTCACCGGTTGGCTAGATGGGTTAGAGACCGCACCGGCTACAGCAGATTCGCTACTTGCCGGGGTACTTGCCACGCTGCCGGTCTCGAGGCGTTCATCCAGATCGAGATACTGCTCCAGGCTTTGTTCACGAAGCTGCTTAAGCTGGTATTCCTGCTCCTCAAGCCTGCCGCGCAGTTCCATAACCTCCTGCTGCAATATCTGCAACTGATACAGCAGTTCACCCGGGTTTGAGCTATCGCCAGCGCCGAGTCCACTATAGCCGGCACCGCCCTCTTCGTTGGGAGCCCTATCGCCTAACCCTTGCCGGGTGGGATCGGAAGGAGAAAGCGAAGGGGAATCATCCTGTGCGCCATCGCTCAGGCCTGCAGCTTCGCCAGCAATGGCGGCGCGCTGCTCAGCTTCAACGTCTATGTACTCCTGAGCCTGTGCGCCCTGACCGAACAGAAACGCCAGCATCAGCATAGCGGCGTAGCTGGCGCCGGTCAGATGTTTGCTTTGGAGGATTCGTTGCGACGCACCGCTAGAGAAGTTATTCATAATGGACTCTGTTCGGCTGGAATCTGCGGGCCAGGATCAACGGTTTGGCCTTATGCGGTGTCTATTTATTCTGCGGCGTCTATTTATCACGAGCATTACTGTTTATGGGAACTACTGCGCCGGTTTGCTCAAATAGCCTGCTGCTAACGAAAGCCTTCAACTTAAAAGACCCGTGATTCAAACAAAAGTGCCGTCAAAAGACGGCACGATTTTTACAACTCCGAGGCATTCATGCCATCGGCTGCGTTTCGGTGCAACTGCCAGCTATAGACAGTGCGCCGAATCACTTTGGCGCATGGCGCTCGTCTTATTTGATCTCTACACGACGATTTTTGGACCAGGCTGCCGCACCGCTGCCAGCGACTGCTGGGCGCTCTTCGCCATAGCTCACCATCTCCATGCGACCGCGGCCGATGCCGTTAACTGCCATATAGTCGAGAACTGCCTTGGCACGACGTTCGCCCAGAGCCATGTTGTACTCACGGGTACCGCGCTCATCGGCGTGACCCTCAAGGCGCACCGTTTCACTGTTAGTCTTGAGCAGCGCGATGTGTGCATCCAGAACGCGACGCGTCGCTGAGTTGAGGGTGGACTTGTCAAAGTCGAAGTAGACAACATTACCCGCAGCGGCGGCAGCGTCTTCAAGCATCTTCATTTTGCGCATTTCCGCTGCTTTGCGTGCTTCCTCTTCTTCCATCATTGCAGCTTTTGCTTCCGCTTCGGCGGCGGCCGCGGCGTCTGCCTCAGAGGTATCCGTGCTGGCACAACCTACCATCCACAGAACCGCAAAAATAACTGATAGCGCCTTGCCGGCGACGGTGACATTTCTCATAGCCAATTCCTTACGTTCGATAGAGTCGATTGCGGTTTATTATCGCGACATCGACGCGTTATTGCGACTCTGTGACCTCTAGCACTTACGGTGTTCAACGAGTGACCGCATGCTAGCGTCCATCTTTGAACAAAACACTTTCCATCACAGCGCCCTAAAATCAGGGCTCCCTCAGATATGGCGACCACGCTGGCTCTCTAACATCACCTTCCCGAGACGGCAGCCTGAACTGCACACCGCCGTCTACAGAAACCGCTGCAAGAATGCCGCGCTCACCGTATTTCGTGGCGTACAATAGCATAGAGCCATTGGGCGCGACACTGGGAGATTCGTCTAATGTGGTACTCGTCAAGGTTTCGACACGTCCATTCTGTAAATCTTGCACCGCTATATGAAACCTGTCGTCCTTTTGTTGCACCATTACCATAGTGCGGCCGTCAACGGACAGCGATGGCCTTGCATTCCAGGGGCCATCAAAGGTTAGCCGCTGCGTCTTACCGGACGCTATGTCGACGCGGTAAATCTGCGGGCGCCCTCCCCGATCAGACGTAAAGGCAATGGACTCTCCATCTGCCATCCAGGCGGGCTCAGTATCAATCGCGTAGTGACGCGTGAGGCGGCGCAGAGCGCGACTGGGCAAATCCAGAATATAAATATCGGGACTGCCATCCTTTGACAGCGTTAACGCCAGGCTATTGCCGTCGGGAGAGAATGCCGGTGCGCCATTGAGTCCGCGGAAGTTGGTGACCTGTTCGCGGACATCCGTCACCAGATTGTGGATGTACACGGCTGGCCGCTGCGTTTCAAAGGACACGTAGGCAATGCGCTCGCCGTCCGGCGCCCAGCTGGGGCTCAGCACCGGCTCATTGGATTCAAACACTACCCTGGCACGAGCGCCATCAGCATCTGCCACCATAAGCCGGTAGGTGCTGGCAGCATTGAAACGCTGGGTAACCGCGACGTAGAGGATTCGGGTTGCGAAGGCGCCGCGCACACCAGTCAATTTCTCATAGACATCGTCGCTTACCCGATGGGCGACCATGCGCAGTGCTTCGGCATCGCTCGCGCGGCTGCCGCGCATGATCACTTGCTGTCGAGCGACATCGTAGAGCTCATACTCCAGCGTTATCGTGCTGCCGCCCACAACGCGTCCAATCAACAGGTACTCAACGTTGGTTGCGCGCCAGTCTCGATAAAACACTTCAGATTCCCGGCTGGGCAGGCTGAGCATATCGCTGCGCGCCACCGGGTCAAACTGCCCGCTACGCTGCAGATCAGCACCAATAATTTGCGCAACGTCTTCAGGTGCGGCCCCCCAACCCGACCATGCGAAGGGCACGACCGCAATGCTGGTGGGGTTATCCCGGCCGCGGGTTATCTCGATGGTTAGCTGGGCGTGTGCGGCCTGCGCAAAGCAAAGCGCTGCGAGAAGCATCCATATTGAGTTGTGGCGTTTCATCAGTAACGTAAATCCTCAGGTTTAAATTTCAGCCGCAGGCGACGAAAGTTTTGGTCAAACAGTCGCGCCTCGAGCTGTTGTAGCTCGGGAAAAGCCCCAGCGCGCTCTACGGCTGTGACCGCTGACTTGTCGAATGCGGCGCTGCCACTGGACCGCGCCAGTGATACGTTTATGACCTTGCCAGATGGAATAAGTTGTATCAGCAGCTCTGCCTCCATGCCATTGCGTGCGCTGGGCGGTCGGCTCCAGTTGTCCTGCACCGCCTGGGCGATCAGCGCGATGTAACTTGCCGTGCGCTGGGAATCACTCATCTCTGACAACGCCACGTCCTCCGCCGCCATCGCAATCGCCAATTCATCTCTGGCCGACTCAGCGGGCGGCGTGGACGGCGTCTCCGGCTTTGCGGTCGGCGCGGGTTTGGGCTCAGTTTGTTTGGGCTTGGGTTGCGGTTTGGGCTTCGGGTCGGGCTTGGGTTTTGGCTTGGGCTTGGGCTTAGGTTTGGGTTTAGGCTTGGGTTTAGGTTTGGGCTTAGCAGCTGGAGTAATCTCTACCAGCCGCGCTTTAATGTAACGCGGGGTCTCGGGCGGCTTGACCACTGTGTCATCAGCACTGGTCCAATTCAGCGTCAGCAGACTCAGCACCAGGCCGTGGAGCGCCAGCGTCAGCAGCGCGGGTCGCCAAAAGAAAAACCGGCTCATCGCCCGGGCGGCTCCGTTACCAGCCCAACATTCGGCGCTCCTGCATCTTGCAGGGCACTCATTAACACCACAACCTCGCCGTAGGGCACGCTGCGGTCGCCCCAGACCATTACTGGCTTCTGCGGGTTTCGGCGCATTACTGCAGCAACGCGCTCACGCACCGTCGCCAATGCCAGCACCTGCTGCTGATCGGCGCCAAGGTTGAGGAATAACTCGCCCTCGGCGTTAATAGACACAATCAACGGCTCAGGATCCTGATTCTCCACCGGATCGGAGTCCGCTGCCGGCAGTTCAACTTTCACACCCTGCATTAATAGCGGTGCCGTCACCATGAAAATGACCAATAAAACGAGCATGACGTCGATATAGGGCACGACGTTGATCTCAGCCATCGGCCTGTGCTTCTGGCGGCCCATGTTCAGCTACTCCGCGAGCGCGTCTTCACCGCGTGCGCCTGACGCAACAGGATGCTGGAGAACTCATCAACGAAGCCCTCATAGCGACCGCTGTAGGTGTCTACTCTGGCGGCAAACCGGTTGTAGGCCATGACCGCTGGAATCGCTGCAAACAAACCCATCGCCGTGGCAACCAGCGCTTCCGAAATACCCGGCGCTACCGTCGCCAGGGTGGCCTGCGTAGAGTTGGCCAGACCTCGAAACGCATGCATGATTCCCCATACGGTGCCAAACAGACCAATGTAGGGGCTGGTCGAACCGACGGTGGCGAGAAAAGGCAGGTGCCGTTCCAGGATTTCTTCTTCACGCCGCAATGCGACTCGCATCGCTCGCTGACAGCCGTCCATAATGGTTTCACTATCCATGCTCTGCTGGGAAAGCCGCGAAAACTCTTTAAAACCGGCCCGAAAAATACCCTCCATACCCGGGATAAAGCCACCTTCTGCGCGTTCGTTGCCATCCCGGTACAGCTGACCGAGATCCACGCCCGACCAGAACTCTTCTTCGAAGCTGCGCATTTCGTCGGCAACGCTTCGGAAGTACAAAATGCGCTGGGCAATCATGAACCAACTCACGATGGACGCGAGTAACAGCAGCAGCATGACGGCCTGCACCGTCACGCTCGCGTTGAGCACTAGATCAATCAGGCTAAGCTGTTCTTCCACGGTAAACCCCTTGTAGTGTGGTGTGCAGCGCGCAGCAGTCTATGCTACATCGCTTGTCAATCGTTGCTGCAGCGCCGCTGGCAGGCGACGCGGCGCCATAGAGGACGGATCGACACAGACGATCTTCACTGTAGCCTCGGCGAGCTGAACCTCACCGCGCATCACGGTTTGACGCATATCCAAATACGCAGCCCCCTTTCCGGTCAGGGTCACAGTGACCTGCAGCAAGTCATCGAGGCGCGCCGGATGCTGGTAGCTGATCGCCACATCGCGGACCACAAAAATATGCGTGGTGTCGAAAACATCCTCGCGATCAAAGCCCAGGCCGCGCATGTATTCGGTCCGGGCTCGCTCCATAAACTTCAGATAGTTGACGTAATACACAATGCCACCGGCGTCGGTGTCTTCAATATAGACTCGCACCGATAGCGAAAATTCCTCCGGCATCACCCTGGCTTATTCCTGCTCATCAAGCGGGAGGTTCAAATTGCTGTCTGGTGTGCTGTGCGTTGCTGCAGCGGATGAAGCGGCGGGGCTCAGCCCAAAGTGTTGCCAGGCGCTGCGCGTTGCCATGCGTCCGCGTGCCGTGCGCATCAGGTAACCCTGCTGAAGAAGATAGGGCTCAATAACATCTTCGATGGTACCGCGCTCCTCTGACAGCGCCGCGGCCAGACTTTCCACGCCTACCGGACCCCCGTCGAACTTTTCGATCAGCAGCTTCAACAAACGCCGATCCAGATTATCAAAACCAATACTGTCGACGTCGAGCATATCCAGTGCGCCTTCGGCGATCTCGGCGCTGATTCGCCCATCGCCCTTTACCTGGGCAAAGTCCCTGACTCGACGCAGCAGGCGGTTGGCGATGCGGGGGGTTCCGCGGGAACGACGTGCTATTTCCACCGCCCCCTCTGGCGACACCTCGACGTTCATAATGCCCCCCGAGCGGCTGACGATGCCCGCCAGATCCTCTACAGAATAAAATTCGAGACGCTGCACAATGCCAAAGCGATCCCGGAGCGGCGAGGTCAACAAGCCTGCGCGAGTCGTTGCGCCAACCAGGGTGAACGGCGGTATATCCAATTTGATGGATCTTGCTGCCGGGCCTTCTCCAATCATGATATCGAGCTGGTAATCCTCCATGGCGGGATACAGAATCTCTTCGACGAAAGGACTCAAACGATGTATTTCATCGATAAACAGCACATCGCCGGGTTCCAGATTAGTCATGAGCGCCGCTATATCACCGGCTTTCTCTAACACAGGGCCAGAGGTGCTTTTCAAGTCGCCACCCATCTCGGTGGCAATGATGTGGGCGAGCGTCGTCTTACCCAGCCCGGGCGGGCCGAAAATAAGCGTGTGGTCGAGTGCTTCAGAGCGATTGCGGGCGGCCTCTATGAAGATCTGCATTTGCTCGCGCACGCTGGGCTGACCCGCGTATTCTGCCAGGGACTTGGGCCGAATCGCACGATCCAGGGCATCCTCACGCCCCGACGCTTCCTGGTCACTGACCTGTGGTGCAACCAATCGATCTGTTTCAATCATCCTTAACGCCCGCTGATCATGGATTTGAGTGCCCGACGAATAAGTTCCTCGCTGCGAGAAACGCTGCCATCGTTAGCGGCAGTGACCGCGCGACTCGCTTCAGCTGGTTTGTAGCCCAGGGCGACCAGGGCACTTTCAGCCTCGGCTTGAATGTCGCGATCTGCGGCGCCAGTTGATTGCGTCAGCTCGGCACCCTCGTTCAAGTCGCCAAGCCAGTCAGCTAGCTTGTCGCGCATCTCCACCAGCAGGCGTTCAGCGGTTTTCTTACCGACACCCGGCAAGGCTACCAGCGTACTGGTGTCATCGCGCTGGACGGCGCGAACAAACGCGTTGGCGTCCAGTCCGGAAAGGATTGCCAGACCCAGCTTGGGGCCGACGCCATTGACTTTTATGAGGTGACGGAACAGCCGGCGTTCACGCTCATGCATAAAACCATATAAGAGTTGCGCGTCGTCTCGCACGACAAAGTGGGTATGCAGAGACACTTCAGCTCCCAGCTCTGGCAGCTCATACAGCGTCGTCATGGGCACCTGAATTTCGTAGCCAACACCGCCCACATCCAGAAGGATATCAGGGGGTTCGATGGCCTGTAACAGACCGCGTATACGACCAATCATGGAGTCTCTCTCTGCTTTGCTGCATGGTACTTCAGCGTCACGGCAGGCGCTATGCGATCAACCGCCGCGCTAGTAAACGCCGCGCTGGTGATGTCGACTGCGAGCCTGACGCAGCAGCGCTTGTTGGGTATGGGCGTGACAAATGGCGCAGCCCAGGGCATCGGCTGCATCCTCCTGGGGTGCCGCAGGGAGCTTAAGCAAACGCATGACCATTTGCTGAACCTGAAACTTGTCCGCACTCCCGGTGCCGGCAACCGCCTGCTTGATGGATTTAGCCGCATACTCGAAGACCGGCAGCTCGTGATTCACCGCAGCGACAATTGCTGCACCTCGAGCCTGACCCAGCTTGATTGCCGCCTTGGCATCACGCGCGAGAAACACCTCTTCGATGGCAAACTCTTGGGGACAATGCAGTCCGATAATCTCCGACACGCTGTCGTGAATGATCTTGAGGCGCTCAGGTAAGCCAGCCCTCGGCAATCGAATCACGCCGCTGGTGACGTATTCACAACGACCAGACTGATAAGAGATGATGCCGAATCCGGTTTTTTGAGAGCCGGGATCAATGCCCAAAATCAGGGACATGTACGGAGCCGCGTAAAGGACTGGCCCCCATTATTGCGAAGTCTTGATGGGATTGCGAATACCAGAGTGCCCCTACTCCATTTGGGCCAGGACAGCATCCGGAATATCGGCATTGGTGTACACGTTTTGCACGTCGTCGAGGTCCTCCAGCGCATCAACGAGGCCCATGATGCTTTCAGCACTGCCCGCGTCCAGTTCTACGGTGGTTGAAGCTATCATGGTCACCTCACCCTCCTCGGCCACTAAACCAGCCTCATCCAGCGCCTGCTTGACGGCGGAAAAATCTTCCCAGGGCGTGATAACGTCCACGCTGCCATCCTCTTGGCTGAGTACGTCCTCTGCTCCCGCCTCAAGAGCCACCTCCATAAGCGACTCTTCATCCACTCCCGGCGGGTAATTAAGCTGTCCCTTTCGGTCAAACAAGTAAGCTACCGACCCGTCCGTGCCCAGATTACCGCCGCGCTTACTGAAGGCGTGACGCACCTCTGCCACAGTCCGGTTACGGTTGTCGGTCATGGCCTCAACTAGCACTGCAACGCCACCCGGGGCATAGCCCTCATAGGTAAGCTCCTCCATGTCATCGCTATCACCGGTGCCAGCGCCGCGAGCAATCGCGCGATCAATGGTGTCGCGCGTCATGTTGGAACCCAAAGCTTTGTCGACGGCGGCGCGCAGACGCGGATTATCAGCAGGTTCCGGTCCACCCTGCTTGGCTGCAACGACCAGTTCGCGAATCAGCTTGGTAAACATCTTGCCACGCTTGGCGTCTTGCGCTGCCTTGCGATGCTTGATGTTGGCCCATTTACTGTGTCCCGCCATGGCTTAGTTCTCCTGAGATTACTGGGTCTCGGTGTCTGCGCTATCGCCCGACACAGCGTCTGAGGGAGTATCCTTCGCAGTTTCGCGCAATCGCAAGTTGAGCTCGCGCAGTTGCTGGGCATCAACAACGCCCGGGGCATCGGTCATAACACAGGCAGCAGACTGGGTTTTAGGAAACGCTATCACGTCGCGAATGGAAGCGGCGCCAGTCATCAGCATCACCAGGCGATCCAGGCCGAACGCAATGCCGCCGTGGGGTGGCGCACCGTACTTGAGCGCATCCAATAGAAAACCAAATTTCTCCTGTGCTTCCTGAGCACCAATGCCTAACACGTCCAGGACCGCACCCTGCATGTCGCGGTCATGGATACGAATAGAACCACCGCCTAACTCGGTGCCGTTCAAGACAAGGTCATAGGCCCTGGACAGCGCTTTCTCCGGAGAAGATTGCAGCGTCTCCAAATCACAGGACGGCGCTGTAAAGGGGTGATGCAGCGGCGTTAAACCACCTTCCACAGCCTCAAACATGGGGAAATCCACCACCCAAAGCGGAGACCACCCATCGGCGACCATATCGAGATCGTGCCCGACCCGCGTTCGAAGCGCACCCAGTGAGTCATTCACAACGCCAGTTTTGTCAGCGCCGAAAAAGACAATATCGCCATTCTCGGCCTGCAAGCGCTCCATCAGTCTGGCGACCACCTCGTCAGGCATAAACTTGAGAATGGGTGACTGCAGCCCCTCAACACCTGCACCGATATCATTGACCTTGATCCAGGCGAGGCCACGGGCGCCAAACTGTGAGATGTAGCTGGTGTAGTCGTCTATTTCCTTGCGGCTGATACTGGCGCCGCCGGGCACCCGCAGTGCTGCCACGCGTCCGGCTGGGTCTGTAGCGGGACCGTTGAAGACCTTGAATTCCACCTCAGACATCAAGTCATCGACGCTAACCAACTCAAGCGGAATGCGCAGATCCGGTTTGTCAGAGCCGAACCGATCCATGGCTTCGTGCCAGGTCATATGGGGGAACTCGGGGAGCACTTCACCGAGTACGCTTTCGAACACGGAGCGCACCATACGCTCGGCAATATCCATGATCGCAGCTTCGTCTACGAAAGACGCTTCGATATCAATCTGAGTGAACTCAGGCTGACGATCCGCACGCAGATCTTCGTCACGAAAGCATTTGGCGATCTGATAGTAGCGGTCAAACCCCGACACCATAAGCAGCTGTTTGAACAGCTGTGGAGACTGAGGTAATGCAAAAAACTGCCCTGGATGTGTTCGGCTGGGAACAAGATAGTCCCGTGCACCTTCCGGTGTCGCCCGCGTCAGCACGGGTGTCTCCATGTCCAGGAAGCCTTCCGCATCAAGAAAGTTACGAACCACCTGACTGATGCGCGATCTCGTCATGAATCGTGCTTGCATCTCCGGGCGCCGCAGGTCCATATAACGATACTTCAGGCGAACCTCTTCGCCCACGGCGGTGTACTCATCCAGCTGAAAAGGTGGCGTCTCGGCATTGCTTAATATTTCTAGAGATTTGCCCAGGACCTCAATTTCCCCGGTTCGCATATTGGGGTTTACGGTGCCCTCACCTCGCGCACGAACCCGACCGGTCACCTGCAGAACATACTCGCTGCGCACGCGGTCAGCGCGCTCAAAATGCTCTTCGGTATCCGGATCAAACACCACCTGGACGATGCCCTCGCGATCCCGCATATCCAGAAAGATGACGCCCCCGTGATCGCGCCGACGGTCTACCCATCCGCAAAGCGTTACTGTGTCATCTATGTTTGCCGTGCTTAAGTCACCGCAATACTGGGTGCGCATTATCAAAAAGTCCTGTGCTGATGTGTCAAATACAACGCCTTTGGCCTGAGTGGTGCGTTTCAGGTGGTATGGTCTAACCGGCGGAGGATGAATTAGATGGGTTGCTATCGGCTTTCTTTGCCGGGGCGGCGCTGTCGCCGCTGGAAGGCGCACTGTTACTATCACCAGCCAGGTTTTTCTTGCCACCGGTCTTAAAGTCCGTCTCGTACCACCCACCGCCCTTCAGGCGAAATGCCGCAGCAGAGACTTTTTTACGCAAGCTTGGCTGGCCGCATTCGGGACAGTCAGTAAGTGGGCTATCGCTGATCTTCTGCAGCGCTTCCAGTTCATGCTGGCAGGATTGGCATTGATATTCGTAGATCGGCATGGTCGTAAACCGGGTCACTGAAACGGGCGCGGATTTTAACCCAAATCTGCCGGCTCAGGTAGGTCTCACACGGAGTTCAAACCGGCAAAAATACATCACCTAAACAGCACAATCGGGGTGCATCGTCAGGATTAATGCACTTTGGGACGGTTTAAGAGTAGTGCTTTGGGTATGTTAAGCGTCACCGGCTGCCGGGTAGTGAATCATGCGCGCGGAATCAAATGAGAAGGTCGCACGGAAGCAGCGAAGCTGATGAGAAACAAGAGAAGAGTAGCCGCCACCCGGACGGGCGGCGGCACAACTGCATTAAGAGTCCGCGAACTCTTTCATTTTCTTCAGCGGGCGAACCTTTACGGCTACGCTAGCAGGCTTGGCTGCGAACGTGGTCGGTTCACCTGTGAAGGGGTTGATACCTTTACGGGCTTTGCGTGCAGGCTTTTTGACCGTAGTGATTTTCATCAATCCGGGCAAAGTGAACTCGCCAACGCTGCGCTTCTTGATACTGCGCTCAATCAGCGTTTCCAACTCGTCCATCACATCAGTAACCTGCTTCTTACTCAGTCCGGTCGACTCAGAGATAGAGCCAACCATCTGGCTCTTGGTCAACTTGGCTTTGAGAGCTGGAGCTGCTTTTGCAGCCGGAGCTGCTTTCTTAGCCGCTGCCTTTTTCTTAGCTGGTGCCTTTTTAGCTGGCGCCTTCTTTGCTACCGCCTTTTTGGCCGGAGCCTTTTTCTTGGCAGGAGCCTTCTTCTTCACCGCTGCTTTTTTCGTAGCCATGTTTGATTGGTCCTTCCTGTTCTTTGGGAATCGTCGTGGGTACCGTGGTCGAGGCCTAAACTTCTTTTAACTAAAACCCCTTTAATCATAGTGTTTGGCTAACCACTCTCGTGGCGCCTTGACACTGTATAAAACATGGAAAGTTCTAATACAAGGCTTGCAGCCAAAAATGCGAGGTTTATTTGATGCCCTTGCAAAAAATGCCTCAAAACAAGGCATTTCTCGACAGCTTTTTCACAACAGACGTAGAATAGTGCTCCCAGTAAAAGGACGCCTTCCCATGCGTGCAAGCTCTTACCTTCTTGCCACAGTTAAAGAAACGCCATCGGACGCCGAGGTCATCAGTCACCAGCTGATGTTGCGAGCAGGCCTGATTCGCAAAATTGCTTCGGGTTTGTATACCTGGCTGCCTACCGGCCTGCGAGTACTGCGCAAAGTAGAAGCTATTGTCCGTGAGGAAATGCAGCGCGCAGGCGCACAGGAAGTCTCCATGCCTGTTGTGCAACCTGCCGAGCTTTGGGAAGAGTCGGAACGCTGGCAGCAGTACGGACCGGAGTTGTTACGCATAGAGGATCGACACGCGCGTCCGTTTTGTTTGGGGCCCACCCACGAAGAAGTGATAACGGACATCGTTCGGAACGAGATAAAAAGCTACAGGCAACTGCCGGCAAATTTTTTCCAGATTCAAACGAAGTTCCGCGACGAGATACGGCCGCGCTTTGGCGTGATGCGGTCGCGGGAGTTTTTGATGAAAGATGCCTACTCGTTTCACCTTACCGCCGATTCGTTGCAGGAGACCTACGAGCGTATGTTTAATGCCTACACCGCTATTTTTAGCCGGCTAGGCTTAGACTTTCGTGCGGTAATCGCCGACAACGGTTCTATTGGTGGGTCCAGCTCACACGAGTTTCACGTACTCGCCGATGCGGGCGAGGACGCCATTGCCTTTAGCAACGGCAGCGATTACGCAGCTAATATTGAAATGGCTGAGGCCGTGACGCCAGGTGAAGGCGCAGTCACGGCTAATAACGAGATGAGCGAGATAGCCACGCCCGGCAAAACCAGCATAGAAGACGTCTGCGCGGAACTGTCACTACAGCCGCAGCAAGTCCTCAAGACACTCATTGTCGATGGCAGCGATGAATCGGCTCCGTTAGTTGCGCTGGTGCTGCGCGGCGACCATCAACTCAACACAATCAAGGCCGAGAAGCTGGCCGGCGTCGCCAGTCCGCTGACCTTTGCCGACGCGGAAGTGATAAAGGCCTCACTGGGCTGCGAACCTGGCTCGATTGGCCCAGTCGGTCTGAACATACCCGCTATTGCCGACAGAGCGGCGGCAGTGGCCAGCGATTTCTGCTGTGGTGCCAACAAGGATGGCTTTCATCTGAACGGAGTCAATTGGGGGCGCGACTGCCCACATCCCGAGACCGCCGATTTGCGAGACGTTGTCGCGGGCGACCCCAGCCCGGATGGTCAAGGCACGCTGGATATAAAACGCGGCATCGAGGTGGGTCACATTTTCCAGCTCGGCACCAAGTACAGCGAGTCGATGGGAGCCAAAGTTTTGGATGAATCAGGTAAGGCCGTGCCCGTTATCATGGGTTGCTATGGTATCGGCGTGACCCGCGTGGTTGCTGCTGCCATTGAGCAAAGCCATGACGACAGAGGCATAGTTTGGCCTCGCGCCATGGCACCGTTCCAGGTGGCACTGGTACCCATTAACATGCAGAAATCGACCGCTGTAGCAGAATGTGCGGAGGCGTTTTACAAAACGCTCAACGAACGCGGCATTGAAGTGCTGCTGGACGATCGCAATGAACGCCCTGGCGTCAAATTTGCTGACATGGAACTGATTGGCATTCCACACCGCCTGGTAATTGGTGATCGCGCACTATCAGAAGGCAACATTGAATACAAAGGCCGCCGCGATGAAGACGCGCGCCTGCTGCCGCGCCACAGCGCGATCGAAACCCTGCTGGACATGCTGGACGCTCGCTAGTGCGTGCAGCCGCCAGGCATTTGAGGCTGCTGGTAGCGCTTGCGGCATTGACCAGCCCTCTGGCAGCGTGGGCCGACTCAGTCGCTGAAGATGAGCGCACCGCACTAAAGCAGTTTCTGGAACGCACGCTGACCGGATCGCATAGCTTTGACGACCGCTTTCATGCGGAAGTCTGGTTATTGGACATGTCCGGTCGTCTTGCGCAGTTTGTCGAGGCACAAGAGCAACGCCTGGCGCTGCTTGAGGCCGTCCACTTCTATGCAAAAGAAGCCGACCTGCCCCCTGAACTTGTGTTATCGGTGATAGAGGTTGAAAGTCACTTTAAGCGCTTTGCACTGTCACGCTCCGGCGCACAGGGACTGATGCAGGTGATGCCTTTCTGGAGAGAGGAACTTGGCCGACCCAACGATAACCTGACCGATATTCATACCAATCTCAGCTATGGCTGTCGCATCCTGCAGTTTTATTTGCAGCAGGAACAGGGGCGACTGCGCACGGCTCTGGCTCGATACAACGGCAGTGCAGGCAGTGACCGCTATCCGGACAAGGTTGAGCAAGCATGGCGCGCGCACTGGCGGACCGAGACCCTAAACTGGGACTGAGCGCACAACCTGGTGCATGTCGATAGCGCGGGGAGCATAAACCCCTCACCACCAGCTCGATCCGCTGGTAGTATTGCCTCAGGTGGGCGACACATGTTGCAACTGATTGCTTATCCTGGAACGCGACCTGCTTCGGACAGCTCCGATAAGCACATTAACTGCGGGTGCGTTTGAGGTCGTATACAACCACTTGCCAGAAATACGCACCAGAACAACACAGTAAAACTGCGCGGCCCAAAGACTATCTGACGCGAGGACATATTATGGATTTCAACAGCCTGCTACTCATTGCCGTTGTCTGGTTGCTATGGACGATTCACCAGGATCTGACCGAAAGTAACGACCGCGCCAGGAGCCTGAAGACCAGCATTAGCCAGCTTTTATCCAAATTGGATCGCCCGGCTGGCAGAGACGTGCTGGGGACCTCGGCAGCCGAAGAAATAGCGAGTGTTAACCTCAACACTGCCAGTCTGGCGAGATTGCAGACGCTTCCGAAGATCGGAGCGGTGACGGCACAGCACATTATCGACGGTCGGCCCTACGCAGCGGTTGAGGACCTACGCGCGGTGCAGGGCATTACCAATGCGATCTTCAGTGCTATCCAGGGAAAGGTAAGCGTCTAGCACAAGGTAAGCGTCCTATCTAAACACCCATGCTGGCCAGGGTGTTCATAACCCGGCGCAACATACCCACAAGGCCAGGATGATCAGCTTCCAGTCGAGTCGCTAACTCTTCCACCGTATCCACGATATCCGCGTCAGCTGCGTCAACACTCTCATCGTCCAGATGGCGCTCCAAGTCGCTGATAAGTCCATTCAGCCGCTGCCGCTCGGCATCGTCCACGCTCAGTCGATCGACTTCCTTAAGCAGCTGCGACAGATCTTTACGTACTTCTTCTTTGCTCATAGCCAGCTCCTGGCAGCGCAATGTTTATCAAGGCATTCAATGGAAGAGTATGCCGCGGATGCCACCACACGAAAACCATCGCTAACGCTATTCAACACGCTCAGGGGGCGCCATCAAAAAACTCGCGGAAACCGGAGCGATCGTGGCGACCGATGGCAATATTTTCCAACGTACCGATACCTTCACGATCACCCATGCGCGCTCGCACCATGTGATGCACATGCAGAAACTCGAAGCCAAGCGGGTCGATGGCGTCGAGATCCCACTCCTCAAAGCCTGTTTCCAACTCGCCCTTCCAGACACCGTGTCCCCACTCGGGATGGTTATAGCCCAAACCCAAAACCTGGAAGCGCAGCACGGGCTCCATTTCGATATCGTAGCGATTGCCCTCACGGTCGGCCATATTCAGAGTCATGTGAGCGGGACGACGGGTACCGGGCTGCCATCGAATATGGTGCTCAACGTCCACCATTTCTACCAAACCGGGATCTTCGAGGGCAGGAATATCGGCGGGGTTATCGTAAAGCGGCATTAAATCAGCGCTAACCTGAGTGGGATGGCCGTCTCGATCCTCAAAGGTGCCCATCTGCGTGCAGACATCGCCAAAGTTAATCGGGTTCCAGCACCAGTAGACGCCGGGCTCTTTATTTAACAAGCCCGGTGCTCCGCCCTGTGGTTCACCCACCGGCCGAACACCCCACGACTTGTCGCGACAGCCAATAGCCTGATTGACGTCGATGCGAACACCGTCGATCTCGATATGCCCCTGCCAATAGCCCATCTGTGTAAACCGAGAGTTGTGCATTATCAAATGGCCGTCGTCGTACAGAACATTCTGCGGTTCTTCATGAGCAACGCTCGCGGCGGTAAAGGTGATATCGCAGGTCACCTTATGCTCGTTGTCCGCTAACTGTAGTCGCACCGTGCGCATGGGTTCTACTATGGTTACCGATAGCGGCCCAACGGAGGTATCGGCTCGCTCATGTGGGGCGCGACGCGAAGCGTGGAAGGCCACCTGCCTGCCACCGGTTGATACGCTGAAATGCGCGTCCATCACGTGCCGGTTGGGATAAAGGCCCAGGCCCGCCTCAAACAGGTAGGTGCCCTCTTTATCCATGCCGTTAAACCAGTAGCGATCGTAGAAATTTCGGTCGCTCTGTTGGGGCTGCGCGACCGGCGCCGCTGTCTGGTGAATGTTGTAGTCGTCAAACTGGGTAATCATCGTGGTATCCCCGGCGCTAGCCTGGCAGCGCGTTGGCGCTGGCGTTGGTGTTGGTGCGGTCACGCTTGACGCGCAACATCTTATTAGAGTTAGCACTATACGAAGGGGAATTCAGCCCCTCAAGCGACACCGCCATGCGGTAGCGTCAGTGCACCACCGGCTTACTGGACTGGACTGTATTGTCAAACCACTTGGCACGCTCGCAGGCGCGATTGAGCAGCTCATAGAATTGATGGCGAAGTTTATCATCGAGATTGATGGTAAAGCCTTTACCGGCGCCACCCTTCAAACTCAAGGCGAGCGCACCGCCCTCGCCAGGCTGCTCGGTGAAGCCGGTGATTAGAATGCCGTCCTCGCCGAGAGGGAAATCGACGGGCTCAGACTCAAAGGGCTTCTCAAAGGCCTTCTCCTGAACCTGATCACCGTGCTTTATACGAGCCACCTCTCGACGGGTTTCCTGGGGCACGATCTGCTTCGTGTCGACCTCTTTCTCAAAACCCAGCTCCAGACGCTCAAGCAGCACACCAGTGAGACGGCGAGTACACCATGCGCGATACTCTTTCTGGTCGGACGTGGACACCTTTACCATCAGTCGATCTTCACTACTGACGTAGGTTACGTTAATTTGCCGCAGGCGCGGTGCGGCTTTTACATCAGTGTTCAACCTAACGCCCCAACGCCGCCTGCGTTTTGTCCAAGGCCACAGCAGCTCGCTCAAGCAGCAGGTCAATCTGATCCTGTGAGCAGGTTAACGGCGGTGCAATAATCATGGTGTCACCCACCGCGCGCATTACCAATCCAGCTTCAATCGACATTGTTCTGCACAGGGCACCGGCGCTGCCGTCGTCATCAAACCGGGCTCGAGAAGACTTATCCGCTACCAGCTCCAATGCGCCTACAAAGCCGACACCTCTGGCCTCACCCACCAGGGGGTGATCGGCGAGCTGCGCCCAGCGACTTTGCAGATAGGGCGCCTTCTCATTTTTGACTTGGCCGACGATATCCTCTTCCTGCAAAATATCCAGCGTGGCCAGAGCCGCCGCACACGCGGCTGGGTGGCCGGAGTAGGTATAGCCATGCGCGAACTCGCCGCCATCGGTCTTCAGCACGTCTGCGACCCGGTCACCCAGCATGACGCCGCCCAGGGGCTGATAGCCGTTGGTTACGGCTTTAGCAAAGGTCACTAGATCGGGCTCAATATCGTAATGATCAGAGCCAAACCAACTGCCGAGACGGCCGAATCCGCAAATCACCTCGTCGGCAATTAGCAGGATATCGTGTTCCTGACAGATGCGTTTTACCTCCGGCCAGTAACTATCCGGTGGCACGATAACGCCGCCTGCGCCCTGCACCGGCTCGGCGATGAAAGCCGCGACATTTTCCGCACCCAGCTCTTCAATTTTGGCTTCCAGTGAACGTGCCGCCTGCAGTCCGAAAGCATCTTTATCGAGGTCGCCGCCTTCGCCAAACCAGTACGGCTGCGCGACGTGTGTTACCTGCGCCAGCGTTTCGAACTGCTTATGCATGAACGCCATACCGCCTAGGCTGGCGCCTGCAATGGTCGATCCATGATAGCCGTTTTGGCGACTGATCACGGTCCGCTTCGCGGGCTTGCCTCGCAGATCCCAGTACCGACGCACAATGCGCAACTGCGTGTCGTTGGCCTCTGAGCCACTCGCGGTGAAAAAGAAGTTGTTGAGATGCGGCGGCGTGACGTCAGCCAGCCGGCGCGCGAGCTCGATAACTGGCGGGTGCGCACACTGGAAAAAACTGTTGTAGTAAGGCAATTCCTTAAGCTGTCTGTGCACGGCGTCCGCAATCCGGTGCTGGCCATATCCCAGGCTGCAGCACCACAGTCCTGACATGCCGTCCAATATTTCCCTGCCTTCGCTATCGTAGATGTAGGGACCGTCTGCGCGCTCAATAATAAGGCTGCCCTTTTCAGATAAAGCCTTAAAATCGGTAAACGGATGCAGGTAATGACTACTATCAAGCGACTGCCAGTCCTGGCTCGCGCGTTTTGGAGTGATGCTATTCATTGGATGCCTCGCGATAATTGACAAGCCGTTCCCAGCTCGCACATGATTGTGCCACACGCCACTGAGCGCGGCGAGCAAGCAGTACGGCTATTTCAATCGCGAGCTGCATGCTGGGTTATATAGCCAGGTTTACAGGCCTAACCCGCGCGCTCGATGCCGCGACTGACAATCAGGGAGAACTCTCCAGCAGCTGTCATGGCTTCAACGCAAACGCTAGCAAGGTGGAATCGAGATGTCGCCGCCGCCATAGGCAACCTGGGCAGCGAGCACTTCTTCCCATCCATGTTGCAGGCAATCTGCAGAAGCGTGAGCGTTGACTACCCTCAGGTCTGGCTTTATCACACCGACTTACCTCCCCAGTGCATTTACCACGAAGTCCCAGACAATGCGGTGCATTCTCAAATCGATCTGTACTTAGGCGGACCCTACCGAGAGGACCCCTTCTACAAGGTGTCAATGCGCCAGGCCAGAGGTCGCTTTTACCGCCTGTCTGACTTAATCGAAGGCGAATTGGAGGAGAGCTCCTACTACCACGACTACTACCGCGATACCGCCTCAGAAGATGAAGTGATCTATCTGGCCAGGCTGTCGAACGGCAACGTGATTAACATCAGTATGATGCGCAAGAATGGCCGCGGGCGCTTTAGCAAGGAGGAGTTTGACTTACTCAAAGCCCTATCCGCACCGGTGACAGAGCTGATCAAGCGCCATAGCGAACTGTCGGATTTTAGCCAGCGGTATATGCTGGGGCCGGATATCACCGATGTCATTGATCTTGCTTTTCGCGCCTTTGGCTCCTCTTTACTGTCCCCGCGAGAAAAAGGCGTTTTAGAGCTGATGCTCCGGGGTTACTCAAGCCAGGCATCCGCTGACAAACTGGGTATTGCCCTGGAGACGCTGCGTCGGCACCGTAAGAGCATTTACAAAAAGCTGGACGTCAGCTCGCAGACCGATTTGTTTTCACTATTCATTGCGACCCTGCCCTATCTGGGGCAGGCGGGCGTAAATGATCCTTTGAGCATTTATCTCGCTCCGCCCCAGCGCATTCCCGTCTCCTGACCCATGTGGGGCATTGCTCGCAGCCGCGCGGGCCGGGACCCTATGCTTTTATAGCCAATACCGTGACATCTATGTCTGTCGAAGCGGACGGATTTCTCCGTGCCTACCCCAATGTAACAACCATTGAAGCACTACTTCCTGATTGCAATGGCATCATGCGCGGCAAGTGGTTGCCGCGCCATAAGCTGGGCAAGGTGTATGAAGGCGACCTGAAACTGCCGGTCTCTGCACTAAACCTGGATGTCTGGGGCCGGGACGTAGAAGCACTGGTGTTTGAGTCGGGTGACGCTGACGGCGTGTGTCGCCCTATTGAAGGCACACTCTTGCAAACCCCCTGGGCCGACGATGACGCCTACGGTCAGGTGATGTTATCGCTCTACAACGCCGACGGCAGCCCCTATCTGGGCGACCCGCGCAACGTGCTAAAACAGGTTTTAGCCCGATTCCACAATGCGGGATGGCGGCCCGTCGTGGCCGCCGAACTGGAATTTAGTCTGGTCCACTATGATCGCAGCGGCAGCGGCGGTATCCACCATAGCTGTTCTGAGCCCTCTGGGATCGCGCCGATAGGCGGCAACACCTACGGTCTGGACGTGCTGCATGATCACTCTGCGGTGCTGCAGGAGATTCGCGAGGCCTGCCTTGTTCAGGAGCTGCCCTTTGATGGCATCGTCAAGGAATCCGCCCCGTCTCAATATGAAATCAACATGCAACATATCGACAACCCCGTACTGGCGGCGGATCAAATTACCCAGCTCAAGCGCTTGATCAAAGGCGTGGCGGGCAAGCACGGCCTGGTTGCCAGTTTTATGGCGAAACCCTTCGCAGATGAAGCTGGCAACGGTATGCATCTGCACTGCAGCATGCTCGACGAGCAGGGCGATAATATCTTTAACGATGGCGGAGACAGGGGTACAGAACTCTTGCGCCATGCTGTTGCAGGATGCATGCAGTATATGGCGGAATCTATGGCAGTCTTTGCGCCCAACGTGAATTCCTATCGTCGCTTTCAGCCCGGCAGCCATGCGCCCACCTCACCCTGCTGGGGTTACGACAATCGCACGGTGTCGGTTCGCATTCCCGCTGGCAAACCTGCTGCCCGTCGACTTGAGCTACGCGTCGCCGGCGCCGATGCGAACCCCTACTTGCTATACGCTGCGATGCTTTCCGCGGTGATTGAAGGTATTGCGCAACAATTAGACCCGGGAGACCCCACTACCGGGGATGGCTATGAGCAAGCTAGCGAGACGCTGCCCGAATACCTCCCCGAGGCGGTCAAGTTGTTCGAGGACTCTGAGTTCATTGCGCGCAATTTGGGCGAAGAACTGCAACGCAGCTACGCGCAAACGAAATGGCAGGAAAACGCAGTTTTTCGGAACCGCGTCACCGAGCTGGAGTATGCCTCTTATCTCGAGAGGCTCTAGGACCTCTTGCGGCCCTGGCGCGTCTTGCTGACGCCACGGCGGTGCCAGCACGGGCCGCTAGTAGCCGCGCTCAACATCCACGACGGATAACAACCGATCACCAGCCACGTAACGCCCAACGTTCTCAACCACCAGCGCCTGAATGCGGCCCAGAGCCTCTTGTGAACGACCCGCAACATGCGGCGTGATAATCAGGTTAGGCGCCCTCCACAGTGGGTGCTCAGATGGCAAGGGCTCGGGATCTGTCACGTCCAGCCCCGCACCGGCGATCTCACCATCTTCTAATGCCGTCAGCAGGTCTGCCGTGACGGTGCTCTGACCCCGACCCACACTAATAAAATAGGCGCCGGGCTTCATCGCTTTAAAGAATTCGGCATTGAACATGCCGCGTGTTGTCGACGTGAGGGGAGCTGCGTTCACTACTACATCAGCATTTGCCGCGAGCTTCAGCGCTTCGTCAGCCAAGCCTACATAGGAGATGTAATCGGGCCCTTCGCGACGGCTGTTACGCGTCGCGGTGACGCGCATGCCAAGGCCATGCGCCCGCTTGGCGACCTGAGTTCCAATACCTCCTAGCCCAACCACCAGCATCGTGCGCCCCGAAACCTCTCCGAATGCGGGAGGTGCCTCCGACCAATTCGGCTCCCATTGCGCCTTCTGCTGGTTCAGCGCATAAGGATACAGACCACGCGTGAGTGACATCATCAGAGCGATTGCATGATCTGCCAGCGTAGGGCTGCCAAGGCGCTGCCCATTGCTCAGAATCACTTCTCCAGACGCTATAGTGGGCTGGGTAACGCAATTTTCAACGCCGGCAAAGTACACCTGAACCCAGTGCAAATCTGTGGCCGCATCGAATACGTCCTGCCGACAGAAACCCACAATGGCCTGTGCACCCGGGGCCGCGGCTAAGGCTTCATCAACTGTCCTGACGCCAACAATCTCAACATCGGGATGCATTTGCTGCAAAGTGGCCAATGCCTGGTCACCGAACAGGCTTCGCAAGACGATTTTGCCAGGCGCTTGCCAACCCGGCATCTCGCGAGCGGGTAGCGCTGACTCACGCAAGCCCAACCCGGAAAGGGACGCTGGTAGACTGCCATCAGCCGCCGCGAGCGACGCAGTACCCAGCGCCAGAATTGCTATCACGATCAGATTTAGCGTTTTCATTGGTCCTACCTCTTTCAGCCCAGGCGTCGTAGTGCCTGCCGTTCTGTCGCCCGGGAGTGTAGCAAGGAATCAGCGCAGACCCTCTACAAGGCCTTCTATAGCCCCTTCTCTACCTGCCCTTCTACGTGCCCTTCTACGGGCCCCACTGTAGGCACAGCTACAGGTCCATCGACAGATCTGCCTGCAGACTCGGCCTCGGCTGTGTGCTGTAAACCCAACTGGCGCACCTGCCACAACACGGCGATAAAGGCGAGGCCGCCAAACACCGTAGCACCCACTGCATCCCCCGCCATGACGCCGGGCGCGGCAAACCATTGGGCCCCCAGGTAAACAGCGGGGATGGTGCCCAGTAAAGCACGACCAAAATTAAACAGGGTGGCCAAATGGGCGCGATGTAGGTTGTTGAAGCTGGCATTGGCTACAAACAACATGCCGCTGAAGATATAAGCGCCTACCAGCCACGTTACCGCAAAGCGAATCAATCGCTCGGCCTCTCCAGTGGCAGAAAAAGCCTGCACAATAAGATCCTGTGACAACCACAGTATCAGCCACATGACCAACACATACACCAGGTTGCACATAACGGCGTCCAGCAACGCGCGGCGCACGCGGTCGTAGCGTCGCGCACCGGCGTTTTGACCAATAATAGGGCCAATTGCACCTGACAGCGCGAACACTGCGGCAAAGGCAACGGGCCAGATTCGGCCCATGATCGCTGCACCGGCGACGGCGCTGTCGCCAAACTGTGACATCGTTCGCAGCACAAAACTGGCGCCTATGGGCGTAGCCAGATTGGTCAACACTGCCGGTCCGGCGACGCTTACGATGGCCGATAAGTCTGTTTTAAGCAGCGCCACGCTAGTGGCACCTGGTAGCTTGTGCACGCGAAACAGCGCATTAAAGGCGATTCCCAGAACGGCATATCGCGCTATAGCTGATGCAACCGCGGCCCCTTCAAGCCCCCAGTCCAGTACAAAAATCAAAATAGGGTCAAGCACCGCATTGACGACGGATCCGCCCAGAGTGGCATACATCGAGCGCCGGGCATCCCCCAGGGCACGGACCGCATTAGCGGCGCACATTCCCAGGGCGAGTATGGCGGTGTTGGGGATAATGATCTGGCTGTAGCTGACAGCATAATCAAGCGTCTTGCCGGTGGCACCCAATAGGCCCAGCAAGGTTTCCAATTGCCAAAATCCGATACCGCTAATGAGTGCCGCCGCGGTTCCGCTGAAAATGAGAATATTGCTGCAATAGCGCGACGCCATATCTCGCCGTCTGGCACCGACTGCGCGGGACACCAGCGCGCCCATGCTGATCTGCAGGCCAATACTGACCGCCGTGAGAAAGAACAGCAGCGTACCGCCATAGCCCACGGCCGCGGCCAACTCCTGCTCACCCAGGAGGCTAAGGAAGTACATATCCACAAGGTCGACTGCAAACATCGCCACCAGCCCTATGGCACTGGCGGAGGTCATGTTGATGACGTGTCGAAGCGTGGAACCTTCTAGGAAAACCGCGCGGGCCATAAAGCTTATCTGATCCCTTGAGAAGACTGATCCATCGCACTGGTGAGGACGATGGCGCTCACGGTACTATTTACCGCGCATGCACTATACTGCTTTTCGATAAGCTTGCCCCGGACGGGCACAGTGAGCACATCGATCTGCTGCGTAAGACTCCAATAAACTGGCGACACAGCTGGAAAACTGAATACCCGAGGACAAACGATTCATGACTACCCCCCAGGATGCAGGTCCTGCTGCCGGCGAAAACACGACGGCGCAGGGCATCGGCCTTCAAAACAGACAAGCGCCCGAACAAGTCGCTGAGGATAAGCCACCACTGATTATCGTCAACGCCGTGATATTTATCGGGCTGCCGCTACTGGCCCTGATACTGGTGCCCGTTTGGGGGTTTTATCATGGCTACAGCGCCGCCCTGTGGGGCATGGCGATCCTGTTTCTGTATTTAAACGGACTCTCTATCACCGCGGGCTACCACCGCCTTTGGTCCCATAACGCCTATCGCGCACATCCGTTGCTGCGGCTGTTTTTTGCCCTTTGGGGTGCGGGCGCACTGCAAAACAGCATTCTGGTATGGGGCTCCGATCATCGGCGTCATCACCGCCATGTGGACGACAATGAATCAGACCCCTACTCGGCGGGGCGCGGGCTATGGTTTTCACACATGGGATGGATGCTGCGGGAATACAGCACCAACGAAGAAGACTTCAGCAACGCGCCGGACCTGCAAAGAGACCCTATCGTGATGTGGCAGCACAATCACTATGTGGCTATCACCGTCGTCATGAATGTCGTGTTGCCGATGTTGGTTGGCTGGTGGGCCGGTGACATTATCGGCGGCCTGCTTCTGGTCGGCCTGCTGCGGTTAATCGTAAACCACCACGTAACTTTTTTTATTAACTCGTTGGCGCATTTCTGGGGCACTCAGCCCTATACGGACGAAAACAGTGCCCGTGACAATGGCTTACTGGCATTTCTTACCTACGGTGAGGGCTATCATAATTTCCACCATATCTTCCAGACCGATTACCGGAACGGCATCCGCTGGTATCACTGGGATCCAAGCAAATGGTTGATTAGCGTCTGTAGCTGGCTTGGCCTTGCCAGTAACTTGAATCGAGTGCCGTCCCTTAAGATTCAACAATCGATGCTTAGCATGCAATTCAAGCAGGCGCAGGCACAGCTGGAGAACAAGGATAGCCACCCACTGCGCGACAAATTAGAACAAGAGTACGCGTTGTTCACCGAAGCCCTGAATCGCTGGAAAGCGCTGCAGTCAGCGCGCTATGAGCGTCACGTCGGCGAGCTGGAAGATGCGCTGGCGATTAAACGCGCTCGCTTGACTGAAAAATGGGAGCGCGCGGCGATTCACAGCACCCTTAGAGAGCTGGAATACTCTATGAAAATGCAGCGCAGGCGCGTTGAACTATTGATGATGCAATTGCAGGCGGTTTCATGAGCGCAGTCTATGACTATCAAGCTACCACCAAGTCCGGCGACCAGAAGTCACTGGAAGACTACCGCGGCAAAGTGCTACTCATCGTCAACACCGCGTCCAAGTGCGGATTTACGCCGCAATTTGCTGGGCTGGAGACCCTCTACCAGCAATACCACGAACAGGGCTTTGAGATCCTCGGCTTCCCCTGCAACCAATTCGGCCGCCAGGATCCCGGCAGCAATGATGAAATTCAGGAGTTCTGTCAGCTCAATTACGGCGTCAGCTTTCCCATGTTCGGCAAGATCGAAGTGAACGGTGGCGCTGCTGACCCGCTGTACAAGCACCTCAAGAAAGCCGCGCCCGGCGCCCTGGGTACCCAGGGTATCAAGTGGAACTTCGACAAGTTCCTGGTCAACCGCGAAGGCGAAGTGGTCAAGCGCTTCTCACCGCAGACGACCCCGGAAGCACTTGCAGACGAGATTAAAGCGCTGCTATAGCCGCCAGCCAGTCTGACAATTCGCCGTCAGCAGTAGCGTCGCGAGCTCAATGCTCGCGCGTGGCGCGGAAATCGATATCAGGCCAGCGCTCTTCCATCAGCTGCAAGTTCACCCGAGTGGGCGCCAGATAGGTGAGATAGCCGCCGCCGTCTAATGAGAGCTGGTCAGCGGCTTTTTTGCGAAATTCTTCCAGCTTCCGTGGGTCATCACAGTGCACCCAGCGCGCGGTATAGACACTGATAGGCTCATAAATCGCCTCAACCTTGTACTCGTCTTTTAGCCGATAGGCGACAACATCAAACTGGAGTTGCCCAACGGCACCCACGATAAGATCGCTGGAACTGAGCGGCGAAAACACCTGGGTTGACCCCTCTTCTGAGAGCTGCTGTAAGCCGCGTTGGAGCTGCTTTGACTTCAGCGGATCGGCAAGGCGGATGCGGCGAAACAGCTCCGGTGCAAAGTGCGGTATACCCGTAAACTGCAGATCTTCTCCTGCCGTAAAGGTATCTCCGATCTGTATCGTGCCATGGTTATGCAGGCCAATAATGTCACCGGAAACAGCCTCTTCTACCAGAGATCGCTCGCCCGCTTTAAACGTTACCGCATCAGCGATCTTGATATCCTTTCCGACCCTGACATGGCGCATCTTCATGCCTTTCTCATAGCGCCCGGAGCAAACCCGCATGAAGGCGATACGATCTCGGTGCCGGGGATCCATGTTCGCCTGAATTTTGAAGACAAAACCAGAAAACGCTTCTTCTCTTGCTGACACCTCTCGCTGCTGCGCTGCCCTGTCCAGAGGCGCCGGCGCCCACTCGACAAAGTGATCTAGCATCTCCCTGACGCCAAAGTTACCCAGGGCGGTGCCGAAAAATACCGGAGTTAGCTGGCCTGCAAGATATGCGTCGAGATCAAACTCATGACTCGCGCCGCGGACAAGTTCTACTTCATCGACGAAGTTATCGTAGTCGTCGCCGATTAATGCCTTAGCCTCATCGGAGGCGAGACCTTCGATGATCTGAGCATCCGACAGGGTTTGTCCCTGACCGGGTGTATACGCAACAATCTGATCCGAATACAGGTCATAAACGCCGCGAAAGAACTGACCCATGCCAATGGGCCAGTTAATCGGCGCCGCGGCAATGCTCAAGACCGACTCAATCTCATCAAGCAGATCGACCGGCTCGCGAATATCACGATCCATCTTATTCACAAAGCTCAAAATCGGCGTGTCGCGCAGACGACAGACGTTCATCAATTTAATGGTTCGCTCTTCCACGCCTTTTGCGCCATCCACCACCATCAGGGCCGAATCCACCGCCGTCAGCGTTCGGTAGGTGTCTTCGGAAAAATCCTCGTGCCCCGGGGTATCCAGCAAATTTACCGTGCGGTCGTGGTAAGGAAACTGCATGACCGAAGAGGTCACCGAAATGCCGCGCTCCTGCTCCATGCTCATCCAATCTGAGGTTGCATGGGGGCCGCGTTTGCCTTTAACGCTGCCTGCAACTTGTATTGCGTTCCCCAGCAGTAGCAATTTCTCCGTCATGGTCGTCTTACCCGCATCCGGGTGGGAGATGATGGCGAAGGTCCTGCGTTGCTCTATGAGGCGCTGAATGTCTGATGCATTACTTGATGGCATAGTTTGATGACGAATTTAATGACTTAGTTTGAAGAAGTAGTTGATGGGATGATTGGAACACCCAACTTTCAAGTATGGTGATGACGTCAAAGACGGCGATTTGCACCCGAGGCTTACAAGGCGGCGCATTCAACAGATCCGTTCAGGCGACCCTTCGGACAGGCGACCCGCGGAGCGCGATTATACGCGGATTGATTGTTACGAACAGAAGGACGAGAAACGCTAACAAGCGCTATACTTTCCCAATGACGGCGACCAACCCACTTCTCTCGAATCACGAGCGCACGATGCGCACGCTACTCAGTGTGCGCGGCGCCACTATTCTAGCCTTTACGCTGCTGTTTTTCTTCGCATTGTCACACGACACCGAGCAGGCCCCCGGCGATAACTTTCTAATCGCATTGGGCGGCATGATGTTGATCACAGTCTGCAGCATGCTGCGACTCGCAGTAAACTGGCGCATCACGCCATCGGAAATCGGTGTGCAGCTGTTGATTGATGTCGCTGGTATCAGCATCCTGCTTTACTTCAGCGGTGGCGCGTTTAACCCACTACTCGTGCTGGTGTTATCACCGGTTTCTCTCGCCGCTAGAAGACTTCCCAAGGCCGCTGCACGCGGTATCACCACCGCCGCTATCGCGCTTGCCGCTGGTCTGACCGTGTTCTTCCAGCCACTTCCTTATCTGGGCGTGAGCGAAGCCGGCGTACTCCAGTACACGGCGTGGGCCGCGCTCGGGCTCTGCGCCATAACGCTGGGCTGGTTTGTTACCGAACTCCCCCCGGTCGGGCAGCCTTCACCTTCTGTCGATGCGGGTCAGGGCAACGGCCTGGATCCAGGTTACGTCAGCAGTGTCGCCCGTCTCGCGGCTGGCACAGCCAATGAACTGAATGCCCCGATCGCTACCATGTCCGCTCTGGTTGAAGAACTTGCAGAACATGCCGATAAGCCACAGCAACGAGAAGACTTCTCCTTACTGGCAGAACAGTTGGAACAATGCAGCACCGTTCTCGAGCAACTTTCTCGAACCGCGCGCGTCAACGAAGACGGACAGAAGCGCTGGGTCGACCTGATCGGGTTTGCCGAGTCCACCTTGAACAACTGGCTAGGCCAGCGTTCCGAAGCGGTTGCAGAAGTGACGGTTTCCGGGGGCGACGGGAATGATGAGCCACCGCGCTTACAGGTCGACGTGGCCCTCGCCTATGCTCTGGAGCACCTCCTTAATAACGCCGCAGACGAGCAACCGCGAGGGATTCGCTTTGACGTGAGCTGGGATACTGACTGGGCCTACTTGCGTATCGATGACAAGGGCCCGGGGTTCCCCCCGCGCATGCTGGAGAACCGTTCGAGCACTGTCGTCTCTGCTGGCAAAAAGGGCCTCGGCGTCGGTTTACTTGTGGCGCAGGCTACCGCGGCTCGCTACGGCGGCAGACTGGAATTAGCAAACCGAAAAATCGGCGGCGCGAGCGCTCGACTATGTCTGCCGCTGGATAACACGCAAGAACAGAAATAAAAACCGGGAACGAGCGGGCAATCTTCAGGAACAGAGCAGCGCCGTCAGTGTTGTAAAGACGCCCCACAGAGCATGAGCCTGACGGCTACTGGGGCTCGCTCAAGTATCGCGTGAGTTTTTCAAGCAGTGCGTCACCGACCGACACCATGTCGAGGGCTGTGCCACCGGGCACGCAGTCGCGCATTTGGGTCACCGCCATGCCTTCGTGACCACAGGGATTAATGCCGCGGAACGGTGCGAGGTCCATATCGACATTCAGTGCGAGACCGTGATAACTGCAGCCACGTCGTACCCTTAGCCCCAGAGACGCTATCTTCGACTCGCCAACGTATACTCCCGGTGCATCGCGACGACTGGCTGCGCTAATACCGTAGTCCTTTAACAACGCAATCAAAGACTCCTCGATCGCCTCTACCAGACGGCGGACACCGAGACCGGCTCGTCTTAAATCACAAAGGACGTAGACCACCCACTGCCCCGGACCATGATAGGTCACCTGACCGCCGCGGTCCGATTGCACAATGGGGATGTTGCCGGAGGACAAAACATGCTCTGCTCGTCCAGCCTGGCCCTGCGTGAACACCGGTGGGTGCTGTAAAAGCCACAGTTCGTCTTCGGTTTCAGATCCACGTTCGTTGGTGAACCGCTGCATGTCTTGCCAGGTCTCGAGGTAGTCAACGAGACCGAGATGGCGGCATTGCATCAAATAACCATCTGTACGAGGCCGGTGGCGAGTAGATCCTGATGCAGGCTCTCAAGCTGGGCTTTCCCCGTCGCAGTAATTTGCACCGTTAGCGCTACGAAGGTTCCCTCGCGACTGGCGCGAAGGCTAATGGTTTCCCGCGAGAAGCCCGGGGAGTGACGCTCTATAACCTCTGCAACAACGGACTCAAACTCAGGCACCTGTCTACCCAGCACCTTGACTGGATAATCGCAGGGAAACTCAATTTTAGGGGGTTCCTGGTGCGACACGTTTTCAATTTCCAAAAAGCTGCATAAAGAAGAGCTTGATCGCGTCCCAGAGGCGATCAAAGAAACCGGATTCAGGCACCGACTGTAACGCCGCCAACGGCGTTTTGTACAACACATCGCCGTCGAGCTTAATCACCAAATCACCGTAGCTATCACCTTCTCGAATAGGTGCCTTGATCTGCTGATCAATCTCCATCACGGCCTCGAGACGATCCCGGCTGCCCCGGGGAATCGTCAAACGCACAGTATCCGTAACGCCCAGCGATAGGCTGTCAGCCTGCCCCATCCATAGACGCGGCGTGGCCAGAGCGTCCCCGGGCTGGTAGAGCGCGAGTGTTTCGAAGGCTCGGAAGCCCCAGTTCAAAAGCTTGCGCGATTCCGTCTTGCGGGTACGCTGGCTGTCGGTGCCCAGTACAACCGATATCAGGCGCATTTCATCTCGCAAGGCAGATGCCACCAAACAGTAGCCCGCCTCTTCTGTGTGACCCGTTTTAAGTCCATCCACCGATGGATCTTCGGCCAGCAAGGTGTTGCGGTTGTACTGACGAATCCCGTTATAGGTAAATTCGCGCTCGCCATAGAGCTCATAGTCTTCGGGATAATGACTGATCAGTCCGTCTGCCAACAGCGCAAGGTCGCGCGCCGTGGTGTAGTGCTCCGGATGGGGCAAGCCATGGGAATTTACAAAGTGTGTGCCGGTCATTCCCAGCTCTTTGGCGTAAGCGTTCATCATGGCGGTAAAGCCATCTTCGCTGCCCGCAACGTGCTCGGCGATCGCGACCGTGGCATCGTTACCTGAGGACACCACGACGCCGCGATGCAGCTGCATAAGGCTGACCGGACGGCCGGGTTCAATCCACATCAGCGAGGAGCCCGCAAACACGGGGTTCTGCGCCCAGGCGTTTTCGCTCACCTGAACCATGTCGTCTTTACTCACCCTGCCTGCCGCCAACTCGCTGGACAGCACATAGCTGGTCATCATTTTGGTGAGGCTTGCTGGCGGCAAACGCTGGTCGGCGTTCTGCTCGGTCAATACGCGGCCGGTGTCCGCATCAATCAATATCCATGCCTCGGCTGCAACATTCGGAGGCGGCGGCAGAGGTGCCGCCTGGGCGGACACACAGAACAAAAAAGCAACGAAAAGCGGTACGAAACTACGAATCATGGGTCACTACTTGGTTAGTGCGTGAGGGACATGCCATTGGCAGGGGAGTTTAGCGCAAGCTTTCATCCCGGGAAACCGCTGCTACCTTGGCATCAAACGCGCCTCCGGGTGACCCAGCGCATGAACACGATCGCGCAGCGTCAGCAATCGCTCTGGGCTGTCTACCGGGCCCACCCTGACACGATAGTAGGGCTGGTCACCAAGTAGTATCTCGGATACCGCAACAGGCGCCGCGAGTCTGGCTTCCAGAGTCCTCGCCAAATCGGCGGCACGCACTCCATCGCTAAAGGCACCCACTTGAATATAGTGATAGTTAGCCGCTTTGGCCTCGCTGGGAGTATGCACCTCGGCAGACGGGCGCAAGTCCCTGCTACCGGCTATATCCAGCGTTTCCACTCGAACCTTCGCCGTACCATTTTGGTCAAAGCCCAGTTTGACGGCGGCCGCATAGGATAGATCGATGATTCGATCGGGGTGAAAGGGCCCGCGGTCATTCACCCGGACCACCACGCTTTTGTCATTCTCGAGGTTAGTGACGCGCGCATAGGCCGGCAGTGGCAGAGACCGATGTGCCGCAGTCGCCCGATAGGCATTAAACACCTCACCATTGGCGGTGCGACGGCCGTGGAACTTGCGCCCATACCAGGAAGCAAGGCCGGTTTCACTATAGCCCTTCCCGCTATTCAGCACAGTGTAGGTCTTGCCGTTGACTTCGTAGGGGCTGGTATTGCCCGCCGCGCGCTGGGTGACAGGGGCCGGCAAGGGCTCGACGACCTGCTCCGGGGTAAGTTTGTACAGCGGCTCACCATCACCGGGAACGATTTCTGCACAGGCGACTAGCAGCAAGGCCAGCGCGACAGGAAAAGCATAAGACCTCACAGGCGCTGGCCAATGGCTTCACTCAGCTGAAAAACCGACATCGCGTACATAGCACTGTGGTTGTAGCGGGTGATGACATAAAAGTTGTGCCAACCCAGCCAATATTCCGGGCCGTCTTCGCCCTCAAACGCCATAAGCGTTGCAGGCGTCTCTGGCGCCATGGGTTGGGTACTGCGAATACCCGCGGCATTGAATTCCGATAGGCTTCGCCTGGGCTTCAGGCCATCATTAGCCCATTCAGCGCGGTAGCCCTCAGAGATCTCTGCCGATGCTACAACTGGCAGGCCCGGACGCCATTGGTGTTGCTTAAAGTAGTTCGCAACGCTGCCGATCGCATCCACCGGATTGCCGATAATATCGGTGACACCATCGTGGTCAAAATCCACCGCATAGGCTCTATAGGAGCTGGGGATAAACTGTCCGTAGCCCATCGCTCCCGCGTAGGACCCTTTTAACTCCGCGGGCGGCAACGACTGCTCGCGTGTCATCAAAAGATAGGCGTGTAGCTCGCCACTAAAGAATGGCGACCTGGGCGGGTAATCAAAGGCGAGGGTAGACAGCGCATCGATCACCCGATAGCGCCCGGTGTGTCGACCGTAACGCGTTTCTACGCCAATAATCGCGGCGATAATCTCAACAGGTACGCCGTACTCGCGCTCGGCCCGGCGCAGTTCGGCGCCGTACCGCTTCACAAATTCAACGCCTTGCTGGGTTCGATCTTCGGTGACAAATATTTTGCGGTACTCATGCCAGGGCTTGGTTTTTTCAGCAGGCCGCGCTATCGCCTCCAGAATTGAGTCCTTTCGATGCGCCCCGGCAAATAGTGCCTCCAAAGGCGCCCGTTCAAAGCCTTCCTTCGTGACCATCTCATCAATTAAACGCTGCGCGCCTGGATGGTTGAGGTAGGACTGGGGTTCCTCTGCGAGCGATACATGGGGGCTCGCTGCCAGTATCGTAACAATCGCGAGCAGGCCTACCACCGCAACACCTCGTGACAGTCGTGCGCTGTTACCCCGGGCGCTCTGCATCGCACTGCGGCTGGCTTGATAGCAAACGGCTTGTTTACTCATGAATGCATCTCCACTGCTTTTTCTGGTGCTTCTTTTTCAGGGCGGTCTCAGCGCCGAACCCGCTTGCCGCCGGCACTAGCTGCACTGTCACCCCATTAATCACTGCACTACCAGGCGCCGCTCTGTACCAATCGCCATGAGAATGCCAAAGCCTGCCATCAGGGTGACAATTGACGTCCCCCCTGCGCTGACCAAAGGCAGTGGCACTCCAACAACCGGCAGCAGTCCTGACACCATTCCCATATTGACGAACACATAGATAAAAAAGGTAAAGGTAATGCCCGCTGCAAGCAGCCTCGCAAAGCTGCCCTGGGCACGCATGCCGATCCAGAACCCACGAACGATTATGAGCAAATATAGTGCTAATAGTATGAGTACGCCGCGCAGACCAAATTCCTCTGCCAACACCGCAATGATGAAATCAGTGTGGCTTTCCGGCAGGAAATCCAACTGCGATTGCGTGCCGTTGAGCCACCCCTTCCCGCTCCAACCACCGGAACCTATCGCGGTTTTCGATTGAATGATGTTCCAGCCAGCGCCCAGTTTGTCACGCTCTGGATTCAGCAGGGTGAGGATTCTTTGGCGCTGGTAATCATGCAGCAGATACACCCAGGCGGGCCACGCCGAAAGAGCGGCGAGAATTCCCGCTCCAAAAATAAGCCGCCAGCGCATTCCAGCCATAAACAGCACGATGAGACCCGAGCCAGATACCAGCAGTGACGTGCCCAGGTCCGGTTGCCGCACTATCAACGCGGCAGGCACCAGCACCAGCATCAGGCTGGCCAATACGTGCAAGGCCCGGGGCGGCAAGATACGACCGGCCAGATACCAGGCAAGCATCAGTGGCATCGCCAGCTTCATCAACTCAGAGGGCTGAAACCTGAAGCCGCCCAAGGAGAGCCAGCGCTGTGCGCCCTTTGCGCCCACCCCGAGAAACAGTACCGCAACCAACAGTCCCAGACCCGCGGTAAAGATCAGCGGGGACCAGCGCTGATAGCGCTGCACGCTGACTTGCGCTGCCGCAAACATGACACCGTAGGCAATAAAAAAGTACTGCGATTGACGCACCACTGCTCCAACCCGCTGACCACTGGCGCTATATAAAACCACCAGACCAAATACAGTTACGGACAGCAGCAGCAGCAACAAGAGAAAATCGATATGCAGGCGCTCTGAGATTGCCGGGCGCCTGGCCAGGTCATTGGCAGCAGAGGGCATCTGGCGAACGTATTCAGCCACGGTCGGCCTCCTCATTCGTCAGGTAGCTCTCCATTACTCTGCGCGCAATCGGCGCGGCCACGGAACTGCCGCCACCGCCATTCTCGACGACGACGGCAACCGCTATCTCAGGCGAAGAATAGGGCGCGAAGGCGATGAACAGACCATGATCACGATAACGCTCTTCCAGATCTTCCGCGTTGTATTCTGCATCCTGCGCTATGCCAATCACCTGCGCCGTGCCACTCTTACCTGCCATCAGGAACGGCGCATTGCGCCCCACCGCTCGCGCGGACCCCCTTTCGCCATGAAGCACTTCTCGCATCGCGCTGTGAATCAGCTCCCAGTGTTCGGGCGCTGCCGCCACCTGGCCCTGAGTGCCTTCATTAACCGGCGCGCCGTCAATAGCACGCAACAGGCGAGGACTATAAAGCGTACCCCGATTGGCTAGCACCGACGTCGCAACGGCTAATTGCAGCGGTGTCGCCAACATATAGCCTTGACCTATACCGACGTTGAGCGTCTCGCCTGGAAACCAGACCTGTCCGCGCGTCATCCGCTTCCACGCCGTGGATGGCAGTATTCCCGGCCGCTCGTTAGTTGAATCGAGGCCCGTGCGAGAGCCCAGGCCAAAGGGCGCTGCAAAGTCATGCATTCGATCAATGCCCAATCGATGGGCAAGATCATAGAAATACACATCACAGGATTCGGCGATGGCTTTGTTGAGATCAACGTCCTTACCGTGGCCGGTGCCCCGCACTTTGAGCGTCCAATCCCGAAAACGCCGATCTTCACCTGGCAGCGTGTACCAGCCCGGATCGGGTACCGTAGTCTCAGGTGTGATAACGCCGTACTCAAGGCCAGCCAAACCAAAGATCGGTTTAACGGTTGAGCCCGGCGGGTACTGCCCCTGCACGGCCCGGTTAAACAACGGCAAGGCAGTAGAGTTACGCAGCGCATCATAGTCCGCTGCGCTGATACCGTTCACAAACAGATTGGTATCAAAACCCGGCGCGCTGACCATAGCGATGACCTCGCCGTTGGCTGGGTCGATTGCTACTACTGCGCCGCGTCGGTTCTCCAGAGCCTGATACGCGACCCGTTGCACCTCAGCGTCCAGCGACAGCGTGAGGTCAGCACCGGGTACCGGATCGGTGCGCTCGAGCACGCGCAATACCCTGCCGAGCGCATTGGTCTCGACGTTCTGGTAGCCCACTTCACCAAGCAGCACGTTCTCGTAGTGCTTTTCCAGGCCAATTTTGCCGATATGGTTAGTACCGCGATAGGCCACTTCATCCAGGCGCGCCTGCTCTTGTTCATTGATACGTCCAACGTAACCCAGAGCGTGCGAAAACAGTTCTCCCTGCGGGTAATGACGCAGCAACTGCGCGTCTACCACAACACCCGGCAATCGATAACGATTGACCGCCAGCAGCGCGCGCTCACGTTCTGTCAACCTGAAGTGCAGTGGCACCGCCTCATACGGCTTGCGACGGCGGCTGCGGCTTTCGAACTTTTCAAGTTCCGAGGGCGATAGCGCCACCATGTCGGCCAGCAGCGTCAGCGTTTCATCCAGGTCTGGCACCCGCTCCAGAACCAGAGAAAGCACAAAACTGGGACGATTCTCCGCCAGCAAGACACCGTTGCGGTCGTAAATAAGCCCACGCTTCGGTGGCAAGGACTGAAGCTGTACACGATTTCTATCGGATTCTGTGCGGTAAATTTCGTATTGACTAATCTGCAGTGAGAAATAGCGAGCGAACAGTATGCCGACCAGCAGCAGCACCAGTATCAGCAGAAAAACCGTGCGAGCCCCGTAGGTGCGGGACTCGAGATAGGGATCTTTCAGAGTAACTGAGGCCGCCATCTCAACTCCGGTGGTAGGGGTGGCCCGCGTTGATAGACCAGGCTCGGTACAGCTGTTCGACCAGCACTACTCGCACCAGAGGGTGCGGTAGCGTTAACGGCGCCAGTGACCAACAGAGTCGCGCTTCACGCTTAAGTTCCGCGCTCACGCCGTCCGGGCCACCGATCACCAGGCTGATATTGTCGCCAGACATCTGCCAGTCTGCCAGGCGCGTTGCCACTTGCTCGGTAGCAAGCGACTGCCCCAACACATCGAGGACCACAAGCTGATCGCGGGGCGGGATCGCATCGCGTATGGCTTTACTCTCTTTAGCAATTGCCGTCTGGCTGGATTGATTGCCCCGCGGCGCCAGCGGAAGCTCTCTTATGGTGAGCTGCAACTCTGGCGGCAAACGCTTGTGATACTCAGCGACCCCCTGTTCTACCCAGCCTGGCATTCGCGTGCCAACGGCCAGAACCGTCAGCTTCACTCAGGCTGTTCCGCGTTCTCTACGGGCATGGACCAAAGCCGCTCCAGGTCGTAGAAGTCTCGCGTCGCGGGGAGCATGACGTGCACGACCACATCACCGAAATCGGCGAGAACCCATTCGGCACCGTCCTGACCTTCCACGCCAATCGGTCGCTGCCCCTGCGCTTTGGCCTCCATCAGCACATTGTCTGACAGAGATTTCACATGGCGATTGGACGTGCCGCTGGCGATTACCAGATAATCCATGACATCCGTGAGACCCTGTACATCCAGATCCACGATGTTTAGCGCTTTAAGATCATCCAACGCCTCTATCACCAGCTCTTTGAGTTCAGCGGACTCCATATTGCTCCTGCATGCTATAGCCACCTTGTTTACTGCGCTTGTCCTGGACCCGTCAGGATCCACCCTATCATTCTGTTAGCGACATTCAGCCACACCCTGTCGGGCTCGCTGACCAAAATCCTGGCATCAAACCGCAGCAGCGCGATTGTTTAAATAGGCACCGCGTGCCCGTATGTCCTGCCACACGACGTCAGGCAACAGATAGCGCGGCGAGTTTCCCGCTGCAACCATTGCCCGGATCTCCGTTGCCGATACGTCTAACTGTCTTAACTCTAAACTGACCACCGCGCCGCAGGGTTGCGAACCCACAGCGTCGATGGGCAATGACGGCTGTGCCGCCAACCAATCGCGAACCACTGCGGAAGATGGCGTGCGCCAACCGGGACGCGCGAGTACAACAATATGCGCGTAGTCCACCAACTTCTGCCAGTGCTGCCAGCGATCCAGTGACTCCAATGTGTCGGTCCCCAGTATCAGACTGATAGACATCTGGGCACCCAGCTCTTTGCGCAAGGATGCCAGCGTATCCACGGTGTAGGACGGACCCTCGCGACGCAACTCGCGAAGGTCGCACTCCAGGCCCGGCTCGTCGGCAACAGCTTGCTCTACCCAGGATGCGCGCAGCGTCGCGTCGACAGCGGGTGTATCACGCAAGGGTGGCTGCGCCGCCGGGATCATAAGTACTTTATCCAGCGCCAGTGCCGACTTGACCTCCAGCGCTGATCGCAAATGACCGTAATGAATCGGGTTGAAGGTTCCGCCGAATATGCCAATGGCAGCTGCACTCACTGGCGTATCTGCCCCTCACCTAACACTACATACTTCTGTGAGGTCAGCCCCTCCAGACCCACTGGGCCCCGCGCATGCAGCTTGTCAGTAGAAATGCCGATTTCTGCGCCAAGCCCATATTCAAATCCATCCGCAAAACGAGTTGACGCGTTCACCATCACCGAGCTTGAATCGACCTCGCGCAAAAAACGCATGGTGGCAGCGTAATCCTGACTAATGATGGCGTCGGTATGTCCCGAACCATAGCGATTGATATGCGTTATCGCGGCGTCGAGATCCTCGACGACCTTCACTGCCAGTATCGGTGCCAGGTATTCCTCATACCAGTCCGACTCAGCTGCCGGTTGCATTGTCGGGACCACATGCTGGCTACGGTCACAGCCGCGCAGCTCGACGCCCGCGTTATGCAATAACGAGGCGAGCCCGGGCAACACCTGTGCCGCAAGCTCGGCGTCAACCAGAAGTGATTCTGTGGTATTGCAGGTGCCGTATCGCTGCGTTTTGGCATTGACAACAATAGCCTCAGCCATTGCCAGGTCAGCGCCCCGATGCACGTAGACGTGGCAGTTGCCATCCAGATGCTTGATAACCGGCACTTTAGCTTCACTGCTGACTCGTTCAATCAGGCTTTTGCCACCCCGCGGCACAATAACGTCTACATAATCAGACATGCGCACCAGTTCGCCAACGGCATTGCGGTCCGGCGTCTCGAGCACCTGTACTGCAGCTTCTGGCAAGCCTACTTCGCGCAGTCCGGCAGCGATGCACTGACCAATTGCGGTATTGGAAGCCAATGCCTCTGAGCCGCCGCGGAGAATCGTTGCGTTCCCGGATTTCAGGCATAGGCTGGCGGCGTCGAGAGTGACATTAGGACGGCTCTCGTAGATGATTCCGACAACACCCAAAGGGACTCGCATGCGTCCCACGCGTATTCCACTAGGCATGCTGCGCAGATCGTCGATTGCGCCAATCGGATCAGGTAACGCAGCTACCTGTCGGAGGCCTTCAACCATTGCATCGAGACGATCGGCGTTGAGCTCCAGCCTGTCGAGTAAGGCACTATCGAGCTGCTTGTCACGGCCTCGAGCCATATCCTGTGCATTAGCCTGCAGAAGCATTGGACGCTGCGCATCAATCGCCGAGGCCATGGCCAGTAAAGCGGTGTTTTTGAGGGCCGTATCACTAGCCGCCAAGACGGTAGACGCCTGCTGCGCCGCCTTCCCGGTCTGCTGCATGTAGGAAATCAGGTCCATGACCAATCCCATGTAGATTCTGCGATGCAGTATACCCGAGAAGACTTTCAGCGCGCCGCTATGCTGTCCCCTCACAGTATAAAAAAGTTGCTTTAATCTTATTGACAATCATTCTCATTACTATTAATTTTTAACAATGCGCCAAAGCACGCTGCCGTGGCACAAAACACAATCAACGATAAGCGCGTTCAGCACGAAGCATTTTTAGAGAGCAACATCATGTACGTTTGTGTATGTAAGGGCATCACCGACACTCAAATCCGCGCCGCCGTAGAGGATGGCGCTAATTCCTTACGCGATGTACGCAACACGCTTGGCGTCGCCAGTCAGTGTGGCAAGTGCGGCATACTCACCCGAGAAATCTTGCGCGAGAGCCTGATGGACAACAACGACGAGCAGCTCTTCTACGCTGTGTCCTGACGCTGTATTCTGCTGCGGCGTTCTATTAGGGCCACGTTCGATCACAGCATGCCACCCCCTGTTCTCCACCTGTTCTCCACCTGCCCTCCACCTGCCCTCCACCTGCTCTCCACCTGTTCTCCACCTGCCCTCCACCTGCCCTCCACCTGCCCTCAAACATCGGCTAAACAGCTACCGAACAAAGACTAAAAAACGACGCGTCCAACCTCTATCCTTGTCTTCGCAACTGCTACCTATTGCTGCTATCTATTAATGCTACCTGGAACTGTTAAATCGAATCCCGGTACTGCGAAAACGGTCAATACAGACCGGTTATCGATACGATTAGCGAGGCCGCAAACGGCCCGACAAAGCCCGTGAATGCAATTGCGAATCTTTATTATTGTCATTCAAAATATGCTATAAAAATCAATGACTTAGCTTTCTTTCTTGCGGACAAAGCCGTATAGTACAGCCCTTGCTAACAGATACACCACAGGAGCTCTACGCCATGAAAGGCGATCCAAAAGTTATTGAACACTTGAACAAAGTACTGGGCAACGAACTGGTTGCTATCAATCAATACTTCTTGCACGCCAAGATGTATCAGGATTGGGGGCTCAAAGAACTCGCGGAACACGAGTATCACGAGTCAATCGACGAAATGAAGCATGCCGACAAGCTTGCTGAACGCATTTTGTTTCTGGAAGGCCTGCCCAATTTTCAGGACCTCGGCCGCTTAATGATTGGGGAAAGCACAGAAGAAATGCTGCGCTGCGACCTCAAGCTGGAGATGGTCGCTATCCCGGATCTACGTGAAGGCATCAAGCACTGCGAATCCGTGCAGGACTTCGTCACGCGCGATTTGCTGAAGGATATCCTTGAATCCGAGGAAGAGCATGTGGACTGGATTGAAACCCAGCTTAGCCTGATCGAGAAAATCGGCATACAGAACTATATGCAGAGCGCGCAGTTCGTTGAAGTGGGCAGCGTTAATCAAAGCCCAACGTAAAACACGCCTCTAGCCTTTACTGAACTGTTAAAAAGGCTGGCCTCCGGGCCAGCTTTTTTTTATGTACTGACCAGATCTTGTGAGTAATCCTTCAAAACCCCGAAAGGTTATTTGCTCTCTGCACGGCCGGCTGCACTGTTTACACTGATTGACGAGTAAGCCATCGCATCCGGCTCATCACCCGTCTTTAAAATCCGTAGCTGCCGCCAACTTCCCACCTCTAGCTCCTGTACCGCATCGGCCGCAGCGTGGGCTATCCACACTCGACTTTGCTGGGGATCCACCTCGATACCGATCGGGATAGAGGACCCGTCAAAGGCATCACCAAAAAGGGTAGGCGTTTCTTCCGATAAGCCTATATCGATAGTCTTTTCTACCGCAGGCACGCTGCCATCGACAACCGTGAGCGTCGCCGTCGCAGCGCTGGTGACCAGCACGGTTCCGTCCAGCAGAGTTTCCGCTCGGATCGGGAATCCTGGCACAGGCAGAGTTTCCAGCAAATTCAGATAGCGGGCATCGAACAGGGACACCGTATCCTCAGCGCGATTGGTGACCCAAAGATGCCGGCGGTCAGGCGACAGCGCAATGCCCTCTGCACCCTGCCCCGATCGCTCGAAGGCGAGCAAACCGCGCACGGCAAGGCTGATAAGACTCACTGAGCCAGAAGCGATATTGGCGACGTAAGCGCGCCGGGCATCCGCATCGTAGGCCAACATGTGCGAGCCAGACTGCCCGGTAGGGGTCACCGATACGATTTCGCCCGCCCATACATCGACCTGAAGCAGGGCGCGCGAGTCCTCCGCCGTCACAAGAACGTGGCGATTGCCCGGCATAAACACGATGCCGTGGGGGCGGGTGTGCTTGCCAAGGCTAATACTGCCAACACTGCGACCCCGCTCGACATCAATCACCGTAAGGCTGTTGCCAGCTGTATCGCCTACCCCATAGTTGGTCACAACGGCGAGCGCGCCATCGCCTGACACGACTATTTCGTGAGGCCCGGGCTGCGTTTCTGCTCTGGCAACCTCCTGACCGGTGTCGAGATCGATCAGCGAAACGCTGGACGCAGCTTTGTTGCCGACCAGCAATGTGTCGGCAGAAACCGAACTGGCCGCAAGGTATAAGGTGAACGCGATGAGCTGTTTCAAAGCCGCCACTCCGGTTGGTGGGGAGAAGATTTGCCAACATACCTCACCAGCGCGACAAGCTCCAAGCCCAGCTGGACCTGGTGGTGAGACCTTCATGTGAAGGAAGTTTGCCGAGTGACGCGGTCTGGCGTTCCGGCGTTCCGGCGGTCCGGCGTTCCGGCGTTCCGGCGATGACCACATAATCAATAGAGAAAACCCGCGCTAGCGGGCCTTTGATTCACTCGTCAAACCAGTGCATGCAGACACGCATTCGGTGGGCGGAAGCCAGCTGCCGCCGGGAGCGCCTCAAGCGGGCCGCCCTCTGCAGCCGACGGAGCCATGGACCAGTCGAACTGGATTACTCCGTTTCTGTCGGTTCCGCCGTTGCTGAAACCGTCGCCTTGATCAGCGGCTCAAGCTCGCCGTTTTCATGCATCTCAGTGACGATATCGCAGCCGCCGATAAGTTCGCCACCAACCCAGAGCTGCGGAAAAGTAGGCCAATTGGCATAACCCGGCAGCGCAGACCGGACATCGGGGTTGCTGAGAATGTCGACGTAGGCAAAGCGTTCGCCACATGCCATCAACGCCTGTGAGGTGCGCGCCGAAAAGCCGCACTGGGGCTGGTTGGGCGATCCTTTCATATATAACAATACGGGATTGCTTTCGATTTGTTCTTTGATTGAATCAATAATATCCATGTGGTCCTGCCTGATAGTTACCGCGTACTTCCGCTTATTGTACCCTCTGTTGCAGCGCCGGGCATGCACCTTCTATCTATCACCGCGTTATCTTTTAACTATATTTCCATGCGCGACGCTGAGTCTACACGTCAAGCTGAGTCTAAATGGAACGCTGAGTCCATTTGTAACACCGGGGCCAGAGTAATTGCCTTGAGACGGGGGCAATCGTACTATCTCGGCTTTCGCTTTATTCCCATTCCCGGAGAAACCCCATGGCTTCCGCATTGATGAGCACCTATGCTCGACTGGACATCAGCTTTACACATGGTGAAGGCTGCTACCTATACGATGCAAAGGGCCGACGCTATCTGGACGCTATCTCAGGCATTGGCGTTAACTCCCTTGGCCACGCCCATCCCGCGGTATGCGAAGCGGTGGCAAGTCAGGCCGGCAGACTGATTCATACATCCAACCTCTATCATATTGAGCAGCAGGAAAAGCTGGGGCTTGAGCTGGCACGTATCTCTGGCCTGCGTCGCAGCTTTATCAGCAACTCCGGCGCAGAGGCAAACGAAGCGGCGATCAAACTTGCCCGTCGTTATGGGCATCAGCGCGGCATCCACAATCCTGGCATCGTCGTCATGGAGCAGGCGTTTCACGGCCGCACCATGGCCACACTATCTGCCACCGGCAACCGGAAGATACAGGCAGGCTTTGAACCGCTCGTTGCGGGCTTTATACGCGCACCGTTTGGCGATATCGATGCCGTGCACAACATTGCTGAGAACAATGCCAACGTGTGCGCTGTTCTGGTGGAGCCGATTCAGGGCGAAGGTGGCATTAACCTGCCGCCGGCGGGATACCTGCAAGCCTTGCGAGACTGTTGTGACGCCCATGGCTGGCTACTCATGCTGGACGAGGTGCAGTGCGGGAATAGCAGGACCGGTCATTGGTATGCCTGCCAGGGCGAGAACGTCACACCGGACGTCATAACGACTGCGAAAGCACTGGCCAATGGCGTTCCCATTGGCGCCTGCATGGCGGGCGGTGCGGCGGCTGAAACGTTACAGGCGGGGCATCATGGCTCCACCTATGGTGGCAATCCCCTGGCTTGCGCCGCAGCGCTGGCAGTGATCGCAACAATGGAACAGGACAGATTGGCAGAGCGAGCCAGCGCGATGGGCACCTTACTGATGGACGGGTTCAGAGAACGGCTGGGCAGCTTGCCAGGCGTTGTCGAGGTGCGTGGTCGAGGCCTGATGATGGGCATAGAACTGGCAGACCCCTGCCCCGAGCTAGTCAGTATGGCGCTGGATCGTGGACTGCTAATCAATGTGACAGCAGGATCCGTGGTGCGGCTACTGCCGCCGCTGGTCATGGAAGAGGCAGATGCCCTATTCCTGCTCGACACCTTAACAACACTTATTGTTGATCATCTGTCTGCTTCCGACTCGGCTGCCGCGCAGGCTTGAGCCGTGCTTTAAGGGGCTATGCGTAGCCCTTTCCTCTCTATTCTTTTAACCCCTACAACTCTGAAGGCGAGAGCGCGACTGCGCTCCTCGCTAAAGCGAGTGGTTTACCAGCGATCGTGCAGTAAGCCATGCAGCGCCCGTGCAGCCGCTTCAAAGACCTCTTAATAACATTATTACAGTTTTGTGATGCTCGCTTAGAACAAAACGGTCAAAGCAGTCCACAGACCCCTGCAAACGGCTGATTTTCTTATAGATTGATACCGCGCGGGCTGTCAGGTTAGTGGTTACAGACCGTTCAGTTCATGCACACGTTATCCACAGAAAAACCCCAGTTCAGGTGTCTTGCAATCCACAGCCAAGCGCATTATCTTGTATGCGTCTGGACCGGCACACCCAATATATAGGGATTCCAGTGATTTATTCGGGTCACCGAACGCACTGATCACAGCCGACACGGATGCAACAAGGCAAAAATAAAGCAGAACCGCATCTAAAAAGCGCTAAAAGCTGGCAAAAGTACCTAAAAGTGGCGAAAACGCCGCCACAACACGATTAGCAAAGCACAAGGGCTACCAGGTGTATTTTGGCTGCGTTAAGCGAGGGTAGCGGGGTTAGAAACAACAGCGGGACACCAGCAGCCAGAAAGCGAGCAGCCAGAGCTATCAGAGTTAAGAGCTATCAGAGTTAAGGGCTATCAGAGTTAAGGGCTATCAGAGTTAAATGTGGAAAGACTCACCTTGAAAGGACCCACCTGAAGATAGCCAGGCATAAAAACAAACCCTCATCAGTCGTCGATAGAGCACAATTTTCATTCCGGAGTAGACATGCAAACAGAAATCGAACCAACAACAGCCGTTAGGGAGCCAGCTGCTGACACAGACGCCGGCAGCACACCGTCCAATATTTCAGCTACCGCACCCGGGCAGGTCCGCGTCATCAAGCGCAATGGCACGGTAGTACCCTACGATCACGGCAAGATTTCTGTCGCAATTACCAAGGCCTTTCTGGCGGTTGAAGGCGGCACAGCAGCTGCCTCATCACGCATTCATGAGACCGTAGCCAAGCTGACGGAGCAGGTCACAGCGATCTTCAAGCGCCGCATGCCTTCCGGTGGAACCATCCACATTGAAGACATACAGGATCAGGTAGAGCTAGCGCTGATGCGTGCTGGTGAACATAAGATTGCCAGAGACTATGTGATCTATCGCGAAGGCCGGGCGCAGGCCCGCGCTGAGCGCAATGACACTGCCGCCGACCTGTCTCACCCCAGCATCAACATCACAATGGCCGATGGCTCCCGTGAACCGTTGAATATCACGCGCATCAACACCATCGTCAGCGAAGCCTGCGCTGGCCTGGATGACGTTAGTGACACGGAAATTATCGACGAGGCGTTAAAAAACCTCTACGACGGTGTCACGCAACACGAACTGGCTACCTCTTTGGTGATCACCGCCCGGACGTTGATCGAGAAAGAACCCAACTACTCCTACGCTGCAGCGCGTCTGCTGCTCGACAACCTGCGCTCAGAGGCATTGACCTTTCTGGGTGTCGCTGACAATGCGACACAGCAGGATATGGAAACCTTGTATGCCAAGGCTTTGCCCGCCTACATACAGCGCGGCATAGAACTGGAGCTTCTCGCACCCACTTTGGCATCGTTTGACCTGACCGCACTGGGCGAGGCGATAGCGCCGGAGCGCGATCTCCAGTTCACCTATCTTGGGCTGCAGACGCTTTACGACCGCTATTTTATTCACAGCGATGAGGTACGCTTTGAGCTGCCACAGATCTTCTTCATGCGCGTTGCGATGGGTCTGGCGGTCGAAGAAGACAACCCCACCGAGAGAGCCATAGAGTTCTATCGCCTGCTGTCGTCCTTTGACTACATGAGCTCCACACCAACACTGTTTAACGCTGGCACCCTGAGACCTCAACTATCTTCCTGCTACCTGACCACCGTACCCGACAATCTCCACGGTATTTACGGGGCGATTCAGGACAATGCGATGCTGTCCAAGTTTGCCGGCGGTCTTGGCAATGACTGGACGCCAGTGCGCGCACTGGGCTCCTACATCAAAGGCACCAATGGCAAGTCGCAAGGCGTCGTGCCGTTCCTGAAAGTGGTCAACGATACTGCCGTCGCCGTGAATCAGGGCGGCAAGCGCAAGGGCGCAGTGTGCTCCTATCTGGAGACCTGGCACCTCGACATAGAAGAGTTTCTGGAGCTTCGCAAAAACACCGGTGATGACCGTCGCCGTACTCACGACATGAACACGGCGAACTGGGTTCCCGATCTATTCATGAAGCGCGTTTTTGACGACAAGAACTGGACGCTTTTCTCACCGAATGACGCCCCTGACCTGCACGATCTGTATGGCGCGGCTTTCGAAAAGCGCTATGAAGAATATGAGGCTATGGCCGCCAATGGCGAGCTGAAGCTCTTCAAGACCGTACCGGCGCAAGCCCTGTGGCGCAAAATGCTGGGTATGTTGTTTGAAACCGGCCACCCATGGGTCACCTTTAAGGATCCCTGCAACATGCGCTCACCACAGCCCCATGTCGGCGTGGTGCACTCTTCCAATCTCTGCACCGAAATTACCTTGAACACTAGCAAGGACGAGATCGCTGTCTGCAATCTGGGCTCCATCAACCTGCCGCAGCACATCGGTGAGAACGGCCTCGACCTGGAGAAACTGGAAAAGACCGTCAACACCGCTGTACGGATGCTCGATAACGTTATCGACATCAACTATTACTCGGTTGATACGGCGCGCAACTCTAACATGCGTCATCGCCCGGTTGGCCTGGGCTTGATGGGCTTCCAGGATGCGCTTTACAAGCAGCACATCGCCTATGCGTCAGATGAAGCAGTCGATTTTGCCGACAAGTCCATGGAAGCCATCAGCTACTACGCTATTCAGGCATCCAGCGACCTGGCGCAGGAACGCGGCGCCTACGAAAGTTTCCAGGGTTCACTGTGGAGCCAAGGTATCCTGCCTATCGACTCACTCAAGAACATGGCGGCCGAACGAGGCGATGGCTACATCGAAGTCGACACCAGCGAAAGTCTGGACTGGGCGACGCTGCGCGAAACTGTCAAAACGAAGGGCATACGTAACTCCAACGTGATGGCGATTGCGCCCACCGCAACGATTGCCAACATTACCGGCGTGTCACAGTCCATCGAGCCCACGTATCAGAACCTGTACGTGAAATCGAATCTGTCTGGCGAGTTCACGGTGGTTAACCCTTACCTGATCAAAGACCTGAAGGCCCGAGGTCTGTGGGACAAGGTCATGGTTAACGATCTCAAGTACTACGACGGCAGCGTGCAGAACATTGACCGCATACCCGCTGATCTAAAGGCAATCTATGCGACCGCCTTCGAAGTCGAGCCGCGCTGGTTAGTGGATGCAGCAAGCCGTCGCCAGAAGTGGATCGATCAGGCTCAGTCGCTGAACCTGTACATCAATAACGCTAGCGGTAAGAAGCTGGATGTCACCTACCGAATGGCGTGGTATCGAGGTCTGAAAACAACCTATTACCTGCGCTCACTGGCGGCAACAGGCACCGAAAAATCCACCGTCGAATCCGGAACGCTCAATGCGGTATCAGCCGGCGCGCCGGGGCCTGCGGAAGTACCGGCAGCCTGTTCTCTGGATGACCCGGACTGCGAGGCCTGTCAATAACACCGGAACTTGTAACGTCAGTAACACGAAACACCATTAGGAGAACGCGGCGTTTGGACAAAAGGTACGCAGCAGCGAAAGACGTATCAGCCAACGCCGCAACGATTAGAACAGAAACAGTTAATAGAGGAATCGCTCATGCTTAGCTGGGACGAATACAACACCGAAGAAAACGAAACTGCAGTCGCTGCGGCAGCGCCGGCCGAGCCGCGTCCGGCCGAGCCGCGTCCGGCCGAGCCGCGTCAGGCCGAGCCGCGTCAGGCCGAGCCGCGTCCGGCCGAGCCGCCTGTCCCGGTTGCCGCCGCAACTGAACCCGCCGTAACGCCAGAACCGGTTGTTACCGCAGCTCCCGCTGCCGCCGACGAAGAAGGCGAGAAGTCCATGATCGCCAGCGAGCTGATAGCGGAGGCCGCACAGGCCGTCGCTGAACTCGACGTTGCCGCCGGTCTTGAGGAGTTGGAGATGGGCGCCGAGCGCATCTCGGTAGATGAGAAGCGTATGATCAATTGCCGCGCTGACCTCAACCAACTGGTGCCCTTCAAGTACGACTGGGCGTGGCAGAAGTATCTGGATGGCTGCGCCAACCACTGGATGCCTCAGGAAATCAACATGACGGCAGACGTCGCCACGTGGAAGAGTCCTGAAGGTCTCACCGAGGACGAACGCCGTATCGTGCTGCGCAGCCTGGGGTATTTCTCAACGGCAGATTCACTGGTCGCCAACAATCTGGTGCTGGCAATTTACCGCCACATCACTAACCCAGAATGCCGTCAGTATTTGCTGCGCCAGTCGTTCGAAGAGGCGATTCACACCCACGCATACCAGTACTGCATCGAGTCACTGGGAATGGATGAAGGTGCTGTCTTTAACATGTATCGCGAAGTACCTTCAGTCGCCAAGAAAGCCGCCTGGAGCCTCAGCCACACCCACGCCCTGGGCGATCCCAACTTCAACACCGGGACTCCTGAAGCGGATCAGGAACTGCTAAGGAACTTGATCGGCTTCTACGCCGTGACCGAAGGCATCTTCTTCTACTGCGGTTTTACGCAGATCCTTTCTATGGGACGTCGCAATAAAATGACCGGCGTGGCAGAACAGTTCCAGTACATCCTGCGTGATGAGTCCATGCACCTTAACTTTGGCATCGACGTCATCAATCAAATCAAGCTGGAAAACCCACATCTGTGGACTGCGGAATTCAAGCAGGAGGTCATACAGATGATTCTCGAAGGCACGCAAATCGAGATCGAGTACGCTCGAGATACCATGCCCCGCGGCGTGTTGGGCATGAACGCAGCGATGATGGAGGAGTATCTCCAGTTCATCTGTAATCGCCGATTGACCCAGCTTGGCCTACCAGAGCAGTTTGCAGGCGTGCAAAACCCGTTCCCCTGGATGTCTGAAATCATGGATTTGCGCAAAGAGAAAAATTTCTTTGAAACGCGCGTCATCGAGTACCAGACAGGCGGCGCATTGAGCTGGGATTAATAGCTTACGGCCCCACCACAGCCGGCGTGGGGACTATCAAGTCCCCACGCCACTCTTCAGCCGATACCAATGAGGATCGAGCATGAGCGATGAAAAAACCCCGGCCGGTGATGGCCACAATGACACGGAAACGATTTTGATGGCGCTGGACCAGATCAGCCAGACCATCGACGTTATGACCAGCGTCGTCGGTCGTTTGCGGACCTATTTGCAGGAGCAGGAATCGCTTCGCAAGACAGAAGCCGCCAGCGAAATGACGCCCCTGGAAGCCAGCGGAACCGTGCACTGAGTTTAGCGATACCTGCGTTTTTTGACTGAGGCACAGGGCAAAAATCATCCGCGCGTCAGGCTGACCAAAATCTTTCGAGCGGCGTCATAGACGCCGCCTGAACACCTCCCACATCGCGGTAAAGTTCTACCAGGCAATATCACCCCCGCCGCTACCTTTGAATAAGAACTCTCTTGCGAGCCCTTTCTCTACAGCCCTTTTATTACAGCCTTCTCCCCGCAATCCCTATTCCTGCAAAAGCTTCCGACGCAGTCTAGTGCCAGCGCGTAGCGGCCGTACTGCGCTTATCGCCGACTTTCAACACATCGAGTGATCAGCTGTCCATGCGGCTATCTGGCTGCCAGTCAGGCCTCTGTTAGCAGCCGATCAATCCTGGCAAGGGTCAATTCGAGAGACATACTCGCCAACGCCGAACCGCGGAAAAACTCTTCTGCCATCGGTGCGATAGCGCATTCAGTTGGCAAGGCTTGCTGCTCCTCAATGAGACGGTACATGGTCGGCAAAAATACGAACTGCAGCCATTGGTCAAAGTCCAGCGTATCGATAAAGAAGGGCTGCGTACTTTCAAACGCCTCTGGCGCCGGTGGTTCTGCCCGCCAGAGTCCAAGCTGCCGCAGTTCAGCTTCTACATCAATTAGCAACGCCGCTACCTGGTCATTCAATGCCACGAAATATCCTTCTATTCCAATTCACGTTTGCATCGTCGCTTACGCCAGCTCTCGCGTGAACGGAGGCAAGGCGTCCAGCAACGCTCGACCGTAGCGGCGCGTTACCAGCCGACGATCGCAAATGGTTACACGTCCCGCATCAGTTTCCGTTCGCAGAAGACGGCCACAGGCCTGAACCAGGCGCAGTGCCGCATCCGGAACGGTAATTTCCATGAAGGCATTTCTGCCCTGCTGTTCCACCCATTCACTCAGAGCGGACTCCAGGGGGCTGTCTGGAACAGCAAAAGGAATTTTTGCGATCAGCACATGACTGCAATACCGACCCGGTAGATCGACGCCTTCTGCAAAGCTCGCCAAACCAAAAATAATACTGCCCCTGCCCGCGTCAATCTGTTCGCGGTGCTGCCGGAGGATCTCCTGCTTGCTGTAATCTCCCTGCAAGAGAATGCGACTGCGCCAGTCGCCTGGCAAGCTGCTGTAAACCTCATTCAGCTGCCGTCGTGATGAAAACAGCACCAGGCTGCCTTCCTCTGGATCCAGACACTGGGGCAGATAACTCACCAGCGCCTGGGTATGTGCTTCAACGTTGCTGGGGTCGCATTGCATATCGGGCACCACCAGGCGGGCCCGGCTGTGATCGAAGGGGCTCGGTACCACCTTGAAACGAGCGGTTCGCGGAACACCCGAATGCAGCATGAAGCGCTCGAAGCTATTCAACGCCGTCATCGTTGCAGAGGTTGCGACCACGGCGGCGGCCGCAGGCCATAGATGTTGCTCAAGAATCTCGCTGGCCAGTACAGGGCTTGCCCTCAGCTCATAGGAAGGAACGCCTCCCGAAAGGAACACGTTCACCCAACGCGCCGTCGGCGATGCCTTCAGGTCCGCTGCTGCCGACGTCTCCTCAGTATCAGGATCGGCATTCGAATAATCAGCCCATAGCGCCAGATTGCCCTCGGCCCTGCTTACCATGGCGCCAATAATCGTTAACCAGGATTCCGCATCAGCGCTATCCAGTCCGGTCAGGTCGCCATCTATGACACTTTCCAGCCGGTCAGACAGGCGCGAAAAACGCTCCTGCAGAGCGTCGAATAATCGCGCCAGCAGCTGGGCGTGCCCGATTAAGTCCTCCGGCAATTTACCACCGGCAAAGCGCAGATGGCTGCGATCCATGCTGTCAACGGGCACGGGCATATCTGGCAGGCTCGGAAGACACTGCTGTACCGCATCAAGCGACTGGCCTGCTTCGTCCAACAATGGCTGAATCTGCTCCAGGGGACGCGAGAACTCTGGCTGTTCACCGACCATGGTCGCCAGCTGTGCCAGCTGACCGCGGCAATCCTCTAACCATTGCAGTGTGGAACCCACACGGCAAAAAGCCGAGAAATGATTCAGCGCCTTGGCTGGAAGGTGGTGCCCCTCATCAAAAATATAGATGGTGTCAGCGGGAGCGGTGAGTATCGCCCCACCTCCCAGTGCCAGATCAGACAGCACCAGATCGTGGTTGGTGACAATGACATCGGCCTGTTGGAGCTCGTCTCTGGCCTTAAAAAAGCTGCACTGCCCGACGTTAGCGCAGCGGCGGCCGCTGCAACCGCTGTGATCCGTGGTCGCTGTGAACCACACGTTATCCGCTATCTCGCCAGGCCAGTTGTCCCGGTCCCCATCCCACTCGCCACGTCCCATGGCATCGATCATCGCTTCATATACGGGCATGGCTTCGGCGCTGGACGCGGCGCTAACCTCATCGGGATACAGCGGGATGAGCGAATCGGTTCCTTCGCCTACCCCCAGCAGTTTGTCGAGCCGCGACAGACAGACGTAGCGTCGTCGCCCCTTGGCCAGCACGTACTCGAAATCGAGCCCGCTGTGCCTGCGGATATCTGGCAGGTCTTTATGCACCAGTTGCTCCTGCAGAGCGATGGTAGCGGTCGATATCACTAGCGTTTTACCAAGGGCTCTGGCTAGCGGTATAGCCGCCACGGCGTAGGCTATAGTCTTACCGGTTCCAGTACCCGCTTCAATCACGCATTGCGGCGTCTCATCGGTGGACGAGGCATCCACCAGAGCAAGCGCTTTGGCGATCTCGGCGATCATTTGGCGCTGTCCCCAACGTGGCGTCAGCCCTTTAGCTTTCATCAGGGCGCCATAGGCGTCTCGAATTGCCTGCTTGTCGTCCTCAGTCAGCAATGGGGGTTGCGGGCTCCGCCTTTAGGATCAGCTTACTGGCAATAGCATTGGCATAAATGGCCAGAGCGTGAGGTCTGTGCGCCACCGGCAGTGCCGCTATACGCTCTTCAAACTGAGGCTGTTTACAGCGCGCAGAGACCTGCGCCACGTCCATAGGTGCGTCTTCACCGTGCAGCATTCGCCAGGCGTAGGCATTGGTCGCGTGCAGTTGATAGTTCGCGATGATTTGCTGGTCCAGAGCCGCTGCCACCTGTTCGGGGTTGTCGTAGTCATCGCTCAGCGGCCGGCCAAAAGCGACGTGCACCAGGCCCTTGTTGCCACTGATTCCAGCGGCGATGCTGGCAACATCCTCATGCTCGGATTTCTGGTACTGGCCGGTGCGCTGGCGTTCCTCCAACTCCGCCGCTTTGAGGGCATCACAGGGGTCGAGCTCATAGGAAATCGACACCGGAACGATGCGCAGCGCGCGTATAAAATCAGAGAACGACTCGGTCTTTCTATCGAGGCTCATGGACAGCATTTTTATGATCGCGGGCTCAGTGCGGTCGATTCCATCCTTGGCACGACCTTCTCGCTGCGCTATCCAGATGTTCGCCTTATCAACCTGTATCGAATGCCGTATATAAGCCGAGAGCGTCTTGTAGGCTTTGAGCATCTCGCGAGGGCCTTTGGCAGAGCGCCTGACAATAAAGCTTTTGTTGAGACGCATCAGATCAGACACATAGGGTTTGGTGAGCAAGTTATCACCAATGGCAATCCGCACCGTGTCAAAACCATTATGGAACAGGGCGTAGTTGGTGAAGGCAGGATCCAGGGTTATGTCCCGGTGGTTGCTCATAAACAAATAGGGGCCGCCCTCAGTCAGATTATCCAGCCCTGAAACTGAAAACCCTGACGTGGTGTCCTCGATCATGCGGGACATATAGCCCTCGATGATGCCCTGCAGCGCAGCCACGTCATTGACGCCACGCAGCTCTCGCTTCAAGGCGCGTTTTACCAGCCACCGCAGCGGCAGCCCCAGCCAGGTGGCCCACCCTTTGAACCGCAAGCGGCAGATAGCAGCGAGCAATTCGGGATCGTTGAGTAAGCGCGCCAGTACGCCGGGCACTTCTTCATCGTTATAGGGCCGGATATCCGAGAACTCGTCCATAAAAACGTCGTTTCCTAGAGGCCGCTCACAGTAGCGGAAAGTGCGCGGAGAGTCATCAACGGGAGATCAAGAGTCATCAACGGGAGATTAAGAGTCATCAACGAGAGGTCGAGAGTCATCGACGAGCCGCCAGCAGTCGCCGGGCATAGCGCGCGCAGGTCCGGATTGCTTCCCGTGAGCCCGTATCATGGGGTATCCTTGCGCCCGCCTTATCACCATCAATTCCGGAGTAAACATGGAAGCCACAAGTGCACTAATGATGACCCTCGGCGCAACCATTTTATTGGGTAGCTGGGTGCTGCTGCTAATCGCCTCCTGGCGGGAAGATTTTGCCTGGGGCCTGTGCTCGCTTTTGCTCCCACCTTTGTCTTATCTATACGCTTTGACGCGGCTCGATAAAGCCGGTGAAGCGATTGCACTCGCGGGTATCGGTGGGTTGATGGTGTTGCTGGCATTCTAGGCGTAGTCGCAAGCTCCATAACGCTACGCGACGCCCGCTCTGGGCGCAGTCTTGCGCCCCAGTGATTTGGGATGCAGCAAATCGCTCTATATTAACAATGTTTAATCTGCACTTATTTGAAGCAGGATTTATTTTTATCATTTTAAATCAACAACTTATATTGCTTTAAAATCGCGCCGGGATTGCGCCGACGTGCATAGGTCACATTTGCTGATCCACCATATTTCACCCCTCGTAAGTTGCCAGTAGAATCCACCGCGGTTCCATAGTTAGAGCTTTGTTCGCGCACCTTTTTGCCCGAACGCCTTTTATTTTTGACCTTACCTTAGGGGAATATCGATGAAATCTGTAATCACCGCGGCAATGACTGCCGGCCTGCTTGTTGCTTCATCTGCCGTCTTTGCGGCGAAGCCGACCAGCATTGTCTTCGACTCAAAAGCGACCACAGAAGATGGCGTCGAATACCACAACTACTTCGCAAAATGCTCCAACGGCAAAAGCATGCCCCTGACCGCATGGGATAACCGCCGCAAGTGGTGTCAGGGCGAAGCGTCCATGGAAGACTGCGAGAAGAAGCAGATCAAAGCCGCCAAAAAAGCCTGCAAAGCAGCGTAATGTAACGGTGCCGTATACAGCGATAGGATAGTTGTCTATCGCCAAAAAAAACGCGGCAGAAGCCGCGTTTTTTTTGCGTACGGTAAGCTTGGAGTTCGCGGCAAGTATCGTGACTCGAATTCAGAGGCGGTTATTCAACCGCCTGTCCGTCCTCCTTAAAAGCCGGTTCGTCGTCGATGACCAGGCGCGCAAGAGTCTTGATTAGTTGCATCTGCTTTGCCTGAGCACTCTTCCCCAGTGGATCTTCGCCCAACAGCACCTCGTACATCGGGGCCATAGTGATATACGACATCACCATATTATTGAGAGCCATGATTGCCCAGGGCTGCAGGGAATTTCCCAGTACAGGGTAAGTTGGGACAGGCTGTTCAGGGGCCTCAAACATCGGCCGAAACAAGCCCACCGCGAGCTCTCTGCTATGAGGTCCACCCGAAAGCGCTGCATGCTGCAGCAGCCGGGCCAGATTTGGCCGCTGGTGGTGCATGGTTACGGTAGTTTCAAGCCAATCCAGAATATGCTCCCGGGTCAATGGCTGGTCGCGCAGAGCCTGCAAGGGCGCAAGAAAAGCGTCCAGCAGGCGCTCCACTACGGCCAGATACAGCGCTTCTTTATTGCGGAAATGGTTGTAGAGGCTTGGCGAACGAATGCCAACGCGATCTGCGACATCGCCAAGGGAAGTTGCACTGTAGCCGCGCTCGGCAAAAAGATCCTCTGCGGCATCGAGAATTCTCTCTGCCGTGGGCCGATTTTGAGGAAGGTTGGACATCCGCAGGATATTAACTAATAGTTATTAGTAATAGTAGTCGGCCACTGCGACTCATCCGGACGCGCCATGACTGCTCTGTTTACCGCGTTACTTGCCGAAGCTGTCGCTATAAGGGCCGAGCACAGCGGCACGCCCTGCTCCTGCCGTGCTGGGTGATCTATCAAGACATCTGCTGATTGGCGTCCCGTTAAAAAAAAGCCGTACATCATATGAAGCAATATGAGCGGCAAGTAATCCATGAAGCGAGCCGCAAGGTAATATCTGCCCTTCGCTAGTGCGTTACTAACATTGACAGTAAAACCCTAAATGTGAATAATCGCGCCTCCCGAAAATCATCACTCAGAGGACAATCACTTGGCGAATTCACCCCAAGCCAGAAAGCGCGCACGCCAGTCAGAAAAGCGTCGCACCCATAATGCCAGCCTGCGTTCGCTGGTTCGCACCGTAATCAAGCGCGTCGAGGCTGCGATCGGCAGCGGCGATGCGGCGGCAGCAAAAGAAGCCTACGACAGCGCAGTACCTGTCATTGACCGGATGGCTGATAAGGGCATTATTCACAAGAATAAAGCGGCACGTCACAAAAGCCGGCTTAACACGCGGGTCAAAGCACTAAGCGCATAGGATAATTGAGCTTTGGCCCGAGGAGCCGGATGTCCCTTCGGCCATGCGGGCTGAGGGGCGCCTCAATCGTTTGTCCTGAGCGCTGGCTCTAGCTCTCACCAGATAGGCGCTTATGTTGTAAGCTTGGTGCTTGAGGCCGATGGGGCCTGTGGCAACGGCGATCCTGAAGATAGGCAGTCTGATACCACATCGCCCTGCCAATCAGGGTGCTTAAAAAAGCCGGCGCATGCCGGCTTTTTTGTGGGTGCTTATGACAACCCCCACATAACCCTCTACACAACCCCCACATAACCCCTTTCGGGAGCGCTGAGCGCTTTTGAGGAACGTGAGCACCGCTACAGGCGCAGCACCTTTTCGCCGCGAGCGATACCCGCCACCCCGCTGCGCACCACCTCCAAAATCGAGGCGTCACCCATAGCTTCAACGAAGGAATCCAGCTTGTCTGCGGTACCTGAGAGCATAATCGTATAAACCGAGGGGCCGACATCAACAATCTGGCCGCGAAATATATCAGTGCAGCGCTTGATCTCGGCGCGTTGGGCTCCTGTGGCCCGAACTTTAATCAACATCAAGTCCCGCTCTATATGCGCTCCCTCAGTGAGATCTACCAGTTTGACCACATCAACAAGCTTATTGAGCTGCTTGGTAATCTGCTCCATTTTCCGGTCATCACCCACGGTAGTGACGGTAAGCCTCGATAGAGTGGGGTCTTCGGTGGGCGCCACATTGAGTGTTTCAATGTTGTAACCGCGCTGGGAAAACAGCCCAACAACTCGCGACAGTGCGCCAGGTTCGTTTTCCAGCAAAACAGAAATAATGCGTCGCATATCAGGTCCTCTCCGTTTTGCTGAGCCACATATCCGCCATGGATCCATTCGGCGCTACGTGCATTGGGTAGACGTGTTCGGCGGGATCTACCAGCACGTCGATGAAGACAAGCTTATCCTTCATCGCGAAGGCTTTTTCCATACCTGCTTCCAGGTCATCCGGGTGCTCGATCAATATGCCCTCGTGACCGTAAGCTTTCGCCAGCGCAACGAAATCAGGCAGCGAATCCGCATAAGCTGACTCAGAGTGGCGGCCATCGTATTGCATGTCCTGCCACTGCTTAACCATGCCCAAATAGCCGTTGTGGAGATTTACGATCTTTACCGGGATGTTGTACTGCGCGCAGGTCGATAGCTCCTGGATATTCATCTGGATGCTGCCTTCGCCCGTAACGCAGGCTACATCGGCATCGGGAAAGGCGAGCTTGGCACCCATAGCCGATGGCAGGCCAAAACCCATGGTTCCAAGACCGCCGGAATTGATCCATCTGCGCGGCTTGTCGAACTTGTAATACTGCGCTGCGAACATCTGGTGCTGACCCACGTCGGAAGTGACATAAGCCTCCCCTTTTGTCACCCGATAGAGAGACTCTATTACCTGCTGTGGCTTGATGACATCTTTAAGCTGCTCATAGCGTGGCGCCTGCCACAGACCATGCGCCGCTCGCCACTGGTCAATCTGCTGCCACCACTTCTCCAGAGCCATCGTGTCGGGCAGATCAACGCTGTCCTGCTGATACTGATCGATCAAAGTCATCATTTCAGTCATCACCACGTCAGCCGGGCCAACGATGGGAATGTCTGACATGACCGTTTTGGAGATACTGGTGGGATCCACATCGATGTGGATGATTTTCGCCCCGGGGCAAAATTTATCCACGGTATTGGTAACCCGATCATCCAGCCGCGCACCCACGGCAAGAATCACGTCAGCGTTGTGCATGGCCATATTGGCCTCATAGAAGCCGTGCATACCCAACATACCCAGAAACTGCTTATCGGTAGCTGGGTAGGCACCGAGACCCATCAGCGTATTGGTGACCGGATAGTTGAGCTTCTGGGCTAAAGCGGTCAGCAGCTCGCTGCATTCGCCATGAATGATGCCGCCACCACTGTAAATAACGGGTCGCTTGGCACCGAGCAAGAGCTTCACTGCCTTTTTGATCTGGCCCGCGTGCCCTCTTGTCGATGGGCTATAAGAGCGCATCTTGACTGATTCCGGATAGACATACGGGAAGAGCGCGTCAGGCCGCGTGAGGTCCTTGGGGATATCGATCACAACCGGGCCCGGGCGGCCTGTGGTCGCAATGTGAAACGCCTTCTTGATTATGGTTGGTATGTCTTCCGCGCGCTGGACCATGAAGCTGTGCTTCACGATAGGACGCGAGATGCCCACCATGTCGGTTTCCTGAAATGCATCCTCACCAATGAGGTGTGACTGCACTTGCCCTGACAACACGATCATCGGGATCGAATCCATATACGCCGTGGCAATCCCCGTGACAGCGTTGGTAGCGCCGGGCCCGGAGGTTACCAATACCACGCCCGGCTTCCCGGTCGCCCGCGTATAGCCATCCGCAGCATGGGTCGCGGCCTGTTCGTGACGCACTAAAATATGGGGTATAGCGGACTTAAAAAGCGCATCGTAGATGTGCAGTACGGCACCGCCTGGGTAGCCAAAGATAAATTCAACGCCTTCGTCTTCGAGTGCGCGCGCGACCATATCGCCGCCGGAGAGCTCTTCCATCTGTATCACCTCGTCTTTTATCCGCGGCTGGATACACCACAGACTGCATCAGGCCCATACGGCCTGCTTGCTTACATTTCAGGAGCGGAGTGTCCGCTACGCTCGGCTGCCAACGTTGCCACGCTCGCGTGCACGCCTACACGGCTGTGTAAGAAACACACGAGCCCGGTGTTGGTGCCCTGCGAGGTAGCGCAGATGGTCGCCACAGGTCCAGGCAATACGCCAGAACCTGCTGTCGGGTTCTCCAAAAAGCCGCGTCATTGACGTCAGCCAACACGGTGAGCAATACACTCGACCGTGATTTTCAAAGAGCGCGTATTCTTCTCTGCCCTGAGACCGCTGTCAAGTTGTGAAAATGCCAAGTTGCACAGGACGGGGGCATGGGGTATTTTCGAGGGAATACAGATAGTTGGAGCCTGATCTTGTCAACGCGCCTCAACAGGCTAAGGTATCACAGCGATGCATACCCAACGCAGCATGCGGGATTGCCCTTGAGCAGGCCTGGAGCATTTCTGCGGCTTGGCTGCGCATTGATCCTCTGCACCGGTCTATTCTCACTTAGCGGACAGGCGGCAGAAGAGGGCTACTACAAATGGCGAGACGCCAAGGGCCGGCCCCAGCACAGTGATCGACCGCCACCCTCAGGCGTTGAGTATGAGTTCATTTCCACTAGCACCGGCATGACACGCCGTGTGGCAGCAGACGAATCCAACGGCCGCGAGTACGGCTCCTCTGCCCCGGCCATGCCGCAGCCAACTGAAGAAGAATCAAATGCCGCCGCGCAACAGGCGGCTATTGAAAAAGACCCCGCGGTTTGCGATCAGGCCAAAGCCAATCTCGACACACTAAACTCTACAGCGCGCGTCCGAATCCGCGACGATCAGGGTATCCGGTATCTAACCGATGAAGAAAAGGATATCCAACGGCAGCGAGCCAGCGATCTGATCGCCATTCACTGTAACTAGACACCCTTATTTCTTTATTCCTCTTTTCTCTTTCTACGTTAAGACCTGCCCGCTATTCCAGTTTACGTCCCATTTATATGGGGTCTGGATACCAGCTCCAGCCCGGTCCCGTCGCTTACTCTTGAACAGAGAACGTCACTGCATCATCGACAAGGCTCGCGTGAATCGTCGCCCCTGGAACAAACTTGCCGGCCAGCAGTTCCTGCGCCAGCGGGTTCTCCAGCTTCTGCTGAATGGCACGCTTTAAAGGACGGGCCCCATACACAGGATCAAAGCCCACCGCTGCCAGATTGTCGAGCAAGGCACCGTCGAGCTCTAGCGTCAGCTCGCGATCGGTCAATCGCTGGCGTAAGCCGGCCAACTGTATATCGGCGATCGCTCGAATCTGTTTCTTACCCAGCGGATGAAACACGACGGACTCATCGAGCCGGTTGATAAATTCTGGCCGGAAATGATGACTGACAACGTTCATAACAGCCGCCTTCATCGCCTCGTAATCGTCCTGATCCGCCATGTCCTGTATGACATCCGAACCCAGATTAGATGTCATCACGATTACCGTATTACGGAAATCCACGGTGCGGCCCTGACCGTCAGTCAGACGACCATCCTCCAGAACCTGCAGCAAGATGTTAAAGACGTCCGGATGGGCCTTCTCGACCTCGTCTAACAGTAGCAGCGAGTAGGGGCGACGTCTGACCGCCTCGGTGAGATAGCCGCCCTCTTCATAGCCCACGTAGCCAGGAGGTGCACCGATCAAACGCGCAACCGAATGCTTCTCCATAAACTCTGACATGTCGACGCGCACCATGGCCTGTTCAGAATCGAACAGAAAGGATGCCAGCGCCTTACAGAGCTCGGTCTTGCCTACACCCGTCGGCCCTAAAAACAGAAAGGAACCGTTCGGACGCTGGGGATCGGACAGCCCGGCGCGGGAGCGGCGCACCGCATTCGACACCGCCTCTACGGCTTCGTCCTGGCCCACGACGCGTTCGTGCAGGGCTGTTTCCATGCGCAGCAGCTTCTCTCGATCACCTTCCAACATTTTGGAAATCGGAATACCCGTCCACCGCGACACCACTTCGGCGACTTCCTCGTCGTCGACCCGGTTGCGCAATAGCGTATTGTCCCTGGGCTGATGCTCCGCAGCGCGGCTCAGCTGCTCTTCCAGCGCGGGTATCTCCCCGTACTGCAGCTCTGACATCCGCGTAAGGTCACTCGCGCGCCTGGCCGCATCCAGTTCGATGCGCGCCCGCTCGAGATCGCTCTTGATCTGCGCCTCACCCTGTACAGCGGCCTTTTCAGCCTTCCAGATTTCTTCCAGGTCGGCGTACTCGCGTTCCACCTGCGCAATATCGTCCTCTAGTTTTGCCAGCTGCTTAAGCGCCGCATCACTGGTGTCTTTCTTCACCGCCTCGCGCTCGATTTTTAATTGAATCAAGCGCCGTTCCAGGCGGTCCATCGACTCGGGCTTGGAATCTATTTCCATCCGTATACGGCTTGCGGCTTCATCGACCAGGTCAATTGCTTTGTCGGGGAGCTGACGATCGCTGATGTAGCGCTGCGAGAGCTTTGCTGCGGCAATGATGGCGGCATCGGTTATCTCAACGCCATGGTGCACCTCGTAGCGCTCCTTCAAGCCACGCAGTATGGCGATGGTGTCCTCTTCATTCGGCTCGTCCACAAGGACTTTCTGGAAGCGGCGCTCCAGCGCGGCGTCCTTTTCGACATACTGGCGGTATTCATCCAGGGTGGTGGCGCCGACGCAGTGCAATTCACCTCGCGCCAGAGCGGGCTTAAGCATATTCCCTGCATCCATAGAGCCCTCGGCTTTACCCGCACCCACCATCGTGTGCAGCTCATCGATAAACAGAATGATTCGGCCTTCCTGTTTGGAGAGCTCGTTAAGAACAGCTTTGAGGCGCTCTTCAAAATCGCCACGAAATTTAGCGCCGGCCAGCAGAGCACCCAGGTCAAGTGAAAGGATACGCTTGCCACGCAGGCTATCGGGCACCTCGCCATTGATGACGCGCTGGGCCAGGCCTTCAATAATGGCCGTCTTGCCCACCCCCGGCTCACCGATTAACACCGGATTGTTTTTGGTGCGACGCTGCAGTACCTGTATGCACCGACGAATCTCATCATCGCGACCGATAACGGGGTCCAGCTTGCCGGATTCAGCGCGCTCGGTCAGGTCAATGGTGTACTTGTCCAAGGCCTGCCGGGACTCCTCCGCCGCGGGGTCGTTGACGGATTCGCCTCCACGCAGGCGGTCAATCGCAGCCGCAAGTGTCGCCTCGTTCGCGCCAGCGTCCTTCAAAAGATCAGCCGCCGGGCCGCCGATAGACATCAAGCCCAGAACCACCATTTCGCTGGAGATGTAGGCGTCACCGCGCTGTTGAGAGAGTTTGTCCGCTTGATTTAGCAGCTTGCCGGCGTCGCTGCTGAGATGTACGTCTCCAGCAGTGCCCGCAACCGTAGGCAGGCGATCAATAGCCTGCTCCAAATCTGCCGTCAGTTTTTGGACGTTAATGCCAGCATTTTCCAGAAGCGGCCTGGTCATGCCGCCCTGCTGCTGCAGCAAGGCAAGCAGTATGTGAGCCGGTTCAATGAAATTGTGATCGCGACCGACCGCCAGCGACTGGGCATCTGCCAGTGCGAGCTGAAGCGGATTCGTCAGTTTATCCATTCGCATATAAGTAACCTCGTCGCCCTGTGACGGCGTCATTTCGATGTTTACTTAATGGGGATGAATAGCCCTATTTCAAGTATGGGTAAAGCGTGTGGAGTCTAGATTCGACAAATTGCTGTGACCATCCGCCCGGCCTTTTCGCCGTCGCGGCGCCATGAATGGAAACGCTCTGCATCGGCGTATGTGCAATGGGAACCGCCGTATATCGCGCTTACCCCTGCCGCCGTCAGACGCATACGGGCAATTCCCACAAGATCAGCGAGAAAGCGATCGCCTCTCGGTACGAAGGCCGCGCTGACAGCCCCGAGCTGTGCTGGCGGGCTCGCAGCCAGAAACGCTGCTCGTACGTCATTACCTACCTCATAATGCCTGGCGCTTATCGCAGGACCGATCCATACCAGCAGATCCTCCGGCGCGCTATCCATGGCGTCGAGCGTGCTCTCCAGTGCGCCAGCAGCGAGACCGCGCCAGCCCGCATGTGCGGCAGCCACTTCGCTGCCCTCGCGATGACAGAACAAAACCGGCAAGCAGTCCGCGGTGCGCACAGCGCAGATCAATCCGACCTCCTGAGTATAGACGGCGTCCGCTTCTGTGGTCGTGGCTACGCTCGCTGCGGGAAGTGCTACCGTGCCGTGAACCTGCCGATATCGCGGGTAGACGAATCCCGCCATGGCCGCTGGCACTTCGACAGCGCCGTTGGAGCGCACCGATGTGGCCGCGAGAACATTCCCCGGGGCGGGCCAATCCGGAGCAAGAAAACTCATTGAACGGCGTCGTACTGGCGCAGGTGGGCGATAAGTTCCGCCATATCTTCTGGCACTTGCACTTGCCAGCTTGCAAATTCACCTGAGGCAGGATGATTAAAACCCAGAACATGGGCGTGTAAGGCCTGGCGACGGAAGCGCCGCAGAACATCACGCAGCTGTGGGTCTGCCGCAGGCGGCAGGCGTGGCCGTCCCCCGTAGACCATGTCACCAACCAATGGATAGCGCCGATGCGCCATATGCACGCGAATCTGGTGGGTGCGGCCGGTTTCCAATCGCACTCGCAACAGGGTGTGGTGCGCGAAGCGCTCTTCAACTTTATAGTGAGTCACTGCGGGTTTGCCGCCCGCCACCACCGCCATCTTGGTGCGCGCCTGAGGATGGCGCCCGATCGGCTCATCCACCGTGCCGCCGCCGGTAGGAGCACCGACACAGACCGCGAGGTACTCACGGCTAACCTCTCGCGCCTGCAATTGCTCTACTAAACGCGTATGCGCGCGGACCGAGCGCGCGACCATCATTAAACCGCTGGTATCCTTATCCAGGCGATGAACGATTCCGGCTCGCGGTAACTCAGACAGCTCTGGGTAGCGGTGCAGTAGCGCATTGACCAGGGTTCCCTGCCGGTTCCCCGCAGCTGGGTGCACCACCAGACCCACCGGTTTATTGATCACCAGCACGTCTTTGTCTTCATGCACAATATTCAGGTCAATTGGCTCAGGGGCCCAGCTAACGGCCTCTTCCAACCTGGCGTTCAGGGTCATCTCGGCACCCGATTCAACCTTGTCACGAGGTCGACGCTGTGCGCCATCTAACAGCAAGGCGCCGCTGCGAATCCAATCCTGAAGACGCGCTCTCGAATAGTCAGGAAGCAACTCGGCGGCGGCTTGATCGAAGCGCATTCCATGTTGGGACTCGCCAACGATAGCCGTGTGTCTGAGCTGTTCTGGCATAGCGCAAGCCGCACTCCTATGATTAAATACGCCGCGTCAAAAGTGTCGAATTTCAATATGTTAGCACGCCTTATAGCGTTCTCTTTGCAAGCACCATCCAGACCCGATCGCGCCCCGCTCAGGCGCTGCGCGGCCTGCCTGTTCGCCTTGATGTTAGTCATCGGGCTGGTTGGCTGCTCAGGTAATGAAGAGCTCGACTTACCCCCGGGAGCAAATTCCTCAGAGTACGAACTCTATCAAGAGGCACAGCGGTATCTGCGCAGTAAAAATTTCGACCTTGCGGTGCGCGCACTTCAGCTACTGGAATCACGATTTCCCTTTGGCAGATATGCCGAGCAAGCCCAGCTTGAATTGATCTATGCGCATTACAACAACTACGAACACGAGGCGGCTATCGAGGCCGCGGATCGGTTTATGCGACTGCATCCGCAGCACCCGAATGTTGATTACGCGTTTTATATGAAGGGTCTGGCTGCCTATACAGCCGATGAAGGCCTGTTTGACCGCTGGCTGCCTACAGATGGCACGCTGCGGGACACAGGCTTTGCGCAGGAGGCCTTTGCCGAATTTGCGCAGTTGCTGTCACGGTTCCCCGACAGCCCGTACGCCCCGGACGCTCGCGCCCGAATGGTTCACCTGCGTAATTTGATGGCGCGCTCTGAAATCAACATCGCCAATTACTACTTCCGACGGGGTGCATACATCGCGGCGATCAATCGCGGCAGCTATGTCGTGGAGAACTTCCCCTCCTCACCCGCAGTCGCCGACGGTCTCGCCGTTATGGTGCAGGGGTATATGTTGCTAGGTCTGGATGACCTCGCTCAGGACTCACTGGACGTGCTGGTGCTGAACTACCCGCAGCATCCCAGCCTGGACGACAGCGGCAACTTTATCAGCAGCTACAAACGCGATGGTGTTGATCGATCGTTCATTAACAACGTGACGTTTGGCCTGTTTGACCAACCGAGACCGCCGAAATTCGACAACCGCCCCCCGGAAGGTTCGCTTTAGCCACTGATGCGGCTGCCGCGATGCATAAGCAGCCCTAATGTCCTATCTTCCACGCTGACGTTATTGGATAGCGACGATCTCGTCCAAAGCCGCGCCGGGTGATGCGCACGCCAATAGGTGCCTGCCGGCGCTTATATTCATTAAGGTCAACCAGGCGTATAACGCGCTCTACGGCATCCCGGTCCAGACCCATGGCGATGATCGCCTCAGCGCTAGCGTCCTCTTCGATATACAGCTCCAGAATGCGATCCAGAACGTCATAATCAGGTAAGCTGTCCTGGTCTGTTTGGTCAGGGCGTAGCTCCGCTGAGGGCGGACGCGTAATGACTCGTTCGGGAATCACCGGGGAGACTGTATTGCGATAGCGCGCCAGTTCGTACACAAGTGTCTTGGGCACATCTTTCAGTACGTCAAAGCCGCCGGCCATATCTCCGTACAGCGTTGAGTAGCCGACAGCCATCTCGCTTTTATTGCCGGTGGTAAGAACCAGCACGCCCTTTTTATTGGAAATGGACATAAGCAGCACGCCGCGACATCGCGCCTGGATATTCTCTTCGGTCAGGTCCGGCGCCAAGCCTTCAAACTCACCTTTGAGGCTTTCGAGAAAAGCTTCGTAGAGTGGCTCAATTGAAATGACTTTGTGGCTAACGCCCTGTGCATCGCTCTGCTGCGCTGCATCCTCAATGCTGATTTGCGCGGTGTAGCGAAACGGCATCATGATTGCCTCGACCCGCTCAGGCCCCAGTGCATCTGCGGCTACGGCTAGCGTCAGCGCAGAGTCGATACCCCCTGATAACCCCAGCACTACCCCCTTAAAGCCGTTTTTGTCGACGTACTCTCTAACGCCCAGCACCAGTGCTTCGTAGACGCTTTGCAGCATCGGGGGTATCTCGGCAATCGCACCGCCGGCTAGGCCGAGCACGCGATTGGATTCACACTCGACGCTGAGTCGCTGCAGCTGGGGTTTGTAAAAAGGCAAGCGCGCCACGACCTGTCCCGTTTCGTCGACAGCGAAAGAGCCACCGTCAAACACCAGTTCGTCCTGTGCACCCACCTGATTCACATAAATCACCGGCAGGCTGTTGTCGATGGCACGTCGTGCAACCGTAGCTTCGCGCTCGGCCTGCTTATTACGATGAAACGGTGACGAGTTGAGATTCAACATCAAAGCCGCGCCCGCTTCCCGGGCCTGAGCGGCTGGCCCAGCCTCCCAGATATCCTCACATACGGTCACCGCAACTTGCACGCCCGCTACATCAAACAGGCAGGGCTCTGTGCCCGGTTCGAAATAGCGCTTCTCGTCAAAAACCTGATAGTTCGGCAAGCTCTGCTTCGCATACTCGACAATAATCTTGCCCTGATGGATAACACCGGCCATGTTGTAGCGCTTGCCGTCGTGCTCGCGGGGGTAGCCAATCACCAGGTAGCTATCCGTAACCGTTTGGCACAAGGTGTTGAGAGCCTCCTCTACGCGGCGTTGCATACTGGGACGCAGCAACAAATCTTCCGGCGGGTAGCCGCACAAAGTGAGTTCGGGAAACACAATAACCGCCGGCCCGCCCGCCGATTCGACGGTTTGGACCGTTTCCAGCACTTTAGCGAGGTTGCCGTCAAAATCGCCGACATGGGTGTTTAGCTGGGCCATGACAACGTCAAAACCGGGCATAGGTCACTTCCTGAGAAAACAGGCGCCTATTGTGTTTGAAAGCCTGTTTCTTGGCAAAGAGATCAGCGGGTAAACTAGGCGTTCTTTCCGGTTGAGAATGCTATGGCCACGGCAACAGAAAAACCCATCTCGGTAACGTCTGTGCCCAGCGAACGCCAGAACACCAACCTTTTTCGCGTCTACATCGCGTACCGCTCGCTACTCTCCATACTTCTGGTCGTCAGCCCCTTTACCGGGGGAGCCCGAACGCTCATGGGGGAACTCAACCCCGAGTTCTACCTTATCGTCGCCAGCGCTTTTTTGATAACCAATTTGCCGTTGCTAGCGCTGATTCGAACCCGCTTTATCAGCAGCCAGGGGATCCTTTTCGGCATTTTTTTCGTGGACATCCTCGCTATCACGCTACTATCTGACACCAGCGGGGGCATGCCTAGCGGGCTACCTATACTGCTGCTGGCAACCACAGCAGCAAGCGCTGTCTTGATAGCCAACAGCTCTATTGCAACTTTGATTGCCGCGCTTGCCGTCATTGCGATCCTATCCGATACCTTCCGGCTGATTAGCTTGACCGTCCTCGATGTGTCCAGTTTGTTCCCAGCTGCCTTGCTTAGTGCTCTGGTGTTTTCTGTATCGCTGCTGATTCAGCTCGTTGCCCGGCGCGTGGGCAAAGCTGAAGCGCTTGCTCGCGCCCGGGCAGAAGACCTTTACAACCTGCAGCGTCTGAACGAGCAGATCGTACAAAACCTGCAGACCGGCATACTACTGGTGTATGCGGATTCCTCGGTGCGCATCATGAATGAGGCGGCGATGCGCCTGTTACAACCAGAAAGCAGCGCCAACGTGAATACAATGCCGAGACAGGGCCAGTCCCTGCATGACTGCAATGTCGAGCTAGCGTCACAGTTCGCGAACTGGCAAGAGCAAGGCGTACACATCGCCACACCCATTACAGTTACAGAAGACGCACCGCAGTTGAGTGCCAATTTCCTGTCGCTGGAAGGCTCAGGAGACAACGACGCTCTGGTGTTCCTTAACGACTATACGGCGGTTACCCAGCAAGCCCAGTCGCTGAAGCTGGCGTCGCTGGGTCGGCTGACGGCGAGCATCGCCCACGAAATCCGCAATCCGCTCGGGGCCATAAGCCACGCAGCCCAGCTGCTTCACGAGTCGGAGCAATTGGCGCCGGAAGATCAGCACCTCTCAAGCATTATTGAGAACCACGCCAAGCGCATGAACAACATCATTGAGAACGTGCTACAGATAAGCCGACGCCAGCCACCCAACCCCCAGCGCCTGGCATTGAAGGGCTGGCTACAGAGCTTCGTCAGGGAATATCAGGAAACCCGCTCTGACGAGTCAGACATCTCACTCGAGCTGCCAGAATCCTGGCTGGAAATCACCTTTGATCCCGGCCACCTCCAACGGGTGCTCTCTAACCTGTTGGACAACGGCATTCGCCACAGCGCAGGACAGGGACAGGGAAAGCAGGGTCAAGGCAAGGTGACCGTACGCGTGCTAAAAGAAAGCGCCGCGAGACGTTGCATCATAGACGTCATCGATCCGGGAGAAGGGGTCGCACCCGCAGAGCGCGCAAAATTGTTCGAGCCCTTTTATACTACCGTCGAAAGCGGCACCGGACTGGGCCTTTTTCTCAGCAAGGAACTCTGTGAAATCAACAACGCAACCCTCACCTACTTGCCCACTGCCAGTGACGAGAGTCGATTTAGAGTCTCGCTCACTCTATTGATGTAGCGGCTAACGCAGCAACTAACGTAGCGACCAGGATAGCGACCAATAGAGCAACCACATGCCCGAACAGATCGCAAAGACCGTACTCATTGTCGACGATGAACCCGACATTCGTCAGTTGCTCGATATCACCCTGTCTCGCATGGGTTTGCAAACCCGCGTGGCAGCCTCTATCGGTGAGGCACAGAGCAGCCTACAGGAGGGTGGCACAGACCTCTGTTTAACGGATATGAAGCTACCCGATGGCAATGGCATCAGTCTCGTTGAGCACATACAGAGCGCCTATCCGGATCTACCGGTCGCCATGATTACCGCACACGGCAGTGTGGAAACCGCTATCACAGCATTGAAAGCGGGGGCATTCGACTTCATCAGCAAACCTATCGAACTCGATCGACTTCGAAGCCTGGTCAGCAACGCGCTCAAGCTTGAACAACAGAAACCAGCGCAAGACGTTCGCGATACCACTCTGATCGGTGAAACAGCCGAAATCGCAGCACTGCGCGCCCAGGTCAACAAACTGGCAAGAAGCCAGGCGCCGGTCTATATCAGCGGCGAATCAGGTAGCGGTAAGGAAATCGTCGCAAGGTTGATTCACTCCCGAGGCCCCCGCGCCAGCGGACCTTTTATTCCCGTCAACTGCGGCGCGATCCCACCTGAATTGATGGAAAGCGAGCTGTTCGGGCACATAAAAGGCAGCTTTACCGGCGCCAGCGATAACAAGACCGGCCTTTTTGAGGCCGCGCGCGGCGGCACGCTGTTTTTGGATGAAGTCGCCGACCTGCCGCTGGCAATGCAGGTCAAGCTGTTGCGTGCCATACAGGAGAAAGCGGTGCGGCCGGTGGGCGCCAATGCTGAGATAGCTACCGATGTGCGTATTCTTAGCGCCACCCACAAAGATCTCGAACAGGAGGTCGCCGATAACCGCTTTCGCAGTGACCTGTATTATCGGATTAATGTGATTGGCTTACACGTGCCAAGCCTGCGGGAGCGTCGCGCCGACATCCCCCTGCTGGCCAATTATCTGTTAAACCGATTGCGGGGCAGCATCGACGCCGACCCGATGCTATCCCCCGCTGCCCTCGACGCACTCAGTGCATATAGTTTTCCCGGCAACGTTCGCGAGCTTGAAAATATTTTGGAGCGCGCATCAACGCTGTGTAGCGGGAGCACCATCGAGGCAGACGATTTATTGCTCAACCAGCAGGGCATCTCGCCCACTGCCGCACCACCTCCCGCCACGAGCATGAGCTCACCGCCCGTTGAGGAGGCCTTTGGCGATATCGACGCCTATCTGGAGAACATCGAACGCGAGATCCTCACCCGCGCCTTAGAGCAGTGCCGGTGGAACAAAACGGCCGCTGCAAAACTGTTGGGAATCAGCTTTCGCTCGCTGCGTTACCGTCTGAAGAAACTGGAACTGGACGATTAAACGCTACGGTAGTGATTCCCTGGCGTTCGCCTGGCGGGTGCCGCCTAGACTGTTTCCTGTCAGCAGCTGTGACAGGAGCAGAATGTGGCCTTCTTTCAAAGCCGGACAGGGGTTGAGCGCAGCGCTCAGAATACCGGGTGGCAGCGCTACCATATCGCCAATAGGCCGTTGCGAAACGACCGGCCACCTCTGCACTTTGTCTCGACTGAACCCAGTCCCAATAGGACTCCAAAGCAGCGCGGCTACACCTTGGTGGAGCTTTTAATAACCACCGGAATCGTTGCGCTGGCGCTGAGCGCAGCCAGCTATAGCGGCCTGAACGAACTCATTGAGCGCCATCGTCGGCAGGTGTCTCTGCAGGAGGTTATGCGCCTGGTGCAGTTCGCACGCAGCGAAGCGGTAAATCGCCAGCAGTCGATAACCCTGTGCGCGCTGGATGACGCTAGCACCTGCACTGCGAGTTGGACGGGGAATACGGTGGCTGTCTTTCGAGACGCAGACTACAACCGCCGTGTCGATCCAGGGGAAGCCCTGCGTGCAGTTCACTGGCCCGCATCCAGAGGGTCGCTACAGTGGCGAGCGTCACTGGGCCGAAAGCATCTGGAGTTCTCGGCAATGGGAAGTACCGCCCAGAATGGCAGCTTTCTGCTGTGCCATAGAGATGGGGACAAAGCCGCTGACCTGGTGATAACCCTCAATCGCGGCGGCAGGCCCTATGTAAACGGGGATACTCGGCGTCGCTGTCGGTAGGCGTGTTCTAAAAAAATAGCCACAAAAAACCCGTGATAAACACGGGTTTTAAAACGTTCTCTAAGCACCGGGGTTCTGCAAAAGCCGAAGGCTTTCTGTATTAAAAAACCGGGTCTAACACGTTACTGCTATCAGCTGTCCGCACCGACAGGTCCTGGGCCCGCTGACTGATACTTTTCTATAAGTTCACCATCGTCACGGACGACTACTATCCAAAACACGCCAACCTGGCTGGCTTCAACACGATAACGCGTCGTATCGTCACCCAGGACCTGACGGACAACCTGCGTAATGTAGGCACCCGGTATCTCGCGTTTGACCGTTACTGCCACATGATCTGGCAACGCGGCCTCGGTGATGTATTCATCCGGGCTGCTGGTTTTTGAATCTCCGTCGTCAAATTCCTGGGCCAACGCTGCCGGCGCCAGCAATAAAAGCGATAAAAACAGGGTTTTCAAAGCGCTCATAGTCATCTCTCCTGCACCTCACCTAATGGCAGCGTGCTTAATCTACTGTCCAATTGTTTTCGCCGGCGCCTGCATAGCTGCCATCGGCGTTCTCGTCCCAAAACTTTTGTCCTAGTGAGTTAACACGCAAACCGCCGTCGTCCGCCTGCGGGCGCGAAGCGATGGGCAATGCCTCTACTGTAAAAGCGGTTGCCGTCGCGGCCTGAATTGTCAGGTTGTAATCGGCGGTACCGTCTATCGGGCACTGCGACGGGTATAAGGTCGCAGCGGGGGTACCAGTATTGCCGCCGCCTGACGCCGCACCCAGATACGTGTAATTCATCGCATTGTACTTCTCCATCGCCTGGGCCAGGCCAAGTAACACACCCATACAATCCGACCGCCGACTTCTCGATACCGAACTGTTGTAGCTGGGCAATGCTACCGCCGCTATGATGCCGATGATGACCAGCACAATCATTAGCTCGATGAGCGTGAAGCCTTGCGTGTGGCGCTGCCCGCGCTGGAACGCGCGGGAGTGCCTGATGGTTTGGCTAACTTGCATGGGGTTTTCTCCGCCCTAGTTTTTGCGCCAGAAGGTTTTGATCACGCGGTCGGTATTCGGCGTGTTCACCGGGGGCTTCTCAGCACCCACGAACATGTCACAGCCCGCACCGGTACATACGATAACCGGCTCATCGATGATACTGCTCGACTTGAGCTCTGTACCACGATCCGCCTCGGTCAATCCGGTCACATCATCCCAGTTATTGATGGGACTCGCATCATCCAGAGCCACCTGATAAACCCGCGTAATACCCGCGGACGGCACGCAGCGACTGGTCGCAGACATGGGGTTAGGCTCGTAGGTTGTGAAGGTCACGGTATCCTTAAACGTCAGTGGAGTACTCAAAATCTTCTCACCCGTATTCGGTGTATTGAAGTACCAACCCTGAGCGGCTTTCAGAAGCTCAAGTGAACCCTCTACCCCTTCGCCTACATCATTGGCGTCGGCGTTATAAAGGTCTGCTTCCGTCAGCTTCGTATACGTCTGAGGGATGGAGAATACGTCTGACTGCAGGATCATGTAGAAACGATCATTGGTAACGGTGGACAAAGGCGAGGCCTGGAAGCCAGAACCGATGCTAACCGCCAGCTGAGTTTCACCTTCCTCGAAGACCAGAGCAACATCCGGGCCATGGTAGAAGCGTCGGTTGTTGCTCGCCTCATTGGTGCCATCAGCAATACCCAGATCCGCAATGATTCCGCCGGTGATCAGGTTATCAGCGGCCGCACCATTGTTGATATCAAAGCGCCACAGCTGACCGCCTGTGTCACCGATGTACAACATGTTGTCCTGTCCGGAACTGGTGATATCCACTACGGAGATATCCGCCGGGAAAGAATACTTCATGTCCTCAAACTTCTTGGTGAACGCGTCGGTAGGACCGGCAGACCAGATTAACTGACCGGTGGCAGCGTTAACGATATAAATCGCGCGGCCGACATCGTCACTGGCCCTGATGTCCGTATCATCCTGATCCGGATCGTAGCCACCGGAGAAGTACAGAACGTCAGTCGCCTTGCCATCAATATCGATATTACCCAGCACTGGCTGCGACCAGGATTGACCCAACTCGGTGAAGTCGCCTTCACCACCGTTTATTTGCCACATCAAGCGGGGGTTATTGCGGTCGGTGACATCCATGGCGTAGTAGTTGCGACCACCGCGACGTTGTCCGAAGAATATCCGAACAAACTCACCGTCACCGCTGATCGAGCCGTCGCCATTTTCATCATTAACCCAGGGCGTAACGCTGCCGTCGATGCCATAGATATGCTTCTGCTGCGGCAGGTTTTCACGCAACAGCATCTGCTCATCCATCGTATCCTCTGGCAAGAAAGCGAATTGCTCTTCACCTGTCTCTGCGTTAATTGCATGCATGAAACCCGAGTTAGACCCGAAGAAAACCGTAATATCGGGCTCCGCTTCAGAGCCACCGTAGGTCACGGCAATCGGCTTGGAGTGCAGTGGATCACCGATGATGTAACGGTTCTCGTTAATGATATTGTCGTCATCATCGTCATCGTGATCTTTACCGAGCACCCACTCAACATGTTCACGGAACTCTTCATCCGACATGGCCCCAGCACCAAACATATCCTTGGTCAGGTTCTGGTTATTGGTGGCCAGACGGTTAGACGGGTCAGACAACTGATCGGTTGTTGAATTTCGCGTGTAGGTATAAATACGACGCGACTCAAAAGCAGGTATCTGCGAATTCGCGCCACTGATATCCACCTGAGAACCGTCTGCAATATTACCCCAGGCACTGACTGCTTCCTCTGTGAAGAAGCCCGTCTCCGGATTGATAGCCGGCTGCCCTTCTTCGTCTGAGAAGTCGACAACGGTATTGTCGTCACGGCCCAGACGATATTTCTTGAGGTTGCCAGGCCAACTCGGACGATCGTCCGGGCGGAACACCGCGAAGTAGATCTCACTGCGGTGATTCAGTCGGTTGAACTGGTTGATAGCCGCCACCGGCGCCACGAAGGTACTGTTGGTTTTGAGCACGTCAGCCAGAATATTCTGAATCTCTTCAACCAGATCGGCGGCCTGTGTGGCCTCCTTGTACTGACCGCCACCCGCAGCCGCAACATCTTTCAGCCACTGGCTGGAGAAGTTAAAGCCGATGGTGTGCGTTTTGATGATCTGCTTCTCGCGAAGATCAGACATATCGTTCTGCACCATATACGAGGCCAGCTCCTTCACGCAGCGCTCGCTGTACCCCACGCTGGATTCGCAGCTATCGTCACCGATAAATTTCTTGATGAGCCCTTCTGAGTTCGGCGCGTTAGCGAAGCCATCAGTCAGAAGAATGATATGATTCTCCTTCTGACACCAGTCGTTAATAGGCGTCTCGTACTGCGGCGCACCCAGGGGGCCGTCTTCCAGGGTTTCAAAGCGGCAGCGCCAGTTACCTAAATTGTCCGGGCTGCAGCCCCATGGGTAATTGTTGGTATAAGTACCAGGCACGATGGAATTGTTGGCTGACACGCGCGTATAGGAATGTGGCCCGCTGTAGCTAGGCCCGCCACGTCGGCGTCCCCAGACGACGTTGCCGCCGGTATAGTACTGCGCCGCCTCGAACAACGTATCCTGAACCGGTGTCATGCCGCGAGTATTGAGTGCGTCCACTTGCTCAAGAATCTCCTGTCGCACCAGGCGTACATCCGATACCGAGGTGCCGTCATCCTGATAGTTGATAATCAGGCGTGGCGCGCGCACAGGGTCTTCGTTGTAAGGCAGAGCACGACGACTCCTGCCGCTCTGCTTGCGCAGGCGGAAGGCCATGGCATTATTCAGGTCCCAGCCACCGCGATTAACAACCGACTGCACCAGGGCGCCAATGTCGCGACTTCGGTACACCCGGTCCTCACGCCAGCGGTTGCTGAACGACCAGTCAACGGTAGTACCCCAACTGCGACCATCGACGGTGCCATTGGAGCTTGTGAACGGCACCGCGTCATCCGAGTTCTCTATCTCTATACGAATGACCGTATTGCTGTCATCGTCGTTTTCCTCAGCGTAGAGTTCGAGGTACGCCGATGAAACCTTAGCACCCTGGGGAATCGGCAGGTTCGTAAAGCGTAAGCCGACACGGCGCGATGTGCTTTGGAGATCGAGGTCGCTGGAACCGGTCCAAACCTGGTTACCCTCTTCTTCCACATCGTCCATATTAGTAGTGATTTGCTTACTTAGCGTAGCGCGAGCGCATGATTTGCCCGGCTCGATAGAGGCCTTGTCGTACTGCACGCGCAGCACAGGCTGCAGGCCATTGCGACGGTCACGCGCCCAGGCATAGCGTAAGCCTTTGCCGGCGATAGCGAATGCCATCGCATTGCCGCCACACCAACCTGGCTGGCTAACAATTTCCTGCACTATGCTGGTCAGATCCGGCGTGGTCTGGGTTTGGTTGTTTTCATCCCAGGTGGGAATGTTGTCCCACTTTTCCTTGGCCGTGGTTAAGGAGCGAGTCGAGATTTTGTTGATGTCCGAATACGGCAAGGCATTGGGAGACAGTTCACCGGCGATATCGAGATTGGTTACCTCAGCGGAGTTAGTCTGAGACACCGTGAAATCGATGTAGGCGCCGGTAACCTTGGCGTTTTGCGGTACATCAACGTTCTCGAATCTCAAGCCTGTCAGCGTATCAGCGGGCTTGGGTGGGGAACCGACGTAGTATTCCACGGTCAGGCGAGGTGCGAAGTCGCCGCGATCGTAGGCCTGCAAATCGTGTTCTGCGACAGAAGTCGAGCCGGGACGGCGCTCAAAAATAAACACCATGTCGGAGACGTTATTGCCGTAACCCTTCCAATTAGGGTTGGCAATAATCTCCTGCACAAGGCGCGTCAGACTGGGCGTAACCACCTGCGAACTGCCAGCCGGGTTGTCGAGGTCCCAGTTGATCTTGGTCGGCGTACGGGTACGACTGCTGACACCTTTTTGAACGTCCTGGAAAGGACTCGCATTACCATATTCACCAGTGATATGCATACGTGCAATGCCACCGGCACCGACGTTATCCACCTTGAATTCAATGAAAGCATTGGTAATCGTTGCATTGGCAGGCACATCCATATTGGTAAAGCGCAGACCGATAATCTGCAAGCGGTTGCTTCTGCCGTCTTCGTGCGTAAACTCCAGGTCGCTGCTGCCGCGCAGCACGTTATCGCCCCAGTTGTCCCAGGTTTGCTCTTCTACGTCGTCGTCCCGGCTTTGAATTTCGCGCGGCGGCAGTGATACAGCATTGCCGACGACAGTCTGCGTCATCTCAAGCTTTTCGCCATCAATGATCATGTCACCTGTGCCAACCACTTCCTGTGCATCGTCATCGTCGTCCTGCACGCTGGCAGTGACGTCGATCAACTCTTCCACCAATTCATTAACGTTACGATCCAAATTGTCGATTTGGTAAAGGACAGGACCACCCGGATTACTGAAACGCATCAGACCCACGTTCACGTTATTCAGGCTGTTGAGCAGCGTATGCAAACCTTCCTGCACGTTCTGCATACGTGTCTTACCGGTTCCAGGCACAGTGCTGCCCATAGAACCGGAAGTATCCACGATCAACAGCAGGTTGGGCGCTACCGCGTTCTCGGACACGTCACCGAAGAAAATCTCGGTATCGTCCGCCCAGACAGGAGAGGACACCAGCAGGCCGCCCAAAAAGGCGGAAGCAGCAGGTTTCGTCACACTCCGTGCGAGCTTTATAGCGGTGCGGGTAAACGTATTCATCACTATCGTTGCCTTGTACATGGTCAAGTCCTCCGAGTGCTTGTGCACTCAGTTCAAGCTGGGGCCTTCAACGTAGATACCCTGAGTATGCACGCTGTTGATATTGGTGTTGTTGCGACCGGCGGTGCCGATCACCTGGTAGTAATAGGTAGCAATTCCACTGGCGCCTTTGCGGATCGAGTAACCAAGCGAATTGGCATTGTTCATAAACTGCACAGTCGCCGCTGCATTGATCTCTGTGTCTTCAAATTGGTACTTCGACGTCGGCCAGTTATTGGTGCCCTGCAAGCCAACTGCGTAGGCACTGGAGAGCAGCGGCAGGTCGTCTACGGCGAACTCAATGGTGGCCTCAGCAGATTGGAAGGTCAGTTCCTTCAACTCGCGGGAGGTCGCCATTTTCGCCTCCAGATTGCTGGTATCCATGGAAGAAAAGCCAACAAAGGTGGTGATTACCAGCATGATCAGCGAGACCAAAAGTACTGCGCCCTGCTGGGATGCTGAACGCTGCAGCGGCTTGTTCGCGCGGTGCAGGCTACGATTGGTTTTTGAGAAATTCATATCGTCTTGTCCTAGTTCCTAAACAGCACGGTGGTCTGAAAAACACGACGCAGCGTGCGGTCGCCGTTATGAGCCAGCGTTGTACCAGAGCCGATCACTTCGTCCAGCACCTGGTAGCTGCCGGTGTCGGCATCATCTCGAACCGGCTCGAAGCTTTGCAGCAGCATGCCAACGCGTATGCCAATGACTTCTTCCAAAACCAGGGATGCGTCATCAGCCGTCACGTAGCGGATATTGCCTGAAGCCAGTTCCTGCCCGTACAGCACCTGCAGGTATTCAACTCCTTCTACCATTTCCTCTTCTACGCCATTGGCACGACGATACAGAGCAAACACGGGAATGGTCCCCGCTACCCGAGTGCGGCCGGTATCGCGCACGTACCAGGCTTTTTGAAAAAACTGCATCAATTCGGTGGCGGCGGGATAGCCCGGCTCGATAGACGCGGGATTATTAGGCCCCAGCGAGTATTCATAGCTAGTCGCGCTGCCATCACAGGCAGGCGTATTGGTAACCCTGAACAAATGCGCCGTCACGCAATTCGCAATCACGACCAATTCATTCTGCTGTATGCACTCAGCGTTCGATGCAACCGCCACCGAGGTGCTACCGGGAACAACCGGCGCGGCGGACACAGACTGCAGGCGCTGCCCGTGCTGCAGCGCTAACACGTCGCTGCCCACGCGGTTCGTAGCACCGATGGCGGCGTTAAGATCAGCCGGCAAGGCGGGCGCCCAGCCGGCGCCGTCGCGTTCATATCCCTCAACGCCGGTCCAGTTAATGCCGGTAGCCAGTACGGCCAGGTTGCCAGTAGCGCTGGTGCAGCCGATATAGTTCGCATCGCGAATATCTGACACCAACAGATCGAGCGCGATACGGCCGTTCTCCTGCAGGCGTGCCAAAGAGGTTTCAAGCTGCGAAGAATCCTTATTCGCCAAAAACACATTGACGACGCCGGCGATCAGGAACAGCCCCAGACCCATGGCCACCATGAGTTCCAAAAGAGACATACCGGCTTGTTTACGGTTGTTCAGCATCTCGGCGTTGTCCTAGTTCAGCGTTGCCGTAAAGGACACCTGGCGAGAGACTTTATCTCGCGTCATGTTCCCTTCGGCATCAAAGTCACGGTCATCCCAGGACACCGTGACCCTAAATTCATTGTCCGTGGCGCTGACGCGCTCCAGCAGGCCACGTCCGTTCATAAGCGTCGGGCGGTAGTTGCCAATCCCCGACGTGTTCACAAAGCTCTGTGACCACTCTCGTAAATCCTGTTGTGCCATCTGCGTCGGCGAGCAGCCGGCGGGCGATGTCACACAGCCCGGTGCGCCGGGAATCGTTGAGCTCACATTGGTATCTACTGAGTTGTAGACCGTGGTGCCACGGTACCCGTCGGGGTTAGCGCGCATGCGATCCAGAATGTCCTGAGCCAGGAAGATCGCCTGAGAGCGCATATAGGCACTTTGATTGGTCTGGAAGCTGAGCATCTGCATTGCCGCGACACCCAGAATGCCCACCGTCAATATCAGCGTGGAAACCAGCACTTCAATGAGGCTAAAACCACTCTGCTGGCGGCGCGCTGCCTGCGTTTTTCTAATTACGGACACGTATTCACCTCCGAACCATCGTCAGCGTCTACAAAATTATTCGCGGGGCTGTCCTCATCGACTGCCATGCGCGGCTGGCCTGACAGATTCAGAACGATGCCGCTAGCCTCACTGGCGTCGCCATTACAAACCACGATAGTGCCGCGCTCGGCAGCCAGACCGTCCTGATCGAAGGTAATCACTCCGGCATCGGCGAAATTGCGGGTACGTATCGTAACGTCGCCGCTGGCCTCACCGCCGACCCGAATCAGCGGTTCGTTGGTCTGGCGCGTGCCGTCCGCCGCGGTGCCACCACCGTTGCCGTTATCGACGAACACAATCCAGCCATCCTCCCAGTTAAGACCGCTGCAGCCAGACTGGTCTGTGCTGGCGCAGGCCACCGCGGCCGAGGCCTGATTGACCGCCTCACTACGTGCGGTGCTCAACATGGAAAACATGTCGCCCAGGGCCGCTTGCTGTCGACTGCGCCCAATGGCGTCGGCAAAGTTGGGACCGACGGTGGTGGCGAGAATAGAAATGATCATCAGCGTGATCAACAGCTCGAATAGCGTATAGCCACGCTGCCGCCGTCCACCCGTTAAGGTGCTTTCGCGTTCTGCTTGTGTAGTAAGCGCCGCAACAAACGACATGGGATTAACCCCAACGTTAAATCAGCCCGAACAATACCAATTGCAGACTAAAAGCAATCAAAAAGGCGGATAAGCGGCGTTATCGAGAGATAAACGGCAGGAAAAATGCAAAAACTGTGACCGGATACCGTTTTCAGGATGCAAAAAGCATCGCTTTAGGAGGGTGAAGCAAGGACCATCAGCCGGCCGGTCAGTCGACGGTACTGACCGGGATACGCAATTCACGCGGCATGGAAAAAGTGACGTTCTCAGGACGACCGACCATTTCCACGGGCGCCGCAGCGCCCAACTCAGCAAGTCGTTCGACCACTTGTTGCACAAGAATTTCCGGGGCAGATGCGCCCGCCGTTACGCCAATGCGAGTGCAATCCTCCAGCCATTCGGGCTCGATAGCTGCCGCTGTATCTATAAGGTAGGCCGCAGCCCCCATGCGCTCGGCCAGCTCTCGTAGACGGTTGGAGTTAGAACTGTTTATGGACCCCACCACCAAAACAAGGTCACAGCCATCGGAAAGTTCTTTGACGGCGTCCTGCCTGTTTTGCGTGGCATAGCAAATGTCGTCTTTACGAGGCCCTTCAATACGCGGGAAGCGGGCACGAAGGGTATCAATGACCCTGGCGGTATCATCCATAGACAGTGTGGTCTGGGTAACGTAGCAGAGTCGATCGGGGTCACGGACGTGCAGGCTCGCGGCCTGGGACTCATCCTCCACCAGATAGATTTCACCGCCCGCCGAGGGGTCGTACTGGCCCATCGTGCCCTCGACTTCCGGATGTCCGCGATGGCCTATCAATACACACTCACGCCCTTCCTGGGCATACCGGGTAACCTCGATATGCACCTTGGTCACCAGTGGGCAGGTCGCATCAAAAACCTTGAGGCCTCGCACCTGCGCCTCGTTGCGAACCGCCTGTGAGACACCATGTGCGCTGAAAATAACCGTGCAGTCATCGGGAATTTCGTCTAATTCATCCACAAACACCGCGCCACGATCCCGCAGATCGTCAACGACAGTCTTATTATGTACTACTTCATGGCGGACGTAGATTGGCGCACCAAACACCTCAAGCGCTCGGTCGACAATGGCAATGGCGCGATCGACCCCTGCGCAAAAGCCCCTTGGATTTGCCAGCTTAATTTCCATATCTACCTCGTAAGTACCGCCGTTCGACGGCTGCCATCATCAGGCCTCCGGTGCGGGAGCTTTGCCTAGTGCAGCTCTGCAGCCTCGACGCGGTGAACCAGCACATCGAAAAGTATACGCCGTCCGGCGAGCGGATGGTTAAAGTCTACCGTGACCTGTTCGTCGTCGATGGCCACCACCAAACCGGGAACCTCGCCGCCAGCTGCATCGGAAAAATAAAACAGCAAACCTAACTCCAGCCGGCTCTCTTCGTCGAAATGCTCACGCGGCACCAGCTGCACGTTGTTGTCATTCGGCATGCCAAACGCATTTTCAGGTTCGACGGTAAATATCTGCCGCTCGCCCGGGGACATACCCATCAACAAGGTCTCGAAGCCGGGCAGCAGGCTGCCATCTCCCACCACAAAATCCACCGGATCGCCCTCAAAATTTGAGTCGATCTCCGAGCCGTCTTCAAGACTCAGTGCGAAATTGAGAAACACTCTTGTGCCCTGCCCAATGCTGACACTATCTATAGTCATACCGCCTTCCACTAGTTTTTGCTGCCTGGCTTTGGGGCTTCGTCGACCGGATCCTCGACCGAGTGGCCCTCATGCGGGCCACCCTGATGCGGGCCACCCTGACGCGGGCCGCCCTCACGCCATTGCCGCAGCGTATCCAAAATCATCAATACCGCACCCACCGTCACTGCACTATCGGCGACGTTAAACGTGGGGTAATACCACGCATGGTAGTGCACTGATATAAAGTCGACCACATACCCAAACTGCAGGCGATCACACAGATTGCCGATCGCACCACCCAAAATAAGGCTAAGGCTTGCCGCCAGCAGCGTTTCCTGTGGCCGCAGCCGCGTCAGCCACACTGCGATAACAGCACTGGCGATGCCTGCAACTGCGCTGAAAAACCAGCGCTGCCATCCTCCTGCATCGCTCAGAAAGCTGAAGGCGGCACCCGTATTAAAATGCAACGTCATATTGAGGATAGGCAGCACCGGCACTGGCGTCGCGTAGTCGAGCTGCGACAGTGCGACCGTCTTGGTCCACTGGTCCAGCCCTACCACCACCGCAGCGAGGACGAACCACTGCAGCGCGCTGGCGCCCGGCTTAGGCAAATCGACGGTGCTCACCGGCGCCATCTACATTGACGACACAACGGCCGCAAAGTCCGGGATGCGCTGCATCCTGACCCACGTCTTCACGACGGTGCCAGCAGCGCTCGCACTTGTCATGGGCACTCGGGGAGACTGTAAGCGCAAGCTCCTCAACGTCACTGCTAGCGGCGTCTGCGGGGGCTTCGGCCAGCGGCCGGACTCGTGCCTCGGAGGTGATCAAAACAAAACGCAGTTCGTCCTCAAGGCGCTCCAGCTGCGCGCCCAGTGCATCCCCGCAATACAGCGTAACCTCGGCGTCCAGACCACCTTTCAGCACGCCCTTACCACGCTGATTCTCCAGCTCGCGATTCACCGCGTCGCGCACTTCAATCAAGGTCTGCCAGTAGCTATCGTCGAAGACAGCGGCATTCGCCAGGCTGAAATCGTCGAACCACTCGGCCAAAAACACCGAGCCTGTGTGGTCTCCAGGCAGATTCTCCCAGATCTCTTCGGCCGTGAATGACAAGATCGGCGCCACCCAGCGCACCAGGGCTTCGGCGACCTGATGCAGGGCGGTTTGCGCGGATCGCCGCGCCAAACTCTCAGCCTGCGTGGTGTATTGCCGGTCCTTGATGATATCCAGGTAGAAACCACCCAGGTCGGTCACGCAGAAGTTATGCAGCTTCTGGTAAATCAAATGAAACTGAAAGTTCTCGTAGTCCGCAATGATCTCTTTTTGCAGCTCTGCTGTTCTGCGGATGATCCACGCATCCAGCGGCAGCAGCGCGTCGGCATCCAGTGAGTGCTCTGCGGGTTCAAAACCATTCAGATTGGCCAACAGAAAGCGCGCCGTGTTGCGAATCCGGCGGTAGGAATCGGAGGTACGTTTGATGATCTCATCAGACCAGGCCAGCTCGCCGCGGTAATCCGTCGACGCCACCCAGAGCCTGACAATATCTGCGCCCAGCTCGTTGAGCGCCTTGCGTGCGCTGACAACATTGCCCAGTGATTTCGACATCTTGCGGCCATCGCCGTCGACTGTGAAGCCGTGGGTAAGCAACGCCCGATAAGGCGCTTCGCCGGTAGAGGCGATGCCGGTAAGCAGCGAGGACTGGAACCAGCCACGGTGCTGGTCAGATCCTTCCAGATACAGGTCCGCGGGGTAGCTAAGGCCGTCGCGTCGGCGCAGTACGCAGGCATGGGTTACGCCAGAGTCGAACCACACATCAAGGGTGTCTGTGCTTTTGCTGTACTGGTCCGCCTCGTCACCCAACAAGTCGCCAGGCTCCATATCAAACCAGGCATCGATACCGCCCTGCTCTACGCGTTCCGCCACCTGCTCTATCAGAGCCGACGTGTTCGGGTGTAATTCTCCCGTTTCCCGGTGCACGAACAAGGGAATCGGTGATCCCCAGGTTCGCTGACGTGAGATACACCAATCAGGACGATCCTGAAGCATGGCGGTAAGGCGAGAGCGCCCCCAATCTGGAGCGAACGAAACCTTATCGACGGCCTCTAGCGCATGCTCAAGCAGATGGTTTTGCTGCATGGAGATAAACCACTGCGGTGTTGCGCGAAAGATGACCGGGGTCTTGTGTCGCCAGCAATGCGGGTAAGAATGATGGTAGGCCTCGTGGCATAGCAGTGCACCGCGCTCGCGCAAGGTTTCAATGATCGCTGCATTGGCTTTCTTAATATGCTGGCCGCCGAAGAGTTCCGTGTCGGGAAGGTAGACCCCGGTATCTCCCACCGGATTCAGCACCTCCAGCCCATATTTTTTGCCCACCACGAAATCGTCCAACCCGTGGCCCGGCGCGGTATGCACCGCGCCCGTGCCGGCGTCAGTCGTAACGTGCTCACCGAGCACCACCGGTAGCTGCCGCTGGTAAAAAGGATGCTGTAAGAGCTGGCCTTCCAACGCCGCCCCTTTTACCGTCGCGGCAACCTGGACGTCTGACCAGCCGATGCGGTTGCAAACGGTTTCAACCAGAGACTCTGCAATCACCAGAGCGCCCTGATCAGATGTGACCAGCGCGTAGTCCAGATCGGGATGCAGGCTGACGGCAAGACTCGCCGGCAGGGTCCAGGGCGTCGTGGTCCAGATAGGCAGGCCAATGGTCAGCCCCTCGGTGCCAAACAAACCGTTCATTGCATCCTGATCGATCGCCAGATAGTTAACGTCAATAGCGTCAGAGGTTTTGTCCTGATATTCGACCTCCGCCTCAGCGAGGGCAGACGAGCAGTCCAGGCACCAGTGCACAGGTTTTGCGCCCTTGTGCAGGTGACCATTGGCAATGATCTCCGACAGCGTTCGCAATACGTCTGCCTCAAATCGGTAATCCATAGTCAGGTAAGGCTGCTGCCACGCGCCCAGAACACCCATTCGCATGAAGTCCTCGCGCTGGTTATCTACCTGTGACGCGGCATAGTTGCGGCAGCGATCACGGAATTCCCGCGGCGTGACCTTAACCCCCGGTTTGCCCACCTTTTTCTCGACGTTTAGCTCAATGGGCAAGCCGTGGCAGTCCCAACCAGGCACGTACGGCGCATCGAAGCCCATCAGGCCTCGAGACTTCACCACGATGTCTTTGAGAATTTTGTTGGCTGCATGGCCCACGTGCAGCTCGCCATTAGCATAGGGAGGCCCGTCGTGCAGCACATAGGTCGGGCGGCCGGCTCGCGCCTTGCGTAGCTGCCCGTATATATCCTGCTCCTGCCACTGCTTCAAACGCTGGGGTTCCCGCTGTGCCAGGCTGGCCTTCATGGGGAAATCCGTCTGCGGAAGGTTGAGTGTGCTCTTGTAGTCGCTCATAGTTTGAAAAACTCACGCCCGTGGGCGATATCCTTATGAATCTGAGTCGACAGTGATTCGATACTGTCGAATTTCTGTTCGTCGCGAATCTTCTCCGCAAACCGGACTTCAAGCCTGCGGCCATATAACTCGCCGGCATAGTCCAGCAAGTGAACCTCAAGGCTGGCCCGAAATTGATCGCCGATGGTAGGACGCACCCCGACGTTGGCGACGCCCGGACGCCATTTAGTCTCGCCATCGACTTCACGTTCACCCTCTATGGCCACTTCCACAACGTAGACACCTGATAGCGGTGACTTGATCCGATGCAGCTGCAGATTCGCCGTGGGTGCGTCCAGCAATCGACCGCGCTGGTCCCCGTATACCACCTTGCCTGACATGCTATATGGGCGGCCTAACAGGCGCTCCGCCAGCGCGAAATCGGCATCGGCCAAGGCCTTGCGAATGCGAGTGCTGCTGACCCGCGTGCCCTGCATTTCCAGGGTCGCGGTGGAAGCACACTCAAAGCCGTGGCGAGCGCCCTCCTTCTGCATGAGTGCGAAATCTCCCTCGCGATCGTGCCCAAAGCGGAGGTCGTCGCCCAGCACCACATAGCGCGCGCCCAGGCCGTCGACGAAAATGCGCTGTATAAAATCGACCGCCGACATCGTGCGCAGGGTTTCGTCAAAGCGAATTCGCAGTACCCGATCAACGCCCAGTTCTGAAAGAGCGTCACACTTTTCGCGAAAACTCATCAAGCGCGCAGGCGCGCCTTGTGGCGCCAGGTATTCACGGGGTAGCGGCTCAAACAGGATTACCGTGGCCGGCAGATTGCGCCCACGCGCCTCCTGCAGCAGGTGCTGTATTACGGCACGGTGCCCGTGATGAACGCCATCGAAAGCGCCGATAGTTGCGACACACCCGCGGTGCTTATCCCGCAGGTTGTGCAGACCGCGTATTAGCTCCATGAGTATAGGGATCGGTGCCAGGTCAAGGCGCGACAGTATAGCTAATTCAGGCCGGCATTTGGCCAGAAAAATCCTTCGGCCGCGTGCCCATCAGGAACTGCGCGAGCAGATAGCTGGCGAAACCTGCCGCCACCAACTCAGCCAGCGTCAGGCTGCGCGACCACCAGTCTTTAGGCTGCCAGCTGGCCAGGTCGGGACATAGCCACCAGATGACCAGCACCATGAATGCGGTGGACACAGCCAAGCGCTTCATAAATAGCCGCCAGCCCGGCTGAAACTCTAGCACGCTGCCTTTACGCAGCCCCCTGAATAACAGTCCGGCGTTGAGCCACGCTGCCAAACTGGTCGCAAGGGCTAAACCCACATGCCCGATATTAAAGTAGAGGTAGAGAGGCGTGACCAGGGCAAGATTGAGAAACATATTGGCGACCATGGCGGTAATGCCAATGCGCACCGGGGTAACCATGTCCTGTCGGGCATAGAAGCCAGGCGCCAGCACTTTAACCAACATAAATGCCAGCAGGCCAAGGCAGTAGGCTCGCAGGCTGTAGGCAGACATCGTTACGTCACTGGGCTCCAGGGCGCCGTATTGAAACAGTGTCACCAGGATAGGTTCAGCCAGAATCGCCAAAGCGATGCTGGCCGGCACACCAATCAGCAACACCGCGCGCAGGGCCCAGTCCAAAGTCTGGGAAAAACGCTGCGGGTGGGCCTCTGCTTGCAGTTTGGACAAGCGAGGCAAAATAACGGTCGCAATCGCAATACCGAACACACCCAACGGCAGTTCGGTTAAACGATCGGAATAGTACAGGTAGGACACGCTGCCAGTAGGCAAAAAAGACGCCAGCACAGTATCCAGCAATAGATTAATCTGGCTTACGGATACGCCAAATAAAGCCGGCACCATAAGGCCAACAATCTTGCGTACGCCCTCGTCTCTGGCATCCCATTTCGGTCTGGGCATTAAATCCAGGCGATATAAAAACGGCAGCTGAAACAGCAGTTGTATCACGCCGGCAAATAGCACGCCCCAGGCCAGGGCAAACACCGGCCGGTCAAAAAGCGGACCCACTAACAGCGCTGCGCTAATCAACGAGACATTGAGCCACACTGGCGTGAATGCCGGCACCGCAAAACGCCCGTAGCTATTCAGCACGGCACCGCAGAAGCCGGTCATAGAGATCAGGAACAGGTAGGGGAAGGTGATGCGAATCATGTCTACGGTGAGCGCATATTTTTCCGGGTCCGCAACGAATCCCGGTGCAAACACTGCCGTGACCACTGGCGCCCCCACTACCATCAAGGTAGTCAGGGAAAGCAGCACGCCGCCCAGCACGCCGGCAACGCGATCCAGCAGCGCGCGCACCAGGGCATGGGAGCCCTGCTCGCGATACTCAGCCAGCACGGGCACGAAAGCCTGCGAGAATGCGCCTTCAGCGAACAAACGGCGCAGAAAGTTGGGAACCTTGAAGGCCACGAAAAACGCATCCGCGTTTGCGGTCGCGCCGACAAAGGCGGCGATGACGACATCGCGCAACAAACCCAAAACGCGGGACAACATGGTCATGCTTCCCACCACCGCACTGGAACGCAGCAGTCCGCTGTCCTGTGGCGTTTCGACACCTGTGCCCGTCATCGCGGCCGCTCTAACGAAGGTGTTAACTCAAAAGACTGCAACAGCCTGTAGGGTCGCTCCCCACGCCAGCTTTGGTACAAACCAACGGACTCGAGCTTTAGCGGCATGGCGGCAATAGGGAGCAGCGCAGGCACGGCCACGGTCTCGCGACCACTGCGGCCCCGACTACTCAATCTGGCTAGCGTCAAATGCGGCCGATAATCGCCCTGCTCGATACTGAAATGCGCGCGGCGCAGTTCCGTCACCAATGCAGCTCGAAGCGCCAGCAGGGGTTGTGGTGCCTGCATTAACAGCGCCAGGAGTTTTGGCTTCAGCGCCGAGGGGAACCAACTCAACTCGGTGAGGCTCGCCGACACGGCTTCGCGTTGGTCAACCACGCCTTGCACACAGTCTGACAGGCGACCTAAAGAGGCCTCCGGCACCTCGCCCAAAAAAGCCAGGGTTATATGCCAATTTTCTGGCGCGACAAAGCGCAGATCTAACGATTCAGGGAAACGCAGCCGATCACACAGCGCATAAATCGAGCGCTCGGCGGGCTCGGGCGCGAATCCCAGAAACAACCTCATGCCAGCCAACGCTCACGAAGAGCGTCTCCGTGAATACGCAGCCACTGCAGCGCTATCAAGGTATGACCGTTGTTTATGCGGTTCGCATCCAGGATGTGCATGACCTCACTGCGAGGCAGCCGATGCACCAGTATGTCTTCGCCCTCATCGGCACAGCCATGCACGCCCTGCGCCTGGCGCGCGTCAACCCGCCCAATGAATAAACGAACCTGCTCAGAGCAGGCACCGGCGCTGGGATAAAAGCGCGCAATGGGTTCCAGAGCCATCAGCTCAAGACCCGACTCCTCAGCCGTCTCGCGCTCGGCAACAAAGGTGTCCGTTTCGCCCGATTCAACGACGCCGGCGACAAGCTCCAGCATCCAGGGAGTTTCCTCATCGCCCAAAGCACCGACGCGAAACTGTTCGATGAGCACGAGTTCGTCCAGGTCGACGTCCCACAGCAGCACGCCCACAGCGTCACCGCGTTCAAACAGTTCTCTGGTAATGGCCGGCGCCCAGTCACCCTTGAAGCTACGATGCTCCAGGGTGAGGCGGCGAATACGGTAGTAACCGTTGAAGGCCTCCACGTCCTCAAGGACTCGCACGTCTTTGCCTGAAAACCGCACGGCAATCTACTCGCTGACGCTGCTGTCTTGAAAGCGGCTACCGGTATACCAGTTAACGGGCCTGGCGCTCTCGTCCACCTTATCCGCCACATCCAGTACCAGCGCAAAAAGCGCCATCCGCACCACCACACCGTTATCGGTTTGCCGGAATATGGCGAGGTTGGGATTGTCGTTCAGGTCGTCATCCAGCTCCCGTGCGCCCGGCCGAGAATCACGTGGCAACGGATGCATGATCACGGTATTGGGCTCGCAGTGCTCGGTGTAGACGTTTTGATTCAGTCGGAAGCGACCGCGGTAAAGATCAGCCTCTTCCGGGCTGCCAAACCGTTCTTCCTGAATGCGCGTGGAGTAGGCAATGTTGACATTTGAGAGGTTGCCCTCGAGGTTCTCCGTCTCGGTCACCGAGTGCCCCGCTGAGCGCATGGCGTCGACGATCTCGCCTGGCATGCGTAATTCCGTTGGAGAGATTAGGCAGACCTCAATGTTTTTGAACAAACACAGCAACTTACACAGGGAGTGCACGGTGCGTCCGAAGCGAAGATCACCGATAAGGGCTATGCGCAGACCATCTACACCGCCACCCACGCCACTACCTGCGCCACTACCCGCGCCACTACCCACACCACTGGCCCGGGCCTGCATTTCACTTTTGATCGTGTATAGATCAAGCAGCGCTTGCGTGGGGTGCTCATTGGGCCCGTCACCCCCGTTCAGCACCGGAACCCGGCTCGCGCTGGCGAATTCAGCGACAGATCCCGGGCTGGGATGCCGCATCGCGATCACGTCGCTGTAGCCGCTGATCACGCGCGCGGTGTCATATAACGATTCGCCCTTGGCGATAGCAGAGTCTTCGAATCCTGTCGTCTCTCGAACTTCACCCCCAAGCAGGTTGAACGCACAGCCGAAGCTCACGCGCGTGCGGGTACTGGGTTCAAAGAACATATTGCCCAGGATGGCGCCTTCCAGGACTCGCGTGATCTGCTGGCGGCGCGCATAGGGGACCATGCGATCGGCCACACTGAAAATTCGGTCAATGTCGCCGCGCTCGAACTGGTTTACTGAGAGTATGTGTTGACCGGCGAAATGCATGCTGCGCCCTGTGCTAATGACTTGAACGGCTTATGAAGCTGCCGCGCCATTATAAACGCGCACAGCCCACACGAAATGGGAATAGTTGCCTTGCGAGGCTAGCCTGCGAGCAGGCTGTCTCCGTACTCAAGCAAGTCATTTAGAATACGCTGCTGCTCGGGGCTGGCCGCGCCAGACAGCTTCTCAATGCTTTCGTGAAACTGCTCCAGCGTAAGAGACGCACCGGCGGCCGGGTCAGTCAGGTACTGGAAGCGGTGCTCCTCCCACTGGGCGAGTTCTGCTTCAGTCAAACTTTCCGGGTAGTTGCGGGCACGATAGCGAAACAGCATCTCCGGCAGTCGAGGATCTTCAAACACAAAGCTCTGGGTGCCAAGTGCCTCAACGCTGGCCTCGCGCAGCTGGTCCATTTGACGACGATCGGCATCACTGAAAAAGCCCCCGCTGTACAACATCCGATCTGGATCGGTGATCGGCGAGTGTTCACGGCCGGCAAACACCTGCTGGCATTTTTGAGCGAGATTGGGCACCGAGCGCAGCGCCGTCAGATTATCTCGACAGCGCTGTCCGTCGATGTTTAAACGCTCGGCGGCAGATGCATCCAACAGTTTAGGTGTTGCCACCATCGGCGAGCGATTGATATGTAGGGTTTTGATACCAGGCCGCGCCGTGCCGTCGGGAAGTTGCTCAGCAGGGCAAAACAAGCTCTCGGCCAGGGCCGCTGCATCCAATACCGCAAGTGGCTCCACATCCGCCTGCAAATCAAAGCAGATAATTTCGTTTTTATTGACCGGGTGTCGGGCGATAGGAGCTATCAGCGCAATATTATGCCGGTCAGCACCGAACATGCCGGACACGTGCAAAACCGGACGCATGTTGTTGAGATCAAGCTGTGACAGCACGAAGGCCTTGCTGCGCAGCTGCAAGGCGTAGTCGTATAGCCTGGGCTGCCGCTGCCGCAACAATCTCGCCATGGCTATGGTGGCTTCAACGTCTGACAGGGCATCATGAGCCGCTTCGTGACTGATGCCGTTAGCCGCCGTCAGCTTTTCTAATCGAAAGCTGATGCGACCGTGATCATCGCGCGGCCATTCGATGCCCTCAGGGCGCAGCGCCGCCGTCAGGCGCAGCACATCAATGAGATCCCAGCGGGAATTGCCGTTCTGATACTCGCGGCCATAGGGATCATAAAAATTGCGGTACAGGGTGAAACGTGTCACCTCGTCATCAAAGCGAATGCTGTTATAGCCGACGCCGCAGGTGCCGGGTTGGGCGAGTTCCGCGTGAATACGCCGAATAAACTCACATTCAGGAACGCCTTCAGCGAGCGCGCGTTGCGGCGTAATGCCCGTGACCAGGCACGCTTCCGGATGCGGCAGCGCATCGCGAGCGGGTGCGGAAAACACCACCAGCGGTTCACCAACGACGTTGAGCTCTGCATCCGTGCGCAGACCGGCAAACTGCACCGGCCTGTCCCGGCTGGGATCAACGCCGAAGGTCTCGTAGTCGTGCCAGTAAAAGCTCTCGCTCACCGTCTATTCCCAACCGGCGCCGCTTACATCAGCTCCAGTACTTCTTCTTCGATCTTTTGCTTCCAGATTGCCGGGCCGGTTTGATGTACAGACTCACCATTTATGTCCACTGCGACAGTCACCGGCATATCTTTGACCTCGAATTCATAAATCGCCTCCATGCCGAGCTCGGCAAAGGCGACAACGCGTGCCTGGGTAATGGCTTTCGAGACCAGATATGCAGCACCCCCCACCGCCATCAGGTATGTCGCCTTGTGTTTCTTGATAGCTTCTATACCCAGGGGACCGCGTTCGGCCTTGCCAATCATGCCCATCAGGCCGGTGCGCTCCAGGACAAAATCCGTGAATTTGTCCATGCGCGTGGCGGTGGTCGGTCCAGCTGGTCCCATCACCTCGTCCCGCACGGGATCGACGGGGCCCACGTAATAAATAAAGCGGTCACGTAAATCCACCTCCGGCGGCAGGCCTTCACCAGACTCAATCAGCTCTTTCATTTTTTTATGGGCCGCGTCACGGCCGGTTAGCATCTTGCCCGAGAGCAATAAGGTATCCCCAGGCTGCCACTGAGCCATCTCTTCGCGGGTAACGCTGTCGAGGTCCACGCGGCGCACGCCCTCGCCCACCTCCCAGGTGATATCCGGCCAATCGTCCAGGTCTGGCGGTGTTTGCAGTGCTGGACCTGTTCCGTCCAGAACAAAATGTGCGTGACGAGTGGCCGCGCAGTTCGGGATCATCGCCACCGGCAGCGATGCGGCATGCGTCGGGTAGTCTTTAATTTTCACATCGACCACCGTCGTTAATCCCCCCAAACCCTGGGCACCGATGCCGAGCTTGTTCACCGCATCCATGATTTCCAGACGCAGTTCTTCGACGCGATTCGCCGGGCCGCGCTTGCGCAGATCCTGAATATCCACCGGGTCCATCAAGGACTCTTTCGCCATAACGGCGGCTTTCTCTGCCGTGCCGCCAATACCAATACCCAGCATGCCCGGCGGACACCAGCCAGCGCCCATGGTGGGAATCGTCTTCACAACCCAATCTACGATGCTGTCAGAGGGATTGAGCATGGCGAGCTTCGATTTGTTTTCTGAGCCGCCGCCCTTGGCTGCTACCTGCACATCGACCGTGTCACCGGGCACGACTTCCATGTGAATGACGGCCGGCGTGTTGTCTTTCGTGTTGCGCCTGGCCCCGGCTGGGTCCTCTAGAATCGATGCCCGCAGCACATTGTCGGGGTTGAGGTAGGCGCGTCGAACCCCCTCATTGACCATGTCGTTTACTGACAGCGTCGCATCCCACTGCACGTTCATGCCGATTTTTAAAAACACCGTGACGATGCCGGTATCCTGGCAAATGGGTCGATGGCCCTGAGCGCACATACGCGAATTGATCAGAATCTGCGCCATCGCGTCCTTAGCTGCAGGGTTCTGCTCCATCTCGTAGGCACGATGCACGGCCTGAATATAGTCCAGCGGATGGTAATAGGAGATAAATTGCAGCGCGTCGGCAACGCTGTCGATAAAGTCATCCTGACGAATAACGGTCATAGCTCACCTCACTTCGAATTCAATCTGGTAGGGATTATCGATACTACCCTGCTCTGGCGGTGGAACTGGCGGATTGCGCCCTCGGCCAGGCAGCGAGCGCTCTAGCCTCCTGCAGGAGGCGCCATGGTAGCGGCGCTCAGGCCCTGGCGCAGGTCTAACAGGCTCTGATTTACCTGGCGACGAAACGCATCCACAGAAGCCTGCCAGTCTTCACTGTCTTCGACACGCTTCTGTAGGCGACTGACTTCCAGAGTAGCTCTGCTAACGTCATCGCCCAGGCGCTCTAGCAGTGCCTGATTGGCATCTGCGGTAGTGATCAAGCGCTCCAGATCCCCGGCGACCGCGCGCAGCTTTTGAATATCGCCACCCAGAGCTTGAAGCTGGCTGGAATAGGACACGTCGGTTTTTTCCAGAGTCGCCACTTTGCCAGCGAGTTGATCTCGGCTTTTTTCCAGATCAGCGATCTTGGCTTTATTACGCCGCCAGGCCGACGCCCACAGCTTGTCGACTTCTGAGTACAGTTCTTTGATTTTGACAGACATAGCCGTTGCGGACTCATTGAGCCCTTCATCGGTGTCCGATAGTCGCGCCTCCAGGTCAGCTATACGGTCTTCGTAGGCCGCCAGCACCTGACCGGAGGCGTCCAGGGCCTGTTGCAACTGCCACGCCCAGGCACAGGCAACTGCCGCCACAACTAATGCTATACAAATAAACAGCCTGGCCAGAAGGCCCGCACCCGCTGTGGACTGGTTTTTAACAGACTTTGCACGACTGCCACCGCGAGCCTGGCGACTGGCAACTTCGTCCCGCTCTGGAACAATAGGAGGGATTGTGTCGATGTCTCCCGACGTATCGCGGGAACGATTATTCGCCATACCTGTTTGCCAAGCCTGTTCGCAAACCGAACGGTGCGCGAAGGATAGAAACTGAAGAGATGCGCCAGGGCAAGCCTGGCGCAGTGTCTAACGACATCTACTGGCTTACAAAAACGCCAGTAATGCCCAGATGGCAGCTGCCAGCGCGAAACTGCAGTGGATGACGCCAACAACGGAAGCCATCGGGCCCATCTTGCCAAACAGAGCGTTTAATTCCAGCAGCACAATCAAACCAAGCGCCGCGTAGACGCCGGTAGGGCTGATATCGGCAATATAGAGATGCTTGCTGCCCAGCATGCCAAACAACATGGGGCCGGAAAACAGCGTGTTAGTGCGTGACGCAAGGCCTGCTTTAGCCGCCGCCGCTGGACCGTCACCCTCTTTCATGCCCAAAACGATCTGTTGCTTGGGCCAGATGATGACCCAGACGTTCAGGAACATAAATGTACCTGCCACTGCACCAATCCAGATGATCGGTTGCCCCATGAAGTTGGAATGTGCTCCTACTGCATGCAGCAGGTACAGGCCGGTCAGGAACGTAAACATCGCTCCCCAACGGAACCACCACAGCGCGCGAGGCGCCAGCTTCTTCATGGCATCCGATTTGGCATCTGCCTCAGCTTCCTTGAAATACTCCGTTTGCACGAAGTTGAAGTAGTAAAGCATCCCAATCCAAGTGATGCCGAAAATGACGTGGAACCAGCGAGCGATAAACTCAATGACCATGAGAGCGACCTCCAAGTGTGTTCATATTCACAAGAAAGACGGGATTATACACGCAGACTGATCAGGTGAAACGCAGCCGCGAGACTTAATTGCGTATTGATGGAACAGGAGTCGTACGACAGTCTGCCAAGACTGACCAATCTGTATTGGCGAGGATCATGCTGAGGGTGCTAGCGGGGAAAGCGGGGCAAAAAAAGCGGGACAAAAAAAAGCCCCGCACCAGGCGGGGCTTTCTTGCAAGGGCTGCGCTTACATCATGCCGCCCATGCCACCCATACCGCCCATATCAGGCATGGCTGGTGCGCCACCTGCGTTCTCTTCAGGTGCATCTGCAATCATCACTTCCGTGGTGATCATCAGGCCTGCAACAGACCCAGCCGCCTGCAGTGCGGTGCGCGTGACCTTGGCGGGATCCAGAATACCCATTTCGATCATGTCACCATACTCACCGGAAGCCGCGTTATAGCCGAAGTTGCCTTCGCCATTACGGACTTTATCGAGTACAACGGATGCTTCGTCACCGGCATTCTCTACGATTTGGCGCAGCGGCCCTTCCATGGCACGCAAGGCTGCAGCGATGCCGGCATTTTGATCTTCGTTGTCGCCAGCCAGATCCTTGATCGCCGTTACAGCGCGCACCAATGCAACGCCACCGCCAGCCACAACGCCTTCTTCAACCGCAGCGCGCGTGGCGTGCAGGGCATCTTCGACGCGAGCTTTTTTCTCTTTCATCTCGATTTCAGTCGCAGCACCCACCTTGATCACCGCAACACCGCCGGCGAGCTTGGCAACACGCTCCTGCAGCTTCTCACGGTCATAATCAGAGGAGGTATTCTCGATCTGAACGCGAATCTCGTTAACGCGAGCCTTGATAGACTCGGCGTCGCCAGATCCGTCGATGATAGTGCTGTTGTCTTTATCCATGGTGACACGCTTGGCTTGACCCAGGTGCTCCAGGGAAGCAGCTTCAAGATCGAGACCCACTTCTTCTGAAATCACCGTACCACCAGTCAGGATCGCAATGTCCTGCAGCATGGCTTTGCGACGATCTCCAAAGCCTGGTGCCTTACAGGCCGCGACTTTAACGATGCCGCGCATGTTGTTCACAACCAGCGTTGCCAAGGCTTCGCCTTCGACGTCCTCTGCAATGATTACCAACGGACGAGACGCTTTAGCGACCTGCTCCAGCAACGGCAGCAGTTCACGGATGTTGGAGATTTTCTTATCGACCAGCAGGATGAACGGCTCGTCAACTTCTGCCGTCATGTTTTCCTGATTGTTGATGAAGTAAGGAGAGAGGTAGCCGCGATCGAACTGCATGCCTTCTACGACGTCCAGCTCATTTTCCAGACCAGAGCCTTCTTCAACGGTGATAACGCCCTCTTTGCCAACCTTGTCCATCGCTTCGGCGATGATTTCGCCCACTGCGCTGTCTGCGTTGGCGGAGATAGTGCCGACCTGTGCGATCGCCTTGTTGTCTTCACACGGAGTGGAAGCTTCCTGCACCTTCGCTACTGCGGCCGCTACTGCTTTATCGATGCCGCGCTTCAGGTCCATAGGGTTCATACCCGCCGCGACTGATTTCAGACCTTCATTAAGAATAGACTGCGCCAGTACCGTTGCGGTGGTCGTGCCGTCACCGGCTTGGTCAGATGCCTGAGAGGCAACTTCCTTGACCATTTGCGCGCCCATATTTTCGAACTTGTCCTCAAGCTCGATTTCCTTGGCAACCGATACACCGTCTTTGGTGACCGTCGGCGCGCCGAAGGACTTGTCCAGAATAACGTTGCGACCCTTGGGTCCCAATGTTGCTTTTACTGCGTCTGCGAGCACGTTAACGCCCTTGAGCATGCGGCTGCGGGCTTTGTCGCCGAAAAATACATCTTTAGCTGCCATGATTCTTTAATCCTTTGCGTCTGATAACTGTTCGGTTAGGTGCTGAGGTAGCGGAGCGTTCACCGGGCGCTAGCCTGAGGGGCATTCATCCACGGGAAGCGGCTACAACTCGTCATCGATCTTTACTCGACGACCGCGAATATTTCGCTCTCACCCATGATGATCAATTCTTCGCCATCCACTTCGATCGTATTACTGCCGGCATACTGGCCAAAGACCACTTTGTCACCGACCTTGACCGCTAATGCGCGCACATCGCCGTTGTCCAGCACCTTGCCATCGCCTACCGCGATCACTTCACCCTGGTTCGGCTTTTCTTTAGCTGAGCCCGGCAGAACGATGCCACCGGCTGTGGTTTGTTCCTCTTCGTTACGACGGATAACGACTCGGTCGTACAACGGACGGATATTCATCGGTATTACTCTCCAAATGTCCAAATGACAGTGTTTAAAATCGGGGGCATCGCCTGCTTCAGGCAGAACCCCTCCATTGTTCGATGAGTTGGGGGCTGAAGTTCGTATTTCAAGCCCGGGATTGGCACTTTTTACACCAGAGTGCCAAAAAAGTTAGCACTCATATGCGGAGAGTGCCAAGCGGGTGTCAATCATAGTGTGGAAATCGCTGAGGTCAACCCAAAAGCGTGACCCAGGAGACCGGGCCTGGCATACAACTAGTCGTCGTCTAAGCGAGTGTAATCACCCTCCAGGGTGACATTGCTCGGCTCTTCGGGCCGGCGCTGTGCACCGTCCCGAAAGGACTCGCGGTCGGTGCGCTGCCCAGGGCCGGTATGACTACCACCACTAGACGCCGTTTGCCGCACGGTTAAACCACTCAGCAAACGCCTGCGCAGCGGCCCGATTAGGACAAGAGCAGCCATCACATCGGTCACCAGCCCCGGCACAATCAACAGCAGGCCGCTCGTTACCACTGCCAGATCGTCGCCTAGCAATCGGGACGTGATAAGCCCTCTCTCCGCGTCCTCTTGCAGCTTACGGATCATGCTCAGCCCCTGGCGCCTGATCATGCTCATACCCAGCATTATGCTGAGAATGACCCACACGATCGCAGTAAGCGCGCCATAGGCAGCGCCAAAGGCAATCAAGGTGTACAGTTCCAGAAATGGGAACAACATAAAGAGCAGCTGCATCTTCATTAGATGCGGCCATCGTCGCCCTTTTCAACCCCGCACGATTGCGCAGGTCGGTATTGGACAGTTTGCGGCCTGACGGACCAGGACGGCTGCGAATATGGCAGATACATATAGGCCTGCGACTCACCGAGTCTGACGGCAGTAAACGACGTTTCCGGCAAAAGATAAATAAACTATGACAAAGCCAAAACCGAATAGAACAGCAGCTGAGCAGCCCAGCACACGGCAACCAAAGCACGACGGTCGCGAAGAGCGATTGCAGCGCATCTGGCAGGCTATTAATGCGATTCCAACGGGCCGGGTATGCAGCTACGGTGAGGTCGCCCGCCTCGCCGGCATTCCCAACGGAGCCAGGCAGACCGCCTGGGCACTGCGTCACCTCGCCGATGACACCACCATCCCCTGGCACCGGGTAATCAATGCACAGGGGCGTATATCCATGCCCGAGGGGTCAAAAGGGTATAGGGAACAGCGCAAGCGCCTTAAAAAGGAAGGCGTGACCTTCGGCGGCACGGGACGTATTACGTCGCAATCATTTTGGTGGCACGGCTAAGCGACGCCTGCATTGCCCTGAAGTGCGTCAGCCTGACCCCAGGGCGCCACCCACCGGAGCAGCACCATGCCCGGCACAGCAACTGCGGCACAGACCAGGAAAAACGCTGTCCAGCCGATGTCTTCGACCAAGAAGCCCGTGGCAGCGCTGGCAAAGGTTCTTGGCACCGCGGTGATCGCAGAAAACAAGGCGAACTGGGTCGCCGCAAATTTGACGGAAGTCTCCCGCGCAATAAAGGCGACAAATGCAACGGTTCCCAGACCAACACCCAGATATTCAAAGCCGATCACGATCGCGAGCAGCCACAGCACAGCGCCGGCGTCGGCGAGCACCGCGAAGCCAAAAATGCTGGCCAGTTGCACCACACCAAACAACCAAAGCGCTTTGTTGATGCCCAGCCGGATCATCATGATGCCGCCCAGCAGCCCGCCCACGATACTGGGCCAAAGCGCGGCGTTTTTTGCGACCAGGCCGATCTCGGTTTTGCTGAACCCAATATCAAGATAGAACGGTGTCGCTAGCGCAGTAGCCATGCTGTCGCCTAGCTTGTACAGGAACATAAAGCCCAACACGAGAGCGATCCCGCTCCAGCCTCGACGACCGAGGTACTCCTTGAATGGGGCGACCACCGCCGACCGCAAACCGCCGATCAAAGGCTGCTCAGACTCAGGCTCTTTGGCGAACAGAGTCAGCATCAATCCAGCGCCCATAAAAGCCGCGGTTATCCAAAACACAGCAGACCAGGGCAGATGGTCGGCCAATATTAGCGATAGAGACCCGGGTACCAGTCCAGCAATACGATAGGCCTGCACATGAATGGAATTACCCAGGCCCAGTTCCTGATCCGGGAGGATTTCACGCCGATAAGCATCCAGGACGATATCCTGGCTGGCGCTAAAGAATGCGATGCCAAGAGCAAGTATTGCGACGCTGCCCAGGCTGTATGACGGTTCCAGCCAGCCCAGGCAGCCTATCGATCCGATCAACGCTATTTGCGTGACCAGCATCCAGCCGCGCCGCCTGCCCAGCACAGGCAACGCGTATCGATCCAGCAGCGGGGACCAAAGAAATTTCCACGTATACGGCATGCCAACCAGGGCAAACAGGCCAATATCCGCAAGACTGACGCCCTGATCCGTAAGCCACGCCGGTATCAGTTGAATCAGCACAAAAAATGGCAACCCGGAAGCCAGGCCTGTAAAGATGCAGGCCAGCATACGGCGGTTAAAGATGGCGTCTCTCAGCGCACTCCTACCTTCAGTCACCAGCGCTTCCCACGTTAATGTTCTTGTAGGCCACAGGTTTATGGCTGCTCAGTGTCGCCTCAAACAGCGCCAGGGTCTCCTGCGCAGCACGTTGCCAGGAGAACTCTGTAGCGCGTCTGGCTGGCACGGGCCGCATAGTCTTCTGCGCATGGCTTATCAGACACCATGTGCAGCATCGCTGCTGCCAGCTCGGTTTCGGAATAGGGATTCACTAACACACCGGCGTCACCGACCACCTCCGGCAGGGCACCGGTGGAAGAAGCTATCGACGGCACCCCGTGCTGCATGGCCTCCACGACTGGCAGGCCAAAACCCTCATAGAGCGACGGCATAAGCAAACAGTGAGCGCCGGCGTATACGGACTGTAGGTCGGCGTCAGACACATAGCCCAGTAACATCACTCGATCGGCAAGCTCCAGCGCGTCGACCATAGCCTTCAGATCTTCTCCACCCCATCCCTCGCCACCCACGATCACCAACGGCGGCAACGCGGCATTGTCACGAATACTGTGATACGCGCGCAGCAGCCGCGGCAGGTTCTTGCGTGGCTCAAGCGTGCCGACAAACAGCAAGTACTTCTCGGGGAGATTTAGAGAGGACGCGTGTGGTTCAGTTGCTGTGCCCGGCGCTGCGGCCTCATGAATGACCTGGCACTTACCCATCGCGCTGGGGTAGTACCGCGACACCTCACTGGCGGTGAATCGCGACACGCAGATCACCTGATCGGCAACACGAATAGAGGGGCCCATCAGCGCACGCTCCAGCCATAGATTTTTGACGCGCATGGTCTCCGGGAACTGGCGCCACACCAGGTCATGAATGGTAACGACCGATGCAATCTTCTTGTTCAGTAGCAGCGGCAGGTGATGCCTGGGGGACCAGAAAAGATCGACAACGTCCTGAACGCACCAGCGTGAATAGTGCCACTGGGCCCAGCGCAAGCTGCCCGGCGTGCCGCCGGCAGCATCACCATGCCGCACGATGACTCTGGGATTATTAGGGATCTCAACTTGCAGCGGACGATCACTGTACAGAACCCACTGGTGACCCTCGGCAATCATCGCCTCCAGCAGGGCCGATGTGTAGCGGCCAATACCCGTTAGCGGCGCTGCAAGTGGCCGTGCATCGACAGCTATGCGCATGACTTACTTACCACCTTCAAGAGATGCCGCTAGCGGTTCATCGAGGTTCTCGACAACCTCCCTGTAGACCTCACTGTAGCGCGCTCCCATGGCACGGCCGGTGAAAAGTGCTTCATAACGCTGTCTGGCGCGCTGGCCCATCGCTTCGGCTTCGGCCTCGTGATGATAGAGATACTGCATGGCCGCGCGAAGCGATTTGGAGCAGCCTGGAGTGACTACTAAGCCCGTCTGCTGGTCGACGTTAATGTGGCTGGTACCCGATCCTACTTCCGCCGAAATCAGCGGCTTTCCACACATTGCGCCCTCCAGAAGCGTGACGCCAAAAGCCTCCGAGCGCAGATAGGACGGAAACACTACCGCTCGGCACAGCTGGAAAAGCGCCATTTTGACGTCATCTTCCACGTAGCCACAGAAACGGACATTGCTCAGCCCCAATCCTGACGCCTGCTTGCGCAGCTCTTGCTCCACCGGACCGGAGCCCACAATCACCACCTCGTAGTCCGCGTCGCGCATAGCGTCGAGCAAAATGTGCAGCCCTTTGTAATAGCGCAGCACGCCCACGAACAGGAAAAAGCCTCTGCCATATTCAGCCTCGACCTGCTGAAAGGCGGAGTCCTCCGGACGCAAATCTGCCCCCTTCGGGCGGTCAATGCCGATGGGAACAATATCAACCTTGCTACTAAAGCGGCTTAGCACATCGCTGGTTGCAAAGTAGTTGGGAGAGGTGGCCACGATGCGCTCAACGCTGCCCAAAAAGCGATCCATGAGCGGTCGATAAAAATAGAACAAGGCTTTTTGCCTGACAATATCGGAGTGATAGGTCACCACCGCGGATGCCGGGTAGCCCGCCGCAGCATGCAGTATGTCCGCATAGGGCCACGGAAAGTGGTAGTGCACGATATCGGCCCAGGCGACCTGACGCTTGAATTCTGCGATACCGCTGAAGGTGAAACCACAGGACGCGATTTCAAAACTCTGTTTGACCCGGACGATAAGAGCCTCTGGCGATTCGATCAGCGCAGGCTCAGGATGAGGGCTAAGGGTGAACACACGACTTTCAATGCCGTGGTCACGGGTGTGGAAACAAATCTGGCGAATAACTTCCTCGAGGCCGCCCTGAGAATCCGGGAAATAGGTTCGGTAAACGTGTAGAACCTTCATAAAGTGCGTCTGGAAGAGTGGAGGAATGGAGGGCTGGTGTCGCGATTATCCTTAGATGGTAAGCCCAACGCAAAGCGAAAGCGGGTTTTTGTGGCCTGAGAACGCAGCCACATGCCATGAGCCGCCACCAGTCGCCCTAGTGGCGCTTTGCTTTATCGTTTACCATCTCATGCTTGCTTATTTGCAGCCCTTTTATCCCACAAATCGAAGCCACGCATGACCTCTGAGCACAGTGACAACCGCTCTGGTGCGACCAACACAGGCGCTACCAAGACAGCTTTATTAGTGCTGGGCATGCACCGCAGCGGTACCTCGCTATTGAGTGGTCTGATTGCCGCATCCGGAGTTTCTCTGGGCGAAAACCTCATGGCCGCAGCACCCGACAACCCCAAGGGCTTTTGGGAAAATCAGGCCATCGTTGACTTCAACGAGTCCCTTTTGAACCTTTTGGGCCAGACCTGGGCAAGTTGGGGGCCTCTGCCCGACAATTGGATTGAAGACGAACGATTGACGGGACAGGCCGAAAAGCTGCGCTCCATTCTGGACGCCGAGTTCGGCGACGCTGGGACCATCTGTATTAAGGATCCCCGGCTATGCCGCCTGCTGCCATTTTGGAAGGGTGTACTTGCAGAGTGCGGATTTTCACCGGCGGTGGCCTGTATCGGTCGACCTGTTACCGAAGTGGCGGCCTCCTTAGAGGCACGTGACAGTATGGGCCCTATGCAGGCTCGAGCGCTTTGGCTGCGCTACGGAGCTGACTTGTTAGCGAGTTCTGAAGGGCTGCCCCGCTTTGGGGTTTCCTACGAGGACTTGCTAAAAGACCCAGCGAGCTGCCTGCAGCGACTGCAATCGCAGCTGGGGGTAGTAATGCCAAACAGCGATCATTCTTTGCCCGATGCGGCGCTAAAACATCACGATATTCCGCTTGATTCAGATGATGCCTGGGCGGTTCCGCTGTATGACTATCAACGAGGCGATACTGAGAAACTGCCAACGGATATGTTATCGCAGATAACACCCTTGCTGACGACGGCCGCGTCACTGGAGCAAGCCCTCGCGGCCAAACATCTGCCGGCAACAGATGAGCAAAGGGCAGGCACCGCTCGTGAGCAGGCGCTGTTTGCCCAGACCCAGGATGCCAAGCAACATGCCGGCGCGCTGGCCGCAGAGTTGGCCACAGGGCGCACGTACATTGCCGCAATGGAAGAGGAGCTTGCCAAACGCGAGGACTATGCCCGCTCTTTGGAAGCCGCGCTCGAAACGGCGCAGCAACAGCTGGCCGAAACTCAGCAGTCCTTCGAAGAAGACATCGCGCGCAGAGAGGAGTACACCGCGTCTCTGCTCAAACACATCGAAGCGAAGGAAGCTGAGTTAGCCAGCACCAAGGCAAAATTAGAAGACTTCCAGCATCGCTACCGACACGTAATACGTCTGCGGGGCATGTTAAGCGGCAATGAATAGAGACACCCCCATGGAACGGACCTGCATTTTTACGATCGTCTCGCGCAATTACCTGCACTATGCGCGCACGCTGATGAGTAGCGTGGAAGCCTTCGCACCGGACGCCGACCGCATCGTTGGCCTGTGCGACGAGCGCGGCGATTTTGATTTCAGCTCGGAGAACTTCGAGCTAATCGATTTACTGTCACTGCCTATCCCCGACCTCAAGAAATTTATATTTCGCTACACGATTCTTGAGCTGAATACGGCTATCAAGCCTTACATCATTTCGGCGCTGTTCCAGCAGGGCTACACCAAGGTGATCTATTTCGATCCTGACATACGCATCTATCGCCCTATCGAGGAGATGCTTGCCTTGCTGGATTCAGCCATCAGATGCTGCTAACACCCCATCTCACCGGGCCGCTGGATGACGACAAGCTCCCCAGTGAACTCAATATTCTGGTTAGCGGAAGCTACAACCTGGGTTTCATTGCACTTCGCAATACGGAAGACATGCAGCACTTCGCCCACTGGTGGGAAGATAAGCTGTACACCGATTGCGTGGTCGACCTGGAGCGCGGTCTGTTTGTTGACCAGAAGTGGATGGACCTGGTGCCCGGGATGTATCCCGGTGTGCATATTGAACGGCATTCCGGCTGGAATGTGGCCTACTGGAACCTGAAGCATCGTGCGCTAAGCGTCGTTGATGATGCCGTATTGGTTGACGGGCAGCCGCTGACCTTTTTCCACTTTTCTGGATTCTCCGGATCCGCAAAAACCCTGAGTAAGCACCAGAATCGTTTTACCAAGCAATCCGCAGGACCTGTTGTAGAAGAGCTGTGCAAGGACTATGCCGAGGCGCTAGCCGCAAACGGAGAGGCCACGGTCCGCAGCCTGCCCTACTGTTATGGCCGTTTTGCCGACGGAACGACCATCCCCGAGTTTGCCCGCTACGTGTACCGAGAGGATTACGATTGGGAAAATAGCCAGGACGACCCCTATGAACCCAGCGGCTGCGCGAATTACATGGGTTATCTCAACGAGCCAATAACCCTGAACGGGACCAATCTTCCCTGGATTACGCGCCTGGCCTACAAGCTTTATCAGGCACGGCCCGACTTACAGGAGGCCTTTCCAGACCTGCGCGGTGCCTATGGCAAGCGCTTTGCGGACTGGTATATACAAAGCGCTGCCGAGCAGGCCGGCTTTGAGGAACCCTTCATCGCACCGGTCCGAAACGCCCTGAACGAACTCGGGACCGGTGACGTCCAGGGTTCGCTTTGGCAACGCGCGAAGCGACGCGTCAACGGCTTGCTCTATCGCGCGGCCTGGCGTTATCGGCACATTGTGCGACCACTATTGCCGCCCGCTATTCGCCACCGGGTCCACGTGAGATTGGTAGAGCGACTCGCCACCACCGTGCCGACAGAAGCAGCACAGTCGGCAGCGCGCGGCCCCAAAGACCCCGACCTTCCCGGCGGCGTTAATCTCTACGGGTACCTGCGAGCCGAGAGCGGTATTGGTCAATCTGCGCGCGCCAACATCGATGCCATGCTGGCGGCAGGCATACCCATTGCGGCCGTCGACTTCCGCGAAGGCAATATTTCCCGGATGGAAGCCAGCCTTCCAGATGATCTGGCCAATGAACCTCGTTATAACGTTAACCTGTTTCATATCAACGCCGACGAGACTGTCAACGCCATAGAGAATCTCGGTAACGAGGTGTTGCGGGGTCACTACAACATCGGGTATTGGGCCTGGGAGCTGCCGGAGTTCCCGGACCAGTGGCTACCTGCGATGCAACTGCTCGATGAAATTTGGGTGCCGTCGGAATTCTGCAGGACAGCTATCGCTGCCAAGGCTGATATACCGGTAGTCTGCATCCCCCACTGCGTAAGCCTTCCGCAGCCTTTGCCGGCGGCGGATCGCACCCACATAGGGATACCGGACGGCGTCACAGTGTTGCTGACCATGTACGACGCGCTCAGCGTGCCTGAGCGCAAGAATCCGCAAGCCGCAATAGAGGCCTTTTTGCAGGCTACAGCCGCAGGTGATATCGACGCACACCTGCTGATCAAAGTGAGCAATCTGGACAAAGCGCCTGATCACGGCGCCGCCTTGCGGCAGTGCGTCAGCGCTAATCCTGCTCTCCACTTGCTGGAGGGTTACCTGAAACGGGAGCAGATAGACCAATTAATACAGACGGCAGATGCCTTCATCTCCCTGCACCGATCAGAGGGCTTTGGCTTCGGTCTCGCCGAAGCCATGCGGCTAGGCAAAGTAGCCATTGCCACCAACTGGTCCGGCAACATGCAATTTATGAATGAGGACAATGCGCTACTTGTCGATAGCCACCTCGTTGAGCTTGATCAGGACCATGGTCCCTATCAGGCCGGACAACAGTGGGCAGAGCCTGATGTCGCGCACGCTGCAACGCTGATTCGTAAACTGTGTTTGGAGCCGAAGCTTGCTGACCAAATCGGCAATACCGCGCGGGAGCACATGGCATCAGAGTTTTCCCCCGCCAGCATGGGTGACAAAATCGCAAATCGTTTAGATGGGATTTCGTCGGCGCGCACTGATATGGCGGGACGAGAATAAAAGCGTCGAAGATGCGCTAGGGCTTCCGTCGCGCTAACCAGCCTAACCGCCCTAACCGCCAGCCGCCTACCGGGAAGTTCACAAGACGCCCAAGTCGAAACAAATCCACGCCATAGCTTAGTCGCAACAATGCACTGCACAGACCCGGCGCAGGGACGCCAACGCCCTGATTCACTCTGTCTGCGGGCACGCTCACGCTTTCCGACACTCCGAGAAACGAGAACACATCGGACAGTGTTTGGTCATGTGACTGGGCTAGATCCTCACTGCGAACCACCAACACTTGCTCTCTGGGAAAAACGCTGAGGTAACGTCGTAGCTGCTTACCGTAAAGCCCGCGACTGCGATAGCTGTTCTCCCGAACCGCCGAGTGAGGTGCAAGGGGACTGGCACAAAGCCACAGGCGCAGCGGCTCTACCAATAAGGCCAACCAGTAGGGCAAATTTTCAAAGCCGCTGCTGACAGCCATCTGGTAGTGCGACCAGGCGCGCTCTACAGGATCACGGAGTATGAAAATGATTTTCATTTTGGGCTGCCAGCGGCCGATACGCTGTGGCGCGTCGGCGAGATAGCCATAGATAGGCGTTGCTTCACCGAGTTGTGTTTCGTTCACCAAATGAGTGAAATACGCGCCGTAATATTCATCTAATAACTCGTCAGTCCAGGCATTTGCGTAATCCTCGTGATCAAACGCGTGCGCCTCTTTAGGCTCAGCCATGCCAATATCAGGATGTTGGCTCAAGAATTGCGCCAGAGCCGTCGTGCCACATTTCTGCGCACCGACGATCATGAAATCGAGCTTTTTCATGATTGATCTTCCAGCTGACTGGCCGCCTCTTCAATATCGGCTTGCGAGTACAACGTCCCCCAACTGCCCTTATATGCCAGCGTCGCCGCCGCCAGTGTGGAGATATCCAAAGCGCGGTACAGGCTATTGTTGTTGTGACTTTGGAGGCTGTGTTCCTCAACAATCTCGACATTCTCAATATCGACAGCGTCAAACAAAGCTATACCGTCACTCTCGATCATGGTTTCGTAGCGGACGACCTGCGCCATTGGCAGGTGTTGTTGGTAGCTTGAGAAGAACCAATCGAGAATATCAAGCTGTCGCAACAGCGTATCCTGCTGCGCATCCAACTTTTTTCTTAAGCCCTCGTCGAACAACTCAGCGGCGGGCACCCGCCCACGGTTAACGGGCAAATCGACGGTCTGCCAGGACGCCAGCACGGCTAAAGGATTGCGCACCAGAGCAACGCATCGATAGCGTGGACTCAGATCCGGCAGCAGCGCCGCAAACAACGCATTGTGCTTTATCACTAGCCTGAAGTTTTCAGGAAGCGGCTTCTCAACTTGTCGACTGCTCTGCTCTCCCTGCGGTCGGCGTAAGCCACCCTCAGCGGCCGCGGCGGCCACTCGTGCGTCACTTAGCGCACCCTGAAGATGGGTCGATGGCGCCACGCCTGTTGCCAAGAGTTCAATGCGCACCGCGTCGATGCGCTTGTCCAGATAACTCACAGCGGCAGTGGGTGACGACAGGGATTCAAATTCTGCCAGCTTGAAGGGCTCCGACAATGCGACGGTATTGGCCTCAGCATCCAACAACCGGCAGGCCAGCGACGTACCGGCGCGCGGCACGCCGGTTAGCACGATGCTATTACTATGCATCCGCGGACCACAGGGCGTCGAGTTTGTCGAGAATGCGATGGAACGCGTCGCGTTCTCGCGCCAGCGTATGATTTGCAAGCACCACCTGAGCCCGGTCGCGTAAGGCCTTGCCAGCATCACTTCCGAGCATGGAGGTCGCTTTTATCACCGCATCCAGTAGCGCATCGACATCGGGCTCAGGCATGAGGCAGGTCTCTTCATCGCGGCAAAACCCCCGATTGCCAACGCAATCCGGGACAACCGCGAGCGCGCCCAGCGCCATCGCTTCAAGCGGGGGCAAATAAAAACCCTCGGTTCTATGAGGCAGCAGCACCGCAATATCGGCCTCTGCCAAGCCAGTGAGGACAGCGTCGCGAGACACGTGTTCCGCATGGCAAGTGACCTGAATGCCTTTCTCGCGTAGCTGACCCTCCAGCTCTCGCGCTAGCTCCGGCTGCTTATTGCCAAGGATATACACCGACCCGGGCGTCTTGCGCCGTCGCCGCTCGATTAACGCATCGAGATCGATTCCGTTGGGAATAGCAAAGGTAGGGCCATTGACGCGGCCGGTTGCCTGTATTGCCTGCTCGACCTCTCTGCTCACACAGATTCGCAGCGCCCGTTCTTCAAGAAAGGGATACACATTGGCGCTGGGGTCTGCGTGGCGCACGTGCTGGATCAGATTGATAACGGGCTGGGTGCCGTCACGCGGTCGCCTGGGCAAATACGCCTGCCAATCCATTCCTGCCAGGAACACAGCGTCATAATCAGCAGGCGCGTATTCGTCAACGCGTCTGCTTTGGTGATCACTCCAAACCGTAGACTCAAAATCCTGTGAGCCCGCCGCCCAAAAAATGCGACCAGCGACGTCATCACGAGCCGCACAGTGCTCAAAGTAATCCAGCACTTTCTGTTGACCACCTGAGTACTGATCAAAATTACGATGGAAAAGTATTTGTCGCATACCGTTCTATAACATCTCTATCTGAGTCACATCGCGAATACGTACAAACTTTCGCTGCAGCTGGTCGCAAAGACAACGGCCATACTTCGAGTCAAAACACATGGCCCTGATAGGCATTAACGGATCGGCCCAAGTCCTACTAAAAGCCCGAGTCTCTCTTGCCAGAAATCGCTATGAATTAGCGAGGTCAGGTTACCGATAATTATGCACCATAGCACCGGAACCGGAATGCAAACGCAACGCTTAGGTTTATTTTCTGCGGCAGATAGCTGCTACCATAACCAGCGTGTTAAGCCATTTGGCCCTTAGAATTGCTTTCTAGATATTCTCACAACCTCCAACATCCCCACAGCAATATTTCTGCCAGCACTCCATGAGATTCTGGCAGGATAAAAACGTTGTAGTAACGGGACATACTGGCTTCAAAGGTGCCTGGCTAACGCTGTGGCTTCAAGCTTCTGGTGCGAAAGTCATGGGTATCGCACAGGCCCCGTATGCAGAAGGCATTTTTACTGCAGCTAAGGTTAACGACGGCATCGCTGATATCCGGTGTGACATACGAGATTTGGCGGTGCTAAAAAGGCACATCGCTGACTTTCAACCCGAAGTCGTTTTTCATCTGGCCGCCCAGTCTCTGGTGCGCCCCTCCTATTTGGACCCGGTCGAGACCTATGCAACGAATGTGATGGGCACGCTAAATGTGCTCGAGGCCTGCAGGTTCGCCAAGTCGACAGCGGCCATTGTCGTGGTCACCTCAGATAAATGCTACGAGAACCGGGAAGATGGCAAGCCTTTCACCGAGTCTGACCCTATGGGGGGGTTTGATCCCTACAGCAGCAGCAAGGGCTGTGCAGAAATTCTCACCGCATCCTACCGAAGCTCGTTTTTGGGCGCTGACAGTGATCGCATTATTGGCCTCGCAACAGCGCGAGCCGGGAACGTCATAGGCGGCGGCGACACGGCTCAGGACCGTCTCCTACCGGACCTGATTCGTGATAGCCAATTGCAGCGAGAGGTTGCAATACGCAACCCGGGCGCTGTTCGACCCTGGCAACACGTTCTAGAGCCGCTGCACGGGTATTTACTCCTGGCAGAAAAGCTATTAATGGACCCCACACGCTACGCAGATGCCTGGAACTTCGGACCAGAAGAGTCTGACATGCTGCCTGTGCGAGACATTGTTGACCGTTTTTCAAGGTTACCGGGGTTCGAGCTGCAGTGGACTCAGGATGCGTCAGCCAACCCCCACGAAGCCGGCCTGTTATGTCTAGATTGTAGTAAGGCCAAGTCACAGCTGGGTTGGAGGCCCAGATGGAACATTGACACGGCTTTGAGCACGATTGCGGAGTGGCACACCGCCGCCGCTAACGGGGAAGACATGCGCGAGATCAGTCTGCGCCAAATTGAGTGTTACGAAACCTCAGTATGAAAATTGCTCCCACCGCCATCGATGGCCTATCGGTCGTGCAGCTATCAGCCTTCGAGGATCATCGTGGTAGCTTTATGCGCTGCTTTTGTGACGGCGCGCTAGAACCGCTTTTATCCGGCCGAAGCATCCGGCAAATCAATCATTCGCGCACCAGCCGCCAAGGCGCGCTGCGCGGCCTGCATTACCAAACACCCCCGTTTGCCGAAATGAAGTTTGTCCGCTGTATTCGTGGGTCAGTCTACGACGTGGCAGTTGACCTTCGCTCCGGCTCAGACACGTTTTTGCAACACCATGCGGAAGAGCTAAGTGCCGAAAATGGTCGAATGATTGCTATACCTGAAGGGTTTGCGCACGGCTTTCAGACGCTGGAGCCTGACTGTGAACTGCTTTATCTGCACACGCAGTGCTACGCGAAGGAATACGAGGGCGGGCTAAGTTACAAGGATCCACTGTTGGCGATAGAGTGGCCTCTTGCCGTTGTTGACGTTTCTGACCGCGATCTCTCCCACCCCCCAATCGACGACGCCTTCTCCGGCATCACGGTGTAAGGAAACATCATGAGACAGTGCCGACATTGCGACCAGCCTCTGCAACAGCGCTTTGCAGACCTGGGCTTTGCGCCGCCATCCAACGCCTACATTCGCGAAGAGGAACTCTTTGGCCCCGAGACCTATTTCCCGCTTCGCACTTTTGTCTGCAGCACCTGCTGGTTAGTGCAGACAGAAGACTTTGCCGCCTCTGATGAATTATTTGATGAGAAGTATGCCTACTTCTCGTCTGTTTCCAGCACCTGGCTTCAACACGCGAAGCAGTACTGCGACATGATTACAGAGCGACTGAATCTCAATGACCACAGCCTGGCAATCGAGCTCGCTTCGAATGATGGCTACCTGCTCAAAAACTTTGTGGAAAATGGCGTCCCCTGTTTGGGAGTAGAACCAACGGCAAGCACCGCGGCAGCCGCGCGCAAGCTGGGGGTGGAGGTCGTCGAGGAATTCTTCTCCACTTCCTTGGCCGAGCTACTCCGCTCGCAACATGGTGGCGCCGATCTCGTGATAGGCAACAACGTGTATGCGCATGTCCCAGACATCAACGATTTCACCCGCGGTATCTCACATGTTCTCAAGCCAGAAGGCGTGGTGACGCTGGAGTTTCCGCATTTACTCAATCTACTAAAGATGACCCAGTTCGATACCATCTACCATGAACACTACTCCTATCTTTCGCTGCACGCTGTAGCGAAGATCTTTGCCGCAGCGGGGCTGCGAATCTTTGACGTTGAGGCACTTACTACTCACGGTGGCAGCCTTCGGCTCTATGGTTGCCTGGAAAACAGCGCACACCCGCTACAGGCCAGCGTAGCGCGGGTGTTGGCGGAGGAGAAAGAAGCTGGCCTGTGTTCATTGGAGACCTATGAGCACTTTCAAACGAAAGCCGAAACCTGCAAAAACGGGTTGCTCCGCTTTCTGCTCGATGCATCCGAGCGCGGGGAAAAGGTATATGCATACGGCGCCGCCGCAAAGGGTAATACGCTACTGAATTTTGCAGGCGTTAAACCCGACCTTTTGACAGCCGTTTATGACGCGGCACCTTCCAAGCAGGGACAGTATCTGCCGGGAAGTCACATACCAATACGCAGTCCTGAGCGAATAAAGAACGATAAGCCGGATTGGCTGTTAATCCTGCCCTGGAATTTGGCCGACGAGATCACTTCACAGCACGGCTATGTTCGCGACTGGGGCTGTCGCTTTGCGGTCGCGGTACCGGAGTTCGCAGAGCTGCCATGAACGTTCTGGTCACAGGAGCGACAGGCTTTCTTGCGAGGCATATCGTGCCACGCCTGCAGGCGAACGGGCACAGTGTCATTGCGCAAGTTCGAAGCAAGACAGCAGCGGAACTATGCCCGTGGCTCAAGCAGGCCGAACTCGTGCAGTTCAGCCTGGAAGATCTCTCTGGCCTTGCCGAAACACGAAGTGGTATCGATGCCCTGGTGCATCTGGCGTGGTCAGGCCTGCCAGATTACCGGTCCGGCGTTCATGAAGCGTTCAATCTCCCTGCCAGCCTGCAGCTGGTTCAGCAGGCAATCAACGCAGGCGTGAGACAAATCCAGATCGCCGGCACCTGCCTCGAGTATGGCCTGGTTGAGGGCTGCCTTACAGAAGACATGGAAAGCCAACCCTCCCTGCCTTACCCCATCGCAAAAGACCGCCTTCGGCAAAGATGCGAGGAGCTCGCCGCAGCAAAAGGTGCCAACCTGCAGTGGCTACGGTACTTTTACATGTACGGACCGGGTCAAAACCCCAGGAGCCTTCTACCTGCTCTGGAGCAGGCCATTGTAGACGGTGATCCCGCTTTTAATATGTCCGGCGGGCGGCAGCTAAGAGACTATCTACCTGTGCAGGCAGTAGCGGATATTTCTGCCGCACTACTGGAATACACAAACAGTGGCGGCATTTTTAACTGTGCCAGCGGAAGAGGCATTACCGTCAAGGAGCTCGTCGAAACCTATGCTGAGCAGCGGGGTGCATCTATCGAGTTCAATTATGGCCACTACCCGTATCCGGATTATGAGCCCATGGCCTTCTGGGGTGGCGTGGACAAGCTTAGCCAGGTGATCGGCAGTGATCTGATTCCGCAACAGCTTACGTCATTGGAGTCGTGCTTTGAGCCAGCCTGAGCCGCTTTACATCGCGCACGGTATTCCCGTGTTTCAAAATGTCATCTATGAAGACGAGGCGGCAGCGCGCTCCGCAATCACAGGTAATGTAACCCTTGTGCAATGCGATAAGACCGGTCTGGTTTTCAATGCCAGCTTTGACAGCTCCCTCGTCGACTATAACGCTGACTATCAGAACGAACAGGCGCATTCCCGAGCATTTCAGGCACATCTCGAAGACGTGCTATCTCTGGTACGTGGAAAGCTTGCTGCGTTGGGGGACGGGGTGGAGATCGGCTGCGGCAAAGCGCACTTTCTTGAGCTCGCCAGAGCCGATGGCATCGCTCTAACCGGTTACGACCCGGCGTATCAGGGCGACAGTGACTGCGTTGTAAAGGAATACTACTCTGCCGGCGAGCAACAGGTCGACGCCAGATATTTTGTGATGCGTCATGTGCTTGAACATATAGAGAACCCGTATGAATTTCTTGCAGCGCTTGCCGAAACGGCACGAGACGAAGCCTTGATCTATATCGAGGTTCCTGCCTTCGAATGGATAGTTCAACATCGCGCGTTTTTTGACATCTTCTACGAGCACTGCAACTACTTTACGCTGGAATCACTAAGTCAGTGTTTCACGGATGTTGTCGACCAGGGCTACTGCTTTGGCGGACAATACCTGTACATAGTGGCACGGGTTGGGTCATTCGTTATGCCAACACAATTTAGCGGTGAGCGCTTCCAGCCGCTCAATTTTACGAAGGAAATTAGTGAGACCAAGGCGGGCCTTAGAGATACCGATAGAAACTACATATGGGGCGCCGGTGCGAAAGGCGTAACGATGAGTAACCTGCTTGTTGAGGAAGGCATTCAGATCGCCGGGTTAATCGACATCAATCCTCGCAAGCAGAACCGGTTTACCGCCAAAGCAGCTCTGCCCATCCTGTCTCCGGAGTCAGCAATACCAAGACTTCAGGCTGCAAATGTACTAATCATGAATCCCAACTATGCATCGGAAATCGCAGAAATACTGATCGATACCGGCGCCAATCAAACGGTAGTTAGCTAATGAGTGAAACACAAAAATTCCTTGAAGAGCGCAAGCGCAGCGTTGAAACCTACCAGAGCAATACCGCGCTTAAGGAGGCGACGCATGCTTTTGCCGCCGCCAGCATAGGCGCGAGGTATTCCTATAACTTTGACTGGCTGGGTCGCCCCATTATTCAGTATCCGCAGGATATTGTGGGAATGCAGGAACTGATTTGGACCATACAGCCCGACCTGATAGTAGAATGCGGCGTCGCTCACGGGGGCTCATTGATACTCAGCGCGTCGATGCTGGCACTAAACGATCTTTGCAAAGCTAGAGTAGCGGGTGTGTCTGTCGATCCCGCCCAACCGCAGAGTCGTGTGTTAGGCATTGATATCGACATACGCAGCCACAATCGGGATGCAATAGAATCCCATCCGCTCGCTCCCTATATAGAAATGATTGAAGGCTCATCAACCAGCTGGGATGTTATAGCGAAAGTGAAAGAAATCGCGGCCGGATTTAGCACAGTGCTGGTATGCCTGGATTCTAATCACACCCACGACCATGTATTAGCTGAGCTTGAGGCTTACGCTCCTCTGACGTCGAAGGGCAGCTACTGCGTGGTGTTTGATACTATCGTTGAAGATTTGCCAGAAGGATTGTATCCAGACAGGCCCTGGGGAATCGGTGACAACCCCAAAACAGCGGTGAAGCAGTATCTGGCTAGCTTGGGTGAGAATGCTGTCACAGCTAGCGACGGCGGCAAGCTGGACCTTCAGGTCGATCAGCATTTCGAGGATAAGCTGCAGATAACGGTAGCGCCTGGCGGATATCTCAAACGAATCTAGTCAGGGGCCCTCGACACCATTCATTCAGGCGGTGATCGACGTTTCCTACCGGAGCAAATAAATCACATGAAAGCAGTTATTTTAGCGGGCGGGCTTGGCACCAGAATTAGTGAGGAATCTCACCTGCGGCCCAAACCCATGATAGAAGTGGGCGACAATTTTGTTTTACATATGGAGACGGCGTGTCTGACGTAGACATCAGCTCCAGTATCGAATTTCATAAGGCACACGGCTGTATGGCAACCATGACATCGGTACAGCCGCCGGGGCGTTTTGGTTCTATCGCTCTCGAGGGCGATACCGTTGTCAGCTTTAAAGAGAAACCCAAAGGCGACAATAGCTGGATCAACGGTGGCTTTTTTGTGCTATCGCCCGAAGTTTTTTCATACATCGAGAGCGATAAGACGGCCTGGGAGGAGCAGCCTCTTGAAAGGCTCGCCAAAGAGGGGCAGCTGAAAACCTTCCGCCACGAGGGATTCTGGCAGCCTATGGATACGCTCAGGGATAAGAATCGTCTCGAAGAGCTTTGGGCTAATAACGCAGCTCCCTGGAAGAGCTGGTGATAGACCTGCCTTATAACGACCACCGCCAACGGACGGATACTTCAGCATGACCAAACCCCGGTTTTCAATCTTAATACCGACCCGCGACAGACCAGAAACCTTTATCCACGCGCTCGCAACGGTCGCTGCACAGCAGGGCAATGATTTCGAAATCGTGGTTGCTGACAATGCCAGTGGACCCAAGGTGAAGGAGGCCGTAGACGCCGTTAAATCTTGCCCAATAACCTATATTCGATCAGACAATATTCTCACCATGGTTGAAAATTGGGAGCGAGGCCTCGAGGCCTGCCAGGGCGATTACATTACCGTCATCGGTGACGACGACGGGCTGATGCCATCAGCGCTGGAGATCTCCCGGCGTTTTCTCGACCAGACTCAAACCAAGCTTATGACCTGGAAGACACATAGCTACTGGTGGCCCGACACGATCGTTGAGTTTCAACGAAACACTCTATACGTCAGTTACACTCCAGACGTGAATGGCTCGATCCAAACTAGCCGAGAACAGCTTAAAGCCTTTTATGCGGACCGCATGGGGTTCGGTGACCTTCCCATGCTCTACAATAGTTTTGTTCACCGCTCGCTACTTGAAGAAACGAAAAGCCGCTGGGGTAAGATGCTGCCACTGCCCCACGTGCCTGACGTCGCCTCGGGGGTCCTCAATCTGGCGCTATGTGACAGCTATGTCGTCTGTCAGCGCCCCCTCGCAATACGTGCTAATTCAGGCAAGAGCAACGGCACTAGCTTCTATGCTCGCAGTAAAGGGGCGGAAGTCCGTGAAAAGCACTTTGCCGAAGAACGCGCCAAGCTGGGACAGATGCTACACCCAACACTAATTGCTTCGCCCAATTTATATGTGCTACTGGCGAGCGTGAAGCTGTTTTGCAAGGAGTTGGCGTTTCCAGACGATGTAGAACTACCCTGCAACCTCCAGCTCGTGATAGATAGTATGCTCGCGACACTGAATCAAGATGTAGCCGCTTATGATGACAACCTAGCCGAGGCTAGGGAGCTGGCTAGCAAGCACGGATTAATACTGGATGAAACCAAGATACCTCAAAAAGCTGAAGAGCAACCGATGATCGCAAGACCAGGGGTCTATGATGCGCCCAATAGCAGCATAAAGACGGTGACCATAAACGGCGACCTCGCGGGGATTTCCGACGTAAACGGCGCTTGCCGACTTGCTGAATCGATACATCCGCCCATCATCTAATCAAGCTTGCTGCTGGAGCGGCGATCCTCAAAAAACTGACGGGCAAAAGCACACCAGCTGCCAAGAGCACCGCCCCGCCTCAAAGAGTATCTATACGCAGCTTTTCGGGAGACCAGTCCGACCAGACAGAATGCAAGGCTTCTTGAAAATCGCTAGCGAAGGCTTTTGCATCCATCAGTGGAGAAGCTAGCATTTGTGGGCGCAGCGCAGCACGTAGTTGCGCTAACGCTGCAATATCTGCTGCCTTCTCGGTGGCAAGCGTCACATACTCATCCTCGTTTGGAGCGACCCAGTCAGGCAAGCCAACATTGTTCATAATGCTCTCGCCGGCATGAGACAAGAACCTGTCACCCGCTTTCGTCACAACAGGCACACCCATCCACAAGGACTCGAAGCTCGTTGTACAGCCGGTGTAAGGCGAGGGATCCAAGCCTACGTCCACTCTGCCATAGGCCTCGAGTAGGTGCTCCCGCGAAACAGAAGCCTCAAGCAACAAGCGTTCGGGAGAGACCCCGTGCGCTGCAAAAAGCTGCCGCAGGCGCTCTTTAAACGCTTCATCCGTTAAAACCTGGTTCTTTAACAATATTTTTGAGCCGGGATTTGACAAAAGCACCCTCGCCCACAACGCAATCACCTGATCGTTCAATTTCGCGTAGTTGTTGAAACTTCCAAAAGTAACGTAGCCATTTTCAAGCGCAGGGAGTGGCGCAACTTCAGGCGAGTCTTGAGGCTTACTTAAGCATTGATAAGTTCTAGGCAGAACAAGTGGTTTCTCAGTATAAAAATCACTCTCGCCTTCGGGAATCACCCAAGGATCACCAATTATATAATCGATTGTGGGTAAGCCAGTGGTGGACAGATAACCAAGCCACGTGATTTGTATTGGTGCTGCTCTCATCGCGAATACGCCCAAACGGTTATGCGCTGTGTGCCCTGCCACATCAATCAAAATGCCTACGCCGTCCTCACGAATGCGTTGCGCGAGGTGCGCTTCGCTGGAGGAAGCGCACTGCCGCCATTCGTCTACAAATCCCTTGAAGAGTTCAGTTTGGCTGTCTTCACTCGCAACCGTCGAGTAGAGGTTAATTTTTACGCCTAGGCTTTGGAGCTCGCGCAGCACGTTGTACAGAAAGTAGCCGACCGGGTGGTTACGAAAGTCGCCTGACACGATGCCGATACGGAGGGGTTCCTCGGGCGTTACCAACCAATCCTGATAAACAGCCGTGTTGGCAAAGCTGTCCTGCGCCCATTTTTCAGAAAGCTCCTTTATGGTCTCTGCTTTTAGATCAGGGTCATAAAGGTGCGTGAATATCCAGTTGCTGGCGTATTGTGGATTGGCTTCTGGCAAGGACAGTGCGCTGTCAAAATATTCCATTGCCTCGCTGTACTGACCTGTTTGGGCAAGGGTGCCCGCCAGATTAACCATGGAAGGGAAGTAGCCAGGAGCCTCTCGCAGAATGCCTTTATATTCGGATATCGCGTCGGCATATTTCTTTAAACGCTGCTGCGCAATCGCGCGTCGATTCCAGAGGGTGACATCGCTCACGCGCTTCATGCCAATGTTAGTAATTTCTAAGGCATCCTCCATTTTCTCCTGTCCCATCAACGAATCGACGAGTGTATTGTAGATATCTACGTTATTGCGATCGCCTGCAAGCAAGCGCCGGCATTCGAGTTCGGCATCTCTTAACTTGCCTTCGGCAAACGCCAACTCTGCAAGACCAGAACGCGCTCCAGCAGAGCTCGGTTTAAGACGGAGAGCTTGTGTGAACAACTTCCGCGCGCTGTCGTGAGAGCCTCGAGCCACATGAATACGACCGAGCACTGTAACAGCGGCGGCGGAATTGCCCTGAAGTTGAAGGGCCTCCTGAGCGTGCTTTTCCGCAGACTCTATATCCTTCGTTTCCAGCAAGGCGACTGCGATATTGACATGGTGCGCACATTCCGAAGGTTTTATAGCAATAGCCTTGTAGTGAGCGGCGAGGCTGTGTTGCAGTTGCCCTTTTTGCATATACCCTATGCCTAATTGGCCCCACGCCGCATCATTTTTAGGCTCTTGTTGGACAACTAGAGAAAGTTCATTGATTCCTTTGTTCGTCTCACCGCAGTTCAGGCAAGCTAGACCATGAAAATATCTTACTCGAATCATGCCCGGATGGTCTGCCAAGACCGCTGCTGCATTAGTTCTTAACTGCGGATAAGCCTCCTGCTCAGCCAGATTTTCAAGCACTTTTACCTGACTTTGCAAGTCGTCTTTTGTGCTCTCACCTGTCAATTGATTCTGTAGCGCCAACAACGGTTTCGATCCTGGCAGACGCGCGATTGCCACGTTCAAAACTCCTTCGGCGGCTGTTTTTTCTCCCACAGCAAGCAAATGTTTGACATAGGCTGAGACAATTTCAACTGATTCCGGCGCTAGCCTTGTTGCCTCTGCGAGAAGCGGCGTCGCATAACGCGCGTTACCTGTTGTCACTGCGATCTGCGCTAGAGATTGATATGCGCCAGCGCAGCTGGGATCGCCAGCTATTATCGCTTTCAAGCGCTGCTCTGCAGCGGCAACATTCCCGCTTCTCAATAACGAATTGGCTTTGCTAAGCGCCTGATCGGAGCTTTCAGGTTTACTGGTAGACATTAGGCAACTTAGTTATTCATTCTGGGATTGAAGGGTGTCTCGCGATAGTCGATGTCGCAGCCACACTTGTGGTGACGGCTCCTACGCCATTTCTAGAATACACCGAGAAGAGTAAACCGGCATTAAAAAGATCGTAAAAAAAAGGGGCCCGAAGGCCCCTTTCAACAGCGTTGAGAAGCTGTTTTAGTTGTACGACACCGTATCGGTGCTCGCGTCAGACAGATTCACCTGCGTAGTCGCTACGCTGATGTTTCCGTTCGGCGCTACAACCGTAACGGTTGCTGAACAGCGCGTGCCACCCGTCAGGGTCACGAGGTCACTCGCACGCAGCACGAGGTTCTCGTTCGGCGCCAATGTACCGCTGGCCAGAGCCGTCGGAGTAGCCGTTACACCGTCTTCCGTTTGGAAGGTTATGTTGTACTGCGCCATAACCGGGTGACGGCTGTTGATGATCAGACGCTGGTTGTAGTCACCAAACGTTGTCAGGTAAGCCACCTCAACAGTCGTACCGTTACGAGCGATCTCACCTACGCCGCCTGCGGCCGTCGTAGAGGCCGGTGAAGACGTCGTGACAGCGTGTACCAAGTTTACGCTGGCTGAGTAAGTCGCGTCTGGAATCGTCTGACTCGTGCCATTTACTGACACACAGAGAGGCAGACCATTCGCGACATCAACCGTCGTAGTCGCTGTGGTGAAGGTAGACGTATCAACTGTTAATAGGCCAGCACCGGGGCTTGCATCGCAAGTGCCGGTCGTGCTGCTCACGTAGTAAGAGCCCGCATCGGTAGCAAACGAGAAGTCGCCGGTGATCGTAACAACCGAAGTATTCTCTGTTACCAGATCACCGAGAACAACTACTGGAGCCAATGTCGTTGCCAGGCTAGCACTGGTGCTTGCGGTAGCAGTGAACGAACCCAGCGTTGCAATCGTTGTGGTCGCACCGTTATCACTGAACAACAGGAAGTTCTCTGACACTTCTGCAGTTGCGGCCGTATTGGTGAATGAAACATTCAACGCTTCGCTTACTGAAATAGCTGAGGACAACGCTTGGTCAGATAGTGTAACACCCGTTTCATTAATAGCGTCTGACTGTTGTTCGTACACACGCACACGAACGTCGGCGGATGCGCCAGCCAAATTGATGCCAGCTGCAGGTAATGCGATGGTAAATGCATCTGTCTGGAAATTACCAGCGGCTGACAGATAACCGAACACTGCGCTGTCCTCGCCGGCCAAGCCACCAGACAAGCTGCTGCTTGGAGCGCCTGCGATAGACACGGCGGTTGCAGCCAGGTCGGTCACAAATGTAGCGCCTGTCAGGTCAAGGCGAACAAATACCTGGTCATTTGCTGCGAGGCCAACGCCAATAAGGCCTTGAACGTCTAGTTCGTTACCGGGGTTAGCAACGGTTTGCAAACCGGTAGTGGTAGGGGTCACAGATTCGCTAGCGATTGCCACACGATTCGGTGCTGTAGTGCTGGTCACATCAAGTGCGGCCATTGAATTGAGTGAGAGGCCAGTGGCTGCCGCGGCAACTGCCAGACTCAAACTTTTCTTATTGAACATGCTGTTACTCCTAACTTTCTTGTTCATTAATCAACGTTGATTAGCCTAGTGACTGGAGTAAAGAGTCCCCTGCCCCCTGTAGCTAGATTTGGATTATCCATGGTCGAGCACAAGAATCAAGCGCTCTTGCGCCTTTCCACTACACTTTCTCGATCTCAAAATAGCATGAAATCAGCGCGTTACAACTAAAATCTTCAAGATTTCATGGATTGTGATGGATTTCACACTTTATAAAGAGGCCTTTTCTTGAACGTCCAAGAAGCATACCTCTATGGATCAACAATTCTTGCGTTCGAATCGATAACCAGGGAGTTCGTAAGCTGTCGAGTAATTTCCTCTGCATCCTCAGGCCGCTCCATCACATAGGGAATGATCATGATCAGCAGCTCTCTCTGGTCCTGAATCTCGCCGTCTGAGCGAAACAGCCCGCCGACGCCGGGTAGCGAACCAAAAAACGGCACGCCGGTTTCGTTATCACTGGTGTTACTAGAAATCAGCCCGCCCAGCAGAATTGACCCTCCATCCCGCAAGGTGACGGTGGTCGCCAAACTGCGATTTCGAATCGTTGGTGAATCGATGCCACTGGTTTCATTGATCTCAGCTTCACTGAGCTCCTGAGTGACTTCGATATCGACAAAGCCGGAGTTGTGCACGATAGGCTTAATCATAAGCTTTACACCTGTGCTGCGGTAAACCACCTCCTGTAAAAGAGGCGCATCAGGATTGAGTGAGCTCTGGGATGCCGTGGTGAGTACGGGAATTTCGTCACCCACGTCGATGGTTGCCGTTTGACCGCTTTTTACCATGAGCCGCGGCCGCGAGCGAATTTCTGCCCGGCGATTCTCGTATAGGACCTTTAATATGGCGCGCGTTTCGCCAGCCTTATTTAATGTTGCCGAGAACGCTGAGGATCCAGAATCAATCAGCCCCAGAGTCCCGTAGGTCAAGCCGTAGCGATCCAAAGTCGTATTGGCGAGGAATTGAAAGCTACTGGTATCTGTATCAGATAGAGAAATCTCGGCAAGCAGCACTTCAACCAGCACCGAAGGCGCGAGTTCGTCCATCTCCTGAATGACAGGCAGCAGTTCTGACCATTGCTTTCCTGAGCCCCGGAATATGATGGCATTGCGATTACTGTCTACGACAAACTGATTGGCGCGCTGCTGAACGTCACCACGACTTGGGCGGTCAGAACTTTCGCTAGCGTCCGGCCTGGCTGGCTGCGCATTGCCATCGCCGCCGGTCAGATTGTTAAGAAGCTCCACGATGTAAGATGCCTGTGTGCTATTAACTTCGTAGCTGAAGATTCCATCCTCTACGGCAAGTTGTTGGCGTCGATCAATCTTCCTGGCCCAATCCTGCACATGATTCAGCGTGTCGTAATCTGAGGCAAACGCAACAAGCTGGTTACTGCTCTTTAAGGGAATCAAGAGGATCGCGCCAAAGGGTGGTCGCATATTGACGTCATAACCTTCGGACTTGAGAACATTGCTCAAATCACTGGCAAGATCCTCGACCTCGACATAAGCCGGCTCAATGCTGATTGAATAACGACCACGCATGTGTGGCTGATCCAGAACTTCTATCATCGCCAACGCCTGCTGGACAGCACTGGCCTTTCCACTCAACAGTATTGAGTTCCTAACCGGATCTTCGCGGACTGCAACGTTCTGCCCACTCATGCCAATTGTCAGCCAGTTTTTAATCTTGTTGGGCTCTACAGCCTTTAGTGGAACAAATACAAACACTGGCCGGTGGCTGTCGGGAACCTCGGGCAGCGCTCTACCTGAGACCAGGATGGGGATATCGCTGCTTTCGACATTTTTATCTATATTGAAGACATAAATACCCTGCTCGTAACGAATGCGAACCCCATAATCCGTTAGCGTTCTTCGGGCAATAAGGAACAAATCCTTTGGGCTGACTGCCTCTTGCAGCCTAAGCGTTACCAGGTCTGACTGCGCACGAATGGCGCTGTCCAGTGAATAGGCGAGACCCAATTGCTCACCAAAAACAACATCTATAAATGCTGGCAGTGGGATGTTGTTGTAGGCGCCCGCGATGTCTTCGCCGGTAAGATCGGGCACATAATCCTGATCAGTCGTCACTGCAACCGTGTTCAGCGTTGGCAAACGCGCGCCCGGCGTGATGCGCGTCTCAGGCTGAGACTGGGAGCCAGCGCCACTCGACTCGGAACCCTCTGAGGCTGAATCACCGGCCGCCTCCGTAGGACGTGCAGCAGCCTTTTCACGAACGGCAACATCGCCTTCTTTGTTATATAGACCTTGCGTCTCTGGTCGCTCAGTGTCGCGTAGTGAGTTGCAGGCAACAGTTGATAGGCTGAGGACAGCAATCAGCAAACAGGCGAGGGGGCTCCGGGCCCACTCTGCGCGTACCCCAAAGCGTTTGAAGCCGGCCAGGCGCCAGGGCGGCCTGCCGAACGGTGAGCTTTCAGTGGAATTAAAGGTATGCATAGAGGTCAGATTCACTCAGGACGGCTCACGGCCAGTCAAACAGGCGGTACTCGACGATTTCACTGGTCTGTGGACCTTTGATTTCTAAATAGGTATCGGCAATACCAGAAACAGCCCAACCCTCAGCTATCTCCTCCTCCAGAGCGAACTGGTACAACCCTGCGTCTGTGCGTGAGGATAGCATGAGTGCTCGCATCGATTCCGGCATTTTTACCGGCTGCATTACGGCTGTAAGCTTAGGTTCTCGCAGGATAGCGACAAGGTCCAGGTGGCGAAAAACACCCGGCCGGTCGGAGAGCAGCACGCTCTCGGACGCCTCTTCCGCCTCCTCAGCATCCACCACTTCAGCGGCGGCGATGCCAGCACCCCAGGTGCTGCTGTCAATGAGCACCTGCATAAGGGATTCGAAGGGTAGCTCTTCGAAAGACAGTGGCTCACTCATCGAAATGCTGCCCCTCGGCACACTTTGGGACCCAAACAGCGCGACCCAAAGCGCGCCCAACACAAGGCCCGCGCCCGCGGCATAGCTTACCCATCGCGCCTGCGGATACCTCAAAAGATTTTCTAACACCGTCAAAGCCTCACCGCTCAATCAGAAAATATGCAGCAAGCTGCACGCTAAGCCGGTCGCCTCGCTGGGGCGCATAAGAGAGCTGCTCCACAACGACCAACCGCTTTGACCTCGCTATCAGGCCAATCAGCCTGCGCGCATCATCAGAATTGGCCTGCCCACTAATCTCAGCGTCAAGCCTCCACAGTGGGTCTTGCATTCCGGCTATGGGCCGAACATCCGATACCTCCAGCCGGACATTCTCCATTTCCGCTATCGCGGCCACGCGCCGCAGCCAGGACTGCAACTCCGCCCCGGCAAGGCCTTCGCTGCTCGCCAGCCAAAAGCTCTCCCGCAGTGCCGCTTTAGCCTCACGCTCCTGGGTCAGGAATGCTTCAAAACTGTTCTCGCCAACCTGTGATAAAGACGTAAGCTTCAATTCTCTGGCAGCAATTTCCTGAAAGGCCTCTCGTGCACTAATTCGTATGTCATCTGCCACCAGCACCAGATAGAGCAGGAATACGACGCCAACACCGAAGACAAGCCAGCGAAAACGCAGATTATCTTGCCACTGCCGACGCAACTCCGCGACGCCATCCGTTTCCATAATACGTGCAAGGAGCGCGCTCATTCTGCGTCTCCGATAACCAATGACACCTTGTGTTCTTCGGGTCTTAAGCCGGGCTCAATTTTAGCGCTGCTAAACATCTGGCCTGACTCCAGTTGCGTGATGGCTTCACGCGTATCCAGTTCCGCATTGCTTAACAGAACCTGCAGACCATTCTGCTGATACTCCCAATCGAGAAGTGCGTACTCCTGTCCGGCCATGAGCTTCGTGAACTCCGCCACCACTTCGAGAATAGAAGGCTTCGTACGCACGCTTGCCCACTGCTCATTGGCTGCGCGCAGGCGCTCTGCCTGCAAACGATATTGCAGCCTTTCTCCCAGCTCTTCCTGCAGCGAAAGCACGTTGCTCTCCGCAAGCTGAGTGCGAAGACTGAAGGTGGCTGCCATGCCGACCTCTAAAGCAAACAGAAAAACAAACACTAACGAGACTGCGGTCATCACTGCGGCCTCATCGGATATCAGGGTCCGCCAATTCAGCGGTGGCTCGGTCCAGGGCTTCGCTAACCAAACCGGCGTATCGCCTACTTCCCCGTGTTCAGATGCGTGGCCCAGCGTGCGCTCAAACATGCGCGACTCAGCGTCATCAGCCTGCGATATCTTCCATCGAGACTTCACAAGCTCGCCAGAATCCCAGAGCTGATAATCGAAACCCACGGAGCACGCTCGCACCACGGGCCCGTGATCATGGGGCCGCAGCAGCGCTGCCTCTGGATATAAAGGCGACTGCCGCATCGGCAAGGGCAGCTCATCTCTAAGCGCATCTACCGCTTCACTGTCCCAGAGCCATATCGCTATGCGACTGTCATTAACAGAGCATGAATAGCTACCTGCCGCCGCCCAGGGGCTGACCTTTTCGATCTGTTGGGCAAGATACATACTCTTCGCCCCGGCGGGAACGTCGCTCATATCCAGCGTTATAAACAGGCAGTCGCTGCGAGGCACGAGCACAAAAGACTGCTCGGCCGGCCAGTTAAGCGTCTGTGGACCGTTAGTCCGAAGAAGGTAATGTGGTCGAGAAGAGATCTCCCGCGACCACTGAGACAGCTTGATCATTGTTTCCTGTCCAGACTCCAGAAGGTGCCACATAAGAGTAGTCCGTAAGCCAGGGACCATAGAAGCCTTCGGGTGTCAGCTCCAGACTCTCGACGATGCGATATTCGCATCCATCACAACTCAGCGTTATACGTAAGGTATCGCTCGCAAAAAAACGAAACCGGCCATCCTCCCAATCCTCAGCGACAACACCCGCCGTCGCAGCCAGGCCGTCAAGCGAACGAAATGGATGCAGCTCACGGGCAGCAATAACCTTACTCGCCTGGGATGTATCAAGATCCATTAGCAGCGAAAGCAATGGCAGAGGTGCGGTGTTCACGTTTAGAACATTGGCGTGTGTATTTGCCACATATTCATACCAATCATTTTGTTCCAGGAACTGCTCCCAGCCTAACACATCCCTAAGCTCCAAATGTGAGCGAAGAAACCAGTTAGTTGGGGCAGGCCGCCCTGCACGCCGATAGGCGCCGGCCTCCGCTCCGTTGAAACGCCGTTCTGTATTTTCATCAATATAATCTTCCAGCGAGGCAGACAGCTCCCTCGCTTTCTGCGTACTCACTTTTTCCCTCAACAACTCGGTAAAAAATGACTCAGAAAGTGGCGTGTTGAGACCGAGCAACCCGGCCTGATCCTGCAACGTGAATACCGTGCTTCCAAGGCCTCGATACAGTCGCCCATCCAATCTCAATTCATTACCAAGGGGCGAGACATCCGCAACCCCCTCTGCGGTGACAAACAAACCCTGATCTTCGGGCAACACCGTCACACCGGCGTAAGTAAACCTGCGCGTCGCGAGCAGGTAGCGGAGACTCACCAGCGTTGCTCTCATGTCCAGCTCTGTTTGCACGCGGTCCTTTAAGCGCTGCGCCTGACTAACCTCACGTTCGACATAGCTGTGAAAAATACCGGCAAGTATCGCCAATATCGCCACCATCCATACGGTCGTCGCAAGAATAAAGCCCCGCTGTTTATTCCCTTCCATAAAGAATAACCGTACTTGGAATGTGCTGATTCTTCCGCGTTATAACCGTTGCCGTGCGCACGAAGTCTTGTGATTCACTCGCTCCAACCACCAGCAAGCGAGTTGCTTCGGGCAGCTGCTTTTCACCGCCGCTCGACCATTGGGATAGCCACTCGCCCGCTTGGTTCAGATACTGGAATTGAGCCCGATCAGCCCGAGCCCAATGCGACACACTCATCGACTCAAAGGGCGGCTGCTCATAGATTAGACTCCATCCTCTGTCGCGTTGCTCAAGGCGCCAGAATATTTCTCGGGCGATGCCCGGATCGCTGACAAGCGGCGAAAAACTGGCGCCGTGCAAGGACGTGTCAGAGCCTGAGAAACGAAGCTCGCCTTCGTAGTATGGAACCAGCGACTCCATAGATGACCGCCACCATCCGGTGACTAAAGCGTCACGCATTTCGAGTGACTGCCGGTCCCGCAGCCGCTGGTAACTACCCATCATGTAGGCGTAACCCTGAAACAAAACACTGCTAATCATGCTAACGAGCGTTAGCACGACTAAAACCTCAAGCAGCGTAAGGCCGCCTTGCCAGCGTCTATTCCACTTCAAGTTTGCGCACTCGCTCATAGCGGGCCACCCGGGCGTACCATCGAGCGCCTCCCTGCCCTAACGGGCGCCGCCCGATTCGAAGCTCATAAAGGCTGTGATCATAGGCACCCAGACCGCCTCTGATCCCGCTGCCCTTGGTCACCGGCTCAACCAGCTGAGCACTCCAAAAAATGGCTTCGCTTCCAACTTCCATTTCGCCGGTCGCGCCGTCAGAGAGAGGCATGAGCTTGAGGCGCTCTACAGCCTCTTTGACGACATTCTGCGACGTCACTACCGCCTCTGCACGCCGCAAAGAGTTAAGGTCAGTGTTGATCAAGCCAAACAGCGCCGCCAAAGCGGTGCTCAGAATGACTAAAGCGACGATCGCCTCCAGCAGCGTGAATCCGCTTTGGCCGCAGTGATGCCATTTCGGCGGCACTTTAAGCGGTACCCTAGCCGGCATCTTCTACCTCTACCGGCACGCAGAAAGGCGCGGCCAGGATGTAACGCCAGCGCCTGTCCTGCTCGTGCGAAATCGTCATCTCGCCGCCACCACAGAAGCCGTTCGCTCTGTATATAAGCTGTTCGCTAAACTCCAGAGACCAGCCGGACGGCACTTCAAGTGCGGAGGCAAGCATTATTGCGTTGGAGGTGGTCGCCTGCGGTCGCGCGGCGTACACGCGTCCTTCGGCATAGGCTCTCGCCGGTAAGCCCTGAATGTCGCGCAGCAATTCTTCACGATCACTACGCAGCACAAGATTGTCGTAGATGCCGCCGACGCGGGGCACGACTACAGAGCCCGCCAGGCCGACGAGCATAAGAACCATAAGAATTTCCAGCAGGGTAAAACCCTGCGAGCGCTCAGGACGCGTCGGGGACGAAACCAACATCAGCATCCAGACCTTCGCCACCGGGCTTGCCGTCCGCGCCCAGCGAGTAGAGGGTAAAGTCCTGCAAACCGCTGGGCTCCCGGACATATTCATAGGGTCGTTCCCAGGGGTCCATGGGCACTTCATCGTCAAGGTAAGGGCCCTGCCAGCTGTCGGCGGCGCGCTGGTCGCGAGGCCTGCGCACCAGTGCTTCGAGACCGTCTTCGCTCTCGGGGTAATCGCCCACATCCAGCCGATAGGTCATTAACGCGCCTTTAAGCATCTTGACCTGGGTCTCGGCGGTTTTCACTTTCGATGAGTCCAGCTTACCGAACAACCGCGGGCCGACCAGACCGGCCAGCATGCCGAGAATCACGAGCACCACGAGCAGTTCAATCATGGAAAAGCCCGACGCGGCGCGTCGGGCGCTATGCAGTTTGTTACTGTTTTTCATTGGCAAAGTCTTACCTCTAAAAAGCCACATCATTGACGCTGGTAATCGCCAGAATGACGCCGAGTATCATGACGCCGATCACCGCGCCAATTATCAGAATTGCTGCCGGCTCAATCAACGCAAGCAGTTGCGCCGTGCGGCCCTTGCGAGATTTTTCACAAATAGTCGATACAGAGCGCATCATCTGCGGTAATCGACCGGTTTTCTCACCGACGCGCACCAGGTTGTAAGCGGTGGGCGATAGTACGCGATTTTCCCGAAGCGCGTCAGATAAGGCGTCGCCGCCGCGCACCGCTTGCTCGACACGATGCAATCGCTGCCGGCGCACCTCCAGCTGGACGCTGTTGCGCGCCAACGACAGGGCGGTCACCAGTTCTACCCGATTATTGAGCAGCGCGGCCATTGCGCTGGACCAGTTGCCAATGTCCCGTTCATCCAGCCAGGCACCGATAACCGGCAGGCGCGAGGCGCCGTTCAGCACGCGGGCACGAAACTGTGCACTGCGCAGACGCGTCACTAAAATCGCCGACGCGATCAAGACGGCTGCCAGCAGGTAGGGCCAATTCTGGTTAAACCATAACCCGCCGTTGATGACAAAGCTGGCGAGAAACGGCATGTCATCGTTGCCTTTTACAAGGTTTGCAAACTTGGGCACCACGAAGGCAAAAATCAGAATGATGGCGCCGATGCCCGAGAACACGAGCACGGCTGGATAGATCAGCGCACTGCGAAACTCGTCGCGCACGTCGGCGTCATACTGCAGTTGGCTGACCGCCTCGCGCAAGGAAGAGGCCAGCTCGCCGGTTGCTTCACCCGTCGCGACGAGCTGCATCACCACGGAGGGTAGCTCAAGCTTGCCACTGCCGATCGCCGCGGAGAGGCTTTCACCGCTTTGCAGGCGCGTCGCAATATGCGTAAAAAACGTGTTGATCACCGGATGGTATTCGCCCTGGGTCAGTGCTTCCACCGACTCGGCTATGCCAACACCTGACTCCAGTAAGGTGCAGAACTCGTCGAGGGCTTGAATGACGTCATCCTGCTTGAGCCGACGCCGAATACCGGCGACGCGCTCCCGGGCTGAACTGAACTGAAAAGGTGATACCCCCTGGGCTTCCAGCAGCCGCTGCGCCTCGCGCTGACTGGAGGCATCAATCAAGCCACTGACCAGTTCGCCGTCACGCGTAAAGGCCTGATAGCTGTACTTCATCAGGCGGCCTCGGCTTCAGTGCCGGTAACCCGATAAACCTCTTCCAGTGTGGTGATACCGCGCGCGACTTTTAGCATGCCGTCCTGACGCAAGGTCCTATTCCCCTGGGCAACCGCTACGGCTCGCAGCTCCTGCGCGGGACGCCCCTGTACGACCAGGTCGTGCAGTTCGGGCGAAACGGGTATCAACTCATAGATGCCCGAACGACCCTTGTAACCCGTACCCTGGCAGCGCGGGCAACCCACGGCACGGCGTGGACTGGGATCGACTTCGCTGCCGCCCGGAATACTCATGATTTCCTGACGAAGGCTGTCACTCAGCGATTCGGGTTCTGCGCAGTGTGAGCACAAGGTACGCACCAGCCGCTGCGCCTGAACACCCAGCATCGGTGCCGCCACCAGGAAGGGCTCCACACCCATATCGATTAATCGAGAAAACGCCGATATCGCATCGTTGGTGTGCAAAGTAGATAGCACCAGATGCCCGGTCAGCGCCGACTGAATCGCGATTTCTGCGGTTTCAAGATCTCGAATCTCACCGATCATGATGACGTCAGGGTCTTGCCGCAGAATGGCCTTCAAGGCCCGCGCAAAGGTATAGCCAATCTCGGCATGGGCCTGAATCTGGGTAATGCCCTGCAGCTTGAACTCGACCGGGTCTTCGACAGTAATGATCTTTTTCTGTCCATCGTTGCTGGCATCCAGCGCGGAATACAGCGTGGTGGACTTACCTGAACCCGTTGGCCCGGTTACCAACACGATCCCGTGGGCTTCACGCACCCATCGGTTGGTCAGCGCCAGGTGATCGGGCTCCATACCCAGATGAAGCAAAGACACTTCATCACGCTGTTTGGGCAGCAAGCGCATTACGATGGATTCCCCTTGCACGTCCGGCGCTGTGGAAACGCGGATATCCATTTCCCTGCCGCTCACCCGCGTCGTCAGCGAACCGTCCTGAGGTAGCCGCCGCTCGGCAATATCCAGGCCGGCGATGAGCTTGATACGCGAGGCGATGGCGGGAAAACGATCCTGAGGCTGCTGCAGGCGCATATGCAAAACGCCGTCCACCCGGAAACGAACAGCAAAGTTGGTATCGCCCGGCTCGACGTGAATATCAGAAGCGCCAGCGTCCAAAGCCTGGGACATCATATTGTTGACGAATTCGATGATCGGCGCTTCTTCCGCCAGCTCTGCCAGCGCTCGCGCGCTGTCGCCGCCCTGGAACAAATCCTCCACCGCGTGCTCGCGGCGGATATAGTCAGCGTAGCTCTCGACCTGCTGTTGATTGGCCAGGAAGTAGGTCACCTGCCCGTAGCCATAGAACCGTTCCAGCGTTTCGCGGATGAAGCTATTGAGTGGATCGACGGTCAGGCAGCCCAGCGCGACCGGCCGCTGCGGTTCATCGCTGCCAGCATCGATGTCCATATCATCAGACGCAGCACCGCTTTCAACACCGGCTTCGACAGCGCCGGCGGGCGCCAGCTCAAGGTCACCGACACTCTCACTCTCTATGTCACTGTCAATGCCACTGAGCGTCGGGTCATCCAAAGGCCACAGCGCAACCTTATGGTCTATAAACCAGTCCAGCTGGATATCGGAGGTTTGCACAAAATCGAAAACAACGGCGTGGTCGGGAAGGTCATTGCCCTGCAAGCGCGTCATGCCTAGCTGCTCAGAGAGCACAGGCAGTAATGCGTCCTCTGAGATCGCACCCGAACGCACCAACAGCGTGCCGATACGATCATTGGAGTTCGCCTGCAGCTGCAAAGCTTTGCGCAGGTCGGCGTCGTGAATCAGCCCCCTTTCCTGCAGTAACTCCCCAATTTTCTTTTTTGCATCAAGCATTTGCGGAGTATAAAGCCAACGTCGGTCAGCTCCAACAGCCAGCAGGGGCTGTTACGCAAACCGCAGATTAAGCCCGCTGGGAAGAGCAGCTCACAATTTCACCCGTCATATAGCCCGAGTAGTCCGAGGCCAGGAACATCATCACGTTCGCCACTTCCCACACTTCCGCCGCTCGGCCGAAGGCTTCGCGGCTGGCGAGCTCTTCGAGTAGTTCTTCAGGAGTGGTCTTTTTAAGAAACTCGTGAAATGCGATAGAAGGCGAGACGGCATTGATGCGTACGCCATGATCGGCGGCCTCCAATGCACTGCAGCGCGTGAGCGCCATAACGCCCGCTTTGGCTGCAGCGTAATGGCTTTGCTCTTTTTGCGCGCGCCACCCCAATACCGAGGCGTTATTCACAATCACCCCCGCACCACGGGGCTGCATTCGCGTCAGCATGGCGCGTGACATCCGCATGGTGCCGGTCAAAGTGATATCGATAACCCGCTGCCATTCATCATCTGGCATATCGACCAATAAGCGGCTGCCGCCCAGACCCGCGTTATTGATCAGAACGTCCACACCGTCTAACGCGTCTTCAGCGGCATCGACCAGGGCTTGCACTTCGCCCTCGTCAGTGACGTTGGCGAGCATGCCGTGGACGTTCTCCAAACCGGTGCTCTCGCGCAGGTTTTCCACGGCTTTTTCGAGACGACCCGCGTGAATGTCGCTGATGAACACGCCGCGAGCGCCCTCTTCCGCAGCGCGGGTGGCCGCTGCAAAGCCAATACCTGCCCCTGCCGCGGCGGTGATCAATACGCTCTTACCGGATAGCAGGTTGTGTCCTGCAACGTAGGGTGGCGGTTCTTTTAACGCCATGGCGCTCTCCTCAAGTTACGGTGGTGCCAACTGTGTAGTGGCTATTAACGCTGTACTCAGCCGCGCGGCTCGCGCGGCATCCCAAGAGCGCGTTCAGAAATAATGTTGCGCTGAATTTGGTTAGTGCCGCCATAAATCGTGTCGGCCCGGGTAAACAAAAACATGCTCTGTAAGCGGCTTAGCTCATAAGGCTCGGTCTCGCAGACTTCCGCCTCAGGGCCCAGCACGTCCATCGCCAGCTTGCCCAGATTGCGATGCCAGCTGGACCAATACAGCTTGTAAATCATGGCCTCTGGCTGAAGCGCACCGTCGTCGCCGCCACCGGAGAGCGTGCGCATGCTGTTATAGCGCATGATTTTTAAGCCCACGTGGGCGTCGGCGATGCGCTGCCGCAAAGCGGGATCGCGCGCTGCGCCGTTGCGTTTTGCCACGCGTACAATTTCATCCAGTTCATTCTGAAACAGCATCTGTTGGCCCAGAGTGGATACACCCCGCTCAAAGCCCAGCAGACCCATTGCGACTTTCCAGCCATCACCGGGCGCACCGACGATATCGTCAGCACTGCAGCGCGCTTCATCGAAGAACACTTCGTTAAACTCGCTGGTGCCGGTCATTTGCTCGATTGGCCTAACGTCTATACCCGGCTGATCCATGGTCATCAGGAAAAAGCCCAGACCCTTGTGCCCCACGCTATCGGGATCCGTGCGCGCCAGCACAAAACAGAACTCCGACTCGTGGGCTAACGACGTCCATACCTTCTGCCCGGTGATCAACCAGTCGCCGGAGGCGTCGTCCTGGCGGGCCTTGGTTTTCACGTTCGCCAGATCGGATCCGGCGGATGGCTCAGAATAGCCCTGACACCAGAACTCGGTGCCGGCCAAAATGCCGGGTAGATAGCGCTCGCGCTGAGCCTCTGTACCAAAGGCAATCAGCGTTGGACCCGTGAGCCCTTCGCCAATATGTCCCATGCGTCCAGGACCTCCGGCGCGGGCGTACTCCTCGTGAAAAACCACCTGCTTTTCAATTGAAGCGCCGCGGCCGCCATGCTCTTCCGGCCAGCCGATACAGGTCCAGCCTCCGGCCGCCATTTCACGCTCCCAGGCTTTGCGTTCGTCGGCAAACATATGTTCGTCGCCGGGACCGCCGCGGAACCGAATGTCGGCAAACTCGCCACGTAAATGATCCGACAGCCAATCGGCAATTTCCTCGCGGAACCGCTCGTCTTCGGCACTAAAACTCAGCTTCATGCGACTTCCTCCTGTTCAGCACCGTCCATCATCAGCCCCGCGATGCGTTCACGGTGCCATGCACTGTTGCCGAGATAGGCCTCCGCAGCGCGCGCCCGTTTGAAAAACAGCTGAATGTCGTACTCCCAGGTAAATCCGACGCCGCCATGCAACTGAATCCCGCAGCCGGCGTTAAAGAAAAAGGCCTCCGAGCACCAGGCTTTGGCGACGCTTGCCGCCTCGGCAAGCTCGCCCGCCATTGGGCCGCCCTGGAGGTATTCTTCCGCCACACACGCTGCGTAGTAAACCGCTGAACGCGCAGCCTCGGACTTCACCATCATGTCCGCAGCCTTATGTTTCACCGCCTGGTAGCTCGCGATGCGTCGTCCAAACTGTTCGCGCTCGGCAAGATAAGCCACGGTGGAATCGAGCGCTTGTTGTGCACCACCTGCCTGTTCTGCAGCCAGCGCAATCGTGGCAAGATCCAGCACTGCAACAAGCTTTGCGGACACGTCACTGCCATCACCTAAACGATTCTCGGCCGACACCGAAACAGACTCAAAGTGGAGTGCCGCCTGCTTGCGTGTCTGGTCCATGGTAGGCAACCATTTGCGCGTCAGACCCGCAGTGTCCCCGGCCACAATAAACAAGCCGACAGTGTCTGGTGACTCGGCATCTTTGGCCGCAACGACAATCCAATCAGCCGTGTGACCATCAATGACAAACCGCGCATCACCATCAAGCACGAAAGCCTCCGCGTCGCGACGGAAGCTCACGTCGATATCCGCCGCAGTGCGGCCACCGGAAGCACCCGAGAAGGCTAACGTTGCGGTCTCACCCTCAATCAACTTCGGCAAATAGGCTGCCTGCTGCGCCTCACTCCCTGCCACTAACAACGCGTTACCCGCCAAACAGACGCTGGCAAAGAAGGGCGAGCAGAATAGGAAGCGCCCCATCTGCTCGAGTGTGGCCGCCAGCTCTACCTGGCCCAGGCCCATGCCGCCCTGCTCTTCAGGTATGGTAATGGCCTGCCAATACATCTCGCTGCAAACGCGCTGCCAAAGCGAGGCATCAAAACCCGCTGTCGTCGCCATCGCCTGGCGCACGGCTTCACTGCTGGATTCAGAGGTCAGAAACGCCTCCGCGGTGTCGCGGATCATTTGCTGCTCTTCGGTAAAACGAAACTCCATAATGTTTCTCGCTAACGTCCGCTACGTTCCATACACTTTTTGAGCCGGCACTTCCTGTGCCAGTAGTTGAGTGACGGCATCGCCGACCTCTGCGGGCTCCCATCGTGCGCCTTTGTCCACGCCCTCGGTGCTGCGCCAGCCGTCAGCGATGGAAATTTTGCCGCCTTCAGATTCAAACACGCGCCCGGTAATGGACGCCGCCTCCGTGGATGCCAACCAGGCAATCAGGGACGACACATTCTCCGGCGCAAAGTAATCGAAACTGCCGTCGTCGGGTGCTGCCATGCGCTCTGCCATGGCTTCGACTGCAGTGGTCATGCTGGTGCGAGCTGCTGGCGCAACCGCATTAGCGGTTATGCCATAACGGGCCAGCTCAGCGGCCTGATTCAGCGTTAACGCCGCAATACCCGCTTTGGCGGCGGCGTAGTTCGACTGACCAATGGATCCCTGCAGCCCGGCTCCAGAGGTGGTGTTAATAATACGCGCGTCCACCGCCTCGCCCGCCTTCGACTGGCCGCGCCAGTAGTGCACGGCATGAGAGCTAATGCAGAAATGGCCCTTCAAGTGCACCGCCATAATGGCGTCCCATTCAGCTTCGGTCATGGACGCAAACATGCGGTCTCGATTGATACCGGCATTGTTAACAACCACATCCAGTCCGCCAAACGTTTCCACCGCCTGCTTCACCGCATTGAGACTGTCATCGTAGTTGGTGATGTCAGACTGGTTAACCACGGCTTTACCACCGCTAGCAGTGATCTCATCAACCACAGCTTGCGCAGCTTCGGTGTTGATATCGTTGACCACCACGGCGCAACCTTCAGCTGCCATGACGCGCGCATGCGCTGCGCCCAGGCCGCCACCGGCACCAGTAACAATTGCTACACGGCCTTCTAATATTTCACTCATCTACGTTCCTCTTTTAAACAGTTCTCAACCCTGTACTTCTTGCGACGCCACCGCGCCGCCTGCACCAAGCGAATCAGAGTCTTTCGATAATTGTGACGTTGGCCTGTCCACCACCTTCGCACATGGTTTGCAGACCGTAGCGACCGCCCGTGCGTTCCAGTTCGTGCAGCAGGGTTGTCATCAGTTTGGTGCCGGTAGCACCCAGCGGATGACCCAGTGCGATCGCACCGCCATTGACGTTGGTTTTTTCGTGGGGGTAGCCGGTCTCTGCTAGCCAAGCCATCGGCACTGAGGCAAAGGCTTCGTTGATTTCCACCAGATCGATGTCATCCAGCGACATACCCGCTTTTTTCATAGCGTGTTCGGTTGCCGGGATGGGCGCGGTCAGCATCCAGATCGGGTCGTCGGCGCGCACGCTGATGTGATGAATACGGGCGCGCGGCGTAAGGTTATAGCGCTTCAACGCCGCTTCTGATACTACCAACACTGCTGAGGCGCCATCGCAGGTTTGACTGGAGACTGCTGCGGTGATGGTGCCGCCCTCGGCGAGCACGTCCAACCCAGCCATTTTTTCCAGCGAGGTTTGGCGCGGCGTTTCATCCATTGCCACACCCTCCATGGGCAGCACCTCGCGATCGAAGCGACCTTCATCAATCGCTTTTAAAGCGCGCGTGTGTGACTCCAGCGAAAATACTTCCATCGCCTCGCGGCTCAATTTCCACTTGTCGGCGATCATCTGCGCTGAATTGAACTGTGAAACCGGGGTGTCGCCGTAGCGAGCCGTCCAACCCTGCGAACCTGAGAAAGGATCTTTAAACCCCAGCGGCTCGGCCGCGAGCATCGCCGATGAAATCGGAATAGAGCTCATCGTCTGCACCCCGCCGGCCAGCACCACATCGTTAGTGCCAGACATGATCGCCTGTGCCGCGAAGTGCACAGCCTGTTGCGACGAACCGCACTGGCGATCAATTGTCGTGCCCGGCACTTCCTGCGCCATGCCGGCCGCCAGCCAGCAGGTGCGCGCGATATCGCCCGCAAGCGGCCCAATCGTATCGACGCAGCCAAACATAACGTCGTCGTAATCGATATCCGGAATGCCATTACGCTCCACAATCCCCTTGATAACGTGTGCGCCGAGATCCGCCGCGTGCACGTGGGCCAGACCGCCACGACGCCGACCAGTAGGAGTGCGTGCTGCATCAACAATATAAGCTTCAGCCATACAAGTGTTCTCTCTCAGTTGTTCGTTTTGTTTGCGGACGCGCTGTATTCGTCAACACGCGCTAAAAGCTGACGCCGGCGCCAAGCGTTACGTCACTGTCAAACAGCGCATCGCTCACCCGCTGCTTGTGGAAACCTGTATCGCCCCACACACCGGCCAGCGCCCAGGCGCGTTTCATATAAATATGCAAATCAACTTCCCAGGTATAGCCCATGGCCCCGTGGCACTGAATGCTATTTTGCGCCGCCAGCGCGGCCGCTTCGCAGGCCGCCAGCTTGGCGTGACTCACGCGCAAACCCGCTTGAGCCTGCCCTGCCTGAAGCGCGGACGCCGCCCGATACACCGGCGCTTTCGCATACTCCAATTTGACCGCGACATTCGCCATGTGATGCTTCACTGCCTGAAACGACCCCACCGGCTTACCGAACTGCTGGCGATCGGCGGTGTAGGCAACGGTCATATCCACCATGCGCTGGGCAAGACCCAGGCACTCAGCTGCACAAGCCACGGCACCCAGATTCAAGGCACGCTCTGCTGCACCGACCAAACGCACCCCGTCTGCGGGAACGCTCTGCGGATCGATGTGAAACAGCTTGCGAGAAGGATCCATGGAGGCGTTGTGTTCCAGCGCCATGTCGCCCCGTTCTACTACCACCATGTCACTGCCCTGCTGCAGGATAAGCAGATCGGCCTGATCCGCGTCTTCCAGCAGCTCGCCTTCAAGACCCACAGCGACCCGCATCTGGCCGCCTGCGATGCCCTCGAGCCAGCCCGACAGTGTTTCGCTGGGGGATTCGGCGAGCGCCTGCGATAACAGCGGCACCGCAACCATCGCTACGCGAGTGAGCGGCTCGGGCAAGGCAACGTAGCCGCATTCCTCTGCCAGCAGAACAAAATCCAGCAAATCCATTCCGAGCCCGCCTTGTGCTTCGGGCACGGTCACGGCTGTAAGACCCAGTTCGGCAAGCTGAGGCCAAACGGTGTCTGCGCCGCCTTCCCAGCCTTTACGGATATGCTCCGGCGTAATCTCGTTGCGCAGATACTCGCGCACAGAGTCGCGAAACAGCGTTTGGTCATCGGTAAAATTAAAGTTCATTAGCGCGGCATCCCCAGCATGCGTTCAGCGATGATGTTGCGTTGAATCTCATTGGTTCCGGCGTAGATGGGACCGGACTGGGAAAACAGCCACCCATCCAGCCAGCTTCCGACATCACCCGCGGCAGGGGCGTGGGGCAAGAGCTCCGCTCTGGCACCCAGAATACTCATCGCCGTGCCGTGCATGGATTGGTCTAGCTCCGACCAGAACACTTTGTTTGTCGAGGCCTCTGCACCAATTTTGCCCCCCGCCATCATGCGGCAGGCTGTTTGATAGGTGGTCAGGGAATAGGACTCCGCATCCATCCAAGCGCGCATGACCGCATCCTTCACAGCAGGATCGCGATCTGCTGATTCGCGGTTGTCTTTGTAAAGATTGACTAGCCGATGTGCTGTCTCCTGAAAACGGGCGGGCGAACGCAGCAACAGTCCGCGCTCGAAACCGGCCGTTGCCATGGCTACCGCCCATCCTTCTCCCTCGCCGCCCAGACGGTTTTCGGCGGGCACGCGCACGTTGTCGAAGAAGATCTCGGCAAAGCCCGGCAGCCCGTCCAGCTGGGGGATGGGCCTGACGGTTACACCCTCGGCATCAAGGGGAACCAGAATAAAGCTCAAGCCGCGGTGACGCTCTGAGTCCGGATCGGTGCGGAACATGCCAAAACACCAGTCCGCCCAAACCGCGCGTGTCGACCAGGTCTTTTGACCGTTGATCACATACTCGTCACCGTCCAGCACTGCGTTGGAGCGGATCGCCGCCATATCAGAACCCGCATTGGGCTCGGACCAGCCCTGGCACCACACATCTTCGCCCGTCGCCATCCTCGGAAGAAACCGCTGCTTCTGCTCCTCGGTGCCGTACTCCATCAGCGTCGGGCCCAGCAGAAAAATACCGTTTTGATTCACACGTAGTGGCGCGCCGGCGCGATAGTACTCTTCTTCGAAAATCAGCCATTCGATCAAATCGCAGCCGCGACCGCCGAGCTCCTCTGGCCAGGTGACCATACCCCAGCGGCCCTCGTTCAGTTTGGCCTCCCAGTCGCGGTGTTGCTGAAAGCCTAACTCGGTGTCAAAGCTCTGCAGTGGCTCACTGGGTACATTCGCTTCCAGCCAGCTACGGGCCTCTTGGCGAAGGGCGTCCTGTTGTTCTGTAAACCGTAAGTCCATGTTTGTCTTCGCTTTCCTTTAAACTCTACTCAGTCGAATTGCCGAACGCTTAAAATCGACTCACTCATCAAACTTGGCGTCGCGCTTTTCAACAAAGGCGTCCCGAGATTCCTGAGAATCGCCATGCGTGTACGCCTCATAGGTAAAGCCTTGCTCCCAGCGGTATTTGTCTTCGAGGTTGCCGTCCTCAATGCCGGTCAACGATTCCTTGGCGATCTTTACCATCACTGGTGACTTCTCAGCGATTTTTGCCGCAATCTCGCGAGAAGCTGCCAATAGTTGATCGCGCGGCACGACGCGCTCTATCGCGCCCAGCCGGTAGGCTTCCGCGGCGTCGATAAATTCGCCGGTGAAATACATGTAGCGCACTTTTTGCACAGGAAACAGGCGCTGCAAATGGGCGCCGCCGCCCATTGCGCCGCGGTCAATCTCCGGCACGCCAAAGCGCGCGCATTCAGAGCACAACACGATATCCGCTGCACCGGCCATACCAATGCCGCCGCCCAACACGAAGCCGTGCAAAGCAACGATAACGGGCTTGGGATTCCGGTGAATGGCGCGGAAGGTTTCGTAATTACCGCGGTTCACGTCGAGGATCCGACTGGCATCCGCGGCCAGCTCCTTGATATCGACGCCGGCGCAAAAGCCTTTGCCCTCACCTGCGATCACGATAACGCGAACATCGTCGTCCGCCCCCAGCCGATCGATCTCGGCCGCAATGGAAAACCAGCCCGCACTATCAAAGGCATTGACCGGGGGCTTATCCAGAATCATCTCGGCGATCCCGTCGTTTACTGTGGTTTTGAATACGTCTGTCATCACACGGCCTCTTTTTGGGTTTCGTGAAGGGCAGTTCCCGCCAGCGCAGCCAAACGCATCTCTGCTTCAGCGACGATTTGCGAAATGAGCTCATCGCAGGACAACAGCTCATCGATAACGCCAGCAATCTGACCGCTGGGCAACACCCCGTCTTTGGGTGCACCGTCAACCATCGCACGCTGAATAATCATCGGCGCGTTTGCAGACATGATGGCCTGCGCTGGCGTCAGACCATCTTCTCGCTGCATCGCCACGGCCGACTTCATCAGACCGAACAGGCTGGCGCCGGTGTACTTTCTAAACGCCAGCCCGTTACGCACCGCCAACCAGGTTTTCTTAATCGGGCCGGCACGCTCCAGTTCCGTTAGCACTTCGTTCATAATCATGCGCTGGGGCAAGCCATCCATCGCTGTAGAGCGAATGATGACGCCGGGGTCCTTGCACTCCAGATAAGCCTGTAGCGTTGCCGGCGGCACCGGGCTGTCGCTGGTGAGCAAGAAGCGCGTACCCATTGCAATACCGTCTGCACCCCAGGCCATAGCCGCTATCAAGCCGGCACCGTCTTTGAAGCCACCTGCCGCCACGACCGGTACTTTGTCACCCACAGCGGCAACCACCTGCGGCAACAAGATCGTGGTAGGAATTGCGCCGGTATGCCCGCCACCTTCGCCACCCTGCACCGTCACAGCGTCCGCGCCGAGCTCGACGGCTTTGATCGCGTGCTTAGGTAAGCCCACCGTTGGCATGCATACGACGCCAGCATCTTTCAAGCGACGGATGAAGTCGGGGCCCGGAGACCGGGAATAACTTACCGCTCGCACTTTGTGCTTGATCACCAAATCGACGATCTCAGAAGCGTTAGGCTGGTACATATGAAAGTTGACGCCAAAGGGGGCGTCAGTGAGCTCTTTAACGCGCAGGATGTCGCGCTCGATTTCCGCAGGCGGAATCGTGGCGCCCGCCAGAAATCCAAACCCGCCGGCGTTACCCGTCGCAGCAACCAATTTAGGATCGGCAACCCAACCCATAGCGGTTTGCACAATGGGGTACCGACAACCCAGTAACTTGGTAAGACGTGTGTCTAGCATGGTTTAGCTCTCATGGTATTCGCTCCCTCGGATTAGCTCCGATCGCCCGGCGGGTTATCCTTAATCTGCATCGCTCGCTGATTATGTGGATCCATCGCAGCAATGATATCGAGTTGCTCTGCCGTGGGGGCTGTCGTCACGGGAATGTCTCCCTCAATCAACAGGGGGAAGCCCGTCGCGTCCTGAACCTGTTCAGCAGTGATACCAGGGTGCAGCGACACCAGTCGCGCCTGATGATCCGGGCCACCGAAATCAAATACGCAGAGGTCGGTAACAACCATGCGAATATCGACCTGATCCAATGACCGACCGCGCGGCAGACGCTCGGGGTTGTAGCCAATAGACGATACAAAGTCGCACTCGCCTTCAATAAACACCCGGTCGCTGTGTGACGGCACAAAAAAACTGTTGGGGTGGCTGATGGAGTTGCCGGGAAAGCCACGAGCGCCCAGCATCATGACCTTGGGCTGCTCATAGCTGCCGCCCAGGGCGGACGTATTGCTTTGCCCCCAACGATCCACCTGAGTCGGCCCCAGCATGGCGTGACGCTTTCCAGACCAAACGTTGTCAAAGATGCGTGAAAATCCCATCCACGACTCGTTCTGCTGCACAAAATCCGCATCCCGCGCCCCGATGGGATTCGGCTCTGCCAACATATAGGCCTCAGAATCCGTCATCATCAGGTCGGGATTGGTGGTTTTCATCGTCAGGCTGGCAGCCAGGCGAGGCACAACCCCGATTCCGGTCGCCAACACTTCACCATCGTTTTCGAAGGCCTTGGCGGCAGCGCAAATACATAATTCAGCAAGACTGTAACTCACAATACGCTCCTCAATAGACCGGCATGGGTAGTTGGCGAATGGCATCCAGACCGCCGACGGCTGCCTGGTAATCGGCTTCCGTTTCGCCGAGATATTTTTCTACATATCCTGCAAATCCTGCCTCATCCTTGGCGGATGCGGCATAGGCTTTGAAATGGGCCACGTCAAAGCCGTACAGGGGACTGCAAGAAGAAGGATGCGCACCCCCGGGAATGGGGACAACGCCAGTGGTCGCGGAGCGCTCCCAGAATACCTTCCGTGCCTGTTCCGGGTCATTGAAGTAACTGGTCTCAACCAGCTCATCGCAGCTCACATAGGTTTTGGCTGCCGCACGCGCAAACATATCGTCCATGTAGTGATCGGGACCTGCTATTTGACAGACGCCTCTCGCGTCGGCTCGGTCCACATGCAGCAAGGCGGCATCCAGGGTCAAAGCCGGAACGGCAACCCATTCACGGTCATCGTAGGGACTGTCGACCAGCTTCAAGTCGGGGTTAACGCGAACAATATCGGTGCCCAAACCCACCTCAGTAGGAATAAACGGCAGGCCCCAGGCCGCAGCGCGCAGGCCTAACAGCATCATGCCTTCGTCCATCTCTGATACTTCGATGGCCGCAGACTGACGGGCCTGGCGAAAGTAGGGCTCCAGGGGAATAAAATCCAGGGACACAAAGGCAAACACCAGCTTGCGAACCTTACCGGCCGCGCAGAGCATGCCAACATCGGCGCCGCCGTAGGCGACTACCGTGAGATCCTTCAGGTCCGAGCGCAGTATTTCACGCACCAGCGCCATGGGCTTGCGACGCGGACCCCACCCCCCAATACCTACGGTCATGCCGTCCTGCAGTTGGCTCACTACCTCGTGAGCCGTCATCTGTTTATCCATAGTTCTGCCCTTATTCGACTATCCGACTCATGCGGTAGTCATGTTTTACAAAATTCACACTCAAGGTACTTTCGGTTCGGCGCACACCGTCCAGCGTGCTGATATGACGGTGCACGAACCGGGCGAGTTGCTCGGTATCGCGCACCATGGTGATGCCTAAAATGTCATAACGGCCCATCATCAAACCGACGAACCCGAACTCTTTCATCGCTGCCATCTTGCCAGCGACCTCTGCGGCCTGCTCGCTGCGCTCAACTTCCACCCACACGTAGGCAATGGCCGCATCGCTGTAGCGATCGATATTGGTCACAGCGGTGATGCGAATCTGCTTATCTTCCACCATGCGCTTTATTCGAGAGCGCACGGTGCCTTCAGTTACGCCCACCTGCTCAGCGATAAGCTGATTGCTGGTGCGTGCGTCGTGGCCAAGATGCGCCACAATCTGCTGATCAACCCGATCCAACTGCCGCGTCATGCGCTGCCGCCTTCAACCACAGGCTCCGAAGCGGCGCTGGCGACCGCATGCATCACCGGCGACTCATCGCGTTGCGTCGCTCCAGACCATTGCACGCCCTGCTGATCCTGGCCGGGTAACTGACTCGCCAGTGGCACCCAGTCCGGTTGGTTTTTAAGTACATTCATTGCCATGGAGGGCTCAACGCGTTTCACGCCGGGCAGCCTGGCGAGGCGATCATAGAGCAGCGCAGTGAGCGCGGCCTGGTCGGCGGCAACGGCCAACACTTCAATGTCGTAGGCACCGATCATTATGTTGATAGAGAAAATCTCGGGGATCTCAGCCAGCGCAGCGGCGACCTCCGCGGGCGTGCGCCCGCTGACTTGAATCCCCACTGCCAGCAGCAACTCATAACCCGCTGCCTGAAAGTCAGTGACCGCGACCACTCGCATTTCGTTGCTTTGCTCAAGCCGACGCACCCGCGACCTCACAGTGGCTTCGGTCAAGTCCAATGCCGCCGCCATGGCACGATAGGACACACGTCCATCCATTCTGAGCATCTCGATGATGCGTTCATCCGTCGGGTCTAGCTCTACATCGTTGATGGCGCTCACGGTTAGAGCTGCTCTCTAAGCGCGGTCTTAAGAACCTTGCCAGAGGCATTCACGGGCAGGCTGTCGACCACTCGAATCACTCTGGGCACTTTGTAATTGGCCATATTATCCCGGCACCATGCCGTCAACGCCTCCGCATCCAGCGCCTCATCCGGACGCGGCACGACAAAGGCGCAGGCAACTTCTCCCATGCGCTCATCCGGCATGCCGATCACAGCAGCCTGCGCGACCGCACTATGCGAGCACAACTGATTCTCGATCTCGGCCGGGTAGCAGTTAAAACCGCCAACAATAAACATGTCCTTCAACCGGTCAGTGATCCGCAGATATCCCTGCGCATCCAGCACGCCGATATCACCCGTGCGCAACCAGCCCGCCTCAGTAATGCTCTCAGCGGTGGCTTCGGGATTATCGAGGTAGCACTGCATCACGTTGTATCCGCGCACCCAGATTTCACCGGGTTCGCCAGCCGCAACGTCGTCGCCGTTATGATCGACCGTGCGCACCTCCACGCCTTCCATTGCCGTGCCAGAGGTACCGGATATCACTTCCGCAGCATCATCGGGCCGGCATATGGTGACCGTGCCGCAGGTTTCTGTCAGTCCGTAGGCCGTCACGACAACTTCAAAGGCCAATTCGTTTCGCATGCGATTGACCAGTTCAACAGGCACAGGGGCTGCACCCGTCACTGCCAACCTGAGACTGGACAGGTCGTACTGGTCGCGACTGGGGTGTGCCAGCAATGACTGATAGATAGTCGGAGCACCGGGCAACATCGTCACGCGATCCTGCTCAATCTGCCGCATAACCGCGTCCAGATCGAAACTGAGTACAGGCAGAATCAGCGCGCCTCGGATAATGGCCGACAACCATCCTGCTTTGTAACCAAACGAGTGGAAAAACGGGTTGATGATCAAATAGACGTCGTCTTCGCGCAGTCCAACTGTCTCCGACCAGGTCCGGAATACCCGCAAGTTTTGGCTGTGAGTAGTGACCACACCTTTAGGCGATCCGGTTGTGCCCGACGTAAACCCGATGTCGAGCACATCGTCAGGTCCTACCGCTGCGATGGTCGCCTCGACGGCCTCCGAGTCAATGTCTTCGCCCGCAGCAAGAAATGCCGCCCATGGCGTCACGGCATCGCCGGTAACGTCAGCCGGCGCAGCGGAATCATCGCTGTGCTCCGCGTTCTGCCTCAGAATTACAGTCTTTTCAAGGTATGTAAGTGCTTGCTTATCCAGCATCGCCGGATAGTTCTGACCGAGAAATTCGCCGACCGTAAAGAGCATTCGCGCGCGGCTCATATTCAGTGCGTAGGCCACCTCTGAGCCCTTCCAGCGCGTATTGATGGGAACCAGCGTAATGCCCAGGCTCTGCGCGCCGATTGCAGCGATAATCCATTCAAAAATGTTGGGCGCCCAGATAGCGATCCGATCACCGCGCTGCAGGCCAGCGGCCATAAACGCCGCGGCGGCGCGATCGCGATGCACCGCCAGCTCCGCGTAACTCAGACGCGTGTCGCCATCTTGAATAGCCGGCCTGTCACCAAATCGGTGGGCCGCTTCGGCTATGAGAGCAGGGAGAGTATTGGCATCGGACACAGATTTGGCCTCGTTATTATTTGCCTGCTGCGACAGAACTTCATTCGCCTACGCAACATGCGGCGCTGCATGGGCGCTTACAAGTAGATGACTACCTGAACGACATAGTAGATAGTTAACGCGCCCTAGACAACCGCTATTCGTAGAATTTGGTTCAATATTCTACGAATAGCTATACCGATAGACGTCATAGTGCCCAGCAATCGTGTAGCAAGGGCGCAAAATTGTAGTTATGGGAACGCGGCGGCCGAAAGCCGCCTGCAAAGCCAAGACAAGCGCTCTGGATTTATTCGGGGAACGCGAAATCCTTGAATTGTTCGCGCAACTCCACTTTCTGTATCTTGCCTGTAGCCCCATGGGGCAGTTCATCGACAAATTCTACGGCTTCGGGTATCCACCACTTGGCGATACGCCCGTCCAGATAGGCCAGCACATCATCTGCCTGTAAATCCTGCGCATCCGGAGTCCGCACCACGATTAGCAAAGGCCGCTCGCTCCATTTGGGGTGATAACGACCAATTACGGCTGCCTCAGCCACGCCGGGATGGCCCATCGCGGCATTCTCAACATCGATGGAACTGATCCATTCACCCCCGGACTTGATGACATCTTTTGTGCGATCGGTGATAGCCATATAGCCGTTGGAATCGATCGTGGCCACGTCGCCGGTATCAAACCAGCCCTCTTCAATATGCGAGTCGCCGGGCTCCATCTTGAAATAACCGGAGCAAATCCAGGGACCACGCACCTTCAAAGCACCAAAGGCAACGCCATCCCAGGGCAGCTCATTGCCCTGCTCGTCGACGATTTTCATGTCCACGCCAAACACCGGACGCCCGGCCTTGAGGCGCTGACGATCAGCCTCTTCACCCGCCATGCCTTCAACGGCAGGGGTTTCCGAGTTGACGCTGCCCAGCGGGCTCATTTCTGTCATGCCCCAGCCCACGCGGGTGTCCACACCGTGTTTGTCCATCTCTTCCATAATCGACAGCGGACAGGCGGCTCCGCCGACAATAATGCGTTTCAGGCTTTCGATGCTGTCGCCGCTGTCGCGAAGATGCGTCAAAAGATTCAACCACACAGTAGGCACGCCCGCGGACATCGTGACCTGTTCTTCGTTGATAAGTTTGGTCAGTTCGGCGCCGTCACCCATCTTGGGTCCGGGGAACACCAGCTTGGCGCCCACCATGGGGCACGCGTAGGGATTACCCCAGGCATTTACATGGAACATCGGCACAATAGGCAGCACCGTATCGCTGCTCGATAGTCCCAGCACATCAGGCATTACCGACGCGTAGGCGTGCAAAATCGTCGAGCGGTGCGAATACAGCACGCCTTTTGGGTTGCCCGTTGTACCCGAGGTATAGCACAGTGCAGCGGCCGCGTTTTCATCGATATCGGGCCAGGCAAATTCGGTGCTCTGCCCTTCAAGCAGGGTCTCATAACAATGCACGTTTTCCAGCTGCGTATCCGGCATATGGGCCGCGTCGGTCATGACCACCCAACCACGCACACCAGGGCAGTGTGAGGCAATGCCCTCAACAATAGGCATAAACATCGGATCCACAAAGACAAACTGGTCTTCCGCATGGTTTACGATATAAGCGACCTGCTCAGGGAACAGCCGCGGATTAATAGTGTGCGCAACAAAGCCAGAGCAGCTAATGCCGTAATAGGCCTCGAAATGGCGATAGTCGTTCCACGCCAAAGTCGCAACCCGGTCACCCAACTCAAGCCCCCAGCCCGCAAACACGTTTGCTAACTGTCGCGCGCGCTTGAATGCATCGCGATAGGTATAACGATGCCGGGGGTTATCAGCGGTGAATGAAACAATCTCAACGTTGGGGTTTACCCGGTCAGCAAACTCTACAATGGATTTGACCAACAGCGGTTGGTCCATCATCAGCCCTTGCATGCACTGCGCTCCTTATTCTTCAAAGATTGTTGTGTTGTTTGTGGTGGTGTTTGTGGTGATGCTTGTCATGAAGTGTGTCGTGTTTTTTATTATTGTAAGCTCGCGCTGGCTAGACATCAGTCAAACTGAGCAACCTGGCATTCAGGGTACTCGTACAGGTCCATCACGTACCGGTCCATCACGCACAGGTTCATCTTGCTCAAGCCCGTTACGCCGCAGAAAGCGACCATTGGTCGTCGACATTCCGTCCCGCGCGATGCTCTTGCTCCAGCTTAATAAGGTGCGCCGTCAAACTGAGCTTTGCCATATGGTGAATGCTCACGTCCACATCATCGTAAACGACCTTCACCAGCGCATCGAGGTCCGCAGTGCCCAGTTGGCCCAGCCCATCGACGACTTTTTGCTCGCGCTTGAGTCGATGCGCCACCAACCAATCTACGGTGCCCATAGGATCCTCGATCACTTCACCATGCCCCGGGGCCAGACTCCGCAAAGGGTACTCCCGCAACAAAGCCAAAGAATCGATGTATAGCTTCATATCACCGCTGGGCGGCACAATAACAACCGTCGAGCCGCTCATAATATGGTCGCCGGTAAACAACATACCGTCGTTTTCCAGCAGGAAGCAGTAGTGATTGCCGACGTGGCCCGGCGTGTGCACGGCGCGCAAATTGAACTCGGGTGCATCCAGCAGGTAGTCGTGGGTCACCTCGATATCAGGCGAAAACGTATCGTCCTGAAACATATCGTCCCAGGGCACAGCGCCGATCACCGTCGCACCGGTTGCCTCCTTGAGCGGCAACCAGGCTGGCGAATGATCCGGGTGAGTATGGGTAGCGACGATCCAGCGGATCTTTCCTGCGCCGGCGGCCAAAATCGCATCCACATGGCTGTCGATGAGAGGGCCGGGGTCCAGTACGGCTACCTGCTCATCACCCAGCAAATAGGTATTCGTGCCGGGGCCCGTCATCACGCCGGGGTTAGGAGCTGTGATACGCCGCACCCTTGAATTCAAGCGCACCGGGCGGCCGGGGGTAAAATCGTCACTCATCGCAGGCGCCTCTTGAATTGCAGCGGATCAAACCACGCCTTTTATAGGCACAACGGGATTCACGTCAGCTTCGTAGTCGACGCCATCCACCTCAAATCCGAACAGCTGCAGGAAGCCGCGCTTGTAGCCGGCAAAGTCGGTGATCTCGTACAGGTTATCTGTGGTCGCGGCCTCCCAGAGCTCTCCAACACGCCGCTGCACCTCTGGCTGCAGCTCCCAGGCGTCGGCTCGCAGCCTACCCTCTTCGTCATACTCGGGCGTGTCACTGTATAAGCTATTCCGGAACAGCCCGTCTACCTGCTCAATGCACCCCTGAAATGCATTATCGTCGCGCATGATTTTAAGGAGCAGCGCGAGATACAGCGGCATCGCCGGGATCGCGGAACTGGCCTGCGTCACCACCGCCTGCAGCACCGAGACTCGCGCATCGCCCCCCGACGCGGCCAACTTTTCTCTCAAGCCGATGACCCGCTTGTCGAGATCCTGTTTGGCCGCACCAATAGTGCCATGCCAATAAATATCCCAGGTCAGCTTGTCGCCCAAGTACGTATAGGCCGTGGTGCGTGCACCCGGCGCCAGGCAGTCTGCCTCGGCTAGAGCTTCTATCCACATCTGCCAGTCTTCGCCGCCCATGACAGCAACGGTATTGTCGATCTCATCCTGAGTCGCCGCCTCGACGGTTAGCTCGCCAATGGTTTCTTTATCTGTGTTGAGGCTTTTATAAGTGATGGTCTGCCCAATAGGCTTCAAGGTGGAGCTATGGATTTCTCCGGTATCGGGGTGCTGACGCCTCGGTGAGGCTAGCGAGTACACGACCAGGTCGACCTGACCCAAATCCTGTTTGATCAAATCGATCGTCTTTTGCTTAATTTCATGGCTGAAGGCATCACCGTTGATACTTTTAGCGTAGAGCCCTTCACCCTCGGCAAATTCATGAAACGCCGCAGAGTTATACCAACCCGCCGTCGCCGGCTTCTTCTCAGTGCCTTCTTTCTCAAAAAACACACCAATCGTTGACGCACCTGAGGCAAACGCGGAAGTGATACGTGACGCGAGCCCGTAGCCGGTGGATGCGCCAATAACCAGCACCCGCTTTGGACCTTCGGGTAGCGGCCCCTCTGCCTTGACGTGCTCGATCTGCCTGGCAACATTTGCCTTACAGCCAGTCGGGTGCGTGGTGATACACATGAAGCCGCGTACGCGAGGTTTGATGACCATGATCGTCTTCCGGTTAGGACAAGCGGCTTATAGTAACAGCCGTCGAATGTCTGCCAATAGCTCACAGAGCTGGGTAGAGAAACGGCCGCCGTCGGCGCCGTTTACCGCGCGATGATCGTAGGACAGGCTCAGGGGCAGCATCTTACGAGGCTGGAACGCGTCGCCGTCCCATACGGGCTTCACGCTCAGCTTGGACACGCCCAATATTGCGACTTCCGGTGAATTCACAATCGGCGTGAAGCCTGTGCCGCCCAAACCACCGAGGCTGGAGATCGTGAAGCACGCTCCCTGCATATCGGCGGGCTTCAGCTTTCGATTCTTGGCGCGCTCAGCGAGATCGGCAGTCTCGGCGGCCAGCTCCCAAAGGCTTTTCTTATCCACATCGCGAATAACGGGAACGACTAAACCCGCAGGAGTGTCCACCGCCATACCAATGTGGGTGTACTGTCGATAGACGAAGGTGTCCTTACCCGAAATCGCGCGATTGAGGCGAGGGTTATCAGCCAGCGCCTTAGCGCAGGCCTTTAACAAAAATGGCAGCGGCGTCAGCCGCACGCCGCGCTTCTCGGCCTCTGGCTTCAGGCTAGCGCGAAAGTCTTCAAGTGCGGTCACGTCGGCTTCACTGAACTGAGTGACGTGGGGCACGTTCAACCAGCTGCGGTGCATATTGGCCGCGGTGACCTTATCGATTTTGGTCATGGGCTCGGTTTGAACGGAGCCAAACGCCGCATAATCAATTTCCGGAACCGGTGGCACGCCAGCACCTGTCGACGCAGTGCCGCCTCCCTGCACCACCCGTTTCACATATTCCTGCAGGTCTTCTTTAAGGATGCGGCCCTTGGGGCCCGTGCCCCGAACCTCTTCCAGGGACACGCCTAACTCGCGAGCAAGCTTGCGCACCGCTGGGCCGGCATAGACATCGCTGGCACGAGCCTCGGATTTGTCGGATTTGGTAGTCTGGGCAGCGGGAGCGGGTGGCGCCGTGATGGCCGGTGCCTGCGGAGATGCTGGACTATCGGCCTCCGGCTCACTCTGCGGTTCACTCTGCGGAGCTACTGTCGGTTCCGTTGCGCTGACTGCAGCGGCCGCAGACGTCGCGGAACGCATCACACCCACCAAATCGCCTTGCCGAACCTGATCGCCTTCTTTGACGGACAGGCTAACCAGTTCACCGGCGAATGGCGCTGGCATCTCCATGGATGCCTTGTCCGATTCGAGAACAATAACGGTATCGCCCTCTTCGAGCTGGTCGCCTGTTGCTGCTGAGATCTCAATCACCTCGACAGCCTCATCGGTGCCGATGTCGGGCACTACGATGTCTTGCTCTGTTGACTCGGTAGCTGCATTGGCTGTGGTCGCCGGCGTCTCAGCGGGTTCTTCCGGCTCTGTGGCAGGTTCAGCAGCAGCGTCCTGGCTGACCTGCTCCTCAGTGGCGTTGTCTTCAGCTGGGCTTGTTTCCGCGTCAGCCGTCTCCAGCACAACGATGGCATCACCTTCCTTTAATGCATCGCCCTCGCTGACCAATACCTCCAGTACGGTGCCGGCGAAGTCAGCCGGTATTTCCATGGACGCCTTGTCAGACTCCAGAACCATCAAACCTTGCTCTAGCTCGACGGCATCGCCCACCGCCACGCTGACTTCGATGACCTCGGCGTCTTCTGCACCACCAATATCAGGGACGGTCAGTGTTTGACGCGCCATGATGTGCTCCTCGTTTCCAACAACAACTGGACACCCCTCGGGTCGCCAGCCTGTATTTTATAGGGTGTACGGGTCCGGCTTGTCCGGATCGATACTCATGGCCTTCATCGCCTGTATCACGTCATCGACCGGCAAAACGCCTTCGTCAGCCAACGCCTTGAGCGCGGCCACCACAATATATTCGCGACTGACCTCAAAGAAATGACGCAGCTTACTGCGTGTATCACTGCGACCGAATCCATCTGTGCCCAGGGTGACATAGCGAGCGGGTATAAACTCACGGATTAAATCCGCATAGGCCTTGATGTAATCCGTCGCCGCAATCACCGGCTTTGATGCATCAGGCAAACACTCAGTCACATAAGCAACGCGCGGCTCCGCATCTGGATGCAGCATGTTCCACCGATCCACCGCTTTGCCCTCACGTTGCAGTTCGTTTGCGCTGGTCATGCTCCAGACGTTGGCGGTGACGCCGTAGTCTTTCTCTAGGATCTTAGCCGCCGCTTCGACTTCTCGCAAAATCGTACCGCTGCCTAAAAGCTCGACGGACTTCTTGCCACGCTTTTTGCTCTTCCTCAGCGGATACAGACCCTTGATGATGCCTTCTTCTACACCCACGGGCATCTCGGGCTGCACGTAGTTTTCGTTCATCGTAGTGATGTAATAGAACTTGTTTTCTTTCTCCGCGTACATGCGGCGCAAACCGTCCTGAATAATCACCGTTAGCTCGTACGCATAGGTTGGATCGTAGGACACGCAGTTGGGTATGGTGCCTGCGGTCAGGTGACTATGACCGTCTTGATGCTGCAAGCCTTCTCCGTTCAGCGTCGTGCGCCCCGCAGTCGCACCGATCAGGAAGCCCCGGGCCTGAGAATCCCCTGCCGCCCACGCGAGGTCGCCAACGCGCTGGAAGCCAAACATGGAGTAGAAAATGTAAAAGGGCACCATCGGGAAATCACTGGTGGAGTAGGACGTGGCGTGGGCCAACCAGGCCGAGAACGCGCCAGCCTCATTAATACCCTCCTCCATGATCTGGCCTTGCAGGTCCTCTTTATAGAACATGATCTGACCGGCATCCTGGGGAGTGTACTTCTGCCCTACCGAGGAATAGATCCCCAATTGGCGAAACATGCCCTCCATGCCGAAAGTACGCGCCTCGTCTGGCACGATGGGTACCACGCGTTCGCCGATACGCTTATCTTTAACCAGAGTCGACAGCGTTCGAACAAACGACATTGTGGTCGAGATCTCGCGCTTACCACTGCCTTTAAGCTGCCCTCCCAGGTCTTCCAGGCTGGGGGTCTCCAGAGATTTGAACGCACTACGCCGCCAGGGGATCTGGCCGCCCAGTGCTTCGCGACGCTCGCGCATATAGCGCATTTCTGGACTGTCCTGAGCCGGTCGGTAATAGGGCACGTCTTTCAGCTCTGAGTCGCTGATGGGCACACCGAAACGATCTCGAAATGCCTTGAGGCTTTCCAGATCCAGTTTCTTCAGTGAGTGTGTTTCGTTATTCGCCTCACCGGCTTCGCCGGTGCCATAGCCTTTAACCGTCATGGCCAGCACCACTGTGGGCCGACCCTCGGTGGCGACCGCCTCAGCGTAAGCCGCGTACACCTTGTACGGATCGTGGCCGCCGCGATTCAGATACATAATGTCTTTGTCGGACAGATGTTCGACCAGCTTTAAGGACTCAGGATACTTACCAAAGAAGTGTTCACGCGTGTAGGCGCCGCCGTTGTATTTATAATTCTGCAGCTCACCGTCGCAGACCTCGTCCATGCGCTGCTGCAGCATGCCGGAGCTGTCGTTCTCCAGCAGTGGGTCCCAGAGGCGCCCCCAAATAACTTTGAAGACTTTCCAGCCGGCGCCTCTGAAGATACCTTCCAGCTCCTGAATGATCTTACCGTTGCCCCGGACCGGGCCATCGAGACGCTGCAAATTACAGTTCACGACAAATGTCAGGTTATCCAGAGACTCACGACCAGCCAAGGAGATCGCGCCCAGAGACTCAGGCTCGTCGCACTCACCGTCGCCCATGAAGCACCACACGCGCCGATCTTTGTGATCAACCAGCCCGCGAGACTGCTGATACTTCAAGACATGCGCCTGATAAATAGCCTGTATCGGCCCCAGCCCCATAGAAACCGTGGGAAACTGCCAGTAGTCAGGCATTAGCCAAGGGTGCGGATAAGAAGATAGTCCGTTGCCGCCCACCTCGCGCCGGAAGTTATCCAACTGATCTTCGCTCAGGCGCCCCTCAAGGTAAGAGCGTGCATACATGCCGGGCGCGCTATGGCCCTGATAGAAAACCAAATCACCGGGGTGCTCACCGTCGTAGCCCCGGAAGAAGTAGTTGCAACCTACGTCGTACAGCGTGGCGCTGGAGGAGAAGCTGGAGATGTGTCCGCCCAGGCCCTCGTCATTGTCGTTGGCGCGCATAACCATCGCCAACGCGTTCCAGCGCACCAGAGAGCGAATGCGACGCTCCATAAACAAATCGCCCGGCATACGTTTTTCTGCCGAGGGAGGAATCGTATTCCGAAAGGGGGTAGTAATTGCCATGGGCAGGCGGGTCTCACGCATAACCGCCTGCTCAGACAAACGCCGCAGCAAGTAGGCTGCGCGTTCCGGACCTTCATGCTTGACTACAGCATCCAGTGCATCAAGCCATTCCTGGGTTTCACCAGGATCCTTGTCCTCTGTCATTGGGTTCTCCTGCCCGATGCCACATACCGCGGGCCCATGATTGTACCGGGCCACAGTGGCGATTCAAGTAAGTCCCTGATGGACAAAGGGTTTTGTCTAATTCAGAAGCGCTCTGTCACGGGCAAGGCTGCGGTCATACGCCGGCTGCTGCGCGCGGAAAGCATCGGGGTCTTCAACCCGCTCGCCATCGGGTATGGATTCGCGCTTACCTGCTGCAACCATAATCAGCGACGCCGGTTGCTGCAGAACCGCCTGTTGATACCAGGCCTTCCACTGATCAAAGGTGACCGCCCGGACCGCCTCTGCCAGGACCTCTTTGGTATCGAAGGCGTCCGAACCGCGATTAATCTCACGCCAGAAGTACTCGGAAGCATCGAACAGATTCTTCGGTGGATCCAGAATCTCTTCCAGCAAGGCCGTCTTATGGCGCAGGAACTGCGCTTCGCTGACGGCATCTCCATCATCGATACGACCGGCAAGAAATGTCTCAGAAGCACTGACCAACTCTGCCGCACTCGCGGTCGGCGACTGCACCATCATCGCCACCCCGGGCACATCCATTAACGGCCAGTTAAACGCATTAACGATGTAGCCAAGCTGCTGCTCTGTGCGCAGATCTTCAAAATAGTCTGCACTAACCGCCTGTCCGGTGATCGCGGCCATGGCGCGATCAGACAGGCTTTGGCCTGGTGCCTGTATATACCAGAGCAGCACCGAATCTGAGTGGTCCACATCAGCGACATAGACAAAGCGCTGCCCCAGTTTGATCCGGGTAATGCGAGATTCGGGAGGCGTCGCATTACCGTCGTGCTTGAGCAGCGGGTCCAGTGCTTCCTGAATCGCCAGCACCTCGGTATCGTCATAGTTTCCGTACAACAGCACGTCGACGGTACTGGTTCGCCACAACGCCTCGCCGTGCGTGGTTACCGTTTCAGGTGTAAGCGCTTGCAGGGCTGCAATAATGTCCTGCTCAGCGTACCGCCCAGTGGTAAGCAGTCTGCGACCCTGGCGAATAACCTGCTGATAGGCTCTGGCGGTTTTCACGTTCCGCAGACTGCGAATCAGGTCCTCACGGATATTATCGAAACGTTCCTGATCGAAAGCGGCGTTGCGAATGTTGTCGACAACGTGCTCTAAAAGCACTTGCTGCTTGTCGTTATAACCGCCCATTGACAAGCTGATGCCGCGGCTATTGATGCCGAGGTTGTAATTTAAGCCCGCTAAAAGCGCCGGATAAGTAAATTCATTCACCGCGTCACGAAGCAAACTGACGTACAGCTCTGAAGCGGCGGCATGCTCTGCAGTATCGCTTACCAACGCGGTGCGGAAATTGGTGTACAGCGCCCCCTTGGGAACTCGGAAGACATCGTCCTGACGCTGCCATACGCGCAACCTGGGCTCGTCTACCACCAACTGGGGCACCTCGGGGTTTTCCGCCGGTACAGAGCGCAAGTCCACGTCTTCAGCGATAAATGCATTGGCCGCCGGCAGGTGCAGGCGCGGGTCGATTCCGTTGCTGGCGACCTGCGTCCACCCCACTGCTGCCAAATCGATCGCCTCTGTCGAATACGGCGTCAAATAGTACTCACTCTCGCGATCGACAGGGACGCCGGGGGCCGTCAATGTCGCCAACAAGCGCTCAGGGGTCAGATACTCTCTGATCAGCTTCTGGATAAACTCAGGGTCATAGTCCGACATGAGATACCCGCCTGACAGGACCTCTTGCGGTGGGAGAACCTGCATATTGTTGGCTATTCGTGAGACGTAGCGCATAGGCTCCATGCTCTCTTGAAAGCGAAACCGCAGCGCAGCCAGCTGCGCCTGTTCTCGATAAATGCGCTCGCTGGGGCCGGCGTCTTCCAGCATATGGATGTACTCGAAAACCGCGGCGATAACGGCATCTTTTTCCGCAACGCCGCGCTCGGTAAGACTGATACTGATGTTAAATGCCGCCCCGCCGCGATAGGAAATACCCGTCCCGCTGCCCAAGGCCTCAGCCCAACCCTCGGACTTCAGCAGGGAAAGCAAGCTGCCCTCCCCTTCATGTCCGATCAGGTTACTGATGTAACTAAGGGGCTTGCTTCGGTACAGCGCGTTGATATCCGGCATGGGCCAGGACAGCGTCAGGCTGCGAGAGGTTGCCTCAGGCTCAACATACACCTGCAGCGGTAATTGATCTGGCTCCATCAGCGGCGCAGTAATGTCTTCAATAACAACGTCGCGATTAGGCACAGGCGCGAACGTGTCCCTCACCAAGGACTCCAGTGCGTCCAGATCCTCACTACCCAGCACGGCCAACCGCATCAGATTGGCGGAGTAGTACTGCTCATAGAACGCGATCAAATCATCGCGCACCGCGTTATTGTCCAGGTCTGCCAGCGTATCTTTCGTGCCGACCGCCAGTATGTGGTAGGGATGTTGGGGATTGGCAATCTCTCTCGACACGTCGCCACCACGCCGCGAGTCTGTATTCAGGCCTTGCTGAAATTCCGCATGGACTGCGTTGACTTCACGACTCACATACTCAAGGTCAAAACGCGGGGCGATGAAGAACTGCGCGAAACGGTCCAGGGCTTCCGGCAAGTAGTCATCATCGATATCAAAAAAGTAGTTGGTGTGCTCAAAGCTGGTATAGGCGTTTCTCGTACCCCCATGCTCAGAGACAAAGCGCGCGTACTCGCCGGAGTCCGGATATTTATCGGTACCCAGAAATAGCATGTGCTCCAGGAAATGGGCCAGACCGCCACGATCCTCCGGATTGCTGGCGCTACCGACATAAACGTCTAACGCGGCGGCACTCTTGGTGGTATCGGGATCAGATATCAATAGAGCCCGAAGCCCATTATCCAGTTCTATATAACGATAGGCTTTGTCGTCGTTCGGGCTCTTCGTCGGCGCAAGCGGTAGCGCCTGCTCTTCCGGCATCTGCGCAGCGCAGCCTATCAGCCAGACAGCACAACCCAGTCCAAGCAAAGTTAAGAACGGGCGAGTAAAAACAGCAGGCATGCACATCTCCGAATCGATTACGGTTTAGCAAATACGTGAAATAGGGTCTCTTAGCCCAGTTCGACCGGCAAAGGCTCGGTATTATCCCGAGACTGGGCCGAAAAGATCAGGCCGAATCAAGCGCCTGGTCGATACCGGGGGGCGGTGCATCGGGCGTAGGCCAGGCATTGATAACGGCCTTTACCAGGGTCGCGAGCGGAATGGCAAAGAAGACACCCCACAGGCCCCATACGCCCCCAAAAAATAAGACCGCGAGAATGATCGCCACAGGGTGCAGGTTGACGGCCTCTGAAAACAGCAGCGGCACCAGAACGTTGCCATCCAAACCCTGAATCACCATGTATACAAAGATAACCGTATAGAATTCTGTTCCCAGTCCCCACTGAAAAAGCGCTATCAGCGCCACCGGCAGTGTGACAACCGTTGCACCGATGTAGGGAATTATGACTGATACACCGACCAGCAGGCCCAGTAGTTCAGCATAATTCAGGTCCAGCAAGGTGAACGCCAAATAGCTGGTTGCGCCGACAATCAGGATTTCTATCAGCTTGCCACGGGCGTAGTTGGACATTTGCTCGTTCATTTCTACCCAGATGCGATTCAACAGTGGCCGTTCGTGGGGCAGAAACCCACCCAACCAGCCAAGGATTTCTTCGCGGTCCTTAAGAAAGAAAAACACCAGCAGCGGCACCAGGATTGCGTACACCAAAATCACAGCAAACAGCGGGATAGAGGCCAGAGACAGGCTGAGAATAGATTGTCCGAGATCGGCAGCACGCCGCTGCGCCACGCCGATAATCTCAGTGACCTGATCATGGGTGATCAAATCCGGATAGTCCTCTGGCAGCACAGAGACCCAGCCCCTGAACTGCTCAATCATACGGGGCAGTTCGCCAAACAGACTGACAACCTGCTGCCACACCATCGGCAGAACCAGAAACAGAAAGCCAAAAAACAGACCTACAAACACCAGGAACGAGAGGCTCACCCCCATCCACTGGGGCAGCCCGCGATTGATGCACCATGCGCTCAAGCCCTGCATCAGATAGGCCAACACAATCGCCGCTATTAAAGGGGTAATTGTGTCGCCTACGGTAAGCAGCACGGTAAGACCTACAGCCAGCAACACCAGCAGCAGAATGCTTTCTTCTTCAAAGAAGAAGCGGTCGTACCATTTGCGAAAAATCTCCAGCATCGCCTAAGCCTCTGCTTGCTGCTTTTCAATCACATGGATAAACACACCGTCAACTTCGTCACTGGAGATCAATGGAAATCCGGACTGTCGTGAGAACACCTCGAAATCCCGCACCGAGCCCTTATCGGTTGCCAATACGCGCAGCCGCTCGCCCTGCGCCATGCCATTGAGCGCGCGCTTGGCCTTGAGCAATGGCATTGGGCAATCTAACCCCCGCGCGTCCAGCTCTGTCAAAGGAATATCCGCCACTGTCGATTCCGTTCATGAAAAGGCCGCCAAGTATAGCGACAGGAGCGCGGCATTTGGAACTTAGCTCTCTGTTGCGACTCAAACACCTGTCCCATACAGTATAAAGTCCATTCGCCGGAGCACTTGGTTACCTTGCCCGTGATGCACCGCTTTTTACCGCTTTTGCTGGCCTTTATATTTTTTCAGGCTAGCGCAGCTACCACTGAAGACCTGAAGCTGCCGAACCTCGGTGAAAGCAGCACAAGTCTGTTTTCCCCTGAGCAGGAATACCAGCTCGGGCGAGCCTGGCTGCGCGTGTTCCGGTCTCAGGCGCCGACGCTGGACGACCCGCTACTACAAGACTATCTCGAAGACCTGATTTATCGACTGGTAACGCATAGCGAGCTCCAGGATCGGCGCATAGATGTGGTCATTGTCGACAACCCTGTTATCAACGCGTTCGCCGTACCGGGAGGCGTAATTGGAATCCATACCGGCCTGCTGCTCTACGCGCAGACTGAAGACGAGCTCGCCACGGTGCTGGCCCACGAAATCGCGCACCTCAGCCAGCGGCATTTTTCGCGCCGCATAGAGCACGCTCAGGCCACGCAGCCGATCACCCTGGCGGGCTTACTCACGGGCGCAATCCTGGTGGCGACTACCGGTGGCGCAGCAGGTATGGCAGCGCTCTCTGCCGCCCAGGCTGCCGCCATGGATGCGCAGCTCCGCCACAGCCGCTCTGCTGAGCAGGAGGCAGACCGGCTCGGGATGCAGACCATGGTGCGTGCAGGTATGGACCCCCACGCGGCACCAGCCATGTTCGAACGCATGCTCCAGTCCAGCCGCTACTCCAGCGCCAATCGCATTCCGGAGTTCATGCGCACCCATCCACTCTCAGAAAGCCGGATATCGGATACCAAAAACCGCGCCCGCCAGTACCCCAAGCAACTGCGTCAGCCCAAGCTGTCATATCACCTGATGCGCGCACGCATGCAGGTGCACCACAGTGACACGCCACAGCGCGCGGCAGAAATGTTTCGAGACAGCCTTAAGGGGCGCCCCCGTTCAGTGCCCGGCGCGCGCTATGGCCTGGCGCTGTCCCTGATCGCAGCGGGCAGACCGGCGGAAGCACAAGCTGAGCTAGATGGCCTTATCGCTGCCGACCCCACCCGCGTGGAGTACGTGATCGCTCAAGCTGAGTTGGACATGAGCATTGGCGAAGCCCAGGCCGCAACCCGCCTACTGCATCGCGAGTTGGAGCTGTACCCGGGAAACCACGCATTAACCATGGCCTACGCTCGCGCTCTGCTGATGAATCAGCAGGCGCATATCGCTGAAGAAGTGCTTCTGGCGCAAAGCTACGAACGTCCTAATGATCCGGGCCTTTGGTACCTGCTGGCAGAGATTCAGGGGCTGTCGGGCAATATTGCCGGCCTGCACAGGGCACGTGCGGAATACTTTATTCTCAACGGCATATTGGATGAAGCGGAACGGCAGCTGAACTACGCGATGAAGCTGTCCAAAAACGACTACCACACCGCCGCACAGATTACCCAGCGCCTGCGAGACGTCTCGGAACTGCGCGCTATGATGGAAGACTTCGGCTAAACCGCCCCTCTCTTAGAAGTGGGTGAGAGGATTAACGTACGCAACGCTATAGACGGCGCTCGGGGCCAGAGTTAGCCCATTCCGTCAGGCTTTACCCACAACGCCTGTGTTCAGGCCGCGCGCGAATTCGAGCATACGCTCAAGTGGCACCATAGCCTGGCGGCCTATAGCGGGATCGACGACTATTTCGTTGTCGTTGCGATCAAACACCTGAGCGAGATTTTCCAGCTCGTTCATCGCCATCCACGGGCAGTTGGCGCAGCTCAGGCAGGTAGCGCCCTTGCCCGCCGTAGGCGCAATAATCAACTCTTTATCTGGCACCGCCTGCTGCATTTTGTAGAAGATGCCTTTATCTGTAGCAACGATAAACTGCCGCTGGGGCATATCTTGTGCCGCTTTGATGATTTGCGTGGTTGAGCCAACCCGGTCAGCCAGATCGATCACGTTGGACGGTGATTCCGGGTGCACCAATACAGCCGCTTCTGGATACACCGCCTTAAGATCCGTCAGTGCGCGAGCCTTAAACTCCTCATGGACAATGCAGGCACCATCCCACATCAGAATATCTGCACCGGTCTGCCGACGAACGTAGTCACCGAGGTGACGATCCGGTGCCCAGATAATTTTCTCGCCCTGCGCGTGCAGGTGCTCAGCAACATCCAAAGCGATACTTGATGTAACAACCCAGTCGGAGCGCGCTTTAACCGCGGCCGAGGTGTTGGCGTATACGACGACCTTGCGGTCCGGATGCGCGTCACAGAAGGCGGAAAATTCATCGGCAGGACAACCAATATCCAGCGAACACGTCGCTTCCAGAGTCGGCATTAACACCCGCTTTTCAGGTGTGAGAATCTTTGCGGTTTCGCCCATGAAGCGCACACCTGCCACGATCAATGTGCTGGCCGGATGGTCGTGACCAAAACGTGCCATCTCCAGGGAGTCACTCACGCAACCGCCGGTTTCCTCGGCCAGCGCCTGTATTTCGGGCGCAGTGTAGTAATGCGCCACCAGCACAGCGTCTTCAGCAATCAACCGCGCCTTGATTTGGTCGCGCAATGCCGAGACCTCCGCGTCAGTCAGGCGGGTCTCTTCAGTTCTATCAAGATGCGCCTCCACCTGCTGTCGGATAGTGGCAAGTCGATCGCTGGCAATACTCATACGCTTCGATACTGGGAAAAAACGGCCCGGAATCTTATCACAAGAGATTCACTAACCAATCCCCTGAGAACGGCCTTCCCAAGGACGCTAAATCGGTCATCAAAACAGTGCGTAACAGCCGACAAATGTCCAAATTCAGTAATTTATGTAACTTTTCCTAGAATTTTTATAAATACATCTATATAACTTACTGTTATCTATACAAATAAGATGGTGAGTAAGCGAAGTTATCTGCTGGGAACAGGGCCGCGGAGCTGGTCCAGCAAAGAATTTCCGACCCAAAACCACGAAATCTGGTTTATGAAGAGGCAGGCCGTATTAACGCCAGGGGCGACGCGGCCTAAGAGAAGTGACTCATCGTGAACGACCTTTAGGGGTAATCGTGAACCTGAACAAGATACTGGTTATTTCAGAGGATCAAGGCGATCACGTGCTGCTAAAAAGCGCACTGGATCGTGCCGTACCCCGCCGCTTTGACGTGGTCACTGCGTCCGCCCTGGAACGACCGATAGACGCGCTGTTGGATGAGAGCGTCGACGCAGTTATTCTCGCTCAAGCTCCCGAGACAGATTACCTATTGCGACTGGCGCAGAAGCACGAAGTCAGCGCTCCCATCATTATATTGCTTTCCGATTCCAGCGAGGCCACCCGCCAGCGTTTGCGTGGTCTCGGAGCCCGCGACTTCATGCAGCGCGGCGCACTGCAGGACGACCTTCTGCACCGAATCCTGGATTACAGCATCGAGTTGGGTCAGGCCCATGCGCAGATTCGCCGCCTATCCAATCGCGATCAGCTTACCGGCGCCCTGAATCGCGGCGGTTTGCGCGCCCACGTTGAGCGCGCCATCGAGCGCTCTCAGCGCTACCACTTTAAAACCGGCTTGCTGTATCTGGATATCGACCAGTTCACCCAGTTGAATGACGAGCACGGTGAAGGCGCAGCAGATCAAGCCATTCGAGTCGTTTACCAACGGCTAGACGCGCGCAAGCGCGGCACCGACAGTATCGCCAGACTAGGGGCAGACCAGTTTGCCGTGTGTCTTGAAGATGTGCGCGACGAAGCCAACCTCGCGGCCATTGTTGAGAAATTCATCGAGGTCATCCGCGAGCCAATCGACATCAACGGCTTGCCCGTTAGGCTGGATGTTTCAGCTGGCGGTTGTCTGTGCCCGGATCACGGCACAACCTTTGAAGACATGGTTGAGGCGGCACGCAGCAGCATGCTGCAAGCCAAAACCGTACCGGGCAACAACTACTTCTTCTACAAGGATCAGCTCACCTTCGGCGGATATGAAAAAGCGTCTGGATTGGCGGCCGACATTCGCCAGGCTATGCGCCGCGATGAATTCGAACTGCATTATCAACCGCGCATCGATCTGCCCACTGAGCAAGTGGTGGGTTTAGAGGCACTGATACGCTGGAACCATCCCGACCGGGGTGTACTCACACCAGACGAATTTTTGCCAGCCTGCGAAGACATGGGCCTGATGCGAAAGCTTGGCTACCAGGTGACCGAGAAAGCCTGTCAGGCAATCCAATGGCTGGACCAGCAGGGCTTATCGTCGATTGATATCGCCGTAAACGTATCGTTCTCGCAATTTCAGGACGATCAGTTTGCTGAAATCGTAAAGTGCATCGTTAATCGCTCCGGCATTGATGCACATCGGCTGGAGTTTGAGCTGACCGAGAGCACGGTTCTTAAATGCCCTTCCGAGACGCGCCTGCGCATGAACGAGTTGAAAGCTCGCGGGCATTCCTTCTCACTGGATGATTTTGGAACCGGCTTCTCGCAGCTGTCCCATATGACTAACCTGCCTATCTCTGCGCTGAAAATTGATCGCAGCTTCGTCCGCGAGGTTAGTGCCAACCGGCATCAGCAGGCGGTATGTATGATGATTATCGACATGGCGCAACGTCTTGATCTGGACGTTATTGCTGAAGGCGCAGAAAACCGTGATCAGGTAGATTTTCTTAACTCGGTGAGCTGCCAGCAGGTGCAAGGCTACTACTACAGCCCGGCAGTGCCATTAGCACAAATTCCCGGCTATATTCGCGAACAGGCCTTCCGTGAGGCCAAGGTTCACTAGCCGCGCTACTGACGAATCTGGCTATTCGGCGCAGAGCCGGTTTCGGCCAGCCTGCTTGGCGCGATACAGCTGTTTATCCGCCGCTTTAATCACGTCGTCGGCTGTAGGAGCAGAATCACTGCGCTCCGCCAATCCAATGCTAATCGTCACATTAACCGTTCCACTTTTCAGGCGAGTCGCCATCAGCCCGCGCTTGCGCTGACCGTCGCTGGCTTTGCGCGGGCGCTCCCCTGCATTCCTTAGCGTCATTTGATAATCCGCTATGCTCTGGCGAACCTCTTCCAAGGCGTCCACGCACTCCTCCGCCGAGCGCCGCGGAAAAATGATGCAAAACTCCTCGCCACCATACCGAAACGCCGTGCCACCACCGCCGACTTTACCAAGGCGGCTCGCCACCATTTTCAGGACCTCGTCGCCGACGTCGTGCCCATGTTTATCGTTGAACTTCTTGAAGTGATCCACATCCAGCATTGCCAGACTGAAGCGCGGACCCAGACCTTTCAGCCTTTCATTAAGTGCCCGTCGGCCTAGCAGGCCAGTAAGATCATCCCGATAGACCATGGTGTGTGAGCTGCGTAACACCCCGGACACCTGCAATAACGCCGCGGCGGACATCATACTCATCGAAACATAGTCCAGATGGAGACCTGCCAACACAATAAAACCCGCCGCCAGCGTGCCAAGAATGGCAACCTCTGCATCATCATTGCGCCACAACAGAAGGATTATGCCGACGATAAATACGCCCAAAAAGCCAGCCGCGAGCGCAAGCGGCATGACAAAGCCGTCCTGGGGACGAAGTTGTAGCCAGTGGCTGGGCTCGTAAAAGAACGTTTCGAGTAAGTTAAAGAGTTTCGGCGCGACCAGGGCCATAAGGCCAATAGCGCCCGCATAGATAATACCGTACCGGTTGGCGATCCCACGCTCTGGAAACACTAGCAGCATTAGCATGGCCAAAGGCCAGCTGATGCACAGCGAAAGGTAGACCCGAAGCGCACCGGGATGGGACAGGTTGACCTGCAGGCGATCCTGAATCACAAAGTAGACGGTGCCTGAATACAGGGACAACAACATAAAGCGGCTGCGGTTAAACTGATAAGCCAGCACCGCGCAGACACAGCAAAGCAGGTAGGGCGTATAGCCCACCAGTACTTGCTGCTCTGCGCTGAGTTCCCCAATCAGCTCACGACCGTACATCACCAGCGCGATAAAAAGCGCTGGCAAAGCTAGTCGCAGCAGGGCGAGTGGCTGCGGTCCCATGGTTTTTTCCTCGCCCGCGGGTATTCTGGTTTTTTGTTTGCAAATCCGCGGGATGGTAGCCTTGTAGCCTATAACAATTACACGGAACGTGTAATGACTCCCGACCGGGAAACAGAACATAAACCCAAGGTGCTGGTGTGCGACGACGACGCCACCGTGCGCATGCTGACAAGAAGCTGTCTGGAAGCAGACAGCATGATTGTTGCAGAAGCTGCGTCGGGACCCGAAGCCATAGAGCTGTTCCTGTCGGAACGGCCTGATTTGGTATTCCTTGATGTTGAAATGCCAGGCATGGACGGCCTTGAAGTCTGTCGCCGCATACGTGCTATGCCGCAGGGGGAGACCGTACCCATCATGATCGTAACGGGTTCGGACGATCGTCAGTCCATTGACGATGGGTTTCAGGCAGGAGCCACACAGTACAAGACCAAACCGGTTAACTGGTCACTGTTGAGTCGCGACGTGCAATACATGATGCGCGCCAGCAATGCTTTTAATGCGCTGAAACGTCAGGAAGACAGGTTGCGATACCTCGCCTACTTCGACCCCCTGACCAACCTTCCGAATCGCCGCAATTTTACCGACCAACTCACCCGCATACTGAAACTGGCGCGCCGGCATGACAACAACGCCGCCCTGCTGTTTATTGACCTCGACAATTTCAAACGAATCAATGACAGCATCGGGCACGGCCGTGGCGATAAACTGTTAGTAGAGATAGCGCGCCGCCTGACCATGGAACTGCGTCAGGAAGATGCGATTACTTATATGGCTGAGACAGACGCCAATGGCCCCAACGGTTCGGTGGAGATCGCGCGTCTCGGCGGCGATGAGTTCACAGTGGTGCTTTCGGATATTGCCAACGTCGCCGACGTTGAGGCTGTTGCCAGAAGGTTGCTGAGCCATCTCTCTGAACCTATACCCCTGCAAACACACAAGCCAGTAGTCACCCCTAGCATCGGCATTGCAATCTTCCCCGTGGATGGCGCAGACCCCGACACGCTGACCCGTAACGCCGATACAGCCATGTACGCTGCCAAAGCACAAGGCAGAGCCTGCTATCGTTTTTACAATGAAAAAATGAATGCGATGGCGGTAGAGCACCTGAAGCTTGAAGAGGAGCTTCGTGAAGCCATTGCCGGTGACGAGCTAGCCCTGTTCTATCAGCCTCAGGTGGACTCAAGCAGCGGACAGATAGTGAGTATGGAAGCCCTGGTTCGCTGGCATCACCCAGTGCGAGGACTGGTAATGCCGGGCGAATTCATCGACATGGCGGAACGCACCGGGTTGATAGCCGACCTGGGTAACTGGGTAATGCGGGAGGCGGCCCAGCAATGTGCCATATGGGAAGAGCAGGATCTGGGCAACTTTAGAATATCAGTGAACCTCTCCAGCCTGCAGTTTAATCAGCCCAACTTTATCGACTGGGTGCAGCAGTTCCTCGCTGAAAGCGGCATGGCGCCCAAGCGGCTTGAATTCGAACTCACGGAGTCCGCGATTATGACCGATGCGGCAGTGAATATTGAGCGCCTGAACGCACTCAAGGATCTGGGCATTGTGCTGGCCGTTGACGACTTTGGTACCGGGTATTCCTCGCTCGCCTATCTTAAGCAGTTCCCTATCGACACGCTGAAGATAGACCAGAGCTTTGTTTCTGACATGGCCAGTCCTGACTCTGAAGGTATCATCGACGCCATCATTGCACTGTCGCATACTCTGGGAATGAGCGTCGTCGCGGAAGGGGTGGAAACCATAGAGCAGGCGCGATACTTGATAGAGCGTGAGTGTGACCTTTTACAGGGCTACTACTACAGCAAACCCGTACCTGGCAGCGACATTCCAACGCTGATGGGAAAGACCTTTACCAGCCAGGCCGACACGGCCGTCGTCGGTTAGTCGGTCTTATCTGCTGGCGTTTGCTCAGATGACAGCAAGGACTCCAAGGCCACCACGGCCTCCTCAAAATGCCCGGCGAGAATTGAGATATCCCGCTCAGCATTGCTAACGTCGTTGCGCTTCCACGCCGCCTCGCAGCGTCTACAGTGATCACTTAAAGCTTTCGCTCCAACGTTCAGGCTCATCGATTTGATGGCGTGCGCGCCAGCGCTGAGGCTCGTCGCATCACCAATCGCTTCGCGAAGTTCTTCCAGCTTGCGCTCACCGTCTACCCGAAAGTTTTGTACAACGATCTCAAGCAAAGCATTGCCTGTATTGGTTTCGATGTTGCGAATATTATCCAGGGCCTTTGCATCCAACAGATCGGATACTTCCCGACGGCGATTGACCTCTGGCTGCACCGGGACGACAGAACCTGTCGCCTCGAAATAGTAGTGCAGCAAGCCGTTAAGCTGCTCAGTCGAATAAGGCTTGAACAGAATACGATCCATACCGGACGCATAGCAGCGCTCTTTCTCGGTCTCGGTCTTGCCCGCTGTCAGCGCCACAACTGGAACGCGCCGGCCGTCTCCCTGCTGCGACTCATAGCGACGGATATGTCTTGTCGCTGCAAAACCATCCATTACTGGCATCTGGCAATCCATCAGCACCAGATCAAAGTTTTCCTGCTGAAACATTTCCAGCGCTATCTCGCCATGACGAGCAATCGCCACCTGGCATCCAAACGATTCAAGCATGGCCTTGGCGATTTCCTGATTAGCCGCAATATCCTCAACAAGAAGAATTCGGCGTTCAAAGCGCATCAACGAGGGCTGGCTACCGAGCTCTTCATCCGCGGAATCGGACTGCGCCGCAAGCACATCCGATAGCAAGGCATTCAGGCGCATCGGTTTTGTGGTGTGGTCAATATGCGTAAGCGCATCCGGGATACCTGATCCGGATAGAGGGGTGACCAGCAGCAGCGTCGTCAGTGTGTCCTGCGACAGATTTTCCACTTGAGCTACGCTGACGGCATCACTGAGGCTGCCAACGTCAATCAAGACGATTCGCGGTTGCTCTGCGTTGGCACTTAACTCTTCGATCCTGTCGCATTCGCGAACGCGCAAGCCCAGCGCCTCTAACTGACTGCTAAACATCTGACGCGTTTCGGGAAGCTCCGCTATGACCTCACCATAACTATCGTGCAGCTCTCTGGTTACAGGCTGCTCAACGTATATCGGCGATTCGCTGAAGCCCACCTTCACCGCCATAGTCGTACCGACGCCTTGCCGTGAATTGACGAGCAACTCGCCGCCCATCAAATCAATAAGCTGCTTGGCGATGGAAAGCCCTAAGCCAGTTCCGCCAAACTGCCGCGTCGTCGAAGTGTCCGCCTGCGAGAAAGCCTCAAAAACGCGATTGACCGTATCTTCGGCCATACCAATACCCGTGTCTTCCACCACAAACTCAAGGTTGAGTTGCTTATCCTGACGCGCGACTTCTTTCACGGTGAGCGTGACACCACCGCGACGCGTAAACTTGATCGCATTGCTCAGCAGGTTTTGCAGGATCTGACGCAAACGCACGGGATCGCCATAGAGCTGCCGGCGCAGATCAGCATTGATTACAACGTTGAGCTCCAGCCCCTTGGTTTGCGCCAGCTCACCGTATAGGTAACACAGATTCTCCACCATCTCGCGCAAGCCGAAGCTGGTTTCTTCTAACTCAAGCTTGCCCGCCTCGATCTTGGAGAAGTCCAGAATATTATCGATTAGGCCCAACAGCTCGTTTGCGGACACATGAGCGGACTCCGCAAAATTCTGCTGCCGGTCACTCAAACCAGAGTGCAGCAACAAATCCGTCATACCCAGGACACCGTGCATTGGCGTTCTGATCTCGTGACTCAACGCCGCCAGGAATTCGCTCTTGGCTTGGTTGGCGTGCTCTGCTTCCTGACGCGCTTTACCCATGGCTTCTACGGCGTCCTGCAGTTTTTCATTAGATCGACGCAAATCCAGGGTTCTGGAGCGAACATCGTCCTCCAGCTGCGATTGAAGCTGAAGCTGCTCACGCACTTTAAGCCGCTGCCTGTATAACAACGCGGCAATAAGCAGAAGCCCAGCCGCAAAGTAGGCAATGAAGGAATACCACGCCAGATAGAACGGCGGATGGACCAGTATCTTCATCGCAATACCATCCGGACTCCAAACGCCATCCGGGTTCGAGCCCTGAATCCTCAGGACATACTCACCCATGGGCAACTTGGTAAAATCGATGCTGTTGCGATTACCAAGGTCCACCCAGTTCTTGTCCAGACCAACCATCTGGTAGCGATACTGGTTACGGTGCGGGGCGCGAAAATCCAGCGCTGCAAACGACAAACCCAACAGGTAGTCGTCCGGCTCCAATTCAATAAAATCTAACTCGCTGTAGGGCTTGTCGAACCAGACCTGTTCGGAACCCAGGGTCACCCTGGTCAGCGCAACACGAGGCGGAGTCGCCGGTTTTCTCATTTCCGCTGGATCAAACACGTTGAGTCCAGACGTGCCGCCAAAATACAGCAGGCCATTCTCATCGCGATATGACGCACCCAGATTAAAGTCATTAGACTGCAGACCGTCATCGACCGTGAAGTGCTTCACCTCGTTCAAGTCATAGTTGAATCGCGTTAAACCCCCAGACGTCGCCAACCAAACGTTGCCATCGTCATCGCCCTGAATTGCATAGACGTTATTACTGGGGAGACCAATATTCGACTGAAAATGCTTGAACTTGTTGCGGGACATTTTGCGGTCTACGGGTTCCCACATGTTTAGCCCGCCACCACCGGTGCCTATCCATAGACGGGCTTTGTCATCTTCGTAGATCGAAAACACCTGTTTGGCGGACAAGCCGCTTGGTAGAGACCTATCCATCTTAAATGCCTTAAATGTCTCGGTCTCATAACTAAAACGGAGAAGTCCATTGCTTGTACCGACCCACAAGACCCCGCTCCGCTCTTGAAAAATAACTGACACATAGTTGCTGTTACTGGCCTCTAGAGATTCATCATCTAAAGCGAAGCTCCTAAAGCTACTAGATCCAGCGTACCTTACGCTCACACCTCCATTCAAAGTCCCCACCCAGAGGTTTCCATAAGAGTCTTTAAAGAGCGTAGATACCCTTTCCTTAACCATTGCAGAATCGACACTTGTTACTAAAGCCTTGCTCCTTTCGGAAGTAGGCACGCCAACTCTTAGTAGGCCAGACCTTAATGTACCCAACCAGAGGGAATCTCCATCACGCAGAAGGGATGTTACGGGCTGATTATCCAGGTCCGCCAAATACTCTTTAGACACCAAATATGCGTTGCCATTTCTCTCTAGCAACTCGACACCTGAAAGGGAGCCCAGTAGGAGATGGTTACCATCTATAGGAAGCACGCTGAGAATGTTTTCGTCGGAAATACCTGTAGAAAGGTTGTAAGTCTGGATTCCCGATCGAAATCCCACGTAAATTCCGCTGAATCCTCCAGCCCAGATAAGCCCGGAGCTGTCCTCGAGCAAAGTAGAAATACTCAATGAGCGGTCACGATCTCTTTCCATTGGAATGTTGAAGAAATCGTTTGAAGATGAATCTAGCCGAGCGATACCAACGCTCTGAGCGACCAAGATGTCGCCGTTCCGGGTTTCTAAGATATCGAATACATCTAAAAGCGGGATGCTTTCATTTGCAGATGGGCTAATTACCTCTTCGAAAACCTCTACTTCCCCATCATTAAATCTAAAAAGACCTGAGCTACGAGTTCCAACCCATAGGCTTCCATCTCGTGACAACAATGTGCTTAAAACTGCACTAGATTCGAAGCGGTCAGTTGAGCCAAAGCCTATGCTGGCTCGGGAAAAAGTACTCTCCGGCTTATTGAGGCGCAAAACTCCTTGGCCTAGAGTCGAGATCAATAAGTCTCCTGTATCGAGCTCTAGGATTCTGGTAACAGGGACGCCATAACCAGGCTGCCCACTCTTTGGGAGATAGTGGCGAAATGTCTCGGTCGCTAAGTCGAAGTAGCTCACGCCCCCTGTGTTATAGCCCATCCAGAGTCCGCTAGACCCTGCTGCTGCTATGGAACGCAAGTCATTTGAGTACGGGGAACGTAGCAAATCGTCGGAACGCCGAAAAGTTGAAAAGGCATTGTTTGTAGGATTAAACCGATTTAAGCCGCCACCTCCGGTCGCGAACCAGAGTTGTCCAGAGGGGTCTTCAACGACGCCAAAGAGGCTATCGCTACTTAATGAGTCTTCATCGTTACGATCTGCTCTGTATACGACATTTTGCTTTCCATCGTATCTATTCAGACCCTCTTCCGTAAGTATCCATACCAAACCGGTTGAGTCTTGTAATAAACCTGAAACCGCAGGATGGCTAAGCTCGTCCGCCACATCAGAACTTGAGAATAGAAAGCGATCTTGTTGGAGCTCAGAAGCACTAAGAGCTCCCGAGGAGAAGGACAGCGCGCAAGCTGCAATTATGAAATACGAAACACCACGCATAGATTGATCATAGCAGTCGATGCGAGCTTATGTCTCAAAGTTAAGGTTCGTAATCATAGCGCCCGGTAGTACCAGGCGCTGTTACTCAGGCGTGTCGAACGTGCAGGTTTTAATACATTCCGCGGTAGGGGTTGCCCGCCACTTGCAACTCAGGACTCGGCAGAGAACCAACTTGTAGGCCGCCAGCTTTATTTTCATCAATCTCAGAAACGGCGCTACTACGACTCAATATATCTAACTGCTGGCTTGTTAGGGACACAGAAATCACGCCTGTGGCGTTTGAAGAGTGGTCCACAGTCCCACCAATAGCGTCGACTAGTTCCGCAACTGCAAACGGGTCATTTACAGTTAACATGTAGCTCCTAGAACTATCATCAGCAGGGATAGACTGAGAAGATTGCAGTTCGGTTGCGCCGATCGCGCCGAACACTAATGCGCTCGAAACAGCTAATGGCTTAAGAAAATCCCGCTTTAAAATCGTATTCATGCGACCACTCCAAAATTGAATTTGTGTGCATCCGTTTGAATAAATCACGAGTGCATCTCATCTGTGACACTTAAGATAATCGTTTTCACACATGCCTCCGTACATGACCCATTTGGGTCAGCTAGTACTAGCTAGCGCAATTTTATTGCGCCATGATTGGATCCATCGGATGTCATAAAACTGCGAACTTAATCAGCAGAACACTTGGGCCAGTGCTAACTTTATTGGTGTCTGAGTAAATGCGCTTGAGGAAAATATTTTTCTATGCGCAGCTGTACAGGGGAGCTTTTAGCGTGCGGAATTTCTTACTTGCCGGCGGCATCGTAGTGCTTTGTGCTAGCACTGAATGCTTTGCCTATGCCTCTGCCCCCGTAAGCAGGCACCCGCTAACTCAAATGATCAACGGTTTTCAGGCGATTAGTTTCTATGAGGATGCTGTAGGAGCTTTATGGATTGTTGGAACAAACGGCGTTTATCGGTACGACGCTCACAGTCTTGTCATTGCAAAGAACACCGAAAGAAAATATGAAAAACACGAGTTTAAAAAAAGCCGCAACCTAGTCTCGCAAGACAGGCAGGGAAGACTCTGGCTCATCACACCTACAGGCGGATTGGAATACTACAGGCCTGCCACTGCTAAATTTTCAGCCGCGCAGGAGATAGTCGGAGGGCTTCCGTCACAGGATAGCCATCTGGAAAACCTTGTCCATGATTCACAAGGAAATATGTGGGTATCAAACGCCGATCTTCAGCTTCACTCTATCAATACCCAGAATCTGACGACTCATGCTCCAATAGATCTGACAGCGTATATTCCAGCAAACGACCGCATACAAACGATAGTTTCTTCAGCCGGCATTGGGGTTTGGGTTGCTACGTCAAACGGTACGCTACTCAAGTGCTTTGCAGGCAAAGCTTCTTGCTTATATCTCAAGGCCTCGAAGCTTTTAGATGTAGAAGGTGACATCCATTTCTCTTCTTTAGTGGAACAAGATAAAAATAGAGTAATAGTTTCTACTCTCCAAAACGGGGTGTTTGCCGTTGATGTGAAAAATGCCACATCAAAAAGCCTGATCCCCGACATTCCGCAAAGGCAGCCATTAATCCTGAGAAATCTCAAGAGATCAAAGAGTGGAGAGCTCTGGCTAGGAGCGCAAAGCGGGCTATACAAGCTATCTTCGTCGAATACGCTAACGCAATATGACACCTCGAATTCAGACATACGCAGTAACTTGATCGATGAGCTGACGCCTGGCAGGTCACGGAATACCTTGCTGTTTACAAATTCAAGCGGCGTCTTCACGGTACCTGAGTCCCGGTTTGAGACTATTGATTTAGGCCAAAAAGTTTACACACCAAACATTACCAGCTTTGAAGCAGCATCCTCAAAACGCATTTATTTTGGCTCGTTTGCCGGAATCTACTCTGTGCTAACGGGCAAAGGCATTGGCTCTAATAATCAACCAATAAGAGTAAATGCGCTTGACGATCAAAAGATCGCAACCTCATTAGCGGTTGTAGAAGAAGAATTATGGGTCGGGTATTTGTCAAAAGGCATTTCTGCCCTAGAAAGGAGTGAAGGGATACTATCGAAGCCGCGAATTATTGACTCAGAAACTAAGGCAATAAGCTGTCTTGAATCCCTGTCGGGCAAAAAAGTAGCTGTATGCTCTGCAGAACAGGGAATTCAAATACGTAAAACAGATGGGAGTCTTTTAGACGTAGTCAAACCAAACAAGCTTATGGGCATAGATACCGAAAAGGAGTCGGTTTACGCTGTGTTACAGCTTAAAGATGAGGAGGTGATGGTAGGTACAAATATAGGCGCGATACTCTTTTCCATTAATTCGATTACTGGAAAGATAGACCGCTCGAAGGTTACGTCATATTTGAAAAACCGCTTTGTGCTGTCCTTGCTAAGAGACAACAACGGGGATGTATGGGCGGGCACGGAGCTTGACGGCTTGCACAAGCTTAGTGGCGGCAATGCCTTTGAAAAAGTAATTACACACCCCCCCTTACCAAGCGAGACTATCTATAGGCTGGAGGAAGACGACCTTGGTTATATCTGGGCGTCAACATACGACGGCTTAGTCAGAGTTGATCCTGACACCCTCGATATAACCATCTACGACACAAGCGACGGCCTACCTGACAATGAGTTTAATCAGGGCGCTTCCTTCAAAGACAGCGAGGGCTATCTTTACTTTGGTGGTGTGAAGGGTTTTGTCCGCTTTAATCCCGCAGACTTCGTTGAAGTGCGCAAGCCACCTCCTCTGCGGCTTACGGACATCAAGATTGCCAATGAATCGGTTGCCTACGATCCGCTATACGCACCGCCGGATAGGGTTGTTCTGAAACACGATGATCATTCCGTCGACTTCTCTTTTAGCACGATGGATATCTATAGCCCGGGCCGCAGCCGCTATCAATACATGCTTGCGGGCTTTGATAGGCAATGGATAGATGCAGGGCGTCGCAATACCGCTTCCTTTACCAGCCTACCGTCCGGTGACTACACGCTTCGGGTCATCGGCGCCGACTCTGACGGGGTCTGGAACTACGATGGTATCTCGCTACCAATACGCGTATTGCCGCCGCCTTGGTTAACCTGGTGGGCATTTGCGATTTATGCGGCACTTGTTGCCGGCTTTGCGCTATTGCTGAAACGTTACTACGAGACTCGCGTGTTGAATATAGCGGTATCGCGGAAAGCGAGAATGCTTACCGCAACCGCCACGCGTGCGATGGATGAACTCAAAGAGCAGTTGGACACTGAAGAGCGCCTTGTCATCAATATTCGACAGCACGCGGCCGATACGATGAATACGCTAGATGAGCTGCTGGAAATGGAGGCCAAAGAAGTCGACGACGCGGTAGCACAAGAAACCATCAGCAGAAGCCGACAGCGCGTCCAGTGCTTAAGCGCCTTGGAGTCCGGTGTCTTCTTCCATTTAGATATTGTGAAGGTGAACTTTAGAGAGGTGGTGGAAAAGATTTTCCAAACTGTGACGGAGAATCTACCGCGGCCCCATTACGAATTGGTCCTCGCTAATGAATGCGACGAAGAACTGATCCCCATCGACATTGGCCTGCCGCTGACAATTATGACGCATGAAATAATCCTTAACAGCGCTACACATGCCTTTGAGGAGTCCGAGGGTGTCGAGTTGATTTCGATAAAGTTCGAGAAACGCCCAGACCAGGGATGGCTTCTGCATATCAGCGATAGCGGTGTGGGCTTACCGGGGAATATTACGCCTGACGTTCCCACCACGCTTGGTATGGAACTGATTCAGAAGATGGCCGATCAGATGGGTGCACGCGTTACTGTATCGCGGCAGCGTGGCACCGCTTACACGGTGGAGATACCGAGAACGCGCCTCTAAACCTCGTCGCTGAGCTCAAATCGCAGCTGCTCACGGTTTTTGCGAAGGTGGTCAGTCGGAAACACCTGCCCGTTCATTGCAACATAGACACCAGGCGCCGCAAGCTGAACGGCGGCAATGGCATAGCCAATATTAAAGATCGCATCGCTGACGCGGAAGCGAGCAGGCTGCATGGCACCGGTCAGCACGATGGTTTTGCCGGGAATACCCTCTAGCGCACGGCCGGTGTCGGCCATTGTGTCGGTGCCGTGTGTAATCAATACGCGGTCGTGCTCGCAGCCCTCGACGGCCTCCCGAATGAGTTTTCGATCATCGTCGGTCATGCCAATACTATCTTTACGCATCAGCGATTGAACGTGATACGTGAAGGTCACATTGGCTTCGTCGAGCAGCTCCAGAATTTGCGGGTCACCGATAGCAAACTCGCTATTTTCGTCGAAGTAGATTTTGTCGATTGTGCCGCCGGCACTGAATATCTGAATGTCCATGGGCGCGGATTATGCGCCAAAGCACCGTGACTGTCAGAACAATTATCAGCGACGTACTCCAAGTGATTACGCGCCGGTATACTAGCGAGCCATGCGACTGCTGCTTTTACAAATACGCGATCTGGCGTCGGTACGGGAAGAGGAATATCAAAGCTTTCTGCGGTACTGCGGATTGCAGGAAGACGAACTGGACGTGCTCAACGTTTTTGACACGCCGAGCTTCGGGCCGGATGCGATTGCAGGTTATGACGCCCTGCTAGTGGGCGGGGCAAGTGAAGCCAGCGTATTGGAGCCACACAACTACCCTTTCGTACCCGATTGCGTGGCCCTGCTGCAGCACTGTATTGAAATCGACTTCCCGGTGTTTGTATCATGTTTTGGATTTCAGCTTGCCGTGTTGGCGTTGGGCGGCGACATTATTCGAGACACTGGTGCGTTTGAGATGGGCACGCTGCCGATATCACTTCGCGGCGCTGCCGCCAACGACCTGTTGTTCGGGGACGTCACTGACGGGTTCTACGCTGTTGCCGTACATAGAGAACGCGCACCGGTTTGCCCTGAAGGCGCGACTGAACTGGCGTACACCTCAAAGTGCTGCCACGCGTTCAAAGTAGACAATAAGCGCTTCTGGGCCTTCCAGTTTCATCCAGAAGTCGACCGCGCCACGCTGGTTTCGCGACTGACCGCCTTTAAATCTGCCTATACAGACGGGGATGAACAACTCGCTGAGGTGCTCGGCACAGCCGTTGAAACACCGGAATCGAATGATTTAATGCGCAAATTCGTTGATCGGGTGTTGCGCTAACCAGAAGCAAGAGCGCAGCGCAAAGCGACGATCTATCGACCGTTAAATCGCGGCGCTCGCTTATCTCTCTGGGCGGCGAATCCTTCCTGTAAATCATCGGACTCTGAGCACTGGCGGGACAGCGCCATTGCGGCATCCATATCTATGGCGCCCGCCGCCGCCTGCTGCAGAATCGCTTTCATAGCCTGCACTGCCAGCGGGGCCAAACCTGCGATACGATCCGTAGTCTCTTCCACCGCTGCCGCCAGGCGATCCGGTGCGACCAGTTGATCCAAGAAGCCGATTTCTAACATCGCGTTAGCATCGAACTCTTCAGCGCCCACCAAAAGGCGTTTAGCCAGGTTGACCCCGAGCCGCTCGACAAAACGATTGATGCCACCGATGGGATAACACAGACCTATACGGGCTGCAGGCACTCGCAACCGCGTGCCATGCACACCAATACGAAAATCGCAGCTAAGTGCCAACTCAACACCCCCCCCGAATACGCTGCCGTTGAGCGCGCACACAGATGGAATGCGCAGTGCAGCCAACCGATCCGTTGTCTGCTGAAAATAATCGCCGCTGATCTGGCCGCTTCCCAGTTGGTGTAAGGCCGCGCCCGCACAGAAAGTCTTCTCGCCGCTACCGGTAACGACCAGGACGCGCACAGATGGATCCTGATCAATTTCCTCAAGATACTTTTGCAGCGCCGTCAGCTCAGCTTCCCCCAGCGCGTTATGCTTCTCGGGCTTATTGAGAACGATGCGGGCGACGTGGCCAGTGTGTTCAAACAGGATGTTGTCACTCATGGCCGCGAAGCATACCGCCACCATTGCTACAGTTGCTAGCGCTTGCCTGCACTCTTCGTTACGAACGTTGCACTATGGCAACATGGTCACAGGCGACATGAGGTAATGCTATGACAAAACGATGTGACTGGTGCGGCGACGACCCGCTGTACATGGAATACCACGACACAGAATGGGGCGTGCCGCTGTATGACGAACAACGCCTGTTTGAGTTCATCGTTCTGGAGGGCGCACAAGCGGGATTGGCCTGGATAACCGTATTGCGCAAGCGCGAGGGCTACAGAGCGCTTTTCGACGGCTTTGACCCCCACAAGGTGGCACGATACACCGACCGCAAACTGGACAAGCTGTTGACCGACAGCCGCATCATTCGGAACCGACTTAAGGTTTACAGCGCTCGCCAGAACGCCCGGGCCTTTCTGAACGTACAGAAAGACAAAGGTAGTTTTTCCGACTACATCTGGGACTTTGTCGACGGCCAACCGATTCAAAATCGCTGGCAGCGGATGGATCAAGTGCCGGCTACCACCGCCTTGTCTGACACCATCAGCAAAGATCTTAAAAAGCGCGGCTTTAACTTCGTTGGCTCAACCATTGTTTATGCACATATGCAGGCCACCGGCATGGTGAATGACCATCTGGTGAGCTGCCATCGCCACAAGGAATGCAAAGCGCTGGCTCGCTAGGGCGGTGCGGGGTATTATCCGGGAAGTAGAAAAAAATACCCCAAAGTAGAACCCTAGAACCCGTAGTACTGAAGACAATACTGACAGTGCCCAAAGACAATACGACCAGCGACCAGACCGGCAGCTCGCCCTTTAACCGCACGGCGCAGCACGATGCGAAGCGCGCCGCGATTCTGTCGCAAGCTGCTCGCCTGTTTAATGGTCGCGGCTCCCGATCCACGACCTTGCTGGATATCGCGCAAGGCCTTGGGCTCACCAAAACCAGCCTGTACTACTACGTCAAAACCAAAGAAGAGCTGATTTACCAGTGCTACATGGCGGCGCTGGACCACATCATGCAAGGCCTGAATGCGATCGAAGCAAATCACGAGGGTGCACTGGAGCGCGTGCAGGCCATGGTACGAGCGCACTTTAACGATTGGCGCGCGGCGCAAGAGGGTAAACGCGACCACACGGCAGCACTGCTGGAGATAGCCTCGCTAAAGGACCAGCACCGCGCAGACGTAGAGCAGCGTTACACCGAGATGTTTCTGCGCCTGCGTCAGTATCTGCGCGACGGGATTGCGGAGGGTACTATCCGCAATATCGATACTACTGCCGCTACACTAAGCCTGATTGGGTCTATGCAGTGGTCGTTCAACTGGCTACGCACCGTCCCCGCCGAGCAGTTCGATACGGTTATCGACAGTGCAGTAGACATCATTACGCATGGCGTCGCACAGCAGCCCTTCCGTTTTGCAGACCTGGATTTTAGTGCTGCCGGGCTGGGCAGCAGCCAGAGCTTTGATCGCGATGAGCAGAATCGACTCAAGCAGGATGCCTTTTTCAAAACCGGCACCTGGTATTTCAATAAGAAAGGCTTTGTAGGCACCTCTTTAGATGAGATCGCGCAGACGCTGGACGTCACCAAAGGCGCCTTTTACTACCATATTCGGAACAAGGAAGACCTGCTCTATAGTTGCTACACCCGGTCCCTGGATATTTCTGCACAAATACATGACGCGGCTGACCAGCTGGATACCGGCATTGGCAAAGTCGACTACACGCTGCGCAGAGTGTTCCACGTCCAGAACTCCGACGAAGGCCCTATGATTCGCTACAACTCGATCACCGCCCTGCCGGTCCCCCGTCGCAAAGAGATTTTGGCGATTACCGACAGATCGCGCGATCGCTTTGGCCGATTTTTACGCGAAGGCGTTCAGGACGGCACCGTGCGGCCGGTGAACATAGACGTTGCCCAGGAATTATTTAGCGGTGCGATGAATGCCAGCATGGACTTGCCTGTGTGGCGACGTGTCGATGACGTCGCCAGCGCGGCAAAGGACTACTATCAGGTCTTTCTAAACGGCCTCGCGGCACACAAAAAGCAGTGAAACTCTCATATGAATGATCTGGATAGACTGCTGCGGAACCTTCAGGTCGAGCGGCTGGATAAATACCTGTTTGCCGGCAAAAGCCCCAGCAGTCCCAGCCGTGTATTCGGCGGGCAGGTGTTGGCGCAGGCACTAAACGCGGCTATGCGAACAGTCGACGAGGCTGATAGACACGCGCATTCCATGCACGCGTACTTTCTTCGGCCCGGCGACCCCAGCAAGCAGATCATCTACGATGTTGATCCCATTCGGGACGGACGCAGTTTTACCACCCGGCGCGTAGTCGCCAAACAGGAAGGTCGTGCGATCTTCAACACCTCTATTTCCTTTCACAGCAACGAACCCGGACCAGAACATCAGTTTGAGCGACCGGAGGCACCTGCCCCGGAATCCCTTGAAAGCGACCAGGAATACTGGGCGCGCATGGCACAGGAATATCCGGATCGCTATGAGCCGCTGCGCACATGGGCGATTGACAGACGTCACGTCAATCGCCGGGACTATGCAAACCCCGGAAACGATCTGCGTAAGCCCTTCCATCAGGTCTGGATGCGTGCACTGGGAGAGCTGTCGAACGACCCGTTGCTGCACCAAACGCTGCTGGCGTACATGTCGGATATGACCCTTCTAGGGGTATCTCTAAACCCACACCCCTTGACCACGCGCAGCGAGCGGCTGATGTTCGCCAGTCTCGACCACGTGCTCTGGTTCCACCAACCGTTCAGCGCTAACCAGTGGCTGCTATACGATCAAGATAGCCCTATTGCCATGTCGGCAAGGGGCTTTATGCGGGGTTGTTTTTACAGCGAGAACGGCAAGCTGGTTGCCTCAGTCGCTCAAGAGGCCCTGATCAGGCCGCTGTAAATCATACGATATGAGTCTGGTGTTGACGCCCGACCTCAACCAGTTGCAGTGATTTGCTGTCCAGACGCAAGCGCGTGATGGAGCCATTATCCGGCACACAGCAAACAGTCTCCGGCGCCTCCATGAGTCGCGAACATATCGCATTAATTATCATGAAGTGAGTGAATATGGCGGTGTGACTCTCCAACTCAAACAGGCCGTTCCAGGCGCGTTCCCGCCAAGCCAGAATCTCCGGACCCTGGTCTTGCCAGTTTTGCCGCATAAAGCCTGAAAGCCAGGCCTGCCTGTCATCAATATCTACCGGCGACGGGATCTCACGAAAGGCGTCGTCAATACGCACTTGCTTACGCAGCTGCGTTGCCAGCGGCTGAGAGGTTTCCAACGCGCGCTGCATGGGACTGGAGACAATATCGATATTGGCGTATTGCTCTAGCTCATCGCGGGCCTGACGCGCCTGTTGCCGACCAAGATGGCTAAGACCCGGATTCGGATCGTCACCCCAGGTTGCCGCGGCTTCACCGTGACGAACTAAATAGATATCGACCATCAGCGGTAGCTAATCAGTTGCTCGTCGCCCATGCGACCGAGAACGTCCAGAAATGAGTGATCGTTGTAATACGACATAGAAACCTTGCGGCTGTTATAAAGCAGCTCAGTAATCGAGCAGTTGATAACCGGCTCATAGAATTGGTACACGCCGCTGCCGGGCACATTCAGCACCTGCGCTACGATGGTGGCGATGGTACCACCTGAGGTAAACAAAGCCGTCGTGGTTCCGGGGCCCTGTGCGTCCATGATCTGCTGCAGGGCGTCGCGCACGCCGTCACGATAGGCGACCCAGGTCTGCAGCCCCGCTATGCTGCGATCTTCCTGCTCAACCCAATAGTTGAACACCCTCTCCAGCAGCTTCTGATAATCCTTGCTGGAGTGTCTCGCTTTGCTTGCCCATTCACTAAGCTCGGGTTGCTGTTCCAGTAGCACAGGCGTAATCGTATTGAGCTGCGCTTCATTGTCAATCTCGTTGAAACGCGCATCGACCAGATGGGACTCAGGCGCATTGCGATGGCCAACGGCTAATGCCGCGGTTTTACGCTGCCGCTCCAACTCGCCGGTATATACCGCGTCGAAGCGAATATCGCGCCGATCAAAGTACTGCCCCAGCACCTCTGCCTGACGGCATCCCAAATCTGAAAGCCGATCATAGTTGGCAGCGCCAAATGACGCCTGGCCGTGACGAATAAGGTAGATGCTAGCCATTGTAGGCCCGTCGCATAGGTTCGTCCTCTCGAGCAAAGCGCAGCTTGCGTCGATAGGGGAAAAAGTCAGCAACACCGCCCTGGGCGATGGTCTGTTGAAGACCCTGCCAGAAGCTGGCGTCATAGAGATCGCTGTGTATTTCATCGAACACTTTACGGGCTCTCTGGTTACCGCTAAAAAACAGCCGAAACTCTTCCGGGAATATGTCGTTGGGAGCAACCGAATACCACGGCGTATCCGACATCTCGTCTTCTTCATTACGCGGTGGCGGAATCTTGCGAAAGTTGCAGTCCAGTAAAGGGCAAATCTCGTCGTAGTCGTAAAAAACCACGCGGCCGTGCCGTGTTACGCCAAAGTTCTTCAGCAGCATGTCACCCGGGAAGATATTCGCCGCCGCCAGTTCCTTTATGGCATTGCCGTATTCATCCATCACCGCCCACAGTTGCTCTTCGGTAGCGTCCTGCAAGTACAGGTTCAGAGGTACCATGCGCCGCTCAACGTAGACATGACGAATAATCAGCGCGGGGCCATGCTCGTCAATCATCGACGGGCAAACCTCGCGCAGCTCTTCCATTAATTCATCAGAGAAACGGCTGCGCGCGAACGCCAGATTCTTGAACTCCTGCGTGTCCGCCATCCGCCCGGCCCGGTCTGCGCGTTTCACCATGCTGTACTTCTCCATGACTTCTTCCCGCGTCATGTCCTTCGGTGGCGTGAAACGATCCTTGATGATCTTGAACACAAAGTCATAGCTGGGCAGAGTGAATACGCTCATCACCATGCCTTTGATTCCCGGCGCGGCGGCAAACAGATCTGTCGTGCTGGTCATATGCCGATAGGCGCAGCGATGGAAGTAGGTCTTGCCGTGTTTGTTGTACCCCATGCAGCTGTAGATCTCTGAAATCGGCTTTGCCGGCATAAGGCTTTGCAGAAACAGCACGTATTGCGAAGGTATGGCCGCGTCCACCATAAAATAGCTGCGGGTAAAGCTGAAGATCACGCTTACTCTGTTTGAACCGAACAGAATAGTATCGACAAAGACTGAGCCGTCCTCGGTATGAAGTATGGGCAAAACAAACGGCATAGATTCACGGCCAGCGATCAGCTTGCCAACAATGTAAGCGCCCTTATTGCGGAAAAAGACCGACTCAAGCGTCAGCGCCTGCAGCTGATGTTCCGTTACTGGAAAGTGCGGGAACAGTTTCTCGCGCAGGTCCGCTGCAATGGATGCTGCGTCCCGGGCGGCATCCTCCCAGGGAATGGAGAAGGCATACTCTTGCAGCATGCGGGTGAACATGGCTTCCACACCATCCGGCGCCCGGTAGTTGCGCAAAATTTTGGCGTCGCCCACTGGCGGCATATCACCTTGCGATGAAAATACGAAAGCATACTCGTTACGCACGCGACGGTGCTCAAACGCCGAGCAGTACACTGAATTAAAGAATGTCTCGGCGATCTCAAAGTTATTGTGGCCGCGAATCAGCCGCGCGTAGTGAGCCCGGGCCTCGGTCCAAAAGGTCAAATCGCGCAGGTTATCGCCGGCGATCAGTCGCACAAACTCCATGACCTTCAGGACTTTGGCTTTATAGAGATCGATCCTGGCGCGCGACGCGCTGTGCACGCCCTGCCAATCGGCATTCTCAAAGCGTGGCTTGGCCGCCAGCGTTATATTCTGGAAGTCTGCAAAATAGGACTCAAAACCATTGAGTATGGTTTGAGCAAAGCGTTCGGAAGTTTCCACGGCGCGGAGTATACCTCAGCGGTTGGCGCAGCACGCCAGCGCAGACTGGGCCGCTGGCCGGTAAACGAGGCAGTGAGCGCTCAGGATGACATTCATCATGCAGCTACAACCCGTGAGCGACCAGGGCACCACTATCAATCACCAGCGTCTGGCCAGTCATACAGGCTCCAGCGTCTGTCACCATCAGCAGTGTCGCGCCCACCATGTCGATGGGCTTGGCCGCCTTGCCCAGCGGCAGATGATTGACGGTTTCCGCATACCCGTCCTGCTCCATAAAGACGGTAGTGAACTTCGTTTCGGTGAGGCCCGGACACAGCGCGTTGACCCGGATGTTGTACTGGCCGTTTTCCAGTGCAAAAGCCTGCGTCATGCTAATCATCGCCGCCTTGGTAGTGCTGTAAACGCCCTGCAATGCACCCGCGCTGATACCGTCTATAGAGGCCACGTTCACAATAGAGCCGCCGCCGCGATTGCGCATCATTTCGACGGCCTTCTCACTCATGTAAAAAGGGCCGCGGAAATTCACTTCGATGGTTTTATCAAAGGCCGACATCGGCGTTTCAGCGACGGGCCCAAAATAGGGGTTGGTGCCGCCGTTATTGATCAAAATGTCGAGGCCGCCAAAGCTATCCTGAATACTGGCAAACAGAGCATCGATCGCCTCGAGGTCACCGGCGTGGCACGCCATAGCGGTTGCCTGCCCGCCCTTTTCACGGATAGCCGATGCCACCACCTCGCAACCGTCCAGCTTGCGGCTGGAGACAATAACGTGAGCGCCCTGTTCGGCCAGCGCGTGCGCGATGGCCTCGCCAATGCCGCGGCTGCCGCCGCTGACCAGCGCAACTTTGCCGTCGATTCGAAATAGGTCTATTGCGGGCATGGTGTATCCCCTTCTTTTACTATGCGGTTTTTTTAATATAAATTGTGATGGCTTTTGTGAAGCCTCGTGACGGTTTTATAGGCGTCGTGACGGTTTTATATAGACAGCCATGACAGTCTTATAAAGGTTCCAGTAAAGCCGGAATCACTCAAGTGACAGGACTAGAGATTCGGGTGACCGAAACGGCGGCGCAGCTTGCGCATACCGCCTATCCAGCGGTCGTAGTTAGCCGCCTTATGTTGCCGGTACTGCTCTACCTCAGCATGGGGCAGAATCATGAACTGTTCGTCCTCGAGACCTTTGATTACGACTTCAGCGACTTCAGCGGGCGTTAACACCCCATCAACGCCGGCCGTGCCGCCGTCATCGATGGTGCCAATCATGCGCGTCGCGACCGCCTGCGGGCAAATCATGGACACGCCGATGCCATCATCACCGTGGGTGATTGCAAGCGCCTCGGCAAAGCCTACAGCGGCGTGTTTCGTGGTCGAGTAGGCCGCATCACCGATCTGGTTGAGCAGCCCCGCAGCGGAAACGGTGTTGAGAAAATAGCCTTTACCGCGTTCTATCATGGTTGGCAGGCACGCTCTGGCCGCGTAAACGTGCGCCATGACGTGGATATCCCACATGGCCTGCCAGGTATCGTTGGGAGCTGACACGGCCCACCAGGGCTCACCATCGGTCGCGATAATGCCGGCATTGCTGCAGAACAGGTCTATAGGGCCGTGTTCTCGCTCAACCCGCTGCACCATGTCAGCGATCTGCTGCTCGTCGCGCACATCCACCCCAAACGCGATACCTCCAACGGCGTCGGCCACGACTTGCGCGTTGTCTGCCTCCCGGTCCGCAACGACGACGATCCGCGCACCCTCCTGGGCAAAGCGCTCGCACAGCGCCCGGCCTATTCCGTTGGCACCACCCGTTACTACTACGATCTTATCGCGCAACTCCATCAGAGCATCTCTTCAGCGAGCAGCTCCAGTACGGCAGGCTCTTGAGCACCGATCAGCATGCTGCCGACTTCACCGCGCTGGCCCGCGTCCTTCCAGCGCGTAAGGCGCTCACGAATCCGGTCTTTAGAGCCAATCAGCGCCACTTCGTCGAGCAGCTCGTTCGGCACCTTGGCCTCTGCTTCGGCCTTGTTGCCGGCCAGATACAGATCCTGAATCTCGCCTGCGGCGCTTTCGTAACCCAGGCGCACGGCGTAGTCGTGGTAGAAGTTTTTATTCTTGGCGCCCATGCCGCCGATGTAGAGCCCCAACCACGGACGCAGTGATGCATAGGCTGCATCCAGATCGTCGTTCATGGCGACAGGGACAAACGGTGCAACATCAAAGTCCTTGAGGCTCTTGCCATTACCGGCTTTCTCGAATCCGGCATTGAAGTCATCGGCAAACAAGCTGTACTTGTCTGGATCCATCCACACCGGGAAAACGCCATCAGCCACCTGCGCCGCGCACCGCAGTCCGGCAGGGGTTATGGAGGCGGTGTAAATAGGTATCTCTGTGTCGGCTGCAAGAATCGACTTGAGCGGCTTGCCCAGCCCTGTGGTGCCTTCACCTTTGTTCGGCAGTTGATACATATCGCCATCAAACTCGACCGGCCCCTCTCGCGCCATGATCTTGCGCATAATCTGGATGTACTCGCGCGTGCGGGTGATGGGCTTGCCGTAGGGCACACCGTGCCAGCCCTCTACCACCTGCGGGCCGGACGCACCCAAACCGACAATAAAACGGTTACCGGACATCTGTGACAGACTCATCGCCGTCATGGCCGCCATAGCTGGCGTGCGCGCCGGCATTTGCATAATCGCCGTACCCACACGGATCTTCTCTGTTTGGGCCAGCACCCAGGTCGCTACCGTCACGGCATCGGAACCATAGGCTTCTGCTGTCCACACTGAGTCGTATCCCAGGCCCTCCGCATGCTTTATCAGGTCGATCGGAACGTGAATTTGCTTTCCGGAATAACCCATCAAAAAGCCTAGTTTCATGGTCGGCACTCCTATGTCGTGTTGGGGCTAGTGCGGGCGAGGATGCCCGTCAAAAAAGGGATTTGAACTTACAGTATGTTTTCCTGCGCATCAAGGCTGGGCGCAGCACAGCGACAAACAAAAACGCCCGCGGTGACGTCATCACGGCGGGCGTTATCATCTAGGGGCTAGCGTTTACGCAGCGTTCGCCGCCTCTGGCGCGCTGGCTACTGCCGGCGCTGAGTCAGCGGAGTACGACAGCGCATTGAATTGCTGCTGGTGATAATCGCCGTTACCGAAGGTTGTGTTGATCATCATCAGACGACGCTGATAGTGTCCAACCGACATTTCTTCAGTAATACCCATGCCACCGTGCATCTGAATCGCTTCCCCACCAATATGCTTACCGGAGCGGTCGACTAGCGTCTTCAGCGCATGCAGGCTGCGGGCGGCATCGGGCTTACCTTCCAGGCGATCGCACAGCGTGCGGTAGAGCATGGATTTGACCTGCTCGAAGGACATAAAGGTATCGACCATACGGTGCTGCAGCGCCTGAAAGGTGCCAATGGCCACACCAAATTGCTCGCGGGTGCGGGTGTACTCAACGGTAACCTCATTAAGCTTACCCATGATGCCAACGGCTTCGCCGCACAATGCCAGCGTTACATCGTCTACGACTTTTTGCATCGTTGCCAGCGCATCAGCACTATCACCCAGCAGTTCCACCGCCGCGCCATCAAAGGTGATGTTGGCAACCACTTGGCCATCCATCAAACGGTAGCTGGTGTGGCTCACGCCGTCAGCCGTCGCGTCAACCAGGAATAGACCAACGCCTTGCTCGGTTAGAGCAGACACCACAAGCTTGTCAGCCGCAGCGCCATTAAAAACCACCGTTTTTTCACCGCTGAGAGTGTAGCCGTCGCCAGAAGCGGTGGCGCGTGTCTCGATTGCCGCCAGGTCAAAACGGGATTTGGCTTCCAGGTAAGCAAACGCTCCCTGCAACTCACCGCCAATCACCGCAGGTAGCAAGGCATCTTTCTGCGCCTGGGTGCCGGCGGCTTGTACCAGACCGCCAAACAGCAGGACCGTTGGGATATAGGGCTCTGCTACCAGGCCACGGCCCAGTTGCTCCATGATTAGCATGGTGTCGACATCGTTGCCGCCGAAACCGCCATTCTCTTCGGTGAAGGGAATCGATAACCAGCCAAGCTCGGCAAAGGTTTGCCAATACTCGCGGCTGAAGCCCTCTTCGCTGGCGACTACCTTGTTGCGCGTATCGAAGTCGTAATCGTCCTGGATGAAGCGGGCCACGCTATCGCGCAGCATGGTTTGCTCTTCGCTAAAATCAAAATTCATAGCTAATATCCTCTCGCTTACCCGAGACCGAGAACGGCCTTGGCGATAATGTTTTTCTGTACTTCGTTGGAGCCGCCATAAATCGTGCTGGCGCGGCCGTACATGTAAAGGGCACGTGCAACGTCACCAAACTCGTGTCCGCTAACATCTTGCTCACCCTCGGGGACAAACACCCCCTGATAGTAGCCTGCGACTTCCATGCGCAGTTCTTGCACAGCTTGCTGCACTTCCGTGCCTTTAATCTTCAGCAAGGACGACTCGGGACCCGGCGCAGAACCGGTGCTTAATGCCGCCAGTACACGCAATTCCGTGTACTCAAGCGCCATAAGATCGATCTCAATATCCGACAGGCGACGCTGAAAAGCAGGGTCTTCGAGAAGCGGGCGACCGCCCTGAATCTCGCGACTCGCGTACTCTTTTACTTGATCCAGATTGCGCTTGGAGTCCGACACGTTGGCAATTGCCGTGCGCTCATGAGCCAGCAGCGACTTGGCGTAGGTCCAGCCTGCGTTCTCATCACCAATAAGGTTAGCCTTCGGAACCCGTACGTCAGAAAATTCGGTTTCATTCAGCGTAAGGTGACCATCAATAGTGTGAATCGGGTTCACTTTGATTCCAGGCGTGTTCATATCGATCAACAAGAAGCTAATGCCGGCCTGCTTTTTGCCTTCTGTGCTGGTACGAACCAGGCAAAAAATCCAATCAGCGTACTGCGCATAGCTGGTCCAGATTTTAGCGCCATTGACGATGTAATCGTCGCCGTCGGACTCAGCTTTCGTCTTCAGCGACGCCAGGTCGGAGCCGGCACCGGGTTCTGAGTATCCCTGACACCACCACTCGTCTCCCGACAGAATTACTGGCAGGAAGCGCTTTTTCTGTTCTTCGGTGCCAAAGGTGTAAATCACCGGTCCAACCATCGCCAGACCGAACGGCATTAAGTCCTGCGCTCCACAGGAGGCGCGCTCGGTTTCGAAGATAAACTTCTGCGTGCTGGTCCAGCCGGTACCACCGTATTCCTTGGGCCAATTGGGTGCTGCCCAACCTTTTTCATACAGCTTTTTGTGCCAGGCTGTCATGGTCTCGCGGAAGGTGTCCGGATTGCGGAGGCCGTCGCGAATAGAGTCGTGCCACTCAGTGGCAAAAAAGTCTCGAACCTCAGCTTGGAATGCGAGGTCTTCTGCAGAGAAACTGGTATCCATAATGTCCTCCAAATTGGGCGTTTGAACCTACAGTATGTTTTTCACGCTTTCAAGTATTGACGATGTAAACATAGCGGATGGTTCAGTCCACTGCCTGCTCCTGTTCTCCTTTTGTGCAGGCTTTCACGAATGCGCTATTCTCAACTGACCTGCTAAAGAGATAGCCCATGCTAACTATTCGCGCCGCAACTCCCCAGGACACCGCACAAATACTGACGTTTGTGCGCGACCTTGCGCGCTATGAGAACGCTGAGCACGAAGTCCTGGCCGATGAGGCTGCCCTGCACAAGGCACTGTTCGACGCCGACGCCACGGTTGAAGCCCTGCTGTGCGAACGCGACGCCAAGCCAATTGGCTTCGCTGTGTATTTCTATAACTTTAGTACCTGGATGGGTAAACGCGGGCTATTTTTAGAGGATTTGTTCGTCGCGCCTGAACACCGCGGAATTGGCGCCGGCAAAGCCTTGCTGCAACACCTCGCACAGATCGCGGTGCAGCGCGACTGCGGTCGCTTCGAGTGGAATGTGCTGACCTGGAACGAACCGTCGATCAAGTTTTACGAATCCCTAGGTGCCAAACCGCTGAGTGAATGGATAGGTTACCGCCTGTCGGGCGATTCGCTGCGCGATCTCGCCCGGGGCGGAACGGAATGATTACCAGCCTCGATATTCGTCGCGCCGTGCCCTCTGACGCGCCCCGGCTGGCGGAACTGGCCCGGCGTACATTTGCTACTGCGTTTGCTGATGACAGTACGCCCAGCAATATAGCCGCCTATCTACGCGAGGCCTTCTCGGATGAACAGATAAGAGCAGAACTGGCCGATACGCGCAGCACCTTTATCTGGGCAGAGCAGACCGGTATTCCGGCAGGCTATGCAAAGCTGCGCCGCGGCAGCGCATTGGACTGCGTGAGCTCCATAGACCCGGTACAGCTAGAGCGTATATATGCCGAAACCGATCAAATCGGCGTTGGCATAGGCAAAACCCTGTTACACACGGCCATCAAGATCGCTCAGTCCGAGGGTTTTAAAACCCTTTGGCTGGGGGTTTGGCAGGACAACAGTCGGGCTATCGAGTTCTACCGACGCCAGGGGTTTCGGGATGTAGGCCAACGTGACTTCATGTTGGGCCACGATCGACATACTGACCTTGTGATGGAGCTGGATCTGCGCCGTTAGACCCAGCGCTTCGAGGCCGTGATAGTCTTCCATTTTCGCGCTGCACACGCTACTCATGACCCAAGCACATCCTGACGTTCTGATTTCCTCCGATTCAAGCGCTGCGCGCTGGCAGCAAGCTCTCTCTGACCTGATCACCGATCCGCTGGAACTGGCAGAGATGCTAGATCTCGACCTCGCCGATCGTCCACTGAGCGCAGCTGGCCTGAAGGACTTTCCCTTGAAAGTGCCCCGGGCTTTCGCCGCACGTATGCGGCCCGGTGACTGGAACGACCCTTTGCTGCTTCAGGTCTGGCCGGCGCACGCGGAGTCCATCGACCACGCCACGCTAAGCAAGGATCCCTTGCAGGAGGCCGCGTTCACAGTTGCACCCGGCGTCTTGCAGAAGTATCAGGGCCGCGCACTGTTGATGGCAGCGCCACACTGCGCTATTCACTGTCGTTACTGTTTCCGGCGACACTTTGACTACGATGCAAACAGCCCCAGTCGTCGCGAGTGGCTGGACAGCTTATCGGTTATCGGTAAAGACCCATCGATCAAAGAAGCCATTCTGAGTGGCGGCGACCCCCTGGCAAACAACGACCGGCAGCTTGCCTGGCTTATCGATCAGCTTGGCAACATCCGGCATTTACACACTCTTAGAATTCATACGCGACTGCCCATCGTCATACCCGAGCGGATAAATGCCGAATTGCTCGCTGCATTGCAGCGCTGTCGCCTCAAGGTCGTGGTGGTCCTGCACTGCAATCATGCGCGGGAAATAGACGCCGACTGTGAGCAGGCGTTGCAAGCCTTGCGTGCAGCGGGCGCGACTTTGTTAAATCAAGCTGTGGTGCTAGCGGGAATCAACGATAACGTGACCTCGCTTAAAGACTTGAGCGAGAGGCTCTTTGATTGCGGTGTTATGCCCTACTACTTACACCTGCCAGACGACGTTGCGGGTACCGCGCACTTTATGGTCGATGAGCAACGAGCCAAACAGTTGATGAAAGCCTTGCGCGGCGAGCTGCCGGGCTATCTGGTGCCACGCCTGGTGCAGGAAGTGCCCGGCCAGGATGCCAAAACGATTCTCGGCTGAGACGCCGCGCCCTGGCCTCAGGCGGGCTGCAGCGCCGTTTCACCGAGCTCAGCCAGCACGGCAAGCGCCGTTGCACACAAGCGAGCTATCTGCTCGTCGTCAGTAATGTAGGGCGGCATCGTGTAAACCAGCTTGCCAAAGGGACGCAGCCAGACGCCCGCTTCCACTAAGGCAGGCTGCAGCACGGCCATATTCACCGGTCGCTGCATCTCGATCACGCCGATCGCGCCCAACACACGGGTTTCGGCTACCGTTTCAAGGTTGTCGCCATTACCGAGGCCGAGATTCAAAGCGGCCTCGATGCGCTTGATGTTGGCCTGCCAGTCGTCGGCCAGCAGAATATCCAGGCTCGCGTTTGCCGCGGCACACCCCAGCGGATTCCCCATGAACGTCGGACCGTGCATCAACACACCGGCTTCACCGTCGCAAATGCCGCGAGCAACCGCTTCGGTACAAAGCGTGGCCGCCATAGTCATGTAACCGCCAGTCAGGGCCTTCCCCAAACACAGAATGTCGGGGCTAACCTCCGCATGTTCGCAGGCAAACAGCTTGCCTGAGCGACCAAAGCCCGTGGCGATCTCATCAGCAATTAACAGCACCTCAAATTCGTCGCAGAGCTTGCGCAGCTCTGACAGATACTGCGGCGCATAAAACCACATGCCGCCAGCGCCCTGCACTACGGGCTCCAGAATCAGTGCCGCCAGTTCGTGATGATGAGCTTCAAAATAGCTACGCAGGGCGACAAGTTCCGCTTCCGGTACCGACTCGCCGTAGCGCGCCCTGGGGCGTGGGGCAAAGCGCTGCTCCGCCATGGCGCCGCTGAAAAGATGGTGCATTCCGGTCACAGGATCGCAGACCGACATCGCCATGAAGGTATCGCCGTGGTATCCGCCTTCGAGGCTGAGCAAACGGGATTTTTCAGCGCGGCCCTTGGACTGCCAATATTGGAGCGCCATCTTTACCGCGACTTCCACAGCGACAGAACCGCTGTCGCTCAGGAACACGCGGCTCAAACCCGCGGGGCTTAGCGCCACCAAACGCTCACACAGGCGCACGGCCCCCGGATGGGTCAGCCCACCAAACATGACGTGCGACATGGTGTCGATTTGTGTCTTCAAAGCGGCATCCATCATCGGATGGCGATAGCCGTGAATCGCCGACCACCAGGACGACATGCCGTCAAGCAACCGCCGGCCATCGGCCAGCTCTAGCTCTACGCCCCGCGCGCCTACCACCAGAAACAACGGATAGGTAGGCTCGATTCCGGAATACGGATGCCAGACATGCGCTGCATCCAGCGCCAGCAGCTCCTCTGAACTCATGTGCATCGACGGCTTAGTAGGGGAATTCACGGATTTTTAGTCAACTCAAATAGCGTTTTCAGGTTGACAAAGTACGCACGAGAACTAGCATCGTCAATTCAAACGCATGCGCAGGGTCTACTCTTATGCAACAAGCCTATCCTACTCGCCACGACTGGAGCCGCGAGGACGTCGCCACGCTGATGGCGATGCCCTTCAACGACCTGATATTTCAGGCGCAACAGGTTCATCGGGCGCACTTCGATCCCAACGAGGTCCAGGTAAGCACCCTGCTGTCTATCAAGACCGGAGCCTGCCCGGAAGACTGCGCCTACTGCCCCCAGAGCACGCGTTTTGACACCGGCTTGTCTCCCGAGGCGCTGATGGAGATTGAACAGGTTGTCGAGGCAGCTAAAGCCGCTAAGGAGGCGGGTTCCAGTCGCTTCTGCATGGGCGCGGCGTGGCGCTCACCGAAGGACCGTGACCTGCCGGTACTCACCGAAATGATTTCTCAGGTTAAAGGGCTTGGCCTGGAAACCTGCATGACGCTGGGCATGCTCAGCGATAGCCAGGCGTCAACGCTGGCAGAGGCAGGCCTCGACTACTACAACCACAACCTGGATACCTCACCCGAGTTCTACGAGGAAATCATCACCACGCGCGTCTATCAGGATCGCCTGGACACGCTGGCGCGGGTGCGTGACGCCGGCATGAAGGTTTGCTGTGGCGGCATTCTGGGTATGGGAGAACAGGAAGCAGACCGCATTGGCCTGCTGGTCGAGCTGGCCAACCTACCCACCCACCCAGAGAGTGTGCCCATTAATATGCTAGTGCGCGTGGCGGGCACACCGCTGGAAGATCAGGACGACATGGATCCGATTGATTTTATCCGCTGTATCGCCGTTGCTCGCATCATGATGCCCAAATCAATGGTGCGCCTGTCCGCCGGCCGCGAAACCATGACCGAAGAAATGCAGGCTCTGGCGTTCCTTGCCGGCGCCAACTCCATTTTCTACGGAGAGAAGCTGCTCACCACGCCCAACCCCAGCGAGAACAAAGACATGGAGCTGTTTGACAAGCTGGGCGTGCGGCCAATGGAACTTTCCACCGCTTCTGCGCCGGAGGATCGCAGCGCCTTTTACGACGCCGCTGCTTCCTAAGTGGATCGCTGGGGTCTCGAAGCCGGCCTGCAAAAGCGCCGGGAGCAGGACCTCTATCGCCAAAGACTCACCATCGAAGGCCCGCAGGGGCCCGAGCTGCAGGTTGACGGCGATATCCTCACTGCATTTTGCAGCAATGACTATCTGGGGCTGGCCAATCACCCCCAGGTCGTGGCGGCCTTTGCTGAGGGCTTAAAGCGCTATGGGGCCGGTGCCGGCGCCTCACATCTGGTCAGCGGTCATCTGGCGCCCCACGAAGCATTGGAGCAAGCCTTGGCCGCACACACCGGCAGGGAACGGGCACTGCTATTTTCCAGTGGCTTTATGGCCAATCTCGGCACTCTGGACGCGCTCACCGATAACAACGACCGCGTGCTTCAGGACCGTCTCAATCATGCCTCCCTGTTGGATGGCGCCCGCCTGTCCGGCGCGCGCTTTCGCCGCTATGCCCACGGCGATGCTGAAGCGTTAAAGAAGCTACTGTCCAGGCCTGCCGAAGGCCGCACGCTGGTGATCACCGATGGAGTGTTCAGTATGGACGGCGACATCGCGCCACTGCCCGAACTCGCCACACTCTGTCATCGTCACAACGCCATGCTGATGGTCGATGACGCCCATGCACTGGGGGTCGTCGGGCCCAAGGGCGCTGGCACGCCTGCACATTTCGGACTCAGTGCTGAAGACGTGCCGATTCTGATGGGTACCCTGGGAAAATCGCTGGGCGTCATGGGCGCGTTTGTCGCAGGCTCGAATGCGCTGATTGAAACACTGATTCAAGCGGCCCGAAGTTACATCTATACCACTGCATTACCGCCCGCTGCCGCCACGGCCGCCCTTGCTGCCCTGACCATCAGTACACAGGACGAAACCCTACGGCACCAATTACAGCGCAATATCCGGCAGTTTCAGCAAGGCGCCGCCAAGCTGGGGTTAACCTTGCTGTCTTCCACGACCGCTATCCAACCTGTGGTTTTGGGTGACCCAAAGACCGCGTTAGCCTGGTCGCAGACGCTGCGCGAGCAGGGTCTATTAGTACCCGCGATTCGGCCGCCCACCGTGCCCACCGGCAGCGCGCGTCTGCGCATCGCGATCAGTGCCGCACACAGCGCCGATCACATCTCGCATTTATTAATGGGGTTGAAAGCTGCCAGGGAGCGTCATGACGCTGCCTGCTGAAGATCTGCCGGTCGGTGCTGCTCGACCTGCGTTGGTGTTGATTCACGGCTGGGGCAGCAATGGCGCCTGCTGGGACCCTATCCGCCCCTATCTCCAGCGGCATTTCGATCTTGTTACCGTCGCGCTGCCCGGACACGAAAGGCAGGACGCTTACGAAGCCACGGCAGACGCTGGTCACTGGGCTGACTCAGAACAGGCCATCGATAAGCTCATTGAATCCTGGCTCGAAGTCCTGCCTGCAAAAGCCAGCTACATCGGTTGGTCGCTCGGGGGCACGCTGGCAGCGCGCTTGGCCTATCAGCATCCTGAGCGCGTTGATGCACTGGTCACTCTCGCCACCAATCCTTGCTTTGTGCAACGCGAGGATTGGCGCCACGCCATGCCGAAGGCTGACTTTGAGCAGTTCACCCAGCGCCTGAGCAAGAGCCCCGGCCGCTGTCTGAGCTATTTCGCCGGGCTACAATCCCTGGGTGATAAGCACCCTGAAGACGTTCGCAAAGCGCTAGCGCCATCGGACGCCCAGTCGACTCCCAATGCCGGCGCACTAGCGGCAGGGCTGCGTGCATTGGCCGATTTGGATTTACGGGAGATCATCGCAAAAGTCGACGCGCCGCAACTGGCCATACTCGGTAGCGAAGACAAGCTAGTGCCTGCTGCCGTTGGCGCAGAGCTCCCAGCAACGCAAACGACCTGGATCGCGCAGGGTTGTGCACACGCCCCCCACATCAGCCGCCCGGAGGCAACCGCGGCGCGCATCTGCGATTTCATTCTGCAGCGCTCGCCCGCCCCCGGCGCCGTGCGCAGCAAGCAAGCAGTTGCGCAATCTTTCGGACAGGCAGTCCACTACGATGACGCTGCCACGCTGCAACGTGAAGCAGGGCATGCCCTGGCGCGCAGGCTGACACAACAAAACCCCGCCGGACAGCGCTGGAAGACGGCTCTCGATCTGGGTTGCGGCACCGGTTACTTTATCGATTCCTTGCGCGAGCACGCCAATCACACTATCGGTTTAGATCTGGCTGAAGGCATGCTGCATCGCGCTAACACGGAACGCGCGGATAGCAGTATGTTGAGCTGGCTGTGCGGGGATGCTGAACACCTGCCCCTGGCAGATGCCTGTATCGATACGGTGTTCTCGAGTCTGGCGGTGCAGTGGTGCGAGAACCTGTCAGCGCTTACCGCTGAGCTGTCACGCGTCCTGCAACCCGGCGGTATGGCAGCGCTTGCGACACTCGGACCCAATACGCTCTGGGAGCTGCGCGCAGCGTGGCGTGCGGTCGATAGCGCCGTGCACGTCAATCGTTTTGCACCCATTGATCATCTGGTCGACCACGCCAGGGCGGCCGGCCTGGAGATTGCGCAATATGACAGGGAGCACTGGCTGCGACGCACGCCCAATGTACGCAAGCTGGCGCGCGAGTTGAGAGCCATAGGGGCACATAACATAAACCCGGGGCGACGAGCCGGGCTAACCGGCAAGCGACGCTGGCAGCAAGTCGATAGCGCCTATCGCAGCCTTGCTGACGACGACGCGCTGCTGCCGGTCACCTGGGAGCTGGGGTTTCTGATCCTGAAAAAGCCCGGATCAAAAGAATCTCAGTAACAGCGCATTCACCACACGCATAATTATCGTTGGAGGGGACCATGCCCGGATACTTTGTCACCGGTACTGACACAGAAGTTGGCAAAACGTTTTGTAGCGCCGCTCTGCTTGCCGCAGCGCGCGCAAATGGCCAAAAGGCGCTGGGGCTCAAGCCCATTGCCGCGGGCTGCGAGATTACCGCGGCCGGACCTCGCAACGAGGACGCCTTGGCACTTATCGAGGCCAGCGGTTCCAACCTGGACTACGACATCATCAACCCCTGGGCACTGACGCCGTCTATTGCGCCCCATATCGCTGCACAGGAAGCTGGCGTGCGCCTGGCGGCCGATGCGGTAGCAGCGCATTGTCGGCAGCATCTTCCCGAGACGGGTTTGAATATCGTCGAAGGCGCTGGCGGCTGGCTGGTACCGCTAAATGAATCTGAGAGCTTTGCCGACATCGCCATCCAACTTAAGTTGCCAGTGATTCTGGTGGTGAGACTGCGCCTGGGTTGCATCAATCACGCACTGCTGACCGCGCTAGCCATCGAGCAATCGGGTCTCACGCTGGCGGGGTGGATTGCCAACGCGGGGCCAGACGGCATGGACCGTCAACAGCAAAACATCGACACACTTACTGAGCGTCTGCCGGTGCCTCGCCTGGGTTGCATGCCCTGGCTGGGCGACACAGCAGACATGTCGGTCGCGGCGCAGCACCTGGACATCACGACGCTGCTATAGGAACGATCTTCAGATCCGTCAGGACACGCACTATGGATTTAGGCAAATTGCTCACCATTCTTGCCGATGGCGAGTTCCACTCCGGCGAGACTATCGGCCAGCACCTGGGCATCAGTCGCGCGGGCGTTTGGAAGCAGCTCTCTCAGCTACAGGACGTTGGCTTGCATCTGGAATCGGCCCATCGTCGCGGCTATCGAGTGCCCGGCGGTCTGGACTTGTTAGACGCCACTCGGATTCTGTCGCTAAGCGAAAAACGTGATCACGTCGCTAGCCTCGACGTGCTGTTGGATACCGATTCCACCAATCGCGTTGCCATGGAGCAGAGCGTCGGGCCTGGAAAAGCCTATGTTTGCACCGCTGAAATGCAGCGTCAGGGCCGGGGTCGGTTAGGCCGCACCTGGGTGAGCCCAATCGCCAACAGTATTTACTTGTCTCTGGGCTGGCGCTTCGAAAGCGGCGTCAGCGCCATGCAGGGGCTCAGCCTGGCGGTCGGTGTGGTCGTCGCCGAAACGCTGGCCCGTCTGGGCATAGAGGGCGTCGGACTAAAATGGCCTAACGATCTGCTCGCAAACGGCAAGCTGGGCGGCATACTGATCGAGTTAAAAGGTGACCTCGCCGGGCCCTGCACCGCTGTAATTGGCATCGGGCTAAATGGCGCTGTACCGCCGGACAGTGGCGCAGACATCGACATTCCGTATACCGATTTACGCACGCTTGGTGGCGGCAAGCTACCCGATAGAAACCGTTTGTTGGCGGCATTACTCGACGCATTGATTGATCTGCTAAGTGACTACGATAGCAAAGGGTTGTCCGCCTATCGCGACACGTGGAACCGCCTGGACAAGATGGCTGGTCAAGAAGTCACCGTCCACACCGGAACCCAGACCACCACGGGTATCGCCCGCGGCATTGATGAAAGAGGTGCCTTACAGATTGATACGGCGGAGGGTCGGCGTAGCTTTGAAGGCGGAGAAGTAAGCCTGAAAGCGCTGTAGTTGCAGGCGCAGCGGGGCTCGCCTGCTCAATACACTGCCACGTTAATACATCAAGCCGAACAGTTTACGCTGGAACTCTGCCGCCAGCGGGTCGCCCTTACCAAGGCTGGCAATCATATCCAGCATGGCTTTACGCGTCGCGCCATCTTGATGATCTCGATCCTGCTGCAGAACGGCAAACAACGTCGCCAGAGCATCGGCGTGCATGCCGGCATCGCTGTATTGAATAGCCAGCTGATGGCGCAGATCAAGGTCGTCAGGATTCTGCTCAACCTTGGCTTCTAGCGACTCCAGCTCCGGCGAGCGTGCTGCTTCACGTTTAAGCTTCACTTGCGCGACTAGCTGTTCCCAACCCGAATCTTGATCGGCCATACGAACGTCGTTGAGCACCCGTTCGGCATCATCCAACCGATTGTTCTCGATCAGCGCACCGGCATATAGGAGGGTAATGTCGTGTTGCTGGCTGGAGTCATCCCATGCCTGACGTAACAGCGGCAAGGCTTCTGAAGATTGGCCAGACTCCATTAACTGCATAGCATCCTGGACCATGGCATCCCAGGGGCTTGGCAGATATTTCTCAAGGAGTTCTCGAACCTGCGTCTCTGGCTGAGCGCCGACAAAGCCGTCCACCGGCTGACCGTCCTTGATGACCATTACCGTCGGCAAACTGCGCACCCCAAGCTGCTGCGCGATCATTTGCTGCTCGTCGGCATTGACTTTAGCGAGCAAGAAAGCGCCCTGGTATTCATTGGCGAGCTTCTCCAGCAGGGGCATTAGCGTCTTACAGGGTTCACACCAATCAGCCCAGAAATCCACCACCACCGGCCGCACGCTCGATTCATCGATCAAGTACTGCTGGGCGTTGCTTTCATTGATGTCGACGATGTAGTCGCTCATGGGGTCGTCCTTGCGTATCAGGTGCCAAAGAGGAGATTGGTGTTGCTATATGCCCAGTACGTCCTGCATGTCGTACATGCCTGGGGGCTGCTGTGCCAGCCACCCCGCCGCGCGCAAGGCGCCGCGCGCGAAGGCCATACGAGAGGAGGCTTTATGGGTAATTTCCACGCGTTCACCCTCGGCGGCGAACGTCACCGTATGGTCGCCGACAATATCGCCAGCGCGAACGGTAGCAAAGCCGATGGTATCTCGATCCCGCGCTCCGGTTTGCCCCTCACGTCCATACACCGCGACTTCCTGAAGATTGCGGCCCAGTGTGTCGGCGACCACTTCGCCCATACTCAAAGCCGTACCCGACGGGGCATCGACCTTGTGTCGATGATGCGCTTCGTAGATTTCAATATCAGAGTCTTCGCCCAGCACCTCGGCTGCCAGCGCCAACAGCTTGAAGCACATATTCACACCGGTTGAGAAATTGGACGCCTTACAGATCGGAATAGACTTGGCAGCCGCGCTAATGCGTGCGAGTTCGTCTTCGTTAAAGCCCGTTGTGCCAATCACCATGGCCCTGCCCGCAGCCACGCAAGCATCCAGATTGGCTAACGTTGCAGCCGGCGTACTGAAATCCACCAGCACATCGAACTGACTGCTGCCAATATCTCCGGACACCGCAACGTTCAGCTTACCCTGACCGGCCAACTCGCCAGCATCCGCACCCAGCAACGTACTGTCGGCCCGCTCCAGCGCGGCACTCAACGCCATAGCGTCCTGAGCCTGCAGTGCTTCGATAAGGGTTTTACCCATGCGGCCGCCAGCGCCAGTGATACCAATTTGAAGCGTCATGGCTTCGCCCTAGATCTTCATATCGTCAAAGAAATTTTTCACACCCTCAAACCAGCTGGTCTGCCGGGGTGAATGGCGCTCGCCGCCATCAGACATGGTGGTTTGCAGCTCCTCTAGCAGCTCTTTCTGGCGCTTTGACAGGTTCACCGGCGTTTCCACCACGACGCGACACATCAAGTCGCCTTCAGGGCCGCCGCGCACGGGCTTCACGCCCTTGCCGCGCAACCGGAACAGCTTTCCGGTTTGTGTTTCAGCGGGAATCTTCAGCTTCACGCGACCGTCCAGCGTTGGCACCTCAAGCTCACCACCTAATGCAGCGTCAGCGAAGTTAATGGGGACTTCACAGAACAAGTGCCGTCCATCTCGCTCAAATATAGGATGCTGTTGTACCGACATCTGCACAAACAGATCGCCAGGAGGTCCACCTTCGGGACCCGCCTCGCCTTCGCCGGACAGGCGAATACGGTCGCCGGTATCAACGCCGGGCGGAACCTTCACAGACAATGTTTTGGTTTCTTCAACGCGGCCCGCACCATAACAGGCGGTGCAGGGATCGGTAATCATGCGGCCCTGACCACGACAATCCGGACAGGTCTGCTGTACCTGAAAGAAGCCCTGCTGCATGCGCACCTGACCGGCGCCGCCGCAGGTCGTGCAGATTTTGGGCGATGTACCTGGCTTGGCGCCGCTGCCATCGCAGGGCTCACAGCTTACCAACGTAGGGACGCGAATCTTGACGGTTGAACCGCGAACCGCATCCTCCAATGAAATATCCAGGGTATAGCGTAGGTCTGCCCCGCGCTGGGGACCACCGCGGCCGCGGCCGCCACCTCCACCGAAGATGTCACCGAAAACGTCGCCAAAAATATCGCTGAAGTTACCCTGGAAACCGCCGCCTGCACCCATCTGCGGGTCAACCCCGGCATGGCCATACTGGTCATATGCAGCACGCTTCTCCCGGTCAGACAGGATCTCGTAGGCTTCGCTGGCTTCTCGGAACTTTTCTTCAGCATCCGGCGCATCGGGATTGCGATCCGGGTGGTACTTCATCGCCACGCGACGATAGGCCTTCTTGATGTCCTTCTCGTCCGCGCCGCGTTCAACACCCAGCACTTCGTAGTAATCGCGTTTTGACATGACTTTTTCAGTAATCCCTATAAACAAAGACGCGGGAACCGAGTCCCGCGTTGCGATTTCCTGTCCACCTGCGCTTGACCATCAGGGGCTTGGCGCGGGCGAGTATATCCTGAAAGCCTGAGCCAACGGCTGGATTAGTAAGCCACCAGCCGTGGCACAGAACTCAGAAGGCGACTCAAGTGTTGCTCGAGTTAGGACGCCTTCTTGTCTTCGTCGCGGACTTCCTCAAACTCGGCATCGACCACGTCATCAGTAGACTCTGCTTCCGCACCGGCACCTGCCGCACCGTCAGCTTCAGCCTGCGCGGCTTGCTCAGCATACAGCTTTTGAGCCAGCGCACTGGAAGCTTCGGTCAGCTTGGTCGTTGCCGCTTCAATAGCGTCCTTGTCCTCGCCTTTTACAGCTTCCTCAGCTTCAGTAGCAGCAGCTTCGATTGCAGCCTTCTCTTCTTCCGTGGCTTTATCACCCGCCTCTTCGAGCGTCTTGCGCGTAGCGTGAATCAGGCCTTCGCAGGTGTTACGTGCGGTGACCAGTTCTTCGAAGCGCGCATCCGCCTCAGAGTTGGCTTCAGCATCCGAAACCATCTTCTCGATTTCTTCATCGCTGAGACCGCCGGAGGCCGTAATACGGATGGATTGCTCCTTGCCCGTTGCCTTATCCTTTGCGGACACGTTCAAGATGCCGTTGGCATCCAGATCGAAGGTTACTTCAATCTGCGGCATGCCGCGCGGTGACGGCGGGATGTCCGCCAAATCGAAACGACCCAGTGACTTGTTGCCCGTCGCTTGCTTGCGCTCACCCTGCACCACGTGAATGGTAACGGCGGTCTGGTTGTCTTCCGCTGTGGAGAAGATCTGCGATTTCTTGGTAGGAATCGTCGTATTCTTCTCAATCAGCGGTGTCGCAACGCCACCCATGGTCTCAATGCCCAGAGTCAAAGGCGTAACATCCAACAGCAGCACGTCTTTAACGTCACCGGACAGTACCGCACCCTGAAGCGCAGCGCCCATCGCAACCGCTTCGTCGGGGTTCACGTCCTTGCGCGGATCCTTGCCGAAGAACTCTGCCACCTTGGCCTGGACCAGGGGCATACGCGTTTGGCCACCGACCAAAATCACTTCATCGATTTCACTGGCGCTGAGATCAGCGTCTTTCAGAGCAATTTTCACGGGCTCCAACGAACGCGCGACCAAATCCTCAACCAGCGACTCCAGCTTGGCACGCGATAACTTTACGACCAGGTGCTTGGGACCGGAAGCGTCAGCCGTGATGTACGGCAGGTTCACTTCAGTTTGCTGGCTGGAGGACAGTTCAATCTTGGCTTTTTCAGCGGCTTCTTTAAGGCGCTGCAATGCCAGCGGATCGTTGTGCAGATCGATACCGCTCTCTTTTTTGAACTCTTCTGCCAGATACTCGATCAGGCGCAGGTCAAAGTCTTCACCACCTAAGAATGTGTCACCGTTGGTAGACAGCACTTCAAACTGGTGCTCGCCATCGACCTCTGCGATTTCGATGATCGACAGGTCAAAGGTACCACCGCCAAGGTCGTAAACCGCGATAGTTTTATCACCCTGCGACTTGTCCATACCGTAGGCCAGGGCCGCCGCTGTCGGTTCGTTAATAATACGCTTTACTTCAAGGCCCGCGATTTTGCCCGCGTCCTTGGTAGCTTGGCGCTGAGAGTCATTAAAGTATGCAGGCACCGTGATTACCGCTTCGGTAACCGGCTCGCCAAGGTACTCCTCGGCAGTTTTCTTCATTTTGCTGAGCACGTGCGCAGAAACCTGCGGGGGTGCCAGCTTTTCGCCGTTGACTTCAACCCATGCATCGCCGTTGTCAGCTTCCGCGATGGTATAAGGGACCATGCTGATGTCCTTCTGGACAACATCATCCTTAAATTTGCGGCCAATCAGGCGCTTCACTGCATACAGTGTGTTATTGGGGTTAGTGACCGACTGACGCTTGGCCGCTTGACCCACCAGAATCTCACCGTCTTCCGCGTAGGCAACAACGGATGGCGTAGTGCGATCGCCCTCTGCATTTTCGATGACCCTGGTTTTATCACCGTCGAGCACCGCCACGCAGGAGTTGGTGGTACCCAGGTCAATACCGATTATCTTGCCCATCATCTTTCTCCAGATTTGTGGCTATTGATGCTTCCGGGGTCTAATCCCAATATGCCCAACGCCACGTTTTTCAATGCTGTTAATTTACTTTAGTTGCGAGTTTTTGCTTGCTATGCCATCTATATTGGCGCCATTCGGCGTAATTCAAGCCCATCAGGGGCATTTTTAATCAATGTCGTCACGCGACTTTCGAGGTTAGCTCGGCTCAAAGCGGCTGTCGTGCCGCTGCATGTTGACCACCTGCCAGGCAAACGCTGCGGGGCTGTCTTCAGCCGTCCTCGGCCGCCTTGCTGACCACCACCATCGCGGGGCGCAGCAGCCTGCCGTTCAGGGTGTAGCCTTTCTGCATCACATCCATCACGGTGTTGGGCTCCATATCGGGATTGGGCACCATGGTCATCGCCTGGTGTACTTGCGGATCGAAGGGTTCCCCAACGGGATTAACGGCTTCAATACCGTTTTTTGTCAGTACCTCGCTGAAGCTGCGCAGCGTTAACTCTACGCCTTCAGTGATCGCGCTGGCGTCGGTTGCTTCCGACGCCGCTTCCAGTGCGCGCTCCAGATTGTCCACCACTGGCAGCAGGTCGTTAGAAATGCGCTCAAGCGCAAACTTTCTAGCCTTTTCCACGTCCTGCTCAGAGCGGCGTCGCGCATTTTGCGCCTCAGCGGCGGCGCGCAGTGATGCCTCTCTGGCATCCGCTAACTCAGCCTGCAGGGATTCGATCGATACTTCGGGGATGTCTGCTTCCGCGCCGTCCTCTGATGCACCGTCTTGCTCGACGCTGTCAGCCTCGACGGTGGCGGCTTGCTCAGCAGACACATCTTCTCCATTCACGTCTTCAGTCCGGGCTTCAGCGCCATCTTGAGCCGCAGGCTCAACGTGTTCGCTCTCGGTATCAGCCTGATGTTCTTTGTTCACCTGCTTGCCGCTCCTTTTAACTCAATTTTTGAACAGATCGCGACGACAGCCACGACACTGCACGGCGTATTTCGCCGGAGTAGTGTAGATATGGCGACAGCGGCCGGGAATTCAAGGGGCTGCCGGTCAGGTAAAAACAGGAACTGCAAAGTGGCCTGAGCAGGCCTTTTGCTTCAGGTTGCGTCAGGTGCGGACAGCGCGGAGGACAGTATTCGCGCGGTGACATCCACCGCAGGAATAACCTGGGCATATGCCATTCGAGTTGGCCCGATGACGCCGAGCACGCCCAGCGTATTGGCACCATCGGTATACGGTGCCGTAATCATGCTGTAGCCCCCCAATCCTTCAAAGCCGGCCTCTTCACCAATAAAGATCTGGATACCCTGTGCACGCGTGCAATGCTCCAGCAGGTGCAGCAAATCTTTCTTGCGCTGAAAAGCCTCAAAGAGCTCCTGCAGACGCTCAAGCTCCTCCGGAGATGCGCTGCCCACCAACTGGGACTCCCCTGCCACCACGTAATCTTCCTTTTCGGACTCATTTTCTTCAAAGACCTTGCTGGCGAGATCCAGGGTGGCCTGCATATAGGTGTCGATGGAGCGGCGGTCAGCCTCCATTTCAGAGACAACCTGACGCTTGATTTCATCGAGCCGGGAGCCCGCAAAGCGCTGATTGACCAACGTGGTGGCCAGCCGCAGTTCTTCCTCGGTGTATTGGCGCTCAGTATGGATGATGCGGTTTTGCACCTCTCGCTCATTGACCACCATGATCACCAGCACGCGGTCGCCCTCCAGGGGGAGAAACTCTACCTGTCGAAGCTGATTGGCGTTCTGGCGCGGCACCGTTACCAGGCCCGCGTGGGCGGTAATCGTCGACACCAGCTGAGATGCAGAGTGCACCAACTGACGAGCCGGCAGGTCAGGATTCAACTCATTGCTGATTTCCTGGCGCAGCAAAGCCACGGCGGCCTGATCGATCGGTTGCACCTGCAGCAGCGTGTCCACAAACATTCGGTACCCAGCTGAGGTAGGCACACGGCCGGCGGAGGTATGGGGCGATTTCAGATAACCGCGTTCTTCGAGATCGGACATGACGTTGCGAATGGTTGCTGCCGATACTGCCAGCCCGCTTTCCTGCAGCAGGGTTTTTGAACCCACAGGTTGACCGTCACGGATATGCCGCTCAACCAGGGTCTTCAGAAGGATCTGTGCGCGCTGGGACAGCTCGGGTTGTGTCATGGATTCGATTCTACCAACGCGTTTGCTGAAAAAACCATCCCCACCGCCCAGACCGGTTCCCGAGTTCGTGTAACTGCGGTATAAGGTGACAATGCTTGTCCACATTCTCATCAATAACTACACCATCGTCGAGCAGCTTGATCTGGAGCTGTCCGGCGGTATGACCGTTATTACCGGTGAAACCGGCGCAGGTAAATCCATCATGCTCGACGCCCTGGGCCTATGCCTCGGTGATCGGGCTGACCCCGCCGCCGTGCGCACCGGCAGTCAGCGCGCTGAAGTAACCGCTACCTTCGATATCGAAAACATACCCGCCGCCCAGCGCTGGCTGGCAGATCGCGACCTGGATGCGGGCAACGACTGCATATTGCGCCGTGTGATAACCCGGGAAGGACGGTCACGAGCATTCATCAACGGTAACGCCAGCACCTTGCAAGACTGCGCCCAGTTGGGCGAGTTGCTTATCGATATTCATAGCCAGCACGCACATCAATCGCTGCTGCGCAGGGAAACCCAGCGTCGCCTGCTAGACGGCTACGCGGGGCAAGGCAAAGCGGCCCGAGAGCTTGAGCAGACAGCATCAGAGTGGCTGCGCCGCAGTCATGAGCTGGAGACGCTCACCACCGCCCGCGATGAGCAGTCCGCGCGCGCCCAGCTATTAAGTTATCAGGTCGATGAGCTCGACCAGCTCGCGCTGGCCGAGGGCGAGCTCGCAGCTTTGGAGACAGAGCACAAACAGCTCGCCAACGCCGACCGCATATTAGCCCAGTGCCAGCAAGCCATGGAGATTAGCGAAAATCAGGAAAGTGCGACCCGCAACGCGCTTGCCCTGGTGCAAGACGACGCCATGTCGGGCCCACTGGTCGACAGCGTGAGAGAAATGCTGGACAGCGCAGCGATTCAATTACAGGAAGCACAGACAGAACTGCGACGCTACCTGGATCAACAAGAGCTCAATCCGGCGCGACTGGCCGAAGTTGAGGCGCGTTTGGATACCCTGCATGACATTGCCCGCAAACATCGCGTCCAGGCCAGAGACTTGCCCGAACTGCACGAGCAACTGCGAGAAGAATTGGACAGCCTTGCCGGCAGCAGCGAACGCATCGACATCTTGCAGGATGAGTTAACAAAGCTGGCAGACCTGTATAACAAGCAAGCCAGCGCGCTGAGTAAAGCGCGGGCAAAAGCCGCCAGCAAACTCAAGTCAGCGGTGGAATCACAATTGGCAGAACTGGCCATGGAGCAATGCCAGTTCAACATCGAGTTGAGCAAACGCGACACCGCTAACCCACACCCGCTGGGTGCAGAAGACATCGATTTCCTGATCAGCACCAACCCCGGGCAAGCACCTCGTGGACTGGGAAAGATTGCCTCCGGCGGTGAGCTCTCGCGCATCAGTTTGGCGATTCAAGTGATTTCCGCCAGCGTGAACACCGTGCCCAGCATGGTGTTTGACGAAGTCGACGTGGGCATAGGCGGCGCAGTAGCCGAAGTGGTGGGCCGCTTGCTTAACGCCATGGCCAGCAAGTGCCAGGTAATGTGCGTCACCCACTTACCGCAGGTTGCGGCGCAGGGTCACCAGCATCTACGCGTCAGTAAAACCGCTGAAAAAGACAATGCCAGTGCGTCATTGGCTACGCTGGAAGACAGCGGCAAGGTAGAGGAAATTGCCCGCATGCTGGGCGGCATCGACATTACCGACAAGACGCGAGAAGCCGCGAAAGAAATGCTGTCGCTCTCTTAGGTATAAGCCCTAGATATAAACCTTAGGTATAAGTCTTAGGTGAAAGACCTGGGTGTAGGTAGCTGGCAGCTAAAGACAGGTAAATCAGGAAAGCCAGCAGTTAGTGAGTAGACAGTTACGCTGGCCTAGCTTTTTTTGCGGACGTACAGCACCAATGAGTGATCTATCAGCTCATAGCCATGCTCGTCAGCCAATTCATGCTGACGCTTCTCGATAACCGGATCCAGAAATTCGATTACCTCGCCCGATTCCATGCACACCATATGGTCATGGTGTTCGCCTTTTGCCAGCTCAAAAACCGAGTGGCCAGTTTCGAAGTTGTGCCGTGATACTAAACCCGCAGTTTCGAACTGCGTGAGCACGCGGTACACCGTCGCCAAACCGACGTCTTCTCCAGCATCTAACAACGCGCGATAGACGTCCTCAGCACTCATGTGCTGATCCTCAGGGTTGGCACCTTCGAGGATTTGCAGGATTTTAACCCGCGGTAAAGTGACCTTGAGGCCCGCTTTACGCAGCTCCTGATTCTCCGACGTCATGTACTTCGATTCCTGTATTCAGGCGAATGGCTGATGTATCATGCCACCCCTTTTCTGGAAGTGAAAGCCTGAGCGAATGAACGTCTGCATCACAATCGTGACACGCCTATGGACGCGCTGCCGCAGTCGTGTACGGGCCCTTTTCTTCGGCGCTCTAACCGCCGTGGCGCTAGTCGGCTGCAGTAGCTACGGCTTTCCCGGCGTGTACAAAATCAACGTTGAACAGGGCAATATCGTAACTCTGGAAATGCTTGATCAACTGAAACCCGGCATGACCAGGCGACAGGTTCGCTACATCCTCGGTACGCCGCTCATTGAAGACCCTTTCCATCAGGACCGCTGGGAATATCTGTATCTGATTCGCAATGGGGAAAGCACCATCGCCGAGACACGCCTATCTGTTTATTTTGATGGAGACAGCTTGTCGCATTTTACCAGCTCCGTGCCGCCACCCGGCGAACGTGAGGCCGACCCGGCAGCGGAAGACGTCTCTGAGCAAGAAGCTGAAGCGTAAGTAGCCTTGCCTGATAATGCCTGAGGGCTGCTTTTCACTCTCGCCCTACCAAGTGTTCTATTACCCTGCCCTATTCGCGTCGCTCTTTCGCTTCTGCGGCGCGCCGCTTACGGACTTCCTTCGGATCGGCAATCAAGCCGCGATAAACCTCTACGCGATCACCGGCTTTCAGTACCTGTGTTTCTTTGATCGTCTTCCCAAAAATGCCGAGGTCGGCTGAGGCCAGATCAATACCCGGGAACTGTCGCTCGAGGTTGGACTGTAGTACCGCCTCACGCGCTGTGGTGCCCGGTTTAACCACCAGCCCAACAATCTGCTGCTTTTCGGGAAGCGCGTACGCCACCTCTACGGGAATTGTGTCTGCGTCTTCCATGGGATTTCTGTTCCTGCCTGACTTTCTATCGTCTCTTTCTACGGTAATCCATATCAATGGTAACCGATCAACAAACCTTGCTGCGCTGCTCTCCATAGCCTGTCGCGGCGGCTACGACCTGCTAGTACAAGCTTTTAGCTCTTGCGCTAACGGCATCCACCAAATGCGATGCAACCGATTCGAATAAGCGTCCTGCCGCTGCACCCAAAACGCTGCTGCGCAGCGTGAACTCCAGCAACAGCGTCACTTTGCAGGCTTCGTCGCCGAGGGCATGAAAATGCCAGCGCCCGCCAAAGCGTTCGAAAGGGCCCTCGAGCAATTCCAATTCGATAGAGTCAGGTGGCGCGACTCGGTTACGAGTCGCAAAGCTTTGCTTAATGCCTGCCCGCGCCAAATCCAGCCGCGCTTCGATCACATTATCATCGCGCCGAAGAATTTCCGCCCCCACGCAGCCCTCCATAAATTGTGGATAGGCCTCTATGTCATTCACTAACGTGAAGAGCTTATCTGCGGGATACGGCAGCAGTGCGCTGCGATCTATGCGCGTCATCCGATTTACACACTCTCAAGGGCTTTGGGCTATCTGCTATGGGCTATGGACCATCACTTTGGGGTCCCCCTGCTCAAAAACTTTCCAAACACCCGGCAATCATAATCAACACAATCACCGGAGGCGCAATATATCGTAAACACCCGCGCCACAGAAAAACAAAGTGTCGCCCTTCTCGATACAGCTCGACGCGCAGAATGTCCCTGCGCATACGATAGCCCACTAGAATCGCCGTCAGCAAAGCGACCAGGGGCAGCAATACCGCCGTGGTCAGGCGCTCCAAAAAAGCGAAAACCCTAAGGTCACCCACCGGCGTCACATGATCCCAGACGTTAAAAGACAGCGCGCAGACCATCGCGATCATCCACGCAGCAAGACCCAGCACGACGGCCATCAGAGGCCGCGGCAGACGGGCACGCTCGACAAAGTACGCCATCAAGGGCTCCGCCAGAGCGACCGCCGAAGCAACTGCAATTAACGTCACGGTGAAGAAAAACAGCGTACCCAGCCACGCTCCCTGTGCCATGTTGCCAAATGCATAGGGCAAACCAATATAGAAAAGGCCAGGCCCCATGGCGGGATCGAGGTTGCTGGAAAAGGCTATAGGGAACACCACGATTCCCGCGGCGAATGCCAACACTATGTCGAATAGCGCCACGGCCAGCACGGCGCGGCCGATAGGTACCTTGTCCGGAGAGTACGCTCCGAAGGCGATACCGACGCCGGCACCGATACCCAGCGTGTAAAAGGCCTGACCCAGGGCAAGCAGTACGGAATGTGCACTGAAATCGTACAGTTTCACTGAGAACAGAAATTCGCCGGCCGCCGGTAAGTCACCGTACTCCAAGGAAAAGCCAATTAGCATGCCGAAGGTGACCAACAGCAACGGCGCCATCAACCAAAACAGCGGCGCAAGCCCGCGACGCACGCCCAAAGCGGAAATGCTGAACACGATAATGATGAATACGCTCTGCAGCTGCACCATCCTGCGCGGGTTCTCCAGCAGTTCGGAAAAGGTGCGGCCTGCGTCGGCAGCGCTGGCGTCGGCAAAGGTGCCAGCCTGCAGAAGATCGATATAGGCCAAAGACCAGCCCGCTACCACGCAGTGATAGCCCAACACTAAAAACGCGGTGATACTGGCGAGCCACCCCACGCCCACCCAGGCCGGGTTTAAGCCAGATAGGCGCGCTGTGTAAAAAAGACTACTGATAGGGTTGGCGCGACCGTGGCTGCCCAGCATGACCTCTGCGATCAGCAGCGGTGCCGCAACCAGGAGCAGGCAGAGCACATAGGCAATCAGGAACGGCGCGCCGCCCTCTTCACCTAGCAGCGTGGAAAACCGCCATAGATTGCCCAGACCAATCGCAGAAGCGGTCAGGGCGAATACAAAAGTGGTCCGGCTGCCCCAGACGCCTGTGGCGGCGCGCGCTGCGATACTCATGCGTGGGATTGTCCTGCATTATTAACGTCAGCCGCAATACAGGGCTGACATCCGATTATTTTCCGGCATACTGCGCGCCATGGGAAAGAAGAAGCCAAAAGTAGCCGACAACACGATTGCGCTTAACAAGCGCGCACGGTTTGACTACCACATCGAAGAGAGCTTCGAGGCGGGTGTTGCCTTGACCGGCTGGGAAGTAAAGAGCCTGCGCGAAGGTAAAGTGCAGATCACCGATACCTATGTCCTGGTCAAGGACGGGGAAGCCTTTCTGATCGGCGCTAACATCACGCCTTTGCAAACCGCCTCAACGCATGTCGTGGCCGACCCGACTCGCACGCGGAAACTGCTGCTGCACAAAAAGGAATTGGCCAAGATCCTGCAAGCAACCCAGGCCAAAGGCATGACTTGTGTGTGTACGGCTCTGTATTGGAAAGGCCACCTGGTAAAGGCCAAAATCGGGCTGGCCAAAGGCAAACAGGATCACGATAAGCGACAGGACCAGCGCGATCGTGATTGGAATCGTCAGAAACAGCGCATTGTTCGCGACGCTGTGAAGCAGTAGGGCGCGTCTGTAGGCCAACCCGCCTGGCGCCGTTTCGCGCTCCTTCTATCCGTGCTCAGGGACCTCCCACTCCAAACCCCAGGCACCGTCCATTCAAAAGGGGAGGACGCCTATAGCAGTGCGCGCAGGGTTATCACCACACCGATCGCTAAACAAAGTCCGATGGCTATCGGGCGGTACTGTGCGCCACCAAAGCGCACAAACGCAGCATAGCCCAGCGAATCGCCCGCATACATCGCCGGGTAGGCTAGCAGCGCCAGTAGCAGCGACCGCTGATCCACCAGACCCAGCGCGGTAAAGCTGCACATCGCCAGTAACGCCGAAAACGAAAAGAAGCCGATCATCAGGCTACGGCAGTCCGCAGGGTTCGCTTCGGTGGCCATAACGTAAACAATCATCGGTGGACCCGGCACGGCGAAAGCGCCATTACAGAACCCGCTTATCAAACCTGCGACACCACCCAGCCGCTTACCTGATACGGTTGCCCGTGGCTTAAAGCTCGCCAGCATCAGGCTCGCAACGATCGTTAACAGCCCCAGACCCAGGCGAAACTGGTCGGGCTCAAGCCATTGCAACAGCCATGCCCCACAGACTGTACCGGGAATGGTTGCAGCAAACAGTGGCCAGCGGCGCGATAGCTGCAATGCAGTGCGATACTTCGGAAAAGTCTGCACGCCCAATAACAACACCAGAAATGCGCACAGCACGACGGCCTCAGCGGGAGCAAAAAAGAACGCATAGGCCGGCACGGCCGCCAGCGCAAAGCCAAACCCGGTGAAGCTGCGCAACAACGACGCCATGGCCGTAATCGCCCACACCAGCAACAGTTCCGCTACGCTCAGGTCAATCAGGCTTGGCAACACGGCTCAGATCCCTCTGGTTAATGTCCATTCTAGGCAGTGCATATAAGCGGGGCAAACACGAAGGAAAGACAATCCAGCGCAGGTCCCCGGACGTATCTGGTGTATGTTAAAACCGCTGACACGTCACCTTTATCTTTTCCGAAATGACCTGCGCCTGGGCGATAACCCCGGACTTGCCGCGCACGCAAACGGCGAGGCCCTGCTGTGCGTCTACTGCTGGCCCACAACACCGGCCTGGTGCAACGTCACCGGCATGGGCGAGCAGCGTGAACGCTTTCTCCGTGAAAGCCTGCGCGCTCTGCACGAAGAGCTCAGCGCTATGGGCCAGGGCCTGCTGGTGCTTCATACAGACCCTCGCGCGGCCATCCCCCAGCTGGTAGAACTGTTTAATATTGACTACGTGGGTACCTCGAAAGCGCCGGGGTATTACGAGAACCAACAGCTTGCAGAGTTGGAATCCGCGCTGAATGTGCCTCTGGCCGTGCACGAGACCGCAGAACTGTTCAAGGAGGCGCAGTTACCGGCTGCACTGGAAAAGCTTCCCAGGCAATTCACGCCTTTCCGTCGCAAAGTAGAAAACCTGCCAGTCAGTGAGCCCATAGCTTCGCCAGAGCAGCTCCCACCGCCGCCAGAAGGAGCGGACTTTCGTCCCATTCCAGCGGCGAATACCCGACCGCACCCCGCCTTCCCACTACGTGGAGGCAGCGCCGAAGGCTGGCGACGACTGCGCACCTGGATGATTGAACGGGGTCTGGCACACACCTACAAAGAGACCCGTAACTATCTGGACGGCCTGGACGGTTCCAGCGTGTTCTCTCCCTGGCTTGCTACCGGTGCCTTGTCGCCGCGCGAGGTTGCCCATGCGCTGTTTTCTATAGAAGATCGGGACGGTCGCAATGAGTCCACGGCGCATCTGTTTATGGAATTGTTGTGGCGGGAGTTTTTCCACTGGCGAGCGTACGCCGACGGCAGCACGCTGTTCAGCCTCAGGGGACTGCGCGGCAAAAAAGTCTTGCGCTACTTTGAAGCCCGCGACTTTGCCCGCTGGAGCCAAGGCCATACCGACAGCCCGCTGGTGAACGCACTGATGCATCAATTGGTTGAAACCGGCTGGATGACCAATCGCGGCAGGCAGATTGCGGCGAGCTACCTAATCAATGAGCTCGGCCACGACTGGCGTTACGGCGCCGCCTTTTTTGAAAAGCATCTGATCGACTACGACGTCGGCAGCAACTACGGCAACTGGCAATACATCGCCGGGGTCGGCACCGATCCCCGTGGCGGCCGGCATTTCAATATAGAGAAGCAGGCGGCGCAGTACGATCCCGACGGAACATTTACAGCAAAGTGGGACGGCTATCGAGAAGCCCAGCCACGCTATGTCAACGACGCCGCAGACTGGCCTTTGGACACACGCAGCTAAGCCTAATGCGCCTTAATCTCTTTTCATGAAAAAAGCCGACCTACCCGAAAAAGTCTGTCCAATATGTGACAGGCCTTTTGCGTGGCGAGCCAAGTGGAAGAAAAATTGGGACAGCGTGGTGTACTGCTCAGAGCGCTGCCGGCGCCAGCGCCGCCAGCGATCGGAGTCCTAGGCCGTCACCAGAATTTGGTCTGAGACGCCTTTTACCAACAGACCACTACCAGGGTATTTCTGCACCATCCCACGCGTAAAACGAGCCGCTGGACGCCGCGTCCAATCCGCCTAGCACCGACAGCATGGCGGTCGCACTTTCGGCGGGAGACAGCACCCGCTTTTTGTAATTGGCTGGCGTATAGGGTTCGGACAAGTCGGTTGCCACGGTACCCGGGTGCAGTGCAATTACGGCACAGTGTTTATGGCTAACCCGCCACTCCTTTGCCAGAGTTTTCAGCAGCATATTGTGGGCTGCCTTGCTGGCTCGATAACTGTACCAGCCGCCCATGTCATTATCTGTAATCGACCCTACCCTTGCTGACACCGACGCGAACAGCGAGGGCGCGCTGTGCCGCAGCGCAGGAGCCAGCCCCTTGGCTAGCATCGGCAGAAAGAAGGCATTGACCATAGCCAGATGTGCCATGGCTTCGGGCGTGATGTCCTTTAAGCGCTTCTCTGGCTTGAAGCCCTCCCCATGAAGCATGCCGATGGTATTAAAAACCAGATGCAGCGCATCGCATTGCTCACACACGGCGGCGGTGGCATCGGTAATTGACGCGGCGTCGGTCACATCGATATTTAAAGGAATGACCCGCGCATCATTGCCTTCATAGCGCGCGCTGCGCTGTAGCAGAAACAGTCGCTGTACGTCGTAGTTCGCCAGCAGAGCTTCGACCACGGCCAACCCTATGCCGCCGGAGCCGGCCACGACGACATTCAAACCCTGCTGTTGCAAAGCGTTGGGTGTTGTAGCACTCGTCTTTGTATCCATCACAGGACGTCCTCAAGGCTTTGCTCTGCCCAGGTCAAAATTACCTCGCGTTCATCCGGGTCGCGCTTTTTCCAGTTATTGATAATCAAGCCCATCCGGCCATTGTTGGAAAGACTGTCAAAGTGACGGTCAATAAAGTGCCAGTACAGGGCGTTGTACGGGCAGGCGCCATCGCCGGTCATTTTGCTCGGGCTGTAGCGACAGTCGGCGCAGTGATTGCCCTGCTTCTGTATGTACTTACCGCTGGCGGCGTAGGGCTTGCTGGCCATCAGCCCGCCATCCGCGTGCAGTGCCATACCTAGAGTATTGGGTAGCTCCACCCACTCGAAGGCGTCCACGTAAACCGCGAGATACCAGTCGCACACTTCTTCCACATCCAGCCCTGCCAGCAGCGCGAAGTTACCAATCACCATCAACCGTTGAATGTGGTGGCCGTAACCGAGATCCAGCGATTGCTTCAGGGCGCGGGATAAGCAGCGCATGTCGGTTTCGCCGGTCCAGAACCAGTCTGGCAGGGCGCGCCGCGCCTCGAAGTGGTTCTTGTGTTTGTATTCAGGCATAAAGCGCCAGTAGATTCCGCGAATATACTCGCGCCAGCCCAGCACCTGTCGGATAAAGCCCTCGGCGGCGGCCAGCTCACATTTTCCATCTCGCCAGGCCCGCTCGACCTGCTGGCACACCGCCAGCGGCTCCAGCAAGCCAATGTTGATATACATCGATACCAGGCTGTGGAACATCCAAGGCGACTCCTCAGCCAGAGCGTCCTGGTAAGTACCGAAGTCTTTTAGCCCGTTTTCGCAGAACCAATCCAGGGCTGCCTGCGCTTGATGTGCCGTAACGGCATAGTTAAACGTCGAGAGATCACCCGGATTATCTGGAAACGCTTCCTCGACCAACGCCAGAACTGCCTTGGTCGTGTCGTCGTAACGCCGCTGGGTACGCTCAGGCACATCAACCTGGTTACGCCAGCCTTTGCGATTGTCCTGGTCGTAGTTCCACTTATCACCGCAGGGCTTCCCGTCGGCTTCCAGCAACAGGCCATAGCGCTTGCGCATGCGTCGATAAAAGAACTCCATGCGCAGCGCCTTCTGCGAGTCAGCCCACTCATTGAACCCATCAATACTGCAGAGAAAGCGGTCGTCCGGCAGGATGTTGACGCCTGTTCCATACGCCTGAGACCACTGCTGCATTGACTTCAGCAGGCGGTGCTCGCCGGGCTCGGTCACTTCAACGCCGCCGTAATCACCAGCGCTAAGGGCGGCCTCTACCGCTTTCCCCAAAGACTCAATGCCATCGTCGTATTCGTAGTACTGCACCGTATAGCCATCGCTGCTTAGTGCGTCGCGGAACTGCCGCATCGCTGCGAAGATGAGTGCGATCTTATGTCGATTGTGGCGTACGTAAGTCGCCTCATCCTTGACCTCGGCCATCAGGATGGTATCGACGGTTTTTCGCGCCTCGCGCAGGGCGGGATTATTGCGGGAGAGCTGGTCGCCCAGCACCAGAATCAGGTTTGGTTTACTCATGCAGCTTCATACGTGGCTGACCGCACGACGGACCGAAGCCAATGTGTACAAGACTTGAGCGAGAATAGATGGAGGACACAGCAAGGGCAGCGCAAGGGGGCCTAGGTGACCGCACCCCAGCCCAGAATAATAACGGCGTAGCGCGCAAACTTGCCAAAGGCGACCAGCAGGATAAAGGTGGACAGGCGAACCCGCATAATGCCACCGACAAAGGTAATGGCATCGCCGCCAATGGGTGACCAGGACAGCAACAGACTCCAGTAACCGTATTTGGCAAACCAGCCGCGGCCTCGCTCAAGCTGTTTCAGGTTGATCGGACACCATCGATATTGCAGCACGCGATCGATATTCCAGCCCAGGGCCCAGTTCACCACCGAACCCAGGGTGTTACCGACGCCTGCCGCCAACCACAGGCCGAAGGGATCGTGGCCGGCCTCCAGCATCGCAATCAAAACCACCTCGGAGTAAAAAGGCAGAATCGTCGCTGCACCAAAAGCCGACAGTGCCAGTATTAAATAGGCGCTCATTCATCCGCCGCTTTCGACGCCGCTGGTACGCCACCAATCACCACTGCCACCGGCGACAACCAGCCAATGTACTGGCAGCACACCTGAAACAACACCAGCAGCGGCACTGCCAGCAACACCCCGGGTACGCCCCACAACCAGGCCCAAAACAGCATCCAGATAAAGACTATGACCGGGCTTAGGCGGAAACGCAGGCCGTAGACCAGAGGATCGACGAATTGCGCCGTTAACACCGAGAACGACAGGAAACCCAGCGGCACCGTCACAATAATCCACAGGGCATCGAAACTGATCGCTGCCACCATCGCCAGTAAACCGGCGGTCACCAACGCACCCACAAAGGGAACAAAGCGCAACGCGAAAGCAATAACGCCCCAGAGTGCTGGATCGGGAAAGTCCAGCAACCATAGGCATAGCCCCACCACGGCGCCAAAACACAGATTCATGGCGAAGTTGGTGGCCAGATATCGGGAGAGCTGGGCCTGCGAGGCAATCAGCGCTCTTAACGCTCTGGCGCGATCCCGGCGATCAGGCTGAGCAGCCACACAGCGCAGGATCAGCTCACGGCTGGATGTCAGTAGGAAAAAGAGCAGAGCGGCCGCCAGACCACCATTGAGAATAATTTGCCCTGCGGTCACCGAGGCGTCGGTCTGCCAACTCTGCTGGGCGACGACAACAGTTTGCGCTGTCGCATCCCCCGGCATGATGTCTTCGGCCATCGCAACAATCTCTTTTGCTGCGATATCGACCTCTTGCACCTCGCGCTGAAAACTGCCGGCAAACTGCGCTAGCGAATCACGGGATTCAGGCAGTCTTTGCACCCACTCCAGCGCAGAGGAAGACAGCAGCCAGACGCTGGCGCTTAAGGACCCTATCAGGGCGACAACAAGCAGCATCGCCGCCAGGGGTTTGGGTAACCGCCAGGACTCCAAAGTACTTAACGCGGGCTGCAGTATGAGCGAGAAAATCACCGCTAATGCAATGGGCATCAAAACATCGCGCGCCACGTGTATGGCCCACAGCGTAGCCAGCACAGCCAGCAAAATCAGCGCGCGCCGCCCATTGTGCTCAAGCGAATTCACTTCATTGCCAGTCATGTGGTTTTTTCTTTAAAACCTTAATCTTCCGGGGAGCGTTTAGGCAGGCCTGGGCGAACGCGGTTCGGCAAAGAACCAAATAATAACGCCCAGCAGTGGCAGCAACAGCACCAGCAAAATCCACAGCAGCTTCTTCACGTTATCAACGCTGGACTGGATGATATTGAGAATCGCCCAAATATCGGCAATGAGTACAAGGAGACTAAAAAATCCACCTACTTCGATCATGATTGCTTCCTCTTTAGTTGGGATTGGTCGACGCGTCGACGTCGACCTCAGCGGCTGCACGTTCCACAGCGCGGGTAACCAGCCAGCGAAACAATGCACGCTGACGCGGCAAATAAAACAGGTATTCTGGATGCCACTGTACACCTAGTACCGGCCTACCATCCTGGGGCTCGACGGCCTGAACAAAATCGTCCAAATCGCGACCGACCACCTCCAAACCATTGCCAATACGGTCAACCGCCTGATAGTGCAGGCTATTCACGCGCAAGCGCCCACGACCCAGTCGCTGCGCCAGTACCGAATCGGGCTCCAGTTTGACAGTCTTGCGGGGCAGCACGGTACCAAAGTTGGATGTGCGTCTACGCAGCTTACGGATATCGGTAAACAGGCTGCCGCCCAACACAACGTTAATCAGTTGATAGCCGCGGCAGATACCCATCAGAGGCAGCTCTTTATCAAGCGCAAAGCGAATGTACTCCTGCTCTAGCGCATCGCGCGCGTGATCGTACTCCTTGCCGGGCAGCTCCTCGGATTCATACAGGCCCGGGTGAATATCATCACCCCCGCTAACGATCACCGCATCTAGCTTCTCAGCAGGCGTACGGCGCTGTTCGTTAATGCGCACGGCCCGGCCACCGGTCAGCCAGACAGACAAACGAATCGCCCACCAGGACGGCGAGAAACGGCCGACGCTACCGGTTACGCCGATACAAGGTCGTCGAGTATGCGATCCAGCGACTTGTGCCATGGGGCCCTTGTGAAATTGACGATCTGAGACTGATAACGGCGGCTCTGGCTGGACAGTTCATCCAGCAACTCCGCATCACAGGCGAGGTGCTCAACCACGCACCAGAGATTCCAACTCTCGGAGAGATGCCAATCACCGCGCTCTATTTCGCAGTTCGGCAATCGGTAGTGAAAGGTCGGGCGCGCGTTTACGCGGCTGTCTGGCACCGCTTCCTCAATACGCTGTTCATCAAGATGCTTAAAAAGGGGCAGCATATCCAGCGCTCGGTTACGCGTAGGGTTGTGTTCCAGATAGTCGGACAACAGCGTTTCCTGGCTGGTCTCGTGATCATATGCCAGCACTGCCTTGCGGTAGGCGCTGGGATATAGATCGATATAGGGCGTAATACGACGTGTCTTGTCAACGCGATGGCGCCGCCGCAGCCATTCCTCTGCAATGACGTAAGCACGTAGATAGCAGGCAATGGTGCCAGCATCCAAACTTGGCAGCTCCGGATTAATGTGCAACCCAAAGGCATATACCAGTGATTCCGCCGTGCCTTCAGCCCCGGCCGCGCGTAATGCCCTGACCATGTCATCCAGGCGCGGTAACTGATCGACCGGCACCGGCGGACAGACGACCTCCACCGGAACCAGTTCGGTGGTCAGGTTGACCAGCCACTCGGCCAGCGGATCATCCACAACCGACCCACCATCACGGCTATCGGCGCGTGTACGCGCCAGGCGCTTGGCCAACTCGCTGTCTACCTCGACGACAAATTCGCCCCAGTCCGGATGCGGCATGGTCGCTTTTGCCAGCGACGCATAGTCAGCAGTCTGAGCGTAGGTCTGTTCCAGAACCTCAACAGTTTCCTTAAATTCAAGCCCGGCAAATTCGAGCTCAAAGCCAACCCGTCGCGAGTCGCCCTGCTGTGTTGTTGCCCGTGGAGGCAGCGCATAGCGGCCCGCGGAATGTGGCATGGTTGTCCCATGTGGCGTGTGTGATTAGCATTCCATGATACGGAGTTGGGACGATTTTAACCAACGGACCGGTTCAGGAACGCCATCGCCGCTACTGGAAACGGCACCGCAGGCATTGCCTAAACGCCAGGCCAGACCTGTTTCTTGCCGTTATAAACGCACCCACTCAGTCACTAGCTTAGGCCCCAAGCCAGGCTCGACTAAAAGGAAGGTTGGAAATGCGTTATACTATGCGGTTCCGGGGGCGATTTGGATTCGACGACGGTTACAAAACTTTGAGTGCATGCCGTGATGGTAGCCAATCACGTTAATCAAAAGCTGCAAACTATTAGTTGCCAATGACGACAACTACGGTGCACAACTAGCTGCGTAAGTAGCTCTTTGTAACACCATTCAGGTGCTTCGGCCCTGACGGTCTTTAGCAAGGTTCCAGCCCCGCGTTACTGACTGTCATATAGAACTGGATCGCTGTGAAGCTCGCCTGGGGTGGATCGGCTAAACTTTTACCAGGATCGCCAAGTACGTCCTGCCCGTCGGGCTGTATGCGGTTAAATTAATCGACGGAATCTAAGCATGTAGAGCGATAAGCGGCGGACTGACGGACGCGGGTTCAACTCCCGCCGCCTCCACCAATCAAACGAAAAGGGCCACCCCATGGGGTGGCCCTTTTCGTTTGATTGGAAGCTCGCGGGAGTTGTGCCCGCGCCTGAAAGGCGCGGGTGCCCCACAGGATGTGGGGCCATCGCGAAGGCCAAGGAGAGCCTGCCCCGCTTTATCGGGTATGCCCGAGAGCGATGCCACAAGCACAGCGAGATCTGTCGAGCTGGCCCCGCTGGCCAGACCGACGCAACTCCAGTCGCCCAAAGGGCGACCACCCGAACGCAACTAAAAAACCAGTGAGGTATGCAGAGCTGGCCACAGGCCAGACCGACGCAACTCCAGTCGCCCACAGCGCGGTATCACAACCCTCACCGCCCTCCAGCACACACCTCACGAAAGCCCGCCGCTACGAACGGAATCATATGATCGTAAGCACCGCGCAGATCGGCGCTCTGGCACTTGCCCTGCGATAGCTGATCAATCCGCCCGGTGTTCGCGAGGGTCAGCGTTAAAGCCCCGGACAGGTTGTGATAACACCAGTAGATATCCTCGTCGCGCGCGGTCGGCAGAGCTATTCTAAGCGCGTTGATGAACTGCTGGACGAGTTCATCAAACAAGCGCGACATCATGCGCGGCCCCCAATAAGGCGAGTTATTTATATATGCGATCAGCGCAAGGTAATGACGCCAGCCCTCATCACCGGTCTCCTGTGCCAGTTCCAAGGGCCTGAGAAAAGCTTCGATTATCTCTTCAACGCTAGGGCCCGCTTTGCCTGCTTTCTCCTGACACGCGACCAACGCGTCAAGTCGGGCGCTATTTAGCGTTGCAGCTCGCCGCTCAAATACTGCCTGAAACAGTTCCAGCTTTTTCCCAAAATGATAATTCGCTAATGCGACATCGACGCCCGCTTCGCTGGCGATCTGCCGCAGCGTTACGCCGTCATACCCGTGCTCGGCAAACAGCGCTTCTGCCGCATCGAGAATGCGCTCGCGTTTTGGAGTTTCGTTTTTGTCGACCATGGTGCTGCCTTGTTACCGCCATATCGTGTGCGTTGAACGCTTGCAGTATTGCATGCGATATACGCCCGCTTGCTATTCATCCGTCATCGCTTGCGAATTCAACAAACGTTGAATAGTCTGTCACATCTTCATTCGGAATAAAAATAATGTCTGCCGACTTGTTCAAATACGGGTTAACGCTCGGTTATGCAGTGCTTGTTTATAGCCTTTCTTATATCGGTATGCGACGCACCTCCAGCGTTCAGGGCTTTGCCATAGGCAACAAGGACATGAGCCCTATATTGGTCGGCATAACCCTGGCCGCCTCCATTGCCTCGACGGCGACCTTCGTCATAAACCCTGGCTTTGTCTATCAGCACGGACTGTCGGCCTATCTGCACTTCGGCGTAGCCGGCTCCCTGGGTATTCTTAGTGCGTTTCTCGTGCTCACACGGGGTTTTCTTAGACTCGGTGAAACCCATGCGGCATTAACCATTCCCCAGTGGATTTTTTACCGCTACAACCACCGTGGCTTCAGTCTTTTCTTTGCGTTTATAAACCTGCTTTCCATCACATTCGTGGTGCTGATTTTGGTTGGCTGCAGCCTGCTGGTCACGGGGCTGTTCCCGGTGGAGCAGAAAACAGCGCTGATATTGGTACTGGTATTTGTATTTTCCTACGTGCTTATGGGGGGCACCTATGCCCACGCCTACACCAACACGCTTCAGGGCATCATGATGCTAGGCGTTACGCTGCTCCTGTTTTTTCAAGGCTTCAAGTATTTTGCCGGCGACCCGTCAGCCGCACTCGCCAGTGTGAACCAGCAGTACGCCTCGGTTTATAACAGCAGCAGTAACCTGTACTTCGATTTTTTCTCCGTCTTCGTCAGCGGCTTTGTCGTCACTTTTGCACTGATGCTCCAGCCACACATCCTGACCAAAGTCCTCTACCTACGCAGTGAGAAAGATATCAGCAAGTTCATTGGCACCACGGTGGTTGTCGGTACCTTATTTACATTAATGCTCATGATCGGCTTTTACGCTCGTTTGGCAGGCCTGGAGGTCGAAAGCCAGGACACCGTGGTTCGTGACTATCTACTGCACGAATTCGGAAGCTCCGTATGGGGTGAGTACGTGCTGGTGTTCATCTTTATCACCTTACTGGCAGCCGGCATGAGCACACTCGACGGCATACTGGTCGCCCTTTCGGCCATGGTTGTTAACGATATTGTGAAGCCGCTGGCCGGCGATCATCACGATGGGCTACGTCTATCCCGCTGGGTTCTGGTGGGCGTCGGTGTGATAGGTATCGCCCTGGCATGGAACCCACCGGCGCTTATTGGCATCTTCGCGCAAAAAGGCGTGTACGGTCTGGCCGCTGCCTCACTGGTTCCAGTGCTCTTTGGTGTACTCGTACGTCGGCATATTCCTATTTGGGTTGTGGCGGGCGCGGCCGGCATTGGCTTGACTACCCATTTGCTTTTCAACCTCCTGCTGGGCGTCGCGAACCCTGCCATATCTGCCTCCTATGGCATTTTTGGCTCACTGCTATTTGGGCTTGTCGGCCTCGCGCTGACAGCAAAGGGCGCACGCCCTCAGGGTGCGTAAACCGAGCCCGGGGTACTTGACAGTTCAACAAGCGTTGAATAATCTCCATTTATTCAACATTTGTTGAAAGCGTCCCGGAAGAGGCCGCTCAAATAATTAATAACTACAGACAGGTGTCCGCTATGCCGCAAACAACTTTTGCACGTCACGCTATTTATACCGCCCTGCTTGCCACCGCTTCGGCGGCGACGCCCTTTGCTGTGGCGCAGGAAGGCGCAACGACCTTGGAAGAGGTTTTGGTAACTGCTCAGCGTCGTGAGCAAAGCCTGCAGGAAGTGCCCATGGCTGTAAGTGCTTTTACGCGCCAACAGCTCGATGATCTTCAAGCCGACAATCTGGATTCCATCCAGGGCGCAGTGCCCAATCTCAATCTGGTGCAGGGCCGCGGCTCTAACTCCAGTGTAAATATTTTCCTGCGCGGCATAGGCCAACCAGACGCACTGCAAAGCTTTGATCCGGCCGTGGGCGTGTATCTGGACGATGTGTACATGTCACGCATACAAGGCTCAATGTTCAAGCTGTATGACATCGAGCGCATCGAAGTGCTGCGCGGCCCACAGGGCACCTTGTACGGTAAAAACACTCCTGGGGGTGCCATCAAACTGATCACTCGCAACCCCGGCGAAGAATTGGAAGCCGCGGCCAGCCTGACCCTGGGCAACTATGACCGTACTCAAGGCAGTGTTTATGTAGCAGGTCCTCTTACCGATACATTGTCTGCCAGCTTTAGCGTGTTGCACGACGAGCGCGACGGCTTTGTCACCGACCCTATCGACGGCGAAGAGTACAACGATGAAAACACCACGGTGATGCGTCTTAAATCAGTGTGGACCCCGAATGACCGTTTTCAGGCGATTTTTTCAGCAGATTACACCCAGGAAGACGTCGCACTTACGCTGGGCCGAGCGGAAGCACCGCTGGTGAGCGTGGAACTTAGCGATGGCTCAGTAGTGCCGCGCTTTGTCCCATCAAATGATGACTTCGACTTCGACACCAGCACTAGCCTGGGCGATCGCGACGGGCAGGAGACCGACCACTGGGGCGTGAACCTGACTTTGGCCTACGACCTAAGCGACACTGTCACGCTGAAGTCCATCACCTCCTACCGTGACCTGGAGTCCAATCTGTTCATTGATATCGATGCGACCGCGCTTGAATTAGGCGACGTGTTTGTAGGCATCGATCAGGACCAGTTCAGTCAGGAACTGCAGCTACTGGGCGACAATGGCAGCAACTTGAACTGGGTGGTCGGCGCTTACTATCTGCAAGAGAACGTGCCTTCCGCACAGGAAGCCTTTGCAGATGATTTCCTATTATTCCTGGGTTCACCGGTCAGCTTCCTGCGCACTATTGAAGACGATCTGGAAACCACAAGCTATGCGCTTTTCGGCCAACTCGATTGGGCGATCAATGACCAGTGGAGTGCCGGCGTTGGCATTCGCTACACCTACGAAGAAAAAGAGTACTCACGCAGCACCAGCACTTTTAGTAACGTACTGGGCAACGCAGACCCCGCCTTCGCTTTTGAAGATGATGATGATTGGGATGCCTGGACACCCACGTTTACCGTGGGCTACACGCCTAGCGACACTCTGAATTTCTACGGCCGCGTCGCACGAGGCTTCAAAAGCGGTGGCTTTAACGGCCGCGCCAACAGCGCCGATGACGTCTCCACCTTCGATCCTGAAACGGTTTGGTCGCTGGAGTTGGGCGCTAAGGCCATCATGCTAGACGGTCGCCTGAGTGCTAACTTTGCCGTATTTGAAAGCCGCTACGAAGACTTCCAGGCCCGAGTATCTGTCGGCGATGGTATCGACTTCCGTTTCCCTGTGCTCAACGCTGCAGAGTTGGACATCAGCGGTGCCGAACTGGAAGTGACCTGGCTGGCTACAGAAGCCCTGGAGCTGTCGGCGCAGGTCGGCTACCTGGATGCGGAGTACGGCGACGACGGCTTCAGCGGCTCTGATGGCATCATGGATGAACCGGCGTTTACTCCCGACTGGACCGGCCGGCTGGCAGCGGCCTATAACTTCTCGCTACCGGGCGGCTCAAGCATCCGCGTGGGCGCAGACGCCAGCTACCGCGACGACATGTTCCTGAGTGTTGAGAATGTAGCGCCGTTAACTGAGGGCAGCTACTGGCTGGTCAATGCCTTCGCTGCCTGGACCAGCGCAGATGCCCACTGGAATGTCACCGCTGGCGTTCGCAACGCAACAGACGAGGTGTACCGAACAGAGGGGCAGGAATTCCGCAGCGTCGGCAATATTCAGACGGCGTACTACGGGGACCCGCGCACCTACAGCGTGTCGCTCAACTATCTCTATTAGAGCAACCCGGACAGTAGTAGTCGTTTAGCAAGCTGCCCGGGGACCCGCCCCGGGCACACTCAAGAGTGACCTAACCGGTTATTCATGACGATCTTTCCTACCAGGTATTGCCTGCGTCGCCTGGCTCTTGCCCAGGGCGCAGGCCTTTTTCTCAGGAGACCTCTAACGTGAATGCCTTTCCGTCTCGGGCGCCTTTGCTGCCCGAAATTCTCGCCCTGCACGGGCGTTGGCGCGCAAATCGGGACGCCGTCGTATGCGACGGTGAACATTGGAGCTGGGAACGCTTTTGCGCCGACAACCACCAATTCGCCCACGGCCTGCACACCGAAGGTATCCATCCAGGGGATCGCGTCGGTGTGTTTATGGAGAACGGTTACCCAATGCTGACGGCGCTATTTGGCACACTCAGCGCTGGCGCCGTGTCTGTCCCGATTAATACCGCAGTATCCGATGAAGCCATTCTGGCCATGCTGAAAGATGCCGACGTGAGCGCACTGATCGTCAGCGATATTTACGCGACTCGATTCGAAGCCCTGCAGCATGAGCTTCCTGACGCATTGCTGATCTGTGACGCTCCGCGGCCAGGATGGAAAACACTGGAGGCCATTGCCAAAGATCAAGCCAGTCACCTGCCGGAAACAGCCCTGGCCGATGACGCACCGCTGAACATCATCTACAGTTCTGGCACCACGGGATTACCCAAAGGCATAGTGCACACACAGGCCGGCCGCCGAGACTGGGCCTATGATCTTGCCATAGCACTGCGCTACAACGGCGGCGCAAGAACGCTGCTCACCATAGGCCTCTACTCCAATATTTCCTGGGTTGCCATGTTGTGCACGTTGCTGGCGGGGGGAACCCTGGTCGTAGAAAGGCGCTTTGACGCCACCCGCTTTCTCGATTTGGTGGAACAAATAAATATTACTCATACCGCCATGGTGCCCGTGCAGTTTCAGCGGGTTATAGAGCAACAGAAACACGCGCCGCGACAGCTTTCCTCCATGCAAGCGATGATGAGTTGTGGTTCACCATTGCATGAAGGCTTGAAGCGAGAGATTTTTGAGGCCTTTCCCTGCGGGGTCATCGAGCTTTACGGCCTAACCGAGGGGATCATCACAACGCTTGAGCCTGAGGATGCCGAGGGTCGCTGGTCATCGGTTGGCAAGCCGCTTATCGGCACAGACATCCGCATAATCGGGGATGACGACAAAGAGCTACCTGTCAATGAAGCGGGCGAGATCGTCTCGCGAGGCCGCATCACCATGCCCGGCTACTGGCAGCGCGAAGATGCCAATCAGGCTGCGCGATGGACTGATTCATCAGAGGGGGTTTGGTTGCGCTCTGGCGATATTGGCTATCTGGATGCCGATGGCTTCTTATTCATCGTTGATCGTAAGAAAGACATGATCCTGTCCGGTGGACAGAACATTTACCCGCAGGATATTGAAGCGGTATTGATTACCCATCAGGCTGTTAGCGATGTGGCGGTAATCGGCGCGGCAAGTGAGCGTTGGGGTGAAACGCCTATCGCTCTGGTCGTTCGCAGCGACGAGGGGGTTAGCACAGAAGCCATTCGCGACTGGGCCAACCAGCGGCTGGGTAGGCAGCAGCGTCTGACTGACTGCATCGGCGTTGACGAACTACCACGCAATCCAAATGGAAAACTGCTTAAGCGTGAGCTACGCAAACGATACGGAGATAAAGTCTATGGATAAGGCGCTATCACAACCTTTTCGCGACCACTGGTATCAAAGTGTTGATGGTCTATCGCTCTACGCGCGTGACTACGCTGGGCCTCCTGACAGCGCATTACTACCTGTATTGTGCCTCCATGGACTGACGCGAAACTCCGCCGACTTTGCCTATATCGCTAACCACCTGGCCGGCGAGCGCCGCGTAATCAGCGCAGATCAACGCGGGCGTGGTCGCTCTGATTACGACCAGAACGCCGACAACTACAATCCCGCTACCTATGTAGCCGATACGTTCAAGCTGCTGGACGAACTGCAGATTAAACAGGTGATTGTCATCGGCACATCAATGGGAGGGCTAATGGCGATGATTATGGCCAACATGCAGCCACAGCGCTTCGCTGGAATCGTGATGAATGATGTAGGACCCGAACTTGACCCTAAAGGTCTGGAGCGCATCAAAGGCTATGTGGGCAAAAGCCAGAGGATAGAAAGTTGGGAAGACGCGATTGCTCAAACCCGAGAAACAAACGCTATCGCATTTCCGGATTTTCGCGAAGAAGACTGGCTTCGCTTCACTCGCGGCTTGTTCCATGACGTCGACGGCCTGCCTGTAATCGCTCACGACCTGGCGATCGCAAAACCCATACAGGCGTCCGAGGAAAATGCCGTGCCGCCAGATCTCTGGCCGCTGTTTCAAAACATGGCGCATATCCCAATGCTACTGGTTCGCGGCGCGCTGTCAGACCTGCTCAGCCTGAGCTGCGTTGAAAAAATGCAGGCGCTGGCGCCGGACATGGCGGTGGCGCAGATTCCACAGCGGGGCCACGCTCCCATGTTGGACGAGCCCGACGCAGTGCAAGCCATCGATGCCTTCCTGGCGAAAGTGGACGCAGCCGAAGACTAGTAGCGAGCGGAGCTCGCCTATAACGGCATCCTCAACGCCGCCTGCCCCACAGGTAACGCAGGGCAGGCCTGATGTATTGCCCAAGCTGTTTAAGCGGCAACGCCAAACACTCGCCCCACCAGTGCAGTCAGGCCCATTGCCAGGCCGCCCCATAAGGTGACACGCAGGGCACCCACAGTGATCGACGCACCGCCAGCGCGGGCGGCAAGCGCTCCCAACAGTGCCAGACTTAACAGGGCAGTGACAACGACCAGCGGCACTAGCCTTGGTCCAGGCATCGCCCAGGCCACCGCAAGCGGGAGCGCGGCGCCAAGGGTAAATGTGATAGCAGAGAACACGGCTGCTTGCAGAGGATTCGCACTGGCACTTTCGCTGATGCCGATCTCGTCCCGGGCATGGGCTCCCAGCGCGTCGTGGGCCATCAGTTTTTCCGCCACCTCCAACGCCAGCTCCGATTCCAACCCACGCTGTTCATAGATTTCAGCCAGCTCGCGGCGCTCCACGTCGTAATTTTGTTCCAGCGAACGCTGCTCCATTTTAAGGTCCGCCTTCTCTGCGTCGGATTGGGAGCTGACCGATACATACTCCCCCGCCGCCATGGACATGGCTCCCGCTACCAGCCCGGCTATGCCTGCCAGCAGAATGCTTTCCTGAGACGCGCTGGCTGCCGCAACACCGACGACCAGACTGGCCGTGGATACGATACCGTCATTGGCGCCCAATACTGCGGCTCGCAGCCAGCCTGCGCGGTGTGATCGATGTGATTCTTCATGAACCATAATTGCTGCCAGGCAGAGGTGTGAAGCTACTAGTCACGCCTTAATTGTTAGCGCCGCATAACCCCGCGCCCAGTGCGACAGGCGCCACCGAGACTCAGTAATTTCGTAGTCGGGATAGGCCGCCAACAGTCGGGGGAAGTAGGCTCGCGCCTCCAGCCGTGCAATATGCTGGCCTACGCATTTGTGTAAACCGAAGCCCAGCGCCAGATGGTCTTTATTGGCGCGCTCGATATCGAAGCTATCGGGGTCGGCGTAATGGTTGGGGTCGTGATTCGCGGCGGCGAACATCAGGCTAATCTCGGCGCCCTCGGGAATGACGGTGCCGTCTATCTCCAAATCCTGCGTAAGGCGACGCGGCAGACCCTGGGCTGGCGGCTCTATGCGCAGCATCTCTTCTATCGCGCCGTCCAATAACTCGGGCCGCTCGATGAGTTTTTTGCGCTGTTCCGGAAAACGTGCCAGCAGCCCGGTGCCATTACCCAGCAGATTGATGGTGGTATCGACACCGGCGAAACCCAGGCAGTTGGCAAAGATGCGCGTCTCTTCCGGTTTCAGAACGCCCTGGGTTTCCTGATCGACCAGCCAGCTCAAGTGATCATCACCTGGCATGCGGCGTTTCTGTTCCAGTACCTCCTCAATCATCGCTGCGAAGTCATCCAGTACCTTTACCGCTATCTCTGGCGAAGCGTCCTCGCTGGATTCAGGGTCGACTCCCATCAGCACTTCGCCAATCGCATACCACTGATCTGCCGCCGATTCCGGGAAACCGAGAAAGCGCGTCATGAATACCTGCGGCAAGCGGGTAATCACCGAGTGGTACAGATCGATTTCGCCGCTTTTGGGGAGACCTGCAAACAGCTCGTCCACTACACTTTCCATCAGTGGTGCCAGCCTGTCGACCACGCCGCGGGAAAATTCCGGTATCACCGACTTGCGTATGGTGTTGTGCAGATCGCCATCACTGGTCGCCAGTGAAGGGATATAGGCGTGCCCCGTTTCGCCATTGAGCGTACCTTCTGGATGTCGGAGCAAACGGCGCACGTCGTCGTAACGGGTAATCATCCAGATGTTGCGACTGGCATCAAAATAGGCCGGGTGTTGTTCGCGCAGCGTCGCGTAACGCTGGTAAAGATTCTCGTGATAGTCCGCTGATTGAACGTCTACGATGGCATTCATGATATCTCCCCGCTCTTCTGTGGAAGCGCTTGTCCTCACCAACGCTAAGTCGAGGACTGCAGCGCGTGAAACGCGTCTGCAAAAGCTTTTGTTATTTTAAAGCGCTCGCCCTTTAAGCTAGCCTTTCACTTAGCTAGTCCTTCAATTAACTAGCCCTTCACTCTCACCCTTCATACGCTCGGGTTTTAAACCAATGGGCACTTCGCCGGGGCGCAACTAGTGATTGGCTTGGCGCTTGTGACACTATAGCTCGCTTTTTTGAGGAGCGCTCATTATGCAGTGGTACACGGGTAACACCTTTTACGACACCGTTCTTGCCGCGGGCTTTGTCTTTGCGGCGCTAATTTTGCTGTCCAGCCTGTTTGGCACGGCCGCTTATGGCGGACGGTTTGGCGCCAAGGCTGGCGGCTTTAAGATGGGCTCCAAGATCGGCTGGGTGGTGATGGAACTGCCCGGGCTGATTGTCTTCCCCATCGTATTCTTCATGGGCAGCAATGCGCTTGAGCCTGTGCCGCTGTTTTTCCTTGGCGTGTGGCTGTTCCACTACAGCAATCGCGCGCTGGTCAACCCGATGCTAATGCGGGTGCAGCCGGGGTCACAGTCGTCTTTCGCGATATCAGTCGTGCTTGCTGGCTGGGTAACGCTCACCATTCACGGTTATTTGAATGCCGCTTACATCACTGAGTACGGCACCCAGTATGTGCAGGCATGGTTCAGTGACCCGCGTTTTCTGATAGGGCTTGCCGTGTACGCCTTTGGTTTCACACTGAACGTGCACTCGGATTACATCCTGCGGAACCTGAGATCCAAGCACCCCAGGCCGGACGAGCCCCGTTACAAGATTCCCTACGGCGGTGGCTTCCGCTTTGTGTCCTGCCCGCAGTATCTGGGCGAGATTTTGTCTTTCACCGGCTTCGCAATCATGACCTGGAATCTGGGCGCCGTGTTCGTATTGGCAGTCACCATGGCCAACCTGGTGCCACGGGCAGTGCAAACCCATAAGTGGTTCAAGAAAAACTTTGACGACTATCCCAGAGAACGCAAAGCCGTTATTCCATTCGTGCTCTGAGGCGCACGTATCGGGCGCGACAGAGAAGGTGCTAGAGGCTACAAAAGCTATAGATAGCCCATCTCTGTCGCCAGGGCCCTGAAGTCCTGATTGGACGTGTCACGTATCGCGTCACCTACTATTTCAAACAGCTTATCGCGCTGGGGTTTTTTGCCTGTGCTGGCAACGCTGTGAGAGAACATTTCCAGCGCCAGCGGCGGCGTATCCAAATTGAGCATATCGAACACACGCCCCATCCACCGCTCAGGCTGCGCGATCAAGTCTTCGTATTTGATGACCAACGTGCCTTCCGCGTCTGACCTGGCGTGCTGCATCAGGTAAACATACTTCTCTGTCCAACCACCGATTCGGTTGCTGGCTCGGGTACGTAGCTCCTGCTCGTTTTTGAGCAACGCTTTGGCGTTCTCCCAGGCCAGAAAGCCGCTAACCAGCGTATCCAGGGGGTCTCGCAACAACACGATGAATTTGCACTCTGGGAACATCTGCCTGAGAAACCACAAGGTGTGCTGGCCTTTGCGATAACGTATTTCCTTGAAGCCCCAGTGCACTGCATCGAGGTCCAGATCTTTAGTCAGTAGATTGAGCACCAGATTTCGGTGCTCTCGGTACACGTCGTCACGGGTGAAATTATTGACCCAGCAAATGTCGGCCTTGCGATCCTTTATCGGACCCTGAATCAGGCCCGGCGAGATGGCTTTTTTACCGTAGACGTACTGCTCCACATCCGCCGTTTGAGTGAGCTTGTGATAGGAGTTGGCAATGGGGCCGAGAAAACCCTCGTGCTCCCCGTACATCACAATGTTCGGATGCGCGTTGATTGAACGTTGGACCAGGGTACTGCCGCAGCGGCCGCTACCGAACAGAAATAATGGTGCCTTCATGGTGTGTATGAACTCGCCTTCTCGCCAGAATCGGGAAGCGTGCTGTATGCGCGCGCGGCAATCATACGTTTTTTGGTCACGTCGCTCCAAATGCCCCGGCGAAAAACCCTGGCCTATAAAGCGGACTTTAGGCCAGGAACCCCAAATCACGGACCGCGAAGTTCTGTAGATGCGGAGCTACCGCACCCAACTCAGCATCATCAATACCAAACCAACGCGCCAGCGTTGCCGCATATTGGTCTGCGGAGGTTGTCGGTATGATTCTACCGTCGCCAACATCATCCGCGCCGCCAATCTCCAGCAGCGGATAGTCGCCATAGATTTGCTGACCCAGCACAGAGCCACCCACCACGAGCTGGTTCCCGCCCCAGGCATGGTCGGTGCCATCGCCGTTCGAGGTCAGGGTGCGTCCAAAATCGGATTGAGTAAACGTGGTAACGCTTTGCGCCACGCCCAACTCCTGCGTTGCGTTATAAAATGCCGTGATCGCTTCGCTCACGCCACCCAGTAACTCAGGTTGGTCCTGATTCTGATTGTCATGGGAGTCGAAGCCTCCCGCGGCAACGAAAAACACCTGCCGTCGCATAGAGAGCTCATCCCGCACCGCGATCAAACGTGCAACGGTGCTCAGCTGCTCGCCGAGCTGCGTTTCAGGAAACGGCGTGGTTAGCGCCGGCGCAGCGTCGATGGCCAGCGACACGGTATCGGCTGCCTCGATCGCCCGCCGCTGAACCTCGGCAAAGCCTCGCGTGTAAGCATCGCCGTATTGCGCTGAAACAATATCCAGAAACGCGGCCCGTTGCTGAAACAGAATATCGTCCGGGTCCAATGAAAAGCCCTCGAAGCGAACCGGTCCCCCCGGGCCCATCACGTAGGCCACCGTATCGTCTGCCGCCTGCAAAAGGTTGTTACCAAACAGAGAGGCATTGGTCGCCATCTGCTGACCCGACACATTGTTTCGAATCAGGTCCGCCATACGTCCCGCCCAACCGGTGTTGCTTTGCGCCGTGCCCTTCAGCGACAGCCATTGATCCTGCTGATCGTTATGGGAAAAAAGCTGAGGCGGCAGCTGCACCGATCCCTGCAAAACCTGATCCCTGGTAGCAGGCTCTAACAAAGGCCCCACGTTCGCGACAAATGCCGCCGCGCCAGTATCAAACAGCGATTGCAATCCCGGCATCGACGGATGCAGGCCGTAGTCAACGCCGTCGCTGGTAACCGGGTTAATCGGCAGCAGCGCATCCTGCGCAACAGACAGATTTTGACGCGCATCCGCATAGACACCGTACTCGGCACTGCTGCGCGGCACGAGCATATTGAAAGAATCATTGCCGCCGAATAAAAATACGCATACCAGCGCGCGATAGTCGCTAAAACTACCACCGCCACCGACAACCTGAGAAAACGCAGCGCCGGGCGTAGCCGCAAACGCCGCCATGGCAGCGCTGCGGCTTAGAAACATTCTACGAGTGAGATCATTCATAACCTTGCCTCTATCAAGTTCAGCGCTGAGCCGCGTATTCAGGTGACGCGGCAATGAAATACACCGCATCCGCTGCGCGCAGCTCTCGCTCGTTGGCGGGTATGCGCTCAAGCATGCCGGCCAGTTCCTCTCGCAACACGGAGGAAATTTCACCACCCAGCAATTTTTCGGCAACGCGATCGATCAGCGCATCAATGTCATCCGCCAACGCAATCTCTTCTGAGATATCGATAAAGACATCACCCGCTCTCAAGTTGTCGCTGGTTTGATTGAACTGGAACGCCTGCTGCAACATAAAATTAGTCACCACCGTATTCTGATACTCCGTTGCGATCTGCAGCTCCGGGGCAACCCTGCCTGCCTCACTGATCTCACCGGGTGGCGCGTAAAAAGGGCTAAAGAAATTGAAAACAGAAGGGGATTGCAACGGACCCTGGCCAAACAGAAAGGACGCTTGTATCAGCGGATAACCGCCGCTGAGGGACTGCGCATCATAATTGCGCCATAGCTGCGTGACTCGCAGCAAAGGCTCCTTGATCTTGCCATCGAATTCTGTTGGCGACTCCGGACGCGCTTCTTCATCAAGAAGAATGGCGCGCACTACCGCACCAAGGTCACCGCGTTGGCCCGCGCCGTTGTCATTAAACACTTGCGCAACGCGCGCTATATAGTCTGGAGACGGATTGCTGGTTACCAACCGTTGTATCAGGCGAATCGCTATAAACGGCCCGACGTTGGGGTGATTAAAGATATTGTCCAGCGCGTCCGCCAAATCCTGCTCGCCGGCTTGACCCGCCGGTAGCACAACGCCGTTGAGTAATGCCTTGGCACCGGTGTCGTGGAAGTCGGGATACAACTGCATGGGCATCACCTGGTTTTCCAAAGATGGCGAGGCCTGTCGAAAATCATTTCCGCCCGCCCAACTCCAGCCGGTGAACACATGTGAAAAGCCTTCGATAACAGCCTGGTCATAGCTGGGCACCGGGACACCCTGCGCATCCAGTACCTGACTGCCATCCAAGGCGAGCTCAACCAGTCCGATGGAAAACAGTTGCATCACTTCCCGCGCATAATTCTCATCCGGGCGGATATTGCGAGCGTCATTGGGGCGTTCATTGCCCAGCATACTCAGGTAGACGCCCATCGCCGGGTGAAGCGTGACGTCTTCCAGCAGCTCTCGGTAGTTGCCAAAAGCGTTTTGCGCCAGCATGTCGTAGTAGTCCGCAAGCGCATAAGGACCGTTAATCAATGCACCCTGCTGCGACACCACCATAATTTGCGAGAGCGCAAAGGCGACGCGCTGTCGAAGCTGGTCGTCACCGTGCAGGGCATTACGAAACCAGATATCCACCCTGTCCGTTTGCAGCTCGCCAAAAAAGTCTGGCACCGGCAAAGACTGTACATGGGGAAGCTGCACCGATACGGGGGCCATAAACTGCTCGTCCAGCCAGGCCTCAATGCCCATCTCCTGAAGGCGATTGACTTCTTCCTCTGTGGCGCCAAAGGTCGCTTGATTCAAAAACCGGAAGGCCTCTGTTGCCGTCACCATTGGACCGGGGGCCGGCGGGGGAGAAGAATCGCCGCCATCACCGTCTCCATCGTCGCCTGCACCACCGCCATCGTCGATGACAACGCCGCCATCACCGGCAGTGCTGCTACCCCCGCCCCCTCCGCCGCAGCCGGTCATTACCAGCACCATTGAGATCAATCCAAGGCGAACCAGCCGGAGTAAAGAGGTCTGTGTATTGTTAGTTATCCACGTCATAGTCAGTGTCTTAACGATAGCCTTTGCCCTGAAAACGCAGCCTAGCAAGTCTGGTTGACAGCGACAGAGGGAAATTTGCATGGCAATGCGCGAACTGTGAACCGCATCAGCTTTATTGAAGCACAGTCGGCCAGACCGTAAGTACCAGCGCAGCGAGTTGAACTTACACTCCTACCCTTGCAGGCCTACCCTTGCAGATTCTTACTACATTGCAGACACTGCTGAAACGACGTCTGCTATAACGAATTTGGAAATCCTTCGATGACTCGCGGTAAAGACATGGTTCTTAAGCATCGTTCTGCGCTAAGCAAACACTGTTCAATCCTGCTCGCGCTTGCGGCCTCCAATGGGTTCGCCGAACCGAACCAGCAAAGCTCCGAACATAGCTCTGACACTAACTCTGAATCTAACTCTGAATCCAACTACGAAGAAGTGGTCGTCTTTGGCCGCTCGATTCAGCAAGTGGGTGTTGCGACCACTGCGTCAGAGGGCCTGGTGGGATATGACGACATCCAACTGCCGCCGCTGCTGCGGGTGGGCGAATTGGTAGAGGCCGTGCCAGGTATGGTGGCAACGCAGCACTCCGGCACCGGCAAAGCCAACCAATACTTTCTGCGCGGCTTTAATCTGGATCACGGCACGGATTTCGCGGCCCGCGTGGACGGCGTTCCAATCAATATGCGCAGTCACGGTCATGGCCAGGGCTATCTTGATCTTAACTTCATGATTCCAGAGTTGGTGGAAACCACCCGCTATCGCAAGGGCCCCTATCACGCGGCGTCCGGTGACTTCGCTTCAGCGGGCTCGGTCGACTTTTCCATGTACCGGGAGCTGCCAGAGACTTTGCTGCGTCTGACAGCCGGCGAGTTTGGCTACCAGCGGGGCTTGATTGCAGGTAGCACCACTCTTGGCGAAGGCACGCTGTTGGGGGCGATAGACGTCACGCACTATGAAGGCCCCTGGGAGCTCGATGAAAATCTTGAGCAGAACAAGGCCTATTTCAACTATCGCTTTGGCGTGGGTGAACTCACGGCCAACCTTGGCCTGCAGCTTTACGAAAACACCTGGGATGCGACCGACCAGATTCCGCGCCGCGCTGTGGATAGCGGTCTGATCGATGCATTTGGTTTTATCGATCCTGATCTGGGTGGTGACACATCACGCTACGCATTGACCGCAGGGCTTTCCGGGGAGCGATGGCAGGCTGGCGGCTACTGGCTGGATTACGATCTTTCGCTGTACTCCAACTTCACCTATCAGCTTGATAACCCCGACCAGGGCGATGAATTCGAACAGCGCGACAGCCGACAGCAGTGGGGACTGTGGCTGTCAGGTAACCAGCCACTGAACATTGGCAGCGCTGCCTCAACGCTGCGCTGGGGCACCGAACTGCGTTATGACGACATCGACGAAGTGGGGCTTTACCAAACGCGCTCTCGGGAGCGTTTGAGTGCCACGCGTCAGGATCAGGTAGCCGAAGCGTCGATTAGCGCCTGGGCGTCCATTGAGATGGCCGTCACCGAGCGGCTGCGGGGCGTAGTAGGTTTGCGTGGCGACGCCTATGACTGGGACGTCGACGCCCTGCGCGCCGCCAACAGTGGCGACGGCAACGACAGCCAGCTTAGTCCATCGCTAAATCTGGCGTATCGTCTATCCGACTCACTGGAAAGCTATGCGAGTTGGGGCAGAGGGTTTCACTCCAACGACGTGCGCGGCGCGACGATATCCACCGATCCCGCATCCGGCGATCCCACTGATACGGTGGACGCTATCGCCCGATCCGAAGGCGCAGAGCTAGGCATTCGCTGGGAACGGGGACAGCGCGTTAATGTAAACGTGGTGGCGTTTTGGCTGGAACTGGATTCGGAGCTTGTCTACGTGGGCGACGCCGGCACAACCGAAGCCAATGATGCCACTCAGCGCACCGGGGTTGAGTTATCGGGCTTCTGGCAGGCAACCGACTGGCTCACATTAAATGCGGCGTATACGCGCACCGATGCCAAGTTTAAGGCAGACCAGGGCGGCGGCCGGGATATTCCAGGCGCCGTGGAGGACACCTTTACGCTGGGCGCCAATGCAAACTGGAACAATGGCCTGAATATCAATATGCGCCTGCGCTATCTGGGTGATGCACCGCTGGAAGAAACCGGTCAGGTGCGCTCACAGTCCTCGTGGCTGCTTAACGCAGGGGCGGCATACCGGCGCGGCGCGACTGAATTTAGAGTGGACGCATTCAATCTGCTGGATACAGGCAAAAACGATATTGCCTACTTCTATCCATCGCGCCTGTCAGGTGAACCGGCCGGTGGCGTTGAAGACGTGCACTTTCATCCCCTGGAACCCCGCAGCATCCGCGCCTCCGTTACGCTGTACTGGGGCGACTGACCCAAAACCAGCCAAAAGAGCAGGCAAAAAAATACCGCGCTTGCTGACTCGCAAGCGCGGTGTGTTAGTGCCGCGATTTAACCGTGCACAGATTTAGTCGTGGTGATGCTCTTCGCTGTGCTCGCTGTGGTGATGTTCGTGCTCGCTCTCGTGGCCATCGTCACCGTGGTGGTGCTCGTGCTCACTGTCGTGGCCGTCATCACCGTGATGATGCTCGTGCTCGCTGTCGTGACCATCTTTATCGTGATGATGCTCATGCTCATTCTCGTGGCCGTCATTACCGTGGTGATGTTCGTGCTCATTCTCGTGCTTTTGCTCTTGCTCGTGGTGTGCTGCTGTAGCCAACTGCGGCGCCACGCCAACACCGAGAGCCAGAGCCAATGCCGCCGGCATCAATCCGGTTGCCAGAGCCTGTTTGGTTTTTTTCGCGATATTCATACTACTGTCTCCGTAATCAGGGTAGCGCTGACGCAGAAACAGCAACAGCGGCAGCCTTACCAATCAATGTGTCTATCTTTAATTACACTTTGTATCGTAAGCCTTAGATTACACTTTACGCAAGCCCTTGCTGCCACTTGCCGCACTCGGTGGGGAAATTCACCCTTTACCGACCACCGCATGAACGGGATAAGCTCGCACGCGTGCTGCTTTGAAAGGTGTCGAGCTTATATCGCCGTTAACTGAATTATCCTGTTCGTCACAAAGCACTGGTAGAATCGTCGTAATAAAAATGGCACACACAAAGAGCTTCTGGTTTTATGCATAACGCTTCGGCTAGACACACTACATCCCTTTTTGCATCCATGGTGGCGTTGGCACTGCTAACCGCCTGCTCGGATGGAAACGATAGCTTTGTCGAAATCGAGCCACTGGCGCCACTCGGCGTGCAGGCCACGCTCGATAGTGGGCCTATAGAAGGCCAAGCCAGCGAGCGAGCGGTCGCCTGGGAGTATCTCGGCTTGCCATTCGCCGCGCCGCCGGTTGGTGAGCTGCGCTGGCGCGCGCCCCAGCCAGAAGAACCGTGGAGCGACGTTCGAGAAGCCAAAGCCCTGCCCAACTTTTGCCCTCAAGTGCCCTACTTCACCACGGATTTTGCCGGCAGCGAAGATTGCCTGTACCTCAACGTGTTCCGGCCCCAAACACAGGAGCGCGACTTACCGGTGTTTGTGTGGATTCACGGCGGCGGCAACAATAATGGCGATAGCGGCCAGCTCACGCCCGCCTACGACGGCGCGCGGTTGGCGGAACGCGGCAATATGGTCGTTGTCACAGTGCAATACCGTCTCGGTGCACTGGGTTGGCTATATCACCCTGCCTTACAGACAGGCGATGCACTAGATAGCTCGGGCAACTACGGTACGCTCGACCTGATCGCCGCACTGGAATGGGTGCAGGCCAATGCGCCGGCATTCGGCGGTGACCCGGAAAACGTCAGCATCGTCGGTGAATCCGCCGGCGCCGCTAACGTGCTGACCCTGCTGATCAGCCCGGAAGCCAGCGGCTTGTTCCATAAGGGCGTCGTACAAAGTCTGGGCGGACGCGTGAATTCAACCGCCGACGGTCTGTCCCAATCCGCCGACCTCGTCGATGCATTACAGGCACTGTCCGGCATCACCGAAACGTCGATGACAGATGCAGAGACCGCAGACTTTCTGCGCAGCTTCGACCCGGAAACCATCCTGAGCGCCGCCACTACCAGCGAGATTTACGGCGATGGCAGCGTTATACCGGAAGCCGGTTTTGGCCTGTTCGACAGCGGCGACTTCGTTAACAAAGTGCCGCTGATTGTTGGCACCAACAAAGATGAGTACAAGCTTTACACCAACCCGCTGGGCTTTAACGAATACCCGGACGGCAGCGATGAGTTGCGTGAGGCGGTAGGGAGCTTCCTCAGCGACGCCTGGCGCGTCACCGGCGCCGACACGTTGGCAACTCGCCTGCGCGCTATTGACGACATGCCTGCTGTGTATGTGTATCGCTTTAACTGGGGCTCGGTAGATGAAAACGGACAAAGCCCACTGCCCGGTGATTTCGGTAGCAGCGGCGGCGCGTTTCACAGCAGTGAAATCCCGTTCATGATGGCCAACGAAGACGTCTTTATCTTTGAAGACTTCACACCGTTCTTCTATATCGACAGCAACGCCGAAAGCCGCGCTGTAATGAGCGACATCATGGTGAGCTACTGGTCCAGCTTTGCCTGGATGAGCGATCCCAACGCGGCTAACCTGCCAATCTGGGAACCCTGGCAAAACCAAAGCGATGGCTTCAAAGCGGTGACGCTGGATGTCAGCAATCTTGATAACAGCCCGCGGGTTGAGCCGGACGCAACGGTGCTAACCGCTGAGGCAGTTTATGCCGAAGCGAACGCAACCCTGCAGGGTGAAGTACTTGCGGAGGTACTGCGGCGCCTGGACGGCTGGTTTGGAGCGAACCTGTAAGCCTTTGCTGACTTACGCTTTTATTAAAAGAGGCTCTATTTAATAGTCAGGCAGGAACACGCCCTGCTCTGCATACCATTTCTCGTCCAGTTCCCAAACAATGCGGTCAACGTCCTCTTCTGCTTTAACAATGGCCGCTGCTGCGGCCTGCGTCTGCGCCATGGCGTCCTGCGCCGACATCATCGCTTCGCTGGTGACCGATTCTACTGTCAGGGATGGGTCGAGGATACGGAGGAAATGTAGCGGGCCCACTTCTGCAGATCGCGGGCTGGTCATCACCGCCACACCTTCCTTCAAAGACAACACGCGGAAAGGATAAGGGTACGCCGACACGATCGGCGACGCCGCCAGCTTGTCATTGATCGCATCCACTCTGGGGTTGCTCGCCAGCAGTGTGTACAACAGAACTGCCGCAGCGACGGCCACCAAGGCGAAAAGATAGCGCTTTATAAATGGATCCAAACCCGGGGGCTGCTGAACTTCTGGCCTCTCATCCTGTTGCGTCATGCGCCCTCCTTAACTTCACTTGTTCACTGCTTAAGACGAATCTAATGCGTCATAGCTCTACGGCAAAGTTTACCGACTTTCACGATACCGGTGCAGGCAGGTAGCGGCGGTGCGGGCGGTGCGGCCGGCCAGGCCAGGCCAGGCGAGGTGCGGCCGGCTAGGTGCCGCCGGCCTCATAACGGCGGCAATGCCGCTGAAACACCTCGCACCAATTCGGCAAACCCGCTGGCCGCAGAATCAGACGCCAAACCCAGCCGCACAATCACCGCATTCTGCGACGGCAATACAATCACATACTGCCCGTTATGACCTGAAGCGTAGAACATGTCCCGGGGCAGCGAGGGATAGTCGGCGCCCTGGGTATTCAGCCAAAAACCGCGACCGTAGTTCCCTCGGGTCGCGGATTCCCTCGGCGTGACTGCACTGCGCATCCACGTCGCGGACAGCAACTCTGACTGGCCACGTAAGGCTGCCAACCAGAACTCCCCTAGCTTCAGCCAGTCTCTGGCGGTCATATAAGTGTACGAAGAACCTACCTGCGTGCCACTCGCATCATGTTCTGCGACCACTTTGCGCAGGCCCAGCGGCTTAGCGAACTCCTCTTCTATCCACGCTATGTAGGGGCGTTCCAAAGACTGCTGCCAGACCCAACTCGCCAAATTGGTATCGCCGCTGGAGTAGCTGAAGTTTTCGCCTGGCGGATGGGCCTGGCCGTTGGAGGCGGCGACCCGCCAGGCCGCGTCACTGCGAAACAGCATATTCACGGCATCTGTGCCGGGCCCGTACACCTCTTCGAAACCGAGCCCGCTTTCCATATGCAATAAGTGCCCGAGCGTCAGAGACTCGGCAACAGAGCTGGCAAGATCCGCATCCACAGACGCAAGAGCAGGTGCTATCGGCATCGCCACAGACAAGACTCCGCGCTCAACCTGCATGCCTATCCAGGTGGCCATAAGGCTTTTGTTCATAGACCAGCTTTGCAACGGCGTATGAGCGGTAGCCGGACGCGCATAGCGCTCTGCCAGCAGGCGGCCATTTTGGCTAACTAAAACGGCCAGGGTGCGGCGCTGCCCCTGCTGCGGCTCGGTGAATGCAGCGTCCAGAACCGGATTTAACGCAGGTAGAACGCTGTTTAGCGAAGGCAGTTTTGCGACGGTGACATCGACGGCTGCTGCCCCCCGGGCCGACGCACTGCTCTCACGAGCGCTCGGCACATCCGCCTGGGCATTGAGAACGCAACCTTCTGCGCCAATAAAGTCAGCCCGCGAGCGCACGCCTAACAGGCTTGCCTGCACAACGCCTTCGTCACGATCGATCTCAACCGTCAAAGCGTCGAAAAGTGGCCCCAGCGCCCCTTGCGCAAGACGCACATCATTGTCAAAAACAAACTCGGCGGGCAGCCCGGCTACGAATACGCCGGAGCAAACCTGCTTCGCGGTGTAAGCCGTGGACACCTCGAATGCTTGCACCGTCCACCGTGCCGCAACGGCAAAGCCAATTACCAACAGTGCGATCACCGTATTACGCAACAACTTCAACTGCATGGACGTTCCTTACTTGGCGCGCATATTTTTTGAATACGCCTTACAGCGATGCCCCCGGACGGGCGTAACCTCGCCGCCCAGAACCATCGCCCAACTAACGCTAGACGCGACTGCACTGGCGTGGAAGAGCACGCACAAACAGCCACCAACGTTAATGGTGCTCTTTAGGTACCAGCACCACCACCGGAATCTCGCGATCGGTGGCGTCTTGATAGGCGCTATAGGGCGCGAAGTAATCAACCATCAGCGACCACAGCCGCTCGCGCTCCTCGCCCTCGGCGACTCGGGCCGTGGCATCAAACTGGTGGTTGGCGATTTTCACTTCAACGTTCGGGTCCGCATCCAAATTGAGGTACCAGGCAGGATGACGGGGTGCACCGCCCTTCGACGCAATAACGCAGTAGTTGCCGTCACCCGTCGGGCGATAGATCAACGGGAGTATCGACTCCTTACCCGACTTGCGCCCGGTGGTGAACAGCAACAGCGTGCTCAACATCCCTTCCCCGCCCACCGGCGTGGCATCCCAATAGTGCCCGGATTCGCCGTCGCGCAGGTAAAGCTCAATATGCTCTCTGATCCAGTCGGGCATTTCCGGGGGCAAGTTAATATCCGTCATCGTGCGCGTCTCCATTTGTCCAATATCAGAATCCTAACGCAGAACGATACAACGTGTCGGTTTCGCTTCTGATAGAGTATCGCAAACGCCATCTGGACCTGATATGAAACACTTTTTGCCCTGTATCGCGTTAAGTGCGGTGCTGCTGGGCGGTTGCGGCGACACCAAGACACCACCCGAAGCCACCCCCCAGGCCAGCGACTCTGCCGAGATGGTCCGCCCTGCGGACGTCGCGGCTCCATCGGGGTCATCCTCTGAGCAAACGCGCACGCAAGACGGCTACGCATTGCCGACGCGAGACGGCTGGTGGCGAAACCTGCCGCGACCGATATGGCGAGACTATCCCACCGTTAAAACGCTCAATCCCTGGTTCGATGTGCACCAGATACGTGACGGTGTTTTTGCACTCTACGAATCAGGTCAACAGGCAGAAGCCATTTCCTGGCTGATCGTCGGCAGTCGGCAGGCTTTGCTGTTCGACACCGGCACCGGTATGGGCGATATCCGCAGTGTGGTGCGCCAACTGACGCGCCTACCGGTGATGGTGATCAATTCCCACTCACATACGCGCACGTCGGGGGCAACCACCAGTTCGACGATGTGCTCAGCCTCAATCATCCGCTGGTGCGGGAGCGAGCCAAAGGCCTCAGCAATGATGAGGTTGGGCGCTATGCAGCGCGCGACGCCATCTGGAAACCGGTGCCTCCCAACCTGAATGCACTGGATTACACCGTTCAAGGCTGGAGCTTCTCGCGCTGGATCGACAACGGTCAGTTACTGGACCTGGGTGGCGTTCGACTGGAAGTATTGCGAACACCGGGCCACTCTCCAGACAGCCTGGTGCTTGTCGACCGAGGCCGCCGCCTGTTATTCACGGGTGACACGTTTTTATTGGACGAGATTTCCCTAACTGGCAGTAACTCTGATGTACTGGATTTCGCCGATAGCACAGCAAAACTAGCGGCCCTCGCGGGCCAAATTGATCTGCTGTTAATGGCGCACAAGACACCGGTGGCAGAAGCGCGCTTTCTAAGTGACCTGGACCAAGCCATGCAGGGCATACTCAATGAGGCGGCGCCTTTTGAGCGAGACGGCAACAGGCGGATCTATCGCTTTCGCGGCTTTAGCATTGCCACGCTTGACCCGCCGATTGCTGAAGACGCCATTATTGATGCGCTGTAAGCGAACTGCGGGCATTCTTAACCTATGCTCTTCGAACACTGAGTGAGCCATAGATGGACCTGAAGATATGATCGTTTACGGACACCGCGGCGCGCGCGGCGAGGCACCGGAAAACACCATCGCCGGATGCCAGCACGCGTTTGAACGCGGCGTTCGGCATCTGGAAATCGATCTCAGACTCTCGGCTGACAATGCACTGGTCGTCATTCACGATGACAGCGTGCGGCGCACCGCCGGCGTCGGCGGCAAGGTCGCGGATTTACATAGCCGAGAATTGAAAGCGATGGATGCGCGACAGGACGGAACGCCCTGGCCCAACAAACGGGGTACCGGTGTGCCGACTCTGTCGCGACTGGTTAAGGCGGTGCCATCTATTCAGCACTGGCAGCTAGAGCTCAAGCCCATGGGCCGGCAGTACAACCTGGCGCTGGCGGCGGCGACAAGCGACTGGCTGTCAACCAACGCATTAAATGCCGTGGTGACGTCGTCTTCGCCCTTGATTCTCAAAGCAATTAAGCGTGCCCTGCCCAAGCAAGCCGTTGGGCTGGTCGCCACCCGAAAAGACATCGATACCGTTCTGGAAGACTGCCAGTGCGACTACCTGATTGCGCACTGGAAAACCCTGGGAGATCGCCGACGCCAGCGTCGCCTGCAGCGTCGGGGCATACATATATCTTCCTGGACAGTGAATGACGCCAGCGTGATTGAGAGCTTGTATCGACAGGGCATTGACAGCGTGATCACCGACTATCCCTCTATGGCACTGCCGCTGGTCGCGGGCTTAAGCCGTTGATCTTAAAAACTTAGATCCAGCGGCGAACGCGCTGGCAGTAGGCCTCAAACTCATCACCAAATATGCCGCGCAGCATGGCCTCTTCTGGTCGTATAAACCTGACCTCGATAATCGCCATGAACACCGGCACCACCAACACGCCGCCAACGGTGCCAGTGGTGCAGCCAACGCCCAGCAACACCAGTGACATCCCCAGATACATAGGATTGCGCGTAAACCGGTATACGCCGCTGGTGACCAGTGCGCGCACCTCGCGGAACGGCACCAACTCGGTATCGGCTTTTTTAAACAGTCCGCCCGCAAAGACCAACAGGAACAAACCCGCGACGATGGACAAGCTACCCAGGGCCTGCGGTATGGTCCCGGTAAAACGAAACACCGGCATATACTGGTCGCAGAGGAAAATCACCACCAGGCCGATAACCAGCCAGATGGGAGGGTAAATGATGCGTCGAGGGCGCTGTGCGTCGTCACTCATCGGCCTATTTCCTTGTCAGTGTCTGTTTATTCCAGAAGCTATTTTTTCGCAAGCCACGCTAGTTCAGCGCGCTCAAGCTATGGGTCATGCTATGCGCCATACCTGGCTCCACGAAGCGTAGCGCGTAGGCCAGACCGATCCCCACCAAGAACGAAATCGTGAGCTTAACGCGGTCATGGCTATGGAAGTGCACCTCCGGCAGTAAGTCGCCCAGCGAAATACACAGAAACACGCCCGCAGAAAACGCCAGCGCGCAGCCAATCACCAGATCCTGATTATCCAGCAAGCCCACGCCCCAGGTGAACAGCAAGGCCCCCAGGGGGCACAGTGTCGCGAAGGCCAGATTCGCCAGACTACGCGCCCGGGGCGACCAACCGCCGGCCTGCATCATGCTGGTAATCGACAGCGCATCCAGCGGCTTGTGTAGCAAGATGGCCAGAAACACCCCCAGGCCCACCCAGCTAAAGTGTCCGGCACCGGCTTCTGCACCGCTGACACTGGCGCCGAGCGCGATGCCATCGATCAGGGTATGCAAGCCCAAACCCAGCGCAATACCCACCCAGCTTAAAGGGTGGGCGCCCCCGCTAGCATCGTTGTGGGCGTGGTCATGTGGATGGTCATGTGAATGGCCATGACCGTGCGCTGCTTCATGGAGCAGGTGATCATGGTCGTGGCCGTCATCGCCAAAATCATGTTGATGGAAATGAAAAAGCCGCAGTAGCAACAGCATAGCCACCATCCCCAGCATCACCCACCAGACCGCCGTATCGATGGACTTATGAGCCGATTCCGGGTCGTGTTGTAGCTGCAGCAAACCGTGGGGCAGCAGGTGATACAGCGCCACCCCCAACATAAGACCGGCGACAAAGCTCATCACCAGCTGGGTGCGGGTATGGGTCATGCGCACGACAGAAGGCAGCCAGCCCCCCAGCAGGGAGGCCGCGATGATTGCAGCGCAATAGGCAGCCAGCGTTAGGAGTTCGGCGCTCATGGGGGCTCACGATTTAAAGAACGCGCAATGATGCCTTAGTAGGGGCGGGTTTGCACCACGCGCAGAGGGGTATGGCTAGTGAGAGAGAAGGAGAAAAATGGGGTCAGAGTCACTTTTCTCGTGTTTTCCGAGAAAAGTGACTCTGACCCCTTTTATTTCCTCAAGCCGTTGAAGACTCTTCCATCCGCTTGGCGAAGGCGGCTTCCATGTGGCCCTTGATAGCCGCTTGCTCGTAGGACTGGGCTTCGGAGGTATCCAGAGGGCGCTCCATGACCTTCCAGTCGATGTCGCCGTCGTCGGGCAAGTTCTCGAAATCCATTATTCCCATCTCCTCGAACTTGGGACGGATGCTGTCCGTCATCAGGCCGATGCGCTTGAGGTTGGGGATCACCCGCTGGAATAACAGGTCGCGGAAAGTAGACATTACAAAGCCTTCCATCACTCGCTCGCGGGCTTCTTCCACGTCCCAGCCGAAGTGCGCAAACACGTCCGTGGCGACCAGACGCTCGCGGCTGACCAGGCAGGCTTCATAGGCAAACTGGGCACGCTCTTCTTTCTCTTCCTCTGTCAGGGTTTTCACAAACTCCTCGAGGTAGTTCACACCGAAGGTCACGTGACGGGCCTCGTCGCGTGTAACCAGGTAAATAATGTCTTTAAGTACCGGATCCGGCGTGGTTTCTCTGGCCGTGTTAAACGCAGACAACGCCAGGCCCTCGATAATAATCTGCATGCCAATAAACTTCAGGTCCCAGCGCGGGTCCGTGAGTATCTTGTCCAGAATGCTCTTCAGGCTGGTGTTAATCGGGTACATCAAACCCAGACGCGTCTGAATGTATTTGTTAAAGACCTCAACGTGGCGCGCTTCATCGAAGGTCTGTGACGCAGCGTACAGCTTGGCGTTAAAGGTCGGTGCGCAGCTGGTAAGCTGCGATGCGACTAACAGTGCACCCTGCTCGCCGTGCAAAAACTGCGACAGGCTCCAGGAATTCTGGTGCAGCCAAAACTGGCGCTTCTGCTCGTCACTGAGTGCACGATACGGCGCGTAGTCCGCCAGGTTCATCAACTCAGCGCCCTGCTCAAAGTCCTCTTCCGGCCAGGGGCGATTCCAGTCAATGTCCATATCGGCATTCCAGTTCAACTCTTTGCCGAGGTCATACAGCTTCTTGATGCGATCGTCCTGCACCGAGTAGTCCCAGTTGTAGCTGCCGGTCAGTGGCGTAGAAAAAATCTCTGCGACTTGATCGACATGCTCGTTGGTCAGCTTGTCATCAATGTCGTCGTGCTGATCATCAGCCGCCGCGCGGCGCACTGAACCTGAAAAGCTCTGGATTTTGCGGGGTGTCTCGTCTGTCCACTTCAACTTCATAACGCTGATCCTCGGTGCCGTTTTGCCCGTCAGGGGCCGACATGGGTTTGCTGCGATGTCTCGTATTGTGACGACCGCTGAGGCCGTGCTGCATCGCTTCCATTTTGTGAGGCTTAACTATCACCGCGATGGGGGCTTGTGCAAAGGGTGATCTGTTGTCAAAATGTGGTCATATATGGCCAGCTCAAATACCACCAGCCCTGCGCAGTACATTCTGATTCTGCTGGATCTTGCCCAGCAGCGCGGCGTCGCGCCCGCTCAATTATTGGAAGGCAGCGGTCTTTCTGAATCAGACCTGGCCAGCATGGGTGCGCGCGTCCACGAGGATATTTTTGTGTATCTGGTGGAACGCGCCTATGAGCTGACCGGCGATCAGGCCCTGGGCCTCCACCTGGGTAAACGGCTTAACTTATCGGCACATGCCACCGTTGGCCAGGCGTTCATGACCTGTGAAAACCTGGAGCAGGTGCTCAACTTTTTCCTCAAGTACTACCGCATCCTGGCCCCCACGCTGGAGCTGGAGTACAGCCAGCGCGACGGCCGCTGCTGGTTCACCGTACGCAGCCCCTGGTCAGACGACCTTATTCAGTTTAGCTACGAGCTGTTTTACGCCGCTTTCGCTTACAGCCTGAATCTGCTGATTAACGACCCGGAGCTCACCTACCGGGTGGAATTTCCTTACCCGGAACCCGACTATCTGGACGAGTATCAGGCCCTGTTCGGCGACGACCTGCACTTCGGCGCAGCGGTGGGCAGAATCTCTATGTCGGATCGCTGGCTGAGCGCCGAGCTGCCCTCCTCCAATGCCGCTTTGTTGGCCCTCTACGAACAGGAATGCAAACGCCTGCTAGCCGATCTGGAAGAGGACGATTCGCTTACCGAGCAGACCCTGCAGTTGCTGCGCAAGCTGGAGGGTCACTATCCGCAAATGCCACGCGTCGCAGAAATGCTCAACGTCAGTCCGCGCACCTATCGCAGGCGACTTTCCGAAGAAAACACCTCCTTCCAGCAATTGCTGGACGTGGTGCGCACCGAGCACGCCAGTCACTACCTGAAAACCACCCGGCTGCCGCTGGCCAGCATTGCCTTTATGGTCGGCTTTAACGACGTCTCGAATTTCCGACGCGCCTACATCAAGTGGACAGGAACAACACCGCGTGAAGCCCGTGAGTCAGGGGCTAGCGCAAGCCGAGGTGGGCTACGTGGCTGAAGCGTTAAGCATTTATGCGGGTGCTGAGGCGCGTCGTCGGCTAGCCGAATCCGGCTGGCAGCCCCAGCTTTTCGATACATTGGTTGGCGCGTCCGGCGGCCCCAAGTTCCTGGGCATTGCCGGGCTGGATCGGGCCTTGTTTGACGAGTTCTTGCCGCGCTCCCGGCACAGCATGCATTTGGTCGGCTCATCCATTGGTAGCTGGCGGCACGCCGCGCTGGCCGCCAAAAACCCGACCCGGGCACTGGCGGATTTACACGAGTACTACACCAACCAGTACTACGATCCCAACGAGACACGCCCGCGCACCGAGGTCGTCGGCGAACTGTGCCAGTGGGTGCTGGATGGCTGCCTGACCAAAGACGACATCGCCCATCTCTGTACGCATCCGCGTTTCGTCAGTCATATCGTTACCGCCAGAGGGCGCGGCCCAAACAGCGCGGCCAATAGCCTGGGGCAGGCTTCCGGGATGTTTGCCGCAGGTGTCAGCAACGCGGTTAATCGCCAGCTACTGCAGAACTGGTTTCAGCGTGTCGTGTTCAGCCGCGACGGCTATGAGGACTTCGACTTTGAGTTTGGCGACTTTGCCACACTGCATGTACCCCTCACCCCCGACAACACGCTGGCCGCCATTCGCGCCAGCGGCTCTATTCCATTTCTGATGCCAGGCGAGCGCGATATAGCCGGCGCGCCGGCAGGCCATTATTGGGACGGCGGCATCGTCGATTACCATTTTGATTTCAGCAATCACCGCGGCCGCGGGCTGGTGCTGTATCCGCATTTTCGCAACAGCATTACGCCGGGCTGGTTCGACAAGTTTCTGCCCTGGCGCAAAGCCCGGGCCGAGCTACTCGATAAGGTGGTGCTACTGTGCCCGTCAGATGCCTATCTTGCCGAGCTCCCGCTGGGCAAAATTCCCGATCGCAGTGATTTCCCCAAGATGACCCACGACGAGCGGGTGCGTTACTGGCAGCACTGCGCGACCGCAAGCGATACCCTGGGCGAGAGCTTCCTGCGCCAGCTGGAGCGCGATGATCCTTTGGAGAGTGTACAGGCGTTCTAGAACGGCCTAGTCGACGAACCGTTCGATGTGCTCGTGCACTACCTTGCGAATCGGCGCTTCAAACATGCGCGCCATCAGCCCGAGCTTTACCTTTACTTCCACCGCCTCGTCGTCAATCGCCAGGCGACCTTCCACACCGTTGCCTTTGAGGCTTACCGTGTCACCCTGCCACTGGGCACGCACGCCGTAGCGCGCTTCAAGATCGCGAGCGAGATCTTCAGCGTGGGCACGAATCTCTTCCCGAGGGCGTGAATAGCTGCGGCGAACCGTGAAACCGGCCATGAATAACTCCCGACATTATTATTGGAATGGAGCGTCGTAGCTTAGTTTATAACATCATCCTCTGGGGTATTGGGATGCTCAACAACGACCGGCGCGGCGCGGCGAAACAGCGCCAGCCAATTGCCGACCAGCACAAAGCCGATGCCCAACACCGCCAGCAGCGTCCATTGATAGCCTTCCAGCCATGTGGAAATACTCAAGGCCACTAGCGGAAACAGCAAGTTGGCGTAGCCCGCCCGATCAGCACCGATGCGGCCTATCAGCGTTAGATACGCCCAGAACGCGATGACCGAACCAAAGGCTGCCAGATAGAACAGTGACAGCAGATAAGGTGCACTCCACTCCACGGTGATGGGCGTACCAGTGAGTAAGGCAATACCGTACATTGTCACCGTGCCATAGGTCATCGCCCAGGCATTGGCGGGCAGCAGTGGCACCGATTCCCGGCTATTTCGACCGGCAATAATATTGCCAAAGGAGGCCAGCAGTGTGCCGACCAGGCAATACAGCAGGGCAACAAAATTCTGGTCGCTCAGATCGAACGCTTTCAGCTCCTTCCAGAACACCAGAGCGATGCCACCGAGGCCAATCAGGCCACCGAGCACAACGCGAGGATGTATGGGCGTGCGCAGAAAGATGGCGCTATTGACCACGTTCGCCAACATAATGGCGGCAAAGACCACCGCTACCAGACCGCTGGTGAGCACTAGCTCGGCGTTGTATACAAAGTAGAAGTTGCCGCTGAACAAACACAGGCCCTGGAGAATTAAAAAAGGCTGGTGTCGCCAGGCCAACACCTGCGCCCGTCCAGACAGGCCCACAATCAGCCACATCAAAACGGCGGAAATCAGGAAGCGGTGGGCAATTGACGCCATCACCGCGACATCGCCCAGCTGATACTTTATGGCAATCCAGGTGGAACCCCAGATCAGTACGGTGACGCCGTAGAGCAGCAGCGTGTTCATCGTTGGAGCGCCCTGGCGTCTGACTTGCCCGCAGCGGGGCCGAGAGCCCTCATTGGAAACAATCCCTGTAGAAAAGCTATAGATAGCTAACGTTCGCGAAGTCGTGTCACCATTCTGGCGAGACATCGTTTGAACGCCTATAGTACTACTATTATCAGAAAACCTTGTTGCACATTCAAAGCGAGCGCAATGATCATAAGAAGAATCATTTGCTGTGGCGCAAACGGGAGCACGGTAGCCCTATGCTGCTGAGACAATTCTTTAATCACAACACCTTCAGCTATACCTACGTGTTGGCTGATACGGACACCGAAGAAGCTGCACTGATCGACCCGGTGCAGGGCAAGATGCAGGACTATGTGCAGCTCTGCAATGAGCTGGGCGTGATGCTGACCACCGCCATCGATACCCACAGCCACGACGATCACGAAAGCGCTTTGCCGCAGCTACGGGCGCTGTGGAACTGCGAGACGATTGCAGGCCCCGACTACCCTGGAGACAACATCAGCCAGCGCGTTGAGGACGGCGACACAATCAAGATCGGCAATATGATGCTGAGCGTGCTGCACACCCCCGGACATACGGCAGACTCCTGCAGCTATTTGCTGGATCGACCGGGTCGCAGCGCGGTGTTTACCGGCGATACCCTGCTGGTGCGCACCGTCGGCTTAAGCAACCAGGCCAGCAGCGACCCGCGACTGCATTACGACAGCCTGCACAACATACTGGCTGAGTTACCCGATGAGACTATCGTTTATCCCGGCAGAGATTTTAAGGGCTGGCCGATGAGCACCATCCGCGAAGAAAAAGCGTTTAATCCCTATATGCTCGTTGAAAGCATGGACGAGTTTCTGGAACTGAAGGCGAAACAGCGCGCTGCCGATATCGCGCCCACCCTCGTGCGCGACGCCGCCGAGTCTGGAAGTGAACAGGCTGCATCCAATGCGGAAGATTTTTCCCTGCAGTCAGAGCGCGGCCTGGCGGCTGTGGATAGCTCAAACGATAGTGAGGACGCACCGCCTATTAGCAGCTGGCGCTAACAGGGTTTCTCCTGCAACCGAACAAGGAAGCCAAAAGAGCAACTCACAAAAAAGCCCGCACTAAGCGGGCTTTTTATTTCACTCGATTCGACTCTTACCTACCGTCAACTCACATTACTTTAGAAACTGACCGGCGTACCACTCGATCTGCTGCAGCTTGGTGTCCAGATCGTGATCGGGTTCGCTCTCATATACGTTACGAAACGCAATGATCACGTCGGTGACGCCAACATCTTCCAAAGCCTTAATGCCCTCGTCAGTGAAGGCATCGCGACCGGTGGTGAACACGCGGAACGGCTTGTCAGCAGTGCCCAGCTCTTCACGGAAGCCGTTAATTTTGCCCATGTACTCGGCCAGTTCTTCCAGCGTCGCGCCCGCGCACATCCAACCGTCATTGCGCGCCGCACGCTTGAGCGCAACATTGGCGTGGCCGCCCACCAGAATCGGCGTGGGCGAGGTTGGTACCGGGTTCATTTTGTTAGCGGGCATGTTGTGGATCTCACCCTCGTAGCCAAAATAGTCACCGGTCTCCAAACCACGGAAGATATCTATTTGCTCGTCCAGACGCTTCCCGCGCTTTTCAAACGGCACCTGCGCGACGTCGAAGTCTTCTGACCAGGGGCTGATGCCGACCCCAAAATCAAAGCGATTGCCGCTGAGCACGTTAATGCTCTGCACCTGCTTGGCAACGATCGCGGCCTGGCGAATAGCAAACTTGTAAACAAACGTCGCAAAGCGAATTTTCTCCGTCACCGCCGCCATGGCTGCGACGCCGATCAGCGATTCGATAAACGGCTCTGTCTCCAGAAAGTGACGACTACCGTCGCCGTTATAAGGGTAGGTTGAAGAGCACTCCTTCGGATAGCAAATGCTGTCGGGAATAGTGATCCCTGCGAAGCCAGCATCTTCTGCTGCCTTGGCGAGGGGTAAATAGTGGCTGGCGTCGCACATGCCGACTTGGTAGCTAAAGCGCATAGAGGTTGCTCCTGAATTAGAGTTTTATAATTTAGCTATGGATACGGGGCATCGCCAACAATGGGCCACCGGCACAGCGGAGTGGGACAAATAGTTGGCCTAGTCCGACTCGGAACGATAACGCACCCAGGGGCGCCCCTGATCCTCCACGACGTCGATAGACACTTGATAGGCCGCCGCCAGTAACGGGTTCTCCAGCACGTCCGTCACCGGCCCATTACAAATCACCGCACCATCGTCCAGCGCGATAAGACGATCGCAGTAGCGCGCCGCAAGATTCAAATCGTGCAGCACCACCAGCACCGCGCCCGTCCCGGCGGCGCCCTCCCCGGCGGCGCAACCGCGCAGGGTTTCCATGACTCGCAGTTGATGGAAGGGGTCCAGGGATGCCACCGGTTCATCTGCCAGAATCAGCGCAGGTTCTGCTGCTAATACCCGCGCCAGCATGACGCGAGTGCGCTCGCCCCCGGAGAGCTCTGTTACCACGCGTGTCCGTAATGCAGAGACATCAGTAAGCGCCAATGCGCGATCGATCAACGCCTGATCGTTAGCCGTCAGCGCTTGCCACCAGAAACGGTGTGGGATACGCCCCAGTTCTACCACCCGCTCAACGGTAAGCGGCCAGTGGGCCGGAGCGCCCTGGGGCAGATAAGCCAGCGCTTTGGCGCGCGTCCGATCGGATATCGAATCCAGAGGGGCGTCGTTCAATAGCACCGAACCGGCACTGGGCGTCAGCAATCCCGCCAGTGTACGCAGCAAAGTAGTCTTGCCAGCACCGTTTGGGCCGATCAGGCCAACCACCTCGCCGGGCTCAATAAGCAGATTGATATCGCGCAGCACCGGGTTGCTGGCAAACTCAAACGACAGGTTTTCAGCGCGTAACACACTCACCACTCATTGCTCCGGGTGCGCATGATGATCCACAAGAAGAACGGTCCGCCGATTAATGCGGTGATCACACCCAGCTTCAGTTCGACGCGCCCACTAATGCTTTGCACCAACATATCGGCCAGAACGAGCAACAAGGCACCGCCCAAAGCCGACGCCCACAGCAGACGTCTGGGCTGGTGGCCAACAAACGGGCGCAACAGATGGGGCACCACCAGGCCGACAAAGCCAATATTGCCGCTAACGGAGACCGCGGCCCCCACCGCGCAGGCAACGCCTCCTACCACCAGCCAACGCCAGCGCGCTGACTGGTAACCCAGAGAGGCTGCCGTATCCTCACCCAGACTCAGCGCATCCAGATAGCGCCCGCTGGTTAGCAGAACCGCACAGCCGGCCACCATGAACGGCGCCGCTATCGCCACGTCCTGCAGGCTCCGGTTCGCAAAAGAGCCCAACAGCCAGTAGACGATCTCGCTCATTGCAAAGGGATTGGACGCCACATTCAGCACTAGGGAAATCAATGCACCGACGAAGGCGTTCACCGCCATTCCTGCCAGAATCAGGCTAAACAGACTGGAGCGGCTGCCGGTTAACAGAAATACCAATATCACCGAGAGCGCTGCACCGATCATGCCGCCCAGCGGCAGGGCGAACCACGCCAAGCTCGCCAAACCGGAATACAGCACAATCACCGCCCCGAAGGCGGCGCAGGCGCTGACCCCGACGATGGCCGGGTCCGCCAGAGGATTGCGCAACAGCCCCTGCAGGGCCGCGCCGCTCATTCCCAGCACCGCGCCCACCAGCACCGCCAGCAGTACTCTGGGCAGTCGTATTTCCCACAACACGGTTTGACGCCAGGGCTCGTCGCCACTGACCAACGGATTGAGCCAGACCTCACCATGGGCCAGCGCCAACAACATGGCGGCGGCGAGCAAGCTCAGTAAAAACATGGGTAGCGCTAGCGCTCTCATCGCGTGGCCGCACCAGACGCATGACCTGCGGCAAAACCAGTCGCAGGATGTTTGTCATGACCCCGCATCAAGGTCCGCGCCGCATCGACAACAGTTGGCCCCACGCAGGCGGTGAGGCTGGCCGGCAGGGTTATCACGTCTTTGTCATCGAAAGCTGCCCGCAGCGCCGGATGGTGCAGCGCCTGATGGGCGAGGGAGTCCTGATTGCTGACCAGGTCATCAATAATCAGCAGATCGGGGTTCGCCATAACGAGCTGCTCCAGCGACAGCGTGCCGTAGCTGACAATGCCCTGCTCCGCTGCCAGATTGCGGTAGCCGGTTAGTTGTAGCAGTTCGTCCAACAAGGTGTCCTCGCCAGGGCTGACCCCCTGGGGACCGTAGACCGCTGCCAGAGGCCGTGTGCTGGCCGCCCCATCAACAGCTTCGGTGAGCGCGGCCATATCAGCTTCTATACGGTATGCCAGATTCGCCGCCGACTGGGGCTCGCCAATGACCTCACCGAATCGCACCAGGTGGTCGCGCAGGCCCCCCAGGGTCAGCGGCACATCCAACACTTCGACGCGATAGCCAAGGCGCCGTAACAGCGCGAGTAGCTGGGTATCGCTGAACTGGCCGGCCAGCACCAGGTCCGGATTGAGCGGAACAATCTCCTCGGCGAGACTGTGGTTCAAAGGAATATCGCCCACCTGATCCGCCAGATATGACAGGTCGGCATCCGCTGCCCAGTAGGTCAACGATGCAATACGCTCTGGCGGCACCATCTCCAACAGCAGCAGGTCCGTGCAGAGATTCAGGGACACAATGCGCTGAGGGGAAGTTAGAGGCCTGGACGTCGGGAGTGATTGCCTGGGGCTTTCAGCATGGACTTGAGCACCCGATGTGATTGCGGCCTGTTGGAGTGTTGTTGCCGTTGGAGCCGCGCCCGCAACAGCCGCTGCTCCGCTAAAACTGAGAAGCAGGCCAGCAATACCGGCAGGCGAACTAAAAACGGAACGACACCGACTCAGGGTGTTTTGTACCCGGCGCAGCACAGAATGCCGCCTTAGGCGGCGCGTACGCAGTTCCGGCCGGCTTCCTTGGCACGGTACAAGGCGCCGTCGGCCGCCTTGAGCAGCTCCACCGGGGACTGTTTCGCTGAGGCGAGAAAGCTGGCAACGCCAGTGCTCACCGTGACCACCCGATCGCCGTTGGCATATTCGTGAGGGATACACAGCGCTTCGATATTGCGACGCACTTTGTCTGCCAGGGCAAGTGCACCTGCCTGATCTGTATCGGGCAGTACACAGACAAACTCCTCGCCGCCGTAACGCGCGCAGAAATCGGCGCCGCGATGCATGGTGGCTTGCAGCGTCAGCGCTACCTGCCGAATACATTCATCGCCGGCGTCGTGACCGTAGCCATCGTTATAGGATTTGAAGTTGTCGATATCGACCATTAACAAACTGAGCGGATCGCCCGAACGAATCGACCGCAACCATTCAATTTCCAGCACGCGATCAAACTCGCGGCGATTGGGAATCTCTGTCAGCCCGTCGATACGCGCGAGCTTGCCCAGCAGCTCGGTGGACTGCTTGTAACGCGCCAGGCCACGAGACCGCGCCATCCATACCACCGGGTCCTGGTCGCCATGCATGTAGTCCAGGGCACCCATACTGAGTGCCTCGACTTCCTGCTTGGCGTCGGCTTTCTGGGTGTAGACCACGATAGGGATATGCTGCGTGACTTCTCGCGCCTGCAGTCGAATACATAAAGGCTTGTGACGCGGGTCAGAACCATCCAGAACGATCAAATCGGCTTCCGCCGCGGTCAGCGCCAGTAACTCCAAATCATCGCTGTACTCCACCTGCACCAACGAAAACTCGCTGTCTTGCTGCGCTGCTGGCTGCAACATACCGACATTGCTGCCGACCACCAATATGCCGCGGCGACGCGCCACTTCACAGGCCGCACCCAGCATCACGTCGTCATCGACCTGGCCGCGCAGGAAAGGCATTAATCGGGGGATGGCCGGAAAGCCCAGCATGCGGCCGCCCTGAAAGTTTTCCATCGAGGGAATGCGCGTATCGAAATTGCCCTTTTCCCACAGCTGCTGCCAGGCGCCGGTGAGCTTGCGTTCATCGTCACCGAAATCGAGTTCTTCCAGGCCGGCCTGTCTTGCCAGCCCGTCCAGAATCTCGCGCTGGGAGATGTCTTCGCCCTCACGCCACAGGGCGCGGTAGACCAGAGTGCGGAACGTGGGCAAATTAGCGTCGCCGCGCAGCTCTGCCGCGGCAATCATCAGATTGGCGAGCTGGGTATTGGGGCGCGAGGGCGGCGTGATGATCTGCACCTCCGGCGCGCGCTTGCGCACCGAAGCAACCTCAGCGGTGAGCTGGGTCTGTTCCTGAAAGTTGGGGCTATTACTGTCGATAAACGGAAGATGCTGCACTGGCATCCAACGAATTTCAAAATCACGCGCATAGGTCTGCAGCCGCTCATTGAGGGCATAACAGAATGGGCAATTGAAATCCCCGAATACCGTTATTATGGGTTTTGCAGGTGTAGTCGGCATGGGAGGTAAGTGTACAACAGCCTACCGGTCTCGGTGCACGATAAAGTCGGCTATTTCGCCCAGAAGCAAAGCACGGTTTTCAAAACGTGCTATTGCATTATGGGCGTCGGCCAGCAGGTTATCGGCCTTTTCACGCGCCTTTTCCAGGCCCTCCAGGCTGACATAGGTGGGCTTGTGACGTTCAGCATCCGCACCCGCCTGCTTGCCCAGCGTTTCACTATCGCTGGTGGCATCCAGAATGTCATCACAGACCTGAAACGCGAGACCAATAGCATCAGCGTAATCGTCCAGAGCGGCCAGGGTGTCGTCATCGGCGCCGGCGGCCAACCCCCCCATCATGACCGAAGCCCTAATCAGCGCACCGGTTTTAAGGCCGTGCATGGTTTCCAAATGGTCGACGTCAATCTGTTGCTGAACCGCACCGATGTCGATGGCCTGTCCACCCACCATGCCACGCAGCCCCGCCGCCGCAGAAAGCACCCGCACCAGACGCAGTTTGGTGCTGTCATCAAGGCCGGGGGCATCGGTGAGTAATTCAAGGGCACGGGACTGCAAGCCATCGCCGACCAGAATAGCCGTGGCCTCATCAAAGGCAATATGGGTGGTGGGCTGACCGCGACGCAGATCGTCATTGTCCATGGCGGGCAGGTCGTCGTGAACCAGGGAATAGGCATGGATCATTTCGGCAGCGCAGGCAACGTAGTCCAACGCCGTGGGTTCGCCCGAGGGCACATCTTCCAGAGCGCTGGCATCAACGGCTTCGGCGGCGGCATACACCAGCAACGGGCGCACGCGCTTACCTCCGCGGGTCAGCGCATAAGCAGACGCCTCGTACAGCTTCAGCAAATGCGGCCCGGTGTCGGCGGCAAACTCGCTGTCGCCATGGCCCAGCAGGCCCACCAGCACCGCGTCGCAGCGCTGTTTAAGCGAATCTAAACGCAGGGAAGGTGACGCGCTCATGCGTCGCTGTCGCCTTCCGCCAGGTCAGGATCATCCAGCGGTTCCGCGACCAGCTCATCACCCTGGCTCATCAGCACTTCGACTTTTTGCTCGGCGTCCTTCAGGGCGGCCTGACAGTCGCGGGTAAGCTGCATACCGGTTTCAAACGCTTTTAGGGATTCTTCCAGCGTCAACTCCCCGTCTTCCATCTGGTCGACCAGTGATTCAAGCTGGGTAAGGGAGGCTTCAAAATCAATGTTTTTGGCTTTGGCCATCAGTTAGACTCGCTTCGCATTTGTACTGAGGATTGTAGCAGTTGAATACCATTTTGGTGACCGGCGGCGCGGGCTATATCGGCGCCCATACTTGCGTGGAGCTGCTGGAGGCTGGCTACAACGTGGTCGTGGTAGACAATTTCGATAACGGCTGCGAAGAAGCGCTGCGCCGGGTGCAGCAGATTAGCCAGCGCACGCTGACCACCGTCAACGCCGACGTGCGAGACAGGGATGCGTTGCATACGGTATTTTCGGATACCGCTATTGATGCCGTCATACACTTTGCAGGCCTCAAGTCCGTTGCCGAATCCACGGCCAATCCCGACCTCTATTTTGATGTAAACCTTCAGGGCAGCATTACGCTCTGTGAGGTCATGGCAGCACACGGCGTTAAAAATATCGTGTTCAGCTCTTCCGCCACGGTGTACGGCATCTCCAGCGATGAGCCCCTGTCCGAAGATGCCGACACGCATCCCGCACAGCCCTACGGCGAAACCAAGCTGGCGGTTGAACAGCACCTTAATGGCCTCTATGCGAAAGACCCCACCTGGAACGCCGTATGCCTGCGGTATTTCAACCCGGTGGGTGCGCACCAGAGTGGCTTGATTGGCGAGGATCCCGCTGGCATACCCGGCAACCTCACACCCTATTTGACCCAGGTTGCCATCGGCAAGCGCGACAAGCTGATGATATTTGGCGACGACTACGACACCGTCGATGGCACCGGCGTGCGCGACTACATCCATGTGGTCGATCTTGCTAAAGGCCACGTCAAAGCGCTGGAACTCTTGCGGCAAAATCAGGGATTCACCACATTGAATCTGGGCACGGGGCAGCCCTACTCCGTGCTGCAAGTCCATGCCGCTTTCGAGCGGGCCTGTGGCCGCAAGATTCCCTACGAAATCGCACCGCGTCGTGACGGGGATATCGCCATCTATTTTGCCGACTGCGCGAAGGCCGAACAGACCATGGACTGGCGGCCCCTGTACGACATCGATGATATGGCGATAGACGCCTGGCGCTGGCAGCAGCAAAACCCGGAAGGCTATGCGCGCTGATCTGCGTTAATCTTCCCTGCGACAACACAAGAGCCGCGCCTGACGCACGCACGTCGCTGGCATCAAAACAAAACGCACTCAATCTGACCTTAATAAAAGAGCACAGCCCATGACCTCCATACTCTACCGCCCCGCCTTTGAACTGGCCGAGGACATCAAGTTGCAGAAGCTCACTGCCACCGAGGTGCTGGAGTTTTTCCTCGCCCGCCTGAACCAACACAACGCCAAGCTCAATGCGGTAGTCGCCCTCGATATGGATCGGGCCCGCGCTCGCGCGGCCGAGGCCGATGCCGCAGCCGCGAAGGGCGAAGACTGGGGGCCGCTGCACGGCGTGCCGTTGACAATAAAGGATGCGCTGGCGACCGAGGGGCTGGTCACAACCGGCGGCATACCCGAGTGCAAAGACAATATCCCGAAACAGCATGCGTTAGCGGTGCAGCAATATGTAGATGCCGGCGCCATTATTTTCGGCAAGACCAACGTGCCTTATATGAGCCAGGACCTGCAAAGCTTTAACGACGTATATGGCACCACCAATAACCCCTGGAACGTTGAGCGCACCTGCGGCGGTTCCTCCGGCGGCGCAGCGGCCGCTGTGGCGGCGGGCCTGACGCCCTTGGAATTGGGCAGTGATATCGGCGGCTCGATTCGCACCCCCAGTCATTTCAATGGCGTGTTCGGCCATAAACCCAGCTATGGCATTGTGCCCCAGCGCGGCCACCTGCCCCCCGGCGATCACGTGATCAGCGATACCGACCTGTCCGTGGTCGGCCCGATTGGGACTAATCCGCAGGATTTGGAAAAAGCGCTGGACCTATTGGTCACCCCCAACCCCGAAGAGCGCAAGGCCTATCGCATTGAGCTGCCGGCTGCGCGCACCCAGGACCCCGCTCAACTGCGCGTTGCGGTGTGGTCGGACGACCCGTTCTGCCCGGTGGAAACCGAAATTCGCGACGCCGTTGAGGCCGCTGCAGACAGCCTCGCCAAAGCCGGCGCGCAGGTTGACTACCAGGCTCGCCCCGCGGTCGATCCCCTGGAGAACAAGGTCAATTACGGGCTGGGCTTGAGCGCGGCAATCGGTGCCGGCATGCCCGAAGAGGTGTTCACGATGATGCAGGGGATCGCCGCGGAAACGGACCGGGACAGCACTGATTATGCGGCGCTGCAGGCGCGGGGTATTGCCATCTCACATTGGGAGCACGCTCGCGTTATCGAGCAGCGCCAGCATATCCGGCGCGCCTGGGCGCGGTTCTTTGAGGACTACGATGTGTTGCTGTGCCCCAGCGTGTGCACCACAGCGTTTGCCCACGACCACCATCCCGACATGTTAAGCCGCACGCTGACCATTAATGGCGAAGTACGCCCCTATGTGGAGGTGCTGGGCTGGGCCGGCTTGACCTTAAACGCGCTGCTGCCGGTGACGAATACGCCGGTAGCGACCTCCAGCGACGGACTGCCCATCGGCCTGCAGGTGGTGGCGGATTATCTGGAAGACAAAACCGCCCTCGCGGTTGCCGGAATGTTAACGACACATCATCGCGGGTTTGTACCACCGCCAGGCTATCAAACCTGACTCTATCGACCAGCTGGCTGTTACCTTTCTAGCCGCTGAGCGACGTCTGAAGTGCCGCTCACGCCGATAAATATAGCGATCGCTAGCTTTGTAAAACTAGGAAACCCTACTTCTAAGTCCTTCATTATGAACAGGTTTTGTTCACGTATGACAATTTATGCCTAGACCTGTGGGCTGAAATCGATTAATTTCTGACCTATAGGCGTGGATAACTTGCCACATGTCCTGCCCGCTACAGCGAAAAACACGATAAAAATAATCGCAACGCTGTTATTTCTTACAGAAACGCTGCAGCTTGGTCGCGGTACTTCGACCAACCCGCATAGTAGTTTGCGAGATGATTAGCACAAAAGCGCAAACCGATTGAACGATTAGAAGACAGAAGGCCGCGTCAGGGCGCCGCCAGGCATGGAAAGAGGACATCGCCGGATGATTCAGCACCGTATAGACCCGACGCAGGGCTGCATTTTTGTTGAGGTACGTGGTACGCCCCAGCTTCAGGACTGCATCGCTGCCTCTAACTTGATTTTGCGAGACCCTCTTTACGACGCTGCCTATAACCGCATGATCGATTTTTCCCAGGCTAACCTGAATCATGCCACGGGCGACGAGGTATCCCGCTTTGTGGATTACGCGAAAAGCAGCATACCCATGTCGACATCGGCCCGGGTCGGCATCGTGGCGCCAGATCCCGAGCGCGCTGGCATGCTGCGCACCTTCGCCAAAATGATTAATCGCGGCAGCTTCCGGATTTTTTACGATCCCATGGACGCCCGCGAGTGGATTGAAGGCAATGATGAAGCCTTCGATAAAGACGTCGCTTTCGACAAGGTATTGGGCGGCGTGTCCTGAAGCTGGACGCTAAACCATGAACACGACCAGTTAAACGGCCTGTCTAAGCAGGCCGTTTTTCGTTTCGGCGGCACAATTTTTAAGCCAGAATGTTTAGCCAGATAGTAGCCAAAGCATTCGGCCAGAGTAGTAGTCATGATAAAGACGGATAGCGCGGCTCAGGAAGAAGCGCTGGAAGCCGCGCCCGACGCTTCAATGGTGATTTCTTCTGCAGACAGGTTGGTCGCCGCAGTTGTCGCATTTAAGCCAATCACCTCCATGCGCTCACGGATGGTCGCCAACATGCCTTCAGCATCCAACCCAATCCAGCCAAGCTGCATCTCGCGCTTGCCGTGATCGACATAGGTATCAGGCAAGCCCAGATTCACAACCGACACCGGGCGATTTTCACGCACCAGTAGTTCGTTGACCGCTGAACCCACTCCGCCTGCGACCGCATTGTCTTCCAGCGTCACCAGCAGTTTATGGGAACCCGCCAACTCCAGCACCCGCGCTTCATCAAGGGGCTTCACCCAACGCATATCGTAGACCGTGGCATCCAACTGCTCCGCCACTTCCAATGCCGCCGGTAGCAGCACGCCAAAGTTCAGAATAGCGACATCGCGCCCCAGGCGTCGGGGCATGGCCTCGCCCACCGGTAAACGTGACATCTCGGCTTTGATTTCCGCACCCGGACCGGTGCCGCGCGGATAGCGCACCGCCGAGGGGCCTTCATGCTGGTAACAGGTATACAGCAGCTGGCGACACTCGTTTTCATCTGAGGGCGCTGCAATCACCATATTAGGCAAGCAGCGCATATAGCTCAGGTCGAAGCTGCCCGCATGGGTGGCGCCGTCTTCACCGACCAGACCGGCGCGATCAATACCGAAGGTGACATCGAGATTTTGCAAAGCGACGTCATGTATTAGCTGATCATAGCCACGCTGCAGGAAGCTGGAGTAAATCGCGACGATAGGCTTGGCGCCTTCGCAGGCCATACCGGCTGCCAGCGTGACTGCGTGCTGTTCGGCAATAGCCACATCGAAAAACCGCTTGGGGAAGCGCTCGGCAAATTCCACCATGCCCGAGCCTTCGCACATGGCCGGTGTGATGGCCATTAAGCGCTCGTCCAGTAAGGCCATATCGCACAGCCAGTCGCCGAAGACTTGTTGATACTTGGGCTTTTTAACTGCAGGTTCGGCGGCTTTCGGCTTAAGCGGCTCTGGATCAATTTTATTGATGGCGTGGTGGCCAATCGGGTCGTTTTCTGCGGGTTCAAAGCCGCGGCCTTTTCGCGTCTGTATATGCAGGAACTGCGGGCCGTCGAGCTCTCGCATGTTCTCAATCGTTTGCAAAAGCTGGGGCAAGTCGTGACCGTCTATTGGGCCAATATAGTGCCAGCCCAGTTCTTCAAACAGCGTACCCGGCGCAACCATGCCTTTCATATGCTCTTCGGTGCGCTTGACCAAATCCCAGGCTGGCGGGATGCGCTTGAGCGCGGATTTGCCGCCCTCGCGCAAAGAGATATAGGTTTTGCTGGACCACATCTTGGCAAAGTAGGTGGCCAAACCACCGGCGTTGTGGCCGATGGACATCTGGTTATCGTTGAGCACAACCAGCATATTCGGACGCACGTGGCCGGCATGGGCCAACGCTTCGATCGCCATGCCGCCGGTCATGGCGCCATCGCCAATCACCGCGCAGACGCGGCGCGGGTCACCCGCATTGGCCAGACCCAGCGCCATGCCCATGGCAGCGCTGATAGAGGTAGACGAATGGCCGACGCCAAAGGTGTCGAATTCACTTTCAGAACGCTTGGGGAAACCGGACAAGCCGCCGGCCTGACGCATGCTGTGCATGCGATCTTTTCGCCCCGTTAATATCTTATGGGGATAGGTTTGATGGCCCACATCCCAGACCAGACGATCGGCTGGGGTTTCATACAAATAATGCAGCGCAATAGTCAGTTCGACAACGCCAAGCCCGGCACCAAAGTGGCCGCCGGTTTGACCGACCGTCCACAGCAGGTACAGGCGCATCTCATCGGCCAGCGGTTCGAGCTGATCTCGGGATAACTTGCGCAGGTCTGCCGGGACAGCAATGCTGTCCAGCAAGGGCGTGCTTGGCCGGGTAAGGGGTAACTCGCTTATCATAGGAATAGTTTAGCCCACTTGTCGCAGTCTCACATCTTAGCGTGTCAAAGTGATTTAACACTGATGTAGCGCATTCATCGCCTCGTTTTGGCTTATTCTTCCGGTGGCGCGCCCAACAGGGACTCCACCGGATCTTCCAATGGATCGACCAGCCGCATCGCTTCGCCACTGCCTAAATACTCGTGCTCTTTCTCGTACTGGGTAATGGTATTGAAACGGCCATACACCGGCACGCGGCGTTCGAGCCGCTGCATCTTTTTTAACCAAATCACCTCGGCGCCGAGCTTTCGGGCCTGCCGCTGCAGTTCGCGCATCACATAGCTGCGCTTGCCATTATCCGTACGTCCGCTGAAGCCCTTGCTGCTTGCAGTAACCGTCCCAAGGCTCGCGAATCCACCGGGTTTTTCTTCCAATACAGGCAGCGCTGTCGTCGCTGCGTCGTCAGCGCCCGCCGCTGGGTTGAATGCAATAGCGACCAAGACCGTGATAGCCACCACTAAGTGATTGACGGTAAGGCTATGGCTCTGAGGGGCTAGCTTGAGCGCTGACAATGGCGCAGCAACGGAATGTAGATAACGTGGAAATCGCAACATCTGCGCATTCTATCGAAAAGCAGCGCTGTGCTAACATCCCCGCTCGATTCATCGCCTTAGACGGGCCTTTAATTCATGTCTCAGAAAGTTGCACTCATCACCGGGATTACGGGCCAGGATGGCTCCTATCTAGCGGAATTCCTGCTGGAAAAAGGCTATCAGGTGCACGGCATCAAACGCCGCAGTTCGCTGTTTAACACCGAGCGTGTTGATCACCTGTATCAGGACCCGCACATCAATAATCGCAACTTTATCCTGCACTACGGCGATCTGACGGATGGCTCCAATCTGGTCCGATTGATGAAAGAGATACAGCCCGACGAGGTTTATAACCTGGGCGCACAAAGCCACGTTGCCGTGTCCTTCGAGTCACCGGAGTACACCGCCGACGTCGACGCGCTGGGCACCCTGCGTTTGTTGGAAGGCATCCGGCTGCTGGGGCTGGAGAAGAAAACCCGTTTCTATCAGGCCTCAACCTCAGAACTGTACGGTCTGGTGCAGGAAGTACCCCAGACCGAGACCACGCCGTTTCATCCACGCTCGCCCTACGGGGTGGCCAAGCTGTACGCCTACTGGATAACGGTGAACTATCGCGAGGCCTACGGCATTTATGGCTGTAACGGCATTTTGTTTAATCACGAATCCCCTCGCCGCGGCGAGACTTTCGTGACGCGCAAAATCACCAGAGGCCTTGCCAATATCAGCCAGGGGCTTGAGCCCTGCCTGTACATGGGCAACATCAACGCCTTGCGGGATTGGGGTCATGCCCGCGACTATGTCGAGATGCAGTGGTTAATGCTGCAACAGGAGCAGGCCGAGGATTTTGTAATTGCCACTGGCAAACAGATTTCGGTGCGCGACTTTATCACCCGCGCCGCTTCCCGCCTGGGCATTAACCTGAGCTTTACGGGCGAAGGCGTAGACGAGATTGGCACCGTGGTTGCCATCGACAACGCAATCGCCGACCCGAATACCATGGCTGCGGTGGGAGATGTGATTGTACGCGTCGACCCCCAGTACTACCGACCCGCCGAAGTGGAAACCCTGCTGGGCGACCCCAGCAATGCCAAAGCCAAACTCGGCTGGGAGCCGCGTATCACCCTGGATGAAATGATCGACGAGATGATCGATCACGACCTGCAGGACGCGCGCAAACAACGCCTGCTGAAAGATCACGGCTTTGACGTCAACCTGGCGATGGAATGAGTACAGATAACGCGACAACACAACGCGTCTTTATCGCCGGCAGCGGCGGCATGGTCGGCAGCGCCCTGCTGCGACAGCTACAAATCCAGGCCGAAACCGGCGAGCTCGAACTCATCACCCGCAGCCGGCAGGAGCTTGATCTCACCGACCAGGCAGCGGTGCGAGGTTTTTTCCAGACCGAACACATTGATCAAGTGTATCTGGCTGCCGCCAAGGTCGGCGGCATACACGCCAACAACACGTATCCGGCGGAATTCATCTACCAAAACCTGATGATCGAAGCGAACATCATCCATCAGGCCCACGCTGCCGATGTAAACAAGCTGCTGTTCCTGGGGTCGTCCTGCATCTACCCAAAGCTCGCCGACCAACCGATGGCCGAATCCGCCCTGCTGACCGGCACCCTGGAGCCCACCAACGAACCCTACGCGCTGGCCAAGATCGCCGGCATCAAACTGTGCGAGAGCTACCAGCGCCAGTACGGCCGCGACTACCGCAGCGTCATGCCCACCAACCTGTACGGCCCCAACGATAATTTTCATCCGGAAAACAGCCACGTGATACCCGCACTGCTGCGACGCTTCCATGAAGCCAAACGCGACGGACTGGAAAAGGTAACCATCTGGGGCACCGGCAATGCCATGCGCGAGTTTTTACACGTTGACGATATGGCGGCTGCATCTGTGCATGTGATGAACCTGGATCGCGGCACCTACGACAGCGTGACAGAACCCATGCTCAGCCACATCAACGTCGGCACCGGCGTGGACTGCACTATTCGCGAGCTAGCAGAAACCATTCAGGCAGTAACCGGCTTTAGCGGCAACATCGATTTCGACAGCAGCAAGCCCAACGGCGCACCGCGCAAGCTATTGGATACCACAAAACTCAGCGCACTCGGCTGGGAACCCAGTCATACGCTGCGCTCAGGCCTCGAAGACGCTTACGGCTGGTTTTGTGAACATCAAGAAAGCTTCCGCGCTGCCTAGCAAAAACCGGGCAGAGTAACTAGCAAAAACCGGGTCAGAGTAACTTTTTCAAGGCGGGTGCCAGCATCACTCCAGGATCCAGCAGAAAAAGTTACTCTGACCCGCTTTTTGCTAACGGGAGCAAAGCCAGCGCACCCACCGAGCATCCGCAAAGTGCAGAAAAAAGCACGAAACGCCAAACCCTGTCGCGACGCCAAGACCATTCGCCAGCATGTCCAGCGCATCCATCTGCCGGCCTGGCACAAAGTGCTGACCTACCTCCAAGGCACCCGAGTAAGCGAAGATCATCAAGCACAGCACGGCGAGCGTTCTACGAGAACCCTGCGACCAGGGTAAAGCCACAACCGCGAACACGGTGTAAGCACCCCAATGCAGGGCTTTATCCCAAAACATTGCCCCGCCGCTGGCGGGCGTTAGACAAAGCCACGCGATCAACAAGGAGTAGGCTGGCAGAACGCCCTTAAGCAGCCACAACATCCTGGGCGACCTGCGCTTCCAGCCACTGCGCAAACTGCGTCAACACCACATCTTTTTCGAGATGCTCCTGCGCATAGCGCCTGGCCACCGCGTTGTGAGTGGAAAGATCTTTAGCTAACAAACGACGAATACCCTGCTCCAGGGCATCAGCGGATTCAGGCGTAACGCATTCGTAAAGACCAGGATGCTCCTGTGCCAATCGCCCCAATTCCGTATCCGGTTCAGCCGTGACCACACAGTGTCCCCCTACTGACAAAATACCGGAGAGCTTGGAGGGCAGTACGATATCGGCGGCACCCCGGCGCTGGCACACAACATGCACATCCGCAGTCGCCAGCAACTCCGGCAATCGCTCGGCGGGCTGCAGCGGCAAAAACCGCAGGTTTTGAATACCCTCAAAGGCCGCCATGGTCTTTAACTCTGAGAGCCCAGCGCCGTCTCCAACAATCACAAACTGCGCATTACTGTCGTCTTGCATGCGCAGCGCCACCGCTAACAAAAATTCCAGACCCTGCTTGGCGCCGACGTTGCCTGAGTACATCACCACGTGCTGATCTTCTGAGATGCCCCATTCCTCGTGAAACCCGGTTCGGCCTGCCTGCGGCGCCAGCTGATGGGTATTCACCCAATTCGGAAACAACGCCAGTCGCGACACCTCCACACCCTTACTGACCGCCATATTCACCATGCTGCGAGAGATAGTGCTTACACCTTGAAAACGTCGGTAAAGCCAGCGCTCTGCAATAAACGCCAATCTTTCAAAGAACGAAATATTGATTATTTTGAGGTTGATCATTGCATCAAGCTCATAGTCTTGTATGTGCATAACGCTGTTAGCGCCGCCGATCCGAGCGCACAGCCAAAGCGCTGGAAAAGCAAACGAAGTGGGCTGAATCAGAACGACGACATCTGGCTTGGAACGACCGACCCGAATACCCGCCCCAAGCGCTGTGATACCAAAGCTCAGCAAATGCAGCAACCGTCGGACTGAGGAAGGGGTCGCTGGCACGTATAGTGGGCAGCGCACCACGTTCACACCTTCAAGCATTTCGTTGACGTAGCGGTGGCGAGGATAGTCGGGATGACGACGCCACTGCGGATAATATGGAGGCGCAGTGATCACGGTCACGCGGTGCCCTCGCTCAACCAGCGCTGCGGCGAGCTCACCTGTATACTTGCCCGCCCCAGTTAGCTCAGGAGCGTGGTTGATACCGAAAATTGCAAAATGTTTTGAGATTGCGGGGCACCATCCCTAGTAAAAAGTGCGATTGAAAAATACTCTTTGCCTAAAAGCCGAAGATTAATAGGCGCGCTCGCCGGTAAACCCTTTCAGGATAGTCATGAGAATTATGAACACGTCCAAACGCAGGGACCAATTACGGATGTAATACAGGTCGTGTTCTATACGTTGTTCCATTTTGTCCAACGTATCGGTCTCACCCCGCCAGCCATTTACCTGAGCCCAGCCGGTAATGCCGGGCTTTACCAAATGGCGCAACATGTAACCATGAATCGTAGCCCTATATTCCTCATTAAGAGAAACTGGGTGTGGTCGCGGACCGACAACTGACATGGATCCCTGCAATACATTAAAAAACTGGGGAAGTTCGTCTAGCGAAGTCTTCCTCAAAATTGCCCCAAAAGTGGTGACTCGCGCGTCGTTCACAGTAGCTTGGACCAAATTATCACCGTCCTCACAAACCGTCATAGTCCGAAATTTCCAAACATAAAACTCTTCCCCATTTAGACCATAACGCCGCTGCTTGAAAATGGCCGGACCACGAGAGCTTAACTTGATTGCCAGCGCGATCACGATCATGGGTAACGCCACAACCAACAGGCATATGGTGGCGACGGCAATGTCTTCGAGCCGCTTGAGCAAATAGCCGCTATCATCTAAGGGCGAGTCATACACGCTAATAACCGGCATGGGGCCGACATTGCGTGGCCGCGAATTAACCAGCTTAAAGGTAAGCAAATCCGGCACTAAGCTTACCTGTACAGAGCAACTCGACAGACCGTCGATGACATCGCGGATATCCGCTGCGGCGGTCATCGGCAGCGCAATATAAATCTCGTCATACAGGCCTTTTCGCGCATCGCGGAGCAACTGCTCCAGATCACCCAGATAACTTAAATCCAGGTCCGAAGAGGTTTGTGCAGACAAGCCCTCGTTGTCATACACGCCCGCAACGTGGATACCCATCCACGGGTGCAGGCGAAAGTTTTGCGCCAGATCCTGTGCCAATGAACCTGCGCCAGCGATTGCGACCCGGCGGTGGTTGCGCCCATCGACCCGCGCCTGGCGCAGCGTATTGCGGAGAATGCCTCTAAAAACCGCCAAGCCAAAAGGGGCAACCAGCATCCACGCCACAAATACGCGGCGTGAATACTGGTCAGATATCTTTAAGGCGTACGCCATGAGCAACAGGCAAAGAATCACCCCCGTCCAGGTCGCCAGCACCTGACGCACCTCAGAGGTAATGCTTTCTGTACGCCATGAACCGTAAAGCGAATACTGGTGACCCAGCAGCCAGAATAACAGTGAAGCCATCAGCATTGCCGCACTGAATACCGGCTGCCAGCTAACGCCAAACAGCACCGTCGGCAGCCACAGGCTTACGCAGATCACAGCAATGTCCATGGCCTGCTGTATCAGGCCAATCAATGCGCTATTGCGTTTTGCCAGTCCACCCTGGGGCATAATGAGAAGTCCTTTTTGTAAAACGCCATAAGTGCAGTCGATTCAATTGACCGCACAAGCCTGACGCTTATTGGGAGGAAGTTCGCCTTTTTTGGCGTTTCTTACACTCAAGTTCCATGTATAGGGCAACCCAAGCCATCGCCATGACAGCGAGGAACGTCACCGCAGTTGCAGGAATATGCATATTAAAGTCTACCGATGACGACATGACTAACCATACCACCGCCATAGAGCCAGAGAAGCCCATGGCTTTCTGCAGACGGCTTTTCCCCCGCTGCTGCACAATGATGCATGCCCAGCTGCAACTGAGGACAAAGAGCACCATCGGCGTATAACCAATCACCCCATATTCGGAGGGAAACTCTATTAGATCGTTATGTGCGTGATACCACTTGCCAGGGCCAGCTTCTGTACTTCGGTATCTTGGAAACTGGGAGTAAAAAGAACCTGCACCCGTTCCAGATATCCAGTGCTCTCTAAATATGATGTACGCGTCCGCCCCAACGTCATCCCGAGTTTCGGTAGCTCTGTTTGTTTGCTGTATCCGCTCCACCACTTTTTCGAAACCAAACCAGTTGCCCAGAATCAAGGCGTCGATCAGTAACAAGCTACCAAAGAGCAATAGCGCGTTGCGGGTCAATCGCTGCTGCAGCAATAACGCCAGAAAACACATGGATACCAGCCCGGTAAAAAAGGCCGCATTCCCCATGCGCGAGCGGGTCAACACCAGGCCAATCACCATAACCGCCAACAACAGTCGCAGGCGCAGTTTGGGACCTAACAGCGTATTGACGATGCGACGCTGAAATTCGCGCCAGTTGTGGGCAGGATGCTTTTCCATATCGGCGAGCAATAGCCCCACCCCCACGGCCAGGCACAACACCAGAAAGCCCGCCAGGTGCGGCCGCGCAAAAAACGTCCCGGTGGCAAGACCTATGTACGTGTCTTTTTTATAGAAGAATGCATATTCCAATCCAGACAGCGTCATAAAGCTACCGTAAGCTGCCTGAAACGCGCCCCCCAGCACCAGCGCATAACACACCGTGCGCAAGCGCTCTTTGCTGTTCACGAGCAACAGCACCAACGCGAAAAACACGGTATAGGCGAGGCCTTCAAACCAGCTGATCGTGGTCGCCCAGATATCCAACGACTGAAACGGACCCGGCAATAACTGCACCCCCACCCACACCTGTACCAATATCAGCATGAGTAAGGGGAAAGCACTGCCCCGCAGACCTGCGGATAAAACCAACCTACCCCGCGCCAATTGCAGCAGGCAAAACCCCGCCAACAGGTAGACCGCGCCAATGAGTAACCACAAAGCCCAGTAACGGTTACTGCCAATCGGTAATGGTGCCCACATCAAAATCCCCACCAGAGCGGCAAACAGGTAGCGGCCTGTCGAAGGTGATGTCACAGTTTGCTTGGGCATTGCCTGGCCTTGAACTCGGTTAGCTTGGCCGACTGCAAATATTCAAGCCGCGTACACAGCACAGGCGTGCGCCCATAGCGATCAGCGAGATCAAACATCTCACGAGCAACGCCGGGCTTTTCGTTAACGCTAAGATCAAAATAACGGCGCAATGCCGCCCGGGTTTCGTCTTCCAGGCGAGGCCAGTTAAACAGGCCGGCGTTGAGAGCACGCAGGTAAATATCACGCTCCCAGGGGCCTAACTCCAGCGAGCGCACAATGTCACTGTTTAAAGGCTCACCCAGTTCGCCGCGTTGCGCCATCAGCGCCGCGCGGGAGGAGTAACCTTCACCGGAATTGGGATGCAGCGCTATGGCCGTTTCGATCGCTTGCAGCGCTTCGTCTAGATTTTCAAAGTACTGTTCGTTATCGGCATCCGGGAGGCTGCCATACCAGCTCAGGATTCGAGCACGGCGCAGGTAGATATAAGGGTTAGTGTCGTCCAGAGCGATAGTACGCGTCGACCAATCCAAGGCCTTTCCCCACTGCTGCAGACTGCTCGGGCCGCTGCGCTTTTGCCAGTGCAGTTCATAGCGCATCGCTTGATTGTTGTAAGCACTGGCAAGACTGCGCTGAAAGGCGAAAACGGCGGCCGCAATTGCTGCGAGCGCAAGCAGTGCAAACAAGAGCTGCAATCCGCGACCCGGCGCAGGCGGTGCCGGCTCACTCTGACGCTCTTTCCGGCGTTCTCCCCGGCGCCCTGTCCGCCGCTCTCCCGGGCGTTCTCTGCGGCGCTCTGTCCCACCTTCTTTTTCGGACTCAGACACTGGCGTTACTGAAACTTGCTGTGAGCAATTGCCATGGGCCGCTCACGCACTAACTGCCAGCTTTCTTCCTCGCCGACGATTTCGGCTGCAGCGATGCGCCCGACCTCCAAATCCGGCGGCCGGTGGTTCACGTTATGCGCATCGGAGGCAATGATGGTGGCCACACCCGCCTCCAGAAACTCGATCGCCCGCTTATGCGCGCCCTCCCCAAATCGTCCAGCTACCGACATCGCAGTCAACTGAAACAAACACCCCGCCTCGACAAAGGGTTCGATCTTGGAGATTTTGCGTATCACGTCTTTATTGCGCTCGGGGTGGGCAATCATCGGCTGAAAACCTTTGCCAATCAGCCAGCCCACCAGCTTGTCGCTGCCCGGCGGCACGTGGCTGTGTGGTAGTTCCAGCAGCACAACAGGCTTGCCTTCCCACTCACCTAGAAAAGGCACTTCACCATCCGCGATCATCGGTAGCACTTCAGGACTGACGCGGACTTCCCCGGCCAGAGCGATTTCCAGGGGCACGTCCGCTTCCGCCAACGCCGTCTTGAAGGCATTGAACTCAGCTGAGAGTGAACTTAATGAGTTTTCGTACCGGCCAGGGTGAATATGGGGCGTGATAACTGAATGGGTAATGCCGTTATCAAAAGCTTGTTGTGCCAGCGGAATAGCGGTCGCTAAATCGGCGGGGCCATCATCAACCCCGGGAAGAAAATGACAGTGCAGATCGATCATGCGACGTTAGAGTCAGCTTTCGCTTTTGCCCGTCGCTTGGCCCCTAACAGGCTGACCTTACCGCCTTCACCCTCACCTACATCGGTATCGGTTTGGCTATAGCCGTAGTAATCGTAGTAGCCGCCATATTGGTAGTAATCGCCGCCGTAGCGCTGCCCTTTGCTGGCATCGAACTGGTTCAGTACAACACCCGTCATTGGCGCGTTGGAATGCCGCAGGCGGTCAATGCCGTGGCGCGCTACCGTATAGGGCGTTGCATCAGCTTTGACCACATACACCAATGCGTCGGCATAGGACGCCAGCACCAATGCATCACTCACCGCCTGCGTGGGCGCAGAATCAATTATGATGCGCTCGTAGTGCTGCTTAAGCTTCTCCAGCGTTTCAACAAACTTACGCGACGACAACAACTCAAGAGGGTTAGTCGGAATAACGCCCGCCGGCAATACATCAACGCCCAGCTTCTCAATGCGATGTACACAGGACGAAAGTTCTTCAGTGCCGGCAATGTAGTTAGACAATCCCGGTGTGTTGGGCGGCAGCTCGCACATTTTAGCCATGGTAGGCCTGCGCATATCTGCATCGATGATCAGCGTTTTTTCCATCTGCCCCAGTGCGGCCGCCAAATTAAGGCTCAGGGTAGATTTACCCTCTCCTGGAACAGACGAAGTCACCACGGTGATGTGATGCGTCGTATCAATCCCGGACAACAACAGACCGGTGCGGATCGTGCGCACCGATTCGGCAAAGACCTTTTGCGAGCCATCCACCATCGGCAATAAGGGGGAGCCTTTGGTAACTCCGGAAACCTTGGGCAGCGCACCTAACATGGGCACGTGGAGCCGCTCGTCCACGTCTGCTGGCGTCTTTAAGGTGTTATCCAAGGCATCTTTCAGGAACGCTAGCAGGACGCCCATTACCAGAGCAGACATAAACGCCAGGACAACGGACAGGGTTTTGCGCGGCTTAACCGGCTTGCGCGGCACGATGCCCTGGTCAACAACCCGGGCGTGAGCCGCTTCCATACCGCTGGCTTCATCGGTTTCCTTGATGCGCGTAAAGAACATATCGTAAAGCTGGCGATTGGTTTGTACGTCGCGCTGCAGCTCACGCAGCTTGAACTCTTTGCGGTTGATATCACGCACTTGTTCTTTCACTTTAGCTAGCTGTGCTTCCAAAGCACGCTCACTGCGTGACGCCACCTGGAAGTCTTTCTGTACGCCGGAGACCACGCGCACCACCTGCTTGTTGATGTTGTCGACGGCGGCACGCAATTTCGACTGCGCTGCAATCATTTTGGGGTGCAGTGGACCATAGCGCTTGGAAAGCTCGGCAACGTCGCGCTCCGCTTCCGCCTCTTCTTCTTTCAGGCGTTGAATCAAGGAATGCGCCAGCACGGCAGGCACTGAGGCCAGCGTCTCCGGAGATTGATCACTTAACGCGCGCACTTCTGTAAATACCGATTCGGCTTCCGCGCGGCGACCACGGGCCTCGACCAGCGCCTGGGTGACCTCATCCAACTCACGGGAAACCAGCGTGCGTACACCGGATACGTCTACCAGCTCTTCTTGCTCGCGATAGGCTTGCAGTTTTATCTCCGCTTCCTCGAGATTGACGCGCAGGCCTTCCAACCGCTCTCCGAGCCAGGTCGCCGCTTTCTGTGTGGCTTCCAGCTTGGCATCCAGGTGGCTATCGATATAGACGCTAGCCAGGTCATTAACCACTGCTGCCGCGAGTTTGGGGTCGTAGGACTCAAAGCTGACTTTTACAAGCTGTGTATTACGAACCGGGGATACAGAGAGGCTTGCAATAAATTTGTCGACTACCCCCGCGACGATATCGTCCTCAGAGGCAGGCTCCAGATCCAGCTCAATCGGCAGCCAACTGCGCCAATCCACACCGAACATGGGTTCCTGCTGATCGGGATCGAAATCCGGGTGATGACGAATATCGAGGTTCTCTACCACCTTCTGTGCGAGCTCTCTGGATTTAAGAATCTCGAACTGCGTCAAAAAGTATTCTTTATTCGCCGTGCCTACGCCGTACACCTCTTCGATAGACAGGATATTCGCCTGCTGCGATTCAATCATCAGCGTGGCGGATGATTGATACACCGGGCGCATCGCCAAGACAACCAGTGCGGCAACTACTGAAATGACCACTGCCAACGATACGATATTCCAGCGCTGGCTGTGGATTACCCGCCAATAGTGGCGGAGATCAATCTCGTCGTCGTCCAGCGCTCTGGATTCCACGGAATTGTTGTACTGGCCCAGTGCCATTAGAAGAAGCTCTCCTCAATGGTGACGATATCGCCAGGGCGGATCAGCGTATTCAGCTTTGCCAAACGCCGTTCCTCATCTTCGGAGGTATCAGACACGATATAGAATTTGCTACGCGACGCCCGGTCGGTAAACCCCTCCGCCAGCGACACGGCTTTTTGCAAGGTCATGCCAGGCTCATAGGGGAAGCCACCCGGCTTATTCACCTCGCCGCGCACAAAGAAGCGCCGGTACTGCACGATAGAGACTGAAATCTTGGGATCAATCAGGTAGGGGCCTTTTAGCCCTTCAATAATCAAGCTTTCAAGCTGGCTTATGGTCAGGCCCTTCACGTTGAGCTCACCCAGAAACGGATAGGAGAACGACCCGGCATCGTTCAACAACACTTCCATGCTCAAGTCTTCTTCACCAAACACCGTGATATCAATTCGGTCACCCGCCCCCAGGGTGTAGACCGAAATACCCGAATCGCTTTGCGCCATTGACCCTTGCACGCCGAACATAGCCAACAGGCAAAGTGCTAAAGCGTACCTGATGGGGGTGCGGGTGACAGGAGTGCGAATGAGAGGAGTGCGAAAAAACGTCACGTATTGTTCGTCCGTTGCTGCAGAAAACTGTTTCGGCCGCGTTCTTGCGCCGTATTCCAAAAACACTTTATCCAACAAAAAAGGCCGCATGCGAGCTAGCAGCGGCCTTTCATTATGCCACTAAAGTGTGGCGATAGGACCAGCAATTACACTGCTGGCAGATAGCCCTACAAGCTGAACTTGAGGTCCACCATGAACACATTGCGCTCGTAATCCAGGGAGAAGATATTGGAATCACGCTCGTCATAGGTGTAAGACGCGCCAATCGTGAACCAGCGACGCAAGTCACGCTCGATACCAATCGTGGCGATAAACGTGTCGTCTTCCCGAACGTCACCCTCGAAATCATCCTGCGAAGCGCGGATGAACGCGTTGACGCGAGTCAGATCGTTTACTTCCCAATCCCAGCTAGCTGTGTAGGCATCGGAGTTGATGAAGTCACTGGTACCGACGGCCTCAAGCTGATCGTTTGAGGCACCGAAGGTGAACACGTGGAAGTCATTGGCCTGGTAAATAACCGTGGCGTCCCATGTAAATTCGTTATCCCAGTCTTCCCGCTGGTTATCGTCAAAATCTTTGTTAACCAGACCCAACAGAATGCTCCCCGTAGTCTTACCGGTGGCCTCCCACTCCACACCCAGCAAAAACTCAACCTCTTCACTGTCGAGGCTAGGATTAGCATCGAGTGGAGCCTCATCGTACTCCACCTCGGTATAACGCGTAGTCGCAACAATGTCAGTCTTATCGCTGACGCCATAATAAAACGTCCCAGTAAATCCAGTATTGGTGCGGTTTCGAGTCAAGCGAGGGTTATCGAAACGCTCGTACTCTTTATCGTACACGTCAGCGGCAAGATTGATGCGGGCTTTCGAGTCTTCGCCGCCGTAGGTATATGCTGCGCCATAAACTACTTCTTCGAAAGTATCTGGGCGATCCAGCAGCAGGAACAATTGGCCCTGGCTAAAACCCTGACCCCGTGCTTCGTGCAGGAAGTGGTAGCCGGCATACACATCGAATGCATTTTTGGAGTTGGCTTCCAGATGCGCATCGGCATCCACAGTCCAGTCAGTGTACTCATCCGGGCTGCTATCGTCGTAGGTGGCGTCTGCCAGGCCCAAATCGATAGACAGGGAATTGGCACCAGACTCCATCACGGCAGAAAGTGAAGGCTTCACTTCCAGAATGATGTCGTCGAACTCGTCGGTGAAACTACGGAAGATATTGTCATCGTAGCGTGTTTCAACTTCCAGCTCTGGTGTGACCTCAAAGGCCCCAACACTAAAACTGGATGGATCTGTCGCCTGTGCAGATGCACTGACAAACAGCCCCAATGCGGCACTACGCTGCGCAAAAGACGTAAGCTTCATTACACTTCCCCTGTCTATTATGGCCGTTAAGCCCGCTCGACTATCGATAGTATAGACCAGAAGCGTGGCCGTAAAGGGTAATATCGCCATCTGCTAAGGCTTGCAGGCATGCTTATCGCTTAATTGCCAACTGGAATTATGTCCTTAGCATGCCCTCAGCAAGAAGCGCTGCGTCATTACGCCATCCCGACCAGAGAATGTGCATCAGCCTACTTGGCATCGTGCCTGAAAACCCCTTCCCACTCAGCGCCGGTGCCCACCACTTCCAGCTCCGCAATCCGCTGCAGCATAATCTCCTGCTGCCGCAGTGGTGCAACCACTTGTAACGATTCAAAAGCCGCTTTCGCATCCGGCAAAATGCCTTGCTGATAGAGGCGCATTGCCGCTGTGTGCTTCTCTACGCTTTCCAATTGCCCTGGCGAGGCCTCGCTCAGGCGACAAATAGGCTCATAGACCCGCACCGGCCGCTCCTTACCCTTCACCTGCACGCGATCAACAAACCGATACAAAAAACCATCTTGCTCCCGACGCGTTGCCTCACCCACCAACAGGCTGACACCGTAGTACTTGGTTAGCCCCTCTAAACGCGAACCCAGATTCACCGCATCACCAATAACGGTATACGCCCTGCGATAGCTAGAGCCCATATCGCCAACATTCATCAGGCCTGTATTCAAACCAATGCCAATGTGGATCTCGGGATAGCCCCTGGACACGAACTCCGCACGAATGGCATCCACTTTCTTTAACATATCGAGGGCGGCACCAATCGCATGCTGACGGTGATCCGGGTCCTCCAGAGGCGCCCCCCAAAACGCCATCACCAGGTCACCGATGTACTTATCCACGGTGCCGCCAGAATCGAAAATGATCTCCGTGACGGGCGTAAAAAACTCGTTAAGCATGGTTTTCAACTGCGCCGCATCCAAGCCTTCTGAAATCGTGGTGAAGTTACGGATATCCGCAAACAGCACGGTCATTGGGCGGCTTTCGCCCTCGAACGACAGGGAGTCAGGATCGGCCAACATGCGGTCGATATGCGCTTCTGGCACGTACTGGCCAAACATGCCCTGCACCGCTTGCCGACGCGCACTCTCGGAGAAGAAGCCCCGCACCAGATTCAAGACCACCAGCGAGAAAACCAGCATCACCGGCATCACCGGCGACACCGCAACGCCCCGCGCTGACCACAGCCAAACATCGCCGCCAATAAGCCCGACCAGCAGCAGAATACCCAGGCCCATCAATGCGGCTGCGGGCAACAAGGGCGCCAACAGTGACAGCAGCACGCCCAGCACCAGCAAAACCAGCGCAATCAGAGCATCTTCCCAGTCGGGCACAATAGGGAAGGCATAATCATCATTGATCAGTGTTTGCAGCATGCTGGCCTGGACTTCTACACCGGGGAATACCGCCTGCAGCGGTGTGGCCCGCAAGTCATATAAGCCCAGCGCAGACGTACCGACAATGACCGCTTTATCTTTGAGCTGTGGCAGCGCATCCAGCGATTGCGCGTTTAAGACTTCGGCAGCGGAAACGTACCGAAAGGTATAGCTGCGGCCAAAGTACCGCAGCAGGATGCGCCCAAAGCGATCGGTTGGAATTACCTGATCACCCAATTCCAGCGAGGTAACAAATTGGCGATCCTGAACGGACGCGCTGTGCACTTTGAAGCGCAGGGCATTGTTATATATGCGCGCCATGGCCAGCGCCAAAGACGGATAGACCATCTCACCGTGGCGCAACACAAGCGGGGTGCGCCGCATCACGCCATCATCATCCGGCGTCGCATTCAGGAAACCGCCATAGGCCGCGACGTTCTGCAAGATCGCCAGATTAGCGTTGTATCCGGGCATATCGAGGATTTGATGGCCGGCAGCCTGCTCAGCCGTGAGGAAGAACCAGGGCGGCGGCAATTGCCCCTTTTGTTCAGATGCCTCGTTGCCAAACATCAATCCCAACACGACGGGCCGGCCGGGCAGCACACTGGCGAACAAGCCGTCTCGATCCATATCAGGCGCTAACGAGGCCAGCCACTGGCGCTGCTCTTCGCTGGCCGCATCCAATGCCCGAGACGAAAGCACGTCCTCTACCAGATTGCGCTCTGGCTCAGAAAAAGCAATATCAAAGCCAATGACCCGCGCACCAAACTGATCTAGTCGAACCACCAGATCAGCAATCTTCAAACGACTCCAGGGCCAGCGGCCGTGTTCATTCAGGGCCCGGTCATCAATATCGATAATGACCACATCAGTGGAGTCAGGCGGAGGCGGCTGCGTCGCCCGCAGGCGCAAGTCGTACACCAGATAATCCAACCGACTCAGCGCGGCCTGCACCCAGTCAGCAGAACTTAAATGAAGCCACCCCAGCAATGAGGTAACAAGCAGCCCGAACAGGGCATTTCGACCGTGAGATTTTAAGTAGCGTTTCATCAGGCGAGGCTAGCAAAAAAAACGCCCCGGGTGGGGCGTTTTTACACGTCAGTCTAAAACCAGGTTAGTGCTCTTACTCATCGGTGTTGATGATTGCCTGGTTGAAGCTATTAGCCATTTGTCCTTCTACACCTGAGGCCGAATCAATCGGGACGGATTGACCGTCGACATCCGCTGTGACATTGATATTGGTCTTAGAATACGCCAAGTCACCATCCTCCTTCACTTCCAAGACATACTCTTTATCTGTTTCTACATCTACGCCGGGTATAACGTTTTTATCCACGTAAGTCTCTTTTAAGACAAACTTGTCGTCTTCATTCGGCTCCACGGTCAGTTCTTTGCCAGGTTCCAAGACAAGAGGCTTACCGTTGATTTCAATTGTAGAGCCCTTCAGGCTTACACCAATACCACCGGATGCCACACGCACAGTTAGATTCCCTGTGGTTCTATTGTATATCAACTCGAACCGGGTACCTCTGATGCCAACCGTATAATCCCCAGCCCTTACCGCAACATCATCATAATCGTTCTTGCCGATCAGCCCCGACGCATAACGCAGCGTGCCATCCACCACATTCACATCCTGATTGTTGCTCTCAGGTGTAGCAGGGTTATAAACGTAGTCAGTAAGCTCAACCTCGGTGTTGGACCGAACATCCAACACCGACTGGTCATCCATCTCCACCACCATCCACGCACCAAACGCCGTCTTCAGCGTATCCCCGCTGCTGACCTCGTCACCCTGTGACGCCGCAGCGCCATTGACAAAAATATCGCCCGACGCAGATTTGATCACGCCATCCGCCGCAAACGCATGCGCGCTCGCCATTAAAATCAGCGCAACCGCCCAATGCGTCGCGCGAGTGAAAGTGCTGGACATGCCGAACTCCGTGGAGAATTTCCCTGTAGGAGCCAAGATAAACTCAATCGTTCTTTTTGTCATTGATTAAATTGCGGGAAAGGAATCATATTTGGTAGTGACTACTAACTACGCTGAATAGTCATTTAGCCCATTTTTAGGCGGAATCTTTAATAGCCGATAATGACCACATCAGTGCAGGCTTTTGTGTGGCCCTGAGGCGCAGGCCATAAAATAGATATCCATCCGACTGGATGCGGCCTGCACCCAATAAGCAGAACTCAAGTGAAGCCGCCCCAGCAATGAAGTAACAAGCCGCCCGAACAGGGCGCTACGGCCATGTGATTTGAAGTAGCGTTTCATTGGGCGAGGCTTGCAAAAAAAAACGCCCCGGGCGGGGGGCGTTTTTATTACTGAAAAAGTTTCCGCGAGTCAGTCAGTTCAATTATCAGTGTTGACGATCGCTTGGTTGAACACATTCCGGTATGTCGTTCCATCCGACTCCGATATAGATTTACCGTCGAGGCGCAACCCAGCGGCCTCGGCGACTATTGCGTTACCGAACTCACCCCTTCTGCTCACCATAGATCTGATTACAAGGTTCCCGTCTTTAACTTCATAAGTAAGTACAGTGTTTGCGAAGTTTAACGTAAAAGAGCCATCTTCATTGGGCTTCAAAGAATAAGATTTCCCTGCGGACATCTCCAGCGGCTTGCCATCGGCCCCTGACACCCCGAACTCTCCCAAGGCGATACCAACACGTCCGTCAGTTACTTCAACCTGCACACTGCCCGTAGCTCGATTATAAACTAGCCTAAATGCCGTACCACGAATGCCAACAGTGTAATCACCAGCCCGGACCGCGACGTCGTCGTAATCATTCTTGCCAATCAAGCCGGATGCATAACGCAATGTTCCGTCTAGCAGGCTTACATCTTGACTGTTTTTCTCAGGTGACGCTGGATTGTAGGCGTGGCTTGTAATCTCAACCTCAGAATCAGACCGAACATCAAGAACCGACTGATCATCCATCTCCACCACCATCCAGGCACCAAACGCCGTCTTCAGCGTATCCCCGCTGCTGACCTCATCACCCTGTGACGCCGCAGCGCCATTCACAAAAATATCACCCGACGCCGACTTGATAACGCCATCGGCTGCAAACGCATGCGCGCTCGCCATTAAGATCAGCGCAACCGCCCAATGCGTCGCGCGAGTGAAAGTGCTGGACATGCCAAACTCCATGGAAGATTTCCTTGTGAGAGCCAAAGTAGGCTTAATCGTCTCTCTTTTCACTAATTACAGTGCGAGAAGCCGCGTAAGTTATGGGCTGTAAATTACTTCTGTTCGAAAAAAAGCAAAAAAAACGCCCCCTAGGAGCGTTTTCTTCAAAGATGATATGCGCCCGCAGTAAATCAGGCGCTTGAAAGGATCATCGCTATAAAGGTTCGCCGTCCGTATTAACAATGGCCTGGTTAAACGAATTCGTTACCGCCGCGACTTCAGCTGCCGTATAGGATTGACTCTTCCCACCCTTCTGCTTGACCACAGTATCGAGTGCGACAGCGTACTCTCCGTTGTCCAAAAGCGTCTTGCTGTAAGTAGCAACTGTTTCTACACCGTTTGCATCGACCTGAGTCACAGAGAATTTGTTATCCGCAAGCTGCTTCACGTTGAGGCCAGAATTGTTGGTGATTTCACCAATGTTCTGACCACCGCTGGATGCGACCATCTCACCCTCGACGCCGCGCACCTCGACAGCTCCTGTCGCTTCGTTAACCCGAATCTGAAACTTGGCGTCATCCTTGGGCGTCAGAGTAAAAAGTTCATTGCCATTGGTATCTTGCACCACCGACTTCTCATTTTTGCTTTTATCCACGTCAAAGGTCCGGTCTTCGTCGTTCTGAGAAACATAGATCCCCGTGCCAGGCACAGTGCCGATAACAGAGGTAGTCACAATAACTGTAGTTGTCCTAAACCCACCCAGAAGCTGCGCGGAAGCCAAGCTTGGCGACAGCATGGATACCAACATAAACGCTGACAGGGTGCCGCTTACAAGCCGCTTAGTGATTTTTGATAAGTTCATGACTGTGCTCACTCGAGTAAATAAGGTGCCCATCTCAACCAGCCTAACGGAAATGCCGTTATAGTCAAGGCGCGCAACGGAATGCACGCCCCTATCGCGCACCACGAAACGGTAGCCTTTTAGCCCAAAAAGCACAGCCCGGCGGCACGCCTTTGTTGGCGCCCAACCAACAACAAACAACCGCCCAAGCCTCACAGCGAAGGCTGGCTGCTACTCCTTAGCTATTTAGACGATAGATATCCGACCAAAAAACCAATATGCGCGGAGTTCTGGGGACAGATACCGTCTTAGCAAGCAAGCGGCTTCTGTACAAAATTCTCGTTGAACGGCGTCTTATTCTTCAACACACCGTATATCAAGTGGATCATTTTTCTCATTGCCGCCCCGATGATCACCATTTTCGGTTTGCCTGCAGCTTCCAGTCGTCGCGCCATCTCTTTCAACAATGGATTGTGTCGCAGGCCCACCATAGCTGGGAAGAACAACGCCTTGCGTAATGCCGCCGGCCCCACCTTCGACATTCGCCCATAGCGCTTGATTGACGTTCCTGACTGCACCTCTCTTGGGGCGACGCCGCAGAATGACGCCAACTTTCTCGCCGATGCAAACCGGTCGATCGTCGCAAAGTACGACAGGATAGAGGCCACCGTCTTCTCTCCGATTCCTGGAATGCTCAGCAGGAGCTCTCGTTGAGATCGGAGGTCCGGGTCATCATCAATGTGCTTACGAATGGCCTCCCGCAGCTCCTCCATCCGACTCTTCAGTAGCTGAATGTGCTCCTCGATGTCCCCCTTGACCACCTCGTCAGCCACATCGAGCCGGTTCACCTCCTGCTGATGCATCTCGATAAGCGCATCCAGGCGGCGTACCAGGGCCTTGAGATCCCGCACTGAACGCGGCTCTGGCACCCAGAGTGAAGGCGACATCGCCTGGCAGAAGCGGGCAATTAGCGAAGCGTCCTGCTTGTCAGTTTTGGTACGCAGTAGCTCGCCCTGTGCGAAGCCTTTGATCCGCGCCGGGTTGACCAGGCTGACATCGAAACCGCGGTCATAGAGAAACTCACCCAATGGGTGACCGTAGGTGTTCGTGGCTTCCAGGCAGGCGTGGAGAGACTCCACGCCATGTGAATTGAGCCACGCCGCCAGTTGTTCAAAGCCCTTGGTGTTATTGGAGAACTTCTTGTTCTTGCGCTTGCCCGATGGAAGTAGCAGCGCTACGTCAAAATGTTGCTTGGAAATATCGATTCCCAGGATGTGGCGTTCTTGATCATGCATTTGCTTAACTAACCTTGTGAATGCAGGCTCTGGAGGCCTAAGATACCGTTCAGTCAAAACAAATGGGTGAGGGGAAAATCTGTCCCACAGGCTCGAGGCCCAAGTTTACTCACGTCCTCATCTCACCCAGCTACCGTCGCCTGTACAAACGTAGATAGCTATCGATCAAGATACAAGTTTACTTATCTCCAAGTGAAGGTCGCTTCGACAGGGCTGCCTCAGGGCTCCCTAAGGAATTAGGTAAACGCTCACATAAATTGGGGAATTCCCTAGGCATGATTCTGAATTAAGTAAACTGTCACCGGAATTCCTACGAAACATTGATTGGGAATGAGTAAACTGTCACCGGAATTCCTGCGATGTGTTACTTTTTACACATGAGCGCAGGGCGTTGCATTGACTATCATACTTTTCCAAAGTAGCGGGATACGGCCAACACCGCGAAAATCCCCGACTGACAAACCCTCCTCATGAAGAAGCCGTGTGATAGTTGACTGACTCCAGAACTTGATATGCCCTCCATCCCACAAAGGATCTGCGTGCGCGTCCCAGCGACCGAGAAGCGATATAGCAAGGTTTTTCAAGTAGCCATGATAAGGCGTGCTTAAGACAAAACTGCCATTGGGCGCCAATGCCTCGCGAGCGAAGCGTATAAGCTTCCTTGGGTAGAAGACATGCTCGATCACCTCCGTACAAATTACGGCGTCAAACGTTCCAAACTGTTCTACGAAAGCTTTTGGGTCACTCTCCACATCCACCAGTTCAAAGCTTAAGTTAAGGGCCGCAAAGCGGGCACCATTAGCCTGCTGTTTTGCGAGAGAAACCCCAGCCGCATCGGCGTCGACCCCTAAAACCTGAACGCCCAAGGCTTCAGCAAGACGAATAGACATATGGCCATTCCCACATCCAAGATCAAGAATACGGCTCAGATGACGATGGCTTCGTAAACTTTCGATCACCGCCGGCAGCACATAATCAGCGCACTCAGGCTCTTCATTTGGACGCCAACCGTAGTCTTGTCTTTCCATTATGAGATGTCCGGCGCGCTAGACCGCGCCAGGTCCTTCAAACCAGGCTCGAAATTGAGACCATAAGCTTTACTTAAAATGGTTCGAATTGCTTTCGGATCGTCAAGGCCCGCAGTCAGTCGTCGAGCCTCCAGAACTTTTACATCCACTAAGAACCGATACCAAAACCCTTGGAGAACGTGGTAAATCATGCCTTCTCGACCATCCAGCAGCCCAAGCTGAAAGAAGAACCGAAAGAAGAAATAAAACGCAGGCCGTAAGAACAAGGGAAGGCGTTGATAGAAACCCTCCTTACGTGCTCTTTGAGCGCCAGCCTGCTCGCCAGCTGCCAGCCCAATATCTTCTCCACCCCCAACGAATCCGTCGAGAAAACCACTCTCCGTATTAATGATATCTATCATTTCTCTAGTAGCGTAGTTATTGTGTTTTGATATCCACCAACCGATATCGTTCAGGTTCTCGTCAATTATGGAGCCGGGGGCGATAGCTATTTCACCATATTTCAATACCACGTGTTCATCCATCCACCGATCCTCGATTCTACCTGAACCCCTTCGCCAGATTCGTAAGTTCATCTGAGGCTGCCGCCCCCCCCATCGGATTTTTCGCCCCAAGAAAACGAGTTCCCTATTTACGAGAAATCCTGTAGTCGAGGGCTCAGCTTCCAGCAACAGCCCGGGAAGTTGTCGAGCCAGCTTTTTATTCAACCTCTCGTCGGCGTCGATCCTCAAAATCCAATCTTCTCTTATGCCCGCGTTATCGATACCCCATTGAAACTGAGTAGCATAGTTGACCCATGATTTCTGAAACACGTCTGCACCCATGCGTTCTGCAATCTCCTGCGTCCCGTCACTGGAACCGCTGTCGACAATAACTATCCTGTCAACAACATCAGATAGCGATTCAATGCATCGTTTTATGTGCAGTCGCTCATTATAAGTGAGCACTAGAGCGCAGAGACTCATACTTATCCCTTCGGTTTGCCATAGAACACGTAGTCATGCACGCTTACTTTGTCCATGTGCTGATATTGACTGCCTATAACGAGCTTTACTGCCTCCACGTCTTCTGTCTCGACCACTAAAACGTCAGGTCGGTGCCGAGACATATCAATCCCACGTAGAGCGGCCAGCTCAAATCCTTCGACATCAAGACTAAGTAGGTTTAGGTGTTTTATCCCACTTTCGTCCAACACACCGCTAAGCGTGCGTACGGTTACTGAAACCTCGTGGACTTTGGCGCCAGACTCCGCATCTTTCATAACATGCTCAATGGCGCGAACTTGATCACTTCCTACCAGAGCAAGCTCCATCATGGCCGAGCGAAGATCTCCGGCCAGAATTGATTGCCTGCAATCTGCGCTCGGCGAGTCGCCAAGGGCACATTCAACCACAGTCGAAGTACGGAAACGCCGAGCAAGAGTCGCCAAGGCTGGCACAGGCTCAATCAAAAGACCGGTCCATCCGCGGTATCGCTCCAGATAATAAGTATTGCTTTGGTTGATGCCATCATTGGCACCTGCCTCAACGAACACACCTCCATCGTAACTGACATAAGTCTCAATAATCTCATCTAACCCATTCAAACCAGTTCTAACTGGTAGGAAAAACCCGAAAACTGTTAAGAATAACCAGCGGACATATTTCTTGATATACCAGACACCGGACTTCAATTGATTTCTCCAAAGAGCGCCTCGTTGTGCGTGAGGACTTCGTCTGCTTGAAAACGCTCCCTGATAACTCGTGCAGGCACTCCACCTACAATCGAATAAGCTGCGACGTCTCTGGTCACAACACTCCCGGCAGCTAAAATCGCACCGCACCCGATCTTAACCCCTGCTTTGAGAGTCACGCCTTGCCCTATCCAAACGTCCGCGCCGATGTAGGTGACCGGTGGTTTCTGCCCCTGAAGAGATGCCAAGGGTGCACAAGGAACGGAGTATTCATGGTCATCCCCGATTAGACGGAAATCAGAAGAAATGAGGACACCATCGCCGATGACCAGAGAATGATTGATCTCAGCACGCGGCCCTAGATAAGACCATATTCCTAGATCAAGCACCGCACTGGGCGCAAACCACCAAGGCATTCCGCTCCGGAAATTACTGCGAAGTGTGTGCCGATGAAATCTCATTCGTAGAAACTGAGACCGGAGCGAATTCAAAACTGTCCATACCTTCCCGCGAGAACAATTTACTGCTATGGCCGCGAGAGCCTCATCTCGCATACGGAGAGAAGGAATCCCATCAGACCTCCGCAAGTGATTGCGTAATACCATTCACCATAGCCTCGGTGGAATATTCAGAGTAAACAACTGAATGTGCCGCTTTTCCAGCAGCTTTTAATAATTTAGGGGCATGCTCGGCTACGCGCAGAATTGCGGCGTCGAGGTCGTTGACTTCATAATTGTAAGTCCAACCTGTTTGGCCTTCACGGAATACAGCGATCTCTGGGTTATGGAGCGTGGCATTGTTTCCAATGATTGCGGGGCAACCATATGAACCCGCCTGAGTTAGCGCCAAGCCAAGCCATCCGGGTATGATCGCCACATCTGCTACCGAGTAAACAGCGGTCAAAAATTTTGAGTCAAACCTTGCTCCAAAAAACAAAACCCTAGCGGATAACCCTTTTGATTCAACTAGCCCTTTCAGAGCGGCCTCATCTGATCCAGTACCTACAAAAAAATGATACCACTGAGGTAATCTGTCCGCTATTTTTGCCATAGCCTCGATGATGCGCTCTAGATCGCGTCCAGGCTCAAGCCGCCCGCAATACACGGTTGCAAAATGTCTTCGCTCATCACTCAATGACTGGAGGCGGACTCCCAGATCGCCCAACGCTTCCTCTCTGGCAACCCGCGGAGGTTGTCGTTCGACAGGAACCCCATTTGGTGCGACAAAAACTCTCCCAGCCTTGTAGTTAAATCGATCAACTAGAATGTCTTTCCCCGCTTGCGTATAAACAAGAAAGCCGCTCGCAAATACACGCGATACTAAAACTAAAAGTCTTGACAAGAGCTTGTTCCGCTTGGAAACCCCATGCCCCCACCAAACCACTTTCTTGCGCATGCAGCGCAGCAGCAGAGTATCCGACCAAAGGCGGACGTTGCGGACATTCCACTCAAGCAGATAAATGTCATAGCTATTTAGCCGGAAAACAGCAGGCAAGCAAGCCTGCCACATTAGCCTATACCCTGACAATCTTCCTCCGGCTCGATACTCTAGATCGTAGCCAGACGGCTTATGCGCGGTTTCAGCGGTAGGGTCTTCCTCAACACAGACAACATGAAAGGCCGCCACGCGCTTGGCCAGCTCATTGTAGGTTGCAACGCGGTAGTGCCAATGCACGAACGCTGCATGAAAAACCCTGAGACTTTCAGCACTAGCCATCAACGTGTGCCTCCACGCCTCACGACGACACTAGCAATAACGCGAATGGCAAAATAAACCGGGACCGTAATCAGTAGAAACAGAAACAGATCGCTGAATGGGAATCGCACAAACAGAAATCCCGCCATAAGAGCTATGTATGGCGAAACGCTTTCTGGGAAAGCTTTATGAACAAACCGGTGAGTCATTGAACAAAAAAGGACAAGAATAATCGGTCCAAAAACTCCAACATTCATGTAACTTTCACCAAAAATTAATGGCACCAAAGCTAGCCCGTATCGGTCGTCATAAAGGTTACCCACCAGTACCGTTATGGAATCTAACTTGCCTTCAAACAGCGACCGAGGAATAAACGCGTAAAGCGGCTTTAAGAACGTGGCATACTCCAAGCCCGCCCCCTGAATGTCATGGTCTCGAACGAGAGCGACAAACACGTTGACATTCACAGTCTCAAAGATGGCAGCGAATGCACTAGACTCGCCTGAACGAATGAGTGTGTAAAATTCCCATATTGCGTGTCGAACGCCGCTTGCATAAAGGTGATAGCGGAATATAGGGAAAGCAGAGAGCGCGACGCCCGAAAAAACACCCGCAAGCGCACAGATAGCAAGTAATAGATAAAGGCGCAGATTAACAAGGAGAAATATTAGCAAGAGCGCAGCAGCAAGTACCATGATGCGGTTGCCGATAACCAATAGGTCCAGGAGCAATATAACGATCAGGGCTAGCCCTCCCCAAGTCACCCCAATGTAACCTAACGAAACACAGTGGGCCAGAAGCGCAAACGTGCTTAGGTGCAAGCCAAATACTAGAAATTGGTAAGCTACTCCGATTAGCCCCGACGCCTGAAAGAACTCTCCTTTCGCAAGGTACCAGTGGCTTGCACCACGCATAACGAGAAAGTAATACAGCAATATCAAACAAACGAGCAACAGCCATGAGCACGACAACATTTGTACTAGATTGTCAGAGCCAACACCTGCTGACTTTTTAGCTCTGGACTCCCAAGCGGAATCTATCACAAATGTGAACATGGTCAAAATGACGAACGCCGTTACCATAGCCGTCGCAAGTGCTATCGCCGTCATGTCTGTCGCGGTCTCTATAACTGCATAGGACCGGCTTGCGCTTGGATCTGGAACCTCCAAGGTACCGTTCATAAGCAGCGAGAACGCAGGCACAACAAAGAAATACAACGTCCCACAGAGCGCGCCAACGTGGAAGCTACCTTGAGTTCCGAGCCTCGACGCACGCAAGACGCGAACCGCTACTAGCACTATCAGCATCAGCATCATTAGTACAATTGCGGTCAAAACGCCTTGCTCCGCCAAAAGGGCATAGTCGTGAGTCCCAGCGCTTGCTGCCTAGCCAATGGGCGTGTACTTTTGAATAAAAAAAACACGAGAAAAGAACCAAAGACGTGCCCAATAAACACCCCAATAGCTAGCCCTACCAAGCCGCCTAAAAGCCCCCCCGCTAACGCCAGAATTATACTTACAACAAATGCGAGACCAGCCCTTGGAACCGCTATCCTAGACAGTCCCGTTATAACGAGATACCTGTTGGCTAACATCCCAGAGAGAGCAAAAGGAAGGCAGAGCGACAGCAAAATCAATACAGACTTTGCGCTCGCGTATTCGTCCCCAAAGAAAAGGTCAACCATAACGCCGCTGAAGAGCATAACTGCCAACGCAAATACGACACCTGCAACGGTCATAAACCCAAAGCCACTTGCAAAAATTATCGGATTTGGTGGGGCCTCTGCTGCACCTGAGGCGCTGTTAACTGACCTAGAAAACACTGACGCTGACAAAATACTACCTGCCATCAGAAGACCGTCGATGATTCGAATAGCGACCATATAATATCCTAGGTCTTGAGCGGATAGCGTCACTAGCACAACAGCTTGATCGACCCGTAGCTGGCCAGATACTAGAACAGCCGCCACCAGAAATGGCCAAGAAGTAGAAAGAAGGGTTGCTAGTGTGATGCGCTTTGGCCAGATTAAATTTCCTGAATTAACTTTGGACAAAAACATGATCATGCAAAACGCAGCGTATAGCCAAATCTCTGCAGCGAGAATCCAAGCAAACACCTCGACATCGGCTTCAAAGCTCCAAGCGAGGCATTTGACAGAAAAACCTATAACTGAAGCGATTAATCTGGCTTTTAACGCTAAAAAGGACCTATGCTCAGCAATCCATTGAAGCTCAAATGCTTCCGCCGCTAACGCAGGCAGGGCAAGAACAAGGATAAATAGAGTCGTCGAAATCAGAGCCGTGCCCTCGATCCTGGAGGGTAGGATGCTCATAATAAAAAAAGACAAGATCACCAACGACAGCGCAACTACAAAACGAATAAGTGCAATGCTCAACACCAGACCTGCGCGTCGCTGACCCGACCGTTCCTGACTCAAAGATGCCAATGCGGCGTGCTCCGTACCCAAAGCAGATACGATCCCAAGGAAAGTTACGATAGAGTAGCTGACTGCGAGGCTACCAAAGGCCTCAGGCGTGCATGCTCTGGCGATGACCACCCACCCAGCAAAAGCAACTCCTATTCGCACGGAGCGTTCTGCTAGCAAAAAAGCAGTGTTTCGGAAGAACCGGTGGTCAAATTCACCTCGGCCAAGCAAATCGGAAAGCTCCTCTGAGAACACTCATGCACTTATGCAAAAGTTGCTAGGGCAAGGTAAAAAAACAGCAAAATTTTCATCACATCTAAAACAGGCATAACGAAGACCTGTTCACATGACCCTCTAATAGGTACCGCAGGTGAAGCAAGCCGAAGAGCGACTGCACTAAATATATAGTCCGTCCTAGTTTTTCGGTTCACCAAACCAAGCCTTACTAAGCTCTCCATACCATACATTTAGTTGATCGGAAGAATATAGCGTGCATAAACTTGCGCAATGTGCCGGCCACACTAAACAGAATTAGACTAGCACCCTACATGAAAAATCTATCGAAGCCCTAGAGAAGGCGGTAAAAGTAGTATCAACACTCACCGTATTAAGTGCCCAAGCTTGCCGGCCTTTGTTGCCAGATACTTCTGATTATGGGGGTTGTGAGGGGTCTCCAGCGCAATCCTTTCCTGCACCTTGATACCCAACGCGTCGATAGACTGTACTTTTCGCGGGTTGTTGGTCATGAGCCGCAGTGCGTCGATTGTGAGGTGATTAAGCATAGGCAGGCAGATAGAGTAGTCTCTAAGATCCGCCCCAAAGCCTAGCGCCTCATTCGCCTCTACTGTATCGGCGCCTTCATCCTGTAGCTTGTAGGCTTTGATCTTATTTATCAGACCTATGCCACGCCCTTCTTGGCGCAGATACAGAAGCGCACCACGGCCTTCGGTGGCAATCGCGATTAACGCAGCACGCAGTTGTTCACCACAATCACAGCGAAGACTAAATAGAGCGTCGCCGGTTAGGCACTCTGAGTGTATACGCGCCAGCACGGGCTCGCCGCTGCCAACATCACCCATAGTGAGCGCCACATGCTCTTTACCCGTTTCCGGGTCTTCGAAGCCGTGCATCTCGAACTCACCCCACTGGGTAGGCAATCGGGAAGTTTCAACGTAACGTACTGACACAGTTAGGGTTTTCCGCTCAAATGTAGTGCTTTTACGCACGGGGGTGCAGTAGTGTATCAGCACGCGTACAGGTTTTGAATCTGGAGTATGTGGCGTGGCTATACCTGATTGGCTTATCCTAATCATTACTAAGGAGATGACGTCAAAAAGAGAACGGCCAACGGTATTTCTGGCACCATATGCCCGAAAAAAGGTGTACGCCTTACCGCGCGACTAAATACGCAGAAATACCCCATCCACCTGCAAAGTCTGTCCCGTTCTGGGATCGTTGAATCCTTCTTGAATAGCCCACAGGGAAAAGCCCAGCGCTTCCAATCGATCGACCATTTCATGCCACAGCGGCTGGCCTTCGTATAAGGAACCAGCGAAAGTTCCAGCAAAACACCTACTGCTTGGCTCAAGGCTTCTTCCGCCCCGTCGAGCACTTTGCCCTCAAAACCCTGGGTGTCAATTTTGATGAAGGGTTTTGCGTTGTCTGTGAGGTATTGGCTCGCTACAGCGTCAAGACGTGTGACCGGAGCGTTCTCTGCGCCGATATAGGTGGAGCTTATTTCTGCTGCGGCGTGGGTGCTGAGCATGGGAAGTGCTGAGGATGAGACTGAGTTTGCAGAGATGTTGATTTCGATCTCGCCCTCCTCATCGCCGATGGCTGTGCGGGGGTGAACATGCCAGCTTGGATCGGCCTGGGCTGCGTTGGTTAGCGCGTCGTGCGCTTTTGACTGGGGCTCAAAGCTGACAATGGTTCCGGTAAAGCCAGCCTTTCGGATATTTTGTGCGAACTGTCCGACGTTGGCACCCACATCGAACACGACGTCAGCACTGACCAGATTCAAACCCGAAACAAGCTGCACGCTGGGGTTGTGGTCCGGCGTCAGGCGCTTCAGGTCAAAGCCGAAGGCGCGGAAGACTTTTCGGATCTGCTGCCGTATCACTTGAAGCCCGCCAAACGAAGAAGATTGTTTGATAATACCGCAGTCAGGTAAGGCGGCGGGGCTGTCTTTATCGCATCTGTTGCCAGCGTCGCCTCGCCTACTGTTTTGATGGGCGTTTGCTCGCAGCCTGCGACGTGAACGGTCGATGTTACTCCGGTAATCAACCGGCCCAGCCGCAACAGAAACTCATAGGCGTACTGTGTCGCCCTGTCCAGGCTACCCGGCAACCTTATTTCGTGCATCGCGGCAAAGCTTTCTGCCCAGGCTTTTACTTCTTCTGGCTCAGGGCCGGACTGTCGTAGTGCGATAGCGAGTTGTCGCGGGTGTGACGTGTTGACGGGTTTCAAATCATGGAACGGGCTGGCCTGCAGATAGGCTTCATACACCAGCACGGAAATGGATCTAACCGGTCGCCCTTCTCTACCCAGCGGCAATGCCGCGTGAAACGGAATATTGCCTTCGCTCCAGAACTTCTTGGCGGGGTCATAGGTGCGCTCGCGCCTGGTTTTCTCAAAACTGGCGGTGCCGCCGCTGTGTAACGACGCGCCATTAATCGCCAGGGGTTCATGGCAGTAGACGTAAGTCTCGGTCAGCAAACTGAAGATCACGCCGCTGTAAACATCGGGCGTCATGGAACAGAACAGATCACCTGATTCGGCTTTGGCGGCCGCGATAAGCGAGGCTTTTACAAAGCCACCGTTGTACAGCACGGGCAGTTCATAGTATGGGATCTTGCCGTCCAGCACGTTTTGCAAGGCTTCACCGGACTCCCTGCGTTCATTGCCTTTTTTAAGGCTAACGGTCAGGTCACCGAAGCCATTGCCGGTCAGGCCCGGCCACAGGTAAGAGCAACCGTTGGACCGAATGGCCTGTGTGCCGGTGTCCTGAATGATGCGGTTTGCGGTTGCCAGTGCGCCGGGCAGTAAGCCGTCATCATCGCCCAGTATCGTAACCCAATCGTTTGGTCCCTCTCGCGTCACCTGCGCAATCGCAAACTCCCAGTTTTTGCTCATCGACAGGCGCTCACCGGTGTTGATGTAGCGCAGCCTGGGGTCGTTGATCGACTGAACAACCTGCTGCGTTGCGTCCTGGCTGTCGTTATCGCAAACCAGGACTTCAAAGTGGGGGTAGTCCTGCGCCAGTGCGGTTTCGATTGCATAGGGCAGTGTGTCGCATCGCTCTCGCGTGGGGATGACAATGGTGAAGAATACGTGGGTGTTTAGCTCAGGCATCTGATGGTGCCTCGGTAGTATGCCTGGCGAGTCGCCGACTGGATTTTTGACAGTTGAACACAGTTCAGCTCGCTTGCCGGGCGGTTAGCACGCCCCAAACCGATGTGGCATTACGCCCGAGGCTGCGCCTGAGATTGGTAGCGCCCATTAATGCCCCCGCTGGCACCACAATTATCACCAGCAGCAGAGACAGCAATTCCAACACCAGGGTCTCCACATCCGGCAGTACCACTTTTAGTAGCAGCGCGGGCAGCAGGCACGCCGCTAAGGGCTTGAACACATCTTGTAAGTACCATTGCTGCTTTTCGCGCACCAGAATGCGCCGGTACATGAAGTGCACCCCCACGAAGAGATAGCCGCAGTTCAAGGCCACCCACGCCCAGGCGGCGCCCTCGGCGCCGTAACGGGGTGTAATCCAGAACAACGCCGGCACGATAACGGCCACTGCAATGCTGTTCATCTTTACCGTCAGGCTGGTCCAGCCGTGGGCTAACTGGGTTTGGTAGGGAAGCCACATCAAGCCATTGAGCAGGTTACCGAGCACCAGCAAACTTAAAATGCCGGCGGTGCGCTGAGCCAAACCCTCATCTTGGGTCCAAAGTTCAAGTAAGGGCTGGGCAAACAGCATCACGATAATGGCGAAGCTACCTGCGATTACGCTGACCAGTTGTGCCGATAAATGAAAGGTTTCCAGCAAGGCGCCTTGATCGCTTTGGTTTTGCAGCTCGCATAAGCGCGGGTACGCGGCTTGCGTGATCGGCGCAATGATTGTGAACAGCACCCCTGCCACCAGTGCAGCCAGGGTGTAGTAGCCGTAGTCGCTTAACGGCAGGAGTTTGGAGAGCAGTATTTTGTCGGACTGGGTGAGCAACATGGCGAGCAGGTTGATGCCCAGCATGCCGCCCGCAAAGCGCCAGATGCCGCGTAGCGCATCCAGGGAAAACGCCGCCGGTTGCTCTGCGTCGGGGAGCGCACGATAGGTCAGCGCCGCTAACACGCCAACCGAAAAAATCGATAACGCGCACTGGAAAAGAAAGAAAGCTTGTATGGTCGGTGACAACCAGGCCAGCACCGCTACTGCACCTACCCCTCTTACGGTTGCCAATAAGCTAATAGCCGCGTTGAACACCACCTGTCGCTGCAGGCCGATCAGGCTGCTGCGATACACCCCCTCCACAACGCGCAGTGCGGTTAAGAAGCCCATAATCATGAAGGTCTGGGCTATCACCTCAACGGGCAAACTTTCGGCGTCCAGCCAATTGCTGGCCACGCCGTCAGCCGCGAGTGCCACGCCGACTGTGACCAGTGCGGCAATTGCCACGGCAACTAGCTCCACAGAGCGCAGCAGGTCTCTAAGCGATTGCGCGCTGCGCAAGCCGCCGGTAAATCGCGCCATCTCACGGCCCAGCGTGGGCGCCATGCCCATGTCGAGCAGGCTCAGGCAGGCCGACAGCACCGCAAACAGTCCGATCAGGCCGTAGGCTTCAATACCAAGGTAGTGGATATACAGGGGCACAAAAGCCAACGCCATCAGGGCGGTCCAGCCCTGGCCTATATAGTTGGCGATGAGGTTTTTCTTAAGCACCGGCAGCCGCCGTGTTGTTTGCGGTGCGAGAGCACGCGGCAAGCGGCGGGGGGCGCAAAGCGTTTGTGAGAGCCAACATGCCTAGTATTTGCTGGTCAGCATTAACACGCCATCACGCTCTTCCATGTGTACGTGCTGCAAATAGCTGGTCCCCAGCAGCACCATCTCAGGGAAGCCGCCTTCCAGGATGGAGGCCTGCACATGCTCAATCTCGATACCGCCCACTTCGATTTTGCGGATTAGCACGGAATAGGCATTCACAATGCCGGAGGCGGTAGCTACGCGACTGGTCGGTGCATTCTTGGTTTTAATCCCCAGTGATCTCGCGGTCTGGCTGTTAATGGCCACAACATTGGCACCGGTGTCCACCAGCACTTGAACCCCGCGCCCGTTAATGCGCGCGGTTGTGATGTACTGGCGATTGGTGTTCTTGCGGATGATGTGCTGAAGGTTTTCAGGCTCGGCAAAGTTAGTGCTCACCCGGGTGGAGACCTTCAGGGTAATGGATTCGCCATTCACCTCGGCGATGGCTTGCCTGGAGTTGGCTTCCAGCAGCGTGACGCCCTGCCAATCCTGCCCTACTCTCAGTAGTTTTTGCTGGCCGTCTTTCTTTAGCAGTGCGGCATTCTTAAACAGCCCCAGCACTTCCACATCAGCCGCCGCAATACCAGGCAGTAAGGCAATGACGAGTGCTCCGCTGATAAACAACTGCTTGATAGTGTGGGTTACGTGACGCATCGGTGGAGTCTAGCCGAGGGGCTAGGCGCTTGGCCATGCCGAGAATGCAGGTCTGTGCTAGGTTGGCGGTGTCTAAATTCGGAGCGCTGCGACTATGAGTGTACAGATACGCCCCCTTGAAGCGGCAGACTACCCGGAGTGGCAACGCCTCTGGGCGATTTATCTGGAGTACTACGAAACCGTGCTGGACGACGCGGTATCCGCCGCGACGTGGGAACGTCTGTTGTCCGCTGAGCATCCCCATATCAATGGCCTGATCGCGCTGGAAGAGGGTCGACCCGCCGGCATGGTGCACTACATCTTTCATGCCAGCACCTGGACGCTGGAGGACGTGTGCTATCTGGAGGACCTGGTGGTGGAACCGGCTATGCGCGGTAAAAGCATTGGGCGGGCCTTAATTGAAGGTGTGTATGCCGCTGCGGATGAGGCTGGCTGTCCGGAAGTCTACTGGATGACCCAGCACTTTAATGAAGTCGGGCGTCGCCTGTACGACCGCGTCGGCGAGCTCACGCCGTTTCTTCGCTACGACCGGCCTTGATGGGCTGTTGGTTTAAGAAATCCGGACTTTAAAAAGCCGAGGAAAGATGATCGTTTAGGGTGTGAGGATGCCTTTTGTGGCTCTACGCGCTGCTCTACACTTATAACTGTTGAACGCGCCACTTAACGTCGAGCCAGGCCAAGAACAATGGCAACCATCACGTTTGATACTCTAAAATGCATGAAACGATTAAAGGAAGCTGGTGTGCCTGCAGCGCAGGCCGAGGCTCAGGCGGAAGTGTTGGCGGAAGCGTTTGTTCAAAACGTGGACAACCTTGTTACACGGGACTATCTGGACGTGCGGATGGAAGCGCTAGATTCAAGGTTCGAGGCGATTGATTCCCGATTCGAGGCGCTGGATTCACGGTTCGAGGCGCTGGATTCACGGTTAGAGGCACTCGAGTCGCGAATGAATGGCAAGTTTCGACTGCAAAACTGGATGATGGGAATAGCTTTTAGCATTCTGGTATTGCCGCAGCTTAGGGCACTTCTAGTCTAGCGGTCGCCTACCTTATGGCCACAATCGCATTTGATACCCTAAAGTGTATTAAACGGTTAACAGCAGCCGGTATGCCTGAAGCTCAGGCCGAGGCTCTGGCGCTATTTTAGGTAGATAACTTTGGCAGAAGCGTTTGTGCAGAATGTAGACAAGCTCGTCACCAGAGATTATCTGGACGTAAGGTTGGAAGCGTTAGACTCGCGAATCGAGGCACTCGAGTCGCGGATGAATGGCAAGTTTCGACTGCAAAACTGGATGATGGGAGTAGCTTTTAGCATCCTGATATTGCCGCAGCTTAGGACACTTCTAATCTAGCCGTTATTGAGCCCTGCTCTAGCCGCTGGGCGCACGGGGGAGCAAATTGCCAACTGTTTTAAGGGAAGGGCCATATCGACTTTTCTGGTACAGCCACGAGCCCAACGAATCGCCGCTATTATTGAATCAAATAAATCATATTTGGAGGAGGCATGGCATGGGTACTTTAGCCCTAAAGCTGATGAACGCGTAGACTCCGTTTCTTTCTCTAACAATTCTCTGGTCGTTGGCCTCAAGGATGGCCGCACGATTTCCGTTCCACTGGAATGGTTCCCTCGGTTGGCGGCCGCCTCAGACCAGGCTCTCAGCAACTGGGAGCTATGCGGCGGGGGCTACGGCATCCATTGGCCGGACCTGGACGAAGACGTGAGTACTGAGGGTATGCTTCGCGGCTCGCCAGCACCTAACCAGCAAGAGCTCGGAACAACCTGAAGGCCACACCAGCCTCAGACGCTTATGGCCACCATCACATTTGATACCCTAAAATGCATTAAACGGTTAATTGCAGCCGCTGGGCCAGCAGAGCAGGCCCAGGCTCCGGCGGCGGGTGAGTAGGGAATTTTGGCGGAAGCATTCGTTCATAATGTCGATAGCCTTGTCACCAAAGACTATTTGGATGCGCGTCTAGAAGCGTTTGAAGCTAGAATCGACGCTAATTTTCGTGTGACGTATTGGATGACTGGAGTAGCATTTAGCATTCTAATATTGCCGCAGCTTATGTCGCTTTTTAGCTAAGGACCTCTTAGCTAAGGGCCTCTCCGTCGATACACGAGCTCGCTCGCGTCTCTGTTCTATCCGGCAGTGGTGTCCAGCACCATCAACCCCCAATCCACAACAAACCCAAATGCAACAGCCCGCAGGCAAACACGCCCGCCACCAGATCGTCGATCATAATGCCCAGCCCGCCGTGCACGCGCTTGTCCAGCCAGCCAATCGGCCAGGGCTTCAAAATATCGAATACCCGAAACAGCACGAAACCCGCCAGTATGGTTTGCCAGCTTACAGGCACCGCCCACATCGTCAGCCAGAAACCGGCAAATTCATCCCAGACGATACCCGGGTGATCGTGGACGCCGTATTCGCGGCTGGCGCGATCACACAAATACACCCCTAGCGCGATACTGATTAGCAGCAAGGCGGAGTAACCCGCCAACCCGGCTTGCGTCATCAACAGAAACAGCGGTATGGCAACCACAGTGCCGGCGGTTCCCGGGGCTTTTGGGGCTAGTCCCGAACCAAAGCCAAAGGCCAGGAACTGCACCCAGTTGGCAAAGGGACCTGGAGAGGTAGTTGGCCGAGGCATTTCAACCGATTGAGGCACTGCCTCACTGGCAGCATCGCTACTGTTCGATTCCGTCGGTGGTGACTGCTCGAAATGTCGATACCCCTGAGACGTAACTTCCACATCGCAGCTCACGCCCTCCCCATCAAGTACCTCGCCAATACAGGTGCAGCCTTCGGGAACACGATCGGCCTTGTCGGCAGGAACAGTAAACAGCAGTTCGTAGTCATCGCCGCCTGCCAAAGCCCATTGCACGGCCTGGTCGGGATCCGGGTGATCGGTCAGCACCGCGTTGATAGGCACGCTGGCCGCATCGATGCGCATTTTTACTGCACTACGCTCAGCGATGTGGCCCGCATCCGCTAGCAAGCCATCTGATATATCGATGGCGCTGCTGGCAATGCCGCGCAGGGCTTTGCCAAGCTCTAGTCTGGGTGTAGGCCGGTAAAAACGGGTTAGTAGATACTGGCGGTGGGTGCCAGGGCCCGACCACTCGCCTTGCATCACCGCCAGCGCCGCCGCTGCGTCTCCCAGCGTGCCACTGACAAACACTTTATCGCCGGGCCTGGCGCCGTCTCGTGTCAGTGCTTCGCCGGTGGGTACGGCACCCAGCACGGTGCAGCTAATGGTTAAAGAGCCACGCGTGGTGTCGCCGCCGATCAACTCCAGTCCGTTATCTTCCGTGGCCTGGGCGAGTCCGCGTGAAAACTGCTGCAGCCAAACCTCGTCGGCTTCTGGAACCGTTAACGCGATGGTCAAGGCACGAGGGTCGGCGCCCATCGCCGCCAAATCGGAGGCCGCCGTCGCCACAGCGCGGTAGGCAATTTGATCTGGCGGGGAATCTGACGGGAAGTGAACATGTTCTACCAGGGTGTCGGTAGAGGTGACCAATTGCTCGCCGGGGTTCAGGTCCAGTACCGCGCAGTCATCGCCGATCTTGTCAGATAAAGGCGCGAAGTACTTTTTGATAAGGGCGAATTCGTCGGTCATGACGGGTCGCAGCCGCGAGGGGTTCTTAGCCCCGCGCGCTGGCGGTCACTTCGACGCTGCGAACCTGGGCGGCCACTTTATCCAGCACCCCGTTCACAAACTTGTGGCTTTCGCTGGCGCCGAACTTCTTGGCCAGGTTCACGGCTTCGTTAATCACCACGCGGTAAGGCACATCAATGCGCTCTGACAGCTCCCAGCTACCAATGCGCAGTAGTGCGTATTCGATGGGGTCCAGCTCATCCAGGCTGCGCTCGACCATGTACGGGCTGAACAGCGTATCGATCGTGTCGGTGTTGGCGGGGATGTCGTGCAGCAGGTCGTGGAAGAACTCGCCGTCGACCTTGCTGAAGTCATATTCCGTGCGGAACTCGGCTTCGATCTCGTTTAGCGGCGCACCGGCCATGTGCCACTGATATAGCGCCTGCATGCCGTAGTGGCGGGCTTTATGGCGCTTGGCAGCAAGCGGGTTTTGGGGCTTATTGGCCACGGCAGTCTCGGAAGTGTTCAAACGGTGGATTAAAGCTTGCCGAGCAGGCTAACCATTTCCAGCGCAGACAGGGCAGCTTCTTCGCCCTTGTTGCCCGCCTTGGTGCCAGCGCGCTCGATGGCCTGTTCGATGGTGTCTACCGTCAGCACACCAAACGCAACCGGCAGCCCGGAGTCATTAACCACCTGAGCAATACCTTTGACGCATTCACCGGCAACGTATTCAAAGTGTGGCGTGCCGCCGCGAATCACGGCACCCAGTGCGATAACCGCATGGTACTTGCCGCTATCAGCAAGTTTTTTGCAGACCAAGGGAATCTCAAACGCGCCGGGGGCATAAACCAGCGTGAGATTGTCTTCTGACACACCGTGGCGTTTCAGCGCATCGATTGCGCCGCTTTTCAGGTGCTCCACCACAAAGCTGTTCCAGCGCCCCACGACAATGGCGAACTGGGCGTCGCCCGCATTGAAATCGCCTTCGATTGTTGTGATCCCGCTCATGGTGTCTCTCCTGTGTTCTGGTAGTGCAGCACTATCCACTGTGTTGTGCAGTGCATTATCGCTTTTGCGTTGTAAGTGACTCTGGGCCTATGAATCGCTCGCCGGCGCCAGAAATTCCGTGACTTCCAGGTCAAAACCGGAAATCGCATTGTACTTGATCGGTGCACCCATCAGGCGGATTTTTCCCACCCCCAGGTCGCGCAGGATCTGCGAGCCCACGCCCACATTCTGATAGACGCTGCTCTCGCTGCCTGCCGTGTCCATATCGGACTCGCCCAGCGCGATATCAATACTGTTCAGTAGCGCATCTTCGGTTTCGTCATTGGCCAGCAGCACCACCACTCCGGCACCCGCCTCGGCAACGGTGCGCAGACATTTATCCAGATTCCAGCTCGGCCTGTCCGGCGCTTCGGCACCTAACAGATCGCGAACCGCGGAGCTGCTGTGCACGCGCACCAGTGTTGGTGTGTTGGCATCGAAGCTGCCGACGCTCAGGGCCATATGCACCTCTGAGGTGGTGGTATCGCGATACGCGGTTAATTTGAATCGACCGTGCGCTGTGGTGATGTCGCCTTCGCGCACTTTGCGCACCGTGCGCTCACTCACCACCCGGAAGTGAATCAGATCAGCAATAGAACCAATCTTCAGACCATGGGTTGCCGCAAAATCAACAAGCTCCGCAACCGTCGCAAGCTCGCCGCTGTCATTGAGGATATCGGCAATCATGGCCGCGGGCTGCAAGCCCGCGAGTCTTGCATAGTCTGATGCTGCCTCGGTATGCCCTGCGCGGCTTAGCACGCCGCCGGGACGCGCAGTCAGCGGGAAAATATGGCCGGGCTGCACGATATCTTCGGCAACCGTGGAGGGGGCGACGGCCACTTGAATCGTCAGCGCCCGATCAGCGGCGCTGATGCCCGTACTGATACCTTCCCTCGCTTCTATCGATACCGTGAAATTGGATTTCTCGCCGCCGGGATCGTCCGCCATCGGTGGCAAGCCTAACAGCCGGCAACGCTCTTCGGTCATGGCCAAACAGACCAGGCCCCGCGCCTTGCGGGCCATGAAGTTAACGTGGTCCGGCTCGACCTGTTCGGCGGCCATCGCAATCACGCCCTCGTTCAGGCCTTTCTCGGTATCGTCGTCCAACAGCACCACCATACGCCCCTGGCGCATATCGCTGATGATGTCTTCGACACTATTGAGCTGCATGGTGGGTCCTTTAAATGAACTTAAAGCGGTCAGTATCGGGTTAGATGAAAGCGCGCTAGCGGAAGCCGTGCTCGGCTAGAAAGCTTTCGCTGATGCTGCCAGCGTCGGGATCGGCTGCTTTATCGCCTTGTAGCAGGCGCTCAAGATAGCGGGCAATGACGTCTACTTCCAGATTCACTTTGGTGCCCACTTTGTATTCGCTGAATACGGTTTCTTCCGTGGTCTGGGGAATGATGTTCAGATCAAACTCGGTACCGCGCACGGCGTTCACGGTGAGGCTGGTGCCATCCACACAGATCGAGCCCTTGTGGGCGATGTACTTGGCCAGGCTATCCGGCGCCCGCAGCACCCAGCGCACCGAGCGCCCGTCGTCGGCGAAGCTCACCACTTCACCCACGCCGTCCACGTGCCCGGATACGATGTGGCCGCCCAGCCGACTTTCCGGCGTCAGGGATTTTTCCAGGTTCACCTTGGATCCCACCTTCAGACCACCCAGGGTGGTAAAGGCCAGTGATTCATTTGAAACGTCACACCAATAGCCATCACCCGGCAGTTCCGTCACCGTAAGGCAGCAACCATTGGTGCAGATGCTATCGCCCAGCTTCACGTCGGCCAAATCCAGCTTGCCAGTGCGAATGCGCAAGCGCATGTCGCCACCGACGGGCTGCATGTCGGCGATTTCGCCGATGGCTTCTATGATTCCTGTAAACATCTATATTCCTGGCTTTATATCGGAGCGAGAAAAATGGGGTCAGAGTCAATTAAACCGCGAGAGAGTGCTGTGACGTACATAACGCCTGTTTAATTGACTCTGACCCCATTTTTCCTCGCGGTTTAATTGACTCTGACCCCATTTTTCCCTTTTTGGGGCATGAGCGTCCAGCGGACGTCGTCTCCTACTCGGGTGAGATCAGCTACCGTGAAACGTTGCTGCTCGGCCATGGTGGTCAGTGGTAGCTGAGCCAGTGGCCTGGCTGCAGAGCCCAGCAGCGTCGGCGCGGTGTACAGCACCAACTCGTCTACCAGGCCGGCAGATAGCAGTCCGCCTGCCAATCGCGCGCCGCATTCTACCAGAACTTCGTTGATCTCCCTCGCCCCTAAATGCTGCAGCAACGCATCGATGTCCAAACCGCCCGCCACGGCTAGGGGCAGCTCCAGCAAAGTTGCACCAGCGTCTCGCAAATCTGCTTGCGCAGTTGCCTGGGGGGCATGCGCCAACAGCACCTCACCCTCCCCGGCAAATAGCGCAGCATCAGCAGGGGTTTGCAGCGAGGAATCCAGCACCACGCGCAGAGGTTGGTCGGGGATTGTGTATTGGGTGTCGCGCACTGTGAGTTGTGGATCATCTGCCAATACCGTGCCTATGCCGGTAATGACTGCCCCTGAGCGCGCCCGTAATCGCTGCACATCGGCTCTGGCTTCTGGGCCAGTAATCCACTGGCTTTCGCCGCTGGCCATGGCGGTGCGGCCATCCAGGCTTGACGCGAGCTTTAAGCGCACCCAGGGGCGACCGGTGCGCATACGCTTAAAAAAGCCGGGATTAACTGCTTCAGCTTCAGCTTCCATCAAGCCCACTTCTACCTGGATGCCAGCTTTGGTGAGGGTCAAGAGACCGCTGCCGGACACAGCGGGATTCGGGTCCTGCATCGCTACCACGACGCGACTGACGCCAGCGTCTACCAATGCCTGAGAGCAGGGGCCGGTGCGGCCAGTATGATTGCAGGGTTCTAATGAAACATAGGCCGTGGCACCGGCTGGATCATGGCCGGCTGCCTTTGCCGCGTTAAGCGCCTCGACTTCAGCATGATTGCCACCGGCGGGTTGGGTACTGCCTTCACCGATAACCGCAGCGCCTTTTACCAATACGCAGCCCACCGCCGGATTCGGGCGGCAGCGATACAGTGCATCGCCCGCAAGGTCGACGGCGCGGGTCATCATCTCGTTATCAACGGGGTCGGTCATAGGGAACAGTATAGAGAACGGCGTGGCGCCGGGCTCTTCGCCTAGTTGGCTTCCTGCATACGATTAATCTCGGCCTGAAACTCGGCCAAATCCTGGAAGCTACGATAGACGCTGGCAAAGCGCACGTAGGCGACATCGTCCAGTCCGCGCAGGGCGTCCATGACCAGTTCGCCGACCACGCGGGATTTCACTTCCCGCTCACCGGTAGACTGCAGGGTGTGTTTAATCTGGGCGACGGCGGCTTCGATTTCTTCAACGCCCACGGGCCGCTTTTCCAGCGCTCGCTGGATGCCGCTGCGCAGCTTGTCTTCGTTGAAGGGTTCGCGATTGTCGTTGTGCTTGATGATTTTGGGCATCATCAGTTCGGCGACTTCGTAGGTGGTGAAGCGTTCAGAGCAGCTTAGGCACTCGCGACGCCGACGCACCTGATCCCCTTCTGCTACCAGCCGGGAATCGATCACCTTGGTGTCATCGGCTGCGCAAAAAGGGCAGTGCACGCTTAAGCCTGCGCCGCCATGGCGGCAGGTGCTGGCGCAGCACCGTACACCGGGAAGCGTGAGCACAGATCCAACACTTTTTGTTTAACCTCGGCAATCACTTGCTCGCTATTGCCCTTTTCGAGGCTTTCCAGCACGTCACACATCCAGTGGGTGAGCTGCTCGGTTTCGGCTTCGCCGAAGCCGCGAGTGGTGATCGCGGGAGTACCAACGCGCAAGCCAGATGTAACGAAAGGCGACCGCGGGTCCTTGGGAACCGCGTTCTTGTTCACAGTAATGTTGGCGCTGCCCAGGGCGGCGTCCGCATCCTTACCGGTGTAATCCTTGCCAATCAGGTTGACCAGCATCAGGTGGTTATCGGTGCCGCCGCTGACGATATCGATACCACGCGCCATAAAGGTGGCCGCCATCACGCGGGCGTTGGCAATCACTTGCTGCTGATAGGCTTTGAAATCCGGTTCAAGTGCTTCTTTGAAGGCCACGGCCTTGGCGGCGATCACGTGCATCAGGGGGCCGCCTTGCTGGCCCGGGAAGACCGCGGATTGCAGCTTCTTCTCAATCTCTTCGCCGGCATTGGACAGAATGATGCCGCCGCGGGGTCCGCGCAGGGTCTTATGGGTCGTGGATGTCACCACATGCGCATGGGGCACAGGATTAGGATATTCGCCCACCGCAGCAAGGCCCGAGATATGCGCCATGTCCACCAGTAGGTACGCCCCCACTGAGTCAGCAATCTCGCGGAATCGCGCCCAGTCCATCACCCGTGAGTAAGCGGAAAAACCGGCAATAATCATGGCCGGCTGGTGTTCGGTGGCCAGACGCTGGACTTCATCGTAGTCAATCAGGCCGGTGTCGTGGTTGATGCCGTACTGGACGGCGTTGTAATGCTTGCCGGAAAAACTGGGGGCGGCGCCGTGCGTAAGGTGCCCGCCATCGGCCAGGCTCATGCCCAGAATTGTATCGCCCGGCTTGATCAGTGCCTGAAACACTGCACTGTTAGCCTGCGAGCCCGAGTGAGGCTGCACATTGGCGTAGGCTGCGCCGTAAAGCTTTTTGACGCGCTCAACTGCTAACTCTTCAGCCACATCCACGTATTCGCAGCCGCCGTAGTAGCGCTTGTGCGCGTAACCTTCAGCATACTTGTTAGTCATGGAGCCACCCTGGGCTTCCATCACGCGCGGGCTCGCGTAATTTTCGGACGCAATCAGCTCGACATGCTCTTCCTGACGGCGGTTTTCCGCCTGAATCGCGTTCCACAGCTCGTCGTCGTATCCAGCAATGGTTTGGCTGTCATTAAACATGCATGCTCCCCGGGCTGAGGCCCTGAAATACCGACTAAAATGAAGACGGCAAGTCTACCGCCTCGCGCTAGCCATAGCCAGATAGCGAGCCTTTAGATGCCCTGGATTTTCGTATTGCTGTAACATTACTGACATAAACTCCCGGTTTTTTAAGGCGGCTGGACGATTTCATGGATATCAGCGTTTTCGGCAGTGGATATGTGGGTTTGGTGCAAGCTGCCGCGATGGCAGATGTTGGCCACAGGGTCACCTGCATGGACGTTAACAAGGGTCGCGTAAAAGGCCTGAAGGCCGGCGAGGTACCCTTTTACGAGCCGGGCCTGTCGCACATGCTGCGTGAAGGCATTGACAACAAACTGCTCAGCTTTACGGATAATGCCGATGTCGCAGTCCGCGCGGGCAATTTCCTCTTTATCGCCGTCGGCACACCCTCGGATAGTCAGGGTGCGGCCGATCTGCAGTACGTACTCGATGTCGCCCGCACCATCGGGCTAGAAATGACCGAGCGCAAGGTCGTGATCATCAAATCCACGGTGCCGGTGGGCACGGCGGACAAAGTGAAAGCAGCAATTGCCGAGGCCCTGGCCGAGCGCGATGAGGATATTCCCTTCGACGTGGTCTCCAACCCCGAATTTCTCAAAGAAGGGTCTGCGGTGGCCGATGCCACCCGCCCCGACCGAATAATTATCGGTGCCGAGTCAGAGCAGGCCATTGAAGAACTGCGCATCATGTATCAGGCCTACAACCGCAACCGCGACAAGCTCATGGTCATGGACCCGCGCTCGGCGGAGATGACCAAGTACGCGGCCAATGCCATGCTGGCCACCAAAATCAGCTTTATCAATGAGATGGCCAATATCGCTGAAGCGGTGGGTGCCGATATTGAAGAAGTGCGACGCGGCATCGGCGCCGACCCGCGCATTGGCTATCAGTTTATCTACCCCGGGGCGGGCTACGGCGGCTCTTGCTTCCCCAAGGATATCCGCGCCTTGAAACACCTGGCCAAAGATCACGGCCAGGTCGCACCCATCATCACTGCCGTACACGACACCAACCAGCGGCAGAAGAACAAGCTGGGCGAGCGGGTATTAAATTGCCTGGGTGCTGACCTGTCACGCTACCGCATCGCCGTGTGGGGGCTGTCTTTCAAACCCAATACCGACGACTTGCGCGAGGCGCCCTCTGCCTATGTGCTGGATGTGCTGTGGTCTCAAGGGGCCACGGTGCAGGCCTATGATCCGGAAGCCATGGACAACGCGCGCAAGCACTATGGCCCCCGAAAGGACTTAATCCTTTGCGACAGCAAGGAAGACGCGCTCAAGCGAGCCGAGTGCCTGGTGATCTGCACTGAGTGGAAGGCGTTTTTCTCGCCGAACTTTGAGCAGATGAAAAAACTGATGAAGCGCCCACTCATCATTGACGGCCGGAACCTGTATGATCCGCGCTATGTGGCAAACTTTGACATTGAGTACTACGGCATTGGGCGCGGTAAGTCGCTGCAACTTCCAGACGAGCACGTTAAGGGCTAAAACGCTATGAGCAAAGTCACGCTAGGATGGCGTGAATGGGTGGCGCTGCCAGAGCTGGGCATCGATGCCATCAAAGCCAAAGTGGATACCGGTGCACGCACCAGCGCGCTGCATGCCTTCGCAGTCGAACCGTTCAGCAAAGACGGTGACGACTGGGTGCGATTCTCCATGCACCCCATGCAAAATGACAGCGATACGGTGACAGTTTGCGAAGCCCCTGTGCTGGATAGACGCCAGGTCCGCGACTCTGGTGGGCACAGTGAGCTGCGGTACGTTATCCTGTCATCTATCCAGATCGGCGATAACATTGTTTCGGCCGAGATCACGCTTACCGACCGTGACAGCATGAAATTTCGGATGTTGTTAGGCCGCACCACGCTGAAGCAGGGCTACCTTGTCGATCCGGCGCGCTCCTACCAAAGCCGCCGGCCGCCCGAGTAAGCCCAAAGCGCCCCACCGCAGCGCCTGCCGCTGTGTCCTACATTCGCTTAAGGCTAGCGAGTCAACTGGCTATCCAAAAAGAGGTCTCTTATGAAAATCGGCATTCTGTCCCGCAACGCCAAACTTTACTCTACACGTCGTCTTGTCGAGGCCGCCGAACAGAAAGGGCACGAGGTACAGGTGATCGACATCCTCAAGTGCTACATGGACATTAGCTCGTCGAAGCCGGGGATTATCTACAAAGACCAGATGCTGGAAGGTTTTGATGCGGTGATTCCAAGAATCGGCGCCTCGGTTACCGCTTATGGCACGGCGGTGATTCGCCAGTTTGAAATGATGGGCGTGTACTGCCTGACGGAATCGATTCCCCTGGGGCGCAGCCGCGACAAGCTGCGCGCACTGCAGTTGCTGTCACGCAAAGGCCTGGGTATGCCCCGCACCGGCTTTGCTCATGATGTCGCCAATGCCCGGCAGTTGATCAAGATGGTCGGCGGTGCGCCGCTGGTGCTCAAACTGCTGGAAGGCACACAGGGTCGCGGCGTGGTGCTAGCCGAAACCTTCAAAGCCGCGGAATCGGTGATCGATGCGTTTCAGGAATTGGAGGCAGACTTCCTCGTGCAGGAGTTCATCAAGGAAGCAGGCGGCAGTGATATTCGTGCCTTTGTGATCGGACGTCGCGTGTTCGCCGCGATGCAGCGCACTGCCGCGGATGGCGAGTTCCGTTCCAATCTGCACCGTGGCGGCAGGGCTGAACTCGTCAAACTCACACCTACCGAGCGCGCTACGGCTGTGAAGGCTGCCCAGACCATGGGCCTGCATGTGGCCGGTGTAGACATGCTGCGCTCTACCCGTGGCCCGCTGATCATGGAAGTCAACTCGTCGCCAGGGCTGGGCGGCATTGAAGATGCGACGGGTAAGGACGTCGCAGGTCAGGTCATTAAATTCGTTGAGGAGGCCGCGGCGGAACACAAACCACGAGGTCGCCGTACGCGCGGATAGATTTATTGGGATAAGCTATCGTACTGAATTAAAGTGCACTGATCCGCCGCTCGTCTTGATCGGCTTATAGAGAATCCGACGTGGCAACGAAAAAACCTGCCCCATTCACCATCAACGGCGCCAGCATCGAAGCCGGCCAGCGCGAAGAGGTGGATCTTCGCGTTGCGCCCACCTATACCCACGATGATCTATCCATGACGGTGAAGGTGATACGCGGCAAAAAAGATGGCCCCACCCTGTTTATTTCCGCCGCCATACACGGCGACGAAATTAACGGCGTAGAAATTATTCGCCGCCTGCTACAGAGCAAATCACTGAGAAACCTGCGCGGCACCCTGCTGGCTATTCCTATCGTAAACGTGCACGGTTTTCTGAATCAATCGCGCTATCTGCCAGACGGCCGTGACCTCAATCGGGTGTTTCCCGGCTCCGCCAAAGGCTCACTGGCGGGCCGCGTCGCCCACACCTTTATTGAAGAGATTGTCAGCAAGTGCACGCATGGCATCGATTTACATACGGGCTCGCGCCACCGTAGCAATTTCCCCCAGATTCGGGCTGACCTTGAACACCCCGGCACTAAAGCCATGACCGAGGCCTTTGGCGTGCCACTGGCGCTGGACTCGCGCATCCGCGATGGCTCATTGCGGCAGTGCGCCGGCGATCTGGGGATACCGGTGATTCTGTACGAGGCGGGGGAGGCCCTGCGCTTTGACGAGGTTTACATTCGCGCAGGAGTAAAGGGCATTATTAATGTCATGCGAGAGATTGGCATGCTGCCCGCGAGTCGGCGTAAGTCCTCGAAACAAACCACCACATTTAGCGATCAGACCTACTGGGTGCGAGCGCCAGAGAGCGGTGTATTGCGCACCCTGGTGCCCCTGGGTGCCCGCGTTGAGCGCAATCAAGTCATCGGCATGGTCGCCGACCCACTGGGCGCCATGGAGGCCGAGATCAGCGCCAGCCACGCGGGTGTCGTCATCGGACGGACTAACTTGCCCCTGGTGTACTCCGGCGATGCGTTATTTCACATTGCCCGATATGGACGCCTCAATCAGGCCGTAGAGCGCCATGTTGAAGCCTTCAATGAAGAGCATGAGCCCCCCGAGTTACTCGAAGATCCGGACGATCCCAGCATGGCACCCATTACCTAGCATCTAGCAGTCTCGCCGGCCCGCGTGACCTCTTTTGGCTGGTTTGCGATACTGGATGAATGCGTAAAGCGATGCCGCCATTCACTGTAAATCTATTCAGCGTAAAAAGACGGCCCGCCGGCAGGAACCAGTGCCATCTGGCCCTCGCTGCGCTGGCGTTGTTAGCCTGGGCGCCTTTCTCTAACGCTCTGGTGATCCTGCAGTACCACCATATTAGTGATGACACACCGGCGGCCACCAGCACCCGCCCCGCCCTGTTTGAAGAACACCTTGAGCTCATCGCCGCCTCAGGTCTGAAGGTAGTCGATTTAGAGACGGTCACCGACCGACTTAGGAATCAGCAAGCCCCACCAGACGACGCCGTGCTGATTACCTTCGATGACAGCTATCCATCAATTTACGAATCGGCCTATCCGCTATTGAAGGCGCGGAATTGGCCTTTTGTGATCTTTGTGAATACTGGACCCGTGGGCAGCAGCAGCCACTTCCTGAACTGGGAGCAGATTATCGAGATGGCCAACAACGGCGCGGCCATCGCCAACCACAGCGTTAAGCACCCCCACTTTGCCAGACGCGAGCCCGGGGCCGAGCTGGCGCCCTGGCGTGCCGCAGTGCAGAAAGAGTTATTAAAGGCCGAGCGCGACATCACATTGCATACTGGCCAGCAGCATCGCGTGCTGGCATTCCCCTACGGCGAGTTTGACCAATCCTTGCTGGAGCTTCTCAGCGATCTCGGCTTTCTTGGCATGAGTCAGGCTTCGGGGGCCGTACGGGGGCAGGATGCCCTGGCGATGCCGCGCTTTCCGATGGGAGGGCGCTACGGCGCGACGTCGAATTTCGAGCTGAAGCTGCAGTCGTTACCGATGCCGCTTGAGGAAACTGCCTTGCAGGACGAGAGCGGTGCCGAGCTTATCGATGGCGTGCTGCCCAGGTCGGTCACGCGGCCAGTGCTAATACTGGAACTCGCAGATAAGGCCTTAGCCAACGGCTTAGCCTGCTATGCCAGTGGCCAGACCGACGCCATATCCAAACACATCGATGGTAATACCGTCACGGTGCAGGCCGACCGACCACTGCCAGCGGGGCGTTCGCGCTATAACTGCACGGCGCGTGCCGCCAGTGGACGCTTCCATTGGTTTTCGCAGCCCTTCCTGCGCAGGGGCGCCGATGGCGCTTATCCGCCAGAATCCTGACGCTAGTTTGTCAGTGACGTGCGAATAAGTTACGTAAGCGGGAGTGGCGCGAATGAGTGGCGTGAACCGAGGTTGGGTAGAGTCCGCTCTTGCAGTACAGCACGAAGCTGTAAATCTTTTAGCCACTAACCTCGCGCGGGCAATACATCGGCTGGCAAGGGCTTTTCCAGATTGTTGAATCGAATGACCTGCTGCACTTCTTTGATGTATTCCTCGCCCCGCTCGGAGTAACGCTCCAGACCGGTGGCTAGCTCGACGCCCTGCAGAGGTTGCTGCTTCGCCCTCGCCTCTTCCCGAATCTCGCGCACGTGCTGGTAGGCCGGGTGCGTATTGAGGTTGCGGTAATAGGCCGTGATGGCGTCATAGACCGTGTCGAACTTTTGCACTTCATGAGCCGCACCGCTATTGCGCCTGGACGGTACCAGGCCGCAGCCCTTTGTGTAGCACCACTGGCCAAACAAGTTGTTGGCCTTGCGGGCAAATCGTGAGCCCCCCCAGCCCGACTCCAATGCTGCCTGGGCCAACACCAGGGATTCCGGAATACGGCCCAACCGGCGCTGCAGGATCACAATGGCATCTGCGGTGCTGACATCCTCTTTCACTTTGTAGCGCTCGCGCAACATCGCCAGAAACTCCTCATCGGCTGTGCTAAACGGCAGCCCCAGTTGCTGGCGCAAGGCGACAGCGCCGAGCAGCTTTTGTCTCTCGGCATTGAGTTGGTTGCGGTATTCGATGGCGGGGCGCAGGTAGTTGAAAAATGCCTGTTTGCGCTCTTTTACATCTTCAATGGCGGCGAAATCGGGCAGGTCGCGGTAATCCACGGCGAACGATGGCACGGTACGCGCGACACCGTTAAGCCTGATCAACGTAAGGTCAGCAAGGTGCTCGTTCACATAGGCTTTGTAGACCTGATAGCCGGGGTCGTTTGAACAGGCTGTGGCGAAAACGGTAACAAAGAGAAGCGTCGCTACATGTTTGATTTTCATGCGACAAGGTATAACAAACCGATACCCCGGCTAGCAAGGCAATCGTTGACAGGGCTGGGATAAACCGGAAAATCGCCCGCCTTACAGCGGAGGTCATATGGCACAGTACGTCTACACCATGAATCGCGTCGGCAAGGTGGTACCGCCGAAACGCAAAATTCTTGAAGATATTTCACTGTCGTTTTTCCCCGGCGCCAAAATCGGCGTGCTGGGCCTGAACGGCGCCGGTAAATCGACGCTGTTACGCATTATGGCGGGCCTTGATACCGACATTCTGGGTGAAGCGCGCCCGCAGCCCGGCATCAAGGTTGGCTATCTGCCGCAGGAGCCACAGCTCGATCCCGACAAGGACGTGCGGGGCAACGTCGAAGAAGGCGTGGCAGAGGCCAAAAATGCGCTGACCGAGCTGGACCAGGTGTACGCCGCCTACGCCGAAGAAGACGCCGATTTCGATGCGCTGGCCAAGCGCCAGGCCGAGTTGGAAGACATCATTCAGGCCACCGATGCGCACAACCTGGAAACACGGCTGGAGATTGCCGCCGACGCGCTGCGGTTGCCGCCCTGGGACGCTGACGTCACCACTATCTCCGGCGGCGAGCGGCGCCGGGTGGCGCTGTGCCGCCTGCTACTGTCGAACCCCGATATGATCCTGCTAGACGAGCCCACCAACCACCTGGACGCCGAGAGTGTGGGTTGGCTGGAGCGCTTCCTGCTGGACTTCCCCGGCACTGTGGTGGCGATTACCCACGATCGTTATTTTCTGGATAACGCCGCCGGCTGGATTCTGGAGCTGGACCGGGGCCGCGGTATTCCCTACGAGGGCAATTACTCGTCGTGGCTGGAGCAAAAAGAGCAGCGGCTGGAGATGGAGCAACGCCAGGAAGCGAGCCTGCAGAAAACCATCAAGGCAGAGCTGGAGTGGGTGCGCTCTAATCCCAAGGGACGGCAAGCCAAGAGCAAGGCCCGCATGCAGCGCTTTGAAGACCTGCAGTCGCAAGAGTTCCAGTCACGCAACGAGACCAATGAGATCTACATCCCACCCGGGCAGCGTTTGGGAGATCTGGTCATTGAAGTGGACGGCCTCACTAAAAGCTTCGGCGATCGGCTGCTGCTCGACAATGTGAGCTTCACCGTACCCAAAGGTGCCATTGTCGGCATTATTGGCGCCAACGGCATGGGTAAGTCGACGCTGTTCCGCATTCTAACCGGGGCGGAAGAAGCCGATAGCGGCACGGTGCGCATTGGTGACACAGTAGACATCGCTTATGTTGACCAGAGCCGCGACGACCTCGATGGCAGCAAAACCGTTTGGGAAGAGATTTCCGACGGCCACGACAACCTGACCATTGGCAGCTACGAAGTGGGCTCGCGCAACTACTGCGGCCGCTTCAACTTCAAAGGCAGCGATCAGCAGAAGTTCGTCAAGGATCTTTCCGGTGGTGAGCGCAACCGATTGCATTTGGCCAAGCTGCTAAAACAGGGGGCCAACGTGTTGCTGCTGGACGAACCGACCAACGATCTGGACGTGGAAACCCTGCGCGCCCTGGAAGAAGCCATTCTGGCGTTCCCGGGTTCAGCGCTGATCATCTCGCACGATCGCTGGTTCCTGGACCGCGTGGCCACCCATATTTTGGCCTACGAAGACGACGGCGGCGTGGTCTTCCACGAAGGCAACTTCACCGACTACGAAGAAGATCGCATCCAGCGACTCGGCGCTGACGCCACACCGAAACGGGTGAAGTACAAGAAGCTGAAGTAGGTAAAAATGGGGTCAGAGTAACTTTTCTGTCGACGCTTTGCGTTTGCTGGCTGTTCAAACCGGAAGAAAAGTTACTCTGACCCCTTTTTAGACACCTTTTTGCCGTTACTCCTCGAAACTAACCTCAAGCGGCGCTCGGCGGCCGCGCTGCTGCGGGCCGTATTGGCTGGCGAGATAGTCGAGAATTTCTGGCTCTGCGGGGCCCAGTGGCCACAGGCCTTGCGTCTCCTGCATCCAGCGGATCAACTTTAGCCAGCCTTCACGGTCGGCGCGGTTTTGGGTTACCAGCCGGGTTGAATGGCACACGCCGCACTGGGCTTTAACCTGCTCCATGCCGGGGGCGATTTTCAAGCCAGACGCTGGATCGATGTCTTCGCCTGCAGCGGTGAGGGGCCAGAGCAGTAGGCTGATGAGTAGCAGGGTTGCTCGGTCTAAAAGAGCTAAAAAGGGGTCAGAGTCATGACTCTGACCCCTTTTTTCTTGCTGACCCAGCTTTTGCGGCTTGGCGGCGTTTAGCAGACTCACGACACCTTCACCGCAATCCGATGTGTGGCGTTATTCAAGTAGCCCTTGGGGTTCCAGCCCGGCACCACCATGGGCTGAGAAATGCCAGAGGTGTCGGTGGCCCGCGCCCACACCTCGTAGTAACCGGGTTTGGGGAACTCCAGATCTGCCGACCAATGCTGCCAGGCCAATCGGTTTGCCGCTTTGCGCACGCGCGCAGGCTGCCAGGTCTGACCGAAGTCGATAGAGACGTCGACATCACTGATGGCGAGGTCACCTGCCCAGGCATGGCCGCGCACGGCCAGGGTTTTGTTGAGCGGCTGCACCCAACCCGACTTGGGCCAGGTCACCAATGACTTCACCGGCATCGATTCAATAATGCACATATCCGACTCAGGCACGTCGCTTCCAGGCTGCACTGGCTCGCAGGGTACGCGATAGGAATAACCGCCCATTTTGGGTCCGTCGTGAATGCGGTCGCGCACGCTAATCCGATTGAGCCACTTACCGGACGTGGATGCCGGCCAGCCCCCAATCACCATACGCAGAGGGTGTCCGTGCAGCGCCGGTATGTCCTTGCCGTTCATGGCCCAGGCGATCAGTGAATATTTATCCATCGCCTTGCTGATTGGCACACCGCGAGAAATCGGAATCTTTGCAGGATCACCGCTGAGATGGGTATCGGCGCCGTAATACCCGACATACACGGCGCTGTCCTTGAGTCCGCTGGCGCGCAGCACGTCGCGCAGCCTTACGCCGGTCCACTGTGGGCAGCCTACCGCGCCGGTAGTCCATTGATTGCCCGCGGCGGGTGGGTACATTTCGCTGCGACCATTGCCGCCGCATTCCAGCGTGAGTTGATAGCTGCGGTGACGGAACCGGGATTTCAGTTCGTCCAGCGTGAAACGAACAGGCTTTTTTACCCCTTCCCCGTCTATGGTGAGCGCCCAGGATGCCGGATCGACTTCCACAGGCGGAACGCCGTTGTTGCGCACAAACAGCCGGTTCGCCGGGGTAATCTCATCATCGAGCAGATGCGGGGGTGTCTCGGCATTCAACGGTCTGTCATTTAACACGATTAGGCCGGGATGCTTGCCGGGTATGGCAAAGGGCTCCGTGGTTTCAGCCAGTGCCGCAGGAATCAGGCCAGCGGGCATAAAGCGGCCAAACACAATCTCGGCACCCAGAATCGCGCTCATGCCACCCAGGTGCGACAAAAACCGACGGCGACCGAACAGTATTTCTTCTGCGACCTGCGGGTCCTGTTGATACAGTTCGTGCAGTCCGCGTTCGCGTTTACTCATCCTGCTGCCTCGCGTTTGTCTGTATTCTTGCCGGTGTTACTGCCTCTATCCCTACTTAACAGCCTAGACGTCCAGCGCCGCCAAGGCTTCGCTCAACTTGCTCACGCCCACCACCTGCATGCCGCTAATCGGCTGTTTGGGCATATTGCTCCTGGGCACGATGGCACGAGTGAACCCGTGCTTGGCCGCCTCGGCGATGCGCTCCTGACCGCTGGGCACGGGCCGGATCTCGCCGGACAAACCGACTTCACCAAAGATCACCCATTCGCGGGGCAGCACGCGGTCACGGAAGCTGGATACGATTGCCGATAACACCGCCAAATCTGCGCTGGTCTCTAAAACCCGGACGCCGCCCACCACATTGGCAAACACATCCTGATCGCCCACCTGCAAGCCCCCGTGGCGGTGTAATACCGCCAACAACATGTTCAGGCGGTTTTGGTCCAGGCCAACGGCAACGCGGCGAGGATTGGCGAGCTGGGAGTCATCCACCAAAGCCTGAATCTCCACTAACAGCGGGCGCGTGCCCTCCCACACCGCAACCACAATGGAACCGGACGCAGGCTCGTTGTCGCGGTTCAAAAAGATAGCAGAGGGGTTTTTGACTTCACGCAAGCCTTCGCCGGTCATGGCAAACACACCTAGCTCGTTCACCGCACCGAAGCGATTCTTTTGCCCGCGCAGGGTGCGAAAGCGTGAATCCGCCGTATCCTCCAGCAGAATCGAGCAATCGATCATATGCTCCAGCACTTTGGGGCCCGCTAGCGAGCCGTCTTTGGTGACATGGCCGACCAGGAACAACACCGTGCCGGTTTGTTTGGCAAAACGCGTCAGCCACGCGGCGCATTCGCGCACCTGTGACACGGAACCGGGCGCAGACGTCAGCTCATCGCTATGCACCACCTGAATGGAATCTACGACCAGTACTTTGGGCTGATACTGCTCGGCGGAGGCCTGAATAGCCTCGACGCTGGTTTCTGACATCAGCCGCAGCTGATCGACCGGCAGCTTAAGGCGGCGCGCACGCATGGCGACCTGTTGGGGGGATTCCTCTCCGGTGATATACAGAGCAGGCATGCTTCCGGCCAGCTTGCACAGGGTCTGCAGCAGAAGTGTGGACTTACCCGCACCGGGGTTGCCGCCCACCAGAATGGCCGAACCCGGCACCAGCCCACCGCCCAGCACGCGATCAAATTCCAGCATGCCGGTGGTAAACCGCGGCACGTCATCCAGATCGATCTCGTTGAGAACTTTGGCCTCTGCCAGCGCGCCGCTATAGCCCCCTTTTCCCGCCAGGGAGGGTCGGCTGCCGCCTTTGGCTGGGGTGCCCAGTCGGAATTCGACAACAGAATTCCAGGTGCCACAGTCGGTGCATTGGCCCAGCCATTTGCTGAACTCGCTGCCGCATTCGTTGCAAACGAAAGCCGTTTTAGTCTTGCTTTTGGCCATGGGCATCCTTTCACCGGTTATAGCCCGCATGCTAGCAGAGCTGGTAGAACTGCCACAGTGAACATTAGGGATTTGCGCGTTCATCCTCTAATATATCCGGCCCGAAAACCTAAGGCCCGGCATGTCCGATTCATCCATCATTCCCGAGCAGGCGCTGGTGTTTTCACCGGGGCTGGCCCAGGCCATTGGTCTGGAAGAAGCGATTTTGCTGCAGCAGCTAGCAGACCTGTTTCGCCATCGGGACAGCCAAACCCATGGCGGGCTGAGCTGGCTGCGCATCGAGCGCGACTGGCTGCTTAACGCCCTGCCCTTCTGGAGCGTGGTTGATCTGCACCGTGTCAGCCGCAGCCTGGTCGATAAAGGCCTTATTCTCACCGAATCGCCGCCTTTATTGGAATCCGACGTGCTGGTGTTTGCATTGAATGAATCACAGGCGGCTGCGAGCCCCGTTCGCGCGCCCGCTGCCCAGCACACCGGGACGCGGCCCGCGCTGGCCGAAGCCGGAGCACCGGCCGCCCACCTGATTGGCGCCAACTGGACACCTGAGGAAGACCTGCTGCAGCTATTGCAGCTTAACCACCGTATCCCGCGCCAGTTCGCAGTTGACCAGCTTGAAGACTTTATCTGCTACTGGCGGGAGCGCGGCGAGGTATCCCATGCCTGGGGTAACAAATTTCGCCAACACGTACTGACCCGCTGGCGTCAGGCGCAGCAAGACGCCGGTGAACGCTTTCAAACACCGAAGGCAGGCCTGGACGGTGATTGGTATCCCAGCGAAGACGCGCTGGAACTTTTGCTGGAGAAAACCGGCGTGACCCGCGACTTTATCGACGATGCGGTGCCGGAATTCGTGCTCTACTGGCGAGAGCGAAACCCAAAGGAACAGGGTCTCAACTCCAAATTTGTTCAACACGTTCGACGCCAATGGGCGCGCTTTACCTCATCGCTGGCCCACGACACTGAGCCCAGCCGTATTCCCGAGAACTGGCAGCCGTCCGAAGATGTATTCGATATCCTGCGAATGTCCCATATTGATCCGGAATTTGCGGAAGGCCTGGTGCCAGAGTTCGTACTATTCTGGAAAGAGTCCAACACCCTATACAAAAGCTGGAACACCAAGTTTCTGCAGCATGTAAAATACCACTGGGCACGACGCGATGACGCATTAAACGGAAGTGCGAGCAATGAAAGACAGCAAGACGCTAGCGCAACAGGTCGCACGCGAGATCGAAGCCTCGCCGCAGACCTCACCGACCGCAGCTGGGCAAACTGAGCGCGGCTCTCCTCGCAGCTCTCATCACAATCAGGCGGTAAGCGATGAACAGATCGATACCATCAATCAGGTGTTCGCGCTGTTTCGGCTGAACTATCACAACCAGTTTTACGCCGCCTATCCGGACAGCGAGCAGCTGAATCAGGTGAAGAAACTGTGGCTGGAGTCCTTGCGAGACTTTCCCACCGAGCAACTGCTGCGCGGTGCCAAGCACGCCATCGAGTCCAGTGAGTACCTGCCCACCCTGCATCGCATGATCGAATGCTGCCACGACAGTCTGCGTGATTTAGGCCTGCCTGATGCGCGCAGTGCCTATAGAGAAGCCTGCGAAGCGCGCAGCCCTAAATCAGCGCAAGCGTGGAGCCATCCGGCGGTGTATTTTGCCGGCCGCCATACCGACTGGTTTACGCTGGCCAATGAACCCGAATCCAGAACCTGGCCGCTGTTTCGGGAAGCCTACAGAGACTGCTGCGCGCGAGTGATGCGCGGCGAGAAAATGGAAATTGCAGCGCCAGCCGCGCTACCCGAATCTACCGGTGAGTTGAGTTCCGCTGAGGACGCTATCGCCGAACTGCAGAAGATTAGAGCGGCGCTCTCCTGAGATAAGACTCTTGAAGCAGGAGTCTTGGATCAAGATTCTTGAAGCAAAATTCTTAAGTAAGGAGCCCTGGCGTCTACTGCTGACGTTTTTACCGTCTGCGGCTAGTAGCCGTCAGCACCGCCCCGGGCGAGATTTTCAAAGCGCGTGAACTGACCGATAAAGGCGAGCCTACAGATACCGATAGGGCCGTTACGCTGCTTGCCGATAATGATTTCCGCCACGCCCTTATCGGGACTGTCTTCGTTATAGACCTCATCCCGATAGATAAACATGATGACGTCGGCGTCCTGCTCGATCGCGCCCGATTCACGCAAGTCGGAGTTGACCGGGCGTTTATTGGGCCGCTGCTCCAGTGACCGATTCAACTGCGACAAAGCCACCATCGGGCAAGAAAACTCTTTGGCTATAGCCTTCAGGTTTCTGGAAATTTCCGAGATTTCCGCGGTACGCCCTTCACTGAATCCCGCTACACGCATGAGCTGCATGTAATCGACCATGATCATGCCCAGCCCGCCGTTTTCGCGTGAGATGCGGCGCGCACGTGAGCGAATTTCAGTGGGCGTCAGCGCCGGCGTATCGTCAATGTACAGCGGCATGTCTTTCAGCTTGGTTACCGCGCTGGAGAGTTTGGGCCAATCTTCCTGTTCCAGCTTACCGTTGCGGATGCGGGTTTGATCAATGCGCCCGATCGACGAAAGCATCCGCACAATCAACTGATCCGCCGGCATCTCCATGCTGAATACCAGGATGGGCTTGTCCTGGTTAAGCACCGCGTGCTCGACCAGATTCATGGCAAACGCGGTCTTACCCATGGAGGGACGACCGGCCACAATCACCAGATCAGACTGCTGTAAGCCAGAGGTCATGCCGTCCAACTCGGTGTAACCGGTGCTCAAGCCGGTAATATCGCCGCCGGAGCTATACAGCTCTTCGATACGGTTAACCGCCTTGGAGAGCAGCGGATTAACCTCTTGCGGGCCACCGGCTTTAGGGCCCTGCTCGGAGATCTGCATGATCTTGCGTTCAGCTTCGTCGATGAGCTCGTCGGAGCTGCGGCCTTCCGGGTGATAGCCGGAATCGGCAATATCCTGCGCGGCCTGAATCAGATGGCGCAGCGCCGCGCGGTCGCGTACCACGGTGGCATAGGCCCGAATATTGGACGCGCTGGGGGTCGATTCTGCCAGTTCCGCCAAATACGCGAAGCCGCCAGCCGCTTCCAACTCATCGCTGGCGTTTAGGCCATCGGCGACGGTGACAGGGTCAATGGGCTGACTGGTGTCTGCCAGGCGCATCATGTGGCGAAAAATCAGCCGGTGGTCGGCGCGGTAAAAGTCGGTATGGGTAACTAGCTCGGCAACCGCGTCCCAGTTATCCCCGGATAATAGAACGCCTCCCAATACCGAGCGCTCGGCTTCGATAGAGTGCGGCGCCATCTTGATGGACGCAATTTCCGGGTCTTCGTTATAGGGAACGAAGTCGGTGGGGTATTCGCTGTCTTGCATTACCGAGAATGTTTATTGATAGGGAACCAACGATTGTGCGTCAAACCGCGGGGAAAAGAAATCGAGACCGCGGTAGAAACAAAAAAGGCGAGTCACAGAAAGAGCATTCTGCGCTCGCCTTTTTTACTCTCGCCTTTTTACTCTCGCCCTTTTTACTCTCACCTTTTTTATTACGGCCTAATGAATGCAGCCGTATAGCCGCCTTATTCCTCTGGAACGATATGCAGCTCAATGGCGATATCAATATCTGAGTGCAGGTGCAGCTCGATCTGGTACTCGCCCAGATCACGCAGCGCGCCTTCGGGCAGGCGAATCTCAGACTTGTTGATTTCAACGCCAGCGGCTGTCACGGCGTCTTCAATATCACGCGTGCCAATAGAGCCGAACAGCTTGCCCTCTTCGCCCGCATTCGCTTCGATGGTTATAACGCCCAGCTCGCGAATTTTTTCAGCCCGGGCTTCGGCAGCTGCCAGGGCTTCAGCCGCAGCCGCTTCCAGCTCGACACGGCGCGCTTCGAACATGGCTACGTTATCTTTGGTAGCCGGTACCGCTTTACCCTGAGGAATCAGGAAGTTGCGGCCGTATCCCGGCTTAACAGTAACCTTATCGCCAAGGTCGCCAAGGTTACCAATTTTCTCCAGCAGGATTACGTCCATTCTGCTTTCCTCACTCGTTATCTGAATTCGTTTTATCATCCGGCTTGTTCCAGCGGCTGCGGAAATCTATCCAGCTATCCGCAACGGCCAAGCCGATCACTATTACCTTTACTGCATCAAACAGGATCCACAGTAAGTAGAACACCGTTAGATACATCGCCCCCTGCCCTCGCTGAGCCGCTCTGGCGTGAACCAGACCCAAACCCGCTAATGACAAAGGGATACCAAACAATGCGGCCCAGGGCCGATAAGCCAGCCCTAAACTGCTGATACCCAGCATCAGTAAAACCAACACGGCAGCCGTCGCAACGTCAAACCGCAGCCCGTGAAACTCCGTTCGGAAGCCTCCCGGGTTGTACAAACTGCCCTGCCACCAGCGCGCCAGCAGCAGGCTCGCTATACAACTAATGGCGTTCATCAGCCCTAGCAAACCGGCGATGGTGGTGGCGCCCGGTGCGACCAGCGTAATTTCCTGCCCTTGCGCAACTTCACTACCACCAGCACTTTCGACACGCTCGAATTGGGCCTGCAAATTGCCAAACAGCTCGGCAAAATACGCTTCAAGCTGCTGCAGGTAGTTCTCACCCAGCCAGAGCATGCTTAATCCGGTCAGCAGGCCAATCAGGCTGCTGGCGCATAGCGTGAGCTGCCAGGACACCGTCACACGCAGCAGAACCGCTAAAACTGTGGTGCCAACGACGATGCCCAAAGGGCCTGCGTCGCCGAAAACCCCCAACAAAAACCCGGCGGGTAACACCGCCCACGCCAGCAGGTAGCCACCTTCGGTGGCGCCTCTGCGCAGGGTGACCAAGGCCAATACCGCGGCGCTTAGCCATGCAAACATCAGGGTGCTAGCGCCTAGCACTGCCACCCAAAGGGCCTGACTGCGACCCCGCATCACGTATTCAGCAACGGCTTTCATAGGCTAGCTCTCTTGAGCATGACCTTCATACTGAAGGTGCCAGATACGCTTTAAAACAATCGGTCGCTTATTGATGCGCGTCCGAGTACGGCAACAAGGCCAGATAGCGAGCACGCTTGACTGCTGTTGCGAGCTGGCGTTGGTAACGCGCTTTGGTACCAGTGATACGGCTAGGTACGATCTTGCCGGTTTCAGTGATGTACTGCTTCAGCGTATCGATATCTTTGTAATCGATCTCTTTGATGCCTTCGGCAGTGAACTTGCAATACTTGCGACGACGAAAAAAACGGGCCATGAGTCAATTCTCCTAATTACGCGTCTGTATCATCGTCAGCATCGTCTTCGGATGCATCAGATGTTTCACCGGCAGGTTCAGCTGCGCTGTCGTCTGCGGGTTCAGCGGCGGGGGCAGGCTCTGAAGCCTGACGCTCTTCGTAGCGGCTTTTGCGCTCACGCTGTTCTTTTTCCTGCTTCATGATCAGTGACTCTTCTGTCACCGGCTCGTCGCGACGAATCACCAGGTTACGGATGATGGCATCGTTGAAACGGAAGGTGGTGGTGAGCTCTTCCATAGCATCATTGCTGGCCTCTACATTCATCAGAACGTAGTGGGCTTTATGGATTTTGTTGATGTGGTATGCGAGCTGGCGGCGGCCCCAATCTTCAAGGCGGTGCACAGTGCCACCGTCTTTTTGGATAGCGGCCGTGTAGCGCTCAATCATTCCGGGCACTTGTTCAGACTGGTCAGGATGGACCATGAACACGATTTCATAGTGTCGCATTTAGCGGCTCCTTTCGGATTAAGCTACCCGTCATTCCCGTGTGGATGCGGTGTAGCAAGGAGATCCGGCGTGTTGTTCACGTCGGTCAAATTTTGAGCGGCGAAGTCTACAGGCTAAGTCTGGCCATAGCAAGCAAGGTAATCAGAGTGAAAAAAGCTATATGCGAGCGCGTTTCGGCGGGAGTTAACAAGCCCCTAGCGACGCTGACGAACCGCCTCAAACAGGCAAATTCCGGTGGCGACAGACACGTTCAAAGAGCTGACGTCACCGGCCATGGGCAAGCACAGCAGTTGATCGCAGGCTTCGCGGGTGAGCCGGCGCAGCCCACTGCCCTCAGCGCCCATAACGATAGCCGCCGGGCCTTTGAAATCGCAGTCGTAGACCAGAGCGTCGGCTTCGCCAGCCGTGCCATATAACCAGACACCGCTGCTTTTCAAGGCATCCAGCGTTCGAGCGAGATTAGTAACGCGCACAAAGGGCATGGATTCTGCGGCACCGCAGGCTACCTTACGCACCGTAGGAGTGAGGTCTGCCGACTTGTCCTTTGGAACCACAACGGCATCGACACCGGCGGCATCAGCGCTGCGCAAGCAGGCGCCCAGATTGTGAGGGTCGGTGACGCCGTCCAGGATTAGTAATAGTGCGGGATGTTCAAGCGCTTCGAGATGCTGCAATAAGCGCGCCTCATCCCAGGCGCGCTGGGTGCCGCGCACCTCAGCTATCACGCCTTGATGCCGGCCGCTGACTTTGCCATCAAGCTCAGCGCGGGGCACCGCTTGCAGGGCAACGCCCTGATTGGTGGCCAGCTCAATAATGCCGGCTATGCGCTTGTCGCTGCGCCCAGCCTGCACCCACAGCTGCTGGATAGTGTCGGGGTGCTGTCGCAGTAGTGCGTCAACCGCATGCAAACCAAACACGGACTCCATGGCTACCGACGCCGGCGCCCACCCGAGCGCCCGCCACTCTTGTTCCCAGCATTCCCAGCATTCCCATCCTTACCGGCCCTACTGCTTTTTTGTTTGGGTTTGCCGCCAGTACTTTTGCCTTCAGTGTTCTTGGCTGGCGCTGCTTTTTTACTGGCGCTCTGCGTATTACTGCTTTGCTTGCCCGCGCTTTTTTGAGCTGATTGCCCGGGCTTCTTGCCGCGAGGCTTCCTGCCACCACCGTCTTTTTTACCCGCTGCGGTCTGGGAGCGCGAGCCACCCTTCTTGGAGCCAGAGTTGGAGCCAGAGTTAGTGCCGGACTTGCGGCTCGACTTGCCTGACGGCTTGCCCGATCCGCTGGCAGATTTTTTACCTGATTTATTCGAGCCGCTATCGATCAATTCCAGATCGACCTTCTTATCATCCAGATCGACTCTGGCCACTTGAACGCTAACCCCATCGCCCAGCTTGAAGTTACGGCCGCTGCGCTCGCCGACCAACCGCTGCTTGGCGCGATCAAAGTGATAATAGTCTGCCGGCAGCGCACTGATATGCACAAGGCCTTCAATATAGAGGTCAGACAATTCCACAAACATGCCAAAGCTGGTGACCGCGGCCACAACGCCATTGAAAGTCTCGCCAACCCGCTCCTGCAGGAACTCGCATTTGAGCCAGGCATCCACGTCCCGGGTGGCGTCGTCTGCGCGCCGCTCGGTCATGGAGCACTGCTCGCCAAACGTCAGCATCGCCTGCATGTCGTAGGGGAATATATGCTCTTCTGGAATGGGGGCCGCTTTCATCCGCTTGACGCGCTTGCTGGACATATCCGAGCGAATCACCCGACGGATACCCCGGTGCACCAACAAGTCCGGGTAGCGACGAATCGGCGAGGTGAAGTGCGCGTAGGCGGCGTAGTGCAGGCCAAAGTGGCCTTTGTTCTCAGGCTGGTACACCGCCTGGCTCAAAGACCGCAGCAACATGGTTTCAATAATATGGGCGTCCGGGCGGTCGCCAATCTGGCTGCGCAGGACCTGGTAGTCCATAGGCGATGGCGTTTCGCCACCGCGCATCTCCAGGCCGAGTTCGCCGAGAAACCCACGCAGGTTTTCCAGCTTTTCTTCGCCGGGGCCTTGATGCACGCGGTACAGAATGGGCAGCTTATACTCCTCAAAGAAGCGGGCAGTCGCCACATTAGCGCAGAGCATGCATTCCTCAATAAGCTTGTGCGCGTCGTTGCGCTTTACCGGCACAATCGCGTCGATTTTGCGCTGCTCGTTAAAAATAATGCGGGTTTCAGTGGTTTCAAAATCAATCGCACCGCGGATGGTGCGCGCTTCGCGCAGTGTCTGGTACAAGCTGTGCAGCCGTTTTAGATGCGGGACGATCTTCTTCTCCACATCGGCGTGCTCGCCTTGCTCTAACACCTCACCCACCTGGGTATAAGTCAGCCGTGCATGGCTGTGTATCACCCCTTCATAAAACTGGTAGCCGGAGATTTTGCCCGCGCGGGATATGGTCATCTCACAGACCATCGCCAGTCGATCGACTTTTGGCATCAGTGAGCACAATCCATTAGACAGCGCTTCCGGCAACATGGGCACAACGCGCTCGGGGAAATACACGGAGTTGCCGCGCAGCTGCGCCTCGTCATCGAGACCAGATCCGGGTCGCACGTAGTGACTAACGTCGGCGATGGCTACCCAAAGCCGCCAGCCGCCGCTGAGCTTTTTCTCGCAGTAAACCGCGTCGTCAAAGTCGCGCGCATCCTCGCCATCAATTGTGACGAAAGCCAACTTGCGTAGATCGACGCGGCCTTTCTTGTCGGCTTCGCTGGGTGCCTGCTCGAGTTGGCTGGCTTCTCGAAGCACCTCTTCGGGCCACTGGTGGGGAATATTGTGGGCGCGAATCGCAACGTCAATTTCCAGTCCAGGATCCAGATGCTCTCCCAGCACCTCGGTGATCTTGCCTTTAGCGCCTAGCTGTCGGCTGGGGTAATGCGTGATTTCCGCTACCACGATCTGGCCGTGCTTGGCCTTGTTCTTGGCTTTGGGGGGAATCAGTACATCGTGATTGATACGCGCATTGTCCGGGATCACCGAACCGATGCCGCTTTCTTCATAGTAGCGACCAACGACTTCGGTGGTGCCGCGCTTGAGCACCTCGACGATCTTGCCCTCGCGGCGACCGCGATTGTCGATGCCGGCGATACTGGCAAGAGCCTCATCACCGTCAAACACCAGCGCCATCTGTCGGGCACTGAGATAGAGATCGTCTGAGCCATCAAGTGGCGATAGAAATCCATAGCCGTCGCGATGTCCGATAATGCGACCGTGGATCAGGTCGAGCTTATCGACCGGGCCATAGGCGCCGCGACGATTCACGTGCAGCTGACCATCGCGCTCCATGGCGCGCAGGCGGCGTCGAATGGCTTCGACATCGTTCTCGCTTTTGACCTCCAGGCGCTGGCAAATTTGGTCGTGGTTGAGCGGATGCTCAGCGTCTTCCAGCAGTTGCAGAATCAGCTCACGACTGGCGACGGGTTGTTCGTAGCGGTCGGCCTCACGCGCTGCGTGGGGATCTACCGGGCGGGTGGGAGATTTAGCATTAGGCTTGCCTCCCTTTCGGGGTTGTTTTGTCATTGTGCCCAGTATAACAGGGCTTGAGCGCTACGAACGTGAAGATTCCATGGCGGGGCGAATTATTGACAAGGCCATTATCGAGCAGTAATGTACGCGCCCTCGCAAGGTTCATCCCTGCCCAGGTGGTGAAATTGGTAGACACGCTAGCTTCAGGTGCTAGTGCTCGAAAGGGCGTGGAGGTTCAAGTCCTCTCCTGGGCACCATAATTCTTAAAAAATCCCGAGTCTAATTTTGGCTCGGGATTTTTTTTGGCTACCGAGTACGCTTTTGCTTCGAGCACTGCGTGCTCTGGCAAAATCGACAGGACTAATCCGGCCACGCAGCATAGCTGCGCGGCGTTCGCCAGCACGCGTTGCTGCGCAACGCAGACGTTTGGCTCACCCTCGCCTGGGCACCATTATTTGTATAAAAAGACCGTAGCGGCAGCGACCGCTTTGCGCTCTTGCAGCGCCTGCGCGGCCCGACCTGCGCGGCCCGACCTACGCGGCCCGACCAGCAAATGAAAGATTGGCTAGTAGGCGTAGCGCATGTAACTGATGCCGGGGGAGAGCGCGATGCGCCAGGCCAGGTCTACTTCTTCGCTGAATTCTGGGTCGTGTTGGCTTACGGCTACGATCAGACTGTCCAGCCACAGATCGTAGAAAGAGGCGGTGACATCGTGACCGCCACGGCTGTGGCTGGTGGCGAGCTTTTTTAAGGCCGGACCGGGGGCACGGGTTTTATTGAACTCCACCATCATCAGCAAGGAATCGTGCAACATGGTGCGTTGAGCACCCATATCGGTGCGCTCAAACTTCTGAGCAACTGACGGGGATGTCTTCAGGAAAATGTCGTAGAAGCTGCCGATGAACTCAGGATTATAGGCGCCGTTGCCCAGTACCCGCGCTATGCTGCCCGCAAAGATCTCGTCGTAACTCGCCATCTTCGGCCCTGCTGTCGTGTTTTCTACAACAAACAGGCAGCAAGTTTCTTGCCAAAAAAGCGACCTACCAGCGCGGCACGGTTACTCGCTTCGCTAGCGCAGCGAAGACTGCTGCCAATCGAGCCCTGCGGGTACCGCGTCCGGCGCCAATCGAGTGGAGTGCAGCATGTGTATCAACCAGCGGTCACCCGCCTTATTTAGCACCGCACTTTCCAGCCAAACCAGCTCTGACTGTTCGCCTTCGAAGGTAATGACAGCGCGGTTCCAGTACGAAACCCAGGCCATGTTCTGATCAATCTCTGCGCGTAGCAGTACGAAGTAATTGTCGCGCTGATAATCACCTCGCACGGCGTCCGTTAGTTGATCAATGTCCCATACCTCTCCAACTTCTAACAGTTGGAAATCCGGGGTGACCCACTCGCTGAGCGATTCCCCGGATGATACCGGCATGGCCGCGAACAGGTTTTCAATAGGCCGCACTAATTCAGCGGTCGCTTTCGACCTCGCATTCGACATCGCGTTCTCCAGCGTGTGCTCGCTCTGCTCCGCCGCCGTCGCTTGAAGGCTTAAGAGCGCAAACAAAGGGTACAGGATGAGGGCTTTTATCAAAGGGCCAATATTCTTCCATGCCTTATGCAAGCCAACGTGAAAAACGTTCAAGGGCGTACTCCAGGTAACTGCTATCGATGATCACCCGGCACTCTGTACCAATTCCGATATCGGGACAAGCTGTATCTGAGGAAACCACCCCGGAACTGTGGACCAGCCAGGTTGCACGGATATCACCAAAGCGCGTGGTAAGACAGGATCTGCCACGAAGACTAGATATGTCTTGTTCCAACAGTGAGGCAAGCTTAGGGGCCAGCCCAGCACCTTTAATGTCCAAACTACATAAGCCATATGCTGGGGAGACAGCAAAACTGATGTCAGCGGTAACCGCAGCCAGTAGCGAATCCCTCACATTGCGCATGCTGGCCTCTGTTCCACCTAGCAGCCAGAAGCCCGGCCGCCGCCAGGCAATCTGGATATCGCCTCGATTCACCCATTTTCCTGGCAAGGGTAAGTCACCTCCAAGTGATTCGCGGAAGTCTGGGGGCACTTCAAACACTCTCCGACCGAGCTGCACGCGAAGATATTGCCAGTCTTCGGGGGTAGATAGCATGAACCCGGGAGCTATCTCTAATGCGTCGGGAGATAAGCGGCGGAAACCGAGGCCAGGCTCAGCCATGGATGCGCCTCCCTTCCGGATCAAAAAAGCACGGGGCACAAATACGGGCTTTATAGCGATTGCCGTTATCAAACACTGTGATCACCTCACCCTCACGTTGGCTGGCGCGGGTGACAAGTCCCAGCGCGAGTGCTTTATTGAGTGCGACGCTGAAACCTGCTGAGGTAACAAAACCAGCGGGAGAGCCATCTTCTTCCAAGACATGAGCGCCGGCCAGCGTTTGCACTCCACCCAAAGGCTCCAGGCCAGTGAACTCGAATCGTGGCAGATCGGCTTCCAGTTGTTGCATAACTGAGCGTCGCCCCACAAAATCTGACGACTTCTTTTGCACCACCGGTGCCCAACCCAGATCCTGTGGCATGGTGGTTCCGTCGGTGTCCGCACCCAAATGAATAAAGCCTTTTTCTAATCGGAGTTGCATCAAAGATTCAACGCCGAAGGGCACCAGGCCCAAACCATCGTCAAGGTCGAGCAGCCGCTGGTATAAAGCCGTGGTCATGTGACATGGCACGCTGACTTCATAGCCCGGCTCACCGGTAAAGCTTGCTCGCAAAACCCGCAGCGGCGATTCCTGCCACGTACCTTCGAACCAATGCATGTGAGGCAATGACCCCAGCTCAGAGGGAAGCGCTGGCGCTATGGACTGCAGCAAGGCGAGCGCTTTTGGTCCTGCCAACATTAGCGTTCCCCAGTCACCGGTAACATCCGTCAACACCACATCCAGAGAAGGCCATTCACACTGCAGCCAGTCATCCAGGTGCGAATAGACGGCGCCGGAGCCGGCACTCGTTGTATGCAGCAAGAAAGCGTCTTGTGCTGTACACACGGCAATACCGTCATCCATCAAGGTCCCGTCTTCATGCAGCATGAGACAGTAGCGGGCGTGCCCGGGCTGAAGCGAGGCAAGGTTGTTCATGACCATGCGGTTTAGAAACTCGCGGGCATCGGGACCCGACACCTGAATCTTGCCAAGCGAAGAGTAGTCGAGCACCCCCACTGTCGATCGAACAGCAGCGGTTTCTCTGGCGATAGCCTCTGCTTCGGTCTCGCCCGCGCGCGGATAGAATGCCGGTCGCCACCAGTCACCGTAATCTTCACATTGAGCACCTAAATTCTCATGCACGCGCTGGGCTGGCAGCAGCCTGCGGGGCGAATACAGTTCGCCCGTGTCATGACCCGCCACAAGACCGAAAGATACTGGATGGTAAGGTGGCCGATAGCGCGTCGTGCCTACACTCGCTACCGTCTGTCCAGCCGCATCAGCCAGCACGCCTAATCCGTTCATGTTGCTGGTCTTACCCTGATCCAGCGACATGCCATTAGTGGTGAAGCGTTTTACATGCTCAACGCTTTTAAAAGCTTCCTGATACGCGAGCTGGATGTCTGCCACGGTCACATCGTATTGGTAATCCACCCACTGCCGGCGAGCGGGAGCATCTGATGTACTCCACTGCGGCTGCGTTGAGAGTGGCGAGTCGAAGTTTCCGGCCGCCCTGCCGACTACCGATAGTGTCTCTGACTGAGAATTCGGATCGGGGATCACCGAACCCAGCTCTGCTGAATACGCCAGCGCGGCGCCTTGCTGCGAGTAGAGCTGTACGCTGGGCGTCCAACCGCCAGAAACAGCAAGCCAACGACAGCGGAGCTTTTGCTCAGCAGCGCTTGCAGTGGACGACCTGAATCGAACCTCTCGCAGCGCAGGCCACCCTCTGGTTCCAATGATTCGAACGCCTGTGTGGATTGAAATTCCTGCACGGTCTGCAGCGTTTCGAAGATCCGCATCAACAGTGTTTCGCACATCCAGAATGGACAACACCGTCACCCCTGCTCGCTGCAGTTCCAGAGCATTGCGCCATAAGCTGTCATTGTTCCCGTAGCAAACGATGTCGCCCTGCAGGGATACCCGGTCTTTGATGCAGTATTGCGTCAGCGCTGAGGCCAGCATGATGCCGGGCCTGTCATTGTCAGGAAACGCCAGCGGCCGCTCCAGCGCCCCGTTGGCAAGTACCAGCTTGCTGCAGTGTATATTCCAAAGTATCTCAGTCTGATTTTCAGTATGGCTCTCTACTGCGAGCAGCTGGTGTTCGTCATACCGCGACACCACCATGGTGTTCTGCAGGACACGAACGTTCGGCGAGTTATCCAGAGTACAGACATGGTCCTCTGACATCCTGACACGATCGGGAACAGAAGATTTCTCAATCAGCAGAATGCTCTCATTCGGGTGTTTTTGGCTTATAGAACGAATTGCCGCCAACCCGCTTGCCCCTGCCCCCACCACAACGGTATGGCAGAACAGTGTCGCATCACGATAATGCCAGCGGCCCGCGCTATTCGGTGCGCGCCCCAGACCAGCCACTTTGCGCACCCAGGGTTCCCAGGTGTTCCAGTTCGGCCACTTAAAGGTCTTGTAATAGAAGGAGGCTGACATAAAGCGACTAAACAGGCTCAGCAACTCGCCTACATCCCACCGCAAGCTCGGAAAGTGATTTTGTGAGTACACGCGCAGGCCTTCACTAACTGGAACCATGGTGGCGCGAAGGTTTGGCTCCCGTATGCCGCCGCGCTTTACCTCCAGCAGCGCATTGGGCTCGTCTTCTGCGTAGCACAGAATCCCGCGGGGGCGATGAAACTTGAAGCTGCGTCCAACCAGGCGCTGATTATTTGCCAGCAGCGCAGCCGCCACAGTCTCACCGCGGCGGCCAGTCATTGGTTGATCGTTAAAAAAGAAACGAACGTTGTGCGACTCAGCTGCAGTCATGACCGCTGATCGCTCGGAAAACTGGCTTCTGTCGAAACGGGAGCGACGTCGATAATCGCGTCGCTGACAGTGTCACGGCGCACGTTTAGCCATTGCTCACAGCCGAAGTAGTGCAGCCAGCGTTCTCGGTACACGCCTTTAGTATTGTCGCGTTGATACAGGTATCGCGCCCACGCGGCATTATCTACCTCCGAAGGACTATCGGGTCGCAGTCGATCCGCCTCTCCGCCGCAGCGGAACTCTCGCACATCGCGAGGGCCACAAAACGGGCAGTCAATGCGCATCACCATCTCGACGAGCTCAGGCGACTTCTAACAGCCGCGATAACGACAATGACAGCGGCTATGACAGCGACAATGACAACGTTCTGCATGCTAGTGCGCCACGCTAGCGGAAAGGCTTTCATCAATCAGCGCGCCTCGGGCAAAGCGGTCCAGCGCAAAAGGTTGAATCAGCTCGTGGGGCTTGTCCTCGGCGACCATAAACGCCATGCACTCACCGCCGGCAGGTATCGCTTTGTAGCCCCCGGTTCCCCAGCCGCCCGACAGGTATAAGCCGGCCACCGGCGTTTTAGACATGATCGGGCTGGCGTCGGGCGTAATATCAACAATGCCGCCCCACTGCCGCATCAGCTTCAGGCGCTTAAAACTTGGAAACAGTTCTACTAAAGCCTTAGCGGTATCTCGGGTGGCTGCGAAGCTGCCGCGTTGACCAAATGAGGTGTAAGCATCTGTGGCGCCCCCTATCACCAGCTCGCCTCGATCGGATTGCGATAAGTAGCAGTGAACACGCAATGAAATTAACGCGCCATCGATGCAGGGCTTTACCGGCTCGCTGACCATTGCCTGTAAGCACTGACTGGTAATGGGTAGCTCAACGCCCGCCATCGCGGCCAGTTGCGCACTATGACCAGCCACTGCGATGACAACTTGGCTGGCTTCGACATCTCCCTGATGGGTGCAGACACCACGGACGCCACCCTCACCCACGTTGAGGCCCGTCACTTCGCAGTTTTCAATGATGTCAACGCCGAGGCGGTCCGCCGCCCTCGCGTACGCCCAGGCCACGGCGTCATGGCGGGAGATGCCGCCGCTTCTATGCATTAAGCCTCCCACCACTGGGAAACGCGCCTGAGGCGACATATTCAGGCGCGGCCATTCATCACGCACCTGATCAGCCGATAGCATCTCTCCGTCTATACCTAACAACTGCATAGCGTTGCATCGTCTACGAAAAAGCTCTAGCTCATGGCGGTCATGAGCAACCGTAAGGACGCCAACCTTGCTGAGCATAATGTTGTAATCAAGCTCTCGACTAAGCCCGTCGTAAAGCGACAGTGAGTGCTGATAGAAACGGTTGCTCTCGGGTCTTAGGTAGTTAGCGCGAGTAATAGCGGTATTTCTTCCGGTGTTGCCGCCACCCAACCAGCCCTTGTCCAGCACCGCGACATTTGAGCAACCGTGGTTCTTCGCCAGATAGTAAGCAGTCGCCAAACCATGACCGCCGGCGCCTACAATCACCACGTCATAGCGTTTTTTGAGCGACGGAGAGCGACGCTGCGCTGGCCACCGGGGTGATTGGCGCAAGCCTTCTCGAAGCAATGAAAGAGCAGAAAATTTCATAGCAGTGCGGCAGGCATCAAGTCTGGTCAGGGCCGAGTTTCACGTTATCGTCGAAGCCCGCCCGCTCCGGCTCAATATCAAGGCTGCTCAGGAACAAGGCGGCGCTCTGGTAGTAGCCGATGCAGAGCAACAGCTCGACCAGCTCCTGATCATCGAGAAAGCCTCTGACCTGCTCAAATATCTCGTCACTCGGCCGGCGATGCTCGATGCATTGCAAGGCAAAACGGCACAGAGCCAACTCCTGGATTGATAGCAGTTCAGCCGCGGACTCTGGGGCGCCTTCGCGCAGAGCCTCTACCTTGGCTTGGCTGCAGCCAACCTCAACAGCGATGCGCTCGTGCTCATTGAGTTCGTAGTCGCTCTCCACTGCATGAGCAACCGTAAGAATTACCAGCTCACGCCATTGTGCATCCAGACGCGTCTCAGTAAGGATCGCTCTTCCCAGACCAACGAAGCCCATCATGGCTTCTGGCGCGTGAGCCATCACACGCATCAAAGTCAGGCCCGGCACCTCAGCCAGTATCGCGCGCTGGATATCTGATGCGCTTTCAGGGTCGCAGGGGCTTATTCGGGACATGCAAAACACCTTATGGTTTCAAAAAACATATATATGTTATGTTATTGAATCTCATCGTAACAATGCTTTTTTAATCAACCGAGCAAGCTTTGGAGAAGACTATGAACAGTCAGCCAGCAACCAGCGGCGATCCCGCAGCAGCTTCCGTTATACCAACACCCCTCAAGGATGCGTTTCATATAGCTGCAGACTCTGAACTACCCTACTTTGATCTGGGGGATGGCAGTGCCCTGCAGCTACTACAGGTGGATATCGCTTCGGGCTTATGGATAGTCCGCGTGCGCTTTGAGCCAGGCTGCAAGATTGACAAGCACTACCACACAGGCTCTGTGTTTGCAGTGACCCTGGAGGGAAGCTGGTATTACGAGGAATATCCCGAAACAGTGAATTCGGCCGGTTCTTATCTGTTTGAGCCCGCAGGTTCAGTGCATACACTGACAGTGCCTGCTGATGCTACTGAACCTGCTGTGGTTTGGTTTGCCGTTCACGGTGCCAACGTAAATGTAGCCGAGGACGGTTCAGTGATCAGCGTGATCGACGCCAGCACCGTGTTGCAGGTCTATCGGGCCATGGCGTCAGAGCAAAACCTCGAGATCGACGACGTATTAGTCATTGGCGAATAATACTGTCGCGTTCATTTAGGCCGAGGCGCTATTAGCGGGCTGAGGCCGCAGCGTAAGCTAGCGCTCCACGACAAGCTCTTCAAAACTGCGCTGAATCTCCTTCAGCAGAGCCGGATCGCACCAGCGGTGCCCAGCGAGCGGAACCAGCGAGAGACTGGCTTCTGGCCACGCCTGACGTAGCGCCCAGGCGGAAAGCGGTGGTGTGCACATATCGGATCTGCCTGAGATTATGCGACCGGGAATATCTCTCAGTGTGCCGGCATCCCTCAGAAGCTGGTTTGGCTCAAGAAAACAGCCGGCGCGGTCGTAGTGGCAGAAGTGCCGTGCCATGGTGACGGTACCCTCCTCATCCTGCTGCATTGCGTCCAAAAGCTCTGCTGAAGGTTTCGGATCTAGCAGCCTGGCTTCATACAACATTAAGCGCATAGCGGCGGGCTTAAAGACGTTTGGATCCTGCGAAAGCACCCGACGAAGATACGCTTCTCGAACATTGTTGCGCTCTGCCTCAGGCAAGAATTCAACCAAGTAGGCCCAGGCATCGGGAAATACATAGCGAGACAACCCCCACCACCAGTCGCGATCCTCTTGAGTGGCAAGATAGACACCGGTAACTACCATGCCCTTCACCGCAGCGGGGTGGGCCTGGCTGTATGCCAGAGCCAGAGTCGAGCCCCAGGAGCCGCCCAACACCCACCAGCTTTCTATGCCAAGGTGACATCGCAGCGTCTCTATATCTTCAACAAGTTCTGACGTCGTGTTATCGCGAAGCTCAGCGAAGGGCGTTGATTTTCCGCAGCCTCGCTGGTCGTAGCAGATCGTCAGAAATCGCGCTGGATCGAGAAGCTGGCGGTAATAATCCTTAATACTTCCGCCGGGCCCACCGTGTAACACGAGAACGGGAATCCCCTGCTCCAAACCGCTAGCCTCCCAATGCATGGTGTGTAAATCAGATACGGGTAGCTGACCCGAGCGATGGGCGGTAATGGCGGGGAATAATTGTCCGAGTTTATGGCTCACTGGCTTGATTCCACTGGGGCCGCCGCGACTGCGCCGGGCCTCAATAGCAATATGATGCTGAGTAGCTGCGCGGTAGCAGGAATCAAAACCATGCCATAGACAACGCCGTCAGCCGCGAACGTAGAACCGCCGGTCGATCCTATCTGGCCTGACAGAGCGATGACACCGGCAGCCAGAGGTGCCCCCATCGACAATGCCAGTTTTTCAAATGCAGTCCACGCGCCGGTAAACGTGCCCTCGCTGCGATCTCCGTGTGCAGTGGCATGCTGGTGAATCAAGTCAGCAGCCATAGAGAACGGCAGTAGCTGCAAACCCGCAAATCCTGCGCCCAGCGCCGCGAATACCGCGACCTGACTGAACATGCGCGAATCCCCATCTAACAGCAGCAAAGGGCATAGGCAAAAGCTATACAGTAACGCGGCGGAAAAAAATGCCCTGCTCTGGCCCCATCTACGAGAGATAATTTCCCACACCGATAATGCCAGCATGCTGCTCGTCAGTAGCGAGAACATCAGCATCCCCACTTGGGTTTCATCACCGCCCCAGGCCAGATCGACGGCATACGGTACCAAAGCGCCAAAAACAGCGGCTGCTAGTGTCTGCAGGGTAAATACACCCAGCAGACGCATAAAAGCCCGATTTCCCAGCACTGACCGAAACTGCGCAGCAATTCCAGGAGCACCCAGGGTAGCGAGGCCTTGACCTCGTAGGGTGTAAGCCAGCTGCGTGCTGACAGCGATGCATAAAAAACTCACCAAGGCTACGCAGATGCCCATCGACCGGTAGCCCGCAATGCCGCCGCCAAACTGCTTTACCAATAAGGGCGCCAGGGCAGATCCCAGCATAATCCCTGCCATAGCAAAGAACATCCGACGAGAGATTATTGCCAGCCGAACCGCCGGATCCGCTGTAATCTCTGCGGGCATAGCAAGATAGGGGACTGCAAAAAGAGAATAGCCTAGTGCACTGACTGCATATGTGGCGATCACGAAAAGAAATGTCGCACTTGGCATACCGCTGCCTGCGCCTGAAAAAAGCATTGCAAGCGAAGCCGGCATTAGCAGGCCGCCTAGAAGCATCCATGGAACCCGTCTGCCAAAGCGGCCTGCGGTTCTATCACTCAACCACCCGGCCAGCGGATCGCACAGCGCACCCAGACATTTGGGCAAGAAGATTGCCAGCGCCGCCGCCCCGGCACCCAGACCCAGCGTTTCGGTCAGGTAGTACAGCAACAGAACGCCAGGGACGCTGGAATAGAGACCAGCACCCACTGAACCCATACCGTATCGTAACGCCAGGTAACGCGGAGCCATCATTGCTGCCCGAACCATAAAAAATATATTTTATATGTTTTTGGCTATCCTGAATAATAGACGATACAACCTGCAAGCGGTGCACCGGCGAACAGACTATGAGCGCAAATGACAACCAAATCTTAAACAACCTAAGCGAGGCAATAGGTAATACACCTATCGTGAGCCTGGATCGACTGACGGATGGTCTCAATGGCAGAGTGCTCGCCAAGCTGGAGTACTTAAATCCAGGGTTTTCCAAGAAGGATCGGCCCGCCCTGCAAATCATTCTGGATGCTGAGGCTAACGGCACGCTATCGCCTGGACAAACCGTGGTCGAACTAACCAGTGGCAATATGGGCACTGGACTCGCAATCGTTTGCGGCGCCAGGGGCTACCCCTTTGTCGCGGTAATGTCCCGGGGTAACTCCCCTGAGCGTGCCCGTATGATGCGGGCACTGGGCGCTGAAGTCATTCTGGTAGATCAAGCACCTACATCCGTCACAGGGCAAGTATCAGGGCAAGATCTAGCCTTGGTGGAAGAGCACACTCAGCTGGTGGTTACGGAGCGCGCTGCCTTCAGAGCCGACCAGTTCGCATTGGCAGGCAATAAGCGCAGCCACTTGCTGGGCACGGGACCAGAAATCATTGAACAAACCGGAGGCAAAATAGATGCTTTCGTCGACTTCGTTGGTTCCGGTGGCACATTGGCCGGTGTATCGGAGGCCCTCAAGAACTTCAACTCCGACATTCGCTGCTACGCCGTGGAGCCAGCAGGCGCCAGCGCTCTGGCGGGCGGCGACCGATCTCGGCCGGAACACCCCATACAGGGAGGCGGATACAATATGGCAAGCCTCACCTCACTGGAAGGCATGGCTCTTGACGGCTTTATAGAAGTTACCGCTGAACAGGCCGTGAAAGGAAGCCGCCTGCTGGCGGAAAAAGAAGGCATCTTTGCCGGCTTCTCGGCGGGCGCAAACGTTGCTGCTGCCTTGCAATTACTGGAGGGAGAGTTAGCAGGCTCAGCGATCGCGGTGGTGATTTGCGACTCGGGCCTCAAGTACCTCAGCACTGACCTGTGGCCTTAACCCACCTCCAATCATAAGAAGAGCGGTTAGGCGTTAACCACCGCCTCATACCAAAGCGCGCCCAGTCGTTTAGCGATAGTGTCAGGCGATCCCGCGGAGCGTTGCAGGGCATCGTTGCCGTCCAAATGCACCATTTCCATGAAATCAGCCAGGCCACAGAAAAGATATTCGATAATGGCTCGCTCTGGCCCACGCCGCTTACCAAGCTTGCTGCGCTCTTGACCGGATACATCTACAAGGTTGTCGATCACCTTTTTTCGCTCTTCAAAATACACTTGCGTGACGTAAGCATCAGCAGGAATCATTGCGCGCATCATCTTGGCAGCACCCTGTAGCTGCGGGTCGCTGTAGCAGCGCTGAAAATCACGGATTGTTAGCTTAAAGCCCTCTTCCAACGGCTTAGAATCGATGTCAGAGCTTATGCTGGCAAATAGCTCACGCGCGGTCTCCGCCGCGACTTCACGCAGAGCATCTTCTTTGTTCTCGTAATGGAAGTAGAAAGCCCCAATCGTAAGGCCTGAGCGCTCGCACAGATCCTTGAGCCTGAAATTCGTATAACCGCGCTCATTAACCAAATCCAATATCACCTGATTCAGCATGTTACGAGTGGATTGTCCCTTCTTACCGAGGTCTCCAGCTCGGCTAGAGGCCTTGCTGCGGCTGTTATTCCGAGCGGCAAGCTGCTTGGCGCGGGTGGTTTTAGCGGGAGTTGTTTTTTCTGTTGGGGCCACGGTATTTCTCGATATCCACGTGTGCGCAGGATAACAGATGGCAGATTGACACAGAAACAAGCGCTGATATCGCCACAACGGTGGGACCTGGTCGCTGCGGCGATGACCGAAATGCACGCTTACAAGCGACCGATCAAGTATCTGAAAGCCTAAAAACATATTATAATTATGTTCTTTTAATATCAGGTTTCGGAGCCCCTATGCTACTGGCCAGTGTTGAAACAGAGTCAACGGAGACTCACGAACATTCAAAGAAATTGTTCGAGCAGGCGCAGGCGTTTATGCCGGGCGGCAATAGTAGGCACAGTGTTTACTTCCCTCCCCACCCCATCTACGCGCGCAAGGGAGATGGCTGCTACGTAGAAGACGAAGACGGGGTACGCCGCCTCGATTGCATCAATAATATGTCCGCGCTCGTACATGGCCACGGCTTTAAGCCCGTTGTTGATGCCGTTAAACAGCAGGCTGATGTTTTGCTCAGTGCCGGCATGCCCACCGCTTTAGAAGTCGATCTGGCGCGCCTTATGACCGAGCGAGTGGATTCCGTTGAGGCCATCCGCTTCTGCACATCGGGCTCTGAAGCCATCATGATTGCGCTGCGCGCCGCGCGAGCTATCACCGGGCGGGACAAGATCGCAAAGGCCGAAGGCGCTTACCATGGCAGCTACGATAGCGTTGAATACAGCCTATTACCCCCGCTTGAGGACGCAGGTTCAGCCAAAGCTCCTCACGCCGTGCCTGCGACAACAGGGTTGTCCAAAGAGTCCGCAAGTCAGACCATAATCTTCCCGTACAACGACCTCGAGGCCACACTAAATATTATCGAGCACCACGCTGAAGATCTTGCGGCAGTGCTCATCGACCCCTGCGTCTCCCGTTTAGGTTTCGTTATGGGGAACGACGACTTCTTGCAGGGAGTTCGCGAAGCCTGCACTCAACATGGCATCGTTCTGATCTACGATGAGATATTTTCGTTCCGCCTCCACAATCGTGGGGCGCAGGCCATAGCCTCGGTGCAGCCGGACATGACCACTTTTGGCAAGGTAATCGGTGGCGGCATGCCCATCGGTGCCGTCGGAGGGAGTTCTGCTCACATGGCAGTGTTCGATCAACTGAAATCGAATAACGTGGTGGAGCACTCTGGTACTCACTTCGCAAACCCTTTGTCGCTGGCCGCGGGCTACGCATCCATGACCGCATTGAACCAGGCTTGCACAGACCATCTGGCAGAGCTTGGGCAACAGCTACGAGACGGCATCGATGAAAGCTTTCGGCGCCACGGCATGACTGGCTACGCAGCGGGTGCTGGTTCGTTGGTCTGTGCAATGCTCAGCCCACACCCCGTAACCGACTATCGCACCTTTATGCAGGCAATGGCTTCAGGGGCGGGCACCTTTGGAATGGTTTTACATCGCGCACTGCTCGATCGAGGTGCCCACATCGTGCCCGGGGGCGGTTTTATATTGTCCTCGGCTATGCAGCCTGGTGACATCACGGAACTCATCAGCATGATTGATGACGCGCTGCCTGCCGTGCGCGAGTTCATGGCCTAGAGCCTATTCATCTACTCTAAGCAGCCAATCTATCAGCGGCCTGACCGCAAGGCAGACGATCGCTGCCGCGATGCAGGTCCACAGTAGGTAGCGAAAGGCCTCTTCAGGCGAGGCGGAGACCGCCCATGCCCCTAGCAGGCCTGCCAGCCAAGCGCCCCCGGCATAGCAGGCAAACTCTGCTCCCATCAGCGGTGACGCCACTTGCTGAGGCGCATAGCGGCTGACAAGAGATTTAGAAACAGGTGATATCGACAGTTCTCCAATGGTCTGCACCGCAAATACGGCGACTAACCACCAGGCAGAGCATGTGCCCGTTGCATTGATCTCCTGCTGCGCACCCAAAAGCAATAAGAACGACAAGCCCATTATCAGAAGCCCTGCCGCGTATTTTTGGGTCGGGTGAGGAGAACGCTCGTGGCGCTCAAACCACCCCCAAAGCGCAACAAAACCCGGTGCCAGTAAAAAGATAAACAAGGGGTTAAGCGACTGAAACCATGTAGCAGGAACCTCACTACCGAAGACCTCTCTATCCACGGCGTCGCGAATCATAATGTTCAGCAAGCCGCCACCCTGCTCAAAGCCCATCCAAAACACAATCGTAAACGCGCTCATCAATAAGATTCCCGCCACGCGGCTCCAGTCCCGCGCATCAAGATGAGGCATCGTAATACTCCCAGCACTTCGCTCGGCCGGCTTCAATCCCACGCCACTGAGCAATCGAGGCGCACGAAGCCAGAAAATCGATGCGCCGACGGCCATTCCTAGCCCCGCGATACTAAAACCCCAGTGCCAGCCCCAGACTTCACCGACCGTGCCGGCCACCAGATTCGCGGCAAAGGCACCGAGATTGGCACCGGTATAATAAATAGTGAAACCTGCGTCGCGCCGAGCATCATCCGAGGAATAGAGCTCGCCTACCATCACAGCCATATTGGATTTAAAAAAGCCTGTGCCCGCTACGATCAGCGCGAGCGCGCCATAAAAGCTCCAACTAGTAACGAGATAGGCGATAGACAGGAATGTCATAGGCGGCGAGGTGTAGCCCTGCCCTGCGGCGTAACCGGACCAAACGGCTGCTGCATCGGCCGGTATAGAGAGCCTGCCCATGCTCAAGCCCGATTCGTAGAGCAATTCTTCAATCGGGTAGGCTGCCCACTGCTCCAGCAGGTACGGCAACACGCCAGGCAGAGCCATCATTGCGTGACCGCACATCATAAGCAGCGCCCCCAGAAGAACTGCGCTACGGCGTCCTAGTAGGCAATCGCCAAGGAAGCCGCCAACCACCGGCGCCAGATACACCAGAGCTGTATAGGTGGCATATAGGCGCAAGGCATCAGCTCCGTCCCACCCAAAGCCACGCTCAGCAGTCGTTGCGGTAAGGAACAACACCAGCAGGCCGCGCATGCCGAAGTAACTAAAACGCTCCCACACCTCGGTAGTAAAAATGAGTAGGATGCCCCTGGGTTGCCATAGAAATTCCGGAGGCGGGTCTCTATCAACTGAGGCTTGGTTGGCGAGCATCTAGGTACAACCGACGTGGGTTTTCCAAAAAATAACATTATTACTTTTTGTTGTGTTAACTTTTGGCGATTAATCGCATGAGGACGCCCATGCTTACGAATCCGATAAAAAACCTTTCCAGCTTCTATGCGCTCGCGTTACTGATACCGATTGGGGTTATGGCGGCGTTTCTAATGTTGAGTGATGGCAGTTCGCTCTCCACACTCTCGACCTATCTCAACGACAGGTCTCAATATCCAAACGTGATCAGCTTATTGGGCTTTTCATTCACTGAGTCTCTGTGGGGGCTTGGCATACTACTTTTTGCCTTTGCGCCCAGCTTGGCGGCGCTGGCTGTTTGCGCCTTTAAGGGTAGGGATGCCCTTCGATCGTTAGTAAAGAGAATCCGACCCGTTGGACCAGAAGGGCCCGCGCCAAACGCAAAGGCAACCTACTTCTGTTTGTTTGGTGTCTACCTCGGCGTGCTAGGTCTGTATCTACTCACCTCTCTTGTATGGGGCGAGACCAGCAACTTTGAACGCAGCATTGCAAACCTTCAGGGGCCAGGGTTCGCGATTCTATTGTGGGTTGTAATAGCGCCCTTTCTGGACGAGGGCGGCCTACTGGAAGAACTGGGCTGGCGAGGTTTTGCACAGCCACTGCTGCTATCCATAACGAAATCGCCGATACGTGCAGCGCTGGTCGTCGGCTTTCTCTGGTGGGCGTGGCATTTACCAAGGGAAGCGCCCGCATTGCTCTCCGGAACGGGCATTACACAGTGGGTGGAACTTCAGGCTTTGTTCCTCGCTCTATGCATCGCCGAGTCCATAATTTGTGTGCTGGTAGTTAACCAGTGCGCTGGCAGTGTTCTGCCAGCTATTCTGGTCCATGGCGGTAGCAACGTGTGGTCGAAGGCAGCATCCATGGATATCGCTGCGTTAGCTGGCTTCGATGTCCGCACTGCGATACTTATCGTTGCCGCAGTTCTGATTGTTTGGCGTTTTGGGCATCAGCTAGGAAAGTATCCCAGCGATTGATGCTCTGCCATGCGGACTTGTAGCGAGAAGGCTGTTTGAAAGCCGACCTGTAGCGAATGGGTCTGTGGCGAGTGAGCCCTGGCACTGAAATACATCGTTCAGTGCCATAGCTTGTCTACTGCGCTAAACCATCAGAACAGGTACTTCACGGTTACGCCCGAAACACGCCCTTCGTTTTGGATCACGCCCGTAGCGCCGGTTGTTGGCCGGAAACCACCAAAGGCCACGTCGTATTCGTCATCCAGCGCATTTCTGACAAAACCCAGCACCTGAAAGCCTCGGTATTCCACGCCGACAGCGGCGTTGAGAAGTTCAGCTTCGCTAAACACGGTGTTGTTTTGTACGTCTCCGAAACCTTCATCTCGATAGGTATAGGCCAGATCCGCGAACACTGACAAATCGGCGTTGATAGCTCGACGATAGTTAGCGGTAAAGTTATAAGTTAGCTCTCGTGACGTGGGCAACTCATTGCCGTCAAGGTCATTGCCAAAGGAGTCTGTACCGCCCTTTAAACTCGCATCCAGCCAGCCCACTGAGCCCCCAAAGGATAAATTTTGTGTAACGTTCCACGTGCCCTCGAGCTCAACGCCCCAGGTCTCTGCGTCACTTGCATTAGAAAGGTAACCACCCAGCGGGCCCGGCACCGTCAAGTCAAAAAGCGGCACGAGTACGTCCTCCTGATCGAGGAAGAACACGTTCGCTCCGATGACGGCGGCCCCGTCCAGAAACTCACGACGAGCGCCGATTTCGTAGTTGGTGGATAATTCTTCGTCGTAAGGCAGGTTGTCAACGCTGCCTACGTTAAAGTTGAAGCCACCCGCCCGAAAACCCTCCTGATACTTCGCATACAGACGTGTTGCTTCGTTTGGTGACCAGGCAACCGTCAGACCCGGCGTGAGTTGATCGAAGGTCTCACTTTCCGATGCCATCTGTGGCTGCCCTACGGCAATCGCCCCGAGTGCCGAGGGCGCAAAGTCAAAATCAACGTCTTTTTTATCTTCAGTGTAACGAAGACTAGCGATGGCACTGATGGTGGGCGTAAAGTCATAAGTCAGCTCACCAAAGACGGCCCAGGACTCGACAGACTGGTCGTTATCCAAGGATAGCGTTGCGGGTTGCGTGCCGCCGGAAATGAAATCGGACAGCCCAGACAAATCTGTAAAGGTCTTGCCGGTACCGGTTTCATCAAGATAGCTCGCACCTAAGAGGTAGGAAAGCTTGCCAGAACTATTGGATAACCAGCGCAGCTCAAGATAGTCACTATCGACTTCGTTTTCTCGAGTGGTAGTTTGTTTGCCTATCAGTCCTACAGACAAATCCAGCGGATTGTCTGCGGTCAGATCGGTATCTTCGATGCCTTCAAGTTCATAGCTTCGCGTGCCGAATACAGCGGTCAACGTGCCGGCATCGAAGTTATAGTCCAGAGATGCTGCAAACCGAGTTGTATCAAACTCATTTCGAGGGTGGTCATCTCGGGCGACTGTGTTTCGAGACTCGCCGTCATCGGGGAAAAACAGAGCGGTACCCGCTGCTTCGGCATCTGTTACTTCGTAGATTAGATTAAGGGTCATGCGATCAGTCAGATTACTGGTCAGCACCGCGCGCCCGCCCTGGGATGAATTAGCATCGATGTACTCATCAACGGCAGGGTTGAAGAAAGCGCCCTCATCCTGGTCCGTATCCCATCCGACCAGCCGCACGGCCGTATTATCGCCCAAAGGGACATTAATCATGCCTTCAAATTCTTGCCGATCAAAGCTGGAGGACGTCGCTCGCAGATATCCAGTAAGCTCATCAGCACTGGCTCGCGATGACAGAACATTCAATGCACCGCCTACGGCGTTCCGGCCATAGAGCGCGCCCTGCGGGCCACGCAACACCTCAATACGCTCTACGTCATAATACTGAGTGGGGTAGCTTATATAACCGCTGGAATATACTTCGTCGATATACGTCGCAACGCCAGATTCAGCGAACAAACTTGGAGTGCCCACACCGCGAATATTGACATCCCTCGCCGAGCCGGCAACGCCTTCCTGCAAGAATGCCGTTGGAACCAGATTCAAAAGATCGCGCGCGTCGTTCATGCGCAGCGTATCAATCACCTCCTGACTAATAGCTGTCACAGCGACCGGTGTATCGAAAAGCGTTTCCTCGCGACGGCGCGCCGTAACGTATACCTCTTCAAGCACATTGGGCACAGCTGAGCTCGCGCTGCTTGAGGCCGTTGTTGCGTCGTCCTGGGCAAGCGCGGGTGAAGAAATAATAGCTAGAGTAGCAGTGGATACAGCGACAGCCAGTAGATGTTTTTGACGCATGGTGGGCCTCCCAATTAGGCGCGTACATCGTGATTTTTTCAATAACATAACATTTATATGTTATTTTATGTACAACTACTGTCAACCCCCCTCTAGCCGGTGACACCGTCTTGAGTTTGCTGGCTATCTGGTGGGCAAGCATGATATTTGACAAACCGTTCGCGCACTAAGATAAACAGGGGAACGAAATGGGAAGCCAGCAACTCACTACAGGGACCTTCAAACCTGCTTGCTACCAGCCTGTAAGCCGTCTGATTATTCTGCTGGGCGGCATTCTGACCGCCACTCTAGCGGTAGCCCAACCCGAGCAGCCTGCCGAACCGACGACGGCTGTTGAGTTGAAGTCATGGCTGGACGATTACGCAACTCGCCTTCGAACAGAGCAGCAATTGATCGGCGTAAGCATCGCTGTAAGTCTTCCTGGCGGCGAGACCGTTACCGCAGTAGCTGGTCACCGTGACGAGGGCGCAACGGAACCCTTACTAGCCACAGACAGGCTGATGGGTGGCAGCACCGGCAAGACCTACGTAGCAGCTATCACGTTACAACTTGCGGAGTCGGGAAAGATTGACCTGCAAGCCAAGGCCGCAGACTATCTGTCGCATCATATTGAATGGTTTGATCGTTTACCCAACGCCGACAGTTTTACCGTAGCCCAGTTACTCAACCACAGCGCGGGCATACCTCACTATATCGACGACACCGGCTTTCTGTGGCGCTTCCTGACTGACTCCCTTCAAGGAAATGATACGGGCTATTCGCCCGAGACTATGCTGTCCTTCGTCTTGGACGAGGAACCCACCACGGCGCCTGGCGCAGCTCACGTCTACTCCGATCTCAACTATTTCGTGCTTGGTTTACTCATCGAACAAGCCAGCGGCGCGAGCTATTACGAAGTATTGGAATCAGCGCTATTGAAGCCCTACGCGCTAGAGGGTGCGGTGCCCTCCAATCGTATGAAGATCGAAAGGCTGGTGCCTGGGCACGCCGAAACAAGCTTAAAGAATCGGCTACTGGGTGTGGCCGGCTCCACCATGATCGACGACCAACTCAAAAGCAATCCAGCTATCGAGTGGACCGGGGGAGGACTTGCAACGACCCCGGCGGCACTCTCACAGTTTTATCGTGCTCTGGGCTCGGGCCAAGTGATTTCAAAAAAGTCGCTGACGCAAATGAAGCAAGATGCGCTACCTATTGCCCCGAATTCATCAACAGTCTACGGCTATGGCGTTTTTGTCAGCCAGCGTGAAGAACTGGGACAGTACATTAGCCACGCTGGTTGGTATCCAGGTTACCGAACAAACGTGGCCTACTTTGAACGCGGTGGCTTCAGCGTCGCCATACAGTCCAATCAGGACTACGCCATTGATATCTTTAGCCCCGTGAGAGAAATTGCTGAATCGGTGCAGCGGATTCAGTCAGCGGCAAGCGCACAACCACAGAGCTATCGTTTTACGCAGTGGTTCAACACGGACGCTATCGGTTCGCAAATGCTGTCTATCGACGCTGATAAGGTAAGCCTGCGATTTGAACAACGTACGCAAGGCAAAAACCCCTTTGTTGATATTCAGATGACACGCAGCGACGACCTGCTGCCCTTAAATATGAGCCGGCAGGGGCTAGCCTACCTTTACCACGACATCGACGAACGCTTTTCAATCTCCGAAGAGGGAGAAGCAAGTTGGTCTAGCCGAGCTGAACAAGGTTCTGCGGACGCCGGCGACGCGCACTACTTTATTCCCTTTTCACTATTAGATGGAGGTGCGTCTGCGCCTGCGGAACTAGGGCTGCTTGCACAGGCATTGCTGGCAGCGCCTGAACACCAGCTGTCCCTGCTCCCCAGAGGGCAAGCCAGGCTAAAGCTGTTAGACATTCGAAGACTCCCCACTGCCTGGGGGAGCCAGGAAGTAAGGCTAGCGTTAGTAGAGGGTCTGGCGCTGCAAGCTCCAACAGTTTGGTTAGACGGCTATGGCAACAGCTTCGCCCATTTGGACTACGGCACGGTTATTCGCGATGGCTACGCCGACCAGGCTGATGTATTGCGCGAAGCACAAAGCAACGCTGTAGATGCCTATCAGATGAAGCGAATCCAGGCACTCAAGTTGGCTTCGATAGATACTACACAACAATCATTGCGCGTAATCAACGCACACCTGGTAGACCCTGCTACGGCGACGCTCCGCGAGAACGTCCACGTCACGATCGACGACGGTGCGATAGTGGCTATTGGCACAGGCGAACCGAGCTCACAGCCTCCCATCCAGACCATAGACGCCGAAGGACACTATCTGGTGCCTGGACTGTGGGACCGCCACGTACACCTTCAAGACCGAGATCGTCTGCTGCATTTACTGGGTGGCGTCACCACTGTGGTTGACCTGGGAAACAACAATGAAGCGCTAAGCGCACTTGAGGCTAAGGTGAACTCAGCGACTCTTCCTGGCCCGCGCTTAATCAAGGCTGGATTCATCGATAAGCGCGGCGCAACGCAAACGCCCTTCGGTATCTTGGTAGACACCGAGGCCGACGCGCTCGCAGCCATTGACCACTACGCAGAGCAGGGCTATCAGCATATTAAACTGTATGGCGCTATCGACCCTGCCTGGGTGCCTGAGATTGCCGCGCGAACCCACCAGCATCATATGCGGCTCAGTGGTCACGTCCCTACGCATTCCAGGGCCAAAGAAGCGATAGCGGATGGTTATGACGACATTCAGCACATGATCTACCTTTGGCTGAACTTCGTCAGACCTCCAGTAGAGAAAGAGCTTACATTTACCGCCGCCAGAGCTTTTGAGGAAGGGATAAACAAAACCCGCCGGCGAGCACTTCTGCGGGCATTTGTAGAATCCGATGTCGGCTTGGACCCAACGCTGGCGGTATACGAAGAGTTTCTGCGGGCCAAAACAGGGAAACCCAAGCCTGCCTACCGCCCCTATCAGGACAAGTTACCGCTGCAAACCTATCGGCTAAGTCGTAGTGGACCACTACCGACTCCAAGCGACATAAAGACTGACACGTTCTCCAAAATGTTCGAGGCATCGCTAGAGTCTGTAGGTGAACTACACAGGATGGGAGCGAGGATCATTCCCGGAAGCGATCATGGCGCGCTGCCGGGGCTAGCGTTCCTGAGAGAACTGGAATTGTTGGCTGAAAGCGGTATTAAGGACGGCGACATCCTGAGACTAGCCAGCAGCGATGCTGCAAAAGCCTACAACGCCGACGCATCTTTTGGCACGATTGCAGTCGGTAAGAAAGCAGACATGTTGCTAGTCAGCGAGAATCCGCTGGGTGACATTAGCGCGCTGCGCTCCCTGAGCTGGGTGTTTTCCAGAGGCCAAGCCTATCCAATAGACGCGCTATGGCAGGCGGTGACGCCAGAGAGTTGAATGATCGCGAGCCCGAGTTCACCGCCTTTCGAGTGCCTTCCTAACCGGCTCTAGCTGCTTTTCGTAATTTTTCCAGCGCTGCAAAGAGCTTTTATACAGGGGTTGTCGCGCCTGCCACGAACTTGCGGTGGCCATGTAGCCGGGATTGTCCGCATAGCTTAAGCAGCCGGGCTCCCAGGCTAAACTGCAGGCGTCCAGCACCTTTCTGACGCTTTGTTCCGGTGACTGAATCAATTCGTCATAATCAGCTTCGACTACGCCGCCGGGCAACGCATCTTTCCAATGGTCTATCAACAGATCACAGCCCTGCAGGGAGGCTGCAATGTGCTCCAGATTGAAACTGAAGCTTTGGCCTGATGAGAAATTCTGGAAGAAGCAGGACAGCGCAACGTCGAGAGGATCGCGCCGGCAGTGGATGATCACGGCCTCAGGGAACATCAGGCGCACGGTGCCAGCGTACATGCGGTTATACAGATTCTTATCCAGGGTGCGAACGCTCGGTTCTCCGGTCAGCCCTGCAAGCCGTTGCAGATAGGCTCCAGCAAAACCCTGGTACGCCTCAGACGGCACCGCGTTGACGCAGGCTGGATAGCGGCCCTCGCCATATCGTTTGGCCATCTCCGCCACAATACCCGGTATGTCCGCCACCTCACCGACACCGGCCACGCCGGAGTGTTGTGAGAGTATCCGTTCCAGCAGTGAGCTTCCGGATCGGGGCATGCCGATAAGGAATACCGGTCGCGCGCCTTTCAGTCCCCAATCGGATCGGGCGGCAAAAAAATCAGGTGTAAAGGTTTTCGCGATTTGCTGGCATGCGGCGAGATAGGCCTCGGGCTTGAAGTCCTGTGGCCCCAATGCGTTACCTTTGCTGTAGTGCTGAAACGCTAAATCATAGTCGCCCAGGTCATCGAGGATCTTGCCCGCCGCGAAGTGCAAGAACCGTAGATTGCCGCGGTCTTTTACCTGATCGATAGCGGCGACAATGCTGGCCAGGTCATCACCTGCCTCTTTGTAGCGGTGGCTCTCTGCCAGCGCCGCCCAAGCTTCGCCGTGGTTCGGGTCGCGTTTAACGACCTCGCGAAAACATGCGCGAGCGTCGTCAAATTGACCCAGCCGACGGTGCAACACGCCCAGGTTGACGCGGAAGATAGGTTGATTGGGTTGCAGGGCCACGGCTTGCTTGATGAGGCTCAGGCCTTTGTCGAGATTCTGCGTTTCTGCATGACTCAGGCCAAGCAGGTGCAGAGCGCTCGCGTGCTTCGGCTGTTCTGCCAAGATCTGCTGGTAAAGGGCTTGGGCCTGGTCATGACGGCCGGCTTTTTGGTGTTCTACGCCCTGATTGATCAGCGCTTTTGCATCCACAGCAGGCTAGTTCCCTGCAGCCGTATCCTGAGCGGCGCCAACTATGTCTGCAAGCGTCTCATCGCGCGCTTCCAGCCAGGCATCCAGTTCTTCTGCCAGTCGCAGGCTAATACCCGGCTCAGCATAGTTAGCGGTACCCACTTGCACGGCACTGGCCCCGGCCATAAAGAACTCCAAAGCGTCGCGCAGTGAGCTGATTCCGCCCATACCGATAATGGGAATAGAGACATGCTGGAAGACCTCATACACCATACGAACCGCCAGCGGCTTAAGGGCCGGGCCCGACATACCGCCCATCTTCTGGCCCAGCATCGGACGCCGACGGTCCACGTCGATGACCATGCCCCGTATGGTGTTAATCATGGTGATGACGTCAGCCCCGGCAGCCTCGACCGCGCGAGCCACCTCGCATATGTCAGCGGCTTCAGGGGACAGCTTCACCATCAACGGCAGGGTGGTGGCCTCTCGCACGGCGGCAGTCACTTCGCCCGCCGCAGCGCCGGACACGCCAAAATGCATGCCGCCCGCGTGCACATTGGGGCAAGAGATATTGAGTTCCAGGGCGGCTACGCCATCGACGCTATCAAAACGCCTGGCGAGTTCGACAAAGTCATCGATAGAGGTCGCAAAGGTATTCACGATAACCGTGACACCCAACTCGCGCAGGCGCGGCATGGTGTCGTCTATAAAACGGTCGATACCGATATTGGCCAAGCCAATCGAGTTGAGCATTCCCGCGGAGGTTTCCGCGGTTCGCGGCGGCGCATTACCGGGTCGGGGCTCAAGGGAAATGCCTTTAACGCTGACGCCACCCAGTGCTGCGACGTCGACAAAGTCGGCGTACTCCACAGCGTAGCCGTAGGTACCCGAGGCATTTACAAAGGGGTTGTCCAGCGTGAGAGGGCCCAACACGCTGCGCGATCTTTCGCTCACGAGGCGGCCTCAAAAATATCAGCGGCTTCAAATACCGGGCCGTCATAGCAAACATACTTATAGCTGCCATCGGTGCCCATCACCGCACAGCCTTTGCAGGTACCCATGCCACAGGCCATAGGCGCTTCCAACGCTAGCTGGCAGGGCGCACCGGCGGCCTGTGCGACATTGGAGACAGCGTGCAGCATGCCGTCGGGTCCACAACTGTAAACCGCGGCATTGCTGTGGTCCTGCAGGATCCGCGCCAGGGGTTCCGTCACCCTACCCTGCTCGCCGCGCACGCCGTTCTCTGTCGTAATTATGAGATCGGCTACTTCGGCTATTTCATCGGCAAGGGGCAGATCGTCCTCTGTACGTCCGCCGTAGATGAACACCGCGCGTTCACCGCGCTCATGAATCGCTCGCGCAAGAAACAACAGGGGTGCCACGCCAACGCCGCCGGCGACCAACACATGTCGGTGACCGGCATCCAGCAGGCGGTAACCCTTGCCCAACGGGCCGAACACGGTGAGTAAATCACCCTCTTTCATATTGGCGAGTAACTCGGTGCCTTCACCGATGGGCTTGACCAAAATAGAACCGACTTCGCCACATTCAACCAAAGAGAACGCGCGGGGCAGAACCGGGTGGACTCCCCAGTCGCCGCGCACCATGACAAACTCTCCCGGTACGGCGGGTATGGGCTCATCACCAGTGAAATGCACCAGACTGTGATTGGGTGCAGGATGGGTAACGTGGGTAACGCGCGTTCGCAGACTTTTCATGGCGCAATATGTTACCAGATCAGCGCGTCGTTACGTCATCGAAACCGGGCTGAAAGTGCGCAATGACAAGCCGGTATTGGGACACTAACCGGTCAACCGGGCTGAGCTGACATGGTCGCCTCACTGCGCACGCTGGACGGGACCGGGCAGTCCATAACTGCGGCGACGGCGACCAGGATTTCGACCTCGCGCGGCGACAGCTCGCCGTCATGTTCGGCGCAGGCAGCCATCGCTTTCAGCAGTCGAGGCTTAAGCAGTGGATAGCTATCTGCCAGCGTGTTCACGGCTTTGCTAAAGTCTCCGACGCTGCAAGCGGACAGTGGTTTCATGGCAACCGATGACAGATCAAGGCTGGCCGTGCCGCGCGCAAAGGCCGCCCTGGCGTCTTCTGCATCGGCATTGCCCTGCCAGGCCAGAACGGACATCACCGTGGCAATAGGGTCTTTGAGTTGGGTCACTTTGCGATAGCGTGGTCGCGACGGACTAACCTGCACAAACTCGGGATCCAGGTAATGGCGCAGGACCTGATACAGGCACCATTCATACAGATCAATCTGATTATCGGCACGGGCGACTTTTAAAAGCGTGATCTTGAACGCTTTGTACTGGGTCGCCGACATGCACTTAAGCGCCGGTAGACATAGCTCCAGCAACGACAAACGAAGATCGGGCGCCAGCGCTGTAATTTGCGGATAGAGCTGGCGAGTGGTTGTCGCAAGACCTCGCACCTCGCCGTCCTGGACGAGCTGATACTGGGCCTCGCGCTGCGGAGCCTCATCTGACAGCAGTAAACCAATAGCAACTGCCAGCGCACCAAAGGGATCATGCGCCTGTTCAATGAGGTCGTCGGGTAGCTCACTGAGGTACTCGCGAAAGCCCGCGTCTGCCTGATCTCTACTGGTCTGTTTGGCGGCGCCACCTAGCACAGTGCCGGCAACCACGGCGGCAACCACTTCACCGGCCTGCTGCCGGGCTGCCCGCTCCTCCTCGCGTCGCTGCTGGTCGCGTACTGATCCTTTATAAGCCGCAGCAGGATCAGGAGCGATAAACTGTCCGTCCCAATCGGGCTGGATACGCTTGATGCGATCCGGTAGCGGTGGATGAGTCCGGGCAAGCTGCCAAAGCGAATTGATTTGCCCGAAAAAAATATGACTGAGCTCGCCGGCGCGAGGCTCAACAATATTGGCACCAGCAGGAAAGCCGCCAATGACCTTAAGCGCGTCAGCAACGCCCTGTGGATTGCGCGTGTACTGAACCGCCGAGGCATCCGCCAACAACTCGCGCTGGCGACTGACAGCTGCCTTGATCAGCGCACCGAACAGGCCGCCCATCCAGCCCAATACCCACAGCGCGATGCCAACCGCCATCACCTGCGGCGGCAGACGATTGCCAGAGCGAGTACTGTTGCGGGTGGACATGCTTTGGTAGCGGTTGCGACTGCCGCCGCGAACTATAACTTCACCCACGTCGCCGACAAAGGTTATGCCCTTTACCAGCGCCGCCAAACGAATGTTCAGGCGCATATCGCCATTGAGAATATGGCTAAACTCATGGGCGACCACACCCTGGAGCTGCTCACGGTTAAAGTTATCCAGGCTACCGCGCGTAATCCCAATCACCGCATCGGCGGGTGAAACACCCGCGGCAAAGGCGTTAATGCCTCGCTCTGCTGGCAATACGTAAACAGGCGGCACCGGCAGGCCGGCAGCCAGTGCCATCTCATCGACCACATTCAGGCAGCGACGCTCGGCAGGATCGGTGGTTTGCGGCAGGATGCGAACGCCACCCAGGCGTTCGGCAACGGATTTGCCGCCCGCGGACAATTGCGCCCACTTGAATAGAACGACCAGAAAAACCGTAGAAATAACGCCCAGACAGATAAAGCCAAAAGTTTGCCAACTCAAGGTCGCCAGCATTCCACTGGTGGTTACCGGACCGCCATAGGGTGCCCCCGCGAAACCCAGCACATATAGCAAAATAGCAGCCAGAACGTTGGTGATCGCGATAAGGACCAGCACCGCCAACACAAACCACAGCACCAGCCAGCGACTGAATCGCCGGGCCTGATCCTGAGCAGTAAAAAAGTCCATAACGCCGAGGGTCGGCGCTTAGAAGCTGACTTTGGGCGCCGCCTGAATCTCTGCGCTATCCGCGAATTCCAGTAATTCGGCGTCGTCAGGATGACCAAACTTGTCGGCCAGCACGACCTGCGGGAAGCTCTGCCGGTAAGTGTTGTACGCCATTACAGCGTCGTTATAACCCTGTCTGGCAAACGCCACACGATTCTCAGTGGTGGTTATCTCTTCACTGAGCTGGGCCATATTCTCGCTGGCCTTCAGCTCAGGGTAAGCCTCCATGGTGACGTTGAGCGACCCCAGGGCACCGGTGAGCGATGACTCCGCCGCCGCAAGTTGGCTCATTTCCAGCCCTCCGGCACCCTTTTCGCCGATAGCCTTCAGCACAGCGGCGGCGTTGTTGCGCGCGGATATCACCGCATCCAGGGTCTCGCGCTCGTGGGCCATGTACCCCTTGGCGACCTCAACCAGGTTGGGTATCAAGTCATAACGACGCTTTAACTGAACCTCGATCTGGGAAAACGCATTCTGGAAGCGATTCCTGAGCGTAACCAGCCGGTTGTAGATCGAAATAACATAACCAACCAGACCCAATAACAGCAGCCAGAACACGATACTGGAGACATCCATGGCACTACCCGCAGTAGTAAAAAGCAGGTTTTAGTATAGCGCCTAGGCGTGCCGTGCAGAACAGTGGTTTGAAGAACCGTATTTCTCGGAACACTGCCGCGCAGAACTCTGTCCAGCAGAAGCGTGTCTCGTAGAACTGTCTCTAGCAGAACTATCTCTAGCAGAACCGTGTCTCGTAGAAGAGCCCTGCGCAGTGCCGTGCCGAAGGTGACGCTTGTATTGGGTGTAGGTCATACCGGTCCAGCGTCCAAAAGCACGATAGAAGCTATTCGGCTGACTAAAGCCCAATGAGCTCGCCAGACACTTGCCTGGCAACCACCGCTGGGAGAGTGTTTTCTCGCAGCGATAGCGTCGCACCTGGTCCAGCAGAAGCTGGTAGCTGGTGCCCTCTTTGCGCAGCCTGCGCCTGAGAGTGCTAGTGGATACACAGAGACAGCTCGCCACCCAAGTGGCGCTGACGGTCTCCAGATCAGATAAAAGTAAAGCATGCAGCACACGCCGCCGCATGAGTCGTCGCTTGGCCATGGCATTCCCTTGCGCTAGGTTCGCGGTTGTCATTCATGTGGTGTACACAAAAAATATAGACAGCAAATCGCCAGGCCGCCAAACAGAGTGACTACTTTTGCGGTCAGTCGAAAAAACCGGCGAAAACTCCAGCTGCAAGTGCTTTTTAAACAAATGCTTTTTAAAACAAGTGCTTAAAACGAGTGTGTGAAAGGGCCGTCTAGAGAGGGGTGCTTGAAAAGCTGTGGAAATACGCGGGCTGACACGCCCGGCTGCCTAGGCGCCCTGGTTATCCGGCGCCGCTGCGGGCTGTTCTTCGGGATCAACTATGACCTGATTGCGACCGGACTGTTTGCCGTCGTACAGGACTGAGTCTGCGCGGTTCACGCAGTCTTCGAAGCTCATACCGTCCTGGTACGCCGCTACGCCAATCGTAATCGTAAGCGACAGCACGTTGCCCTGAAAGGTAAAGTGGGTGCGTTCCAGCAAGCGCCGCAACTTTTCGGCTAGCGTTGCGCCACCCTCAAGGGACGTTTCAGGCAGCAAGAAAATAAACTCTTCGCCTCCCCAACGGGCAACGGTATCGACATCCCGCAACTGACTGCTCATCAGCTTGGACACCTGCTGCAGTGCATAGTCGCCGGCCGCATGTCCATAGTCGTCGTTGACCGACTTAAATCGGTCAATGTCCGCCATCATCACGGTAAAACCTCGACCGCTGCGACCTGAGCGGGTAATTTCATTGGAAACCACCTCGGCAAAGCCCCGTCGGTTGAGCAGGCCGGTCAGCATATCCATGCGCGCTGCCTCGACCAGACGCTCGTTGCTTCGCTCCAGTTCCCGGGTGCGTTGCTGAACCTCCTGGTCGAGATTGTTGTACATACGCGTGAAGCGACCGGCCAGGGAAATCGCCATGCTCACCAGGATGGCGAAGAAGCCAATGGAGATGAGCCTGGGGTTAGCGGAAGCGCCCTGGGCGACCAAAATGTCATTTAGCGCGCAGAACAGAAACACCGTCCAACCTGCGGTCATGGTTCTGGCCTCGCGATGCCCGCGCGCTGCATACCAAACCACGAAAAACAGGGTGGCGAGCAAGCCCGGGAGCACATAGCTTTGCCAATAAAACAGGCTGTGGGTGAGGATTTCCCTGCCCGGTACGAGGGCGACAACCAGTGCCATGACGCCGAAACCCAGCTGGTAGGTTCGCGCCCAAATCGGTGGCTTTATATTGAGCAGGCAATAGAAAAGCTGGAGCCCAATACCCGGTAAAGCGTAGATAACGGTGTACTCGATTTTCTTATGCAGCAAATGCGGCATCCCGTTGAGAGCAGGGACAACATAGCGCCACTGGCTTACCTCAAGGGTGTAAACAGCAATCAGGATGGCCGTTAGCCCAAACCAAAGAAACTCTGGCAGCTTGCGGTTTTGGAAATATAAATACAGGTGGTATAGGCCAAAACCAAAATAGGTAATCGCCAGCATCAGGCCCAGAGATTCACGCAGCCAGACTATCCTGGTCAACTCGAAGCCCTCACCGATCATAAACGATCCCTCGACGAGGCCCGCCGTAGATGCCTTGCCGATAGTTTCACTGCGCCAAACCCGCACGGCTATAACAAGCCGACCATTCTCATCAATCGCCTGGGGGGGTATTGAGTAAATACGCCGCCGATCGGAGTCCATCTGGGGGTCGGGCGGCAATCGGCCGGTTCCACCCAGGAGCTGACCGCCAGCGTAAAGGCGATACGCGTTGGCTACACTGCCAAGCGCGATACTGAGCGCGTTTAGGTTGGAAATCGATTCGCGATCAACCTTGATTTCGGCGCGATACCAGGCAATACCGGTAAGGTCTTCGTGTCCCTGGCGACGCCAGTCGCGAGGCACCAGAATATTATCCCAGGAGCTGTGGTCATAATCGGGGCTTGCCCATCGCGGGTCGTCGCCGGGACGGAAACGCCAGGCACCGTGAAGCTCAACCGTCTCGTTGAGACTGCTGATTTCAAACTCCGCTGCCGTAACCGATCCCGGCGTGCTGCCTAGCAAAAGCATAAGCAGGCAAATAAGACTGCGCATGTAACACTCCTGATTCTCGCGAAGAATAGCTAAATGCCACAACATCGAATAGCCACGCTTGGTCCTAGTTGTGAACTGCTGCGTACTTTTATGCGTCAAAGACGCAAAAACCTGTGCCCAAACGGAGTTTTCATGCCAGAAGGTCCCGAAATCCGACGCGCCGCCGATGAGATAGCGGCTGTTCTGGAAGGCAATATTGTCGAGCAAGCAACTTTCAGCCCGCCAAGATTGCGACATTACGGAAAGCGCCTTAGTGGGCAGCGGGTGACTGCGTTGGAGACGCGAGGCAAAGCGCTGCTAACGCACTTCGACAACGGCTGGTCGATCTACTCCCACAACCAACTTTATGGCGTGTGGAAACTTGCCCCGAGAGGCAAGCTGCCAGACACCAAGCGCTCGCTGCGCATCGCACTGCACACCGCTGACAGCAGTGCCCTGCTGTACAGCGCATCGGACATCAGCGTGTGGCCGAGAGAGGAATTAGAGCAACACCCCTTCCTGAAGCGGATCGGCCCAGACATCCTGTCGCCCGCCCTGAGCTGGCAGGCTATCGCCAGCCGACTGGACGATGATCGCTACAGGCGACGGTCGCTTGCCGCGCTGTATCTGGATCAGGATTTCATTGCCGGAATCGGCAACTACCTGCGGGCCGAAATTCTATTCGATGCCAAACTCCATCCCGACCTGCGACCGGTCGATCTCAGCCGCGGCGAACGCAGCCGACTCGCCCGCAGCACCCTCAAGATTAGCCTGCGTAGCTATCGCACGGCCGGCATCACTAACCCGGCCCGCCTGGCGGCAGCGCTCAAGCGAAAGGGGCTTAACTGGGAACAGACCCGCTTCGCCGTGTTCGGCCGGGATGGCCTGCCCTGCTACAGCTGCAGCAATGATGTGACGCGGTGGGAGTCGCAGTCACGCAGAATCTATGTCTGCCCCGGGTGCCAGCCATCGCCCAGCTGATCGTGTGCTCACCGCGCCGGAAGCGGTATCTTTTCCCGCATGACAGCGATCAATATTGTCTGGCTAAAACGCGATCTTCGGCTTCGCGACCACGCGCCTCTGGCTGACGCTATTGCCACGGGTCGGCCCTGCCTGCTGCTGTACTGTTTTGAAGACTTGCTGCTTCGCGACCCACATTACCGGCGGCGCCACTGGCGCTTTATCAATCAGTCTCTCGACGATATGGATAAGACGCTGGCCCCTCTTGGGCAACGGGTCTGGCGCTGCAGTGGCGATATGTTGGAGCTGCTTGCAGCTATCGATGGGCATTTCAACGTGTCGGCGCTGTACAGCCACGAAGAAACCGGCCTTCAAGCTACCTTCGGACGCGACAAAGCAATTAGTCGATGGCTGGCTGAACGCGGCATCCCCTGGCGGGAGACACCCAGTCACGGGGTTGAACGAGGACGCCAGAACCGAGAAGGCTGGAATCGCCGCTGGCATCAAGTCATGACTCAGGCACAGGCGACGCCAGACCTGACTAGTCTGCACAGCCCCGGCATTCCCGATGCTTTGCTAGCGCGTCACCAACACCAGTGTCCGCCAGATTGGCGGGAGTCATCGCTTATGCAGCGAGGAGGAGAGCGTGCGGCCCGGGAGACCCTGGACAGCTTTTTCGCCGAGCGCGGCAAGCAGTACCAGGCCATGATCTCAAAACCCGAGGCCAGTCGACAGCACTGTTCGCGTCTATCGCCCTACTTAGCCTGGGGCAACATCAGTATCCGGCAGGTTTATCAACGGCTGCGCAGAGAGCCGCGACGCCCCGGATGGTCGCGTGCACTGGAGGCATTTGAGTCCAGACTGCATTGGCACTGCCACTTTATCCAGAAGTTCGAGATGGAGTGCCGCATGGAATTTGAGGATATCAATCGTGGCTATCATCAGTTTTCCAGAACCGCCGACCCGGAACGGCTGGAAGCCTGGAAGCAGGGCCAAACAGGCTTGCCGCTGATTGACGCCGCCATGCGCTGCCTGCACAAGACAGGTTACGTAAACTTCCGATCCCGGGCTATGCTGGTCAGCTTCCTGAGCCACCATCTATGGCAGGACTGGCGAGAGGGGGCAACGTGGTTGGGCTCTTTGTTTCTGGATTTCGAACCCGGTATTCACTATCCACAAATGCAAATGCAGGCCGGCGTCACCGGCACCAACACCATTCGTATCTACAACCCGGTGAAGCAGTCTCAGGATCACGACCCGGATGGCGTGTTTATCAAGCGCTGGGTACCCGAGCTAGCCGCCCTGCCCAACGAATTGGTTCACACACCGTGGACGCTAGGACCGCTGGACAGGCTAATGTATGGCCTGACGGAAGCCGATTATCCCGCTCCAATAGTGGATACCAGCGAAAGCTTTCGGCACGCCAGAGACGTTCTGTGGCGTCAGCAGAAGGATGCGCAAGTGCAGGCAGAGAAGCGGCGCATCTTGCAGCGCCACGTCGATCCCAGACACTACCAGCGTCGCCTTGAAGACGACTCAGGGAGTTGGTTCACCGAACGGGTGCCGGAGGACGATGGTTTCGACCCGGTCGGGACCGGTTGAAATAATATCAATGGGCGCGCCCACCACCTCTTCGATACGGCTGATATAGGAACGCGCATTCTCGGGCAGCTCATCCAGGCTTTTTGCGCCGATCGTGCTATCGCTCCAACCGGGAACCTCTTCATAGAGGGGCCTTAGTTCCGCGTAGTCATCACTGTCGACGGGATAAGGCACGGGTTCGCCGGCCGCATTCTGATAGCCCACACAGATTTGTATGGCTTCCAAACCGTCCAGAACATCCAACTTGGTCAGGCACAGTCCCGATACGCTGTTGATCTGCACCGCGCTGCGCAGTGCCACCGCATCAAACCATCCACAGCGGCGCGGTCGGCCGGTGGTTGCGCCAAACTCATGGCCACGGGTGGCAAGATGCTCGCCAGTGCTATCGAATAACTCGGTGGGAAAGGGCCCCGAACCGACTCGCGTGGTATAGGCCTTGGTGATGCCCAATACATAATCCAGGTACAGCGGGCCAAAGCCGCTTCCGGTTGCGGTGCCGCCTGCCGTGGTATTAGAGGATGTAACGAAAGGGTAGGTGCCGTGATCGATGTCCAGCAGGGATCCCTGTGCCCCCTCAAACAGAATAGCTGACCCCGCCTCACGATACTGATGCAGCAGATTCGTCACGTCCGCCATCATCGGTCGCAATTGGTCAGCCATGCCTAGAGCTTCATCCAAAACCTGTTGGTAATCCAGCGCTTCGACTTTGTAAAACCCGGTAAGCTGGAAGTTGTGATACTCCATGACCGTGCGGAGCTTTTCTGTGAAGCGCTGTTCGTCGAACAAATCGCCCAGGCGAATACCGCGCCGAGCCGCTTTATCTTCATAAGCGGGCCCAATCCCACGACCGGTGGTGCCAATCTTGCCTTTACCCAGTGCAAGCTCTCTCGCCTGATCCAAAGCCACGTGGTAGGGCAAAATCAATGGGCAAGCCGCGCTGATGCGCAAACGCTCGCGAACCGGAACATCGCGGGCCTCTAGCTCGGCAATCTCCTTGAGCAAGGCCTCCGGTGATAACACCACGCCATTGCCAATCAAGCACAGGACGTTGCTGCGCAAAATGCCTGAGGGAATCAGGTGAAGAACTGTCTTTTCGCCATCGATGACCAGCGTATGCCCGGCGTTGTGGCCGCCCTGAAAGCGAACCACGGCCTCGGCCTGATCGGTGAGCAGATCAACGATCTTGCCTTTACCTTCGTCGCCCCATTGCGTGCCCAGCACAACCACATTTTTGTTCATAGCTGATCTTCCACTATCCATTGACCATCGCGCAGCACCAAAGATCGACCGCAACGGTCGTCGACATCCCCGGACAGCGCATGAATGACTGTTTCCCCTGCCTCGCGAAGCGCACGCACAGCTGCCCACATCGCATCATCGCCCTCCGCAGGCGCCGAAATCGCCAGGCTATCGGCGGGCGCTTGATATTGTTCAGCGGTAAGGTCCAGCAGCGTTTTTAGCTCAGTATTAAATCCGGTCGCCGGCCTCGGACGACCAAACACTTCGCCCACATCGTCATAACGCCCCCCGTTGGCAAGTGCCTTGCCCTGCCCGGGCACATAAGCCGCAAACACGAGGCCGGTGTGGTATTCGTATCCGCGGAGCTCCGCCAAATCGACATACAGATCGACTTCCGGATACCGCTGCTGAATTGCGTTGGCGACATCGCGTAACTGCGCTATCACGCCGCCATCATCCAGGTCGGCAGGAAAGCGGTCCAACACGTCTATTCCGCCGTGCAAGCTGGCCAACAGTTTAAGAGCAGGTGCAGCTTCCACTCCATCTAACAAGTCAGCTAGATCGGGAGCGGATTTGCGCTGTAGCGCATCGTATACCGCCGCTCGTGAGGGTTCATCCAACCCACTGTTGGCTAACAGACTGCGGCAGAGTCCAACGTGTCCAAGATCCAGCGTGAGGTTTTGGATGCCGGCAGCCTGAAGCGTCGCCAGCATCAATGAAATAATTTCGATATCGGCTTGCAGCGAGGCATCGCCATAGAGTTCGGCACCCAGCTTGATCGGGCAGCGCGAACCCAGCAGGGCGGTTGCGCGGGTATGCAGCACGCTGCCCGCATAACAGTATCGGCTAACGCCATCCTCGGCGAGGCTGTGCGCATCTATGCGTGCCACCTGCGGGGTAATATCAGCGCGTATCCCCATGCCGCGGCCACTGCGCTGATCGGTAATTCGATAGGTCAGCATATCGATATCGTCACCCAGGCCGATCAGCAGCGACTCGGTAAATTCAACCAGCGGCGGCATGACCAACTGGTAACCCCAGCTTTGCTGGAGATCGAGCAAGGTGCGGCGCATCTGTTCTACACGGGCCGCGGCCTCGGGCAGCAGCTCTTCAATTCCGTCAGGCAACAGCCAGCGGTCAACCGTTGTCATACCAGTACCTTGTGCGATTATTCATCATGTCCGCATTCTTTCGCGTAGCGATCCTGCTGGCAGCGCTGCCCTCAACGGACCCAGTACAACAGAGCCAGGCCCACCACCATACTGCCAAACCCGAAGAGGCGCAGATTGCTGTCACTCAGGGCTGCTACCTGCCTAACCCACTCTCGCCATTGCTGCGGTGCAACAAAGGGCAAGATCCCTTCGATCACAAACACCAGTGCAATGGCGACGCCAAACTGCTGCCAGTTATCCAATCATCTATCCTCTGGAAAGACTGGCCCGGCTGTTCTTGCGCAAACAGGCCGTACGGCAACTCTTGCACAAACGGGCCGCACGGCAACACTGGCACAGACAGAATGTCCGGCAACGTTGACGTTAACAGGAACGTTCGGGCATAAAAAAACCGTGGGCCCAGAGCTTGTCAGCAAACTCAGAACCTCACGGTTGCAGGATGTTAGCACAGCGGCCGGGCGGTCATAGCCCGGCCGGTACTATTCACCCGAATTTTTGAAGTATTGGAAAAACTCTCCGTCAGGCTCAATCAGCATGACATCGCCTTTATTGCTGAAGGATTCACGGTAAGCGCGCAGACTCCGGGTGAAATCATAGAACTCCCGGTCAGTGTTGTAAGCCGTGGCGTAGATTCCCGCCGCAGTTGCATCACCTTCACCGCGGATAATTTCCGCATCGCGGTACGCGCCCGCCTTGATCACGGTCACCTCCCGGTCGGCGGCAGCACGAATACCCTCTGCAAGCTCGCGGCCCTGCGAGCGTAATTCACGTGCTTCCTTCTCACGCTCGGCGTTCATACGACGAAACACCGCGCCGCTGACATTGGGTGGCAGGTCGATTTTCTTGACCCGCACGTCCACAACCTCGACGCCCAGTTCATCACGTGCCAGCAGGTTAAGGGTGGTCAGCAGCCTATTCATAAGCTGATCACGCTCTCCTGATACCACTTCTTGAAGCGTTCTTACCGCGACTTCGTTGCGCAGGCCATCGTTGATACGCTGTGCCAACAGGCCGTTGGCTCGGCTCTCGTCGCCACCTGTGGAGGTATAGTACTTTGCCACATCGGCAACTCTCCATTTGGCGTAGGAGTCCACGACCAAAGCCTTTTTCTCCAGGGTCAGGAATCGCTCAGGGAGTGCATCGACCGTCAGAACGCGCGCATCGAACTTGCGCACATTGTTCACAAATGGAATTTTGAAGTGTAATCCTGGTACCACGTCAGGGTTAACCACTTCGCCAAAGCGCAACATGACCCCGCGCTCGGTTTCTTTAATGATGTAGAGTGAATTGCTGATCACAAATAGTGCCAGCACGGACAACAGAAGAACTGTCAGATTCTTGCCACTCATCTTAACGCCCTCCTCGGCTGGTACGGCTCGCATTATCGCGTCGTATCTGTTCCAGAACCTGATCGGTAAGTTCTCGAATATCAACTTGCTGTGTAGTACGACCAGGCCGGTTGGCCGCGCTCTGCTCCATCAACTTATCGAGCGGCAGATAAAGCATGTTGTTGCCGCCTTCAACGTCAATAACCACTTTGCTGGTATTCTCCATCACGCCTTGAACGGTATCCAGGTACAGGCGCTGACGTGTCACCTCGGGAGCCTTGGCGTATTCTTCACGGAGTGCGATGAAGCGCGAGGCATCACCTTCTGCCTCAGCAATCACTTGCTCCTGATACGCGTTGGCTTCTTCAATCACCCGCTGCGCCTTACCGCGCGCTTCAGGAATAATCTGGTTTGCATAGGCCTGAGCTTCGTTCTTCACCCGCTCTTCGTCTTCTCGCGCCTTGATAACGTCGTCGAACGCTTCCTGCACTTCTGCAGGCGGCTTCGCGTCATCAATGTTCACTGTCGACACCGTTATGCCGGTTTCATAAACATTCAGATAGTTCTGCAATCGCTCGCGCACGTCAAAGGCAAGCTGTACACGGCCGTCAGTCAGCACGTAATCCATGGCGTTGTCACCGACCACATGCCGCAGAGAGCTTTCCGTTGCATTAGTCAGGCTGCGCTCCGGGCCACGGACTCGCAAAACGTAGTTTTCGGCGTTGTCGATTACGTACTGCACCGACAGGTTTACCTCAACAATATTCTCGTCCTGGGTCAGCATTTGTTCGCGGAACGTCGCGGTATTGACGCGCGTCACATTAACCCGCGTAACGTCATCTATCAGCGGCGGATTCCATTGAAGACCTGGCTGCACGGTGGTGTGGTATTTGCCCAGGCGCAACACAACACCGCGCTCCTGCTGATCGACGGTATAAAATCCCATCAACGCCCATACGACCACGATTATGGAGAGTAGCGTCAGTACGAGGGCGCCAGACACGCCTTTGCTGCTGCCACCTCCCCCGCCGCCGCTGCCGCCACCGAAAATACCCGCTAGCTGCTGCTTGAGCTTACGCATCGCTTCATCCATATCGGGAGGGCCCTGATCACCGCCACCCCAGGGGTCACGAGGCTTGTTACCGTTGCCACCCGGCTCATTCCAGGCCATACAATTCTCCTGTTAGGAGGTCTGTTAACCTCCGTACTACATGTTTCTTAGCTATGTGCTTCTTAACTAGTTGCTTCTCAACTACACGTTTCTTAACTACGTGTATCTCAGCTCGAATTTCGCGCCGCAGTCTAACACAGCACAAACGCTCGCAAGTCTGATGAAATCGTAACGCGATTACCACTCTATCGATTGGCCTGCGCACTGCTCCTATGCCCAGGCTTTGAAAACTGAGCCGCCGACCAACAATTCATGCAGACCGCTCACCAAGGCTAACCATGCAGACTACCTAGGTTGCCTCTGCGATCCTGGTCTGCGGTACGCTTTCTTCTACGACATTATCCGCCGCTGGAACTGACTCTGCATCACCAGCCGCCAAATCGCCTAAATCGCTGACGCCAGCGCCGGAAGATACAGCGTGAGGCGAAGTTGTAAGCAGCGCATCTTCCAGCAGGTTCTCAGCCGCCAGCAGGCGATGCCAATCACGTCTGTCCATTCGCACGTGCATTGTCGCCGTGCCATCACCGTCGTGCTGCTCCTCGACAACGGCGTCCGCCGCATAGAGCCGCGCGCGGAGCTTACCCTGCTCAGGCGCCAGCGCAAGCCAATGGTCGACACGATCGCCACCCAGCAATTCGGCCAGAGCTAGTGGCAGCAGTTCACAGCCCGCGCCGGTGCTGGCTGACAACCAGACTCGCACCGGAGCCCCATCGGCGTTGCGCTCAATTCGCGGCGACTGCTCCAGAAGGTCAATCTTGTTGAATACTTCCAGCCGCGGCACAGCGTCGGCGCCGATTTCCTCCAACACTTCTTCGACCTGATAAATATGCTCTTGCCGGTCTTCTGTCGCAGCATCCACAATATGTAGAAGCAGGTCCGCGCTAACGGTCTCTTCAAGCGTAGCCCGAAACGCATCAACCAGTTTGTGAGGCAGGTGGCGGATAAACCCGACGGTATCGGCCAACACTACCGGGCCGCAGTCCTCTACCTCGAGGCGTCGCAAAGTTGGATCGAGGGTGGCAAAAAGTTGGTTGGCGGCGAGCACCTGTGACTCAGTAATTCGGTTGAATAGCGTTGATTTGCCCGCATTGGTGTAGCCCACCAGCGACACGGTAGGCATTTCTGCTCGCTGCCGGGCACGCCTGCCCTGCTGCCGCTGCTTGCCGACCTTTTCCAGCCTGCCGAGAATGGCCTTAATGCGTGCACGCAGTAATCGACGGTCTGTCTCGAGCTGTGTCTCACCCGGACCACGCAGACCGATACCGCCTTTCTGACGCTCAAGGTGCGTCCAGCCGCGTACCAGCCGGGTGGACATATGTTGCAGCTGTGCCAGCTCTACCTGCAGCTTGCCTTCATGGGTGCGGGCGCGTTGGGCGAAAATATCGAGGATTAGGCCCGTCCTATCCAACACCCGGCACTTGAGTGCCTGCTCAAGGTTGCGCTCCTGGCTCGGAGACAGCGCATGATTGAACAGCACGACTTCGATCTCCAGCGCGTTAACCAGATCGGCAATTTCTTCAAGCTTGCCTGTGCCGACAAAATAACGAGCGTGCGGCGCATCACGCTGACCCAAAACGAACTCGACTGGATCGCCGCCCGCAGACAGCACCAATTCCTCAAACTCGCGCGGGTCTTCTCGCTCAGCTTCTGAAGACAGGTTCAGGTGAACGAGCAGGGCTCGCTCACCGGATTCAGGGCGATCAAAAAACAATTAAGTACCTAACTGTCTCCGCCCTCATCTTCCGGGGGATTCTGCATGGGCATGCGCACAACGCGGGAGGGGACGACTGTTGAGATCGCATGCTTATAGACCATCTGGCTAACGGTATTTTTCAAAAGCACCACGAACTGGTCGAAGGATTCGATCTGGCCTTGCAGCTTAATGCCATTGACGAGATAGATGGATACCGGAACGCGCTCTTTGCGCAGGATGTTCAGGTAAGGGTCTTGTAGCGTATGCCCTTTCGACATGGCTTATTCTCCTTATTGTCCATAACGGACAGTGTTGGCTCAAATCGAGCCCTAAAAAATCAAAACCCGGCGATGCTGTGTCCCGCCTTGCGGTAGTGCCGAGGATCATCGTTTGTTCTATTTACGTGTTGAACCTATTTACGTGTTGAACCTATGCTGCCTGGTGTACCGCCGATATAGCTCGGCAAGGCGCACTAATCATTGCGCATAACATCATCGTTACGCGAATAATTACGCAAAAGTGACGCTGCCCGTTCACTGCACCGTCACGCTTTTCCAGTATAGACCATCCGCTGTGTTTATTTGGTGACAGTATCCAGATATTTCAAGGCCGCGGCTGAGGGCGACAGCGTTGGCGCATCGACCAGATGAGCACCGCTGCGATCCGTTAGCAGCCAAACCAGTCCCGGCCAGCCACGCAACCAGGTGAGCTGCCGTTTGGCCAACTGCCGTGTCGCGGTCACACACAGTTCACGCGCCCGCTCCAGACCGTAGTCGCCATCCAGATAGCGCCAAAGCTGCCGATAGCCCACTGCTCGTACCGCGGGTAAGTCCATATGCAGATCGTCCCGCGCATGCAGCGCTCTGACTTCATCTTCCAGACCTGATGTCAGCATGACGTCAACGCGCTGCTCAATACGCTGATGCAAATCACTGCGCTCAGCCGGGCGAATGGCGACTTGGGTTACCCGAAATCGATCTTGCAGGCGCCCTCCGTCTGCTTCGACTTGCCGCTCTCGCCACTCCGTCATGGTAATGCCAGAGGCCAGATATACTTCAAGCGCACGACCGATGCGCTGTGAATGATTCGGGTGGATGCTGGCAGCGAGCACCGGATCGACGTCTGCGAGCATGCGATGCAGATGTGGCCAGCCTTTTTCGCTTGCCTCTTCGGCCAGGTAGTCGCGAATCGATTGATCCGCGGCGGGCATCTCTGCAATGCCGTCGAACAAGGCCTTGAAGTAGAGCATGGTGCCGCCCACCAGCAGCGGCGTGCGCCCGGCGGCGACTGCAGCATCAATCGCGGCTCTCGCATCGTGACAGAACTCAGCGGCGGAATACGGCTCCGACGGATCGCGAATGTCGATTAGCTGGTGGGGGAATTCCGGTTTCGCGGTACCAATGTCCATACCGCGATAGACCAGGGCCGAGTCGACGCTGATCAATTCACAGTTGCGCGCCTTGGCAATGGCAATAGCCAGATCGGTTTTACCTGCGGCCGTCGGACCCATGATGCAGATTAACTCGGGGCGTGACATGATCTTAACGCCCGCGCAGGAACAAGCGGTCCAGCTCCTCCATAGAAAGGTGCGTCCAGGTCGGCCTCCCGTGATTACACTGGCTGCTGCGTTCGGTGTCTTCCATATCGCGCAGCAATGCGTTCATCTCGGGCACGGTAAGCCGGCGATTCGCGCGCACTGAGCCATGACAGGCCATGGTGGATAACAGCGTATCCATCTCTGCGGCGATGCGGTCGGAGCTGCCGAATTCCAACAGATCAGACAATACGTCGCGCAGCAGTTGCTCGGTATCGGCCCCGCGCAGTGCGACCGGTATCTCGCGCAGCATCAAGGCCTCTTCACCGGCGCGTTCCACCACCATGCCAAGAGTTTCAAACTGTGCCTTGAACGTATCGGCGCAGTCCGCCTCTCGACGACTGACCGCCACCGGCTGCGGAACCAACAAAGGCTGACGCTGCACACCATCGCCGCTGTGAGACTGCTTCATACGTTCGTAGGTAATGCGCTCATGCGCCGCATGCATATCTACCAACACCAGACCTTCTGCAGACTGCGACAGGATGTAAATGCCGTGAAGTTGGGCGACGGCATAGCCCAGAGGTGGCACAGCCTCGTCGGCACCGGGGCTGGTATCTGACACGCCTGCGCCGCCGTAGACTGCAGCCATGGCGTCAGCCTGTTGACTGAAAGAGGGTCCTGACGACGCGCCACTGCCCGGTCGTCCCCAGCCGAGACCCTCCTGCGTTGGCGGAGCGCTCAGGTCCAGACCGGCCGCGGCAGAGGCCGGCGCCAGGGATCCGGGCAGATCGCCCGCTGGCGGCGCCTGATCGCCGGGCCGCACGTCCGCCAGCAATCGGTGCAGGCTGCGAAACACAAAGTCATGGACCTTGCGCCCATCCCGAAACCGAACCTCGTGTTTGGTGGGATGGACGTTAACGTCGACCAGCGCGGGATCGAGCTCGAGATACAGTGCAAAGGCCGGGTGCCGCCCGTGATAGAGCACATCCCGATAGGCCTGGCGCACGGCGTGGCTCACCAACTTATCGCGTATCACGCGTCCATTAACAAAAAAGTACTGCAGGTCCGCCTGACTGCGAGAGAAAGTTGGCAGTCCGACCCATCCCCACAGTCTCAGGCCATCGACCTCGGTCTCGATATACAGCGCATCATTAATAAAGGCCGGGCCGCACACCGAAGCCACCCTGCGTTCGCGCGCCATCTCAGAGTCACAGGCAGCCAGCTGATGTACGGTTCGCCCGTTGTGGCGCAGCGAGAACGCCACGTCGTAACGACTCAACGCCTGTCGCTTTAACACCTCCTCAAGGTGGCCAAACTCGGTGCGCTCTGTGCGCATGAACTTGCGACGGGCGGGGGTATTGAAAAACAGGTCGCGCACCTCCACCGAGGTCCCCTGAGGATGAGAGGCTGGCTTAACGGTAACGTCCATGCTGTCACCCTCGCACTCTGCGCGCAGGCCCTCGGCGCCACCGGCATCGGTGTTGGAAGTCACCCCCAGCCTTGAAACTGAGCTAATGCTGGCCAGGGCCTCGCCGCGGAAGCCAAGACTCGCAACGTGCTCCAGATCATCCAGAGATTGGATTTTGCTGGTCGCATGACGACTTAGTGACAGCGGCAGGTCTTCCGCGTCCATCCCAAAGCCGTTATCGCGCACTCGGATAAGGCGCACGCCGCCGGATTCTACGTCCACGTCGATTCGGCTAGCGCCGGCGTCGATAGCGTTCTCCAGCAGCTCCTTAACAACCGAAGCGGGACGCTCCACCACCTCACCGGCGGCAATCTGGTTCGCCAGACGCGGACTTAAACGTTGTATTTTTGACATCAACTTGCGGGGATTATCAGCTTCTGGCCGATCCGAATATTATTGGTTGACAGCGCATTGCGACTGCGCAAGGAAGCCACGGACACGTTGAACCGTCTGGCAATATGGGACAGCGTGTCACCACGCGCAATCACATACTCACGGCTACCGGCCTGTTTTTGCCAGGCCAGCAGTGTGTCGGCGGGGGGATTTTCCAGGAACCATTCGCGGATCCCCGAATGAATCGCCACCGCCATTTTCTGTTGATAACTGCTGGTACGCAGCAAACGCGCTTCCTCTGGATTCGAAATGAAACCGGTCTCGATCAAAATAGAAGGGATATCCGGTGACTTTAAAACGGCGAATGCCGCCTGCTCGACCTGCCGACGGTGCAGCTTTGATATCTGGTCCATTTGCGTCAGCACTCGGCTGCCCAACCCCAGGCTGGCATCCAGCGTGTGGCTCATAGACATATCGTAGAGTACCTGAGCCAACAGATCGTCTTTATCGTTAAGGCTAACGCCGCCTACCAAATCCGCAGCGTTTTCCCGTTTAGCCAGGAATTTGGCGAAAGTGCTGGAAGCACCTCGCTGGGATAATGCGTACACCGACGAACCCTTGGCCTTGGGCGACCTGAATGCATCGGCATGTATAGACACTAACAAGTCCGCCTGTATCTGGTGCGCCAGATCGCGGCGACTCTTTAGTCCAACGTAATAATCACCGCTGCGAATCAATCGAGGCTGGAAGCCCTGCTCTTTTTCAAAAAGCGCTTTTACGCGCTTCGCAATCCCCAATACCACATCTTTCTCACGCAGCCCCCCCGGGCCACTCGCGCCAGGGTCTTCACCGCCGTGTCCTGCATCGATAGCGATAACGATGTCGCGACGGCTGGCATTGGCGATACTTTTCTTAACCGACGGTGAACTTTCCAACGTCGGCGTATCATAGAGATCCAAGACCAGGCGATCCCCGCGTTTCTCATTGGCCTTCAGCACAAAACTGCGTGGCTTCACCGACAGTTTCATGTCCAGTACAATACGAAGATGGTCCCGATCCCGAACCCCGGAGCGAATGCGCGCTATGGGGGTATTGTCTAGCGAGACTTTGCTCAACTCAGCCAGCAGGCGTGCACTGTCCACGTCGATAACGATCCGCTCGGGCTTGTGTAGTTGGATAAGTTTGTGGTCAGGCGCATCACTGAGATCAAAAACGATGCGGGTATGGTCGGGAGCTCGCCAGAGCCGCACGTCCTGTACGTCCAGTCCGAAGGATGCTGGTGCCATCAGCAATAGCAGCACCGTTGATAGCACCCTTAATCGCACTATTAACAGGACTACGCCGCAGGAACGGCCGTGCCCAGAAGATCGGTGCCGAAGATTCCCGCTACTCATCACTGTCCTGCGTATTCAAGGCTGATGCGGTCACTTGCAGTAGTTCGATCCATTCTATACCGCGGCCACTACCTGCTTCAAAAATCAATTGCCGCCCCGCGCCCTGCTGATTGATAGCAATCACGACGTCGGGAGCAGGCAGAAAGCCGCGGCCTCGATCGGCCCACTCCACCACCATAATGGCATCGGAATCGAAGTAATCACGAATACCCATGTATTCCAGTTCTTCCGGATCCCCGAGACGGTAGAGATCAAAATGGTAGAGCGTAAAGTGCTCAAACGCATAGGGCTCGACTAAGGTGTAAGTCGGACTTTTGACTGCACCGGTGTGGCCGAAGGCACGCAGGATACCCCGGGTAAACGTGGTCTTGCCCATCCCCAAATCACCGTGTAACTCGATCAGGAAAGGAGCGGACAATGCCTCACCGGCATGCTGACCTAGAGAGACCATTGCCATTTCGTCAACCGCTTCACAGACCCACCTTGTGCCTGCGTCACTGCTGGAAGTCGTTCCCGACGCACTCGATTCAGGCACGGGGGTCAGTCCAAACCATCGTCTAACAACATACGCAGCGCGGGTAGCAGATCCGTCGCCAATAAACCGCGCATGCCTTGCTCGGCCGCAATATCAGCAGCCGCGGCATGCAGACAAACACCCAGTCGCGAAGCCGCCGACAGCGACAAGCCCTGCGCCAGCAGAGCGACCAGTACGCCCGTGAGAACATCACCCATACCGCCGGAGGCCATTCCCGGATTACCATAGGGGCAAATGTAAACCTGCTCACCATCACAAATGAGAGTGCCCGAACCCTTCAAGACAATCACACCGCTGTAACGGGCTTGCAGCGCGCGCACCGCGGCAAAGCGATCGGCCTGTACCTCGCCCGTGGTGGCATCCAGCAGTCGCGCTGCCTCACCCGGGTGCGGTGTCAGTATCCACTGCTTACCGGTGTAGCCGTCTCCGGCCTGCTTCGCCAACAGATTCAGCCCGTCGGCATCGACCACAGTCGGCAACTCGGACTCCAGACAGATCTGCAGCATCTGATCGCTCCAGGCGCTCTGTCCCAAACCAGGCCCTACGGCTAGCGCGGTGACGCCATTAATCAGCTGCGTCAGATCCGCGCGAGCTTCAACGCCGTGGGTCATAAGCTCTGGTCTGCGACTCACATAGGCTGGCATGTGAATAGCACGGGTCGCCGCCGACACCCGGCCGGCGCCGCAACGTGCTGCGGCTTCGGCCGCCATCACACCTGCGCCCGCAAAGCCCAAATCACCACCCACCACCAAAGCGTGTCCAAAGTGACCCTTGTGGGCCGTCGCCGTCAGCAGCGGCAGCCCAGCCAGCTCATCCTCCAGCGACAGACGATGCACGCGCGCGATGACAGCATCAAAAATCTGCTGCGGTAGCGATAACTCATCCAGCAGCAGTTCACCACAATGGGCGGGCGCATCACCGGTGAGCAGACCTTGCTTATGCGCAATAAAAGTCAGCGTAATATCTGCCCGCACCGCAACATCCTGCACACAGCCGGTATCGCTGGACAGGCCAGACGGCACGTCCAGAGCCAAGACCGGCTGACCGCTATCGTTTATCGCAGTGATGGCCAGCGCAAAATCGTCTCGTGGCGCACTGTTAAGCCCGGTGCCCAGCAAGGCGTCAACGATCACGCAGTCCTCTAAACAGATCTCCGCGTTAAAGGGCACGCACTCCACGCCAGCATCCATCGCAGCCTGCCTTGCAGAGGCTGCGTCGCCACCAATCTTGTCAGCATCGCCCACTTGAACGATCGTCACCGGGATGTGTCGATCAATTGCCAAGGCCGCCAGCACAAAACCGTCTCCACCGTTGTTACCCGTGCCACAGAAGATCACCAGCGGACACCGAGCAGGCCAGCGCTCTCGAACCAGCTCGAGGCTGGCTCGACCCGCGCGGGTCATCAGAGTAAGGCCGGGGATGCCACCGTCCTCAATAGCGAGACGGTCAAGCTCCCGCGTTTGATTGGCGGTGTAGAGACTTTTGCTGGACAACGGTTGTCTCCGAAGCGAATAGCAGCCAAATTATACGCATGTTGAAGTCCACACAATACCGCGAGCTGGTTGAACAGATTCGAGAATGGGCCGCTGAGCTGGGATTCCAGCAAGTCGGCATTACCGATGTCGACCTCGGCGAGCACCCTGCCTACCTGCAGAAATGGTTAGATGCCGGTTATCACGGTGAGATGGCCTACATGGCGCGCCATGGTAACAAGCGCGGTCAACCGGATGCGCTGGTGCCGGGCACGCTGCGGGTGCTATCGCTGCGCATGGACTATTTCGATGAAGACGGCTGCGACCCGATAGCCGTTCTGGAAAACCCAGAGAAAGGTTATATCTCTCGCTACACGCTAGGGCGCGATTATCACAAGTTAATTCGCAAGCGACTGGCCACGTTGGCCAAACGCATTGAGGCTGCCGCTGGCGGCCACCATCGCGCCTTCGTCGACAGTGCGCCAGTTCTGGAACGCGCGATCGCCGAGCAGGCGGGCCTGGGGTGGATTGCCAAGAATACGATGTTGATCAACCGCAACGCAGGATCCTGGTTTTTCCTGGGTGAGATCTATACCGATTTGCCGCTGCCGACCGAGCCCGCCTACACCGAGAAGCACTGCGGCACCTGCACTGCATGCCTGCAGGTGTGCCCAACTGATGCCTTTGTGGGGCCTTTCCAGCTCGACGCGAGACGCTGCATTTCCTATCTGACCATCGAACACCACGGCAGCATCGACGAGGCCTTGCGGCCAATGATGGGCAACCGTGTGTTCGGCTGTGACGACTGCCAGCTGGTTTGCCCCTGGAATAAATTCTCAGAGCCCACAGACCAGGCGGATTTCAAACCGCGTCACCAACTGGACAATAGCGATCTAGCGGAGTTATTTCTGTGGGATGAAGAGACCTGGCTCGAAAAGACCGAAGGCTCCGCTATCCGCCGCATCGGTCATGAGCGCTGGCTGCGCAATCTGGCTATTGGTCTGGGCAACGCACCGACCACTGAGGTGATAACAAGCGCGCTACGAGAGCGCCAAGACCATCCGTCAGCGCTGGTGCGTGAGCACGTTGAGTGGGCACTAGCTCAGCACCAGAGCTCGCCCGACAAGCACCACATTCCGTAACTCGGGAACCACTCGGCGTAAGGCGGCGTGTCGAATCCGGTTCAGCAGACTGTGTGCGACAAGGATGTCGCACGCAAGCCCCCAGGGACGGGTTCACGGCGGGTCTGATGAACCGGGTTCGGCAGGGCGCCGGAGCGGTGCTCTAAACCGCGTAACACATCGCAAAGACAGTGCCACAGAACGCATTCAACACACTTGCTCAGACGCGCCGTGAATCCGTCCCTGGAGGCTCGGGCTCGCCATCCATGGCGAGCACGGTCTGATCAAGTGCATTGAATACGTTCCCGCTAGTTCGGTGCCAAATCGACAGACGGCCTGATCATTCTCAACGTGAATGCACTCGGTCTAAGGCGACATGTCGAACCCGGTTCAGCAGACTGTGTGCGACAAGGATGTCGCACGCAAGCCCCCAGGGAGGGGTTTACGGCGGGTCTGCTTAACCGGGTTCGGCAGGGCGCCGAGGCAGTTCTCTAAACCCGGAAATCCGGAAACCCAACATCCCGCCATAGAACGCATTGAACACACTTGCTCAGACACGCCGTGGATCCGTCCATGGAGGCTCGAGCTCGCCATCCATGGCGAGCACGGTCTGATCAAGTGTGTTGAATACGTTCTCGCTTGTTCAGTGCCAAACTGAAAGACGGCCTGACGCCACTCGGCATGAGGCGACGTGTCGAACCCGGTTCAGCAGACTGTGTGCGACAGGGATGTCGCACGCAAGGCTCCAGGGACGGATTCACGACGGGTCTGATGAACCGGGTTCGGCAGGGCGCCGAAGCGGTGCTCCCAACCAAAAACCACGAAATCCTAAACCCTGCCAGAGAGCATCGTGCCAATCTCAGCCGTTAATGAATGTGTCTCGGTAATAACGAAGCTCTTCGATCGACTCGCGAATATCATCCAGCGCCAGGTGTGTGGCCGATTTACTGAAGCCGGCCTCCAGCTCCGGTCGCCAGCGCTGCATCAGAATTTTCAGCGTGCTCACGTCAAGATTGCGGTAGTGGAAATAGGTTTCCAGAGACGGCATATGGCGCGCCATAAATCTGCGATCCTGACAGATGCTATTGCCACACATCGGCGAAGCACCCGCGGGCACGTAGCGTTTCAAAAACTCAATCGTCCGCGCGCTGGCGCTGGCTTCGTCCTCAGTGCTGGACTGCACCCTGGCTACCAAACCAGAGCGGGTATGATGCGTCGTGTTCCACTCGTCCATACCATCAAGCACGTCATCCGGCTGATGAATTGCCAACACGGGGCCCTCCGCCAGGGTATTGAGTTCGCTATCGGTCACTATGGTCGCTATCTCGATAACCCGGTCGGTATCCGGATTCAGGCCCGTCATTTCCATATCGACCCATATCAGATTTTGCTCGCTACTCATATTTTCATCTCGATAGTATTCAAAGCAGTTTAGCAAACAGGCCGGTGGGACTACACTGCGGCCATGAGCAAGCGAAAGCTAACCAAGCGCCAGGCCTGGCGAATCAACAAAATACAGGATGAACGCCGCCAGCGCGCTGCCGCACGCGACTCCGCCGCCGACGACGCCCTGTCCGAAGACAGTCTTGGGCCAGAGCAGCCCGGGCTGGTGATCGCACACTTCGGCACACAGGTACTGGTAGAAGGCGACGATGGCGAACAGCGCTGCCACCTGCGCGCCAACATGGATAACCTGGTGACCGGCGATCGCGTTGCCTGGCGAGCCGGTGATCAGTTAGGCGTAGTAGTCGCCAGAGAACCGCGGCATGCGGAGCTACTGCGACCAGACCCCTACGGGAAACTCAAGCCGGTGGCTGCCAATGTCGACCAAATCATTGTTGTTATTGCACCGCTGCCCGAGCCTCACGCCAATCTGATCGATCGCTATCTGGTGGCCGCAGAATGCATCGATATCGAGCCGGTCATACTGCTTAACAAATCCGACCTGGTAGACGCCGAGCAGCGAGCTCGCCTCGACGATTTGCTCGCTCCCTACACGGCAATTGGCTACCGCGTTTTAGAAGCCTCATCGCGATCAAAAGATGGCATGGCGCAGCTGAAGGCAACTCTCGCGAAGCGCACCAGCGTGTTTGTCGGCCAATCCGGCGTCGGCAAGTCTTCTTTGGTCAATGCACTGATACCCGAGGCAGGCATCAGAGTGGGCGCACTATCAGAAGCCAGAGACAAGGGTACTCACACCACAACTACCGCACGCTGGTACCATCTGCCCGATCAGGCCGCCATTATCGACTCACCCGGCATACGAGAATTCGGGCTTTGGCATGTAGATCGGGAAGACGTGGAGCAAGGCTTTCGAGAATTTCGGCCGCTGCTCGGCCTGTGCCGATTTCGAGACTGCCAGCACCAACAGGAACCTGGATGTGCTTTGCTCGAAGCCGAAGCCGACGGCACCATCGCACCGCAGCGGATGGCGAGTTACCGCTATATCGTCGGTGAACAACTAAGTCGGTAAACGTGGGTCGGTGAACGTCAGATGAGCCGCCGCGATATACAGGGCACGCAGGTTAGTGACGCCATAGCGAGACCGCGGCCAGTCCGCTAAACTGCCGCCGCAAGCGTTTATTCATACCCAGTTGCACAGCCACCACCACTTTCGGAGCAGACAACATGCTGCCACTGCTGATCGAGCCAGAGGCATTTCACAAAGCCCGCGACGACGAATCAAACCTGTTGCTGATTGACCTTTGCAGCAGCGATAGCTACCTCAGCGGCCACATCCCGGGCGCCGTGCATCTACCTCCCATGGTGCTGCAAAACGGCGCGCCACCCGCACCGGGAAGATTGCCTGAGCCTGAGCGGCTGGCAGACATATTTTCGCATCTAGGCCTGACCCCAGAGCATCACGTGGTTGCCTATGACGACGAGGGCGGCGGTTGGGCAGGCCGCTTGCTGTGGACACTGGAGGCAATAGGCCACACGTCATATAGCTACATCAATGGTGGCATTCACGCCTGGCGCGCCGAGGGGCTGCCGCTTAGCAGCGAACCGGAATCTGCCGAATCGAAAGACGTACAGATAAGCATTAACCGCGGCCCTATCGCCGAAGTTGACGATATTTTGCCCAGGCTCGGTGACGCCGACTTCGCCATCTGGGATGCCCGCTCACCTGAGGAATACGCCGGATTGCGATCCGGGTCGATGCGCGCAGGCCACATACCCGGCGCTATTAATATCGACTGGCTAGAACTGATGGACCGCAACAACGCACTGAGGCTGGTCGACCTTGAACAATTGCAGGCCCGCCTGACAGCGCTGGGGCTCACCCCTGACAAAGACATCGTCACGCATTGCCAAACACATCACCGCTCTGCCTTAACGTGGCTGGTGATGAAGATTCTGGGCTACCCCTCGGTTAAGGGGTATCACGGCTCTTGGGGTGAGTGGGGCAATCGCGAAGACCTACCGGTGGAATAGCCATGTTGGACACCCTGTTTATACTGCTCCAACGCCTCGTTCCTCAACACGGCCTCTCCCGCCTGGTCGGTTGGTTTGCGCGCAGCGAGATACCCTGGATTGCAAACACCTTCATACGCGGTTTCGCACGCCACTATCAGGTCGACATGAGCGAGGCCGCTGAGCCATCCCTGGAAGCCTACCCGTCATTCAATGCCTTCTTCACGCGAGCGTTGTTGGCAGATGCACGGCCGCTGGACAGTGATCCCGCCGCCATCGTGTGCCCCGCAGATGGCTCCGTCAGTCAGATCGGCAGCATCACCGGCGGCAGTATCTTCCAAGCCAAAGGACGCTACTTCAGCTGCGAGAACCTGCTGGGAGACGCCGAGCGAGCCGACCCCTTCCACAATGGCCATTTCGCCACCATCTACCTGTCGCCCCGGGATTATCACCGCGTCCATATGCCCCTGGCCGGCACCCTGACCGCCCAAACCTATATTCCAGGCGACCTGTTTTCGGTGAACCCGACAACCGCCAACAATATTGATAGCCTGTTCGCCCGCAACGAACGCCTTGTTTGCTACTTCGATACGAAGCTGGGACCCGTCGCCGTGGTGATGGTGGGCGCTATGATCGTGGCCGGCATCAGCACCGTCTGGGGAGGACAGATTGCACCACCGTCCAAACAACCCGTCACCCGAGACTTCACCCGTAAACCCGCGAAGGTCAAATTGGACCGTGGCGAGGAAATGGGCCAATTTATGCTGGGCTCAACAGTCATACTGCTTTTCCCGGAAGGCAGCATCAGTTGGGATGAGCGTTTCCGCGAAGGCGCTGCGACCCGCATGGGCGCGAGACTGGGCATGCCTGCTGAGCAAGGCGATTAAGTTGTGACACGCCCGGTTCGTTCGACAGGGCGCCGAGGCAGTGCTCTAAACCCGGAAACCCAGCACCCTGCCACAGAACGCATTCAACACACTTGCTCAGACGCGCCGTGAATCCGTCCCTGGAGGCTCGAGCTCGCCATCCATGGCGAGCACGGTCTGATCAAGTGCATTGAATACGTTCCCGACAGATCGGTGCCAAGCCAGACTAAATTCGGACGCACTCGATGTAAGACCACGGACAGCCAGATTCCACTCGGTATAAGGCGACGTGTCGCACCCGGTTCAGCAGACTGTGTGCGACAAGGATGTCGCACGCAAGCCCCCAGGGACGGGTTCACGGCGGGTCTGATGAACCGGGTTTGGCAGGGCGCCGAGGCTGTGCTCGAAACCCGGAAACCCGGAAACCCGGAAACCCGGAAACCCGGAAACCCAACACCCTGCCACAGAACGCATTCAACACACTTGCTCAGACACGCCGTGAATCCGTCCCTGGAGGCTCGAGCTCGCCATCCATGGCGAGCACGGTCTGATCAAGTGCATTCAATACGTTCCCAGTAGTTCGGTGCCAAGCCAGACTAAATTCGGACGCACTCGATGTAAGACCACGGACAGCCAGATTCCACTCGGTATAAGGCGACGTGTCGAACCCGGTTCAGCAGACTGTGTGCGACAAGGATGTCGCACGCAAGCCCCCAGGGACGGGTTCACGGCGGGTCTGATGAACCGGGTTCGGCAGGGCGCCGAGGCAGTGCTCTAAACCCGGAAACCCAACACCCTGCCACAGAACGCATTCAACACACTTGCTCAGACACGCCGTGAATCCGTCCCTGGAGGCTCGAGCTCGCCATCCATGGCGAGCACGGTCTGATCAAGTGCATTCAATACGTTCCCGACAAATCGGTGCCAAGCCAGACTAGATTCGGATGCGCTCGATGTAAGACCACGGACAGCCAGATTCCACTCGGTATAAGGTGACGTGTCGAATCCGGTTCAGCAGACTGTGTGCGACAGGGATGTCGCACGCAAGCCCCCAAGGATGGGTTCACGGCGGGTCTGATGAACCGGGTTCGGCAGGGCGCCGGGAGCGACGCGCATAACCAAAGAGCCCGCCAAACCACAAACCCGCTATAAATTCTCCTCGGCAAATGCCGCCAACCGAGAACGCTCGATGCCGTTCACGTGCATAACACCCGCGTGTTCGAAGGCTTTACACTTTTCCACCAGATAGGTCAGACCCGATGTGAGGGGCGAGATGTACTTGTTGTCGATCTGGGCGAGGTTGCCCAACACGACAATCTTCGAGCCCGAGCCAACCCGGGTGATTACCGACTTAAGCTGAAACTGCGTCAAGCCCTGGCTTTCATCGATAATGATGTAGGCGTTATTGAACGAGCGGCCGCGCATAAAGTTCAAAGACTTAAATTGGATGTTGGCGCGTTCTTTGACGTAGTCAATTGAGCCATGGCTGCATTCATCCGCACCGTGGAGGATCTCGAGATTGTCATCAAATGCCGCCAGCCATGGCGCCATTTTTTCTTCCTCAGTACCGGGAAGGAAGCCAATGTCCTCGGCTATCGGCGGCGTAGATCGCGCTACGATTAACTTGTTGTACTTTTTCTGCTCGAGGATGGCGTGCAAGCCATAGGCCAGCGCCAGCAGTGTTTTACCCGACCCCGCAGGTCCCGTTAGAACCGTCATATCAACGCTGTCGTCGTCGATCAGCTGCATCGCCATCGCCTGTTCAAGATTGCGTGGCGACAGGCCCCAGAAGCGGCGATTCATGAGGTTGTCGCGGCTGTCGCAGCGCATGTAAACGTGGGTGTCATCGACGCGCTTCACGTAGGCAAAAAAGTCCTGATCGTCGTAGACAAACATATTGGGATAGGCGCCGGGCAAGGCATCTCGTGGTATGCGGTGCAGCGTTTGATTGCCCTCTCTGAGCGTATCGACTTCTTCGATACCTGCCCAAAAATCGCCCTCGACATGCTCGTAACCGCGGGCCAGCAAATCGATATCATCCAGGACCACGTCCCGGCGATAGTCCTCGACGTGCTCCAGGCCAGAGCCTTTCGCCTTGAGGCGCATATTGATGTCTTTGGTTACCAGACAGACAAAGCTGTCGGGATATTCAAGCTGCAGCCGCAGTGCCACATTGATGATGCGGTTATCGTTGGCCTTGTCCTGAGTGTCATCCAAAAAGGGCACGGCGCTCTCTTCGGTCAGCATCTGATCTGGATAGATTGAAAGAGTGCCGAGCACCCCATCAAGCACGGAGCCCGGTATCGGCACGCCGTCCTGCAGCTGCGCCGGACTGGCCTCGTCTACCACCTTGTCGATCATATTGATGGCAATACGCGCTTCTCGACTGACCGTCTTGTCACGTCGATCCTTGATGTGATCCAACTCTTCCAGCACGGTCATAGGGATGACGACGTGGTGCTCATTGAAGGCAACTAATGACGTGGGGTCATGTAGAAGGACATTGGTATCCAGCACATAGATTTTCTTTCTCGCCAGTGCAGGAAGGGTGGTGTCTACACGCAGGACAGCGCCTGAATCCATAGATGTTTCCTCTTGGGTCTATTGAGTCCTGAGTACGCACAAGCGATTGCCTGCGGAGCAGCGCATTGCGTCAGGACAGGTTGCAGCAGGGCACGTCGTTCTGGATGACGACTTTGATGCCCTGAAATCTGATTTGGAAGCTTCTTACCGATCGCAGAAGCACGCGAGCAGCTCACAGCAGCACGGGCTATCCCATGGCTAGACGCCGAATAAACAGCCCGCTGCTGTAGGGATCGAAGAAGGATTTTAGTGTCGGACGTAGCCTGGCTTGCCGGCAGCTGACTTTCGCCTGCTTGCCCTGGCGCCTGGTTGGCACGCGATAAAGTCGCGTTTTGTCGAACGCCGCAGTTGGGGGTCATACCCTGCAAAAACACTCCGTGTGAGTTGTTTTTGCCAGCGTGGCTCCCATCGGCGTCTGGAAACTATTCAAAGGCTTTCCCAGCGAAGACCGCTAGTCGCGCGTCGTTATTGACGTGATTTCATTATTGGACTGGCCTGCGAAGTTTGTCAACGACTGCCTGCGAATACATGACGTAGCCCCACCTCAAACAGAGAAAAAGCGTTGGCTGCCCTGCTGACACTGACACTGTCTGTGAATTGGGCTAGCATAGCGGCCATGCCATATACCTCTTGCCATGCTCAATCGGGACTCTCTAACTCAGCTTAAGGGCCTAAAGGCCCAGATGGAGTCCGAGAAGGAGCGCGCCGATGCCACCGTAAAAGGCACCCAGGCTCGTTACGGCTTCGCCGTGCTCGACGATGGCAGGGAAATTTTCATCCCCCCGGACGAAATGCTGAAAGCCTTTCCAGATGACCGGGTGCGTGTATGCATCCGGCCGGACAAAGGCGATAAGCCTATAGCCGAGATCGAAAAGCTACTGGACTGCCCGGTCGAGGAATTCACCGGGCGCTGTGTTCGCAAAGGCAAGGCGCTCTTCGTTGAACCCGACCTGCCTCGCTTGAGCCGCTGGTTGTTCATTCCTTCTCATGCGCGCAACGGTGTCAAAGATGGCGACTTTGTGCGCGCGGCGTTGCTGCGCCACCCGATTCGAGACGGCAAACCGCAGGCAAAGATCCTAAGCGTCATCGGCAACGCCGAAACCGTGGGGATTGAGAATCTTTACACCTCGGTGAAATACGGCATGCGCCGCGACTGGAGCGCGGAGGCCATGGCCGATCTGGAGCACTGTCTGAAGGACGCCCAGCCACTGTCAGATCAGCGTCGACGTGACTTGACCGATCTTGAGTTTGTCACCATCGACTCCAGCAGGACCCAGGATATCGACGATGCGCTGTATGCGCAGAGCAGCTCCGACGGCTGGGACCTTTACGTTGCGATAGCGGACCCGACTATCTATATCGCGCCGGGTAGCGCTCTGGATAAAGAAATAGCCGAACGCGCAACTTCGGTTTACTTCCACGGCGATGCCATCCCCATGTTGCCGGAGCAGCTCGCTCAGGACACCTGTGCCCTGGCCGAGGGTGTCGACAGACCTGCACTGGTCTGCAAAATTTCTGTTGGCGACGATGGAGAGATCGGGGAGTTCGAGTTTATCGAAGCCGCCATTCGCTCCCGCGCCAAGCTGAGTTACATAGCCGTTGATCGCTACCTGGCCGGCAACTATGACGACCTGATGAGTCACGCAACGCCGCTTGAAGGACTTTATCAAGTGTATCGGGCGCTGCGGCAACGCCGCGAATCCAGCGAACTAGTGATGGAAGAGCGTCCTGAATACCGCTGGATCCTCAACGATCAGAAAAAGATTGATCGCATCGAGCGCGGTGAAAAGCTGCTCTCCCAGCGAGTCGTAGAAGAATGCATGGTGGCCGCTAACCGTTGCGCCGCCAACTTTATGCAGCAGCAACAACTCGCCGGCCCTTTTATCGTGCATCGCGGCTTCCGCGCCGATCGCAAAGATGAGACCCAGCGTTTTGTTGATCGCTTCATGCCCGACTTCAAGGACAAGAATCTGGGCGAGCTGCCCGTTTATCGCGAAGCCATCGTACGCATGATCGCCCACGAATCATTGCCGCTGCGCTCTATGGCCAATCGATTGCTGGCGCGCGCTGAGTTACAAACCGCGCCCGGCGCACATATGGGTATGGGTCTACCCTGCTATAGCAACTGCACATCACCTTTGCGCAAGTACGTGGATTTTCTGACCCACCGGCAGATTAAGGCTGCCCTACACGGGGATGCCTCCCCTGACTTCGATGGCGGCAAGCTTGAATACGTGGCGGGCAAGGTTTCAAAAGCCAGAGCCGCCAGCCGCGAGGCCGAGCTATGGTTGCAGTGCGAGTATATGAAGGACTTTGTGGGACAGGAGTTTGACGCGGTCATCGCCCAGATAACCAGCAGTGGCTTTACCGCACGACTGCTGGACATTGGCATTGAAGGTAATGTTGACCTTCGCAAAGATCCGGAAAAATTCAGCTTTGATAGATGGACGGCGACGCTAACCAGTCCGACGCGAAGCTTCCAGCTTGAGCAGACTCTGCGGGTCAGCGTGTTACGTGCTGATCCTGTGAAGCGAGAGCTTCAGTTTGTTCCGGTGAGTGCAGCGGAGCCGACGCCGGAGAACACATCGCCTGATAATAGTCGCGCACCTTCGCAACCAGCCGAATCATCTCCCTAACGCCCAGGGAGTGAAGGTACGTCCCTACCCGCTGAACGTCAGCATCGCTGGTGGCTGAGGAACTGGCCAGATTCTGGTCGACCTTGCACAGAGCCTCCAGAATATTTGTATCGTGAGCAGACAGGCTTCCCGTGCCGAGGATCACCTGCGTGAAGGTATCCACCACATCCATTTCTGAGGGAATAGAGGATGTTGCGTCATCATCACTGTTCGCCAATGCAGCGAGCGCTGCTGCGTCGACTATTGAACTGTGCTTTGGAAATCCGTCCATGGATTCAGTATGCCCCAGTGCCTGGTCAAATTTTGTCCATATTCGGGCAATTTTTCACAAATAAGCGCCTAAAACACGCCAAATGGACGTAAATTCGGCCTTCAGGCGGCAATTCCGCCGGTTTACGCCACAGGTCAGCTTTTAAAAGTGGGCGCTTCCCGGGGTGCGCGGAAAGGGAATTGCGTCGCGAATGTTGTCCATGCCAGTCACGTAGTTGAGCAGCCGCTCAAAGCCCAGTCCGAAGCCTGCATGGGGCACAGTGCCGTAGCGGCGCAAATCCCGGTACCACTCAAGCTCTCCTGAAAGCCCCTGCTCGGCCATGCGAGCATCCAAAACCGACAGCCGTTCCTCGCGCTGGCTACCGCCGATGATCTCACCGATACCAGGGGCCAGAATATCCATTGCGGCAACGGTGCGCTCATCATCATTCAAACGCATATAGAACGCTTTTATTTCGCGAGGATAGTCCGTCACCACCACGGGCCGAGCGAAGACTTCTTCACACAAGTAGCGCTCGTGTTCTGACTGTAAATCGCTGCCCCATACCACCGGAAACTCAAACGAGCGCCCGCTTTTTTCCAGCAGTTCGACAGCTTCGGTGTAGGTGATGCGTTCAAAATTGGAGTCGACAACGCCCTGCATGCGAACCAACACCGTGTCATCAATGCGCTGGGCGAAGAACGCCATATCGTCTGGACACTGGGCGAGCACTGCAGCAAAAACATGCTTGAGCAGCGCCTCCGCCAGATCGGCAATGTCGTTAAGGTCCGCAAACGCTATCTCTGGCTCCACCATCCAGAACTCAGCCAAATGGCGACTAGTATTGGAGTTTTCTGCCCTGAACGTCGGGCCGAAGGTATACACCTTGCTCATCGCCAGCGCGTAGGCTTCGGCGTTGAGCTGACCCGATACAGTAAGAAACGCCTCTTCACCAAAGAAGTCCTGGCTAAAGTCGATGCCGCCTTCCTGCCTGGGCAGATTGGTCAGATCGAGAGTGCTCACACGAAACAGTTCCCCGGCACCCTCGCAGTCGCTAGCGGTGATAACCGGTGTATTAATCCACTGGAATCCGCGCTGGAAGAAAAAGTCGTGCACGGCATGCGCCAGCACCGTGCGAACCCGGGTGATCGCTCCGAAGGTATTGGTGCGCGGACGCAGATGCGCGACCGTGCGCAGATATTCGAAGGTGTGGCGCTTTTTGGCGATCGGATAGCTCTCGGCATCTTCCACCCAACCAACAACGAGGACGCGAGCTGCCTGAATTTCCAGCGACTGGCCCTTGCCCTGCGATTCCGCCAGCGTGCCGGTTATCTCAACGGCGCAGCCGGTAGTAATCTGCAACACTTCGCTTGTGTAGTTCTCCAACTCGCTGGGTACAACGGCCTGAATCGGATCGAAGCTGCTGCCGTCATGCACCGCCACAAATGAGATGCCAGCCTTGGAATCTCGCTTGCTACGCACCCAACCCCGCACGGTGACAGATGCGCCTGTTGGGATGGAGCCGCTTAACGCGTTGGCAACGGACGTGATCATGCTGTTGGGTCTCCGCAAAAAGGCGCAAGCATAAAGGATTGACCGCCGGGGTCCTAGTGGGCTCCGAGCTCAAATCATCCCTGGACCAAAGGAGGAAGCGTCGAGCCACACCTCAAGCGAGAGGCGCGGCGGCGAGGGTTTCAGCAGAGAGCTGCCGCAGAAAAGCGCGATACTGTTCCCGCTCAACAACCAATTTTGCGCGCTGAATCGCCTTCTCAGCAAAGTCGCGACTCTGTCCGAAGTCATCGAGTTCAGCATATAGCCGGGCAACCCGGAAGTAGAACTCAGACTCTGAGTCCCGCAGGGCGATGGCGCGACGATAGTGGGCCAGCGCGGACTCCAGGTTGCCATCCGCTTCAGCCATCTCGCCGAGGCTGTAGTGATAAAAAGGGTTTTGCTGGCGTCGCTGCTGCACACGGTCTGCCCAGTACTGGGCTCGCTGTTCGTCACCCTGTACGCTATAGAGCACCGCCAGATTATTCATTGCGGTTCGCGAGTAGGGATTGATACTCAGCGCGGTTTGATACAGATTTTCAGCAACAGCATCCTGCCCGGACTGCCTATAAATCGCTCCCAGATTGACCCACAGATAGTCGATATCGGGTGCCATCTGGACGGCCTTCAAGGCTTGCGCATATGCTGCCTTCATGTCCTGAACCAGCAGCCCATCCATCGCCAGATTGCCGTGATATAAGGCATAGGCCTGCTCGTCCGACAGCAAATCCGTTGACGCGATACGTTCGCGGGAGACTGGATCAATATCGATCACATAGCTTGCACCATTGCGCAGTCGCACGTTGACGCTGACGTGTTGCCTGAGCGCCACCTGGCGGCCATGGCGGCTCCATTCTGGCCGCAGTGATACCGAAAGGTAATTCGCATCCAAACCCGCATAGCGTGCCAAAGCGACGAACAAGTGGGCATAACTGAGGCAATTCGCGGCACCATCATGAAAGACCTCACGGGCAGTGCCGTCCGCTGCGGGGTCGTAATCGATATCCACCAACGCGGCACTGATTAAGCTTCGATGCAGTGTATGTAATCGTTGACGCTGATCGCCGGTGACATAGCGGTCCACAAAATCCCGCATGGCGTCATCCAGTCGCAGCAAGTCCGGTGTTTTGACCATGGCCAGCGCGTCCACTGGGGACAGGCTACGCCCGTCCGCGGTATGCAGGGGCGGCAATGCCGCCACATCTGGCCCGCGCGGACTGTGCATTGCACAAGACGTCAAAAGCACTGCCGCCAGACCCATCGCGGCGCGAGGCCTCAGCGCGAGCGCGGCTACATGCTGGCCACGCCTGCTTAGACTGGCAAGGCAGACCCTTAGCCGAGCGCTGTGCCGGCACAGAAAAGGCAGCGCGGCGCCGGCGGGCTTTGATTGAGTTCGGGACACAGCGTTAGTATAGCGAAAGGTTCAAGAGGCTGTTGCATACTGCTTGCGACCGCTAGAACTAGCCGCTTGATGTGCGTCAATGCGAGTCCCGTGCGGGACACCTAGGTTGCATAAATATAAAGGGCCCCAGCCACATAGATATAAAAGCCCCCAGCTGCATACATATAAAACGGAGTCATCGGAATGACAGACATCTCGCAAGAGCAACAACGTGCTCTGGATGCACGGGAAGACAAGTCAACACTGAAAAGCCTGGGAGTCTTGATTCTCGGCTTCGCGGCGTTCGCCCTGGTACTGGCACTGGCGGTAGCGTTTTTGGCGCCCTGAATAAGACCACCCTGACTGAAGCAGCGCCTTAGTCTTTCACCGTGCTTGCGCCTGGATCGCCCGGTGCCGCGCCGGTATCACTTTGCTATGCCGCGGTGTGCAAACCGCATTCGCGACCATCGTGCACCTTGGTCGGATCAAAATAATGCCGGCAAGTCGGTAACGCATAACGCTCCATGTAGGCCTCTACGTCGTCTTCCGTCCAGTAGAAAATCGGAGCGACCTTGATAATGCCTCTCGCGTCCATCGTGACGATATCCAAACCCTGACGATGCTCAGTTTCTTCTTTGCGAATGCCGGTCAGCCAAATATCCGGATTGAGTTCGCTGAGCGCCCGCTCGAAGGGCTCTAATTTCACCTGACGTGTGAACTCAGCGTGCAGCTCCTCTTCTTCAATCGTCGGCACGCCGCCCATAATGGCGTTGCGTCGCTCTGAGGTCATCTGCGGTGTATACACTTTCACATTCAGTCCCAGGTCGCGAATCAGCTTTTCCGCAACCAGGTAGGTGTCTCTTAAGTTATAGCCCGTATCGACCCATACGGTGGGCAATGTCTTATCCACCAGACTTACCATATGCAGCATAACTGCCGCATTGCGGCCAAAGCTGGTCGTTGCGATCGCGGGCTTGCCCAGGCCGAGCGCCCAGCGCACTACGTCTGCAGGATCAGCCTCGCGCAGCGAGGCATTGATACTGTCCAGGTCCAAGTCCAGGTGTCTGTCGAGTGCCACAGTGTTCCTCCAGAGGCGGCAAGACTAGTAAAAGCCGTTTTTCCTGACAAATACCTAAACGGCATATGGTTATTACAGCTTCGGTCACCTGATCCCTTTCGCCAGTCCAGCCTGAAAACCCAGGTCATTGCTCCTGATCTGCAGGATGAAGATACTGAGTGACTCAATCAGGAGGATTTAGCCGTGAAAAACAGCCTTTGTGAACGCCTGGGTATCGATTACCCGATTTTTGCCTTCAGCCACTGTCGCGATGTTGTGGTCGCGGTGAGCAAAGCCGGCGGCATCGGTGTGCTGGGTGCAGTGGGATTCTCCCGCGAACAGCTCAAAGAAGAGCTGGACTGGATAGATGAGCACATTGGCGACAAGCCCTACGGCGTCGACATCGTCATCCCCGAGAAATATGAGGGCATGGGTGACATGAACCCGGATGAGCTGGAAAAACAGCTTATGAGCATGGTGCCCAAAGAGCATATGGAGTTTGCCGAGAAGCTGCTCAGCGATGCTGGCGTTCCGGCATGGCCGGACGGTGACGGCGGCATGGGCCTACTGGGCTGGACCGAGGCCACGGCTACGCCGTTGCTGGAAGAAGCGCTGACCCGTCCGGGATGTCGGATGATTGCGAACGCGCTGGGAACACCCCCGGCAGACAAAATAAAAATGGTACAGGATTCAGGCCGGCTGATCGGTGCGCTATGCGGCAAAGTAAAGCAGGCGGTCGCGCACAAAGAAGCCGGCCTGGACTTTATTATCGGTCAGGGCGGAGAAGGCGGCGGCCATACCGGGGATATCGGCTCGATCGTGCTGTGGCCGCAGATGATCGATGCTATCGGCGATACACCGTTTCTGGCGGCTGGCGGCATCGGTAATGGCCGACAGATTGCAGCGGCAATGGCCATGGGCTCAGCGGGCGTCTGGACGGGTTCGCTTTGGCTAACCGTAGAAGAAGCACACACCCAGCCCGCGCAGAAAGAGAGCCTGCTGGCCGCTAGCAGCGGCGACACCGTGCGGTCTCGCTCCTGGACCGGCAAACCCTGTCGCATGCTGCGCAATTCATGGACTGACGCCTGGGACGCCGAAGACACCCCCGACCCACTCGGCATGCCGCTACAGGGTCTGGTCACATCCGACGGTATTCGCCGCACAGCAACTTACGCCGACAAGGGCGACTGCCAGTCGGTCGCGTTTAATCCCTGCGGGCAGGTGATCGGTCAGATTAATGCGGTAGAGAGCTGCCGCGACGTCATGTTCAAGTTGCTCGACGAGTACGTCGACGCTGTTGAACGCGCCGGGTCGATGCTGCCGGAGGTTTAGGCAGCAAAGCCTACCGCGTTAGCCTCCAGCTCTTCGTGCAGCGCCAGATACTGCTGCGTCAGTTTATGGCTGGGGGCAAGATCGATCAGCGGGCGATGTTCCCGGTGGGACTCTTTCATCTTTACTGAGGTATTCAGGTAGGTCGAGAAAACCGGCATTCCTTCCTCCTCCAGCTCTGCGACCAACTCGCCGGGTAGCCGAGCCTGGCTGTTGAACTGATTGATTACAATGCCTTCCACCACCAGATCGGGATTGTGGTCTTCCTGTAGCTCTACAATGTTGTCCATGAGGCTGTAGAGCGACTGTCGCGCAAAGCTATCGCAGTCAAAGGGAATCATCAACGAATCCGCAGCAATCAATGCAGACTTACTGTAGAAGTTGAAATTGGGCGGCGTATCGATATAGATGCGGTCGTATTCTTCTCCCAGTTTATCCATCGCGTCACGCAATTTATAAATCTTGTAGCGAGACTCCAGCTCTTTCTCCATCGTCGTTAACGCCGGACTGGATGGCATCAAATAGAGATTCTCGTAGGGGGTTTCCCATACAAAGGCGTCTGGATTACTGGCTTTCTTACGCGAACGCACCGTTTGCTTGAACAACGCCGCAACGCCTTGCGCCTCTTCGGGGTAGGCCTCGGCGTCAATATCCCCCACCAGGTAGTGAGTGGTATTGCCCTGTACATCCAGATCGACAACCAGAGTTCGCAAACCCATGGCGGCGCCAATTGCAGCGAGATTACAGGTGATGCTGGTCTTGCCGACACCGCCTTTCTGATTGAACACGACGCGTCTCATGTCGAGTGGCCTGTAGAAGAGAGAAGGCCAGAGATAATAAAACAAAGCTCAACAGCATTGGAAATTCTCTGTAAAAATCCTAGCCGCTGGGACGCCAGCCGCTGGACCGCCAGCCGCTGGATCGCCAGCCACTGGATCGCCAGCCGCTGCACACAGTGATTACCGGGTGACGACCGGGCGCAGTTGATAGTCATCCCGTGACATTTCCGCGTGGTAGATACCAAACTCGCCTCGATCCAAATCATCGTAAGCCTGACGAATGGCGTCGTTGACCTCTGGATAAGCAAGCTGCTCCCACGGGCACTCCTCTCTTGAGAAGAATGCGGCGTCCTGCGCTTCTTCACCGGGTTGGCAGTTTAAGTCTGCAACTTCTGCGCGATAGGCCAGATAGACCTGATTCATAAACGTGATGGTGCCGGCCATATAGAGCTCTAGCTGCTCTGGGGGAAGCCTTATGCCAGCCTCCTCCCAAAGCTCACGCGCGGCCCCTTCCGCACTGGTTTCCGCCGCCTCCATAAATCCGCCGGGTATGGCCCAAAAACCTACCTGTGGCGGCAATGCGCGCTTGATAAACAGAAGCCGTTTGCCGCAGGCGATGAAACTCGTGAGCATTACCGAGGGGTGATCAACGAAGCGTCGGCCGCAGGCGCTACAGTGACAGCGAGACAGTGGCACGGTCGCTGGAAGTTCTTCACCACAAGCAGAGCAAAACATCAGTCGGCTGGATCTACCAGCTCATCAAGCGACTGCGCGATACGCCCGGCAAGCTTCGCCAGCAGCTGTTGCTGGGCCTTCGCCAGCGCATTGTAACCATCCGCCTCCAGAGCCAGCGTTTCGGCAAACTGGTAAGACGACAATACCTCGTCGTCGTGCTTTACCCACCAGTAGGCGATCAGCTTGGCGCCGCCTTCAGAGGTGCCATGCAATTGATCAATCCGCACACCAAAGACGGTATCGGCGGAAGAAAAACGCGCCGGCAGGATGTCGGTCTGCAGCGCTTTGGAGACTTCCAGCGTCAGATAGCTGGTTATCGCAACCGGCGGGGGTTCTGCCCAGCGATGATTGCGCGCAGCGCGGATCTCACCCGGCGCAATCTCCAACACCAGGCCCGGCTGATCAATATACGGCGCCACCTGCACCTCACCGATGGCAATCTCATCAGATGGAGTGAGCGCACGCGACGTTTCCTGTGCATCAGATCGCAGCAGATACAAATGAGTCTCGATGGGCGCTCCAGCACAGGCCATGAGTAAGGCGGGTAACAGAATCGCGCTCACGGCGGGGAAACGGGACAGAACGTGCAACATCATGGCGCCTCCGGCTGGGGATCGTCTGGCAGTTTCGAACCCACCAGTGCCGCGTTGGGTTGATCTGAAAGAGTTTGCGTAAGGTCTTCAAGATTCGCCATTGCCCTGCTGAGCTGCCGCATCGCCGCGTTTAGGTTCTGGTACAGTTCCGCGTCAGGCGACAGGCCAGACAGCGCATTGCTCAACTCTGCCAGCGTCTCGTTGAGCTGCGCGGGTAATTGGGTCGCACCGTCAGACTCCAGCGTATTCCCCAGGCCATTCAACACGCGCTGCAATTCCGCCATCGCCGCATTGGCGTTGGCCACGGTTTCTCCCAAGGGTGCGTTATCCACTTTATCGAGGATCGAATTCACCTTAACCAAAATCTGATCAAAGCCACCACCAATCGTCGGGATAATGGTGTAACCCATGAACGGCTCTGCCGCCGGCACGTCTTCTGCATCAAAATAGTCCATATTGATGTACTTGGCACCGGTGAGCAGGTTGCCGGTATCCAGCATCGCCCGAAGCCCACCTTTGATACCCTCGTCGATTGAATCCTCAAGCGCTTCGACCGCTCGTTCAGAATCCGGCAAGGCCAGTCGACCTGGCTCTAAATAGACCAGCACCGGCAGGGGCGCGCCCTGATTCTCCAGAGACGCAGGCCCGGATGCGCTGTCAATCCGCTCGCGCGTTCCTGTCATCACTTCCCGCAACATAATGCGCTCAACATGGCCTATGCGGATACCGCGATACTCTACCGGCGCACCGGGGACAAGACCCTTAAGAGACTGGGAAAACATCACCACAAAATACGCGCCATAGCGATAGGGGTTTTCGCGGGTGGCTTTAACGCTATCAAAGAGCTGGAAGTCGGCACCTGATTCGACTGACTGCCCCGGGTCTATCCCGGGCGGCCTCTCAAAGGCGATGCCTCCCATTAGCATGGTATCCAGCGAACCCGTGCGCAGCTTTACACCCTCAGCGCCTGCGCTCAGTGAAATACCACTGGTATTCCAAAAACGCACCGCGCTATCCACAAGCTGATCGAAGGGTGCATCGATAAACACAACGTAGCGCATTTTCTGTCGCTCAGGATCCAACTCCGCCACCTCAACGCGGCCCACCCGGTAACCCTTATAGAGAACCGCACTGCCGGTACTGACGGAACCCGCGTGATCGCTGAGCAAATTCAGCCGAATCCCCGGCGCATTCGCGGCTGTGAGCGGGGCTGCGCTTAGTGCCTCAAAATGCCGCGTGCCCGTGTCCTGCTCCGATCCCGGAGCCATTTCGATATAAGCGCCGGAAAGCAAAGTATCGAGACCGGTGATATTGCCCACGCCAACCCGCGCGGTCACCACCCAGAACCGGGTGTCAGGTTTTAGCAAGGCTCTGGCCTTATAGTCCATCGCCACTCTAGCTTCGACTTTCTGATAGTCATCGCTGAGCGTTATGTTGGTGAGGACACCCATTTCGACATTCCGGTACTTGACCTTGGTCTTACCCGCCACCAGGCCTTCTGCCGTATCCAGAGTGATGGTGATATCCGGCCCCTCCGTCAGCCAGGTATGAACAACCAGATATATCCCCATGCCCAGAGCCAGTGCGGGAATAATCCAAATCGGGTTGATACCACGACCCTTTCTGAGCTCGGGTTCTGTTGTCACATTCACGGGACGTTCCCTGTCTTGTCATTCGATTTCGGGCTGTTGGCTTCCGCCTCACCATCCCAAATCAACCTGGGGTCAAAGCTCTCTGCGGCGATCATAGTCACAATCACCACCCCGGCAAAGGCCAGAGCAGCGATGCCGGGTCGAATGCTCAGAATGCCGCCCAAATGCACTAGCGCCACGAGTATAGACACGACGAATACGTCCACCATAGACCATTTACCGATGAACTCGGTTACCTGATAGAGGCTGGTCCGCTGCCGCCGGTTCAGGTTTGAATGCTTACCCACCGAGTAGACGAGGTAGAACATCGAAATCAGCTTGCCCACCGGCACCATAACGCTGGCAATGAAAATAACGGCGGCGATAGGAATTGAGCCGTGCTTAATCAGTATGACGACCCCACCCAAAATGGTGTTAGGGTCCGTTTTACCCAGATAATCCGTGTACATAATGGGGTACACGTTGGCCGGTATATACAGCATGGAAGCAGTAATCAATAGTGCCAGCGTGCGTTGCAGGCTGTGGGCCGCGCGTTGGTGCAGCGCCGCTCCGCAGCGCGAGCACCGGGCCTCGGCAACTGACGAAACCTTTGCGCAGGTATGGCAGCCGACCAGGCCCTGATCGATAGCCCGCAGGCCTTTTACAGAGCCTTCAGGCTGCATGATTGCGGTCCTCTAGCGTCTCTATCTGCCTCCAAAGCTGGAAGCGATCCAACAGAGCGACCGCCATGGTGAATAAGATGGCAAAGACTGTGTAGGCCCAGAACGATAGGCCGAGCGTAATAGTCGCCATCGAAGCGATCTTCACCAGAGAAACAATCACGCCGATGATAAAGACCTCAACCATGGACCAACTGGTCAGGCGAAACACCCATCTTGCCAGCGGCTTAAGCCAGGGACGCCAGCGCTCTCTTGCCAGCGGCAGGCTCATTGCAACCAACATGACCAGCACGAACGTGGGAATAACAATAATAAATGAAGCGACCAGCACACCAACGAGGGGTAAACCGTAGTCCCATAATGCCAGCGGCGTTTCCAATAGGGTCATCACGCTTTCGACGCCGCTGGAGGCAAACGACAGAAACGGAAACACACAAGCCGCAGCAAGCGCTATCAATGCGGCCACGGCGTATGCCGCGATACGCTCAGGCGCATCCTGCAGGTGGCGGGAGAGTTTGTGGCCACAGCAGGGGCAGTAAGCGCGGTGGCCATGCTCCAGGCCGGCCAGGTCTACCAACAGGTCACAGCCGTGGCAGGCTATGGTCGTTTTCATAGCAGCGATGATAGCCCAGCGAGTAAACAAGGTAACGCTTTGCTAGTTGATTGGTAATCGCCTCGTTATGCTATGTGGCCACTAACACGCTGCGGACGCTTTGCTATGACCAATATTCAACTACTGCTCACCGGCAACGAGATCATGAGCGGTGACACAGTGGATTCCAATTCTGCGATGATTGCCCAGCGTCTTACTGAAGTGGGCCTTGGCGTAACCAGAAAAGTCACTCTGGGCGACGACGCCGCAGCGCTCACTCAGGAACTTAAGGCAATGGCCACCGAGGCCGACGTCATTATCGTCAATGGCGGCCTTGGGCCAACCGAGGACGATCTTACCGCCGCGATTCTGGCCGATGCCGCAGGCGTTGCCTTGGTCGAACACCCGGAGGCTAAAGCTCACGTCGAGGCCTGGTGCGCAAGGCGGGGCGCGACTGCAAACCCGGCCAACCTAAAGCAGGCCTTGCTGCCGGATGCCTGCACACTGGTGCACAACCCGGTGGGCAGCGCCGTTGGCTTCCAGCTGATGTTAGATCGCTGTCTGGTGATCTGTACTCCGGGGGTACCCGGCGAGCTTGGCGCGATGCTGCCCGCTGTTCTCGACAACATGGCCCTTCATCTAGGCGAGTTCGAGGCCAGCCACGTGCTCAGATTACAAACCTTCGGCCTGGGCGAGTCCACGGCGCAACAAGCCATTAAGGAATCGGCCTTCGCATGGCCAGAGGACGTCACCCTGGGGTTCAGGGCTGGCGCACCGCAGATGGAAATCAAGCTATCTATCGCCAGCCCTGAGCACACAGCCCTGCAGCGTGCTTGTCGAGATGAGCTTCAGCGCCTGTTTGGCGACCACATTATTGGCGAAGACAGTACCAGCCTCGCACAAGCTGTGCTGTCCTTGCTCGCCAACAAGGGCAAAACGGTGAGCACGGCAGAAAGCTGCACGGGTGGATTGATCGCCAGCATGCTCACTGCGGTACCGGGATCGTCCTCCGGGTTTCACGCTGGCTTCGTGACCTATTCCAACGACATCAAACAGTCCGTGCTGGGAGTGGCCGAGTCGACGCTATCGGAGCACGGTGCGGTGAGCGAAGCAACGGTTATAGAAATGGCAGCCGGCGCCCTGGCGCGGGCCGGAAGTGACTATGCAATCGCCGTATCCGGCATAGCAGGACCGGGTGGCGGCAGCGAAGACAAGCCGGTTGGGACGGTTTGGCTAGCCTGGGGTCGGGAGGGTGATATACGCACTAGAGGGTTGTGTTGGCCGGTAGAGCGCACGCTGTTCCAAACCATGATCGCTGCGGCCGCTCTGGATATGTTGAGACGCATGCTCCTTGGCATCGATAGTGAGCCGCGTTACTTTGCGCAGCGACGCCAGGCCTGATCCGCTTAAGCAGATCCCATCCGTCTAAAAAGGAGCCCTCCAGCCTCAGCGACCCGGGTTGAGCTGAAAATGTGAGCGCGCCTCGAAGGCCTCAACGCAGGAAGGCAAGTCATAGTAACGACCCAGGGTCCGAATGGCGCCCATGCTGGGCTCACCGTACTGGCTCGCCTTATCAACACAGGCATCGCCGTCGAGTTGGCCTTCCGCGAGACACTGTCGCAGCACCGCGGCGCGCTCTGGCGCCAGTTTTTCCTCGCGATCTGCGTCACACTGCTGCTCCAGGTTTGCGACTTCTTTTTCAGACAAGTGCGATGCCATAGCCGGCATCAGCGGCATAGCAAAAAACAGTGCCATCATTAACGATAATGGGTAAACGCGCATAGCGGCTCCTAGGGTGACAGGCGATTGACGGCCCATGTGGCATCATTTTCGCAGGTATAAAGAAAACGGTCGTGCAAGCGATGTGCTCCGCCTTGCCAAAACTCCATTTCCTCGGGAATAACGCGGAAGCCGCCCCAGAAGCTGGGCAACGGAACCTCACCGCGCGCAAACTTGTTCTGTAGCTCCTGCATTTTTTCTTCTAAAACCTGTCTCGCGCTGATGCGCTGGCTTTGCGCAGACGCCCAGGCCGCTAACTGGCTTTCACGCGGGCGCGTGACGAAGTAGCGCGCAACCTCGGCCATACTCAGACGCTCTACCCAGCCACCCACAATGACCTGCCGCTCCAGCACATTCCAGGGAAAGTGCAGACTGACGCGAGGATTGGCCTCGATAGCTTTTGCCTTGCGGCTCTCCAGGTTGGTATAGAACACAAAGCCCTCTTTACTGACATCCTTGAGGAGCACCATCCGTTGCCAGGGTCGGCCGTCAGCATCGATGGTCGCCAACACCATCGCCGTTGGATCACTTAGACCTCCAGCGACCGCCTGCGCCAACCAGTGCTCAAACTGCACCATCGGGTCTTCATGGAGGTCGTCCAGATCAAGACCGCCCTGCAGGTATTCACGACGAAAATCTTCCAGTTCCATTGTCACTACGCTTTATCGCTATGTGTTTTAACGGCCGGTTTGCAAAATTCGGTTGCCTTCGTTCGGACGCGGTGGGCACCCGGAGCGAAACAGCTTTCACTGCCGCCGCACTGTTTCTAATATACCGCATTCATCCAGCGACGGAGTTTGCGCGTGGCAACCACCGATCCAGTTAACACTATCAGTGAAGCAAACATCGCAGACACCGGTGTCATTGCTGACATCCTTGCCGATGCCTTTGCCGAAGACCCGTGCATGAACTGGGTGATCCCCGCACCTCAGTTGTACGCAGGTTTCTACGCCCTCATTGCCAAACAGCTGTACATGCCGCACGGGCTTGTGTTCACCGATACAAGGCAGCGCGCCGCAGCGATGTGGCTTCCGCCCACAGCTGACCACCGCATTCGTACCAGTGCGCGGCAGCTCTGGCTGGTGTTGCGGCTAGTACTACTCAGGGGCCCCACAGTGTTGAAACGACTTGAACAGGCGGAAGCGGTTATGTCAGGGAATCATCCCAAAACACCGCACTATTACCTGCATGCAATCGGCGCCATGCGGCGCTATCAGGGGCAAGGACTGGGCTCCAGCTTACTGAAACATATGACGCCGAGGTTGGATGCAGAAGGTGCCGCAGCCTATCTGGAGAGCAGCAGCCCCAAAAATATTCCGCTTTATGAACGACACGGTTTCGAAGTCACTGGACAGACACCCATTACAGATGGCGGACCACCTTTGTACTTTATGTGGCGGGAGCCACTATCTAACTGAATGTCTAACTAACTGAATGTCTAACTAACTGAATGTCTAAAACCTGCCTGACGGGCTTGGAATAGAGAATAGATGCGGTCAGGTAGCAGGTCGCAGCAGGCTAAAACCCGCTAATACACACCGTCTATAAGGATCCCCGGCGGGAACTTGGCGAACATCTCGCGAGCCGCTTTATCGAAGCGCTGCTGCTGAACTTCGACATTACTCACTCTTGCCAGGCGCCCTTGCATGACCCCACGCCATACCGATTTGCTCAAGGCAGGATCGATCATATCCACGATAAAAGTACCCTGTGTATAGGTGTCGACCGTGGTGTTGGAGATTGCAGGGCCACAGCGCCAGCACTGATAGTAGGCTTCGGCGTTGTACTCTCTGACGTTGCTTTGTTCCTGCGCCACGACGTGCCAACTCACAACGATGTCGGCGTCTGCAGGGCTCTCTACAACAACGAAATTGCGGCGTACCAGGGCCCGCCGCAAAGCGATATTCATGCGCTCTATCTCGCCTGTGGACATGGGCGTTTCGCAGCTTTCCGCGTCCATATCACAGACCACCGCGACACGTTCGATGTCATCGAAATCGTAGCCACGTTTATAGTCCACCTTGGCGTTAGACGAAATAATGTCGTCGATCGTCGAACAGCCGCCCAGCAACACCAGCATGCCGCAGAGCGATAGGAGGACAACGCTTTTCAAAGACTGAAACAACACTTTTACCATCCTTCAATCATACACAGTCGCAACCCGAGCGCGAGCCTAAAAACAACTGTCATCGCCACCGATCACCAGCGTCAGTCTTTGGTGGACGGGTAGACTGGCGCACGCTGCCCAAACCCGGGTATTTGCGGGAACGGGAAAAGCGTCTGCCATTCATCCATCAACGGCACTTCGAAGCAGGATAGATAGCAATCGGACATCGCAGCCTGCATTTCCGCCTCAGTCGCGACACCCAGAGAGCATAGTGCTTCCATATAGCCTTCGGCACGCAGGCGAGTGGTGGGCGGTACTTCACCACCCTGCGCGAGGGTTGAAAAAATAGCCTGCCAGCGCTGCTGTAGTTCCTGCAGCCCTGTTTGCTCGAAATTTGGCATAATCAGATGCTATCTCCATTTGAGGCCATACTGTGACCGCTTTGCGCACCGCTTTACTGCTCACGATTTTCCTGACTGCGTCAGCCCAAGGTCAAGAGCCGATTATCAATCTGGAAAACCGCTTTCTGCCGACCATTGCCCGCCACGGCATGGTTGCGGGCCCTGAAAAACTGGCGTCCGAGGTGGGCATCGATATCCTCAAGCAGGGCGGGAACGCCATTGACGCTGCCGTGGCAACCGGCTTTGCCCTGGCCGTTACCTATCCGCGCGCCGGCAACCTCGCCGGTGGCGGTTTTATGCTCATCCACCGACAGTCTGACAAACTACAAACGGTCATCGATTACCGAGAGACGGCACCCGCAGCAGCGGGCCGCGACCTGTTCCTGGACGAACAGGGAGAGGTAGACCGCATGCGAGAATTCTTCAGCCACCAGGCGGCGGGCGTACCGGGCTCAGTGGCGGGCATGATCTACGCGCTGGAAAAATACGGCAGCATGTCTTTAAAAGACGTCATCAAGCCCGCGATTCATCTTGCTGAGAAAGGCTTCCCGGTGAGCTTCGCCGTGAACTCTGAGTTCGCGGCTCGCGAGGAGCGGCTCAAACAGGACGCAGAAGCAGCGCGACTGTTTTTCAAAGCCAATGGCGAGCGCTACAAAGTCGGTGAGATCCTGCGTCAGCGCGACCTGGCGTGGACACTTAAACAGATACAGAAACGCGGCCATAAAGGCTTTTACGAGGGCCCGGTAGCGGATCGCATTGCCGACGATATGGCGGCCAATAACGGGCTGATCACCCGGCAAGATCTGGCGAACTACAAAGTCGTCGAGCGCAGTCCGGTGCGAGGCAGCTATCGGGGATATGAAATTCTGGCGCCACCACCGCCCTCCTCCGGCGGTACGCACATCATTCAGATCCTCAATATCCTGGAAGGCTATCAACCCGCTAAAGACTGGGGACACAATAGCGCCGCCTACTTGCACCATCTGACCGAGTCAATGAAGTTCGCCTATGCTGATCGCAGCAAGTACATGGGCGACCCGGATTTTGCTGCGGTGCCGGTAGAGCAGCTGATCGACAAAGCCTATGCTGCGAAACTCCGGGAGCGCATTAATGCTGCTCAGGCCACGCCCTCTGAAGATATTTTGCCCGGTTCATCGCTTGCTTACGAAAGCAGCGATACCACTCACTACACCGTTGCTGATCGGTTCGGAAACGTCGTGACCAACACCTATACCCTGAATTTCAGTTTTGGGTCGCACATCGCAGTTCCCGGCACCGGCATGTTGCTAAACAATGAAATGGCAGATTTCGCTGCCAAACCAAGCGCGGCAAATGCTTACAAGCTCATTGAGAGTGAGGCAAACAAGATTGAAGGCGGCAAGAGACCTCTGTCGTCGATGACGCCCACGCTGGTGCTTAAGGACGGCGAGCCCTGGCTAGCTACCGGCAGCCCCGGCGGCAGCATTATCATTACTGCTGTGCTGCAGACGCTGCTGAATGCCATGGAGTTTGATATGAACATTGCCAGCGCTGCTGCGGCTGCCCGCATACACCATCAATGGACACCAGACCGGCTGATGCTGGAGCGCGGCATTAGCCCGGACACCAAGGCCATTCTGGAGCAGAAGGGCCACAACGCTGTAGAAACGCGGCGGACGCTGGGGAGAACCCAATCCATTATGCTCAAAGACGGGTTTTTGTACGGCGCATCGGACACCCGCCGCCCCGGCGGCTGGGTAGCGAGTTACTAAATATGGCCCTTCTGCCAAGGCGAAGCGATCTGCAGCGCGGCTACGATGAAGTCGCTGCGGCCTATGCTCAGCAAGCGGCCACAGAGTTGGACGACAACACGGCGGAGACCACGCTATTGGATACCTTCGCTGCCGCCATAGCGGGAAGTGGTCGCTGTCTGGATCTGGGCTGTGGCCCGGGCCATGTGACCCACTACCTGCACCAACGTGGCGTTGATATCGAAGGACTCGACATCTCACGCGCCATGGTTAGGCAGGCGGCCAGCGCCTATCCCAAAATCCGCTTCAAACAGGGAGATGTATGGAAGCTCAAATACGACGATCACGCTTTTGCTGCGGTTTTTGCCAAACACCTGCTCTCCGATATACCGGCAAGTAAGCTCGAAGATCTGTTTCTCAACATCCGACGAATTATTGAGCCCGGTGGAGCACTGCTAGTAGCCTTCACAACGGGCGTTGGCAGCGAGCAGCGGCCAAACTGGCTGGGTAAGGATGTGGAACATACCTTTTACTACCACCGCACTATCGATGTTGTAGTGCAACTACGCCAGGCAGGTTTTCAGGAGGTGAGCGTCTACCGCCGACCGCCCTACCTGGAAAAGCATGAGCAGCGCCCAGAGTCCTGGATTCTTGCCGAGTCGCTAAAAGGCATACCGCCAGCTAGAAAGCGACTGGGCGTTTAACGCCACCCCTGAGCGCGATAACACCTTCTCGCTGCTTAATAACCATCAGTCCGAAGGAAGTAGAAATACGTATGTACGCTTGCAGAGGAAAGAAACCCTGACATCTTATTGTGGTCCTATTAGACAGCACTGTCCGGGTATGCAGGTCGGGTATGCAGGTAGTGATGAGACAGCCAGCACCAATGAACACATTTAGACCGAAAGGCGACTGATGCGCTGCAATCTCGTCGTGAATGGCAAGCTTTCAATCAGACCGGCTGCGTCTGTGGTGGCGCTGTGCATTGGATTTGGATCGCCCGCGGCCTTCGCACAGCAGACAACCCCCCCTGAGGGCGGCGCAACCTCGGTCTCGCAGCAGGTTCCACAAGAAACCTCGCCAGAGCAGGTAGACCAACAAAGCAGCGCCGCCGAAGACGGAAAAGTCGTTCGCGACGCAAGTCGTGAAGCAGGCATTGGCGTGCCTATGAGCACGCAGACAATGGAGAGCGGCGGCGACCTCGGCAGCCCCTCTTTAGACTTTCAGGGTGACGAGGAATCCGTTTTAGTATCTCCTGATGCTGCCTCATACCAGTTCTATATAACTGATCTCGAGAGCCGGCTGGGGCCCTACGCCCCGGGCCTGTCGGAGCAACTTCTCGGGCTTGGCAGTGTGCACCAACGTCAGGGACTTCACGCTGAAGCTATAGAAGTATTCAAGCGCGGGGTGCATATCGCGCGAATCAACGAGGGGCTGGATGGCAGCTCGCAAATACCACTGCTACAGCGTGAAATTCAGAGTTTGATGGCTCTCGGCGACTTTGAAGCCGCGGACGAGCGCCAATATTACCTGTACCGCGTGCAGGCAAAGGCCTATGGCAACACCTCCGCTGCGATGACCGCCGCCATGCTGGAGCGCGCCGAGTGGGAGCGAGAGGCATATTACATGTCATTGGGGAACGCTTCATTCCTCAGGCTGCTTACGATGTGGGAGCTATATGGCAAAGTGCTGCGCAACATTTCGCGCAGCAGCGGCAGTCTGTCGGCGGATCTGCTGCTGCCGTTGAAAGGTCTACTGCAGACCCAGTACATGATCTCAACCTACACTACCGGCACATACACGGGACTTAATGCGGGCGCAGCAGCTGACACCAACTTCGCCGAAGAGAACCAGTTCAGCATTATCAGGGCGTCCAACTATAAAAAGGGTCAATCCGTTCTTACCGCCATGCGCGAGGTATACGGCTATAATGAACCCGAGCAGAGCCAGAAACCGATTGAGGCGCTGGTTCGCCTGGGTGACTGGCATTTATGGCACGGCAAGCGAGATTCTGCTCAGGCCGCATACGCGCGCGCCTGGGATGAGTTGGCAGCGCTGGATAATGGCGAGCAGCTGCAGCAACAGTTTTTCGGCAAGCCAACGCTGCTACCAGACCTGCCCGGGGCCAGAACTGAACTCCAGACCCCGAAGGTGATCAGAGGTTATGTGGATCTAAGCTTTGCTATTAATACTCGAGGCCGCGTTACCGACCTTGAAATCGTCGCGGAAGAAAACGTTCAGGAGTTTGACGATGAAGCCGAACGCAGCCGTTTACGAATGCTACGACGTCTCAAGCGCATGCGATATCGCCCGCAGCTCGAAGACGGAACCATTGTAAGCACTGAAGAAGTGACCAAGCGTTATGCCTATTAGAAAAACCGATATCGAACCGTTCTCTCTCACCCACAAGTCGCTGGGCGCGGTGAGCTGCGTTGTCGCGCTATCGCTTTTGTTGACAGGCTGCCCAAGCTCCACCACACAATCACAGCCGTCCACCCCAACGCCGCCTGCACCACCCTCGGCACCTTCATCATCGCCATCGTCTTCGCCGTCTACGCCGAGTCAGTCTCCCAGCCAGAGTCCGTCTCAGCCCAGTCAGTCTTCATCTGGCAGCCAGGGTCAGTCAATGCCCAGTCCGCCGGCGTCAGCTCCGCCCATGCCTGGCAGCCCGTCTCAGGGTTCTAGCGGTGAGCAGGGTCAGCAATCTGCCGACAGCGGCAGCGATAATCAAAGCGGTGCAGACGGCAGCCAAGCTGGCGACAGTGGCAGCATCCTCGGCGGCACCGCCGGCACCGGCGAGAGCGACGGCAGTGATGCCAGCGACGGCGGCGAGCTGGTTTTTGAGGAAGGCGGCACGGAAGACGGCGGCATGGACGGTACGTCCGGCCAGGGCGCCAGTGACGCACTACCCGATTTCAGCGAAGAAGAAGCATTGGAAGAGGCGTTGGAAGGTTTTGAAGATGCCATGGAAAGCGCCTCGGAAAGCGGCAGCGAAGACGGCAGCAACTTCCCGGGCGGCTCCACAGGCAGTGGCACCGAGACATCAACAGCCTCCGGAGGCGTTGGGGGTTCGAGTCAGTCTGATAGTGGGCAGTCCGGCGGCCGGCAGGATGGCGGCCAGCAAGCCAGTAGCGGTCGATCCGGTAGCGGTAGCACTTCCGGTGACTCCAGCTCCGGACAAGGACGCGGACAGGGCAGCGGCTCCGGCCCCATGACCACGGCGGAGCAAGTAGCTATTCTCGACGGCGAGTTAAATCGCGGTACCAGCGTATTTGACGATCTGATTCTTTCCGAACGTGAAACCATTCGTCGCACGGCCGGCAGCGGTTCTGAAACAGAAGAACAGCAAACAGCCGGCAGCGGCGGAGTGCCCGGCGGTAGCGCAAATGGCGAACCCGGCGGCTTTCAGGTACCTCCGATGGCATCGGGAAGCGGCAACGGCGGAATGGTTGAGGGCCTTGAGCCTCGCCCAGGCTACGACCAGGATATTCCTGAACAAGTCGCGGTGTATGCACCACCCGCCGACATTCCCGACGGAACCGACGACGATGTCGTTGCTCGCCAGCTCAGGGAGGCAGCTATGCGTGAGCCCGATCCGGCACTGCGGGAAAAACTGTGGGATGAATATCGCAAGTATAAAGGGGTGGAATAGTGCGGCTGCGCCTGCCAGCTAGACGCGTTCACGCATTCCAGCGAGAAGTCCTGCGGGGCGTGACACTGGCACTAGCGGTGTTGCTAACCGCATGCGTCAACCAGACAGTCAAAAGCACTTCTATACCTCAGGTCAATACGCTGGAAAGCCAGCTCCCTGAAGCACAGCTTCTGGACGTGGGCGTGCAGATATTCGACCCCGGGCTGGATGCCGATCAGGACGATGTTGACTTTTTATATCCGGAAGTGAGGCGCGCCGAGGCGCGTTACATGCCCTACCTACTGGCCGATGCGATTCAAAGCAGTGGCGCCTGGGGAGCCGTTCGCGTGGTCCCGAACGACAAACAGGCAATGGACGTGCTGGTGTCAGCGCAAATCCTCGAATCACACGGTGAGGAGTTAAAGCTCGAGGTTACGGCAACTGACGCCACCGATCGCGTCTGGTTTGAGAAAGAGTACAAAAGTAAAGCTAGCCGCTACAGCTACGAAACGGCGCGCACGCGCTTCGATCCCTTCCAGTCTGTCTACAACCAGATCGCCAACGACCTGTTAGCGGTTCTTAAAGAGCAGCCCGCAACACAGCTGTCGACGATCCGCCTGGTCAATGAACTGCGCTTCGCACAGTCCTTCTCACCAGATGCCTTCGCCGGCTACATCGAGAAGAACAAACGCGGTGTCTATGAAATACAGCGATTGCCCGCGCTGGACGACCCTAACTTGCTTCGCGTTCGCAAGATTCGCGAACGCGACTATCTGTTTATCGATACCCTCCAGGACTACTACGCCTCTTTCAACGGGCAGATGCTGGGCCCCTATCAAGAATGGCGCAAGCAGAGCTACACAGAGGCGGTGGCGCTGCAAGAACTGCGCGCTGAATCACAGCGCCGGCTCATAGCGGGTGTCGTCGCCGTTGCAGCCGGGATAGCGGGCGCGGCCAGCGACAACCGTGGGTCGCGCGCTGCTGGTAACGTTGCGATAGCAAGCGGTGGATACCTTCTGAAAAGCGGCCTGGACAAACGTGCAGAAGCCGAAATCCACGTTCAGGCTCTGGAAGAACTTGGCGTTTCGCTAGAGGCCGAGATCGCGCCACAAATAATCGAGCTGGATGATCGCACGATTACCCTTACCGGCACCGTGCAGGATCAGTATGATCAATGGCGTGAGCTGCTGCGTCAGATCTATGAAGCAGAAGTTGGCGCGTTGGAACCCACGCTGACCGGAGACCCTGCGCTAGCCGAGGAAACCTAGACACCCAGCGACAGCACAGTCACATACCCTTTTGGTCACGTAGCAAAACTCCACGATGAGCGATCACAACAAAAAGGTCGAACCGGTTCGGTTTGATCCCGTATCGAACGCCTCACCGGCGCCTGGCGAACCTGCCCAGAACAGCCAACCCAAGGCGGCGGAGGCCAGTGGCAGCTCTGCCGAAGCCCCCGCAAAGTGGGTGCTGCCGGCGCTCGGCGCGCTCATTGTAGTTGCGGTACTGGTGGTTTTCTGGCTACCCAGCGTGGTGGAGACAAAAGCACCTGTCGCCGGATCAGCTGGCGATGGAATCACATCGGCGGGTGCGGCAGGCACTGAGCGACCAGCAGCCAAGGGTGCAGCGCGCGCGCCCGTCGACAGCTCACCCTATCAGGATGCCCAAACAGCCCGAGAGCGCAAAGCAGCCCAGGATGTGCTGGCTGAGCTTCTGGAGGTTCAATTTGCGCTGGAGGAGATGGCGGTCGAGCAATGGGCGGCGGACGACTTCGCCGCGGCGCAGGAGCTGGCAGCGACAGCCGACACGCAATACCGCGAACAGATGTTCATTGACGCGGCAGAAACCTATCGGGCCGGCCTGAATGCGATGCTGGCGATCCAGGACAGCGCGGAAGCGGTCTTCAGAAAGAGTCTTGACGCCGCCATTGCCGCGCTACGCAGTGATCAGGCGCAGGCCGCGCTGGATGCGGTCGGCACGGCCATCCTGATCAAGCCCGACGACCCGGAGGCACTGGTGGTGTTAGCCCGGGCCGAGTCACTCGAACCATTGCTGGAACTGCTGAAAACCGCGAACACTTTGAGTGCAGCAGGCGATTTGGAAGCTGCCATTGCTACGCTTAAGGATGCTGTTGCAATGGACCCAGAGCACGCTGGCGCCAGGGCACAGCTTGCCGCGACCCAGCGCCGCCTGGCCAAGCAAAACTTTAACCGCGCCATGAGTGAAGGCTATAGCCACCTGGACGCACAGGAGTTCGACTCAGCGGTACGTGCCTTCAAGGCAGCACAAGCTATTTTGCCCGCTGCCGGGGAGCCCGCCACAGCACTTGCCGAGACTCGTATTGCTCGCACCCAGGCACAAATAGAGGCGTGGCGTCGACGCGCTGCGGACGCCGAACAACGTGAAGACTGGAGTCGCGCAGTCTCCGCCTACAAAGAGATTCTAGATATTGATAGAAGCGTGGTTGTCGCGCGCTCTGGCCTCCTGCGCAGCAAGTCTCGTGCGCAGATTGACCAGCGCATTAAAAAAGCACTCGCGTCCACCGACCGGCTTAGCAGCGACGCGATATACAAAGATACCCAGGCACTTTACCAACAAGCATTGGCGCTCGAGAGTAAAGGGCCGTTGCTACGCGAACAGCTCGCCGCGCTGAGCACGCTACTGGAGCAGGCAGCAATTCCTCAGCCGGTATTGCTGCAATCAGACGAGGCCACCGATGTCACCGTGCTAAAAGTTGCCAAACTCGGTGAATTCCGGCGCCAGCAGCTCAGTCTGAAGCCGGGGGTGTACACCGCCGTCGGTGTGCGCAAAGGATTTCGCGACGTGCGCAAGCAGTTCCGCGTTAAGCCAGACGGTGATCAAGCGACTGTAGTAGAAGTTATCTGCACGGAGCGCATCTGAAGATGTCCACTGACCCGCAGAAGTCCGAACAACCCCAACCCATCGCGCCAGCGGCTTTCAGTCCGCGTGCGGATGTCGCAGAAAAGCCAGGACTGCAGGTCGGCCCGCTGCAGATCGTGCTGGCGGTCGTACTGTTGTTGTTTGCAATTGCGCTGTGGTTTTTGTTCACCGCGCGCTCCATCCTGATCACAACAGAACCCGCATTTGCGGCTATCGACATAGACGGCGGGCTGAAATTGAAGCTCGGCGAGCGCTACCTGTTGCGCAGTGGCGACTATACGCTGACTGCCACCGCCAGCGGCTATTACCCGTTGCAGCAAGAGGTCAGCGTTACCGATGCGGACAATCAGAGCTACATGCTGACGCTGCGACGGCTGCCGGGAAAGCTGAGCTTCAACACCCAGCCCGAGGGTGCTGAAGTGCTCATTGATGGTGAGGTGATCGGCATCACGCCGCTGCAACAGCAGGCCGTTGATGCGGGTGAGCGTGAATTGCGCCTGCTGTCAGAGCGCTATCTTCCCTATCGAGACATGATTGATGTCACGGGTATGGAGGTGGCTCAAAGCTATGCCATCGAACTGGAACCCGCTTGGGCAAACATTGCTCTCTCCAGCATACCCATTGGTGCCACGGTATTGGTTGACGGTGAAGAACGCGGCACCACCCCGGCGCTACTGGAGATTCTGCAGGGCGAGCATCTTGTGGAGCTGCGCATGCCTCAGTTCAGCTCCTGGCAGCAAACCTTAAGCGTCAGTGCCAGCGTGCATCAGAATCTGGAGCCCGTTGAACTGCTACCCGCTGAGGGCTTGCTGGAGTTAAGCAGCCAGCCCAATGGCGCCAACGTCACGGTTGATGGAGAGTTCCAGGGGCAGACGCCCCTGTCCCTGTCGCTGGAACCAGGCGGCAATCGCCGAATCAGTGTCTTTAAGCCAGGTTACAAACGCGCCACTCGCCAGATCGCCCTGGCGCCGGAAGAGATTCGTCAACTCACGCTCAAATTACAGCCGCTGCTGGGAGACGTGCGCGTCAGCGTGCGCCCTGCGGATGCCGAGGTTTTAGTAAACGGTAAAGCAGTGGGTCGCGGAGGCCAGACACTGTCGCTACCCGCATTTGAACAAACCCTGGAGATTCGCGCAGCGGGCTATCGAAGTTACCGTCAGCGATTCACACCGCGGCCCGGATTTGAGCAGGTTATTCCGGTCACACTGCTGACCGAAGCCGAGGCGATCCTGGCATCACTGGAACCCGTCATCACCAGCCCAGGAGGGCAGACGTTAAAACTCTTCACGCCCAGTGACTTTACGATGGGTGCCTCTCGACGCGTCCCCGGGCGTCGTGCAAACGAAACGCTACACCCGGTGTCACTGACCCGGCTGTTCTATCTGGGCACCCACGAAGTCACAAATCGTCAGTTCCGGGCATTCAGGCCTGACCACAATTCTGGACTTATCGAGGGTAATAGCCTCAATCGGGCCGAGCAGCCCGTTGCGTCGGTGAGCTGGGAAGAGGCTGCGCTGTACTGTAACTGGCTTAGCGAGCAGGAAGGGCTGCCTCTGTTTTACAAAACACTTAACGGCCGCGTGATCGGGTTTGATGCCAACTCCCATGGCTATCGTCTACCCAGTGAAGCGGAGTGGGCGTGGGCTGCGCGCATTAAGGGAGACACACTGCTGAAATATCCCTGGGGTGAGAACTTCCCACCCCCGTCTGTGGTCGAAAACTATGCCGACACGTCCAGCTCATATCTGACCGGCCGGTTTGTCAGAGGCTACAACGATGGTAATCCTGCTTCAGCCACCGTCGGCTCCTTCACGCCCAATCACAACGGGCTGTACGATATTGGCGGCAATGTCGCCGAGTGGACTCACGACATTTACACCATACCCGAGCCCAGCGACACGCCGGTCAAAGACCCGCTAGGCGAGCAGACGGGTAGCAACAACGTGATTCGCGGCGCCAGCTGGGCGCATGGCACCATCACCGAACTGAGGCTGTCATTCAGGGATTATGGGCAACGCGCTCGGGATGACGTAGGATTTCGAATCGCGCGGTTTGCCGAGCCAGCACAGTGAGTACTGAACAGTGAGAACGTCCATATGAGAGTGTTTGCCGCTGCATTAGCTATCGTGGTCGCCTTACTGCCCGTCGCGCTGCACAGTCAGACGGCGGACTCTAAGGCAGCGCCTGCTGGCGATGAGACTGCCAGCGATGAAGCGCTCTCGCCGTCCGTATCTTCTGAAGCATCTTCTAACGCAGCGGCGACTGCTGCAGATAGCGAAGCAACGGCCGCTGCCGAAGACCCTTTTGACTACGAGGCATCAGAGCAAATCTCTGAAGATCTGTCTGTCTCGTTCCCCGTGGATATCTAATCAGGACACCTACATGAAGCTGAAGCTTTCTTCCGAATTTCTATTCCAGCTTTTCGCCCTGCTGATCATTGTGATCGTCGTTCACGGGGTTTATGTGGGTTTGATTCGACCCAGCGCTGACGCGATTCTCCTCCAGCAGGCAGAAATGATCGCCTCCGGCGCAGACTTCGTTCCGGAACGGTCCATCTATGTGGTGATCCGCGACCTCGAACAGGAGGCCTGTTTCATACTGCTTTTATGGGCGCTGACCATAATGGCGTACAAAGCGAAGCGCGTTGTAGAAGAACAGGCACTGTTGGAGCGCCGCCTGCTGGATGTCCCCGACGGCACCAGCATCTTGCCCGAGGATGCGAGGGAATATAGCCGCCCGCTAGAAGCGCTTGATGAAAAGACGCAAGACTATCTGCTGCCTCGCACGCTGCTGGCGGCGCTGCAGCGATTTGCCACGACGGCGAGTATTCCCGCCGTTTCCAACACCGTGCGAGAGCAATGTGAGGGCGAGTCTGACCGACTCGATTCTGAACTCTCCATGGTGCGCTACATCACCTGGGCGATACCATCCATCGGCTTTATCGGCACCGTTCGAGGCATCGGGGACGCCCTCGGACAGGCTTATGAGGCAGTCGAAGGCGATATCAGCGGCGTCACTGCAAGCCTGGGCGTGGCCTTTAACAGTACTTTCGTCGCACTGGTTTTAAGCATCATAATTATGTTCTGCCTGCACCAGTTACAGCTATCTCAGGAACGATTGGTACTGGGCTGCCAGCGCTACTGTGACAAGCGCCTGCTGCGTCATCTGACGGTGAACTAAGCCGTGGAGCCGATACTCGACATTAATGATAGTACTCTGGCCCTGTGGCGCGGCGAGCAACTGGAGTTGGAAAGCCCTGGCTACGCCCTGCTGGAGAACGACAGCTATCGCTTTGGCGCGCCGGCGCGCGCTGAGGCTCGCCTGCACCCCCGTCAAATCAATCATCGCTACTGGTCTCAGTTAGACCTCGAGCCCATCACGCCCCCCTTCGGACCCGCGCGCCACACGGCTGATATGGTGCACGCACACCTGATGGATATCTATGAAAGTGCCGGCCGCCCAGAGAAACTGCTACTGGCGGCTCCTGGCAACCTGCAGCACGATCAATTGGCCCTGTTACTGGGAATCGCGGCGTCCTGCCCCTTCGAAGTTGCCGGCCTGGTTGATCGCGCCGTTGCCGCCACGTCCCAGTATGAAGCCGCTCCGTATAACTGGCATGTCGAACTGCAGCTCAATCAGGCGTTGCTGACCGGTATGAAACTGGATGGGGGCGAGCTGGTTCGCGACACTACCGTTCCCATTCCAGGCAGTGGTTGGCTAGCGATACAGGAGGCTGTGGCGAAGGCCATCGCCGATGCATTTATTCGCCAGACTCGATTTGACCCAAGGCGCGCCGCAAAAACCGAGCAGGCACTCTATAACTCTATAGCCGATATCTTGAAGCGCTTACAAACCAGCGCAGAAACCAACGTCGAACTGGACGGTCGCCAGGCCAGAATAGAGCGCAGTGCACTGGCGCAGGCTTGCGACCCGCACTATCAGCGCATTAGTCGCGCCGCTAACACACTGGACGCGGGTGTGTTCCTGTCCGCCAGCCTGAGTGCGCTTCCGGAACTAGATCAACAGCTTAATGCCGCCGTGCAGTGCGACGCAGCAGCAATGAGCCGCGCCGTTGCTCACAACCTGGATGCTGTATTGGCGGATGCCAGTGGGGTGCATTTCATCACTCGACTGAAGGCAGCTGGCACCAAGGCGGCCGTTCGACAGCCAGACGCTGCGGTAACAGCGGCGCCTGAATCCCCGCCGCCAGCGGAGAAAATTGCCCCATCGCGTTGTCAAATAGAATTCGACGGAGATGCCGTAACGATAGAACCACTGCCGGAGGCGGTCGTGACGGTCAACGGCGCAGCGCTTACAGGGCATACCAACCTGCGCGATGGCGACGTGATTGGTTCAGCTGGCGGCGCGAAATGGCGTCTAAGCGCCGTAGCCGATAGTGAGGATCATGGCACGTAAACGGAAGTTCTCAACTTTCAACCTGAGCTTTTTGGACATTATGTCCTGCGGCTTTGGCGCCGTTGTGCTGGTATTCCTGATCATCAATCACGGTATTGTTCGCGAAACGGATCTGCTCAACACCAACCTGCTGTCGGAAGTCAGCATGCTTGAAGAAGAAGTGCTGGAAGGTGAAGCGGGACTGGTCAGGTTGCGTAACACCATTTCAGAAGTTGACTACGATGTTGTGCAGGCTCAGGGCCTGGCGACGCGCATTACCGAAGATATCGATAACTTCGAAGCGCAGATAGAAAGCCTAAAAAAAGAGGGCTTTTCGGAACGCAGTGATATCGAATCCTTAAAAGCTGAAATCCAGCGCCTGGAGGAGGAAGTTAAAAAGCTCAAAGCCTCCAGCGAAGACACCGGTGGGCAAAATGCACGCACCTTTGTCGGGGATGGCAATCGACAGTACTTAACAGGGCTGAATCTGGGCGGGCGCAACATTCTGATTCTGCTAGACAGCTCCGCGAGCATGCTGGCAGAAAAATTGGTGAACGTCATACGGCTTCGCAATATGGACGAGAGCCTGCGCCGTGATGCAGAGAAGTGGCGCCGCATTGTAGAGACCGTCGGCTGGCTGAGTGCACAGCTACCGGCGGGCAGTGAGTATCAGGTCTACCAATTCAGCACGGAGACCACGCCAGTGCTGACCGGCACAGAGGGTAGCTGGCTGGAGGTTGCCGATAGAGAACAGTTAGACGAGGTGGTGACGGCACTGGACAAGATCGTGCCCGCTGGTGGCACCAATCTGGAGAACGCCATTCAGACGGCCATCAACATGACGCCTATGCCGGACAACATCTTTCTGATCACCGATGGGCTGCCCACGCAAGGGGCTTCCGCGCCTAAAGGCAGCACGATAAATGGCCGGGATCGCATGCGCTTGTTCGAGCGCGCAATCGGGCAGCTTCCCAAGTCAGTGCCCGTAAACGTGATACTGGCGCCCATGGAGGGCGACCCTATGGCAGCCTCAGCCTACTGGCAGCTCGCCCAGATCACCTCGGGATCGTTCATGAGCCCGGCGAGGGATTGGCCCTGATGCGCCGCGAACGCCGCACCGCTGAAGAGTTTGGCATGTCCTTTCTGGACGTCATCTGCTGTGGCTTTGGCTCTATCATTTTGCTGCTGATGATCACTAAAACCGTACAACCCCAGATCATTGAAGAGTCCGCAATAAACCTGGAGGGCCGGATTGCCGCCCTGCAGGAACAGCTATTTGAGCTGCGAGGTGAGACGCATATCCTCAATCGGGATCTCAACGCCAAAGCCGAGCAGCTATCTGAGTACGAAGATCGCATTGCGATCCTGCGCGGCACGCTGGCCAGCGTGAAGTCCCGGCATGACAGCCTCAATGTGCAGGCGAGTTCGAACGATGTTGTCACCACCCAGCTTGCCGTTGCCCGGCAACAGCTCAGCGAGGAAATGAAGCGTCTTCTGGGACTGGAGTACAAAAGTAAAAACAATCTGATTGGCGGCATACCGGTAGACAGCGAGTACATCATCTTTGTGATCGACACTTCCGGGTCGATGTTTTCCTACAGCTGGGACCGCGTGCTGCGGGAGTTTGAAGCGACTCTGGCAATCTACCCCGAAGTGAAGGGTATACAGGTCATGAATGACATGGGGCAGTACATGTTCTCACGTTATCGAGGCCAGTGGATTCCCGACACGCCGGGGCGGCGAAAAGTTATCATCGATCGCATGCGGACTTGGAACGTATTCAGCAATTCCTCTCCGGTAGAGGGCATCACGCAGGCCATTCGCACGTTTTATGCGCCTGATAAGAAAATTAGCATCTACGTGTTCGGTGACGAGTTCACGGGTGAATCAATCCAGCAGGTCGTGCAAACCGTAGACCGAATAAACCGGGTCAATGAACGTGGCGAGCGGCTGGTGCGTATTCACGCCGTCGGCTTCCCGGTGCAGTTTGCTCGCCAGCGACATCTGCAGACAACGGGAATTCGATTCGCCACGCTGATGCGCGAGCTGACGCACCGCAATGGAGGCACCTTTGTTGGTCTCAATGACTTCCGCTAAACGCCGGCGTGTCGGCGGTACCGCACAGTGTTTGCAACGGGCGACTGCTGTTTGCCTCTTGCTGTTGTGCAGTGCTTGTGTAAACGAAGTGGTGGTCGAGGGCCGTTTTCCGGCGCCAGTGCTGGAAAAACTCCCGTTAAACATCGGCGTGTACTACGACCCCGAATTTCGGTCCCACGAATTTTTCGATGAAGCGGGCTCTCGTGAAGAGACCGATTGGATCGTGCGCACCGGCGATGCCCAGGTGCAAATGTACAACACCCTGCTCCCGGGCATGTTCGAAAACGTCGTCATGTTGAACGAACTGCCCGCCAAAAGCCGCGTGGAGCAAGCACTAGAGGCGGGTATTGATGCCGTGTTAGTGCCTCATGTGGCCGAACTGCAGTACTCAATACCCAACCACACCAAGATCAACGTCTTTGAAATTTGGATGCGCTACCGCTACGAATTGTACGATACCCAGGGTGAACTGCTGGCCGAGTGGACCATGACGTCCTATGGCAAGACACCCACGGCATTCCTGCAGAGCGCAGAGGCAGCCGTGAACCTGGCGGCAGTCGTTGCGCTGCGCGATGCTGGCGCGAATTTTGCGATGAACTTCAGCCGCGTTCCAGAGGTCAATAGTTGGATACAATCTCTCTATGACCGCCGCGCGGCGCAAGCGCGCGAGATATCGCCGGAGGTGCTCTAATGCCGTATCAATGGCTCGCTATATTGACCGTCAGCATGCTCGCGTCGGGCTGCGTGACGTCTACCGTGGACGAAGTGCTCTACAAAGGGCCCCAAGCTGATCTGGGAGACGCCTCCGTTGTTATCATGGGTCGCCGCCACGCCAGCGACTATGAGACAGAACCCGATTTCATTAACTGCATCGGCAAGCACATTCAAAAGCGTGACGCCAACATCACCGTCATGTCTGAACTCGATTTTATGAACCAGCTCTACCCTTGGTTTGAACCGCGCACAGCGCCCCTGCGCCCCGCTGATATCGAACGCATGATGACAGTAGAGCCGGTGCGGCAAAAGCTGGAACAGATGAACACTGAGTACATGGTGTGGATCGATGGCGAGACCATCCGTACCGGCGGCGCGGGTTCGCTGACATGCGGCATCGGCCCAGGCGGTGCAGGCTGCTTTGGCTTTGGTACCTGGGGCAACGACAGCAACTATGAAGCGACAATCTGGGATTTTACAGACCGCGAGGAAGTGGGACGCATGAGCCTGCAGGCTAGCGGCCAGTCATACATGCCGGCGGTCGTTGTGCCCATTCCCATCATTGCTCCGGTGCAAGGCACCGCCTGCGATGGCCTGGGTGATCAGCTATTGGAGTTTTTCAGTGCGGAATATTAAGTATGTAGCCGCTCTCTGCGCGGCAATCGTTCTGCCCGCTATTCTGGCGGGCTGTGCAGCCAATCCTGCAACCGGCGGTTTAGATGTTGTGCTGATGTCAGAAAGCGCTGAGATAGAACTTGGCCGAGAGGCCCATGAAGAAATGATGGAAGGCGGCGCACGTTACGACGATGAGGCTCTGCAGGCTTACGTCGACCGCATCGGACAGCAGCTGGCCGCCAACAGTGACCGGCCCGATATCGACTACACGTTCACCGTCGTTGATGCGGAAGGCATCAATGCGTTTGCTTTGCCGGGCGGCTTTGTCTACATCAATCGCGGGATACTCGCGTATCTGGACAATGAAGAAGAGCTGGCGGCGGTACTGGGGCATGAAATAGGCCACGTCACGGCGCGCCATGGAGTACGTCAAAAGACCGCCAGCTCGACCAACGAAGCGCTCGCTACTGTTGTAGGCATCGCTACCCAAAATGCGGACCTGTATCAGGCGTCGCGTCTTTACGGTACAGAGATCGTGCGCGGCTATGGACGGGAGATGGAGTTGGAAGCGGACGGTGAAGGCGCTGAGTATCTGCACGCCAGCGGCTATGACCCCAACGTTCTGCTGGACGTCATCGGCGTACTTAAAGATCAGGAGACCTATCAGCGAGCGCGGGCCAAACAGGCCGGCAGGGCGTCGCAGTCCTACCACGGCCTGTACTCTACCCACCCCCGCAACGATCTTCGATTGCAGAAGGTCATACGCTCTGCCGCTGAGTTGGAGCCAACCGATGTTGCCCCGGTTGACCCCGAGGAGTACCGCAAGATAACCGAGGGCCTTGCCTATGGACAGAGCAGTGCTCCTCCCAAGCGTGAAGACGACCGCTTCTATCACGATAAGCTTGGCTTTACCTTTCAGGTACCTGAAAGCTGGTCCGTAGAACGCGGCAGTCGCACCATCATCACTAGCTCGGAAGACGCCGATGCCGCCGTTGCCCTGCGCCTGGCTCGCGCTCCCAAAGACGTTAGCTATCGAGATTTTTTGAGCTCCGCAATGGGCGTTACAACCCTGTTTCAGGGTCAAGCGCTGGAGCAGAACGGGCTGAAGGGTTACACAGGCGTTATAGCAGGTGGTAATGGCGAGAGTCGCCGGCGCGTGGCGGTACTGCAGCGCGGCAGTGTTGCCTATGTATTCGAAGCACGGGTGGAAGACGATCGAGGGTTTACCGATTCAGACCAACAGTTTGTCACGCTGATCGAAAGCTTCAGACCGATGAAGCCCGAGGAACGCAGTGCGGGTAAGCGGCGCTATATTAGCTGGGTTCAGGTGGAGCCCGGCGAGACCTTTGCCAGCATCGCCAGACGCGTGCGTCTTCCGGATGCCGAAGGTGAGCTGCGTTTGATGAACGGCTACTACCCGAAGGGCGAGCCTCGCGCAGGCGACTGGATAAAGATCGTCGAGACCGAGAGTTAAAACAGGTCGTTAACCCTAGTTTGGGTTAACCATAGTTTGGGTCAGCAACAAACGGGTTGGTCTCACGCTCGTGCCCGAAATTAGATGTCGGCCCATGGCCTGGCACAAAAGTGATGTCATCACCCAGCGGAAACAGTTTCTCGCGAATTGAGCTGATCAGGTCGGAGTGATTGCCGCGGGGGAAGTCCGTGCGGCCGATAGATCCCTGAAATAACACGTCACCTACAAAGGCCAGTCGCACTCCTTCGTGCAAAAACACAACGTGACCGGGTGTGTGGCCGGGGCAGTGAAACACCTTCATTGTTTGCGCGCCAACCGTGACCGTGTCTCCATCGCTCAACCAGCGATCGGGGACAAACGGCGGCGCTTCAGCCATCCCGGCCATACGACACCATTCAGGCAGCTTGTCGATCCAGAAGCTATCCTCCTGCTGAGGCCCTTCAATCGGCACACTCAAGGTGTCACGTAGTTCTGAGGATGCGGCGCAGTGATCCATATGCCCATGGGTCAGCAGAATTTTTTCTACCTTGCCCTGCATTTGCTCAACGGCGGCCATGATCTGCTCGATATCGCCGCCCGGATCAACCAGCGCGACTGCGCCGGTTTCTTCGCATTTCACAACGCTGCAGTTCTGTTGGTAGGGCGTTACCGGAACAATGGTTACTTTGATGGACATGTGCTGCATCCGCTTAAAAAAACGCCGCCGATCATAGCACAGGCAGCCGTGACCTGATGCTGCTACCATGCCCCGAATAGCCATCTGGAACCGCCGCTATGAGCACTCTGCCCGACCTGAGTGACGCCCTGCTAACGCTGGAAAATCGCGTGGCAACGCTCACCTTTCAACGCGACGACGTGCGCAATGCCTTAACCGGGACAGCGCTGATTGATGACCTGGTTGCAACCGTCAACTGGGCGAACCAGAGCGCCAATGTATCGGTGCTGATTCTTACTGGCGCGGGCAAAGCCTTCTCTTCCGGTGGCAACGTTAAGGATATGCGCGATCAAACGGGCATGTTCGGCGGCAGCCCGGCCGAGATCCAAGAGCAATATCGTCTTGGCATACAGCGTATCCCGATAGCAATGTATGAGCTTGAAGTTCCGAGTATTGCGGCCATTAACGGCGCAGCCATCGGCGCCGGTTTTGACCTGTGCAATATGTGCGACATCCGCCTGGGTACCCCCAATACCTTGCTGGGCGAAACCTTCATCAATCTGGGCATCATCCCGGGGGACGGCGGCGCCTGGTTCTTACAGCGTATCGTCGGCTATCAGCGGGCCGCCGAGCTCACCTTGACCGGGCGTCTGATAAAGGCAGAGCAAGCGTTGGATTACGGCATTTTAATGGAGCTAGTCGAAGCCGATGAACTTGTCAGCAGAGCTACTGAGATTGCAGCAGGCATTGCCGCCAAACCGCCGCGCTCCGTGCGCATGACCAAGCGACTTCTCAAAGCTGCGCAGCGAATGGAGCTGAAGGACCTTCTGGATATGAGCGCCAGTCTGCAGGCGATCAGCCATCACACCCAGGACCACGCTGAAGCCGTGTCCGCCTTTCTCGACAAGCGAGACCCGTCTTTTACCGGTGAATGAGAGGTGCTTTCAGCGCTTGGAGTACGGCGTCACTGTTGCCTGCTCACGCCTTGCTTACTCGAGCACCTCAACCTGGTCACCAATGTGCAGACTGCCACCGCCTTGATAGAGCAGGTTTTGGCCAAAATACACTTTCCCGCCCTCGCCCCGACGATAGCTGGCCAGAATGCGCAACAACTCAGGATGCTTTTCGCCTGTACGCTGATCATAGGAAGGCATCACGCATCGCGAGCAGGGTTTGGCAACGGTAAATTCAACCGCACCAATACGGATACGCCGCCAACCATCCTCTGCGTGTGGGGGACAGCCCGAGATCACTAAATTAGGCCGAAACCTTGCCAGCGTGACCGGGTGCTGCAAACGTTTATTCAGGTGCGCTTCTGAGGCCTCTGACACCAGCAGCAATGGAAAGCCATCCGCAAAGCTGACGGTCTCACCCTCTTTCGCAAAATCAGGGTCAACCAGCCGATTGCTTGTCTCTGGCATGTACACCAGGCGCAGCGCCTCGCCAAACTGCTCACTTAACCAGTGTGCGGCGGCATCGCCCGCGTCGATAGCATCAACCTGATCGCCCCAGACCGTTACCAGTCTGGCCACCCCAGCCGGGCGCTCTACCTCTAGCGCCTTACTTCCCCTGCTGAGCCGCAAACCTGTCGGGTTTATCTGCACTTCCAGCGCACTCAACAGCGGCAGATCACGCTGCGTTACAAACACACCGGCGTCATCCGTGATCATCCAGCGACGGTCGCCTTCTGCACCAAAACGATCCAGCCTGACGGTGTCCACATCAAGTCCCTGTGCAGATTTGATGGGATAAATGTGCAGCGATTTGAGCGTAACCAAGACGCACCTCACGAATTACTGCTTGGTAGATGGGCATTTGCAGCATAATCTATCCTCAATATCGCGGAAGAGGAATGCCTATGCCTGAAATCAAGCGCAGAAGCCTTTTGAAGCTAACGGCAGCGGGTACAGCCAGTTTTTGCACTGCGGCGCCCTCCTCCGCACAGGGTGTCGATTACGACGTCGTTATTGTTGGAGCCGGCGTCGCGGGCATGACCGCGGCCAAACTGCTCAGTAAAGCCGGTCCCGGTCTCAAAGTGCTGGTATTAGAAGCCCGAGAACGCGTCGGCGGCCGTTTGATGTCAGTAACGGACCAGAATGGCGTTGAGGACCTGCCCTCGCACGGCATCGAATTGGGCGCACAGTTTGTACACGGCAGTCAGGCTGACACCTGGGACCTGATCAACAGTTTTGAGCTCGCAACCCGCCAATTGCCTGAATACGAAACCGCCCATTATTTGCCGCCCTTTACCGATGTAGAACCCGACTGGGAGGCCTACAGTGCCGTGAATGCGCGAATTCGCGCGACCTATTCGGACTACGCGGGGCCCGATGTTCCCTATCGCAGCTTTGTCGCCGCTATGGATCTGAACGGCATAGAACGTGAAATGGCGTTTAATGAAGCCCTGAGCTGGTCCGCAGAACCTGACGACATCAGCGCCAGAGCCGTTATTGAAGACGGCGCAGCCTGGGACGCCTGGCATGATCACGATTATCAAATCATCGGCGGCTACAGCGAGCTGGCACGAAATATGGCAATGGAGATCAGCGACCGAATACAACTCGGCAGCGTGGTAACCGAGGTATTCTGGCGCCCCGGGCTGGTCGGCGTCAGCTATGACTTCAAGGGCATTCGCACCTCTTTAACCTGCCGACAACTCATACTTACCGTGCCTATTGGCGTATTGAAGTCCGGCGACTTGAGCATTGAACCTCCCCTGCCCCCGGATATCCGCACCGCGCTCGCAGGCCTGGATATGGGCAGCGCCGTGGTAGTACCAATGATTTTTTCTAAGGCATTCTGGGAGGGTTCCGAGCCTGGCTATTGGCTAGACCCCGCAGGCCGGCGTAGTTTTTCGTCGTTCCATGACAGCAACATGGAAGCACCTGCGCTTTCGGGTTGGTTCACCGGCAGCGCGGCGCAGACTTTGAGCGCTCTCGGCCCGGATGCAGGTTTACAGCAAGTCATCGGCTGGTTAGAAGAAGCTAGCGGCAGATCGGGATTGCGCGAATTACTGCGCTGGCATGCGTTCAAGGACTGGATAAAGGATCCCTACACAAAAGGGTCTTACTCGTTCACTCGCCCCGGCGGTGCCGATGGGCGCGAAAAGCTGCGTTTACCGGTCGAGGACACTCTTTATCTGGCCGGTGAAGCCACGGCCGTCGCACCGCATTATCAGACGGTACATGGCGCCTACCAGAGTGGTATGAGAGTTGCCGAACAGGTGGCGTCCGCATTGAACGTTGAAGAGTTGAAACCGGAACAGCAGGAAGAAAGTCTTTTCCAGCTGCTTTAGCCGCTAGCGAGAATACGGGAGGGGCCGCATTCACAATGGTTCTGGCTGCGACTTGGAGCTGCCGACAAGACCGTACTCTAATCAAGCGTAGGCGGCTTTTGCGACGGTCTATTGGCTGATTCAGCGGCACCTTCTGACTCCGCCTGCGCCACAGATTGGAAAAAGTCGGGGCGGTTAGGATCACCATCTGTCTGGTAGTTTCGACTGGTCATGGAATCCGCATCCCAGTCACCGAAGATGGTTTTATCAACCTGCCCTTCCAGTTCTGCCACAATCAATGAAACCGTGGCATCGCCGGTGACGTTCACTGCCGTCCTAACCATATCCAGCAGTCGGTCGACGCCGATGATCATCGCGATGCCTTCAACCGGTAAGCCTACCTGTTCCAATACCAGGGCCAGCGTTATCAGACCTACACCGGGAACGCCTGCAGCGCCCACAGAGGCCAAAGTTGCAGTCAGCACCACCGCTGCCAGGTCACCTGCGCTCAGATCAACTCCGTACACCTGGGCGATAAATACCGTTGCAACCCCCTGCATGATTGCCGTGCCATCCATGTTCACGGTCGCACCTAACGGAATCGTAAAGCCCGCTACGGAAGGCTTTACGCCAAGGCGCCTTTCGACAGCCCGCAGGGTAATAGGGATTGTTGCTGCAGAAGAAGACGTGCTAAACGCAAACGCCCAGACCGAACGCATTTTATAAAGCAGTACAGAGGGCGGCAGGCCCACCAGCGCCTTGAGCAGCGTGCTGTACACCACCAGTCCATGAAACAGCAGTACAGATAGTACGGTGGCAAAGTATTTGCCGAGATCCAGAATGGCCCCGAAACCCAGTTGGGCGAAAAGCTTGGTCAGCAGCGCGGCCACACCATAGGGCGCTAGCAGCATCAGCATGCCAACGATTTTCATAATGATGACTTCAAGATCGTGGAAGAAACTGCAGATTCTTTTGCCTGCCTCACCTGAGCGTGTGATCGCAAAACCCAATAGCAGCGCAAAAACGATAACCTGCAGCATGTTGCCGTCGGCCATGGCACGGACTGGGTTAGCCGGTACGATATTGACGATGACATCCGCGATGGACGGTGCAGCAGCGGCCTGAAAATTAGCCTCGCCAGGTAGGTCAACGCCGGCGCCTGGATTGACCGTTAGCGCTATCGCGAGCGCCACCGTAACCGCGATACCTGTGGTCAGCAGATAAAGCGCCACCGTGCGCAGCGCGATTCGACCCATGCGCGCGTTGTTCCCCAGGGACGAGGCGCCGCAGACCAGGGAGACAAACACCAGAGGCACAACCAGCATCTTCAGGGATGCAACAAACATCCTGCCGATAATATCGAGCACGCCATCTATCACGTAGACGTCCAAACTCGCCTTGATGGCTTCCGGTATCACCCCGGCCAGCACATTCAGTAAAGAACCTGCGCTAATGCCAATCAACATGGCGATCAGAATGCGGGACGTGAGGGTCATCTAGTAATCCTGATGGGCTCCAGTTCGGTGCAAGTAAAGTTGAATCGCTAGGATTTGGTCGAGGGCGCGCACTCTAACGCAGCAGCGAGCCGCCCACAAGCGTTGGCAGTGCCTACTATTTGTTAGTGCTCACTATCTCCGCATGCGCCACTTAGGTAGCCTTTGACGTCTTCGCGGGCGCAGGCTGTACAGCCCGTGGAGGCGGTGATCCAGGTTTCGTCGTACAACACGGCACAGACCGGTCGGTACTCCCGGGTGCAAACCTCAGGGCGCGGTTCCTCACACATACGCAGCGCTGCCGCGTCTTCTGTTGGCGATTGCGCGGTACAGGCGGCCAAAACACCGGTGCAGGCCAACGCTGCGCTAAAGGCACGACCACAGGCTGTGCTCAATGTCATTGCATGCTCCATTTTCGCAACGTTCTAACTGCTCTATGGGGTATCCAAGCGCTTTGGAACCAAGGTATCGGTTATTACTCCACAACCTGGCGAAACCCCCTGCCAGCTTGTTGCCTGCAGGCTAAGCGCCACAAACCCTGCGGTAGGCAAGTTATCCAGTGCGTAATCGCCTGACAGCCAGTTAACAAGATCAGTTAGCGCCGGATTGTGGCCAATGATAAACAAGCTGTGTACCTCGTCAGGCTGCAACCGAATCCAGTCAATTAGCTCGTCAGCGCCAAAGGTATAGAGTGCATCCGTGGTGATATGTTCAAAATTCTGTAACTCTGGCCAACCATCGTGTAAGCCACCCAGCGTGAGCTGCGCTCGCCGAGCAGGGCTTACGTGTATCACCTGAGCTGGTATGCGCTCTGAGAGAGCTTGCCCCATGCGAGGCGCGTTGCGGCGGCCTCTGCTATTCAGGCCCCTGTCCCGGTCCGCTAATGCACTATCGTCCCAGCAAGACTTGGCGTGGCGCAGCAGGAAAAGTTCTCTGTTCATAGGGCTAACGCGACGATTATAGTGCAACATGGTAGCGGAACTATCTCTTCGCATCGACACGCCTTTGCTATCTATAATAGATATCGGATGCGGTGGAATCGCTACAAACCCGGCAATCCGGGTAAGCCTTAAACGACAATAAGAAAGACAGACAGGACAAACCTATGAGCTACTTTATTACTGGCGGCACTGGCTTCCTTGGCCGGTTTTTCATTTCCCAGCTCCAGAAACGCGAGGGCAAAATCTATGTCCTGACGCGGCAGGGGTCAGAAGCGAAGTTCGAAGCATTGGTGTCCGAGTTTGGCGAAGGCAGTGAACGCCTGATCCCTGTCACAGGCGACCTGACCGCGACGTGCCTCGGCCTCAGCGAAGCTGACATTGAGATGTTAAAAGGTGAGGTAGCGCATTTTTGTCATTTCGCCGCGATCTACGATATTTCCGCATCACTGGAGGCCCAGGAGGCGGCAAATATCGACGGCACACGCAACGCCGTAGAGCTGGCAAAGTCCATTGAGGCAGGCTGCTTCCACCACGTCAGCTCCATTGCCGCGGGAGGGCTTTACAAGGGTATCTTCCGGGAAGATATGTTTGAAGAAGCCGAAAATTACGATCATCCGTACTTCAAAACCAAGCACGACTCCGAAGGTATCGTGCGGCGCGAGTGCGAAGTGCCCTGGCGGGTCTACCGGCCCGCCATGGTGGTCGGCAATTCACAGACCGGCGAGATCGACAAAGTCGACGGGGTTTACTATTTCTTCAAGACGCTGCAAAAACTGCGCAAAGCACTGCCGCCCTGGGTGCCGCTGATAGGGCTTGAGGGCGGTAAATTCAACATTGTGCCCGTCGATTATGTGGTCGCTGCAATGGACCATATCGCCCACACACCGGACCTTGACGGCGGCTGCTTCCATCTGACTGATCCCGATCACTACAGCATGGGCGAAGTCATGAATATCTTTGCCGATGCAGGTCACACGCCGCAGTTCAGCATGCGCTTGGACAGCAGGATGTTTGGCTTCATCCCGTCTTTTGTGCGCGATGGGGTTACCAGCCTGCCCCCGGTCAAGCGCATCATCAACATTATGCTCAACGATATGGGCCTGCCTGAATCAGTGCTGATGCTGATCAACTACCCCACGCGATTTGATAACCGTGACACCGAGCGAGCACTCAAAGGCACCGGGATCGAATGCCCTAGCCTCAGGGACTACGCGCCGACGCTATGGGATTACTGGGAGCGCAATCTAGACCCCGATATACATGTCGATCGGTCGCTGGAAGGCAACGTAAAAGACAAGATCATGCTGATCACCGGGGCTTCATCAGGCATCGGCAAGAACACCGCTATCCGCATGGCGGAGGCCGGCGCTCACGTGCTGCTGGTCGCTCGCACGGCGGAGAAGCTCGAAGAAACCGCCAGAGATATCGCTGAGGTCGGGGGCAAGTCGACCTCCTATACGGCGGACGTATCGGACCTCGAAGATTGCGACAGGCTTGTTGAAGAGGTGCTGCGCAACCACGGCTATGTCGATATTCTCATCAACAATGCCGGTCGCTCCATCCGTCGTTCCCTGGAACTGTCTTTTGATCGTTTCCACGACTTTGAGCGCACCATGCAGGTGAACTACTTTGGCGCTATTCGACTGGTTATGGGCCTGGCTCCCAGCATGCTGGAACGCAAGATGGGGCACGTCATCAACATCTCGTCGATCAGCACACTCACTGCCAGCCCGCGCTTTTCTGCCTATGTCGCCTCCAAAAGTGCGCTGGACGCCTGGACACGCGCAGCTGCAGTGGAGTTTTCCGATCGCAACGTGCGCTTTACCACCATCCACATGCCACTGGTTCGCACACCGATGATTTCCGCGACCACTATTTATGATCACATGCCGGTATTAACCCCGGACGAAGCTGTAGATCTTGTCGTCAGCGCGGTGATTCATAAGGACAAGCGCATTGCTTCACGACTGGGTATCTTCCTGCAGGTGGTGACCGCAGTCGCACCGCGTTTCTCGGAACTGCTTATGAATACCGTGTTCCGCATGTTTCCGGACTCTGCCGCCGCAAAAGGCCAGCAGCAGGTGGAACGAATAGAAGCCTCAAACGAGCAGGTTGCACTTGCGGCACTGATGAAAGGTGTTCACTTCTAACAGGATGCTCCACCATGCCGCCTGATTATGGCGAACTGTATAACCGCGCCTGCGAACGCAAAGGCGGCGCAGCGGCGCTGGCCAGGCTGCTGTCAGCACCGCGCAGTCAGCGAGCGTTGCGCGCGCTACCCGATAGCCGCTACCTGGCGGCCTTTTGTAAGAAGATATTTCAATCGGGGTTTGTCTGGCGCGTGGTAGAAAGCAAGTGGGAGGGTTTCGAGGAGATCTTCTGGGATTTTGATGTCGACAAGTTGCTGTTGATGCCCGACGACATGCTGGAACGCAAAGCCCAGGATCCCAAAATCATCCGCAACTTTCGCAAGGTCAAGGCCATTCGCGACAACGCCTTGATGATCGATCAGACCAGGCGACAAACCGGACAATCTTTTGGCCGCTTCGTCGCAGACTGGCCCAGCGAAGATATCACCGGCCTGTGGCAATATCTCAAGCGCAACGGCAGTCGACTAGGGGGCAATACGGGCCCTTACGCGCTCCGTGCGGTCGGTGTTGATACTTTCCTCTTTACCCGTGATGTCGAAACCTATCTGCGCAGGCACGACATCATCGACAGCGGTCTTTGGACCAAGCGAGCGCTCGCGGCCAGCCAGGCATATTTCAACGCGCTCCAGGCAGAGTCCGGGGCGAGCCTGACAGCCCTCAGTCAGATGGCGTCTTATACGATAGGTGAAAACCGGGTCGGTGTGACGTAAACTCTTGATTGTTAAAGCAACCTTGTCTTTTTGAAGGTCTAAAATTTATGGCGACAAACAAGCGACGCGGCGAACCGGCGTTACCCTCGGATCCGGATGGAATGCTGTCGGAAGAGCAACAGGAGGCCTTGCGAAAGCTGGAGGGCTTTGGCTGGTCGCTGCACATTATCCGTCGACCAAAGTTTGAGCCAGTTGAAGTGTTACTTCGGCACAGCGACGGTAAATGGATGCAGCTATTAGACAACGGTGAACTCGACCAGAAAAACGCCGTCGCTCGCCGCAAAGAAGATGAGATGGATGACGCACAGTCAAAAGATGACGTTTGGTCTAACGCTACCGACGATCAGGGTTTTGAGTTGAAAGAACCCGAGGTTCCACTGGAATCACCCACGGTGAACAACGAGCCGGTTCCGACTTCAACCAACCCCAATGGCAGACCGCCAAAAGTCATCGTCTGAATTCCTATCCGGGCGACCCTGTCCGGGCGACCCTGTCCGGGCGACCCTGTCCGGGCGACCCTGTCCGGGCGACCCTGTCCGGGCGACCCTGTCCGGGCGACCCTGTCCGGGCGACCCTGTCCGGGCGACCCTGTCCGGGCGACCCTGTCCGGGCGACCCTGCTCAGAGCAGTTAATGCGCTCGACCTTCGTCTGCCATATAGGTCTTTGAAACTTGCTCGGCAAAAGCCAAAATTTCATCTACAGCCAAAGCCGTCTGCGCATCAAACAAAAATCCCTGAAACGCTGTTGTAGAGAGCGCAAGAAAGACCTCAATCAGATCGCCTTCCTCGGAAACCTTTTCAAGTGCGCTGGATATTTCGGAGAAAAACGCCGCCGCTCGAAACTCCTGCACGGCATTCAAATGCTCCGCCAACGCAAGCAACTGGGGACCCATATGCTGTTTGACGGATTCTAGTCCAGTCATCTTATGCGCCTGTTACCAAAACACGATGAGCCAACATAGCCTGCTCCATACATTCCATAACTAAAAAAGCCGCGGAGGCCTCAAAGAGGAGCCAAGCTCCGCCCCGAGACCACCAGCGGCGTTTTTTTACGCTACCGAAAGCCTTACCAGTTATATCGAACTGTTCCGCCAATCACACGTTCTTGCTGCACGTTAGTCTGTGTAAACGAGCCGCCCGTTGCTGCGAGGTCGTACTGGTCAGGTCCGGTTTGGCGAACGATTTCGTCAGAGTCCAGGGCGTTTTTCACCCATAGCCCCGCGTCCCATTTACCATCCGTGCTGCGTACCCCGGTATAAAGATTGAGAACATGGCGTTCTTCAAACTCATCGGTGACCGCACCAATTCCCGCAGAGGCATCCTGATTCTGGGTTTCGCCGGTGTACTTATAGAGACCGCGGAGATACCACTCGTTGCCGGCAACTGGCAGGGTGAACTCAGAGTTCAGCGATAGCGAGAACTCTGGCTCGCCACTAACGTTCTGACCGTCAATGTCGCAGAAACCCAGAACTTCGCCTGGCTCGCGATCATTACAGGGTGACTCGGCGCCGTCCCATTCCGCTTGCACGTAGCTCATCGCACCACCAGCGCTCCAGTTATCGGTCAACAGGATACGACCTTCAAGTTCGGTACCCCACAAGATAGCGTCACCGTTAAAGATCAAACCGCCTGAGATATCGACCGGCTCACCGTTGTCATCAAGCACCTGCACGCCCCGGATAAAGCCGAGGTAGCCATCAAACTGTTGGTAAAACAGCGCACCGTTCAAGCTGGCACGACCATCGAGGAAACGGCCTTTGAAACCCACCTCGATGGAGTCGCTCTCTTCTGAATCAAACAAGAGGTCGTCCTCACCATTTGGCAGAAACACGACATCGGGATCAGGCACAATCGTGATGCCGCCGGGACGGAAGCCACGGGCATAGGACGCGTACAGCGATACATCCGCGCTCATGTCATAACGGAGACTCAGAGAACCCGTGAAGGCATCCTGATTCTCGTCCTGGTTTTCCGGGCTGATCGCATCAATCGGGAAATTCTGCGCAAAGTTTGCAGAAATAGCACCTGTTGCATCCTCAATGGGCTGCAGGAAAGAGGGCAAATAGTTGAGCTCACCAAAGTTCACTACGGCGCCCCGAGAGTTTTCGAAGCGGGTCCAGCGCAAACCCAACTCCAGCCTCATGCTGTCAGATAAGTCGAACGTATTGAACGTGAAGATACCGAGATTCTCAGCATCCACCGGGATCGCACCCTCAGTAGAAAAAGAAATCGTCGGGCTGGGTGGTGACAGCGTCGTATTCGCATTGAAAGCGGTCCGGGTTTCCTGATCCTGATAAAAAACACCAACCATATAGTTCCAGAAATCGCGATCTGTCGACGCGAAACGGATTTCACCCGTAATGCTCTCTACTGCTGTTGTTGTACCCTGCGTCGTCAACGCCTCATCAATCTCAATGTAATCGGCGCGGTCGTTTTCCTGACGAGAGGTCTTGGTAGAGTCGACATAGCCCAACACAGCCGACAGCTGGTGATTGTCCATTTCCCAATTGATATCCATGTTGTAGATATCAAATTCAAAATCGGTGAAGTCATCTGTGCCCGATAATGAGCGACGATCTTCTGCACTCAGGGATGGTCGCTGGCCAAGTCCGTCGACACCATCCAAACCCTTGATATCGTCAGTGCTGCGATCAAAATTCTGCCAGGTAAAATTAGTTACCAGGGTATCGGTCGGGGCCCAGCCAATACTAACGCGAGCGGATTGCGAATCTTGCTCGGGATCGTCAGTTCCGGTCGTCAGGTTTTGCACATTATTCGAAAAGCTTTGATCGTAAACCCCGGCAACCCGCACACCCAGCTTGCCTTCGATTAATGGGATATTAAGTGCCAGCTGCCCATTCAGGCCTTCGTTGTCAGATACGGTTCCTTGCAAGGAACCTTCATAGGCATCGAGATTAGCCTTGCGGGTGATAATGTTAACGGCACCTGCCGGTGAAGTGCGTCCTTGCAAGGTTCCCTGCGGCCCGCGCAGGACTTCGACCCGTTCCATGTCGTACAGCGTGCTGAATGCCAGCTCGGCACGCACAATCATATCGTTCCAGTAGACATCCACTGTATTTGCGATCCCCGATTCGGGGTCAACGCTGACGCCACGCAAGCCGATATTCTGGTTACGTGCATTGGGGGACGTCAGACTCAGGCCTGCTGTCTGCTCTTCAAGCTCGCTGAACGAGAACGTAGCAAAATCCTGTATAGACTCGCCCGATACAACGTTCACCGTCGCAGCGATATCCTTTACGGTAGACGCCCGCTTTTGCGCGGTCACGATGACTTCTTCGAGCACCAACGAGTCTGCGTAGGCCTGCGAGGCTGCAAGACAGGCCGCTGCCACGGCGATGGAAATAGGCTTCTTCATATTTGTCTTCCTCTAACTTTTATTGTGGTGTCAGGTTGTGGGTTGTTTTGCTGTTTTTATTAAAGATTACTAATTCGAGTTTTCTGCAAGAGCCGTCTCTCTGCTCTCAGTCGCGTTGGTCGCTCGCAAGCGGGACCGGAGCCAGTAAATCTCGTAATCGTTTTTCTCATTTGCCTCGGCTCTAGCAAGCAGCGTCTCCAGGGCTGAGCGTCTTACGGCCAGCACCTCAGGCGACTCACTAGCCGTAAGATCCAGTGCATGCAAAGCCTTCTCCGGGCTTCCCTCAGAGAGATAGTTCTTGGCCAAGTCGGTGAGTTTATCGACTGTCGCCAGCGCAGCCACATCGGTAAACACCGCGTCTATCGGCACAGCGTAGAGCTCTGTCGTATTACGGAAATGAAACCATGTCGCGTAGTACTCCCAGATGCTGCGCACGGCCCAGCTGACCTTGCCATGCGTCTGGCTGAGGGCCAGTTCCTCAGGCAGCGTGATCTCCTGCATAAGTGTTTCAACAGATTTGCCGGCATTCATGCCCGCTACTGTCGCATCGTGCACAAATTGCACCGCATCGCGTATGCGGGTCATACCTTCTCGCGCAGCGTCGGCACCCATTACAGGGGATAGATGACTGGGAACGATTATCTCTGGCTCCAGCGCCAATAAGCGATTTAGCGAATGCACATATTCAATGGGTTTTCGAACCTTCTCGCCGCGCATGGTGAAAACATTGGGAAACTGAGGAAACTGCGGACCAAAAAAGTCACCGGATAACAGTACCTTCTCGTCGGGCAGCCAAAGCACAATATTGTCTGCGCCTTCGGCACCTGGCACTGCGATCACCTCGAAGCGCTTGCCTCCTAAAGTGAAACGATAGGGTTCCTCGTTATCAACCTCGATATCAGGCTGTAAACCGCGATAGTTCAACAGACCAAGACTGGAGGGCTCTGCGGGCATCCAGGGGAACAGCGTGCGATTACGTCCGTGAAAATACGGGTCCAGCTCCGTCAAGTAACGCTGCTCCTCCAGAAATTCCTCGTGAGCAACCAACTGGGTTCCGTCGGTCCTCCAGAGCTTGGCGCCACCAACATGGTCTGCATGCGAATGACTAAGCACTACATACCGCGCAGGTTCATCATGGCCCGCGGCTTGCAGCGCGCGCAGCTGCTGTGCCGACTGAATAATCAGCCCCGTATCAAAAACGACATTGCCCTCATCAGTCGCAACCAGCACCGTGTTACCGACACCGCTGGCGTACACAATATCTTTTGTGACTGAGACCACCTCGATGGGACGGGAAATCATGTCCACAGCGCTGCCCTGATTCGCGGACGCATCGACGCTGGACGCGTCCGCCGCCGTGTCCAGCCGCTTAGCTGCCAGCTGGCCGATACGATCGAGCGCGGTAATCTCCGCTTCTCGCTGCAGATCGTCAGCGGCGTCTGTAGACAGCAATACCAATGCCACGACGACTGCCAGACCTAAAAAGATGAGCCCGGCCAACCAGCTAACGGCGCCTTGCTGATAAATATGTAACATCATGGTTTTATTGGTTTTATTTCGCCAAAGCTCTAAACAGCACTCTGCCAAAGCACGAGGATACTAAGGTGATTACGGGCGACCATAGTCGCGAGTCTCGCCGCCATGCGCAACGGCTCACCGACGGTATTAGTGTAGCTTTTAAAACCAGCCCATACTTCACAGGCTGGATAAACCCCACCTACGCTCGCAGCAAGCCAATCAAAGTGTTTACGGCTGTATAATCCCTCTACCAATAACAGGAACACTGTAAATGTCTGCTCGCTCTCTATCGCTGTTCAGTCAGATCGTGGCTCTCGGTTTTGCAAGCTTGTTCGCGCTGCCAGCGCTTAGCGATGAGCGGCCCAATATTATTGTTATGGTGGCAGATGATCTGGGCTGGGCTGACGTTGGGTATCACGGCAATACTGAAATCGATACGCCGTCATTAGATCAGCTGGCGGCGGAAGGCGCGCAGCTGGATCGCTTTTACACCACACCGATTTGCTCGCCCACGCGGGCGGCATTAATGACCGGCCGCGACCCGATCCGGCTTGGCGTGGCCTACGCGACTATCATGCCGTGGCAAAATAACGGTGTGCACACGGAAGAGACGTTCATGCCGGAAATCTTCCAGGCCGCAGGCTACCAGACAGCTATGGTGGGAAAATGGCACCTTGGGCACTCCCAGCAGGTCTTCCACCCCAACGCACGCGGCTTCGAACACTTCTACGGCCATTTGCACACCGAAGTCGGATTCTTCCCACCCTTCGGAAACCTGGGCGGCAAGGACTTTCAGCGTAACGGCGAGTCTATCGATGAAGACGGCTACGAGACCTATCTGCTGGCCAACGAAGCCAGCCGTTATATTCAAGAGCGCGACAAATCCAAGCCCTTCTTCATGTACCTACCCTTCATCGCGCCGCATACACCGCACGATGCGCCGGATGACCTCAAAAAGAAGTACGCAGACCTGAAAGACAACCGCAAGCCTGCACGCAGTGCCATGACTGACAATACGCGGCGTATGGGCAAGCTGATGATGCAGCCCAGCGCGAGGCCAATGTACGCCGCGGTCGTTGAAGGCATGGACAGGGCGATTGGCAACGTGCTGGCAACACTCGATAAAGAGGGCATTGCTGACAATACCATTGTGTTGTTCTTCTCAGACAATGGCGGCGCCGCCTACGCCTATGGGGGCGCCGATAACTACCCCCTGCGAGGCGGCAAAGGAGAAACCTTTGAGGGCGGCATTCGCGTCGTCGCGAGCATGCGTTGGCCCGGAAAAATCAAGCCGGGAGGTAAAGTGGACTCCATCATCTCTGTTATGGACGTCCTGCCAACACTGGCTAAAGCGGCGGGCATTGAAGCTAAAACCACTTTCGAACTGGACGGTCGGGATATGTTGCCAGCGATTACGGACAATGTGCCCATACCCAGAGAGGACTACCTGTTCTTCATTTCCGAAACGCCGATCCGCAATCAGCATAAAGCCACCGTATTCAACGACGAGTGGAAACTTGTTCAGGAGATTAAAGCGGGGTTATCCAGCGTCGAGATCACCAACTACCTGTTCAAGATTCAGCAAGACCCTTACGAATACAATAATTTGGCCGGTCAGTATCCCGAGGTCGTCGCTGACCTGGCGAAAGAAATCCATTACTGGCGAACGCTCTACCCGGTATCCGGAACGCGCTCAGAGCTGGTGCCGCCACCTGGCTGGCATGCGCCCAAAGACTGGGCGGATTACCCGAGATCGATGGACATGCTTCAAGACAAACCCTCCCGCGGGATACCTCCCAAGAAAGCGATGAAGGGACTGGACTGGCAGTATGGCGAGGCCGGTCGCCTGATTTACAACTGCGAGCCCTATCGCCTACTTGGCGGTGGTTTGTGTAAGTAGAAGTAGAGACCTGTAGCGCATGGTGACTGTTAGCATCCCGCTGCGCTGCCTTCCCCCCGCAACCGATGTGAACGCTTAACGGGGTCTACAGCTTGCAGCAGCTTTAACCGAAGCTGCGGGTTGTAATCGGGACGGCGCGCCAAAAAGGTGTCTACCGTTTGCAACACGCACGCGCTGTGGTGATTTCTCAAGGTCGTACCCAGCCATCCAGCGGGAAAAAAAATATCGCCCGTTGCCTGTATTTCCTCCAGCAGTTCCAAGCTGGGCAGAACATATTTTTCTGAGTGCGCTACCCGCAAAGGATGGTGCAACGCCCAGAGCGCGTCCAGCACCCAGGATTCCGTCTGACGATTCTCAGCCTGTTTAAACGAATCGAAAACAGCATCACGAACCGCTGCATCAGCCGATAGTGCGGGGGCGATAAAGCGGAACCGTCGCTTCTCATCAGCGCTTTCGATGCGCTGTAGCTGCGTATCAACAATATCCCGAGCCGAAGCAGGTCGCTTTATCGCCAGGCTTATTGCCAACGTGATCATATCGCGCTCGGACAGGACAAGACCCTCAACCGTTGTGCTGCCCCGCCAAATGTCTTCCAGCCTGTCTAAGGACTTTGAGCTATCGGCCACGCTGGTATAGGCATCAAAGAATAGCTTGCGGACAGAGGGCTGCGCGGCTGTGATCAGTTCATCCCACAGTGCCTGCTCTAGCATGACAGAGAGACCCAACCGCGACGCATCGGGCAACAGCGTCCAGTATGTTCGCGTCAAATATCGAAGCGCAAGACGCAACAGTAATTGGTTGTCTGTTTCCTTGACCCGCTGGATGAGTGCTTTCGCATATTCATCAGGCGTCGGCTGCCCACTCTCGAGCATCTGCTCGTAGAGATTCACAAGCAAGGAGGCCCGGCTAAGGTCCGTCAGCTGCGGCCAGTGCTCGAGATGCCCTAAGGAAGCATCAAACAATCCGTAGCCCAGGCCGTCACTGTTAAGCAATAGCTGATCGCTATGCGTGACAAGCTCCTGATTCAATGTCTCTGAGGCCCCGGCAAATTCGACCTCATAGGAGGAGAGAGCCTTATCCTTAAGCAACTGAACGCCAAATGTCTGCGGCCAAATACGCCCTTTTGCCATTGGGTCTGTCTGGACCAGCGCTGGCGACGGGTCACTTTGGGTAAGCGAGAAGGCAGGCCGTCCTGGCGTGTTTACCCAGACGCTACTCCACCCGGCAACGTCCACATTCGTCAATGCGTCAAACACCCTGATCAAATCTGGCCAGCTTGCATTGGCATAGGCCGATTGCGTGAGATATTGCCTGATGCCGTTTTGAAAGGCGTCTTGCCCAAGCAACATTTCGAGTTGCCGCATCATAATCGGCGCTTTGTTATAGATGATACTGCCGTAAAGCTGCCCGGCCTGATTGAGGTTCGGCAAAGGCTGGCGAATCGCGTTCGCACCCGCCGTGCGGTCAATGGAATAGGCACGAGGGTGGTGACGGACCAAAAACTGAAGGTCGTGATTGATCCCAGGAAAGGATGGATTAACAATCTTTGCCGCCATGAAATTGGCAAAAACTTCTTTGGTCCAGACATCGTCAAACCAGCGCATCGTCACCAGGTTGCCAAACCACATGTGCGCAGTCTCATGCGCGATCAACGAAGCCCTGTTCAGTAATTCGCTATCAGACGCGTTTTCATCCAGCCACAGGCTCTCCGCGCGATATTGAATGGCACCGACGTGCTCCATCCCCCCGTAGGGATGAGCAGGTATAAGCACAATATCCCGCTGTTGAAAGGGATAATCGATACCGGTGTATGACTCCAGCCAAGCGATGGCCTCAGCATGGAGGCGAACAATTTCGTCGATATTGCGGGACACCATCGCCTCATCATTTTGGCGGTGATACACCCGCATCTCTTTGCCTGCCACCATTTCTGAGTGGGTTTTAAACTCCCCTGCAACAAAGGAAAACAGATAAGAGCTCATGAGATCTGACATCGCGAAATGCACAGACTTGCGTACATCATGAGCGTCTGTGCGCGCTATTGCCGCGCTGGACAGCGCAGTCCACGAAGACGGTAGCTCCAGACTCAGCACCCATCTGGCCTTGAGGTCAGGTTGGTCAAACAAGGGAAATACCGTGCGAGCTCGATCTGGTACAAACAAGGTATATAAAAAGTCAGGATTGCGGTTCAGGGCCGCCGCGCCAGCAATGAAATCGAGCGTGACGCTATTTTGCCCTGACTGCAGCGACGCACCCGGTATCACCACATGCTCGTCACGCACAGCGTAAGACGTTGTCTTGCCATTGGCGGAGACCGCTAACACCTGATCGGGTAAAGCCCGAAAATCGAGCTGTAGCGGCTGACCCGTATCACCCTGGCTAAACTCGATGCTCATCGTCCCCGTCACATCCGCGGCTGGCTCCGATGGAACCGATAGCGCCAGACGGTAAGTGATGTCGGTGAGTCTGGACGCGCGTTCGCGTGCCAATACCTCCGAGACACCCGGTTCAATACTCACTGAATCTCGGGAGCAGGATGTAACAAGGGCTAGAAATAGGACAACTAAGCCACCCTTGGAAAAAGGTAGAGCGAAATGCCGAGAAAGGGTCCGTGGACCTGATCGAGCAGAAGAGAGCGAGCGCATGTGTTTCCATAACAATAAATGCAGAAGATTAGCATGGACTACAACGGGTTCTGGTTCCGAGATCGCTAGCCGGGCTGGCGTCACCGCCCAAGGCATACTGCTTTGTGGCGCCCCTTGGCATGTATGCAGTGGGACGCGTTGGCGATACTGTACGAGTATCTAACCCTCCCCTTACACCACCAAGAAAGGTTCAGCATGTCCAAACCAAAGACCCGCGTAAGAGAGCGCAAGGCCATCATGATACGTCCCGACCCGGATTTACTGGATGCGATGAAAGAGGCCGCCGCGCGAGAAGGCATTAGCGTGAACAAACTTGCCTTGGAGATTATTGAGACCAGTGGCCGCGTGGGCTCCGCCAACGCGGCCGGCACCAGAGCGGACCTCAGCGATGCTCTATCTGAAGTCGAGAGAGCCGTAAAAGCCTTGCGAGCGGTCCTGAACTAAGGCGCGGGGCTGGACTTACGAGCACAAAAAAGCCCCTGCAGCGTGTGCTACAGGGGCCGGTGTTTAACCGGGGTCGCGCACGACGCCTGGCGAGGGCCTGCCCCGCTTTTCGGGTAGAGCCCACCCCTCTTTTCGGGTGTGAGGGCCTGCCCCGCTTTACCGGGTACCGTCGGTCAGCGCCAGTTCGACGATAGCTGACCTACTTTGGGTTGCAAGCGCTGCTTGCAACTGCTGTGCATGGTCCGGCATCCCGGCGCCCTTCGGCGCCCAACCCCCGTTCCTACGGAACAGTCGGAGTCGCGCACGACCGTTTCACATGGCAGCCCTGCGGACTGCTTTACGGAACAGAGATTCATCGCATCCAATAAAACAAAACCCCCGGCTCTTATGAACCGGGGGTTTTCTTTTATTGAAGCCTGGCGGTGTGCTACTCTCACATGGGGAAACCCCACACTACCATCGCCGCTAATACGTTTCACTACTGAGTTCGGAATGGATTCAGGTGGTTCCAATGCTCTATGGTCGCCAGGCAAACTGGCTTGTCGTGTGCGTCTGTCTTACGTCCGTCTGAACTGCGGCACAACAACAAATAGGGTGGTAGATCCTGCCTTTAGAGCAGTTAGGCTGAGTTGCACGGGTTCACTCAAATTGCTTCGAGCTACTACCGCAGTCACTTTAAAGTAACTTGTGACCTGAGCATACATCCGAGGTTTCTTGATGACGTGCCTGCTGTCTCCAACAAACACCTCTCAACCTAAGTTATATGGTCAAGCCTCACGGGCAATTAGTACTGGTTAGCTCAACGCCTCACAACGCTTACACACCCAGCCTATCAACGTCCTAGTCTTGGACGGCCCTTCAGGGGGCTCAAGGCCCCAGGGAGATCTTATCTTGGGAGGGGCTTCCCGCTTAGATGCTTTCAGCGGTTATCCCTTCCGAACATAGCTACCCGGCAATGCGTCTGGCGACACAACCGGAACACCAGAGGTTCGTCCACCCCGGTCCTCTCGTACTAGGAGCAGCTTCCCTCAAATCTCCAGCGCCCACGGCAGATAGGGACCGAACTGTCTCACGACGTTCTAAACCCAGCTCGCGTACCACTTTAAATGGCGAACAGCCATACCCTTGGGACCGGCTTCAGCCCCAGGATGTGATGAGCCGACATCGAGGTGCCAAACACCGCCGTCGATGTGAACTCTTGGGCGGTATCAGCCTGTTATCCCCGGAGTACCTTTTATCCGTTGAGCGATGGCCCTTCCATTCAGAACCACCGGATCACTAAGACCTAGTTTCCTACCTGATCGACTTGTCAGTCTCTCAGTCAAGCGCGCTTGTGCCTTTACACTAACCTCATGATTTCCGACCATGATTAGCGCACCTTCGTGCTCCTCCGTTACACTTTGGGAGGAGACCGCCCCAGTCAAACTACCCACCACACACTGTCCTCGATCCGGATCACGGACCTGAGTTAGAACCCCAACGTTACCAGGCTGGTATTTCAAGGACGACTCCATGACAGCTAGCGCCACCACTTCAAAGTCTCCCAGCTATCCTACACAAGTAAAGTCAGAGTCCCGTGTGAAGCTGTAGTAAAGGTTCACGGGGTCTTTCCGTCTAGCCGCGGGTACACTGCATCTTAACAGCGATTTCAATTTCACTGAGTCTCGGGTGGAGACAGTGTGGCCATCGTTACGCCATTCGTGCAGGTCGGAACTTACCCGACAAGGAATTTCGCTACCTTAGGACCGTTATAGTTACGGCCGCCGTTTACCGGGGCTTCAATCAAGAGCTTCGAACAAGTCTAACCCCATCATTTAACCTTCCGGCACCGGGCAGGCGTCACACCCTATACGTCCACTTTCGTGTTTGCAGAGTGCTATGTTTTTAGTAAACAGTCGCAGCCACCTGGTCACTTCGACCACCAACAGCTTACGGGGCAAGCCCTTCACCGTCAGCGGCGTACCTTCTCCCGAAGTTACGGTACCATTTTGCCTAGTTCCTTCACCCGAGTTCTCTCAAGCGCCTGGGTATTCTCTACCTGATCACCTGTGTCGGTTTACAGTACGGTCTCTCTTTACCTGAAGCTTAGAGGCTTTTCCTGGAAGTCTGGCATCGACTACTTCATCCGCGGGTCTCCCCTTGGACTCGTCATCAGGCCTCAGTCTTAGCCGCCCGGATTTACCTAAGCAACCAACCTACACCCTTAAACGCGGACAACCATCGCCGCGCTAGCCTAGCCTTCTCCGTCCCCCCATCGCAGTAAAGAGCGGTGCAGGAATATTAACCTGCTTCCCATCGACTACGCGTCTCCGCCTCGCCTTAGGGGCCGACTCACCCTGTCCCGATTAGCGTTGGACAGGAAACCTTGATCTTCCGGCGGAGGGGTTTTTCACCCCTCTTATCGTTACTCATGTCAGCATTCGCACTTGTGATACCTCCAGCAAGCTTCTCAGCTCACCTTCGCAGGCTTACACAACGCTCCTCTACCATGCATACACCCTAAGGTGCAGCATCCGCAGCTTCGGTTACCAATTTAGCCCCGTTACATCTTCCGCGCAGGCCGACTCGACTAGTGAGCTATTACGCTTTCTTTAAAGGGTGGCTGCTTCTAAGCCAACCTCCTAGCTGTCTTAGCCTTCCCACATCGTTTCCCACTTAATTGGTATTAGGGACCTTAGCTGGCGGTCTGGGTTGTTGCCCTCTCGACAACGGACGTTAGCACCCGCTGTCTGTCTGCCGTGATTGCACTCACAGGTATTCGGAGTTTGCATGGGGTTGGTAAGTCGGGATGACCCCCTAGCCCAAACAGTGCTCTACCCCCTGTGGTGAGACACGACGCTCTACCTAAATAGATTTCGAGGAGAACCAGCTATCTCCGGGCTTGATTAGCCTTTCACTCCGATCCACAGCTCATCCCCGCATTTTTCAACATACGTGGGTTCGGGCCTCCAGTGCCTGTTACGGCACCTTCACCCTGGCCATGGATAGATCGCCCGGTTTCGGGTCTAGTGCCTGCAACTACATCGCCCTA
>CP121321.1:3102500-3621925 GCA_043585095.1 Cellvibrionales bacterium
TACAGGGTTCTAGAGCCACTCTCCAAATGGGCAGCAAATTCGTCCTCTGCTGTTGACTGAAAGATCAACTCCCGGGCTTTCAAGTCGTCAAGTAACGCGCTGCTCATGGTCTATCCCTGCACATTCAGGACAGCGACAGGCTGCCCAAAAAAAGAAGCGCGAACATTACCGCAACCCGACTTAAATGCAAGACAGGGGCATATCACGGGATGTTCTGAAAAAGCCTGTGTTTGTTATACTCTTGCCATAAGGCCACTTACTAAATCCCTATGAAAAGCTCACAGCAGCGAACGGGCGCAACCCCGCTTCAAGACAGCGCAGCCTTCCCGCGCCGCCATCTGCTGATAGCTGCGGGCTGCTGCAGCGCGTTAATACTGCTTGTCGCGATGGCACCGGGCAGCAGCTCTGCGATTAACCGCCAACAAATACCCCTCAAGCTACCACTGCAGTCTGACCTTAGTGATGCCCCTGCGCAGCAATCTGTAGAGGATAGTGTCGAAAGCTGGAATGATGTGGCCGTCGAGCCCGGCGACAATCTGTCGGTGCTCTTCGCCCGAGCCGGTTTCTCAGACAAGGATGTGTTTCACATAGTGAAATATGCCCCCGGCGGCAAATCGCTGACGAGACTCTTCCCCGGGGAAAAAATTGGCTTTCTGCGCGGTGCAGAGGGCGAGCTAAGCGGCCTGAAACGCGTTAAATCGCGATTGGAGACCGAGTACTTTTTCCGAGAATCGGGTAACGCCTACCGCCACGATACAGAAACCCGCGAGCCCGACATACATCGCAGTTTCGCTTCAGCGACTATCACCTCCTCGCTTTTCCTGGCGGGGCAGAAGGCGGGCTTACCGCAAGCGCTGATTATGGAACTCGCCAATATATTCGGTGGCGTCGTCGATTTCGTTTTAGACCCGCGCAGCGGCGACACCTTCCACGTCGTTTACGAAGAGCTCTACCTGGACGGCGAGAAGTTCGCAAATGGCAGCATTCTCGCTGCAGAGTTCGTCAATCGAGGCAATCGCTATACGGCCTATCGCTATTTGGACGAAACCAACCGGCCGGGCTATTTCTCTGAAGAAGGTGTGAGTATGCGACGTCAGTTCATGTTGGCACCGGTAGACTTCACGCGCATCAGCAGCAATTTCAACCCCAGACGTCTTCACCCTATTTACAAAACCAGCCGACCTCACCGTGGCACAGATTATGCTGCGCCCCGCGGCACACCAGTGTTCGCTGCGGGGGACGGGCGTGTCGTCGAGGCAGGTTATACCCGTGCCAACGGCAACTATGTTGTTCTGCAGCACGGAGAGGCCTACACCACAAAGTACCTGCACCTGCATAAGCGCAACGTACGCAAAGGTGAGCGCGTCGTGCAAAACGAAGTGATTGGAACCGTCGGTTCTACCGGCGCTGCAACGGGACCTCACTTGCACTACGAGTTTCTGCTAAACGGTGTACACCGCAATCCTCGCACTATCCATAAGAAGCTACCCAAGGCGAAAAGCTTGTCCCCGGAAGAGATGCCGCGCTTCGTCGCCCAAACCCAAAGCTTTCAGATGCAACTCGCGACTATTCGCCAGCAGCAGTTGGCATTGCGGCGCACCGAAACAGCCGGCGACGGCGGCTGACACAGATGCGCCCTCGCCTGCTCGTTGGACTGATGTCCGGTACCAGCGCAGACGGGATCGATGCGGCGCTGGTCAGACAGGACGGCGGCCTATCTTTGGTCGCGGCCCACGACGAACCGCTACCGACAGGTATAAAATCCGAGATCCTGGCGTTGTCGACTCCAGGTGACAACGAAATTGTTCGCCTGGGCACGCTTGATACACAGCTAGGCCAGCTTTTCGCAACTGCGGTACATCAACTCCTTCGCAAAGCCGGTGTGCAGCCGGAGGACGTCGCCGCTATCGGCAGCCATGGACAGACTGTTCGACACCACCCCCCATCTAGCGGCGCAGCATCACCTTTTACGCTGCAGATCGGCGACCCCAACCAGATCGCCGAACTGACCGGAATAACCACTGTCGCAGACTTTCGCCGCCGCGACATAGCGGCAGGGGGAGAAGGCGCGCCGCTGGTGCCCGCTTTCCATCAAGCTCTATTCGGCAAGACGGGCCAGCAACGCGCGATCGTCAATATCGGCGGCATAGCAAATGTCACCTTGCTGGACGAGGACGGCGTGTCTGGCTTTGATACGGGCCCGGGTAATACCTTGCTTGATCAGTGGGTGCATCGACATTTAGGCAAGAGCTTTGACGAAGACGGCGCCTGGGCAGCCGAGGGACAGGTAAATAAGCCCCTGCTTAAGGAACTGCTTAGCCACGATTACTTCAGCCTTCAAGGCCCAAAGTCTACTGGTAAAGAGACCTTCAACCTGCCGTGGCTTGAGGCAACGCTTTCGCAAAGCGCTGCAAAGGTGTCGGACATTGACGTTCAGGCCACCCTGGCTGAATTGACCGCCACTGCGATAGCGAGCGCTCTAAGCGGACTGGCTTTGGACGGCGTCTACGTCTGTGGCGGAGGCGCAGCGAATACCGACTTAATGCGTCGACTGTACAGGCGGCTGAAACCCGTTGAACTTGCCAGCACGGCAGCATTGGGCTGCGACCCGGATTGGGTTGAGGCCGTCGCGTTTGCCTGGCTGGCAGGTCAGCGCCTGGATGATCTGGCAGGCAATGTGCCGGCGGTCACGGGCGCATCGGGGGACAGAGTGCTAGGGGGCATTTATCCCGGCAAATAGTATTTGCCGGATACTCGGATAGAAGCTGATTAACAACCAGCGTGAGAAAAAGGGGGAGAAAAACGGTCTGGGAAGTGAACGAACAGCGAAATCGTAACGCGACAAATAGACTCTGGCCCTAGATAGAAAACGAAGCTCCGCAACCGCAGGTGGTTGCCGCATTCGGGTTATTCACGACAAAGCGAGCACCTTCAAAGCCTTCCTGATAGTCAACTTCCGCACCCACCAAATACTGGTAGCTCATTGGGTCGACCAACAGGGTGACACCATCGCGCTGCACGCTGGTGTCGTCGTCGGCCATATCTTCTTCAAAGCTAAAGCCATATTGAAAACCCGAACAGCCGCCGCCGGTGATGTACACACGCAGCTTTAGCTCAGGGTTGCCTTCCTCATCTATCAAAGTGCGGACTTTGTCCACGGCTTTGTTGGTGAGCTGAAGGCTATTTGGAATAAATGTTTCTGTAGCAGTCATAAGCGCTGTCCCGAGGGGCTGCGTAGTATGATATACCCGAGTAATTTGATCAACTTTTGATCGAGGCCACCGACTGGGGGGCGCCAGCCGGCTCCGCATCTGCGGCCGCTTTAGTCGCCACGCCGCTGGCATCGGATGCGCTGTGCGTCAGGCTGCCATTAACCTCCGCACCAATCGCCATTTCAACGAGGGCGTAGTGCACATTGCCTTTCACACGCGCCTTGGAAGCCAACTCCAAGTGCTTGCTGGAGTGAACGTCACCGGTAACAGTGCCGTTTACAATGACCGACGGCGCGTGAATCTCTCCTTCAACCAAACCTTTATCAACAACACGCACCACTGCATCTTTGCCTTCACTGGCAATGATATTACCGCGCACCGTGCCCTCGATGTCGAGGTTTCCGCTGAAACGAATATCGCCAACTATCTCGGTGTCCTTGGACACCAGTGTGGTCGCATTTGACGACGTAAATCCGCCTTTTTCCTTGTTACCCAACATGGCTGATTCTCTCTTGTGTCGACCAAGGGAACTCTTGCTCTGCCACAGTTCGCTTTGGCTTGGTAGATTCTGTTCGCGTAATCACCGTTTCAGGGACGAAGCCTTCAGGCAACCGCAATTCACCATCAATAGCCTGAAAATACTTGAAGCGCAAGCGAATCTCGGCGTTCGGTACCTGTTCTGAGAGCTCCGACAAATCGTAGCGAACCGTCAGGTCGTTTTGCAGCCCTTCAATGAAAATCTGCAGCTTGCCCGTCAACAATTCATGCTTACGCGAGTTCTGTTGCACCAAGACCCGAAACTGAAGACGCTCATTGGTGCGATCAGAGCGCAGGTCAATGCTATGCACGCTGACGCCATCGGCGACTTCGCCCGGCGCCATGAGACCGCGATAAAACTGTATCCCTTTTTCTAGCTCAGCGATGGCTTCCTGCTGCCCGGCTAACTGCTGCCGAACCAGTTCCAGGGCCGCAGCGTCGATATCATGACGCGTTTCAATATTGCTCAATTCCTGCCGCAGGGAATCAAGCCTTCTCGCCTGATCAACTACGGTTTGCCGCAGGCGCTTATTCTCAAGCGTGCTCTCAAGGCCAAAGTTGACCTCACCCCAGGCGCCAAACAGAAGCCCTGCGAGAAAAACACAAATCGCACCGACAAACAAAAACACTGTGCGACGTCGGCGCAGGCGAGGATCATCCTGCACCACCACAGACCGACTCATCATGGCAGCAGTGCGGCTCCAGATAGCCCTGCGGATTCGTCGAAACCAAACATAATGTTCATCGCTTGCACGGCTTGGCCTGACGCACCTTTAACGAGGTTGTCCTCTACCGCCGTCACCACAACGGTGTCACCACCCTGCGGCTGCGTGACGGCCAGCCTTAGCATATTGCTGCCCCTGACTGTGCGCGTTTGTGGATATTGACCGGCAGGTAAGACGTCGACAAAAGGCTCATCAGCATAATGGGATTCGAACAAGCCCTGTAAATCCACCTGCCTGGTCAGACGCGCATACAGTGTCGCGTGAATACCGCGAATCATCGGCGCCAGATGGGGCACGAAGGTGAGGCCCACATCGCCACCCGCCATCGCTGACAGCCCCTGGCGAATCTCCGGAAGATGTCTGTGCCCCGTTACCGCATAGGCTTTGAAGCTGTCAGCGGCCTCGGTCAGCAAATTATCAATACTGGCCTGTCGTCCTGCCCCGCTTACGCCTGAAGCGGCATTGGCGATAAGCGTGCCCGTATCGACAATGCCCGCCGCCAGCAATGGGAAAAAGCCAAGCTGTACAGCGGTTGGGTAGCATCCTGGGCAGGCTAACAGCTTCGCTGCCGCAATCTTATCCCGATGCATTTCCGGCAGGCCGTAGACAGCCTCTCTTAACAAATCGGGACAGGCATGGCTTTCCCCATACCATTGCTCCCACACCGAAGCGTCTTTTAATCGAAAATCGGCGGACAGGTCGACGATGCGAACACCTTTGTCGAGCAACTCCGGCACGGTTTTCATTGCAACGTTATGGGGCGTTGCATAGAAAACAAGATCACAGTCAGCAAGGGGAGCGTCGTCGGGCGCTACAAATTCAAGATCGGTAAGTCCACGCAGGCTTGGAAACAGGTCTGCAACGGGGCGACCGGCCTCGGAACGGGAAGTGATAGTGACAATGTTTGCACTCGGATGCGCCAGCAAGAGCCGCAATAGCTCTACACCGGTGTACCCCGTACCCCCTACAATGCCGACGCTAATCACCAGTACTCTCCCATTTTATGCGTTAGGCGTTGTAAATGCCTTGAGCGGTCTGCAGAAACCGGTTCTGCGTCATGCATGCGCAGAACCAGAGAATCGCGGATAATATAGGAAATCAATACGCCACGGCGCGGTAATTTTACGCCGCCGGCTACCAGGACGATGCTCTTATACAGGTTTTCTCGCTTCTTTGCTAACGACAGCGCCCTGCTGCCCTACTCACTGTTGGGACTAGTAATTGGCTTACTGTCTGCGCTTGCCGTGATCGGATTTGAATGGCAGATCACGACACTGACCTCGCTGTGGTCAGACGGCGATAGTGCCCAGGACTTTGAATCCCTTCCTCACTGGGCCCATATGGCACTGCCTGTCGGTTCGGCACTGGCGTTGGGCTGCTTATACGCTGCCTTGGCCCCGGCAAACCGGGAGACCGGCATTGTCCACGTTCTCAGCCGCATGGAGAGCCACTATGGGGTTCTGCCCCTTCGCAATGCGGCGCTCCAATTTGTGGCGGGAGGCATTGCGCTGGGCAGCGGCCAGTCCGGGGGCCGAGAAGGGCCGGGAGTCCATCTTGGTGCCGCCGCAGGCAGCGGTCTCGCCCAGTGGCTGAGACTTCCAAATAGCAGTCAGCGGATCGTTATTGCCTGTGGCACGGCGGGCGGTATAGCCGCCGCTTTCAACATGCCCATCGCCGGCGTCGTCTTTGCCATGGAAGTGATTGTTGCTGAGTACACGGTGGTAGGGTTCACCCCGGTTATCGTCGCCGCTGTCAGTGCGACTACCGCGAGCCACATATTTGGCGGCGGCCTGATCGAGTTCGACGTGCCCAGGGTGGCCTTGGCCTCAATGGGCGATTTGCCACTCATCCTGTTACTGGGCTTGCTTTCGGGAACGCTTGCCGCCGCATTTATGCGCCTGTTGAAGCTCTCGCTCAAGCTATCTTCGCTTGGCGTGATTTGGCGGTTCCTCGCCGCCGGCGCACTGACAGGCTGCATCGGCGTGGCGCTGCCTGAAGTATTGGGCCTGGGCTATGACAGCCTGAACGCCGCGTTGCTGGGCGAACTGGCACCCACCTTGCTCGCTGCGCTGCTGATCGCCAAGCTCGTTACCGCGGCAGTCAGCGTGGGAATGGGAATGCCCATAGGGATCATAGGACCCAGTCTGATCATCGGCGGTTGTGCAGGCAGCCTGCTGGGCAGCGCGGCAACTGCTGTATTTCCGGATGCCGGCTTCGAGCCATTGCTCTACGCCGTTATCGGTATGGGAGCGGTGATGGCGGCTATGCTAAACGCACCGCTAGCCGCGCTACTCGCCGTGATTGAGCTAACCGGCAATGCCGCCGTGGTCTTTCCCGCCATGCTAGGCATTATCAGTGCCCATCTCACTATCGCCACCGGCTGGCGCTCGCGCTCAGTCCACCAGACGATTCTGCAGCATTTGCAGCGCATTATTCCCGAGGACCCAATAAGCCAAATGCTCCACAGAACCAATGTGGCGTCGGCCATGGATCGTAGCTTTTGCGTGATGAGCAATGAAGTGATTCAGGACGACACCGTGTCTGAAGACTTGCCCAACTGGTGCTTGCTCAAACGCGAGGAAGAGTACTTATTCCTCGCGCGAGGTAGCGACTTGTTTGCGTTAACCCGTGAGATGGAGCCTGGCGCCAGGCTGGACCTGCTGGAGCAAGATCTGAGAAGGTGGACGTTTACCCGCGTCTCGCCCCGTGCGTCACTGCGTGAAGCCATCGATTCACTGCGACGGGAAAGTGTAGAAGCTGTTCTGGTGACGGACCCACGAGAACCCGGCGACGCTGGCATACGCGGCGTATTGACTCGGGATATCATAGACCAGTACTACCTGCGAAGACTCTAGGAACCCGTCATGGCCTATCTTTGGCTGAAAGCCTTACATATTATTTTCGTGGTCTGCTGGTTTGCTGGCATTTTTTACCTGCCACGCATCATGGTGTATTACGCGGCCAGCGAGCATCCTGAAACACGGCGCCAGCTGGCCGTCATGTCACGCAAGCTGTATCGCTTTGTAACGCCGCTGGCGGTTATCGCCATTATCATGGGTGCAATCATGATCGCCATGAACCTCGACTACTACATGGCGGCAAAGTGGCTGTGGCTTAAACTGTTCGCCGTGGCCTGTCTTATCGCCTACCACCTTTACTGTGGCCGTCTGGTAAAAGCCCTACAGGAGGACACCGACGAACATACGCACGTTTACTTTCGCGTTTTTAATGAAGTGCCGGTGTTGTTCCTGTTTTTGATTGTCATTTTGGCGGTATTGAAGCCCTTTTGACGCTGATTTATAGGGCCTACGCAATCGCATTGGCCCGGATAGAGCCTCCGGTAATACGGGCACAGGCTGATCTGCGTCATCGATAACGCTAAGCTTAAGGCCTCACAATACATCTCTTTAATTCGGGCAATAACTACTCAGGAATCTCATGAGCAAATCTGAAACACTTTTTGCAGAAGCGGCACGGGTCATACCCGGCGGCGTAAACTCTCCGGTCCGCGCATTTAAAGCAGTGACAGGCACGCCGTTTTTTGTAGAACGTAGTGACGGCGCATATTTATACGATGCCGACGGTAATCGGTACATTGATTACGTGTTGTCCTGGGGCCCCATGATCATGGGGCACAACCATCCACATGTGCGCGATGCGGTGTGCCGACAAGCTGAACAGGGGTTGAGCTACGGCACACCTACCGAGCTGGAGATACGCCTGGCTGAGCGCATATGCGGCATACTTCCCGGCATGGATCTGGTGCGCATGACCAGCTCCGGCACCGAAGCGACCATGAGTGCAATCCGTCTGGCCAGAGGCTTTACCGGCCGGGACAAAATCGTAAAGTTTGAAGGCTGCTATCACGGCCACTCGGACTCTCTGCTGGTGAAAGCAGGATCGGGGGCACTGACATTCGGCGTACCCAGTTCACCCGGCGTGCCCGCAGGGCTAGCGGATCATACCCTCACTCTGACCTACAACGATCCAGAGCAGCTTCGGAAGCTATTTTCCGAAATGGGCGATCAAATCGCCTGCATCATTGTTGAACCCGTTGTTGGCAATATGAACTGCATACCGCCTCAGCCCGGGTTTCTGGAAGCCCTGCGAGAAGTCTGCGACGAGCACTCCAGCGTGCTGATATTCGACGAAGTCATGACCGGTTTTCGTTTTGGTACCGCAGGCGCACAGGGCTTCTACGGAATACAGCCCGATCTGACTACATTAGGCAAGGTAATAGGTGGCGGCATGCCTGTGGGCGCTTTCGGTGGGCGCCGAGACATCATGGAACAGATTGCGCCACTGGGGCCCGTCTACCAGGCAGGAACCCTGTCAGGTAACCCGGTCGCGATGGCCGCCGGTCTGGCAACATTGGACATTGTTTCGGAGCCGGGCTTCTACGAGCCACTCTTCAAATACACCAGTGACCTATGCGCTGGCATGGAGTCTGCGGCCGCAGAGGCCGGCGTGCCGTTTACGACCAATCACTCTGGAACCATGTTCGGCGGCTTCTTTACCGACCGTGACGAAGTCACCAATTACGCTCAAGTGATGGATTGTGATACCGAGGCGTTTTCACGCTTCTTCCACGCAATGCTTGAGCACGGCGTGTATCTGGCACCGGCGTCGTACGAAGCGGGCTTTGTGTCGTCAGCGCACGGTGATGCTGAGCTCAATGCCACGCTGGAAGCCGCTCGAGCAGCTTTCCGGGCGGTTTAGGCAATGGTTCAGTATGGTTTTAGGTCTTACACAAACAAGGTAATAGCATCATGAGCTTTACACGATCACGCGGACCTTTTCCCGTCACCCGCATGCGCAGAATGCGAGCGCGGCATGCCACACGAGCGATGATGCGTGAATCAACGCTAACTCCGGCAGATCTTATCTATCCGGTGTTTGTGCTGGACGGGAAGGGCCAACGTGAGAGTGTGCCCTCTATGCCAGGCATTGACCGTCTAAGCATTGATTTGTTGATTGAAGAAGCAAAACAGCTCGCGTCTCTAGGTGTCCCGGCACTGGCCCTGTTTCCAGTCATCGGCCCTGACCACAAGTCGCTGGAAGCCAGCGAAGCCTACAACCCGGACGGACTGGTGCAGCGGTCAGTGAAAGCACTCAAAGACGCCCTGCCCGAAATGGCCATCATTACCGACGTCGCCCTGGACCCTTACACCAGCCACGGGCAGGACGGCATTATTGATGACGACGGCTATGTGCTAAATGACATCACCTCGGAAGCGCTGGTAAAACAAGCGTTGGCACAGGCCGAGGCTGGCGTCGATATCGTCGCACCCTCGGACATGATGGACGGACGCATAGGGGCGATCCGCAGCGCGTTAGAAGCAGCCGATCACAGCAATACGCTGATACTGTCCTATGCAGCAAAATATGCCTCTTCTTACTATGGCCCGTTCCGTGACGCCGTTGGCTCTGCTGGTAATATTAAAGGCGGTAATAAGCACAGCTACCAAATGGACCCCGGCAACAGCGACGAAGCTTTGCACGAAGTCGGACTGGATCTGGCGGAGGGTGCCGACATGGTCATGGTCAAACCCGGCCAGCCCTATCTGGATATTGTGCGTCGCGTGAAAGAGACCTACAAAGTACCCACCTATGCCTACCAGGTGAGCGGAGAGTACGCCATGCACATGGCCGCATTTGAGGCCGGCTGGCTGAGTAAAGACGACATCATCATGGAGTCACTACTGGGCTTCAAACGCGCGGGCTGCGATGGCATTTTGACCTACTTTGCCCGCGAAGCCGCTGAGCTTCTCAACAGATAATCGCCGTCCGGGCCACATGAAACAGCAACCCACGTTTTTTGGTCTCGCTGCTTTAATAACCTTGAGCCTGCTGACCAACTCTCCCGCCAGCCGTGCTGAATGTACCTGCCTGTGGCAAGGCGCCTTTGTTGATATTCAGGCCGACACCGATCTGATTGTGGCGGCCAAAGTGATTGCCGAAAGCGGTAATTCCATTGACCTCGAAGTCCAAAACACACTGCGCGGGCCCGATCGTCTAAGCCCGGTACGCGTTTGGCTAGACAAGGACGATTTGTGCCGCGCTGAGGTGGGCAGTTTTCCTTTGGAGTCTGAATGGGTGATGGCGCTAGATTATATTGATGCGGTTCCGCCCGGCGGTTTTGACCCCAACACACCCAACATCAGCTTTGGGCGCGAAGGCGACTACAGCCTGTCACGTTGCGGAGGCTACTGGCTCAAAAAAAGCGGCAAAAGCGTAACGGGTAACCTGATCAAAGGGCCCCGCTGGGAACGGGACCCTAAAATGTCGCCGGTGTTGATCGATATTCTTGCCGGCTATGTGCGCGGCGATCTCGATCTCGACACGCTGGAGGAAGCCTCTCGCGTTGACCCTGAGTTACAGGAGCTGATCCTGGAAACACGCCTGTTTTTAAAACGCGATGCCGGTCTTTAGAGCGCTATTCACTTCCTAAGATGCCGTTTCCTGATAACACCTTTACCAAAAACGCCATCTCGCTTTGCAACACGTTGAGCGAGACCGCTACCGTAGCGCGAGCACATCCCGCTAAACGATACCATCAGGCCGCTTTATCCGCGGGCACCAACGCCAACAGTTCATCTAACATCATCAGCGACAGCCCCCAGATCGTGCGACCCTCGAAGTGATAACACGGCAACGTAAACGAAGCACGCCGATGCCGCCACGTCATCGTTTCGCGATTGCCACGGTCCAACAGGAACGCCAGCGGCACCCAGATGACTTCCGCCACCTCATAGTTGGGTACGAACTCCACTTCTCGCTCTAACTGAAACAGGTAAGGTGAAACCACCATAGGCCGCTGTCGCAGCCGTGCGTGCACCATGATTTCAGACAGCCGTCCGATACAGTGCTCTGCCGGCAATTCGTGGCCGATCTCTTCCCAGGTTTCACGGCGGGCAACGTCCAGGCCGTGGAGATCTGTGGGCTCCATGCGTCCGCCGGGAAAAGCCATGTGGCCAGACCAGGGGTCGCCCTCCTGCTCTGCGCGTTTGATCATCAATACGTTCAACTGCGAATCTCGCTCACGCAAGATAAGTGCCACAGCGGAACGCTTCAGGACGCGTCGCAGAAACTTCTTGCGCGGACGATGGCCGGTCAGGGCGTGTTCGACATTCTGTAAGGTGACAGGCAAATCAGAAAACACGTCTAAACATGAGGACCTTCATTAAGCCAGCGCCAGATAAGTCTGACAAGCTTGCCCTCTGGCGGTGGCCTGTCAACCAAATCACTAAAGCGGCGTTTAGTGGGTCATACGCTCACAAAAAATGCTGTGCTACGATGCGAACGGTCAAGGATTTTAACTGTTACAGCTGGCTACCCCAGATGCCGGATAGCCATGGAGAATCGGCTCTGGATAGTGATCGCGCTATGCACGACTTTCTACAGAATGTGGAAAAACGCGCGCTGAAGATAGCCGAACTGGCGGTTAGCAATCGAGACGATGCAATGGAGATCGTACAAGACGCCATGCTCGGTCTGGTGAAGCGCTACCGATCCAAACCCAGTGATCAATGGAAACCTCTGTTCTACCGGATACTCCACAGCCGTATCAATGACTTCTACCGACGCCGCGCGGTCCGACAGCGCGTCATGTCTTTTATGCCTGGCGGCGGTTCGCACACCTTCGATACTGAATCGACTGAACGAGAAGAGCCGATTGAACGCGCGAGCGCCGGTGAGCGGGAGAACCCCAGCAACGCGCTGCAGCGTGAAATCAACAATAAAGCGATGCTCGCCGCCATCGCTGAGCTGCCGCTGCGGCAGCAACAAGCCTTTATGCTGAGAGCATGGGAAGGTTTATCGGTAGCCGATACCGCCTGCTCCATGCATTGCAGTGAAGGCAGCGTCAAGACACACTACAGCCGCGCTCTCAGCGCACTCAGAACAGCCCTTACTGATATTGCCGAGCCCCCTTTTGAAAGTTGATATGAACAGCGACCGCCGTCCAAAAAATACCATCACGTCGCCAGACGAGGACAACACGATCGTATCCCAGGCGGCTAACAGCCTGGATGAGAGCGTCGCGCAATACGACATCGAAACGCTGTCCCGGCTCAGGCAGGCGCGGCAGTCTGCGCTGGCGCAGAACGATCAGTCACTCTGGCGGCGCTTTGCGATGCCAGCTTCTGCCGCTTTCGCAGGAGTAGCCGCCATCATTATGATTCCTTTTTTTACGGTTGATTCAGACCTGACCCAGCAAACACCATCGACATACACTGCGGCGGAAGACGCAGAGCTGGTCGAGAATCTTGATTTAGTGCTTTGGCTAATGGACGAAGGCGACCATGCGAGCTAAAGCTGCTCTTATCGTTGGAGCATTACTTGGGGCAATGATATTACCTGCGCTGGCCCAGGGACCCAGTTGGAATCAACTGACTGAAGATCAGCAGACGATGCTACGCAAGCACGAACCTGAGTGGGAGCAAATGTCCGAACAACGGCGTAAACGGCTTGCCGACAATGCGGAACGATGGAATAGCTTAACACCTGAACAGAAACGCCAGGCGCGAGTTCGCTTCAATCACCTGAAAAAGTTAAAACCGGATCAACGCCAGGCACTCAGGGAGCGTTGGGATGCACTCCCTCAGGATCAGCGCCAACGAATTCGCCGCAGGCTTGCCAATATGACGCCCGAGCAACGCCAGCGCGCGCTTGAACGACTGTTTAACCAGCGAGAAGAAACGCGCTAGAAATGTCATCTTCACAATACTTCCTGTGCTTGCAGGACGTGCACTACACCTATCGAGCACAACCTGCCCTCCGCGCCATCGACTGGCAATGGCAGGACGGCCAGCAATGGGCGTGCATCGGGCCTAACGGTGCCGGTAAAACTACCCTCGCTGGGGTGCTTTCGCATCAACTGCGCCACGGCAGCGGCACAATCGATCGCTCGCTTGCGCTACGCGATGGCGGTTGCGCTTACGTTTGCTTCGAGCAGCAGCGAACGCTATGTGATCGCGACAATCGCCTCGATGACTCGGAGTTCCGCAGCGACGCCAGCGACCCCGGCACGACAGTTGCTGAGGCACTATGCATCGATCCCGATTCAGCCGGGGCCGATAAGCACAACACGCTCGCAGGCCAGTGGATAACGCAACTCGGCCTTGAGCATATTTTGTCCCGCGGCATTCGCTTTATTTCAACCGGAGAAATGCGCAAAACCCTTCTGCTGCGCGCGATTTTGCAAAAACCTGCTCTACTAATTTTAGATAGCCCATTGGACGGGCTAGATAAAGCCAGCCAGCAAGTCATGAAAGAGGTTATCGAGTCTCTGCTGGGCTCCGACATGAGGCTGCTGATACTGTCGCGGAATCTGGACGGAATACCCGCAGGCGTCAGTCACGTGCTAGCGCTGGACGCTGGCAGCGTTGCAGCCGTCGGGCCCAAAGCCGAGGTGCTGGCACAGCCAGACATAATGTCATTAATGCAGGCGGACAGCCTGATGTTCTCGACACTGCCCCCGCCCGCCGAGCGCGGTTATAAGATCGATGACGCAGTGCCAAGATTGTGCCTGCGTGACGTCTCGGTTCGCTATGGCGAAGTGACTATTCTGGACCGCGTTAACTGGACGCTACACAAGGGGCAGCACTGTCACCTGTCTGGTCCTAACGGCTGTGGCAAAACGACTCTGCTGAGCTTAATTACCGGCGACAATCACAAGGCCTACGGTCAGGATATCTCGTTGTTTGGCCAACGTAGAGGCAGCGGCGAAAGTGTTTGGGAGATCAAACAGAAGTTTGGACTGCTCAACACACAGCTGCATCTCAATCATGCAAAAGGCATGCGAGTGCTGGATGTTGTGGTGAGCGGTTTTTTTGACACCGTTGGCCTTTACGATGATTGGGGAGGCAAGCAACTGGAAATTGCGCGTCGCTGGCTGGATGCACTGGGCCTTGGCGACCTGCAGGCTAGCCCCTTTGATACCCTGTCTTTCGGCCTGCAACGGATGGTCTTACTGGTAAGGGCCATGGTGAAGTCTCCTGCCATCCTGGTTTTGGATGAGCCCTGCCTGGGCCTGGATGCATGCCATACCCGAACAATACTGGATGCGATCGATCACATAGCAGCAAACAGTGACACCCAGGTGATTTTCGTCAGCCACAGCGCCGGCGAAGTGCCCGAGTGCATCAATCAATGGCTGCGCTTCGAACCACAAGAAGATTACTTCGCGCTAATTTGTGAACAACAGCCCTGAGCTTCATAAACAGCCCTAAGCGGTCTTATAAAACAGCCATCAGCGCCCCGACAGCGATCGCAGCTGCGCACATTCACCAGCGCCGCAAAACAGCAGCCCTCTCTCCGCCATCGACCGCGCCGCGCGCAGCTCACCGCGCGCAAGATTCAATTCAGCCAAAGCCAAATAGACGTCAGGATTGGATGGATCCAGGCGCTGCGCTCTTTGCAGCAGTGCCTCGGCAGCAACCTGATCGCCGCGAGCAAGCGCCGCCGCGGCTTGGGTTAAGAGGCTTTCCCCAGCGCCACGCTGCCCCTGCTGCACTGCCGCCGGCGCAGATATCGCGGGTGTTGCTGGCGCGGGTATTGCTGGCACAGTGTCTTGATCTGCAGCGGGCTCAGTTCGGCCTGCGGGCGGTGCGGATGGCGCAGACGGCGGTGTACTAGAGCACGCCGCTAAGAGCAGTACCAACGCTATTGAAAAACTTCTCGAAACCATCGCAATACCCCATTATCCGTCGCGGCGCAGGGACTTGCACTGCTGGGCTGTGAACCCTCGATAAACGGTAACAAGCGAGCGCCCACGCAGCCCTCGGCGGAGAGCTTACCACTGGCCTCATCGACCCAATAGTGCGCGATGTCCGCCGGGGGCTGATAGGACAGCCCGGCGCTGCTAGACGAAGCAATGAAACGCGACCAAACGCGCGCGGCGCCTGTTGCGCCGGTTATTCCAGTGGGCGCATTGTCATCTCGACCAACCCAATTAACCGCCAACAGGTCGCCACTGAAGCCTGCAAACCAGGAATCTCTATTCTCATTGGTCGTTCCGGTTTTTCCTGCCACCGCAAAGTCATCTGCAATATCTCGATACACGATTCGACCGGTGCCCTCCTTTACCACCTCGCGCAGCGCATAGTGCAACAAATGGACCGCAGCGGGATCGGCAACGCGCTCATACTGCAAAGGCGTGCGCTGCAGCAGCCGACCGCTGGAGTCCACCACTTCGCGAACCGTCTGCAGCGGCGCCCGAAAGCCGCCGGTGGCTATCGACTGATACAGCACCGCTACATCGATTGGCGTTAAACCGCCGGCGCCCAACAGCATTGCCGGCACGCGGGGTTGATCACGATCTACTCCGAGTCTGACGAGGGTTTCAAGCACCGAATCTATGCCCAGAGTCATGCCCAGCCTCGCCGTGGCCTGGTTGTATGACCTGGACAAGGCCCGATGCAACAGAACCTCACCATGAGACTGTCTGTCAAAGTTCCTGGGTGTCCACGGTCCGGCGCCCTGCCGCTCTACAGAGACAGGACCGTCATCCAGCGGTGACGCCAGCGTCCACCGTGACGGCTGCTCCAGGGCAGTAAGATAGACAATCGGTTTGATCAGGGAACCCATGGGGCGGACAGCATCCAGAGCGCGATTAAAGCCTGCAAACCGAGAGTTCCGTCCACCTAGCAACGCCACCACCTCACCACTGTGATAGCGAGTCACGACCATCGCGGCTTGTAGCGCTTTTTCTGGGTCCACTCCGTCGAGCACGCTATCCATGGCGCGCTCAGCCTTGCGCTGCAATTGCGGATCAAAACTGGTGAATACCCGCAGGCCTTTGGCGACTAAATCCTGATCGCGGTAATCACGCCGCAGCTGACGACGCACCAGTTTTAGATAGGCGGGAAAGGTATTTTTTACCCTTGGCCGCTGGCTGATACCCAGCGGCATGGCGCTGGCAACCTGATACTCGGTGTCGTCGATCACCCCCTGGTCCCGCATAACCTCGAGCACAACATTGCGGCGCCTCACGGCACGTTCAGGATGACGCAGCGGACTATACAGTGAAGGACCTTTGACCATGCCAATAAGCAGAGCCTGCTGGTGCAGTCCGGTGGTGGCCAGCGGCCGATCGAAATAGAACTGGGAAGCCAGCCCAAAGCCATGAATGGCCCTCGGGCCGTCCTGGCCCAGATAGACTTCGTTTAAATAGGCCTCAAGGATCTCATCTTTCTCGGCGTGTAGTTCCAGCATCAGCGCCATTGCCGCCTCAGTCGCCTTGCGCACCAGGCTGCGCTCGCGGCTCAGGTAATAATTCTTAACGAGCTGCTGCGTGATGGTACTGCCACCCTGCACCGCGCGACCTGCCCGAGCATTCGCGATGGCGGCGCGCACTATACCCGTTGGCGAAATACCAAAATGGCTCTCGAAGCCACGATCCTCAACGGCGAGCAAGCCAGCTCGAACGGTAGTGGGTACGTCGGCTAATTGCAGTAGGAGCCGATCTTCCTGATGGCGAGGGTACACACCACCAATTTGCAGGGGCTCTAACCTATAGAGAGGCGCTCTCTGACCATCGACGCGAACGTGCGCTACCCGGTTGTCCGAAAACGATAGCGCCAGCGTTGCGGCTGGCTGGCTCTGATCAGGAAACACGAAACCGCGAGCGTAAAATTGCAGTGTATTGCCTTGCCGCTTTTTCTGCCCCGCCTGGCTGAGCGTGTTGCTGTCGCGATACCCCAGCAGAGTCAGCTCGTCTTCGACCGCATCGGCGGACATTGCCAACCCGGGATACAACTCCAACGGTCGCGCATAAACCGTCGCAGGCATTTCCCAGCGCCTCTCGTCAAAAGAGCTGCTCACCAGTGCATCGAGGTAAATCAGCAGCAGCGCCGCCAACAATGCAAACACAAAAAAGAGTTTGACGATCAGGGTACGTACCGATGCAGAAGCCATGACGCCTGTGTTTGCTGTGAGAGTGTTCAGCCAGCAGTTTACACGAGAGTGGCAGCATCCCCACGCATTAAGCATAATGCGCCCTTTTTTCAGGGAACTGCCTCGTGAAACAGTACAACGTTTATGGTCTTGGGAATGCGCTTGTCGACACAGAAATCCAGGTGGCAGATGATGAGCTTGCGGCTATGGGCGTCGAGAAGGGTCTAATGACGCTGGTCGATGCGGACCATCAACAGTCGCTCATTGATCAACTGGAAGGTCATCTGGTGACAGCAAAGCGAGCCAGCGGCGGCAGCGCCTGCAACACTGTCATCGCGGTTGCGCGCTTTGGGGGATCCAGCTTTTATTCCTGCAAAGTTGCCAGTGACGAGAACGGCGACTTCTATCTGGGCGACCTGGAAGCCGCAGGCGTTTCCCATAACTGGCACAGCGATCGCGAGGAAGGCGTGACCGGACGCTGCCTGGTTTTAATATCCCCTGATGCTGAACGCAGCATGAATACTTACCTTGGTATTAGCGAAAGCCTGGACAGTGCACAGCTCAATCTGGATGCCATAGAAGACTCACAATATCTGTATATAGAGGGCTATCTGGTGACGTCAACCACGGCACGCGCAGCGGCGATCACTGCTCGGCAGCAAGCTGAGGCTGCAGGCACTGCCACAGCAATCAGCCTGTCGGATCCTGGCATGGTTGAATTCTTCCGAGACGGCCTGGCCGACATGATAGGTCCCAGAGGCGTCGACCTGTTGTTCTGCAACGAGGAAGAAGCTCTGGGCTGGGCACAGTCTGCTTCCATGGATGATGCAATTGCCGCGCTCAAGCAGATTGCCAAACGCTTTGCGATCACACTGGGTGCACGCGGCGCGCTTCTCTACGACGGCGAATCGCTGATAGATATTCCCGGCCACAGCTGTGAGGCTGTTGACACAAACGGCGCAGGCGATATGTTTGCCGGCGCATTTCTGAGCGCTATCACCCAGGGCAAGAGCTTCGAGTCTGCTGGGCACTTTGCAAGCCTCGCCGCATCAAAAGTCGTTGCGCGCTTTGGGCCTCGCCTCAGCGCCAGTGAGCATGATGCCGTGGCTGCAGAATTCAGCTCGCTAAGCGCAGGCTAAAATAGCGCCTGCTGGCGACCGGATATCTCGTCAAAGGAGGTATTCAGGAAATGCAGTATGCCATCCGCGACGGGCGCTAGCTGACGCTCCAGATAATGCTCGTAGTCTAGCGGAGCGGTCGGCATCGCGGCGGGCTCGGCGCCTTTGGCCGTGATAACGTACTCCACCCAGTCGCCGCGGCCCGGCCCTGTACCGCTGCGCTCTCGCTGCAATCTGGCGGCCTGCACGTGCGGCGGGATGTTGCGCTCATAATCATTCAGGCGGCGGCGCAGCCGTTTCCTGTAGATAAGCTCGTCGTCAAAATCGCCTCGCTCAAGCAGCTCTACGGTTTCACGGACCCAGGTTTGGTAGGGCTCATTGTCAAAAATGCGTCGGTACAGCTCGCGCTGGAACCGACGTGCCAGGGCAGTCCAGTCCGTACGCACGTTCTCCAATCCCTTGAACACAAGTTCGGCAACGCCATCGCGCTCAACAACGCCGGCATAGCGTTTCTTACTACCCTTGTCTGAACCGCGCATGGTAGGCATCAGAAAGCGTGAGAAGTGTGTTTCGAATTCCAGCTCAAGCTCACTTCCCAAACCGTACTCATCGGCAATACGTTGCCGCCACCAGCCGTTCAATTCGTCCTGCAACTCTTTGCCGCGTGCCGAGGCTGGCACATCCGTACTGTCACCCAGGGCAACGAATACTGAATCCGTATCGCCATAGATAACCTGGTCGCCCAGCGCCTCTATGCGGTCACGGGTCTCCTGAATAATCTGGTGTCCACGCAGGGTGATGGAACTTGCGAGGCGCGGGTCATAAAAGCGACAGCCCGGCGAGCCAAGCACGCCATAGAACGAATTCATGATGATCTTGATTGCCGTGGATTGCGCCTGGTCATCGCGGGCCTTGGCCGCGTCGCGCCAGCGCCAGAGCTCTTCAATGATGGCGGGCAGCAGATGGCCCTCCTTGGCAAAACGTGCGCCGATAAAGCCGTCGACGAATGCGTCCCCAGGCGGCAGGCTTTGCCCCCCTGATGGCGCTGTCGCGCCATCAGCTTGCGACACGCCCTGAGTCCCCAACGCCAGCCCCAAAGGGTCAACCAGAAAGGTGCGGATAATACTGGGATATAGGCTTTTGAAGTCCAGCACCAGCACATCGTCATGGAGGCCCGGCGTCGAATCCATCACGTAGCCACCGGGGCTTGCTGTGGGATCATCGCTGGCGTTGGGTGCAACAAAGCCCGCGCGATGCAGCCGCGGTAGATACAAGAAATCGAACGCCGCTACCGCCGCGCCTTGCCGGTCTAGAGCTAAACCGGTCATTTGACTGCGGGCCACCGCAAAGTCCAGCAGCCTGGCGTATTCAAAAATGTCCCATACCAGCTCGCAGTCACGCACGTTGTATTCGGCCAGCGCGTCAGGGTCTGCTCTGAACAACTCACCTATCTCTTCGCCGCGGCCGCTGCCTTTTAGCAGCTTGCCCTCACCCAGCATGGATTGTGCGACATACTCCAGAGAGAAACTCTCAAACCGGTAGGTGGCCGTGCGTAATATCTCAATGCCGTCTATCACCGCCCGACCGGCGATAAATAGCCCGCGGCGCTCTCCCTCAGCATCAAGGGTGCGCCACTGCGGTCTGCTACCGTCACGGCCGAGACGCAGCGCTACACCCAACTTATCGGCAACACGTTGCAGATACCAAAAGTCGAAATTGATAACGTTCCAGCCAATCATCACGTCGGGATCGTACTCTGCCAGCCAGTCGCAAAATTGACGCAACAGATCCGCCTCACTGGCACAGGGTTGCACCCAATCAAGCGATGACTGTGAGCAGCGCATAAATACCCTGCGCAGCGGGCCAGCGGAAACACCAATGGAATACAGCTCGAGTTTGTCTATTGCTATTTCGATGTCCACCGACACCATACGAAGCCGGGGTTTGTAATCCGCAGTCTGCACCCGGGGAAGCTCTGTACCTGCACGACACTTGAGCGAGCCTTTTACGAAACGTTCCATAAGGAAGCGCTCAGTGGGATTGATATCCGCTTCCAGAGGTTGAAATTCTGCGGCGAGCAAGCGCTCCCTCGCGTCGCGCAGGGCACGCTGGCTTCTGAAATAGAAAGCGCTGACAGGCGCCATATTGAAGTCACGCAGGGTGAGCGCCTCACAGCGATCAGGTCCCGCTGAACCCAGGACTGACAGCGCCGCATCGGCTTGCTCGGAGGGCAGAAAAAACAATACCTCCTGTCCAGGAATGCGAAGCTGTCTCGCACCTAAATCCGTGCTTAGCCAGTAGTGCAGCTCAACTCCTTTGGGAGTGTCTTTCCATTGCCTCGTAACCACAAAGCCGGTGACCACATCGTTCATATCAGCATCTTTGCTTATCGTCAGCGTATTCGACAAGGTCGCTTCCACGTTACAATTCTCATCCGACCACGCATGCACAGACTAACGGAACAGCGCCATGAACAAACCGACTATCAGCGACGATCCGCTCTACCAATTGCTGCGCAATGAAGATATCCGAGGGTTCAACGAGCAACGCAATACACTGGACGCGAGTCGTCTGCGCAGCGGTGACTATCGGGGCAGAGACCTGCGCAATATGGACGCCGCCGGTTTGGATTTCAGCGATTCCTATTTCCGCAACAGCGACCTACGCGGCATTGATTTCCGTGACACCAACCTTGAAGGTGCCAGTCTCATTGACGCCAAGGTGTCGGGGACGTATTTCCCGGAGGCGCTGAGTGCGGAAGAAATCCGTCTGTCTCTGGATACAGGAACGCGCCTGCGTTACCGCAAAGACTAAATGCGCGTCGGACGACATGTCAGCCGTCGGAAAGCAGTCTGCGTAGATCGATAATGCCGGCATTCGCGCGACTGATATAGGACGCCATTACCAGCGAGTGATTGGCTACCAGGCCGAAGCCAGAGCCGTTCAACACAATCGGACTCCACACGGTCTGCTGAGAGGCCTCTAGCTCACGAATAATCTGCTGCAAGCTCACCAGCGCATTCTTTTTGGCAAGCACGTCTGCAAAATCGATCTCAGCGGCGCGAAGAAAATGAATCAGCGCCCACGTCGATCCCCGCGCGCTGTAAAATACATCGTCAATCTCAAGCCAGGGCGTCTGCACCACCGAGTCACCCGGTGTCGGCGTCGCTTGCACGGCTTCAGCATCCCCGGCGAGATCGGTGTTCAACCGTCGCTGGCCGACGCTAGCGCTCAGCCGTTGCGAAAGACTGCCCAAACGCGTTTCGACCGTCGCCAGCCAGTAGGCAAGATTGTCGGCACGTGCGTAGAACTGCGCATCATTAACAGCGGGATCGGCCAGCCGCAGGGCGTATTTGGAGATGTAGCGCATACTGTCGCGATACTCGCGCTCTGACGCGGGGAACATCCAACGATCTGCCTTGGTGTTCAAAAGCGGTTCACCCTGCGCCAAATCCGCGTCCTCTTTGGACTGGGACTGGGAACGGCTATAGGACTCGCGCATAGCACGCGCTAAATCCCGAGCCTGGACAAGCACTCCGTATTCCCAATTCGGCATATTGTCCAGCCATATCCCGGGCGGGAACACATCGTTCCGGGTGAAACCACCGGGCTTCTCCAACAAGGTTTCAGTTACTGTCACCAGCGTTGCCGCGGTGACGGATCCTGTGACCAGGACGCTGCCGTTTTCAGAGGCAAAAGTCTGGGCGTTTTCCTTCACATCAAACGCACCCGGGGACAGACTCCAGTACAAACCCAGCACCACGGTAACGATAACGTAAACGCCCAGACTACCCGCTATCCCGCGTAACCAGCCTCCATCAGGAGCAAGGGCGGCCAGGGTTTCCAGCAGTGCTGACCAACGTTCACGAATTGAGTCAAACATAAAAAGTCCTCGGCGGCGGCAATATGGCGAAATTCATAGCGCTGTTGATCTCGCCTTCAATGATGGTGGTGTGGGCCGGTAGCGCCCATCGGGCGCACTGTAACGGTAACCGGAACGAACTCTCCTGTACTCAACTCAAGCTCAAGCTCAAGCGTGTCGCCAACGATAGGTGACTTGGCTACGCCAAACAGCATCAAGTGCGCGCCACCGGGTGCCATAGTGACGCTTCCTTCGGCCGGTATCTCGAGCGCGTCCAGCTTGCGCATACGCCACATGCCATCTCGCTCCTGAGACTCATGAATTTCGACCCGCTCGGCCCACGGAGAGCGCGCAGCCACTACCGCTATTGGCTCACTCCCGTCATTTGTTAGAGAAACATAGGCCGCGCCGGTCGGTGCACCGGGGGGTATTGCGCGCATCCAAGCATCGGTGACCGTTGTTGCCCATGTAGGCAGGGAAAGCCCTGCCAACACCATAAAAAGAATAAATGATCGCATTCATACACCTCTGCAAGGGGGCGTAACTATAGCATTTCGCGCCGCCCGGCATCATGTTCTCCCTTCTCTGGTAAGTCGCGGCCGCCTTTCTGGTAACGCCAAACCAGTACGACGGTGCTGCTACAATACGAGCGAGCATGAAACTTCTAGCCCTCAAACGGTCAAACGGTCAAACGGTCAAACGGTCAAACGGTCAAACGGTCAAACGGTCAAACGGTCAAACGGTCAAACGCTAAGCGATTACCAAAGTCGCAGACATAGCCCATAGAAAAAGAGCATAGAAAAAGTGCACAGAGAAAAGTGCATAGAGGAAAGATGACAGCATTCACCGCGTACCAGCAGCTTGCAAGGTTGAGGCAATCGCTCTCAGGACATCTGTGCGCCTGGGCAGTATTAGTCCTTTGTCTAGGCCTAAGGCTGGGGAGCCCAGCGCAAGCGCAAGCGCAAGCGCAGGATAATTTTGCTGAACTTGCCGGCGCCGGGGCGCCGACATTCGAATTGTCAGACTCGGCAGCGCCGGACTTTCTTCCGGTCGAACAGGCCTATCGCCTCGCCCTGGAAGTGGTTGACCAGCGCACTCTGCACCTGCACTGGGAAATCGCTGACGGCTACTATCTTTATCAGAAGCGCTTTGACTTTGATCTCAGCGACGGCGCAACCTCGCTCGAAACTGACGCCGTCTTTTCCGATGGCATCATACGTGAGGACGAGTATTTTGGTGTCTCCGAGGTCCACTACCAGTTTGCGGATGTCACACTAACGACCGCGCAGGATGCTGGCCGAGTGCGGCTCACCGTGACATCCCAGGGCTGCGCCGATGCAGGGCTATGCTATCCGCCGCAGAAACAACAGTTTGACGTAGATTTTGCTGCCGGCACCATAGCGCCGGTTCTGCAGGTCGACAGAGATGCAGGCCTCTCATCAAACGAAGCTGATGCGAGCGCCACAGAAACCCGGCAAGGGCTGTCAGTGGCCACCTGGCTCTACATGTTATTGCTCGCCTTTATTGGTGGCAGCATTCTTAACATGATGCCCTGTGTTTTCCCTGTGCTCTCTTTAAAGGTATTCAGCATCGCTACAAGCACGGAACGCAGCAGCCACATACATGGCTGGGTGTATGCGGCGGGTGTCGTGCTGAGCTTCCTACTTGTAGCCGCCGTATTACTGGTCTTACAGCGCGCAGGAGCCGCTGTCGGCTGGGGTTTCCAGCTACAAGATCCCCGATTTGTAGCCCTTTTGGCCTATTTGTTTTTCGCAATGGGGCTGGCACTTTCGGGTGTCGTCGAGTTGGGTGCTGGACTGATGGGCACTGGAAGCAAACTCGCCGAGCAGAAGGGATATTCGGGTTCATTTTTCACTGGCGTATTAGCCACCGTTGTCGCCAGCCCTTGCACCGCGCCTTTTATGGGCACGGCCCTGGGTTTTGCGGTGACACAGTCCGGCCCTGTGGCGCTCTCCATTTTCGCCGCTCTTGGGGCCGGCATGGCAGCGCCCATGTTGCTGCTTAGCTATAGCAGTCGCTTGCGGTCGCGCATGCCAAAGCCTGGTCCGTGGATGGACACCTTCAAGCAGTTGCTGGCTTTCCCGCTTTATGCCACCGCAATCTGGCTGCTATGGGTGAGCGGTCGACAAACCAGCGTCACCGCCATGGCACTATTGCTGTGTGGCATGCTGGCGTTGGCCCTGGGCCTCTGGCTGTGGCAGCGCCATTCCTGGGGCAAGACGCTTGGCACCTGCGCGGTCGTGCTCGCGTTATTGCTCATCCCCAGCCCGCTGTTAGAGCGGGATCGCGCTGAGCAAACAGCTGGATGGTCGAACAGTGAGCTAAACATCCTCCTGAATGAGGGTCGCCCGGTGTTCGTGAATGTTACTGCCGACTGGTGCATCACCTGTATCGCCAATGAAAAGGGTACGCTAGGAAATGCCCGCGTTGAGGCCGCAATGGCAGCATCAAACATGCGCTATCTGGTCGCTGACTGGACGGATTACAATGCCGAGATTGCTGACTTCCTCGCATCCTTCGACCGCAACGGCGTGCCGCTGTATCTGGTGTACTCCGGCCTGCCTGACGACACACCGCAGGTGCTGCCACAACTGCTTACGCCGGGGATTGTATTGGACGCAATCGAACGAGCAATGGCAAAAGCAGAGCCCGCCGCTATCACCCAGGATGCCGTGGCAGAGCGCTAAACAGCTTGCGATACCCCTCTCTCAAGCCAAAGCGTTAACGATCTCCGGCGAAAATGCATGTAACGTGCGTTAACTTGCAGGTTTTGAGGTAGTTTCACTAGACGGCATCGTCATCAGTGTGCACAATCGGGCGTCTGAACCATTAGACGGAGCCGTAGCGCTATGGCATCCATACTGGTCCTGCATGGACCCAATCTGAATCTCCTTGGCAGCCGCGAGCCCGATGTGTACGGCAGTGACGACTTGGCCAGCATTAATCGGCAGCTTCAACAGCAGGCCCAGGATGCCGGCCACCACCTGCTGGCAATACAGAGCAACGCCGAGTACGAGCTAGTCGAACGAGTTCAGGATGCGCGTCACGAAGGCATTCACTTCATTATCATCAATCCCGCCGCCTTTACGCATACCAGCATCGCTCTGCGCGACGCGCTGGCCGCGGTGGAGATTCCGTTCATAGAAGTACACCTATCTAACGTGCATGCGAGAGAGAAATTTCGCCAGCACAGTTACTTCTCCGACATCGCAGTAGGCGTGATTTGTGGACTGGGGGCGCAGGGCTATTCTCTGGCCTTAACAGCCGCTCTCGCCCACCTGGAATAGAACTGAGGACAGGTCATGGATATTCGCAAAGTCAAAAAGCTCATCGAGTTGCTGGAAGAATCCAATATCGACGAGATCGAAATCAAAGAGGGCGAAGAGTCTGTGCGCATAAGCCGCAACACGGCCAGCCTCATGGCCGCACCGCCTCAGTACGCCGCACCCCCTCCAGCACCGGCACCCGCTGCGACTGCGGCACCCGCAGCCCCCGCAGCGGCGGCACCGGAACCGACAGCAGCGCCCGCCGCAGCGACTGACGAGCTTACCGGCCACGTCATTACGTCACCCATGGTTGGCACCTTTTACCGGTCACCTTCGCCGAGTTCACCCGCATTCGTAGAGGTTGGGCAGCATGTAAAAGTCGGCGATGTGATTTGTATCGTCGAGGCCATGAAAATGATGAATCAGATAGAAGCTGACAAAGCCGGCACCGTGGAGGCCATTTTGGCGGAAAACGGTGAAGCGGTGGAGTTCGACCAGCCACTAGTCACGATCGTTTGATCGCCGTCTCACAGCCAGGAGGTCAGGATGCCACTGCTCGATAAGGTAGTGATTGCGAACCGCGGGGAAATAGCCCTGCGCGTTTTGCGCGCCTGCAAAGAAATGGGGATTAAAACCGTTGCTGTGCATTCAAAGGCGGATAGCGATCTGATGCACGTGCGTTTAGCGGACGAATCGGTTTGTATCGGCCCTGCGCCCTCCAGCGAAAGCTACCTAAACATCCCCGCTATTATTTCGGCCGCAGAGGTCACTGATGCCACGGGTATTCATCCGGGCTATGGCTTTCTCGCCGAGCGCGCCGACTTCGCCGAGCAAGTCGAAAACAGCGGCTTTACCTTTATTGGCCCAAGCGCTGACGTAATTCGTCTCATGGGCGACAAAGTATCGGCCATCGAGGCCATGAAGGCCGCAGGCGTGCCCACCGTTCCCGGATCCGACGGCCCGCTCGATGAGGACAGCGAGCGCACCATGCAGATCGCCCGCCGAATTGGCTACCCGGTCATTATTAAAGCGGCAGCAGGTGGTGGCGGCCGGGGCATGCGCGTCGTACAAAGCGAAGCGGCACTGCTAAACGCGGTCTACGTAACGCAATCTGAGGCGGCAGCGGCCTTTGGCAGCGACAAGGTCTATATTGAGAAATTTCTTGAGAACCCGCGTCACGTGGAAGTTCAGGTGCTCGCCGACAGTCACGGCAATGCGATCCATCTGGGCGACAGGGATTGTTCCCTGCAGCGACGCCACCAAAAAGTCCTTGAAGAAGCACCCGCTCCAGGCATTCCCCAGGACGTGCGCGAAGGCGTGTATGAATCCTGTGTAAAGGCCTGTCAAAAGATTGGCTACTGCGGCGCCGGCACCTTTGAGTTTCTCTATGAAAATGGCAGTTTTTACTTCATTGAAATGAACACCCGGGTGCAGGTCGAGCACCCCGTTTCCGAAATGATCACCAGCATCGATATTGTCCGAGAGCAGCTTCATGTTGCCAGCGGCTTGCCCCTGTCACTGACACAAGAAGATGTGATATTCAGGGGCCATGCCTTTGAGTGCCGGATCAATGCCGAAGACCCGCGTACGTTTATGCCGAGCCCGGGGCTGGTAAAAACCTTTCACGCGCCGGGGGGCCCCGGCATACGAGTCGACTCGCACCTATATGATGGCTATACCGTGCCGCCGCACTATGATTCTCTTATCGCGAAGCTGATCAGCTACGGCGAAACCCGCGAGATTGCGCTCAAACGGATGCGCCAGGCACTTGAGGAGCTGGTTGTAGAAGGCATCCGAACTAACGCCGACCTGCACCGCGATCTGGTGCGCGACAGCGAATTTGCTCGTGGCGGTGTAAGCATTCACTACCTCGAGAGTCGTCTTAACAGCTAGGCGCCAACAATGAACTGGTTGGTGGTTCGGCTCGACACGGGCGCCCAGCAGGCAGAGGCCGCCGAAGACGCTCTGCTAGCCGCAGGCGCTGCTGCAGTGACACTCGAAGACAATGCCAATCAGCCACTGTTCGCTGGCGAAACGCCAACCGACCCCACTCTCTGGACGCAAACCCGCATCAGCGGGTTATTCCCCGCTGAGCAAGATGTTCAGCAGCTGTTACAGTCCCTCTCCGATTCTTCCGAGTTGACAGAGCAGGCCAAAGAAAGCTTGCGCGCTGAGATTCTTGAGGACAAAGACTGGGAGCTCGAATGGATGCAACACTATGCGCCCCTGCAGATAGCACCTGACTTCTGGCTTTGTCCTTCCTGGCATGAACCTCCCGAGCCTGACGCCACAAATCTTTTGCTGGATCCTGGACTCGCTTTCGGTACCGGCACCCATCCCACAACGGCCATGTGTCTGCGCGCCTTGGCAACGCATACGCCTGCGGGTGGAAGGGTCGTGGATTTCGGTTGCGGCTCCGGCATTCTGTCTGTCGCTGCGCTATTGCTAGGGGCAAAAACCGTGTTAGCGACAGACACCGACCAGCAGGCGCTGTCAGCGACCTGGGCTAACTGCGAGCGCAACAGTATTGAAGCGGGCAGACTGCAAGTCATGCACCCAGACGCCCTGCACGGGGCCGAGCAGGCAGACCTGGTGATCGCCAACATATTGGCGGGGCCTCTATGCGCACTCGCCCCTCAGTTGTGCGACATGCTCGCGCACCCGAACGCGGGGCTTATTCTGTCTGGCATTCTGGAGGAGCAGGTGAGCATGCTGCAGGAGAGTTACCCGATACCCCTGCATGTAATCGACAGACAAGATGGCTGGGTTGCGCTGGGAACTGGCAACCTGAGAAGGGCCAGTGCATGAGCGATTCGACGCTGGCAACCTGCCCGCACTGCGATAGCAGTTTCAAGGTGGATGCCGAACAACTCGCCAGCGCGGGGGGACGGGTGCGCTGCGGCAACTGCTTACAGGTGTTCGACGGTGTTCACAGTGAGATGGAATTTATTCCGCCCACCTTGCCAGACGACACGCCGACCCTGCTGGAACTGAACCCCCAGCCGATGGCGGCAGCCGATATGCCTGCTCTGGGACCATCTCGTCGACGCGGCGGTTGGCTGCTACTGGCGCTGCTCGCGATTCTGATCCTCCAGATCACGCTGCCATTGCCCGTTCCGCCGCAAGAGCCTGTGCAGCTAAGCACCTTAGTAGTGCGACCGCACGCTTCTGTAAAAGATGCTTTGCGGGTAGATGCGCTGCTGCGCAACACCAGCGATCGCGAACAAGCTTTGCCAGGGCTGCTATTAGGTTTTAACAATCGCCAGGGTGAACCCCGTGCAGCGCGACTCTTTGCTCCCGCGGAGTACCTGCACAACGCCCCGCAAACATTGCAGCTGCCAGCGCATAGCGAAGTACAAATATCACTATCTCTGCGCCGCCCCAGCCCCGACGCCGTAAATTACGTTGGCCTGTTGGTCCCGCAACAGCAGCTCAATAATTAACCAAAAAATCGGCTCATGCCCTTGGAGCCTAAAGGGCAACTGAGTATTATAGCGGCCCCTTTGATTTCCCGGACAGACGCCTGAATGGTCGCCATCGGACCTTACAAGTTAGACAACCCCGTCGCACTTGCACCGATGGCCGGGGTCACCGATTTGCCTTTCCGACGCCTCTGTCGTCGCCTCGGCGCAGGTCTTGTCGTATCAGAGATGGTGACCTGCGATACCCGGCTTTGGCATAGCAGGAAATCACAGCAGCGCCTGGCACATGGTGATGAGAGTGAGCCCCGTTCGGTGCAGATTGCCGGCGGAGAGCCCAACATGATGGCGGAAGCGGCAGCGCGCAATCAGCAACTCGGCGCGCAGATAATCGACATCAACATGGGCTGTCCTGCAAAAAAGGTCTGCAAACGTGACGCTGGATCTGCTCTGCTGCGCGACGAAACACTGGTTCAGTCTATTCTCGAAGCGGTGGTCGCCGCAGTAGATATTCCCGTTACTTTAAAAATCCGCACTGGCTGGTCCGAGCAACACAAAAACGGCGTGCAAGTTGCACGTATCGCAGAGGATGCGGGCATCGCCATGCTGGCGGTTCATGGGCGCACTCGCGCCTGCCGCTTCAACGGTGAAGCGGAGTATCGGACCATTGCCGATATCTGTACCGCGGTCGATATACCGGTGTTCGCCAATGGCGACATCACCAGCCCCGAACAGGCTCGAGACGTACTCGCTGAGACAGGGGCTTCGGGGGTAATGGTTGGACGCGCGGCGCAAGGTCAACCGTGGCTGTGTGGCGACATCGCGCATTTCCTGGCAACAGGGGAACATCGTCCATCGCTTTCCGTGGAAGAGCAGGCGTTGATATTGAGAGAACACCTGACCAGCCTGTACGCTTTTTACGGGGAGTATTTAGGCCCGCGAATCGCCCGCAAGCATTTTGGATGGTATCTCCAGCAAACCGAAGGCGGTGATCTGCTACGTCGAGAATTCAACCAACTTGAATGTTCGCAGCAGCAGATCGCGCTGATAAACGCGGCCTTCGGTATCGGCGAGGGCCTGCGTGGCGCAACAAAAAACAACGCTTATAAAAATGAGGAATTAGCTGCATGACACTGGGGCAAGGCCTACGAGATCAAGCATCAAAGGGCCTATCTGAAGCAAAGTCAGAAAAAAAGGCCGACAACAACCACAGCCTGAGGCAGCACGTCAGTCGCGCTGTTAGATGCTATCTCGACGAGCTCGATGGCGAAGCTGGACAGGACGTCTATCAAATGGTGCTCGCGGAAGTCGAAGCACCTTTGCTGGAGGAAATCATGCGTCACACCCGCAACAATCAAACCAAGGCGTCGCAAATGTTAGGGCTTAACCGCGGTACGCTGCGCAAAAAGCTGAAGCAATACGGTTTTCTCAAAGACGGTGAATAAGGCCCCTTTGCAAGGCCCTATAGACAGCTACGCGCCGGCTTTAGCAAATACAGATACTAAAAATAAGAACCCCGGGGCCCCTTGGCCGCACCGGGCCAGTTACCCCCAGAACACAGGACACATTGAATGACTGATACAGACCTGGTTTCGGTAAAGCGGGCGCTGATCAGCGTTTCCGACAAAACCGGCATTGAAGCATTTGCCCGCTCACTCACAGAGATGGGCGTGGAAATACTGTCAACCGGCGGTACCTTCAGACTGCTGCGAGATAGCGGCATTGCCGTTACCGAGATCTCTGATTACACCGGCTTTCCGGAGATGATGGACGGCCGCGTAAAAACGCTACACCCAAGGGTGCATGGCGGCATTTTGGCCCGTCGCGGCATCGATGATGCCGTTATGGCAGAACACGATATTCAAGCCATCGACATGGTGGTGGTCAATCTGTACCCCTTCGAGCAAACCGTGGCCGAGCCTGACTGCAGTCTCGAAGATGCCATCGAGAATATTGATATCGGTGGTCCCACAATGGTTCGGGCGGCAGCCAAAAACCACCGCTTTGTCAGTATCGTAGTCAATGCTGGTGACTACCCGTGCGTTATCGAAGAGCTAAGTAGTAACAACGGTGCCCTGTCTTTGCGCACTCGCTTCGACCTCGCGATTCGTGCCTACGAGCACACCGCCGCCTACGATGGCGCCATTGCCAACCACTTTGGCGGCTTAGTTGAAGGCGGCAGCATGACGTTCCCGCGCACATTTAATACGCAGTTCCACAAAGTGCAGGAAATGCGCTACGGCGAGAACCCGCATCAAGCCGCCGCTTTTTACCGCGAGGCCACCCCAGCGGAGGCCTGCATCGCAACCGCAGAGCAGCGTCAAGGCAAAGCCCTGTCGTACAACAACGTTGCCGACACTGATGCCGCGCTGGAATGCGTAAAAACCTTTGCCGAACCCGCCTGCGTAATCGTTAAGCATGCCAACCCTTGTGGCGTGGCCACAGCGGACACACTTCTGGAAGCCTACCAACGAGCCTTCGCCACGGACCCCGAGTCGGCCTTCGGTGGGATCATCGCATTCAACCGTGAGCTCGATGCCGAAACAGCGGCGGCCATCGTGGAGCGGCAGTTTGTAGAAGTGATCATCGCACCCTCGATTAGTTCCGATGCGCTGGTCGCGACGTCGGCAAAAGAGAACGTGCGAGTACTTGCCTGTGGCGAATGGGAGCATGCCCAGCCAGCGCTGGACTACAAACGCGTCAACGGCGGCCTGCTGGTGCAGGACCGCGATCTCGGCGTGATGACCGCGACAGACTTAAGCGTGGTCAGCCAGGTCAAGCCCACCGAAGCTCAGCTTAGCGACCTGCTGTTCGCCTGGAAGGTCGCGAAATTTGTAAAATCCAATGCCATCATCTACGCCGCGCAGGGCGCGACAATTGGCGTCGGCGCGGGACAAATGAGCCGAGTAAACTCGGCACGCATCGCCGGCATCAAAGCAGAGCATGCGGGCCTGGAAGTCGCCGGCTCAGTTATGGCCTCCGACGCATTTTTCCCATTTCGCGACGGCATCGACAACGCAGCTAAAGCGGGAATTTCCGCCGTAATCCAACCGGGTGGCTCCATTCGCGACGAAGAAGTCATCGCCGCCGCAGACGAACATAATATGGCGATGGTCTTTACCGGCATGCGTCACTTCAGGCACTAGGTTAGCCAATGAATATCCTGATCATAGGAAGCGGTGGCCGCGAACATGCACTGGCTTGGAAAGCAGCGCAGTCGCAAGCTGTGGAAACGGTATTTGTGGCACCCGGCAATGCTGGAACGGCACAGGAGTTAAAACTCAAAAACATCGATATTGACCCAGGCGATTTTGCGGCGCTGGCTGACTTTTGTGAGAGCAACGACGTTAGCCTAACGATCGTTGGACCTGAAGCACCACTGGTAGACGGCATTGTCGATTTTTTCAACACACGCCAGTTACGCTGTTTTGGTCCTAGCGCCGCCGCCGCCCAGCTAGAGGGTTCGAAGGCCTTCAGTAAAGACTTTCTCGCGCGACACAACATTCCGACCGCCGCCTACGGCAACTTCACCGAGCTAGAAACCGCACTCGCCTATCTTAGAGAACATGGCGCGCCGATTGTGGTGAAAGCAGACGGTCTGGCTGCGGGGAAAGGCGTGGTGGTGGCAGAGACTCTTGAACAGGCAGAACAGGCAGTCACCGATATGCTGTCGGGAAATGCCTTTGGCGACGCCGGCTGCCGCGTAGTAATCGAAGAGTTTCTGGAGGGCGAAGAGGCCAGCTTCATTGTTATCGCCGACGGCCAGCATGTATTACCTATGGCGACCAGCCAGGACCACAAGCGGATTGGCGAGGGTGACACCGGACCGAACACGGGGGGCATGGGGGCCTATTCTCCCGCACCAGTGGTAACCGACGCGGTGCATGCGCGCGTCATGGCCGAGGTCATTCAGCCTACGATTGAGGGCATGGCCGCAGACGGCATGCCCTACACAGGGTTTCTGTACGCTGGGCTGATGATCGATCCAAAAGGCGAGCCCAAAGTCATAGAATTCAACTGCCGGTTTGGCGACCCGGAAACGCAACCGATTATGATGCGCTTGCAGTCTGATCTCGGTGCGCTCTGTGAAGCCGCACTGGATGGCGCATTGGACAGCGCCACGGCGCAGTGGGACCCACGGCCTGCCATGGGCGTCGTGCTAGCCGCGGGTGGCTACCCCGCGAGCTACGACAAAGGCTTTAAAATCTCCGGCTTGGACGTCGAGAAAAACGCCAGTGTTCACATCTTTCACGCCGGCACCACGCTGCAGGACGATTGCGTTGTAACTAGCGGTGGTCGCGTCCTCTGCGTAACCGCTCTGGGCGACACCATATCCTCAGCCAAAGACGCTGCCTATGAAGAAGTCTCCAACATTGCCTGGGAAGGCATGACTTTCCGGCGCGACATTGGCTGGCGCGCGATCGCCCGGGAAAACTGAACCTCGGCAGGACGCTTTGAGTTCCACTACACTGTACACATGAATTCGTTACCCCCAAATCAGCTGGCGCCCTCGACTTCAAGCCGGAAACGCCGTCTCTCACTGGTCGATCGTTTTATCGAGAACACCGATCAGGTGCTGCGTACGCTCGCGGGGGAGGCCAACAAGCCCAGCCGGCCTTCACCGGGGACGGCTACCTCAGATACCGAACTCAACGAAGAGCAACGCCGCCGCGCCGCGGGCTTAATGCGGGTTAACCATACCGGCGAGGTTTGCGCACAGGCGCTATACCAAGGACAAGCATTGACTGCGAGGCTGCCGGATGTACGCGACGAGATGGAGCAAGCGGCGGCAGAGGAAATAGACCATCTGGTCTGGTGTGAAGAGCGGCTCAAACAACTGGGCAGTCACACCAGCGTACTCAATCCAGTTTGGTACGGTCTGTCGTTTACTCTGGGTGCTGCCGCCGGTCTTGCCGGCGACCGCTGGAGCCTGGGATTTGTTGCTGCGACAGAGGAGCGCGTCTGCAGCCATCTCGAAGACCACCTTGAAAAATTGCCTGCCGACGACACACGCAGCCGGCGCATCGTTGAGCAGATGCTGGAAGATGAACGCCGCCACGGCGAGGCCGCGCTTGAAGCCGGCGGCGAAGAATTCCCGGGGCAAGTTAAGCGACTGATGGGGCGTGTTGCCACGGTGATGACCGAAGCAAGCTATCGCGTATAACGCAGCGCTGGCTTTCGCGCTTTCTTAAGCAGGGCTGAAAGGGCGCTGCACCAATACTGCTCTAATTTACTCGAAAGCCACGCATTCGTGACTGTGAGTAACTTCGACGCCTGCTGCAGCCATCATAATGCTAGCGGAACAGTACTTCTCTGCAGAGAGTGAGACCGCGCGTGCCACCTGATTTTCTTTCAAGCTGCGACCCGTGACCACGAAATGCACATGAATTTTGGTAAACACAGCGGGCACGTCATCGGCGCGTTCTGCGCTTAGCTCTGCGCGGCAATCAACCACGTCCTGACGGGATTTTTTCAACATCGACATAACGTCGAATGCCGAACATCCGCCTAAACCCATCAGCAACATCTCCATCGGTCGAGCAGCCAAGTTGCGACCGCCATGGTCCGGCGGGCCATCCATAACCACACTGTGACCGCTGCCAGATTCTGCTAGAAACATAGCGTTATCTACCCACTTCACCGTCGCTTGCATGCCTTCTCCAATATTTTCACTACTTACGGCAGTACGACAAAATGCCGCAGTTCTTTATATTTACTTTGTTAGTCACTAGTCTACTATAGCGCGAGAACAAGCCCGGGAGGTTTCGCTTGATCAAACCACAAATCCTAAACGCGATACCCAATATCGAAAACTTTTTGCGGTATTGCCAACGACAGGATTACAAAGCCAAGTCTCAGATTATTCGAAATGGAGAGGCTAGCAGCTCACTCTTTTTCATTCTCGATGGCTCGGTATCTGTGATTGTCGAAGATGATGGCGATCACGAAATGGTGGTGAGCTACCTTAACCCCGGCGACTTCTTTGGCGAGATGGGACTCTTTGGTGACGACGAAGAACCGCGCAGCGCAATGGTGCAGGCCAAGACGCAGTGTGAAGTCGCGGAAATCAGCTACGAGCGCTTTCACAAGATTCGCAGCCAGTTCCCGGACATCCTGTTTGCGATTGGACAGCAGATGACCGAACGACTGCGCATCACCACTCGCAAACTTTCCGATCTGGCCTTCGTCGATGTATCCGGCCGCATCGCTCACACCCTGCTGGACTTGTGCCAACAGCCAGATGCCATGACCCACCCGGAAGGCATGCAAATCAAAGTTACGCGCCAGGAACTCGGCCGCATAGTTGGCTGCTCAAGAGAGATGGCTGGGCGCGTACTGAAAACGCTTGAAGAAGACGGCTTGCTCACTGCTAGTGGCAAAACCATTGTTGTCTATGGTCGGCCAGGGCTGGATGCCCAAGCGCCTCCTCCCTAGACTCTCGCCTCCCTGAACTCTCGCCTCCCTGGACTCTCTCTTCGCTGGACTCACTGCCGCAGGGCAGTACCAACCGCGAGCGCTTTAGATTACCCGGCCGCCAAATCCAGTCACTAAAAGAATAATTCTTTGAGGCGCGCGCCAGGGTCCTCGGCACGCATAAACGTTTCGCCCACCAGAAATGCGTTAACACCCTTAGCCTGCATCGCGGCAATATCTTCTGGCGTATGGATACCGCTTTCCGTGACGACAATACGGTCATCGGGAATATGCGGTAGCAAGTCCCATGTGGTTTCAAGCCGTGTTTCGAAGCTACGCAGGTCTCTGTTGTTAATGCCCACCAAGCGATTGCCCAGCGCAATAGCGCGCTCAAGCTCTTCTCGGTCATGGACTTCAACCAAGACATCCATATCCAGAGAGTGCGCTGCGGCGCTTAAGTCCGCCATTTGGCGTTCTTCAAGCGCTGCGGCAATTAACAAAATGCAGTCGGCACCCAGCGCTCTGGCTTCGACTACCTGATAGGCATCGACGATAAAATCCTTGCGAATGACGGGTAAGGCGCAGGCATCTCGCGCCGCTGCCAGATACGCATCGCTGCCTTGAAAAAAATCGACATCGGTCAGTACCGACAAACAGGTCGCACCGCCCGCTTCGTAGCTCGCAGCAATTGCCGCCGGATCGAAGTCCTCGCGAATAACGCCCTTGCTGGGCGAAGCGCGCTTCGCCTCGGCAATCACCGCGGGCCCTTGTGCGCTCGCCATGGCGCGCACAAAACCTCGACAGGGGCCTCGACCGCGCACCTCTGCTTCCAGGCTAGCCAGTGATCGATAGCGCTGGCGCTCGCCAATCTCTTGCCATTTGCGCGCAATAATATCCTGCAAAATCGTCGCGCTCATGATGCTGCCGCCTTTGCCAATTCCGTAAACTGCACTAACTCAGTGACCTTTTGTAAGGCCGCGCCGCTAGACAAGGCATCGTCCGCCATCTGGATGCCATCGGCCAACGTTGCAGCGACGCCACTCACGTAGATTGCCGCTCCCGCGTTCAGGGTAACGATGTTTGCCGCTTCCAGGTTCTCGCCGCGCAGCGCCGCTTTAATCAAACTGACCGACTCGCCACTATCGAGCACTCTCAAGCCTTCGATGCTACCCAGGGGACGCCCGAATTCTGTAGGCGTAATTTCATATTCACTGACACCCCCGTCGCGCAGCTCCGCCACTCGAGTTGGTCCGCTAATGCTGATCTCATCCAAGCCGTCATGGGCGTGCACGACCATAACGTGCTCGCTACCCAGTCGCTTTAGTACTTCTGCCATGGGGCGGCACAGTGCGGGATCGAATACGCCAATTAATTGACGTTTGACCCCAGCGGGATTCGTCATAGGGCCAAGCATATTGAACAGGGTGCGCAGCCCCAGCTCTCGACGCGGGCCGGCGGCGTGCTTCATCGCCGAATGGTGCGCAGGGGCAAACATAAAACCCATTCCAACTTCTTCGACACAGCGTGCAACCTGCTCTGGACCGAGGTCGAGCTGCACGCCCAACGCTTCCAGCACGTCGGAGCTACCGCTGCTGCTGGAGACCCCTCGATTACCGTGCTTGGCAACATGCCCCCCTGCTGCTGCCACCACAAAACAGGAGGCGGTGGACACATTGAATAGATTGGAGCCATCACCACCGGTGCCCGCCATATCGACCAGATGATCAGCTCGAATTGTCACCGGCGTTGCCAGTGACCGCATCACATCAGTGGCAGCGGCAATCTCATCCAGGGTTTCGCCCTTGATCCGAAGCGCAACCAGAAACGCGCCAATCTGCGCCGCCGTCGCCTCACCGCCCATCACCAACCGCATCACGGCGCGCATTTCTTCGCTGTTCAGATCGGCGGATTCGGCCAGACGAGCAATCGCCTGCTGCATATTCATGATGATGCTATCTCCTGCTTAAGAAAGTTGCGCAACAGATCATGGCCGTGCGCGGTCAGAATAGATTCCGGATGAAACTGGACACCCTCGATGGCGAGGGTTCGATGACGCAGCCCCATGATTTCTTCGATGTTGCCATCGGCCGTTTCTGTCCAAGCTGTCACTTCAAGACAATCGGGCAAACTGTCCTGGTCAACCACGAGACTGTGATAGCGCGTTGCCTCAAAAGGATTGCTCAATCCGCTAAAAACACCGCTGCCTGTGTGATGGATCATTGAGGTCTTACCGTGCATAACCTGCCCGGCTCGCACCACCTTGCCGCCGAACACCTGTCCCATGCTCTGGTGCCCAAGACAGATACCCAGCACCGGTATGCGGCCTGCAAAGGCTTCAATGGCGGCCATCGAAACCCCTGCTTCGTTAGGAGTGCAAGGCCCCGGAGAGATAACCAGCCGCTCTGGCGCCAGCGCTTCTATGCCCGCCACGTCGATCTGATCGTTGCGCACCACTTTTACCTCGGCGCCCAGCTCGCCCAAATACTGCACGACATTGAAGGTGAAGGAGTCGTAATTGTCGATCATTAGCAACATAACGCTAAATCTCCTTCGCTTCGCCGGCGGCAGCACCGGCATCCAACATCGCCGCCGCGCGCAGTATCGCGCTGGCTTTGTTCAAGGTTTCGAGATACTCAAGCCGCGGCACAGAGTCCGCAACCACGCCGCCACCAGCCTGCACGTACAGGGTTTCATCTTTGATCACCGCGGTTCGAATCGCGATTGCGGTGTCCATGTCACCCTGCCAGGACAGGTAGCCCACCGCACCGCCGTAGACACCTCGCTTGACCGGCTCCAACTCATCGATAATTTCCATGGCGCGTATCTTGGGCGCCCCGGATAGGGTCCCTGCAGGCAGGGTGGCCCGCATAACGTCCATGGCGGTGTGCTCAGGCGACAGCGTACCGGTTACGTTAGAAACAATATGCATTACGTGGGAATAACGTTCGACAACCATCTTGTCGGTCAATTCCACGGTGCCGGTATCGGCGATACGACCCACATCATTGCGGCCCAGATCAATCAGCATCAGGTGCTCGGCGATTTCTTTAGGATCCGCTAGCAGCTCGGCCTCCATCGCCGCGTCTTCAGCCTCGCTGCGGCCGCGGCGACGCGTACCGGCTATGGGTCGCACGGTGACAGTGCCGTCTTCCAGCCTGGCGAGGATCTCTGGGGAAGACCCTACAATATGAAATTCCTCCAGATTGAGATAGTACATATACGGCGATGGATTCAGGTTGCGCAGCGCGCGGTAAAGATCGATAGGCGCATGGGAAAATGGCAGACTGAAACGCTGTGAGGGCACGACTTGCATAGCATCGCCAGCCAGAATGTACTCTTTGATCCTATCGACCGCGGCGTAATAGCTCTCCTCAGTAAAATCCGAAGTCGCTTTGCCATCGGCAAGCAAGTCTCTCGCGGTATCACCAACGCCAGTGCGCAGGCTGATCGCTCGAGGTCTATGCACTGGCTGCTCCAACTCAACGGTCAACTCATTCAATCTCGCCTGGGCTATATTCCAGGCATCAGGCTGGGTGCAATCCGCATTGACCACCAGCCTCAGCGTGCCAGCAAGATTGTCAAAGACCAGAATTTCATCTGCCACCATCAACAGGATATCCGGAACGCCCAGTTCATCAGGCGGAACGCTGTCCCTAAGGCGTGGCTCCACGTAACGCACGCAGTCGTAACCAAAGTATCCGACCAGGCCACCATGGAACACTGGCATGTCGTCTAATTCGGGGACGCAGAACCCGGCGGCAAAATCCTCGACAAAGGCCAGCGGGTCATCGACCTCCGCGGAAGACTCCAGCGTATCGCCATCTATGATGCGAACCTCGTAGCCGCGCACTTCCAGCCGGCGCTGACAGGGTAGACCGATAATAGAATAGCGACCCCATTTTTCGCCGCCCTGTACCGACTCAAGCAGAAAGGACCATGGCGCCTGGGCAAGTTTCAAATAGGCTGATAAAGGGGTGTCCGTATCAGCGATAACTTCTCGGCTGACCGGAATACGGTTGTAATTCTGCGCCGCAAGTTCGGCGAATAGCTCTGGGGTCATGGGACTTCCTAAGAGAACGACAGGAGCGTTGGTAGTAGTGATGTAGAGTAAACGCGCATGGCCACAGCAGAGCCGCAGCCAACGTTAGTGGGCTACCATCGCCAACATGTAAGAGCAGGTTTGGAAAGCCGCTTTGTCGGCGCTCCCGGGCTGCGGAAAACATCCGCTGCCGTACCCGCAACATTCCCCGCTGTTTTCACAGCATTCTCCAAGGTCGCTAATGGAATCATTGTACCGTAGGGCTGGCCTTACGCAACGCCGGCCAACTCATTGCGCATCGCCGCAATGACCTCACGGTAGTCTTCAGCATTGAAAATCGCTGAGCCAGCTACAAAGGTATCTGCGCCCGCCGCTGCGATCTCGCCAATATTTTTCGCCGACACACCCCCATCCACTTCCAAACGGATATTCATGCCGCTATCGTCAATCAGTGTGCGGGCCTCACGCAGCTTATCCAATGTTGCGGGAATGAATGATTGTCCGCCAAAGCCCGGGTTTACCGACATCAGCAAAATCATGTCGACTTTGTCCATTACGTAACGCAGCGCGTCCAGGCTCGCGGCGGGGTTGAATACCAGACCCGACTTGCAGCCAGCGTCGCGAATCATTTGCAGCGTGCGATCAACGTGAGTTGATGCATCGGGATGGAAGGTAATGTAGCTGGCGCCGGCGTCGGCGAAGTCGCCGACCAGACGATCAACGGGCGAAACCATCAAATGCACGTCAATCGGCGCGGTCACGCCATAGTCACGCAGCGCCTTGCACACCATCGGTCCAATGGTCAGGTTGGGCACGTAATGATTGTCCATCACGTCGAAGTGCACGACATCAGCGCCCGCGGCCAACACTGCGTCCACCTCTTCACCTAGCCGAGCGAAATCGGCTGACAGAATAGAAGGTGCTATCTGGTAATCGCGCATGTCGCTATCCCTGAAAAATCCGGCATTCTAATGGATGGCCAGTTCGGCATCCAGCGCCGCCAGCCGTTGTGGTGTACCCACGTCGACCCAGCGCCCTTGATAATGCTCGCCAGTGAGCAAACCCCGACTCGCCGCGCGCTCCAGAAGCGGCAGCAGCGGCCGATTCCCCTGGGGCACCCCCTCAAAAAAATCAGGGGTAAAAATACCCAGGCCCGAGTAAGTCAGCCTCGGCCCTGTCTCTCTGCTCAACTGGCCTGACGCGCTAAGCGTAAAATCCCCATCCGGGTTGTGCTCAGGATTATCGACTAGCACCAGATGAGCGCCGCCGACCGGCGGTTGACCCTTACGCGCTGTCGGAACTGGCATATCGGTCCAGACATCGGCGTTGACGACCAAAAAAGGCGCATCACCCAACAAGGGCAGGGCTTGAATTATTCCCCCTGCTGTTTCCAGCGGCTGGGCCTCTCTCGAAAACTGGATCGACAGAGAACTCTCCTCGAAATGTGCCTCGATTTGCTCTGCCAGCCAGGACACGTTGATCACAAACTCATCGAAGCCAGCGTCCACCAGACGTCCCATGTGGTGATCGATCAGCGCCTTGCCGCCGACGGTCAGCAGCGGCTTGGGGGTGGTTTCAGTCAGCGGACGCATGCGCTCTCCGAAACCCGCTGCCAGCACCATGGCTTTCATTGCAGCATCCCATCGGTGACTTGAGGGCGCGGTGCGGGTTTAAGACTCATGAAGGCGAGCCCCAGTCCTGCAAAGCCGCCTGCGGCAGCAGTTCCTCACACCACCACACGCGCAGTTCGTTGAACTCAGCGTAGCGCGACAAGACCTCGCTTATGTATTCCAGCACTAAGGGCACGTCTCCTAGATAGCGCCGTCGATCCTGCGTAACAGCAAGCCGGGTAAAGTTGCCTAATACTTTCAAATGCCGCTGCAGGCCGATCCAGTCTAGCCAACGCAGAAATTCCGCGTCGCTTGCCGCGGCGGGCAGCTTCCGTGCCAGGCGTGCCTGGCGAAACGCCAGAGCCCACTGCTGCGCTTGTTGAGCCGGCCATTTGACGTAACAGTCTTTAAGCAAAGACGCGAGGTCGTAGCAGAGCGGGCCGCGCACGGCATCCTGGAAGTCAATAAGCCCCAGGCCATTGGATGCGCCGCCTGCCTGCCGTTGCAATAAGTTACGGCAGTGATAATCCCGGTAAACAAAAACCTGAGGCTGCGCCATAGCGTCGTCGATCAAATGTCGCTCGAGATCGGCGAACCGTGCTGTAAACGCCGGGGTCAGCTCCAGTCCCAGAAACGCCTCACAGAACCAACGGGGAAAACGTGAAAGCTCTTCGCTCAAAAGCGCTTGATCATATTCTGCCAGGCCCTGCGTGTCGGTGGCCTGCACGTCCATTAAAAGAGGGATTGCGCCCAGATAACTCGGTGACGGGGAATCTGTATCCAGTATGTCCTGCAAGTGCACCTGCCCCAAATCCTCAAGCAGCATAAAGCCGTTTTCAAGATCGACTGCGAACAGTTCAGGAACCCCCAGCCCCGCAGCAGCCAAGCGCGCCCTGATATCAATAAAAGCGCTGGTATTGGCGGTCTCGGGCGGCGCATCCACGGCGATGAGCGTGCCGCTCGATTGCTGCAAGCGGAAATAACGGCGGCTGCCCGCATCACCTTCTACGGCAGACCAAACGGCGTTAGCTGTCGTTGGCATCTCTGCTTCCGACCATGCCCGCAATGCGGTCAAGCGCACATCCTGGTCGCCCATCAACGCGGGCGCGCCTGTCGAGAATGCTTTATCATGCCCTCCCCTTGTATTTCATGACTCATAGTCTGCAATTACCCATGATCAGGCCCTCGCCTAATGGCGTTTACATCTGTGCTATCGCTTCGCCGGTCGGTGCCTGCCTGCTTGCCTGCCTGTTCATGTATGCCGGCGTAGCCACGACCGCCTTTGCGGATAACGAGGATAGCAGGGCCTGCACAGCAGCAGCCAGCGACCTGCCAGCAGCCGAGCAAAGCTGCGCGACTTCCATGCCATCGCTGGACTGGAGTGGCCTGCTTGAGACAGGGAGAACGGCGCTGAGAAGCCAACGCTGCGGTGGCAGCTACCTCGACCCGCTGCGCGATCTGGATACCTCACTTGATCCGGCGTTGGCCGACATTGAAGCTGAATCTCCGCGCACGGAGTTGCAAGGTGATTTGATCCGCTTCTCGGGCGGACTGGAGGCGCGCCAGGGCTATCGGCGTATTCGCGCATCCGAGGCTGAGTATAACCGCGCCACGGGCAATGCCACTCTGCTGGGCGACGTCGAAATCAGAGAGCCCGGTGTCTTGCTGTTAGGTGCCACGGGGTCAGTAGACGCCAATTCCGGCGAAGCTAGGCTGACGGCAAATCAGTTTGTATTGCACGATCAGCACCTTCGCGGCGGCGCCGATCTCGTGGTGCGTCGCGGTGACGGTGTGCTGGAGCTGGACGACGGCTACTACAGCTATTGTCCACCAAACTCCAATGACTGGCAGCTGATAGCAGGCGAGATCGAGCTCGACCCCGACAGCGGTGTGGGCACTGCGCGAGATGCCAAAATCAGCTTTGAAGGCGTACCCATTTTTTACACACCGTGGATACAGTTCCCGCTGGACGATCGCCGCAAGTCTGGCTTCCTGTTCCCGGAAATCACCGATGACTCCAACGGCGGACTGGATCTGGCAGCGCCCTACTACTTCAATCTGGCGCCCAATATGGACGCAACCTTCACGCCGCGATGGATCACCGACAGGGGCCTGCTTAGCGAACTGGAGTTCCGCTATCTATCCGACACATTCGGCTCCTGGGAGTTGGGGGGCGCCTATATTGGTGGAGATGAACAGTACCAACTCGACGTGCCCGGGCAAGACGGCGACCGTTGGCTTGCGACGGCCGACCAGCGCGGCCTCTTTGGTGAACGCTGGCGCACCAACATTAAGTTTACGCGAACCAGTGACGACGAGTACTTCAACGATATCGGCACCACTACGTTGCAACAAAAGCAGTCAACACATCTGCTGCAACGCGGTGAAGTCGATTACCTCGGCGACAATTGGCTAGCCAGTCTGCGCGTGGAATCCTTCCAGACCATTGCCCGGGACGTTGTGCGCGATCCATACAGCAAGCTTCCCCAGCTCACGCTGGCGCGGACGGCGACGGAGAAGTCCTTCGCACCCAACCTGCTTTGGCAAAGCGACTATGCCTACTTTGATCACGACGACGAGCCAACCGGGCACCGGCTCTATAACGAGATTGGTGTTAATTATCCTATGAAGTGGATATGGGGGTTTTTGACACCGACGGCCAAATATCGACAGCTCAATTACAGCCTCGACGAGGACATCCTGTTTGACGGTCGAGTCGAAGACCGGCCTGACGTCGGCGCGCCAATGCTAAGCCTGGACGGGGGTTTGTATTTTGAACGGGATACACGGTGGGGTCTGCAAACACTGGAACCACGCATGTATTACCTGTGGTCTGAGCGGGAGGAGAAAAATGCGCTACCTAACTTCGACTCCTCGGAACTGACATTCACCTATAACCAGCTCTACCGAGAGAGTCGTTTTTCTGGCAACGACAGGATCGACGACTCCAATCAGATCACCGTCGGTCTCACCACCCGCCTGATGGACGCTACGACGGGCAATCAAAAGCTGGCCGCCAGCCTCGGACAAATCGTCTACTTTGATGACAGGCTGGTGGGGCTCAACGGCATACAGCAACAGGATCTTACCAGCAGCTCCGCTATCGCAGCCGAGTTAGAACTGGCGCTGGCGTCCAACTGGGATTTCCGCTCAGCTTTTCTGTGGAATACCGATGAGAGCGAGTTGGACCAATCAACCCTGCAGCTTGGATGGCGCGGTGATAACGGTGCCGTGGTAAATATGGGCTATAGCTTTCGGCGCAATCCAACGACTCGCAATCAGGGCCTGGATATTGATCAGGTGGACGTCTCAGCCTACTGGCCCATAAACCGTGAGTGGCGAGTTTTCTTGCGGTCGCTCTATGATTTGGAAGCAGATGAACGCCTCAATGACATGCTCGGAATCGAGTACAATAGCTGTTGCTGGCGACTGCGTTTGGTACACCAAAGATATATTGATCAGGCAACGAACCGAAACCAGCCGGTGCTGGTCGAATATGAAAACGCCACGTATCTTGAGTTCCAACTCAAGGGCTTAGGCGGCCTGGGAACTCGCGTCAGCGAACTGCTGGAAGAATTCATTCGAGGATATAACGACAGTGATCTATAAGCACTCATCAGGACAGTCTAAAACCCGGCCGGGTGCAGCCAAACGAAGCGCAAGCGCCATCTTGCTGGCAGTAATAGCCACCGTCTGTGCACCAGCGGCCACAGCCCAAACCCAAATTCTGGATTCGGTGGTAGCGATTGTCGAAAGCGACGTCATCATGGCCAGCGAACTGCGCCAGCGGCTCGCCATGGTAAAGGAGAGCATGCAGCGCCAGGGTGGCCAGGTCCCGCCCCAGGAGGTTATGGTGCGCGATACGCTGGATAGACTGATCATCGAAAGCATCCAACTACAAAAGGGTCGCCGTGTTGGCGTGCGCGTAAGCGATGCGCAGCTGAATGGCGCGCTCAACCGAATTGCGGCACAAAATAATATGAGCCTCGAACAGTTCCGGGCCCAGTTAGTGCGCGAAGGCAAATCCTACGAGGCCATGCGCGAACAGGTACGTCAGGAATTTATCATCCAACGTGTCCAGCAGGGCAACGTTAATCAACGCGTTGAAATCACCGACCAGGAAGTCGAGAATTTTTTGGAATCAGAAGAAGGCAAGCGGCTTACCGCTGAAGAGTACCATTTGATTCACGCACTTCTGCCCGTATCGGGAGCCCCCGGCAGCGCAGAAGACAAAGACATTGAGCAGCAGATCAACGACGTTTACGCACGGATTGAGTCCGGAGAGTCATTTGATCGAGCCATCAGCGAAAGCGGCCTGCCATTCAAAGGTGGCGACCTGGGCTGGCGCCCGAAGGACGGACTGCCCAGCCTATTTGCTGACGTGGCACCGAATCTCAAAATCGGCGAGACCGCCGCGCCGTTACGCAGCGCCAGTGGCTTCCATCTGGTATTCCTCGCTGAGAAACGAGGCGGTGAGATGCTGGTTCAGCAAACCAAGGTGCGTCATATCTTGCTGAAGCCATCCGCCATTCGCAGCAACGAGGAGACCCGTCAGCTAGCCGAGGACCTGCGGGAGGAGATCATTGGCGGGGCGGACTTTGGTGAACTCGCGCGCGAGTATTCGGAAGACATTGGCTCCGCGCAGGAAGGCGGCGACCTGGGCTGGGCAATGCCGGGGCAGATGGTGCCAGAATTCGAAAACACCATGGACTCGACAGCCCTGAACACGATTTCCAAACCCATCGAGAGTCAATTCGGCTGGCACATTCTTGAGGTTCTCGACAGGCGACAAGAAGATATGTCCAATGTCGTTGTGAAGAATCGAGCGCGAGAAATGCTTCACCAACGCAAGTATCAAGAAGAGCTGGACGCCTGGTTACGCAAAATTCGTGACGAGGCCTTCGTTGACATCAAGTAAGCTGATATCAGGCAAGTTGGTATCGAGTAAGCCGACATCATCCGACCCAGCATGACCTGCAATCGCATCGCTATCACCTCCGGCGAACCTGCCGGTATCGGCCCGGATTTATTGGTTCAGCTTGCTCAGCAAGGCTGCGACGACCAGCTTGTAGTCCTTGCCGACCCGACGCTTCTGCAGCAGCGCGCCGCCGCCCTCAACCTGCCAATACAGCTGCACCGCTACAACCCCGAAGACAAACCGCAACCGACCCCGGCTGGCTCATTGCAAGTGGCTGCGCTGGATCTTGCCAGCCCCGTAACGCCCGGAACGCTTTCAGTAGAGAACGCACCGTACGTGCTGAGCATGCTCAAGCGCGCGAGTGAAGGCTGTCTCAGCGGTGAGTTTGCCGCCATGGTGACCGCCCCGGTGCAGAAGTCCGTCATCAATGATGCCGGGGTGCCCTTTCAGGGACACACCGAGTTTCTAGCAGAAGCCTGCGGCGTGGAAGATGTTGTCATGCTGCTGGTCTGCCCCGAAATGCGCGTCGCCCTGGTCACCACCCATTTGCCGCTGTCTGCTGTGTCAGCGGCTATCACACCGCAACGCTTGCGACAGACCTTGCGAATCCTGCATCAAGATCTGCTGACTCGGTTTGCATTGTCAGCGCCGCGCATCGCTGTGCTCGGGCTCAACCCCCACGCTGGCGAAGGCGGACACATGGGAACAGAAGAAAGAGACGTCATTACACCTACCCTGGAGCAGCTTCGTGCAGAGGGCATGCAGCTGCTCGGCCCTCTGCCTGCCGATACGGCATTTGGCCAAGACGCCCTGTCGCGCTGCGATGCCGTTCTCGCCATGTATCACGATCAGGGTTTGCCTACGCTGAAGTACGCGGGCTTCGGTCGCGCCGTGAACGTCACTCTGGGCTTGCCCATCATTCGCACGTCGGTAGACCACGGCACAGCACTGGATCTCGCGGGTCGAGGCGGCGCCGATGCAGGCAGCCTTGCGGAGGCGATTGCTCTGGCGCGGCAACTGGCCGACAGCGCCGCATCGTGAATAAGCATAGAGCGCGCAAACGCTTCGGCCAGAACTTTCTTCAGGACGATCACATCGTTGGACGCATCGTCGATGCAGTGGATGCGCGCGGCGATCAGAGAGTTGTAGAGATCGGTCCCGGTCAGGGCGCAATCACGCACGGCTTGCTGGCGACGGGCGCGCATCTGCACGTCATCGAGCTGGATCGGGATTTGGTGCCGGGTCTGGAAGCCGCCTTCGGCGATCGCTCAAACTTCGCGTTGCATCAAGCAGACGCGTTGCGCTTCGATTTTGCGTCGCTGGTACTGGAAGGCGAGAAACTCAAGATCGTCGGCAATCTTCCCTACAACATCTCTACACCGCTGCTATTCCACCTGTTGAGCTATGCTGACGTTATCGAGGATATGCACTTTATGCTGCAACGCGAGGTGGTTAACCGCCTGGCAGCAACGCCGGGCAACAAAGCCTGGGGCAAGCTTGGCGTCATGGCACAGTACTACTGCGATGTAGAGGCTTTGTTTGAAGTGCCACCCGCGGCCTTCAATCCCCAGCCCAAAGTGGTTTCCGCCATCGTGCGGCTGACCCCTCGACCGGAAGACCAGGATCAGCAAACGGAAAAGCGCCTGCGGCGCGTGGTCACAGCAGCATTTGCACAGCGACGAAAAACTCTACGCAACACCTTGCGGGATCTGGTGACCGTGCAACAATTGGAGGAGCTGGGCATAGCACCCAGCGCGCGTGCAGAAACCCTGAACCTGCAACAGTTTATGTCGATTGGCGAGATGCTCAACGACGAGACCGACGACCAACAGAGCGAGACGCAGTGATGGTAGCCAAGCAACATGGATCAGGCGAAAACCCAAAGCAAAAACAAGCTGTTGTGCCAGTTACGGCACCTTTAAGTAGGCACGCCCACGCGGCGTCCGTCTACCATACGACGGTCTGAGACCAGGCGACCGCGAGCACCTCATATCATGGCTACCTACGCAGTGGGCGATCTCCAGGGCTGTCTGGAACCGCTAAAGTGCCTGCTCAAACACGCTAATTTCGACTGGGATCGCGATCGGCTTTGGCTGGTGGGCGATCTGGTTAACCGGGGACCCGATTCCCTACGCACAATGCGCTACCTCTACAAACGACGCGACAGCATCACCTGCGTGTTGGGCAATCACGACCTTCACCTGCTTGCGGTAGCCAATGGCCTTCGCAAAAAAAGCCGCGGCGACACTATCGATAAAATACTCACCGCACACGATCGCGATGAATTACTCGACTGGCTGCGGCACTGCCCGCTGCTGTACAGCGAGAATGGGTTCACCATGGTGCACGCCGGCATTCCTCATATCTGGACGCTAGATCAGGCGCAGGGCTACGCTCGCGAGGTGGAAGCCGCGCTACGCGGCCCGGACTGGCGAAAGTTTCTCGCTAGAATGTATGGCAACACACCGCGACGCTGGAACGATCGCCTGACCGGCTATCCCAGGCTGCGCACCATTACCAATTACCTGACTCGCATGCGCTTTGTATATGCTAACGGCCAGCTCGATCTTGCCAGCAAGGGTAAGAAGCCGAACCCGGGCCGCATCGTTGCGCCCTGGTTCAGCTATACCCAACAAAATGTCGGTTCCGAAAAACTGATTTTCGGGCACTGGGCCGCCCTGCAGGGACAGGCCTGTGGAGAGAACCTTTACGCTATGGACACCGGCTGCGTATGGGGGCAACAGCTGTCCGCTCTGTGTCTTGAAACCGGCGAGTGGTTCCGATGTCAGTGCCAATGAAGCTGGCAGCCCAATGAAGACCTTCCTGGTGGGCGGCGCGGTGCGCGATCACTTGCTGGGCCTGGCAGTCTCTGAGCGAGATTGGGTGGTTGTTGGCGCAACGCCAAAGGATATGGACGAGCAGGGATTCCGCCAGGTAGGAAGAGAGTTTCCTGTCTTTTTACACCCCGACACCAGTGAGGAATATGCACTGGCACGCACAGAGCGCAAACGGGGGCACGGCCATCGCGGGTTTGAGGTTCACAGTAGCCCGGATGTCACCTTAGAAGAGGACTTACGCCGACGAGATCTCACCGTTAACGCTATCGCGCAGTCCGCAGACGGTGCATTGATCGACCCCTACGGAGGTCAAAGCGATCTGGCTGATCGCCTGCTGCGCCATGTTTCAGATGCGTTTACCGAAGACCCTTTGCGGGTGCTGCGTGTCGCTCGCTTCGCGGCCCGATTCAACAGCCTGGGATTCCGGATTGCCGACGAAACACTCGCGTTAATGACGGCGATCAGCCAAAGTGGCGAGCTGCTAACGCTCTCTGCCGAACGTATCTGGTCAGAGACCGAGCGCGCACTGAGCACAGAATCCCCGTGGATATTCTTCGACGCCTTAACCCAGTGCCAGGCTGCAGAGGCGCTATTCCCGGAACTGCTACCGATTGCTCCAGCCATCGAACGACTGCAAAAGGTCAGCGCGAACAGCGAAGACTGTACTCTTCGATTTGCAGCATTATTGTCGGGGTTACCCAAGCCGTCTTTAGATAGCCTGTGTGAGCGACTCAATGCACCCAAGCGGTATCGGGAATTAGCCAGCCTCTGGTGCAATCACCAACAAACGCTGTTAGCTGCCAGCAATGTGCCAGCCAATGAAAGGCTTGCGCTTCTTGAACACTGTGACGCACTGCGCAGACCAGAGCGCTTTACCAAGCTGTTGGAACTGTTAGCCGTGTGGGCCCCGGATGCAGACACTGCATTCTGGGACCGCAACAGAGAGTGCATGGCCAACGTGGATGCCGCGGCAATCGCTGCACAAGGTTACGCAGGGCATGAAATTGCCGCGCGCTTGAAGGAGCAACGTATTGCCGAGCTCGATGCGCTCTTTGATTAAACCGACAAGGCGCTAATAGCGCTAGCGGTGAGACGCTCTCGCTACCAGGCAATCACGCTCGTTGAAACGGCAGCGCCCAGCGCTCACTCTTAAAGGCTATCTTTTCAATGGGCTGCATTGTCGGTTGGCGCTCCTCCCAGAGCGTTGCAAAAGACTTCCCTGTGCCAGAATGCCGCCGCGCGGGCACCAGTTCAGCCAGCGGCGCTAGCACATAGGAATTCTCCAGAATTTCTCCGCGCGGCAGCGCAATGCCATCGCGCTCACCGCAGCAATCGCCAAACTCAAGAATGTCGATATCCAGGGTTCGCGAGCTAAACCGCGACGCGTTGCGAGGGCGGCCCATGCGATACTCCATTTGCCGGAGAAATCGCGCCAATTCGCCGACGCCCATTTGTACATCGAGCTCCACCACCATATTGATAAAGGCGGGACCCTCAAAGCCCAGCGCGTCGCTTTCCCAGGCAGATGATCCGCTTAACAGCGAGAACTCCTGATCCAGCATCGACAGCCCGGTGGCGATATTCGCCTCTCGCGACATATTGCTGCCAATACCCAGTAATACCGAGGTCATTACGCTTTGACGCTCCGCTCTATGGCTACCCCGACTTCCCGGGCCGAGGCCACCGCGCCGGGTTTGCCGACCTGCAAGCGCAGCCACTGCACACCAAACTCTTTAAACAGCATCGCCGCTGCGTCTTCAGCGAGCGTTTCCAGTAGCTCATAGCAACCTTGCTGTACCAGGCTGGTCAGGCGGTCAGCCACGGCGCTGTAGTCGACGGCGGCGGCGATATCGCCCGCAGCGGCCACTGCAGCCGTATCGGTACTGAGTTCGAGCTGTAGCAGCAAAGTCTGCCGCACTTCGCGTTCCCACGGATGAATTCCGATAACGGCTTCAATCTCCAGATCTTTGAGGTAAACCTTATCCATTACGCTGCCTGCTGCGCGCCGCCCAAAGGCGGCAGGGATTCCAGTGACCAGCGCGGTCGCACGGGCACATTGTCTGGATCTGACTCGCCCGCCATGAGGCGCTGACAGCCGGTATAGGCAATCATGGCGCCATTGTCAGTGCAGTAGCGCAACGCCGGGTAGTAAACCCGACCGCCCCGCGCAGAAAGCGCCTCATCCAGCCGCAGACGCAGATGGGTATTGGCCGAAACTCCGCCGGCGATAACCAGGGTATCGAGTTGCTCCTGATCCAGCGCGCGCCGACACTTGATTACCAGAGTATCCACAACGGCATCCTGAAACGCTCTCGCGACATCAGCACGGTCCTGCGCAGAGGCCGCATCGGTTCCACCCAGGACCTCAAGCGTTAGCCGCGTATGCGTCTTTAAGCCGCTGAAGCTAAAGTTAAGGCCGGGCTTTTTCACCATCGGTCGCGGAAAGTTAAAACGCGCCGAATCACCCTGCTCGGCCAAGCGCGCGACATTGGGGCCACCGGGATAGGGTTCACCGAGCAGCTTGGCGGTCTTATCAAAGGCCTCACCGGCGGCGTCATCGACAGACTCACCCAGCAGGCGATACTGACCAATGCCATCGACCCGCACTAACTGTGAGTGTCCGCCCGATACCAGCAGCGCAATAAACGGGTAATCAGGCCGATCATCTTCCAGCATGGGCGCCAGCAGGTGACCCTCCATGTGGTGTACCCCCAAAACCGGCACACCCCAACCCAATGCCAGCGCCCTTGCCAGCGTGGCGCCGACCATCAAAGCGCCCACCAGCCCCGGGCCTGCTGTATAAGTCACGGCATCCGGGCGCGGACAGCCCGCTTCGGTAAGCACCTCTTCAATGAGCGGCAGAGTCTTACGAACGTGGTCGCGGGACGCCAGTTCAGGTACCACACCACCGTATTCTCGATGCACCGCAATCTGGCTGTACAGCGCATCCGCCAGCAAGCCCCGGTCGCTGTCGTAGACAGCAATACCGGTTTCGTCGCAGGAAGTCTCTATACCCAGTACACGCATGGTTTGGCCAACATTCAAAGAACGCGGCATGATAATAAAGGGGCAGACGCTAAGCCAGCCGAATCGCCTCGCTGACATCACCCACAGCCTGGGACGACTGACCCGGAATGGCGCTAAAACCATGCTTTGCAATCTGCTGGCCGGCGGTTTAAAATGCGCGCCCTTTTGATGCTGGACCGCCCAGCGCAGATGAGTGGCACCAGAGTTCATGCGGCCTCCCGCATATTTTGGAACTCATCGGCGCAGCACCAGCAAGTACCGTAAACAGTGCTGTGAGCAGCACGTACAACAGGTAAAGAGTTAATGCCTCATATTAAGATTAAAGAGAACGAGCCATTCGATATCGCACTGCGCCGCTTCAAGCGTTCCTGTGAGAAAGCCGGTGTGCTGTCTGAAGTTCGCAAGCGCGAGCACTACGAGAAGCCCACAACGGTTCGCAAGCGTGCTGCTGCCGCTGCTGTAAAGCGTCACGCCAAAAAGCTGTCTCGCGAAAACAAAAAGCGCGTTCGTCTGTATTAATGCCCTGCTGCCCGCCGGGCGCCAATCAGGGCGGCCGGGGCAGACACTTCAGCCACACCTTTTCGAACCCTTTCGACACGTCTTTTCTGGCTCTGTAAGCACTCTCATACGCTTTGCAGATCAGGCTCCATCCGCTTACATTGTTCGCCCCGTGAAAACGATCCGAGGATAAGATCTTGAGCGCATCCCCCATAAAAGACGTTATTCAAGCCGAAATGAAAGCCGCCATGCGAGCCAAAGATAAGCCACGGCTGCAAACTATTCGTTTGATCCAATCAGAGTTCAAGCGCATTGAAGTCGACGAGCGCATAGAGCTGGATGATGCTCGCGTACTGACCGTGCTAGACAAAATGCTCAAGCAACGACGCGACTCCGCACAGCAATACAGCGATGCCGGACGGGATGAGCTCGCGGCTCAGGAAAACTTTGAAATTACCGTGATACAGGAGTTCCTTCCCGAGCAATTGAGCGAGGACGAAGTGAACGCGCTGATTGATGCGGCCCTCGCCGAAGTCGATGCCACCGGCATGCAGGCAATGGGGCCCGTTATGGGTAAGCTGAAGCCTCAGCTTCAGGGTAAAGCTGACATCGGTGCCGTCTCAGCGTTGGTCAAAGCCAAGCTGCAAGGCTAGCAGCACCGCGTCAGGCGGGCGGTACGCCAGGCCTTTTTTAACGCCCCACCGCACGCCGCGCAAAGACACGCGCAGGCAGCACCACCACATTGCGCTAGACTAAGCTTGCTCCGCAGGCTGGCACAACCAACGCCACTGCAAACAACGCATACCGGAGATCCATGGCGGGATTGATCCCACAATCATTTATCGATGACCTGCTCGACCGGGCGGACATCGTTGACGTGGTTGATCGCCGGGTAAAGCTTAAAAAAAGCGGCAAGAACTACATGGCCTGCTGCCCCTTCCATCAAGAAAAATCGCCCTCTTTCAGCGTGAACCCGGAAAAGCAGTTTTACTACTGCTTTGGCTGTGGCGCTGGAGGCAATGCTCTCGGTTTTTTGATGGACTACGAAAACCTGGAATTCCCCGCCGCCGTCGAGTCGTTAGCTGACAACCTGGGCATGAAAGTGCCCAGGGAAGAGAGCACAGCCTCCCGCGAGCGTGATCAGGGCCAACGTGAGTTATACCCATTGCTGGAGCAGGCGGCGGTTTTTTATCAGCGCCAGCTCAGGGAGCACCCGGGCAAGGCCGCCGCGGTGGACTATCTAAAGCAACGCGGGCTAACCGGCGAGATTGCCAAGCAATTTGATCTCGGCTTTGCCCCGCCGGGGTGGGACAACCTGCTCAAGGCGCTGGGTACAACACCAGAACGAACCGAACAGCTCAAGCTCGCGGGCATGTTGGTCGAGAACGAAAGCGGCCGCCTTTACGACCGCTTCCGGGAACGCGTGGTGTTCCCGATCCGCGATGCCAGAGGACGCATCATTGCCCTCGGTGGCCGGGTGTTGGGGGACGATAAGCCCAAGTACCTCAACTCGCCAGAGACGCCCGTGTTCCAAAAGGGGCGGGAACTGTACGGCCTGTATCAAGCCAAGCAGGCCAATCGTCAACTGCAGCGAGTGGTCATTGTTGAGGGCTATATGGACGTTATTGCCCTCGCGCAGAACGGCATTAGCTACGCCACGGCAACGCTGGGCACCGCCACAGGCCCTGCGCATCTTGAAAAAATCTACCGACTTTGCCCGGAGGTGGTGTTTTGCTTCGATGGCGACGACGCCGGCCGCAAAGCCGCCCAGCGCGCGCTTGAATCTGCACTGCCCAGCATGCAGGACGGCCGGCAAGCGCGCTTTCTGTTTTTGCCCGAAGGTGAGGATCCCGACACGCTGGTGCGAGCGAAAGGCGCAGAGCATTTTCGCGCGCTCACCGACCGGGCCATGCCGCTGGAAGACTTTCTGTTTCAATCACTGGCGGAAGGCATTGATATCGGCACACTGGACGGCAAAGCCAGGCTGAGCAAGCTTGCGGCTCCCTTATTAGCGAAACTGCCCGCGGGTGTTTACAAGGAGCTGATGTATCAGTCGCTGGCCCAGCGCACCGATATGCAGGTTGAAACGCTGACGCGCATTGTCGATCCAACACCCGCCCCGGAACCTGAGGCGTCAACGCCGGCGCAGAAGGCCGCACAGAGGCCGGCACCACGCCAGCGTCAGCCCGTCGCGCGCAGTCAATCAGGCCCTAACGGTCTGGTACAAATGGCAATCTTTTTGCTACTGCATCAACCGTCAGTTGTGCAGTCCGTGCAGAATACAGGGCCACTTGAGGCGCTCCCCGGGGACGATGCGGCACTGCTGCGTGAACTGGTTGAGCTGTTGAAGCGACGGCCAGAATCCACCACTCATATGTTACTTGGGCATTGGTATGGCACCCCGGAAGGCGAGTTGCTAAATCGGCTGGCCAGCCAGGAGCGGCTTATTCCAAATGAGGGCATCGAGAACGAGTTTACCGACACGCTGGCGCGGCTTCTCAAGCACCCAGAGCGGCAAAATTTTGAAGCCCGAGTCGACAACATAAGAAGTAGGAACTACGCTGATATCAGCGACGTGGAGAAGCAGCAGATCATGCAGGCGCTAAGGGATAAGCACCGCCATGATGACGAGCGAGGGCGTAAGTAACGGCGTGACTAGGGCGTAAGTAGCGGCGTAAATAGTGGCGTGTCTAGGGCGTAAATAGCGGCGTGTCCAAGGCGCCGTTGAAGCGCGGATTAGCCGGGAAGACTTCCACAAAAACCTGCTTGAGAGCGGCTTCAAAAGCCCGAAATCACTCCATGCGAGCGAGGCATTCTTCAATTTAGCCCGCAGGCACTTGTGAAGAAAACGCAAACTCGCATGGCAAGCGCATCAGCACCGTATGGTAACTGGTTAATTTATAGCCTAGAGCGCCCCCATACGGGTATAATATTCGGCTTTTATTCACGAACCAGCCGGGATGTTTTTACAAACCCGCCGCGGGTGGTGGGGACGAGTGGAACGCCACTGTGAATTTTATAACAACTGTCACAATACAAACGAAGGTTAGCATTTGATGAACGACGCGGTTCAACAACAGTCTCGTCTTAAGGCATTAATTGCCAAGGGCAAAGAACAAGGCTATCTGACCTACGCAGAGGTCAATGACCACCTGCCTGAGGACATCTCAGACCCCGATCAGGTTGAAGACATCATTCAGATGATCAACGACATGGGCATACAGGTGTTCGAGGTTGCCCCCGATGCCGACACACTTCTAATCACCGAAGGTGACTCTTCCGCGGACGATGTCGTCGCCGCTGAAGCCGCTGCGGCCCTTGCCGCAGTCGAAACCGAGGCGGGACGCACCACCGACCCTGTGCGCATGTACATGCGTGAAATGGGCACTGTTGAACTACTCACCCGCGAAGGCGAAATCGTTATCGCCAAGCGCATCGAAGAAGGCATCCGCGAGCTAATGGCCGCGCTGGCCTACTTCCCCGGCTCCGTGAAATACATTCTCGACGAGTACGACAGAGTCACGTCAGAAGAGCGCCGTTTGGCAGACATTCTGGTGGGCTATTTGGACCCCGCGGACCACGTCCCGTCAGCTGCTGAAGTCGCTGCCGCTCAGGAAGCCAAAAATAACGGCGAGACTGACGACGAAGAAGAAGGCGATTCCGGCCCCGACCCCGTAGAGGCCAAAAAGCGCTTCGCAGCCATCAAGCGCGCCTACAACAAGTCCGAGAAATCGATTGCCAAAGAAGGCCGCAACGGCAAGACCGCTGTCAAAGATTTGGAAAAGCTGTCTGAGCTGTTCAAGTTCCTCAAGCTGACACCGCGTGTTTTTGATCCCATGACCGATCAGGCGCGTGATGCGCTGATGCAGGTTCGCAGCCAGGAGCGCGAGATCATGCAGATCGCTGTGCGTGGCTGTGGCCTGCCCCGCATGGAGTTCATCAAGAGCTTTCAGGGCAGTGAGACCGATCTGCGCTGGGTCAGCAAGCATACCCGCGCCAAGAAAGACTACGCGGCCAAACTGGCGGCTGAAAAAGACAACATCCAGCGCGCACAGCGTCGCCTGGCTGCAATCGAAGAGGCCAACAGCCTCACGGTTACCGAGATCAAGGAAATCAACCGCCGCATGTCCATGGGCGAAGCCATGGCCCGTCGCGCCAAGAAAGAAATGGTCGAGGCAAACCTGCGTCTGGTGATTTCAATCGCCAAGAAGTACACCAACCGCGGACTGCAGTTCCTCGACTTGATCCAGGAAGGCAACATCGGCCTGATGAAAGCGGTCGATAAATTTGAATATCGTCGCGGCTATAAGTTTTCGACCTACGCAACCTGGTGGATTCGCCAGGCCATCACCCGCTCCATCGCGGATCAGGCACGCACCATCCGTATTCCTGTTCACATGATTGAGACCATCAACAAGCTCAACCGTATCTCTCGCCAGATGCTGCAGGAAATGGGACGTGAGCCCACCCCTGAAGAACTGGGCGAGCGCATGGAGATGCCGGAAGACAAGGTCCGCAAAGTGCTGAAAATCGCCAAAGAGCCCATTTCGATGGAGACGCCTATTGGCGACGATGAAGACTCCCATCTGGGTGACTTTATTGAAGACGGCACGATTGAGTCGCCCGTTGATTCTGCGACCGGGTCTGGTCTGCACGAAGCAACCAAGGACGTCTTAGGCGGACTTACCGCGCGTGAAGCCAAAGTCCTGCGCATGCGCTTCGGTATCGACATGAATACTGACCACACGCTGGAAGAAGTCGGCAAGCAGTTCGACGTAACCCGCGAGCGCATTCGACAGATCGAAGCAAAAGCTCTTCGTAAACTGCGTCACCCGACCCGGTCTGACCATTTGCGCAGCTTCCTCGACGAGTAAGCTGCCGAGTGGACGAGCAGGCGGCTGTCCTTGGACGCGTCCTTGTAGTTGACGATGACCGCAGCCTGCTTTCCATCATTGACGGCGTGCTCAGCGATGAGTACGCCGTCAGCCTGGCCTCTTCTGCCGAAGAAGCATTCGAGATAACTGCCAACACCAGCGTCGACCTTATTCTGATGGACGTCATGATGCCCGGGTTGTCCGGCATACAGGCCTGTATTGGACTGAAAGCCGACCCCGCAACGGCGGATATCCCGGTGATATTCCTCACCGGTGTAGAAGACGATGACGTCGAGGAGGCCTGCCTGGATGCTGGCGGTGCCGACTTTATCTCAAAGCCCATTCGACCCCGTATTCTGCAAGCCCGCGTGCGCCTGCAGATGCAGAACTTTCTCTACCTGCAGTTCATGGAAAAGATGCTGCGCGAGAAAAGCACCACGGTAGAACGCCTGCGAGCTGAAACGAAAGCGCTGTTAACATCCATCGGGCTTAGCAGCCAACAGTAACCCCCTATTTTGGAGACTCCATGAGCGAGCTATTTGCGTCGTTGACCTTTGACTGTGGCACCCACATGCACAACCGTTTCATGCTCGCGCCAATGACTAACAGCCAGAGTCACGATGACGGCACCCTCTCCGACGACGAATATCAATGGCTGGTAATGCGCGCGAAAGGCGGCTTCGGCGCCACGATGACCTGTGCATCGCACGTGCAGGCGATCGGCAAGGGCTTTCCGGGTCAGCTTGGATGCTTTTCCGATACCCACCTTCCGGGCCTCACGCGTTTGGCTGAAGGCATCCGCGCTGAAGGCAGTCTGTCCCTTTTGCAACTTCATCATGCCGGTATGCGCTCGCCTGAAGAAGAGATCGGTGAAGCCCCGGTTTGCCCCTCTGACGACGCCGAGACCGGCTCCCGGGCGCTAAAGCTTGCCGAAGTGGAACAGGTCCGGGACGACTTTATTGCCGCCGCGGTGCGGGCAGAGAAGGCAGGCTTCGATGGCGTTGAGCTGCACGGCGCCCATGGATATCTACTGTGCCAATTCCTCAGCCCCGGAATCAACCAGCGAGAAGATCACTACGGCGGCAATGCTGAAAACCGCGCCAGACTGATTTTTGAAATCATCGATGGCGTGCGCGATCAGTGCCGTAAGGATTTTTTGCTGGGCCTGCGGCTTTCGCCTGAAGGCTTTGATATTGAACTAGCCGAAGTGCGAGAGCTTGCCATTCAGCTCTGCAGCGCAGGCAAAATTGATTTTCTCGATATGTCCCTGTGGGACGTGTTCAAAGAGCCCGCAGACAAAAAATACCAGGGCCGCAGCTTACTCTCCTGGTTTACCGACTTTGAACGAGGCACGGTAAAGCTCGGCGTTGCCGGTAAGATTCGAGGCGCTGCCGAGGCACAGCATTGCCTCGATGCCGGCGCGGACTTCATACTACCCGGTCGCAGCGCCATACTGCACCATGACCTGCCGACACGTATCCAGCAGGACAGCAACTTTGAGCCCATTGCCACACCCGTGACGGAACAGCATTTGGTAAAAGAGGGCTTAGGGCCCGCCTTTATCCAGTACATGAAGCGCTGGGGCGATTTCGTCGAAGCCTAATTTGAAGCGCGCTTGGGTATCTGCACGCAGTCGATCCGATGTAGGTGACGCCTCCGCTCTGGCACTCTATAATTCGCCGCTCGCTGGCGGTTGAGTGATAACCGCCAACGAAGCGTCGCGCCGATTGGCGCAGCACAGGGCCCATAGCTCAGCTGGTTAGAGCAGTCGACTCATAATCGATTGGTCGTAGGTTCAAGTCCTACTGGGCCCACCATCTTCTCGTGGTGCATACTCGACACATAGGTTGCACTTTACTCCCCTTGCGGACCGCCAATAGTATCGGTATCACACTTAGTGAGATTTGCTGACTAATCCTTTGCTACAGAAGAGGTATCGCACTATGACCGACGAACAGCTCACCGCTCTGAAAATTGCCTACACCTATATGCCCCAGGCCATAGAAGTCACCAAGTACGAATACGGTGATCGTTATGAGAAGGTGCTGGAACAGGTCGAGACCGTGCGTGCTGCGCTGTATGACTGCGGCATCGACCCCGACGAGGTGGCGGGTGAAATCAATCCCGATTTATCTCCTAACTCTTACTACTGAATTCCAGGCTTTATCTCCAGGTGCTTACCGCACCTGAACTATCTGCACGACTAAAGCGAGATAGATGACCGAGGCGTCAGCATGAGAAAACGCAGTAATCCACTGGATCGATTCGCCCGCGACCTGTCACCCGGCAAGCTTCGTTGGATTGGCCTGCGCACAGAACGTCGCGGGCAGATCGCCACACCGGAACAAGTGCTGGCAATACAAGACCGGGGGCTTGAAGGGGATCACCGCATCGATAAAACGCCTGGGTCAGGGCGGCAGGTCACGCTGATCTCAGCGGAATTCATACAGCAAACGGCGCATTTTCTCGGCAAAGAAACAATTGATCCTGCACTTCTACGCCGCAACCTTGTGGTGAGCGGAATCAACTTGCATGCCTTGCGCTATCAACGCTTCACCATCGGCGACGCCCTGTTTGAGGCAGGGGCGCTGTGTCACCCCTGCTCGCGTATGGAGTCTGCGTTGGGCAAAGGTGGCGTTGCTGCCATGCTGGGTCACGGCGGCCTGTGTTGCAGGATATTGCGCAGCGGCGTGATACGGATTGGCGATGCAGTTCAGGTCGACACTACCGGTCAAACTGCTGACCTGTTTGCTGAAGACACGGCCTAAGTGCGCCTTACTGTAAGGCAACGTCCACCAGGACAAGGCGCGGAGCAGCTTGCGCCAGGCTCGTTTCATTCGGGGTTTTGTCGCGATTCAGCTTGATGCCGTACACCACAGCATCGCGAGGCAAGGCGGTAATGAAGTCACGCACTCTTTCACGCAGCGCGTCACTGTCGCCTTCGTAAAGTGTGGCAACGCCTCCCCAACGCTCTCCTACCATCTCAACCGATACCAGCGACGGTCCGTCGCGAAAATTCTTCCACCAGCCGGTGTTCAGGCTGGACAGGAACAACACCCTGTCATCTTGGCGAAGGTAGCTAAGCGGCGTACTCAGGGCACGGCCGCTCTTGCGACCGGTGAAGTGCAATATGCCGACGTTGCGACTGACAATACCGTGCAGCGGCGAACGCAAAACCCCGCGCACGGCGGGGTTCAGAAGGTAGCGATAAAAGGCGTGACCGAGGTTCATCCAATATCCAGATCGGAAGCGTAATGGCGCTCGGCAACACGCTCTTCTTCCGGACCCCACACGCGATTGACGCGCCGCCCGCGCTTTACACCTTCACGGGCTTCGATCTGCTCAGCCCAGCGCTTAACGTGGGTGTAAGAGTCGACCTCGAGGAACTTCTGCGCGTTGTATATGTCGCCGGTTATCACCACGCCGTACCAGGGCCAGGTGGCCATATCGGCAATCGTATACTCGTCCCCGGCCAAAAATTCGCGTTCCGCCAGATTGCGATCCAACACATCGAGCTGCCGCTTAACTTCCATGGTGTAGCGATTGATCGGGTACTCATACTTCTCCGGCGCGTAGGCATAAAAGTGCCCAAAGCCCCCGCCCAAAAACGGCGCGCTACCCATCTGCCAGAACAACCACGACATACATTCCGCCCTCGCAGAAGGCTCAGTTGGCAGAAATTCACCGAATTTCTCCGCAAGATAGACGAGGATGGCACCAGATTCGAAGATGCGGGTTGGCGTCTCAGTACTGTGGTCAACCATCGCCGGTATCTTGGAGTTCGGGTTTGCTGACACGAAGCCGCTGGAAAACTGATCACCATCGCCGATATTAATAATGAACGCATCGTATTCGGCGCCCTGATGGCCCAGAGCTAGCAACTCCTCCAGCATCACGGTGACTTTTACCCCGTTTGGCGTAGCCAGCGAATACAGCTGAAGTGGGTGCTTACCTACTGGCAAGTCCTTATCGTGCGTGGCACCGGAGATCGGCCGGTTAATATTGGCGAAGCGTCCGCCGCTGTCTGCATCCCAGGTCCAGACTTCAGGTGGCTCGTAGGTATCAGTCATATCTGTTTATCCAATCCTGTTTGATTAAAGGCTTATCGAGGCCGAAGTGCTTCCTCTACCGGTACGCCGTCTTGTTTGTACACCACTCCGCCCTTCATCACGAAGTCGACTCGAGACAGCAGGTTGATGTGCCGTAACACGTCGCCTTTAACGGCGATGATGTCGGCATATTTGCCAGCGGACACGGTGCCCCAGCGATCTTCCACGCCCATCATCACAGCACCCCAGTAGGTTGCCGCGCGGATAGCCGTCATCGGGTCGATATCCATCACCCGAACCCAGACATCCAACTCATTCCAGGTACTCTGGCAATGAAATTTCATCGGAATGCCGCTATCGGTGCCTACCAACAGCACCAGGCCCGCCTCACGTAGCTGGCTAATTTTTCGCTTTAGCGTCGGCTTACGGATGGGCGTGAGTTGCGAGTAAGCCAGCTGGCCGGGCTGCTGGATGGACTGTTCGATGTCCGCAATCGTCGAAGGTTCCAGGCCGCGGTGCCAACAATCGTCATCCAGCTTTTCCGGGTTGTCTACCGTATCCAGATAATTCCAAAGTCCTTCAACCGTGGGCGTCCAAAATAGTGGCCCGCCTGCCACACGGCCGGTAGCCGTGCGTTCGCGCAGCGCCGCGATCACATCGGGCGGATACTCAGGAGCGGTGGTAAGCCCGGTGTGCTCAAAGTTATCCACGCCGATGGCTAATCCGCGTCTAATCTCGTCCGGGCGATGGGAGTGGGCAACCACTTTCAGGCCTCGTGCATGGGCCTCATCCACGATGGTTTGGGCCTCGTCCAGCGTCATCTTGTCCTGGTCGATCAGCTTGATGATGTCCACGCCGGCATCGGCAAGTTTCTTTACCTTGCGCTTGGCATCACCGGTACCGTCTATGCCCCAGCGAAACAACTCAGTACCGGGGTATGGTTCATGCTGAATAAAGGGTCCGGAGATAAACAACCTGGGGCCCGGCAGACTGCCCGACTCGATGCGCTGCTTAACGGATACAGAAGCTTCCAGCGGTGCGCCCAGGTCCCGCGCGGTTGTCACTCCGGCCAGCAGCAGCTGCACCGCGCTCGCGGGCATGATCTCGTCGGCAAGCCGGTCCAGGTAGGTAAGATCCCAGTGCTTATAGTCGGAGTGGCCGTTCAACATTAAGTGCGCGTGGTTTTCCCAGAGGCCGGGTAGCACATCCATGCCTTCTGTCGACACCACCTCATAGCCCTCAGGTATCGGTAGAGAATCGACGCTGCCAACCTGCTGGATTACGCCATCCTCAATCAATATAACGCTATTGGCGATCGGCCTGTGGCCAAATCCATCAATAAGCCGCCCACCCACTAACGCGGTGCCGGCCTGCGCCGCAGGAATCATCAAACAGCTCAACAGCAGCGAACACGTCACCGCGCGGAACCGCGCTGACAAGGTCATTAGGCGCAGAAGCGTCATAGGCACATCTCTCTTTAAAAACCGGTCGTTCAGACTATCGGAAAGGCGGAAACGACTCCAGCAAGCTATGCTTTGGGATAGCACTGCCTATCACGCAGGAAATCCAATCATTGATCGCTGCGTATACAACATTTACGCCGTGTTCAGTTTCTGTTCGGCTTGTGGCCGGATACAACGGGCCAGCGGCGCGCTGAGAAAAAGTCTCTGCGCGAAAAACGACAATTTAAATCGCGCCGGAACGCTCTCATCGAACGTGTGGCGCGATGACACTCGGAGAGACGAGGGTGGCCAAATCCAATAATAAGTGGGGCCTCCTGGGGTCTCAGCAGGAAGAAGATACTCAACGCTCACGGGCCATGGACGACCCGGGCGCCTACCACGGCGCTATCGCCGCTGCTGAGCTTCACTGGTATGACACTGAGAGCCAATCGTGGCTCAACCGCAATCCGGACACGTCAGCCTGGCAAGGCCTCCCTGCGCCTGCCGGACCTGAAGAGCCCGTCACGGTAAAAGCCGCTGACTGGACGCCCTGGTCCGAAGCTCTGGATTCCAGCAACGCACCTTTTTACAAATGGTTCGTCGGCGCCCAAACCAACGCCTGCTTTAACGAAGTGGACCGCCATGTGCTGGCAGGCCACGGTGACCGCATCGCCATCATCTTTGAAGGCGATCGCTGGGATCCCTCCAAGAACGAGGGTAAAGGTGGGCCGGTATTTGAAAAAGAGATCAGCTACCGAGAGCTGTTGATTGAAACAGTGCTGCGCGCGCAGGTGTTGTCCGACATCGGTCTGGTGAAGGGAGATCGTATCGCCTTCAACTTGCCTAACATCCTCGATCAGATCTATTACACCCTGGCGGCGAAACGTCTGGGCATCATATACACGCCAGTGTTTGGTGGCTTTTCGGCCAAAACCCTGTCAGACCGCATTTACGACGCCGGTGCGAAAGTGGTCATCACCGCAGACGGTGGCTATCGCAACGCCGAAGTCGTTGCTTATAAAGGCACCTATACCGACCCGGCGCTGGACAACTACATCCCGCGCCCCACTGCTCTAAAAGCCTTGTCAGATTGTCTGGCGCGTTTCGACCTGGGTGATTTGGCGGACCGATTGAACACATCGGTGGGCACTGCGCTGGCTGGCGAGATAACGCTGGAGCGCAGCGATTTGATGCGCGAACTGGGCATCGCGCTGGCGCAGGAAACCAGTTTGCCCGCCGAACAATCAGCCGAGCTACGTACCGCCGTCGCACGCGAACTCGCGGATGCCCGCCACAACGTCGACACGGTAGTGGTGGTGCGCTATACCGGCCAGGAAGTGGTTGAGCAAGCTCGAGATCGCTGGTCTCACGATTTAATGGCTACCGCCACCAGCACCGTGCTGGACAGCGCAGGTGTGGACAGCCTGGACACCTTGAGGGCGCTAGATGACAGCGCGCTTTGGACCGCACTGAATACGGCGCATCCCGCCCTGCCCGTTGAGGCCAACTGGCCGCTTTTTATCATTTATACCTCAGGATCCACAGGCAAGCCCAAAGGTGTGGTCCACACACACGGCGGCTGGCTCTCCGGTATTACCCATACCATGCGCACCGTGTTCAATGCCGACCAGGATGATCGCCTTTACGTCATCGGCGATCCGGGCTGGATTACCGGCCAGGCCTATCTGATGGCGGCGCCTCTGTGTCGCGGCATGACGACAATCATTCATGAAGGTTCGCCGCTGTTCCCGCACGCCGGGCGCTTCTCCTCCATTATCGAACGCCATGGCGCCACCGTGTTCAAGGCTGGCTCGACCTTCCTGAAGGCCGTAATGACGGACCCTGCCAGCACTGACGACATGGCAACCTACGACATGTCCAAGCTGCATGCCGGCACCTTTTGCGCGGAACCCGTATCGCCCGCCGTGCAGCAGTTCGCCATGGACCGCATCTGCAACCACTACATTAATTCCTACTGGGCCACCGAACACGGCGGCATCGTGTTTTCCTGCCCCTGGGGCGATTTCAAACCCTTGAGCGCCGATGCCAAAACCTGGCCGCTGCCCTGGATCCAGGCGGAAGTTCGGGTGGCTACAGAAACTCAAGCTGATGGCCGTGCCACGCAATGGCGCCTCGCCGAAGAAGGCGAAAAGGGTGAGTTGGTTATTACCCAGCCCTACCCCTATCTGGCGCGCACCATCTGGGGTGACGCAGAAAACCTGGGTACGGCTGAGTGGGCCGGTGATATCAGTCGTTTCACTCAGACCTACTTCGACCGCTGGCCCGGTGATCATGCGTACACGCAGGGTGACTACGCACGCAAACACGCTGACGGTGCCTTCACGCTTCACGGCCGCTCTGACGACGTAATCAATGTGTCCGGTCACCGCATTGGCACCGAGGAAATCGAAGGGGCTATCTTGCGCGACAAAACCCTGCGCAAGGATTCACCGGTTGGTAACGCCGTAGTCGTCGGTGCGCCCCACGACGAAAAGGGCGAGACACCGGTCGCTTTCCTAATGGCTGCGCCTGGCAAGAAGTTGACTGACGATGATCTCAGCCGACTGCAAGGGTTAGTGCGCAGTGAGAAAGGCGCGACCGCCGTACCGTCAGATTTTCTGGTGGTGTCGGGCTTCCCGGAAACCCGCAGCGGCAAGTACATGCGCCGTACCCTGCGCGCGATTCTATTGGATGAACCCTTAGGCGACCTATCAACGCTGCGCAACCCCGAGGTGGTCGACGAGATCGCCGCCACCGTCGAGAAGTGGAAGTCCTTTGGACGCCTGTCAGAAGCGCGACAAATCGTGCAGACCTGGCGCTACTTGCGCGTTGAGACCCACGAAATTGCGCCCGATAAAAACGTCGCTTTATTGGTGGTCGATTCGCCACCGGTTAACTCCCTTAACGAACGTTCGCTTGATGAATTCAATACGGTGCTACAGCACTTGCTGCATCAGGAGTCGGTCTCCGCGGTGGTAGTGACCGGGGCGCGCAACGCTTTCGTCGCCGGTGCAGACGTCAAAGAGCTGCTGGAAGTTGGTGAAGAGGGCGATATGGATAGCGCGCGCACGCCGCCGAACGCCGCGCATACGGCTTTCTCTACTCTGGAAAATCTGGACAAGCCCGTTATAGCGGCAGTGAACGGACCGGCGCTGGGAGGCGGCAACGAGCTAGTGCTGGCTTGCGCCTATGTTGTCGCCGACCTGCATGCGCGCTTCGGCCAGCCGGAAATCAACCTGAATCTATTGCCCGGCTATGGCGGCACACAGCGGCTGCCACGGCGTCTACACCATGCCCGCGGCGAGCAGGGCCTGTTAGAAGCGATTCGATTGATTGTCTCAGGTCGCGCACTGGATGCCGATGAAGCCGCGGCGGCAGGTCTTGTCGACCAGGTTGTCGGAGGCGATGGCAAAGGACCGGTCGCGGTCGCCATGGACTTGCTGCGCCAATACTTCAATGACGACGGCCCTCTGGTCGAAGCCATGGTCTCTCGGAGAAGCTATCTGGAAAGCCGCGAAAGCACCCTGCCGATGACCGACACGCTGCTGGAAAACCCTGCGTTGGCACCGACGCTGTCGCAAGCACGCGCCAGCGGACGCGGACACGCTGTCGACCGAATACTGAACGCGGTCAAAACCGGCGCCAGCCAAGGGCAGGCAGCTGGACTCAAGTTAGAGGCAGAACTGTTCGCCGAAGCGGTCTGCGATCCCGAGGCCGGGCCTGTGGGTATTCGAGCGTTTTTGGAGCGTCGTAGCCCCGCGTTACCCATCAAACACACCGACGTGCCGCCGTATCCCAGTGCGGACCTGTGCGAATCTCTGGTCAATGACGGTGACCTGATCCCCATGGGAGCTAGTTTCTTCCCTGGCGTGACGCCAATTCCGCGCTACCAGTATGGGCTGGGCGTCGCTCGCCACGAAGAAAACGGCGAGCCCGCCCACGGCGACCCGATAGAGGCAGAACGACAGCTGGTTTTCGGAACGCCGCGCCCGGGACCCAACGAGGCGCTGGTCTACGTGCTCGCCTCTGAGATGAACTTCAACGATATCTGGGCGATTACCGGCATCCCCGTTTCACCTTTCGATGCTCGCGACGCCGACGTTCAGGTAACCGGCTCAGGCGGCGTTGCAATCATTGCTGAGCTGGGCGAAGAACTGGTGCGAGAAGGCCGCTTATCCCTGGGCGATATTGTCACCATTTATTCCGGTCAAAGTGAGCTGCTGTCGCCGGACCAGGGCCTGGACCCCATGGCAGCGGATTTCCGCATTCAAGGCTATGAACGCAACGACGGCAGCCACGCACAGTTTTTGACCGTACAGGGCCCGCAGTTACACAAGAAACTACCCGGGCTCACTATCGAAGAAGCGGGTTCCTATGGCCTGACTATGGGCACGATTCATCGCGCCCTCTTTACGACGCTAAACATCCAGCCGAACAAGCGCTTGTTTGTTGAGGGCGCTGCCACCGGCACGGGCCTGGACTGCCTGCGCACAGCGCTAGGCTCTGGTTTACGCGCAGTTGGCATGGTCTCCAGTGAGGAACGCGCTGAGCGCGTTCGAGCTCAGGGCGGTGAAGCGATTAGCCGCAAGGACGCACGCTGGGCGGACATCTTCAGTCCGGTGCCCGACGATCCCGCGCAATGGGATCAATGGGAAGCCGCCGGCGCAGACTTCGTTGCTGAAGGCGAGAAGCTTGCCGAAGGTCCTATCGACTACGTGGTCTCCCACGCAGGGGAGCGGGCCTTCTCGCGCTCCTTCCAACTGCTGGGCAAAGGCGGCGTATTAACGTTCTACGGCGCCTCTTCCGGTTACCGCTTCTCCTTTATGGGCAAGGCGGGCAGCAGCAAACCCGCAGAGATGTTTGCGCGGGCCGGGCTGCGCGCCGGTATGAGCCTGTTGGTGGTCTATGGACCCGGTGCAGAAGACGGCATCGTTGACCCCGTGGCCATACAGGCAATTGAAGTCGGCTGCGCCCTGGGAGCGCAGGTCGCCGTGCTGGCCGACACTGTGCCACAGCGGGAGTTTGTCAGCTCACTAGGCTTTGGCACGCGTCTTACCGGCGTTGTCAGCATCGAAGAGATTCAACGTCGGCTGGGTGACGATTTCGATCCGCCCGGCCCGTTCATGGAGTTGCCAGATCCCTTCGAAGAATCAGCCGCCTTCAAAGAGGCGGTGCGCCGCTTCTCCGATCGCACCCTGAAACCGATCGGCTCTGCAATCGCGCCGCTGCTGCGCAACACCCTGGATCGACGCGGCTTGCCGGATGTGGTGTTCGAGCGTCGCGGTCGCGACGGTCTCGCGCTGGCAACCTCGTTGGTAAAGCCCAACGTTGGCAAGGTGGTATACGCAGAAGACTTATCCGGCATGCGATTGAGCTTCTATGCGCCGCAGGTGTGGATGCGCCAGCGACGCATACTCATGCCCACGGCAGAAATACGCGGTACCCACCTCAACACCGCCCGCGAGTTTGCCGAAATGCAGGAACGCATTGCCGCCGGACAGATCGACGTAATGGCGCCGGTCCCAGTGGAAATGGACGGGGTGGCCGAGGCCCATCAGGCCATGTGGGAAAACCGCCACGAAGGGGCCAACTACGTTGCTATACACGCGCTACCGCGCACTGGCCTTAAAACCCGGGACGAGCTCTATCGCGCCTGGGCAATCCGCGACGCCGAACAGCGTGGTGAATCTTTCGAACGCATTGATACGGGATCTGCAGGAGCACTCCGATGAACGAAATGACCCGAGTAGACAGTGAAAACGCCGTTAAAAGCATGAGCGGCGGTCGACTGGAAAACAAAACGGTGATCCTTACCGGCGCGGCTGGCTCCATTGGCTCCTTTATTTCACGTCTACTGCTGCGCGAGGGCGCCAAAGTAGTTATGACCGGCAGGGACGCTGACAAGCTTCAGGCCTTTATCGACGAACTCGTCGCCGAAGGCTACCAGGCGGATTGCATGACGCTGGCAATTGGTGACTGCGCCGATCCTGACGTCTGTCGCGCCATTGCCGATACCGCCGTTGCCGCCTACGGCGCTATCGACGTATTGGTAAACAACGCCGGCGCCGCGGGGCCCAAGCACACGCTGCGGGACATCCCCTTCACGGAAGCCGAAATGCGGGCCCGTGAAGACGACATGACAATGTACGATTCCGCCATGAACCTGTTGGGCTCGCCCTGGAACATGGCACGCGCCGCCGCTCCCCATATGCGTCAGGGCGGCAGCATCATCAACGTATCAACCATTTTTTCGCGCACCCACTACTTCGGACGCCTGCCCTATGTGGTACCAAAAAGCGGTTTAAATGCTTTATCCAAAGGCCTGGCCCTGGAGTTGGGACCGGAGCGCGGCATTCGCGTAAACACCCTGTTTCCCGGCCCGATTGCCTCTGAGCGCATAGAGACGGTGTTTGCACGCATGGACGAACTGCAAAGCCAGAGTGCCGGTAGCACGGGCAAAGAATTCCGTGACCTGATGATCACCACTCGGGAGAACGCTGATGGCGAGTTCGCATTTAGCTACCCCACCCCGACTGACGTGGCATCAACAATTGTCTGGCTGTGCTCAGATGAGTCCGCCGCACTGTCTGGACACTCTATTGAAGTCACTAATGGCATGCAGGTGCCCGCCCAGAGTCGCTCCAAGCTGGTTTCCTGGCCTGACAAACGGCTTGAGGACTTAACCGGCAGCGTGGTGTTGGTGCTAGGCGGCGATGACTACGAGGAAGCACTGGTATTTGCTGAGCGCCATATCGCCAGCGGCGCGCGCGTGATGATGGCATTCCGCACGCTGGAATCGCTGGGGCACGCCCGCGCACTGACCGCAGCGCGCGGCCTCGATCATATTCAGCTGGCTCACCTGGACCCGCTGCGCCGTGAGTCGGTGGAGCGCACCATGCAATTTATCGATGATCACTACGGCAGGCTGGATGCAGTAGTGGTATTGCCACGCACTGGCAATGGCGAACACGGCTATGCGCTGTGCAGCGCCACCGATGAAGACGTCGAGAATTTTGTGCGCGACGAAATCGTCGCCCCGGTGGCTTTTGCCTCTGCACTCGCCAATAACCTGTCGCGCTGGTACGACAAATGTGAGGCCCCCGCTATCACCTACGTTACCAACCCCAGCGACGGGCACGGCAACTTGATGAATGAAGTCATTCGGGCTTCCATTGAAGAGCTAATACGAGGCTGGCGCCACGAAGAGGAAAAGCTCACCGCTCGCGGCGACATTGCCTGGGCCGTGCTGCCCAACCAGCTAGTGCGCTACGACAGCGAAGACCCTGACAATCTGGCCTATTCCGCAGACTGGGCGGCAACGCTAACCAACCGCGTGCGGCGTATGGACCCAATTAACCTGTGGGTGCCGCAGAGCATCAAGCGACATACCGGCAAGACCGCCAGCCCCGATGCAATCCACCGTGTGCTGCCAGGCTTACATAAAGGCAAAACCGCCGTCATCACCGGTGGCAGCCTGGGCATTGGCTTGCAGCTTGGCCGCTATCTGGCTATCGCCGGTGCGCGCGTGCTGCTGAGTGCCCGCGGCGCCAAGCGCCTGGAGTCTGTGCGCAACGATATCGTCGAGGAGCTGCGCGGTATCGGTTACCCGCGCCCGGAAGATCGCGTGCACATACTGTCGGACATCGATGTAGGCGACCCGGCATCGATGGAACGCCTGTACCAGCATTCATTAGAGCTCTTTGGCCACGTCGACTTTCTTATCAATAATGCCGGGCTGTCAGGCGCTGAGGAAATGGTCATCGATATGACGCTGGATGACTGGAACCTCACCATGGAGGCCAACCTGATTTCCAACTACGCGATGATTCGCAAGTACGCACCGCTAATGAAAGAAAACGGCACCGGTTCGGTGTTAAACGTTTCCAGCTACTTTGGCGGGGAAAAATATCTGGCGGTTGCCTATCCCAATCGCGCCGACTACGCCGTCTCCAAAGCCGGTCAACGCGTGTTGGCCGAAATACTCTCACGTCACCTGGGGCCGGAAATCCAGATCAATGCGCTGGCGCCGGGGCCAGTCGACGGTGGCCGCCTGCGTGGAATCGACGGCGCGCCTGGGCTGTTCGTCCGCCGTGGCCGCCTGGTATTGGAGAACAAGCGACTTAATCAAGTTCATGCGGCCATGCTACGAAGCCTCCAAGAAGGCCTACCTGCTGAGGATTTATTAGGGCTCGCTGCCAACGACCTCTCGCAGATGCCCCACGCGTCGCGCCTGCCCCGGCCACTGGGCCGCCTGATCTCTCAAGTGGAAGATGCCAACACCGGAGGCAATTCATCCTGCTATTTAATGAATCAAGGCATGGCGGAGAAGCTTATCAATCGACTGGTTACCGGCGCACTGATCACAGCTGATCTCGGCGAACGCTTCCTGGAGGCCTTCACTGATGCACCCGAACCCTTTTACGACCAACCGTCAATTGATCGCGAGGCAGAGAAAATCGAAGCTGGCATTCTCAATCGATTGCACCTGCACAAAATGCCTACTGACGAGCAGGTCGGATTGTCGACGATCTTTCATCTTGCCGATCAGATCGTCAGCGGCGAGACTTTCCACCCCTCCGGCGGGCTGAAGTTTGATCGCTCGGTTAGCGAAGGCGAATTGCTGCTACCGCCGGGCAAAGAAGAGCTTGCAGGCCTTGCAGGTAAGCGGGTTGTAATGATTGGCGACACCATGCGCGGCGAACTGATCGCCGTCGCAGCAGGGTTTATTGAGCACGGCATCAAGCAGCTTCGAATCCTGACGCGTGATGAAGCAACCGCCAGCGAGCTCGCGCACGCGGTACCAGGCTCTGAGTCCATAGACTTTGCGACTCGTGCCATCGGCGACAATATCGAGAGCGCACTCGATCATATCCTACGCGAGGAAGGCGGCTTTGATGTCGTGGTTTCAAGTCCCTTCGTGCGCTTGCCAATGAACGCGCTGGCAGCGGAACGCGGTGAGTCCTGGGACCGCGTCTTAACCGAGCAAGACTTTAGCGATCTCATTCGTGACCAATTGACGCACCATTTCAGGGTCGCACGCTGTGCCGCACTAGTACCCAATTGCCAAATCGTGCTGCTCACCCCGGATACGTCCATGGCATCTTCTCGGGAAGAGTTTGCACTGGCCTTGTTCGTTAAGAACGCACTGCATGCTTTCACGGCCACCCTGGGTGTGGAAACGGAGAGGCTTCCCACCGTTCCGGCGGTAAATCAGGTGCAGCTAACGCGTCGTGCTCGCACAGAAGAGCCCGCCAACGATCAGGAACTGGCCGAAGAGATGGAGCGGCTGGTCTCGGCGGTACTGCAGTGCGCCGTCACTGCACCCAGTCCGTCAGAGAGTCGGTACCTGGCACGTATCTTCCGAGGCAACGCCGTTACCGTATAAGTTTCCCTACTAGCCGGACCGGCGCTGCCGGTCTCCGGCCAGAGTTCCCTTCGGTGTCTCTACCCTTTCTCACATAGTTTTCCGATTAGCTCAGGCTTATGCAGTGTTTCTCTGCATAGGCCTGCCTTTATGTTGTATTCCCAACCCGCGACCAAGCGAGTCGTGGGTGAGACGAATGGCACAGACATCCCGGACCAACTGGTCCAAGCTAGTGTACAAACCGCGCATCACGTGATGCACTAACCCCGTTCGCTACAAGACAGGAGCGTTGCCATGTTTCGCAAGATAATGGCCAGTATCGTTGGATTGTTAATTCTCGCGATCGCTGGGCTGGCCGCGGCCTTGTCCTACACCTCATCTTGCCCGGTCAAGTCAGGCGCGGGTTCTATTGCTCTAATCGAGAATACAGCGGGCGGCGCGGCAAAGAGTATGATTGCCGCCACCTACGCCTGCTATGGCCCTCCGGAAAACGTCCAACTCGCGACGCGCAATATCCCTGAACCTGCGGCGGATGAAGTTTTGATAGAGCTCGCTAAAGCCAGCGTGAACCCCCTGGACTGGCACTACATGCGCGGTGCGCCTTACATTATGAGAATGTTCTCGGGGATTGGCGCACCCAACGACGAGCGACTGGGGTCTGACTTTGCCGGCACCGTGGTTGCCACTGGAAAGTCAGTGGAACAGTTTGCCGTTGGCGATCGCGTTTTCGGTGGCGGCTGGGGAAGCTTCGCAGGTTACATGTTACGCGGTGAAGATCGCGCTTTTACGGTGATCCCGGAAGGTGTCAGCTTCGAGGCCGCCGCAGCCGTCCCTATTGCTGGTGTTACCGCGCTGCAGGCGCTGCGGGATCATGGCGATCTGCAGGCAGGGCAACGCGTGCTGATAAACGGCGCATCCGGGGGTGTCGGAACCCATGCCGTTCAGATTGCCAAAGCCATGGGGGCTCACGTCACCGGGGTTTGCAGCGGTCGCAATGTCGAGATGGTCAAAAGCATCGGGGCCGACGCGGTTATCAACTACAAGGAAAGCGACTACACCGGGCTAGAGCAACGCTATGACCTGATCGTGGATATGGTGGGAAATCATTCGCCCCTGGAGAACCGCGCAGTATTGTCGCCGGGCGGAAAGCTTGTGATCGTAGGGGGCAGCAAGGGAAATTGGTTGGGGCCTCTGTCCGGGCCTCTGGTCGCGATGGCATCGGATCCCTTTGTAGACGAGAAGCTCATCACCTTCACTGCGAGCATGCGTCGAGAAGATCTGGTCACCCTCGCACAAATGATGGCGGACGGAACGTTAAAACCTGTTATTGATCGGCGCTACTCACTGTCTGAGATACGGGAAGCGCTTGCCTACTCTGAATCGGGCCGCGCGCGCGGCAAGATCATTATTGAGATTCCAGCTGCCGATTAGCCCAACAGCGTCATCAGGATTGCCACCAGGCGCGCGCAGGCGTTTGCTCGCCGCTAGATGAAGAGCTTGCTGGAGACTGCTGCGCGGCCACAGGCGCTCTCTTGGACGTCTCTTTCTTGGGACGTCTGCTAAACCGGGGCCGCCAAACCGCCAGCGCCACGTTAGCAACCGACACGCCCATAATCACCCATAAAGAGCCCCATTCACCCTCGACCAGAGCGGCCAACGCTGCCGGATCAATATTTTCTGTCAGCGCGCGCTGGCTCTCCAGCGCCGCCTTGCGAGCAGGCCCGTGTACAGCAAACAGCGTGCCTTCGAACATGCTGACGCCCAGGCCGAGCTTCATCCAGGCCCAACCCTTGTTGTGGAAAGGCCGGTGCACCGCCATCGAAAGCAATCCCGACACCAGTACCACCCCCAAGGAGGGGAACAACAGATAGTTGGTGATCTGGCCAATGCCCTTGCGCATCTGCGCAAACTCTTCCAGCGACGTGGGTTCAGGCGTGATGGTCAGCAACAGAATCATTGCTGCCAATGCGCCGATCACGCCCGTGCCGGAGATAGAGTGAATAAATTTCAGGGTACGTTTCATACACCCGCCTTGAATGCTTTGTTGTGGTGTCTACGCAGACAATCGCTGTTCGGCACACCATGCGCCACTGTCGCCGACGCCGGCGTATGTCACTCAATGATAGGCTGTCGCGCCTTGATTCGAAGAAGCCGTCAGTGATAGCTCACAACCTTCGCACATGAGCATAATGCGCGGCTCTTGAGCGCGCAAAAGCGGCTCCAGAAGCGCACTCAATCGCCCGCCCATTTGCAGATAGCCGTCATCAACACGCAAAGGGACCTGCTGCAAAAGGTCGCGCAGTAGCCGTACACCGGGGCTTGGCTCTACGATGCGATAGTCGACACGGTAATCCGTCAGTGCGGCGAGCTCCGCTGCCTGTTCGACGGCATCTTCAAGGTCGCCGAAGGCATCTATCAAGCCGTTCTCCAAAGCGGCCGTGCCGAGCCAGACACGACCACCGGCGACACCTTCAATCTCCGCGACACTACGCCCACGGCCCTCAGCGACGATCTTAATAAAGCGCTGATAGCTGTCCTCGGTTGCTTGTTCCAGTTCGGTCTTAACCGCATCATCAATGTTCAGCAGCGGCGACCATCCCGCGTAACGACTGGTGCGAAATCCGTCAAAGTGCACTCCGATATGTTCCAACGAATCTTCGAAAGTAGGAACAGCTAGCGCTACGCCAATCGAGCCTGTAATCGTACTGGGCGCAGCCAATATGCGATCAGCCGGGGCACTAACCCACATGCCCCCCGATGCGGCAATATCTCCCATGGACGTTACTACCGGCAGCCCGCGCTGCTGCGCCTCCAGTATGGCATCGCGAATCATCTCACTGGCCAGCACAGTGCCGCCCGGACTGTTTACGCGCAGTACCAGCGCTTTGGTCGCGTCATCTTCGTAGGCCTGTCGAATTAGACCAACAATGTCGTCCGCACCCGCTGTGCCGGGCTCCTGCTCACCGCGCATAATTACGCCCTGCACAAAGACAACCGCGACAGCGTCCTCAGCCGTCTCCGCCTCTTGTTCTAACTGTGCGAGATAGGCACCAGCCGTAATGTGGGGATAGGTTTCCCGCTCGGCCTCATCGTCTGTGCCAAAGCGTTCACGCATAAATGCACGATACTCTGGATAGGTTTTCAATCCGTCAATCAGGCCCAGCACCTGCGCCGCTTCCAGATTGGCATAGGCACCGCCGCCGGCTACAAACACCGGCTGCTCGTCGGCAAAGGCTTGTATACCATCTGGCGATAGCTCACGGGCTGACGCGATGCGAGCTTTTATGGTGTCCCAGAGAGGATGCAACAGGGCCGATGTTTGCTCGCGGTCTTTATCGGACATGCTGTCACGGGTAAGCGATTCAGAAGCTGACTTAAATTCGCCCTGTGAGAAGTCATGCACGGTCACTTTGAGTTTGCGCGTAAGTTCGTTGAAAAAAGGCCGCTGCCCGCCCAGTCCTGATATTGCTAGTGCCCCCGCAGGATGCAGGTACACCTCATCTGCCTGTGCGGCCAGCAGATAGGCACCGGTGTTAATAATGTCGCCGTAAGCGATAAGGGGTTTGCCGGCTGCTTTAAAGGCAGCAAGTTCCTCAGCCAGAGCCAGCACCGCAGTGGGCCCGGAAAACCCTGCATTACTAAAGTCGATAGTTACAGCGGCAAGCCGCTCATCTTCTCGAGCCGCTCGAAGCACCCGCACAAGGTCGCGGTAAGTGATTTGTGTTTCGTCTGAAAACCCGACGGTCCGAGCAAAAATCTCCTGATCAACAATCGTGCCCTCAGGCGCAATGATCAGTACTCGACCTTCCGGATCCACCGTCGGCGGCAGCTGCCGCGACAGCGCAACTGCTATCACGACCAGGTAGATCAGAAAGGCCAGGGTGAACAGATTGACTGTCCATTGACGCAACGCCGTCAAGAAGTTGCCGATTCGTGAGAAAACTGAAGCCATACTTAATCCATCCACAGCGCAGTGTTAGATCAATCTAATACTGCAAAGCTACCGGCCAATCGCCAATTGTCGAAAGCCGCAAACGTGCATGACCTGGCGAGAAGAACCTGTTGTCTCAGCAGAGTATACCGTGGTGCTACTGCACACGCGGACGCTCAAAATCCGTCTGGCCAGAGCAAAATTCCGTTCCGCTAAAAAACCGTTCAGCCTCGAAAATAGCGCTGGGCAACGAAAGGCGTTTTTACAACGGTCACGGGCAGGGACTTACCCCTTGCATCCACAGCCAGCAACTCACCCGGCGCAGCACAGTCGGCACGAACCATCGCCATCGCAATGGGACCACCCGCTGTGGGCCCAACGCAAGCGCTGGTGACGACGCCGATATCATCGCCATTAGCTGCCAGCACGCGCTGACCGTCACGCACCGGACGCTTGCCCTCGACGCGCAGTCCCACGCGGCGCAAGCCCGGACCCGCTGCCTGCAGCGCAAAGATTTGCTCAGCACCGGGAAAGCCACCAGGGCGATCACCATCGGGTCGTCTGGCCTTACCAATCGACCACATCAGGCCCGCCTCAACGGGTGTTATGGTGGGGCTGAGTTCATGCCCGTAAAGACATAAGCCGGCTTCCAGGCGAAGCGAGTCACGGGCGCCCAGGCCAATCGGCTCAACTCGATCATCTGCCAGCAGGAGCTTAGCCAGCGGCTCTGCAATACCTGCCGGAAGCGACAATTCAAAACCGTCTTCACCGGTATAACCCGAGCAGGTGACATAGATCGACTCGCCCTCAAACTCGATACGCAGCCCACTCAGGAAAGGTAACTCCGCAACATCAGGAAAAATTTCGGCCAAAACCGCCCGCGCCTGTGGTCCCTGCAATGCCAGCAGCGCCTGCTGTTCCATGACCTCAATGTCGAGGCCGCCAAGTTGTTCTCGCAGATAGGCGATATCGTCTTCTTTACAGGCGGCGTTGATGACCAGAAAGAAGCTGTCGGTGTCCCAGCGCGTCACGATCAGATCGTCACGCACTCCACCGCTGTCATTGGTTAGTAAAGAGTAAACCTGGGTATCGATCGCCAGGGACTCGAGGTCAGCGGGCAGCAACGCTTCCAAAGCCGCGACGACGCCGGCGCCCTGAATGCGCAATTGACCCATATGCGATACATCAAACAGCCCGGCCGACTTGCGGGTGTGCGTGTGCTCGGCGAGGATGCCGTCCCGGTACTGTACTGGCATTTCATATCCAGCGAAGGGAACCATACGCGCGCCCAGCTCTCGGTGTAGCGCGTCCAGTGGTACGTGTCGCATAAGTAAATAATCCTCTTGCCCTTGCCAGCTGGGCTGCCACTCTAACGATCCCCCCGTGTCGGAGCAAGCCAGTGATACACTGGGGAATGGCCTTAGTTACGCTCACATTAATTGGAATGCCCGGCGCCGGAAAAAGCACCGTAGGTGTGTTACTTGCCAAGCGTCTGGGCTTGGGATTCACCGACAGTGACCTTTTGATTCAGCAGCGCGAGGGCGAAGCCCTGCAAGCCACACTGGAGCGAGTGGGCTATCTGGCCCTGCGCGAGATTGAGGAAGATGTCGTACTCACGATGCCGCTGGCGCGCAGTTTAATCGCCACCGGCGGCAGCGTTGTCTACAGCGAGCGCGGCATGCAACGCCTGGGGCAGGCGGGCCCGGTGGTTTACCTGCGCTCACAGCTTTCGGTTCTGGAGCAGCGTGTACAGGCGCATCCGGATCGCGGTCTGGCCTGTCCGCCAGGCCAATCTCTAGCAACAATCTACCGCGAGCGCGTTCCGCTTTACGAGCGCTACGCAGACTATACGGTGGATTGTGACCGGGGCAGCGCCGAGGACGTCGCGCAGGCGGTTATCGCTGCCTTATCAGCACCGACATCATCGGGATAGACGGCGCTGGCAACAATCGGCCCGCAGCCCCGCAGCGTGTAAACCTGCTCATTTAGAAAAACACCCGCTGCGATGCCCGACACCTCTTCCGACTGATCCATACCCTTACGAGCTGATCTCTCTTTGCAGGCATCACGGCTACTAGCGGATACCAGGGCCGCGCCCGGTTCTGACTGCGCTTGCAGGCGGCAGGCCACATTGACAGTATCGCCCCAAATATCAAAAGCATATCGGCTACGCCCCAGCACCCCTGCCACCAGGCTGCCGCTGTGCACCCCTACGCGCAGACTGAGTGGCATATTAGTTTGCTCGGCGATAATGCTGACCTGCCGCAGTTGCGCCTTGGCAAGCGCGACTGCAGCCGACGCGCCGGCGTCGGAAGAAGTCAAACCCGCCACTGCTAAATAGCCGTCACCCAGAGTTTTGATTTTTTGAACCTGATGCTCAGCACAAAGGGTGTCGAATGCCGTAAACAGGCGATCCAACAGCGCCACCAATTGGCCCGGCGCAAGCGTGCGTGCTAGCGCACTGAACCCCACCAGGTCGGCATACACTACCGTGGCCACTGGCACCCAACGCGCCGGCCGGCGATGGGGATGGGTTCGCAGCATATCAGCGACTTCTGCTGGCAACGCATTGTGTAGCAACGCAGTGTTTTGTTTGTGCAGCCTAACCAAAGAGCGCTGCACGCGGCGCAGCCGCTCGCTCTCTCGAAACAGCCTGCGACGGCCTCGATTTATCTGCGCAAGACCAATCATCGACAGTAAATTGGTCGGTAACAGGTAAGCTGCATCAATTGCGCTCAGGGCAGGCCCGGCCAGAAGCACCGCCAGCGCGCTGCCTGCCACACCGCATAGACACTGCAGCCGGTAGCTGCAGGGCGAGAACAGGTAGGCCCCCAGTACCAACAGCAGCAACGCGCCGCTGCCAGCATCACGGGTTTGCAGCACCGCACCGTAACAAGCCATGGCAGTCAGCAATCTCAAACTGCTAATGCGATCCCGGCCATCGACGCTGCCCTCCTGCCAGGTGGCCAACAGAACCAGCACACCGGTCAGCAGAATGCCCATACGCGCAAGGCTTGCAGTCAGCACGTCCGAGGAGTGCATTAAGTCGAAAGGCCAGAAGCTCAAAAAGCACAGCAGGGCAACCGTCCACAGTAACCGGAGCTGCTTTTTCTCTACTGCAGACTGACTGCGTCGAAAACGCTGCTCGCGCTCCGCCTGCAGAAACTCACCACTCCAGTTAGAGAGTGTATTACCTTGCCTCATCGCCCTTCCCTGGTCGACTTTGTCTAGAGCCTAGCAGGCCAATACCAACTTCGCTGGAGCATGTCCGGAGATGTCCACGAACGTGTCCTCGGACATGTCCGGTACGCGTCCAAACCGAGGGTGCAGGCATTCCATAACCGCGCAAGCCCCTGATTACGGGCTTCGCAAAGTTGGCAGGCAGATTGCAGTAACAACTAAAGGAAACGCGCCGACACCCTCACCGACGCAGCGGTCATGGATGACCCGCCACAAGGAAGTGGTTAACAGTGCCCCGAAAAGCGGCCTGCCAGGATGGCACTGGATGAGACAAAAGCAAGGAGGCTTGGTGTCGGCGCGTTTCCCGCTTTTTATATGGCGACCTTAACGCTGCGGAGCAGCCAAAGTTCGATAAATTATTTTTATCGATGTGCGCATAAAGTTTTGATTTACTCTCGCCGCGGCCCTGATGGATAGTTGCCTCGAATCTGCTCAATCGGCGTTCCGGAGGATATATATGGGACAGCGCACGAGTGAATCCAACCTGAGCGACAGCATCGACGAGTTTTTCGAACCGATGCTAGGCGATGTTCTGGACGGTGAGTTTGAGGACGAGGCCCCTGCGTCTCGTAAGAAAAACCGTCTGGCAGAGCTGCGTCGCCGCGCAGAAGAACGCATTGAAGCCAAGCGTATGCGCGACGAGTTGGATTATATGGATCTCGACTGGGAAGACTAGTCAGTCTGGATCAGGCTTATTTTTAACGCCGTCAACGACGGCGTTAAGGCAGCTTTCCCCTCAAAAAACGCCCACCCCGCAGTGACAGCGCAACGTTAACTGTCCTTGCGACGCTCTTCATTCGCCATTCAGAGCGGCCCGGTTCTCTCACAACCTTCGCAAACACTGATGGCCGTCTGAGCCTCCGAAGGTTCTCATACATCAAGAGCGCTGCGCCGGCGTTAAAGATTCAGGCCATCGAATACATCTAGCACCGACTCAATAAGCTCCAGTTTGGCGGAATTGCCCCGGTACGCCGCGACCAAACTGCGCTGGTAATCCGGCGCGTTTTCCACCGCATACAGCTTCGGCTTACTACTCTCGGCGGCACTGGCCAACAGATACGCGGCGCCTCCAGTGTCGACCAAAAAGTGCTGTGCAGATTCACTGAGGTTGGTGCGCAGGACGGGTGAAACGGCATCGCCAAAATGCTTGGCATGAAAGCGTGCAAATGAACTACCCCAATCCACGTAAACGTAGTCACGCGCCAACGCCTTGGCAACACTCGCCTTCTTGTCGCGGCTATACAGCCGCAGCGTAACCTTGCCGATCTCCCGCGTCTTAAACTCCGGCAGACTCGGTGGGTCGTAGGAAATCGCTATATCCAGCGTTCGATCAAGCAGCATCTTTGCCGCCGCATCCGTCATATGACCCTCGGTTCGCAGCACGATTTCTGGCATATCCGTATGCAGCTTCGCCAAACAGCTCTGCAGCCCGCCGCTCCAAAGGCCAGATCGCACGCCGATATGTATCTGGCTAATTTGCCCGGTTTCCAGCGCCAGTTCCTGCCGCGCTCGCGTCCATGACAGCAGCACGGTTTGCGCGTGCGGCACCAGGCGCTCGCCCTCACTGGTGAGTTGAATATTGTTGCGGCTGCGCAGGAATAGCTTTACGCCCAGCAGGGTTTCGAGCTGTCGGATACGGGCGCTCACCGCGGCCTGAGTTAGATGCAGATTGTCAGCAGCCTTCCCGAAGTGGCGGGTTCGACGGACCTCCAGAAAGGTTTTTAGCAGTTCGATGTCCATAACCACCTCCGCGCTTCAGGGCGCCAGGCTCACCTTGTGCCAGCAAACCGGAAAGCGCATGTGACCGCTGTCACACTTTACCTCGGGATGCCCTCAAACAACTGTGACATGTGTCCCAATGTGCTCTGTGCCCGCTGGTAAACCCCGCCCCAGCAGCGACACTTAGGGTCACACAAGGGCAGCAAGCGTCACAAATTGACAGCTTCGCACATCACCCGACGCTTTTTGCAGGTGCATAGGCATGAAGTCACTTTTTATATCACTACCCTGTTCTCTCGTCGTATCACTACTCGTGACAGACGTGGCACTTTCGACTCTCGGCATCGCCCGGGAAGCCGACTTGTTGTTGCTGATCGTCGCGGTACTCACGGTTTTTCTGTATGAGCGCGGTCTGGCTGAACTCGGCATCATTGGTGCGATTTCCCTGTTCGCTCAAATAAACGCCCAGGGGCTGGGCGGCCAGACCGTTGCTCCCGATATTATGTTAGCGCTACTGATTGCGCTAATCATAATGCCGCAAGGCATGCGGGCTCTCGGCGTTTATGTCGAAACGCACAGGGCCGGCTAGATTCGGGAAGCAACAAACATGTCCTAACTCCTACCGGCGTCCAACGCCGGTTTTTTTTGCCTGGCATTCGATAATGCGTGAGAGCAGCTTCACACTTCGGGCAATGCGATGCTACAGCGGAGGCAAAGAATGATCAGTTTGAGAGCTATGCACGGTTGATACCGCGGCGTTGCCGTATTGTCGTTGTCATTGGAGTGACAAGCGCTTCGCGGTAGATAGCGCATCAACTCTCAGGAGCTACGACTATGAATTCCTATATTGTGCAGACACCCACCGCATTGATTCTCGCGGCACTTATTACCCATGTTGGTTGGGCAACTTTCGGCATGGAAGCGTCAATGCTGTGGATGACCGTCAGCGCCCTGGTCATGACAGCAGTGCTCGCACCTCGCAGTATTATAGAACTTGGGGTCATTGGATTGGTTACACTGTTCGCTGAGCTTAACAGTGCGATCGCTCCGGACATAATGCTGGCAGTCCTTGCCGCCATCATTCTCTTCCCAAAGGACTTGTTGCCATTCTCTTTGGGTGCGCGACCATCACAGGCGGGCTAAGCCCCGGACTGAAAAAGCGCGGCAAGCCGCCATCGCTAATCTAGCATCTCGCCGGTGCACTCCGGTGCGGGAATATCGTTTCTAGTGGTCTACCAAACCTGCGTTTTCAGCCTCAGTTTCGGCCTGCCAGAAGAACAGGTTTTGCTCGACGAAGAAGAAGGCAAACAGCCAGAGGAAGGCGTCCCAGAAATCCAGGAAGTCGCCTTCAAAGCCCCAATAAACGGCAGCGACAAACAAAATGCTGTAGAGCACCACTTTCAACATCTTGCTGATCAACAAGGGCCGGCCCGTGTAGTCACCGCGCAGCTGCATGCGCACGTCGACTTCCAGCAGCAGCACAACCAGTATCCAGGTGACGGAATTTATGACGTCCGCCCAGGCCAGCAGTCGCGTTCGCAACAGTCCTGCATCGTCAGTCAGCACGTCTTTGCCACCCACCTGCCAAAGCTGACCCTGAAGGCCCGCACAGGTTTGCCCGGTAAGCTCAGCAAACTCATCCAGCTTAACCAGCACTGACCAGTCTTCGCCTAGAAGGGAGCAGGCATCCGTCACAGCCAGCAGTGCCACCTTGTTATAGAACAGCATTTCACCAATGTAGCCGTAACAGGCAAAGCCGATAAACAGGAAGGCCACTGCGCGCAGGCCATGCAACGCCCAGCGCGTTAACCCTTTGATAGCCTCATCGGGCAATACATAGGTTTCGAGCTCGAACATCAGCAAAAGCACGACCCATGCGGTGGTGTCGATGGTCGCGGAGAAAGCCTGTACCAAAAGCTCTAGCGTAAAGCCCTCATCAAAGAGCTGCAGCGCTGTTGCCGTTTCCTCCTGCAAAAACAGGAATATATTCAGACCCAAAAGTGAATAGATCAGGTACTTGAGTACCGAGAACCAGCGTGGAATGTCGTGGGTCATTGATGAATTTCCATAGGCTTAAGTGATGCGCCCTGCAACGCAGGGAGCGCAACAACGATGCGCGAAACAATCAACACTATCATCCTTGCGGATAGGGTCGCATTCCCTCAGGCCAAAAATCGATACTGATTGCCCAATCTGCGATCGCAGCGTCTAGACATTTAGCAACAGGTGCTCGCGCTCCCAGGAGCTGATGACCTGATTAAACTCTTCAAATTCATCCAGCTTGACCGCAGCATAACCTCGCAGAAACAGCTCGCCGAAAATATCCTGCAGCTCCGGAACACTCTGCAAGCTGCGCAGACCCTCCTCAAGACTGCGCGCTACTTCAACGCTGTCTTCATTCGCCGTGCCCTGGTGAGGCTCGCTGGGGCTTAAGCCTAGACGCATGCCCAGCAACCCGCTGGCAAGCGTGGCCGCGAAGGCCAGATAGGGATTGGCGTCAGCGCCCGGGAAGCGGTTTTCAATGCGCATTGCCGCCGCATCACTTTGCGGTACGCGGAATGCCGTGGTGCGATTGTCGTAACCCCAGTTGAGGTTAATCGGCGCTGAAATATCGGGCGCGAGGCGCCGGTAGCTATTCACATTCGGCGCATACAGGCTGATAAGAGACGGCGTGAAACGCTGCAAGCCCGCAATGTACTGCAGGAAAGCCTCGCTGGCTTCACCGGCGTCGTTGGCAAATATGTTGCGCCCGTTGGCATCCAGCAGACTCTGGTGGATATGTAAGGCGCTGCCGGGCTCTTGCTGCATGGGCTTGGCCATAAAGGTCGCGTAAAACCCATGCTTATGAGCGGTTTCGCGCACGGTGCGCTTAAAGGTAAAGACCTGATCAGCCAGGCTGAGTGCGTCGCCATGCACAAAGTTGATCTCCATCTGCGCTGCGCCGTTCTCATGGATGAGGGTATCGACGTCGAGCTGCTGCGCTTCGGCAAAGTCATACATGTCTTCCACGAAGTCTTCGAACTCTGCCACCGCATCCATGGAGTAGGACTGCCGTGAAATCTCCGCACGGCCGCTGCGACCTGTTGGCGGCTCCAACACATAGTCTGCATCGACATTGCGTTTAACCAGATAGAACTCAACCTCGGGCGCCACCACTGGCGTGAGCGACAGGTCTTCGTAAAGCGATAGCACACGGCGCAACACGCTGCGCGTGGAGAGCGGATGCAATTCACCCTTCTGTGTATAGCAATCGTGGATGATAGTCGCCGTTGGTTCACGCGCCCAGGGCACCACGCGCAGTGTGCTGGGGTCGGGTTTGAGCAGCATGTCCGTATCGGTCGGCTCGACCAGATCCCAATGCTCATCGGAGTACTCACCCGTTACGGTCTGCACCAGAATGCTTTCTGGCAGCTTTGGATATCCCGCGCGCAAATAAGCCGCCGCGGGTATGAACTTGCCACGAGCGTTACCGGTGAGGTCTGGCACCAGCGCCTCAACTTCGGAAATATTGTGCTCAGTAAGCCACGCACCGATAGTCTCTAACTCAGCTTCGGTCATCGCCGTGCTCATATTTTCGCCCGTACTGCCTGCGCCATCCGCACTCATTGCTCTGTCCTTTTGTTTAAAGCATTGATTATGGCAGTAACTCGAATTATTATTCAACTTTATTATCGAACAATTATTCGGTTTATTCTATGTCTTCAAACAGCAGTATGCCTTCGGGCACGTCTCGCCATGTTGACTCCTGGTATGCGGCCACCGCCAATCGCAGTCTGTCGTACCCGGCCTTACAGGGCGAGACCACGGCCGACGTGGTTATCATCGGAGGCGGGTATACCGGCCTGTCCACCGCGCTGCACCTGCGAGAGCGCGGCTACGACGTTGTGTTGCTAGAGGCGGAAAAAGTTGGCTGGGGCGCGTCAGGCAGAAACGGCGGTCACTGCAGCACCGGCCAGCGCGCCGAACAGGAAGAACTGGAAGTCATGGTCGGCGAAGCGCACGCTCGACAGCTCTGGGACTTTGGTCTCGAAGCCGTAGATACCGTTTGCAGCTTGATCGATAAGTTCAACATTGACTGCGAGCTGAAAGAAGGCGATCTGTTCTGCGCCGTCAAGCCCGGTCACGTTGCCGAGCTTAAAGAGCACGTTGACCACATGCACAGCCAGTACGGCTACGACAAGATGCGCTTTATTGAGCGCGATGAGCTCAACACCATGACCAGCTCGCGGCGCTACTACGCGGGCATCATGGATGACGGCGGCAAGCATCTTCACCCTCTTAATTATGCCCTGGGCCTGACCGCCGCAGCCGAGGCGGCTGGCGCAAGGATATTTGAAAACAGCCGCGTTACGGCTTACAAAAAGGGCGAGACCGTCACCGTTTCCACGTCAGAAGGTTCAGTCAAGGCAAAGTACATGGTGCTGGCCTGTAACGGATATCTGGAAAACCTCTCTCGGCAAGCGGCCGGCAACATCATGCCCATCAACAACTATGTACTGGCGACAGAGCCTCTGGGTGAAGAGGTCGCCCGCCAGCTGATCCGCGACGATGTGTGCATGGCGGACAGCCTGTTCGTGATTAACTATTGGAAGCTGTCGAAGGACTGGCGGTTGATCTTTGGCGGTGGTGAATCCTACCGCCGCAAGTTCCCAAGTGACCTGAAAGGCTTTGTTCGTAAACGCATGCTGCAGACCTACCCGGAATTGGCGAACACTAAAATCGATTACGCCTGGGGCGGCACGCTGGGCATTACCATGAATCGTATGCCGGACTTTGGGCGGCTGGATAGCAACATCTTTTATGCACAGGGGTATTCAGGGCACGGCGTGCCGATTGCCACGTTGGCAGGTAAGCTGATGAGTGAAGCCATCGCCGGCACCGCAGAGCGCTTTGACGTTATGGCAAGCGTACCCACCACGCGATTCCCAGGCGGCACCATGCTGCGCTGGCCAGGGCTGGTGTTAGCCATGAGCTACTACGCCGTGCTCGATAGGCTGGGTTGATCGTGGTAGAAGATCGCATCCCTCACCGCATGCGGCGCATCGCCGAAGGCAGAACCCCCTCCCAGGATCGCTCCTGGCAGCGCCGCGAAACCATCTTGCAGACTACCGCAGCGCTGCTCGATCGGGTGGGCTTTGATGATTTAACGACTATTCTTATCGCCAAGGAGATGGGCATCTCCGTTGGCACCCTGTATCACTACTTCCCCAACAAACAGTCCATCCTGTATGCGCTGGGTGAGCGGTGGCTGGAGCAGCAAACCACGGCGCTAAACACGATTGCCGATCACCCGCTGGAAGACTTGAGCCTTGAGGACTTCATTGAGCTCGCGTTCAAGCAGCTGCTGACCTCCTACCGAGAGCAGCGCGGCCTGCTGCCACTCGTACAAGCCATGTGGGCCGTCCCCGAGCTGCGCGATCTGGACGATCGACACGACGAAGTCATCATCAGCTATCTCGAAGAGATGTTTAAGCGCGTCGGCCTGTCCCACAGCAAACTCGAACGCCGCCGCCGCGCCCGGCTTATGCTGGAAATGGTCCACGCCCTGTTTCTGACTGTGGTTGAGCAGACGCCTGCGCAATCGAAGCGCAGTTTTCAGGATGTGCAGGCTTTAGGCCTGGCAATACTGCAGAGGCCTTGAGGTGGCTCGGTGACTCTGGCTCGGTGACTCTGGCTCGGTGACTCTGGCTCGGTGACTCTGGCTCGGAAACTACCCATACCACACAATTGGTTTAAACCCTCGATTTCAGCGTAAAGCAGTGTAGCCAAACTGGTGCTGCGTGAAGTAGCTTGCTGTTCTATACGCTGCTTTATGGCATAACAATATCTTAGTTCTCTAAGGACTCTTAATGCGCACGTTTTTTCGCCTTAGCCGCTGGGTTTTACTTGGGACGGCGCTGCTTGTGGGCGCAGCATCGATGTGGTTCTGGTTCCTCCCTGTCGGGGTCGACAATTACATCAATAGGGTCACGATCCAGCAGTTGATCGACTGGCCCGAGACGCTAACCAGCCTCGGCATGATCGACAATACGATTCTAGATTTTCACTCGGACAAGCTTGATGTCTACACGAAGGACCACGACGCCAGGACGCTTGCCAAACTCCGAAAAGCGCGAGCGGGCCTTGACCGCTTCGGCCCTGAGGGGCTGCAGGGTCAGGAATTACTGAGCTGGAAAATAAGCGCATGGTATGTCGACGATCAGATCAGGAGCGCCGAGTTAGAGCACAGCTACTACAGGGTCAATCAGCTGTTCGGCGTGACCGTGGACTTGCCCCGGTTCCTGACCGATTTCCATGTTATTACGAGCGAGAAGAGCGCACAGCGCTATGTATCGCGGATCGGGGATTTTGGCCGCGTGCTTAGTGAGACGCTTGTGCGCGTCGAAGACGATGTAGCCAACGGCGTCGTGCCGCCGGACTTCATAATCGAGAAGTCGCTGGTCGGCATGCGCTCGTTCATTGCAAAGGGCGCAGCTGAAAACCTGCTGGTAACGACGTTGTCCGAAAAGCTTTCAGCCATCGGGCTCGATGACAGCAAGCGAGCGGCCTACGTTGCGCAAGCCACGACTGCAGTAGAAAGAGCTGTAATCCCGGGTTACATCACACTGATCGATTACTACGAGGCACTGCTAGAAACAGCGACACACGATGCGGGTATCTGGCGCATTCCAGACGGCGACAAGATCTACGCCCAGGCGCTACGGAGTTCGACTACGACGGACATGAGCGCCGACGAGATTCACAGCCTTGGCCTTGCGGAGGTCGAGCGCCTCGAAGGCGAGATGGACTCCGTTCTTGTAGGACTGGGTCTGTCCGAGGGCTCGATCGCTCAGCGTGTGCGCGAGCTTGCGGGCGACCCGGCTCAGCAGTTTCCGAACACGGAGGCTGGTCGGAATGAGCTGCTGGCCGACCTCAACGCGCTAAACGACACGCTTATGAGCAAAGTCGATAGCTACTTCACAACACTGCCGTCACAGCCACTCGAAATTGTTCCCGTACCGGATTACCAACAGGACTCCAGCGCGTTGGCCTACTATGACCGGCCCGCGCTCGACGGCTCTCGCCCTGGCCGTTTCTACATTAACCTCAAAAATACGGCAGATAACCCGAAATGGTCGCTGCCAACACTGATGTATCACGAGGGTGCACCCGGACATCATTTCCAGCTTTCATTGCAGCAGAAGATCACAGGCGTACCTCTCATTCGACAGGTTGTGCCGTTTGCCGCCTACTCCGAAGGCTGGGCGCTTTACGCGGAACACATCGCAAAAACAGACATGGGTATGTATGACGAGGACACGCTAGGCGATCTCGGGCGCCTGAAGGACGAAATGCTTCGCGCTGTAAGACTCGTGGTTGATACGGGACTGCACGCGCGCAAGTGGTCACGCGAGCAAGCCATTGATTACATGGTCGAAAAGACCGGATCAACGGACGAAGAGGTGACGCGTGAGGTGGAGCGTTACGTAGTGAATCCGGGCCAGGCCACCTCCTACAAAGTCGGCCAACTTGCGCTGATACAGATGCGCGCTGATGCAGAGGCCAGGCTGGGAGACAAATTCGACCTGCGCGAATTTCACGAGCAGGTTCTTATGAACGGCAGCATGCCACTCAGCATTCTTCAGGACCAGGCGTCCGATTGGGTGCAATCGCGGCTCCAAAGTCAGCAGGCCTCTCAGTAGTGGGCAATCTCGCACTATTTTTGGCCACCCTGGCGGGGAGAGGCCAGAATTCGTAAAGAGCCGCAATCGGCCGGAGACCGTGGGCTGTTTTAAGGGCTATTGGGGAAATTGGTCGGTGTGAGACCGCCCAATATAGACATATAACACTTTGATTTTATTGAATTAGTATATTTTCATTTGATATAAATACCCGCATATGTACCAGCAACTAAAGTCGGCACACCTTCTCTTCAAAGACCACATTTAGATCGACGGCCACTCTGATCTCAATCATTTAGTTTCGGCAAGAGGTGCCACCCTACAGGGCTGGTTACTAAGAGCTGGGCAATTATAAAGGCAGTTTGGTTATTTTCGGGTGGCCATATGAAACCAGATATAGAATTTCTCATATATCTTTGAATTCCCCGAAAATACAAAATATTTGCGCTATTATTTTAATTACATAAAATAATGCAAAACATATGGGCGAATATTTTTATATAAATGGACATATCAAAGTTTTCTGATGATCGCACTGGCCAACTCGTCACTGTCCCTGTCCCGACAGGGGAAGACTGGGCATTTGTGCCTGCGCCACTATATCCGGCATGGGAAATGCCAACCAGTACCTGGGCTTTATTGGCGGATGCAAAGATGGCCTTGGGAAGGCTTGATGGGGTCGGGAGTAGATTGCCTAACCCCGAATTATTGTTGTCCCCACTGCGGAGTAGGGAGGCGTTGAGGTCCTCTAGCCTGGAAGGGACATATGCAACTCCGAGAGAATTACTGCTCTTTGAACTGGAGCCAGTGAAACCATCTGCAGCCGGCGATAAGGCAAATGCTCAGCTTGAGGTTTCGAACTATAGTCGGGCCCTAAGGGAAGGATTCAATGCGCTGCAGGAATACCCATTTTCACTAACCATCGTGAGGAATCTGCACCACTGGCTTCTTGAGGGCGTACGTGGTGAAGACAAATCTCCGGGGCAGTTCAGGGAGACGCAAGTACACATTGGCTCGGATAGGCGCTTCATTCCACCACCACCAACCCACCTAACCCAGTGTCTAGATGAACTCGATACAAAGTTGCGTCCAGAGGATCCAAACAATTCTGTTTATGACCCTTTGATCATGTGCTATCTCCTTCATTATCAATTCGAGACCATACATCCATTTCGTGATGGTAATGGGCGGGTGGGCAGATTGCTTCTGGCTTTGACTACTTGGAAGTGGTGTGGAATATCTATGCCATGGCTCTATATGAGTCCCTATTTCGAACGCTACAAGGATGAATACATCAACAACCTATTCAACGTCAGCGCCAAAGGGGATTGGGCTACTTGGATCGAATTTTGTTTGAGGGGCACTATTGTGCAGGCCGAAGATGCTATCGCAAGAAGCGAAGCCCTCATAATGTTGAAGGATGAATGGACGCTAAAAATTACTGACGCAAATATTCGCTTAGTAACGCTGATAGATAGTCTATTTACCCAGCCAGTTCTCACGACTTCCATGGTCAAGCACCTTACGAACGTTTCTCAACCAACAGCCCAAAGTGATATCGATAAGCTCGTAGATGCGAAGGTCTTGATGCCGATTGATGGTACAAAACGGCCAGTAATCTATGTGGCGCCTCAAATAGTGGACATCGCGTATAACGAACCCAGCGATTGATTAATGTATCGGTTCCCCTTTGTGACCCAATAGTTCATCGAGCATTTCACGATAAAATTCGGTTACTGCCTGCGGCCTTTCCCGTCGCTCCACAAATGAGTACCAGGAATTACCAAGATCGAAGATATCCATTATCTGGAGGGCGAGTTCGCGAATCTCAGATTGTCTGTTGTGGGCAATCAGCGGTAATTGTACGGAGAACAAACTCACCGGGCAGATGTTTTTAATATATTGCTTGGACCTTGAGCCCAAAATATGTGCTTCATAAATATCTAAAGGCTCTATTTTTCCTGTATCGCCAAGAAGCGCAGTTATAAGCTTTCTCGCGTCCTCATTGGGAATTTCGTCAGAAAGTGGAGGAAAAAAGCCATCCTTCTGATATAGGCCGCTCTGGTGCAACTTGTTGAGAGTCAAAGTGGCTTTTGACACTCCAAGCAGATCCAGGTCTTTTGCATCTGGATAGAGGCTTTGATAGGTGAGCCAATTAAAAATCGCATCGTCAACTAGGCCCGCTTGAGCCTCCAGCTCTGCACATCCAGATTCACTGGCATCTTGAGCCGCTCGATAGTAAATTTTCTTCTTCTCAGACGGGTCAAATGTATTGAACTCATCCATATCCAAGCCTTTAGTCCAATCGTACTCAGGCTGGCATAGTACTTCTGTGATGACTTCGCCTATCTTGGCACTAATTCGATCCAGATTGTTCCAATGTACAGCTGGCCAGTCCTTGATCCCTATTATTCCAGACAGCTCTCTTTTTGGTTGAGGATCTACTCCCACATCTTCCTTGTCTGGCCTCGGACTAAAATCGGGCATGCCAGCTATCGCTATATAGAGCATCATATTTTGATTAACCCACTCAAATCTCTGTAGATGATCCGAAGTGAGCTTTCTGGTATCAGTGACGAAACCACGTTGCTCTATCCAATCAATCTCATGTTGTACGGGTTTCCCTGACTGATTTTCCCATGAGGCATGAACAATACGATTGCGTAAATACTTCGCCGCGAGATAATCATTAAACACCTCCTCTTTTACATTGATGCCATTATCAATAAACGCCTGTTTTAGTGAGTGAATCCGGTCTCCGTTTTTGACGTCCTTGGCAAAGTATTTTTCCAAGATTTTCATATTATCTCGGTCCAGCCATGACTCTAGCATTGCTTCGATGCTGCCAATCATGAAAACCAGAAAAAGTCGGCATGTGGACGCGTCCACATAGTCTGAAATTTCTGATCTGAGGGGGTGCGTTAACAACGCCTCTCTACCCTCAATTAGAGTTATCAAGTCATCTGAATATGTATCAATGAATTCATCCATCTGTTCGTGCTCCTTTCCATTCGGAAGACCGAGCGCCGGGAAATTGATCAAGTGGTAACTCATTCAGCTCCGCACGGGCCTCCCTCCAGGTTGGATAATGCCGATCGAGGAGGGCTACAAATTGATCATTATGGGAAGGCACTATTAGGTGCGTCATCTCGTGGACAATTATGTACTCCACCAGGTCTTTCGGCTTTTTTACCAACTCGGTGTTTAAGCGGATATTAGCTGCCTTGTGGTTACAGCTTCCCCACTGTGTCTTCATGCGTTGCAGATAGTAAGCGCGGACTTTTACCCCGAGCTTCGTCTCCCAGCGATTGATGATGGGCGGGATAACCTCATGAAGTAGTGAACGATGCCACTCCTGCATCACCTGTTCTCGCTTTTCCCGTGTACTGCCCGGCCTTACCGTGATCGTAATTCTTTTATGGTCCAGCCTTACGGATGGCTTCTCATCGCGGTATTCCACAGACAGCAGGTAACGTCGACCCCAGAGATAGTGGCTCTCGCGCTCGACATACTCTCGAGTAGTCTCTCTGGGTTGATTTAGAAGCTTCTCCTGCTGGTCACGAATCCAGCCTAGCTTAGAGATCGCATAAGCCCTGGCGACCTCGAGCCTGGTCTCTGTTGGCGCTGCAAGCGTTACCCTACCGTCTGGTGGGTGCACGCTGAGATGCACGTTCTTGATCGCCTTGCGCGTGACCTGAATGTCTATTTCGCCGAGTTTGATGGCTTCCTTCATTAGTAGCCCGGCTGCTGTTTAATGATTTCAAATATTGCCGCGGTGGCATCTCGGTTCCGATCCATTAATGGATACAACTCATTCAGTATCTGGCGCTCGCGGGCCTCGTCGCCCCTGAAATCGGAAGGGGCATTTTCTCTCATAACCCTATCGATCTTCAGAGCGAGGTCAGCTCTGGCCTGAACTTCTGCGGGGTCTGGTTCGCAAACTTCATTCGCAGCACCACCGCTGGATAAGATGGCGAAGAGGTTGTTGAACAGTACTATGGCTTCGGGGTGACCAGTGAGTTCTGGCGGATGTTCCCCATCCGAGCCCTTGGAAGCCATTCTCTTAACGAGCGCCTCAGCATTTCTAAGGAACGTTTCGTATGACTCCGTATCTTCGCGCTTTTGCTGAATCAGGTCGTCCAATAGCTGCGACATCTGCTCATAGAATCTTGGGTCGGTGAGTTGCTCACGAATGATGGTCTTGCGGACATTGTTGATGATGCCTTCAGCGACCGAATTGTTGGAGAGTTTCCCCTTAGCATTCAGCTTCTTTGCGATAGCGTCATGGATTCCGGTCTTGATGATTAGCTGGGTCAGAGAGAGCGAGTCGAGATTTCCAAGGTCATCTGCCTGGTGGGCCTGAATGTAAGTGTTTATCAGGTGCCGCATATCGGCTTCGTAAGGCTTGATATCCAGCTCTTCATTCGAGTGTTGCTTGATGGCGTTACGAATCTCAACGAATGCCGCAACATCAGCCTGTAGATTGGTGATCTCGCTTGCAGAATATCCTGCAGCGGGAAGTTCTTGCGATATCGCTGCATAGGCTCGCACAAATGTCACCACGGCCTTGTAGAAGGCGATGCGTAGTTGCTCGCTTTCGTTCAAGGCATCGGGATCGTTCGCATTGCCGCAGAAGTAATGGAGGAACTGCTCAACCTCTCGAGGCTCGGCGACTGGCTCACAAAGATAATGCAGGGCCTCCCGTGCTGCCTCCAGCTTAAGCCTGCCTTCCTCAAGCCAGTTTTTGACAGTGACATTTCCGTTGTCACCGCCCTCATCGATATCAAGCTCATCGGAGGTGTAGACCGCTATCGAGTTTTGCACATCAGCGAACAGTTCCTTGAAGTCCACGATATAGCCGTAGTCTTTGTCATCGCCATCCAGTCGATTGGTGCGACAGATCGCCTGGAACAGATTGTGATCGCGCATCTCGTTGTCGAGGTAGATATATGTGCAAGATGGCGCATCAAAGCCCGTGAGCAACTTGCTCACGACTATCAGAAGTTTGCAGTTGGCGGGTTCGTGTATGAAACGTTGCTTGAGCTGGTCCTCGTAGTCCTTCGTCGATTGTTCACCATGCAGAACATGCTGAGTGTAGGTGTCGAACTTGTAGCGCTCGTCGCTATCAGCTGGCTCGCGTGAGATCGCATTGTGGTTGGGCTGATACGAAGTCACGATGCCGCAATATCTGCCGAAACTAGTATTCTGAAACAGCCGGTAGTAATGACAGGCGTCGTAAATGGATGCGGCGACCAGTATGGCTGTGCCTCTATCGTTGTTAAGTCGCGGCTTAAGAGCGAAGTCCTGGATAATGCTGGCAATGATGCGCTGCTTGCGCTCGCCAGCACTCATCAGTTCTTCCATCGTCGCCCACCGCTTGCGAAGAACGGCCTGTTGATAGTTGTTTAGTCCCTGGGTCTTTTGCGTAAACCAATCGTCAATTGCCTGCTCTGAAATCAAGCGTTGCGGCACGGCTCGTGCCTCGTATTTAAGGTCCAATACCACGCCATCGGCGACTGCCTCGTCGAACTTATAGGTGTGGATATAGGTGCCAAAGACTTCACGTGTGGTCTGGCGGTCTTTGCGAAGCAGAGGCGTACCGGTAAAGCCGATAAAAATTGCGCCCTCCATCCACTGTTTCATCTGCCGGTTCATGCCGCCCCCCTGGGTGCGATGACATTCGTCGACGAACACATAAAAACGACCATGGATCGATGGAGGTGCGCTCTTCAGATCAGGGTCGAACTTGTGCACCAGTGCGCAAAGCAGTCGAGGGTTAGGGGCGCTCAGCTTCTGAACAAACTCCTGCCGGGACGTGACTCGCGGTGAGGGGTCGTCTGCGCCTATCACCCCAGCATTCCGCATCACTCCGTCGATTTGCTTGTCCAGCTCATCGCGATCCGTGATGATGAGCACGCGTCCGTCCGGGTCCTGCTCTAACAGCCACTTGGCCAGCAGCACCATCAGAATACTCTTGCCGCTACCCTGTGTGTGCCAGATCACGCCACCCTCACGCTGCTCTATGCGTTCTTGGGCGGCCTTCAAGCCTAGATACTGGTGCACTCTAGGTACTTTCTTCTGACCCGCGTCAAAGATGATGCTGTTGCGGATCAGGTCGAGCAGGCGCGACTTTTCGCACATCTGGACCAGAGGCACGTCGAGCAGGTAGCCGGTAGTTGGAGGAGTGGTGGATTCCTCGTTCCAAGTCAAAAAGTACTTCTCAGGTGTGCCGGTCGTTCCGTATCGCAAGCCCTGTGAATCATTGCCCGCAAATACAAGCTGTACCGTGCTAAAGAAACCTTTGTTGAAGATTTCTTCTTGGTTGGTGATGAGCTGGCGAATGCCATCAATAATGTCCACTGAGCTACGCTTTAGCTCGATTACGGCGATTGCGAGACCATTCAGGTAAAGCACAAGATCGGGGCGGCGCTGGTAACCCCCCTTGAGGGTGACCTCTTCCGCGACGGCAAAGTCATTGCACTCCGGGTTGTCCCAGTCGATCAGATGCACCGTCTCGTGCGCCTGTCCCGCGGCTGTTTGCACGGGCACACCGTAGCGCAGCAGGTTGTAGGTGCGAAGATTCGCCTGATAGAGCGTGATGCCGGTTGAGTCGGCGGCGGTCTCCAGCTTCTGCAGGGCCGCAGCAATGTGAGCGTCGGAGTAGCCGCGCTTGTTAAGATTCGTTCGGAGCAGCTCGGCCTCGATGCAGCGGTTGTGCTCACGCTGGTGCCAGTCGCCTAAGAACTCGTAGCCGAGACAACCGGATTGACTTGGGTCAGTGAAGAGCGTAATGACCCGTTCCTGAGTCAGCCGTTCGGATCGGGGTTGCTCAGGCATGGGTCTTCTCGGGTTGAATCAGGCGAATGCTGCCAGTGAGGAGTTCCTGCATCATGCCCTGCTTTACTTGCCGGGCTTTAGCGAGTTTGGCTTCTAGAGCGGCAATCTCCGCATCCATGTCAATGAGTATGGTGGTGATGGCAGTCTGTTCGTCATACGAAGGCAAGCGCAGCATGAAATTTGTCATGTCTGACGCGTAGAGGTGATACACAGTTGAGCCTGTGACGAGTTGAAGAACCTGTTGCTCTTCGAGGCGAATTAGGCAGCTTAGGAAAGAGCCATTTACGCGCCTAAGTTCAGTGCGAATCACAAGAATGTCACCTCCTAGGACAACGCCCTCTTCAACGACGCAGCTAGCCTTGGCCAATCCTCTCGGTGTTACGTCAGAGGTCGGCATCAGTACATCGTTGGCATTTGATCGAAACGAGTCGGCTGCAGCGTTAGTTCTGCTTATGACTGTCTCAATAGTGTGATCGTACTGCGTAAAGAGTTCACCATAATGAATGCAAAGATCGGTACCTGAAGGCGTGAGAGAACTCTTGGGCAGCCCTCTTCCCTTGAAGAACGTTGAAACTTCGCCAAGGCAGACTTCCTCCCACTGCCCACTAAAGCCCGGGAGGCGTTTCTTGCCGGTTAGGAGTTCCTGCATGGCGCCTTGTTTTATCTGGCGCTTTTTGGAGATGAATTGCTCCAGGGATTCGATGAAGATATCCGCATCGCTCAGCGCCTTTGCAATCGCTTCTTGCTCGGCGTTGGTGGGAGGTAGCGGAATTGGCGTTTTCTTCAAAACGACAATAGTGAGTGCCTTTTGGGTCGAACCTATTGCATTGTCTAATATGTAAGGTTTGAGGCTTCTTAATTGAGCCTTGAGATAGCGCTTGTCGATCCCTGTAATCTGGCGCAGCCAGATGACATTTCCATCTTTGAAATAGAATGGCCTGTCGGTTGGAATTAAGTAGACATTTCCAAGAGTCCCGACAGCAGTGATGAGAATATCGCCTCTGGCTGGAGCACCAAATGATTTACGAATTGCCTCAAATCGTTCGTACGTAATGAAGTATTCATCAACGAGAGGTTTGTTCTCGATGAGAAGGGAAATCTCTTTCCCTCGATAGAAAGGAATGCCCGTACTAACGTAGTCTTCTTCAAAAATTCGTTTTGACGACAGAAGTTCGCCGAAGGCCGAGAGCGGACAAACATCCCAGTCCGCTGGAATCAGCCCAACCTCGGTCTTTTTGTACCCATCCTTCAGCTCCATGAAAACCCCATTTTCTCGAGGTGGGCGTTGACCTTCGCGTCCAGCTTGGCAACACGGTCGTTCATCAGTGGAAGGGGGTTTTCGTAGCGATCGGCAAGCTCCTTAAGGCGCTGAGTGAGGGCCTGACTGATACTACTAATCTCGCTGCGGATAGCGGTTTCCAGACTACTGAGCCACTTGTGTTCGACGACCAGCGTTTTTACCTCGTCCTCGCTTAGTTCGGGATACTTGTCGTGGGCGAGTTGGTCTAGAGCCGCTTCGGCTTCCTTGACCGCGCTCTTGAGGCCGGCTTCCTGTTCGAGAAGTTCGAGGCAACGGGTGACAGCCTGAAGGTCGCGCAGATTTTCGGCTACAGGGTCTTCGTCAAGGCGAGTGATGAAGGCGGCCTCGATTGCTGCGAGTCGCCGTTTGGCTTCTTTCGCTGCGTCCTTCTGCGCTTTATCGGTATCGAGGTAGCGGCTGAGAGTATTGAGTTCGTCGCCCCCACCCGTTCCCGAAAGCGCCGCGACGCGGTCATTGACGGCCTTGACGCTGAGCTTTCCCTTGGCGTTTTTTAGCGGGGTGAGTTGGTCGTGATCGCTGAGTTCGCGGAGGCGAGCGGCGTGCTCCTGGGCCGCCTCGATGAGGGCAAGGTAGTCGGCGCAGGCTTCCTTGTCCTCCTCATTCCAGAGGGCGACATTGGCTTCGGTGTAGGCAGCCTGGGCGTCACCCTTAGTGGAGACATCTTTGAGCGCGCCTTCCTCGCCCCCGTGCTGTTCCTCGAGTTCGGTCTTGGCGGCAACGATGGCTTCCAGCTCAGCCTGCTGGGTGTCGATCGCAGCTTGTTCCTCGGCGAAGTAGCGGGCGACTATGAGCGGCTTGGGCACGAGGTCGCAGGCCCAGCCCTTGTCCTTTTGCTTCCCTTTGTCTTTGCCACTCTTGACGGTTTCGATGACGCGGTGGGTTCTGGCGACCCAGCCATCAGCCGCAATGAGGTAGCAGTCGTCCTGCATGGTTTCGGCCCAGTAGTCCATGAGATGCTGGTAAACCGCGTAGGCATCGATGAGTGATTGGCCGTCGCAGTTCTCATAGTGCTGGAGCAAAGACTCGGAGTGGTCGTGGATAATCTGCTTGGGCAGGCAGTCCACTTGCAGGGCCTTCAGGCCCGTAGCGGCGGTGTCGCGCCACTGGGTGAAGTGGGAGTTCATACCATCGATGAACGCGGCGAACTGGGGATGCGCGTGAATAGCGCTTTTGAGGTCGGCTTTTTCCACCTCCAAGTCGCAGTAGCCGGGCCGCTGATCGATGAACAGGCTGTTGCGGAGATCGGGGCAGACTTGCCAGTAGTCATCGAGTGCGTCGATGTCGCAGGAGGGTATGCCGCCGTTAAGGTGGCCATCGATGTCCTGCTTGTCCTCGGCCTCGCGAGTATCGATGTAGCGGGGTAGGTTGAGGTTGTAGTCGTTCTTCGGATCGGCAATCTCATCAAGTGGGACCAGGCGCGAGAAGCCGGGGTGTACTTCTACGTTGGTGAAGACATCGACGATCTTGTGGATGTCGCGCTCCCTCAGGCGGTTCTTGTTGCCATCTTTCATGAAACCCTTGCTGGCATCGATCATGAAGATGCCCTCGCGGGCGGTGGCGTTTTCCTTGTCCAGGACCAGGATGCAAGCGGGGATGCCGGTGCCGTAAAAGAGGTTGGCCGGGAGGCCGATGATGCCCTTGAGGCAGCCGGAGCGGACGAGCTTCTTGCGGATAACGGCCTCAGCATTGCCTCGGAAGAGGACGCCGTGTGGAAGGATGCATGCGCCTTTGCCATTGCTCTTCAGGGAGCGAATAATGTGCAGCAAAAACGCGTAGTCGCCCTGCTTGGCTGGTGGCTCGCCCCAGGCAAAACGCTGGTAAGGGTCGTTGGCTGGAGTCAGTCCGGTACTCCACGTTTTGACCGAGAAAGGGGGGTTCGCTACCGCATAGTCGTATGTCCGCAGCTCCTCGCCATTCTTGAATTTTGGATCCGAGAGCGTGTTGCCGGTCTGGATATTAGCGGTGGGAAAGTCATGAAGAATCATATTCATGCGAGCAAGACCGGCGGTGGTGACATCCATCTCCTGCCCTTCGAGCGTGATGTGCTTGCCTGCTTCGGCTGCCACCTTTAGAAGCAAGGAGCCCGAGCCGCAGGTCGGGTCATACACCGTGGTTGCTGCGACTGCATTGGCGGCGGAGATGCCGATAACCTGGGCGATTATCCGGCTGACCTCTGAGGGGGTATAGAACTGCCCTTTGCTCTTGCCACTCTCCGTTGCGAAGTGGCGCATCAGGTATTCGTAGGCATCGCCAAGAATATCGTCGTTGTCTGCGCGGTTTTTAGAGAAATCCAGCTCCGGCTTCTGAAAGATGCCCACGAGGTTGGTCAGGCGATCCACCATCGCTTTGCCTTCGCCGAGCTTGTTGGGGTCGTTGAAGTCAGGAAAGTCGCTACGCGCCAGCCGTGAATTCGCCTCAATAAGCGGCTGGATGATCTGTGTATTGACCTTGTCGCCGATGTCGCTCTTACCCTTAAGCGCGACCATGTCCGTGAAGCTGGCGCCCTCGGGGATCGTTACCGGCGGTGCAAAGTCGTCTGACTTGCCATACTTGTCGGAGATGTACTTGATGAACAGCATGAACAGGACATAGTCCTTGTACTGGCTGGCGTCCATGCCCCCACGCAATTCGTCGCAGGATTGCCAGAGGGTGGAGTAAAGTTCTGATTTTTTGATTGCCATGAGTGCTAACGTTTCCTTTATAGACAGGCAGGGTCACATCTGGCTCGATCTACGACAACCGTTTAGATTAATCTTGGAGCAATTAAGACATCAGGTAAGAGTAGGATTTCAAATTCCTTGGTGATGGCTGTTCGAGCTAACTCTCGATCTCCGTCGGGACGATGGTTATCGGGGTTAGCCCAAATTCTCCAGATTTCTCTGTCACCAGACTCAAGCTGCCAAGTTTGGCGGTCAATTTGACTAACTCGTCCTTCCACGTAATGCACGACATGGAACGAAGCCATTGGGTCTGTCCAGCCATGGTCGACCCAGGCGACCCCGCCAGTCGCAAGGTCAAATAAGTGCGCTGCAGGTCTTTTGCCCATATTTGGGTTGTCAACATACAGAACAGCGCCCGATTGACTGAGGCAACCGGGTCTCATGTCATTCGCCACTATGTATTCACCATGCCATTTATCAACCGCTATGCGTCAACCATTATGTGTCAAACTCGGAGTGTCAGCCACTGTGTGTCAGTCAAAGAGGTCCTGGGGGCACATAAGGCAGGGCAGCTCGAGCACCTTCCGGAGCAACCTCTCCCCCCCCCATTGTTTAAGTTACTGACAAGGTAGTGTCACCTTTTAGCGCATTTGCCGAACACCAAAGAACATCATTAACCTAGGATGTTCTCTGGCGTAACATCGGGGATGAGCAGGCGATAGCCATAGCTCCATCCATGGCCGTGACGAGGGATGGAGTATCGCTCCAACCAGCCAGCTTCCATCAATATGTTAAGCGCCTCTGCTACACGAGGGCGAGCATAACAAGCCCGCTCGCCGATTCTCTCCTGGGACGGAAAGCACTGTCCTCCATCTTTATCCGCAAAACTCGAAAGCGCCAATCCAACCAGCCTCTCACGTCGGCCAATATCGCTCCGCAATAAGCATTGAGTCCATCTTGTTAAGTGACTTTGCTCAGTGGGCTTGTAGCGATAAGCACTCTGCGCAATCTGGCGTATTTCCGCTGGTGGAAGCGGCGGATTACAGCTCAAGTGGTTGATCTCGCTCAACCTGGCAAGGACTCGGCTTTCCGATGCACCCTCGCCGTAAAGAGCACGAGCCAGCCCGAACAAGCTCTGGTTACGCGACCCTTGTGGAATTGAGGCTTCTTCTACCGAAACAACTTCGGGCGGCGTCGCCTCTGCCAAAGTCGCCACACGCCCCGCCATCGCCTCCCGCCAGATAGCGGGCAACTCTGCGATATGGTGGCAGTCGGGCAGGTCACGCCATGCATATATCGCCCCGGTTTGCGGGTGAACCGAAGGAGGCAGGACAACACAGCTTCCGTTGGCCTGAAAATCGACCCCAGCTGCTGGCTTGCTTGACCGAGCGCCCGGGTAGTAGCGGAAATATCTGTGTTCGCCGCCACCTCCCGTGACGCAAGTAAGCGTATCCGGCATAGGCCCTAGCCGAGCCTCGAGATCACCCATACTGGCTACACTGCCGTTTCGAGGATCTAAATCCACTACGACTAGCCCAGACTCCTTACCCGTCAGCATGCCAACGTTACGACCCTCCTGAAGCCAACTGCGCGCCGTCTTGGCAGATACCGGACTAGCTGATGTCCAGCCCTTCCTCACGGGTCGCTTACCAGCGAGAGGAATAAGACGCGCCCCATACATGACCAGACATTCAAAGCCGTCTCCGGCCTGCTCTGGTTCGCCAGTGCCGGTAATCAGAGAGACTGGTGACGGCGCGCCAAACGGAACTGAGTTCATTTTGTATGCTCAGTTTCGGCTAGTAGGGGAGCGGCTCTCGTATCCACCGCGATACTGGCTGAGCAAGCGCTTATCAGTGCAACCGCGTTCCGCATCGCGCTCTACAATGCGCTCAGCGATCCATGCGTCTACCTCCTGCTCAGGCCAGGCGCTACATCGGTGGCTGATCTTGACGGGAGCGGGGAATCGACTTTCCGTTATCGCGCTATAGATACCACTAATAGGAAGACCGGTTTTATCGGATACCTCTCCAATGCGAAGGAGACGGATACTGGTTGTTTTCGATGCTTCTGCCATGAACTTGCCCTCCCTTGGGCATTGTTGAATTCATGGTCAAATAGTGAGCCGGTAGCCCATTCCGAAACAGTAACTGGAGGCCTGTTTTGCGGGTTACGATTATCTGCTAACTCTGGTGCTCAAAATTCCTCAACGCGTGGCCAACAGACTTCCATGAGAGCGACTCCCTTCCGCTAAGCTCTGCCCACACTGCAATCACTGCATCCGAAAAAGGCGCTCCGTCAGCCGCTTTTGGCTCTTTCTTCAGATAGAGACTCCAGAGCCTAGCCATACAAGTCACCAGGCGAGAGACTTCCTCTGCTCGAACTGGTAACTTCCACGTAGGATTTTCACCGGGAGGGTTAGCCGCGGCGAGGATCAACTCCACCACGCTGTCGATCGTTCCGTCCCAATCGTCAGCAGTCTCACCGGTGGCCAGGATCCTCAAGGCCTCATGACCTTCGCGGCTTTCGATCGCTTGTTTTAAGAGCGCCCGGCGGCCGAAAGGGGTCTGACGTCGAAGCCCTCTGGCAAGGCTTTCCAGGCTACGTTGGGAGCCGTCATAATCCTTGTCCCAATCTTCTGGCATTTGCTCTTTGACCCATCTCCGCGAGTCGGCAAGGCCAGCGAGTTCTTGAGCCGCTGCATCAATGAAAGCAGAAACTGCTCCGCTAGGCAGCCGGCGGGGCCTTTTGACAAGAACACTCTCCAATATTTCCCTGTATCGCGCAGCATCATCGCGATATGCGCTAAGTCGAGCTGATAGCAGCGGCAAAGCCTTACTGCGCCACCACGCGGGGTCAATATGGCCGCTGGACATGCCGCCGTGGGCGAAGCGCTCAATAGCAAATGAGTCCCTGGTAGCAACCAAAGGATGCCCGGTCAGTTCCTGAAAAGCTGAAGTTACGGCATCGCTGAGTTCCTCGCGGCTGGACGGTAGAGGGCGATCCGCTAAGAAGGAACGCATCTCTGCCCAAAGGTAGGGATCACCGCGCAGGCCCCATTCGTCTGGCTCCCTAAAGAACAAATCTCCTAGGCCCACGCCTTTTGGCTTAAGACGCGTCATTCAAGCTCGGATCCGAGCATTGCAACGTGGTCGCTACTGGCCGTTTCGCGCAGCTCATCCAGGTAGTGAGCCCACTTCTGCATCATTTCGATCCGCTGGGGGAGATAGGTTGTGCGGTTGTAGGCACGCCCATTAGGGTCTTTGATGGCATGGGCACATTGGTGCTCGATGATGTCAGGGCGCTGGTGAAGTACTTCATCCAGTAAAGTGCGAGCCGTGGCCCTGAATCCATGCGTGGTCTGTTTGCCCGCATAACCAAGTCGCTTGAGAGCGTTGCCAATCGCCGCGGTCGTTACATGTCTGTCCCCCTTCCTCTTACTGGGGAAAGCATATCGGCGACGGCCCGTAAGCCGATGCAATTCACGAAGCAATGAAAGCGTTTGTTGAGCGAGTGGCACGGTGTGCGGTCGCTGAGACTGGCCCGCTTTGGCAGTTTTCTGCATGGCTTCCGCAGGGATATCCCAAACCTCACCATCCCAATCGATGTGGTCCCATTCCATGGCTGCAATAAGCCCTGGCCTCTGGAATGTAAGCACCGCCAGTTTCAAGGCAGTAAGGGTTTCCGGGGAGGATCGTCGGTCACTATCTATCGCAACCAGCAGGTCTCCCAGTTCCTTGGGATTCGTCAACGCTGGATGATGCACTTTGACGCGTTTTTCCAGCACCCCTGGGCCCCGTAAGTCAGCCGTGGGGTCTCGCTGCGCACGACCTGTCGCAACTGCGTACCGAAAAACCTGACCTGCTACCTGCTTGGCTCGAATGGCGATATCCACTGTGCGCTGCTCTATTTGCCGCAGTACTCCCAACAGCTCGGGCGGCTCGATCTCTGCAATAGGCCGACTACCGATACGCGGGTATAGGTCCTTCTCCAGTATGCGCAAGGTACGAACGCGATGGCTTTCGCTCATTGGCTCCATATGCCTGGCGAACCACTCCGCCGCTACAGCTTCGAAAGTATTAGCCCTGATATGTGCACTGGTTAACTTCTCCAGCTTCCGCTGCTCTAGAGGGTCAATGCCTTTGCTGACTAGCTTGTGTGCCTTGCTGTGCTCTTCGCGTGCCTCAGCGAGGCTAACCTCGGGATAGACTCCTAGAGCCAACTCTGATTGCTTTCCATGAATTCGGTAGCCGTAGCGCCAATACTTAGCCCCGTTTGGTTTTATCAGCAAGAAGAGCCCACGCCCATCTGACATCTTGAAAGGTTTGTTCTCTGGCTTCGCGTTCTTAACCGACGTTGCTGTCAGCTTCCCCACAGTGCCTCCTGCTGGTACTTATGGGGCTTGTTGCTGGTATTAAGCGGGAGACTCCTAGCTTATACCAGCAATTCTACCCATAATTTGCTGGGATGCGCCCGTTTACACTCGGACACCCTTGGAGACACTATAAACTGATTTGTATTATAAATCAGTGTGTTACCGATAATCTTAGAGGTCTTTAGAGGGAAGTTTGGTCGGTGTGAGAGGATTCGAACCTCCGACCCCTTCCTCCCGAAGGAAGTGCGCTACCAGGCTGCGCCACACACCGACAGAGGGCTGATTGCCCTGAGAGGCGCGACTATACCAGAGCGCCCGTTTCTGTAAAGACGGCCCACAGGCTTGGGTCTATAGGCCTGCGGGCAGAGAACCTCGCTAGTAAACGCCTTCTGTACGCGCTAACAATAAGCTTAGTGCCGTTAGGCTGCTTACGATCACAACCAGAATGAGAAACAGGCGAAAGCCGCGGAAGGGCTTTCGCTCGGTGGCATTCACGCCGCTGCTAAGGAAAGCATCAACTTTGGCTTGGTCTTCTTCACTTAATCTAGGTTCTTCCATAGCTACATTCTGCTAAACATGGTGAACAAAGAACAGTAAAAAACGCAGAAGCGCTGGGCCTTAGAAGGCGAACAGCGCCTCGTCCATATCCATCAGGTTATCAGCACCCGACAGCATGGATTCTTTGTGGGTCAGTGCCCGCGGCAGAATACGGTCAAAGTAGAAGTGTGCCGTGTGTAGCTTGGCCTCATAGAACTCCTTGTCATCGGTACCGGCTTCCAGCGCATCATTGGCCTTAGCGGCCATCTGCGCCCAGAAGTAGGCCAGCGTGACATAGCCGGAATACATCAGGTAGTCGACTGCAGCCGCACCCGCTTCATCCGGATTTTCCATCGCCGCTTCGCCGATCTTCATAGTCAGCTCGCCCCACTCTTTGTTGTAGTGAGCCAGCGGGGCGACAAACTTCTGCACGCCATTGTCTTTGTGGTCTTCACAGAACTGATGCACAAGCTTGGTAAAGCCCATCAGCAGTTTGCCGCCAGAGCCCAGCACTTTGCGGCCGATCAGATCCAGTGCCTGAATGCCGGTGGTGCCTTCGTACAGCATGGCGATACGCGCGTCGCGCACGATTTGCTCCATGCCCCACTCTTTGATGAAGCCATGGCCACCATAAACCTGAACACCCAGGTTCGCTGATTCATAGCCGGTCTCGGTGATGAAGGCTTTCGCAATAGGCGTCAACAAAGCCAGCAAGTCTTCTGCTTCCTGCTTCGCTTCGCCTTCACCGTACTCGAGAATGTCGGACTGCTGCCCAAGGTAGTAGATAAACGCGCGCGAACCCTCGGCAAACGCCTTCTGGGTCAACAGCATGCGGCGCACATCAGGGTGCACGATAATCGGATCCGCCGGACCATCAGGATTCTTGGGACCGGTTATAGAGCGCATTGCCAACCGTTCCCGGGCGTACTTCAGGGCGCCCTGAAATGCCAGCTCAGCGTGGGCCAGTCCCTGCACTGCTGTGCCGATGCGCGCGGTGTTCATAAAGGTGAACATCGCGTTGAGGCCGCGGTTGGCCGGGCCAATCAGGTAGCCTTTGGCTCCATCAAAGTTCAACACGCAGGTCGCAGACGCCTTGATGCCCATTTTCTTTTCCAGCGAACCACAGTGCACGCCGTTGCGTTCCCCCACGCTACCGTCTTCATTGACGACAAACTTGGGCACGATGAACAGAGAAATGCCTTTGGTTCCAGGAGGCGCATCCGGAAGACGCGCCAGTACGATATGGATGATGTTGTCGGCCAGGTCGTGCTCACCGGCGGAAATAAAGATCTTGGTGCCGGTAATCGCATAGCTGCCGTCGGCCTGCAGTTCTGCCTTGGTGCGCAGCAGGCCCAGATCCGATCCACAGTGGGATTCGGTCAGACACATCGTGCCTGTCCACTCGCCTGAAACAAGCTTATTCAGATAGGTCTCTTTCTGCTCGTCGGAGCCATGCTCTTCAACGGTCTTGACCGCACCGTGGCTCAGGCCCGGGTACATGCCCCACGCCCAGTTAGCGGTACCAGTCAGTTCGTTAAGGATAATGCCGGCTAAATTGGGCAGGCCTTGACCGCCGCTCTCTACCGGTGCCGCCAGTGACGGCCAGCCGTTTTCGACGTACTGCTTATATGCGTCAACAAAACCGGCAGGCGTTGTTACGCCGTCTTCGGTCCACTGACAGCCTTCTTCATCACCGCTTTGGTAGATCGGCGCGAGCACTTCTTCACAAAACTTGGAAGCTTCGCCAACAATGGTGTTGAGCATCTCTTCATTGGCGTCTTCGAAGCCGAGCTTGCTGTATAAGCCTTCGGAATCGAGCAATTCATTCATGACAAAGCGGATGTCACGTTGGGGTGCCTTATATTCGAGCATGGCAACTCTCCTGCAGTACGGTTAAGTAGCGTGTGTCCTGCGCGCCGATTTACGTTTAATGGCTGCGCGGCAAAGGTGTAAGGAAATCTGGGTAGCGGGCGCGGGGTCTTTCACGGCGCCTCATGTGTTCACCGCACACATGCTTATCTAAATTGCTCTTTTTGTCAAGATATTCAAAGCATGAACAGCACTGGTCAAAATTGACCACATCGGCAGCGAAACACTCGCCGCGCTGTCCGCGAACGCTGACTCACCTACTAATCTGGGTGTATGCATACTTTAATATTCACCCTATTCGACACGCTGGTGCCTGGACAGTGCAGCTTGTGTCGAATGCCGAGCAAGCGATCGCAGCCGCTCTGCTTGCCCTGTGAGGGTGAATTACCCTGGCTGGAGACTAGCTGTCGCCAATGTGCCCTTCCGCTGCCGGCAGGTGGCACCTTTTGTGGGGCCTGCCTGGCGCGTCCACCTCCCGTGGATCGAACGGTCGCGGCCTGCGCCTACGCAACCCCGATTAGCGGCTGGGTTCACGCCGGCAAATACCAGGCAGATATCGCCAGCCTGCGAATACTGGCCACCCTGTTATCCCGCGCCGTCGCGGCCAGTCTGGAGACCGAAGATCCCCCCGATTTGATTACACCGGTTCCCCTGCATTGGTGGCGCCACTGGCGCCGCGGCTTTAATCAAGCGAGCGAACTACAGCGCTTTCTGCTGCAAGAGCCACGTATTCGGGATCAAGGCCTGTCTATGACGGCGCTGAAGTGCAAACGGACGCGCGGTGGCCAACCGCAACGCGGACTGGAAGCCGAGCAACGACGGCGCAATATGCGTGATGCCTTTTTCGTGCCCACCCCTGTGGCGGACAAAAGCGTGGCGATCGTGGACGATGTGGTCACAACCGGGGCAACGGTGAACGCCCTGGCAGGCGCACTGAAAAAAGCCGGAGCGACCCGTGTAATAGTATGGTGCTGCGCAAGAACCTTGCCGCCCGAGTCACGCTAGCCTTACCGCAGGCCAAACGCCTTCAGTCCCAAACAGCATGAGATCTACCTCCCACTCGCGGTGCATTCCCTCGCGCATTAGTCGATACTACGGCGTTTCATTTCAGGGGAAATCTCACCATGCGCTGGCTGTTCTATCTTTTGCTAATGCTGTTGCCTACATTGGCTGCCGCACAAGCGGATCGCGGCATCGCAGCGCAAGAGCCCGTCAACCCTCTCAAGAATGTCGCAATTCTGCGTATCGGGGTGGCCAGTAACTTTAACCCAACGCTTAAAGCACTGGTGCATATCTATACCAAAGAGAATGGCATTCCAATCGCCATAAGCAGCGCGTCTTCCGGCACCCTTTATAACCATGCCAGATATGGTGCGCCTTATGACCTGTTGCTCTCAGCGGATCGCGATCGCCCCGAACGGCTGGTCAAAGAAGGTTTAGCCCTACCGGAAAGCCAGATGGTGTATGCCATTGGCAGGCTGGTTCTGGCCTATCAACCGGCCATGCAGAGTGTCGCCGATAAGGGCCTAGAGGCATTGCTAAGTACTCCAGGGCTGACTTTGGCCATCGCGCACCCCCGCGTAGCGCCTTACGGTATTGCCGCCGAGGCCGTCCTCAGCCGCTATCCCGCAATCGAACGCCGACAACTCAGCGCAATTAACGTGGGGCAGGCCATGCACATGTACGTTTCCGGTGGCGCAGACCTGGCCTTGGTTGCCAAGGCGCAACAACCAGCACGTGCCCTGGACGTTCCCCAAGAGTGGTATCCGCCCATCGAGCAGCACGCCGTTCAGCTGCGCGGCAGCGAGCAACCGGAACTGGCGGCCGCATTCCTGCAGTGGCTAGGCGGTGAAAAAGCCCGCAGCATTATCGCCGACCAGGGCTATCGACTCCCCGATGATGCTTGAAGCACTGTGGGTCACAGCAAAGCTGGCCAGCGTCAGCACCTTCTTTTTATTAATCATCGCCACCCCCCTGGCCTGGTGGTTGGCCCACCGGCGCAGTGTTGCCAGCAACATCGTTGAAGCCATCGTTGCACTACCTTTGGTGCTGCCGCCCACCGTACTGGGCTTCTACCTATTGATTGCCTTTGCACCCCAGTCCACGGTTGGCCAGCTATGGGAAACGCTCACCGGCCAGCGCCTGGCGTTCAGCTTCTCAGCGCTGGTCTTGGGCTCCATTTTTTATTCCCTGCCCTTTGTTGTGCAGCCACTGCAGGCCGCGTTTCGTCAGCTACCCGAAGGTCTGCTGGACGCAGCGGCAACGCTGGGCGCGGGCCCGTTAGATCGTTGCCTAAGCCTGATCTGGCCCCTGTGCCGCCCCAGCTTTATCGCCGCGGGCAGTCTGGGGTTTGCCCACACGGTAGGTGAATTTGGAGTGGTGCTGATGATTGGCGGCAATATCCCCGGTGAAACCCAGGTGCTGTCGATTGCCCTGTACGACCGCGTGGAGTCTCTGGATTTTGCCAGCGCCCATACGCTGGCGCTGGGGCTGGTCGCCTTTTCTTTGATTACGCTGTTCTTGCTTTATCGCTCTAGCGGGCGCTGGTCGATACGCCTATGAGCCTGCTTGCCCTGCGTGCCAGTCTGGTAAGAACGGACTTTCAGTTGCACATCGAAACAGACGTGCCGGCAGGCATTACCGGCGTGTTCGGCCCCAGCGGAAGTGGCAAGACCAGCTTGCTGTACCGCATCGCTGGCCTCGCTCGCGGCAACGCCGCTGATCGCATTGTTCTGGATGGCACGACACTGGAAGACTCAGATGTCTGGCTGGCGCCGGAGCAACGCGATGTTAGCTGCGTGTTTCAGGATGCGCGTCTGTTTCCCCATCTTAGCGTGGCTGCCAACCTGGATTACGCCTACAGGCGCCGTCGGCGTGACGGTTTATCCCCGGATCAGATCGCAGCAATGCTGGGGATAGAGTCGTGGCTAACCCGCGCAACCCATGAACTTTCCAGGGGACAGCAAGCACGGGTTGCTCTGGCGCGGGCTCTGGTCAATGCGCCACGACTGCTGTTGCTGGACGAGCCGGTTGCCAACATCGACGCTGCAGGGCGCCGCGAGATACTCACGGCACTAGCCAGCGTCCTGCAAGAACAATCCATGTCGGCGCTGTTGGTTAGCCACGATATGCAGGACCTGGCTGAAACCGTAGAGCATTTGCTGGTCATGGAGCAGGGTAAGCTGGTGGCAGCAGGCGATCTCATGGAGCTGTCATCGCGGTTGGCGTTCCCCCTGTCACAGCACCACGATGCTGCGGCCATTCTTGAAGGGCAGGTACGGGGGCACGACCGCCGCTACGGCCTGACGGAACTCAGTCTCGAAGGCCATAGCCTGTGGGTAGACGAGATGGATACCCCCGAAAATACCCCCGCTCGCCTGCGTCTCCCCGCGCGCGACGTCAGTTTGTGCAAGACCATCCCTGCAGATACCAGCATTCTGAATATTCTGCCGACAACCGTTACGGAAATAGAGCAAGGCGACAGTAATCGTGTCATGGTGAAGCTTGCTGTCGGTAAGCAAAGCCTGCTCGCCCGCATTACCCGAAAATCATTAGACGCGCTTTCACTGCAATGCGGTGATGCGGTATTCGCCCAGATAAAGAGCACCGCCTTAATAGAGCGCAACGACTATGACAGACTTTGAATCGACAGAACCTGAATCCAGTAACGCGGCACACCCCTACGAGAAGCTCACCTTGGAGCGCGTTATGGCCGCCGTGGAATCGCGTGGCATGCTGTGCGATGCCCGACTGCTCGCTCTGAACAGTTATGAAAACCGTGTCTACCAGGTTGGCCTGGAAGAAGGCGATCCGGTTATCGCCAAGTTCTATCGACCCGGTCGCTGGAGCCGCGAACAGATCCAGGAAGAACACGACTTCAGCCTGGAATTGGTGGAGTCCGATATTTCTGTAGTCGCACCAGAGAGAGACCAACACGGTCATACGCTGGGTGAATTCGAAGGCTTTTATTTTGCCTTGTTCAAACGCCGGGGCGGCCATCCCCCGGAGCTGGATAATCCGGACAGCCTGCTGGTGTTGGGCCGGACGCTGGGCCGCATTCACGCGGTTGGCAAGTCCAAGCCTTTTCAACACCGGCTTACGCTTACCCGTGAACGCTGGCTGGTTGAGAGCTTTGAATTCGTGGCGGAACACTGCGTGCCCATGGACCTGCGCACCCCCTATGTCACGCTGATGGAGGACCTGATTCCTCGCGTCAATGAGCGCTGGCGGGAGGCTGACGGCATACGCGTGCACGGAGACTGCCACGTGGGCAACATATTATGGCGCGACGATACGGCGCACTTCGTTGATCTGGACGACTGCATGACCGCGCCGGCAATCCAGGATCTGTGGATGTTTTTGAGCGGTGACCGACAGCAGCAGCTTGCCCAATTAGATGAGTTGATCGCCGGTTACGAGGAATTTTGCGACTTCAGTGCGACCGAGTTGCCGCTGATTGAGTGCCTGCGCACCCTGCGCATCGTGCACTACGCGGCCTGGTTGGGCCGACGTTGGTCTGACCCGGCCTTTCCGAGGAGCTTCCCGTGGTTCGGCGATTCGCGCTATTGGTCCAGCCATATTCTGGAGTTACGCGAACAAATAGCGGCCTTCGATCAACCGCCGCTCAGCCTGTATCCCTGAGTCGCTTTTGGACTCGCCAGCCGCGAGCGTCAGTCTTTTTTGGTGGGGAAAAACACCGCGCGCAGCCAGTTGAAGAAGCCGTTCTTGCCGAGCAGGTCGCGCTCTACGGAATCGAAGAACCGCTCCAGCTTTTCTGGATCACCGAAGTACTCTGCCCGGGTTTTGAAGGCCTTGTCGGGATCCAGTTCTTTTACCACCCGCGCCGGGTTGCCTGCCACCACAACGTTTGCGGGCACGTCCTTGGTCACCACTGAGCGCGCCGCGATCACACTGTTTTCGCCAACGGTCACGCCCTTAAGAATCGTGGCGTGATCACCCACCCATGCATTTTCGCCAATATGCACCGGACGCACGCTATCGTCGCGCGCCGTGCGGTCATAAATTCCGTGCCAATCAGAGTCAGTGATATAGGCACCGTTGGCGATCATTGTGCTGTTGCCAATAACAATCTCATCGGAGGCGCTGATGCGGGTGCCGGGGCTGACTAACACGTAGTCGCCAATCTCGATACGCCCGCTATCCAACTCACGTCCCCACACGCCAATCTTAACTGGCGCTGCCCGTTCACCGATTAAAGTAACCGACTTGCCAATGTGAATGTTCGGGCCGTCGATTTTGACGTACCACGGACTCATGATGGTGTGGTGATCGCCCAACGAATCGCAGGCGGGGCGCAGGAAATGTTCAGCGTACCAATGCCGGAAACGAATATAGGAACGCTTTACCCAATACGGACGGAGATCTTTTCGCATGCCTTGATGGTCTGTTGAATGCGCCCGTATGATGGCAGGCCGCTGGGGCAACTTCAAACCTGCCCAGGTGCAACGCGTTCAAAGGATGCAGGGCATGGGCTCCACATCACAGCCAGTACAAAGTAGCCAGACGGGCTGCCATCAACAACTCGCCACCGTTGTTAAACGTCACCTGCGCCACCCCAGCCTAAGGCCTGCGGCTCAACATACGCAGGACGCGTTCAACGCCATTCGTGAGCGGATCGAAGCTGCCGCCCGCCCCATCGTTTTAGATTCGTTTTGCGGCACCGGCATGAGTACTGCTCTGTTAGCGCAGCGCTATCCTCAGCACACGGTCATCGGCGTCGATAAATCGGCGCATCGTCTGGCCAGGCACGAACACACAACGCCGGACGGCTATCTGTTGATACAAGCTGAATGTGGCGACTTCTGGCGGCTGGCCGGCGCCGCTGGCTGGCAACTCAGCCATCATTTTTTACTCTACCCCAACCCCTGGCCCAAGCCGGGGCAGTTGCAGCGCCGCGTGCACGGGTCGGCCGATTTTTCGGCGCTGCTGGCGTTGGGCGGTCAGCTAGAGCTCCGTAGCAATTGGCAGATCTATGTCGAAGAATTTAGAGAGGCGCTGCGTTTAGCGGGCTATCAGGCCAGTCTTTCACCGCTTGAAGAAGAGACGGCGCTAACGCTCCATGAACGCAAATATCGGGACAGCGGACACCCACTGTGGCGTTGTACCGCCCTGCTGGGCGACAATAGACAAAACACAGTCATCAATCGGGATATACCATGATGCACGCCAGCGCCGATCCAGTATGGGATCGCATTCGCAAAGAAACCGCCGCTGAGGTCGCCAAAGAGCCGATCCTAGCCAGCTTCTTGCATGCAACCATTCTTAATCACAGCCGCCTGGAATCTGCTCTGAGCTTTCACCTTGCCCACATGCTGGACAGTCCAACCGCCTCAGCGCTGCTGCTGCGCGAAGTGATAGAAGGTGCTTTCGACTCCTGCCGCAGTATCGGCGAGGCGATCCGAGAAGACCTGCTCGCGATCGAAGAGCGCGACTCGGCCTGCAGCAGCCTCTATGTCCCGTTTATTTTTTTCAAGGGCTTTCACGCACTGCAGGCACACCGCGTTGCGCACTGCCTCTGGGGTGATGGACGACAGTCCATGGCACTGTTCTTCCAGAATCGCGTGTCCAGCATCTTTGCCGTTGATATCCATCCTGCGGCGCGCCTGGGCCGCGGAATTTTGCTGGATCATGCCACCGGTGTTGTGATCGGAGAGACCGCCGTGGTGGGCAATAATGTCTCGATTTTGCAGTCCGTCACGCTGGGCGGCACCGGTAAAGAAGAAGGCGATCGTCACCCGAAAGTAGGCGATGGAGTTCTTATCAGCGCGGGCGCTAAAATTCTCGGCAACATTAGCATTGGTGCCGGTGCGAAAGTCGGCGCGGGTAGCGTGGTTTTACAGGATGTGCCGGAACACACCACGGTGGCGGGCGTGCCCGCGCGCATCGTCGGCCGACCGAGCACCGATTCGCCGGCCTTCGATATGGACCACGACTTCCCCTGCGGTGAAGGCCACAGCGAAGAAGAGACGTAGCCTAGGCGCTGTGGTATTGGGGTGACAGTTCTACCACTGCGTCGACGAATGCCGTCACGTTGTCAGGGTTGATATCAGGCGTGATGCCGTGACCCAGGTTGAATACGTGCCCCGTCCCGTCGCCGTAGCTCGCCAGGATTTTGCCTACCTCTTCGCGAATCGCCGCGGGCTCGGCACGCAGCCATGCTGGGTCTAGATTTCCCTGCAGGGCGACACGGTCACCCACACGGGCGCGTGCATTGCCGATGTTGGTCGTCCAATCGAGGCCTAAACAGTCGGCGCCAATGTCCGCCATCGACTCCAGCCACTGGCCGCCATTCTTTGTGAATACGATAATCGGTAGCCGCCGACCTTCGCTCTCGCGTGGAAGCTGCTCAACGATGCGCTTCATATAGGATAGTGAGAATTCCTGATACGCCGCATCGCTCAATGCGCCACCCCAGGTATCGAAAATCTGCACCGCCTGCGCACCAGCTTCTATCTGGGCCAGTAGATAATCGGCAACAGAGTCAGCGAGTACGCTTAGCAGTTGGTGCATGACTTCTGGCTGATTGAAGGCCATGGTCTTGGCACGCGCAAAGTCTTTGGAGCTTCCACCCTCGACCATATAAGTCGCCAACGTCCAGGGGCTGCCAGAGAAACCTATCAGCGGGACGCTGCCCGCAAGCGCTTCGCGAATCGTGCTGACCGCTTTTACAACGTAGTCGAGATCAGAGCGCGCATCGACCACGTTCAGTGCAGCGACGTCCGCTTCGCTGCGCACGGTTTTATGAAAGCGCGGACCTTCGTTCTCCACGAAATGCAGACCCAGACCCATCGCGTCCGGAATAGTCAGGATATCGGAGAACAGAATCGCCGCGTCCATCGGATAGCGGCGCAGCGGCTGCAGCGTCACTTCACAGGCCAATTCGGGATTCATGCACAGGTCCATAAAGGAGCCTGCTTCAGATCGCGTGGCGCGATACTCAGGCAAATAGCGGCCCGCCTGCCGCATCATCCATATGGGCGTACGGTCAACGGGTTCGCGCAGCAAGGCGCGCAAAAAGCGATCATTTTTTAATTCAGTCATTAGACATCCAGATAGTCGAGCATGCCCTCTCCGGCCTGGCGCCCTTCCCAGATGGCTGTTACCACCAGGTCGGATCCCCGCACCATGTCGCCCCCGGCGAACACCTTGGGATTACTCGTTTGAAATTTATAGGTTTGTTCTTCCGGTGCTACCACACCGTCCCAATCGTTGGTTGAAACATCAATGTCTGTGAACCATGCGGGCGGGTCGGGCTGAAAGCCAAAGGCAATCACCACCGCGTCGGCGGGCAAAACCTGCTCGCTGCCGTCAATGGGCTCCGGACGGCGTCGACCGCTCTCGTCGGGTTCTCCCAGGCGCGTCTCGACAACTTTCACTCCCTGCACGCCCTGTCCGTCACCGATAATTTCCACCGGTTGCCGATTGTACAGAAACACAACGCCCTCTTCGCGTGCGTTCTTCACCTCACGACGGGAGCCCGGCATGTTCTCTTCGTCACGGCGATACGCACAGGTCACGCTGGCGGCCTGCTGACGAATTGCCGTGCGCACGCAGTCCATCGCTGTATCGCCGCCGCCCAGCACTACCACGCGCTTGCCGGCCAGATTCACGTAAGCATCGTCGGGCTGCTCGAAACCCATATTGTTGTTCACATTACCGACCAGATAGGGCAGCGCTTCAATCACCCCGGGCAAGGTCTCGCCCTCGAAACCGCCGCGCATATACTTGTAGGTGCCCATGCCCAGAAATACCGCGTCGTATTCATCCATCAGTTCCTTGACAGTGATGTCGCGTCCTACCTCTGTATTCAGACGGAACTCCATGCCCATGTCTTCGAAGATTTCGCGACGACGGGTCATGACGCTTTTTTCCAGCTTGAACTCAGGAATACCAAAGGTCAGCAATCCGCCGATCTCGGGATAGCGGTCGAACAAAACCGGCTTAACACCTGCGCGCACCAAAACGTCTGCGCATCCCAGCCCTGCAGGGCCAGCACCAATAATGGCAACTTTCTTGCCGGTGGGCTCCACATCCGAGAGATCCGGGCGCCAGCCCATAGCGAGCGCGGTATCGGTAATGTACTTTTCTGTGGACCCAATGGTCACAGCGCCAAAACCATCCTCCAGGGTACAAGCACCCTCACACAGACGATCCTGCGGGCAAATGCGCCCACAGACCTCGGGTAGTGTATTAGTCTGGTGAGAGAGTTCGGCGGCCTCAAAAATATTGCCTTCCGCGATGAGCTTGAGCCAGTTGGGAATCAGGTTGTGGACCGGGCACTTCCACTCGCAATAGGGATTGCCGCACTCCAGGCAACGCTCCGCCTGGTGCTCTACCTGATCTTTGCCGTATTCATCATAGATCTCGACGTACTGGGTTTTGCGCGCCTGAATATGCTTCTTGTCAGGGTCCTGACGCGGTACGTCGACAAACTGGAAATCATTCGCAAGACGCTCAGCCATGGTATCAATCCGTATCTCTCAGTCGGGACAGAAGCCGATCAAGGTCTGCCGCCTTCGGTTTCACAAGCCAGAATTTGCCGACGTAATCGGCGAATTCATCCAACAACGTTTGCCCCCACTTTGAGCCGGTCTCATCAACGAACTCCCGTAGTGTGGCTCTCAGGTGGTGTCGGTAAGCCTCAAAGGTTTCTGTGCTGATGCGATGAATCTCGACCAGCTCGCTGTTGTAGCGGTCAATAAAGCGGCGATCTTCGTCCAACACATAGGCGAAGCCACCGGTCATACCTGCACCAAAGTTTTGCCCGGTGGGGCCGAGTACCGTGACGTTGCCACCAGTCATGTATTCGCAGCAATGATCGCCCGCTGCCTCCACAACGGCCACTGCGCCGGAATTCCGCACGGCGAAGCGCTCACCCGCAACGCCTGCAGCATAGAGCTTGCCGCCGGTGGCGCCATATAGACAGGTATTACCGATAATAGACGTATCCCGGGAATTAAAGCGCGAGCCCTTGGGCGGGTATACCACCAGCTTGCCGCCTGCCATGCCCTTGCCGACGTAGTCATTGCTATCGCCTTCAAGATACATGTTCAAACCGCCGGCGTTCCAAACACCAAAGCTTTGCCCTGCCGTGCCCTTCAAGCGAAGCGTTACCGGCGCATCATTCATACCGACATTGCCGTGACGTCGAGCGATCTCGCCGCTGAGCCGAGCACCGATAGACCGATCGCAGTTGGTTACGTCGAAGCTCCATTCACCGCCCTGTTTATCCGCAATAGCGGGCAGGATCGCCTCAACCATTGCCTCTGCTTTCTCACCACGGTCGAAGGGGTCATTTGACGCGACCTCGCAGAATTCTGGCCGCCCTTCTGCCGCCGGGTCCTTGAATAGAATAGGGCTCAGGTCGAGACGCGACTGCTTCGCGGTATCACCAGAAATCGCTTCCAGCAAATCCGCTCGACCAATCAGCTCATCCAGTGAGCGCACGCCCAATCGCGCCATCCATTCCCGCGTTTCTTCCGCCATAAAGCGAATGAAGTTCACGACCGTATCAACCGTGCCCTGGAAATGATCCTCGCGCAGCCTTTCATTCTGGGTCGCAACACCGGTGGCGCAATTATTGAGGTGACAAATTCGCAGGTACTTACAGCCCAGTGCAACCATGGGTGCGGTACCAAAACCGAAGCTCTCCGCTCCCAGCATAGCAGCCTTAACCACGTCCAGGCCTGTTTTGAGACCGCCATCGGTTTGCACGCGGACCTTGCCGCGCAACATATTGCCGCGCAGGGTCTGGTGTACTTCTGCGAGACCCAGTTCCCAGGGTGACCCCGCATAACGGATAGAGGTGAGCGGGCTGGCCGCCGTGCCGCCGTCGTAGCCAGAGATAGTGATCAGATCCGCATAGGCTTTGGCAACGCCCGCCGCAATTGTGCCCACGCCGGGCTCAGACACCAGCTTTACCGACACCAAAGCGTTGGGGTTGACCTGCTTGAGGTCAAAAATGAGCTGCGCCAAATCTTCGATAGAGTAAATGTCGTGATGGGGCGGAGGTGATATCAGCGTAACCCCTGGCACTGAGAAACGCAGCCGGGCGATAAGGTCGTTGACCTTGCCGCCGGGTAACTGGCCGCCTTCGCCAGGCTTGGCGCCTTGCGCAATCTTGATCTGTAAGACTTCAGCATTAACCAGATAGTGCGGCGTGACCCCAAAGCGGCCGGACGCAATCTGCTTAATCTTGGAGCTACGCTCGGTGCCATATCGAGCAGGGTCTTCGCCCCCCTCACCGGAGTTGCTGCGCGCACCCAGACTGTTCATAGCCACGGCAAGCGCTTCGTGGGCCTCGGGGCTCAAGGCGCCCAGGGACATACCCGCTGTGTCAAAACGCGGCGTGATGGCCTCAATTGGTTCCACTTCATCCAGTGGTATCGGGGTTGGCGCTTCCTTCAATGCGAACAGGTCGCGCAGGGTCGCTGCCGGACGCTCGTTAACAAGGGCCGCATAGACCTTCCAGCGAGCGTAGTCGCCGGTGCGCACGGCCTCCTGCAGGCGCGTAACCACATCCGGGTTGAATGCGTGGTATTCCTGTCCGTGCACGAACTTAAGCAAACCGCCTGGATCAATCGGCTTGCGCTTGGTCCAGGCCAGCTTGGCCAGGGCTTTCTGGTCCGACTCAAGCTCGTCGAAACCGGCACCTTCGATGCGGCTGGCGACGCCTGTGAAGCAGTGGTTGGATACTTCTCGAGACAGGCCCACGGCCTCGAAAAGTTGTGCACCGCGATAGGATGCAATCGTCGAAATGCCCATCTTGGACATGATCTTGAGCAGGCCCTTATTAATGCCTTTGCGGTAGTTCTTGTAACAGCGACCTGGCTCACCCAGCAGTTCGCCGCTGCGGATCAAATCATCGAGCACCGCATAAGACAGGTAGGGATAGATTGCGGTCGCACCAAAACCAATCAGACAGGCAAAGTGGTGGGAGTCGCGTGCCGTGGCAGTTTCAATCACCAGATTGGCGTCGCAGCGCAGACCTGCACGAATCAAACTGTGGTGCACTGCACCGGTGGCCAACAGTGCATGAATAGGCAACAAGCCCTTTTCAAGGCCGCGGTCAGACAGTACCAACACGACTTTGCCATCGCGGGTCGCGGCTGCAGCGCGCTCACACAGCACATCAATCGCTTCCGACAGGCTCAACTTCTCGGGATCATAAGAAAGGTTCAGCGTGCAGGACTCGAACTGATCGCCGTCGTCAAAATTGAGCAGGCGAGAAAACTTGCCCGGGGAAAGTACCGGAGACGTCAGGATAACGCGCTCTGCGTGCTCGGGGCCTTCATAAAATACATTCTTTTCGCGGCCCAGATCGGTTTCCAGCGACATTACAATCTGCTCTCGCAGCGGGTCGATTGGCGGGTTGGTCACCTGAGCGAACTTCTGCCGGAAGTAGTCGTAAACAGAGCGTTGCCTGCGCGACAACACCGCCATCGGCGTATCGTCGCCCATGGATCCCACCGCTTCATTGCCCGCTTCGCCCAACGGCCTGAGCACCTGATCGCGCTCTTCAAAGCTGACCTGGAACATTTTCATATAGGTCTGCAGTTCGGAACGGTCCACGCCGGGGTCTTGTTCGGCCGCAAACGTGCCTTCAATACGGCGCGATGCCTGTTTCAGCCACTCTTTGTAGGGGTGCCGATTTTTGAGCAGGTCATCAACGTCCTCTGTCTTTAAAAGCTCGCCGGTTTGGGTGTCGACCACTAGCATTTGCCCGGGACCAACTCTACCCTTCTCGAGCACTGACTCCGGCTTGTAGCCGTGGGTGCCGACTTCGGAAGCAACGGTGATAAAGCCATCATCGGTTTTAACCCAGCGCGCCGGGCGCAGGCCGTTTCTATCCAACATGCAGACCGCATAGCGGCCATCCGTCAGTACGATGCCGGCGGGGCCATCCCAGGGCTCCATGTGCATTGAGTAATACTCATAGAAAGCCTTGAGGTCAGGGTCCATATCCTCGCGGTTCTGCCAGGCGGGCGGTATTAGCATGCGCAAGGCGCGCAGCATCTCCACGCCGCCGGTGCGCAACACGTCCAGCATATTGTCCAGGCTGGATGAATCGGAGCCGGTGCGGTTAACCAGCGGGGATATCTCTTCGATGTTGGGCAGGCGCTCGGTCTTGAACAACGCAGAGCGCGCCTCCGACCAGTTGCGGTTGCCCTCAATAGTGTTGATCTCACCATTGTGTGCCAGCAGCCGGAAAGGCTGAGCCAGAGGCCACTTGGGCAGCGTGTTAGTAGAAAAGCGCTGGTGGAAAACGCAAATCGCTGTTTCCAGACTACTGTCGCCCAGATCCGGATAAAACTGGGCGAGATCCGCAGGCATCATCAGGCCTTTGTATGAAACCACTTTGCTGCTGATGGTGCAGATATAGAATTCGTCATGGCCCTCAAGCCGTATCTCTGCCTTTCTGCGCGCCACAAAAAGCTTGGTTGCAAGCGCCTCTTCAGAAAAGTCCGGTGCGTCGATAAACAGTTGTTCAATACGGGGCATATTGCCGGTGGCAATCTCGCCGAGGACGCTGGGATCGGTGGGCACAACCCGCCAGCCCACGGTGGCCATTCCCTGTTCCGAGATAACCGCCTCCAGCGCTGCACGTTCTTCGGCAGCATCTGCTGCATCCCGACTCAGGAATATCATGCCAACGGCATATTGTTCCGCAAGATCCTTCCCAAATTCGGCCGTGGCAGTGGCGCGCATGAAGCCGTCAGGCATCTGCAACAACAATCCACAGCCGTCACCGGTTTTGCCATCTGCAGCGATGCCACCACGGTGCGTCATGCAGGTCAAAGACTCGATGGCGGTTTGCAACAGGCGATGGCTTGCCTCGCCCGTTGTATGGGCGATTAGGCCGAAGCCGCAGTTATCGCGAAATTCTTCAGGGCGATAAAGGCCTTGAGTCATAGAAGATCCCAAAAAAGGTTTATTTAACAACCGGTTACAAAGGCAGTTACACAGGGAATGCGCACCGAATTCCGGGCGAACGCCAAAAGGCCGGTAATTCTACACAGAATGCACTACTGCGAACAATCTGAACGCGTCCGGAACGAGGCTGATTGTGCACTAGTTTCAGCATGCTCTACGGAGCGGTTAGTCGACCTAAGCTGCACGGTGGCGATCGCGCTGAAGGCCCAGGCGCTCAGGAGTGTACCTGAAATCTATACGTATGGCAGAACCGGAAAGTTCACTCTACTCATTATCTCGGGAGGCATCCAGAAACGCCGTCAGTCGTGCTTCGGTGACATCGTCAACGATGCGCGCTGAGCCAATTGCATCCAATAAGATCAGCCGCAGGCGCCCGTCTATCACTTTCTTATCCCGCTGCATCAGCGCCAGGAATTGCGCTGAGCTCATATCCTCAGGCGGCTGCACCGGCAGACCTGCTTCACCTAGCAGCGAAAGCAGCGGTGCAACCTCTTCAGCAGGAAATGCTGTGTGCTCGGCAGATAGCCTGGCTGCAATGGCCATGCCTGCGCCGACGGCCTCGCCGTGCAGCCAGTTGCCATAACCCTGGGCGGTTTCGATCGCGTGACCAAAAGTGTGTCCGTAGTTAAGCAGTGCACGCTGCCCGGACTCGCGTTCGTCAGCTGCTACGACGCGCGCCTTGTTTTGACATGAGCGCTCTATGGCTTGCGCGACGGCAGCTTCTTCGAGCGCGCGTAGAGCCGTCATATTCTGTTGCAGCCAGCGATAAAAAGATTCGTCGCCGATCAAGCCGTACTTGATGATTTCTGCCAAACCTGCGGAGAGCTCACGCTCTGGCAGCGTGTCGAGGGTGTCTAAATCGATGAACACCGCTGCAGGCTGATAGAAGGACCCAATCATATTCTTGCCCAGAGGGTGATTGACTGCGGTTTTACCACCCACGGAACTATCAACCTGCGACAACAGTGTGGTCGGCGCCTGGATAAAGTTCACGCCGCGCTGGTAGGTCGCCGCGGCAAATCCGGTCATATCACCCACCACACCCCCGCCGAGGGCGATCAGGGTCGTACTGCGATTATGGCCGTCCTCCAGCAAGCGATCATAGATGCTGGACAGCGTATCCAGTGTTTTGTACTGCTCACCGTCCGGAAGGACAATATGGGTAAAGAGGTCGATATCACCAAGCGTTTGCTCAATGCGTGCCGCGTACAGTGGCGCCACCGTCTCGTTGCTAACCAGGGCGACCTGCCGACCCGTCACATGAGAGCGCAGTCGGTCGGTGTCCGCCAGCAGCTCGCGGCCGATATAGATCGGGTAACTGCGAGCATCCAAAGATACTTCGAGTGTGTGCATCAGCACGGTCATGGTCAACAGTCTCTAGTTCTTGTGGTTCTCTTGGAGCATATTCACCAGGCGCTGCGCGACGTTGCGCGGTGGTTCGCTATCGGTCTGGACGACGATGTCGGCAATTTCTCGATACAACGGGTCGCGTTCGTTCATCAGCTGCGCCAGGCGAGCCGCCGGGTCATCAACTTGCAGCAGCGGGCGATTGCGATCTCGCGCCGTGCGCTCCACCTGTCTTTCCAAAGACGCGTAAAGGTAAACCACGTCGCCACGCGCTGCTAGCGCTTGCCGGTTCTCCGGACGCAAAACCGCACCGCCGCCGGTGGCCAGCACGATACTGTTGCGCTGACTGAGGTCAGCAATAACTTTCGCTTCGCGATCCCGGAAGCCTGCTTCACCCTCGACATCAAAAATCCAGGGGATGTCCGCGCCTGCCCGTTCTTCAACGACCAGGTCAGAGTCTACAAAATCGAGCCTGAGCGCCTGCGCGAGCAGCCGGCCAATTGTGGTCTTCCCGGCGCCCATCGGGCCCACCAGGAAGACCCTGCCAACGCCTGCCATATGCTAGTCGATAAGAGTCTCGGCGAGGATACGCGGTGTAATGAAAATCAATGTCTCCGTCTTGGTACTGGAGTTATTGATGTTGCGGAAGAATGGACCGAGATAGGGAATGTCGCCCAGGAAGGGGACTTTCGATACTGATTCGAGGTCTTCTGTCTGGAACACCCCGCCCAACACAACGGTCTCGCCATTACCGACCAGTACCTGCGTGGTCAGCTCCGTGGTATCGATTGAGGGAATAAAGCCGCCAAAGCCACTGGGTACCAGTTCACCTACTGAGTCCTGATTGATAACAAGGTCCAGAATGATACGGTCGTCTGGCGTGATGTTAGGCGTTACATCCAGGGACAGAACCGCCTCTTTAAAGTTGACCGTGGTCTGGCCGTTCGGCGCGGTTTGCTGGAACGGCACCTCTGTACCTGACTTGATATTGGCTTGCTGTTTGTCACCGGTTATCACTTTCGGCTGCGAGACCACCTCGCCATTACCCTGGGACTCAAGCGCTGACAGCTCTGCGGTGAGGAACAGATCGTTCGAGGTATATCCGACCGCGAACGAACCTGTTGGGTTGGCGACGCCCAGATCCACCAGCAGCGCGCCCGGGAAGTTCAGCACCGGATCTTCGCCCGCCGTGATCGACTGGTTCAGATTCACCACGCTGTCGAGATCGCCGGAAAACGACGTAATACTGTCATCACTCACGTCCAGGGCTCCGCCGCCCCAGCGTATGCCCAGCTCCTCGGACACGTCAGTTGAGGCGATAACGATCCTCGCCTCAATCATGACCTGACGAATGGGAATATCGACTCGGTCGATCAGGCCACGTATCTCAGCCAGATGTGCCGCAGTATCCGTGATGATCAATGAGTTGGTGCGCTCGTCCACCAGCAGTGAACCACGCCCCGACACCATCGCGCCCGCTTCCTCGCCGGCACCGGCAGTCAAAAGTGAAACAATGTTGCCAGCGTTGGCATAGCGAATGCGAATAAACTCAGTTTGCAGCGGCGCCAACTCAGCGATTTGTCGGTTCGCTTCGATTTCCTGACGCTCGCGCTCTGCGATTTCAGCCGCAGGCGCCACCATCATCACATTGCCCATCTGCCGCTTGTCGAGGCCCTTGGTCTTCAACACAAGCTCCAACGCCTGGTCCCAGGGAACGTTCTGCAAACGCAGCGTGATGCGGCCGGTGACGGTATCACTGGCAACAAGATTAAGTTCAGTAAAGTCGGCTATCAGCTGCAGCACAGCGCGAACTTCAATGTCCTGGAAGTTCAGAGACAGACGATCGCCGACGTAGTTGAATTCCTTCTTGCGCGCTTCGACATCGCGCTGAGTGAGTGGCTTCACAGCAACCACATACTGCTCATCAGTCTGATACGCCAGGTAGTCATAGTCCCCGGTAGCATCCAGAGACAGCATAATCCCGTTTTCGGTGGGGCTGACTTCGATCTCGGACACGGGCGTTGCAAAATCGGTTACGTCATAGCGGCGCAGAATGCCCTCTACCGCCGTGGCGTCCAGAAACTCCACCTTGACCAAGCCGCCTTCGCTGTAAACGTTAACATCGACCTTGGGGTCGCTGAGGGTCAGCATCAGCCGCCCCTCGCCGTCCTCGCTGCGCTGAAACTCAAGCTCTTCAATTTCGGTACGAGGGTCATCAGATGTGGCGACTTCGGTGTCGATCTGAAAAGGATCCGCAACAGGCTTAAGATAATCGTCCGCGCCCTCGTTACCGACCTCTACAATCAGCATATTGCCATCGACGCGAGTTGTATAAGGCACCAACTTCACCAGGTTAACGATCATACGGGTGCGATCGCCGGACTCCAGCACGACAACACCTGTCGCGTTGCCGTAGGGCAAAGCATATTTTTTCTCGTCCAGCGAACTGCTGGTCTCTGGCAGATCCATCGCGATACGCGCGGGTCGTTCGATGGTATAGGCCTCTGGTACCGGAGGCGGGCCGTCAAACTGTAGGCGAATTTCAAACTTGCTACCCGGACGGGAATTGAAGCTGATGTCCTCAACGGCGACCTTGGCTGCAGCCAACGGACTGATCAACAGCAGGGCAATTGCAAACAGCGCACTGCCCTTGATATTGCCCGAAGCAGCTTCCCTGTTCGTATTTTTCATTGTTCTGTCCATGACAGTCACCATGTATTAGTTCAGACCCTGCAGCTTGATTGTGCGCGGACGCTCAACCCAGCCATCGGAGCCATCAGAAACGATTTCGATAACGGCTACGTAGGTGTCCGTCATTTCAACAATCTTGCCGTGATTGCGGCCCATAAAGTTACCGACGCGCACTCTGTGCACGCCGCCTTCGGGATCGCGAATAAGGCACCAGTCGACGCCCGCTCGAGAGAGCGTGCCAACCATGCCCAATGAGTCAAACGTAAACTGTTCAAGGAATTCTTTAGGTCGATTTTCGTCTGGCTCTACCGTTGTAACTGACTGTAATTGAGAAATTTCTCGGATCTCAATAGGCCGGTCAAAAGGACTCCGAAGGCTGGTCGCGCTGTAGGTAAACGCCTTGTAGGCTTTAAAAGCCGGGATAGGCGGAATAACACCGCCTGGACGCGAGCGCTTTTCTTCCATGTAAGCGTCCAGATCCGTGAATTCATCGCTGGCGCAGGCGCTCAGCAAAAGTCCCAGACAGACGGCCAGCCAGCGCGTGCTTTTAAGGACCCCCATCGTCATAACTCATCATCCTTATAACGGTAGGTCTTGGCCGTGATGTTCATTTGCAGCAAGCTACTGTTGGCGGCTTGCTGTCGAATCACAAAATCATGCAAGGTGACAATACGGGGCAGGCCAGCCATACCGCTGACGAAAGCGCCCAGGTCGTGATAGGAACCGCGCGCGACGATCTTGATGGGCAGTTCCACATAGAACTCGCGAGTCACTTCTGGCTGCAGCTCGATGCTGTCGAACTCCAGCCCATTGAGCATGCCCTTATTGGTGATGTCCTCGAGTAAGCCCGGCACTTCAGTGTCACTGGGAAGCTGCGCCACCAGAGCGCCAAAGGACTCCTTCATCTCCTGCATTTGACGCCTATAGGCTTCAAGATTGGCGGCCTGAAACGCCTTTTGCTCGAACTGTTTTTTCAGCGACACTTCTTCCGCCGCTGCTTTTTCAAGGCTCGTCTGCAGGTTTTTTACGTGGTAGACGTAGCCCAGCGTTAGCACACCGGCCAGCGCAATAATCCACACGATAATCTTGACCGCCATCGGCCATGAACCAATGTTCTCAAGGTCGAGATCATTGATATCGAACTCCTGCAGGGAGCGTAGGATGTCTTCTGCGGCCATCTAGCTTTCCTCATCCCCAGCGCTGGGCAGCTGCAAGTTGACCGTCATATTGAACGTTGTCGCCTGCTCACCATAGTCTGGCTCTGCCCTGACCCCTTCAAGATTTGGGTCGGAGAACCAATCGGAACCGTTGAGTCGTCTCATCAGGCTGGATACACGATTATTCGATTCGGCAATGCCGGTGATCTTGATGCTGGCATTACCAGAAGTTAGCTCTGTGTAGAACACACCGTCTGGCACCGTGCGAACCAGCTGATCCAATATCCTCACGATGATAGGTCGGTTGCCCTGCAACTCCTGAATGACCTTCATGCGATCCAGCAGCTGGGTGCGGCGTTTCTGCAGCTCACGAATTTCCGCAACCTTGGTATCCAGCTCAGCGATGTAACGCTTGAGGTAGGCATTCCGATCGACTTGCGTCTGAATTTGGCTGGTAAAGAACAGGTGAACGACAAACACAATCACACCGCCCAGCGCCGCGACGCCGCCCAGTACGACCAGAAACTCCTGCTTGAGCTCTGCGCGGCGCTCATCACGCCACGGCAGTAGGTTAATTTGAGCCATTAATCAAAACTCCGCATCGCCAGCCCGCAGGCAATCATTAGAGCCGGCGCATCGCTGGACAGGGCAACCGCGTTGACCTTGTTTGAGATCGCCATATCGGCAAACGGATTGGCAACCGTCGCCGGCGTTCCCAGTTTGTCCTGCACCATGGCATCCAGGCCTTCCATAGAGGACACGCCTCCGGCGAGCACAATGTAGTCCACATCGTTGTATTGGCTAGATGAAAAGAAAAACTGCAAGGAGCGGGCAACCTGCTGCACTACGGCGTCCTTGAACGGCTCCAATACTTCTGGTTCGTAGTCATCGGGCAGACCACCTTGCTTCTTCGCCAGACCCGCCTCTTCAACCGGCAAGCCGTAGCGGCGCATAATTTCATCGGTAAGCTGCTTGCCACCAAACAATTGCTCGCGAGTGTAGATGGTGGTGCCGTTAGTCAGCACGCTCAGGGTGGTCATGGTGGCGCCGATATCAACCACCGCAACCGTATTCTCTTCTTCGATGTCCAGCTGGTTGCGGACCAGGCCAAACGCACGCTCCATCGCATAGGCCTCGACATCCATGATTTTGGCTGAGAGCTCTGCGCTTTCAATCGCCTCAACCCGCGTATCAATAGTTTCACGACGGCAGGCAGCTAGCAGGACCTCGACGCGGGTCTCGTTATCGGGCACCGGCCCCTGGATTTCGAAGTCGATGGCTACTTCTTCCAACGGGTAGGGAATATACTGATCAGCTTCCAGCGTTAGCTGTGTCTCCATATCATCTTCACTGAGACCCGCTGGCATATCGATGACTTTGGTAATCACTGAGGAGCCGGCAACGGCGGCAGCCACCGTCTTGATCTTGGTTTTGGATTGATTGACCACGCCGCGGATAGCATTTGCCACGCCATCCACGTCGTTAACGTTTTTTTCGATCACCGCATCAGCGGGTAGAGAGCTCACTGCATAGCTCTCCACCCGGTAGCGTTCACCGGTATGACTTAGCTCCAACAGTTTTACCGTCGTGGAGCTGATGTCGAGACCGAGAACCGGGGTCGACTTTCTCTTTCCAAAGAGCCCTAACACCATCGCTGTCGTTTTTCCCTGCTGTATCCGTTACTTACGTTGCTTTTATACACCGATACATTAAATAACAGGTATAACATAGGCGCAAATATATAAAAAGGGTAAAAAAGCATATAATCACGCCATGCAAAGATTCCGTGACCAAGATCGCAGTTGCGCAAGCCATTGATTTCAATAGGGTTAAATGAAGTTCTTTAAAGCACTCTTATTTTTGCTGCCGCTGGGCGCCTGCGGTGCCATTATGGTCGGCGCCGGTGTTTACTTGCACTTGAGCCCGAGCCTGCCCTCCGTCGACGTGCTCAAGGATGTGCGGCTGCAGACGCCCATGCGCGTGTACACCAGAGAGGGCGACCTGATCGGCCAGTTCGGTGAGAAGAAGAGAAACCCGCTGACCTACGACCGCATTCCACCTTTGTTCATCAAGTCGCTATTGGCTGCCGAAGACGATGGTTTTTTCAATCACGTCGGGATCGACATCATGGGCCTGGCGCGGGCGGTTTCAGAGCTGGTGATTACCGGCGAAAAAGGCTCGGGCGGCAGCACCCTCACCATGCAGGTCGCGCGGAACTACTTTCTTAGTCTCGAGCGCACCTTTATCAGGAAGTTCAAAGAGATCCTGCTGTCGCTGGAAATTGAACGCGTGCTCAGCAAAGAAGAAATCCTTGAGCTGTATTTCAACCAGATGTTTCTGGGACACCGGGCCTACGGGTTCGAAGCCGCTGCTCAGGTCTACTACGGCAGCAACATCGGCGAGCTGGATCTCGCGCAGCTGGCAATGCTGGCCGGGCTGCCCAAGGCGCCTTCACGATACAATCCGATCTCGAATCCAGAGCGCTCCCAAATACGCCGGGACTGGATTCTAGGGCGCATGCAGCGATTGGGCTACATTGATGAGGCGACTTACCTGGAAGCCAAAGCACGACCAGTCACGGCAACCCACCACGGGGCAAAGCTGGCATTCAACGCTCCCTATGCGGCGGAAATGGCACGCAGCACTATGGTTCGCCGTTATGGGCTAGCGGCCTACAGTGACGGCTATCACGTGTTCACAACTATCTCTACGCCACTTCAGCAAACCGCTAACCAAGCGGTTGAGACGGGGCTAGCGACCTATGATTCACGCCATGGTTATCGAGGCCCGGAGATGTCACTTCCGATTCCTGAACCGGTCTCTGAAGAAGCTGCAACAGTCCATGACGAGGGTCTAACTGCCGCTCGCAAGCAATGGCAGGCCCAGCTGAACCAAACCAGCGTGATCGCCGGTCGCGAACCCGCCATCGTCACGGCGGCAGGCGGAGACAACGCGATCGTCGTGCTTCTGGCTGACGGTACGGAACAACAACTGCCCTGGGAAAACGGGCCCTCAACCGCGAGGCCCTACATCGATGAAAACAGACGAGGACCCGCTCCAGACAATGCAGCGACACTATTCACGCCCGGTGACTTGATCCGCGTTCGTCGTGATCAAGGGGCGTTGTTCCTGACCCAAATACCGGAAGCTCAGGCAGCGCTGGTGGGCTTGGCACCGGACGACGGCGCGCTGCTCAGCATCGTTGGCGGCCTGGGCTTCGGAAAGAGCAAGTTTAATCGCGCAACCCAGGCGGTTCGCCAACCTGGCTCCAGCTTTAAGCCCTTTATTTATTCAGCCGCTCTGGAGCAAGGCTGGACGGCCGCGAGCATTATCAACGACGCCCCCGTAGTGTTTGAAGACGCGGCGCTTGAAGACACCTGGCGTCCTGAGAACGACGGCGGACGGTTTTATGGACCGACACGCCTGCGCTGGGCGCTGACAAAATCCCGCAACCTGGTCTCCATTCGACTACTGGAGCAAATTGGAATCGACACCGCGATTGATTACGCCAGCCGGTTTGGCTTCAACACCGACGCCATGGCGCGAGATCTCTCGCTGGCGCTGGGGACTCACGCGGTAACACCTCTGGATATCGCCACGGCTTACGCCAGCCTGGCCAACGGTGGCTATAAGGTATCGCCCTACCTGATTGATCGTATCGAAAACTTCGAGCGCGATATCGTCTGGGAGGCCAGTCCGGCCACCGTATGTCGTGACTGCGATAAAGAAACCGAGGCCGACAGCCTGCCGATAGAGTCAGAACTCAGCATGGAAGAAATTTTGGGCCGGTCGGAAGCGAATCAGCGGCCCGCGGCCGAGCGCATCATGGACGAGTGCGTCAACTTTATTATCGACAGCATGATGCAAGACGTTATACGGCTGGGTACTGGGCGCCGGGCTCGAGTGCTGGAGCGCAACGACATAGCGGGCAAGACTGGCACGACCAATGGCCCTACTGATGCCTGGTTCTCTGGTTACAACCGCGACGTGGTTGCCACGGCTTGGCTAGGTTTTGACCAGAACACGGAACTGGGTCGAAACGAATTTGGCGGCAAGGCATCGCTACCCATGTGGATTGACTATATGCGGGTTGCGCTCGCGAACAGCCCTGATCGTCCGCGAGAAGTCCCGGCTTGTATAGAGAACGTTAGAATTGATCCCAGCTCCGGCTTGCTAGCGCAACCCGGTCAGGCCGATGCGATCTTCGAATACTTTAAGGTAGGAACGGCGCCCACAGAGTCTGCGGGCGAACGCTAGGACGCGTACAAAGCTAGCCCTGCTGATATTTCTCTGGCAGCGGCAGACGCGCCACGCCTGATTCCACTGCAGCTCGAGCGACCGCTGCTGGTACCCGACTGGTGAGACGAACATCCATAGGCTTGGGAATGATGTAATCGCGACCAAACTCCAGGGCGCTCAGCCCGAATGCCGCCAACACTTCTGCGGGAACCGCCTCACGAGCCAAATCACGTATCGCGTGCACGGCAGCAATCTTCATTTCTTCATTGATCGCACTTGCTCGCACATCCAGCGCACCCCGAAAGATAAATGGGAAGCCCAGAACATTATTCACTTGATTGGGGTAGTCGGATCGGCCAGTGGCCATGATCACGTCATCTCGCGTTGCCATGGCGAGTTCCGGACGAATCTCCGGGTCGGGATTCGAGCACGCAAAGACCACCGGATTCGGCGCCATCGACAACAGCATTTCAGGGGTCAGTAGATCGGCGCCCGACAGGCCGATAAACACGTCAGCGCCTTCACAGGCATCCGCCAGACTGCGCAGATCGGTATTGTTCGCGAACTCGGCCTTGTACTCGTTAACGCCTTCTCGCCCTACGCTTATCACGCCTCGGCGATCCAGCATGAAGATGTTTTCGCGGCTCGCACCCATGCTGACCAACAAACGCATGCAGGCTATCGCAGCAGCGCCCGCGCCCAAACAAACAATTCGAGCATCCGCCAGCGGCTTGCCCTGAATATCCAGCGCATTCATTAAACCTGCCGCTGTAACAATCGCCGTGCCGTGCTGGTCGTCGTGGAAAACCGGAATATCGCAGCGCTCGACAAGCTGCCGCTCAATTTCAAAGCACTCCGGTGCCTTGATGTCTTCCAGATTGATGCCGCCAAAGGTCTCAGCAATGCGCTCAACGGTATCGACAAACTCGGTGGTATCAGTGGTATCAACTTCGATATCGATCGCATTGATATCGGCAAAGCGTTTGAACAGCAGCGCTTTTCCTTCCATAACCGGCTTGCTGGCCTTGGCACCGATATCGCCCAAACCCAATACAGCCGTGCCGTTACTGATAACCGCAACGAGATTGCCCTTACCCGTGTATTGATAGGCCGTCAGTGGATCGCGATTGATTTCAAGGCAAGGCGCCGCGACACCCGGACTGTATGCCAGCGCCAGATCACGCTGCGTTTCCGCGGAGGTGGTCAGCTCTACGCTAATTTTGCCGGGTATCGGCAGGGAGTGATAATCCAGTGCGGCTTGCTTGAATTCGTCAGACATAAATCAGTCAGGGCAGCTCTATGTGTTCAATGAAAGGATGTTCGGTTAAAAAAAAACGCCGAATCCCAAAGGAAACGGCGTTTTCAGACTCAGGCGAGATCGTATACACGCTCTCGTAGCCGTCAGTCCTTTAGCTCTTGGAGACGCTACGGTTGCCGAACCGCTTGTTGAAACGATCTACACGGCCACCGCTATCGACAATCTTTTGCTTGCCCGTGAAGAACGGGTGGCATTTTGAGCAGACGTCAACGTGGATATCTTCGCACATAGTGGAACGCGTTTTGATGACATTGCCGCAACTACAGTTCGCAGTAATGTCCTCGTACTTTGGATGAATCTCAGCTTTCATGGGTTAGCTCCTACGCTATGAATGCCGCCACCCGATCCAGGGCCGGGCACCGCACTCTATCTTTTTGGAGTCTGGCAGGCACGTTTTCAACCCACCTGTCAAAAATAGGTCGGGCATAGTACCAGACCGGACAACTTACGCAAGCCAATAAAGTCGCGGTTTTCAGGGCTCTGGTACACTCCCGCGATGCTCATTTTGCGCCTCGCTATCGCCACCCCCTTACGTCGTTTGTTCGACTATCTGGCGCCGCCCGACGCAGACCAAACTGAGCTGGCCACACTGCAAGCCGGATCCCGCATATTAGTGCCCTTTGGCAAGCGAGAAGTCATCGCCATACTTGTCGAAACCGCAACTAATAGCGATGTTCCCGAAGACAAGCTTAGGCCCGCGCTACGCATTCTCGATTCACAACCTCTGCTAAGCAGAGGCGTGCTGGCGCTGTGCCGCTGGGCCGCAGAGTACTACCACCACCCCACGGGAGAAGTGCTTGCTGCCGGACTCCCCACTCGACTGCGACAGAACGAAAAAGTCGCTACCCGCACAGACCACTGGCAGCTATCACTGGAAGGTAAAGGCTTGCCAACAGGGGCGCTATCTCGCGCACCAAAACAGGCCGCTCTGCTGCACGCTTTGCAGCAGCAGAGCCCTCAGGCCTGGAGCGATCTGGCGGACGCCGGCCACAGTGGCGACGCACGACGTGCGCTGCAACGAAAAGGACTGATCGAAGCCACCGATGCGCCGGCGGTTGCCCGCCCGGCACAATGGCAGCAGGGCCCGCCCCTGTCTGAACAACAGCGCGAGGCCGTGAAGGCCCTCTCGGGTACGATCGATAGCGGTGACGACGCTATTCCACAGGGTTTTCAGGTTTCACTGCTGCATGGCGTTACCGGCAGTGGCAAGACCGAGGTCTATCTGCGCCAAATCGCTCACACCCTGAGTACCGGCCGGCAGGTTCTGGTGCTAGTGCCAGAAATTGGCCTGACGCCCCAATTGGCAGAACGGCTCGCACAGCGCTTCGACGCCGAGATTGCGTTGCTGCATTCCGGATTAGCCGAAGGCAGCCGTGCAACGGCATGGACTAACGCTAGCAGCGGTCGCGCCCACATCGTAGTTGGCACGCGCTCGGCGGTTTTCACCAGCCTGGCCCGACCCGGATTAATCATCGTCGATGAAGAACATGATGCCTCGCTGAAGCAACAGGACGGTTTTCGCTATAACGCCAGAGATCTGGCGGTCAAACGCGGACAGCTTGAGGACATCCCGGTTATCCTGGGCAGCGCGACACCCAGTCTGGAAACACTGCATAATGCGCTGCAGGGCCGCTACCAGCACCTGATTCTCAGCGAGCGAATCGGTGAGGCCGTATTGCCGCAGGTCGAGGTGCTGGACGTGCGCAGCGCGCACTTGCAGGGCGGCATGTCTGATGCACTGCTGCAGGCCGTTGCCCAGCAGCTAGACGCCAACAATCAGGTGTTGCTGTTTCTGAATCGCCGCGGCTATGCCCCAACGCTGCAATGCCATGACTGCGGTTTCATCGCCAACTGTCGGCACTGCGACGCCAGACTCACCCTGCACAGAGCCCGGGGAGAGTTGCGCTGCCACCATTGTGAATGGCGTTTGCCGGTGCCTCGGCAATGCCCGCAGTGCGCCAGCCGGCAGCTCAACCCAAAAGGTGTCGGCACCGAGCAGGCCGAATCGGTTTTGGGCCAGCGCTTCCCCGCTTACCCGGTCTACCGCGTAGACCGGGATTCGATGCAACGCAAGGACGCCATGGCCACCCTGTCGGACACGGTTAACCGCGGCAACCCCTGCATTTTGCTGGGCACCCAGATGCTGACCAAAGGACATCACTTCCCCGCTGTCACTCTGGTCGGCTTACTGGATACAGACAACGCCTTATTCAGTGCTGATTTTCGCGGCCCCGAGCGCATGGGTCAGCTTATCACGCAGGTTGCGGGACGCGCCGGGCGCGCTCAGCGGCCGGGCCGGGTCATGCTCCAAACCCACTATCCTGACCATCCGCTACTGACCACGCTGTTAACAGGTGGCTATGACAACTTTGCAGAAAGACTATTAGCGGAGCGCCAGTCACTGGGTCTACCGCCGTATGGACATCTTCTGGTAGCGCGAGCAGACGCCCAGGACCTTAATGCGGCCGAACAGTTTCTCGCGGCGCTGCGACAGGGTTGCTGCCTGGACGGGCTACCCGCTGGCACCCAGCTCATAGGCCCGCTGCCATCTCCAATGCAGCGACGTAAAGGTCGCTACCGCGCGCAGCTGCTGGCAGTCGCCACCTCGCGCAGCGTCTTGCAAGCCATCGCTCGGCAGCTCGTGCAGCTCGGCGAGCAGTCGCCCACAGCGAGGCGGCTGAGCTGGTCAGTGGATATCGATGCGCTGGATACCGCCTGACGTAAGCCGACTACCGCGGGCACAGTAGCCACAGCCGCGGCGAACAGGGATAATGCCGGCCTTTGAAATCAAGCGCCCAGATAACCCCATGAAGGAACACCTGAACGAGCTGATCAGCCAGGCCTTAAACACACTGGCCGAAGCCGGCGACCTGCCCAGCGACCTTGCCCCCAGGATTCAACTGGAGCGAACCCGCGACCCTTCACACGGTGATCTGGCCAGCAATATTGCGCTGACACTGGCGAAGCAGGCCGGCATGCCGCCACGGGACCTTGCCAGCAAGATTTGCGCAGCACTGCCTGCTTCACCCCAGCTCCGCAAAACCGAGATCGCCGGGCCAGGCTTTATCAACTTTTTCCTGACCGACGCCAGCAGTGCAGCGGTTGTTTCTACCATTTTGGCGCAGCGCGAACACTTCGGCCGCAGTGATACGAATGCCGGTCAGCAGGTGCAAGTTGAGTTCGTGTCGGCGAACCCGACAGGGCCTTTGCATATTGGTCACGGCCGTCAAGCCGCACTGGGCGACTGCGCTGCGCGCTTACTGGAAGCGACCGGCTGGCAAGTCAGTCGAGAGTTCTATTACAACGATGCTGGAGAGCAGATCAACAATCTGGCGCTGTCTGTGCAGGCCCGTGCAAGAGGCTTAAGCCCGGACGATGACGCCTGGCCTGCTGACGGCTACCGCGGCGAATATATCAGCGACGTTGCCAGGGACTATCTGGCCGGCGCACACGTTGACGCGGCAGACAAACAAGTGGACGCCGCCGGTGACCCCGATAATCTGGACGCTATTCGTGAATTCGCGGTGGCATATCTTCGCCACGAACAGGACCTGGACCTGCAGGCATTTGGCGTACAGTTTGATGTCTTCTTTCTGGAGTCTTCACTATATGAATCGGGCGAAGTGGACAGCACCGTTCAAGCACTGGTCAATCAGGGCCACACCTACGAAGAAGACGGCGCGCTTTGGCTCAAAACCACCGACTACGGCGACGACAAAGATAGAGTAATGCGCAAGCGCGATGGCGGGTACACGTATTTTTTGCCCGATGTCGCCTACCACCACAACAAATGGCAGCGCGGCTTTAGCCGCGTGATTGACGTGCAGGGGGCGGACCACCACAGCACAGTAACCCGGGTTCGCGCCGGGCTGCAGGCCCTTGAGGTCGGGATACCCGAAGGCTGGCCGGAGTACGTACTGCACCAAATGGTCACGGTGATGCGCGGTGGTGCCGAAGTGAAAATTAGCAAGCGAGCTGGCAGCTACGTCACGCTGCGCGACCTTATCGACGAGGTCGGTCAGGATGCGACGCGGTTTTTCCTTGCGGCCAGAGCACCGGGCTCCCAGCTCACTTTCGACATCGATTTGGCGCTAGCGCAATCAAACGACAACCCTGTTTACTACGTGCAGTACGCCCACGCGAGAGTGTGCAGCGTGTTTCGAAAGCTGGAGGAAAATAAGGTTAGCTGGGATCAGGCGGCGGCGCTTGAGCAGCTCGACCAACTGGTTGAGGAGGAAGAAAAAGCCTTGCTCAAGCGACTTGATCAGTATCCAGAGCTTGTCAGCCTGTCGGCTCAGCGTTCTGAGCCGCACAATATTGCCAACTATTTGCGCGAGCTGGCCGGCGACTTTCACAGCTGGTACAACGCACATAAAGTGTTAGTCGACGACGCGGCTCAGCGTGACGCGCGGCTGGCGCTGTCAGCTGCGGTGGGTCAGGTCATTCGCAATGGTCTGTACCTACTGGGCGTTAGTGCACCAGAGAGCATGTAAACCGTGACCCAGGATTTTGCCAACAAAGGTGGTAAACCGAAGCGCAGGTCCTCTAGCAAGAGCAGCGGCGGGTCATCCGGTCGCGACGGCGGTAACAAGCGCGGCCGCGACAAAGGCGGCAGCAACAAAAACAGTGGCAGCGCCACGCCGTGGCCGTGGTTTGTATCTGGAATGGTATGCGGGATATTACTGTCGGGCCTGGCGTGGCTGGCCTTGCAGCAGCCAGAAACTATCGAAGCCATTGAGGCGGCCACCGCACCGGTCACACAGGAGCGGCCGAAGCCGCGCTTCGACTTTTATACCTTGCTACCCGAACAACGCATCGACGTAGAACTGGAGCCGGATACAGTCGCGACCGAACGCCCCGAGCCCGTCATCAGCCAGTTTCTTCTACAGGCGGGGTCTTTCAAACAGGAAGACGATGCAGACCGCCGACGTGCCGAGCTGATCCTGCTGGGCCTGGAGGCGAGCATCAAAGCCGCCACCACCGATAACGGCCAGTGGTATCGCGTCTATATCGGCCCTTTCGAGTCGCGCTCCAAGCTACAAAGCGCACGTAGCCTGACGGCACAGCAGGGCATCGACACACTGCTCCTAAAGCGACCTGCGGGCTGAGTAGCGCCACACCCGATTTTTCAGTCACGCGTCGAATACAGCGCAGTAAAGCCCGCGCTTGAACTTGGCCTGGCGCGCCCCCATATCCCGCTAAGCTGCAGGAGAAAAACTTTGGAACAATATCGCGGAACCACCATTCTGTCCGTTCGGCGTGGCAACTCTGTTGTCATTGGCGGTGATGGCCAGGTGTCATTGGGTAATACCGTCATGAAGGGCAACGCGCGTAAAGTGCGGCGACTCTATAAAGACCGCGTGCTGGCCGGGTTTGCTGGCGGCACTGCCGATGCGTTCACGCTGTTTGAGCTATTCGAGGCCCAACTCGACAAACATCAGGGGCATCTGGTACGCGCGGCAGTAGAGCTTGCCAAGGCCTGGCGCACCGAGCGCTCGCTGCGCCGGCTGGAGGCGTTACTAGCGGTGGCGGACGCGCACACATCTCTAGTCATCACCGGCAATGGTGATGTCATCGAACCCGAAGACAACCTGATTGCGATTGGTTCAGGGGGCCCGTTTGCTCAGTCCGCTGCCCGCGCCTTGCTCGACAACACCGAGCTATCAGCGCGGGACGTCGTCGAAAAAGGACTCGGCATCGCTGCCGACATCTGCATTTACACTAATCATAACCGCGTCATCGAAGAGCTCGACTGCGGTCAGGAGTAATCCGTGTCAAACATGACCCCCCGGGAAATTGTCCACGAGTTGGACCGGCATATTATTGGCCAGGATGAGGCAAAACGCGCCGTGGCCATCGCGCTGCGTAACCGCTGGCGCCGCTTGCAGCTCGATGACGATCTGCAAACTGAGATCACTCCCAAAAACATCTTGATGATCGGTCCCACCGGCGTCGGTAAGACAGAAATCGCCAGACGGCTGGCGCGACTTGCAAACGCCCCCTTCATTAAGGTTGAAGCGACCAAGTTCACCGAGGTGGGTTACGTGGGACGGGACGTGGAATCCATCATAAGAGACCTCGTCGATGTCTCCATCAAAATGCTGCGTGAACAGGAGATGGAAAAGGTGCAATTTCGCGCAGAAGAAGCAGCAGAGGAGCGCATCCTTGATCTGCTATTGACGCCGGCGCGCGACGGCGACAGCGCCGACTCCTCTACTCGACAAATGCTGCGCAAGAAACTGCGCGAGGGCGAGCTGGATGAACGCGAAATCGAGGTTGAGCTTGCCGACCCCGGCGCAGGGGTCGAGATTATGGCGCCACCTGGGATGGAAGAAATGACCAGCCAGCTGCAAAACATGTTCTCCAATCTGTCCGGGCAACGCACCAAAGCACGCAAGGTCACAGTGAAGACCGCTTTTGAAAGCCTGCGCGATGAAGAGGCGGCAAAGCTGGTCAATCAGGATGATCTCAAGCAACGTGCCCTGCACGCCGCAGAGCAAACCGGCATCGTTTTCATCGACGAGCTCGATAAAGTCGCCAAGCGCGGTGAAACCGGCGGCACCGACGTGTCACGAGAGGGCGTGCAGCGCGATTTGCTGCCGCTGATTGAGGGTTCCACCGTCAGCACCAAGCACGGCATGATCAAAACCGACCATATCCTTTTTATCGCCTCTGGTGCCTTTCACCTGGCCAAACCGTCTGACCTGATACCCGAGTTACAGGGCCGACTGCCGATCCGCGTCGAACTGGCTGCACTGACGCCCGGCGACTTCGAACGCATCCTGGTAGAGCCCCGCGCGTCGCTTACCGAGCAATATCAGGCGCTGCTGGGCACCGAAGGTCTGAAACTGTCTTTCAGGGATGATGGCATCCGACGGCTCGCTGAGATCGCCTGGCAAGTCAATGAAAGCACTGAGAACATCGGCGCACGCCGGCTGCATACAGTGATGGAAAGACTGCTTGAAGACGCCAGCTACAACGCCACCGACGCCAGCCTCAAGGAAGGTCAGCTTGCAGTTGATGCAGACTACGTTGACAGCCAATTGGCTGCCCTGAGTCAGGATGAAGATTTGAGCCGCTTTATTCTTTAACAGTACGCTAAGGCATAGCCCCGCTGCGTGCCCAATAGGGACGCCATCAGGGCACATTAGAGACAGGCCATGACACCACAGAAAATCCATCTACATCAGGCCTCCAGAGAGCTGGAGCTGGTATACAGCGATGCCAGCTACCGCCTGTCCTGTGAGTTGCTGCGAGTTCATTCACCGTCAGCCGAAGTCAAAGGCCATGGCCCGGGCCAGGACGTTTTGCAGGTCGGCAAAAAGCAGGTGGGCATAACTGACGTCAAGCCGGTGGGCAATTACGCCCTGCAGCTTTTTTTCGATGACGGTCATGACTCCGGGATCTACAGCTGGTCCTACCTGCGTGAGCTATGCGAGAAGCAAGATAGGCTATGGTCAGCCTACCTCGCCAGACTGGAAGCCGAGGGCGGCAGTCGCGACCCGGAAGTTCAGGTTCTCCAATTCGACCCCTGAGGGTCCCAACGCGGTACAATGGTCGGCCAAATTGCCAAAACACCGAACCATGAGCGAGACAAAAAAGACCCACTTTGGTTATCAACAGGTTGATCAGGACGCAAAAGAGAGCCTGGTTGCCGGGGTGTTCGATTCTGTAGCCGCACGCTACGACCTGATGAATGACTTGATGTCAGGCGGCATCCACCGCGTGTGGAAGCGCTTCACCATTGAAGTGAGCGCTGCGAGACCAGGCCAGCATATTCTGGACATTGCCGGTGGCACCGGCGATCTCGCCGCACGGTTTGCCGACATAGTCGGCAAGGAAGGCTCGGTCGTGCTAGCGGATATCAATGCCTCGATGCTAGCCGTCGGGCGCGACAAGCTGATCAACACCGGCTATTCAGGCAATATCGAATACGTTCAGGCCAACGCCGAATGCCTGCCTTTCCCAGACTATCACTTCGACACCGTGACCATTGCTTTTGGTCTGCGCAACGTCACCGAAAAAGAACGTGCTATCGCCGATATGCTGCGAGTTCTCAAGCCAGGCGGCCGACTTTTGATTCTGGAGTTCTCCAAGCCTCGCAGTGAATTGCTGTCGAAAGCTTATGATAGCTATTCGTTCAATATCCTCCCGGTTTTAGGCCGCATGGTAGCGGGCGATAGCGACAGTTATCAGTACCTTGCGGAAAGTATTCGCATGCATCCGAATCAGGACACCTTGAAAGACATGATGGAAGACGCGGGCTTTGTGCGCTGTGAATACTTCAATATGACCGGTGGCATTGTTGCGCTGCACCGGGGCTTCAAGGCCTGACGATGGACCCAACCCTGCACACAGCAGGCGCGGCGGCGCTCGAAACGGCGGTTAATCAGGCTCTTAACCTGGACCCTGCAGTGGCGGGTCAATTGAGTGCCTTGGAGGGCCGGGTTTTCCATCTGGACTGCACAGCACCGCAGATCAGTCTTTATCTGGTGCCCACCGCGGGCCGAGTCAGCCTGAGAAGTTTCCATGATGGTGAGGTCACCACGGCGATTCGTGGCACGGCACGTGACTTTGCTGACCTCGCTGCTTCGGACGATCCGGCTGCTGCCCTGATTAATGGCAATATTGCGCTGGTCGGCGACAGCAGCCCACTTATGGAGCTGCAACGTATTCTGTCTGCCCTTGAGCTTGACTGGGAAGCGCCGTTGGTCGACTCGCTGGGCGACGTCGCGGGACACCAGCTGGCCGAGGCATTGCGCGGCCTGTTTTCCTGGGGCCGCGGCGCCCATTCCAGCCTGATGCGGCAGCTTGAAGAATATATACACGAAGAAGCGCGCCTGTCGCCTCCTCGTCAGGAGCTAGAAGATTTTTATGAAGATGTAGCCGTATTGGGCCAGCGCGTTGAACGTCTGCAGGCGCGCATTCGCAAACTCGCCGCAACCGTGGCCGAGGCTTCCTGAGATGTCTCGCAGTGCTCGCATAGCCAAAATAGCCTGGGTATTCAGTCGCTATCGGCTAGATACTTTCATCGACCCGGATCGACTGTCTGGAAAAGCGCGATGGCTTTGGCGCCTGGGACCCTGGCGACTAACGGGCACGCCTTCAGAAAGCCGCGGCGAAAGACTGCGTAAAGCACTGGAGGAGCTGGGTCCGGTGTTTATCAAATTCGGCCAGATGTTATCGACGCGGCGCGACCTGTTGCCGCCCGATATCGCGGACGAGCTGGCCAAGCTTCAGGATCAGGTGCCACCTTTCCCCGCTTCACAGTTTCGCGACATTGTCGAAGCTAGTCTGGGTGCTTCTGTGGATACCTTATTTGCAGATTTTGACAGTGAACCGCTGGCCTCAGCCTCGGTCGCACAGGTCCATAGTGCTTCTCTTCACTCTGGCGAAGATGTCGTTGTGAAAGTGATTCGGCCGGGCATTGAGCCGGTGATTCGTCAGGATCTGCGGCTGATGCATCTACTTGCTAGCTTGCTGCATCGCCTGTCACCCGATGGTCGGCGCCTGCGACCTAAAGAAGTGGTGAGTGACTACGAGATCACTATCCTTGATGAGTTAGACCTGCAGCGCGAAGCCGCCAACGCATCACAACTGCGACGTAATTGGGAAGGCAGCCCACTGTGCTATGTGCCAGAGGTCCACTGGGATTACACGCGCCGCGATGTCTATGTTATGGAACGCATCTACGGCGTACCGGTTACCGACATGGCGGCGCTGCGCGCCTCCGGAACCGACCTCAAACTACTGGCAGAACGCGGCGTGGAGATCTTCTTCACTCAGGTTTTTCGCGACAGCTTTTTCCATGCGGACATGCATCCGGGAAACATCTTTGTGGATATCGCCAACCCGGGTGATCCACGTTACATCGCCATCGACTGCGCCATCATTGGCAGCCTCAGCGAGAGCGATCAGTACTATTTGGCTCGCAACCTGCTGGCCATCTTCAAGCGCGACTATCGCGAGTGCGCCGAGTTGCACGTCGAATGCGGCTGGGTTCCACCGGGCACCCGCGTACAGGACTTTGAATCGGCCATGCGGGCAGTATGTGAGCCGGTGTTTGAAAAACCGCTGGCCGAAATATCCTTCGGCCAACTGTTGATCTACCTGTTCCAGACCGCACGCCGGTTCAACATGGAAGTACAGCCCTCACTGGTGTTGCTGCAGAAGACGCTGCTCAACATCGAAGGACTGGGCAGACAGCTGTATCCGGAGTTGGACCTGTGGACTACGGCCATGCCGTATTTGGAGCGCTGGATGCAACAGCGTTATTCACCCCAGGCCATGCTCGATCGTGTAAAACGCCAGGCGCCGGGATGGCTCGAGCAACTGCCACGGCTTCCCGAAGCCGTTTTCGAAAGCCTGCAGCAAACCCGCGAACTAGATAAGCAAGCGAGTTACCAGCGCCAGCGCCTCGACACCCTACAGCGCCAGATCCAGCGTGAAGACAGCCGCCGCAAGCGCGGTGTTTTCGCTATCCTGCTGTTCGGTGCTGCCGCCGCCAGCGCCATGCCGAACGGTTTTGATCAGCTAAGCCAGTGGCCACTGCTAAGCTGGGCCTTCATCGGGCTGGGATTAGTATTACTGTGGCCGCGGCCCCGGGTATGAGAGCTGAGGGGTTGTATCTAAGGAATGAGGGCGAAAGGGTGAGCAGTGAGCGCTGTGAGATAATCGAGCCATGACGACAGATACAACATTGCTGGGGCAGGTGCGCTGGAACGAGCAGGGTTTGGTTCCTGCCATCGCGCAGGATGCGGAATCAGGCGAGGTCTTGATGATGGCCTGGATGAACAGGGAAGCACTGTCCACAACCGTCGCAGAGGGTCGTGCAGTCTACTACTCCCGGTCCCGTCAGGCGCTCTGGCGTAAAGGCGAGAGCTCAGGCCACGTTCAGGTCCTACATGACATACGCCTGGACTGCGACGGCGATACGATACTGTTGAAGGTTGAGCAGATCGGCGGTATCGCCTGCCACACGGGCCGACGCCATTGCTTTATGCATACCTGGTCAGACGGGCACTGGCAGGTCAGTGACCCGGTTTTAAAAGACCCCAAAGACATTTATTGAGCGCTAGATGAACGACATATTGCAACAATTGGACAGCATAATCGCGCAGCGTCGAGCAGCAGACCCGAGTGAGTCTTATGTCGCCCAGCTTAACGCCGCTGGGTTGAACAAGATCCTGGAAAAGGTCGGTGAAGAGTCTGTGGAAACCATTATTGCCGCGAAGGACTGCCAACAAGGCCAGGGTAGCGAGCAATTGATCAGCGAAACCGCCGATCTCTGGTTCCACTGCATGGTGATGCTGTCCCATTTGGGCTGCGACAGTGAAGCCGTTGTGGCAGAGCTGGCACGACGTTTTGATGTTTCCGGGCTGTCTGAAAAAGCGGCCCGGTCCAAACCCGTCGATTGAACGGGATAGTGAATACGGCGAAAGCCAGAAGGAAAGGAGATAAGCATGGGTATTGGAGGAATCAGCGTCTGGCAGCTTCTGATCATTTTATTGATCGTAGTGATGTTATTCGGTACCAAGCGCCTGCGTGGCCTTGGCAGTGATCTGGGATCCGCCATTAAGGGTTTCCGTAGCTCTATGAGCAATGAAGATGGCGCAGCGGAAGATCAATCCGACACCGAGGATGGTGCCGCGGATACCGCACAGTTGAAAGAAGACGAAAGCAAAAGCCCGTAGCAACCGCGGAAATAGCGCATGTTCGACATAGGCTTTCTTGAACTGGTTATCGTCAGCGTGGTGGGCTTGCTGGTGCTTGGCCCGGAGCGCTTGCCGGGCGCAATTCGGACGGTCAGTCTCTATGTGGGCAAGATACGATCCAGTTTCTCCGGGATCCGCGCTGAAATAGAAAGAGAGCTGCGCACCGATGAAATTCGTCAGGATCTGCACAATCAGGCGATTATGCAGGAGCTGCGACAAACCGAGCGCGAATTACGCCAAGGGTTGAATGCCCACAACGACGTGAAGCTTGGCAAAGACGGCTATCCAATAGAGGACACCCCAGGCTCTGAGACGGCAGCCGCGGATGGTGTTCATGACGGGGACGCTAAAGACGCATCCAGCGCTGCAACCACATCGACGTCCAAGTCAGAGGCCGCGGACGCGCAGCCCGACGAAAGCGATTCCCAAGAGAATCGCATTACATCACCGACCGCACTGGACCAGGCCCCGAGCGATGCAATGCCCGATAACCGTGACAGCGGTTCACCCGAGCGCGATGAGCAGCCTGAAGCCGACAATCAGGACGACACCAGACAGACGCCATGAGTGCCGACGAAAACGCTAACGATACGGCGATGCCGCTGGTTGCTCACCTCAGCGAACTGCGCGACCGCCTGTTGAAAAGCGTACTCGCCGTGTTGGTGGTTTTCATTGGCCTGTTCGCGTTCGCCAACGAAATCTACGAGTATGTCTCCAAACCCCTGCGCGCTCTGCTGCCGGAAGGTTCGAGCATGATTGCCACCGAAGTGGCGTCGCCCTTTCTCACGCCTTTCAAGTTGACGCTGGTAGTGGCAATTTTCATCGCCATTCCCTACGTACTGTTCCAGCTGTGGAGCTTTGTTGCACCCGGCATGTACCAAAAGGAAAAGAAGCTCGCCATACCGTTGTTGGCGTCTAGCGTGCTGCTGTTCTACGGCGGCGCAGCATTTGCCTACTATGTGGTGTTTCCGCTGATCTTTGGTTTCTTTACCTCGGTCGGGCCGGGCGACGTCACGATCATGACCGACATCAACAGCTATCTGGACTTTGTGCTGAAGCTGTTTTTTGCGTTTGGTCTCGCCTTCGAAATACCCATCGCTGCGGTTATCCTTATACGCGTCGGCATCACTACCGCCGACGAGCTAGCCGCCAAGCGGCCGTATATCGTTGTGGGCTGCTTCGTACTGGGTATGCTGCTTACACCGCCGGATATCATTTCACAGTCACTGCTGGCTTTACCGATGTGGCTGTTGTTTGAGATTGGCGTCGTTTTTGGTCGGCTAATTACCCCTCAAACCGAAACTGCGCCGTAAGCGCCGCGTGATCGGACAGCTTGTTCCAGACACCGCCTCGCAGCGTTTGAGCGCCATCCAATTTAAGACCCCGGAAGTAGACCCGGTCCACGCGCAGTACCGGCAGAATGGCTGGAAAGCTGCGCGCCGGACGACCCTGCACGGCCGTAATGCTGTCGGCGAAGCCCAGCTCTTCAACCATTATGCGGTCGGCCTGCATACGCCAATCATTAAAATCGCCAGCGACAATAATTGGGTCGTACGGACTGCATTCCGCCATGATCAAATCGCGAAGGCGCTGCAGCTGAAAGCGCTGTTCGGATGCGAACAGACCCAGATGCGCACAAATCAGCACAACCCCATTCTCAAGCCGGCCTAGCAATAAACCGCGGCTGGAAAAGCGCCACCGTGACACATCGTAATTACGCCAACTGATGAACGGCACTTTAGACAATATGGCATTGCCGTGATGCCCGTCTTCCACGATCGCGTTTTTGCCGTAGGCGTAGTGCTGCCAAATGGTGTCGGCCAGAAATTCGAACTGACTGCCATCCCCAGGCAAGGGATGCTTTCGATACGCCAGACGATGTCCCACCACCTCCTGTAGAAAACAGATATCGGCATCGACGCTGCGGATCGCGTCGCGCATATCTTCCAGTCGAAAGTGCCGATTGCCGGGGCCGAGACCCTTGTGGATATTCCAGGAACATACCGTGAACGTCGACTCCCTTTCGACAGCTTTTTCGGTCACAGCCAGTACCTCAATGCGTATAGCAGCCAGGAGACAAGTCCAGGTCGTGGGGCGCTGTCCAGGGTCAATTCTCTTGAAACAGACATGTCCTCGCGCATCGCCGATTCCACTTCCCCCAGTACGCTGTGTCTTCTTAGTAGCAGGTCGAGTTCAAGGTCGTGCAGCGTAGAGCGGTAATTCCAGTTGGTGCTGCCAACAATCGCCAAATCGTCGGTTAACAAGGCTTTCGCGTGCAAAATGCCGGGCTGAAAGAGATACACGCGAGCGCCGGCCCTGAGTAGCTCGCGATAAAAATGGCTGCTTAAGCTAGGAAAAAGGGCTACGTCAGAACGCTCAGGCAGGACCAGGCGCACATCGCAGCGGTTTTTACAGGCTTTGAGCAGAGCTCTTCGCAGCCGTGCTGTGGGCAGGAAGTAGGCATTCACCACCCAGACTCGATCTCTGGCCTTCTTGACGGCACGAGAGACGAAGGCGTTCTTTAGCCTGCGCGCCCTCACGCTGAGGTTGCTCAGAAAGCCCGCCATAAACGTACGCTCTCGCTTGGGGGCCTGCCCGTTCCAAAGGCTTTCAAAAGAGTCGATTAAGGGCATGACCCCCGCGCCCTCTACCATAAGCCCGTAGTCCCGCCAGCCCTGACCGCCCAATGATTTCGGCAGATGGTTTGCATCAATGTTGAAGCTGCCCACGTAGGCCAGTCGTCGATCAATGGCGCAGAGCTTGCGATGGTTGCGGCGGTTGATCTTGCCAAACCAGGAGACGCATCGCGCCAACCAGGCCTGTGACCTGACCTGCTCCCAGGGCACTGCATTCACTTTCTCTCGTACACCCAAGGGCCAGGGTAACGGGTGGTAAACCCTGACTGCCGCGCCGCACTTCCTGAGCGCGTCGATCACCCTATGGCCATCCGCCAGAGACCCCACCCCATCTATCATCACGCGAACCTCAACACCACGTTCGGCGGCCTGCATTATGGCGTCCAGAAATCTTAAGCCCAGAGCGTCGTGCATAAAAATGTAGTACTCAAGTTCCACCCGCTCTTCTGCGCAAGCAATGCTATTCAGCAGGCGGTTGTAGAAGCTCTCTGCATCGACAATCAATTCTGCCGTGTTCCATGCGCTGCTGAGCTCAGTTCTGGGAGCCGTATCAAATGCCATATGGTCAGTATACTGGGCCATAACCGTTCCGCGCTGAATAGGCCGCTGTCAACGAAACTGGTACCCTGTAAGACTATGACAGAGAACGCTAAAGATCGCGCCAAACTCTCCAACCTGCTCCAGTTGGTGCAGTTCCTGAAGCCCTACAAAGGCACCTTGATCGCCGCGGGTATCGCGCTGCTGTTCACTGCCGGCGTTATGCTGGCGCTGGGCCAAGGGCTTCGCGTGCTTATCGATCAGGGATTTGCGTCGGGATCAGCAGAGCAACTCAACGATGCTGTGCTGCTGATAATGGTGCTGGCCGTGTTAATGGCGGTGGGGACCTTTAGTCGATTCTATCTGGTGAGTTGGCTGGGCGAGCGCGTGGGCGCCGATATTCGAGAAGCCGTATTTGCCAATATCGTTACGCTACAGCCCAGCTTTTTCGACGAGAACCGGTCCGGCGAAATCATGTCGCGACTCACCACCGACACCACGCTGTTACAAACGATTATAGGCTCATCGCTGTCCATGGCCTTGCGCTCAATGCTGACCACCGTCGGCGCACTGATCATGATGCTGGTCACCAGCGTCAAACTCACCCTCATCGTGCTATCTGCTGTACCCATTGTGCTGGTGCCGGTGCTGTTGTTCGGCCGTCGAGTGCGCAACTTATCGAGCAAAAGCCAGGACTCCATTGCCGACGTTGGCAGTTACGCGGGCGAGATTATCCAACATATTAAAACGGTGCAGAGCTACAACCGCGAGCAAGATGAACAACAGGCTTTTACGGCAGAGTCGCAGCGCGCCTTCGATATTGCAAAGCGCCGCATACGCCAACGCGCGATGCTGGTGGCCGCGGTCATCTTGATGGTCTTTGGTGGACTCGCCGGCATGGTCTGGTCTGGCGGGAACGCCGTGGTATCTGGTCGAATGACCGGCGGCGAGCTGGGCGCCTTTATGTTTTATGCCTTTATGGTAGGCGGTGGATTTGCCACCGTGTCCGAGGTTTGGACGGAACTGCTGCGTGCGGCCGGCGCAACCGACCGTTTGCGCAGCCTGCTAGCGGAGGAAAGCGACATCTTTGCGCCAGACCAGCCTCAAACCCCGGTCGGTGCGTCTCTGGCCTTACAAAACGTCGTCTTCAGTTATCCCACACGCCCCAGTCAAAAGGCCCTGGACGGCATCAGCCTCGAGTTAGAACCGGGAAGAAGCCTTGCGTTGGTTGGACCTTCCGGCGCCGGAAAGTCCACCGTGTTTGAGTTGATTCAGCGCTTTTATGACCCTCAGGAGGGCAGCGTACGCCTCGGGGGCGTCGATTTGCGTGATATGACGCCCTTTGAGCTGCGCGCCCATCTTGCCGTAGTGCCGCAGGCGCCGGCATTGTTTACCGCCGACGTGGCCTACAACATCGCCTACGGACGGCCCGAATCAACGCAACAGGAAATTGAAGCCGCCGCTAAGGCAGCACATGCGCATGATTTCATTATGAGCCTTCCCGAGCAGTATCAATCGCACCTGGGTGAACAGGGCGTGCGTCTATCTGGAGGGCAGCGTCAACGCATCGCTATAGCCCGCGCCATACTGGCCAATCCGGACATTCTGTTGCTCGATGAAGCGACCAGCGCACTGGACGCGGAAAGTGAACATCAGGTGCAGCAAGCCCTTGAAGAGCTAATGCGGGGTCGCACAACCGTGATTATCGCCCATCGCCTGAGCACAATTTTGCAGGCAGACAGCATCGCCGTACTGGATCAGGGCAAGCTAGTTGACGTGGGCAATCACAACAGCCTGCTGCAAAGCAGTCCCCTTTATCAGCGCCTGGCCAGTCTTCAATTCCGCGACGAAGAAGCCGCCTGATCAAGGACCAGGCCCAGGCGCTTGCGAAGCCCGCGACGTAGCTCGCTGAGATCGGAGCCTGTGTCTTTGGCGATCTCGGCTATGTCCCTGAGAAACCCGATGTAATGACTACCACCCGTCACGGTCGCTTTTAACGGCAGAGTGAGCACGCCCTCACCTTCCATCGCCTTGCGCAGCAGCTCCATTGTTTCGCCACCGGCTGCATAAAAGTGCTCTGCAGCAGCGGCGCGACTCGATTCGCCAGCGATATTAAGTACCTCAATCCCCTCAAAAAATGCTTCAAGGCCGACCCACTCCACCAGAGCTGCATCCTCAGCGCCCTTGCGCAAGACGCGCCGTGCCTTGCGCGCGACGTTGCGGTATTCACGCGCGACACGGGGGCCAAATACGGGATCCGGCACTGGAGCTAAAAGGCTGTCCTGCTCCAGTTCACGCCAGTCCTCGGAGTCCAGAACGCGCTCTATTTCGGGGAAGACCAGCGCCTCCTCTGCCTCCATATGCCTGTGCTGTGCATCCAGATAAGCCAGTACCGCCTTGGCCATTTTCGCCTGCCCCTCTCCGGTCTCTTTCCACCTGGCGACCAGCGCCAGGGTTTTGGCTCCCGACTTTGCCAGGAAGTCGTGGTCGCGCTGCAAGGTATCCACGCTGTCAGCCAGCTGGGGCTCAACCTCTCCAGCGCGGGCATACACCATGTCTTCTCGGGGGTGGTGAAAGGCATCCGGGTAATGAGATAGGTAATGAAGGGATTCGTAGAACACATGCGGATCGACGGCTTCGTCGGCTTGAATGCGCTCTATTTCAGACTCAACCAGACGCAGCAGCGTACCCATGTAGCGATGTTCAGCATAAAGTGTGGCCAGCACGGGGTGGCATTCGAGTTCACCGTCGCGGAGAGTCTGTGAAATCGCTTCCCAGGTATCTTTGCTGTAGGCCGCCTGCGCATCTGCCATGACCGTTCTCCGTGCTCAAAGTATTGTATAGTCCTGCTTCGGGTCGCCTTTCGCATTGACTCAGAGCAAGTAGAGGGCGGCGCGAACAAAACACAATAATACTGTAAATACTGAATTCAATAAGAGTGCTCGCAGATGTTCAAACGTATCGCCCTGCCGCTATTGGCCGCTGTGCTGGTTGCCTGTTCTGACTCAAATGACAGCTTTGTTCCCGAAACCCCTATTGAGCCGCCGGTAGAGCCCAGCTTTAGCGCGGAAGTCCGCCGTACGGAATTTGGCATTCCCCATATCAATGCCACCGATTACGCCGGCCTGGGCTACGGCATTGGCTACGCATACGCGCAGGACAACTTCTGCGTCGGTATGCGAGAGGTGGTCTTCTCAATCGGGCGCTCCGCAGAGTTTTTGGGTGAATCGGAAGGCAATCTGAATGCGGATCTGCTCTTCACATACCTCACCGGCGACCGCGAGACGTTTGAAAACGAGTTCATCGGTCCACTGCCCCAGCGCGTGAAAGACCTCAACGAGGGCTACGCGGCCGGCTTCAACCGCTATCTCGAAGAAAACGGCGTCGAGAACTTGCCTGAGGGTGAATTGGGTTGCCGCGGTGAAGACTGGGTGTTCCCCGTTAATTCCACGGACCTATTTTTGCTGCAACGCCGTCAGGCGCTGCGCGGCAGCTCAGGTAATGGCACTTTCTCCGCTGCGATTCTTGCAACTCAGGGTCCCGACGCTGCTGCCGCTGCCAATGTCAGTGAAGCCGCTGTAGAGCAGACCCGTAAGGCGTTTGAACAAATCGGCACACAGATTCGGAACCCGGACCTGGGCAGTAACGCCCTGGCCGCAGGCCGAGACATCACACAAACGGGCAGTGGCATACTCTTGGGCAACCCACATCAGCCCTGGTTTGGCGAAGGCGCCTGGTATCAAGCACATCTCACCATCCCGGGAGAAATCGATGTCGCCGGTGCCGTATTGCACGGTTTCCCCTACGTCGGCATCGGCTTTAACAAAGATCTGGCGTGGACACACACCGTGTCTATCGCCAACCGCTACAGCTTGTTCGAGTTAGAGCTAGTTGACGGTAACCCCTTGCAGTACCTCTACGACGGAGAGGTTCGCGAGATTGAGCCCATCGACGTTACGGTGAAATCCCTACAAACTGATGGCTCTGTTATCGACGTGACCAAGACCTTCTACGAGTCCCACCTGGGCCCGATCGTGAACTTTGGCAGCTTGAGCCCGCTGCTGGACGGTTGGCCACTGGTAACCGGCACGGTGCTGGCCTTCCGCGACGCTAACCTGGAAACCGGCCTTCGCGGCAGTGACCAATGGCTGGTCAAGGCGCAGGCCACCAACCTGGACGAGTATCTGGATGCGATTAGCGCTATTGGCAATCCGGTCTTCCACGAGCTGGCCGCTGATCGCAATGGTGAAGCTTTTTACGGTGATATATCCGCCATTCCAAACATCACACAGGAAAAAATCGATAATTGCCTGACAGCCCCCATTGGTTCAGTGCTTGCGGCGGCCACTACCAATGTCTTGGTCACGCTGGACGGCAGCACATCTGACTGCAACTGGGGTACTGACGCCGACGCGCCCGATGGCTCCAACCTGTTCGGCGCCAGCTCACTGCCGCAGCTACGCACTACGGACTATGTGGGCAACAGCAACAACAGCTACTGGCTGTCAGACGCTAACAATCCACTGACCGGATTTCCCACTACCATGGGACCGGTTGGCCATGAGGGTCTGCAACAGTTCCTGCGAACCCGTATCGGTCATTTGCTGGTAGAAGAGCGCCGGCAGGCTACGGACGGCATAAGCGAAACACCGTTATTCGATCTGGAGACTGTGAAAGCCTACATGTACAACAATCGCGTGTACGGTGCTGAAATCACTATGGCAGACGTACAGACGATCTGTCAGGACCCTGCCGCTGCCGGCGTGCAGGACGCCTGCGATGTACTTGCAGCCTGGGATCAAAAGGTCGAACTTGAAAGCCGAGGTGCGCAGGTCTGGAAAGAGTTTTGGGCAGATATACGCTCAGAGCTGGGTAACGACTTTCAGAACGTAGTCGACAGTGACGAGTTCTGGGCCGTGGACTTCGATCCCGCTGACCCACTGAATACACCTTCAGGCATCGACACTAGCTTGCAAGCCAACGTGGATCGCGTCATCGCGGCGCTGACCAATGCCACACAGCGCCTACAGAGTGCTGGCGTTGCACTGGATGCCCCCTGGGGTGAAATCCAGTATCTGGAGCGCAACGGTGAAAATGTGCCAATTCATGGCGGCCAGGGCACCCTGGGTATCTATGGCGCGATTAGTTCACGGCTTAGCGACGGCGGTTACGTGAACCCCAGTAGCGGCAACAGCTATATACAGGCTGTCACCTGGGACGAAAGCGAATGCCCCATCGCCGACGTGATACTGGTACCCAGCCAGTCCACCGACCCGGCATCTCCCCACTTTGCCGACCAAACCAAGCTCTACTCCGATAAGGCCTGGGTGCGCTTTCCTTTCTGTGAAGAAGACATCGAAGCAGCACAAATTGGTGAAACACTGGTGCTAGAGCAATAATACTTCAGCCAGTACCGGCCCCCATCCCGGGTGCCGGTACTAACCAAAAATATCGCCGAGGTGGTTGCATAACATCAACACCAGTTTGCCGCTTGCTATGCCACCTCAAACGACCCTGAAGCTGCGGCATCGCTCTATTTTTAAAAGCTATTGCGCACCTGCACAGATAGCTGAAGATTATCGACGCCGGGGCCGCCGGTGCGCAGCGGTGCGGCCAGATCGATGTGGATCATGCCGCTGGTGGGCAAACGCGTGGGCATGATGCGCAGGCCGATACCGACGTTGGCGAGCCAGCCGTCTTCCTCGTCATTGGCGTCGTCGGGAAACCACGCCCGGCCACCGTCCACGAACACGGCAGCGCCCCAACGAAACAGACGCAGCGGTTCACCTGAGGCATACCAACGCTCCTCCAATCGTAACCTTAAACGCCGGTCACCCTGCTGGAATCGCTGTGGATACCCGCGCAATCCCCGGCTGCCGCCTAACTGAAGCTGTACGTCATCGGTCAGCCCACGGGTGTAAGTGCCATCGATAGCAGCGTAGAAGCGTAGACTGTCGGTTTGTAGCACATGCATCTCAGCGCCGGCACTCACAAAGACGTTCTCGGCCTCACCGTCTGACGTGGTGACAGCACCGCGCGTTGACGCGCTGCCGATCAGTATCAGTGATTCGCTTGGCATAACACCGTCATACCAATTTGCATTGAAAATGACCCTGCCATCGTCAGCGCCAAAGGCATCTGGCGAAATGCCGAGCCTGCCCTGAAGTCGACGGCCCAGCCGCACATCCTGCGCACGGTCAATCAGAGCAAGATTAGCTATCGGCACGAAGTCGTCTTCAATGGTTTCAAAACCGACAAAGGGATAGGCAGCGCGTCGATCCTCTGGCAAGCGCTGAGGCTGCAGATTCCCGGGGTCGCGCTCAAACGCGAAGTCCCACCATTCAAGCCCGGCGCTCCAACGTCTTACATGGCCATTCACGCGACCGGTGGACTGCGCCATGTTGAGCTGCCCACTGCGTGTTTGCTGCCGAAACTCGGCGACCCGATCGCCAGCATCGAACAGAGGCTGAATCCGATCATCATCCGTTAGACGGAACCCACGACTGTTGCGCTCATCGAGAGAGCGAAACGGACGACGCAGATTGAAATCAAAACGATGCCCGTCGTCGTTGTCGGCGGCATTAACGTTCAAACGCCAGGCGCTGCCGCGCACGGCGGGATCAAAGAACGTCACCTCGACTCCGCTGCGATCAACGTCTTCGGTGTACAGCACACCCAGGGTTTCGCCGCGCCCCAGTAAGTTTTCATCCTCAACACCCAGGGACCAGCTAGACTCCCCTCCACTCAGGTCAAACTCAACCGTAGGCAGTATCGTCCACACATCACGGGTGACAACAATCAGGTCTACGATATCTCCGCAACGCCGCACAGGCACGACGCGCGCATCATAGAGCCAGTCGTTGGAACGCAGCACGCGCTCTGCTTCCACCAACTCAAGCGGGACGAAGCGATCACCCTCTAACAGGAATGGAAGTTGTTCGCGGATAGTCTGCTCGCGGGTAAGGATGTGCAGCTTGTTGGCACCGCGAAACAGTGGGTTGTCCTGCTTGGGATCGGAGATGTCGAAAACCTGTTCTCGACGCATAGCCAGGCTGCCAACCGTGCCGCCTTGCTCAAGCTCATCCCCTACTCCGGCAGGAATCGCCTCTAACCGACCGGCAGCTGCCTCGTCGGCCCAGGGGAGTGTTTGGCAGCTCTCATCAGCATGGGAAGGAGCAAGGGGACAGACGCAAAGCAGCATCGCTGCCGACATTCCCAAGACGTAAGGTGAAAGCTGTACCACGGGCTAGCGATCCTAGGAGTAGTGCCTACAGTTTACTGATTTTGGTTACTGACACTAGCCAGTGTGTCTATCTAACGTCAGCGGAGCCGCTCGTCGGTGTCGTGTAGGTATTGATCACCGCACAGCGTCAATAGCGGCCTCGATGATAGGAATCAACTCATCCCGTGCGCCGCCACTGCCAACGCTGCCTTGCACGCCGGTGTAGTCTTCAAAAAATACCACGCCGGCATAGCGACGACTGGTATCGATCCATGAAATCGAGCCGTAGAAACCGGCATCGGTAAACAGCGTCACAGGGCCTTCTCCTTCCCGTGGCTCAAGCCACCAGCCCATACCATAGCCACTGCCATCCGCGGGGTTCTGCGTGAGTGGCCGGCGCATGGATGCCACGCTTTCAGGGCTGAGTATGCGATTCTCGCCACACATGCCGTCGTTCAAGTGCAGAGACAATAGCTTGGCGTAGTCATCCAGATTACTCATCATCCCGCCTTCCTGATTTGGGTTGTCACGACCGATAAGGCTTTCAGGCATGCCATCCCACTCCACCGCCAGCGATAGATTATTGCCGTAGGTCGCAAAATCCATGTCACAGGGCTCTGCGATGTAGGCATCCCATAGTTGATTCCAGGTACCTCCACCAACAAGTTCCGCAACAGCGCCAGACAGAGCCCACTGGCTGCCACCGTAATCAAACGCGGTGCCTGGAGGCGTGCTTTCCAGGCCGGGTAACGGCGATGTGTAAATTGCCTCGGCGCAGGTCTGCAGGGTTCCGAAAGGAAGGAACTGGCAAAGATGCGGACCATAAGAGGCTTGATCGGCGAAGAAATTCAACAGCCCAGGGATACCGGAGCGGTTGGAGAGCAAATGCTCGGTATTAATGGCAGGATTCCAGACGCCCATCCAAGGCAGGTAGTTTGCAATCGGTGTATTGATATCGAAATCGACGTTGTCATCGTCGTCATGCAAGGCCATCAGCAGCGTTGCGGTGGGCACTTTACTGGTCGATGCCAGCAGCACCAGGCTGTCTTCAGTCTGATTACCGAAGGCGGCCTTATGAACGACGCCTAGCTCTTTATCCACAACAATGTAGGAGCCACCGGCGAAAGCATCTTCGTTGAGGACAAAGTCCGACATCCACGCATCCGCAGCGGTGAAATCGGGCAGCACCGGTTCCGGTATAAAGCTATTGTCTGAGTCACTACAGGCAACGATTAGTGGCAGGCACAGCCATGCCAGTAATTGATTTTTCATTAAGACCCCGGGCGTTATTGTTATTATGCAGAAACGCAGCATCAGTATAGATTCCCTTAGACCTATATACAAACAAGAGCCATATTCAAATAAGAGCTACACACGCCAGCGACGAGCGCCCCGACGCTGAGTGGCCCAAGCCGCCAACGGTTATAGGAGAACAGACAGTGGCCAGCATACCCGCAGCCAGAATTCACGGCCCCAACGACGTTAGAATCGACCAGATAGCCATGCCTGAGACGGGCCCGGATGATCTTTTGGTAAAGGTCATGGCCTGCGGTATCTGCGGCTCTGATCTCAGCTACTTAAAAATAGGCGGCTTACCGGGGCCCCATTCGCCTATGCCTCTAGGCCATGAGTTTTCCGGCGAGGTTGCCGGCGTTGGCGACAACGTGAAGGGCTATGCGATCGGTGACCGCGTGACCATCAACCCAGAGGGCGCAGGCAACGCGATCGGCGGTGGTGGCTCACAAGGTGCATTCTCCCCTTATGTTTTAGTGGAAAACGTCACCCGGGATCCCGATCTGGTCATCCGACTGCCGGCCAATCTGGACTACGAGCTATCCGCGCTGATCGAACCGCTAGCGGTCGGCATGAATGGCATACACCGTGCGGGATTGCAGGCCGGTGACAAGGTGGTGGTGTTTGGATGCGGCCCGGTGGGTTTGAGCGCCGCGCTGCTTGCCAAGCATTTCGACGCCGACGTTGCAGTAGTCGATCTATCTGAAAAGCGCCTGACCGTAGCCAGCGATCTTGGGCTGAAAACATTTTTGGCCGGCACCGAGAACACAATCGATGACTTTTTAAAATCCATTCATGGCGGTTGTATCCTGGACGCCCGACTAGGTGAGCAACCGGCAACCGATGTCTATATCGAAGCCACCGGAGTGGCAGATGTTTTCCAGACGATTATGGGGACGGCTCGCAAGAACGCTCGCATTGTTGTGATCGGGGTGCATTTCGCACCTGTGCAGTTAGACATGATTAACTTCTTAATGCGGCAGCTGACGCTCAGTTCGTCAATGGCCTACACCAACGAGACTTTCGCTGAAGTCTGCGCCCTATTGGAAGCCGAAGAGATCGACCCCAGCCCGCTGATCACGCACCGATTCCCGCTTACGCAATTTAAGGATGCGATTCAACAAGCACAGCGGCAGGATGAGGCCATCAAAGTCATGGTGCGGTGCAACTAAGGGCACAGCAAGCCAACGCGCCGTTGCCGAGTCGTTCAGGGTCCGCTTAAGTCAGATCACCGAATGTCAGCAATGCCTCACGAGCAATAGGCTCACCCCACTCCTGCACAAAGTGGCCCCCGTCGGGAATCTGCATGAACTCGGGGCAGCCCTTGATGGTCTTGCGCAGATGCTCCATCACATCAGGGCCAAGTACGGGGTCTGCCATACCTACCGCCATAAAACTCTCGCCCTGCCAGTCCTTCGCCCACCACTCCTTGGCTCGTTTTGATATCTCCACCCCTTCCATTTCGGGACTGACCATGACCATCTCAGGAAAACGCCGAACACCGGCCTTGTAGCTTACATCCGGGTAAGGCGCACCGTAGGCTGCAGCTTCGGCGTCAGACAGAATCGGACTAGCGCGCTGCATCAATGCGGCAACATCCATATCCGGCTGGCTGGCGGAGTACGCTTTCCACGCATTGAATCCTTCGCCAGGGGATTGACCCGTTGCTATAGCGGTGTTCATAACGATAAGCCGCTTAAAGCGCTCTGGCATATCCTGCGGTATCGTCAGTCCCAGCAGACCGCCCCAGTCCTGGCATACCAGCGTGATGTTTTGCAGGTCGAAGCGTTCTATGAACGCGATCATCATGTTGCGGTGGAAGTGGTAGGTATAAACGCGGTCCTCAACTGGCTTATCGGACTTCCCGAAACCCAACCAATCCGGCGCGATAACTCGCGCACCCGACTCCAAAAAGACCGGGATCATCTTGCGGTAGAGGTAGCTCCAGCTAGGCTGACCGTGCAGGCACAGGAAGGTGTGCTCCGCATCCTGCGCTCCCTCATCGAGGTAGTGCACCCGCAGCCCTTCATAGCCGGGCAAGTCGTCAACGTAATGTGGGGCAAAGTCATAGCCGGGCAAATCTGAAAAGCATTCATCCGGTGTTCTTTTCGCTTCGATAGAGGTCATTGCGGGCTCCGTTTGTCTGTCTGGCTGAGCATTTTTAGGGCTAATTCCTTGTGCAAAATGGCGTGGTAAGCGGGCAGCCATGTCCCACGACGGGACTCAGCCATGAAATTCTCACGTCAATTTGTTACGCTACAAACTATTATGTGTCGACAATTATTAACAGTTCGACTGGTTTGTGTAGTTTTCGTCTCCGCCTTGGCTGCCTGCGAACAGCAACAGCCACCTTCTGCAAGTTCCGGTACCCCGGTTAAAGAGCCCGGGGCCGACAACACCCTTGTATCAATAGCCCCTACATCCAAAGAGGCTTCTACAGTCGACCAGCCGGAGGCCACACCTGCCGCGGATACGGAGGGCGACAGAGAAGAAGTTAGGCTGTTAAAACTGGATATTCCAAAAGACATTCTGATCGGACAGGAGAGCACCGCGCTCCCGCAACAACCCAATCGGCTGCCTGATCTGTTTAACAGACCCGCGGGACCGCGTACTGCCGTATCCGGTAGGCTGCTGTTTCAAGAGGGCGAGCGGCCAGCGCCTAACTCCATGGACGGCGCCGAAATTACTATCGTGGTGCCACTGGAAAGCTAGGCCGAAATTCGCGCGGCTTTTTGCACCGAGTGCATATTTACCTTCGGCTTTATCGTCAAGGCTTTTTGAACACGAAGAAGAAGCGATCGGTATTGCCCGTCACCGTTTTACGTCCCACCTCAAACTCCAGGGTGTCATCGGGCCGATAGAACATATCCGAGTACTTTTCGAGCTCGAAGCCAGCCGCCTGAACCTCGGTTAACACCAAAACCGGATCTTCACGTCGCCAGTTCTCCGGGGAGTCGGGCTGCATGTGCCGGCGCGTGTGATCGATAATGACAAAGGTCCCGCCGGACTTCAGTGCCTTGTAGACGGCTTTGTTAAATGCAGCACGGTCGTCCAAAGACAGGTTGTGGTAATTGCGGATATTGAGAAACATATCCAGCTTGTTGGATTCAAAGTCGATGGTATTAAACGTATACACGCCCTCATCATCGTCCCAGCCCATATCCATGCTCACTTTGCGAACCTTCGACATGGGCGCCGTTTCAATCACGTCATCCAGCTCGGCCAGCCATTCTTCCGCATAGCCTACGATCAGCTCGCCACGATCTTTGAGAACAGGCGCCAAGAGCTTGGTGTACCAGCCAGCACCCGGACCAAACTCGAATACGCGCATGTCGTCCTCAAGACCCATAAACTGAAGCGCTGCAATGGGAGCGCGATTCCGGTCCCGGGCGCGGTCCCGCTCCGTGCGGTAGTCAAGCTTCAAGGCGGTCTCTATCTTTTCAACTGTCCGGTCATCTGCCTGCACTGCACCAGATAGCGTAAGGGTTGTCGCGATAGACAAGGCTACAAAGACGTTTTTCATAAGGACTCCGGGTGTTGGGAAATAGCAATCAAGGCACTGTCATTAGAGCATGGAATGTCGCTTGCGGAGCAAGACTAGCCCCTGGCCGATCCGTTAGCTAACCCGATAAGCCTCGTATGGCGTGAGTCTAAAGGGAAGGCAAAAAAAAGCCCCGCTATCGCGAGGCTTTCTAGCTTCCCGCGTTCGCGGGAGGATAAAGTTGGCCAGCCTAGCCGCCAAACTCCTTAACGAGCCCTGAGATCGACTCTTTGGCGTCGCCGAACAACATCCGGGTGTTGTCCTTGAAGAACAATGGATTGTCGATGCCGGCAAAGCCAGAGGCCATGGAGCGCTTGAGAACAAACACCGTGCGGGCCTGATCCACGTTGATCACGGGCATGCCGTAAATCGGGCTGGATTCGACTTCGCGAGCAGCAGGGTTCACAACGTCGTTCGCGCCGATCACAATCGCCACGTCAACCGTTTCCATGCGCGGGTTGATCTCGTCCATTTCCAGCAGCAGATCGTAGGGAACGTCGGCCTCCGCCAGTAGTACGTTCATATGACCCGGCATCCGGCCCGCGACCGGGTGAATGCCATAAATCACCTCTGCGCCATTCTTTTCGAGCTCAAGCTGCAGTTCTTTGACCACGTGCTGCGCCTGGGCAACCGCCATGCCGTAGCCAGGGATAACCGCAACAGTCGTTGCCGCTTCCAATACATAATAAGCATCTTCCGCCGAGATGGGCTTCACTTCGCCTTCGATCGCGACCGCAGGACCGCCTGCAGAACCAAAGCCTGAGAACAAAACGTTGGACAGCGAACGGTTCATAGCCTTACACATGATCTGCGTGAGGATGATGCCGCTGGCACCCACCAGTGAGCCCGCCACGATCAGGATATTGTTATTGATCGCGAAGCCAGCCGCGCAGGCTGCCAAGCCTGAGTAGGAGTTCAGCAGGGAAATCACCACGGGCATGTCTGCACCGCCAATGGGAATTACCGCCATTACGCCAAATACTAGAGCCAATCCTACAACGATGTAGAGGTAGGTCGGATCCATGGGGTTGATGCAGAACATCACCGCGCTGCCGAGAATGCCAAGCACGATCAAACTGTTGACGATTTGCTGACCGGAAAACTGTACCGCACCGCTACCGATAGTCTCGCTGAGCTTACCGTAGGCCACCAGGCTTCCGGTGAAGGTCAAGCCGCCGATAAGGATAGACAGCACAACTGTGATCAATGTGAAGGTGCCTGCATCGGGGCTCAGCGCCGCCCAGCCAACCAGCAGGGATGCCATGCCACCAAAACCGTTGAACAGAGCCACCATTTCGGGCATGGAGGTCATCTGGACCAGCCTTGCCGCCGCGACACCGATCACGCTACCGACCGCTATACCGATAGCGATCCACTGGTACTCGACAATGCCTTGATCGAGCAAGGCAACCACCACGGCGATAAGCATGCCTATCGCTGAGATCATGTTGCCGCGACGGGCTGTCGCAGGCGAGCCCAGCATCTTCAAGCCAAAAATGAACAGTGCGGCCGACGCCACATAGGCGAACTGAATTAAGGTATCCATCTCGATCAGCCCTCCTTCTTCTTGAACATAGCGAGCATGCGATCTGTTACCAGATAACCGCCCACCACGTTGATTGACGCCAGCGCTACCGCGCCTGCGCCCAACCAGTTGGCCAGATCCTGATTGCCCGTGCCAGCCAGGCCTACTGCGCCGACTAGCGTGATACCAGAGATCGCGTTGGCACCTGACATCAGCGGCGTATGCAGCGTCGCAGGTACTTTGTTGATCAGCTCAAAGCCCAGAAAGATGGACAACATGAGGATGAACGTGAGGAATACTTCCGCAGGTACCATGTTATGCCTCTCCTTCCAGAATGTTTTTAATGGTTTCGTTAGTGATAGCGCCATCGTGGGTAATCACGCAGCCTTGGAGGATGTCGTCCTCGAAATCCACCTTGAAGGCCTTGCTCTCTTCGTCCCAGTTGTCGTCTACCAGATTGAACATATTTGAGGCGTACATCTGGCTGGCATCGCGAGCGACAAAGTTCGCCCAATTGCCGTCGCCGACGACCGTTACACCGTTGATATTGACGGTTTTGCCTGGCTCTGAGCCTTCGACGTTGCCGCCCGTCTCTGCCGCCATATCGACCACAACCGCACCGGGACGCATGCGCTCAACCACGTCGCGCGTTACCAGCACGGGGGGCTTGCGACCAAATACCTGTGCCGTGGTAATCAATACATCAGAATCTGCAATCACGTCGGCCTGTGCCTGTTGCTGCATCTGGATCTGCTCTGGCGTCAACTCGCGCGCGTAACCGTCTTTGGTTTGGCCCGTTTCGCCCAGATCAATCTCCAGAAATTTACCGCCCAGTGATTCGACCTGCTCCTTTACTACGCTGCGGGTATCAAACGCGGTAACCCGGGCGCCCATGCGCTTGGCGGTAGCGATGGCCTGCAGGCCCGCAACGCCAGCACCAATAATGAACACTTTCGCAGGCTTCAGTGTGCCCGCAGGTGTCATCATCATCGGCATGATAGACGGCATACGCGTTGCTGCCAGAAGCACCATTACATACCCGGCCAGGCTCGCCTGCGAGGACAAGGCATCCATTTTCTGGCTGCGGGTTGAGCGCGGGATCATTTCCATGGAAATCGCCGTCACCCCGTTAGCCTGGAAGGCTTTGACGAGATCGTGCTCATTAAAGGGGTCGAGGTAGCTGACGTGGATGCAGCCTTTCTTAAACTGGGTGATTTCCTCCAGTTCCGGCTTGCGAATCCGCAGAATCATATCGGCTGCGCCCAGCAAACCGGCTCGATCTGTACTGATCTGGCAACCCGCTTCCGTGTAGTCATCATCATGGTAGCCAGACCCCAGCCCCATGCCGCTTTCTATCGTGACCTCTGCTCCCATACGACACAGCTTTTTAGCCACGTCAGGGATGATGGGAACCCGGTTTTCACCGGGGTGCGTCTCTTTCGGGATTGCTATGTGCATAGATGAACCCGTCCCCTGTTCCTTGTGAAGTATTGCTGAAAAAAAGACCGTGCAATTTAGCACAGACTGAATAATCGTCTACAGCCCAGTAGCCCTGCGAGGTCCACTTATCCGAACCACTGCTATCCTAAGCTGTCAGCTTGTGGCAGCGTTTACTAATCGACTGCGCATGCGTAACAATGCGTTAGATCATGTGGCTTGCTGAACTTTATGCCACTCGCTGACCCATGCTACGTTGCTGACCCATGCTAATAGTCCTGTTACTTACGCTCGCGCTAGTGGCGTCATGCGTCATCATTCATTACGAACTGCTGATCCGGCTCGACAGCATTGTTAAAGCCTTGAAGGTCGGTCCGCGGCAGGAAGTTGTGCTGGGCGTGATGTTGGCGCTAGCTGCCCACATCATAGAAATTTATATATTCGCCGCTGGCTACTACTTCGCACTGGACAACCCTGACATTGGTACCTTCACCGGCGAGGCCCCGATGGAGACCTTTTTCGACTGCGTCTACCTGTCTTTCGCTACCTATAGCACGCTAGGCTTTGGCGATATCGTGCCCAACGGGTGGGTGCGGTTCATGGTAGGGACTGAAGCGGTTACAGGGCTTGTCCAGATAGCGTGGACTGCCTCCTTCTTATATTTTCAAATGGAGAGCAAATGGGGCCACAACAGCCCCGATCGAGAATCTTAGCTCGCCTGCAGCTGAATAAACGGATTCAGCAAACGGTAATTCCAAGGTGTAAATTTAATAGGCGCATCCAATACGCCTATGCAGATGCAATCCGCTGTGCGCGACGCTGTTGGCGTGTGCACATCTGCTGCATCCCGAATTAAAAAGTCGCCTTGATGGTAAATGCCTTCTTCGTCTGAAAAACTGCCTTCCAATACCAGCGTGAGTTCGGTGCCACGGTGAGCGTGCCGAGGGATACTGCCCCCTGCCTTAATATGGTACAGCGCAAATTCGTTATCAGGATCGCCGGTGCGAAGCCGCGAAATTTGCAGTGCAGAATTAATGCGCTGCCATTTCAGATCTTCATAGCTGCCGCTCATTAGCCGCTGTACGAGAACCGGGCCTTCACTGCGGGATGGCTTTGATACATACGTCAGGGGCGGCTCGTCTTCGAGATGATTTAGCAAATCGTCCAGCATGCTGTCGTCCACCTCCGCAGGCTCCAGGGCGTCGAACATTTCGGCACCGACCTGTGTCAGTGCACTAACCTGGCGCTGACAGTGATCGCAGAAGTGCAGGTGTACAGAGACACAGGCTGATTGCGCGAGCGGCAGGCTGCCGGACGCGAATTCGTTTAACACTCGAGTTTCAGGGTGATGAGTAACCATGGCGTTATCGCTTCTCTATCAAGGCCGTCACGCTGATCTAGCGAAGATCAGACATAATCTGTAATTTTTGCATGGCCAGGCGCACTCGCGACTTGACCGTTCCCAGCGGTAGTTGAAGATCCTCAGCCACCTCGGAGTGTGATTTACCTTCCATGTACACCTTGGCGAGGATCTGCGACTGCTCCATCGGCAGCTGTTTCAACATATCCTTGACCCGCTCCGCGTTACGACGCTGTTGCACGGCGACAAAAGGCTCTTCTTCCTCTTGCTCCATCCAGATGTCTTCTGCGGCCAGCGGTGTATCAAACTTTTGTAGCCGACGATACATGTCGGTGCGGCAGTTACGGGCAATGGTGTAAATCCAGGTACTTGCGGCAGCTTTGCGCGGGTTGAAACCGTCGGCTTTTTGCCACACTTTCAACATCACTTCCTGCACCAATTCGTCTGCATGGGCCGCAGCAAGCGGTGATCCAGACATGGCGAAGGCTTTTACCAGCGGGGCGAAATGCTTGAAAAGGCGAGCGAATGCGGCACGATCTTGTTTCTTGGCGATGATTTGCAGGCACTGACTCCATTCGTCATCCCGCTTACCACCTGCCTTGATTTTAGCCTGTGCTTGCATTTCAGTTTCATCCTCTGGCGGCTTGTCGCTCATACGAGCTCTCCTATGTGCAACTTACGTTTAGCACCCGCCGCCGGATCACCGGTACCGGATTGATAGATGGCAAAATCACTGGCCATAGCCGATCAATGATCCGCTAAATTAGGGCGGGCGTAAACACCTGCGACAAAAACCTATATGTTTGAGACGCCATGAGCACGCCCGCGGAAGCAGAGCGAATAGCAGTAATCGGCAGCGGTATTTCCGGACTTGCCTGCGCCTACTATCTAACCCGCGATCAAAAACAGGAAGCTAAAAAAACCTGCGATGTGCATGTTTTCGAGGCAGATCATCGAATCGGCGGCCACACAGCCACGGTGGACGTTAAAGTCGGCGGAAGATCATACGCAGTGGATACCGGGTTTATCGTTTACAACGACTGGACCTACCCAAATTTCATCGCACTAATGAAAGAGCTAGGCGTCGACAACCAACCGACCCGCATGAGTTTCAGCGTTAGCGACCAGCAGACGGGGCTGGAATGGGCAGGCTCAGGCCTGGATGCCCTGTTTGCGCAGCGTAAAAACCTGTTTTCACCACGCTTTCTCGGTATGGTCCGCGACATCCTCAGGTTTAATAAGGAATCTGTTGCAGACCTGGACCAGGGCCACATCAGCGCCGATATGACGCTGGGTGACTATCTCCGCCGCAATCGCTATAGCGAAGCCTTCATAGAACAGTATCTGGTGCCTATGGGCTCAGCTATCTGGTCTGCAGACACGCAGGTCATGCAGGAATTCCCGCTGCAGTTTTTCGTGCGCTTTTTCCGCAATCACGGCCTGCTGTCTGTCCGCAATCGCCCGCAGTGGCGGGTGATAAAGGGTGGCTCAAGGTCCTATCTTCTGCCGCTAACCCAACCCTTTAAAAACAATATTCACGTTGGCAATCCGGTAACGCGTATTCAGCGTCTTGAGAACGGCGTGACTATTGGCTTTGCAGATGGCACGCAGCAGCAGTTTGATCGCGTCGTCCTGGCCTGCCATAGCGATCAGGCGCTGCGCATGCTGTCAGATCCCACCGCGGAAGAACGAAGTGTGCTCGGCGCCATGCAGTACCAAAAAAACGACGTCGTGCTGCACACTGATGCGACCTTACTGCCCAAGGTGCGCAAGACCTGGTCGGCTTGGAACTACCTGCTCACAGAGCATTCGCAGCGCGCCGTGTTAACGTACAACATGAATATTCTGCAAGGCATCCAGTCCAAGGAAACGTTCTGCGTGACACTTAACCACACCAGCGCAATCAATCCCCATAAGATACTGGGCCGATTCAGCTACTCACATCCGGTATTCAGCATGGAGCAGGTTGCAGCCCAGGCGCGCTGGAACGAAATCAGTCATTCGCGCACCTGGTATGCAGGAGCCTACTGGCACAATGGCTTTCATGAAGACGGCGTAAAAAGCGGGCTGCGGGCAGCAACGTCTATTCGCAACCAGCTTGAATCCGCCCAGGGGTTAGTCACCGCCGCATGACCAGCGCTATATACGAGGGCTGGCTGCGTCACCGGCGCACCTCGCCAAAAGCACACAACTTCAAATACCGGGTTTTCATGCCATTCCTGCGTTTGGATGAATTGCCCACGCTCTTTGATAATAGTCTGCTTTGGTCTGCGCGCGGTGTAGCTCCCGCTCGCTTCAAACGCAGCGATTTTTTTGGCGACCCCGCCAAGCCGCTAAGCGAAGAAGTGCGCGATAGGGTAATGGAGGAAACCGGTGAACGCCCGGACGGGCCAATCTATCTGTTAGCCAATCTACGCTACTTTGGCTACATCACCAATCCAATAGCCTGCTATTACTGCTATGACAAAGATGAAGTCACGCTGCGTTACATTGTGGCGGAAGTTACCAATACACCTTGGGATGAAAGGCATAGTTACGTCTTGAGCGCCCCCGATGATGGTGGATGGCTGCGTACAAAATTTGATAAGGCACTACACGTATCTCCCTTTCACCCCATGGACATGACCTATCATTGGCACAGCAATACGCCAGCCAATAAACTGTGTTTGCATCTTGCCAATCATCAGCAGGGTGAGAGAATCTTTGATGCAACCCTGTCCATGCAGCGCCACGAAATTTCGCCTGCCAAGCTGCGTAAGTTTTTGTGGCGCTACCCGGCAATGACCTGCAAGGTTGTTGGCGCAATTTACTGGGAGGCACTAAAGATTTGGCTTAAGGGCAACCCATATCATTCACACCCTTCGTCCACGACTTGAACATACGACCTGAACAAACGATTCGAATGAACTTTTGCAAAAAAACTATGAACAGCGAGAAGAATAAATGAGTGATGCCAGCGTACGAGCTATCCGACTGCCGCAGAAAAAAAGCAGCGGCCTGGGCAACTCGATGGCAAAACAAGCCATGCACCGATTGCTGAACAGCCTGCGGATTGGTTCAATGATTGTCCACGAGGGAAATGAAACACTGACTTTCGGGAATATCGACAGGCCGGGAGAACCAGCAGCGGAAGTGTATGTGCACAGCGCTGATGTTTACCGCAAGGTACTGACTGGCGGCGCACTGGGCTCTGGCGAGTCCTATATGGAAGGTGACTGGTCGGCTACAGACCTCACCGAGGTCATCCGCTTGTTCACCGCTAACCTCTCTGTGCTGCACAACATGAACGCCAACAAATCCTGGGCACGGAAAGTCGGGCTGGCGATCGCACACATGTTTAACAGCAACACACTGAAAGGCTCCCGCCGGAATATTTCTGCACACTACGATCTCGGAAATGATTTTTTCGAACTTTTCCTGGATTCGAGCATGATGTACTCCTCGGCAGTGTTTCCCGACAAGTCCGCTGATCTCGAAGAAGCGGCAGCTCACAAACTGGACTTGTTGTGTCAGCAGCTCGAGCTAAAGCCAGATGACCACCTTTTAGAGATAGGCACCGGCTGGGGAGGTTTAGCCGTACACGCGGCAAAAAACTACGGCTGCAGAGTCACAACCACCACCATTTCCCAAGAGCAGTACGAGCGCGCCCGTCAGCGCGTTAGCGACGCCGGCCTGGAAGACCGCGTCACGCTGCTGCTGAAAGACTATCGGGAACTCGAAGGCCAATATGACAAGCTGGTGTCGGTAGAAATGATCGAGGCCGTGGGTCATCAGTTTTACGGCACTTACTTTGCCAAGTGCAGCGACCTGTTAAAGCCCACCGGGTTAATGGCAATTCAGGCCATCACGATGGTCGATCAGCGCTACGAAATGGCCAGGGACGCGGTTGATTTTATCAAGCGCTATATCTTCCCAGGCGGCTGCCTGCCTTCCGTCGAGGTCATCTCCCGCCACCTGAAGCAGGACACAGATATGCAAATGGTGCATCTGCGAGACATCACTGAGCACTACGCGGATACGCTGGCACTTTGGCGTGAGCGCTTTTTCAATAAGATTGAAGAGGTACGGCGGCAGGGCTTTGACGAAACGTTTATTCGTATGTGGGAATTCTACCTGTGCTACTGCGAGGGCGGTTTCCGGGAACGCTCGATTGGCACTGTGCAGCTCGCTTTTGCAAAACCCGATTATCGATTCCGCTAGAGGCTGAAACGAGAATGGCCAAGCGCGCTGATTGCGAATCCCGGCTTGGGCGTCTCGGCGGCTGCTTCTGTGTCGCTGTCGGCAGCTCTTTCTGTGAATAAGGAAACGCTGCTCCACAAGGCGGGCAACGGCACGCTGTTCAACCTGAGCTGGCTAGCCATCGTCACCAGTCAGTCTCTGCCCATTGCCGCGGCCGTAGTGTTGATCCATCTTTGTGTTCATCAATGGTGGCTGGGCCAAGGCTTGCGTGAACTTTTGTTCATCGTCGCAGTCTCTCTACTAGGGTTCACGGTAGACCAACTGCTTTTCGCTGTAGGCCTTTTTACGCTCGACGGGCAGGCAGCGCTGGCGCCGTTATGGCTGAGCTGTCTTTGGCCGGTGATGGCGACTACATTTCAACACGCCTTTTCAGGCTTGCAGCGACAATTGCTTTTGGCGGCCGTATTGGGTGGCGTCGGCGGTTATACCAGCTACTACGCGGGTACTGCCATGTCCCAGATTGATTTTGCAGACCCCTTCCGCGGCCCGCTCTTCATTGCCGCGATTTGGGTGGTTTTGTTCCCGGCGCTCGCGTTCGCAGCGCGGCTATGGTTCAAGACTGAAGATGAGCATGACGAACGTGACGATAACCAAGATGGAAAAGAAGGCCATGCGCACTAGCAGAGTACTGGCAACGGCTTGCGTCTTGATGCTGGGCTTGTCCAATCCGCAGAGTCTCGCTGCGACCGCTAAGGTCGTCGGAAATCAGCAGGCGACGGTGACGTTCCCCGAGCCCCAACCTGACGTGGTCGGCAAAGCTACAGACCTAAAAACCGGCGAGACCTTATATCTGGAACACTACTACTGCAGCGACGATGAGCTGCGCTGCAGTGTGTTTTACTTGCGCCCTGACGATCGGGTCATTGCCCGAAAAGATTTAGACTATGCGACTAGTCCGAAAGCACCCGATTTGAAATTTCAAGACTTTCGGATCGACAAAGAGATTGTTATCGAAAGCACTGAATCCGACTCGGTTGTGGATGCCGGCTTCGACAATTTCGTGCGACTGCAGTGGCAGGACCTGGCCGAGGGTGATGACATCCAGTTCCCGTTCCGCATGGTGGGCAGAGAAGAGCCAATCGACATGCTTGCCAGACAGCGAGATGAATGTGAAGGTGACAAGCTATGCCTGAACATCAGGCTCGACTCCTGGCTCCTGGGCAACCTGATTGATCCCATTCAGCTAACCTACGATCGCGATTCACAGCGTCTATTGCGCTTTAAGGGCATTAGCAATCTACGCAATGATGAGGGCCGCACTCAAAAAGTCGATATTGTGTATGCCTATCCGCAGCAACAGGTCCAATCCGAACCCAAACCTGCGCCTAAGCCCGCAAATCGCAAGGATAGCGACTAAGCGTCGCGACGCCGGTAGTGCCACCAGGGCGGTAGCAATGATCGGTAGGCAGGCTCAGCATAGCGCGGGTCGATCAGTAAGGCCCTGCCTTGATCGGATTCCCTGCGCACAACGCGACCCAGGGCTTGCGAGACGCGCTGCATACCTGGATACAGATAGGCAAACTCAAAGCCGCTGCCATGAACCGTTTGGTAATAGGCCTTTAATACGTCGCGGCCACGGTTAAACGCCGGCAGACCTGCTCCGACAATAATCACGCTACTGAGGGCGTCGCCTGGCAAATCGACACCCTCACCAAAAACACCGCCCAGAATGCAGAACGCCGCGATATTGCGCTGGGACTCCAGCGTATCCAGCAAGCCATTACGCTGATCCTCCCGCCAGTTCCTTGCCTGCACGTGCACTGCCCTGCCCTGAATCATCGGCCTTGCGACTGCCAACACCTCCTCCATGTAGCGGTAGGCGCTGAAATACACCACGCAGTTGCCCGGTGTGTTGTCGAGCCAGTCAGCTATAGCGGTTGCCACGTCCTGTAGTGTTCTGTTTCTGGCTTTGTAGCGTGTATCCAGATGGGTACACAGCTCGACCTGGAGCTGGGTCTCAGCAAAGGGCGACGGCAGCGACTGATAGACCGCGTCCTCCAGACCCATTTCCGCCAGCATCCAACTGGCGGGAGAAACCGTTGCGCTGAACGCAGTCACCGCCTTCGCCGATGCGTGCTTTTCCTTTAATAGCCGGGCCGGATCAAGACAGCGTAGGCAGATGCTCAGGCTTTGGGACTCCTCACTACGCTCCATCTCAAATCGGTAGTCGCACCCAAACGCTTCTAGAACTCGCGTAAATTGCAGGCAGTCGAAAAAAAATGACAGCAACACGGGTCGGCTCTGCAGATAGCGCGCGTCTGCGGCCAAGGCCTCTCCTACGGCGGACGTTACTCGGCTTAAGGCCGGCGAGAGTTGCGCCGGCGGCTCTGGGCGACTATCAAAATGAGGCTCCTGCCACTGAGCCTTGTCGAACTCTAAAAACAGCGTATTGAGCGCTGATAGCGCCCTTTTGACCGACCCACCCGCTTGTTTACGCGCCGCCAAAACGTCTGCTTTACGTAAGCCAGCGCTGTACATACCCCGGGCACGGTCTGGCAGGTTATGCGCTTCGTCCAGCAGCACGCTGTAAGACAAACCCACATCCTGGTAGCGCGCTGCCACCAGTGCGTGAAAGCTATACACGTAGTGCAAGTCGCCAATACAGACATCAACCCAGGGCAGCAAATCGCTTGCCAGCTGATAGGGGCAAACATGGTGATCCCTGGCGAGCACCTCTATATTGCTGCGGCTGAGATCGGGCACGGCCATCGCTGCATTGAGTGCGGCAGGCAGGCGGTCGTAGTAACCGGATGCAAAACTGCAGTCCTCGCCGTGGCAGGCCTTGCCAGGCGAAAAACAAATCGCCTCTTTTGCCGTCAAGCTCAATCTGCGCAGCGCCAGGCCTCGCCGCTCAAATTGACGCAGTCCGTCCTCTGCCGCACGGCGTCCCACCGTGCGCGCGGTCGCAAAAACAATACGATCGTGCTTGCCGGTAGCGATCGCCTTTAGCGCAGGAAATAATGCCGCCGCGGTTTTGCCTGTGCCCGTTGGCGCTTCCAGCAGCGCGCGGCCTGCACTGGCCACACATTTGTAGACGGTTTCAGCCATCGCGCGCTGACTGTCTCGGAATTCAGGGTAGGGCCACTCCAGTGCAGTGATGCTCGCGTCGCGACGCTGCTGCCATTCTTGCTGAAGCAATAACCAGTCTTGCATGGCCGCCAGCGTATCGGTCATAAACCCGATGAGTTCCGGCGCACTGTGTTGTTCGCGCCTTTGCCACTGCTCACCGGAGTCCACGTGGAAGTAGGTCAGTACTAGCGTAACGTCCGTGACTGATTCGCTATGACAAAGTAGCCCGCCGTAAAGCATAAGCTGCGCCCAATGCAGAGCCTCTACCTGCTGGGGAATATCATCGCGCGCCACCCGGCAGGTCTTGATCTCCTCCAACATGGGTTCGGCGGCGCTGTATCCGTCGGCTCGGCCCGTTAGCCTGATAGCGCCCATCTCGGTATCTAGCGTCGCAGCCAATGGATACTCTGCCTGGTAATCGGGGCCACGGCTGCGCTGCACCTGCTGGTGACCCGCGATGCCCTCGGCAGCACTGGGCGAGGGCGTAAAACGATAGTCGATATCGCCCTGTCGGTGACAGAACTCAGCAATCTCGCGTACAGAGAGCTTAAGCTCAGTCATCGGACCAGCTCACTTTGCACACTGCTGCGGGGATGCCTTGTTGCTGGAAATAGCGCAGCCAGCGGCGCTGGTTTTGCTGCAACTGATCACCCGGGCCTTTTACCTCGATCAACCTGTAACCCTTTTCCGCATCCAACAGCAGCAAATCCGGAAAACCGTTTCGATTGGCCTCCGGGTCGAATAACTGGCGTCTCCACACGGCCAGCCAATGCGCTCGAGGAATAATGGCGAGCGCGGCTTCGAGAATCGGCCGCAAGCCACCTCGCCATGCAACCCAGGTATTAGTCGTTCCTGCATACCGATCGTATGCCGACAACAGACAGTCGCTGAGATCGGCCTGCTCCAGCTCAGCAAGACGCTGATCGATCAACCTCTGACGCTTCCGGTAGAAATCTGCGGTGTACATATCCAGCGGCGCCGCTTGGAAAGGGTTTACAAACGCACCCGTCACTGGAGCAAAAATCTGCTCCCAAAAGGCTAGCCCGAAGCTCGCGTTAAACAGCCAGTTTTCAATATGCCAGGCGTCGGCCCACTGCTGCTCATAATGCACAGCCACAGCCGCTTCAACCGAGTGGGTTTGCGCGAGTGCGAGCTCCTCTATATCAAACACGTCTCGAGGCACAGACCGATACGATCGACCCAGTTTTCGGGAGAGGGTCGGTATGTTGCGCCGCGCGAAATCACGCTCGGCCTCACACCAGGGATTGTCGGCCATTTCGCTGCACAAAGTGAGCGCGGCCGCCTCATCTCGAACTGCCAACAGTCGCGTCAACCGCTGGCGCGCGGGATGTTGGTCACAAACGGTGTACAGTGTAATCGCCTCGTCAACAAACCCGTCGCGCTCTAACTGTCTCGCGATACGCAGCCGCAAACGGTCTCTCAGGCCCTGCGCCGTTGCACCGCGGGCAGGATCAAGCAAACTGCGGCCCAGCGCCACCAATGTGCCTGCGTCCTGGGCTGCCACGGCGATTTTCGCCAGTGACTTAAGCTCATTCAGGACAAGATACTCATCAACTTCCTCCCGGTTTGTAAACAATCTCGCCGCCGAGTCGAGAGGGTACGGGGCGTAACGTGCGTAGCCCATATCGCTGAGCACAAACTCGGTAAGGTCCTGATAGGAATTGCCGAAAAAAAGGAGCTTGAAGCGATCGACAGTCTCGCTATAGAGCGGTCGCAGCACCAACATCGCCTCACTTGCCCACGCCTGCCAAAGTGACAGCAGCCTATCTTCGGCGTAGACAGAATTTATTTGCGTGAGCAGGTCCGCCCGGCTCAGACGCTTAGCGCCATCAATATCGTCACCGTAGATTTCCAGCAGCTCTTCTTTGCGCAACAGCCTGGCTAATACGGAGAAGTCAGGCCGCTCTTCTTGCCCCAACAGCCCTGAATCAAAACCTTCCCTCAGCACGGGCGAAAGGTCGCCCAGCTCGGCATAGGCGAGCCGGTCGCTTCTAAAAACTGGCCCACGGCGGGACACCAGTCGAACGTATAAACAACGAAGCGGCTCGCTTGCGGCGCGAAAGCGCGCCAGAAAATCGTCTTCATATTCGCTGAGCAAATCCGCGTACTGCTGCGCAACGGTGTGCAGCAGCTGCTCAAAATTTGCGAGGTAGTAGCGCGGAGGCAGTTCCGGTGGGACGACTTCGCTGTTCATGCGGGGAGCGGGCGCTCTAACTGTTGATAAAGCGCCGCGGGGACGATGAAGCACAACCCAATCAGCGTTGCCGGATGGACGGCCTCTCGCAACACCACCTGGATAAACACCAGCGAAATGAAGGGAGACAGAAAAATAAGATTCCCGACCAAAGCAACGCGGGTAGCCGTGCGCAGCGCCGCCGCCCAGAGCATGAAGGTTACCCCCATCTCAAACAGCCCCACATAGGCCGCTGCGACGAGGCCCTGCCATGCAAGACCCGAGAACTGCGAGAACAATCCGCACAAGACCCCACACATGGGTATCGCCAACAGGAACATCAGGGCTAAAGATACCGTCGCATCTTTGGGGCTGCGGGCACTCAATATCCAGTAGACCGCCCATAGCAAGGTACTCAGCAGCGCCAACGCAACCCCAAGTGGATTTTCAAATTCAAGACTTAGCAACTTGCCCTGGGACGCAATAATCAGTACGCCCAGATAGCCACCGGCGCCCGCGACAAGATCGCGCCCCCTCAGGGGCTGCCTGAGCAATGGAACGGCCAGCAGGGAGAGCGTTATCGCCCAGGTATAGTTGATGGCCTGGGCCTGCTGCGCAGGTAAGCGATCATAAGCGGAGAGCAGGACCAGGTAATACAGGCAGGGGTTAAGCAGCGCCATGCTCAGAAAATAGCCTGGTGTTTCGCGTAGCGTTGGAATCAACGTCGACAGCCGACCCTGCACAGCCAGCGCCAGCAAAAGAATCGCGGCGGAGCTGAGGCTCGCGTAAAACAACAGCTGGAAAACATCGAGATGGCGCAGCGCTATCTTGAACGCAGTCGCCACGGTAGACCAAAGCAAGACGGCACTAAGGCCGAGCAGAAGTGCCCGGCGATCAGAAGTCACTGTGCATTAACCCCGGCCCGGAACCACCCGATACAGGCCACTCCCAGCAAGCACGTATACGTAACCGTCGGGGCCAGTCTGTACGTCACGGAAACGCAGGCCGCTACTGGCAAAGTAGCGCGTCTCCTCGCCCAGGCCGTCGCTGGTTAGCTCAACCCGATTTAAGTGCGTCAGCTTGAGGGATGACACAAATGCAGATGGCTTCCACTGCGGATAATGGGTTGCATCATTGAAGTCCATCCCACAGGTGGCAATGGACGGCACGTAGTATTTTTCTGGCTGCGCCATACCAGGCTTGGACGTGCCCTCACCGATTGCGCCGCCACCGTACTCCTCACCATAAGTTATAATCGGCCAACCGTAGTTAGTGCCCGCTTCCAGTCGATTTAACTCGTCGCCGCCCTGCGGGCCGTGCTCACTGACCCAGAGGCTGCCGTCCGGATGTCGGGCCAGGCCCTGGGGATTCCGGTGGCCGTAGGTCCATATTTCCGGCCGGGCACCCGCGCGTTGGGTAAAGGGATTCTCGTCCGGTACATCACCGTTCTTGTGAATACGCATCACCTTGCCATTGTGCCGGGATAAGTCCTGTGCGTACTGGCGATTGCCGCGGTCTCCTACCGTCACAAACAGGTAGTCGTCGACAATCTGTAATCGGCTACCGAAATGGTACTTGGTCTCGTAGAAGGGTTCGGCTGTAAACAACACCTGAACGTCGATCAGGCCGGCATCCTGCAAGCGGCCTCTGGCGACACGCGTGGTGTAGCCCTCGCCACCCTCATGGGTGTAGCTGAGGTACAGCCAGACCTCGGCCTCTTCTCTATCAACTAGCACGTCTAATAAACCGCCCTGACCAAAGTCGGCACTATCGGGCAAGCCCGATATGCTGTGGCGTTCTCCAGTTACTGTATCGAACTGCTGCAATTGTCCGGTTTTTTCGGTGATCAGGATTTGCGTATCCGACAGAAAATCCATTCCCCAGGGCTGGTCAAGCGCCTCGGCAATAGGTTCAAGCATCAGGCCCTGATCCTCAATGCCGAGCGGGTTATCTGCTTGCGTGCCAACACAGGCTGCCAACAGCGTCGCGAACGCGACACCTGTAGAGCGAGCAAACAGGCTTGGAGATAGCAATTTGTGCATAGTGAATTACCCCCGGTGGACGCGCCGAGTGTACTGCATGCATTGAGCCTGTACCATTAAGCACACCCACGCAGTCCCGACACAGCGAGCAGCCGTGACCTCGACCGATAAAGACGCCAATCAAGAGCTCGAAGAGAGCAGCATATGTGATGATAACGAACCGGCTGTGGCAGGCGCTGACCCTGGAACAGAGAAAGCTCTAACCCCTTTTCTGGCGCTCGCCCCAGTGGCTTTGTTGGTCACCCTGCTGGCCCTATCGGTGTATTTGTTTGGCGCGGACTCGTCCTATGGTGCCAACCAAATCGCCCTGTTGTTCAGTGCGGGTGCGGTGGCACTGGTGGGGACACGCTTAGGCCTTGAATGGCGTGACATCGAGCAGGGTATTGTCGAGAGTATCTCGCTGTGCCTGGTCGCGATGCTGATCTTGCTCTCGGTCGGAATGCTTATCGGTATATTCATTTTGTGCGGCACCATACCCGCACTGGTCTACTACGGCGTGCAGGTGCTATCTCCGGACATATTTTACGCTGCCAGCGCACTAATTTGCGCGCTGCTTGCGGTGAGCATTGGCTCGTCCTGGACGGTGGCGGGCACTATGGGCATCGGGCTCATGGCGATTGCGGCAAGCTTCGGTCTATCACCTGCGATTACCGCCGGGGCTATCGTGTCGGGAGCCTACTTCGGCGACAAGCTCTCACCTTTATCAGATACCACTAATCTAGCCGCGGCCACCTCGGGCGTGGATCTGTTTCAACACATCCGCCATATGCTCTGGACAACGGTGCCCAGCTTCGCCATCGCAATGCTGCTATTCGCTTTGATGAGCAGGGGCGAAGCCGCCGCCCCAGAGGAGATTGCCCAGCTTCGAGAGCAGCTGGAGGACAGCTTTAACCTGGGGCCACATTTACTGCTGCCGCTGGTGATCATGCTCTTGCTGGTCTGGCGCAGGGTTGCCGCCTTGCCAGCGATACTGGGTACCGTAGCGATAGGCATTCTTTTCGCGCTGGCGTTTCAGCAGGATGCGGCTATCCGCTTGGCTGGCGGCGAAACAGGGACAGGTCTGGGCTTAGTTCGTGGGGTATGGACCAGTCTGTTTGCGGGCTACTCCGCCAACAGCGGCAATCCGGTGATGGACCAATTACTATCAAAGGGTGGCATGACCAGCATGCTCAATACCATCTCGCTAATCCTGTGTGCGATGGCCTTTGGTGGCGCTTTGCAACGCGTGGGCATCCTGCGCTTTTTGGTTAAAGCGGCTCTCAGTCGCGTACACAGTAATGGCGGTCTTGTGACGGCAACGGTGGGTACCTGTATCGCCACGAACATCGCGGCGGCCGATCAATTTATGGCGATCACGCTGCCTGGCAGCATGTACCGCCAGGAATTTGAACGGCGCGGCCTATCGCGCCTCAATTTGTCGCGCACGCTAGAGGACTCGGCTACTCTGACTTCTGCGCTTATTCCCTGGAATACCTGTGGCGCCTACATGTCAGCAACCCTTGGGGTCGCCACCTTTAACTATGCGCCCTTCGCTTTCTTTAATCTGCTATGTCCAGCGATTGCGATTGTTTACGGGTACTGGAAAATTGCTCAGAAGCCGCTGGAGCGGGGCGAGCTTTCCGGCGCCGCACCCTGAAACGTTTAGCAACGAGACCAATCAAAGCTCAGCACATCGGCTAGATTTCTCGCACCTAGCTTAAGCATCAGTAGCCGATCCAGTCCCAGCGCCACGCCTGAACAATCCGGGAGCCCCGCAGCCAGAGCCGCCAATAAACGTTCGTCTACAGGGCGCGCTTTATCCCCTCGGGCTTCAAGAATGGCATTGTCGCGCTGGAATCGCTGGCGCTGCTCACTTGCCTCAGACAACTCCTGATAGCCGTTAGCCAATTCGACGTCGTTTACATAGAGTTCAAAGCGCAGTCCGCAGGCAATCTCCGTTTCCGCATTAGGCCTACCCGTTTTCTCAGCCTCTGTATCGAGCACTGATACGACCCGAGCCAGCGCGGCCTGACTGGCAGGATAGCTGTGCACCAGAGTAATACCCCGCAAGGAGGGCTCGATCACATGACTCATGAGTAAATCCAGCCAGGTATCCCGCGGCTCCTGCTCGGCTGAGTATTCGACGTGCTCGCGGGCGCAGCGTGCCAGCGCCGCGTCGCTGGCAGTAAACGGATCAATGTCCAAATGATCGATAAACAGTTGCCGGTAGCCGATTGTCTTGACTGATTGCTGCCCCAGAACCAGCTCTACCAGCTCCGTCGTTTCGGCCATTATCGCGGTTAGATCAAACCCCGGGCGGTACCACTCCAGCAGGGTGAATTCCGGATTGTGACGAGAACCGGCCTCAGCGGCGCGAAACGCTTTGCAGACCTGATAGATCGGGCCGCTGCCGGCCGCGAGCAACCGCTTCATAAGATATTCAGGTGACGTTTGCAGCCAACGCATGCCGCTGGTAATGGGGGTGAGCGATGGATCGGTAACCGTACCCGAGCACAGTAAGGGCGTTTCAACCTCCAGGACGTCTCGGGACGCAAAAAACTCGCGCAGGATTGCCAGTAACTGCGCCCGAGTGCGCAGCGCATCGAGTCCAGCCGATGGCTGCCAGCTCAACGCTTCATTCTGTTATAACGGTCATAAAAATCGGCTCAATCAAGCCAAAGCAGTTAAGACTTCCCGCGGCCGACGTATTCGCCACTGCGGGTATCGATCCGCACGATTTCGCCTTGGCTTAGGAACAGCGGCACCTTCACAACAGCTCCTGTGCTCAAAGTTGCGGGCTTGTTGCCGCCAGAGGCGGTATCACCCTTAAGTCCGGGATCTGTCTCAGTGATTTCCAGCTCGACAAAATTGGCTGCGGTAACAGCAAGCGGCGAGTCGTTATACAGGGTGACTTCACAGCGATCCTGCTCTTTCAGCCAGTTGGCCGCCTCGCCCACCGCATCCTTATCGGCCTGATATTGCTCGTAGGTATCAGGCTCCATGAAGTGCCAAAACTCTCCATCGTTGTAGAGATACTCCATGGTGCGATCCATAACATCCGCACCTTCAAGGCTTTCTCCAGACTTGAAAGTGCGCTCCCATACTCGGCCCGATTTGAGATTACGCAACTTGACGCGGTTAAAGGCCTGGCCTTTACCGGGCTTAACGAACTCATTTTCGATGATGCTGCAGGGATCGCCATCCAGCATGACTTTGAGCCCGGAGCGAAATTCGTTTGTAGAGAAGCTGGCCATGGACGTGAATTATCCTCTTTAATATTGCGGCACTAAATCGGCGGCTATCATAGCGCGAAGCAGCAGGGGATGGCAGCCTGCTAGCCGCAATCTAACCCGCTCCGGGATATCCCGGGATTGCGTAGCGCATTGGCAGGCTATCCGTTGAGAAAGCCGGCCGCTTAACTCGCGGTGTTGATAATCGGATTGCGCATCGCGGATACTGCGAGAATAGGTTGTGCCGAGCTCTGGGGCGGTCGAGAGTACGCCTCCAGACTGTGATTTGCTTCGCTGTTCCGTGAAATAATAATTTTTACCTAAAACAATTACTTAGGTAGTATACGTGGCGTGGAATATTGTTCTCCGTCCGTGCACAGCACTGTCCGGCCTCAAAACCTGTTTCACAAACAAGAAATAATCTAGTGCCCAAACGTGATTGCGGCCTCTAACAGGGCGAGCACAGGGTGGCTAGCACAGAGTCCAGCGAACAGAATAAGCACAACAACGCGACGAAAAACGCGACGAACAACGCACAAGACAGTGACGGGATGGCGATGCTACACAAGCCGCCCCAAAAGAGACCGACGGGATGAGTACAAACGAGCCTATCAAACTGCGAATACCCAGACAGGATCTGTCTGAGTTCGTCATGTTTGGCCTCACCCCCGAGCAGGCAACCTCTTGGGCTGAAACCTTGCCCATGGCAAATCCTGCTCAAGTTGCTCAGCAGCTGCGTGCGGCAATAGGCGATCTTAATCGGGTCGACCTCAAGCCTGATATGCGTTTTGATATTCTCGAAGCGCTGCGGCCCACGCTCCACTCTGCCTTACAGACGCTGTCAAAATACTATCTGAACCAGCCCATTGTGCTGCCCGAGGAGCCTCGCAAAGCAGCGAAGCTAACTCAGACGCTGTATGAACAGGTCACCACGGCATACACGATTGTTGCAATTCAGACCATCCAACGGCGACAACAGCTTTCTGGCACTAACCCTGCCAAACTGGTGTGTATGGCACTGCACCGGGCGATTACGACTGCAAGCATGAAAATGCTGGTGGCCTATCAGCTGTATCAACCCGTAGAGATCAATGCCTGGATAGAGCTGCACCAGCTTTTCCTGCTAGCCGAACGGCAAAAACTGTCCAGTCAACTGGTGACAGATGAAATTGCCGGCGATGGCAGCATTACCGACACCTACCTGCGCGTCCTGTTGCTGGGAAGCTGCAAGCCAAACCAGCTACGCCAGCGTGACTTATCCGGCGTATTTAAAGGTCTGCGAGAGTGGGTCAAGCACACGGAACTAAGCGAGACCTCTGACAAAGAAGGGTTATTCCTGGTCGATTTTTCAAGCGACCATCCGCCTATCTACACATCTTTGTACAGTGAGATACCGGGCACGAATTGCCGTGTTATCGATACCGACGATTTGGTCAGCCACCTAACCCAGCTGCGTCAGGAAACAGGCGATCAATCCATCGTCTTTGACAAAGACAATGTGGTATCGCCGAACGTGCTGGAGCATGTCATCACCTCTTGGGGCGTGATGAGCAAACGGAATTTCGCACGTGCGCCCGCGCAGGAGAAGCTTTGGGTCTCAGTGGGCCTCAGTAACACCCACTTTTATGTCAGCGGCGGTGTGAACTTTGAATCGCTGGTGTCTTCGCAGTACGCACATCTACTCGACAATCGAGGTGATGCTGAGCTCAAGACGGATGACGCGATTGAGGAGAAAGAACTCTGGGATCGCGTTTTTGAGGGCAAAGGCGATGAACTACCGCTAGAGCAAGTTGAGTTTCATATTCGCGAAGCCGGGCACCCCGCCAATACCGATACAAAAGAGCGGCATCCGGTATTTCCGGTGCGCATGTCTAACGTTAGCCCGGGTGGCTACTGCCTGGAGTGGTCGGCTGACATCCCCAGTCATATCAAAACTGGCGACGCAATTGCCGTGCGTGAGGCAGATAGTAGCACCTGGAGCATCGCTGTTATTCGCTGGGTTAGTCAGCTTAAAGATCAAACCACCCTTCTGGGCGTCGAGCTGTTAAGTCCGCGTGCAACGCCGTACGGCGCTCGCGTGCAGCATAAAACTGGTGAAGATGGCGACCTCATGCGTGCTTTGCTGCTCCCGGAGATAAAGCTGGTGGGGCAACCCAACACGCTTGTTACGCCCAGAGTGGGCTTCAAGGAACGGCAAAAAGTCACTCTAATACGGGGCGGGCAAGAATCCTATATACAGCTGTTTAAGAAAGTGTCATCCACAGCTGCCTACAACCAATTTGAGTTCCGCTACATCCAGCAGCTTGATGATGTTGCCACGCGCGATAACAAGGCCGATGCTATCGACACCCAATACGAATCCTTCTGGAATCATTTATAAGCCTGGCTCGCTTTGTTAGTACTGTCTTCGACAGCTCTACCGCCTACTAAGCCCTCAGCTAAACCTTCAACTACACCTTCAACTACACCTCCAACTACACCCCCAACTACACCTTAATTCAACGACGCCTCCTACAATCCCGGGCGCCGCAGCTATGCCTGTTTTAGCCGGTAGGGTGTGACTGTTGGTAGCGGTCGCTAATCCCCAGCAAATACAGAATACCGTCGAGACCAAGTGTAGAAATCGATTGCTTGGCGCTGGCGGCCACCAGTGGCTTGGCCCTGAAGGCAATGCCCAGACCCGCAATACTGAGCATAGGCAAATCATTCGCTCCATCTCCTACACTGATCACCTGTTGCAAATCGATGCCTTCGCGGGCCGCAATTTCTCTTAGCAATTGGGCTTTTCGCTCGCCGTCGACGATGTCACCAACCACCCTGCCGCTGACCTTGCCGTCGACGATGTCCAGGGTGTTGGCATAGACGTAATCAATACCCAGCTTTTTCTGTAAAAACTCTCCAAAATACGTAAAGCCACCCGATAGAATCGCCGTCTTATAGCCCAGCGATTTCAGAGTGCCGACCAACTTCTCAGCGCCTTCGGTAAGCGGCAGCGAGTGGGCGACATCTTCCAGTACGTTTGCGTCCAGTCCCGCCAGCAGGGCAAGTCGAGCCCGGAAGCTGTCCGCGAAGTCGAGCTCGCCACGCATAGCCTGCTCGGTAATCGCCGCCACCTGATCGCCAACACCCGCACGATGTGCGAGTTCATCGATGACTTCCGCCTCGATCAGCGTTGAGTCCATGTCGAAGGCAACCAGACGTCGATTGCGTCGGTACATATTATCTTCCTGGAAAGCGATATCGACATCCAGCTCAGACGCCAACTCCAGCAACTCGCTCCGAAAGGCGGGGGCATCCTGCAAACCGCCGCGCACGGAGAACTCTACGCAGGCACGGCTAAGCGGCGGTAAATCACCTAGCGGCACTCGACCTGACAGCCGCTGAATGCTGTCGATATTGAGGCCATGGCGCGAGACAACACCACTGACGCGCGCTAGTTGCCTGGCCGTAATTTTACGCGCCAACAGGCTTACGATATAGCGCGCACGGCCCTGCGCGCCTACCCACAGTTCGTAACTAGCGTCCGAAATCGGCGTAAAGCGGACCTGAAGGCCGAGTTCTTGTCCGCGCAATAGCAGTTCTTCGAGGACTGGCGTATCGTTCGACGACGAAGGCAGCTCTACCAGCAGTCCCAGGGACAAGGTGTCGTGGATAACCGCTTGACCGATATCGAGGATATCCAAGTCAAAGCCCGCGAGGATATCGGTTACCGACGACGTCACACCGGGCTTGTCTCCGCCCGAAATGTTAATCAACAATATCTCTTTCACATGCACCGCCTCTGAACCGGGGGGTATTCTAACCGCTGGGGACAGGCGGCTGCATTAACTCAAGAGCAAGTCGGAAAGCGATTCAAAAGGACAGCACATGCAGAGAATCTCACAGCGACTAGCTCTGCTATGCGGGGGCTTATGTTTTCTCTTCTCGATACTACTGGTTCTCACAGGTAGCCTTTCCAGCCGATATCAGTTGGAACAGCAGTTCAATAGCCATCATGAGCATCTGGCTGAAGACCTTGCTACGCACGTTGCACCTTTTGTCGCTAGCGTCGACCTGATTGGGTTGGAGACAACCTTGCAGGACCTGCGCGCCCAGCACGCGCTGGAGAGCATTCGCGTTACCGATCTAGATGGCCGACCACTAGCTCAGACAGGTAAAAGCGCTAACGCAGCGAGTTATCGCTTTGAAGCGCCGGTTACCATTGATCGCGATCTTGCCGCGCAGCTTTTTCTTAGCGTTGCTCCCGGCAAGGCACTGGAGGAACAGCAAGGCATGTCTCTGGGCCTGCTTGCACTGGCAATCCTTGGCAGCCTGTTCGCCGCGGCGCTGGCGCGACAGTGGGGAATACGGCTTGAGAAACGACTGCAAACGCTACGCGGACACATCGGCGGCGGCAGCGATGAAGTCGACGTGATCGACGCACTGGAGGCTGATATCGCCTCTTTGCCCCTCGAACTGATCATGCCTCCTGACGCCAGCACCAGCGCTGCTGGCGATTATCAGGAAGCCGGGCTGCTGCTGGTGCAATTGACGAGCCTGTCACGCTATGTGGAAACGTTGGATGAAAACGCCCTTCTTGACTATACCGACAGGCTTCGCACATTGGTGGACAGCGTGGCCAAACTATACGGGGGGGTTACCACGGTGGTAAGGGAATTTTGCCTGTTGGTGCAGTTTTCCGGGGAGCACAGCGCAGGCAGTGCCGCCTACAGAGCCGTCGCCAGTGCCTGGCTATTACGCCAGCTTGCCGAGGACTTGAGCGACAAGCGGCGCCTTCGGTATTCGTTGCGGCTGGCATGCGGTGTCGGTGAAGCAGGCGCTGAAGGCAGTCCGGATATATATCCCGCCCTCTATAACCAACCCATCATCGATGAGTTGGTGTCGCACTGCTCCGAGGAAGGTCTGCATACCAGTAAGGCGCTTGCCGCAGATATGGATGTGCAGAACCGCTGCACACTGGCGACAGATGGCGGGACCAACGTGCTATGCGGGTTCAGCGAACCCCAGGCGGACCTGCTGGAACGTCAAAGGCGATTGCTGCTACCCGAACTGTAAGCTGCCAGAGGGTAACGCTTTTTGGTCGCCGATCTATTCGCCCTTGCGTTGGACCTCCATCCTGTCGACTTTCTGGTAGCCCCTGGGCAGCTTGTTGCCACGGCGGCCGCGCTCACCGCGGTAGTGTTCCAGGTCATCGAACTTCAACACCTTGTGCTGCTTACCTGCATAGACCAGTAGCGCATCGGTGGCTTTTAGAACCTGTACGGCCACCACATACTCCTCGCGGCTTTGCACGCGGGCGGAGGGAATGGACATCAGTTTATTCCCCTTGCCGCGCGCCAGCTTGGGTAAGTCCTCCAGAGGGAAGATCAGTAATCGGCCTTCGTTACTTACCGTCGCCACAAAAGCGCCCTCCTCGCTATCAATGCGCGCTGGCTGTAACACACGGCTACCTTTGGGTAAGGTCAATACACCTTTACCCGCGCGGTTCTTGGTCTGCATGTCTTCGAGGCTTCCAACAAAACCGTAACCCGCATCAGAGGCCAGCAAGTAGTGCTGCGACTGCTCACCCGCCATGATGCCCTCGAAGGTTGCACCGCTGGGTGGATTGATGCGGCCCGTAACCGGCTCGCCCTGCCCTCGCGCGGAGGGAAGGTTATGTGAGGTCAGCGTGTACGCCCGACCAGTCGAATCCAGCAACACAGTAGGTTGATTTGTCCTGCCAGCCACGGCCATCTTGAAACTATCGCCAGATTTGTAGTTGAGCGTCTCTGGATCAACGTCGTGACCTTTGGCCGCGCGAATCCAGCCTTTCTCAGACATCACCACAGTGATGGGCTCATTGGTCATGAGCTCGAGTTCGCTGAAGGCCCTGGCCTCCTCGCCAGACACCAGCTGCGAGCGACGGTCATCACCAAAGGCTTCGGCCACCGCCAGCAGCTCCTTCTTCACCAGCGTGCGCAGACGCGCGTCAGAACCGAGTATCTTTTGCAGTTCGTCGCGCTCGGCCGCGAGCTCATCCTGCTCACCACGGATTTTCATCTCTTCAAGCCGAGCGAGGTGGCGTAGTTTCAGCTCAAGGATGGCCTCGGCCTGAATATCGCTAAGCCCAAAGCGCTCCATTAAAACCGGCTTGGGTTTCTCTTCCGTGCGGATGATGTGGATGATCTCGTCAATATTAAGGAAGGCCACCAAGTAGCCTTCCAGAATGTGCAGACGGTTAAGCACCTTATCGAGGCGGTACTCCAGCCGCCTGCGGGTAGTGTCAGTACGAAACTTCAACCACTCCTTCAACAAGCGGTCCAGCGGCTTAACCGCCGGGCGACCGTCGATACCGATCACGTTCATATTGACCCGGTAACTGCGCTCAAGATCGGTGGTCGCAAAAAGATGGCTCATCAGCGCATCGCGATCCACGCGGTTAGAACGCGGCACAATAACGAGACGCGTTGGATTTTCGTGGTCTGATTCATCACGTAAATCAGCAACCATCGGCAATTTTTTAGCCTGCATTTGATGCGCGATCTGCTCCAGAACGCGTGAGCCCGAGGCCTGATAGGGGAGCGCATGAACCACGATATCTCCACCTTCAACCTCCCAGCTGGCGCGTACTTTCAAGGCACCCCGGCCGGTTTCGTAGATTGCGACAATGTCTTCTCGCGGCGTAATGATCTCCGCTCCGGTCGGAAAGTCCGGTGCCAATATGTGTTCGCAAAGCTCTGCTACCGTGGACTTTGGCTTCTCCAACATCAGCACTGTTGCCGCCACAACCTCTTTCAGATTGTGTGGCGGCACATCCGTCGCCATACCGACGGCGATACCAGTCGTGCCGTTTAGTAAGACATTGGGCACCTGCGCAGGAAGCACGGCCGGCTCGTTCATCGTGCCGTCGAAGTTGGGCGTCCAGTCAACGGTGCCCTGGCCCAGCTCCGATAGCAGTACGTCAGCATAGGCCGTCAATCGTGACTCGGTGTAACGCATGGCAGCGAATGACTTGGGGTCATCGGGCGAGCCCCAGTTGCCCTGTCCGTCCACCAGGGGATACCGGTAGCTGAATGACTGCGCCATTAACACCATGGCTTCATAGGCGGCGCTATCACCATGAGGGTGGAACTTACCGATCACGTCGCCAACGGTGCGCGCTGACTTCTTGTATTTGGCAGCAGCCTTCAGACCAAGCTCGCTCATGGCATAAACGATCCGGCGCTGCACCGGCTTAAGACCATCGCCAATATTTGGCAAAGCGCGATCCAGAATGACGTACATGGAGTAGTCCAGATACGCCTTCTCAGCATACAGCTTCAGGGAAACCTGTTCGGTACCCTCGTTATCGATTTCTATAGTTTCAGACATAAGACCGTTGGCGTTTTATCAGCACGATAATTGATTGGTTCAGAGACTGATGGCGTGTAGAGCATCGGCTATCTGACCAGGGAAATTTGGTAAAGCGAGTGACTCGGCCTAGCGCTGCGAACACCATGTCAGGCACGTTTTTTATGGAGATGGCCGTCTCGGAGGAGGAGCGAGACGGCACAGACCGGAACGGCGACTGGGTAAAGGCACACGCACTAATTGACGTAGGAGCCCCGCAGGCCGACCAGTTGCTCATTGAGGTTGACGATGGAGTTCGCCATATCGATAAGCAGGGTGTGAATTGTCGTGGGGTTGCTTTTGATCAGGTCGGCGAATTGGTCTTTCGGAACTTTAACTACCGAGCAACGCGTCTTTGCCATAACCGTCGCGGTACGATCGGCATTGGTAAGCACGGCCATCGCACCAAAGATTTCATCCTCTTCAATGCCGCCTACCGTTACGCCGTCTACGACGACTTCGGCGGTTCCTTCAGTGAGGTTAAACACATAGTCTGCGCGATCGCCTTGGCGAATGATGACATCACCCGGGTTATAAATTTCAAACCCTGGGGTCGCGTGCGTATCGCCATCTGTCAGCGAGGCAGTCAAGCGCAGCTGTAAGCCGGACTGCGTGATAAGCAAGCGCGTCCACAGTTTATTGGCAGCAGGATCAGCAAAAACGCGTCGCATAAACTCTAACCCGGGAAAGCCCGCTAGCGTCGCACCGTTTTCACTGGCGTAGGTTACCGCCACTTCGTGATTTGCGTTACCGGCAATGTCAGGCAGCAGCAAGTCACCATCGTCTAACAAATGAATAGTGCGATCGCGATATCGAGCGGTCAACGAGCCAGTTTCAACAAAGTAAATCCTGTCGCTCTCCAGCCCGCGCAGCAGCGCGTTATCGGTGGCATCGATTTCAAGCGGCACCGAAGGCAGGTCTACCGTCTCCAGCAGGGCTGCAACAAGGCGCTTGCTCTGTTGATTGAGGATATAAAAATCCTGCGCAAGTTCTGCGTTGGCTAACATCAGGCGTTCCTTTATGACGGCAGGTAGATCAAGCCGCACGGCATTTTTCCAGTGCTAATAGTAGCACTAATCATCCCCGTGAAAACGCCAATTTGCGCACACTCCGAGCAGGTGGTGCACTGTTGCCGCGACACATATAGCCGTACACTGTTTTGCTTCTTTAAGACAACTGACATCCGACACCACAATGACCCAGCCGCAGATAAAATGGACTCAGGACCGGCTTGAGACAATCTCGCCTGAGGTCTTGCACGACGTTTTTCGACTGCGCCAGGATGTTTTTATCTTAGAGCAGCAATGCCTCTATGCGGATATCGATGGCCTGGATGCAGATTGCTGGCATATCTGCGGGCTTCAAGACAACGTCGTTAAGGCCTATCTGCGCGCTGTACCTCCGGGCCTCGTTTACCCCGCAGCCGCGCTGGGACGCCTGGTGGTCGATCCCAGCGCTCGCGGACAAACCCTGGGCGATACACTTCTGAGACAAGGTATAGCGCTGTGCCGCAGTCTGTGGCCCGATGCGGGCATCACCATCAGTGCTCAGGCGCCGTTACGACCGTGGTATCAAAAACAGGGCTTCGTCACAGAAGGTGCGGCCTACGATGAAGACGGTATTCCCCACATCAAGATGCACTACAGACCAACGGAGTAGGATAACCAAGTGACAATTTTAAAAAGAATACTCATCGTTTTTTGCTTGCTGATAGCGCTGCTGTTGACGGCCGCACTGTTGCTGCCCAGGCTGATGCCAGGTCTGCACAGTTCCAGCCTGGAGATGATCGTCAACGTGGCCACGGGACGCGGCGCCAACACGGCGAATGACGTATTGCTGGGGAAATTAAAGAGCGCCCCGGGGTATCAGGTATCGATTTTTGCCCGCGACCTGCCGCACCCTAGAATGCTGGTGCGTGATGGCGAACAGCGCCTGTTGGTCAGTAATCCCAGAGCGGGCACCGTAATCTTACTGACCGATAGCAACGGCGATGGCGCTGCGAATCAGCGAACCGAACTACTGCAGGACCTGCGCAATCCTCACGGGCTGGCGCTACATGAGGGTTTTTTGTATGTCGCTGAATCAAACAGAATAGGCCGCGTACGCTATGACGCTGGCGTGATGAGCGGCGAGTACACTGTCATCGTCGATGGGCTCACCGACGACGGCAATCACTGGACGAAAAGCATTGCTTTTGGGCCAGACGGCAAACTCTATTTGGCTATGGGCTCCAGCTGCAACGTGTGCCTTGAGGCAGACAAGCGCCGCGCGACGATAATGCAGTTCGATGCCAGCGGCAGCAACGGTCGGATTTTTGCCAGCGGCTTGCGCAACAGCGTCGGTCTTGCCTTCGCGCCCTGGAACGGCGCGCTCTACGCAACTGACAACGGGCGCGATCTGCTCGGTGATGACTATCCTCCCTGCGAGCTAAACCACATCGTTGATGGTGGTTTCTACGGCTGGCCCTTTCGCAACGGCAACAATCAGCCGGATCCCGATTTTGGCGGTCAGGCGCCCAGCCTTGAGGCGGCCGCAATATCGCCCGTGCACGATTTCCCTGCTCACAACGCACCATTGGGCATACATTTTTTCCCGGACCAGCAAAGTGCATTGGTCGCCCTGCACGGCTCTTGGAATCGCAGCCAGCCCGACGGCTATAAAGTCACCCGCCTGAACTGGCAAGGTGAGACTATAGTCGCGAGCGACTTCCTTTGGGGCTTCGAGCGCGACGGCGACATCATTGGACGACCGGTAGATGTTATCGACGATGGCCAGGGTGGATTTTTTATCAGCGATGACTATGCGAGAGTTATCTATCGCGTCAATATTCAAGATGGTTTCGCTAGCGCGGATAACGCTGTTCAGCAATCGCTCACGAGCCAGGATTTGAATGCCGACAAAGTCGCCGCCGGGGAGTCGCTGTTCAGCAAAATGCCTTGTGGTACATGCCACAACAATCCGCGCATGGCGCTAGAGGGTCTGGCAGCACGCTACTCCGTGGAGTCGCTGACCGCCTTTTTTCTAACCCCGACACCCCCTATGCCAAAGTTTCCTTTGAGCGATACAGAGCGGGAGAATCTGGCGCACTACCTGCTGGACTCCAGGGGTTAAAAAAGGGCCGCCGGCTCTAGGCTTCTAGCAGGAACGTCACCGGGCCGTCATTCACCAGACTGACCTGCATGTCTGTGCCAAAACGCCCGCCCGCAACATGCTCGTGGCTCGCCTCAAGATAGTCATACAAATGCGTGTACAGATCCGCGGCACCAGCCGGCGGCATGGCACTAGAGAAACTGGGTCGCAAGCCTTTACGCGTATCCGCCGAGAGTGTGAACTGCGATACCAGCAGGACGCCTCCGCGCGTTTCGGTAACGCTACGATTCATACGCCCCTGCTCATCGGCAAACACGCGGTAAGCAAGCAGCCGATCAATCAACGCTTCACCCGTTGCCGCGTTGTCGCCCTTATCCAGCCCGAGCAACACCAGAAGACCAGCCCCTATGCTGCCAACGGTCTGGTCATCAACGCTAACGCTAGCGCTACTGACGCGCTGCAGCAGCGCTTTCACGCAGGAGAAGACCGTAGCTGCCCTGCCATCTGCTGCGTGGCGTGAACGAGAGCATCGGTAATGCCGGGCTCGGAGGCGGCATGCCCTGCATCGCGGATGATATGGAAATCAGCGGCGGGCAGGCGCTGATGCAGCGCATAGGCGTTATCCATAGGGCAGACGACGTCGTAACGCCCGTGCACGATGATTGTGGGTAGGTCGCGAAGGCAGTCGACATTGTCGAGAATCTCGTTTTCTCTAATAAACGAATTGTTGACGAAAAAATGACACTCAATGCGTGCCATAGCCAGGGCAACGTGCGGGTCAAGGAAGTGATCGACAACATCGTGATTCGGGCGCAAGGTTGCACAGCGCGCTTCCCAGCCGGACCAGGCCTTGGCCGCCGCCATCCGCGCCAACTCGTTACCGCCGGTGAGCAGCTCATAATAAGCTTCCACCATATTGCCGCGGCGCGCTTCGGGAACGGGATGAACGTAGTCCTTCCAATAGTCTGGAAACAGACGCCCGGCACCGGACTGATAAAACCAGCTGATGTCCTGCTCCCGACACAGGAAGATGCCGCGCAGTATCAAGCCCATCACTCGATCGGTGTGTTGTTGTGCATACAGCAGGCTGAGAGTTGATCCCCAGGAACCACCAAACAGGCACCATTTATCGATATGGAGATAAACACGGATCTGCTCCATATCATCGATCAACGCCTGGGTGTGGTTATCCTCAAGGCAGGCGTGGGGCGTCGAGCGCCCTGCGCCGCGCTGATCAAACAGCACGATATGGTATAGCTCAGGGTCAAAGAAACAGCGATTTTTGACGTCGCAGCCGCCACCCGGGCCGCCGTGGACAAACAACACCGGAATACCATCCGGGTTGCCACACTGCTCCACGTAGAGCGTGTGAAGATCAGTGACAGCCAGGGCGTGCGTCGCGAACGGTTTGATCTCTGGATATAAAGTATACATCTACCCAGTATAGACGACCCTATACGCGTCCGGCACGGCGCCGTTCGTGTTCCTTCAAAAGCTTTTTGCGAACCCGAATGCTCTCGGGTGTAACTTCAACCAGCTCATCATCTTCAATGAACTCAAGCGCCTGCTCCAGTGTGTGCCGGATAGGCGGCGTCAGAATCATATTCTCGTCGGTGCCAGCAGCCCGCACGTTAGTGAGCTGCTTGGCTTTAGTTGGATTCACCGTCAGGTCATTACCACGACTGTGCAGCCCAATAATCTGCCCCTCATAGACTTCGACGTTCGGCTCAATCGCCAGGCGCCCGCGATCCTGCAGATTGAACAGCGCGTAAGCCAGCGTCTTGCCGTTTACCAAAGAGACCAATACGCCGTTAATGCGCTTGGCAACATCGGCTGCTTTCACAGGCCCGTAATGATCAAATATATGAGTTAGAATTCCGCTTCCCGAAGTCAGTGTTAGAAACAGCGACCGGAAGCCAATCAGCCCGCGAGCCGGAACGATGAATTCCATGCGCACGCGACCTTTACCATCCGGCACCATATTTTTCAGTTCGGCGCGGCGCTGGCCAAGCTCTTCCATCAGCGCACCCTGATGCTGATCTTCGCAGTCAACCAGCAACTGCTCGTAGGGCTCCTGCATCTCGCCGTCGATTTCTTTCTGAATCACTTCGGCGCGCGAAACACCCAACTCGAAGCCCTCTCTGCGCATTGTCTCGATCAACACAGACAGGTGCAGTTCGCCTCGACCGCTGACCACAAACTTGTCCGGGGTGTCGCCGGGCTCGACGCGCAGCGCCACGTTGTGAATTAGCTCGCGCTCCAGGCGCTCTTTGATATTGCGCGACGTTACGTATTTGCCTTCCTTACCGGCGAAAGGCGAGTCGTTGACCTGGAAGGTCATGCTAACCGTGGGCTCATCAACCGTCAGGGCGGGCAGCGCCTCGGGCGCATCCGGATCGCAAAGCGTGTCAGAAATCTGCAGACCATCGATGCCCGTCACGCAGACAATATCGCCCGCCTCGGCAGATTCGGTATCGACTCGCTCAAGTCCCATATACCCCATGACCTGAAGCACGCGGCCCGAGCGTTGCTCGCCCTCGTGGCCAATCACGGTAACCGGCGTGTTTGGCTTCAGTACGCCTCGAGTTATGCGGCCGACGCCGATCACGCCCACGTAGCTAGAGTAATCGAGGGCGGAGATCTGCAATTGCAAAGGCGCGTCGCGCTGAACTTGCGGCACGGGCACGTTCTCGACCACCGACTCAAACAGCGGCGTCATGTCAGCAGACATAGCCTCGTGGTCTTCTCCCGAAATGCCCTCGAGAGCGGAAGCAAAGACAATTGGGAAATCAAGCTGCTCATCACTGGCGCCAAGTCGATCAAACAGGTCAAACACTTGGTCGACCACCCAATCAGGGCGCGCACCGGGGCGATCTACCTTGTTGACGACAACGATAGGGCGCAGGCCGCGCTCGAATGCTTTTTGGGTGACAAAGCGGGTTTGCGGCATGGGCCCATCAACGGCGTCGACCAGCAGCAGAACGCCGTCGACCATCGACAGTACACGCTCCACCTCACCACCGAAATCGGCGTGTCCGGGTGTGTCCACTATGTTGATTCGGTAGTCCTTCCAGCGAATTGCAGTGTTCTTGGCCAGAATAGTAATGCCCCGCTCACGCTCCTGATCATTGGAGTCCATGACGCGCTCGGTATCCTGGTTTCGCCGATCCAGCGTACCGGACTGCTGCAACAGGCAGTCGACCAATGTCGTTTTGCCATGGTCAACATGGGCTATGATGGCGATATTGCGGAGCTTCTCAATCAAGGGGGACCTCGCCGACTATGCGGACGTGCGGGGCACTGCCCCAAAAAGCGCGCGATTATACCTGTCGGACCTGATGCTGGATACCACGCTGTAACTGTACTTTTGCCAGTCTGCCAATGCCGGGCATCCAGCCGGTGTTTCGCTAAAATTGGCACCGCAACGGCGCATTTTGCACCACAGTAGTGCTTTTGCGCCTCGTATTGGTGCAGAATGGCGAGGCCTGTACAAACCCTGCAGCTTAAAGGTCTGGATTTACAGTGACTTATGTATCGCCGCTGCATGGCACGGCTCTTGCTACTCTCCCAGAGCAGCGAATTTTGCCGCACAGTAGTCCTGCGGCCGCTATACGGGGACGCAATACAAAAAAGACGCAGCGAGACTGCGGCTAAAGAAATCCGATGGAGGAAAAGAATGTCAGAGAGCACTCTGAACTTAATCAAAGAAAGTGAAGCCCGCTGGGTAGACTTACGTTTCACCGACACCAAGGGCAAGGAGCAACACGTCTCCATCCCATCAACCGAGGTGGATGCTGATTTCTTCGAGGGGGGCAAAATGTTTGACGGCTCCTCTATTTCAGGCTGGAAAGGCATTAATGAGTCAGACATGATTCTTATGCCTGATGACTCCACGTCAATCCTGGATCCGTTCACCGATGAGCCTACCGTCATTTTGCGCTGCGATATTGTCGAGCCCTCTACGATGCAGGGCTACAACCGCGATCCGCGCTCTGTCGCCAAACGTGCCGAGGAGTACCTGAAGTCTACCGGCCTGGGTGATACCGCCTACTTTGGTAACGAGCCGGAATTTTTCATCTTTGATGATGTGAAATGGCACGCAGACATGAGCGGTGCTGGATATAGCATAGGCTCCGAGGAAGCGGCCTGGGCGTCCAACCAGTCATTTGAAGACGGCAACACGGGTCACCGACCCGGCGTTAAAGGCGGCTACTTCCCGGTACCACCTGTTGATTCACTGCATGACATCCGTGCAGCGATGTGTGGTGCCATGGAGCAAATGGGCCTGCCGATCGAAGTACACCACCACGAAGTTGGCACGGCGGGTCAGTGCGAGATCGGTGTCCGTTTCGACACGCTGGTTGCCAAGGCGGATGCTACGCAAATCCTGAAATACTGCGTGCACAATGTAGCTCACGCCTACGGCAAAACTGCAACGTTCATGCCCAAGCCTCTGGTTGGCGACAACGGCAGCGGTATGCACGTTCACCAATCTTTCGCGAAAGACGGTGAAAACGTGTTTGCAGGCGACAGCTACGCAGGCCTCTCCGAGACCGCGCTGTACTACATTGGCGGCATTATCAAACACGCTCGAGCTCTAAACGCGTTCACCAACGCATCAACCAACAGCTACAAGCGTCTGGTGCCAGGATTCGAAGCGCCGGTCATGCTGGCTTACTCAGCACGTAACCGCTCTGCATCGATCCGTATTCCTTACGAGCCCAACCCGCGCGGCAAGCGTATTGAAGTGCGCTTCCCCGATCCAACTGCCAACCCGTATCTGTCGTTCGCGGCGATGTTGATGGCGGGCATTGACGGCATCACCAATAAGATCCACCCCGGTGATGCAGCCGACAAGGATCTTTACGATCTACCGGCTGAAGAAGCTAAAGCGATCCCCACCGTGGCCTCCAGCCTGTCTATGGCTTTGGAAGCACTGGATGCGGACCGTGAGTTCCTGACCGCTGGCGGCGTCTTCGACGATGACATGATCGATGGGTACATCGAACTCAAGTCAGAGGAGGTCGAGAAGCTGGATATGACCACGCACCCCGTGGAATTTGATATGTATTACTCTCTGTAAGCTCGAGAGTGACCGTAAGCCCGCTTCGGCGGGCTTTTTTTTGCCTGTCATTTGTCGGGGGGCCCTATTTGCCCAGAGCCGCAATATTGGGGTACCTTACAGAACAGGCTTGGAGTAAATAGAGTTGAAACAGTCACTTAGAGCATTCTTGTCAGACTTTCCCGGGCGGCCGTCTATGGCGGCAGCCATACTGGGTCTGGTGGTCTTGCTGGCCGGCAGCGGCGCATCCGCGCAGGTGTACCGGGTTGTCGATGAGAACGGTAACGTGACGTTCACCGATAAACCGCCACCCAATGCTGAAAAACTCGATATTCGCACTCCCAATTCCTCAGCACCGCCTACTAATGGCGTCTTTCCTAAATCATCTCCTTCGACGACGACCGACGGCGAAGAAGGCGAAGAGGGAACCAACTACACACTAAAGATTACCTCGCCGAGTGATGAAACGATTATCCCACGGGGCCCGGGCAATTTTTCAGTCAGTGCCAGCGTCTCGCCCTCCCTGCAGTCCGGGCACAAATTGCTCTTAATGCTTGATGGTAGCGCTCACGGTGAAGCCCAGCAGTCTGGCAGTTGGTCGCTTACCAACGTCTCCAGGGGCGAACATGCTTTGTCAGTTGCCGCCGTGGATGGCAGCAATAAGACACTGGGGACGTCTGCCTCGATAAAAGTCTACGTGTTCAGACCTTCGATCAACGATGTCACGCGAACCAACCCGGTCAGACCCCGCTAGCTTGCTCCCGAAAGCGCCACACCCCCATATCAGTAGGCTCGCTGTGCTGCTGACGCTATAACGCCTCATGCGACGCCGCCTCTTTCACAGTAACAAATAGCCGCCCCTCACAATTTATGCACTATAATAGTGCATGCCTGAGAGTCTTTCATCTCGCCATTTCGGACTCGGCGCCGGGGAAGCCTAACAACAGGATGCTTGTTAGCGCTTACTATCGCTACAGACTGGCGTTTCCAATACTGCATTATTCTGGGGCGTGATGAAGCAAGTGTGGCGTTATTTTTGCAAACAAAAGATGCCGTTAAACGGCGGGCTCAGCACTCGACTGAAACATGTTCAGCAACCCGGTCTAAATCCAATGGACAGCGATTTCCAAGCACAGATTCTGGACAACCTGGCCACCGCCGTATTGGTGCTGGACAGTACCTTGCGCCTGGAGTTCATCAGTCCTGCCGCGCAGGCACTGCTGGAGCTGAGCGAAGCCCGGTCTATAGGCGAGCATATCGACGACTTACTCAACAATCAGCTCGGTTTCATTTGGGAGAACCATTCCGCTAGCCCACCTGAAGGCAGTTATACCAACCGGGGTCTAACGATGGTGGCTGCCACCGGGCAGGAGTTTGTCGTCGATTGCACCGTATCGCCTATGTTTGATCCGCAGCGCTCGCTGCGTGCCATTCTGGTAGAAATCCATCCCGTTGATCGAGTGCGCCGCATCAATCGAGAGGAAGGTTTACTAGTCACTCAGGAGAACACTCAGGCGCTTATCAGAGGTCTGGCCCACGAGATTAAGAACCCTCTCGGCGGCTTGCGCGGGGCTGCACAACTTTTGGCAAGAGAGTTACCCGACCCCGCCCTGGAAGAGTACACGGGGATCATTATTGAGGAATCAGACCGTCTCCGCAGTCTGGTTGATCGGCTACTCAGCCCACACCAGCAGCCGCGGATGTCCGATATCAATATTCACGAGGTACTTGAGCACATCCGCACTCTAGGTGAGGCAGAGACAGGTGGTGAGGTGAGCTTCAAACGAGACTACGACCCCAGCCTACCCAGCCTGGAAGGCGACCGTAGCCAGCTGATACAAGCCATCCTGAATATCGTACGCAATGCGATTCAGGCAATGGAAATCAACAGCGGCGACAAAGCGATAACCCTGCGCACTCGGGTGCAACGCCAGTTCACCATCGGCACCAAGCGTTACCGCCTGGTGGCGAAGGTCAGCATTATTGATAACGGGCCCGGCATTCCTGAAGACCTGCGCGAGTCACTTTTTATACCCATGGTCAGTGGCCGCCCCGACGGCAGCGGCCTGGGCCTGTCCATTTCGCAATCGATAATCAACCGACACCGCGGGCTCATTGAATGCCACAGCGAGCTCGGTCACACAGAATTCAATCTCTATATTCCTTTGGATGATAACAATGCAACGAACTGAAAAAGTCTGGATTGTCGACGACGATCGCTCTATCCGTTGGGTATTAGAAAAGGCCTTGAGTCAGGCGGGGCTGGACATAGAGTGTTTCGAGAACGGCGAAAGCCTGCTGCGCCAGCTTGACCATAAAAAGCCGGACGCCATTGTCAGCGATATCCGCATGCCCGGCATGGATGGGCTGGAGTTACTGTCACACATCCAGCAGAACGAACCCGCCCTGCCGGTAATTATCACTACTGCACACTCTGATTTAGACAGCGCGGTGGAGTCTTACCAACGCGGCGCCTTCGAGTACCTGCCAAAACCCTTTGATATTGAAGAGGTAGTCGCCGTAACCCAAAGAGCGCTGGCCCAAGCGCGTGAACATGGCATGGGAGCCAGCACCGAGGAAGCGGCACCACCGCCTACAGAAATAATCGGCGAAGCTCCGGCGATGCAGGAAGTTTTCAGAGCCATCGGCAGGCTATCGCAGTCCAATATCACGGTACTGATCAACGGTGAATCCGGAACCGGTAAAGAGCTGGTTGCTCGCGCTCTGCACCGTCACAGCCCACGGCGCGCAGAGCCATTTATCGCGCTGAATATGGCGGCTATACCGAAGGACTTAATGGAGTCAGAGCTGTTTGGCCACGAGAAAGGCGCGTTCACCGGAGCAAACGCTATGCGCAGGGGCCGTTTTGAGCAAGCCGACGGCGGCACTTTGTTTCTCGATGAGATTGGCGATATGCCAGCCGAGACGCAGACCCGGTTGCTGCGCGTGCTAGCTGACGGTGAGTTCTACAGAGTAGGTGGTCACACCCCCGTTAAAGTGGATGTACGCATCATTGCTGCCACCCACCAGGATCTGGAGCGGCTGGTAGACAATCGCAGCTTCCGTGAAGATTTATTCCACCGCCTGAACGTTATTCGCATACATATACCCAAGCTTGCGGAGCGCCGTGAAGACATCCCCCAGCTGATGCGCCACTTCTTCGCACGCGCCGCAGAGGAACTGGATGTGGAGACAAAAACGCTGCTGCCAGATACAGAGAAGTACCTGCAAAACCTCAGCTGGCCCGGCAACGTCAGACAGCTCGAAAACGCCTGCCGCTGGATTACCGTCATGGCGTCAGGCCGTGAGGTTCACCTAAGCGACCTTCCGCCAGAATTGGCTCTGGGCGCGTCGGACGACAGCGAATCGGATAACTGGCATCAGTTGTTAAGGCGTTGGGCCGACAACGAACTGTCGCGCGGTCGTGAACAGCTCCTCGAACAGGCCATGCCAGAATTTGAGCGCATTATGATTGAAGCCGCTCTAGCGCACACCCGGGGTCGCAAACGGGACGCGTCGCAACTATTGGGCTGGGGGCGCAATACCCTTACGCGCAAAATGAAAGAACTTGGCATGCCCTGACGCGAACGTGTTCGATATTGTTCTCTACGAGCCCGAGATCCCTCCCAATACCGGGAATATCATGCGGCTGTGTGCCAACACAGGATGCCGCCTGCATCTGGTAGAGCCACTAGGCTTCGATCTGGATGAGAAGCGGCTCAGGCGGGCCGGCCTGGACTATAGAGATTTTGCCAGCGTGCGGGTCCATGAAAATTGGTCGCACTGTGCAGGCGCACTCACCGGCCGCATCTATGCACTCAGCACACGCGGCGAGTCGTCACATTGCGCTCCACGTTTTGAAGCCGGTGACGCACTGGTGTTTGGCCCAGAAACCCGCGGACTGCCCGACGAATTGCTGTTCAACTTGCCTGTCGAACAACGCCTTAGAATTCCCATGCTGCCACAAAGCCGCAGCATGAACCTGAGTAATGCCGCCGCCGTCGTGGTGTACGAGGCTTGGCGTCAGCAGGATTTTTCAGGCTCAGGGGCCCTGACACCAAAACAATAGCGCCCGTATAGATCGGGCGCGCATCGATCAGCTTTCGGCTTCGCTATCAGCCGGTGCTACCGCCTGCTGCTCCGCCGCCTTCTGCTGTGCTTGCTGCACGGCTTGCGCGTAAAGCGCTTCGAAGTTCACCTGTGCCAGCATCAACGCTGGGAAGGTGCCGCGAGTTGCGATGTTGTCGATGGTTTCCCGGGCGTAGGGAAACAGCATATTGGGGCAGTAAATAGCTAACACCTGCCGCAGTTCTTCGCCTTCCAGACCGCGCGCCAGGAAAATACCTGCCTGTTGAACTTCGATTAAAAAAGCCGTTTGTTCTTCTAGCTTGGCGGTGACCGTGATGGTCAAAACAACCTCGTAGTTGTCGCCATCGATCAGTGAACTGGTAGTGCGCAAGTCAACGTTTACCTGCGGCTTGTATTCCTTGCGGAAAATATCCGGGGCGGCAGGCGATTCAAAGGACAGGTCTTTCAAAAAGACCCGCTGTAATGCGAATTGCTGGCCCGGCTGTGCTTCAGCGGCACCTGCAGCTGTCGCTTCGTTTTGCGGTTCATCAGCCATGTTTTCTATCTCCAAAAAAGAATTCGTTATTCGTTTGCCGCGAGCAGCGTGTCCAGTTCGCCGCGCTGCTCCAACAGCCACATATCATCAAAGCCGCCCACATGCTTTTCGCCAATCCATATCTGCGGAACAGTGTGGCGCTGACTCTCCTGGCGCATTTGCTCGCGCAGCGCAGGATCGCCGTCAACGCCAATATCGGTATATACCACGCCCTTGCCGTCGAGCAGCTGGCGGGCACGCACGCAGTAAGGACAAAAGCGCGTGGTATACATTCGAACAGGTGTAGTCATGGGTTATTTAACCAAAGGCAGTTGCTGCTGCCCCCACTCCATCATACCGCCGGTCATCCGGTAGACACGGCTGAAGCCTTTAGCGCCCAGTGATTTGCCGGCTGCTCCAGACGACTGCCCCATTTTACAGACCAGAATCAGCGGCTTTTCGCGGTAAGCATCCAGTTCCGCTATACGTCCTTCCAACTTGGTGGCCGGGATATTAACGGCGTTGGCGATATGGCCTTTGCTGTATTCTGCGCTTTCGCGGAGATCCACGAACAGCCCGTCTTCGCTGTTCACCATATTAATGGCTTGCTGTGGGGACAGGCTTGCGCCGCTTTTGCGGGATTCGTGCTGCCACAGTAATACCGCAGCAAACAAAAGGCCGCCGACCAACATCCACTGTTGCGTGAGAAACTCGAAAAACACAGGTATTTCCGGAATGACAGCAAGTACCGACCGTCGGTGCTCGCGAAAGGGCGCCAAGTATACAGCGTCTTTACGGTCCTGAAAACGCGTGTTTCCGTGCCCCGACAAGTAAGACAGGGTACACTTTCACGGCGTACACCGGACGCTGATTTGCGAGCCTATCGGCATTGCAGGTCACCTACAAAAAATTCAGTTAGAGACTGTTAGACCGCTATGAGCACGCCATTACGCACTCCCAGATTGCTTATTATTCTTGACGGCTTCGGCTATCGCGAGGCACAGGAAGACAACGCCATTGCCAACGCAGACACCCCTGTTTGGGATCGCTTATGGGCGCAAGCACCGCATACGTTGATCTCAGGCTCTGGAATCGACGTTGGACTGCCCGCCGGGCAGATGGGAAATTCCGAGGTAGGCCATATGAGCCTCGGCGCGGGCCGTGTGCTTTATCAAAACATGACCCGGATAGATCGCGATATCGAGCTGGGAGAATTCTCCAAAAACCCGGTGTACTGCGACGCCATCGATAAAGCCAAAGCCGCCGGGGGCGCAGTGCATATTCTGGGCCTGTTATCGCCCGGCGGCGTGCACAGCCATGAACGCCATATCGCCGCCGCCATTGAAATGGCGCATCAACGCGGCGCAGAGAAAGTGTACCTGCATGCCTTTTTAGATGGGCGCGATACTCCGCCGCGCAGCGCAGAAGCCTCTCTCAGTGCCATGGAAGATTTGTTTGAAAAACTCGACTGCGGGCGCGTCGCCAGCATTGTGGGTCGCTATTTTGCGATGGATCGAGATAACCGCTGGGACAGGGTGGAGCAGGCCTGGCAGTTGCTGACGGCTGCAAACGCGCCGTTTGCAAGCGAGAGCGCTACCGAGGGCCTGGCGGCCGCCTACGCTCGCGATGAGAATGATGAATTTGTGCAACCCACTGTCATCACTCCATCCGGCGAAGAGGCCGTGCACATTGCCGACGGTGATGCCGTTCTGTTTATGAATTTTCGCGCCGATAGAGCACGGCAACTTAGCCATGCCTTCCTCGACAAGGACTTCGACGGATTTGATCGTGGCCACCTGCCTTCGTTGTCGGCCTATGTCACCACCACCGAGTACGCCGCATCTTTAGACGCGCCCGTTGCCTTTCCGCCCGAAGCGCTGACTAACGTGCTACCTGCCTACGTTGCTGACCTGGGCAAACGTCAGCTGCGCATAGCCGAAACGGAAAAATATGCCCACGTAACCTTTTTCTTCAGCGGCGGCAGAGAAGACAAGTTCGCGGGCGAAGAGCGCATTCTGGTGCCCTCACCCGACGTGCCCACTTACGACCTCAGGCCAGAAATGAGCGCCCCTGAAGTAACCGACAAGCTGATAGAAGCTATTCATAGTGGCGACTACGACCTGATTGTTTGCAACTACGCCAACGGCGATATGGTGGGGCATACCGGCAACTACGAAGCCGCCGTGGCTGCGGTGGAAACACTGGACAGCTGTCTCGGCCGTGTCGAGGAAGCCGTCCTGGCAGCCGGCGGTGAAGCCTTGATCACCGCCGATCACGGCAACTGCGAACAGATGGTCGACTACGACGCCGGTCAGCTCCATACGCAGCACACCACCGAGCTGGTGCCGCTGGTCTATATCGGAAACCGGCAGCCAACGTTCACCGTTAGCGATGGCGTGTTAGCCGACGTCGCGCCGTCCTTGTTAACGCTGATGGGCCTGCCTCAGCCTGAGGAAATGACTGGACGCAGCCTGCTATCGCTTTAGCAGTATGTGACAGGAGTGAGCTGCCGCAATGAGACACGTCAGCCGATGAGTTCTCGGTGAAAAGCACTATCGCCGCAATCCTGTGCCTGCTGTTGGGCCTGGCACTGCCTCTCTATGCCCAGGATGCCGATGAAGTTAAAACCCGGCAAAGGCTGGAGCGTCTCCGGCAAGAGACGGAGATTTTAAGTCAGGAACTTCGCAAAGACCTATCTCGCCGCAGTAGCCTCAGGGATTCCTTGCGCCAATCTGAGTTAGATATAGCGCGTATCCGCACCGATATCGCAAACACGCGCGAGGCGCTTGGCAACAACCGAGATGAGCTTGCCAAGCTTAACGCCCAGCGCGAGACGCTGATGATTGCCAGAGGGCAGCAGCAGGAGCGCATCGCCGAAGAATTACAAACCGCCTACCAAATGGGCAAACAAGCGCAACTTCGGGTGCTGCTGAATCAGGAAGATCCCGCGACGCTGGCCCGCGCTATGACGTATTACGACTACTTCTACAAGGCCAGGCTGGATGCGATCGCGGGCTACCTGGAAACCGTAAAACGCCTCGATGGATTAACGCCTGAGATAGAGTCAGCACAAGCTACCTTAGAGAAGAACCGCAGGGCGCTAGACGAACAGCGCGATGCGCTGATGGCGTCACAAAAGCAACGTGAGCAGGATCTCGTGCAGCTTAGTGCCACTATTAAGACCAAAGACCAGCGCCTGAAGAAGTTAAATCAGGATCAGGAGGAACTGCAGCGCCTGCTGGAGGTCATTGAAGAGGCAATTGTCGATATGGCAGTGCCAGACAGCTATCAACCTTTTGCCGCGGCAAAAGGGGGGATGCCCTGGCCCGTATCAGGTCGCGCCAGCAATCGCTTTGGCGGCAGCCGCGGACAGGGCCCTACCCGCTGGCAGGGGCTGGAAATCCCCGCAAAATCCGGCAGCCCCGTGAAGGCTATACACCACGGACGCGTGGTATTCGCTGACTGGTTCAGGGGTTCGGGACTATTGCTGATTATCGACCACGGTGATGGTTTCATGAGCCTCTACGCTCATAATGAGACTCTGTTGCGGGACGTTGGTGAGTGGGTAACCGCGGATGCAGCGATCGCGACAGTGGGTCGCTCCGGCGGGCGCACCGAGACGGCGCTGTATTTTGAGATCCGCCAAAATGGTAAACCCACCAACCCCAGGCCCTGGCTACGCTAAAACACAGCGCCGGCGCGAAATACGCCAAATGAGTAAAGGAAAGTGCAGGGATCAATGAGTGCGCTAATCAGCGTTTCGCTGCGTAAACAGGTACACTGCACGGCCTGTCGGAAAACGCCGACGGCAGAGGTATTGGCATGAACAAGACAATCATTTTTGCGATCGCACTGAGCGCTATGCTGCCACTTTCGGCCGCTTCTCAGGAGGATACTGCATCCGATAAGCAGTCCGAGTCGCAGCAGACAGGCGCACTGGATGCCGTACACGGCGGCCAGCCCGCCCAGCTGCCGCTGGACGACCTGCGCACCTTCGCGGATGTTTTTAGCCAGATTCGTCTTGGCTACGTAGAGGAAGTCGATGATTCCACACTGTTGGAATACGCCATTCAAGGCATGTTGCGTGGCCTGGATCCCCACTCGATTTATCTGAACAAAGACGATTTTGAAGACTTGCAGACCACGACCTCCGGTGAATTCAGTGGCCTCGGTCTAGAGGTCGGCATGGAGAATGGCTTCCTGAAGGTTATTTCTCCCATCGATGAAACGCCGGCAGCAAAGGCGGGCATTGAAAGCGGCGACATCATCCTAAAACTCGACAACAAGCCCATTAAAGGCTTGTCCTTGAACGACGCCACAGAAATGATGCGCGGCCCCCAGGGCACCGATATTGAGCTAACTATCGCCCGCGAGGGCGAGAACCAACCCTTTACGCTAACCTTGACTCGCGACGTTATCCGCACAGTCAGCGTCAGACAGCGCTGGCTGGAGCCAGGCTACGGATATATCCGCATTGCACAGTTCCAGCGCAATACCGGCGATGAGGTACGCAAAGCCCTGGAGCAGCTGCTGGCCGAGGATGAGATTAAAGGTGTGGTATTAGACCTGCGCAACAATCCCGGTGGCGTGCTGCGCGCCAGCGTCGATGTGGCAGACCAGTTTATGGATGGCGGCACGGTGGTGTACACCGAAGGCCGTTTGGACGATTCCGAGACACGCTATAACGCCACCTCCAGCGACGCGCTCAATGGCGCGCCCATTGTGGTGTTGATCAACGGGGGATCTGCTTCAGCCTCAGAGATTGTAGCTGGCGCGCTGCAAGACCATCGCCGCGCCGTTGTTATGGGCATGCCCAGCTTCGGTAAAGGCTCGGTACAGACCATTATGCCGCTGTCAGAAGAGACCGCTATAAAGCTCACAACGGCGTTGTACTTCACACCGAACGGCCGCTCTATTCAGGCGCAAGGCATCATCCCCGACATTGAGGTAGAGCGCGCCAAAGTGACAGCGATAGATAATTTGCCTCGCCGCGTCACCGAGGCCGATCTCAGCGGCCGACTGGATAACGCCAACGGCGACGACAGCCAACCTAGCCGCCGTCGTGCGCCCAACGAGCTGCTGACACGCGACAATCAGTTGTATGAAGCGCTTACGCTCTTAAAAGGCATACACATCTTAGGAATGTATGGCGATTCAACACCCTAAATTGCAGCGCGCAGTACACACCGCTTTTATCCTATTGCTGAGCCTTATCAGCCCGCTGGTCGCTGCGCGAGAACCTATCCTTATCGTCATTATCGATGACCTGGGCTACGAGCTGAAAGCCGGAGAGATGGCCGCAGCTTTGCCGGGCAAAGTGAATCTGGCCATTCTTCCCCATACACCCAATGGCCCTGAGGTTGCCCGGCTAGGGCTTGCCAGCGGTAAAGAAATTTTGCTGCATACGCCTATGGCCAACCTGCAGCGCAAACCGCTGGGAGCGGGTGGCCTCACCGCCGGCATGACAGAACAGCAGTTGCGAGAAACGCTGGCAGACGACCTGGCATCCACGCCGGGCGTGCGCGGGATCAACAACCACATGGGCAGTCTACTAACCACTCAGGCGCAGGCCATGTCCTGGGTGATGGAAGAGCTCGCCCTGCGCAAGCTTTACTTTGTCGACAGTCGCACCACATCAGATACGGTGGCAGGCAGGGTTGCGCAACAGCACGGCGTTCCCCATCTTTCAAGGCATGTCTTTCTGGACAATGAAGTAACCGGCACCGCGATTCATTACCGCTTTAAAGAATTTTTGGCCACGGCGGATGAACAGGGCATCGCAATAGCCATCGGTCACCCCCATGAAGCCACGCTCAAATATCTGCGAAGACAGCTGCCGCGCTTGGAAAAAAGGGGTTATCGACTGGCATTGGTATCCGAAGTGTTAGGCACTGAGCTCGCTCAGACCAGCAATGAAGACAGCCATCTCGCCAAAAACGTACCCAAAAGCGCATCAAAAAAAGTAGCTGAAAACGCGGGAAGCTAAAGCCGCATTTCCACGCCGCGCGACGCCATATGGGCTTTAGCTTCAGCAATGGTGTACTCGCCAAAGTGAAAAATGCTGGCGGCCAACACAGCGTCCGCACCGCCCTCCAGAACGCCGTCAGCCAGATGGTCCAGATTACCCACCCCACCCGACGCAATAACAGGCACCGTCACCGCGTCACTGATCGCCCGGGTTAGCTGTAGATCAAATCCATCGCGGGTACCGTCTCTGTCCATGCTGGTCAGCAATATTTCGCCAGCCCCGTACTCGGTCATTTTTACAGCCCATTCAACCGCGTCGATTCCGGTTGGCTTGCGACCACCGTGGGTAAATATCTCCCAGCGGGGGCTGCCTTCACTGGTGACCTGCTTGGCATCAATCGCGACGACGATGCACTGGGCGCCAAAGCGCTCAGCCGCCTCTCGCACAAAATCAGGATTGTGTATTGCCGCTGTATTGATGCCGACCTTGTCGGCTCCGGCGGTAAGCATCAAACGAATATCTTCTACTTTGCGAATCCCGCCGCCCACCGTCAGCGGAATAAACACTTCCGCCGCAATGCTCTCAACCGTATGTACAGTGGTTTCACGGCCCTCGTGGGTAGCGGTGATATCCAGAAAAGTGATCTCATCGGCGCCCTGCTCGTTATAGCGGCGAGACACCTCAACAGGATCACCCGCATCGCGTATATCAACAAAGTTCACGCCTTTCACAACGCGTCCGCCGTCCACATCCAGACAGGGGATGATGCGCTTTGCTAAGCTCACGATGCTGCGCCAGTGATCTGATCGGACAAGCTCTGAGCCTCAGCCAGATCCAAGCTGCCCTCGTAGATAGCACGCCCGGTTATCGCTCCCACGATGCCCTGCGACGATACCTGCGCCAGGGCGCGAATATCATCAAGATTGGTAATACCGCCCGAGGCCACCACAGGAATTGACGAGGCCTTCGCCATCGCCAGCGTGGCCTCCACATTGACACCCTGCATCATGCCGTCGCGGGCAATATCGGTGTAGACGATGGCGCTAACGCCGTCTTGCTCAAATCGTTTTGCGAGGTCCGTCGCCTGAAGTTCCGACACCTCCGCCCAACCATCGGTAGCAACCAGACCGTTCTTTGCATCCAGACCAACAATCACTTTACCGGGGAATGCCGCGCATGCCTCGCTGACAAAATCAGGCTGTTTTACCGCCTGCGTGCCAATAATCACATAGCCCACGCCAGCACGAACGTAATGCTCTATGGTCTCAAGAGTGCGGATGCCACCACCAATCTGGATCGGTAAATCAGGATAGTGTTGTGCAATGCGGGTAACCGCTTCGCCGTTTACTGGCTCGCCGGCAAAGGCGCCATTCAGGTCAACAAGATGTAGACGTCGTGCACCCGCTTCTACCCAGCGCGTTGCCATGCCGAGAGGGTCGTCGGAGAACACCGTTGAGTCTTCCATAAGGCCCTGACGCAGGCGCACGCAGGCACCATCTTTCAAGTCTATAGCAGGTATCACCAGCATCAGTTTGTCTCGGTTCCGGTCCAGTTAAGGAAATTGCGTAGCAGCGTCAGGCCAGGCGTCGCACTCTTTTCGGGGTGAAACTGAACAGCAAACAGATTGTCTCGTGCCATTGCAGCAGCAAACTTAACCCCGTATTCACTGGCACCGGCGACGAGTTGCGGATCGCCGGCATCCACATAAAAACTGTGTACAAAATAGAAGCGCTCGCCGCTCGCGATATCAGCCCACAGTGGATGCGCTTTCGTTTGTTCCACCTGGTTCCAGCCCATGTGCGGCACCTTGAGTCGCTCACCTTCAGGACTTTTCATATCCGCAGCAAAACCACGTACCGTACCCGGCAGGATATCCAGGCAGTCCACGCCACCGTTTTCTTCACTGCTAGCCAGCAGCGACTGCATGCCCACGCAGATGCCTAATACGGGTATATGGCGCTGCTCCAGAACCTCGTGTAGCAGCTCATCACAGCGAAGGCGGCGAATCTCAGACATACAGTCACGAATTGCACCGACACCGGGGAATACCACACGATCTGCTTCGCGTATGCGCGCGGGGTCATGCGTAACAAGCACGCGCGATGCGCCTACATGCTCAAGGGCGCTGGCGACAGAATGAAGATTGCCCATGCCGTAATCGATAACGGCAACGGTTCCCGCGGTCATGGCTGGTTCCTAGAGAACGCCTTTGGTAGACGGCATGCTGCCGGCGGCCCGGGCGTCGGGCGTCAGCGCCATGCGCAGTGCACGACCAAAGGCCTTGAATACCGTCTCCGCCTGGTGATGCGTGTTATCACCGCGCAGGTTATCGATATGCAGGGTGACGCCAGCGTGATTAACAAAGCCCTGAAAAAATTCGTAGAACAGGTCAACATCAAAGCCACCCACGGCACCCCGGGTAAAATCGACGTGCATTTCCAGACCGGGCCGACCTGAGAAGTCGACCACAACACGGGACAGCGCTTCGTCAAGAGGCACATAGGCGTGCCCGTAGCGATTGATACCTTTCTTATCACCAACGGCTTTGCTAAATGCCTGCCCAAGGGTAATACCAATGTCTTCCACTGTGTGGTGGTCATCAATATGCAGATCGCCTTTTGCGACGATATCCAGATCGATCAGGCCATGACGGGACACCTGCTCCAGCATGTGCTCCAGAAACGGAATTCCGGTGTCGAGCTGACAGGCACCGGTGCCGTCAAGATTGACGGCTGCGGTGATCTGAGTCTCCAACGTATTGCGTTCGACGCTGGCGCTGCGGATCGGCATGATGTCGGACATAGTGTGGCTCCACGCCCCGGCTCACGGTCCGGGCAGGTTAAGACGCGCATTATATCTCTGCGCCCCAAGCGCCGCTACGCCCCGTGGTAATAGTCACAGTCAGAAAAATCATTTAATGAATGCTGTTTTGCCACGCACCTGAGTCGGGCCATAGCATTGCAATGTCGTACAATGGCAGCCCTACCCCCACTCAAACCACACAGCAACATGCACCCCGAGCAGTTTCAACAACAGGTCCTTGGTTGGTTCGATCAGTACGGTCGCCACGACCTGCCGTGGCAGCACCCCAGGTCGCCCTATCGAGTCTGGCTATCCGAGATCATGCTGCAGCAGACTCAGGTCAAAACGGTTATCCCCTATTTTGAGCGCTTTATAGAACGCTTTCCCGACGTCGCTACCCTAGCGGCAGCGGATGAAGACGAAGTGCTGCACCTGTGGACAGGGCTGGGCTACTACGCCCGCGCTCGCAACCTTTTGAGATGTGCGAAGCAAATCATGCTGGAGCATAAGGGCGAATTTCCCAAGGATATAGATGCATTGGAAGCGCTACCCGGTATCGGTCGCTCCACCGCGGGAGCTATTCGCACCCAGGCGTTCAACCTGCCGGCGCCTATTCTCGACGGTAACGTGAAACGCGTATTGGCCCGTTATGCCGCAATTGAGGGCTGGCCAGGCCAGAAGCCGGTGCATGATGTGCTGTGGAAGCTCGCCGAATCACTCACCCCAAACCAGCGCTGCGCGGACTTTACGCAGGCGATGATGGATCTGGGCGCCACCTTATGTACCCGCACCAGGCCCGCCTGTGCTCTGTGCCCGCTTGCCGACCACTGTCGCGCCAATGCCAGCGGCCAACAAGCACTGTTCCCGGGCAAAAAACCACGTAAAACACTTCCGGTAAAAGCAACTGTCATGCTCTTATTCGTCAATACGGCGGGTGACGTGCTGCTGGAACGCCGACCCAGCTCCGGTATTTGGGGCGGTCTGTGGAGCCTGCCACAAATTGATCGAATAGAAGACGCTGCGAAATCCTGTGTTGATCGCTTTCATTGCGAACCCGACAGAGAGCAGCACTGGGACACCCTGCGGCATAGTTTCAGCCACTACCATCTGGATATTCACCCGGTGAAAATCAACTTGCCGCATCAGGCCGACGGGATCATGGAGGGTGGCGACCTGCTTTGGTATAACATGAAGGCGCCTGAACGCGTGGGGCTGGCCGCCCCGGTTACCCGATTGCTAAAAGAACTACTGTTCGAGGAAACGCTATGAGCCGTACCGTATTTTGCGTCCGCTATCAGGAAGAGCTGGAGGGCCTGGACGCACCGCCCTATCCCGGACCCAAAGGTCAGGAAATCTTCGAGACCGTTTCAAAGAAAGCCTGGCAGGAATGGCAGGCTCATCAAACCATGCTGATAAACGAAAAGGGGCTGAATATGATCGACCCCGAAGCCCGCAAATACCTGCAGGCGCAACAGAGTAAGTTCCTGGCCGGCGAAGACTTCGATCGCGCCGAAGGCTATGTCCCTGAGGACAACTCGGGCGCTTGACTACACCTGCCCCAACGGTTTTAATACGCGCCTCTCGCGGTAGGGCACCTTCTCTGCTCTGCCCGCAGATCTCGCCCGGGTAGCTCAGTTGGTAGAGCAGTGGATTGAAAATCCTCGTGTCGGTGGTTCGATTCCGCCCCCGGGCACCATTTGTTTCCGACCCTTCTTCAAAACATCTGGTAACGGCACTTCAGAAGCACCGCCACATGTGTCGGTGGCCTGCGCGGCCCGGTTAATTCCTCCCCCGGGCACCATTTGTTTCCGACCCTTCTTCAAAACATCTGGTAACGGCACTTCGGAAGCACCGCCACATGTGTCGGTGACCTGCGCGGCCCGGTTAACTCCGCCCCCGGGCACCATTTGTTTCCAGCCTTTCTTCAAAATATCTAATAACGGCTCTCCGAAAGCACCGCCACGTGTGTCGATGGCCTGCGCGGCCCGATCAATTCCGCCCCCGGGCACCATTTGTTTCCGACCCTTCTTCAAAACATCTGGTAACGGCACTTCAGAAGCACCGCCACATGTATTGATGGCCTGCGCGGCCCGATCAATTTCGCCCCCGGGCACCGATTGTTTCCAGTTCTTTTTGTATACCACTGATAGCAGCACCGTGGATGTATCTAGCTGCATTGCCAGTTTGGTAGCGCGCGCACCGTGACGATTATTGATCAGCTTGTCGAGCTACTTCCTTCCGGGGCAGTCATCACTGAACCCGAGCAGTTAGACGCCTTGCTCAATGACGAACGCGGCCTGTACAACGGTCGCGCCTGCTGCGCCGTATTCCCCACCACCACGGAGGAAGTGGCCGCGGTTGTTCGGCATTGCCACCAAAACGGCGTCGGAGTGGTACCGCAAGGCGGCAATACCGGGTACTGCGGCGGCGCAACGCCGATGGACGAACGGCAGGTGTTGTTGTGTCTGTCGAAGCTGAATCGGGTGCGGGCGATCGACCCTATTGGCATGACGGCAACGGTAGAGGCCGGCGTAATTCTGGCCGATCTGCAGGACGCCGTTGCCGCTGAAGACCTGTTTTTCCCGTTGAGCATGGGCTCAGAAAGTTCATGCCAGTTAGGCGGCAATCTCTCCACCAATGCTGGCGGGCTGGCCGTACTTAAGTACGGCATGGCGGGCGAGCTAACCCTGGGGCTGGAAGTTGTGCTGCCCGACGGCCGCGTCCTCGATCAGCTCAAACCGCTGCGCAAGGACAACACGGGCTACCACCTGAAAGACCTGTTTCTGGGCGCCGAGGGCACGCTGGGGATCATCACCTGCGCTGTGGTGAAGTTGTTCCCTCGCCCTACCGAGTTTCAAACCGCTTGGCTAACGGTCAAAAACATTAAAGCAGCCTGCGCCCTGCTACCGCTGGCCCGACGCCATAGCGGCGATACGGTGACCTCTTTTGAATATATCAGCGGTAGGTCCCTGGAATTGCTTAAAACGCATCTGGGGCTCGATCCGCCCTTGCCCGCTTCAGAACATCAGTTGCTCATGGAGTGGTCAGGTGCACTGCCCCCGGAAGCGCTGCGCCACGGCGTGGAAAAAATGCTAGCGACAGGATTCGAGCAAGGCACGATTTCCGATGCCGTTCTTGCCGATAGTCTGAGCCAGCGAGACGCCCTGTGGCGACTGCGCGAGCAAATCCCGGAAGCCGAAAAACGCGCCGGGCGCTCGATCAAGCACGACGTTTCCGTGCCGATTGCTTCCATACCAACATTTTGCCAGCAAGCGGTTCCCGCGCTGGAGTCACTTGCTCCTCTGCGTCTATCCGTTTATGGACATCTGGGCGACGGCAACCTGCACTACAACGTGCTGGCGCCTGCGGGCGATGACCCCGAATCATTCCGCACCGAAAAAGCAGACGCTATAAGCGAGGCTTTGCACACACTTGCCATGGAGCTCGATGGGAGTTTCAGCGCTGAACACGGCATCGGCATGCTGAAGCGGGACGAATTAGCGCGCTACAGCAGCGCTGAGGCTCTTTCCTTAATGCGGGGCCTGAAAACACTGCTGGACCCCAGGAATACAATGAACCCAGGCAAACTCGTTGATCCGAACAGTTAACTCGCTCGCCTGTCATTCGTCTTTAACTCGTCGCCATTACGCATCGGCTTCAATCAGGGCAAAGCGCGGCAGGGTTTTGCCGTCTATTTCGACGGTCTCGTTGAACATCTCCAAGGGCCGCACCCAGTAGTCATAGTTGCCATAGAGGGTTTGGTATACCACCAGTTTTTCCTCGGTTTCACTATGGGTAGCCACGTGCAACACGCGATAGTCTTTGCCTTTATAGTGCCGATAACGACCGGGGACGGGGGACATAGAAGGTGGTCTCATATGGTGATCAAAGCGCAGTGTACGACAGCGCTCAGCGCGGCGCAGCCAAGCACCTGCGACGAAGTGAGCCTATAGAACGATGAGTGGCAAGCTATATTCCCGGCAAGCGTTCTATAATCGCTAGATGAACCTCGAACAAATTTTCGACAACCGCCGCACCCAGTTCTGGGTGTTGCAACTATTGGGTTGGACCGGCTGGGGTGTCACCTTCTACGTTGCCGCCATGTTCTGGGGTTCGCCCAGTGACTATGCGCGCTATGTGCCGGTTATTGTCGTGGTTGGTCTGATCATTTCCTTAGGTATGCGGGCGGTATACCGCGCCACCTGGAACTGGAGCGCCTGGCATCGCATCATCACCGTCATTGTCGTGTCCTACCTCGCCGGCGCAGCCTGGAAGCTGAGTCGCTTTTCTATTTTCCGGCAGGTCTTCGAGCGAGACCGCGAAAAAGATATGCAGATGATGGCCGCGATAGAGACGCCGCTTGACCATCTATTCCTGCGGCTTGAAAACGTCACCTCCGCGTGGATGGTGATGCTGTGCTGGACGGGCCTGTACTTCGGCATCAAGTACTACCATCTGCTGCAGGAAGAACGCGCTCGGGGTCTGAAATCCGAAGCCATGGCGCACGAAGCCCAACTAAAAATGCTGCGCTATCAGCTCAACCCTCACTTTCTCTTCAACACGCTAAACGCGATTTCGACGCTGGTGTTGGATAAGCAAAACCAGATGGCTAACACCATGGTGACGCGACTCAGTAACTTCCTGCGCTACACCCTGGATAACGATCCAATGGCAAAGGTGACGCTCGCGCAGGAAGTAGAGGCGATGCGTCTTTATCTCGGTATCGAACAAGTGCGCTTTGACGAGCGACTTAAGCTGGATGTTGATATCAGCCCGACCGTTGAAAACGCCTTAATCCCCAGCCTGCTGCTACAACCATTGATCGAGAACGCTATCAAGTACGCAATCGCCCAGAGCATTGATGGCGGAACCATTCGTATCTGTGCAAAAGAAGATCACGGTAAGCTGTTACTACAGGTTGCCGATGACGGACCCGGCCTCGATTCAAAACAATGGCCAAAGTCCAAGCGTAAGGGTGTCGGTCTGGTTAATACCAGCGAGCGGCTTGCCGAACTGTATGGCAGTCAGCACGCGTTTGAGTTGGCGACGACGGACCCCCACGGTCTCACCATCAATATTCACCTACCTCTTGAAATGAGGAAGACCATCAATACAGCGGAGGCCGCATGACAGTCCTACGCACCATCATTGTGGATGATGAATCTCTGGCCAGACGCGGTCTCAAGCTAAGGCTGGAAAACTGTGCGTCAGTGGAGATAGTCGCCGAATGCAGCAACGGCGCAGAGGCGATTGCAGCGGTTGCGGAACACGCTCCCGACCTGATGTTTCTGGATATTCAAATGCCGGGGATGGATGGCTTTGGCGTTGTTAGCCTCCTGCAAAGTGACACTATGCCGTTAGTGGTTTTTGCAACGGCTTTTGATGAGTTCGCCGTCGATGCCTTTAATGTGAACGCCGTCGACTATGTGCTTAAGCCAGTCGACGACGACCGCCTCTTCGATGCGGTAGCACGCGCGGTGGATGCATATGAAAAACGGACCCTGGGTGATCAAAAACGTAATCTGATCAGCGCCTGTATGCAGCTCAGCGGAGCCGATGCTGCCGCAGTCGAAGAAGTCGCACTGGGGGACACCAGCGTCTATCCCGAGAAGCTATCTATTCGCGACGGCGATGAGATCAACTTTGTGAGAGTAGCCAGTATCGATTGGATCGATGCGGCGGGCGACTATATGTGCGTGCACGCGGATAACGTCACATACATCATGCGCATCACCATGAAACAGCTGGAAGCCCTGCTCAACCCGCTGCAGTTTGTACGTATCCATCGTTCGACCATAGTCAACGTCGAACGTATTGAGAAAGCCCAGAGCCTTAGCAACGGCGAATTTATGCTGGCCTTGCAGGAGGGCACTCAGCTTAAAGTCAGCCGCAGCTACCGCGAGCGTGTCAAAGAGCTGGCCAGCGCACATTGAGCGCGGTGTACGCAGACGCTGCTTTAAGCTTTCCGCAGTGGCTCTTCACCTGTCTGCCGAACCACCAGTTCACCAATGCAGGCTGCTTCATAACCCGCGGTGAGTAAGGCATCGAGCAGCAGCGGCGCTCGCTCCGCGGCAACAAAAAAGGCCAGGCCACCACTGGTTTGTGGATCAAAGCAGGCCTGTGGCCAATCGACTTCTGTCCGAAGCGCCGCGCGATTGCCCGGTGCTAGCGTACTGCTAAACCCTGCATCCCACAGCGCCTGAGCCTCATCTAGCAAGGGGAAGGCGGTAATATCCAGACGGGCAGCAAGACCTTTTGGCAGCATCTCCTGCAAGTGTCCAAGCAGGCCAAAGCCTGTCACGTCGGTGCAAGCGCTCACCTGATTGATGCGCCCCAGTCTCGCCGCCTCAGCGTTACTCTGTAGCATGGATTTGAGCGCGGCGGAGACGGTTGTCGCGCAGGGTTCCCCGCGCATGGCAGCGGCAAAGGCCACTCCTGTGCCCAGAGGCTTACCCAGGATAATGCGATCACCGGCGTTGCCGCCCGATTTCAGGAGCGCTGTAGCAGCAGGAAGCTGACCATTCACCGTGAGACCGATGGAGAGTTCTGGCCCTTCCATGGTGTGGCCGCCTATCAGACGACAATCTGCCTCGTCCAAAACGCTAACCACGCCGCGCATTAATTGCTTGAGATCGCGCTGTTGCAGCTTGGCAGACAAATATGGCAAACAGATCTGCGCCTGCGCCGAGTGCGGATCGGCTCCCATCGCGTAGATGTCGCTAAGCGCGTGCAGCGTTGCTATCCGCCCCATTACATAGGGGTCGTCAACCAGCGCGCGCAGCGTATCCACTGTCTGTATCAGCGGGCTTTGCTGTGACCACGGAACAATGGCCGCATCGTCTTGCAATCGCTCCAATGCGACGGTGTTGGGAAACTCCGACGCCAGCTCCGCCAAACACTGCCGCAAGGTATCCGCTGGCAGCTTTGCGCCGCAGCCGCCACAATGCATAACCGGCTCACTTGGCGTCGCCTGTCCATCGGCAGGCATCGCTGACGAAACGCCCAGGAACTGCTCCATAAACTTTCGGTCGATACGGTCTTTCCAGCGCCACATCCATGCACCGCTGGCGCTAATCGCGCCGCGCTCGGCAACGGCCGTTTTATCACCCAGGGTAATTAGCGAGAGAAATAGCTGCTGCGGCGTGTGTTCCCTCAACGGTTTTCCAACAATGGCGGCGGCCAGGTTATCCGCCAGGATTGGGGCCTGGCGTACCGCAAACACACCTGCTCGAGGGCGCGGATGTCGCCGCTGTACCGCGACATCGCCTACTGCAAATATCTCGGGATGGCCCTCAACCTGCAAGGTATCGGAAACCACTAAAAAGCCACGCTCGTCCAATGGAAGCCCGGTGCTCGCCAGCCATGATGCCGGCGTGACGCCGGTACACCAAAGTACTTCGTCAAAGGCTAGAGACTCGCCGGTCTGGAGCTGAACGCTGCCATCGCGCACCTCAGAGACCCGGGTTGTTTCGTATAGCGTGACGCCTTGCGCTTTGAGTTCACGCCGAACACGCCTTTGTACCCTGGGGTTATAGCCAGGCAGCAGCACATTGCCGCTGAACAGGGTGAGCTTCGCAAGCCCTTGCAACCTGTAATTGATGGCCAATATAAGCTCAACGCTGCCGGCTCCACCCCCTACCACAGCCAGCTGCAGTGGCGCTTCCGGACTCTCGGTAAGCCTTTCTTCAAGCTGTTTCCAACGCTGATAAAAGGTGCCAACAGGCTTAACCGGCAGCGCATATTCAGCAGCGCCCTCCACGCTATCCACATCGGGTTGCGCACCGATATTGATAGACAGGAGGTCATAATCCAGGGGTGGCCGGTTCTTGAGCTGCACCCGACCCACATCCGGCTGCAAGCCTTCAACGGGAGCCTGAACAAAACGCACGCCAAGGCTTGAACAAAGGTGCCGCAGGTCTATATGCGCTTCTTTAAAGCCATAGTGTCCCGCAACCATGCCAGGCAACATGCCCGAATAGGGCGCATAGTCCGTATCGCTTACCAGGGTTATGCGCGCGTCCGTGGGCATATCCATCGTCAGGCGCTTTAACGCTAAAACATGTGTGTGCCCTCCGCCCAGGAGGAGCAAGTCGCGGCGTGCCAGGGGATTACCCATCATTAGGCTATATCCCGTGATTGGGAATACCGTGAGTCTGCAAATGCGATAACGGCATCGCGATCGCCCTGAAACACAACCTCGCCTTCACGCTTCGCAAATTGATAGTCGTACATAGGGTCGTAATACTTCACCAACAGGTCGGCAATCCATTCTTTATGCAATTCGCTATCGGCCGATGAAAACGCCCGCTGTAGCAGGGTATCAATGTATTGGAATCTATCGCCGCCCAGACGCTTGCGAATGCGCGCCAGACCCTCGCGCAGATGTTGAATATGCTGAACGCCACCCTGCTCACCATAACGCTGCTGATAGCGCGCGCCAAGGTCGAGAACATAGTCTTCATAGATAACCTCAACACGGCTATCGATCGACTCTTCGACGACCAGCAAGGGCGCGGCCGCCATGGCCTGCCTCAGCGGCAAGGGCAGCGATACGCGACCGATGAGCTTGCCTTCATCTTCCATGACCAGCCGGCTGAGTCCCTTGGTGCGCGTTCTCAAAATGTCTATCGACAGGGCGTTTTCAAAATCGATCTGGGCTGGCTGTGGATCCAGCAATCTGCCGAAGCTGCTACCGCGATGGTTCGCTATACCCTCCAAGTCTATCGAGGATGCTAACGCTGCAATCACGCGAGTCTTACCGCTTCCGGTTCGACCCGCTATCAGCACAGGTGGCATCGCGTGAAGATTCTCGACAAGTTGTTCCAAAAGAAAGCCGCGCATCGCCTTGTAGCCGCCTTTAACCAGCGGGTACTCCACGCCGGCATCGCGCATCCACTGCTGCACAGTAGAAGAGCGTAGACCACCGCGAAAACAGTACAAGAAGCCTTGGGAGTGTGATTCGGCAAACGCACGCCAGCTCGCTATACGCCTTTCGCGCTCATCTCCAGAGACCAGGCTGTGACCCAGCTCGATAGCCGCTGATTGCCCGCTTTGTTTGTAGCAGATGCCCACTTCATGGCGCTCTGCGTCTGTCATTAGCGGAATGTTCGTCGCGTTGGGAAATGCGCCACGGCGAAATTCAACGGGAGACCGGGTGTCCAGCAACGGCAGGTCACTAAGGAATAATTCCCGGTAATCCGCCGTATCTGCTCGCATCAGCCCTCGTCGGCCTCGCCGCCAAAAACGGCCATGACACGCTCCTGTAGCTCTGTCACCACGTCTGTCATCAGGGCGAAGTCTGCATCCATACGCGCCATGGGGTCGGCCTCGTCAACATCATCGTTTTCAGCCACAAGGGCATCTGCAAAGCGAAGCCTGCGCAATACAAGATCTTCACACAACAGCAGGCTGAGGCGCTCGTCCCATTCCACACCCAGGCGCACCACTTGCCGGCCTGCCTCGAGGTGCGTGCCGACTTCCTCTCCTGCTAACTCTAGCCCCTTGCAGCGTACAACGCCGCCGTCCTCGCCCAAATCTCGCAGTTCACAGTCGCTTCCAAGTGCGAAGTCTTCCGGCAGATTATTGTGCATCAGCCAGGAGGTCATCGCCGCAGCGGGTGACTGATTTACTTGCGGCAGCAGCAGCGGCAGCGTGCCTATTGAGTCGCGCAACAAGCCCACAAAATCATCCGCACGAGCTGCCGATGCGGCATCTACAAACAGCCAATTGCGTCGCGTATCGATGTAAGCGTAAATTTGGCTTGATCGCGTAAACGCTCGGGGCAGACAGTCCTGGACCACCTCGTCCTTTAGCTGAAGACGCTCTTTACGATAAACCTTACGCCCCTCTTCACGCTCGATCTCTGTGATGCGCTCGCTGACTTGATCTCGCACAACGGTGGCTGGCAGCAAGCGCTCTTCGCGTCGCATTGACAGCAATATGCAACCTCCGGCCGAATGCACCAAAGCTTCCGCTTGGTCTCCAAGCGGCGGCACCCACCCCATAGAAACAGGCTGGGATTTCCCGCAGGGGGTAAACGACGCTTCCGCAAGCTGCGTTTCCAGCTGTTCTGCGGAAAGATCAAAAGGGCTGGTAAGGCGATAGGCTCGCAGGTTCTTAAACCACATGATTACGGTCGATTTGCTCTGGGGGGGCCGATTGTACCGGAGCCAGCGTGAATTCGCATAAATACCCGGTTCGTGTACAAATTTTTGTGCCCTGAACGGCGCCATTCTCTTGTTGAAAACAGTGTTACTGTCTTTAATTAGTCTACATTCTGATAACTAGAAACTTGCCATGAACGCAGACGCCAGCACCGCTCAAAAGTCACGCCCCACCCGGCCTCGCCATGTACGCGATATACCAAAATGGGATGCCGAAACCGACGTTGTCGTGATCGGCTTCGGGGGAGCGGGTGGCTGTGCGGCAATCGAGGCGGCTGACAATGGTGCAGAGGTCATGCTGTTTGAGCTTGCCAGTGCGTCAGGCGGTTCGACCGCCCTGTCCAGCGCCGAGATTTACATGGGCGGCAGTGGCGGCACGCGAGTACAAAAAGCCTGCGGATTCGACGACAGCACCGAGGCCATGTTTACTTACATGATGATGTCTGCCGGACCACAGGCAGATGAAGCAAAAATTCGCAACTACTGCGAAAACAGCGCCGCACACTTTGACTGGCTGGTCGAGCTAGGCGTGCCCTTCAAGGATAGCTTCCACGAAACTCGCGCGATCATGTGTCTTACCGATGACTGCCTGTTGTACACCGGCAGCGAGAAGGCCTGGCCCTTCAAGCAGGAAGCTGCGCCAGCACCCCGCGGGCACAATCTTCAGGTTGAAGGTGATAACGGCGGGCCCTTATTTATGAAGATCGTGACAGAAAACGTCGCGAAGCGGCCCATGATTAAGGTTGAGTACGAAACCCGTGCGCTGGCTCTGGTGGTGGATGACAGCAATGAGGTTCAGGGCATCATTGTGCGCAAAGACCAAAAAGAAGTTGCCGTTCGCGCTCGCGGTGGCGTCGTCCTGTGCGCAGGCGGCTTCGTAATGAATGATGAAATGATTCAAAAATATGCGCCTAAACTCGTCGCTGGTACTCAACCGATAGGCAACCCCGGCGATACTGGCAGCGGCATCCTGATGGGCATGGGCGTCGGAGCAGCGGCGATTAACATGCATGAAGGCTTCATCAGCTTGCCTTACTACCCGCCCGCTACGATTACCTATGGCATTCTTGTGAACGACAAAGGCCAGCGCGTTATTAACGAGGACGTTTACCACTCCCGGTTAGGCGAGGCGATCCTGAACGATGGCAGCGACCGCCACTTCTTCGTGATGACAGTCGACCAGTACGGTGATTACGAGAAAATGAACTTTATGGCGGCTGAAGTCGTCGGCACCGGTGAAACCGTGGCTGAACTCGAGGAGGAACTCGGGCTACCAGAAACCTCGCTGACGACCACCGTGGACCTGTATAACCGTTTTGCCGCGCAAGGCGAAGACCCGTTCTTTCATAAAGCAGCCGAATGGCTGGAGCCACTGCAGCCGCCGTTAGTCGCACTAGACGTGACGCCCGGTAGAGGATCGTTCTGGCCGTACTTCACCCTTGGCGGGCTCGATACGCTGCCAGACGGCGAAGTCGTCGATCCCGTTCGCGATCCGATACCGGGCCTGTATGCCGCCGGGCGCACCGCCTGCGGCGTGGTGCGACGCGGCGAAGGCTATTCAAGCGGCATGTCTGTTGGCGACGCAACGTTCTCTGGCCGGCTGGCAGGGCGTGCCGCGGCAAAGCGCGCACTTGGGCAAAGCGAACAGGAAGCCGATACACTAGCCGAAACTGCAAGCTAACGGCTAGAACGCTATGGAATACCTGCACACGATGATCCGCGCCAGCGATTTAGATGCGACGCTGGATTTCTTCTGCGCTAAGCTCGGATTGGTCGAAATCAACCGCTACGACAGCGAGGCAGGCCGCTTTACGCTGGTTTTCCTGGCTGCGCCCGGCGACGCAGAAGCAGCGAAGAGTGCAAGTCGCCCGTTGTTGGAAATTACCCACAACTGGGATCCGGAAGAGTACGAGGGCGGCCGTAATTTTGGACACCTCGCCTACCGCGTCGATGATATTTACGCGACTTGCCAGCGTTTGATGGATAGCGGCGTAGTGATTAATCGCCCCCCACGAGACGGGCATATGGCATTTGTCCGATCACCGGATAACATCTCCATCGAGCTGCTACAGAAAGGCGATGCACTGCCCGCTCAAGAACCCTGGCAATCAATGGAGAACACCGGCGAGTGGTAGCTTAAACGGACGCCTGGCAAGCACGGTTATTGCCTCGTTTCCTTACCCCTATACCACGGCTTCAATGCTGCCTTAATAATCGAGACGGGGGCCGGGCTACTTGCCAGCACGCGGTCGTGAAACTCTCGAATATCAAAAGCCTCGCCTCTCGCCTGAAAGGCCTTTCGCGCCTCCTGCCTTAGCTCTAACAGGCCTATCATGCCCATTTTGTAAGATAGCGCTTGTCCGGGCCACGCCATGTATCTAACGACTTCCGCACGTACCTCTTGCTGACCCTTCCCGGTCGTTTCAGACATATAGGTCATCGCCTTCGTCATCGACCAGCGCTTACTGTGCAGCCCCGTGTCGACTACCAGGCGGACGGCGCGCTTCAGTTCATCGCGCAGCCTGCCGAGGTCCCCGTAAGCATCATCTTCATAAACACCCATCTCGGCGGCCAAGAGTTCGGCATATAAGCCCCACCCCTCGCCAAAACCGCCGGTGGGCGCCTGCGTCCACAGCAGGGGGCGCCTGGTCCTGGCGCGCGCGATGGAATACTGCAAGTGATGACCCGGCATGGTCTCGTGATATACCAATGTCGGAATCGTAAATGCTGGCAGTTCCGTCATTGAGCGCATGTTCAAAACAAACAAACCTTCGCCGCCGCCACCAATCGGAGGTCCGTAATATATTCCCATCGCCCCGCCGGCTTCAGCCTCTAAAGGCATCCGCTCAATGCGTACAGCTTGCCTGGGCAACACGCCGAAATAGTTCGGCAAGCGTGCTGTTATATCGGCAAGATCGGACCTGGCCTTGGCCAAAAGCGCAGCGCGGCCGGCATCACTGTCGGGAAAGAGGAATTGCTTTTCAGCAGCGAGTGTACGCATCCGTTCAGCGACGCTGCCTGACGTCAGTCCTAGCGCGTCGAGTCGTTGATCCATCTCTGCCAAAATGCGCGCAACCTCCTGTAAACCCAACTGATGAATTTCATCTGCGGAGCGCAAGCTGCCGGACTCATTCCGAATGGCGGCTTCGTAGAACTTGGCTCCCAGGGGCCGCGCCCAAATACCGGCGCGTTGGTCGGTTTCTGGCAATCGCGCGCGCACTGTTTCGGCCGCATTTTGGTATGACGGGTAGACCACCCTGATCATGATGGCGATGGCTTCGTTGCGAATCTTGTCGCGCTGCTCCTCATCCAATTCGCGGACTGTAGCCACCTTGTCTACCAGATTAGTCACCAGGCTGTGCTGATCAGGCGCGCCGCGGGTAAAGTCCTCCAGAAACGAAAGCCCGCCTTCCAGAACCGGTCTTGGCGGTATCCATCCTGCATCCGCATCGGCATTGAACTTGCCCAAGACGCTATCGACCAAACTGCTAAGTGCCCACATGCGGCGCAAATAGTCTGCCGCATCTTCGGCACTTTCAATACGTTGAAAGCGCGTCATAACAAACGGGACATACTGAAGCGGGTGCTCCAGAGGATTTATAATGAATGGACGGTGTCTACCCTGCGAATCAACGTAGCCAAAAGGAATGTCTTCAGCGCCCTGATACACCCGGTAAATGTTATCCATGACTTTGCGCGTAAACGGATCAATCGCATCATCCGGAAGCGCTTTCAGCTCAGCACGCATAGCGCGGACGTTGCGTCGCCACTCTCTCAGAGAACCAGTGCCATAATCATCCATGGCGTCTGCCAGCCGTACGCCAATATCGTCGTCGTAAAGGCCCATTTGCGTTGCTCTGACCGGCCTCATGCGAACGACCTGCGCCGCATGGGATTGCAACAGAGCACTGGCTTCGTCAGTCATTACGGCGCCATGGTGACGCTCAGCCGTCGCACAGGCTGCAAGCAACACTGCCATCGCCGTTAACAGAAATGCTCTGGTATGAATTTGGATGTAAGACATCATATGCCGCTCTCTCTTCGCCAAATGCCAAGTAATTGTCGCCACAATACGCCCGCGAAAGACCGCGCTTCGGCGTCTAGCACCAATTGACCGCGCAACACGCGATCTTTTACAGGCGAGGTAGTCTCAAGCTGCAGCCGATAAGTTGCACGCTGCGGAATCAGCTCGCCATCATTGCCATCCCTCACGTCAAGTCCGCCACCATAGGTTGAGGCAACATAGGGATGCTCCAGTGTTTCAACGGCAAAACCATCCACTTGGACCAAGGTCACTTTTTGCGGCCCGCGCGTACCCCCTTCAGGATAGAACAGTCCGGTAGCGCCTTCTCGAATCGCGCGCAGTTCGGACTCGCCGACGAACGCGATGACCTCACCTGAGGTGTCGTCAAGCAGCGTCAGTAACTTATCCCCCTTACTGACCCAGTCTCCTTCACGCAGGTCCCATTGACGATCGGTGATCCTGCCATCAAATGGCGCAATCAGGCGCGCGTCCTCGAGTTGAGCCAGCAGATTTGTGCGTGTCTCTATTGCCCCCTGTAACTTGGCCTGCAGTGCGAGCCGGTCTTGTGCCAGTCCCGCGCCAAAGCTCGTTCGTTCGAGCTGGTAGCGACTAGCGCGCAAGTCGTGAGTCGCTTGATCGTAATTGAACTGCAAATCCGGGGAAGCGATTTCAACAATGGATTCACCTGTTTCAACCAATGCCACATCATCGTCCGGCATAACGGCGAGCCTTCCTGAAATTGGGGCATAAAGCGTTACAACCGAGCGCGCCTGCCAGTAGGCCGGAAGTTCCAGCTTTCTGTCGACGGGTAAGACCACAAACAAAAGAGCACCTGTTAACACGACAGCGCTTTGTTTTAGCGACCCTTTGTTAGCTTGATCTCTCCATTCCCACCAGTTTACAAGCTCTTTGCCAATGGGGATTACCAGCAGTCGGTAGACCTGCGCCACCGCCAACACAATACCAAGCGCTTTAAAAAAGTAGGTGTAAACGATGTAGGCAATGCCGAAAAATATGAGTAGACGGTAGAGCCACACGGCGTAAGCGTAGATGATCAACCAGCGATGTTTGGAATCCGGCGCCGGTCTGCCATATCCAAAAATCCACTCCCGCAGTTTCCAGAGGCCCATGGCGTTGCCACGTTCTTGCAAGTTCTCGACGCCAGTCAGGTCCGACAGGATGTAGTAGCCATCGAACCGCATAAGCGGATTGAGATTTACCGCAAGAGTTAAAACCCAGGTGGTAGTGGACATCATAAACAGGATATTGCGGAGAAAGCTGTCTGGCACCAGATTCCAGAGCAATAGGCAAACCGCCGCAAGGCCGAGCTCTACCACCATTCCGGCCACGCCGATCATCGCGCGTTTATAGCGTGAACGCAGACGCCAGGCATCTGTGGTGTCCGTATAGAGAATGGGCCAGAAAACCAATATGGCAACGCCCATCGCTCGCACCGAGCAGCCTAATTTACGCGCCGTTAGCGCGTGGCCAAACTCATGCAGGACCTTGCTGAGAATGACTGCAATACCAAAATAGATCAGACCCTCTGGGGTGAAATAGCCCACGAAGGTATTAAAGAAATAGTCCATCTGCCGCGATGTAAGATAAATCGCGAACAGGGCAATCGCCGCCAAAGCCCACCATGTTCGAGGCTTAAAGGCCCATTGTGTGTAGGGCAGCAGTTTGTCGAGCAAGCCATCCGGGTAAAGGAGCGGCACACGAAGAAACAGATATTGCCGCCAAATCTTCACGCCCAGCTCTTTCCAACGCGGCGTGCGTAATCGCTTTCGGCGCTCTTGAGCGCGCTCGCCTTCAATCCAGTACAGGTCGTTATCTTGCAGAAACTCAACGAACTCATCGATCTGCTGTGAACTGCACATCACACGCGCTCGATCGGCGACGATTTTTGCGAGCCCTGCGCTGCTTAGTTCTGGGTCGGTACTGCTGCGCAGTTCCTGAAGAATCTCCACCTCCAGCCAGCCGAGATCGAAGAATTTATTAGCGGCGCGATCATAGAGCCGCCATCGGGGGGAGCCATCCTCGAAGGGCGCTACTTCAAAAAGCTCCAGCTCCTGTCGTAGGTTTCTGGGCAAGCTCAACTGCTACACTCCAATCCAACGTCTTAGCACCGCTAGCGGACGCCGGAACAGGTAATAACCCAGCGTAACGTGATCACCATAAAGCTTCGCAGTGCCACGCATACCAATTCTTGGTAGCGTCTCTGCACTTTCAAAACGGCCTCTTAAACGAAATGCGAGCTCACCGGTTTCGGTATTGGACGCTCGATAGTCCATCCTCTCCAAGCTGGCGGTGAACTTTTTATCGGGCGCAACATTCGGGAAAAACTGTATCTCGGCGCCATTGACCAGAGGAATATCGTCGCCAACCTGAAGCCAGGCCTCTAGCTGCGTATTGCCAGGATCGGCAATAGTTAACAAACGTTCGCCGGTTACCACTGGCTTGCCAATAAGCTCGTCGGGGCTGGGCATAATAATTACGCCAGCTTGATGAGCCTCAACCGCGCTGCGCTTGAGCAGTGACTTAACATATGTCACTTCGGCCTCGCGTTTTTCAATCTCCAGGGCCAACACCCTGATAGAAGCCTTTGCGTCTCTGTCAAAACTCGCTGCCTGCCCCGCTTGTTGATATTGGGCCCGGCTGATTGAGAGGGTTTGCTCGGCGACTTTTAGCTGCGTCAATAGCTCTGTGTCATCAAGATTAAGAAGCAGGTCACCCGCGGCTACGAGCGCATTAGGCCGCACGGAAATTGTGCTGACGATGCCATCCAAGGGTGAACGTACGATCAAAGGGTCTCGCGCTACGATTTCAGCCTGCGCCAGCACACTGAGCCTAACCGGCAGGAACATCAGTAGCGCTGAGGCCAAGCCTACGGCAGCAGCGATTCTTTTACGCTTCTTAGTCCACACAAAGCGCGGTCGGGCGAACGCTTTCCCACGTAGCGCGGAAATGCTGTAACCGGCAGCCGAAAGCCAAAACCGAAGGACGCGCTGCTGCGCCTCCAAAACCGGCTTGTCACGCCAAAAGGCTAGCGCACCAATGTAGTAACCTGAACCGGAGTAGATCGGGCACCAGTGCAACAGCGTGTCGCCGTGCTTTGCCCATTCGCCCGCCAGCGACTCGGAAACATCCGCTTTTGTGAGGACGCGTGGTTCAGGCTCTCGGTGGCCGTTAAGCTCCTTACACAGGGCGCGCATCCATTGCACGTAGGGAGAGCGGTCGTCATGGTCGACGGCCCCGGAGACGCTGCTTATCCAGCCTCCGCCGGGGCGTGCAGAGCTAGCCATCCACAGTACGGCACTTCTATAGTCAACCAGGCTGCGGGTGTCGTTGGTCAGCAGAAAGCCTAGCTCGGCCTCGGTGCTCGCCTCACGCAGGCGTTGTTGCAGAAGCAGCAGATTTGCCAGGGCCTTTAGCTGTTGCTCAGCGCCGGCCTCTGACATTACTCAGTCTCCAGAATATCGAATTCGACTCGACCACTCATGCCCGGTAGCAAAGACGGCGTTGCGTCCTGCAAAGTTCCAAATACGGGAATCGTCAGGCTGACCGGATCGACGGCACCGCCGATGCGAACGATGCTCCCAGGCATGGCCAGCTCGAGCTCTTCAACATACATGGTGAAACCTGATCCCTCCTTCAGCCAGGAAAGTGAAGTCGACGGCATTAGCATCCTGACCTCTAGCGCGTCCTTCGAGACCAGCTCAAGCAGCGCACCGCCTTCTTCAACAAATTGAAACGCTTCAACAGCTCGGCTGGTAACGGCACCATCGAAGGGAGCGCGTATCTCGCAGTGTTTTAGCTGCGCATTAACGAAGGCCAGCTCACCTTTTGCACCATCCAACTCTGCCTCATTGAGCTTTACCTCGAGAGGCCCAACGCTATTGAGCTTGACCAGTTCGCGGTTCACTTCCAACGTCGCCTCGGCGCTGTTTACACGAGCGATAGCGGTGGCGTGGGAAGCTTCAACCCGATCGCAGTCAAAACTGAGAAGCAGGTCACCGCGGCTAACCGTATCGCCCTCTTGCACCGCCATGCGTTCGACGATTGCGCTAATTCCTGCGGAAAATACGCCTTTTTGGAGGGGAACAAGTTGCGCCCTCACGACATTGGTCTGCAAGCCGGGCAGAAGGTCACCGTCAAAGTCGTCTAACGTCTGAGCGCCAGCCCAGGAAGAACACAGGAACGCGGTAAGTGCGAAGTTCGAAAGCCGAGTGAACGGATTGGATTGCATGATAGTACGGTACTCCTTGTGACTGGCGTCAACAGGGCCTTTGCAGGATTGTACCGCCTAGTAGTCCATGATGGGTATATTGCCACCCTGCCAGGTTTGATCGTATGCCGCGATGAGATTGGTTAGCTCATGGATTTCTAAACCCATGTAGGTTTCGGGTACCGGGTTGAGCCCCAAGGACACGAGAACGGCTCCGTAAGCTGACTGCGCGTCGGCATACGCCTGCAGCAGACTCAGATCGGTTCGCAATGATGCGGCTGACGTCAACACGCTTTCTACTTTCGAGGCCGCAGAGGAAATAGCCGCGTTGCGCGTATGTTTTGCGATTTCACTATCTATCGCTTTGACCTCGCGAGCTTGCTGCAACTTGCGCAGCGAAATATTGTATTGGTAAACCGCCAGATTCAGTTTGGTGACAACCGCCATGTTCACCGCCAGGCGTCGCTGCATCGCCAACTCCTCGCGCAAGTCAGAGCTTTCCAGCACTTGCTTGGTAGTCGCCAGATTGAAAAGGTTCCAGCTCACTTCCGCGCCCATTTCGGTCCAGTTATTAAAGACCAGCAGGTTATTAGAGTCATAGCTGTTGTTGTAGGAAATCTCTACTCCCGGGAGCAATCGCAGAAGCGCTTTACGCGTTTCGGCCTGGTCGATGCGCACGTTGTATATCTGCTCGGCCAGCTCTGTGCTGTTATAAAGCGCAGTCATCTCCATCTGCACCGGATCTTCATCTATTACCGGTAGGGTGGGCAGGCTATCAATACTTGCCAGCTCACCAGCTGGCTGAACGCCCGCCAGGCTTATATCAGAGCGCGTCGGTACGTTGATGACTTGCGCGAGCTCAATTCGAGCCTCTGTCAGTTCTTCTGACAGCGTTTCCAACTCACGGATCAGATCAAACAGCTGACGCTTCATCCTAAGATTGGGCAGGATGCTGGTGTACTGGCGATTCTCAATTACCTGAGATACTTCAGCGTAAGCCTGCTTGGCCTCCCCCAACACTCGTTCCACGTCATCGGCGGTGTGCTGAGCAGCCCAGGCGCGCCAATAGAGCATGCGGGCCTGTTGAAGTAAATTGGAGAGCACGCGCTTGCGTGACTCGCGTGATATCAGATAACGATCCGCTTCTTGCTGTGCCTGATAATAGCTGACGCCGAAATCGAGCAAATTCCAGGATGCGCTGAAATTGCCCAGGTCATGATCTTTTTCTTGAGACGTTGACGCCTCCAGAGACTCCTCACCGGTAGCAACTGAGATGGAGGTTGAGGCATTCAGATTGTTGCGAGAGTAGCGCCCGTAGCGAGCATCCAACTGTGGCAGCATTTCATAACGAGCGAGCTCGAAGCTGCCCATGGCAACCGCCTGCTCCATGCGCGCAACGCGATGTTCGAGATTATTTAGGACAGCACGTGACATCACCTCATGCAGACCGATCGGTCCGTTTAGAGGTGAACGGAACTGCTGTATCAGTTCCTGATCCTCGGCCAACACATCGGACACATCGGTTTCCGATAATGGCTGGGGATTCATTGCACAGCCGGCTAGCACACAGATGCACGCCAACCGCCCGAACTTTAACAACACGTCAGACAAAGCTCCTAAAGGATTTAAAAGTATCTTGTATCCCCTACATGATACTCAAACCCGGCTTTAAGCAACTGTTTTTATTGTAGTTATGTGAACAGGTTCTTGATATCGTCCAGAAGCTGTTCAATTTTGTGGGCGAGAGTATACCGCGATGCTTTCTCCAGTTGTGAATCCAGGTTTTGTCTTGAATCTGCCTGTTTAGGCTCATCGCCTTCCGAATCGTCTTCTGCCGCAGCTTGATCCTCCTCTACGGGCAACTCCTCATCCGCACCGGGTTCAAGCTCTAGAACAGGTGCTTCGCCTTCTTTTTCGCTGGCTTCGCTGACCACGGGCTCGTCTTTCTCGCTCTCAGCGATCATTTCTTCCAGAGACTCAACCTGAATAACAAACACTCCATTGGCGCTATTGCCCGCCGCATCGCGCCCTACTACTGCGATCGTAATCTCCGTCTCGCCCGCAGCCGAAGCCGCGGCACCGTCTATGAGGAAGGTCATCGTGTCGGCGTCAAATATGACGTAGGAGGGCAGCGCGCTGCCGTCGATCAGCGTCGCTTCTATGAACAACTCTTCGTCTGGATTGCTGTGCTCAAACGTATTGGCAGGCAATGCGATAGTGGCGCCACCCTCGGCCAGAACCCGCTGGTTCTCGAAATTCACGGTCAAGCGAATAAGCTGCTCGTCAGCGTCCGCGACTGCTACATCGCCAGCATCGTCTCTAACGGATAGTGCGGGCTCGTTTATATCTGCATCTTCGCCATCAAATCGAGACTCGCCGCGCTGCGCTACTGCATCGCGCTCTTCGCCAGCGGCTTCGGCAGGACGACCATCCTCGTTGAGCACTTCAATGCGGAAGCTACCTGACGCCGTTTGGCCTTGATCGTCGGTAGCAACCAGCCGAACCGCTAGCTCGCTCACACCTTCAGACAGCGCTGCTTCGCCATCTACCGTAAAGCTCTGAGAGTTCGGATCGAAGCTGATGTAATCCGGCAGTGCGGAGCCATCTGCCAGCGTCGCCTCGACGGCGATAGACGCGAACGGATCATCGTGCGTAAAGGTGTTATAGGGTAGCGATACTTCCGTCGTGCCTTCCGCTGCTACCGGTTGGTCCGACGGATTTATCTGCAGGCGTAACTGGTCATCCGCGAAGCTTAAGTTGCTGCCAGGATCGATAGGGTCACTGTAGTCGAAGTCGACATTTGTATAGCGGCCGCTGTCGCCGTCGGCTTCACTACTGCTGCCTCCTTCAGTACCGGTCTGCGGCACATTATTGTTGGGCCCACGATCGCCTGCATTTGCGCCCGGAGGCGGAGTGCCCGGATCTGGCACTGGAATAACATCATCGACGTTGAGCACGGAAAGCGTTACCGCCGCTCGGCTGCTTTGGCTCAGTAGGTCTGTGGCCACGACCGTATATTGATAGCGGTTGGAGCCGGATTCAAAATCGTTAGCCTCGCCAGCTTCGCCTGTACTGGTAAGGCGGACATTACCCACTGAATCAACCGCGTAATAGCCGTCCGGGGTTTGAGCACGGACAGATCCGTCAGCCCAAAGGAAACCATAGGAAGACAAACCGCTTCTATCGATAGCCTGTAGCCGGCCCAGGATATCTGATGCACTGGAGTCCTCAGCATAGTTGAAGACTTGAGATTGCATGATAGGTGCCGTGCTATCTATCGTGAGCTCAAGACGGCTAACGTCGCGACTGATGTTTCCAACCGCATCGGATACCGTCGCGACAACTTCATAGCGGCCATCTTCTAATGGCGCAGGCACATTCAGGGTCCACAAACTACCCACTAGCGTAAGACGCCCGTCGCCCTCTGTATAAGTCGTTCCATCAACACGAACCGTGAATATATCGCCCGGCTGCAGTGCCACGGTGCCAGTCAAGCTGGGGGTATCGTCCCGGGTCGTGAGTTCGTTAACTGTCGGAACGGCAGGCGGTGTCGAATCGATAGTCAGTTCACCAGCCGTTGCGTCTGTTGAGACGAACCCGAACTGATCAATAGATGTCGCCACCACATTGTATGTGCCATCTGCCAGCGGCGTCGCGCCGGCGAGGTTAAGCATCCACGCATTGCCATTAACCGACAAGAAGGGACTATCACCTAGCACGTAAGCCACGCCATTGACGGTTACCGTCAGGCCGCCCACTGAGCGAGCGCTATCGTAAGTTCCAGTTACAGTCGGGTTCGGATCCGAGGTTGTCTGGCTAACAACAGTTGGCGGCGTAGCGACAGAACCAACGTTAAGCTCATTTGCCGTGACGTCGACGCTAATATTGCCCGCGGGATCACTGAGCGAGGCCGTCACTTCGTAGACGCCCACATCAAGCACGTCATTGGCAGGGATGACGAGAGTCCAGGTTGAACCGCTAACCGTGAGGTTTCCGTCGCCTTCTGTGTACAGAACGCCATTGACGCTGACGGATAGCACCTCATCCGCTGTCGACGTAACGCTGCCTGTAATCAAAGGCGTCGTGTCTGCCGTGATCTGCGCAACGACCGTGGGTGGCTGCGGCGGAGTCAGATCAATCACCAATTCTGATGAGGTGCTATCAACGCTCGAGTTGCCTGCAGGGTCTGTAACGCTGGCAATAACGTTGTAGGTACCGTCATCCAAAGCGTTGGCATCAGGGACAATCAAGGTCCATTGGTTACCCAGCAAACTCAATGCGCCGCCGCCCTCGGTATAGGTCACACCATCAACAACTACCGTGAGCGTTTCGCCAGCCTGAACATTGGCCGTACCAGTAATGGTCGGCGCAGGATCATTGGTTAGCTGCGTTACAACCGTCGGCGCAGCTGGCCCGGATGTATCAATAACCAATTCGTTACTGGTGCTATCGGTGATCGTACTGCCACCAGCATCTGTAACCCGCGCTATCACTTCGTAGCTGCCATCGGCTAGTGGCGTAGTGAGCGCCAGAGACCAGTTACCTCCGATCAAGGTGAGCTCTGGATCTGCCTCGACGTAAGTCACGCCGTTAACGGTGACTTCGAGGAACTGCCCCGGCTGCAGCGTGCTCGTTCCTCTGACAACTGGCGTCGTATCGTTCGTGACTTGCGAGGTGACGGTCGGCGCTGCCGGTGCCGAGCCTTCAACAATATCGACTACCGAGATCGTAAATATCTCGCTATAAGTCAGACCCGTGCTGTCTTCAGTAATTATCTGCAGCGCTACCGTGGGCTCGGCTTCAAAATCCAGCGCGATGCCAGGACGCAATTTCAGCTGACCCAGACCGTCTACTTCAAAGCGACCGTCGCTTACCGTATAGCTATGCGTATCTCCAGCATCAGCATCGACCGTAGCAAGCTGGCCTATCACGGCGCCGGCCTGATTTTCCGTCACCGTGTCGTTGGTCAGCGTAATATCTGTCGGCGGGCTGGGCGGAGGCGTTACCGTCACCGTCACTGTAGACGCCTCAGTTACACCGCCGCTAACAACGCTATAGGTAAAGCTGTCTGTGCCAGTAAATCCAGCATTTGGTGTGTACGTGTAACCACCGTTGCCGTTATCTACGACTGTTCCGCTGGCCGCATCGTTATTGATCGTATAAAGCGGCGCGCCTTCAAAGGTGTCATTAATAGACACATCTGCCGTCAGCGGAGTATCTGTGAATGTCGTTCCTGTATCAGGAACAATATCGATGTCCGAAGTTACGGTGACCGAAATGGTCGCAGATGACGCGAATCCGTCGGCGTCAGTCACTCTAATCACGAAGCTATCGGTGCCGTTAAAGTCCGCATTCGGGGTGTAGGTCCAAGCACCACTCGCCGCATCAACAGACGCCGTGCCATTTGTGCCCTGGACGTTGATAGCAAACGGCGTTGGTCCCAAACCGTCCACGTCATTGACTACCAGTGTGGCCCCGAACGTTGTGTCTTCGTCGCCCGTCGCACTACCACCACTGATGATTGTAGTGGGGCCATCATCAACGTTCGCTGTCACCGTGATAGCAACCGTCTCCGTCGAGCTCTCACCGCTCGCTGCGTCCGTCACCACATACGTGAAGCTATCGGTACCCGTGAAGCCAGGTGTCGGTGTATAGGTGTACGTGCCATCACCATTGAGGAGCAGTGTTCCATCCGACACATCGCCGCCACCCGTTAACGCGTACGTCAACACACCGCCTGAGGTCGTGCTGTCGTTGCTCGACAGGTCTCCAGCGCCCGAACTATTCTGGGAAACTGTCAATGTGTCTGCGCCGACACTCAAATCATCAACAAACACCATGATGATAGAAACCGAACCGCTAGCTTCATCCTCAGGCGTGCCGTCGGATACTTCGTAGAGGAATTGGTCAACCACACCGTCATAGTTAGGCGCCGGCGTAAACACCAATTGTGTCAGCTGGGCAGGAGTCAGAGTATCCGAAGCGCTAACCACCGCGCCGCCAGCGCCAATAGTGATTACCCCTTGCGAAACCAGCGGTACCTGGTTCACGGTAATCGTTAGGGTGTCACCGGTATCAATATCAGTCGGTGCTGGAATACCCAAAGGTGTGTTCGTGCTGTCTTCAGTGACACCAACAACAATCGAATCATTAGGTATATCAGGTGCATCGTCAGCTGGGCTTACAGTAATCGTAACCGTTGCGCTCGAAGCATCCCCATCCACATCCGTAAGGGTATAGGTGAAACTGTCAACTCCACTAAAGTTCGCTGGAGGCGTGTAGTCAAAGGTGCCATCTGTGTTCATTACCACAGAACCGCCCTGCAGGCTGTTCGCCGCAGCGCTATAGGTATTTCCACCATCCGTTGAGGCAGTGTCGTTTACACTGACATCCCCACTGAACAACGTGTCTTCGGATACAGTCACAGCATCATCTACCGCTACAGGTACATCGCCTGCTACGGCCGTCACCGTGATTACAACCGTCTCCGTCGAGCTCTCTCCACTCGCCGCATCACTCACCACATACGTGAAGCTATCCGTGCCCGTGAACCCAACATCCGGCGTGTACGTGTAACTACCATCTCCATTCAGAACCAGCGTGCCATCACTCACATCGCCGCCAGCATCCAACGCATAACTCAAAACACCGCCCGACGTCGTACTGTCATTACTCGACAGATCGCCGCCTCCGCTACCGTCCTGCGTCACCGTCAACGTGTCCGCACCAACACTCAGATCAACGACCGGATCAACCGTCACATTCAACGTCACCGTCGACGTGAACCCTTCCGCATCCGTCACCACAACCGTAAAGCTGTCCGTGCCGTTAAAGTTCGCATCCGGCGTGTACGTCCACGCGCCACTCGTCGCATCTATCGACGCCGTGCCATTACTGCCCTGGCTCGCTATCGCATACGGACTCGCCGACAGACCATCCGCATCACTCACAACCAGCGTGTTCGACAGAACCGTATCTTCGTCGCCCGTATCACTCGCGCCACTCACCACAACCGCCGCGCCGTCATCGACGTTCGCCGTCACCGTGATTACAACCGTCTCCGTCGAGCTCTCTCCACTCGCCGCATCACTCACCACATACGTGAAGCTATCCGTGCCCGTGAACCCAACATCCGGCGTGTACGTGTAACTACCATCTCCATTCAGAACCAGCGTGCCATCACTCACATCGCCGCCAGCATCCAACGCATAACTCAAAACACCGCCCGACGTCGTACTGTCATTACTCGACAGATCGCCGCCTCCGCTACCGTCCTGCGTCACCGTCAACGTGTCCGCACCAACACTCAGATCAACGACCGGATCAACCGTCACATTCAACGTCACCGTCGACGTGAACCCTTCCGCATCCGTCACCACAACCGTAAAGCTGTCCGTGCCGTTAAAGTTCGCATCCGGCGTGTACGTCCACGCGCCACTCGTCGCATCTATCGACGCCGTGCCATTACTGCCCTGGCTCGCTATCGCATACGGACTCGCCGACAGACCATCCGCATCACTCACAACCAGCGTGTTCGACAGAACCGTATCTTCGTCGCCCGTATCACTCGCGCCACTCACCACAACCGCCGCGCCGTCATCGACGTTCGCCGTCACCGTGATTACAACCGTCTCCGTCGAGCTCTCTCCACTCGCCGCATCACTCACCACATACGTGAAGCTATCCGTGCCCGTGAACCCAACATCCGGCGTGTACGTGTAACTACCATCTCCATTCAGAACCAGCGTGCCATCACTCACATCGCCGCCAGCATCCAACGCATAACTCAAAACACCGCCCGACGTCGTACTGTCATTACTCGACAGATCGCCGCCTCCGCTACCGTCCTGCGTCACCGTCAACGTGTCCGCACCAACACTCAGATCAACGACCGGATCAACCGTCACATTCAACGTCACCGTCGACGTGAACCCTTCCGCATCCGTCACCACAACCGTAAAGCTGTCCGTGCCGTTAAAGTTCGCATCCGGCGTGTACGTCCACGCGCCACTCGTCGCATCTATCGACGCCGTGCCATTACTGCCCTGGCTCGCTATCGCATACGGACTCGCCGACAGACCATCCGCATCACTCACAACCAGCGTGTTCGACAGAACCGTATCTTCGTCGCCCGTATCACTCGCGCCACTCACCACAACCGCCGCGCCGTCATCGACGTTCGCCGTCACCGTGATTACAACCGTCTCCGTCGAGCTCTCTCCACTCGCCGCATCACTCACCACATACGTGAAGCTATCCGTGCCCGTGAACCCAACATCCGGCGTGTACGTGTAACTACCATCTCCATTCAGAACCAGCGTGCCATCACTCACATCGCCGCCAGCATCCAACGCATAACTCAAAACACCGCCCGACGTCGTACTGTCATTACTCGACAGATCGCCGCCTCCGCTACCGTCCTGCGTCACCGTCAACGTGTCCGCACCAACACTCAGATCAACGACCGGATCAACCGTCACATTCAACGTCACCGTCGACGTGAACCCTTCCGCATCCGTCACCACAACCGTAAAGCTGTCCGTGCCGTTAAAGTTCGCATCCGGCGTGTACGTCCACGCGCCACTCGTCGCATCTATCGACGCCGTGCCATTACTGCCCTGGCTCGCTATCGCATACGGACTCGCCGACAGACCATCCGCATCACTCACAACCAGCGTGTTCGACAGAACCGTATCTTCGTCGCCCGTATCACTCGCGCCACTCACCACAACCGCCGCGCCGTCATCGACGTTCGCCGTCACCGTGATTACAACCGTCTCCGTCGAGCTCTCTCCACTCGCCGCATCACTCACCACATACGTGAAGCTATCCGTGCCCGTGAACCCAACATCCGGCGTGTACGTGTAACTACCATCTCCATTCAGAACCAGCGTGCCATCACTCACATCGCCGCCAGCATCCAACGCATAACTCAAAACACCGCCCGACAGCGTACTGTCATTACTCGACAGATCGCCGCCTCCGCTACCGTCCTGCGTCACCGTCAACGTGTCCGCACCAACACTCAGATCAACGACCGGATCAACCGTCACATTCAACGTCACCGTCGACGTGAACCCTTCCGCATCCGTCACCACAACCGTAAAGCTGTCCGTGCCGTTAAAGTTCGCATCCGGCGTGTACGTCCACGCGCCACTCGTCGCATCTATCGACGCCGTGCCATTACTGCCCTGGCTCGCTATCGCATACGGACTCGCCGACAGACCATCCGCATCACTCACAACCAGCGTGTTCGACAGAACCGTATCTTCGTCGCCCGTATCACTCGCGCCACTCACCACAACCGCCGCGCCGTCATCGACGTTCGCCGTCACCGTGATTACAACCGTCTCCGTCGAGCTCTCTCCACTCGCCGCATCACTCACCACATACGTGAAGCTATCCGTGCCCGTGAACCCAACATCCGGCGTGTACGTGTAACTACCATCTCCATTCAGAACCAGCGTGCCATCACTCACATCGCCGCCAGCATCCAACGCATAACTCAAAACACCGCCCGACGTCGTACTGTCATTACTCGACAGATCGCCGCCTCCGCTACCGTCCTGCGTCACCGTCAACGTGTCCGCACCAACACTCAGATCAACGACCGGATCAACCGTCACATTCAACGTCACCGTCGACGTGAACCCTTCCGCATCCGTCACCACAACCGTAAAGCTGTCCGTGCCGTTAAAGTTCGCATCCGGCGTGTACGTCCACGCGCCACTCGTCGCATCTATCGACGCCGTGCCATTACTGCCCTGGCTCGCTATCGCATACGGACTCGCCGACAGACCATCCGCATCACTCACAACCAGCGTGTTCGACAGAACCGTATCTTCGTCGCCCGTATCACTCGCGCCACTCACCACAACCGCCGCGCCGTCATCGACGTTCGCCGTCACCGTGATTACAACCGTCTCCGTCGAGCTCTCTCCACTCGCCGCATCACTCACCACATACGTGAAGCTATCCGTGCCGTTGAAGTTCGCATCCGGCGTGTACGTGTACGTACCGTCGCCATTCAAGTTCAGCGTGCCGTTACTGACATCCGTATCAACCGCATACGTCAGCGTGCCACCCGACAGCGTACTGTCATTCGTCGACACATCGCCTGGGTTCGCAACACTGTCTTCGTCGACCGTCAGCGTGTCATCCGCCGCCGTCAGATCCGTCACCGGATCAACCGTGATCGTCACCGTCTGCGTCAGGCTCTCGCCGCTATCCGCATCCGTCACAACATACGTGAAGCTATCCGTGCCGTTGAAGTTCGCATCCGGCGTGTACGTGTACGTACCGTCGCCATTCAAGTTCAGCGTGCCGTTACTGACATCCGTATCAACCGCATACGTCAGCGTGCCACCCGACAGCGTACTGTCATTCGTCGACACATCGCCTGGGTTCGCAACACTGTCTTCGTCGACCGTCAGCGTGTCATCCGCCGCCGTCAGATCCGTCACCGGATCAACCGTGATCGTCACCGTCTGCGTCAGGCTCTCGCCGCTATCCGCATCCGTCACAACATACGTGAAGCTATCCGTGCCGTTGAAGTTCGCATCCGGCGTGTACGTGTACGTACCGTCGCCATTCAAGTTCAGCGTGCCGTTACTGACATCCGTATCAACCGCATACGTCAGCGTGCCACCCGACAGCGTACTGTCATTCGTCGACACATCGCCTGGGTTCGCAACACTGTCTTCGTCGACCGTCAGCGTGTCATCCGCCGCCGTCAGATCCGTCACCGGATCAACCGTGATCGTCACCGTCTGCGTCAGGCTCTCGCCGCTATCCGCATCCGTCACAACATACGTGAAGCTATCCGTGCCGTTGAAGTTCGCATCCGGCGTGTACGTGTACGTACCGTCGCCATTCAAGTTCAGCGTGCCGTTACTGACATCCGTATCAACCGCATACGTCAGCGTGCCACCCGACAGCGTACTGTCATTCGTCGACACATCGCCTGGGTTCGCAACACTGTCTTCGTCGACCGTCAGCGTGTCATCCGCCGCCGTCAGATCCGTCACCGGATCAACCGTGATCGTCACCGTCTGCGTCAGGCTCTCGCCGCTATCCGCATCCGTCACAACATACGTGAAGCTATCCGTGCCGTTGAAGTTCGCATCCGGCGTGTACGTGTACGTACCGTCGCCATTCAAGTTCAGCGTGCCGTTACTGACATCCGTATCAACCGCATACGTCAGCGTGCCACCCGACAGCGTACTGTCATTCGTCGACACATCGCCTGGGTTCGCAACACTGTCTTCGTCGACCGTCAGCGTGTCATCCGCCGCCGTCAGATCCGTCACCGGATCAACCGTGATCGTCACCGTCTGCGTCAGGCTCTCGCCGCTATCCGCATCCGTCACAACATACGTGAAGCTATCCGTGCCGTTGAAGTTCGCATCCGGCGTGTACGTGTACGTACCGTCGCCATTCAAGTTCAGCGTGCCGTTACTGACATCCGTATCAACCGCATACGTCAGCGTGCCACCCGACAGCGTACTGTCATTCGTCGACACATCGCCTGGGTTCGCAACACTGTCTTCGTCGACCGTCAGCGTGTCATCCGCCGCCGTCAGATCCGTCACCGGATCAACCGTGATCGTCACCGTCTGCGTCAGGCTCTCGCCGCTATCCGCATCCGTCACAACATACGTGAAGCTATCCGTGCCGTTGAAGTTCGCATCCGGCGTGTACGTGTACGTACCGTCGCCATTCAAGTTCAGCGTGCCGTTACTGACATCCGTATCAACCGCATACGTCAGCGTGCCACCCGACAGCGTACTGTCATTCGTCGACACATCGCCTGGGTTCGCAACACTGTCTTCGTCGACCGTCAGCGTGTCATCCGCCGCCGTCAGATCCGTCACCGGATCAACCGTGATCGTCACCGTCTGCGTCAGGCTCTCGCCGCTATCCGCATCCGTCACAACATACGTGAAGCTATCCGTGCCGTTGAAGTTCGCATCCGGCGTGTACGTGTACGTACCGTCGCCATTCAAGTTCAGCGTGCCGTTACTGACATCCGTATCAACCGCATACGTCAGCGTGCCACCCGACAGCGTACTGTCATTCGTCGACACATCGCCTGGGTTCGCAACACTGTCTTCGTCGACCGTCAGCGTGTCATCCGCCGCCGTCAGATCCGTCACCGGATCAACCGTGATCGTCACCGTCTGCGTCAGGCTCTCGCCGCTATCCGCATCCGTCACAACATACGTGAAGCTATCCGTGCCGTTGAAGTTCGCATCCGGCGTGTACGTGTACGTACCGTCGCCATTCAAGTTCAGCGTGCCGTTACTGACATCCGTATCAACCGCATACGTCAGCGTGCCACCCGACAGCGTACTGTCATTCGTCGACACATCGCCTGGGTTCGCAACACTGTCTTCGTCGACCGTCAGCGTGTCATCCGCCGCCGTCAGATCCGTCACCGGATCAACCGTGATCGTCACCGTCTGCGTCAGGCTCTCGCCGCTATCCGCATCCGTCACAACATACGTGAAGCTATCCGTGCCGTTGAAGTTCGCATCCGGCGTGTACGTGTACGTACCGTCGCCATTCAAGTTCAGCGTGCCGTTACTGACATCCGTATCAACCGCATACGTCAGCGTGCCACCCGACAGCGTACTGTCATTCGTCGACACATCGCCTGGGTTCGCAACACTGTCTTCGTCGACCGTCAGCGTGTCATCCGCCGCCGTCAGATCCGTCACCGGATCAACCGTGATCGTCACCGTCTGCGTCAGGCTCTCGCCGCTATCCGCATCCGTCACAACATACGTGAAGCTATCCGTGCCGTTGAAGTTCGCATCCGGCGTGTACGTGTACGTACCGTCGCCATTCAAGTTCAGCGTGCCGTTACTGACATCCGTATCAACCGCATACGTCAGCGTGCCACCCGACAGCGTACTGTCATTCGTCGACACATCGCCTGGGTTCGCAACACTGTCTTCGTCGACCGTCAGCGTGTCATCCGCCGCCGTCAGATCCGTCACCGGATCAACCGTGATCGTCACCGTCTGCGTCAGGCTCTCGCCGCTATCCGCATCCGTCACAACATACGTGAAGCTATCCGTGCCGTTGAAGTTCGCATCCGGCGTGTACGTGTACGTACCGTCGCCATTCAAGTTCAGCGTGCCGTTACTGACATCCGTATCAACCGCATACGTCAGCGTGCCACCCGACAGCGTACTGTCATTCGTCGACACATCGCCTGGGTTCGCAACACTGTCTTCGTCGACCGTCAGCGTGTCATCCGCCGCCGTCAGATCCGTCACCGGATCAACCGTGATCGTCACCGTCTGCGTCAGGCTCTCGCCGCTATCCGCATCCGTCACAACATACGTGAAGCTATCCGTGCCGTTGAAGTTCGCATCCGGCGTGTACGTGTACGTACCGTCGCCATTCAAGTTCAGCGTGCCGTTACTGACATCCGTATCAACCGCATACGTCAGCGTGCCACCCGACAGCGTACTGTCATTCGTCGACACATCGCCTGGGTTCGCAACACTGTCTTCGTCGACCGTCAGCGTGTCATCCGCCGCCGTCAGATCCGTCACCGGATCAACCGTGATCGTCACCGTCTGCGTCAGGCTCTCGCCGCTATCCGCATCCGTCACAACATACGTGAAGCTATCCGTGCCGTTGAAGTTCGCATCCGGCGTGTACGTGTACGTACCGTCGCCATTCAAGTTCAGCGTGCCGTTACTGACATCCGTATCAACCGCATACGTCAGCGTGCCACCCGACAGCGTACTGTCATTCGTCGACACATCGCCTGGGTTCGCAACACTGTCTTCGTCGACCGTCAGCGTGTCATCCGCCGCCGTCAGATCCGTCACCGGATCAACCGTGATCGTCACCGTCTGCGTCAGGCTCTCGCCGCTATCCGCATCCGTCACAACATACGTGAAGCTATCCGTGCCGTTGAAGTTCGCATCCGGCGTGTACGTGTACGTACCGTCGCCATTCAAGTTCAGCGTGCCGTTACTGACATCCGTATCAACCGCATACGTCAGCGTGCCACCCGACAGCGTACTGTCATTCGTCGACACATCGCCTGGGTTCGCAACACTGTCTTCGTCGACCGTCAGCGTGTCATCCGCCGCCGTCAGATCCGTCACCGGATCAACCGTGATCGTCACCGTCTGCGTCAGGCTCTCGCCGCTATCCGCATCCGTCACAACATACGTGAAGCTATCCGTGCCGTTGAAGTTCGCATCCGGCGTGTACGTGTACGTACCGTCGCCATTCAAGTTCAGCGTGCCGTTACTGACATCCGTATCAACCGCATACGTCAGCGTGCCACCCGACAGCGTACTGTCATTCGTCGACACATCGCCTGGGTTCGCAACACTGTCTTCGTCGACCGTCAGCGTGTCATCCGCCGCCGTCAGATCCGTCACCGGATCAACCGTGATCGTCACCGTCTGCGTCAGGCTCTCGCCGCTATCCGCATCCGTCACAACATACGTGAAGCTATCCGTGCCGTTGAAGTTCGCATCCGGCGTGTACGTGTACGTACCGTCGCCATTCAAGTTCAGCGTGCCGTTACTGACATCCGTATCAACCGCATACGTCAGCGTGCCACCCGACAGCGTACTGTCATTCGTCGACACATCGCCTGGGTTCGCAACACTGTCTTCGTCGACCGTCAGCGTGTCATCCGCCGCCGTCAGATCCGTCACCGGATCAACCGTGATCGTCACCGTCTGCGTCAGGCTCTCGCCGCTATCCGCATCCGTCACAACATACGTGAAGCTATCCGTGCCGTTGAAGTTCGCATCCGGCGTGTACGTGTACGTACCGTCGCCATTCAAGTTCAGCGTGCCGTTACTGACATCCGTATCAACCGCATACGTCAGCGTGCCACCCGACAGCGTACTGTCATTCGTCGACACATCGCCTGGGTTCGCAACACTGTCTTCGTCGACCGTCAGCGTGTCATCCGCCGCCGTCAGATCCGTCACCGGATCAACCGTGATCGTCACCGTCTGCGTCAGGCTCTCGCCGCTATCCGCATCCGTCACAACATACGTGAAGCTATCCGTGCCGTTGAAGTTCGCATCCGGCGTGTACGTGTACGTACCGTCGCCATTCAAGTTCAGCGTGCCGTTACTGACATCCGTATCAACCGCATACGTCAGCGTGCCACCCGACAGCGTACTGTCATTCGTCGACACATCGCCTGGGTTCGCAACACTGTCTTCGTCGACCGTCAGCGTGTCATCCGCCGCCGTCAGATCCGTCACCGGATCAACCGTGATCGTCACCGTCTGCGTCAGGCTCTCGCCGCTATCCGCATCCGTCACAACATACGTGAAGCTATCCGTGCCGTTGAAGTTCGCATCCGGCGTGTACGTGTACGTACCGTCGCCATTCAAGTTCAGCGTGCCGTTACTGACATCCGTATCAACCGCATACGTCAGCGTGCCACCCGACAGCGTACTGTCATTCGTCGACACATCGCCTGGGTTCGCAACACTGTCTTCGTCGACCGTCAGCGTGTCATCCGCCGCCGTCAGATCCGTCACCGGATCAACCGTGATCGTCACCGTCTGCGTCAGGCTCTCGCCGCTATCCGCATCCGTCACAACATACGTGAAGCTATCCGTGCCGTTGAAGTTCGCATCCGGCGTGTACGTGTACGTACCGTCGCCATTCAAGTTCAGCGTGCCGTTACTGACATCCGTATCAACCGCATACGTCAGCGTGCCACCCGACAGCGTACTGTCATTCGTCGACACATCGCCTGGGTTCGCAACACTGTCTTCGTCGACCGTCAGCGTGTCATCCGCCGCCGTCAGATCCGTCACCGGATCAACCGTGATCGTCACCGTCTGCGTCAGGCTCTCGCCGCTATCCGCATCCGTCACAACATACGTGAAGCTATCCGTGCCGTTGAAGTTCGCATCCGGCGTGTACGTGTACGTACCGTCGCCATTCAAGTTCAGCGTGCCGTTACTGACATCCGTATCAACCGCATACGTCAGCGTGCCACCCGACAGCGTACTGTCATTCGTCGACACATCGCCTGGGTTCGCAACACTGTCTTCGTCGACCGTCAGCGTGTCATCCGCCGCCGTCAGATCCGTCACCGGATCAACCGTGATCGTCACCGTCTGCGTCAGGCTCTCGCCGCTATCCGCATCCGTCACAACATACGTGAAGCTATCCGTGCCGTTGAAGTTCGCATCCGGCGTGTACGTGTACGTACCGTCGCCATTCAAGTTCAGCGTGCCGTTACTGACATCCGTATCAACCGCATACGTCAGCGTGCCACCCGACAGCGTACTGTCATTCGTCGACACATCGCCTGGGTTCGCAACACTGTCTTCGTCGACCGTCAGCGTGTCATCCGCCGCCGTCAGATCCGTCACCGGATCAACCGTGATCGTCACCGTCTGCGTCAGGCTCTCGCCGCTATCCGCATCCGTCACAACATACGTGAAGCTATCCGTGCCGTTGAAGTTCGCATCCGGCGTGTACGTGTACGTACCGTCGCCATTCAAGTTCAGCGTGCCGTTACTGACATCCGTATCAACCGCATACGTCAGCGTGCCACCCGACAGCGTACTGTCATTCGTCGACACATCGCCTGGGTTCGCAACACTGTCTTCGTCGACCGTCAGCGTGTCATCCGCCGCCGTCAGATCCGTCACCGGATCAACCGTGATCGTCACCGTCTGCGTCAGGCTCTCGCCGCTATCCGCATCCGTCACAACATACGTGAAGCTATCCGTGCCGTTGAAGTTCGCATCCGGCGTGTACGTGTACGTACCGTCGCCATTCAAGTTCAGCGTGCCGTTACTGACATCCGTATCAACCGCATACGTCAGCGTGCCACCCGACAGCGTACTGTCATTCGTCGACACATCGCCTGGGTTCGCAACACTGTCTTCGTCGACCGTCAGCGTGTCATCCGCCGCCGTCAGATCCGTCACCGGATCAACCGTGATCGTCACCGTCTGCGTCAGGCTCTCGCCGCTATCCGCATCCGTCACAACATACGTGAAGCTATCCGTGCCGTTGAAGTTCGCATCCGGCGTGTACGTGTACGTACCGTCGCCATTCAAGTTCAGCGTGCCGTTACTGACATCCGTATCAACCGCATACGTCAGCGTGCCACCCGACAGCGTACTGTCATTCGTCGACACATCGCCTGGGTTCGCAACACTGTCTTCGTCGACCGTCAGCGTGTCATCCGCCGCCGTCAGATCCGTCACCGGATCAACCGTGATCGTCACCGTCTGCGTCAGGCTCTCGCCGCTATCCGCATCCGTCACAACATACGTGAAGCTATCCGTGCCGTTGAAGTTCGCATCCGGCGTGTACGTGTACGTACCGTCGCCATTCAAGTTCAGCGTGCCGTTACTGACATCCGTATCAACCGCATACGTCAGCGTGCCACCCGACAGCGTACTGTCATTCGTCGACACATCGCCTGGGTTCGCAACACTGTCTTCGTCGACCGTCAGCGTGTCATCCGCCGCCGTCAGATCCGTCACCGGATCAACCGTGATCGTCACCGTCTGCGTCAGGCTCTCGCCGCTATCCGCATCCGTCACAACATACGTGAAGCTATCCGTGCCGTTGAAGTTCGCATCCGGCGTGTACGTGTACGTACCGTCGCCATTCAAGTTCAGCGTGCCGTTACTGACATCCGTATCAACCGCATACGTCAGCGTGCCACCCGACAGCGTACTGTCATTCGTCGACACATCGCCTGGGTTCGCAACACTGTCTTCGTCGACCGTCAGCGTGTCATCCGCCGCCGTCAGATCCGTCACCGGATCAACCGTGATCGTCACCGTCTGCGTCAGGCTCTCGCCGCTATCCGCATCCGTCACAACATACGTGAAGCTATCCGTGCCGTTGAAGTTCGCATCCGGCGTGTACGTGTACGTACCGTCGCCATTCAAGTTCAGCGTGCCGTTACTGACATCCGTATCAACCGCATACGTCAGCGTGCCACCCGACAGCGTACTGTCATTCGTCGACACATCGCCTGGGTTCGCAACACTGTCTTCGTCGACCGTCAGCGTGTCATCCGCCGCCGTCAGATCCGTCACCGGATCAACCGTGATCGTCACCGTCTGCGTCAGGCTCTCGCCGCTATCCGCATCCGTCACAACATACGTGAAGCTATCCGTGCCGTTGAAGTTCGCATCCGGCGTGTACGTGTACGTACCGTCGCCATTCAAGTTCAGCGTGCCGTTACTGACATCCGTATCAACCGCATACGTCAGCGTGCCACCCGACAGCGTACTGTCATTCGTCGACACATCGCCTGGGTTCGCAACACTGTCTTCGTCGACCGTCAGCGTGTCATCCGCCGCCGTCAGATCCGTCACCGGATCAACCGTGATCGTCACCGTCTGCGTCAGGCTCTCGCCGCTATCCGCATCCGTCACAACATACGTGAAGCTATCCGTGCCGTTGAAGTTCGCATCCGGCGTGTACGTGTACGTACCGTCGCCATTCAAGTTCAGCGTGCCGTTACTGACATCCGTATCAACCGCATACGTCAGCGTGCCACCCGACAGCGTACTGTCATTCGTCGACACATCGCCTGGGTTCGCAACACTGTCTTCGTCGACCGTCAGCGTGTCATCCGCCGCCGTCAGATCCGTCACCGGATCAACCGTGATCGTCACCGTCTGCGTCAGGCTCTCGCCGCTATCCGCATCCGTCACAACATACGTGAAGCTATCCGTGCCGTTGAAGTTCGCATCCGGCGTGTACGTGTACGTACCGTCGCCATTCAAGTTCAGCGTGCCGTTACTGACATCCGTATCAACCGCATACGTCAGCGTGCCACCCGACAGCGTACTGTCATTCGTCGACACATCGCCTGGGTTCGCAACACTGTCTTCGTCGACCGTCAGCGTGTCATCCGCCGCCGTCAGATCCGTCACCGGATCAACCGTGATCGTCACCGTCTGCGTCAGGCTCTCGCCGCTATCCGCATCCGTCACAACATACGTGAAGCTATCCGTGCCGTTGAAGTTCGCATCCGGCGTGTACGTGTACGTACCGTCGCCATTCAAGTTCAGCGTGCCGTTACTGACATCCGTATCAACCGCATACGTCAGCGTGCCACCCGACAGCGTACTGTCATTCGTCGACACATCGCCTGGGTTCGCAACACTGTCTTCGTCGACCGTCAGCGTGTCATCCGCCGCCGTCAGATCCGTCACCGGATCAACCGTGATCGTCACCGTCTGCGTCAGGCTCTCGCCGCTATCCGCATCCGTCACAACATACGTGAAGCTATCCGTGCCGTTGAAGTTCGCATCCGGCGTGTACGTGTACGTACCGTCGCCATTCAAGTTCAGCGTGCCGTTACTGACATCCGTATCAACCGCATACGTCAGCGTGCCACCCGACAGCGTACTGTCATTCGTCGACACATCGCCTGGGTTCGCAACACTGTCTTCGTCGACCGTCAGCGTGTCATCCGCCGCCGTCAGATCCGTCACCGGATCAACCGTGATCGTCACCGTCTGCGTCAGGCTCTCGCCGCTATCCGCATCCGTCACAACATACGTGAAGCTATCCGTGCCGTTGAAGTTCGCATCCGGCGTGTACGTGTACGTACCGTCGCCATTCAAGTTCAGCGTGCCGTTACTGACATCCGTATCAACCGCATACGTCAGCGTGCCACCCGACAGCGTACTGTCATTCGTCGACACATCGCCTGGGTTCGCAACACTGTCTTCGTCGACCGTCAGCGTGTCATCCGCCGCCGTCAGATCCGTCACCGGATCAACCGTGATCGTCACCGTCTGCGTCAGGCTCTCGCCGCTATCCGCATCCGTCACAACATACGTGAAGCTATCCGTGCCGTTGAAGTTCGCATCCGGCGTGTACGTGTACGTACCGTCGCCATTCAAGTTCAGCGTGCCGTTACTGACATCCGTATCAACCGCATACGTCAGCGTGCCACCCGACAGCGTACTGTCATTCGTCGACACATCGCCTGGGTTCGCAACACTGTCTTCGTCGACCGTCAGCGTGTCATCCGCCGCCGTCAGATCCGTCACCGGATCAACCGTGATCGTCACCGTCTGCGTCAGGCTCTCGCCGCTATCCGCATCCGTCACAACATACGTGAAGCTATCCGTGCCGTTGAAGTTCGCATCCGGCGTGTACGTGTACGTACCGTCGCCATTCAAGTTCAGCGTGCCGTTACTGACATCCGTATCAACCGCATACGTCAGCGTGCCACCCGACAGCGTACTGTCATTCGTCGACACATCGCCTGGGTTCGCAACACTGTCTTCGTCGACCGTCAGCGTGTCATCCGCCGCCGTCAGATCCGTCACCGGATCAACCGTGATCGTCACCGTCTGCGTCAGGCTCTCGCCGCTATCCGCATCCGTCACAACATACGTGAAGCTATCCGTGCCGTTGAAGTTCGCATCCGGCGTGTACGTGTACGTACCGTCGCCATTCAAGTTCAGCGTGCCGTTACTGACATCCGTATCAACCGCATACGTCAGCGTGCCACCCGACAGCGTACTGTCATTCGTCGACACATCGCCTGGGTTCGCAACACTGTCTTCGTCGACCGCAGCGTGTCATCCGCCGCCGTCAGATCCGTCACCGGATCAACCGTGATCGTCACCGTCTGCGTCAGGCTCTCGCCGCTATCCGCATCCGTCACAACATACGTGAAGCTATCCGTGCCGTTGAAGTTCGCATCCGGCGTGTACGTGTACGTACCGTCGCCATTCAAGTTCAGCGTGCCGTTACTGACATCCGTATCAACCGCATACGTCAGCGTGCCACCCGACAGCGTACTGTCATTCGTCGACACATCGCCTGGGTTCGCAACACTGTCTTCGTCGACCGTCAGCGTGTCATCCGCCGCCGTCAGATCCGTCACCGGATCAACCGTGATCGTCACCGTCTGCGTCAGGCTCTCGCCGCTATCCGCATCCGTCACAACATACGTGAAGCTATCCGTGCCGTTGAAGTTCGCATCCGGCGTGTACGTGTACGTACCGTCGCCATTCAAGTTCAGCGTGCCGTTACTGACATCCGTATCAACCGCATACGTCAGCGTGCCACCCGACAGCGTACTGTCATTCGTCGACACATCGCCTGGGTTCGCAACACTGTCTTCGTCGACCGTCAGCGTGTCATCCGCCGCCGTCAGATCCGTCACCGGATCAACCGTGATCGTCACCGTCTGCGTCAGGCTCTCGCCGCTATCCGCATCCGTCACAACATACGTGAAGCTATCCGTGCCGTTGAAGTTCGCATCCGGCGTGTACGTGTACGTACCGTCGCCATTCAAGTTCAGCGTGCCGTTACTGACATCCGTATCAACCGCATACGTCAGCGTGCCACCCGACAGCGTACTGTCATTCGTCGACACATCGCCTGGGTTCGCAACACTGTCTTCGTCGACCGTCAGCGTGTCATCCGCCGCCGTCAGATCCGTCACCGGATCAACCGTGATCGTCACCGTCTGCGTCAGGCTCTCGCCGCTATCCGCATCCGTCACAACATACGTGAAGCTATCCGTGCCGTTGAAGTTCGCATCCGGCGTGTACGTGTACGTACCGTCGCCATTCAAGTTCAGCGTGCCGTTACTGACATCCGTATCAACCGCATACGTCAGCGTGCCACCCGACAGCGTACTGTCATTCGTCGACACATCGCCTGGGTTCGCAACACTGTCTTCGTCGACCGTCAGCGTGTCATCCGCCGCCGTCAGATCCGTCACCGGATCAACCGTGATCGTCACCGTCTGCGTCAGGCTCTCGCCGCTATCCGCATCCGTCACAACATACGTGAAGCTATCCGTGCCGTTGAAGTTCGCATCCGGCGTGTACGTGTACGTACCGTCGCCATTCAAGTTCAGCGTGCCGTTACTGACATCCGTATCAACCGCATACGTCAGCGTGCCACCCGACAGCGTACTGTCATTCGTCGACACATCGCCTGGGTTCGCAACACTGTCTTCGTCGACCGTCAGCGTGTCATCCGCCGCCGTCAGATCCGTCACCGGATCAACCGTGATCGTCACCGTCTGCGTCAGGCTCTCGCCGCTATCCGCATCCGTCACAACATACGTGAAGCTATCCGTGCCGTTGAAGTTCGCATCCGGCGTGTACGTGTACGTACCGTCGCCATTCAAGTTCAGCGTGCCGTTACTGACATCCGTATCAACCGCATACGTCAGCGTGCCACCCGACAGCGTACTGTCATTCGTCGACACATCGCCTGGGTTCGCAACACTGTCTTCGTCGACCGTCAGCGTGTCATCCGCCGCCGTCAGATCCGTCACCGGATCAACCGTGATCGTCACCGTCTGCGTCAGGCTCTCGCCGCTATCCGCATCCGTCACAACATACGTGAAGCTATCCGTGCCGTTGAAGTTCGCATCCGGCGTGTACGTGTACGTACCGTCGCCATTCAAGTTCAGCGTGCCGTTACTGACATCCGTATCAACCGCATACGTCAGCGTGCCACCCGACAGCGTACTGTCATTCGTCGACACATCGCCTGGGTTCGCAACACTGTCTTCGTCGACCGTCAGCGTGTCATCCGCCGCCGTCAGATCCGTCACCGGATCAACCGTGATCGTCACCGTCTGCGTCAGGCTCTCGCCGCTATCCGCATCCGTCACAACATACGTGAAGCTATCCGTGCCGTTGAAGTTCGCATCCGGCGTGTACGTGTACGTACCGTCGCCATTCAAGTTCAGCGTGCCGTTACTGACATCCGTATCAACCGCATACGTCAGCGTGCCACCCGACAGCGTACTGTCATTCGTCGACACATCGCCTGGGTTCGCAACACTGTCTTCGTCGACCGTCAGCGTGTCATCCGCCGCCGTCAGATCCGTCACCGGATCAACCGTGATCGTCACCGTCTGCGTCAGGCTCTCGCCGCTATCCGCATCCGTCACAACATACGTGAAGCTATCCGTGCCGTTGAAGTTCGCATCCGGCGTGTACGTGTACGTACCGTCGCCATTCAAGTTCAGCGTGCCGTTACTGACATCCGTATCAACCGCATACGTCAGCGTGCCACCCGACAGCGTACTGTCATTCGTCGACACATCGCCTGGGTTCGCAACACTGTCTTCGTCGACCGTCAGCGTGTCATCCGCCGCCGTCAGATCCGTCACCGGATCAACCGTGATCGTCACCGTCTGCGTCAGGCTCTCGCCGCTATCCGCATCCGTCACAACATACGTGAAGCTATCCGTGCCGTTGAAGTTCGCATCCGGCGTGTACGTGTACGTACCGTCGCCATTCAAGTTCAGCGTGCCGTTACTGACATCCGTATCAACCGCATACGTCAGCGTGCCACCCGACAGCGTACTGTCATTCGTCGACACATCGCCTGGGTTCGCAACACTGTCTTCGTCGACCGTCAGCGTGTCATCCGCCGCCGTCAGATCCGTCACCGGATCAACCGTGATCGTCACCGTCTGCGTCAGGCTCTCGCCGCTATCCGCATCCGTCACAACATACGTGAAGCTATCCGTGCCGTTGAAGTTCGCATCCGGCGTGTACGTGTACGTACCGTCGCCATTCAAGTTCAGCGTGCCGTTACTGACATCCGTATCAACCGCATACGTCAGCGTGCCACCCGACAGCGTACTGTCATTCGTCGACACATCGCCTGGGTTCGCAACACTGTCTTCGTCGACCGTCAGCGTGTCATCCGCCGCCGTCAGATCCGTCACCGGATCAACCGTGATCGTCACCGTCTGCGTCAGGCTCTCGCCGCTATCCGCATCCGTCACAACATACGTGAAGCTATCCGTGCCGTTGAAGTTCGCATCCGGCGTGTACGTGTACGTACCGTCGCCATTCAAGTTCAGCGTGCCGTTACTGACATCCGTATCAACCGCATACGTCAGCGTGCCACCCGACAGCGTACTGTCATTCGTCGACACATCGCCTGGGTTCGCAACACTGTCTTCGTCGACCGTCAGCGTGTCATCCGCCGCCGTCAGATCCGTCACCGGATCAACCGTGATCGTCACCGTCTGCGTCAGGCTCTCGCCGCTATCCGCATCCGTCACAACATACGTGAAGCTATCCGTGCCGTTGAAGTTCGCATCCGGCGTGTACGTGTACGTACCGTCGCCATTCAAGTTCAGCGTGCCGTTACTGACATCCGTATCAACCGCATACGTCAGCGTGCCACCCGACAGCGTACTGTCATTCGTCGACACATCGCCTGGGTTCGCAACACTGTCTTCGTCGACCGTCAGCGTGTCATCCGCCGCCGTCAGATCCGTCACCGGATCAACCGTGATCGTCACCGTCTGCGTCAGGCTCTCGCCGCTATCCGCATCCGTCACAACATACGTGAAGCTATCCGTGCCGTTGAAGTTCGCATCCGGCGTGTACGTGTACGTACCGTCGCCATTCAAGTTCAGCGTGCCGTTACTGACATCCGTATCAACCGCATACGTCAGCGTGCCACCCGACAGCGTACTGTCATTCGTCGACACATCGCCTGGGTTCGCAACACTGTCTTCGTCGACCGTCAGCGTGTCATCCGCCGCCGTCAGATCCGTCACCGGATCAACCGTGATCGTCACCGTCTGCGTCAGGCTCTCGCCGCTATCCGCATCCGTCACAACATACGTGAAGCTATCCGTGCCGTTGAAGTTCGCATCCGGCGTGTACGTGTACGTACCGTCGCCATTCAAGTTCAGCGTGCCGTTACTGACATCCGTATCAACCGCATACGTCAGCGTGCCACCCGACAGCGTACTGTCATTCGTCGACACATCGCCTGGGTTCGCAACACTGTCTTCGTCGACCGTCAGCGTGTCATCCGCCGCCGTCAGATCCGTCACCGGATCAACCGTGATCGTCACCGTCTGCGTCAGGCTCTCGCCGCTATCCGCATCCGTCACAACATACGTGAAGCTATCCGTGCCGTTGAAGTTCGCATCCGGCGTGTACGTGTACGTACCGTCGCCATTCAAGTTCAGCGTGCCGTTACTGACATCCGTATCAACCGCATACGTCAGCGTGCCACCCGACAGCGTACTGTCATTCGTCGACACATCGCCTGGGTTCGCAACACTGTCTTCGTCGACCGTCAGCGTGTCATCCGCCGCCGTCAGATCCGTCACCGGATCAACCGTGATCGTCACCGTCTGCGTCAGGCTCTCGCCGCTATCCGCATCCGTCACAACATACGTGAAGCTATCCGTGCCGTTGAAGTTCGCATCCGGCGTGTACGTGTACGTACCGTCGCCATTCAAGTTCAGCGTGCCGTTACTGACATCCGTATCAACCGCATACGTCAGCGTGCCACCCGACAGCGTACTGTCATTCGTCGACACATCGCCTGGGTTCGCAACACTGTCTTCGTCGACCGTCAGCGTGTCATCCGCCGCCGTCAGATCCGTCACCGGATCAACCGTGATCGTCACCGTCTGCGTCAGGCTCTCGCCGCTATCCGCATCCGTCACAACATACGTGAAGCTATCCGTGCCGTTGAAGTTCGCATCCGGCGTGTACGTGTACGTACCGTCGCCATTCAAGTTCAGCGTGCCGTTACTGACATCCGTATCAACCGCATACGTCAGCGTGCCACCCGACAGCGTACTGTCATTCGTCGACACATCGCCTGGGTTCGCAACACTGTCTTCGTCGACCGTCAGCGTGTCATCCGCCGCCGTCAGATCCGTCACCGGATCAACCGTGATCGTCACCGTCTGCGTCAGGCTCTCGCCGCTATCCGCATCCGTCACAACATACGTGAAGCTATCCGTGCCGTTGAAGTTCGCATCCGGCGTGTACGTGTACGTACCGTCGCCATTCAAGTTCAGCGTGCCGTTACTGACATCCGTATCAACCGCATACGTCAGCGTGCCACCCGACAGCGTACTGTCATTCGTCGACACATCGCCTGGGTTCGCAACACTGTCTTCGTCGACCGTCAGCGTGTCATCCGCCGCCGTCAGATCCGTCACCGGATCAACCGTGATCGTCACCGTCTGCGTCAGGCTCTCGCCGCTATCCGCATCCGTCACAACATACGTGAAGCTATCCGTGCCGTTGAAGTTCGCATCCGGCGTGTACGTGTACGTACCGTCGCCATTCAAGTTCAGCGTGCCGTTACTGACATCCGTATCAACCGCATACGTCAGCGTGCCACCCGACAGCGTACTGTCATTCGTCGACACATCGCCTGGGTTCGCAACACTGTCTTCGTCGACCGTCAGCGTGTCATCCGCCGCCGTCAGATCCGTCACCGGATCAACCGTGATCGTCACCGTCTGCGTCAGGCTCTCGCCGCTATCCGCATCCGTCACAACATACGTGAAGCTATCCGTGCCGTTGAAGTTCGCATCCGGCGTGTACGTGTACGTACCGTCGCCATTCAAGTTCAGCGTGCCGTTACTGACATCCGTATCAACCGCATACGTCAGCGTGCCACCCGACAGCGTACTGTCATTCGTCGACACATCGCCTGGGTTCGCAACACTGTCTTCGTCGACCGTCAGCGTGTCATCCGCCGCCGTCAGATCCGTCACCGGATCAACCGTGATCGTCACCGTCTGCGTCAGGCTCTCGCCGCTATCCGCATCCGTCACAACATACGTGAAGCTATCCGTGCCGTTGAAGTTCGCATCCGGCGTGTACGTGTACGTACCGTCGCCATTCAAGTTCAGCGTGCCGTTACTGACATCCGTATCAACCGCATACGTCAGCGTGCCACCCGACAGCGTACTGTCATTCGTCGACACATCGCCTGGGTTCGCAACACTGTCTTCGTCGACCGTCAGCGTGTCATCCGCCGCCGTCAGATCCGTCACCGGATCAACCGTGATCGTCACCGTCTGCGTCAGGCTCTCGCCGCTATCCGCATCCGTCACAACATACGTGAAGCTATCCGTGCCGTTGAAGTTCGCATCCGGCGTGTACGTGTACGTACCGTCGCCATTCAAGTTCAGCGTGCCGTTACTGACATCCGTATCAACCGCATACGTCAGCGTGCCACCCGACAGCGTACTGTCATTCGTCGACACATCGCCTGGGTTCGCAACACTGTCTTCGTCGACCGTCAGCGTGTCATCCGCCGCCGTCAGATCCGTCACCGGATCAACCGTGATCGTCACCGTCTGCGTCAGGCTCTCGCCGCTATCCGCATCCGTCACAACATACGTGAAGCTATCCGTGCCGTTGAAGTTCGCATCCGGCGTGTACGTGTACGTACCGTCGCCATTCAAGTTCAGCGTGCCGTTACTGACATCCGTATCAACCGCATACGTCAGCGTGCCACCCGACAGCGTACTGTCATTCGTCGACACATCGCCTGGGTTCGCAACACTGTCTTCGTCGACCGTCAGCGTGTCATCCGCCGCCGTCAGATCCGTCACCGGATCAACCGTGATCGTCACCGTCTGCGTCAGGCTCTCGCCGCTATCCGCATCCGTCACAACATACGTGAAGCTATCCGTGCCGTTGAAGTTCGCATCCGGCGTGTACGTGTACGTACCGTCGCCATTCAAGTTCAGCGTGCCGTTACTGACATCCGTATCAACCGCATACGTCAGCGTGCCACCCGACAGCGTACTGTCATTCGTCGACACATCGCCTGGGTTCGCAACACTGTCTTCGTCGACCGTCAGCGTGTCATCCGCCGCCGTCAGATCCGTCACCGGATCAACCGTGATCGTCACCGTCTGCGTCAGGCTCTCGCCGCTATCCGCATCCGTCACAACATACGTGAAGCTATCCGTGCCGTTGAAGTTCGCATCCGGCGTGTACGTGTACGTACCGTCGCCATTCAAGTTCAGCGTGCCGTTACTGACATCCGTATCAACCGCATACGTCAGCGTGCCACCCGACAGCGTACTGTCATTCGTCGACACATCGCCTGGGTTCGCAACACTGTCTTCGTCGACCGTCAGCGTGTCATCCGCCGCCGTCAGATCCGTCACCGGATCAACCGTGATCGTCACCGTCTGCGTCAGGCTCTCGCCGCTATCCGCATCCGTCACAACATACGTGAAGCTATCCGTGCCGTTGAAGTTCGCATCCGGCGTGTACGTGTACGTACCGTCGCCATTCAAGTTCAGCGTGCCGTTACTGACATCCGTATCAACCGCATACGTCAGCGTGCCACCCGACAGCGTACTGTCATTCGTCGACACATCGCCTGGGTTCGCAACACTGTCTTCGTCGACCGTCAGCGTGTCATCCGCCGCCGTCAGATCCGTCACCGGATCAACCGTGATCGTCACCGTCTGCGTCAGGCTCTCGCCGCTATCCGCATCCGTCACAACATACGTGAAGCTATCCGTGCCGTTGAAGTTCGCATCCGGCGTGTACGTGTACGTACCGTCGCCATTCAAGTTCAGCGTGCCGTTACTGACATCCGTATCAACCGCATACGTCAGCGTGCCACCCGACAGCGTACTGTCATTCGTCGACACATCGCCTGGGTTCGCAACACTGTCTTCGTCGACCGTCAGCGTGTCATCCGCCGCCGTCAGATCCGTCACCGGATCAACCGTGATCGTCACCGTCTGCGTCAGGCTCTCGCCGCTATCCGCATCCGTCACAACATACGTGAAGCTATCCGTGCCGTTGAAGTTCGCATCCGGCGTGTACGTGTACGTACCGTCGCCATTCAAGTTCAGCGTGCCGTTACTGACATCCGTATCAACCGCATACGTCAGCGTGCCACCCGACAGCGTACTGTCATTCGTCGACACATCGCCTGGGTTCGCAACACTGTCTTCGTCGACCGTCAGCGTGTCATCCGCCGCCGTCAGATCCGTCACCGGATCAACCGTGATCGTCACCGTCTGCGTCAGGCTCTCGCCGCTATCCGCATCCGTCACAACATACGTGAAGCTATCCGTGCCGTTGAAGTTCGCATCCGGCGTGTACGTGTACGTACCGTCGCCATTCAAGTTCAGCGTGCCGTTACTGACATCCGTATCAACCGCATACGTCAGCGTGCCACCCGACAGCGTACTGTCATTCGTCGACACATCGCCTGGGTTCGCAACACTGTCTTCGTCGACCGTCAGCGTGTCATCCGCCGCCGTCAGATCCGTCACCGGATCAACCGTGATCGTCACCGTCTGCGTCAGGCTCTCGCCGCTATCCGCATCCGTCACAACATACGTGAAGCTATCCGTGCCGTTGAAGTTCGCATCCGGCGTGTACGTGTACGTACCGTCGCCATTCAAGTTCAGCGTGCCGTTACTGACATCCGTATCAACCGCATACGTCAGCGTGCCACCCGACAGCGTACTGTCATTCGTCGACACATCGCCTGGGTTCGCAACACTGTCTTCGTCGACCGTCAGCGTGTCATCCGCCGCCGTCAGATCCGTCACCGGATCAACCGTGATCGTCACCGTCTGCGTCAGGCTCTCGCCGCTATCCGCATCCGTCACAACATACGTGAAGCTATCCGTGCCGTTGAAGTTCGCATCCGGCGTGTACGTGTACGTACCGTCGCCATTCAAGTTCAGCGTGCCGTTACTGACATCCGTATCAACCGCATACGTCAGCGTGCCACCCGACAGCGTACTGTCATTCGTCGACACATCGCCTGGGTTCGCAACACTGTCTTCGTCGACCGTCAGCGTGTCATCCGCCGCCGTCAGATCCGTCACCGGATCAACCGTGATCGTCACCGTCTGCGTCAGGCTCTCGCCGCTATCCGCATCCGTCACAACATACGTGAAGCTATCCGTGCCGTTGAAGTTCGCATCCGGCGTGTACGTGTACGTACCGTCGCCATTCAAGTTCAGCGTGCCGTTACTGACATCCGTATCAACCGCATACGTCAGCGTGCCACCCGACAGCGTACTGTCATTCGTCGACACATCGCCTGGGTTCGCAACACTGTCTTCGTCGACCGTCAGCGTGTCATCCGCCGCCGTCAGATCCGTCACCGGATCAACCGTGATCGTCACCGTCTGCGTCAGGCTCTCGCCGCTATCCGCATCCGTCACAACATACGTGAAGCTATCCGTGCCGTTGAAGTTCGCATCCGGCGTGTACGTGTACGTACCGTCGCCATTCAAGTTCAGCGTGCCGTTACTGACATCCGTATCAACCGCATACGTCAGCGTGCCACCCGACAGCGTACTGTCATTCGTCGACACATCGCCTGGGTTCGCAACACTGTCTTCGTCGACCGTCAGCGTGTCATCCGCCGCCGTCAGATCCGTCACCGGATCAACCGTGATCGTCACCGTCTGCGTCAGGCTCTCGCCGCTATCCGCATCCGTCACAACATACGTGAAGCTATCCGTGCCGTTGAAGTTCGCATCCGGCGTGTACGTGTACGTACCGTCGCCATTCAAGTTCAGCGTGCCGTTACTGACATCCGTATCAACCGCATACGTCAGCGTGCCACCCGACAGCGTACTGTCATTCGTCGACACATCGCCTGGGTTCGCAACACTGTCTTCGTCGACCGTCAGCGTGTCATCCGCCGCCGTCAGATCCGTCACCGGATCAACCGTGATCGTCACCGTCTGCGTCAGGCTCTCGCCGCTATCCGCATCCGTCACAACATACGTGAAGCTATCCGTGCCGTTGAAGTTCGCATCCGGCGTGTACGTGTACGTACCGTCGCCATTCAAGTTCAGCGTGCCGTTACTGACATCCGTATCAACCGCATACGTCAGCGTGCCACCCGACAGCGTACTGTCATTCGTCGACACATCGCCTGGGTTCGCAACACTGTCTTCGTCGACCGTCAGCGTGTCATCCGCCGCCGTCAGATCCGTCACCGGATCAACCGTGATCGTCACCGTCTGCGTCAGGCTCTCGCCGCTATCCGCATCCGTCACAACATACGTGAAGCTATCCGTGCCGTTGAAGTTCGCATCCGGCGTGTACGTGTACGTACCGTCGCCATTCAAGTTCAGCGTGCCGTTACTGACATCCGTATCAACCGCATACGTCAGCGTGCCACCCGACAGCGTACTGTCATTCGTCGACACATCGCCTGGGTTCGCAACACTGTCTTCGTCGACCGTCAGCGTGTCATCCGCCGCCGTCAGATCCGTCACCGGATCAACCGTGATCGTCACCGTCTGCGTCAGGCTCTCGCCGCTATCCGCATCCGTCACAACATACGTGAAGCTATCCGTGCCGTTGAAGTTCGCATCCGGCGTGTACGTGTACGTACCGTCGCCATTCAAGTTCAGCGTGCCGTTACTGACATCCGTATCAACCGCATACGTCAGCGTGCCACCCGACAGCGTACTGTCATTCGTCGACACATCGCCTGGGTTCGCAACACTGTCTTCGTCGACCGTCAGCGTGTCATCCGCCGCCGTCAGATCCGTCACCGGATCAACCGTGATCGTCACCGTCTGCGTCAGGCTCTCGCCGCTATCCGCATCCGTCACAACATACGTGAAGCTATCCGTGCCGTTGAAGTTCGCATCCGGCGTGTACGTGTACGTACCGTCGCCATTCAAGTTCAGCGTGCCGTTACTGACATCCGTATCAACCGCATACGTCAGCGTGCCACCCGACAGCGTACTGTCATTCGTCGACACATCGCCTGGGTTCGCAACACTGTCTTCGTCGACCGTCAGCGTGTCATCCGCCGCCGTCAGATCCGTCACCGGATCAACCGTGATCGTCACCGTCTGCGTCAGGCTCTCGCCGCTATCCGCATCCGTCACAACATACGTGAAGCTATCCGTGCCGTTGAAGTTCGCATCCGGCGTGTACGTGTACGTACCGTCGCCATTCAAGTTCAGCGTGCCGTTACTGACATCCGTATCAACCGCATACGTCAGCGTGCCACCCGACAGCGTACTGTCATTCGTCGACACATCGCCTGGGTTCGCAACACTGTCTTCGTCGACCGTCAGCGTGTCATCCGCCGCCGTCAGATCCGTCACCGGATCAACCGTGATCGTCACCGTCTGCGTCAGGCTCTCGCCGCTATCCGCATCCGTCACAACATACGTGAAGCTATCCGTGCCGTTGAAGTTCGCATCCGGCGTGTACGTGTACGTACCGTCGCCATTCAAGTTCAGCGTGCCGTTACTGACATCCGTATCAACCGCATACGTCAGCGTGCCACCCGACAGCGTACTGTCATTCGTCGACACATCGCCTGGGTTCGCAACACTGTCTTCGTCGACCGTCAGCGTGTCATCCGCCGCCGTCAGATCCGTCACCGGATCAACCGTGATCGTCACCGTCTGCGTCAGGCTCTCGCCGCTATCCGCATCCGTCACAACATACGTGAAGCTATCCGTGCCGTTGAAGTTCGCATCCGGCGTGTACGTGTACGTACCGTCGCCATTCAAGTTCAGCGTGCCGTTACTGACATCCGTATCAACCGCATACGTCAGCGTGCCACCCGACAGCGTACTGTCATTCGTCGACACATCGCCTGGGTTCGCAACACTGTCTTCGTCGACCGTCAGCGTGTCATCCGCCGCCGTCAGATCCGTCACCGGATCAACCGTGATCGTCACCGTCTGCGTCAGGCTCTCGCCGCTATCCGCATCCGTCACAACATACGTGAAGCTATCCGTGCCGTTGAAGTTCGCATCCGGCGTGTACGTGTACGTACCGTCGCCATTCAAGTTCAGCGTGCCGTTACTGACATCCGTATCAACCGCATACGTCAGCGTGCCACCCGACAGCGTACTGTCATTCGTCGACACATCGCCTGGGTTCGCAACACTGTCTTCGTCGACCGTCAGCGTGTCATCCGCCGCCGTCAGATCCGTCACCGGATCAACCGTGATCGTCACCGTCTGCGTCAGGCTCTCGCCGCTATCCGCATCCGTCACAACATACGTGAAGCTATCCGTGCCGTTGAAGTTCGCATCCGGCGTGTACGTGTACGTACCGTCGCCATTCAAGTTCAGCGTGCCGTTACTGACATCCGTATCAACCGCATACGTCAGCGTGCCACCCGACAGCGTACTGTCATTCGTCGACACATCGCCTGGGTTCGCAACACTGTCTTCGTCGACCGTCAGCGTGTCATCCGCCGCCGTCAGATCCGTCACCGGATCAACCGTGATCGTCACCGTCTGCGTCAGGCTCTCGCCGCTATCCGCATCCGTCACAACATACGTGAAGCTATCCGTGCCGTTGAAGTTCGCATCCGGCGTGTACGTGTACGTACCGTCGCCATTCAAGTTCAGCGTGCCGTTACTGACATCCGTATCAACCGCATACGTCAGCGTGCCACCCGACAGCGTACTGTCATTCGTCGACACATCGCCTGGGTTCGCAACACTGTCTTCGTCGACCGTCAGCGTGTCATCCGCCGCCGTCAGATCCGTCACCGGATCAACCGTGATCGTCACCGTCTGCGTCAGGCTCTCGCCGCTATCCGCATCCGTCACAACATACGTGAAGCTATCCGTGCCGTTGAAGTTCGCATCCGGCGTGTACGTGTACGTACCGTCGCCATTCAAGTTCAGCGTGCCGTTACTGACATCCGTATCAACCGCATACGTCAGCGTGCCACCCGACAGCGTACTGTCATTCGTCGACACATCGCCTGGGTTCGCAACACTGTCTTCGTCGACCGTCAGCGTGTCATCCGCCGCCGTCAGATCCGTCACCGGATCAACCGTGATCGTCACCGTCTGCGTCAGGCTCTCGCCGCTATCCGCATCCGTCACAACATACGTGAAGCTATCCGTGCCGTTGAAGTTCGCATCCGGCGTGTACGTGTACGTACCGTCGCCATTCAAGTTCAGCGTGCCGTTACTGACATCCGTATCAACCGCATACGTCAGCGTGCCACCCGACAGCGTACTGTCATTCGTCGACACATCGCCTGGGTTCGCAACACTGTCTTCGTCGACCGTCAGCGTGTCATCCGCCGCCGTCAGATCCGTCACCGGATCAACCGTGATCGTCACCGTCTGCGTCAGGCTCTCGCCGCTATCCGCATCCGTCACAACATACGTGAAGCTATCCGTGCCGTTGAAGTTCGCATCCGGCGTGTACGTGTACGTACCGTCGCCATTCAAGTTCAGCGTGCCGTTACTGACATCCGTATCAACCGCATACGTCAGCGTGCCACCCGACAGCGTACTGTCATTCGTCGACACATCGCCTGGGTTCGCAACACTGTCTTCGTCGACCGTCAGCGTGTCATCCGCCGCCGTCAGATCCGTCACCGGATCAACCGTGATCGTCACCGTCTGCGTCAGGCTCTCGCCGCTATCCGCATCCGTCACAACATACGTGAAGCTATCCGTGCCGTTGAAGTTCGCATCCGGCGTGTACGTGTACGTACCGTCGCCATTCAAGTTCAGCGTGCCGTTACTGACATCCGTATCAACCGCATACGTCAGCGTGCCACCCGACAGCGTACTGTCATTCGTCGACACATCGCCTGGGTTCGCAACACTGTCTTCGTCGACCGTCAGCGTGTCATCCGCCGCCGTCAGATCCGTCACCGGATCAACCGTGATCGTCACCGTCTGCGTCAGGCTCTCGCCGCTATCCGCATCCGTCACAACATACGTGAAGCTATCCGTGCCGTTGAAGTTCGCATCCGGCGTGTACGTGTACGTACCGTCGCCATTCAAGTTCAGCGTGCCGTTACTGACATCCGTATCAACCGCATACGTCAGCGTGCCACCCGACAGCGTACTGTCATTCGTCGACACATCGCCTGGGTTCGCAACACTGTCTTCGTCGACCGTCAGCGTGTCATCCGCCGCCGTCAGATCCGTCACCGGATCAACCGTGATCGTCACCGTCTGCGTCAGGCTCTCGCCGCTATCCGCATCCGTCACAACATACGTGAAGCTATCCGTGCCGTTGAAGTTCGCATCCGGCGTGTACGTGTACGTACCGTCGCCATTCAAGTTCAGCGTGCCGTTACTGACATCCGTATCAACCGCATACGTCAGCGTGCCACCCGACAGCGTACTGTCATTCGTCGACACATCGCCTGGGTTCGCAACACTGTCTTCGTCGACCGTCAGCGTGTCATCCGCCGCCGTCAGATCCGTCACCGGATCAACCGTGATCGTCACCGTCTGCGTCAGGCTCTCGCCGCTATCCGCATCCGTCACAACATACGTGAAGCTATCCGTGCCGTTGAAGTTCGCATCCGGCGTGTACGTGTACGTACCGTCGCCATTCAAGTTCAGCGTGCCGTTACTGACATCCGTATCAACCGCATACGTCAGCGTGCCACCCGACAGCGTACTGTCATTCGTCGACACATCGCCTGGGTTCGCAACACTGTCTTCGTCGACCGTCAGCGTGTCATCCGCCGCCGTCAGATCCGTCACCGGATCAACCGTGATCGTCACCGTCTGCGTCAGGCTCTCGCCGCTATCCGCATCCGTCACAACATACGTGAAGCTATCCGTGCCGTTGAAGTTCGCATCCGGCGTGTACGTGTACGTACCGTCGCCATTCAAGTTCAGCGTGCCGTTACTGACATCCGTATCAACCGCATACGTCAGCGTGCCACCCGACAGCGTACTGTCATTCGTCGACACATCGCCTGGGTTCGCAACACTGTCTTCGTCGACCGTCAGCGTGTCATCCGCCGCCGTCAGATCCGTCACCGGATCAACCGTGATCGTCACCGTCTGCGTCAGGCTCTCGCCGCTATCCGCATCCGTCACAACATACGTGAAGCTATCCGTGCCGTTGAAGTTCGCATCCGGCGTGTACGTGTACGTACCGTCGCCATTCAAGTTCAGCGTGCCGTTACTGACATCCGTATCAACCGCATACGTCAGCGTGCCACCCGACAGCGTACTGTCATTCGTCGACACATCGCCTGGGTTCGCAACACTGTCTTCGTCGACCGTCAGCGTGTCATCCGCCGCCGTCAGATCCGTCACCGGATCAACCGTGATCGTCACCGTCTGCGTCAGGCTCTCGCCGCTATCCGCATCCGTCACAACATACGTGAAGCTATCCGTGCCGTTGAAGTTCGCATCCGGCGTGTACGTGTACGTACCGTCGCCATTCAAGTTCAGCGTGCCGTTACTGACATCCGTATCAACCGCATACGTCAGCGTGCCACCCGACAGCGTACTGTCATTCGTCGACACATCGCCTGGGTTCGCAACACTGTCTTCGTCGACCGTCAGCGTGTCATCCGCCGCCGTCAGATCCGTCACCGGATCAACCGTGATCGTCACCGTCTGCGTCAGGCTCTCGCCGCTATCCGCATCCGTCACAACATACGTGAAGCTATCCGTGCCGTTGAAGTTCGCATCCGGCGTGTACGTGTACGTACCGTCGCCATTCAAGTTCAGCGTGCCGTTACTGACATCCGTATCAACCGCATACGTCAGCGTGCCACCCGACAGCGTACTGTCATTCGTCGACACATCGCCTGGGTTCGCAACACTGTCTTCGTCGACCGTCAGCGTGTCATCCGCCGCCGTCAGATCCGTCACCGGATCGACGTCAATTGTTAGTGTTGCTGCAACTTCACCAAGGTCTGCATCGTTGACCGTAAAATCGAAAGCCGCATATCCGGTACCGTTGTCGTTGGCAGCCGGTGTAAATGTCAGAAGGCCGATATTGGCCGCCGTAACCGTTATAGGAAAGGTGATTGCACCGCCGTTGTACTCCAGAACGCCCGAGCCAGATGGTGCAGCGTCAATGGTAATAGACACCAGCGCATCAGTTTCGACGTCGGTAAAGGTAAAGTCGGCTGAATCAAACGCGTAGACCTGATCTTCATCAACGGTAACTGTATTGTCTGTAGCCTCAGGCGGATCGTTAACGTCGAGCACTTCCAGCGTGACGGTTGCGGTGTCTGTGAGGAAGCCGTCGCTAACCTCGATGTCGTAGTCAAAGCTATTGGGCGTTGTTTCGAAATCATTCTGGGCTTCAACTATGCCCGCTGCGGTGATGGTGATGTTGCCGTCGTTGTCGATCTCAAAGAAACCATCTGCACTGGTATTGGTGCCGGTGGCTACAAAGCTGAAACTCAAATCGGCCAGATCGTTGTCGATGTCTGTTGCGACGACTGTGCCAACCAGATCGCCGTCTTCCAGATTCTCGTCATACTGCAGGGTTTGATCATCGATGACGGGGGCATCATTAACGGGCGTAACGGTAACCGTGAGCGTTGATGTGCTGGTGCTGCCGTCCGCTGCGGTGATCGTGTAGGTGACGCTATCAGTTGGCGGAGTATCGCCAATCTGCAGCGGATCGAATACATCGGGGTCGAAACCGCCTTCAGGGTCGTAACTATATGTGCCATCACTGAAGATGGTGAACAGGCCGCCAGCAGAGCCTTGGACCGCTGTCGAATCAAGGCCGCTGCCAAGCGTTAGCGTAGTGGGTGCGTCGACGGTGCCCGTAAGCGACGAGGATCCATCAATGGGGTCAACGCCCGCGACTGCAGAAACATAGGGCTTGATAAGCGCCTGGTAGTTGGTCGATAGCTGGGAGTCATCAAGACTGAGATTGCCGGTGCCGCCGGCGCCGTTATCTTCGTAGACGCGGAAGCTGGCAATCTGGCCACTGAAATCGTTGGTGGTAACGCCGGAGGCTGGCCCGCCCTGGGTGCCGCTAACGCCGCCAAGCGCAATCGCTACCTGTTGACCCCAGTCGTCAAAACTTGCCGGGAATTCAGGTGTGTCGACGTCGACCGAAGATTGTAAGCCCCCATTTGCCGTGCCGCCGTTGACCAACAAACTGATGGTGCTTGCGGCGTCAGCATCCACAATGCGCAGCGCGATTTGCATAAAGTCAGCGGTTGGATCGATTTCACCATTCAGATCCAACTCGAGCGTGATCTCGTTGGCATTATCATCATCGTCCACATAAACGAAGAAGCTGCCATCTTCTGGGGTAGGACCAGCTCGGTATACCAGCGAGAAACTACCATCGCCATCGGCCATATCCAGCAAGACATAATCCTGGCCGTTCGTCAGCGGCGTGTCGAACTTAGCCCACAGCTCGAAGGTGGCGGACAACTCCGTGATGTTTTCCGGGAAACTGCCGGTGGTGACGAGCGGGCTGGTGGCAGAACTGAAATCGTAGGCCGCTTCTATTGTGGTGATCTCACTGTCGACCGCTGAATCGTAGGTAACACCAGTGCCACCCAAGTTGAACTGCGTCAGCGGTGAGTCATTCTCGTCATCCCAAACTGTCCCGCCTACCGGTGGGTTTGCTGCATCAAAATTAGCGTAAAGCAGAGAAGTGGTGATGCCAGGATTAATCGTGAGGTCATTGGACAACAGACCGCTGGCTGGATCGGTAATGTTTAGTGGAGAGTCTTCACCGGTAACGCCAGTATCGGGATTGGCCTCGAACCCGGAGACCTCTATGGAAACTGTCGCCGAATCTTCAACCGAGCCATCCTGAACCACTTCGACGGTAAGTGTGTAGCTACCAATATCGGCTTCAACAATATCCTGATTAACGGTGATAACGCCGGTAGTGGCATTAAGCGTAAAGATATCGTCCGTGAGCCCGCCACCGCTGAACTGGTATGTAAGCGGCAATGAGCCCGCATCGCCATCTTCGGCAAAGACCGTGCCTACTGCCGCACCGTCAAGCGTGCCAATTTGTACGGCACCAAAGTCGTAGGTATCTACGTTGTCGGGATCACCGGGAGCGTCGCCATCGCCGACGAACTCGGGATCATCTGGTACGGAGGTCACGGTAATCGTTGCGAGCGCTGGCGTTGCGTCTTGATTACCCGTGTTATCGATGGCCGCGAACTCGACGGTGGTTACGCCATTAAAGTCGGTATTGGGCTCAAAAAAGAGCTCGGCGATTTCACTATCAAAGGGACCGGTGATCGTGGCGCTGATCACATCGTTGACGGCTACGGGAATGGTCTTGCCCGCGTCGGCATAAAGAGTGCCGCCGACGGGCAGGGACAAAATACGGAAGCTGACGACATCGCCATCTGTATCGACGCCGGTGAGCTGCACGGTAATATCACCGCCGTCCTCTGCACCAGAGACGGAGGAAGCCACTGACTCCGGGGGGTCATCTAAGGGATTGACCGTTAGCGTGAAAGTTTCAGCTACCGGGGCACTTCCGTCCTCGTTGCCATCCTCGACGCTAACATCAAAAGATGCTGGGGTCGCTTCGCTGCCGTCATGTACAAAAGTAACCAGGCCGGCGGCAAGCTGGGAAGGTGTAAAACTGCTGGCGGGCGAGCCGCTTACCTGAATTTGCCCATCTACTTCGTTGCTGATCGAAAAGGTAATGCCGGCGTTGATATCATCAATATCGGTGTAGCCAATATCGGTGGGCGTCAGCACGTAGCTGTCGCCTTCGTCAACGGTGGCGGCGGGTCCGAGGTTCAACTCTGGCGCGTCGTTTGCCGGTGTGATCGAAACAGTGAGGGTGGCCGTGCTGATGTCGCCCAGCGCGTCCTCTACGGTGTAGGTAATACTGTCTGTGGCTGGCGCGTCACCAATGGCAAGGCTGTCGAACAGACCTGCAGTAATACCATTCGGGTTATAGGTGTAACTGCCATCGCTGAATACAGTAAATTCACCGCCCGCAGTGCCTGTCACCGTAACACTCGTGGGGGGGCCGCCGGCAGGGTCGGGAACAGCGGAGCCGTTAGCTTCCGTAACAGTTAGTGATTGCGTGATGTGATCAAAGTTCTGCTGCACGTCAGGGTCGGCAAAGGCGGTTTCATAAAGCCGAAACTGCGCAATGTCGCCTTCGAATGCACCACCGCTTGGAAAATTAATGCCATCGAACCCGCCCAACGATGCCTCGTTACCACCAGCCCAGTCTGATAATGATGTGGCATCCCCGGTCGCTTCAAGCTGCCCGTTAACGTAAAGACGCACCCCTGTCGCTGAACCCAGATCAACCACACCTACAACCTGAATAAACTCAGTTGTGGGGTCGATGCCTAACCCATCCAGGTCAACCTGGATCTGCGTATCTGCTCCACCATCCTTAACTTTAAAATCGAGAAAACCGTTCGTCGAAGCGCCTGAGCGATCCAAGCTCAGTGATATGCCATCACCGCCCGCACCCGATTCAAACAGCACATCCTGATCGCTGTCAGAGCTTGCTCTGAACCAGATTTCAAAGGTGGCATCTGCATCTGACGGGTTGCCAGGTAAATTATCGAAGGATTCACCAGCACCTCCACCGGTTTCAAATAAAGCTCCGGTTACATCCGTGCCATCAAAACTGTAAAAGCCTGTGATGCCTGGATAATCAGAAGCTGGGGAGGAATTGAACGTTACTCCACTACCAGCGTAGTCCCATTGATAACCACTGCCCTGCTGATCTTCCCATGTGCCATCGCCTGTAGGGGAGTCCTGCGCGGCATCAAAATTCAAAGTCAGATTAGCCGTGACTAAAGACGGAGCATTGAAATCATTAGTCAGCACACCGTCGGCCGGCACGGTCACAGCGGTATCGTCTTCGCTGACGGTAAGTGTATCGTCCTGCGCCGTCAGGCCAGCGTTAACCTGCAGCGTAACGGTGCCGGTGTCATCGTCCGCGCCGGTACCGTCACTGAGTGTGTAAACAAAGGAAGCAGCGCTGCCTTCGAAACCAGGAGCGGGCGTGAAAACTAGCTGCGCCAATTCTGCCGGCGTGAGTGTGTCGCTTACGCTGACCGTGGCGCCGCCAGGGCCGATAGTGATCTCACCTTGGCCAACGGTGGGCACCTGATCGACCGTAATAGTTAGTGTTTCACCCAAATCTTGACTGACGGGAACGGATAGGCCCAGATTCGTATCGGTGCTGTCGGATAGCACAGTGAGACCGCCATCCTCTGCAACTGGCGCATCATCATTACCCGGCGAAACGTCGATCGTGACTGTGCCCGTGGCTTCGTCACCGGGCGTACCGTCACTCACCTCATAAATGAAGGAATCTGCTATCCCTTCAAAGTTCGCGGTGGGCGTGAATACGAGCTGGTTGAGCTGCGCTGGCGTTAACACATCGGTAGCGCCGACAACTGCGCCACCCATGCCGATGGTGATTTCGCCCTGCGATACGGTGGGAACCTGGGCGACGGTGATCGTCAACGTTTCACTGGTTTCTACCGAGCTCAGCACCGGCAGACCCAGTGAGGTCGCAGGGCCATCTTCGGCCACAGTGATTGCATTGTCTTCGGCGGGCGGCGGATCGTCGGTACCCGTTACCGTGATCGTAATGGTTGCGGGCGCGCTTACAACGGCAGAGGTGTTGGACGCGGTGTAAGTGAAGGTCACATCTTCTGTATCACCGATCTCCAACTCATCAAAGTCACTGCCTGGGTCAAAGCTGTAACTGCCATCGTTGTTAAAGGTCAGCGTGCCCGAGCCTGGCGGAACATCATCTACCAGCGCAAAACCCGCCGCATCGATGGGAGGACCATCGGGATCATTTGCGGCAGGGACGTTACCGTTGAAGACTGTTTCTTCATCAGTTGTAACGCTGTCATTAGAGGCGACAGGGACGTCGTCAACCAAGTTCACTGTAAATGTGAATAGGCTGGAAACCGGGACCGATGCGTCTTCGTTGCCGTCTTCGACAGATACACCGAAGGTTGCGGTTGTAGTCTCTGAACCGTCGTGAACGAAAGAAACGTCCCCGTTAGTCAGCTGCGTCGCGGTAAAGCTGAAGGCGTCAACGCCGCCTACCTGTATCAGCCCGTTCAGCACACTGTCGACAGTAAAGGAGACACCGGCATCCAGGTCATCCGGATCGGAATAACCCAAATCCGCAGGCAGCAGGGTATAGCTTGTGCCTTCATCTATGGTTGCAGCTAAATCGCCCGTAATTATCGGCGCGTCGTTGGTGCCGGTAATGGTGACAGTCAGGGTTGCGGTCGCGGTCGCTGAACCGTCAGATGCGGTATAGGTAATAGAATCAGTCGCGGTTTGCCCCTCGACGAGGTTTTCGAACTGCCCATTAGGGTCGTAGGTATAGCTACCATTGGCGTTAATGGTGAACTCGCCGCCACCGCTACCCGTAACCGGACTGCCAACACTACCACCTGTGACAGCGGTTACGCTGGTCGCACCCAAGTCGTTCTGCAACACGCCGCTGACAGCCACGTTTGCGGCCGGACCGTCTTCGCCGATGCTCAAGGAGTCATCCACCGCGGCAAAAGTAGCCGCGAGGTTGACCGTTACCTCATTGGTGCTGGCGTCGGACAGGCTGCCGCCGGCACTGATCGACGTTACGGACACGTTGTAGGTGACGCCATCGGCAAGGCTCTGGCTCGGCGAAACAGCGCTTAAATCGAGCGACCAATTGCCGCTGCCATCCGATGACAAGCCTGCGGGAGGCGTGCCGCCGCTACGCACGTTCACCCAGGTGTAGGTCTGGCCATCCACCACAATAACCAGAGTGTCAGAATCCGCTTCGTCGAAGCTGCCGGTAATAGTCGGCTGAAGAGTGGTGGCTACCTGCGAATCAACAGTAGGCGCATCCATAAAGCCGACGATATCGACGAAAGCAGTCGCTATAGAGCTATTGGTTTCTCCATCATTTGCAACGATTTCGATCGCCCGGGTTGCCGTCGCTGAGGCGAGGCCGTCGCTGTTGCTGTACTCAATGCCTTCCAGGGCGGTGACGATATCGCTGATATTCGTCGCGCTAGAGCCGGACCATGTCAGGGTCAAAGAGGTACTCGATGCGGCACTCGAGGTGATGTTGGGATAAAGAGAGTCATCAATCGTAAGCGTATCGGTGCCAAATGCATTAGTGAGATTGACGGTAACTGAGGTGATATCCGTGTTGTCATAGTTGGTCAGGCTGACGTCGCCGACATCGACAATTTTCTGGGCATCGCCCACGCTGACGTCAAATTCGGTGTTGTAGTCGACGCCAGTCGCGCCACTATCATCGTTGGCGTCAATGTCCAGACGTATCGCAGAACCGATCCAGTCAAAGAATGCAGCTGAGTTCAGACTGCCGTCGCCTTGATCCGCAATCGCAAACTTCACGGTGTAGGTATCGTTCTGCGGATCGCCTGGCAAGATCAGCAGCGTGTCGCCTAAGGTCGTGACCCAGTTCTGCTCAGTGTTGGGATCTGTATCGTCGTTTTCTAGCAGCGTTACACCATCTACCTCGATGTTGTTGCCAAACGCGTCCTCTGTGTTGTGAAGGGCATCGAGGTTGCTAAAGATAAACTCGTCATAGGAAGTGCCGAGAGTATCGTTGCGCAGATAAACGCCGAACAAATCGGCAAAGCCACTCGCTGAGTAAGTGTCGGTCTCCTCTGTAGAAAATACGTAGGTCAGGGCAACTTTTGTCACGCCCGGGTCAGTGACAAAGCTAAACTCAAAAACGCTGACATCAAACTGGTTAAAATCAATACCGTCGCCTGCGGCTGACGCGTCGAGCTCGGCATCATCCGTATCACTAATCGTGCCACCGGTAAGGTCATCGCTTGCCTTGAAGGCTGTCGTGTTGCCTTCTTTCAGGGGGTCGTTCGTGCCGTCACCGATCAGGCTGTCTACCAGCCCCGTACTAATGACCACGCCCCGATCCATCAGATTGCCTGAGTTAAAGGACGTCTGGAGGTCTTCAAACCTGGCGATGGATTCAGGATCACCCTGATAATTCACGCTACTAAATATGACGCCACTTCCCGGCGGAGACAGAGCTTCGGCGATCTCTTGATCGGCAGCATCATCGCCCGCCGCGCCGCCACCGTTGTCAGCAGAGATGTCATCGCGACTCTCGACGCTAAGCGCTAGCAGATTGCCCCAGCTTTGCTGACTGGATGCGCTGATCGCTACATCTGCTTCTACATCGCCCGCAGTAACCTCTAAATCCCAGTCGCCGCCCTCTAGCGCAGCACCGGTATCGTCGCTGGAGGCTGCAATATCCGCTCCAGTGATCTCGGCCATCCGCTCAACGAAGGATATGCCTTGATCGCCCTCGGCAACGCTACAGCCATAAATCAGGATGTCGCCCGTCTCGGAAAGGCTGTCGCCCCATGACTGCACGTGTGACAGGGTGTCACCATAAAGCGTGGCTTCAGTTAATGTGGAATTGCCCAGGCGCAGCTCACCAGCATCGCCGTGGCTGATGATATGCATTGCACTGTAAGTTTTTCCGCTATTGCTCAGGACGTCGGCGATGTACTCCACGCCGTCGACGTCCGAGTCGATGTAGTGCACTTCAACGTCGGCAGAAAGGTGCGCCAATAGTTGGTCGACATCTTCGACTTGACTGTCGACAAACAGGATTTCGGGGCCATCGGTTACTGGAGCCGCAGTGGAGTCCTGATCGGTCTCGCCGAGTGCAGCTACCAGGCTGGTGATGTTTTCCTGTTCGCGGTGATGTTCTTCACTGGGGCTTTGTTCAATTGTGTCTTTGTCAGAGCCGCTATCAGCGCTATCGGCAACCGTGACTGCGCCCGCTGCATCCAGCAGCACGCGGTCCTCAAGTTTGCGATAACGCTTTTTCCAGTTCATGTGTTTCCCTGATCGGTATTGGCGATCTGTTTACATTTGGCTGTGCCGACACGAGCTATGCCCACGTCAGACCATGGAGCTAAATATTCGGCGCGCGACCGCTGGAAATCCAAATTTCACGGACGCAAAGCACGCGCAGAGACTAAGACACTCTCCACTGTAGAGAATTCAAAGCCTGAACGCGTATTCGAGTGCGCAGTTTGTGACAGCCTTGGCACTTCTTCAATACAACTACTACGGATTGCGTAGTGAGCCGCTGCGGCCAGAAACGGCGGGGGCTCCTGCAAAAAGTACGGGCTGGTGCATGAAACCGCAAACGCAAGCTATACTCGCTGCCAATTAACGGAGAGAACCCTATGATATCGGCTACACCTGTGACGCCAGCGCTAGGCGCAGAAATCACCGGCATCGACCTGAGAGAGCCGCTAAAAGAGGCCGACCTAATCGCTATCCGGAAGGCGCTGGTGGAGCATCAGGTGCTGTTCTTTCGCGGGCAGGCAATCGAGCCTGCGCATCAGCAAGCTTTGGCAGAAGCCTTTGGCCCGCTGCAATCGCATCCGGCTTATGCAACGGTCGAAGACTTTCCTGCTATTACTATTCTCGAGAGCACAGCAGATAGACCCTCGCTGATCGAAAAGTGGCATACGGATATGACGTTCAGGCAGCGACCTCCTATGGCGACAATGCTGCGCAGCCGGGTGATTCCCGCGGTGGGAGGCGACACGCTGTTTGCCAGCACTACAGCAGCCTGGGAGGGGCTCTCCTCTCCAATAAAGAGACTTCTTGAAGGTCTTACCGCCGAGCACAGTTTTGAGCACGGCTTTCGGGAAAGCCTGTCCGAGCCCGGCGGTCGTGAGCGCCTTGCACAGGCGCTGATCGAGAACCCGCCGGTACGTCACCCGGTCGTGCGCAAGCACCCGGAGAGCGGGCGTAAGCTATTGTTCGTCAACTCGCTCTTCACTACCCATATCTGTGAATTGAACCGGACTGAAAGTGAGCACTTGCTATCAATGCTGTATCAGCATATTCAGCAGCCAGAGTACTGCTGCCGGTTTCGGTGGGAGCCAGATGCTATCGCATTCTGGGACAATCGCAGCACGCAGCACCGGCCGGTTAACGACTACTTCCCAGCCCATCGCCGCATGGAACGCATTACCATTGACGGCGATGCGCCGTTTGAGGGCGGCTGTGATGATTCAACGACGTCTCCAGATAATACGGAGCATAGTCCATGTCTGGAATCAGCCTAAGTACCAGGCTGGTTCTACTGCTAACGCTGACAATGGCGTTAACTCTTTCCTTCATTACCGCTGCTGATTACTTTAGCTCGCGCAACGACATCCTGTTGGAACAGGAAGCACGCGTCGAAAGCACCGTCGCGGAAGCCGTTCGTGACCTTCGAGTGCGCCTGTCAGTGTTGGAAGAGTCGACACTCTTATTGGCCGAAGTGATTGAAAGCCGGGAACATACACAGGCCGAACTTACCAATTTATTGCGCGAGGCTGTAGATGAACGAACCGATCTACTCGGGGCCGCTGTGGCATTGGCGCCGCGATTTACGCCTTCTATCCAGAACGGCTTTGCCCCCTACTACTTTTATGACAATGGCGAACTTCGCTTTGCGGACCTCGGGCGCGATTATAATTTTGCTCTGAGCGCCTGGTATCGAGACGCGCTCAGCGCCGAGGTGCCGATCTGGACAGAACCCTACGTCGAGGCCGGGAGCGGAGGCACGTATATGGTGACGTATTCAGTACCCCTGTTCCGCCGTATTGAAGGCGAGCGAATCTTCTATGGTGTCGTAACCGCCGACATTGCGCTATCCGAGCTAGAGATCTACCTTGAGCGCATGGCGCTTGGAGAACGAGGATCGGGGTTTTTACTGAGCCGAAGTGGCAAAATTCTCGCATCGCCTAATCGCAATGATTGGTTAAAGCCCTGGGCCAATACCATTCCCGACGCCGCCGAAGCCAAGCGGTGGGCAGAATTGATCACTACCGTCAGCAGTGAAGGCGTTGCGGCCTCTGCAAAAGTGAAATGCCTCGACGGTGACGACGACTGTGTAGTCAAACTCGCACCACTGGCCGGCACTCGATGGCCGGTCGGCGCATATTACGCAGAGCACGAAATCCTCTCGCCACTCAGGGATTACCTGCTGAAAAGCGTGCTGTCGCAGTTGCTCACCATGATCCTATTGGTGATCGGAATTTTATGGGTGGCCCGCCGCATCACTCAGCCTTTGCGTGCATTGGCGTCGGCCACCGTAAAAATAGCCGAAGGCAACTTTCATACGCCCCTGCCTGCGCCCAAAACTCAGGATGAACTGGGACAGCTGGTCGATGCTTTCTCTGCCATGCAGGCCAACTTGCAGCAGTACGTTGACGAGCTTCAGCAAGAAACCGCCAACCGCAACCGCCTGCAAGGCGAGCTCGCCGCGGCGACAGCCATTCAAATGTCGATGCTGCCCGAAAGCGGCCATTCGAATCGTATCGAAGATGGCTTCAAGCTGTGGGCGACATTACGACCCGCGAAGTCAGTGGGAGGGGATCTCTACACCTACCAGCTACAAGAAGGCAAACGGCTCTTCTTCGCGGTGGGAGACGTGTCGGATAAAGGTGTGCCGGCGGCACTGTTTATGGCGCGTGCCATGACCCTACTACAGCAGTATGTCTACACTTCGCTGGACGCCGGAGAGATATTAACTCGCCTTAATGACGAACTGGTCGAAGGCAACGATAACTGCATGTTCGTCACGCTTTTCGTGGGCTGGCTCGCGCTGGACAACATGACGCTGAACTTTGCCAGCGGCGGCCACACTGCTCCGTCGCTGGCCTCCGGTGATGCCGTACAAATCCTTGAACAGGAAACCGGACCCGCACTGGGTCTGGTTGAAGCACAGCAGTTCCCCAATAACACACTGCAGCTTAACGCTGGCGACATACTTGCCGTTTTCACAGACGGTATCGATGAAGCCTTTAATCTTGAGAGCCAGCAGTTCGGACACCCTGCCCTCAACGCCGTATTGCAATCGAGTATGGGGCAAAGCCTTGAGGCGCGCGGCCAAGCCATAATGAATGCAGTAGAGAACCACCAGGGTGATGCGCCGCAGTCCGACGACATTACCCTACTGCTGCTGCAGGCGCGTCACGCTGACAGCACGCGTACGCGCATTCGCCTCAAGAACGACGTTGGTGCGGTATCAACGCTGCAGGCGTGGATGGCGCAGTTGCTTGACGAAGCCGAAATAGCGATCGACATCAAAACAGAGATGATGCTGGTCGCAGAAGAGGTTGTGACCAATGCCTTTAAGTACGCGGAACTACCGGAGGGCACCGGCGTTACCATGGACCTTGTCATTGCAGCGGACGCCATTCGTATGACCTTCCGCGATCCGGGAATTGCCTTCGACCCTCTGGCCGAAGCGCAACGGTCCAGCCTGGGGGCTGATACGGATGACGCTGTTATAGGTGGCCTTGGTGTACACTTGTTGGAGAGGCTTACGGACGAACAGCGCTACTTACGCGACGACACGGATAACGTACTGACGCTAACGAAATACCGCGGGTGAACGTATCACCGGTGAGCATAATGCGAATAGCTGCCGGTGTATGCGGGCTACCGTTCCGCGCATCAAAGGAACGCCGATGCACGGCCATGATGATTACAACCAGCTGACAGGATTGCGTGATGGAGCTAAACCTCGATATTCAATATAACGAAGACAAATCCGTTTCACGGGTAGCGCTGATCGGAGCGCTGAACACAGACACCGCACCTGATTTTGAGTCACGCCTGCAGGACGTCATCGACAAGGGCTACAAGCTTACCGTGCTGGATATGAAAGATCTTGAGTACATCAGCTCAGCAGGCCTTCGGGTCATCTTTAAAGCGGCCAAAGCAGTGAAGGGCGCAAATCGCAAGCTCGCGGCTGCGAATCGCAAACCACATATCGAGAAAGTATTTGAAATTCTTAAAGCGCTGCCGGATATGGCGGTGTTTGCCAACGATGCCGAGATGGATGACTACCTGCTGTCCATGCAGAAACAGGTGAAAAACGAAGGCTAGGTCGCACGCTATAAGCTTCTAACATTTATCCCGTAGCGCTCTTTTCGAGCTCGTTCGACAAACGCTAGGCTCGCAAAAAGTTGGCAATCCATTGCGCCATGCGAGGGCTGTCCAACTCGCTATCCAATGACGCCTTCCCCGCGGCGTAGACGTCTTCGCCAATGGCTTCACGGCGAATGTCCAGTAAACGGTCGGAATAGCCTTTAACGAATTCCGGGTGCCCTTGAAATGTCAGGATGTGGTCGCCAATCTGACAAACAGCGTTGTCGCAAAAATCGCTTCCCGCCAAACGCTGGGCACCTGCCGGCAACTCAACCACCTGGTCCTGATGGCTCACCAACACAGTAAAATCGAGTTCACCGCCGTCATGCCAGGACGGCAGGGCATCAAAGCGGGCCGAATGCGCTGCCACGCCCCAGCCCTTTTTAGACTTTTCGGTGCGCCCACCCAGGGCCTGCGCCACCATCTGGTGCCCGAAGCAAATCCCAACAAGTTTCTTACGGCGAGCGTGCAGGATGCGTACAAATTCCTCCAGCTGATGTATCCAGGGCTTGTCCTCGTACACGCTAGATTTACTGCCGGTCATTAAATATGCGTCAACTGCATCAATATCGTCCGGAAATTCACCTTGCTCAACATCATAGGTAACGTAGTCAAATTCTGGCGCAACAGGAGCCAGCAAGGCCTGAAACATTTGCGGATATTCACCGAACTGCTCTACCAGATCTTCCCGGACTGCATCGGTTTTGAGAATTCCAATTCGCATCTTGCGACTCGCTGTCGATAGAATGGCGCATGGTAAATGAAAACAGCAGCGGTATCGACGCAGCCATTAACAGCATTGTTGCGCCAGCAGCCGAAGCGCTCTCCGCAGTGGTCTTTTTCAGCGTGCCAATTGGCGAGGCTGAACTTCCCCTCATCGTCGCCTGGCTCATTGCGGCCGCGGCGTTCTTCACAGTCTACTTCGGCTTTATAAGCCTGCGCGGCTTCCCGCATGCCTTTCGCCTGTTACGCGGCGATTTTGCCGACCCTGAGCATCCCGGTGAAGTCAGTCACTTTCAGGCTTTGGCAACGGCGGTATCCGGCACAGTGGGTATCGGCAATATTGGCGGCGTGGCAGTGGTCATCACCCTGGGCGGTCCGGGGGCAACTTTCTGGCTAATTGTGGCAGGCTTTCTCGGCATGTCGACCAAGCTGGCGGAGTGCATTGCAGGAGTTAAGTACCGGCAGGAACATGCGGACGGCACTGTGTCTGGTGGCCCGATGTACTACCTGGAGCACAGCTTGCGCGCGCGGGGGCTCGCGCCCCTGGCAAAACCGCTGGGCGCGTTTTATGCACTGGCTATCGTTATAGGCTGTCTTGGCATCGGCAACATGTTCCAGTCCAACCAGGCCTTCAGCCAGATGGTTTTCATCACCGGCGGAGCGGACGGCGTGATGGCCGGGCGCGGCTGGCTGTTCGGTTTGGGAATAGCCATGGCGGTAGCGGTGGTTATTATCGGCGGCCTGCAATCCATCGCCCGCGTCACCAGCAAGCTGGTGCCGATCATGGCGTTGGCGTACATCGCCTTGAGTGTACTGGTGCTTGTTTTGAATGCAGAGCGCTTACCCTGGGCGATCAATGCCATTGTGACCCAGGCATTCGCGCCGGAGGCGATCAGCGGCGGCGTCATCGGCGTAATGATTTTGGGCTTTCAACGCGCCGCATTTTCGAATGAGGCCGGTATCGGGAGCGCAGCCATTGCCCACTCTGCCGTGCGCACCGAAGAGCCCGCAACCGAAGGCTTTGTGGCGTTGATGGAGCCCTTCATCGACACGGTGGTCATCTGCACCATGACCGCATTGGTGATACTCACGACGATCTATCATCCGGATTTATCAAAAGGTGCGGTGCAGGGCGTAGAGCTAACGTCTGCGGCTTTTGCCAACACGCTGCCCTGGTCAACGGTACCGCTATCCTTGATCGCAATAATGTTCGCTTTTTCAACCATGATCAGCTGGTCTTACTACGGTCTCAAAGGTTGGACCTACCTATTGGGTCCGGTTAAACGGCGGGAGCTTATTTTTAAAGGGCTTTTCTGCGCGTTTGGAGCTTTGGGCTGTACCGTAGAGCTGGGCGCCGTACTCGACTTTTCGGATGCGATGGTTTTTCTTATAGCTCTACCCAATATCATTGGACTGTATCTACTAGCACCCGACATAAAAGCTGAACTGAACAGCTATCGCGCGCGGATCGCCTCGACTATAGTCACAAAATCTACATAAATCGTTCACTTTGAGGCAATCGACTGCACCTACAGTGCAGCCATGGCAATTTTTACTGCACTGCAACAAGCCGATTCACGACTGTTTGCATGGCTGTTCAGCAATGGTGAACGCTATCTGCTGATCGTCCCCGCCAGAGCCCTGTCGCGATCAGGGGACGGCTACCTCCACGTACTGATACCACTATTGCTTACAGCGATGGGCGTGCACGATGCGGGCAATCTGGTGTTATCGATCTTGCTGGCCGTCAGCATAGAGCGGCCGCTTTACTGGGTTCTGAAAAACGCCCTGCGGCGTCGGCGTCCCGCACAGTATATGCCGGGTCTCCGGAGCTTAATCATTGCCTCTGACCAATTCAGCTTTCCCTCAGGCCATAGTTCAGGCGCGTTTCTATTGGTGACCTGTTTATGCGTGATCTACGGCAGCGTCGCATCAGCAATGCTGCTGTGGGCCTGCTGCGTGGGTCTGTCCCGCGTTCTACTCGGCGTGCATTTCCCGGGCGACATTCTGGCGGGCGCGTCGATGGGATGCTGCATTGCATTGATTGCTACCCGCATTCTAGGGCTGTACTGAAATGAAGATTTTCTATGCGGTTCAAGGCACCGGGCAGGGACATATCAGTCGCGCCAGAGCTATGGCGAAAGCGTTTGAGCAGCATTCGGTAGATGTTGACTGGCTGTTTTCAGGTCGCGAAAAACAGAAGCTCTTTGACATGGAGCCTTTCGGCGCTTACCAGCATCGGCGAGGTTTGACGTTCAGTACGGTGGCTGGAAGTGTGAGTTATTGGCGCACACTGCGAGACAACAGCTTCTTTGAGTTTATTCGCGACGCCCTCACTCTGGATCTGCGCGACTACGATCTGGTGGTGACCGACTACGAACCGGTGACCGCCTGGGCTTGCAAGCTACGCGGCATAGAGACCGTCGGCATAGGCCATCAGTACGCCTTTGGCAGCAACACACCAAGAGCCGGCGATGATGCACTCTCCAAGCTGATCATGAACAGATTTGCGCCCGCCGATATCGGCGTAGGCTTGCATTGGCATCCTTACGATCAGCACACGCTGCCGCCAATACTAGACTTAGAGCCGGATCATGAAACCCCGGGAGAGCACTATCTGGTCTACTTGCCCTTCGAAGATCAGTCGGTTGTCACCCAGTGGCTGCAATCGCAGCCGGCCTGCCGCTTTATTCAGTATGCACCTGGGCTTAATGACGCCGAAGCTAGCAACGTCACATTGCATGCTACCTGCATCGACGGATTCAAGCGTGACCTGCACCGCTGCAGGGGGGTAATTTGCAACTCGGGCTTTGAGCTGATTTCAGAGTGCTTGCAGTTGGCGAAGCCAGTGCTGACCAAGCCTTTAGCCGGGCAGACAGAGCAGCAATCCAACGCTAAAGCGCTACATGAACTGGGGTATGCCACGACACTTACCAGCCTGGACTCGGTAATGCTCGCGCATTGGCTGGGAACCCTATCATCCACACCCCAGATACATTTCGCTGATGTCGCTGCCTGCTTGGCCCAGTGGCTGGCCGAGGGAGCCAAGTCCCCCGTGAAGTCACTCGCCGATACACTTTGGCAGGGCAGCAACACCCCAATCCCCACGCTAGCAACGCTGCAACGCCAACAGGCTGGCATATCAACAACCGCCGCATCGCTTGCCGCGTAAACCCACCGCGCCGTTTGCTATACGTCTGCACCGGGGGCTGATTCCGGCGCACTCGTTTGTCTTCTACTCGGTGCTCATACGAAAGATTGAACTCCCGACGTCCCGATAAGCGCGACGAAGCCCTATAATGCGTGCTCTTATAACAACACCTTATTGATGGGGATGATTATGGCGAGCGTAGATTACAGCAGGGACCTAAATTTTTCGGCCGAGAAAGTGTGGGCCGTGCTCGAAGACTTCGGCAACATGGATTGGTCGGGCGGCATCGAGCGCGTAGAGCTGATTGGCGAAGGCGTTGGCATGACGCGACGTCTGCACATTACCGGCATGGACCCCATCGATGAAGTATTGGAATCTATGGATTCGGCGACTATGAGCTTTAGCTACAGCATTCCGGTTGGATTGCCCTTACCGGTAACTGGCTATGTAGCTAGCGCCCGCATTGAGCCACTGGGCGACCAACAGTGTCGCGCTCTGTATAACTGCCAGTGCGAGCCTACCGATCCCAATCTTTCCGACGCCGATTTAGAAGCGATGGTACACGGCACGTATAGCATGTTGCTGGATATGGTTGAGGCCTATCTGACTGACAAGGAATAGCACCTGCTTTATGCGTCACCGTTGGCCTTTTGTATTTAGCCTTGGCGTTTACCTGCTGACGCTGCCCGCGTGGGGAGCGTCACCAGCGCAAGAGCGTCACAGCGACTGGATCGGCACACAAGCCTGTGCGGGCTGCCACAAGGCATCGTTTGAAGCCTGGCAAGGCTCTCACCATGATCTCGCCATGCAAGTGGCGACGCCTGAAACCGTTTTAGCCGACTTTGACGACTCGCGCTTTGAGTACGCCGGCATTAGCTCGCGCTTTTATCGACAGCAAGACGAGTTCTGGGTAGAAACTGACAACGCCGCGGGAGAATTAGAGGCTTTTCAAATAGCCTTTGCCTTCGGCGTTGAACCGCTGCAACAGTATTTGATCGAGTTTCCGGGCGGCCGACTGCAAGCGCTGGGGATAGCCTGGGACACGCGGCCCGCTGCTGAAGGCGGGCAACGCTGGTTTCATCTTTACCCTGACGACAACATAAAGGCCGGCGACCCACTGCACTGGACCGGAAGTTACCAAAACTGGAATCTGCAGTGCGCCGAATGCCACAGCACTCGACTGGAGAAAAACTACAATCCCGTTGCTGATGGCTATCGCACCACCTGGAGCGAGATAAATGTTGCCTGCGAAGCCTGCCACGGTCCCGGTGCGGAGCACGCTGCTGCAGTACAAGACGGACGCCTTGGTGAATTCACACATTCCGGCTTCCCTATGTCATTAGCAGAACGGGGCGCATGGGCATGGCGAGACGGGGAGGATATCGCCAGACGTCGTAACCCCTTAGAGCAGTCTCAACAAGTTGAAAGCTGTGGCCGCTGCCATGCCAGACGCGGGACGCTGGGACCTTATGAATACGGAACGCATCTGCTAAACACGCACCGGCCCAGCTTGCTACAGTCGCCGCTGTATCACGCTGATGGGCAAATTCTCGATGAAGTCTACGTCTACGGGTCATTCATTCAGAGCAAGATGTATCAGGCGGGTGTCGTCTGTTCAAACTGCCATGAACCCCACAGCAACGAGCTGTTGGCACCGGGCAATGGTGTCTGCACACAATGCCATAAGCCAGCAACATACGATGCGCCCGAGCACCACCATCATTCGGTGGGCTCGGCCGGCGCGGCCTGCGTGAATTGTCATATGCCAGAGCAGAACTACATGGTGATTGACGGTCGACGGGATCACAGCATGCGTGTGCCGCGGCCTGACTTAAGCCTGGTGATCGATACCCCAAACGCCTGTAACCAATGCCATACGGATCAAAAGGCCCAGTGGTCGCTGGAAGCTTTGCGAAAGTGGGGTGTGGAGTTTAGCGATACCAGCACCCACCCTGCCCGCACCATGGTGCTGGCGCGCCGCGACGACGGCCGCGCTATCTCTGGTCTAATGCGCCTTGCCAATGACGGCAGTGCAGCGCCCATTTGGCGCGCAACGGCGATGAGCGAACTGGCTAGCTTTAGCAATCAGGCCGCCTATGAAACCGCTCTGCAGTTACTTGCCAGCGACGACCCCATGCTGCGGTGGTCCGCTGTAAGCAGTCTTGGCATGCTGCCCATTCAGGCACGCTACGCCACGCTGGCAACCTTGCTGGATGACGATACGCGCTCTATACGGCTTGAGGTCGCGCGCATGCTGGCGGAGGTCCCACTGGACCAGATTGGGCCCAAAGACGCAGCGAAGCTTAATGCGGTGTTTGAAGAGTACCTTCACGCTCTGGGGGAGCAAGCCGATACCCCAGAAGGTCAGTTAGAGATGGGCGTGTTTCTAGTCGCAAGACAGCTGTTTCAGCCAGCAGAGCGCGCCTACAATCGCGCGCTGGCACTCAACCCGCAGTTAATCGCTGCGTACTTAAACAAAGCCGATCTATATCGCTTGGTAGGACAGGACGTAGAGGGTCGCGACGTATTGCAGGCGGCCGCACAGATCGCGCCAGAAGAAGCCGCGATTTGGTATGCAATGGGACTGCTGGAAACGCGGCTTGGCGATAAAGATGCCGCCCTGGCAGCGCTGGCAAAGGCCGCCAAGCTGGAAGCAACCGGCATACGCTATCGCTACGTGTACGGTATAGCGCTGCAAGATGCCGGACGCACGCAAGCCGCGCTGGACGCCTTACGCCCTTTGTTGAGAGAAGCACCGGATAATCCCGATTTACTGCTCGCCTTGGCTACCTACAGCAAGGCGGCTGGATACGATGACGAAGCGCGTCGTCATGGTGCGCGATTGCAGGCACTGCTGCCCGAAGATGAGGGCGTGCGACAATTCGTACAAAGCCTGTAATACTGCAGCCATCGCTCGTTTTTTTATCTGCCGGAGCGAGGCGGGGCACCTTTGGATGGAATCGTTTCAGCCAGCAGAGTCCGTACAATCGACGGTCAGCGAAATTTTGCAGACCGACAGCTCACTGTATTCAAGACAGTACTCGCTGGGATTCCGCTCGCTTCGCTTTATCCCCGCCCTGGAATCCAGCTATCGTGAATATGCTCTAACCCAAAGCCCACGACAGCTGCGTCGCCTTCTTCCACTGGCCTTCTTGTTAACGCTGCTATACGCCGCGGCAGACTATTATCGAGTGCCCGCCGAGGTTTTTGCCGAGCTCGCGATACCGCGAGGCATACAGATTGCCACGCTAACGGTGTTGGCTATTCCGATGTACTTAAATCGGCCTCGCTTGACCCAACTGTTCATGATTATCGCGCTCATTGTTTATGCTGCGACTACCGCGGTAACCAACGGTATCGTGAACAGGGCCTCAACATATTCCCCTGTCACGGCAATGCTGGTCATTCTGACCTGTTGCTATTTTCTTGCCGGCTTGCGCTTTTATCAGGCCACGCTCACGGGAATTCTCATCAGCATTGCGTATCCGATGTCGCAGCTAATGTTCAGCTTCCCTCTGCCCAATCTGGTATTCAACTGCTTCACGATTATCATCTTCAATATTCTCGGCATCGCGGGTGCCTATACGCTGGAGTACACCAACCGGGAAAACTATCTGGGCCGCCAGTTGCTCAGCGAGATGGCATTGTTTGACGGGCTCACCGGGCTACTCAATCAGCGCGCCTTCTCACTTGATCTGGAGAAGAGTTGCGGACAAGCGCGCCGCGACGGCTGTCATTTGGCAGTGGCTATGGCAGATGTAGATTACTTCAAGGAATACAACGACCACTATGGCCACGTAAAAGGCGACCAGTGCCTGAGAAAACTGGCTGACGCGTTACGCGGCACGCTCAAGCGCCCACTCGATAAAGCGGGCCGCTACGGGGGCGAGGAGTTCATTCTGGTCTGGTATGACTGCTCAGCGGATGACGCAGCCAGGCTTGGCGAGGAGGCTCGTGACGCAGTTGAATCACTGCGTATTCGTCACGGCCGCGGCGCGGGCCAGCGCACGGTAACAATCAGTGTTGGCGTGGTAAGTAGCGAATCGCTGCCAGAATGCAACAGCAGTTCGCTGATACGCGCGGCGGATCGAGCGCTCTACCATGCGAAAGCCCAGGGACGAAACCGAGTTGTGATCGACGGCGAGCGCCAGACTTGAGAAACTGCAGGGCGCAGACACACATAGTGTAAGGAGCCCGACCTACCATGAAGACCAAGACGTGCTTAGCCCTTAGCAGTTTCGCCCTCATACTGCCGTTAACGGCATGTACCTGGGTAAAATTGACCGATGGCGGTACCGCTGTATCCGTCGTTGAATCCGCTCCCAAGGAATGCAAGAAACTTGGCAGCACCACGTCGACCACGAAGGCTGATATCGCCAGCATTGATCGGGGCAGCAACAAAGTGGCCGTGGAGCTAGAAACACTGGCACGCAATGCGGCCGCGGGCATGTCAGGGGACACGATTACGCCAGAAACGGAGGTCTCCGAAAACGGCGAGCAACGGTTTGGTATCTATCGCTGCGGCAAGTAATGCAGCGGTATCCAACCATAGGACTGGTATAGATCCTGAAGCTACAGGACCTCAGCGAGGTCGCCCTTTTTCTCCAGCCAGGCTTTCCTGTCCGGCGCGCGCTTTTTAGCTAGCAACATATCCAACATGTTGTTAGTGCCATCGCCGCCATCCAGTACCAGGCGCACCAGGCGGCGCGTGTCCGGGTCCATTGTCGTTTCGCGCAGCTGAAGGGGGTTCATTTCACCCAGGCCCTTGAAGCGCTGCACGTTTACCTTGCCCCGAATTTTTTCGGCCTCGATTCTGTCCAAAACTCCCTGCTTCTCGCCTTCGTCCAGGGCGTAAAAGACTTCTTTACCGACATCGATTCGATACAGGGGCGGCATGGCGACAAAAACATGCCCCGCTTGCACCAGCGCCCGAAAGTGCCGGACGAACAAGGCACAAATCAACGTGGCGATATGCAGGCCATCTGAATCAGCGTCCGCCAGAATACAGACCTTGTTATAGCGCAGCCCGGCAAGGTCATCGCTAGCGGGGTCGATGCCCAGCGCCACCGAGATATTGTGTACTTCCTGTGAAGCAAGGATCTCCTGCGAATCGACTTCCCAGGTATTCAAGATCTTGCCGCGCAGTGGCAGGATGGCTTGAAACTCTCGATCACGGGCTTGTTTTGCCGAACCGCCTGCGGAATCGCCCTCAACCAGGAACAGTTCTGCTCGATCTGTATCCTGACCAGAACAATCCGCTAATTTGCCTGGTAACGCGGGCCCCGCTGAGACGCGTTTGCGCTCTACTTTACGAGCACTACGCAAGCGGCTCTGGGCGTTGGAAATACACATATCCGCCAGTTTTTCTGCTGCCTGCGTATGCTGATTAAGCCACAGGCTGAAGGCATCTTTGGCGACACCCGCTACGAACGCTGCCGCCTCGCGGGAGGACAGACGCTCTTTTGTCTGCCCGGAAAACTGCGGGTCCTCAAGCTTGGAAGACAACACGTAGGCGCAGCGATCCCAGATATCATCTGGCGTCAGCTTGACGCCTCTCGGTAGCAGGTTGCGCAGCTCACAAAAGTCCCGCATGGCATCCAAAAGGCCGGTGCGCAGCCCATTAACATGGGTGCCGCCCTGCGCGGTTGGAATGAGATTGACATAGCTTTCTGCAATCACTTCACCGCCTTCCGGCAGCCACTGCACTGCCCAATCGACCGCGGCAGTACTACCCGCAAAGCTACCGACAAAGGGCTCTTCCGGGATTACCGGGAAATCAATCGTGGCGTCGGCCAGATAGTCTGTTAGGCCATCCTCGTAGTACCACTCTTCGGACTCTTTCTTTGCTTCATCGTGAAACTTAACGCGCAGCTTTGGGCACAGTACTGCCTTGGCTCGGAGCACATGCCGAAGCCTTGGTACTGAGAAATTAACCGAATCAAAGTATTGTGGGTCTGGGCGGAAGGTAATCGCGGTGCCGGTATTACGCTGCCCGCAGCTATCCACGATGTCCAGTGGTTTGGCCGTATCGCCACCGGCGAAGGCCATTTGGTAAACCTGTCCACCGCGGCGAATGGTAACCTCCAGTTCCGTTGAGAGAGCGTTAACTACGGATACGCCGACACCATGCAAACCGCCAGAAAACTGGTAGTTCTTGCTGGAAAACTTACCACCAGCGTGCAGCGTCGTGAGGATTACTTCGACGCCTGGTTTCTTTTGTTCAGGATGCATATCCACAGGCATACCACGACCGTTGTCGGAAACGCTGATAGAACCGGTTTTATGCAGCGTTACGCTGATCTCAGTGGCATGTCCCGCCAACGCTTCATCGACGCTATTGTCGATGACTTCCTGAGCCAGATGGTTGGGCCGGCTGGTATCGGTGTACATACCCGGACGTTTGCGAACAGGCTCAAGGCCGGTGAGAACCTCGATGTCTTCTGCGGTGTACTTATCGCTCATATGCTGAAAAATCGCCTGATTAGGTCTTTCATAGAGGCCTTTTAAGGGCCTTGCAACGGAATACCCTATCCTACCAAGACCGGCGCGCAGGCGTTATAGATTTGATGAGGAATACAACACTTAGCCGAGAAATGCTCAGCCCCTAGCGGTTCTATGAACAGCCCTGAGCGGCCCTGTAAAGAGACAGCCCTGAGCGGGCTTATAAACGAGAACCGCTACAGGTAACCACTGGACTGCAAATCAACACTAAAGTGCACACCATCGACACGCGAAACACCCGTTTCGATACCTCCGTCTCCGTGTAGCTCGAGCCAGCGATAGCCCGGGGGCACATCATCAATCTTGAAGTCGTGGTTCTGCGGCGCAAACTGAATGCAGGATGAAGGCGTTGACATGAGCTTGACGCCATTCCGTTCTGCATCGAGTTGCTGATGTACGTGTCCCCACAGCACTCCCCGCACACAGTCGTAACGATCAAGCGTCGCGAAGAACTGGTCGCGGTCGTCGACCATTTGAGTATCTATCCAGTTCGAGCCCATCGCCGTCGGTTGGTGATGCAAGCAGACCAGGCAGTGCAGGCCCTGCGACGCGGCGTGAGTCAGGCAGCTGTCTAAAAACGCGATTTCATCTGCTCCGAGTTCACCGCCTACCTCTCCTGGAATCTGTGAATTAAGCATCACTATCAGCCATCCGCCACCTTCGACGACGCGGATTAATTTGCCCTGCTGGCCCAGCACCCTATTCATCGCGGTGGCATCATCGTGATTACCCGGCAACCACGCCACAGGAGCATCCAGCCGCGAGAAGAATACTGCTGCACGCTGATACGCCTCTTCGCTGCCGTGATCGGATATATCGCCCGTGCCCAACACCAGGTCAATCGAAGGTTGCTCACGCTTCACCATATCAATCACGTGGGCCAGACTGTTATCCGTGTCCATGCCTACCAGCCGCCCGCCAGCCTCTTTCTTGAGGTGTGTATCGGTAATCTGCACCAAGCGAAGCGGACTGCCTGACGCAGCAATTTGCATGACGGCATCCATTACGAAGAACCCGAATCAGCGGGCGGAGTGGCAGGTGTCCGGGCGCTATCAAACGCAGGAATATCCAGCAGAGCCTGACCCTGCGCTATGCAGTGCGCCAGCCACTCGGCCAGAAATGCATTCTGCTGTGCTTTTTCATCTGGCATATGCATGGCGTCATTCGGGTAGTCGTAGCGCGCCTGAATCTGCCGGCGCGACTGGAAGCCGGTCACTTCAACCATGCTGGCGTCGTGATAGGCGCGCAGTTCAAATTGCGGCGCGCTCAGCCAGCTGCCACTGCCTTCGCCCACTTGCTGACACACTTTAAACAGGGTTGTGTAGCGGCATCGTTCAACAACATCAATGCGCACGCGCTCGCCAGTCGGTAAACGGAACTCGCGGTTATTCGTAGTTTCGTAATCGGGAAATAGCTGTTTTAGCTGGGCGTAGTTAGCCTCACAGGTGGCATGCAGCCCCGCGAGGTCAATCGAATACCGTAAAGGCCGTCTGTCTGAGTAGTTAAAAGAGGAGTCGCTCAACGTCCTGCTTCCCGCCCATACCATGTAACAAGGCATATATTGATGGTTATTCTGATGGATGGGCAACTGGTCCTTCCAAAAGTCTGAGCCAGTACCGTTTATCGCAGCAACGCCCCGCTTTATCGCAGCGCAGACATCCACTGAACAAAAATTAGTCTAGCATCAACCTTTGCACAAATAAGGGACATATTCCATGTTTCAGCCCGGGCGGGCTGGCGGTATCATTAGACGCGGAGCACTCTGTGCCCAAACTAGAAGATTTGATTCGGCCACACGGTTTCACAGGCCAGATATTGTGTCAGCAAGGATTTGCGATGAAACGCCCAAGCAACACCCACGATCAAAGCGCCCGGGTGGCTATTAGCCGTCCGTTATCTTCTTGTCGCGCGGCTATCAGCACCTGCGTTCTTGTTGCCGTTTCCGCCGCCGTGTCAATGACGGCACCAGGCGTTCACGCAGACACACTCCGCGAGATCTACGAGCTAGCGCTTGAAAACGATGCGCAGCTCAGCGCAGCGGAAGCAACTTATCGTGCGAATCTGGAGCTTGAACGCCTCGGCTTAGCCTCGCTGCTGCCGCAGGTGCAGGGCAACTACCAGTATTCTGACACCGACACTGAGACTGTATCTGACTCCGTTAACTTCGGCGATGACGGTATTGAATTCTTTGAGGTGACCTCGAATCTCGATATAGACACTACCGGCTATGAAGTGTCTCTGGATCAGGCGATCTTCAACTTGCCCGCCTGGTTCACCTTTAAGTCAGGCAAAGAGCGCAGCAAAGAGGCAGAGGCCACCTTTGCGGCGGATCAGCAAGACCTGATCGTGCGCGTGGTGGAATCCTATCTTGGCGTATTGCGAGCGCAGGATAACCTGAAAGCGTCCCAAGCTCGCGAGCGCGCGTTTAAACGTCAGTTGGAGCAGACGCAGCAGCGTTTTGAAGTGGGCCTGATTGCCATCACGGATGTGCACGAAGCACAGGCCGCGTATGACCTCGCACGCGTTGAGCGCATTACCGATGATAACAATCTAAACGTTGCAACCGAGCGCCTGTCGGTACTCACCGGGCGCTATCATTCCAATCTCTACTTGCTACGTGACGAGTTCGCTATCAAGGTGCCGCAGCCTGCCGAGCGTTCGGCCTGGGTGGACTTCGCTTTGGACCACAACTTCCGCTTGAGCGCAGCCAGCTTCCGCGAAGAAGCGGCTCGACAAAACGCCCGCGCCTTTGCGTCAGAGCATATGCCGACCGTAAGCGGCAGAGTGGCCTACTCAGAAACCGACGTGCGAGGTACTCGAACAGAGCAGCCCGCATCAATTTTCAACGTGTCGCCAGACTCCGATCAGGAGCGGGAGGTGTACCAGATCCGCGTGGATGTGCCGCTGTTCAGTGGAGGTCGCGTGAGCGCCCAGCGTCGGCAGGCCGCCCAGGAGTACATCGCCTCTAAAGAAACGCGCGTCAATTTAATGCGCAACACCGTCACCGATACCCGTTCACTGCACATGACCGTGATCAACGACGTTGCTCGCGTAAATGCGCGACGCCTAAGCATCGTATCCTCACAATCCGCTTTGGACGCGACAACAGCCGGTTACGAAGTCGGCACGCGTAACGTTGTCGATGTACTGAACGCCCAGAACACCTTGTTCCAGGCGCGTCGCGACTACGCCAACGCCCGCTACGACTATATTAACAACCTGCTTCAGCTCAAACTGCAAGCCGGATTACTAAGCCCGGAAGATGTCTATCGCCTGGATGCGGAGCTCAAAGCGCCACCGGCACCCACGGCTTCTACGACACGCGCTCCTGACGCATCGCCCTACCCGACGCGCCGCTAAACGATCACGATATTTTGAGCGCGACGGACTTATCTTTCTGGGGCGAAATCAAAGGCTTTTTATCGGATCCGGAAGCCACCGCACTCGCCGAAGCTGCCGCACAGGCCTCTATCCATGGTCCTATCCTGGAGATTGGCAGTTACTGCGGTAAATCCACGGTATGCATGGCGCTTGCAATGCCAACCAACGGCCACAATCTGTTTGCACTCGATCACCACCGGGGATCTGAAGAACATCAGCCCGGAGAATGGTTTCACGATCCTGACCTCTACGATGCCAGCGCGGAAGCGGTCGATACTTTCCGCGAGTTTCGCCGCAACGTCGACAGGGCTGGCGTATCAGACCGCGTTATCCCTATTGTCGTCGGCTCAGAGCAGGCGGCGCGCAATTGGACAAGTCCGCTGTCTATGGTGTTCATTGACGGCGGACATAGTCTCGAAGCGGCACTGACTGACTACCGTTGCTGGCAAGGCCATATTAGACGCGGTGGCGTCCTGGCCATCCACGATGTGTTTCCCGACGCGTTCGAGGGCGGACAAGCGCCCTACACAATCTATCGGTTTGCGCTTGAATCAGGATTGTTTAGAGAAACTGCCAGGATTGATAGCCTGGCGCTATTGGAGAAATTATAGAAGGGAGCGCCAGCCAATTTACGCCGGGGCGGCTCTCAGCGACTACGCGACAGCGCCGTTCCATGGTCGTCATCACCGTCCTCGCTTCCGCCCAACAGATTGACTCGCTTAAACAAATCGGACGCTGGCGTGTGTTCTGTTAAAGCATCGGCTGCCAACAAAATCGCCCCGGCTGTCCACGTCGGCTTTTCGTCGGGCCATGTGATTCCCAGATCAAACTGGTAACCAGTCCAGTATGCGCCATCGTCCAGCCGCCATTGGTGCAGCCAGCTATAAACCTCCACGGCCCTTGCATGATCGTCGGCCGCCAGCAACGCCATAACAAGCTCGCAACTTTCAGCCACGGTGACCCAGGGCTCATCGGCTACGCAACGACAGCCCAGATCCTGTTCGACAAATTCTGACCAGCGGGCGGCCAGACGCGACCGTGACTGTGCCGGATCCAGAACACCGGTCAGTACTGGATAGAACCAGTCCATGGAGTACCGCTTTTTACTCTCCCAGGTTCTATCAAAGCGCTCGGGTTTGTTACACAACGCATCACCCAGCCTGGCGCGGGCCTTGAGCCATTCGGGTCGCGCATGTCCCAATGTCACCGCGATGTTGTGGGCACACTCCAGGCTTTTATAAATAGAGCTACAACCCGTTACCAACGCGTCTTCGCGTGCACTGCCGTCTGCATTGATCGCCCAGTGGATTTCGCCGTGCTCGGTTTGCAGTATCAACACAAAGCCAATGGCACTCTCCACCACAGGCCACATTTCGGTCAGAAACTCGCGGTCGCCGGTAATGAGAAAATAGTGCCAAACACCTGTCGCTATGTAGGCAACAAAATTGGTTTCTCTGCGCTCGCCGTTGTCAATTTCATGACCGCGATACCCTGCCCACCAACTACCGTCCTCAAGTTGGGTGCGCGCTAGCCAGCGATACGCCTGTGCGGCGGCGTGATATTCCCCGCCAATGGTCAGGCCCATCGCTGCCTCGACGTGATCCCATGGGTCGCTATGTCCACCGGTGAACCACGGTATCTCGCCACTGGATTCCTGCGTGGCAAGAATAAAATCGACGGTGGGCCGCAAGAACTCTTGCGGAAAGATGCCCTTACTGAGATACAGACCGGACATCAAATGTTCCCCTTACGAAAGTACATCACCACGCTTTTACCAAGTAAGGGATTTAAAATTCGCTCCAGCGTCCGCGTGAGCCAGGGCCGGTCCATCAGGTCCCAAACCAGAAAACGATGATAAAGAGATATCAAAGGATGGCTGTCCTGCCGCTCCCAGAACATGCATTTGAGCCACCAAAAAGGCGCATGCAGCGCATGCGCCCAGTGTCGATAGTAGTGATGCATTCCGAGACCTTCGATTTGCTGGCGTAGCTCGCGGCCATTAAATATTCGCAAATGCCCCCCAGGCACATTGTGATAATCATCGCTGAGTGCCCAGCAAACACGTTCGGGCCACTTTCTGGGAACCGAAGCGCAGAACAAACCACCTGGCTTAAGGACACGGTCGATTTCCTGCAAAGCTGCTCGGTAATCCGGGATATGCTCCAGCACCTCAGAGCAAATCACCTTGTCGAAACTGCTGTCCGCAAATGGCAGTGCCAGGGCATTGGCAGAGGCCAGAGTGAAAGTGCTGTCGTTCGATTGGCCAGCGGCAAACTCCTGAAACTTCTGCTGCGTCGTCTGTAGATCGTCGAGACTCAGGTCCACGCCTACCGCATCAACCCCTGGCTCCAGGTACGCAGAGATCACGTGTCGGCCTTCCCCGCAGCCCAAATCGAGGACCCGGTCACCAGGGCGCAAATGGAAATGTCCAAAATCAACCGTTTGCACGGGTTAACACCTCGCGGTAGTAGCGCACCATATGCCCGGCCGTGACGCGCCAACAGAATTTTTCTTCTATTCTGGAGCGACCGGCACGACCAAGCTCTGCGCGTCGCTCGGGATTTTCCAACAGCGTTGCAATCGCCTGTTCCAGAGCCTGCGGGTCCTCGGTCGGCACCAGCACGCCCGCGTCACCGACGACCTCCGGCAGGGCGCCTCCAGTAGTCGAGACGACAGGCACTTCACAGGCCATGGCTTCGCCAGCGGGCAGTCCGAAACCTTCGTATACAGAGGGCACCACAGCCAGCGTTGACTCGGCGTAATAGCGCACCATTTGCTCTGTGCTGATACCGCTGACAAATTGCACGCGCTCGCTAAGGTCGAGCTTACGCAAAAGCTTTTCAGTGTCGCCTCCCGGTCGAGGCGAACCAACGACCAGTAATTCCAGCTTCGGGTAGCGCGACAATAAGCTCGCGTAAGCTTTGAGCAAAAAGCGCAGGCCCTTAAGCGGTGCATCGGCAGAGGCAGTAGCCATCAGCCGCAAGGGTCTACGTTGCACCTCAGGCATAGGCCTGAAGGTTTCGGTATCAATGCCGTTGTAAACGAGACTGAGTTTGTCGGCGGGAATACGGAAGTCCTTCACGATATCCTCACGTGAACGGGAAGATACGGTGACGATATTATCGAGTCGCTGAACGACCTCATGTTGCATGGCAAGAAAACTATGCCAGCGCCGAATCAAAACGCGCTCGCGCCAGCTTCCCGCCGCATCCAGTGCAATCCGTAAATCGCTGGTAATAGGATGATGCAAAGTCGTAACCAGTGGCACGCCCATTGCCTGCAGCTTCAGCATTCCGTAACTCAGGCTCTGATTATCGTGCACCAAATCGTATTGATCTCGGTGCTGGCGAAGATACTTCACGGCCCGTCGGCCAAAGGTGTAGGGCTCCGCGAAGCCGCCGGTCAGCTTGCTCGTCCATTCAATGACATTGGTCAGCGACGCAAGGTGGCGCGGACGCAGCGAACCCAATCCATTTGCAAACAGGTCCAGGCTCGGCAGCTCAATCAATCGCACACGCGGGTCCAGATGCGGATACGGTGGGCCAGAAATCACGTCAACGCTGTGCCCTGCTTCAACGAGGGCCTTACTGAGATACTTAAGATATACACCCTGACCGCCACCGTAGGGGTGACTACGATAGCCCAGCAGCGCAATGCGCAAAGGGTTTTCTGGCGCTACTCGCGCAGATGGACTAGCAAGGCCGGTAAGCGCAGAGCTACGCGCGGCAATGCCTGAGCTGATGGGGTGTTCCGCCTGCATAACTGAATGCGCCGCCGGGCGCTGCTCTCCTGTCTGTATCTCGTGTTGTTAGTTGCGTATCTGCGCGCGTGTTTTCACGAGAGGTTTTCGCGTCTTGCGGCGACTCAATCGGAGGATTTGGACGAGATGCACTCGCCTGCAACCAAAGCAGGTCAGTTTATCAGCGCAGCACAAAAAATCCAGCAACCCCGCGCGACCTGTGGCTTGGCGGTAAAGCACAATGGTTTCTGGATAGTTCTGCATACCGGCGGGCATCCCTGCTTCAAGTCGCACACGGGCCCGATACCAAGGGTATAATGCTGCCCGGCTGGACAGGTCGCGCACAACCACTGCTGCGACCTGATCCACCTAGCGGCGCCCCGCAGCGCCACCCCCAACCAATGCAGAGGCCGACCGTATGGCGAACAACGCCTATACCAGCCCCTACAAGGGCATCATTCTTGCCGGTGGCTCCGGAACACGTTTACACCCGCTCACCAGCACCGTTAGCAAGCAACTGATGCCGGTCTATGACAAGCCTATGATTTATTACCCACTGGCCACGCTCATGCTGGCGGGTATACGCGAGGTGCTAATCATCACTACACCTCGCGATCAGGAGGCATTTGTAGACCTGTTGGGCAACGGCAATCAATGGGGAATTGATATCAGCTACGCCGTACAGCCCAGCCCTGACGGCCTGGCGCAGGCCTTTATTATCGGCCGGGACTTCGTCGGTGGCAGCCCGGTCAGTCTGGTGCTGGGAGACAACATCTTTTACGGCGACGGCCTGTCGCAAAAACTGCGCGCCGCTGGACAGCAAACCAGCGGCGCCTCGGTTTTCGCCTACTACGTGCAGGACCCTGAGCGCTATGGAGTGGTGAGCTTCGATCAAAGCGGCAAGGCGGTTGGCATTGAAGAGAAGCCCGAGAATCCGCAAAGCCACTATGCGGTCACCGGGCTATATTTCTATGACAACGATGTTATCGATATCGCCCATGAGATAAAGCCATCTACTCGCGGTGAGCTAGAGATTACCGACGTGAATCTGGCTTATCTGGAGCGCGGAGACCTGCAAGTACAAGTGTTAAGTCGCGGCACGGCATGGCTCGATACCGGCACCCACAATTCCCTGTTGGACGCCGCTAACTTTATTCGCGTGGTAGAAGAGCGTCAGGGTCTCAAGGTCGCCTGCCCCGAAGAAATTGCGTACAAGCAGGGCTTTATCAGCGAAGCTGAGTTAATGGACCTGGCGACGCCGCTACGCAAGTCTGGCTACGGGGATTATCTACGCAAACTTCCGGAGCAACTTGAAGTACTCGCAAATGAAAATTGAAACGACCCCTCTAAAAGACGTTCTGTTAATCACGCCAAAGGTCTTCGGTGACCAGCGCGGCTTTTTCATGGAGAGCTGGAATGCCCGCAGCTTTGCAGAAGCGGGTATCGACGCGGAGTTCGTCCAGGACAATCATAGCCGCTCTACACAGGCGATCCTGCGAGGACTGCATTATCAAACCGAGCACACCCAGGGAAAGCTGGTTCGGGTTACGCAGGGCGCAGTTTTCGATGTTGCCGTCGACCTCCGGCAGAGTTCGCCTAGCTTCGGTCAATGGTATGGCGTCGAACTGCGCGCCGACCTGAACAACATGCTCTGGGTTCCCGCCGGCATGGCACACGGCTTCTATGTGTTATCAGAGAGCGCCGATTTCCTTTACAAGACCACCGACTACTACGACCCATCTTCTGAAATCTCGCTAGCCTGGGACGACCCAACGCTAGGCGTGAAGTGGCCTCTTATTAACGGCCAGGAACCAAAACTTTCAGACAAGGACGTCAACGGCCTGGCCTGGGATAACATTCCGCTGTTTGAGTAGTCCATTCGAATGGCCTGATGCGGCCTCGGCTTGATAGCACTGCGTTTCAAGTTCCCTTAGACATCGGCCTTTTTTAGCTGTCGGCAGTCTTTAGATTCCACCGTCACTCTAGGACCGCAGCAGCGGGCGCCACCAGGACTCGTTGTCCAGGTACCAGTCGATAGTCACATCAATACCTGTTTCAAAGGTATGCTGCGGATCGAACCCAAGCTCAGACGAAATTTTACTGGCGTCAATCGCGTAGCGGCGATCGTGTCCTGCGCGATCGCTAACGTAGCTAATCAGGCTATGGGAAGAGTCTCCGCGCGCTGCAGGGGATTCTGGATACCGTGCAGAAAGCTCGGGCCGTTCGGCAAATCGAGCATCCATACGATCACACAGAAGCTTCACAATATCGATATTGGCCCATTCATTATTGCCGCCAATGTTGTACACCTCGCCCACAACGCCGTCTTGCATAACGCACTCGATTCCTCGGCAATGATCTTCAACAAATAGCCAATCGCGAATGTTGAGTCCATCACCGTAAATCGGCAGCGCCAGGCCGCGAAGGATATTGGTAAGGCACAGTGGAATCAGCTTTTCAGGAAAATGCCATGGCCCGTAGTTATTGGAGCAATTGCTAGTGGTAACCTGCAATCCATAGGTATGGTGATAGGCCCTGACCAAGTGGTCGGACGCCGCCTTGCTGGCAGAGTACGGCGAATTGGGTTCATAGCGCTGATTCTCATGAAATCCCGGGGCATCGGGTAGTAGCGATCCATACACTTCATCGGTGCTAACGTGATGAAAGCGGTGCGATCTGCCATCCTCCAGCCACACGGCTCTGGCAGCTTTTAACAAGCTGTGCGTGCCGACGACGTTGGTCGTGACAAAGGCGTCTGGACCACTGATAGACCGGTCTACGTGGCTTTCCGCGGCGAAGTGAACAATTGTGTCGATCTCTTCTCCCCTCAGCACCTCGGTTACGGCAGCCTCGTCGCAAATATCGGCCTGCACAAAGCGAAAGCCCGCATGGCTTTCAAGCGCGGCCAGGTTGGCACGATTGCCAGCATAGGTTAGGGCGTCGTAGGCAATCAGCCGATCTTCCGGGTGCTGGGACAACCAGTAATGCGCGAAATTGGAGCCAATAAAGCCGGCGGCACCGGTGACCAACAGTCGACGCGTCATGCCCGCTCCTCCGCTGCCTCGGCAAGGTCTGCAAGCATCGCTTCGAGCTGATCCTGCCAGGCCAGCGCCGGCGTACCCAACAAGCGCTCGGTTGCCGTGATATCAAGCACGCTGTAAGCGGGACGCGTTGCCGGCGTCGGATACTCACTGGTTGGAATTGCTTCAATGGGAATAGCGCTTTTCAACAGACCCAAGGCGAGCGCCCGCTGCTGTATCGTGAGCGCAAATTCATGCCAGCTACATTCGCCAGCATCTGTCCAGTGACAGACACCATGTGCCTCTGTATGCGGCAGCAGCCCCCACAGGGCAACCGCCAAACTGCGCGCCCAGGTAGGCGCGCCGCGCTGATCTGCGACAACCGATAAGCCGTCGCGCTCGGCCATCAATCGCAACATGGTTTTGACAAAATTGCTGCCGAAACGCGAATACACCCATGCGGTGCGTACGATCAGTGAACGCATGGGGAGAATTTCCTGAACACGCCGCTCTCCCGCCAGTTTGCTGTGGCCGTATACGCCTAGCGGCCTTGGTTCCTGCTGGGGTCGATAGGGGCTGGAAGCCGCGCCATCGAAAACGAAATCGGTGGACACATGCAGCAGGCGAGCATTGCTGTGCTGGGCCGCTCTCGCCAGATAACCCGGCGCTTCCGCGTTGATCGCCACGGCCAAATCCGGCTTCGACTCTGCGCCGTCTACCGCGGTGTAGGCGGCTGCATTGATGATGACGTCAGCACCTGACGCTAGCACCTGCGTCATAACGTCACCGGCGTCGCGGATATCGAGCTCAGCGCGACTCCGCGTGAGCAGTTCAATCTGAGGCGGACAGCTTAGCTGTAGTTCCCTGCCAAGCTGACCCTCTGCGCCGGTAAGCAAAACTTTCAAATGGGGTGTCTCCTGAATCCAGCGGCGCCCGGATAAAAGCCGCCTCGAGGCAAAACATTCTGCGCTTCACGGTGCTGCAACTTTGAAGCTACCGCGGCGCTAATTATTATACGGCAGGTCACCGAACATACGCTCCCAGCAACGGCTCACGACTGCGCGCTCTTGTTCAAAAGTTGCTGCAGGCACGGTATCAGGCTGCTCTTGCAGCGCCAGCTGATGCGAAGCGGAACGGAAGCTTATATAGGCATCAATGAGCGACTGGCTATGTTCTTCAGGAAACAAGCCTTGTGCCGCCAACGTTTGCAGTATGCGAATGTTATCGGTCCAGTCAGTCAGCACGGGCGTATCGTGCGACAGGCTTAACACCGCATATTGCACCATAAATTCAATATCGACGATACCGCCGACACCTTGCTTCAAATGGAAGCTGCCCTCATCACTCAGTCTGGCCGGCAAAAGATGTTCGCGCATCCTGGCGCGCATATCCTGGACCTCCGCTGCCAGCTTTACTCGGTCTCGTGGCATTGCTAGCACGGACTGTCTGACCTCGGAACAACGTTCGGCAAGCTGTCTGTCGCCGGTAATCACTCGCGCCCGCACCAAAGCCTGGTGTTCCCACGTCCACGCAGCGCCCAGTTGATAGTCGGAAAAGCCTTTGAATCTCGCCACCAGCATGCCAGAGTTCCCTTCCGGCCGCAGGCGCATATCAACTTCATACAGGGGGCCCATTGCTGTGCGTGTATCCAGAATGTGGATAATGCGCTGCCCCAGGCGAGTGAAAAAGACCGAGGCATCCAGCGGTCGATCGCCAAGGGTTGCCCCGCGAATTTCATCATCGTAAACAAATACCAGATCAAGATCCGAGCCATGCCCCAGCTCGAAGCCGCCCAGCTTACCGTAGGCCACAATAACAAAGCCGCAGTCATCCAATCCGGACTCCCCGACTGGCTCTCGGGTTTCAGCGCTACCACGACAGGGTGCGCCATGACGGCCTCGAAGGTCGTTCCAGGCCATCACCAGAGCCTGTTCCAGAATCACTTCGGCAAGGTAGGTGAGCTTGTCGCTCACCTGCATTAACGGCAAGCGTCCGGTCACCTCACTGGCCGCAATACGAAGCTGTTGAGACGCCTTGAAATAGCGAAGCGCTTCCATTCTCGCTTCAAGATCACCCGGTGCAGCTCGGGACAACTGTTGTTGTAGCTCCGCCGCCAGCGCATCGCGGTCGGGCGCTGAATACAGTTCGGCGGTATCCAGAAGTTCATCTAAAAGCACCGGGTTGCGGGCGATTTCTGCCGAAATCCAGGGGCTCGCCGCACACAGCGCGACCAGCTCCTCCAGGGCGCAGGGGTTCTCCAAAAGCAGCGCAAGATAGGCGCTACGGCGCGCAACCGACTGCACCAGGGGCAACACTCTGCTTAGCGCCACGTCGCTGTGTTCACGCGAAGCCGTGACACTGAGCAGCAGGGGCATAAACTCGTCGACGCGGTCCCGGCCCGCTGCCTGCAACTGCTGCATCCGCGACGAATTTCGCAATGCCAGCAGCAACTCTGCTACTGCAGCTCCATCATCAAAGCCCAGGGCTCGCAGTGCATCGGCCTCAATCGCGTCAGGCCATATCGACGCCGCAGGTGCGCTGGGTGCCGGCTCATCGGGCGCGGCAATCAATTCTTCAAAATGCCTACGAACGTTGCTCCGATGCTCCGCAAGGGTGCTCTCAAAGGTCTTCCAATCGCCAACATCCATCGCCGCCAGCAGCGCCCGACGAGCCGACTCGTCGGTAGGTAGCGCCTGAGTCTGCCTGTCCTCATAGCCCTGAATGGCGTGCTCAACGTCACGCAGATAGAGATACGCTGCCTGCAACTCTGACACCGTTGCCGCCGGTAGGCAGCCCTCGCGCTCCAGCGCATGCAGCACCGGCAGCAAAGCGACCTGCCGCAGTGCGCAGGACCGACCGCCGCGTATGAGCTGAAAGCACTGAACGATGAATTCGACCTCGCGAATGCCGCCCGGCCCCAGCTTCACATCCTGCTGCAGGCCTTTGCGTTCCACTTCTGCGCGGATCATTGCTTTCATGGATCGCAGCGATTCTATGACACCGAAGTCGATGTAGCGCCGAAACACAAAGGGCACGAGGCTTTGCATTAACTGCTGCGCTCGTTTGGCGTCGCCGCTAATCGGCCGGGCCTTGATCAGCGCATAGCGCTCCCAATCACGACCCTGCTCTTCGTAATACGCTTCCATTGCGTCGAAATTAGCCACCAACGGGCCACTCTCGCCATAGGGTCGCAGCCGCATGTCCACGCGAAACACGAAGCCGTCGACGGTAATTTGATCAAGTGCCGCTATCAGGCGTTGTCCCAGCCGAACAAAAAACTCCTGATTACTGAGCGGCCGCTCGCCGCCTGTGGTATTGCCGCTCTCCGGAAAGCAGAAAATCAGGTCGATATCAGATGATACGTTCAACTCGCGAGCCCCGAGTTTGCCCATCGCAACTACGATGAGTTTTTGCGGCTCGCCGTCGGCGTTAACGGGCTCACCGTGTTTCTCCACCAGTCGCTCATGCCACCAGCCTAGCGCCTGCTGAACACAGGCTTCGGCAAGCCTCGATACATCCGCTGTGGTGTCCAGAGTGGATGCGAGGCGATTGAAGTCCCGCCACAGAATGCGCAACATTTCCCGCTGGCGGTAGCGCCTCAGCGCTTGCGCTAACTGATCCGCGTCTGCGCAATCCTTGAGGACCGCGCGCAGGGCCGTGTCGATTTCAGTTTCACTGTAGCATCTGTGAAGGTCACCGGACGCTTTGAGCTCTTCCAGTATGGCGGGATTGCGTTCGCAGGTTATCTGGGCATAGCGGCTGGCGGCGAATAGCCGGGCCTGCTGTGACGCAACAAGCGCGTCGGAGGGTGTGCTGTCCGAGTCCTGCTCGCTCACGTCGCGCACCGCAGTATCAGTGGGTGTGGGTGGGCGCCACCCGCATGACTTCTTCGATCGTGGTTTCGCCGTTGGCAACCCGGGTCGCGCCACTCAAGCGCAGCGTCCGCATACCCTCTTTCATTGCCGCGCGGCGAAGATCATCCACCTCGGTATGGGGTTGGATAAGGCTCTGCACCCCTGGACTCAACACCAGCACCTCGTATATGCCCTGCCGACCCATGTAGCCTGTATCGCGGCATTCCGTGCAGCCTACCGGCCGATATACCTGAGCCGGTGGCTTCACCTTCCATGGCTGCGTCAATTGCGTCCAGGCGCCTTCGTCTACTGGTTCCTGTTGCTTGCAGTTTGGACAGAGTATGCGGACCAGGCGTTGCGCCATGACGCCTCTCACGGTGTTTTTAATGAGGTAGGCTGGCACGCCGAGCTCGAGCAAGCGCGACACCGCGCTGGGAGCGTCATTGGTGTGTAATGTGGAAATCACCAGGTGACCGGTGAGGGCTGCCTGCACGGCCATTTCAGCCGTCTCCAGATCACGTATCTCACCAACCATAATAATGTCGGGGTCCTGACGCATCAGCGCACGAACGCCGGTGGCAAAATCGAGCTCGATCTGATGATTGACCTGCATCTGATTGAAGGCGCCCTCAACCATCTCGATAGGATCCTCAATGGTGCAGACGTTGACTTCGCTGGTCGCCAGTTTGCGCAGCGTCGAGTACAGCGTGGTGGTTTTACCTGAGCCGGTGGGGCCAGTGACCAAAACAATGCCGTGGCCCATCGCATTCATGCCATTCCAGCGGCGCAGGTCTTCATTGGCAAGGCCCAGCTGCTCAAAGCTTTTTTGCAGGACTTCCGGGTCAAAAATCCGCATTACAAGCTTTTCACCAAACGCCGTTGGCAGGGTTGAGAGACGTAACTCCACTTCGTTTCCTTCAGGACTGCGAGTCTTTAAGCGGCCGTCCTGCGGACGCCGCTTCTCGGCAACGTCCATTCTTCCCAGTATTTTGAAGCGACTAGTGACTGCGGCGGCTACCTGCTGCGGTAGTTCGTATACCTGATACAAGACACCATCAATGCGGAAGCGCACATTGCCGATATCGCGGCGAGGTTCGATGTGAATATCGCTGGCGCGTTGCTCAAAGGCGTACTGCAGCAACCAGTCAACAATGCGCACGATATGCTGGTCGTTGGCATCCGGCTCCATTTTGGAACCCAGCTCCAGCATTTGCTCAAGGTTGGTGACCTTCGCCGAGGCCGACCCGCGGTTAACGCCGCGGGCATCAGCCCCGGCGACGGATCGGGCCATATTGTAGAACTCGGCGGTGTGGCGGGTGATATCGCGAGGATCCGCCAACACTCTTTTGATCGGCTTGCGCAGGACATGCTCCAGATTGCTTTCCCATGCGCTTACCCAGGGGTCGGCACTGGCGATCAGGACTTCGGCATCATTGACTTCAACAGCGAGAATGCGATGGCGCTGGGCAAACCCCAACGACATAACCTCGGCAATAGCGCCGACGTTGATTTTCAGTGGATCGATTTGATAAACCGGCTGCTCACATTTTCCGGACAGCCAGGTTAGCAACGCGTCCATATCGAGGCGCCGATCATTGCGCGCATCGATTAGGCCCTGCTCGGCCAAAAATACCAGTGGGTTCACACTGCCTGCATTCAGATCACACAGGCGCAGACGCTCCTCTTCGCTGATGACCCCATCAGCGCAAAGATCTGTCACCAGAGAATTAAGATCGAGGTGACGTTCAATGCGCCGTTCCCCGAAGGTCGCTGCCATGTTGCGAATCCCGCGAATGTTCCAGTGAAATGCTACCACACCCCACTAAAAACCCACTGCTGTAAACGGTGTAACTTTGCGGCGAACGCCTCTATACTCGCGCGCAGCTGTTGAGCAAACTTTCTCAGGAACCCCCTCAGGACTAAGCCCCCGGCATGGATATCATCGCCTCTCATGGCACGCTGCTGCTTGCCCTCGCCTGTCTGTTCGGCTTCTTTATGGCCTGGGGCGTAGGTGCCAATGACGTTGCTAACGCGATGGGCACATCGGTCGGCTCCCGAGCGCTGACTATCAAGCAAGCGATTATTATCGCGATTATCTTCGAGTTTCTGGGTGCCTACCTCGCCGGCGGTGAGGTCACTGGAACCATCCGCAAGGGTATTATCGACCCGTCGGTGTTAGCCGATACCCCGCACCTTTTAATCTACGGCATGATGAGCGCCCTATTGGCGGCCGGCACCTGGCTGCTGGTTGCCAGCGCCATGGGCTGGCCGGTGTCTACAACCCACAGCATTGTCGGTGCCATTGTCGGCTTTGCCGCGATTGGCATTTCGCCGGACGTAGTGAGCTGGAGCAAAGTCACATCGATTGTAGCGAGCTGGGTAGTGTCGCCCATTCTGGCGGGAAGCATTTCCTTTGCACTCTACGTCAGCGTTCGCAAGCTGATCCTGGACACTGACAACCCCGTTGAGCGGGCGCGCCGCTACATCCCGGTGTATATGTGGGCGGTCGGTTTTATGATCAGCATGGTTACACTGCTAAAGGGCCTGAAACACGTCGGTCTCGACCTGAATCTCGATCTGGGCTCTCGCTTTGCCAACGCAGCGCCCATCAGTGCGGTGATCGGTCTTTTGGTCGCGATACTGGGAGCCAAATTGTTACAGCGTGTGTCGGATCAACCGGACCCCTATCAGCGCTTTGACGGCGTTGAGCGGGTTTTTGCCATTCTTATGATTTTCACCGCCTGCGCGATGGCCTTTGCACATGGGTCCAATGACGTAGCAAATGCGGTAGGCCCGCTGGCAGCTATTGCGAGCACGGTTGCCTCAGGCGGCGCTATCGCCGGGAAGTCCGCTCTACCCTGGTGGATCTTGTTACTTGGGGGCGCCGGGATCGTCGCGGGACTGGCTACTTATGGCTACAAGGTTATTGGCACCATTGGGCGAAAGATCACCGAACTCACCCCCAGCCGCGGCTTTGCGGCGGAGCTCGGAGCCGCTAGCACAGTGGTTTTGGCATCGGCTTCCGGCCTGCCCATTTCGACCACGCACACACTGGTGGGCGCGGTCCTTGGCGTGGGTATGGCGCGGGGTATCGCCGCATTAAATCTTAAAATCACCGCAGTGATATTTGGATCCTGGCTGGTCACGTTACCGGCGGGGGCCGGTCTAGCCATTGTATTCTTCTACTGCTTCCGCGCGCTGTTTGGCGGTTAATTCCTCGCAACCCGCTATACTGCGGTCATGAATGCTTCTCTTCCCGGACCCATAGAACTGCTCACGCAGCTTGTTGGCTTACCCTCGGTAAGCTCCACCTCCGCTGAATGGGATATGGGCAACCGCGCCGTCATTGATCTGCTAGCCGGATATCTCGAGACGCTGGGCTTTGCAATTGAAATACAAACCTTAAACGCCAGCGGCTCCAAGGCTAATCTGATAGCAACACTAGGCAGTGGCCCAGGGGGCCTGGTGCTCGCTGGACATACCGACACTGTGCCCTATGACGATGCGCTTTGGTCATCTGACCCGCTCAAGCTGACCGAGCGTGACAACGTGCTCATGGGCATTGGCAGCACGGATATGAAAGGATTCTTTCCGCTGGCGATTGAAGCTGCCAAAGCGTTTCTCGACAGTCCTTTTAAGCAGCCTCTCATACTGCTTGCAACGGCAGATGAAGAAAGCTCTATGGCCGGCGCGCAGGCGCTTGCCGCAGCGGGGAAGCCACGGGGTCGAGCGGCGATTATTGGCGAACCCACGGGGCTTAAGCCGGTGCGACTGCACAAGGGCATCATGATGGAGGCGGTCAAGATTCATGGCCAATCCGGACACTCGTCAGATCCCTCCTTGGGACGGAATGCCCTGGAAGGTCTGCACGCTGTACTAGGTGATCTCATGGACTACCGCGAGGCGCTGGCACAGCGTTTTCAACACCCTGCTTTTGACGTGCCTTATCCCACTATCAACCCGGGCTGTGTCCACGGCGGCGACAACCCCAACCGTATTTGCGGGCACGTGGAAATGCACTTTGATGTTCGGCTCACCCCTGGCGCCAACAACGCGGACGTGCGCGCAGACCTGAAGACCAGGCTGCAACGCATTGGCGAACAGCGTGAGCTGGACATCACCCTCGAACCGCTTATACATGGTGGCGATGCATTCGAAGAGCCGGCCGATAGTGAACTGGTCAAACTGGCCGAGAAGCTAACCGGCCACACCGCAGAGGCCGCCGCTTTCGCCACCGAAGCGCCCTATCTTCAAAAACTCGGCATGCAGACCATCGTGCTGGGGCCGGGGTCGATAAAGCGTGCGCACCAGCCCGATGAATACATCGAACTGGATCAATTCCAGCCCTGCATTGATCTACTGCAGCGCTGCATTCGCCACTACTGCTTGTAATTAGTCCCTGTAGGCAGCGTGGCCTCTATAGGCTAGGCTTTCCGCTTTGCTTTTAACTGCACCCGCTATGGACGACAACCGCACTCAACCTATTCGCTGGTTCCGCAATAGTGCGCCTTACATCAACGCGCATCGCGGTCGAACCTTCGTCATCGTGTTTGATGGCGAAGCGGCGCTGCACCCGAATTTTGCCAACATCATCCACGATATTGCTCTGCTACACAGTCTGGGTGTGCGTCTAGTGCTACTGCATGGCGCCCGCCCGCAGATTGCACAACGCTTAACCTCAGCCGGCATCGAGTCGTCCTATCACGCCGGCGTGCGCATCACCGATTCAGCCGCACTGGAGTTGGTAAAGGATGCCAGCGGCAATCTTCGCGCTGACATAGAGGCTCTGCTGTCGATGGGGCTGCCCAACTCGCCGATGCAGGGCGCATCAATTCAGGTCTGCGGTGGCAACGTGTTAACCGCCAAGCCTATGGGCGTTGTCGATGGCATTGATTTTCAACGCACCGGCCGCGTGCGGCGGGTAGACGCTGCGGCGATCAATCGGCATCTCGACAGCGGCTTTATTATGCTGCTTTCTCCGCTGGGATATTCGCCCACCGGTGAGGTGTTTAACCTGGCGCTGGAAGACGTCGCTGTGCATACCGCTGCAGCGCTTGGAGCCGACAAGCTATTGATGTTCAGCAAGGCGCAGGGCGTGTTCCGCGATGGCGAGTTGCTGAGACAGTGCCGCCTTTCAGAGACACGGGAGCTGCTGCGTAGCGGCCTTGATGAAGAGCAGGCGCGCTGGCTGGAAACCGCTCGCCAAGCCTGTAACGCCGGCGTGCCGCGAAGCCAGATTATCTCCTACGCAGAGGACTGTGCTCTGCTACAGGAACTGTTTACGCACGATGGCAGCGGCACGCTGGTAGCGCCGGACGACTACGAGCTGTGTCGTACCGCAACCATAGATGATGTGGGCGGCATTCTGGAGTTGATTGAGCCGCTGGAGCGCGAGGGCGTTTTGGTAAAGCGCTCCCGCGAACTGCTTGAAACCGAGATTGATCGTTTTAGGTTGCTGGTTCGAGACGGTCGCATCATTGCCTGCGCTGCGCTTTACGCCTATCCCGAACAGAGTAGCGGGGAGCTGGCTTGTATCGTCACTCATCCTGATTACCGCGGCGGTGAACGTGGCGCCAGACTGCTGGCAGAGCTGGAGCAGCAGGCCCGCGCTGAGGGCTTGCGACAGCTGTTTGTGCTGACCACACAAACGGCACACTGGTTTATCGAGCAAGGTTTCCAGGAAGCGTCTTTGGACAGCCTGCCGCCGGAACGAAAATCGCTGTATAACCTACAGCGCAACTCGAAAGTGTTTGCGAAGGCACTGGCGTAGCAGGTCAATCATAGTCTGCTATGCTTTTGCCAGCGGCGGAGCCAGGGAGAGCAAGTCATGGATGCCATCGAGAACACAGTGGAAACCCACCCGGATGCACCTCAGGAAGCGTCCGTGCATTATGTCGGATTCTGGAAACGCGTCCTCGCATCATTGGTGGACACGCTGCTGCTCCTTCTCGTCACAGTCCCGCTTATATTCGTACTGTACGGGGACGAGATGCTGGAAACCGGCCAGCTTGAAGGCAATGCCAACATCCTCTTCAACTACGTCATACCGATAGCGATCGTGCTGGGCTTCTGGGTACTCAAATCGGCCACCCCGGGCAAACTTATGATCAAGTCCGAAATTGTCGACGCCGATACGCTGGGTAAGCCCGCTATGTGGCAGTGGATCGTGCGCTACCTGAGCTATTACATCTCCGCTCTGCTGCTGGGCCTGGGGTTTCTCTGGGTTGCCTGGGATCCGCGCAAGCAGGGTTTTCATGACAAGATTGCTCGTACGCTTGTGATTTATCGGCGCGATCCTGTTCAGCAGGAATTCTAAACCGCCTACTGTGCGATAAGCTTTGTAAAGTCGCGGCGGTAGCCGTCTATCTCTCCACGTAGGCGTTTATCCTGCGACGGGCTCCGTAGATTGAGTACATCAGCAATGGCCTGATTCACGATCACCGCGTTGTGCCGATAGGCCTCACGGTACGCCTCTGTTCGTCCACGCTCGCGCGCATCCAGGACCTGCTGCAGCTCAGCTTCCCAGCCTGGTTCCCGCTCCAGAATGCCTGCCAGGGATTCGAGCCAACGCGCCCGCTCCTCGAGCCAGGCAGAATCAAAACGCCGCAGCCGCACAACCGCCTGCTCTATCGCTTGTTGCTGTTCGACACTCAGCTTGCCCATTAGGTCTGAAAGGGTATCGGAAAGGCTTTCGACTGCATCCTCTCGATACTCCTGATCATCGCGCTGCAAATATTCCTCTTCGAGCTCACGCTGGCCGTCCTGGAGATTGTCCAGAAATCCTTGCATTTGGCTGTCGCTCAGCACCCCGCCGATCTCAAAGGCAACAGGCAACATGCGCTCTTCCAGTCGGTCGTAAGCGGCTTCTGCTGCTTCGGCCCACCCGGCAACCTGATCGCCCGAAAGCGTCCCATCAAGGTCGGCGTCAATGCCGTCGAGCAACGCGACATACTGGACCAGCTCCTCGCTCCGGTGCCATTGCAGCAGAGGCCGCAGGCGCTGTTTAAGAGTTTTATTTTGCTGTCGGTTGAGATCAACGTAGTCGTTGAGGTACCAGGGGATGAGCCAATCCAACTGGTTGTAAACGAAGGTGTTGCTGCAGCCGCCGACGGTGAGAAAAATCACCAGCAGCAGAGCCGTAAAGCCACGATAGTGGGGCCGATGCATGTCGAGCCTGCGCTTCTGCATAAAGGGCGGCGTGACGCGCGCCTGACACAAAGTATTACAGGACATTGTTAACACGGCGGCGGTGTCAGGTAGAGGCAATCAAAGTAACTGCAACACCGCGCCCACCAGACCACCGATGGTCAACGCCAATAATGCCAAACTGCCCAGAATGAAGCCCGGCGCGCGTTTCGCGGGGTCTTTAATGTAGCCCTTTGCATACAAGATACGACCTACGAGGAACATCACACCAAGACCAGCGCCAACCGTTGCGGAAACGTAATAGCCAAAGATCCACAGTACCGGGAAAAAGATGATGAGCTGCTCAAGGGTGTTTTGCTGCACCCGAAACACGCGCTCAAACTGTTCATTACCTGCGCAGGCCGGGGCGCTGACCCCATTATCGCCGCGAGCTTTGCCGACCAGGATCGTCAGCACAAAATACTGAATCGAAACCAGCAGGGTCACAATTACTATCCATTCCATAGGGCAAGCTCTCTACACTGTCCAAACACGGGGATATTATACGCCTACTGCTAGCAGGGGTAATCTAACCCGTCCGTGGCAAACAGCATTTCAATATTGCGAAAGCTCTTAAATTCTAAATGATTGCCGCTGGGATCTTTTATAAATAGCGTTTTTTGCTCGCCGCGCCGGCCCGCAAACCGGGTCGTGGGTGGGATCACAAAGTTGATGCCCTGCGCCAACAGGCGGGCTTCCAGCGCGGCGAAATCCGGCCAAGGCAGTACCGGGCCAAAATGGCTGGCGGGAACCTGTTCGCCGTCAACGGGGTTGGTCGCAACAGCGGCAAGATCATCCACCAGATGCACCACTAGCTGATGACCCCAAAAGTCGTAATCGATCCAGCGATCACTGGCGCGACCTTGCGGGCAGCCGAGCACCTCACCATAAAACTCGGCGGCGGCCTTCAGGTCCGTAACGGGTAGTGCCAAATGAAACGGGGCGCCGGTTACCAAGGCAGGTTCTCCACGTCGACGTTGCCGCCACTAATCACACAGGCAACCTTGCGTCCACGAAACATTTCGGGGTGCTCGAGAAGCGCCGCGTAAGGCACCGCGCCGGAGGGTTCCACAACAGACTTCATGCGCGTCCACAGTAGCTTCATGGCATCAATGATACTGTCTTCCTCTACCGTGAGAATAGAATCAACGTGTTGAAGAATGATCGGGTAGTTAAGCTCTCCGAGGCTGGTCAGCAAACCATCGGCTATTGTGTTGGGGTTAGTTTGCAACACTCGGTAACCCAGGCCAAAGGAGCGAAACGCGTCATCAGCTCCGGCAGGTTCAGCGGCAATGACGGTCACATCCGGACGCAGACTCTTCACTGCGATCGCTACACCTGCGAGTTGACCTCCCCCTCCCACTGACACCACAACGGTATCAATATCCGAACACTGCTCCAGTAACTCCAGCGCTATCGTGCCCTGGCCCGCTATCACTCGCGCGTCATCGTAGGGATGAACAACGTGGGCATCGCTTTGCGCTACCACGTTAGCCAGAGCGCTTTCGCGCGCTTCCAGGGTGGGCTCGCATTCTATGATGTGTCCGCCATAGGCAGCCACGGCCGCCTTTTTGACCGCCGGTGCCGTACTGGGCATCACAATATGCGCCGTTATACCGCGAGTGCCGGCAGCCATAGCCAGTGCCGCGCCGTGATTGCCGGATGAGTGGGTCGCAACACCTTTGGCCGCCGTTGTGTCGTCCAGGCCCAACACCGCATTGAGTGCGCCGCGGGCCTTAAACGCGCCGACGCGCTGCAGGTTTTCACATTTAAACACCACCTCACAGCCCACTTGGTCGGCCAGCAGTTGGCTACGACTCATTGGTGTTCGGTGGATAACATCGCGAATGCGGTCGTGCGCGGCTTGTATATCCGCGAGAGTCACCGTTTTAGGGTCGGAGACACTGACAGGCCCGGTCATGGATTTATACTCTGAAGTACTAAAACCGTTACTATACAAGACATGTCCCTGCTTTATCTTAGCCACGAAGACTGCACCCGGCACGTCATGCTGGAAACGCATCCCGAGAGCCCTGAGCGCCTGCGGCGTATTCAGGAAGCGGTGCAACAGCATGACTGGGCGGGCCTCCTCAACAGCAAAAAGGCTACCGAGCTCGATCTGACGAGCTACACCCGAATTCATCCAGAGGATTATCAGCAGCGCCTTGCTGATCTGGATCCGGGAGAGGGCATAGTGCGACTGGATCCCGATACCGCCATCAACTGCCATAGTTTGCGGGCAGCCAGGCTAGCCGCTGGTGCGACGGTAGAAGCGGTTGAGGCGGTCATGAGTGGAACCGCAGCCAGGGCATTTTGCGCCGTCAGGCCACCGGGCCATCACGCTGAAACAGCCAACCCCATGGGATTCTGCGTGTTTAATAGTATCGCGCTAGCGGCAGAGCGGGCGCTTGCCCTGGGCGCGCAGCGCGTTGCCATAATCGACTTCGATGTGCACCACGGTAACGGCACCGTGGAGATATTTCTCGATCGCCCGGAGGTTATGGTGCTATCGAGCTTTCAACATCCCTTTTATCCACAGCGCTTTGATCAGATTGATGCGAAAAATATTGTGCTGACACCCTTGGCCGAGGGCACCGCCAGTAGCGCTTTTCGCTCGGCGGTAGAGCGGGACTGGTTGCCTGCACTGGCTGCACACCAACCGGATATTCTGCTGGTGTCCGCCGGCTTCGATGCGCATCGCGAAGACCCGCTGGCAGGACTGCAATTGGAGGATGGGGACTATCAATGGCTCAGCGCGCTGCTGATGGATGCCGCTGAGCGCCACTGCCAGGGAAAGCTGGTTTCCGCTCTGGAAGGCGGTTATCACCTCGATGCCTTAACGCGCAGCGTGATGGCGTATCTGCAGGTGCAGGCGCAAAGCTAGGCGCCGGCTTATCGGAGACACACTCACTATGAAGCTAGACCGCATTGATCGCCGCATTCTGGAACAGCTACAAAAGAATGGCCGCATCAGCAATCTAGAACTTGCCGATGCCGTTGGGCTCTCCCCCACCCCCTGCTCAAGGCGAGTCAAACGCCTCGAAGATTCGGGGCTAATCGACGGGCACGTCACCTTATTGAATCAATCGAAGCTTGGCCTGAAGCTCACCGCCTTTATTAGTATTTCCATGGACAGGCATACCCCCGATCGCTTCGATGACTTCGAGGCGCAGGTTAAGTGCTTCCCGGAGGTCATAGAGTGCGTTGTGGTCACGGGCAACAACGCGGATTACCTGGTGAAAGCCGTCGTGCCCGACATGGAGTACTACGAGGCCTTTCTCTTGGGCAAGCTCACACGAATCGAAGGCGTCACAGGTGTGGCCTCAAGTTTCGTACTGCGGCCTGTGGTCCGCAAAACGGCGTTGCCCCTGGAGCACATCGACCGAAGCTGAGCGCGGCATACAAAACCGCTATTTTCATCCGCTTGTCTCGCTATAGCGCGAACGCGGCTGGCGTTATCGAAGATTTTGCTGGCAGTCCGCTGGTGGCGCACGGTGCTCAACTCCGAGAAATAGACTTCCAATGCGTGGCCTTGTGATAGCATCGCGCAGCCATGTCTCTCCCACCCTCATCTTTAGAAGCTCCGAGCCGGGCGCCTGATTCGGAAAGCCCTCCGGGCAGCCTGCTGATCATATTGGCCGCCATGGTGTCCCTGGGGCCACTAGCGATCGATATGTACCTCCCGGCGATGCCCGGTTTGGTCGACGCACTGGATACCACGACCAGCCGGGTGCAGCTGACCATCAGTAGCTTTCTGCTGGGCTTCAGTCTGTTCCATTTGGTTTGTGGACCTCTGGCAGACCGCTTTGGCCGCCGACCGATTATCTTGCTGGGGCTGGCGGGCTTTGTGCTGGCGTCTCTGGCCTGCGCCACGGCTACCACTATTGAAGAGCTGATCCTGTACCGCTTCATACAGGGCTTGAGTGCCTGCGTGGGGCCGACATTGGGTCGAACCGTGGCGAGAGATCGCTACGGACCCACTGGCGCAGCCCGCGCTCTGTCCTATATTGCGATGATAATGGCGCTAGCGCCGGCAGTCGCGCCCTCGCTGGGCGGGATTATGCTGACCGTCCTGCCCTGGCCATCAGTATTCATTGCGCTCGCCGTCTACGCCGGGATTGTCGGGATCATCGTCGCGGTCAGGCTTCCCGAGTCGCTGCCCTCCCGTCAGGCTTTGCATCCGCTGAGCGTGTTTCGCAATTATCGTACCCTGATCGTTGACGCGCGGTACCGCGAGACAGCGCTGGCCAGCGCGCTCCTGTATGCGGGCATGGTCTGTTTCCTATCGGGGGCGAGCTTTGTATTTATCGATATGATGGGCGTCAGGCTAGAGTTTTTTGGCGCGCTTTTCGTCACCACAGTAGCCGGTTACATCACCGGCAGCGCGGTCAGCGCGCGTCTGGCAGTCAAGCGTGATTCAGAATTCATTATGCACTTCGGTGTACGGCTTGCTGTAGTCGGTGCGGCCAGTATGGTGGTAACACCGTTTTTGTGGTTCCATCCGGCCAGCATCATTGGACCTATGGCGCTGTTCGCGTTGGCGCTTGGCTTGGTGCTTCCGCATGCAATGGCCGTCGCATTGCGTGAGTTTCCCGATATGGCTGGCACGGCTTCGGCGCTGTTTGGGTTTCTGCAGATGGGCTTGTCTGCGGGAGCCGGCGCACTCGTTGGCAGCTGGTTGACGACCTCACCCCTACCCATGACGGCGACCATACTCGGGGGCTCGCTGCTGTCCTGGGCGTTGATCGCCCGCTTAAGGCACAGGGATATGGCATAATTCAGGCCTCGCTTTTTCGGAGCGCGTACAGCGCGAACACCCCAATGCACGCTCAGAACGTTACCCAACTCATAGGCAACACCCCTTTACTGTATCTGCGCGAAGCGTCAGAGCGCACCGGCTGCACCATACTCGGCAAGTCTGAATTCCTGAATCCCGGCGGGTCGGTAAAAGACCGCACCGCTCTTGGCATTATTCGTGATGCAGAGGCCAGCGGCCGGCTTGGTCCCGGTGGCACTATTGTTGAGGGAACCGCCGGCAACACCGGCATTGGGCTTACCTTGTTGGCCAATGCGCTGGGATACCAAAGCGTTGTGGTTATGCCGATGAGCCAAAGCAAAGAAAAAATCGATACTCTGGAGCTGCTAGGTGCAGACCTTCATCTGGTCCCGGCTACGTCTTACAGCGACGAAAGCCACTATGTGCACACGGCGAAACGCCTGGCTGAAAAGCTTGACGCAAAGCGCGAGGGCGGTGCTTTCTGGGCGCAGCAGTTTGATAACCTTGCCAATATGCGCTTTCACGCGAGCACCACCGGTGAGGAAATCTGGACACAGTGTGACGGCAAGGTAGACGGTTTCATCTGTGCCGTGGGCACGGGCGGCACGCTCGCCGGCGTGTCGCAGACTCTAAAGTCACACAATCCGAACATCAAAATTGGCGTGGCTGATCCCGATGGCGCGTCGCTTTACAGCTATTACCGGAGCGGCGAGTTAGCGGCAGAAGGCAGCTCAATCATGGAAGGGATTGGTATCAATCACATCACCGACAATATCGCCGAGGCCAAGGTAGACATGGCCTTTAAAGTCAGCGACGCCGAAGCGCTGCCATACATCTTTAACTTGCTTAAGAGCGAGGGCCTGTGCCTGGGTGGATCGGCGGGGATTAATATTGCAGGTGCCGTGAAGCTGGCGGAAGAGCTCGGCCCAGGCCATACCATTGTGACCATTCTCTGTGACTACGGTAATCGCTATCAAAGCAAGCTATTCAATCCCGCCTTTTTGCGTAACCGCGGCCTGCCGGTACCAGAGTGGCTGGAGTACTAAACACGTTCGACAAGGTGCTGGCTATAAGACCGACGATTTAGAGCGTTCTTAAGACTATCTACGACTATCGGCAACTATCTAATAGCAGGCCATAACTATCTATAGCTATCCATAAAACAAGCAGGGACGGACGAAGCATGAAGATCGGAATCATCAGCGGCAGTCACCGCGTAGACTCACAAAGCGAAAAGGTAGCCAACTGGATTAGCAAAGCGTTGGTCGATGAGGGTCATTGCGATGAAACCTGGATATATAGCCTCGCAGACAACCCCTTACCGTTATGGGACGAGGGCATCTGGGATGGCGACCCGGACTGGCAGGCCAGGCTTGCGCCGATCAGTGACGAACTGAATCGCTGTGACGGATTCGTGGTTATCTCACCTGAATGGCACGGCATGGCGCCGTCAGGGCTAAAGAATTTTTTCCTGGCCTTTACAGGCGGCGGTGAGCTGGCCCATAAGCCCGCGCTGATCGTCACGGTATCGGTCGCCGATGGTGGGTCATTCCCCGTCGCAGAGCTGCGCATGAGTAGCTACAAGAATAATCGAATTTGCTTCCTACCGGAGCACCTGATCATTCGCTATGTCGATACGGTATTTAACGCAGATGCAAAAGATAACAAGGCAGAAGCGCAGGAATATTTTGAAAAGCGTTTGAGCTACTGCATGCGGCTGCTGAAAGAATACGCGCTGGCGTTTCGCGGCATTCGTGAGAGCGGAGCGGCTTCTCTCGAGGAATACACTAGCGGAATGTAATGAGACGGGCGCATAATCCTGCAGAGCGCGTATTAACACGGCTTCCTAGCTAGTACTGCTCTCTAGCTAGCAATGCCTCGCTACCCTGCCTTTCAGCTAAACTCTCTAGCTCGCTTTGGCAGCGCGCTCCTTCTCAATGAGAAATTGAGCAACCTTCAGCATTTCCGCTTGGCCGCCCGCTTTACGCGCATTAATGCGGTATTTACCCGCCACCATCATTTCAGGGGTACCGGAGATCCGAGCACTCTTCGCTCGAGATACCGCTTGCCTGACCTGACTGCCCACTCCAAAAGAACCATAGGCCTGGTCAAAGTCCTCTGCGCTGACGCCATTGGCGGTGAACACTTCACGCAGCGCGTCCTGGCTGTTCAGACGCTTGCGATCGACGTGCATCGCAGCGAAAAGCGCCCCGTGTACGTCGTCCAAAACCCCTAGCGTCTTGGCGGTATAAAACGCTTTCGCGTGGGGCTCCATAGGTGGGCTCCAAACTGCTGGTGAAGGCGATACCAGTACATCGTCTTCTTGCTGGCCAGCCCACTGTCTGAGCATGGGCTCAAAGTTATAGCAGTGTCCGCAGGAGTAGGCGAAAAACTCAACGACCTCAATTTTGTCCGCACTGCTGGTGCGCAAAGCCGGAGAGATCAGGTCGTAGTGTGTACCTCCAAGATACTCCTGGCCGAAGCTCTGCGTACTGGCCAAAAGCAGTGAGAGAGCTAGAAGGATACGTTTCATAAAAACCTCGGAAATCCGCTAAAACTGGCGAAAAGCTTAGTACAGGCCCGCTATAAAATTGCTAACCGCTTCAATTTCACCGTCAGACAGGCGTCGCGCTACATCACGCATAAAGCGAGAGTCACCATCGTTGGTGCGTCCTTCAGGATCTTCTTCCAGCGTGTTTTCTGCGCCGGTGCGCCAGCGCTTCAGCTGCAGCGCTATATATTCCTTGTGCTGCCCCGCGAGCCGCGGCCAACCCGCCGGTCCATTGCCCGCGCCGGTGGCTCCGTGGCAGGAGGCGCAAGCGGCAACGCCAGTTTCCGCGATACCGCTGCGGTAAATCTCCGCACCCAGCTCAAGATTTTTGTCCTCGGCCTTGCCACGGGTCATCGTCTGGCTTGCGTAATACGCCGCAATATCCGCAATTTGCTCATCGGTCAGGTTATCCACCTGGCCGACCATAGAAGCGACCGGGCGACGCTTGTACTTAATGTCGTTTATCTGCTTGATGAGATAATTTTCATTCAGGCCCGCCAGCTTGGGGAAGTTAGGTACAGGGCTATTGCCGTCCTGCCCGTGGCATCCGGAGCACGTCAGCGTCAGCGCCTTGCCCGCCTCCGGGTCGCCCGCCGTTGCGTTGGCGCTGATGCCCAGCAGCAGTGCGATTGCGAGGTAAGTCGTCTTCATGGTCTGTCCTGGCTCTATGGCTTTTTGAATGGCTAGTTTAGCCGTTAAATTGTCGATGTTCTTAAACACTATCAATACATCTCTTCCAATACATCTATTCCAGTACATGTCTTCAGGCTATAAGCCGCTCGACAGTAGCTGTATGGCTTTTACTTGGCAGTCGCCATATGAGTAATGAGCGCGCTGTAGTCTTCGTCACTGCAGTCATAGCACATTCCCTTCGGGGGCATCGCGTTCAGTCCGTTATTTACGGATTGCAGCAGTGCCTCCATGCCCTTGGCAATACGAGGCTCCCAAGCGGCGACATCGCCAGTTTTCGGAGCACCTGCAGCGCCCGAAGCGTGGCACATTGCGCAGCTTTTACCGTACTTGGCTTGAATCTCCGCGCTGGCCTCTGCCTGCACCTGACCCGCGGCGGCTAGCAACGCGACCCCAACAAATAATGCTTTCATATTCCCTGCCATGGTTCATCCTACTTCCTGTCGAATGCTACTTCCCGTCGAATCCTGGTTGCTGTCCGTTGTTGTGACTCACGCCGCAAGCGCTTGGCGCCCCCAATCGATTCACCGGGCCAAAAAAAGGTGTGGCATTATATACGACAAGCCAGAGGCAAAAAAAGTCAATGTCCGGAACAGAAAATCCCGTCGTCACGTCACTTAACTATCGTGCCGCAAGCTTTCTTACCAGCGCCAGCCAGGTACATCAGTGTCCGCAGGACCAGGGCTGGGAAGTCGCCTTTGCGGGTCGGTCAAACGCCGGCAAGTCCAGTGCAATCAACGCACTCACCGGCAACGGCAAGCTCGCCCGTACGTCTAAAACACCCGGGCGCACCCAGCTGCTGAACTTTTTCTCTCTGGATGACCAGCGCCGCCTGGTGGACTTACCCGGTTATGGCTTCGCCAAGGTGCCGGAAGCGGTTAAGCGCGCCTGGGTTAAGCAGATAGAACAGTACCTGCAGCACCGGCAGTCCTTGCGCGGTTTAGTGCTAATGATGGATGTACGTCACCCGCTTCAGGATTTTGATCAGATGATGCTCGATTGGGCGGTCGCTGCCACCATGCCGGTGCATATTCTACTGACCAAGGCCGACAAGCTAAAAAAAGGACCCGCAAAAAATACCTTATTGAAGGTACGCAGCCAGCTCGCTGACTGTGAAGACCTTGTCAGCGTGCAGCTTTTTTCCGCACCCAAAAAAGCCGGTCTGGAATCGCTGCGCGAGGTGCTAGACGCGTGGTTAACCGATGAATCAGTCCTGGAAGACGATGATGAAGACGACTGGCCCACGGATGAAGACGGCAATCCAGAGGACAGTAGGTCAGAACGGAACCATACAGAATGAATGCTTGACGCTAATGCGCCTCATCCCAGTTATCGCCAATGCCCGCCTCAACCAGCAACGGTACATCCAACTCTGCTGCCGCTGACATTTCCTCACAGATTCGCTCGCAAACCGTATCCACCGCGTCCTCAGCCACCTCAAGCACCAGCTCATCGTGCACCTGCATAATCATGCGTGCATCAGCGCCGCTATCTGTTAGCCAGTTATCAACTCGCAACATGGCATGCTTGATGATGTCCGCCGCAGTCCCCTGCATAGGCGCGTTGATGGCAGTCCGTTCGGCGGCCTGCACGCGCATCTTGTTGCTGACGTTAATCTCCGGCAGGTACAGCCGGCGACCAAATAGCGTCTCTACATAGCCCCGATCATGCGCGAGTGCGCGGGTATCGTTCATATACGCCTGCACGCCGGGGTAGCGCTCAAAATACAGGTCGATATAGTCCTGAGCTTCATTGCGCCCCAGATGCAACTGTCGCGCCAGCCCAAAAGCTGACATGCCGTATATCAGCCCAAAGTTGATCGCTTTGGCTTTGCGACGCTGCTCGTCGGAGACCGCATCCAGGGAGGTTCCAAAAACCTCAGATGCAGTGGCACGGTGCACGTCCAGGCCTTCGCGGAACGCCGCCAACAAACCCTCGTCACCGGACAGATGCGCCATAATCCGCAGCTCAATTTGCGAATAGTCCGCGGCGACTACCCGATAGCCCTCGGCTGCAACAAAAGCCTTGCGGATACGGCGACCCTCTTCAGTACGGATAGGGATGTTTTGCAGGTTGGGATCAGACGAGGACAGTCGGCCGGTAGCGGTAACCGCCTGATGATATGAGGTATGAATGCGCCCAGTGCGGGAGTCCACCATCCCCGGCAGCTTATCAGTGTAAGTCGACTTGAGCTTGCTAAGACCCCGGTGCTCGATCAAAAGTTTGGGCAGCGGATAGTCCAGCGCCAGCTCCTGCAGCACTTCTTCCGCTGTTGAGGGTGCGCCTTTTGGCGTTTTGCGCAACACCGGCAGACCCAGGCGTTCAAAAAGGATTTCGCCCAACTGTTTCGGCGAGCCCAGGTTGAACTCACCGCCTGCCAAATCATAGGCCTGCTTTTCCAAATCCAGCATGCGGGTGCCGAGCTCAGTGCTCTGCCTGCGTAGCTGATCGACGTCCAACAAAGCACCGTTGCGCTCAATACGCGACAAGACGGGAATCAGCGGGAACTCGATGGACTGCAGCACCTTCTGCAGAGAGGGTTCCTGTTGCAGCTTCGGCCAAAGGGTTTCATGCAGGCGCAGTGTTATGTCGGCGTCCTCCGCCGCATACGGGCCCGCCTGTTCGAGGCTAATCTGATTGAAGGTAAGCTGTTTAGCCCCCTTGCCCGCCACATCCTCAAAGTGAATCGTACTCCGGCCCAGATACTTAAGCGCCAGACTGTCCATATCGTGGCGCGTTGCGGTGGAATCCAAAACATAGGATTCCAGCATGGTGTCGAAGGCAATACCGCGCAGCGTGATGTCGTGGTTTGCCAGCACGCTGGCGTCATATTTAAGGTTCTGGCCCAGCTTGGCGCGCGTGTCATCCTCGAGCAAGGGCTTAAGGCGCGAGAGACAGGTATCGCGATCCAGCTGATCGGGCGCCCCGGGATAATCGTGCGCGAGGGGCAAATAGGCCGCTTTGCCGGGCTCTACGGCAAACGAAACACCGACGACCTGGGCCTGCATATAGCTCAAGCTTGTGGTCTCGGTATCGAACGCAAACAGGTCTGCTGATTCGAGTGCGGTCAACCAACGATCAAAGGCTTCCTGAGTGGTAATGATTTCGTAATCACCGGCCTCACTGGCTGTTGCAGCGGCCTCGCCTCCATCCTGCAACTCATCAACCCAGGCTTTGAACTCCAGTGACTTGTACATCGCCAGCAGCGACTCTATATCCGCCTCATCATTGGCAAGATCGCTCACCTCCAAAGGCAGGGCGACATCGGTTTTGATGGTTGCCAGTTCCCGCGACAAAAAAGCACTGTCGCGCTCGGCCTCGAGTTTGGCGCCCATACTTTTCGCGCCACGAAACTCAAGCCCGGCAACCGCATCCAGCTGAGCGTATATTTCATCCAGCCCGCCCAGTCCTTGCAGCAGCGCCAGAGCAGTCTTTTCGCCCACCCCGGGCACACCGGGAATGTTGTCGACCTTGTCGCCCATCAGCGCGAGGAAATCGACGATGCGCTCGGGGGGTATACCGAATTTTTCCAGAACGGCATTCGAGTCGAGCACCGTCTCGGTCATCGTATTGACCAGCGTGACGCGACCATTCACCAACTGCGCCATGTCCTTATCGCCAGTCGAGACAACAACGTCTAACTGGCGAGCTTCTGCCTGTGCTGCAAGGGTGCCAATGACGTCGTCGGCTTCGACGCCGTCGATGATCAGCAAAGGTAGCCCCATTGCCTGCACTATAGAGTGAATCGGTTCCACCTGTTGGCGCAGCTCATCCGGCATAGGCGGACGGTTGGCCTTGTACTGCGGGTAAATGTCGTCGCGGAAGGTCTTACCTTTGGCGTCAAAAACGACCGCTATCGGCGATTCCGGGTAGTCTTTCTGCAGGCGCTTTAACATGCTGGTAACGCCTTTTACTGCCCCGGTCGGCCGGCCATCGGACGTGGCCAGGGGAGGCAGAGCGTGGAAAGCGCGGTACAGGTAAGACGATCCATCAACGAGAACCACAGGTGACGTCATTCTAAAGCTCCCAAAGCACTCTTAGAGAACGATAAGTCACCTTCATTTTAGCCAGATCCAAAGGCGCTTTAAAAAAGCCGTGATAATCACCACGCGGGTTTATTAAGGCGACATTTGCGCCATGATCTACCTGATAATCGCCGTCTTCACCCATGACTTTCTTAAAGGGCATATTCAGCGCTGTCGCCAGGCGATGGATTTCCAGAAAGTCACCCGTCACGCCGGTAAACTCTGGATTGAAAGCCGGCACATACTGCGCCAGTATTTCTGTGCTGTCCCGTGCAGGGTCAACGCTGACGAGTACCACCTCAGTATCGTCTGCTTCTGGTAGTCCCTCCAGCTCGCTAACAAGCCGCGACAGAAACGCCATGGTGGTGGGGCAGATATCCGGGCAATGCGTAAAACCAAAAAAGACCAGCGTCCATTGGCCCTTAAGGCTCTCTGGAACAAAGGGTTCTCCGCGGTGGGTGGTCAGCTCGAAGGCGGGCAGGGCTCGCGGCGTTTCAAACATAATCGCACCGTTGAGCTTCATCTCGCTATCGGTCATGACGCGAGGCTTTTTGGTCTGGTAGACGAAGCCGCCCACGATTAACAGGATAAAGCACAGCAAGCCCACCACAGTGAGCCGAATGTTGCTGTTTTGCTGCCGGGAGTTCTCGTTCACCGTATAGATCGACATCAGTAAGGCGCCATGGGAAGTATGTAGTGGTCGGCAAGCATCACCACGAAGAGCAGCATCAAATAGGTGATGGAATACTTGAAGGTGTCGATAGATGCACGTCGATCGTCGCCCCACATCAAGCGGCCCGAATGCCATAGAAAACGACCGCCCAGAACAATAGCGCCTATCAGATAGATCATGCCGCTCATGCGCGTGACATAAGGCAGCAGAGTGATAGCAAACATAATCAGCGTATACAGCATGATATGCAGCTTGGTGAACGCCTCACCGTGCGTGACAGGCAGCATTGGTATATCCACGGCGGCGTACTCTTCTTTGCGATAAATCGCCAGCGCCCAAAAATGCGGTGGCGTCCAGGCAAAAATAATCAACACCAGCAGCAAGGCATGGCCGTGTACTTCGCCGGTAACTGCAGTCCAACCCAACAAAGGCGGCGCAGCCCCCGCCAGGCCCCCAATAACAATGTTTTGTGGTGTGGCACGCTTGAGAAACATGGTGTAGATCACCGCATAGCCAAGCAGCGACGCAAACGTAAGCCACGCCGTAATGGCATTTACGAACACCAACAGAACGTACATACCCAGCAACCCAATTGCGCCGGCAAACAAAGCGGCCTGCGCCGTGCCAACACGTCCCTTGGCCAGCGGCCGATTGCGGGTCCGCGCCATGACCTGATCAATGCGCTGGTCTACGAGGTGGTTGATCGCCGCAGCGGAGCCTGCGCACAAGCCGATACCCAGATTGCCAAAAATCAGGGCATCCAGCGGCACCATGCCCGGCACGGCCATAAACATGCCAATGACAGCCGTTAGCAGCATCAACGCAACAACTTTGGGCTTGGTCAGCTCCAGATAGTCGCGCCATAAGGCTGTTGTCAGGACTTGCTCCATGATTAATGTCCGAGGGCTATCCCGTTGTTCGAATTGCGCACATTCTTGTCCACCGATTCGCCAGGTCTTGCAGGCCGCAGCGCGACCACAGGGCGGTTAACCGTCAGCAAATAAAAGTTCACCGTGACCATGGTCAGTAACAGCAGCGCGCCAACCGCGTTATGTGCCGTTGCAACCGCCACCGGGAATTGAAAAATTATGTTGCCCAAACCCAGTGCGAATTGCAGGCATAAAACAGATAGCGACACGTTGCCTAATCGTCTTAGCGGCGCGTATGCGTCACGGCGCAAACGCAAAGCCAAAAGGCCGACGACGAACAGCGTTACCACAGCCCCCACGCGGTGGCTGAGGTGGATGGCTATACGCGCTTCGTTGGTCATCGTGCCGCCCAAATAGTTCGGGCCAACGTGCTGGAACACGTCAAATCCCGCTGCGAAGTCCGCCGCAGGCAACCACTGTTTTTGACAGGTAGGCAGTTCCGGACATGCAACCGCCGCGTAGTTGGAAGTCGTCCATCCCCCCAGGGCGATCTGCCCTATAACCACCAACAATGCGGCCAGCGCCAGCGGGCGCAAAGCGCGAAGACGCTGCGCTGCATCGTCGGGCAGCTGCCAGTGTTTATTATTCAGGCGCAGCACCAAAAGCCAGAGCAAACTGATCGTTGTAAACCCTCCTAGCAAGTGTGCCGTAACGACCTGTGGCCATAGCTTTAAGGTAACGGTCCACATGCCAAACATGCCCTGCAAAATCACAAATGCCAGCAAAAATAACGGCAGCTTCAAAGGCTGGCCCTCGCGACGATAGCGAATCGCCAAAGCACTAATGACAAGCACGATGGCGCCCAGGGACGTCGCCAGGTAACGGTGCACCATTTCCGGCCAGGTTTTATCCAGCTCTACCGGAGCACCTGGGTAAGCTTTATTTGCGTTGGCGATTTCGGCCGCATCATTGGGCCACAGCACGTGACCGTAACAGCCAGGCCAGTCGGGGCAGCCCAGGCCTGCGTCCACAAGCCGCGTAAACGCGCCCAGGATGATTACGCTCATGGCAAAACAAACGCCAAACAAAGCCAGTCGAAAGGACGGAAGGCGCTGCGTAGAATTGTTAAAAAAACGTCGGCTCACGGGATCGTCGCTCAAGGAATTTCGTTATTTATCCGTTACTGTTCTTCAAAAGAAATTTAAGGTCCGCCATGACATCTTTGCCGTCTGCATCCGCGGCGTAGGACAGAATCAACCAGCCAGCGGGGTCCATGACGTAGTAGCCGAGCTTTGCGGGGCTTTCGCCAGAACCAGCCGCAGGGTCGCCCGCCGCAGGGTCGCCTGCCGCAGAAAACACGGGGGCGGAAGTATACAGGAGATTGAGAGCCGGGTAGTCCTCAGCCAGCGCTTCGACGTCAGGAGATCCGGGCTCAACACCTTCAGCCAGATACACGCGTTCGATGCGGTTGGCGTATTTGCCCATCGCCGTATGGATCTGCCGCGTGTAGTACAGAAGCTGCTGGCAATCGGCATCGCAACTGGCCGTGCCAGGTATCACTATGCGCCAGAGCGGCTTGTCCCCACGGGGATCAAAAACAAGACCCGCTTTGTCCTGCGTGTTCAAGTCCGCGATCGCCACGGGTGGCGATACCAGTTCACCCTGGTTGGCGGTGCCGAGCATGCCAACAATATCGAGTCGACCGCTGATGACGTAATACCACAGCCAGGTTGACGCGAGGATAATGACAACAGGGACGCCAGCGATCATCAGCAAGGTCATCTGATTGCGATTGATTGCAGTGCTCACAATAATGCTTTCTCCTACTGTTATGCGGTTACACCGCTGCTCTTAGATTAGGCCGCGGCACTTAATTTACGCCTCGGCGCTAGCTGGCATCGACGCGCTCCAAAGCACTCGCTTTGCGCGCCGCGCGGCGTTCGCTGAGGTTGGTACTGCGCCACAGGCCAAAGGCCGCCAACGTAAACGCCATTGCGAACCATTGCACGGCATAAGCAGTGTGTTTTTCAGGGCGCACGTTGATCAAGGGCCAGTCTGCCAAAAGCGCCATGGGGCTATCTGCGACCAGTCGCACCGACCAGGGCCAGAGTGGCTGACCGAGCATCGCCGACATCGCGTCTATATCCAAAGCCTGCACCAATCGAGGCCAAGCGCTATCGCTGTCAATAGTGCCAAGGGTGTAGCTTTCGCCCGGAGCGATATAAACCAGCGCCTCCAGAGTTACCAGGGTCGGTTTTTCCAAGCTGCCAACGGCCGGAACCTCTGGCAGGCTCTGTCGATAGCGATCTCCTTCCAGCCAGCCACGATTGACCAGTATGGTCGCCTCCTGTGTTTTCAGGGGTGTCAGCACTTCGACTCCATAGCGGCCATCGCGCATGCGGTTGTCCAACAAGAAGCTGCGCGCTTCCAGTAGTTCGCCAGAGAGTGACACGCGCCGAAACGCGAGTTGTTCAGGCACAGCGGGAAGCTCTGACAGCGGCACAGCAGGCAAGCTTTTGTTGGTATCCCAGCGGCGGCCGATTTCCCGCTTTTCTTCCGCGCGATCAAGCTGCCAAAAGCCCAGGCTCAGAAACAGAGGCACAAGCAGTACCACAAACAGTGCGCTGCGCCACTCGAGGTCCCACCGAAAGGCTGGGGGCTGTGTTGCTGTGCTTGGCATCGCGGTCCGCTATACTGACAAACCCTCCCGAGAGGCTGTCATGTTTCTTAAATTCCTGATCGTAATATTGCTGATTGCCCTGCTGGGCTCGCTGGGCGCGGGCTTTTTCTTCCTCATGGTGGATCAAGGTGATTCGAGGAAGCGCCGTTTGGTGAACTCACTGGGCCTGCGCCTAACGCTGGCTGCGGCCTTAATGGCCGTGCTGTTCTACGGCGTTGCGTCTGGAAAGTTGCGCTCGCAGGCACCCTGGGAGCGGCATGCGCCGGTAGCCAATGAGGCTACCGAGCAATAGAACGTTGAGACTAGTCCTTTATAAGATATAGACAAACAGAAACAGCATGACCCAAACAACATCTACGAAGTGCCAGTACCAACTGGACGCCTCAAATCCAAAGTGATCCTCCGCGGTAAAGTGCCCCGCTCTGACAGATCGAATCCATTGAATCAACAGCATGGTCATGCCCATGGCGACGTGAAATCCATGGAAGCCCGTTAACATAAAGAACGTCGACCCATAAATGCCGGAATCAAGCGTCAAGCCGAAGTGGGCGTAGGCCTCATAGTATTCAACATACTGGACATAGAGGAATATGGCCGCGAGCGCGACAGTAATGCCCAACCACAAATTGAATTGGCTCTTGTTGCCTTTTAGCAGTCCGAGATGCGCAATGTGCACAGTGACGCTAGAGGACAACAGAATGAGCGTATTCCACAGTGGCAGCCACTTGTACCACGCGCCAACCTCGGCAAATGCCATGCTGGTGCCAGGCGATGCGAACTCGCCATTGTTGGCGATCAACTGTGCGCCAGCGCCGCCCACCGCTTCCTGCGGTGTTGTCTTCATAGGCCAACTGAATTCAAAGCCATCCCACAGCAAGTGATTCATGGCACCGCCGTCACCCTCGCCGGCCAGCCAAGGGCCTACCAGAACCCGCACATAAAACAGTGCGCCGAAGAAAGCGAAGAAAAACATCACCTCGGAAAAAATGAACCAGAACATGCCGAGCACATAGGACTTTTTAAGCTGCCCTGAATTCATACCCGCCAGGTTTTCGCGGATAGTCGAGCGGAACCAGATAAATAGCGTTCCCACGAACCAGAACAAGCCTACCGCCATGATATTCCAGCCGCCGCTGGACACACCCGGCTCGCCAAAGGTCATGTCATTGAGCACGTTCGCAGCGCCAAAGATACTCAGCACCAGGCCGATAGTCGCGCTAATCGCCATACCACTACTTTCTGGTACGTAATAATCTTCGTGTGCGGCCGTATCTTGCGTAGCCATGAAAATCTCCCCGTTAGCGCGACGCGACTGCGCCTGGCGCCATTTCAGTAATATCGAACATTGTGTAGGACAGCGTGATGGTTTTTATATCCCGCGGAAGGTCCTGATCTATAATGAACTGCAGCGGCATCTCCGTGCTCTGCTGCCCGCCCAAAGGCTGCTGGTTAAAGCAAAAGCATTCTGTCTTGTGAAAGAACTCAGCCGCCCGAGCCGGTGACACTGACGGGATCGCCTGCGCCACCATATCTTTGGCCAGAGGATTACGAGCGAAAAAAACTGTCTCGTTTACAGCCCCTGGGTTAACGCGCATCATGGTTGCCGTAGGGCGAAACTCCCAGGGCATACCGTCGCTATTTGTCGCGATGAACTGGACCATAATTTCCCGATTTTCATCGATCTGAATGGTCGCCGCTTCGTACGCCTGGCCAGAGGTCTTACCGTTTATGCCTAAAGCGTCGCAGAGCACATCGTACAGCGGAACCATGACCACAAAGACGAACGAGAACATGATCACGACCACCACGGCCAGCTTGGCCACGGTGACGTGAACAGGGTTTGTCGTATCGCTTGACGTATCGCTTGACAAGGTGGTGCGCCGCCCTTAGCTAATCTTGGGCGGCACGGCGAAGGTGTGGAAAGGCGCAGGTGTCGGTACCGACCACTCCAGCCCCTCAGCACCATCCCAAACTTTGTCATCGCTGACAGGCTTACCACCTACTATCGTCGCTACAACATTGTAGAGGAACAGCAGCTGAGACGCGCCATAAATAAAGGCGCCGATGCTGGAGACCATGTTGAAGTCAGCAAACTGTAGCGCGTAATCCGGAACCCGACGCGGCATGCCAGCCAGACCCACAAAGTGCTGTGGGAAGAACGTCACGTTAAATCCGATAAACGAAATCCAGAAGTGCGTTTTGCCCATCGCTTCGTTGTACATCTTGCCACACCACTTTGGCAGCCAGTAATACACGGCGGCGGTCATGGAGAACACCGCACCGGCAACCATCACATAGTGGAAGTGGGCAACAACAAAGTAGCTATCGTGATACTGGAAGTCGCTGGGCGCGATTGACAGCATCAGGCCTGTGAAACCACCAATAGTAAACAGCACCACAAAGCCGATGCAGAACAGCATAGGGGTTTCAAAAGTCATGGCGCCACGCCACATGGTGGAGACCCAGTTAAACACCTTCACGCCGGTTGGCACAGCGATCAGCATGGTCGCGTACATAAAGAATAGCTCGCCCGCCAGAGGCATGCCCACTGTATACATGTGGTGCGCCCAGACGATGAACGACAGGATGGCAATGGCCGACGTGGCGTACACCATCGAGGCATAGCCAAACAGAGGCTTGCGTGCAAACGCAGGAATGATCTGAGAGACCACGCCGAACGCCGGCAGAATGATGATGTATACCTCGGGGTGCCCGAAGAACCAGAAAATGTGCTGGAACAAAACAGGATCGCCGCCACCGGCAGCAGAGAAGAAGCTGGTGCCAAAGTGGATGTCCATCAACATCATCGTAACCGCACCTGCGAGCACTGGCATGACTGCAATCAACAGGAAGGCGGTGATCAGCCAGCTCCACACGAACAGCGGCATTTTCATGTATGTCATGCCAGGAGCGCGTAAGTTCATCACTGTGGCGACCACGTTGATAGAACCCATGATCGACGACAGGCCGAGAACGTGCACACCGAAAATAAAGAAGGTGACGGAAGGTGGCGCATAGGTAGTGGATAACGGCGCATAGAAGGTCCAACCGAAAGCTGGACCACCGCCGTCCATAAACATCGTCGACAGTAGCAGCAAAAACGCCGGAGGCAGAATCCAGAAGCTCCAGTTGTTCATGCGCGGCAACGCCATATCCGGCGCGCCAATCATCATCGGAATCATCCAGTTAGCCAGCCCCACAAAGGCGGGCATGATGGCACCGAAAACCATTATCAAACCGTGCATGGTGGTCATCTGGTTGAAGAATTCCGGGCGGATCAGCTGCATGCCTGGCTGAAACAGCTCCGCGCGAATAATCATCGCGAAGGCGCCGCCAACCAAAAACATTGCAAAGCTGAACCACAGATACATCGTACCGATGTCCTTGTGGTTGGTTGCGAACAGCCATCGCTTCAGGCCGGTGGCCGGTCCGTGGTGGTGATCTCCCATAGTAAAGCCCCCCTATTGGCCTTGCTTGTAGTTGTAAACGTCGATTGGCTGCACCATGTCACCCATGTTGTTACCGAAAGCGTTGCGCTGGAATGTCAGCACCGCCGCAAGGTCAACGTTGTTCAGCTGCCCACCAAAGGCCTGCATGGCTGCATTGTTGCGCGAACCGTTAACGACGATGTCCAGGTGCCCACCCAGGGGCCCCATGGCAATAGAACTGCCGGCAATGGCTTTACCAACGCCACCTTCACCAGCCGCACCATGACAGGCTAGGCATGCGCGATCGTATACATCTTTGCCACGCGCCATAAGGTCATCCATATTGAATGTTTGATCCATAAGCGCGGCAATTTCCGCCGCCGCGACTTGCTTCTCATCGATCCAGGCGTCGTAGTCTTCACGTGAGACCACCTCTACGACGAGGGGCATGAAGCCATGGTCTTTGCCACAAAGCTCAGCACATTGCCCTCGGTAAGTACCGATCTCAGTTGCACGCGTCCAGGTCTCATTGATGAAGCCCGGAACTGCGTCGCGCTTGATGGCGAGCTCCGGAACCCACATTGAGTGAATTACGTCGTAAGCCGTTACCAGAAAGCGAACTTTGGTATCCACGGGTATAACCAGCGGCTCGTCGACATCCAACAGGTAATCGACATCTTTGCTGTCTTCGTTATAAATCTGTTCTTGCGACGTGGCCAGATTGCTAAAGAACGCTACGTTCTCACCGCCTTCGTCCAGGTACTCGTATTTCCACTTCCATTGGTAACCCGTGACCAGGATGTCGATCTCAGCGTCTTCGGTGTCGTAAACCTCGAGCAAGGTAGACGTGGCCGGCACAGCCATGCCCAGAAGAATCAAAAACGGAACCACGGTCCAGGCAATCTCCACCTTGGTGCTTTCGTGGAAGGTTGCTGGCGTTACACCACGCGACTTACGGTGCGCGTAAATGGAATAAAACATCACTCCAAAAACCGCGACCCCAATTACCACGCATATCCAGAAAATCAGCATATGCAGGCTGAAAATTTCGGCGCCGACTTCGGTCACCCCCGGTTCCATGTTTACCTGGAATCTGCGCTCAGCTTTTTCATCGGCCCATACCGGACTGATGGCCCCACTCAGCAGCAACATCACAGGAAACATAGCGAGCCAAAATCGCTCTCTCGCCGTACGCAACATTGCGCATCTCCTCGTCGTCTTTCTGTTTAGACAGAATCTGTGTAGACATTATGTTAGGTGCGCGCCGCAGTCCGGCCGAGGCTTTCCACGACACCACATCTGACCTTTCGATCATGGCGTGATGTATGGGGAAACCACGGGACTATACCGGGTGCGGCAAAACGCCGCGGCAGTATACTCGAATTGGCTAGGGAGAACACTAGCGAAAACCTGCCTCGGCCCAGCAATCACGGGGGCTGACCTTACACCCTAAAATGGCCTAATAGCCACCAGATATAGGTGACAGATTGTCGATTAACCACAAGATATGGCAGATCGCCTGGCCGGCAATTTTGTCCAACATTTCTACTCCGCTGCTGGGCTTGGTAGACACGGCAATTCTGGGTCATCTGGACAGCACCCGCTATCTCGGTGCGGTCGCTATCGGTGCCAGCATCCTGTCGTTTTTATATTGGGGTTTTGGCTTCCTGCGCATGGGGACCACCGGTTTGGTCGCGCGCGCCGCCGGCGCCAACGATTCTGCCCAGCAACTCACTGTGGTGCTTCAATCCGGTATTTTGGCGTTGCTGCTGGCTGCCCTGGTGGTTGCATCACAGGCCTGGTGGCTTGTGCTGGGCATAAATCTCATGGCGCCGCCCCCAGAGATTGCGGGATTAGCAAGCGAATACGCCTCTATTAGGGTGTTCAGCGCGCCTGCTGTTCTGGTCACGTACACCATCATGGGCTGGTTTATAGGGCGTCAAAACACGCGCTGGCCCATGTTAATCCTGATCGCGACCAACGTGCTGAATATTCTCCTCGACCTGCTGTTTATCGTCGTATTGGATTGGAAAAGCGCAGGCGCAGCCTGGGCAACGCTGGTCTCTGAATACGCTGGCTGCGCTTTGGCGCTAGCGGTGGCAGGGCGCCAGCTTGATTGGGCGATGGCGTCACGAATTCAGGGTGAGCTGCGCAGGCTGCGCGCTTACGGCGCGCTTCTGCGCAACAATCAATATCTTTTCATTCGTACGCTCTGCCTCCTCTACGCCTTCGCTTTTTTTACGGCAATGAGCACAAGGTTAGGTGAGACCACTCTGGCGGCTAACACCATCATGCTAAATCTCATGATGTTCGCCGCTTTCGGCCTCGACGGCTTTGCCTATGCCGCGGAAGGATTGGCGGGAAACGCGGCCGGCGCGGCTGACCCCAAACGCTTTTTCGAGTCAATAAAGGCCTGCGCAATCTGGACCGCAACGACCGCCTGCCTGATCAGCATGACGTTTCTGCTTTTTGGGCCAAGTTTATATCCGCTGATCACCGACCACGCAGACGTCATTGCAGTAATTGATGGGCATGCCCTCTGGCTGGCTGCACTACCGCTTATCGCGGCGCCCTCCTATTTGCTGGATGGCATTTTCATCGGTGCAGCGCGAACGCGTTACATGATGATTGGCATGGCGCTATCGCTAGGCCTTATCTACCTGCCGGCTGCGTACAGCCTGAAAGCGCTCGGTAATCATGGGCTTTGGCTTGCCTTTACCTTGTTTAACGGCTCCAGAGGCATCACGTTGTGGTTCTATTTTCGACGACTAAGTCACAAAGCGGCATGGTTTAACTAGCGCTTTCCTATACATGAACTAGGGTTGTAGCCCGGGGACTCGTTGATGGCCCGGCCACAGACAGATCAATCCGACCGGGCTTCGGCCTTGTGAGGATCAAAAAGAGCAACCGCTAATGGGAGTTGTCAGCATACGTCGCGCCATCGCCACCGCGGAGCAGGTCGAGCGCAACAATCATGCCCTTGAGGGGGCTTTGCGCAAACGCCTGCCGACGCTGCAGGCAAGTTTGCTGCTTCCTAAAAATGACCCGGTTGGCGCGCTGTTAGAATTTTGTCGCCGCTATATTGAAAGTGTCCCCGACTTCTTACAACGCATCCAACAAAACAGCGCTGTCAGTCCAGCCTGCGCGCGTGCTCTGTCTCCGCTGCTGCATATGGCGGAAGACTTTTTTCTGGCTCCGCCCGAAGCGCTTGCAGATCAGGCTGGCCTGAAGGCACTGATGGATGAAGCCTTTCTGGCCCAGCGTTTAATAGAGGAAGTGGATGAGCGTTATCAGCGCAGCGGCGCAGGTCGGTTGCTGGCCGTGGATATGACGCGCGCCAATATTATTGCCTTACACCTGATCGGCGAGCCATTAGCGTCGCGATTGGAGTCTCTGGTGCGTCACAGCCTTGAGTTGGTGACACCACCGCTGAGCGCGGGCGCGCTCAGTGAGCCGATAATGATGGCGGCGTCGATTCCAATGCCCTGTATGAGTCGGGAAGTCGGTGTCGATCTCAGGCTACCACTCATGCTGCCCCGCCTGAATCCTCACTCCTTGGGCGCCGCTGGCGGCTGAATCAGGGTAACGGGCTCGGCTTTGGCGTCCACACGACGTGCTGCCGTGTTGACCCGTGTACGAATTTCTTTTGGTGCCTGGGTTGGCCGCGCATCGTTATAACCGCAGCTGACACATTCCCGCTGCTCACTGTCACTGTCGACAGTTAGCTTGTCCATTTTGCCACAGCGCGGACAAACCGCGCCGGCGATAAAACGTCTGGTCATGTTGTACCTCCTGCCAGACGATTACGCAGCTCGGCTAATACCGGACCGGTTTGCGGACGGATACCGCGCCACAGATAAAAAGACTCCGCTGCTTGCTCCACCAACATGCCAAGACCATCCGATACGGCCCAGGCAGCATGTTGAGCGGCCCAACGCATAAAGGGTGTGGGCTCTGCGGCGTACATCATGTCATAACAGCAACTACGCTCGTTGAGCAGCGAGTCTGGCAATACAGGCATCTCGCCGTTCAGGCTGGCGCTGGTGCCGTTAATTACGATGTCAAAACTGCCTGCATCCAAATTGTCATAGCCGCTCGCCTCAATCTCACCGAGATGCGCAAAGTCTTCCACCAATGCGATTGCACGCTCCGGCGTTCGATTAACAACATGGAGGGCGGCTGGATGCTCACGCAGCAATGGCTCAAGAACGCCGCGCACGGCGCCGCCGGCTCCGAGTATCAACACGCGTTTATCGCGAATTTGCCAGCCAAGATTGGCAATCATATCGCGCACCATGCCGACCCCGTCAGTCGTATCTCCATACAGCTGGCCGTCGCGCATTAAGAGCGTATTGACGGCGCCCGCGGTCGCCGCTCTGTCACTGAGCTCCTGCGCGGCGCGGCAGGCTTCTTCTTTGAACGGCACGGTGATATTCAGTCCGCAGCCTCCGCTTTCAAAAAAAGACGCCAACGCCTCGTTCAAACCATCGCGCTCGACCCGCACAGCTCGATACCGCATCGCCACGTCGCATTGCTCGGCAAAAGCAGCGTGAATCCAGGGGGACTGGCTATGCCTGATCGGGTTGCCAAAAACCGCATATTTAGCAGGACGGTTGTCCAAATCGGTCATTCGCCCAGCCAGTCTCGCGGCTTCAGGTAAGTACTGGTCAATGCCGCTTCCGGAGAGCCGGGCTCAGGTGCGTATTCATATTCCCAGCGCACCAGCGGCGGCAAGGACATAAGAATGGCTTCGGTGCGCCCATCAGACTGCAGCCCAAATAAGGTGCCGCGGTCATAAACCAGGTTGAACTCCACATAGCGACCACGACGGTAAAGCTGGAAAGATCGCTCGCGCTCACCGTAAGGCGTATCGCGGCGTCGCTCTATAATGGGCAAATAGGCTTTGGAATAGGCGTCACCAACGGCGCGCATGAAGGCGAAGCTAGTGTCAAAGTCCCACTCATTCAGGTCATCGAAAAATAAGCCGCCAATACCTCGCTGCTCGCCGCGATGCTTCAAAAAGAAGTACTCGTCACACCACTGTTTAAAGCGCGCATAAACATCTGGACCAAAGGGTTCGCAGGCTTCACGGGCAACCTGATGCCAGTGTCGGCAATCCTCTTCAAATCCGTAAAAGGGGGTTAGATCAAAACCGCCGCCGAACCACCAAACGGGCTCTGCGCCCTCTTTCTCCGCGATGAACAAACGCACGTTCGCATGGGAGGTCGGTATATACGGGTTATGGGGGTGAATAACCAAAGACACGCCCATGGCCTGAAAGCCGCGACCCGCTAATTCCGGCCGCGCTGCGGAGGCCGAGGGGGGTAACGAAGCGCCGGTGACGTGGGAGAAGTTCACGCCGCCTTTTTCAATAACGTCGCCGTCGACAATGACCCGACTTCGACCACCGCCACCTTCCTCGCGCTCCCAGCCATCTTCCTGGAATTGCGCGCCGCCATCGGCCGCTTCCAAACCGCTACAAATAGAATCCTGCAAGCCCAGAAGATATTCTTTGACTGCGTCTGTTGATACGTCCTGCATCGTATGCTCCCCGCTGAGGCGCAACGTGGTTTTCACTTTGCACCATTATCCATCTCATTCGACTCGTCACAGAATCGCCGAGTCACTGCAATATCGCTTCATTTCACACAGGTTCGCCACGCTTAATACGATGACGGCTCCAGGCACGTGGCCTGGGAAGCTCCCAAAAAGTGATTTTTTATAGACTCCCGAACACGGCGGCGACAGGGCGCATTGCCCGATCGCCTCGCTGCCGCTGCGCTATTTTTATTGTCTGCGAACAACTGCCGAAGGCCACGAGTTTATCACAGCTTCCTTTGGTAAAGTCCTGATCGCTGCTCAACAAAGCCTTTTGCCTCTAGCTCTACCAACGACGACAGCACTTTTGGCAGCGGATCAGAGCACAAGCTTGCTAACTCGTCGACGCTCAGCGCCGCGTGCCCTAGCGCGTCCCAAACGGGTTTGTGTGACTTATGGGGCGTGCGTATCGCAAGCTGGTGTGCCTCCTTAAGTGCCGCCGTACCGGGCAGTAAATCATCAACACTTTCGGCAAGCCCGGCACCGTCGCGCAGTAAACGATGACAACCCGGCCCACCTGGGTCATAGATTGAATGCGGTACCGCGAAAACCTCGCGATTCTGCGATAGCGCAGCTCGCGCAGTGATCAATGAGCCGCTGGCCAGACCTGCTTCAACCACTAAAACACCCACACTAAGCCCGCTGATGACGCGATTGCGCTGGGGAAAGTACTCGCGCCGCGGCTGGGTGCCGGGAGGGAATTCACTGATGACGGCGCCCTGCTTCTCAAGCTGACGAAACAAGCCTCGGTGTTTAGCCGGATAACATCGGTCAATGCCCGTCGCGATAACGGCCACCGATTCACCTTGTGCCTGCAGCGCCGCCCGGTGCGCTGCGGCATCGATGCCCAGCGCCAAACCGCTACATATACTGAAGCCCTGTGCTACCAGGCCGGCGGAAAACTCCGCGGCCGCGCGTGCCGAGGTCGCACTGCAGCGACGGCTGCCGACGACAGCAAACTGCGGCTTTTGCAGAACATCTGTATTCCCTGCCACATACAACAACGGCGGCGGATCATGTATTTCAGCAAGCAGCGGCGGATAGGCGGCATCCTTGAGCGGAATCACTTCCGCGTTGGCGCTGGACAGTACGTCGCAGGCGTGGTCCACAGCCTCTGTCAGGCTCAAGCGCGCAGACTGTTGATGCCAATATCGCTTTGCGAGCAGGGCTTCCTGCGGTGCACCGGCATGCCGCCAGACATCCTCCGAAGCAGACAAAATACTGTGAGGCTCGCGGTGGGAAAGTATCAGCTTTCGTAAACTGGAAGGGCGTAGCGGCATTAAAGCCAATGCCAGCCACTGACGCTGCAGATCGGAATCCATGGATCGTCCTTGATCCTGCCGGCTTGGCAGCCGGTCTAAGCGCTGATTAATATCTTCAGCGCTCTGTCGCTCAATCGGCTTCTACATGAGGCGAGTCCATCGCCCTTTGAAACCGCCCTATCAGGGCGTTACGACGCGGTCACCTACCGAGAGGGGGCGATCACTTTTCAGCACAATGCCGTAACTCATCCTGTTAAAGGAACGGAATACCATAAGCAAGCCCGCGCGCGTATCGGGAATTTGCACCATTTCGTTCGTTATGCGGTCCCGCACGACCTCACCACGCTGGTAAATTGCCAGCACATGGCCCTCTTCAATGCTGTTTCGGAGGCCCAGAGTGATGGCAACGATGTCCAAAGCGCCGATCTGACTGACACCGGAATCAACGGCCAGCATGAAGCCTGATGCGTTGTTCATGGGTGAGCGGGGTTGGAAGTTGGCTGAGATTTCGCGTACCTCTGGAGGCAGCAACCTGTCATTAATCCGAATTTCTTCCGTGACACGTGTGACCTCGAACTCGGCTATACCATCCTCATAGACTTCTTCCAGTCTAGCGCTGCCGATGTCTGTCGCTTCCAGCCCCAGCACCTCATCGGTTTCAGGGTCCACAAAAAGCTGACCGCGACGGTAAACACCAAATCCCGTCTCGCCCTCCGGGAATGTGCCACGGGCATACAGTTCATCGCCCGCGCTACTCAGCAAGGCTCTTTTTGCCCCTGCAATCACATAGGGCGCGCCGTCCAGTAACTCGGGCGGCACGATGCGGTGATCGCTAAGCCAGGGACCGATCTGCTCCAGAGAAATAGACGGTATCGCCCTGTCTAATGGCTCTATGCGCATCTGAGGTGTCAGTTTCACGGTGTTGGAAGCAGAGCCCCGACGCACCCGAAGGCGCGGTTGCCCGTCCACCCAGACCAGGTAAATCTGATCACCTGGGAAAATCAGGTGGGGGTTGTCCAGTTGAGCGTTAATCTCCCAGATCTCAGGCCAAAGCCAGGGATCTTCCAAGTACATACTGGCAATACCCCACAAGGTATCGCCTTCTTTGACCAGATAAATTTCAGGCGCGGACTCCGCCAATCGCAGTTCGTCTGCATGAAGCGCCGACGTCGACACTAACGCTGCAATCAAATAGCCTGCTAGTAGTAGTTTTTTCATCATGTCCCGGCGTGGTCCCGTACTGTGTTTTCTATTCGCTATTATTGGCGCTATCTATCACTGGCACTAACTATCACTGCTACTATACAGAGGTGCTTTCACCTGGGATTTCACCTGCGATTTCACCGACGCTTGCACCCGCCATACCCTCCTTAAATCCTCCTTCACTGTGAGCCAGAAAGAGGCTTTTTGAATGTGCTCCGGACATGCGTGCGAACGAAGCCAGCAGGGCGAGGTCCAAGCAGCGACCACAGATGCTGCGGCACACCACTATCTCGCTGTATAATATAAGTCAGTGTGCTAGCGCTCAAACATCTGTGCAAGTGCATTATCCGTAATTTAGACCACTGTCTATCACAGCTAACTGGGGCGACAACGTCGTAAAGCACATGGCTATTCTTAACATTCTCGAATTTCCGGATCCAAGGCTGCGCACCAAAGCCAAGCCGGTGACCGTGTTTGATAAGGCATTGTCCACGCTCATTGATGACATGTTTGAAACTATGTACGAAGCACCGGGTATTGGCTTGGCAGCTACCCAGGTCGACGTGCACAAGCGGTTACTTGTTATAGACGTCTCGGAAGAACGCGACGAGCCACTGGTTTTTATCAACCCCGAAATAACCGTATTGGATGAGACACTGGACAATTATGACGAGGGCTGCCTTTCGGTTCCGGGGTTCTATGAAACCGTTGAGCGCCCTCAGCATATAAGGGTAACCGCCCAGGATAGAACCGGGCAGGCATTTACCCTGGAACCGAGTGGACTGCTTGCCGTGTGCATACAGCATGAAATCGATCACCTCGATGGCAAGCTGTTCGTCGATTACCTGTCTTCGCTGAAGCGTACCCGCATCCGCAAGAAGCTTGAAAAACAACACAGACTACGCGCCTGATGTCTCAGCCCCGCGTGGTGTTTGCGGGCACCCCCGACTTCGCTGCAACGCATCTGCAGGCCCTGCTTGATGCGGGGTTGGCCCCTGTTGCTGTCTATACCCAGCCCGATCGGCCTGCTGGCCGCGGCAAAAAACTAACGCCCAGCCCGGTCAAAGCACTGGCTCTAAATGCTGGGCTAGCGGTGGAGCAGCCGTCGAGTTTAAAAGACAGCGCTTCACAGGCGAGGCTGGCAGCTATTGAGGCAGACGTTATGGTAGTGGTTGCCTATGGGCTGATCCTGCCACAGGCAGTCTTGGACCTACCGCAGTTTGGCTGTATCAACGTACATGCTTCTCTCTTGCCGCGGTGGCGTGGGGCCGCACCAATACAGCGCGCGATTGAGGCAGGCGATGTGGAAAGCGGCGTGACGCTAATGCAGATGGATGCCGGACTCGATACCGGCGACATGCTCGCAACCGTTCACACGCCTATTTCCAGCCGCATGACCGGGGGCGAACTGCATGACCTTCTAGCCGATATCGGTCCACCGGCTTTGGTGGCGCTATTGCAGAATCTGCCTGCAAGCCTGAAACGAGCGATTCCTCAGGACGACAAAAAAGCATGCTACGCCGCAAAAATCGATAAAGCGGAAGCGGCGCTGGACTGGTCCAAAGAGGCAATACAACTGGATCGCCAAATACGAGCCTTCAATCCGTTCCCAACCAGCTGGACCACGCTGGATGGCCAGCGCCTCAAGATCTGGGCGGCTGAGCCACAGCCACCGTTAGGCGGCGCCCCTGGTGAAATCCTCAGTGCAGACGAGCGTGGTCTGCTGGTCGCCTGTGGTGTGGGAGCGCTGCGCATCACCCGACTGCAGTTAGCGGGCGGCAAAGCATTGGACGTCAACGAGGTTCTCAAAGCACGCCGCGACACGCTGGCGCCTGGCAAGGTCTTCGGCCATTAAGCGGCGCATTGACAGTCGCGCCGCTGCCGCCAGAGCGCTAGCCAGGGTCACCGGAGACGGCGAGGCACTGGATGGGCCGCTCGCCGACGCGCTTGGCGCAGTTAGCGAACAGGACCGGGCACTGGTGCAGCAGCTCTGCTATGGCAGCCTGCGTGAATACCCACGACTGATCGCTTTGTTGGGCAAATTGCTGAAGTCGCCGCTTAAAAGGAAAGATCAAGATCTTCAAGCCTTACTAGTAGTTGGCTTGCATCAACTACTGGACATGCGCACGCCGGATCACGCCGCGATCTCCGCAACGGTCGACGGCTGCCGTGGTCTCGGTAAGCCATGGGCAACACGCCTGGTCAACGGCGTATTACGCAACGCCGCACGCCAGCGCGACAGCCTTGAGTCTGACCTGAGCGAGCCAGAGCGGCTGCGACACCCCCAGTGGCTGTTGGCCGCGATTCAGGAAGCCTGGCCAGAGCACTGGCAACAAATCGTCGAAGCAAACAATGCACAGGCGCCCATGTGTTTGCGCGTAAACACGCTTCGGCAATCCAGAGACGATTATCTCGCGCGGCTGGATAACGACGGATTAAGCGCCGAAGCTTGCGCGCTGGCCAGCGATGGCATCCGACTCAACGAGGCCGTTGACGTTACCCTGTTGCCAGAATTTCGCGAGGGCAGCGTTAGCGTTCAGGACGAAGCCGCACAGTTAGCCGCAGACCTCTTCACGCTGGAAACAGGCGGTCGTGTGCTTGACGCCTGCGCGGCTCCCGGCGGCAAAAGCTGTCATCTGTTGGAACGGTACCCTGAAATTGCCGAGCTGGTCGCCATGGACCACGCCGAAGAGCGACTGCTGCCGCTGCGCCAGAATCTAGAGCGCCTCCAGTTAACGGCAACGGTACTGTGCGCGGATGCCCGAGAGATAAGCGACACTCTCGGTGAGTTTGATGCCATTTTAGTCGACGCTCCCTGCTCTGGCAGCGGCGTTATCCGACGGCACCCCGATATAAAAGTGCTCAGACGAGCCTCTGACATAGCTGGTTATGCGGCATTGCAGCTGGAGATCCTCAATGGGCTTTGGCCACGACTGCGGGATGGCGGCACGCTGGTGTATGTCACCTGCTCGATATTGCCGGAAGAAAACGCGCTGTGCGTGGCCACGTTTTTAGAGCAACATGGCAATGCGGCAGCAGATGATTTGAGCAGCCTGGGCTGGGGTGAGCCGGCGGGTGTGGGCAGACAGTTACTGCCTGTTGTAGACGGACACGATGGTTTATTCTTCGCCCGCATACAGAAGCGCGCTTGAACCGGCGCTGTAAATAATACCCTCCCCTTACAATCCCACCTGCTTTTCATTATTGTTGCGCAAAGCAGCGGGGGCGAGCGCCGCGTAATCTATGAAAATCATTATTCTCGGTGCGGGTCAGGTTGGCGGAACGCTGGCTGAACACCTCGCAATCGAGCAAAACGATGTCACGGTAGTTGACACCAGTGTAGATAAGCTGCGCGCGCTGCAGGATCGGCTCGATTTGCGTACGGTCAACGGCCACGCCTCACACCCCAAAGTGCTCTATCGTGCGGGTGCAGAAGACGCCGATATGTTGATCGCTGTTACCAATAGCGATGAAATCAACATGATGGCCTGCCAGGTTGCCCACAGCCTGTACCGTACACCCACCAAGATCTCTCGAGTCCGGTCGCCCAGCTATCTGGCGCACAGTGAGCTTTTTGGTGAAGACCACGTCCCCGTCGATGTACTCATCAGCCCCGAGGCGCTTGTTACCAATAGCATGCGCGAACTGATCGCCAATCCAGGTGCACTGCAGGTGCTGGACTTCGCAGATGGTCTTGTACAACTGGTTGCAGTACGCGCTTTCTACGGGGGGCCCCTGGTCGGCCAGCAGCTGCGTGAGATTCGCAAGCACATGCCGAAGGTCGATACACGGGTCGCCGCGATCTTCAGGCGCGATAGGCCAATGATTCCCGAGGGGGACACGGTCGTCGAGGCGGACGATGAAGTGTTCTTCATCGCCGCCAAAGAGAACATACGCGCGGTCATGTCTGAACTGCGTCGTCTGGACAAGCCTTACAAGCGGATCATGATTGCCGGTGGCGGCAATATCGGCTCTCGATTGGCCGAGGCGATAGAAGGCGATTATCAGGTCAAGTTGATTGAGCGTAGCTACAGCCGCTGCCGCGCGCTTTCAGAACGCCTTAAGAATACTATCGTGCTTAATGGCAATGCCTCCAACACGGAGCTGCTAGGGTCGGAGAACATCGAAGGCACCGACGTATTTTGCGCGCTAACCGACAACGATGAAGTCAACATCATGACTGCGATGCTGGCCAAGCGCATGGGCGCGCGCAAAGTCATCACCTTGATTACCAACCCAGCTTATATCGACCTGCTGCAGGGTGACGAGATCGATATCGCACTGTCACCTCAGCAAATCACTATAGGCAGCCTGCTCACCCATGTTCGTCGAGGCGATATTTACAACGTTCACTCCCTGCGACGTGGTGCAGCAGAGGCCATCGAAATGATCGCCCACGGCGACGCTCGTTCTTCGAGGGTAGTGGGCCGCCGTCTGGACGAAGTCGACTTGCCCGATGGTGTAACCATTGGCGCAATCGTCCGCGGCAAGGAAGTCCTTATTGCACACCGCCATATCCTGGTAGAGACCGACGATCACGTCATCCTGTTTCTGGTTGATAAAAACCAGGTCGGAGCCGTGGAGCGACTCTTCCAGGTTGGCCTGCAGTTTTTCTAGGCTAGCGTGCACCTTCCTATTTCACTGCGTATCCTCGGCGTCCTGCTGATGCTGTTCAGCCTGACGCTGTTGCTGCCACTGGTTATGGCGCTGGTCTACGGGGACTCGACCACCACTGGTTTTTTGAGCGCACTGGCCATCACGTTCCTGAGCGGCTTAATACTTTGGCTGCCTACTCGCAACACGCGACAGGAACTGCGCACGCGGGATGGCTTTCTCATAACCACACTGTTCTGGACTGTACTGGGCTTGTTTGGCTCACTGCCTTTTGCGCTACACCAGGGTATTGACCTCAACACCACCGATGCAATTTTTGAATCAATCTCCGGCCTCACCACAACAGGCGCAACAGTCATAACCGGCCTTGATGAGCTGCCTCGTTCCCTGCTGTTTTACCGTCAGCAGCTTCAGTGGTTAGGCGGTATCGGCATTATCGTGGTTGCGGTGGCGATTCTGCCAATGCTGGGTGTTGGCGGCATGCAGCTTTATCAGGCCGAGACCCCGGGACCATCAAAGGACGCCAAGCTGACGCCGCGAATTACGGAGACGGCCAAGGCGCTGTTTGCCGTGTACGTATTGCTTACCGTCAGCTGCAGCCTTGCCTATTGGGCAGCGGGCATGAACGGCTTTGACGCCATTTGCCATGCGTTTAGCACCGTAGCTATCGGCGGATTCTCCACCCACGATGCCAGCATTGGCTTTTACGACAGTGTGCCGATCATGCTGGTGGGCTGCCTGTTTATGTATATCGCCGCGATCAACTTTGGCTTGCACTTTACCGCCTGGCGTCGCCGCAGTGCCAAGCCCTATTTAGGGGACTCCGAGACCATTTTCTTCAGCGGCGTCCTCAGCATCTGCGTACTAATTACCTGCGCTGTGCTGCTATACACTCGGGCATACTCGCCCGCTGACGGCATCGCACACGGGTTGTTTCAGGCCATCTCCATTACTACTACGACTGGCTTTGTTACCTCCGATTTTGCTCAGTGGCCCAGCTTCCTGCCGCTGATGTTACTGGTATTTGCCGTGATGGGTGGTTGCGGCGGATCAACAGGCGGCGGCATCAAGGCAATGCGCCTGATGTTAATCAGTAAACAGGGCATACGTGAACTCAAGCAACTTGTTCACCCGCAGGCGGTCATACCCTTGAAAGTTGGTAACCGACGAGTGGAAGCCAAGGTCGTCAGTGCTGTATGGAGTTTTTTAGCCGTCTATTTAATGTGCTTTGTCATGCTGATGATTGCGCTGGTCGCGACCGGCCTGGACTTTGAAACGGCATTCTCAGCCGTGGCAGCTTCTCTAAATAATCTGGGCCCGGGGCTGGGCGCAGTAACCTACCATTACGGCGATATTAACGACGCTGCAAAATGGCTACTATGTGTGGCAATGTTGCTGGGCCGGCTTGAAGTGTTCACGGTATTGGTGCTGTTTACCCCTGCATTCTGGCGCCCCTGAAAAACGACTAGACCATTGGAGCGGTGATCTCTATGCGAAATGTTGCCTTAGTACTACTCGCGGCCCTCTCGTTCACAGCCTGTGCTGACGAGGAGGCTGCCTTTATCGCCGTTAGCGCAAACGGCTATGTCGAGGCGGTGCCAGATATCCTGACCCTGGATGTATTGGTTAGCCAAACCGGTCAAGACGTGGCGGCTTTGCAAAAGCAAGTCGAAAAAACAACGCGACGTGTAGTGCGCGCTGCCTGGGATGCAGACGTCAAGAAAGACGACCTCGACAGCTCACGGATCAGCGTGCAGCCGCGCTACAACTGGGAAGACGGCAAACGTGTTTTTCAGGGTCAGCAGGTACGCAGAAGCATCAGTATTATTTTACGGGAGCCCGCCAATTACGGCGCGCTGCTGGCGGCACTGTCGGCGCTGGATATTGAGCAGATCAGCCCACCCAGGCCGGGCCACAGTGACCTCGACGAATTAAGGCTTGCGGCGATGGATAAGGCGCTCACTCAAGGGCGGATTAAAGCAGAGCGCATTGCCGACACAATGGATGTGGATCTGGGGGATGTGATTCGAGTTGAAGAACTCGGTAGCAGCGGCATCGCAGCGCCTCGCATGATGATGGCAGACGCCGTGTCTGAAAGTGCACCCAAAATCGAATTTGGTAAGCGCCGGATCAGCGCTAGCGTTGCATTGCGCTTTGCCATTGACTGACTATGCCTACGACGATGACCTTGCGCGGGACTTTTTTATCAGGTCGTAAGCAACCTGAATGTCCTGGGCTTTTTCCGTTGCCATCTTCATCATTTCTTCAGGCAAACCCTGCGAAGCAAGCTTGTCAGGGTGGTGCTGACTCATCTGTCGACGATAGGCTTGCTTGAGATCCCGGTCACTGCAGTCGGCGGTGACACCTAACATTCTATATGCCGCAGCCAGCGTATCGGTGCTCGACCCCGAGTCCGCATAGCCCGACTGCTGCTGACGATGAAATTGTGCTTGCGCCTCGGCGCGCAGCAAAAGCTGCTCAAATGCCGCCGCCTGAATACCGAGTAAGCCTGCGACCTCTTGCAGCACCCGTCGTTCTGCTGAGTGGAGTTCGCCATCTGCGTAGGCCATGCTCAACAGTGCGCTTATCAACGTTTGTGCGATTTGTTGGGGACCAGCACAATCTCGCTTGAAGCGCGCTACGGCCGTGGGCATATCGAAACCATCTGCGGCCCCCGCTTTGAAGAAATCAATCGCCTGGGTGCGTCGTTCGCCGACTATACCAAGCTCCCGCATTAAGGCTTCTGCCTGAGCGACCTCGGCTTCACTCACTCGACCATCGGACTTGGCCAGATAGCCCAGCAGCTGAAAGCTCACCTCAAAGAACGTATCTCGGGCTTGCCGCAGTCGCTGGGGCGACACAGCACCAAACTGTCGGGTCAGGCCGGTATCGAACATATGTCCGGCAACAACACCCATCAGGAGTCCCAGCGGTCCCGCGACCAGATAGCCCAGCACCGCACCGATCAGCTTGCCAAAAACCACGTCTTCACCCCGCTAAAATTTAAACCAGGAGCACATCGAGGGCACCCGCGGCGCGTATTATGCCGACTGAGGACTATGTATAATAGGCCGCTTTTTTAGGGACATGCTCCGCTGTGAGTCAGCTCAATACCCCACCGGATACCTTTCAAGATCTTATTCTCAGACTGCAACAATTCTGGGCAGACCGCGGTTGCGTTGTCTTGCAGCCGCTGGATTTGGAAGTCGGCGCAGGAACTTTCCACCCCGCCACATTCTTAAGGTCGATTGGGCCGGAGGCCTGGAACACCGCGTATGTGCAGCCTTGCCGTAGGCCTGGGGATGGCCGTTACGGCGAAAACCCTAACCGGCTGCAGCACTACTATCAGTTTCAGGTCCTGCTCAAGCCATCGCCGCCGGATATTGTGGATCAGTATTTGGAATCCTTGCGATTCCTGGGGGTCGATACCGCAATTCACGACGTCCGCCTGGTTGAAGATAACTGGGAATCTCCCACCCTGGGCGCCTGGGGCCTGGGATGGGAAGTCTGGCTCAATGGCATGGAGGTTACCCAGTTTACCTATTTTCAGCAGGTCGGCGGGTTAGAGTGCTTCCCTGTGTCCGGCGAAATCACCTACGGACTGGAGCGCATTGCCATGTATCTGCAGGGCGTAGACAGTATCTATGATTTGGTATGGACCCGGGGACCCGGCGGACCGGTAAGCTATGGCGATGTGTTCCATCAGAATGAGGTAGAGATGTCGCGCTTTAATTTCGAGGAGGCCGACATTCCGGAATTACATCGTCAGTTTGATTTCTATGAAGCCCAAAGCCAGAGCTTGATCGAAAAGTCACTACCCCTGCCTGCCTACGAAATGGTTATGAAGGCCTCCCACGCTTTCAATCTTCTGGACGCGAGAAAAGCGATTTCCGTAACAGAGCGGCAACGCTTTATTTTGCGCGTTAGAAGCCTCGCACGCGGTGTGGCGCAAACCTATTTTGATGCACGCAAGGCCCTTGGCTTTCCTCTTGCCACAGCAGAGCTAAGAGAAGCCGCATTGAAACGAGACGAGTCATGAGCAGCACTGCGACATTATTGCTAGAACTGGGTACAGAAGAGCTGCCGCCTGGAAGCCTGCTAAAGTTGAGCCAGGCTCTTGCCCAAGGGCTGAGCGAAGAGCTCAGCGGCCATCAGCTTGCCCACGAGCCTGTGCAGGTTTTTGCCACACCCCGTCGGCTTGCTGTTCAGGTACCTGCACTTCAACTGCAGGGTGAAGATCAGTCTATAGAAGTGTTTGGGCCACCGGCCGATCGCGCCAGGCTAGACAATGGCGACTGGTCTCCGGCCGCTCTGGGCTTTGCAAAAAAACAGGGTGTCACGCCAGACGCACTGCAGACCGCGGAGACGGACAAGGGCCCCAGGCTGGTTTTTCGTGAAGTCGCTGCCGGGCGCAAGGTCGTCAACGTCCTACCTGAGATTCTACCCGGGATCATAGCCAGCCTGCCGGTTCCCAAACGAATGCGCTGGGGATCCTCCCGCGAGGAGTTTTTACGCCCCGTGCATTGGCTTGTTGCATTGCTGGGCGGCGAAGTGGTGCCCTGCTCCGCTCTTGGACTGTCCGCGGACCGGATCACTTACGGGCACCGCTTTCATCACCCCGATGCGATCACCCTAAGCGACGCTGATAGTTATGAAGATACGCTAAAACAGGCTTACGTATTGGCAAGCTTCGCGAAACGTAAAGCCCTGATCACAAAGCAAGTTGAGCAGCAGGCCAATATTATTGGTGCCAAAGCCGTCGTAGATCCTGGCCTGTTGGAAGAGGTAACCGCGCTCGTCGAGTGGCCGGTAGCACTGACTGGCAACTTTGAATCACGTTTTCTGGCGGTGCCTCAGGAAGCCCTGGTGTCCTCAATGGCCGAGCACCAGAAGTACTTCCACTTGATCGATAAAGAAGGCCAGTTGCTGCCCCACTTTATTTTTGTCAGCAATATAGAAAGCCAGGACCCCGCCCAGGTAATCGACGGCAACGAGCGAGTCATCCGTCCAAGGCTGGCAGACGCCGCCTTCTTTTTCGAAAGCGATAAGAGCACGCCGCTCGCTGACCGCCTGCCCGCGCTTGGCAAGGTTGTATTTCAGCAGAAGCTTGGAACACTGCTCGATAAGACGGAGCGCCTGGCCGCCCTGGCGCGTGCGCTCGCGCCTGCGGTGAACGCTAACCCTGATGAGGCGGCACGCGCTGCTACCCTTAGCAAGGCGGATTTAACCACACAAATGGTGGGCGAGTTTTCAGACCTTCAGGGTATAGCGGGCCGATACTACGCCCAGCATGACAACGAGTCAGCGGACGTTGCCAATGCAATAGAGCAGCACTACTGGCCCGCGTTCGCAGGTGATCAGCTACCCAGCTCACCTGTCGCCGCCGTCGTTGCACTGGCAGACCGGCTCGATACCTTGATCGGTATTTTTGGTATTGGACAAGCGCCGACCGGCTCAAAAGATCCCTTTGCACTCCGACGTGCGGCGCTGGGCGTGCTGCGTATCCTGGTTGAGATGGAGTTCCCGCTGGATTTGCGTGAATGCTTGCAGAGCGCTGCTGACGGATTCCCTGCAGACGTATTAGCCAGTGATACCGTCGGCCAGGTGACCGATTATGTCTTGGAGCGCATGCGCGCGTGGTATGAAGATGACAGGATCCCCGTAGAGGTTTTCAAGGCCGTCAGTGCCAAGGCCCTCTCCGTTCCCCTGAATATTGATCAACGCGTTAAAGCCGTCGATGCGTTTACGGCGCTGCCAGAAGCAGTAGCCCTGGCGGCGGCCAACAAAAGAGTCTCCAACATCCTGGAAAAACAAGCACCAGATTCAAAGTCTCTCATTGTAAGCGAGCGCTTACTTACGGAGCCTGCTGAAGCTGCTTTGCACGACGCGGTAGAGCAGCAACGACCCGTTATGGAAGCGCACTTGGCCAAAGGACATTACACCGAAGCGCTAACGGGGCTGGCGAGCCTTCAGGGTCCTGTTGACCAGTTTTTCGACGAAGTCATGGTGATGGCGGAGGCCGAAGACGTACGCGTTAATCGCCTGGCACTGTTACAGTCGCTGCGTAACCTTTTCTTGCAGGTCGCAGATATCTCCCTGCTGGCTCCGAGCAAATAGAAGCTCGAGAAGAACCTCTCACTACAGACTACGCCCTGAAGCGAGGCTCCTCTTAACGAGGCGCTGCGAAGACTACCCTACACGCCACATCCTTAAGCAAGGAAGCATCGCCATGCCTATTCAATGTGGCAGTGCACCGCCTTGACGGCTGCCAAACAGCTAGCGAGACAGGTGGCGCTTTTGGTGGGGTCAGATATCCAGATTAGCCACCGACAGCGCGTTGTCCTGGATAAAGTCACGTCGTGGCTCGACGTGATCGCCCATAAGCGTCGTGAAAATCTGGTCGGCAGCGATAGCGTCATCGATAGTCACTTGCAACATGCGACGAGTTTCAGGATCCATGGTGGTCTCCCACAGCTGGTCGGGGTTCATTTCACCCAGGCCTTTATAACGCTGAATATTGTAGCCTCGCGCAGCCTCTGCCATTAACCATTCAAGTACGGCGGCGAAGCTGCGGGTCTCATATCGCTTCTCGCCGCGTTGGATATAGCCATCTTCTTCGATCAATCCTTGCAGCTTGGCAGCCAGAGCACAGAGCGCACGGTATTCACCTGAGCTAAAGAAGTCCCTTCCATATTCGGTATGACTTTCAACGCCGTGAGACAGCAATTTTACGACTGGATAATACAAATTACGTTCGGGATCTTTGCGCACCAGGCAGGTATAAAGACGACCTTCGGCAACATTTTGCTCTACGGCCGCCTGTAAAGTGGCTGCCCACTCTTTCACCTTAGCCTCTTCGGGCAGGTCATCCAGCGACAGCGGTGCAATCTCTAACATGGCCCACAAAACATCAGCTGAGTACAGCCTGCTCAGACGATCTATGGTTGCCGCAACACCGCGATATTCCCGTAGTAGTGCTTCCAGACCCGCACCACTGATAGGCGGTGAGTCAGCGCTTACATACAGCGCAGCTCCCTCCAGTGCTGACTGTGTGAGATATTCATTTAAAGACGCATCGTCTTTAAGGTACTGGTGCTGCTTACCTTTAGAGACCTTGTACAAGGGCGGTTGGGCGATATAAATGTGCCCGCGCTCCAGCAGCTGTGGCATTTGGCGGAAGAAAAAGGTTAGCAGCAGGGTGCGGATATGTGAGCCGTCAACGTCCGCGTCCGTCATGATGATAATGCTGTGATAACGAAGCTTGTCGGGATCAAACTCGTCTTTGCCGATGCCGCAGCCAAGGGCCGTTACTATTGTGCCAACCTCAGCCGAACCCAACATTTTGTCGAACCGCGCCTTTTCGACGTTAAGGATTTTACCTTTAAGGGGCAAGATAGCCTGAGTGCGCCTGTCCCGACCCTGTTTAGCGGAGCCGCCAGCAGAGTCGCCCTCCACAAGATAGATTTCCGATAATGCAGGATCCTTTTCCTGGCAGTCAGCCAGCTTCCCTGGCAGACCCGCTATGTCCAGAGCGCCCTTGCGACGGGTCATCTCTCGAGCTTTGCGAGCCGCCTCGCGCGCGCGTGCAGCATCCAGCATTTTTGAGACCACCGCTTTGGCCTCTATGGGGTTTTCAATCAGATAGTCGCCGAAGCGCTGGTTCATCGCTTGCTCAACCGAGGTCTTCACCTCCGAAGACACCAGCTTATCCTTGGTTTGCGATGAAAACTTGGGATCCGGCACCTTCACAGAAATAATCGCGGTAAGACCCTCACGCGCATCATCTCCTGTCGTACTGACTTTAGCGGTTTTAGAGAGCCCTTCTTTTTCGATATAGGCGTTTAAATTCCGGGTCAAAGCGGCACGAAAGCCCGCCAGGTGCGTGCCACCGTCTCGCTGAGGAATATTGTTGGTATAGCAGAAAATATTTTCCTGGAACGTATCGTTCCACTGCAAGGCAACTTCTACCCCTACCCCGTCATCCTGCATGACATTGAAATGGAAGGCTTTATTGACGGGCGTTTTGTTAAGGTTGAGATAATCGACGAATGCGGCCAGACCGCCATCGTAGCAATAGTCCTCTTTCTCGCCACTGCGCTCATCCACCAAATGGATGAATACGCCAGAATTCAAGAAAGCGAGTTCACGAAGCCGTTTGGCAAGATAATCAAAATGAAAAGCGATATTTGAAAAGGTCTCTGCGCTCGGCTTAAAGCGAACCTCAGTGCCGGTGGCTTCCGTATCACCCACCTTTGCTAGCGGCGCCTGTGGTACGCCATGTCGGTAGGTCTGCTCGTACATGCTGCCTTCACGGCGCACCGTCAATAGCAACTCTTCCGAGAGCGCGTTAACAACGGATACCCCCACGCCATGCAGCCCGCCTGAAACCTTGTAAGAGTTATCGTCAAACTTACCGCCGGCGTGCAGCACCGTCATAATTACTTCAGCAGCAGAAACGCCCTCTTCATGCTCCTCAGTAGGAATGCCGCGGCCATTGTCAGACACCGAAACAGACTCATCGGGGTGAATGATGACCGTGATTTTGGAACAGTGGCCCGCCAATGCTTCGTCGATGGAGTTATCCACCAACTCAAACACCATGTGGTGAAGGCCCGTACCGTCATCGGTATCACCGATATACATACCAGGGCGCTTGCGAACTGCATCCAGTCCCTTAAGAACCTTAATGCTCGAGGAGTCGTAATTCTGTTCTTCGCTCATGTAGATCTCATTTTAAGCGTACCAGCCATCGGGCTATGCCACGCGTTTTACTCTGCCATGTTCCACGTGGAACATGGCGACCTGTTCCTTTGTGCCGGGCCAAATCGCCTCGGCATCTTGCCGCTCTATGCAGGTTACAAACACCTGCGCATCGATCTCTTCAAGTATCGACGCGACAGCAACACAATGATCGCGGTCTAGCTCGGCTGTTAGATCGTCGATCAAATACACGCAGCGCTTATCTTTTGCTTCCAGCATATGCACACCCTGAGACAACTTAAGCGCACATATCACCAGTTTCAGCTGGCCCCTGGATAGCGTTTCGGCGGCGTTTCGTCCTGCCGCCAGTACGCGTATGTCAGCGCGCTGCGGCCCGCTGTGCGTATAGCCCTGCTGAACATCTGAGCTACGGCTTGCATCCAACGACGCCTTTAGCGACGCTTCCGCATCCCAGCCCCGTCGATACCGCAAGGACAACGACAACTCATCCCTACAGAGCCTTGAGGCAAGCTCAATAAATCTCGGCTCCAGCGCCCGCAGATAGCGCTGCCGGGCACCGTCAACGGCCTCCCCGGCTATGGCCAGCTCATTATCCCACGGCGCTAAAGACGCGTCGTCGATTTTACCACGGCGCAGGAGATTGTTGCGTTGTTTTATTGCGCGCTGAAAGCGCTGCCAAGCAGGCAGGAATAAATGTTCCACGTGGAACACTCCCCAATCGACGAAGTGTCTGCGGGTTTGGGGTGAGCCTGTCAGTATTTCAAAGCTATCTGCATGAATGAGCTGGAGCGGTAGCGCCTCGGCCAACGCAGAGCGCGACTGGGCCGCCTCCCCACCCAGCCTGGCATCGAGCGTGCCGTCGCGAGCCCTGCTCACGCCCACAGTCAGCGCCCCGTGTGACGGCTCGGTGCGGATTTCGCCAAACACCGTACAGCGCTCCTGATCATGATTAATAACGGGCTTGATGCTAGAGGTTCTGAAGGATCTCGCCATACCGAGAAGGTGTATACCCTCGAGTAAGCTGGTTTTACCGCTGCCGTTTTGTCCGAACACAACGTTAGTGCGTTCCAGGCCTTTTAAACTCAAGCTCTCGAGATTACGCAAACCTGTACAGTCAAGGCGTACCAGAGACATGGTCGTCAGTGTTCCGCCGTTAGCGGTCTTATAGCCTCATAGGCATGACAACATATACAGCGTCGCCGTGCTCTGGTTCCTCAAGCAGGGCGCTGCTATTCGGATCAGCGAGAGAGAGCTTCACCTTCTCACTATCCAGTACGCCCAGCACATCCAGTAAATAGCTCACGTTGAAGCCGATCTCAAGTGAGTCTCCCTGATACTCTACACTCACGTTTTCTTCAGCTTCTTCTTGTTCCGGATTATTAGCGACGATCTGCATAGATCCACTTTCCACCGTTAGGCGAACACCCCGGTACTTCTCATTAGAAAGGATAGCCGTGCGAGTAAACGCCTGACGCAGCTCTTCGCGATCACCCAGAACGGTTTTATCAGAGTTCCGTGGCAAAACACGCTCGTAGTCGGGAAACTTGCCATCTACGAGCTTTGAGGTAAACGTGAAGTCATCGGTATTAGCCCTAATATGGTTATCCCCGATAACGATGCTGATTTCACTGCCCTCATCGGTTAATAAGCGCGATAACTCCAAGACGCCTTTACGCGGCAGAATGACCTGCTTTGGCGCCTGATCAGGGAAAGCGCTCTCCAGCGCGCACATCGCCAGCCGATGCCCGTCAGTCGCTACGACGCGCAACACGTCCGGCTTCAGCTCCCACAACATGCCATTCAGGTAATAGCGAACATCCTGTTGCGCCATAGCGAATGCGGTTTTATCTATCAAGCGGCGAAGCTGGCCCTGCATAAGCGTCACTTTGTGAGTTCCCATGCTGTCCTCGACGTTCGGGAAATCCCGCGCCGGCAGACTGGATAGCGTGAATCTACTGCGGCCAGAACGAACCAGCACTTTGCCATCCTCTACTGTAAAGCTGATCTCGCAGCCCTCTGGGAGGGATTTACAAATATCTACCAGCTTTCGCGCGGGAATCGTAATTTCCCCATTATCTGAGGCCGCATCAGAAAGGCGCACGCGACCGACTAACTCTACCTCCAGGTCCGTACCCGTCAGCGACAGCCACTCCTTATCTACCACGAGCAATACATTCGCCAAAATCGGCAGCGTCTGGCGGCGCTCTACAACACCTGCAACCAGATTCAATGGTTTAAGCAAGGCATCCCGTGAAATAGAGAATTTCATAGATTATCGTGTCCTGTAACTCGGCTCTCGGCTCGACGTGGGCAGCGCACTCAGGTAGTTAGAGATCGCAGTAAATTCTTATAGTCTTCATGGATATCAGAGTCTGCTTCGCGCAGCTCCTTAATTTTTCGACAAGCATGCAAGACGGTCGTGTGATCGCGGCCGCCAAAGTTTTCCCCTATCTCTGGAAGACTGTAATTAGTCAGCTCCTTAGACAACGCCATGGCTACCTGGCGTGGTCGGGCTACGGAACGGCTTCGCCGCTTCGACATAAGGTCAGACAATTTGATCTTGTAATACTCGGCCACGGTGCGCTGGATATTATCGAGCGACACCTGCTTATCTTGCAATGCTAACAAGTCCTTTAGGCTCTCTTTTATCAAACCGATATCAATGGGCTTTGAGGTGAAGTGTGCACTCGCTATCACCCTTTTAAGTGCACCTTCAAGTTCACGGACGTTCGAACGAATGCGTTGAGCTATAAAAAACGCCGACTCAGCCGGCAGCTCGATTCGCGCCTGCTCCGCTTTCTTCATTAAAATGGCGACACGCGTTTCTAATTCCGGTGGCTCCACGGCAACCGTCAGCCCCCACCCGAAACGGGATTTAAGGCGCTCTTCAAGCCCATCTATCTCCTTCGGGTAACGATCACAGGTCAGGATCATCTGCTGTCCGCCTTCCAGCAAAGCATTGAATGTATGGAAGAACTCTTCTTGAGAGCGCTCCTTGCCAGCAAAGAATTGAATGTCATCAATCAGTAGTGCATCTACTGATCGGTAATAGCGCTTGAAATCGTTGATCGCATTCAGCTGCAGTGCTTTCACCATATCCGCCACGAAGCGCTCTGAATGAAGATAGACCACCTTGGCATCAGGGTTGCGCCGCAACAGCGCATTACCAACGGCATGCATTAGGTGGGTTTTACCCAGGCCAACGCCACCATAGAGAAACAGCGGGTTATAAGAGTCTCCAGGGTTGGTCGCGACCTGACCAGAGGCCGCTAACGCTAATTGATTCGATTTACCTTCCACGAAGTTGTCGAAAGTGTAGTGATCAACAAGATAGTTCTGGTGCCGGATTGCGCCCTCAACTTCTACCTGCCTCACTTCACTTCTTTTGGCATTTGTGTGGTGGCTGTTTTTGTGGCTATTGTTGTGGACGGTGTTATAGCTAGAGTTATAGCCAGACTTGGCACGGGAAGGGTTGTGGGAGTGGGAGTGGGAGCCGGACGTCGGGTTTGACATCGCCCCGGCCTGGTCTGAGGACCTGACTGGTAAACGTTCACCCAGCTGTGTTGAGCTCCCGACCGACGCGGCGACAGGTGCGTTGCCCTCTGGTTGCCCGATATCCATCACAACGCGATAGTCAGTATTATCGGCGAGCTCCGTGGCCAGCTCACTTATGCGCTCGAAAAACTTATCCATCACCCAGTCTTTTACAAAGCGATTAGGCGCAAATAGCTGGAGTTCACCTCCTTCTAACCCGTCATCTTCCTGCGCCTTGAGCGGCTTAATCCACGTATTGAACTGCTGCGATGGCAACTCATCCTGGAGATGGTTAACACATCTATCCCACACCATGCCTGGCATGACCTACCTCTTTTTGTTCTGATTGTTGTTGTCGTTTTTTACTGACTTCTCGCCGCGTGCACCGCGAACCCACTTATTTCAACTTGATCGTCAAGCCTCTTATCAGCGCAGCCCTTATCAGCGCGGCCCTTATCAAGCGGCTGCTATCACCAGGTCTTTCTTCGACGTCCGACGGCGGCTGCACTTAAATTTAGCCGAAGTTCTGCTAAAGTCGTCTAAATTATTAAAATTCCGCCCAATATCTTTAAAAATCACCTAACGGTAGATATCTGTCTGCATATTTCGCTAAACACACCAATGTAACCAAACGGTTTTCGACGCCAATGTCTGCAAAATGTCTGCAACCTGAGGCAAGTCATTGCTTTAAGGCTGCGCACATTAGAGCTCAGAGCCTTTTTAAACGGGTGCCCAGGGGCCGCAAAACAAACGTACACTAGATCCACAAGCAGCCTATACAAAAGTCGATAGGCCACGTCACGAAGAGCGCTCATTCTAGCGTTACAAAAGCAAGTTATCCACACCCCTTTTTAATGTATTTTTTATATTTAATTATATATTTATCAACAACTTATAAAACTAACGAAACTGTCAACCCCAACAAAAAAATAAATAGTTTTCCTGTGGATAACTTGTGTGTAGGGTGTTGCCCGGGGGAGGAAATCTTGTTGAGTTCAATATAAACTTAAACGTTTTCAGCAACTTGCCGCTTGCTGACCAGGTTGGCATTCAGCTCGAAGGGAGATGGTCCTTATGTGACGTGCTAATACCGCCTGTTTTAGCACCGGCATCCTGTCATCTGGATATGGAATACACGCCTGACCCCTCTAAAGAAACTACGCCGCGACAACGTCTAGTCCGCATCCAGAGCAATTGGGATAGCCTCATGTAAACGCCAGCTGTGTCTGCAGCAAAGAAAGCCGTTTTTTTGTTTGAAAACAACAACCTGTTTCTCTAGAATACGCGTCCCTTTTTCGGGCTTCTCGCACTATGGTGATGAGTTAGCCACGACATAACTTTCACAACGCAGTACCAGACAGTAGAGATTGTCTCCATGAAGAGAACTTTTCAGCCAAGCGTCTTGAAACGCAAGCGCACCCACGGCTTCCGCTCACGTATGGCAACCAAGAGCGGCCGCCACGTTATTAACCGTCGTCGCGCCAAGGGTCGTAAGCGTCTGGCAGCATAATGCGGTCCGCGGGTGGCTGTGCCTTCCCCAGGGAAGCCAGACTATTGAACGCCCGCGACTACAGCCGGGTCTTCGAGTCACCTGATTCGAAGTCCTCGCACCAGCATATGTTGCTTCTTGCCGCTCGCAATGAGCTTGCATATTCCCGTGTCGGGATCATCGTAGCCAAGAAGCACGTCAAACTCGCCGTCCAGCGAAACCGCTTTAAACGCATTACCAGAGAAACCTTTCGCTGCCTGGAGAGCCGACAACTAAACCTCGACGTTATCGTCATGGCGCGAAGCGGTGTTGATGCGTTGGACAACGCGACGCTGTCGTCTATATTGCGCCAGCAATGGAAAAAGCTGACAAGATAATGGACTGCTCCTCTTCCCATTCTAAAGACTGCGCCGGCGGCCATACCGCCAATTCCGGAATCGTCGCGCGTATTTTGTTGAGGACAATCAGGCTCTACCAGCTGATACTTAGCCCATGGTTAGGTCAACAGTGCCGCTTTCATCCAACCTGCTCCTCCTATGCTTGTGACGCGATTGAGTATCACGGCGCCTGGCGTGGGAGTGTACTAACCCTCCGCCGTCTGCTGCGCTGTCATCCCTGGCATGAAGGCGGTATAGATTTCGCGCCCCCCGTTTATCGAGATAAGAACTGATATGGATCTGACACGCTCACTGCTGATTGGCACTATGGCTGTGCTGTCTTTTATGCTGCTAACAGAGTGGGTAGCGTTTAAGGAAGCTCGCGTTCCAGCACCCGTAGCGCCCAGCTCATCAGCCTATAGTGACGAGACACGTTCCAGTGAATCGCCAGCAGTAATATCGACTGGCGAGAATGCTGATATGCCGTCGGTGGCCAGCGGCACCTTCGACGCCGAACAGAGTACTGACGATATTCCATCGCTCGCTCAGTCGGACACCGCTACGCCCGCTCCATCGACCAGCGCCAGCGTCAACGTATCCACGGATGTACTGGACGTTCGTATAGATCTTCAGGGTGGTGATATCACCGAGGTCGCGCTCAGGGAATACCCCGCTCGCATCGACGAGCCCACCATCCCCTTCCTGTTACTTGAAGACAACCAGCGCAGAACCTATGTCGCACAGAGCGGACTTATAGGCTCTGACGGCATCGACAAAGAACAACGAGCTCGCTATCAGGCCAGCAGCTCTCGATATACTTTAGGTGACACGACCGACACTTTGCGTGTTGATTTAACTGCGATAACCGATGCGCCGGTACGGATCACAAAACGCTTCACATTTACACGAGGCGACTACCTGATCCGAGTGGAGTATCTGATAGAAAACAACTCAGAAACACGCTGGCAGGCAAATCTATTTGGGCAAATAAAACGCGACAGCAGCGCTGACCCTTCATCAGAGCTATCCAGCGGCATGGGCATGGTTCCTTTTCTCGGAACGGCCAGCTCTTTGCCCGATGAGCGCTTTGCCAAATTCGATTTTGAAGACATGGCCGAACAGCCGCTCAACCAGAAAATTTCTGGCGGCTGGATTGCCATGATTCAACACTACTTCCTAAGTGCTTGGATTCCAAACCCTGAGCTGACCCACAGCTATAGCACCCGGGTTACGCCCAGCGCTTTCAACATAGCGGGATTCGTCTCTCCGCCTACCATTGTTGATCCGGGTCAAACAGGTACTGCCTTCGCAGACTTTTACGTCGGCCCCAAAGATCAGTACCGATTGGCTGAGATATCTGAATACCTGGACCTGAGCGTCGATTACGGATGGCTGTGGTGGATTGCGCAGCCCTTATTCTGGCTGCTGATAAAAATCTACAGTTTTGTCGGCAACTGGGGGGTAGCGATCATTCTGCTCACATTCTTGATCAAGGCAGGATTTTTCAAACTATCGGCGACACAGTACCGCTCCATGGCCAACATGCGGCGCGTCCAACCCATGGTGCAGGCTATCAGAGAGCGGCATCCGGACGATAAACAGAAACAATCCACCGAGATGATGAATCTCTACAAAAAAGAGAAGATCAATCCGCTTAGCGGCTGTCTACCAATACTTGTACAGATGCCTGTATTCATCGCTCTGTACTGGGTATTAATGGAGAGTGTTGAGCTTCGCCAAGCACCTTTCTTCCTGTGGATAAAAGATCTTTCGGTGATGGACCCGTACTTTATCTTGCCCTTAATAATGGGTGCCAGTATGTGGTTCCAACAACGCCTTGCGCCTCCTCCGCCCGATCCAATGCAAGCCAAACTTATGCAGTGGATGCCGATAGTCTTTACTTTCTTCTTCCTCTGGTTCCCAGCCGGCCTGGTTTTGTACTGGGTAACCAACAACGCATTATCGATTGCGCAACAGTGGATTATTACCCGCCAAATCGAAAAGGGCGCTCGCGCCAGCTAGATGCATCAGGGCCTACCCGGCGATACCATTGCCGCCGTTGCGACCGCCGCGGGAGTTGGTGGTATCGGTGTTATTCGCATCTCAGGACCAAACGCCCTGGAAATTGGCCGGTCCATGTGTGGGCGCAGCCCTGCACCGCGCTACGCGGAATTCTGTCACTTTAAAGATAGCGCTGGCGATCTGATCGATTCAGGTTTAGTCCTGTATTTCAAAGCGCCCCATTCCTTTACCGGCGAAGACATCATCGAACTGCAGGGCCACGGCGGGCCCGTTGTCCTGGATATGCTGCTGCGAGAAACTCTCCGATCAGGTGCGCGACTGGCCGGCCCAGGAGAGTTTAGTCAACGCGCCTACATAAACGATAAGTTGGACCTGGCTCAAGCAGAAGCGATTGCCGATATTATCGCTGCAACCACAGAAGCAGGCGTTCGTAGCGCACAGCGCTCGCTACAAGGCGAATTTTCCTGCCATATCGATTCACTCCTATCACAACTGTTGGAACTGCGGATCTATGTAGAGGCGTCCATCGACTTTCCCGAGGAAGAGATCGACTTCCTGGCAGATGGCGACGTCCGTGCCAAGTTCGACGCAATCAAACGCGCACTGAATGCCACTCTCGCTACTGCAAGACAGGGACGATTATTGAGAGACGGCATGAACGTTGTTATTGCTGGCCGGCCCAACGCCGGCAAATCCAGCCTGCTAAATGCGCTTAGCGGGCAGGACAGCGCAATCGTTACACCTATAGAAGGCACAACCCGTGACGTACTCAGAGAGCATATTCAAATCGATGGTATGCCGATTCATATAATTGATACTGCGGGACTTCGAGACAGTAACGACGTTGTTGAGAAAGAAGGCATTGAGCGTACTTGGCGAGAAATGCGTAACGCTGATCGCTTGTTATTAGTATTCGATACAACGCCCGGTACGGACGCATTTAAAGACACTGAAAAACTGCAGAACGAGCTCAAGCAACAATTACCGGACCTGCCCATTTCACTTATCGCTAACAAGTGCGATCTATCCGGTCGGCCGCCGGGTTTAGGCTCACACAATGACTTACCTTGCCTTACCGTCTCGGCTCGAGACCAGATAGGTCTGACAGAGCTAAAGACCCACTTGAAAGACGTTATGGGTTTCCAGGCCGAGGAAACCCATGGCTTTATGGCGAGAACACGCCATATCGATGCGCTAGAACGGGCACAACATATTCTAGCTAGCGCTGCGCTACAAATGGGCTACGGTGAACTGTTAGCAGAAGATCTTCGAGCGGCCCATAACGCACTGGGCGAGATCACTGGCGCTATGAGTGCAGATGAAATGTTAGGAGAGATTTTTTCCAGCTTCTGTATTGGCAAATAAGTGATCGTCATATGGCGACACAACTCACACCTTATACACAGTTCACTCACATCTCACTCATAACTTTTCTGCTTTTTTCCCCTTAATCATTCACACCGATATCTGGCACGACCCTGTACGTATTATCCAGCGCGAAGTGATCCACCAGTACGTGAGTAAACTGTGTATCGATTCTGTACTTCGCGTCAGAGATGCGAACAGCCAGAAATGTAAGCTCGTTTTGTCCACCTGATGTCACACGGTAAACAGCAGGTAACTCAATGGATACCACTGTGCTTGTACTTCTCATAAGCATATGAAAACAAAAGCATAAAGGGGGTTATCAACCGAAGCGCTGCTCTCTATTAATAACAGTATTTATTCTTCTATCTATATACATATATATTTATTTAAATATTTAAAAGATTTAACAAAGCGTAAAAAGTAGTGCTGTTTACTTTTTGATCACAGCGACGCTTCTCTTTATAATCGCCGACCCTTTCCTGAGCCCTGACAACTGGATCATGACGGTACTATCACGACGTGACGCACGACACGACGCACGACATGACGCACGGCGTGACTCACACTATGACGTGATCGTGATCGGCGGTGGGCACGCGGGCACCGAAGCAAGCCTTGCTGCCGCCCGCATGGGCTGCAGCACTCTGCTATTGACCCATAGCATCGATACCCTGGGACAGATGTCTTGTAACCCGGCAATTGGTGGCATCGGTAAAAGCCATCTGGTCAAAGAGATCGACGCCCTGGGCGGCGCTATGGGCCACGCCACCGACAGAGCTGGCATACAGTTTCGCGTTTTAAATTCCCGCAAGGGTCCTGCCGTTCGCGCAACGCGGGCCCAGGCGGATCGCGTGCTGTATAGAAACGCGATTCGCGAGATGTTGGAGAGTCAAACGGGTCTGCGCATTTTTCAGCAAGCGGTTGACGACCTAATTATCGAAGACGGCCGCGCCGTGGGCGTGCGCACGCAGATGGGCCTGGAATTCCGGGCTCGTGCCGTGGTGTTAACAACGGGCACATTTCTCGGTGGCAAAATTCATATTGGATTGGACAATCATGCGGGCGGGCGGGCAGGCGACCCGCCTTCCATCGCCCTGGCACAGCGCCTACGGGAAATGCCCTTCAGGGTCGAGCGCTTAAAAACGGGTACACCGCCACGCATTGATGCCAGATCGGTTGATTTTTCCCTGTTGGAAGAACAATGGGGTGATGAGCACCGGCCCGTCATGTCATTCATGGGGGATGTCAGCGAACACCCCGAACAACGCTGTTGCTGGATCACCCATACCAATGAGCGCACCCATGACATTATTCGCAGTGCACTGGATAAGTCGCCCATGTTCACTGGTGTCATCGAGGGTACCGGTCCGCGGTACTGCCCGTCGGTGGAAGACAAGATCCATCGCTTTGCTGATAAGACCTCCCATCAGGTGTTTGTTGAGCCGGAAGGTCTGCGCTGCAATGAGCTTTATCCCAACGGCATCTCCACCAGCCTGCCTTATGAAACGCAAATAGAGATGGTTCACTCCATCGTGGGATTTGAAAACGCCCATATCACTCGGCCCGGCTACGCTATCGAGTATGACTTTTTTGATCCCCGTGATTTGCATCACTCCCTGGAAACGCGAGCCGTCCCCGGGCTGTATTTTGCCGGCCAAATTAACGGAACAACAGGGTACGAAGAAGCAGCCGCACAAGGTTTGTTAGCGGGGCTTAATGCGGCGCGCGCAGTTCAAGACCGTGACGCATGGTGTCCGCGTCGCGATGAAGCGTATATTGGCGTTTTGGTTGATGACCTGATCACGCTGGGTACTCAGGAACCCTATCGAATGTTTACCTCGCGAGCGGAATATCGCTTATTGCTTCGTGAAGATAACGCCGATCTACGTCTGACTGAAACAGGCCGCGAAATCGGTCTGGTAGGTGATGTCCGCTGGCGCCGATTCGAACAGAAGCGCGAAGCGATAGCGCGAGAACATCAGCGGTTGAAGTCGACATTCGTTCATCCTGGGTCTGCTGCGGCCGAAAGCCTCTCTGGCGTTCTCAAAAAACCGCTTACCAGAGAGTATTCAGCGCTTGAACTGTTGCGACGTCCTGAGGTGAACTACATCGATATTGCCCGGGCGTTGCCGGTCGACGAGACGGATCAAGAGGTCACTCAGCAGGTGGAAATCCAGGCAAAATACGCGGGCTATATAGATCGTCAACAAGAGGAAATTGAACGCCTGCGTCGCCATGAAGGAACGGTCTTGCCGGTGGATTTTGACTACAGCGCGGTAGAAGGCCTTTCAAATGAGTTGAAGCAAAAACTCGGAGAGGCACAGCCAGCAACGTTGGCCCGGGCATCAAGAATCCCAGGTGTGACACCGGCGGCGTTATCGCTGCTACTCATTTATTTGAAGAAGAACGGCGGTGAAGTTCGCCGTATAGCCTGACAGCGGTGCCCTCTGATTCAACGCTAGCTAATCACCTTGCAGATGGCGTGACAGAGCTTGGTCTAGAGACTACCGATATACAGTTTGACCAGTTGCTGCAGTACCTTGCGCTGCTACAACGCTGGAACGGCAGTTTTAATCTCACATCGGTTCGCGATCCGTTGCAAATGGTGCATCGACACATCCTGGATAGTTTGTCTGTGCTTTCTGTTGTCTCACTTGATCGTGAGCGCTGTATTGATGTTGGTACGGGCGCTGGACTGCCGGGCGTGCCTATCGCGATTATGCGACCGGGCGTGACGATGGACTTACTCGATAGCAATTCGAAGAAAACGCGATTTTTGTTTCAGGTGAAAACCCAGTTGGGCTTGGATACTATGTCGATCCTTCACCAGCGGGTTGAAGGCTGGAATCCTCGAAAGCGCTACGACCTTGTGTTCTCTAGAGCCTTTGCGTCCTTGTCTGACATGGTGTCCAGTTGCAGGCATCTGTGTCGTGATCAAGGCAAACTTGTGGCGATGAAAGGCGTTTTGCAACACAACGAATTAGCCTGTGTTGCCGACAAAGCATTGATAGAGTCAACTCAGCGCCTCAACGTACCAGGGCTCGAAGAAGAACGTCACTTAATTACTATTCGGCCGCTATTGGCGGTGAGCGCAGAGGCTCACAACGAGGAAACACTGTGACCCGAATTTACGCGATAGCAAATCAAAAAGGTGGCGTTGGTAAAACAACGAGTTGCGTTAATCTTGCCGCGTCTTTAGCGGCGACGCGAAAGCACGTTCTATTGGTGGATTTGGATCCGCAGGGTAATGCCACCATGGGAAGCGGCGTTGATAAATATGCGCTGGATGCGTCGGTGTATGACGTATTGGTGGACGGGAAATCGGTGCGAGAGGTTCGCTGTTCTTCGGGTACGGGTGACTTCGACGTACTGCCGGCAAACGGGGATTTAACTGCCGCTGAGGTGGAACTGATTGATGCGCCGCAGCGTGAAGCGAGGTTGCGGCAGGCTTTGACAGCGGAAGGCCTGGACTATGATTTCATCCTGATTGATTGCCCTCCGTCTCTTAACATGCTGACGTTAAATGGTCTGGTTGCAGCGGATGGTGTATTGATCCCGATGCAATGCGAATATTATGCCCTGGAGGGACTCACTGCGCTTATGGATACCATCGGGCGTGTTGCCGACACGGTTAACCCCGGCCTTGAAGTTATTGGTCTGTTGCGCACTATGTATGATCCTCGCAACAGTCTGACAACCGATGTATCGGCTCAATTGCAGGCGCATTTTGGTGACAAATTGTATCGCACGGTTATCCCACGCAATGTTCGTTTGGCGGAAGCGCCGAGTCACGGTCAGGCGGCCTTGCATTACGATCCACGCTCGCGCGGCGCTCAGGCTTATCTTGCATTGGCGGGTGAGGTAATACGTCGCGAAACAGGCGAGTTGCCTGCATCAGTAGCGACCGCCGGGGTAGTTTTGGCAGATAGATTTACGGAGCAGGATTAGATGGCAACGAAAAAACGCGGTCTGGGCCGCGGTCTGGATGCTCTGTTGGGTGCCAGCACAGCCGGCGCTGACAAAGCAGAGGACGCCTCTGGTAGCGCGATTGGCGAAAGCGCTGATCAATCCGCGCATCAAAAAGTGGATTTGCGAGAAGTTCCGATTGACCTCATTCGCCGCGGTAAATATCAGCCGCGACGTGATATGGATCCCGATGCATTGCAGGAATTAGCCGACAGCATCAAGGCGCAGGGTGTTATGCAGCCTATAGTGATTCGTCCGGTAGCAGAGAACCGCTACGAAATCATCGCCGGCGAGCGTCGCTGGCGGGCGACGCAGCTGGCAGGGCTGGATGTTATTCCCGCGCAAATCCGAGAAGTGCCAGATGATGCGGCCATAGCGATGGCCCTCATAGAGAACATACAGCGGGAAGACCTTAATCCGGTTGAAGAAGCGATTGCCCTGCAACGCCTGCAGCAGGAATTTGAGCTGACGCAGCAGCAAGTGGCAGATGCTGTTGGCAAAAGCCGCAGCACGATAACGAATCTATTGCGTTTGATGACGCTTCGCGACGATGTCAGAACCTTGCTTGAGCACGGTGATATCGAAATGGGTCATGCCCGGGCGCTGCTGGGTCTACCCGGTGACGAGCAATCTGCAGCGGCACAGACTGTACTAAGCAAAGCCTTGTCGGTTAGACAGACCGAGGCCCTGGTAAGAACCCTGGTAGATGCTAAAAGCCGACCGGCAAAACCTGCCGACCGTATGGACCCTAACGTGAGAAAGCTGCAGGACGATTTGGCGGAAAAGCTCGGCGCTAAGGTTCAGATACAGCATGCGGCATCCGGCAAGGGGAAACTGATACTTTCATACAGTTCACTTGATGAACTAGACGGTATTCTCGAACATATCAAATAACCCGTGTCCCACTATATATAGGTAGTGTTTACAGTTTTACCACTACATAGAGATTTTTTTGCCGGACATCTTCTGAAACGTGTAGCGATCTTCCGCTATCTTGCTAGCAACGCTCCGGAAACCCTTTAATTCATAGGCATTTCGGTTGAACCGGAGTAGGTATACACCCTATAATGCGCGCGCCTTGGAGAGGGGTCCTGTTTTATGTCGTCATTCGACTGGTATTCGAGAATGATCAGACAAGAGGACGGAGGCAGCAATCGCGGCCGAGCGGACCCGCGTCTTGCCTGGAGTTAGCTTATGAGTGGCGCCAGGATTTCAAGGCCACCAGTGTACCGTATAGCCGCTTACCAGCTTGCCGTGCTGCTACCCGCTGGCGTAGCACTGCAAATTTGGATTCCTGAAACTGCCCTGTCGTTTGTCGCTGGCAGTTTGATTGCGATTATCCCTCAGGCCTGGTTTGCACGCGGCGTATTTCGATGGCGTGGCGCGCGGTTTGCACAGCGCGCGGTGAGAGCAGGATACGTAGCAGAGATAGGCAAATATACTCTGTCTGCTGCGGGATTTGCTCTGGTGTTTGCGCTGCTCCGGCCAATTAGTGGCGGCATGGTATTCGTCGGTTACGGCGTCATGCTAGCGATACAGATAATCGGCGCCTGGCGGCTGCTTCGGGCAGCAAAAGCATAAACGCTGCCACGCAGTTTTTATGCCGACACAGATTGAATATAGCTATTTGAACGAGGTGCGCTGCAGACGCTTTCCGCCCGCGGCGCACAGACACAGTTAGATACATCGTTGACCACAGAACTGCAGGGTATGAATTAGGACATGGCATCAGCTGGCGAAGGCGGACCAACGGTCTCCGAGTACATTGTTCACCACCTGACGAACCTTACCTACGGTAAGCTACCGGAGGGCACTGTTCGCTATGACGGTAGCGTAGTGGCCGACGGAGGTGTTTGGACCATGGCCCATGGCGGCGAAGAAGCAGCCATGATGGGCTTCAACGCCATTCACGTGGACAGTATGGCGTGGTCACTAGGCCTCGGTATTCTGTTCTGCTGGTTGTTTCGCCGCGTTGCTGTCAAAGCAAATAGCGGTGTGCCAAGCGGTTTTGTCAATCTGGCCGAAATGGTCATAGAGTTTGTCGACAATACTGTCAAAGACACCTTCCACGGACGAAACCCCCTGGTCGCCCCCCTGGCGCTGACCATCTTTGTTTGGGTTTTTCTAATGAATTTAATGGACCTGGTTCCCGTTGACTGGATCCCCGAGCTACTGCTGCTAGTCGGCGTTGAATACCAGAAAGTAGTGCCATCAACTGACCCGAATATCACCATGGGCATGGCGGTCGGCGTGTTCATACTGATGCTGTTTTACTCGATTAAAATCAAAGGGATGGGCTTTGTTAAAGAGCTCACCTTGCATCCCTTTGAACACCCGGTATTCATTCCCATCAACCTGTTTATGGAAACCGTTGGCCTGCTGGCCAAGCCGTTCTCTCTGGGACTGCGGCTGTTCGGCAACATGTATGCCGGCGAAATGATCTTTATTTTGATTGCTGCGCTGTACAGCGCAGGCGCTCTGTGGATGGCTCCGGCGGGACTACTACAGGTCGGCTGGGCGATCTTTCATATTTTGGTAATTACCTTGCAAGCCTTCATTTTTATGGTCCTGACTGTGGTGTATCTCAGTATGGCCCACGAAGACCATTAATCGTTTTATAACGTTGTAAACCTTTAGTTAGGAGAAAAACATGGAACTTATCTACGTAGCGGCAGCAATAATGATGGGCCTTGGCGGCCTCGGTGCTGCCATTGGTGTTGGCCTGTTGGGCGGCAAGCTGATCGAAGGCTCTGCACGTCAGCCTGAGCTCGCACCCAAGCTGCAGGTAACCTTCTTCCTGGGCGCAGGTCTGGTCGACGCTATCCCCATCATTGGTGTGGGCATCGCGATGTACCTGATCTTTGTAGTGGCCGGTTAATCGCTGCTTAAGCCTTGGTTAACAAACGGGGTGCCAGCAGGGTTACCCACGTGGTTAACACATACGGTAATGCCGGGCCTGCATGAACAAGCAAACCCGGCACCCAGCAACACTGTGAGGAGCGTAGCGTGAACTTAAATCTTACGCTGATCGGACAAACGCTGGCTTTTGCAGCCTTTGTCATATTCTGCATGAAGTATGTATGGCCGCCGATACTGGCTGCTATGCAGGAGCGTGCCGATAAAATCGCTGACGGTTTAGCCGCGGCGGATCGCGCCAGCCATGATCTCGAGTTGGCGCAGGAAAAAGCGGTTGAACGCCTTAAAGAAGCCAAGGAAGAAGCCGCTGGCATTCTGGACTCAGCGAACAAGCGAGCGAACCAGATTGTTGAAGAAGCGAAAACTCAGGCCCGTGATGAAGGCGAGCGCCTGAAAGAGGCAGCCCAGTCCGAAATCGAGCAGGAAGTAAACCGTGCACGTGAACAGCTGCGCGGCCAGGTCGCTGCACTGGCTTTGACTGGCGCCGAGAAAATACTGGCAGCAGAAATCGACATGCAACGCCACAGTGAGCTGGTAGACAAGCTCGCGGCAGAGCTTTGATATGGCAGAGTTAAGCACACTGGCACGACCCTACGCCCGCGCGGCGTTTGAGTACGCTCGCGATAAATCCGCGTTGGATCAGTGGTCTACAGCGCTGACGACGGCGGCTAATGTTTGTGCACAGAAGCGAGTCGCCGCCCTATTGGCCAGCCCTGAGCATACGTCTTCAGCTTTGTCGGCGATGTTAACGGATTTGTGCGGCGATGCACTTGGCGATGATCAGCGCAATTTTATTCGGGTGCTGGCAGCAAATAAGCGCCTGCCCCTGTTGCCGGAGATCAACCTGTTGTTTGATGCACTGAAGGCCGAACAAGAACGCAGCGTTGACGTCACCGTTGTATCTGCTTATCCAGTCGCCGACGACACCAAGGCGACATTAACAACTGTTTTGAGCAAGAAACTGGAACGCGACGTCGGGGTAGAGACCCAGGTCGACGAAGCCCTTCTGGGCGGCGTCCTGATCCGTGCCGGCGATTTGGTTATCGATGGCTCAGTGCGCGGACGGCTGAACAAACTGTCCGAGGCAATGAACTCCTGAGTGATCAGGATCTAGAATTGAGGAACCCAGCATGCAGCAACTGAATCCATCTGAGATCAGTGAAATCATCAAGCAGCGCATCGAGCAGCTTGATGTCAGCACCGAAGCCAGCAACGAAGGCACCATTGTCTCCGTCAGTGACGGTATCATTCGTATTCATGGCCTCAACGAGGTGATGTATGGCGAGATGATTGAATTCGACGGTGGCATCTACGGCATGGCGCTTAACCTGGAGCGCGACTCCGTCGGTGCGGTTATCCTTGGCGACTATAAGAGCCTGGCAGAAGGCCAGACCTGTCGCTGCACCGGCCGAATTCTGGAAGTACCTGTAGGTCCCGAGCTACAAGGACGCGTTGTCGATGCCCTGGGCAACCCGATCGACGGTAAAGGCCCCGTCAATGCGGCGATGACTGACGCCCTCGAAAAGGTAGCGCCAGGGGTTATCGCCAGGCAGTCTGTTGATCAACCGGTACAGATTGGCTTGAAAGCAATTGACGCGATGGTTCCGATCGGCCGCGGCCAGCGGGAGCTGATTATTGGTGACCGCCAGATTGGTAAGACTGCTATCGCGATTGACGCGATCATCAACCAGAAAAACACCGGTATTAAATGTATTTACGTTGCCGTGGGCCAGAAGGCCTCTTCGGTAGCAGCGGTTGTGCGCAAGCTCGAAGAGCACGGCGCTATGGACCACACCATTGTTGTGGCCGCTAATGCATCTGACCCCGCATCTATGCAGTTTCTGGCCCCCTTTGCGGGCTGCACCATGGGCGAGTATTACCGCGATCGCGGTGAAGACGCGCTGATTATCTATGATGACCTGTCCAAGCAGGCTGTGGCTTATCGCCAGATTTCATTGCTGCTGCGCCGTCCGCCGGGCCGAGAGGCTTACCCCGGAGACGTGTTTTACTTGCACTCCCGCCTGCTAGAGCGTGCCGCACGCGTCAACGCAGATTACGTAGAAAACTTTACCAATGGCGAAGTAAAAGGCCAGACAGGCTCCCTGACGGCCCTGCCGGTGATTGAAACGCAGGCCGGCGACGTGTCGGCGTTTGTACCGACTAACGTGATTTCAATCACTGATGGTCAGATCTTCCTGGAAAGCGACATGTTCAACTCCGGCGTACGTCCGGCGATGAACGCCGGTATCTCTGTATCGCGTGTTGGTGGCGCCGCTCAGACGCGCATCATGAACAAGCTGTCCGGCGGCATTCGTACCGCGTTAGCGCAGTATCGGGAGCTGGCAGCATTCTCGCAGTTTGCCTCAGACCTTGATGACGCCACTAAAGCACAGCTGGACCACGGCGAACGCGTCACTGAATTGATGAAGCAAAAGCAGTACGCGCCTCTGTCGGTAGCGGAAATGGGCGTACTACTTTACGCGGCCAACAATGAATACCTGCAGGACGTCGAGGTAGAGAAAATCGGCGATTTTGAATCGGCGCTGCTGGCTTATATGCACAGCGAACACGGTTCCTTGATGAGCAGCATTGTTGAGTCAGGTGATTGGAATGACGATTTGGCTGCTCAATTCAAAGGCGCCATCGAGGCATTCAAGTCAACTCAGACCTGGTAAGGCGGTCCGGAGCTCACCATGGCAGCAGGAAAAGAAATTCGCACGAAGATCTCGAGTATTCAAAGCACTCAGAAGATCACCAGTGCGATGGAAATGGTCGCAGCGAGTAAGATGCGACGCGCACAAGAGCGCATGGAATTAGGCAAACCCTACGCCAATCGTATGCGCAGCGTCGTTGGCCACCTTGCCAATGCCCAGCCTGAATACCAGCATCTGTATATGGAGCAGCGCGACGTAAAGCGCGTGGGCTACATTTTTGTCTCAACAGATCGCGGTTTGTGTGGTGGCCTTAACATCAACTTGTTTAAGGCTGGTATCCGCTCGATGAAAGAGTGGGACGATCAGGGTGTGCCCGTTGACCTGTGTTTGATTGGCGCCAAGTCGTCAGCATTTTTCGGTAGCTTCGGCGGCAACATCGTCGCGGCAACCCGTGACCTCGGTGAAGAGCCGACCCTGTCGCATCTGATTGGCTCGGTTAAAACCATGCTAGACGCTTATGCGGCGGGCGACATCGACAAGCTGTATCTGGTGAGTAACGAATTCATCAACACGATGACCCAGAACCCCACTGTAGAGCAGATCTTGCCGCTGGTCGCGGAAGAGAGCGACGAGATGCAGCACCACTGGGATTATATCTACGAGCCCGAAGCGCGCGATCTGCTGAACGGACTGTTGGCGCGGTATATCGAGTCCATGGTCTATCAGGCGGTGGTCGAGAACGGCGCATGTGAGCAGGCCGCACGCATGTTGGCGATGAAAAATGCCACCGATAACGCCGGCGAGCTTATCGACGATCTGCAGCTTATCTACAACAAAGCGCGACAGGCTGCGATTACGCAGGAACTTTCAGAAATTGTGGGTGGTGCTGCGGCGATCGAGTGATCGCTGCACACCATCGATAACAACCGTATTTAGGAATAGAGGATTCGAACATGAGCAGCGGACGGATCGTACAGGTCATCGGCGCGGTAATTGACGTGGAGTTTCCACGCGACGCAGTCCCGCAGGTATACGACGCACTCAAGGTCACTGAGAAAGATCTGACCCTGGAAGTGCAGCAACAGCTCGGTGATGGTGTTGTGCGCGCTATTGCGATGGGTTCATCGGAAGGCCTGTCACGTGGCCTGTCTGTCGAGAACACCCAGGCACCCATTTCGGTGCCAGTTGGCGTTGAGACGCTGGGTCGAATCATGGACGTGTTGGGTAATCCCATCGATGAGCGAGGCCCGATCGGTGAGCAGGAACGGTCATCAATACACCGCGACGCACCGACCTATGAAGAGCTGTCTGCGTCTGACGACCTGCTTGAGACCGGCATCAAGGTTATCGATCTGGTCTGCCCCTTCGCCAAAGGCGGTAAAGTAGGCCTGTTTGGTGGTGCCGGTGTTGGTAAAACCGTCAACATGATGGAGTTGATTAACAACATTGCTACCGAGCACTCCGGTTTGTCTGTGTTCGCGGGTGTTGGCGAGCGGACTCGTGAAGGTAACGACTTCTACTACGAGATGCAGGAGTCCAAGGTTGTTGACGCAGAGAACCTCGCTAACTCTAAAGTCGCGATGGTTTATGGCCAGATGAATGAGCCCCCCGGAAACCGCTTGCGCGTTGCCTTGACGGGTTTGACCATGGCTGAAAAATTCCGCGACGAGGGCCGTGACGTACTGCTGTTTGTCGACAACATCTACCGTTATACGCTGGCGGGCACGGAAGTATCCGCACTGCTTGGTCGTATGCCTTCCGCGGTAGGCTACCAGCCAACGCTAGCACAGGAGATGGGTGAGCTGCAGGAACGTATCACGTCCACGCGCACCGGCTCTATTACCTCTATTCAGGCGGTATACGTACCTGCGGATGACTTGACCGACCCCTCGCCGGCAACCACCTTTGCCCACCTGGACTCTACGGTTGTACTGAGCCGTGATATCGCCGCCAAGGGTATCTATCCCGCGGTAGATCCGCTGGACTCCACCTCACGCCAGCTCGACCCACTGATTATTGGTGCGGACCACTACGCCGTCGCGCGAGGCGTGCAGACCGTTCTTCAACGCTACAAAGAGCTTAAAGACATTATCGCGATCCTGGGTATGGACGAGCTGTCAGAAGAAGACAAGTTGACCGTATCCCGTGCGCGTAAAATCGAACGCTTCCTGTCACAGCCCTTCCACGTGGCAGAAGTCTTCACTGGCTCACCGGGCAAGTACGTGTCGCTTAAGGACACTATTGCCGGCTTTAAAGGCCTCCTGGATGGCGACTATGACGACCTGCCCGAGCAGGCCTTCTACATGGTTGGCAACATGGAAGAAGCCATTGAGAAAGCGAAGAACCTGTAAGGTTCGAAGCGAGGTTAGCGAATGAGCATGACCATACATTGCGACATTGTCTCCGCGGAAAGGGAAATCTTTTCCGGCCTGGTAGAGAGTTTGGTGGCGACCGGCTCACAGGGCGAGCTAGGTGTTAACTATGGGCATGCGCCCTTGCTAACCGACCTTGTGCCTGGCCCCGTTCGTATCGTCAAACAGAACGGCGAAGAAGAGGTTTTCTACGTGTCGGGCGGCTTCCTTGAGATTCAACCCGGTGTGGTATCGATTCTTGCCGATACGGCGCTCCGTGCCGATGATGTGGATGAGGCCGCTGCTGAAGAGGCTCGTGAAGCAGCCGAGCGCGCTTTGCATGAGCAGTCCGGCGAGTTTGATTACGGCCGCGCGTCTGCGCAGCTAGCCGAAGCCGCCGCCCAGTTGCGCACGCTTCAAAAAATGCGCAATCGAGCGGGACGCGGTTAGCAACTGGCGCCGTTGAGGCCTACCATAGGTACCCCGAAACCCCGGCTTGTCCGGGGTTTTTTGTGCGGGGTAAAACGATTGGTATACCCGACGGATACAACACAATCAGGGCCTGAACGGCCGGCCTGGGGTCGATTTACAGGAGCTTCCACAAGGTGTCGAACATAAGCTGTTGGGTGCTGGCGATAGCCCCGGATTCAATCACCACGACGCCAGGATAGTTTTCCTGCGCCAGGGTGATAATGGCAACTTTGGGCGGAAAGATAGCGATATAGGAGGCGTCGCTATCCTCTTCAGCGGGAAGCCATTTGCGCTCGGCGAGCTCGGCCTCGTCACCGCCCTCGCCCACAGCAATTACTCGAACCTGAATTCCGCGGTGCACGCGTTGTCGGGTGAAGTTGGGAAAGGGGCGATACAAATGCTTGCGCAGGGTTTTTGTGGAAATGACAGAATACGATGGGGTCGCCATCGACTCTGTGCTATCCAGAAGATCGCGCAATACCAGCTCGACACCGTCGTCCCCTTCGTAAAAGCGCACAATATCTGGCAGTGCTTTGGGTTGTACGGCTTTGAGAGCGGGGATCACATCTTTTTTAAGTGACTCGATGGCCTGACTCAGTGCCTGCTGCCGACTCTCTCCCAGTCTTAACAGCTTGTCAGGATCTTCCGCCTGAAAAACGCGTCGCTTACCCCTGGGGAAGTAGCTGACAATACCGCGGTTGGCGAGTCGCTTCAGGGTCTCGTAGGTGGTGCCGCGGTTAATGCCTGACTCGGCGGCAACGTCACGGATGGAGGCGGGCCCGAGTCGCAGTAAGGCATGGTAGATGCGGATTTCGCGATCGCTGAGATCCAGCGCCCTTAGACTTTCCAGTTGCATGAACGCACTTTCCTCTAACGCGCTGGTGATTGTCAATTTATTAGTGACAAATGGCGTTGTATTGAGAAATCACCGCAAACATAATGCTTTCCCGTCATATAATGTCAAAAAGTTACTGACACTGATAAAAAAGCGGCCCGTAAGGGTCGCAGTAAACAGCACCATTGGTTCCTTGCAGGACACTTCACCATGAAACTTGATGTGATTATTCTCGCCGCCGGCGCCGGTACCCGTATGCGCTCGTCGATGCCCAAGGTGCTACACCCAATGGCCGGTAAGCCCCTGGTAGAGCATGTATTGCGCAGCGCGCAGGCTCTTAACCCGGCGCAATGTCACATTGTTGTCGGCCACGGCGCTGATCAGGTGCGCGCTGCCCTGGCCGGAGAGCCGGTAAACTTTGTTCAGCAAGCCCAGCAGCTGGGAACAGGGGATGCGGTGCTGCAAGCGCTGCCCAATATCGATGATGACGCAATGGTGCTGGTGCTATATGGCGATGTGCCCCTGATCCAGCCGCAAACGCTTAAAAAGCTGTTAACCGAAGCCGTCAGTGGCCCGGCCCTGTTAACGGCCAGAGTTCTTGAGCCACAGGGTTATGGCAGAATTGTGCGCAGCAAAAAAGGTCGATTTACCGGCGTTGTCGAGCACCGCGATGCGTCCATCAAAGAGCTCCTCATTGACGAGATTAATACGGGAATCCTGGCCGCGCCGGCCTACCACCTGAAGCAACTGTTACCTCAGGTAGGCAACGACAATGCCCAATCTGAATACTACCTCCCGGATATTTTTGAACTGGCGATTCGTGAAGGTATTCCGGTGTTTACGGCAGTCGCGCAGTCGGAGCTGGAGATACTGGGCGTCAACGACAAGGTACAGCTGAATCGCGTCGAGCGAGAGTATCAGCGCCGGCAAGGGGCAGCGCTGCTGGAAGCCGGGGTATCCGTTGCCGACCCCTGTCGGCTCGATGTGCGCGGTTTATTGGAGTGCGGCAGCGAGGTGACTATCGACGTCAACTGTGTCTTTGAGGGCGATAACCGTTTGGGAGATGGCGTCGTAATCGGCGCTAACTGCGTCTTGATTGACTGCAACCTTGGTCCGGGCACGGCGGTAAAGCCCTTCACGCATATGGAAGGTGCCACCACCGAAGAAAACTGCGTTATCGGACCTTACGCCAGACTGCGCCCGGAGACACGCCTGGCGGCCGGAGCCCGCATCGGTAATTTTGTTGAGACCAAAAAGTCCACCATTGGCGCCGGCAGCAAGGTAAATCACCTGAGCTATGTGGGTGATACCGCGATGGGCGCCGGTGTGAACGTGGGAGCTGGCACGATCACCTGTAATTACGACGGTATTAACAAGCACCCCACCACCATTGGGGACGGCGTGTTTGTTGGATCTAACTCGACCCTGGTGGCACCGCTTGAGATCGCGGCCGGAGGCTTCGTGGGCGCAGGGTCCACGATTACCAAACTGGTCTCTCGAGACCAGCTGGCGATTTCCAGAGCCAGGCAGCGCAATCTGGATGGATGGGTGAAACCCGCCCACAAAGGCGGTGACACCGAGCAAACCTCGGAAGGCTTTGCGGCCTCTGACTCCGACAAAGAGAACTGAAAGATGTGTGGAATAGTCGGCGCCGTCGCTCGTCGCGAGGTCTCAGAGATTTTGCTTGAGGGCCTACGGCGTTTGGAATATCGCGGCTACGATTCGGCCGGCATGGCGCTCCTGGATAACGATGGCAGCCTGCTGCTGCACAAGCAGACGGGCAAGGTCAGCGCGCTGGAAGCAATACAACGTCAGCAGCCTCATCATGGCTGCACGGGGATTGCGCACACCCGCTGGGCAACGCACGGTAAGCCCAGTCAAGTAAACGCCCACCCCCATACCGCTGAGAACCGGCTGGCGCTGGTGCACAACGGCATTATCGAAAACCACGCAGCGCTGCGCGAAGAGCTGATTGCGACGGGTCAGTCGCCAGTGTCAGAGACTGACTCGGAACTGGTAGTGCTGCTGCTGGCTGAGGCGATGAGTGAGGGCGATAGTCTTAGCGACGCAATGGTCAGCGTGCTGCCACGGCTTGAAGGTGCGTTCGCGCTGGCTGTTATTGATGCGCAGTCGCCTGACAAGATTGTAGCGGCACGCCTTGGCAGCCCCTTGGTTATTGGCGTCGGTATTGGCGAACACTTCCTGGCCTCGGATCAGTTGGCGCTTCGACAGGTCACCGACAGCTTCGTGTATCTGCAGGACGGTGACATAGCGGTACTCACGCCGACCAGCCTGATTATTCAGGACCGCACAGGAGCGCCGGTTGTTCGGCCGGTGGAGAGCCTGTCCGACAACGTGGAAACAGCGGATCGCGGCGAACACTCCCACTTTATGTACAAGGAAATCTTCGAGCAGCCAGAGGCTATCGAAGCCACCTTGGATACGGCCCTGGGACCGAAAGGCTTTGACGCGGAAAAGCTCGATGCGGCTTTTGGTGAGGGCGCTGCAGAGCTTTTCTCACAGGTGCGCGGCGTGCAGATTGTCGCTTGCGGCACGAGTTTTCATGCAGGCCTCGTTGCTCGCTACTGGCTGGAAGAGTGGGCTGGCATTCCTTGCCAGGTCGAGGTCGCCAGTGAGTTTCGATATCGGCGCCGAGTTCAGCACGGCAATACGCTGCTCGTTACCGTGTCCCAATCCGGCGAGACGGCGGATACGCTAGCGGCACTGCGCAACGTGTCGCCCGGTGAGTTCATAGGCTCTCTGGCTATCGTTAATACCGCCAACAGTGCGCTGGAGCGCGAGTCCCAACTCGTGTTCAGGACCCGCGCGGGTGTTGAGATCGGCGTCGCCTCAACCAAGGCATTTAGCACGCAGCTAGCGGCATTCTTGTTATTGACGTTGGCGCTGGGTCGACACCGACAGCTCGGTGAATCGGCTTGCCAGGATTTCGCAGCAACCCTTCGGCAGGTGCCTGCGCTGATCCAAAGCACGCTGACAAGCGATGCTGCAATTCGGCAGGTATCGGAGGATTTCGTCGGTCGCTTTAACGGGCTGTTCCTCGGTCGCGGCATTCACTATCCGATAGCAATGGAAGGCGCCTTAAAACTTAAAGAGATCTCTTATATTCATGCAGAATCTTACCCGGCAGGTGAGCTCAAGCACGGACCGCTGGCCCTGGTGGATCGTGAAATGCCAGTAATAGCGGTGGCGCCAAGCAACGACCTATTGGAAAAACTGAAATCCAATCTCGAGGAAGTCAGGGCGCGGGGCGGAGAGCTTTACGTGTTTGCCGATGAAGCCGCAGACTTTACTAGCGAGCCCGGCATTAAGGTTATCGCTGTTCCGCATGGGCCGGAGTTAATCATGCCGTTTATTCACACCGTGGCGCTGCAGCTACTGGCCTATCATGTTGCTGACATGAAAGGCACGGATGTGGATCAGCCCCGCAATCTGGCTAAATCTGTGACCGTAGAATAGTGCGCGACGACCCATGCAGGCCCATTGTGAACCTGGCCGCTGTGGTAAAAGGGACCGTCAACCCATTCAGAGGCACGCTATGCGATTTTTCCTGGTAATGCTGTGTGTTTGGCCCGGTACTCTATTAGCAGAATGCTTGCGCGATAGCGGTCGTATCGAAACCGTATGCGGCGCGGGCCCCTGTGTTCAGGATCGTTACGGTGAGGTCTACTGTGCCCCTCATATCGACGGCAGTGCGCTGCGAGATCGTCGCGGCATTGCGGTCTGCTCGGCGGGGCAGTGTGCTCGAGACACCGAAGACCGTATTGTCTGTTCTGCACAGCCCGGGGGTGCCGTGTTGCAAAACCGATTTGGTGAAGTTGATTGCTATGGTGGCTGTGTTGAGGCTCAGGCGTCACTTTGCGAGCGTGAGTTCACCGGTCCGCGCGATGACAATGGCGAGTTAATCCTGCAACCCGGGCCGCCACCCACCGGGTATAAAGGCTATCGTCCCCCCGGGCGCGTATCTCGATAGGCAAGGCCAGTCAGGCGCGGCTGGCGAGGCGCGGCCGGCGAGGTGCTGCCGGCGAGATGCTGCCGGCGAGGCGCGGCCGGCGAGGTGCGGCCGGTTAGCAGCTCAGGTAAGTTAAGTATTTGGCTGCGCCAGTCGGCTTTAATGGAGCCCTCTGGTACGCTGGAATCTGTTACGAATTCCAGCCGCTAGCAATGGTGGCTGGCGCAAACCACGCTAATGGTGCGTCCCACCTCCACCTTCCAATTCGGTTTTGATTAGCGATGAAAAAATACGGCGGCGGATGTCATTGTGGCGCGGTGCGTTTTACGGTTGAGCTCGAAGACACACCGGTAGCACATGCCTGTAATTGCTCTATCTGTGAGAAGTTGGGCTACCTCCACCTGATCGCACCTTTGACTCGATTTTCACTTGAGCAGGGTGAGGCCGATCTGACCACCTATACGTTCAATACGGGCGTTGCGAAGCACCATTTTTGCCGGCATTGCGGTATTAAGTCTTTCTACGTGCCGCGATCTAACCCCGACGGCGTCAGCATCAATATGCGCTGTCTCGATACGCAGCCACCGGATGCGGTCATAGAGCCGCTGGATGGCAAGAACTGGGAACAAAGCGCCGGGCGACTTGCACACCTTAGTAAGGCTTGAAGGGTGTGATTTGAAAGCAGTCCAGCGCTGATTTCGTTAGAATGCGTCGATGGACGTTACCCAGATACTTGATCCGCTAAATGATGCGCAGCGCGATGCGGTTGCATCGGAGAGCCAGAACCTTTTAGTGCTGGCCGGCGCCGGCAGCGGCAAGACCCGGGTTCTGGTCCATCGCATTGCCTGGCTGGTTCAGGCCGAGGGTTTGTCCCCCTGGTCAATCCTCGCCGTGACCTTTACCAATAAGGCTGCGCGGGAGATGCGGTCCCGCATAGAGGATATGCTCGCAATCGGTACCCACGGCATGTGGGTAGGCACTTTTCACGGTCTCGCACACCGGCTTCTGAAAGCGCATTGGCAAGAAGCCGGCCTGCCGCAAAACTTCCAAATTCTGGATTCCGATGACCAGCTGCGCCTGGTCAAGCGCATCTGTCGTGATCTCGAGTTGGATGAGGCGCGCTGGCCGCCCCGCCAGGCGGTCTGGTATATCAACGGGCAGAAGGACGAGGGTTTGCGGGCGGCGCACATTCAGGCGCCGGAATCTGACCCCTACGCCTATACGATGCTGCGCATCTATCACGCCTACGAAGCGGCCTGCGAACGCGGAGGCATGGTGGATTTCGCGGAGCTTTTATTGCGCGCCCATGAGCTTTGGTTAAAGAACCCTTCCGTTCTGGAACACTACCGCGGTCGTTTTCGTCACGTGTTGGTAGACGAGTTTCAAGACACCAATACCATACAGTACGCCTGGCTCAGGGTGCTGGTTGGCCAGACAATCCCCATCATGGCGGTGGGCGATGACGACCAATCGATTTACGGTTGGCGCGGCGCGAAAATCGAGAACATCCAACGTTTCTCTGAGGATTTTACGCCGGTAAGAACGGTGCGGCTGGAGCAGAACTACCGCTCTACTGAAACGATTCTAAAAGCCGCCAACGCGGTGATCACCAATAACTTTGGCCGGCTAGGCAAAGAGCTGTGGACAGCGGGCGACCAGGGCGACGCAATCACGCTATATGCTGGCTTCAATGAACAGGATGAGGCCCGGTTTATTGTTGAGCGCATCGAGTCGTGGGTATCGGACGGCGAGATGCGTAGTGACTCGGCCATACTGTATCGCTCTAACGCACAGTCTCGAGTGCTGGAAGAATCGCTCATCCGGGCCGGCATGCCCTACCGAATCTATGGCGGTCAGCGCTTTTACGAGCGCTTGGAGATTCGCAATGCACTCGCCTATATGCGGCTGATTGTGAGCCGCGGTGACGATGCCGCACTTGAGCGCGTTATCAATACGCCACCGCGCGGTATCGGCGGTAAAACCCTGGACGCTTTGCGCGACGTCGCCCGCGAACGAGAACTACCGCTGTGGCAGAGTATCGGCGTACTGCAAGAGGAAAAAACCCTGCCCGGCCGCGCTCTCAATGCGCTGGAGGCGTTTCGGGTTTTAATCAATGAGCTGGATAACAGCACGTCAGAGCTAGGCTTGAAAGAGCTCGCGGAGCACGTGGTGGAAGCCAGCGGCCTATTGGATTTCCATGCCAAGGAAAAAGGCGAACGCGGCCAGGCGCGGGTGGAAAACTTGCAGGAACTGGTCACCGCAGCGCGCCAGTTTGAGCCTGAAAATGAAGAACTATCGCCGCTTCAGGAATTTCTCGACAATGCAGCGCTGGATGCAGGTGACGCGCAGGCTGACGTCCATGAAGACAGCGTCCAGCTTATGACCCTGCACTCTGCAAAGGGGTTGGAGTTTCCGCTGGTGTTTCTCGCGGGCATGGAGGAGAACCTGTTTCCGCACCGCATGTCGTTGGAAGAACCGGGTCGACTGGAGGAGGAGCGGCGTCTCTGCTATGTCGGCATCACGCGCGCAATGCAGCGCCTGGTCATTAGCTACGCCGAGACCCGTCGGTTGCATGGCAATGAAAACTTTAACGCCCCGTCTCGGTTTATTCGCGAGATTCCGTCCGACCTGATGGAAGAGGTGCGACTCAACACTACCATTACCCGCCCGGCTATGATTGGGCGGGCTACTGAGATCGCCGATACGGGATTGAGCCTGGGCCAGCGCGTTTTCCATCAAGTATTTGGCGAGGGCGTGGTACTCAATTTTGAAGGCCGTGGCAGCAACGCGCGGGTTGAGGTGAGCTTCGACGATGAAGGTAGTAAGTGGCTCGTAGTCCAATACGCCAATCTGGAAATGATGTGATGCCCTCAGTAACCCCAGCGCTATGAATACGCCCGCGCCACAAGCTTCAACAGAGCGGCGCCTGACGCCAGTCATTATTCTGGCTTTGGTAGCGGCACTGGTCGCCAGCCTGGCCGGCTGGGCGGTAGACCGAGTCAGGCGCGAGGCAGGCGCAGTCGATAGCGCTGCCGTCGGTTCGGCGGACGTGATTCGCTGGAAAATGGTCACCACTTGGCCAAAGAACTTCCCCGGTCTGGGTAGCGCACCCGAGACCTTTTCACGCAAAGTCGCGGCAATGAGCGGTGGCCGTTTGCAGGTGCAGGTGTATGGGGCGGGAGAGATCGTACCGGCTTTCGGGGTGTTCGATGCTGTGTCCCAGGGTGTAGCTGAGATGGGGCACGGCGCCGGGTACTACTGGACCGGTAAAGTGCCCGCTTCGGTATTCTTTACTGCGGTGCCGTTTGGCTTCACGGCCAATGAAGCCAGCGCGTGGATGCATTACGGCGGAGGCCTTGAGCTGTGGCGGGAAGCCTATGCACCGTTTAATTTAATACCCATGGCGGGCGGTAACACCGGTGTGCAAATGGCGGGCTGGTTCAACCGGGAAATCCGTTCGATGGATGATATCCGCGGGCTTAAAATGCGCATTCCCGGTCTGGGTGGCGAGGTGTTTACGCGTCTGGGGGGTGTCTCCGTAACCATGCCCGGCGGTGAGCTTTACACCTCCCTGCAAACAGGTGTTATCGATGCCACCGAGTGGGTGGGGCCCTATAACGATCTCGCCATGGGGTTGCACGAGGTTGCCAAGTACTACTATTACCCGGGTTGGCAGGAGCCGGGGCCGGTGTTGGAAATCATCGTAAACAAACCAGCATATGAAGCGTTACCCGCAGATTTACAGGCTATCGTGGAAACGGCGGCCCGCGCGGTCAATCAGGACATGCTAGATGAGTACACGGCTCGGAATAATCGGGCGCTCAAAGAGCTGGTTGATCAGCACGGCGTCGAGCTGCGTAAATTGCCCGATGATGTGCTGTCGGAACTGAAGCGCGCATCGCGAGAATCGGTCGAGGCGCTGGCTGCCCGCGATGCGATGGCAGCCAAGGTGTATGCCTCATTTCTGGAATTTTACGAGGGGGTAAAGAATTACCACCACATCTCCGAGCAGGCCTATATCAATGCGCGGGACCTGCCAGAAGCGGCAGATTAAGACCCAGCGTCAGGTTTAACAAAAACCAGCGTCATGCGCTCACTTTCGCCGATGGCCCTGTTGCGTGCCTTGTCTGCTTCGCTTTCAAGGCCTCTCAGGTTCGGTGGCAGCTGCCACACGCCTTTTTCATAACGCTTATTGTCCATCGGGTTCAGGTTAAAAAAGCCTTCAGCCTCCAGCGTAAAGCCTGCGGCAGTCGCTTTGGCGATCACGTAATCGCGGCCGACGTAGCCGATGTTCGCAGACATCCAGTCCTGTTCGGGGTCGGCCATATGTTGCACGATACCCAGCTTACCCCCCGGCTTCAGAATGTCGAAGAAGTGCGCAAATGCCGCGGTGTCCAGGCCGCGTGCTCGCCAGCCGTGGGTGTTGCGAAAGGTCAGCACCCGGTCAACGCTGCCAGACGCCGCAGCGCCAACGGCAAGCTTTTTCTCGGCTTCATCAAACATCAGTGACGTCACGTCCACTTTCCCGTAGACACGCTTATTGGCCGCCAGTTTTTCCTCGAAATGGGCTCTGGCACCGGCTCGGTAGGACGCTTGCGTGTCATTGGCATCGTAATGGGCGGCAATCAACTTGCCTTCCTTGCGCAAATAAGGCGCCAGAATTTCCGTGTACCAACCGCCACCGGGCCAGATTTCGACCACGGTGTGGTGGGGTTCTACGCCGAATAGCGTCAGCGTGGCTTTCGGGTTGCGATAGCGATCGCGCTCCACGTATGCCGCCGTTCGATGCTTGCCACCGATAGCTTCAGCCAGGGCCTTCTCGTCAGCACTTACCGCTGACCCACTTGCCGCTAGCGTCAGCGTAGCGGTTGCCAGCGCGGTTCTTATTAAGGTGTTCATTAATTGCATCCTTTTATGGGACGGTGCGAACTAGTTGCCGCTGTGAGCGGATACCGCGCGGGTGCGGCCATTCTCGTCTATGGCGACAAACACAAATTCGCCTTCGGTTACCTTGATGGGCTCGCCATCATGCTTCGAGTTAATCCATACCTCGACCATCATGCGAATGGAGCTGCGACCAATCTCCAGTGTGTCGGTATAGCAGCTCACGACCGCGCCCACGTGCACCGGTGTGAGGAACGCCATCCCGTCTATCGCCACGGTTGCCACGCGACCATTGGCCACCTCCGCTGCGGCGACGCCGCCAGCGAGATCCATCTGGGACAGCAACCAGCCGCCGAAAATGTCGCCGTCGGCGTTGGTGTCTTTGGGCATGGCGATCGTCTGCAGGGCCAGCTCGCCCTGCGGCAGGGGAGTACTGTCGATATCGTTCATTCGCGGTCCTGTTCTATTACGCCGGGTTGGGTGCCGAAGTTCAGTGATTCAATGCTCTGGGCAGCCAGGTTGCCAGGCCAGGCCAAACGACCAGCAGACCCAAAACAAAAAGCTGAATGATTATAAAGGGAATAACACCTCGATAAATAGCGCTGGTCGGAATGTGCTCCGGTGCGACGCCGCGCAGATAGAACAGGGCAAAGCCGAAGGGCGGGGTCAAAAACGACGTCTGTAGGTTGATGGCAATCATGATGCCCAGCCAGATCGGATCGAGGCCCATTGCCAGCAAGACCGGCCCCACGATGGGCACAACGACAAAAGTGATTTCGATAAAGTCCAAAATAAAGCCCAGCAGAAAAATGGCTAGCATCACCGCCAGCGTTGCGCCCATCACGCCGCCGGGGATGACATCGAAATAGTGTCGAATCAGCTCTTCACCACCAAAGCCCCGGAATACCAGCGAGAACAGCGCGGCGCCGATTAAAATCATAAATACCATGCAGGTGATTTCAGTCGTGTTTGTCACTACCTCGCGCAGCCTGGGAATATTCATCTGGCGTTTGGCTATTGCCAGCAGCAATGCACCTATTGCGCCCACGCCTGCCGCTTCAGTAGGCGTTGCGGCGCCGCTGAGTATCGATCCCAGCACGGTGACAATGAGCAGCAGCGGCGGCAGCAGGCCTTTGAGCAACGCGCGCACGGAAACGGGTTCTGCATCGGTGACCGGCGGCGCGTGCTGGGGCCGCAGGCTCGCGTAGGCAACCAGATAGGCGATGTACAATGACACCAGAATGACGCCGGGTATCAACGCGCCGATGAACAAATCGCCTACTGAGACGGTCTCAGGGTTGAAGATATTCATCTGTAGCTGGGCCTGCTGGTAGGCGCTGGACAAAATGTCACCCAGCAGGACCAGCGCGATTGAAGGCGGGATAATCTGCCCGAGCGTGCCGGTGGCGCAGATAGTGCCGGTGGCCAACGCTGGGTCATAGCCCCGCTTGATCATGCTGGGTAGCGACAGCAGACCCATGGTGACCACGGTCGCGCCGACAATGCCGGTGGACGCTGCAAGCAGCGCGCCCACCACCACCACAGATATTCCCAGGCCGCCGCGAATACCCGCAAACACGCGGCCCATATTGGTTAGTAAGTCCTCAGCGACGCGAGACTTTTCCAGGATCACCCCCATCATGATGAACAGGGGCACGGCAATCAGGGTGATGTTGCTGATCGTTCCGAACATGCGGCCCGGCAGTGCGCTGATGAATGAAGCGTCAAAGTTACCCACCAGGATGCCGCCCATGGCAAACAGCAGCGCGGTGCCGCCTAGCGTGTACGCAACGGGATAGCCCATCATCAGCGCAAGACAGACACAGGCAAACATGATTAACGACGCGTGGCTGCCGACCTCAGTCACCTTGACCGCCCTCGGCTTCGATCAGGCGCAATGTATTGCGCGCCAGTTCTGCCAATCCCTGCAGCATGAGAGTGAGCGCCATTAAGGGGATCAGGCTCTTGAGCAGGAACACGGCGTGAATACCGGCGGGGTCTGCAGAGCCTTCATGAATGCGCCAGGCGTCCAGCACAAAATGCCAGCTGACCGCAGCCAGAAAGCAGCAGAACGGCAACAGGAAGAGTATTGCCCCCAGAGCGTCCACCCAGGCTCGACCTCGCTCGCTCATGCGGCGGTAAAAAATGTCGACGCGGACATGGGCGTCACGCCGCAGTGTGAAGGCCGCGCCCAGCATGAAAACGGTGGCATGCAGATAGCTTATGGATTCCTGCATGGCCACCGAACCCCAGCCAAAACCGTAGCGCAGCACTACCACGAGGCAGGTGACGGCGGCTAAAACAAGTGTCAGCCACGACAGCGCTCGGCCAGAGCGTTCGGTAAACTGATCAACAAGGCTGATGAAACGGCGCAGGGCGGGCATGGTCAAACAGCAAGGTCCCGGGTGGTTTTTATGATGGGCCGGAGTATTATGCGCAGCAGTATAGCACCGTGCCTTCGGATTCAGGCGACCTGCTTGGTTCCGGGTCCTGCTTTGGGGTCTGCTTTGAGGCCTGCTTTGGGGTCTGCTCTAGAGCACGCCTTAGGGTGTGGTTTAAGGTGCCCCTTACGATTATCCGCCTAGCGGCGCGCAGTTTGTCAGGACAAGAGTGCGCGATGTCACTGAATAGCGTGATCTACAGGCAAGTTACCGCGCTATAAAGACACACATAAATACTCAATTAAGAGAGCGAAGCCATGCTGATTGTACTGTCTCCCGCCAAAACTCTGGATTACGATACGCCGCCACAAACGCGCAAAAGCACACAGCCCGTGCTGTTGGAACGATCTGAGTCGCTGGTCAAAGACGCGCGCAAGCTGTCTCCCGAGCAAATCAGCAAACTGATGGGCGTCAGCGACAAGATTGCCAATTTGAATCACCAACGTTTCATGAACTGGGGTCAGCCCTTTAATCTGGATAATGCCAAGCAGTCGCTACTGGCGTTCAAGGGCGATGTTTACACCGGGCTGGACGCTGACAGCATGGACAACGATGATCTGGCGTTCGCACAGAAGCATCTGCGCATACTGTCGGGCCTTTACGGGGTGCTGCGACCGCTTGACCTGATGCAGCCCTACCGCCTCGAGATGGGTTTGAAGTTTGATAACCAGGGCGGCAAAAATCTGTACGAATTCTGGGGTGAAGACATCAGCGCGCTGCTAAATAAGCAGCTAAAAACCTTAAAATCCGATGTGCTGGTGAATCTCGCGTCCAACGAATACTTCAAAGCGGTTAAGCCCGGCGTATTAGACGCCGAAATCATTACACCGGTTTTCAAGGATTTGAAAAACGGTAGATACCGCGTCATCAGCTTCTTTGCCAAGAAGGCGCGGGGTGCGATGGCCCGCTACGCGATCGACAAGCGGCTGGATAGTGTGGACGGCCTCAAGAAATTCCGCGGTGATGGCTATCGTTATAACAAGGGCGAATCCACTGCCAGAGAGTGGGTGTTTACGCGCGACTCGGCGTAATGCATCCGTACCGGGTCATCGTGATCGGTGCCGGACTGTCCGGCACCAGTACGGTTACTAACATTCGCAGGGCCAACGAGAAAACCCCCGCATCGACTGGCCAGGTGGCGCGTTGGGCTTTCGATCACAGATGCGCAAACGCGACTGCACAGATTGATGTGCGACTCTGAGATGGGACCGTTTTCACAGGCCTGCGAAAACAACAAGCAACCGATTCTGGAGGTGCTTCAGCGCTGGCTGCACGACGTGGATCGGGTTCTGGAGCTGGGCAGCGGCACTGGTCAGCACGCACGCTATTTTGCGCAACAACTACCCCATCTGGTTTGGCAGCCCTCCGATTTAGAGTGTAATCATCAAGGCATAAACGCCTGGCGTGAAGGGTATGCCGGCGACAACCTTCCGCCCCCAATGCGGATAGACGTAACTGAAGTGGGATGGGGCGAGGCGATACCGGCGGCGGTGTTTACCGCAAATAGCTTACACATCATGCCTTGGCAGTCGGTTGAAGCCCTGTTTAGCTGTTTGGGCGGCCACGCACCTTTGGCAAGTCTGCTTTTTGTATACGGACCTTTTAACTACGATGGTGCATATACCAGCGACAGCAACGCTCGCTTCGATCAGTGGTTGGCCGAGCAGCACCCCGGCGGAAGCATTCGCGATTTTGAATCTGTAGACGCACTGGCGGCAGCAGCCGGATACGGTTTGCGGGAAGACAATACTATGCCGGCCAATAATCGGCTGCTGGTGTGGCAGCGCGAGCGAGACGGGTAAGGCGCCTGGTCGCACGGTTTAAAGCTCAGCCTTGAAGGGTAATAACTCGGCGGCACTATCCATATACGCATCAATATGATCGCGCTCACGCTCGGTGAAATCAGCGATTGCCTGTGCGAAGGCAGGTTCGGCGATCCAATGGGCTGACACAGTCGCTATCGGCGTGAAGCCGCGCTGGATTTTGTGCTCGCCCTGAGCGCCGGGGTCGAAGCGCTGAAGCCCTTCGGCAATACAGTATTCGATCCCCTGGTAGTAGCAGGCTTCGAAGTGCAGACAGTCGAACTCCTGCACACAACCCCAGTAGCGGCCATAGAGCGTGTCCCCAGAGCGTAAGCACAGTGAACCAGCAACCGCTTCATCGTTGAGCGTTGCCCGGACCAACACGCAGTGGTCTGACAGGGTATCCCCCAGGCGGCGGAAAAACTCGCGGTTCAGGTAGCCGCCGTGGCCGCTGCGTTTGGCATAGGTCATCTGATAGAAACGGTAGAACTCCTCCCAGTGCTCCGCTTGAATGGCATCGCCCTGCAGCGTTTCCAGCGTGATGCCCTGTTCCGCTACCCGGCGTCTTTCGCGCTTAAGGGATTTGCGCTTGCGACTGTTAAAGGTCGCCAGAAAGTCGTCGAAGCTGCCGTAATCCTGATTGAACCAGTGAAATTGACTGCCCTGGCGCAGGCAGGCGTTTTCCTGAGTGAGGCACTGGGCTGTTTCATCCTCGGGAAACAGCACGTGCCAGGAAGACAACCCCTGTTGGCCCGCCAGCTTGCGCACTGCGGTCGCGAACAAATGGACGCAGTGCTGCAGGTCTTCACCTTCTGCGCAACAGATGCGCGGCCCCGTCGCCGGTGTAAAGGGAATGGCGGTAAGAAGCTTGGGATAGTAGTCGAGGCCATTGCGATGGTAGGCATCCGCCCAGCTCCAGTCGAAGACGTACTCGCCGTAGGAATGGGATTTAAGATAGAGCGGCATCAGCGCAACGAGCTGCCCGTCCCGGTGCAGCGTGGCGTGATATGGCTGCCAGCCGCTGTCCGCGTCGGTGCAGGATGATTCTTCTAAAGCCAACAGGAACTCATGCCGAAGAAAGGGATAGTCGGTGCCAGCAATCGCGTTCCATGCCTCGGTCTCGACGTGGCGAAGCGACGGCAGAAAGCGTACTTCTGGTTCATCCGCCACTGTTTTACCCGCCTCTGCTTTACCCGCCACTACGACTCCAGCTATCAATGACCAGGCCGGCGAAGACCGCCGCGCCGACCCAGTTGTTGTTCAGAAAAGCACGAAAACAGTCCGCTGGAGTGCGCTGGCGGATCAGGCGCTGCTGATAAACAAACAGCGCTGCCGCCACTGCCAGCGACAGGAAGTAGGCCACACCCAACTCGAAGCGCTGACCGGCCAGCATCAGTGCGAACAGCGTTAAAACCTGCAGCGCACCGATCATGTGTCGGTCAAGCTCGCCGAACAGGATGGCGGTGGACTTTATGCCTACTCTTTAAATCGTCTTCGCGGTCGACCATTGCGTATTCTGTGTCATAGGCCACGGTCCACAGCAGATTGGCGATAAACAACAGCCACAGCGTTGCGGGAAGCGTGTCGGTTGCCGCGGCGAATGCCATCGGTATGCTCCAGGAAAAGGCGGCTCCCAATACAACTTGCGGTAAGTGGGTGTGCCGTTTCATAAAAGGGTAGCAGGCCGCGAGGGCGGCGCCGGCGAAGGACAGCAAAATCGTCAAGGTATTGGTAAACAGAACAAGAACAAAGGCCGCCAGCGCGAGACCCGCGCACAGGGCGACAGCCTCTTGTACCGACACGCTCCCAACCACCAGGGGCCGCTCTCTAGTCCGCTCCACGGCGCCATCAAGTTTGCGGTCGGCCAGATCGTTAACGGCACAGCCAGCGCTGCGCATTAAAAACGTGCCAAGACTAAAAATCAGCAGCAGTTTTAAGGACGGCATCCCTGCGGACGCCAGCCAAAGCGCCCATAGCGTGGGCCAAAGCAACAGCAGCGTACCAATCGGCCGATCAAAACGGATCAGTTGCAGGTAGGCGCTTACACGTGTCTGAACAGCAGTCATTACGGCGTCAATAGCGGCAGTAGCGGGGGGAGCGTATTATGACGGGTATGGCTCAGGCTTGAAACCGGTCCAGAAAAACCTCGCTGACCAGCAGCCGGCGACCGTGAAGACTAAAACAGGAGCGTCGCGCCCAGCTCGGCGAATCCTGTGTCACGCTCGGGTGTATGTAGTCGCTGCCAGCAGGCAGAAGGGCAACTTCAAACGCGTCGCGGCTGAGGTGGGGGTGTTTGAACAACAGGGCACCCAGCGATTCATTTTGCAGCCGTCGCAGGCGCCGCAAGCTGCCCACTAGCGTCTCCGCCGGCATAACGCTTCGTGCATACACCCAGGTTTGATCAAAGCACCGCAGAGCCACCTCGCGAACTAACGCCCACTGGTCTGGTGCTAAATCCAGAAAAACGCTTTCAGAAAACAGCGGCCTGCACCATTTTTGGCTTAGTCGCTGTACCTGAAAATGACCGCCGCTGGCGCCGATCAGTCGCTCAGTTAAAGAGCCCTCATCCAGTAACCAGTCAGGCGCGGGACTTTCTGGCTGTAGCAATTGCATCTGCGGCAAGCTGCGCCAGCGAACTTGCTGGCGGGGTCGGTTAGGCGTTGTGGGGCTGATCGCTGACACGGCGGCAGTGTGCCACAGTGAGCCTAACTTGCACATTTTTCGTACCCCACTATAGTGTCGCATCCGAAAATTCACGAGCGTGAGAGTCGTCAGTTTATGAGCAAGTGGGAATGTATAGTCTGTGGTCTGGTATACGACGAAGCCAAAGGTTGGCCGGACGACGGCATCGCGCCGGGTACTAAATGGGAAGATGTGCCTGAAGACTGGCTTTGTCCTGACTGTGGCGTAGGTAAAGAAGATTTTGAGCTGATCGAGGAGGCGCCGGTAGAAAGTGCGCCCCACCACGACGAAGCGCAGGCTGATACCCAGCACGCGCCAGTGGTAATCATTGGCACCGGCTTGGCGGGCTACGGCCTGGCCAAAGAGTTTCGCAAGCACGATCAGGACACGCCGCTGATCCTGATCACCGCAGACGACGGCCGCGCCTACTCTAAGCCCATGCTTAGTACTGGCTATACCAAAGACACCAGTGCCGACGATTTAGCGACCGCTGATGCAGGCACAATGGGTCAAAACCTGAACGCTAGCGTTTGGACCCGCACCCGGGTTACGGGCATCGATACCGCGCAACAGATGGTACATGTCGCTGATAACGAGACCGCCCTGCATTACAGCAAGCTGGTACTGGCGCTAGGCGCAGAGGTCATCAAGCCGCCGCTGGGGGGTAATGCACTTGAGTATGTGTATTCGGTAAATGACCTACTCGACTACAACGATTTCCGTGAAGCAATCGCCACTAACGGTGCCAGGAAAGTCTGCATTATCGGTGGCGGCCTGATCGGCTGTGAGTTCACCAACGATCTGATCAACGGCGGATTCGAGGTCGAAACCGTCGATCCCCTGAACTATTGCCTGCCGACTTTGCTGCCCGAGCCTGCAGGTAAAGCGGTACAGCGTGGCCTCGAAGAAAAAGGTGCGGTATTCCACTTCGGGCCTCTCGTCACCGAAGTTAACAGCAGCGATAACGGCCTGGCGGTAAGCCTGAACAACGGCGAGACCATTCACGCGGACATCGTTCTGTCAGCGGTAGGCGTTAGACCTAGCACTGGCCTGGCAGCAGAGGCCGGTTTGGCGGTAGGTCGCGGCATTCAGGTCAATCGCTTGCTGGAGACCAGCAGTCCTAACGTTTACGCCTTTGGTGATTGCGCGGAAGTAGCCGGTCACGTTTTGGTTTACGTGGCACCGTTGATGGCAGCGGCGCGCGCGCTTGGCAAAACGCTTGCTGGTGAGCCGACTGAAGTGGCCTACCCTGCGATGCCCGTGACCATCAAAACGCCGGCCTGCCCGGTCGTGGGAAAACCGCCGGTCTAATAAAAGCCGGGGCCGACATTAACTGAAGGCCCCTGAGCTCTTGTTAACTAAACGCTGGCGAAGCGCTCAGCGCTGCCCAGCCAGCGTCGGATCAACGGATCTACTTGCTCGGGGTGTTCGGCAGCCACAGATGTCGCCAGGTCTTTAACGCGCTCCAGCAAATCGCTGTGGCGCTGAATGTCAGCGACGCGGAAATCCATCAAACCGGTCTGCCGCGTTCCCAGCACCTCGCCCGGCCCGCGCAATTCAAGGTCTTTCTCCGCAATATAAAAACCGTCACTACTTTCTCGCATAGTGGTTAGGCGAGCCTGGCTCTGTTGTCCCAAGGGCGACTTAAATAACAGCACGCAGTGACTGGCGTCGCGGCCGCGCCCTACCCGCCCTCGCAGCTGATGAAGCTGTGCCAGCCCCAGTCGCTCTGGATTCTCAATGATCATCAAACTGGCATTGGGCACGTCAACGCCGACTTCAATCACCGTCGTGGCCACCAGAAGATCGATTTCGCCGTCTTTAAAGCGCTGCATGATCGCTTCCTTTTGCGCCGGCTTGAGTCGGCCATGAATTAAGCCAATGGACAGGGCGTCAAGTCGAGCTGCCAGCTCGGTCGCGGTAGCTTCTGCAGCCTGAGCCTCCAGCGCGTCAGATTCTTCTATCAGTGTGCAGACCCAATACGCCTGGCGTCCCTGGCGGCAGGCATCCTGCACCCGTTCGATCACGGCGTCCCGGCGCGAGTCGCTAATCAGTGCGGTTTGCACCGGTTGCCGGCCCGGTGGTAATGCATCAATCACCGAGCAATCGAGATCTGCATAGGCCACCATCGATAGCGTTCTTGGGATAGGTGTTGCGGTCATAACCAATTGATGAGGCTGCTGGCCTTTATCGGTGAGGCGCAACCGTTGGTGCACACCGAAGCGGTGCTGTTCGTCGACCACCACCAGCCCCAGTTTTTCAAACCGCACGTCATCCTGAAACAAGGCATGGGTTCCCACAATCAGTCGTGCCTCGCCGCTTGCTATTGCATGCAGCGCCGCCGCCCGGGCTTTGCCCTTGACTCGTCCGGTGAGTAGCAAGGGTGGAAAACCCAGCGATGCAAACCAGGCGTCAAAGCTTTGTCGATGCTGTTCCGCCAGTATTTCCGTCGGCGCCATGAAGGCGACCTGAAAGCCGCAGGAAAGCGCCTGCATCGCCGCACAGGCGGACACCACGGTTTTGCCTGAGCCAACGTCGCCCTGTACCAGGCGCAGCATTGGCACGGTCGCACTCAGGTCCGCAGAAATTTCGCTAACGACTCGCTGCTGCGCTTCGGTGAGGGAAAAGGGCAGCGCTTGCACAAACTCATCGACTGCGGCGAGTCCGTCGCCTAGACTCGCCGCCCCGCGGGCCTGCTGCTGGCGCCGCAGTCTATCTAATGACAGGTGGTGTGCGACCAGCTCTTCCAGGGCCAGGCGAAGCTGCGCGGGGTGACGCCCTTCGCGTATCAGCTCCTGTGGCGCATCGGGCGGCGGGCTGTGCAGATAGCAAATAGCGTCTACCAGACTCAAGGAAAAGGCGGAGGCCGCGGGCAGCAAGTCAGCCGGCGGGCGCTGCGCCAGCGTGATAACAGCCTGTGCGCAAAGTTTTCGCCAGGTGTTTTGGGTGATTCCTGCTGTAGTGGGATAAATTGGCGTCAGTGCAGACTCTACTGGCGCCGGGTCCGCGTCATGCAGTAGTTGATACTCCGGGTGATAGATTTCCAGGCCGCTGGCACCGCGGCGCACTTCACCGAAGCACCTTAGGCGCTGGCCGGGGCCGAGATTGCGCTTCTGAGCGGCGCTAAAGTGAAAAAAGCGCAGCGACAGCGTTCCGCTGCCGTCCTGAATGCGACATACCAGGCTGCGCCGACGACCAAAGGCGATATCGCTCACCCTGACCTCACCTTCTACAACGACATCCTGGCCCGGCTGCAGCGCGGCGATAGGGGTGATGCGGGTCCTGTCCTGATAGCGCAGCGGTAAATGAAACAGCAGATCCTCGACTACCAATACGCCCGCCTCAGCGAGCTTTTCTGCCATGCGCGGCCCCACGCCCTTAAGTCCCGTGACCGGGGTGTTGGCGATCTCAGGCATGTGGGTAATACACCTGCAGAGGGGATGGATTGTCGCGGCGTGTCATAGAGAAGAGTCGACGATAAGCAGGGTATAGTGTCGCGCATGCATACCCCGGAGAAAAACCCCATGCACGTTCATTTGATCGGTTCTGGTGATTTGGGCACGGCGGTCGGATTGGCATCAATGGCTCGCGGTGATTCGGCATTGGCACTGCGCAGAACGCCGGCCTTATCGCCGGCGGGACTGCCGACTCAGGCACTGGATTATACTGATGCGAGCGCAGTTGCGGCACTGGCCTGCGAGCCTGCTGATATGACCCTGTTGACACCCACACCGGCGGGACGCGACGAGGCGGGCTATCGAACCGGCTATCTTCGGCCCGTTGAGAACCTGTTGGCCGCCTGGTCAGACGGGCCTCCGCGCTCGTTACTCTACGTCAGTAGCACGCGGGTCTACGGTGATACCGGTGGCGATTGGGTGGATGAGTCCACGCCCCTGCACCCAGCGGACGGGCCAGCGGAGGTTCTGGCGGAGGCTGAACGGCTTTTGTTGGAAAGCCGGCATGCGGTTTCAGTGGTGCGGTTTTCGGGGATCTACGGCCGTCTACCCAGCCGGCTATTGGAGCGCATTCGCGGCGGGCAGATCGTCAGCGCCGAACCGTTGTATTACAGCAACCGCATACACCGCGATGACTGTGTGGGGTTTCTGCTGCACTTGATGAGTCTTGCCGCACGAGAGCCCGTGTATCTCGCTAGTGATGACCACCCGACACCACTGCATGAAGTGGAATCCTGGCTGGCCAAGCAACTGGGCGTGGCGGAACCGGCTGCGGTCATTGCGCCGCCCAGGACCAGCCGGCGTTGTCGGAATAACGGACTTAAGCGCTCAGGATATGTGCTGCGTTATCCGGATTACCGCGCTGGCTACAGCGCCATGATGGCTTCGACTTCGATGGCGGCCCCGCGGGGCAGCGCGGCTACCTGAACGCAGGCGCGAGCCGGATAGGGCTCTGCAAAGTATGACGCCATAACCTCGTTGACCTCACCAAAGTCGTTGAGATCCGTGAGGCTAATATTGATTTTCACTGCGTCGTTCAGCGATCCACCGGCGGCTTCTGCAACCGCTGACAAATTCTTGAAGACTTGATCTGCCTGCGCCCGCACGCCGCCTTCCACCAGCGTCATCTCACCGGGCAGCAAAGGTATTTGGCCTGAGAGCCAGACAGTATTGCCGACCTTGATGGCCTGCGAGTAAGGCCCGATTGCCTCGGGTGCGTTGGGGCTGGATATGATCGCACGGTTGCTCATCGTAACTCCGCTAAAGCTGCTGGCTAGTGTTTAAGACGGGTGACTTTATGGACTTCTTTAAGCGCCCGAATGCGCTTGAGAATGGCTGCCAGATGCACGCGGCTTTTCACTGACATTTCCAGATTGACCTGACTGAACTGGTAGTCGCGGTCTTCTGTGCTGATTTTTTCGATGTTGGCATCCATGCTGTTGATGCGGGTCGCAAGCACCGCGAGCATTCCGCGCCGATTCTCAACTTCGATGCGCAGCGCGGCCACAAATTCACCCTCGACTTTGTCATCCCAGCGCAGCGCAACCAGCCGGTCGACATTTTCACGCAGCTCCGCCAGGTTGTGGCAGTGGTCCCGATGCACAACGATGCCGCGTTCAGAGCTCAGGTAGCCGGCAATGGCGTCACCGGGGATTGGGTGGCAGCATTTTGCGTAACTCACCATGAAGCCCTCCGTGCCGCGAATAGCGACCGGCTGTGACTGACGTTGGCCGCCCTCTTGCACCCCGTCGGGCAGTTCGCCAGCCAGCTGTTGTGCCGTAATGTTGACGACGCGATTGCCCTGAGCAATATCCTCCAGCAATTGATTCACGTGTTTGTAGCCGGCCTCCTGTAAGTAACTTTCGACACGAGCAGGCTCCAGGGCGTCGTAATGGGTATCCAGACCCATCAGCGCCTTGTCCAGTAAACGACGACCCAGGTCGATAGAGTCTTCGCGGCGCTGCTGTTTCAGGCAGTGTCTGATATTTGTGCGAGCCTTGGCCGTCACCGCGTAGTTGAACCAGGCCGGGTTGGGGCGTGCGCCGGGTGTGGTCAAAATCTCAACGGTTTGGCCGCTCTGCAGTGGTTCAGATAGCGGTGCGAGGCGACGATTTATGCGACAGGCCACGCAGCTGTTGCCCACGTCGGTGTGCACGGCGTAGGCGAAATCCACGGCCGTAGCGCCACGCGGCAGCTCCATGATGTCGCCCTTGGGGGTAAAAACGTAAACCTCATCCGGGAACAGATCGATCTTGACGCTTTCAATGAATTCTAGTGAGTTGCCCGCGCGCTCTTGCATTTCCAGCAGACCCTGAACCCACTGACGCGCTCGCGCATGGCTGCCGCTGGTGGCGCCATCGCTGGCCTTGTACAGCCAGTGGGCGGCGATGCCATTATTTGCCATGTCTTCCATATCACGGGTGCGGATCTGGATTTCCACCGGAATCCCGTGCATACCCATCAGCACGGTGTGCAGAGACTGATAGCCATTGGCCTTGGGTATAGCGATGTAGTCTTTGAACTCGCCCGGCACGGGGGCATAGAGGTTGTGGACACAGCCGAGCACGCGAAAGCAGGTGTCAACAGAATCCACAATGATGCGAAAGGCGAAGATATCCATAATGTCGGAGAAGTTTTTGCCCTTGTTTTTCATCTTTAAATAGATGCTATACAAGTGCTTCTCACGACCCAGGACTTCAGCCTCATGGCCTTCCTGGGCCAGGGCGTTTTCCAACTGCTGGCCGATCTTTTCAACTAACTCTTTGCGGTTGCCGCGCGCCCGTCGAACCGCCGCAGAGATACGCTCGGCGCGCATAGGGTGCAGTGCGGAAAAGCCAAGATTTTCAAATTCCATCCGCACATTGTTCATGCCCAGCCGTAGCGCTATCGGTGCATAAATCTCCAGCGTTTCTCGCGCAATACGGCGCCGCTTGTCCACCTGTAGTACGCCCAGCGTGCGCATGTTGTGTAACCGGTCGGCGAGCTTAACCAGAATGACGCGGATGTCTTTGGCCATGGCCAGCGTCATTTTTTGGAAGTTTTCGGCCTGCTTTTCTGCCTGGGAGCTGAACTCAATTTGAGTCAACTTGCTGACGCCGTCGACAAGCTCGGCAACGGTCTGGCCAAACTGCGCACCGATCGCGCCCTTGTTGATGCCAGTATCCTCGATCACGTCGTGCAACATGGCGGCCATGAGGCTTTGGTGGTCCATGTGCATATCGGCAAGGATGCCGGCGACCGCGAGCGGATGCGTTACGTAGGGCTCACCGCTGCGGCGGAATTGTCCGTGGTGGGCTTGCTCTGCAAAGAAATAAGCGCGCTTAACCTGATTGTTTTCTTCGGGGGTCAGGTAGCTGGATAAAATACCATCGAGTGCGGAAATGCTGTTCACTGGGGTCGGTGCCCGTGCGGAACTTTATGCGATGTGCTGTGCGCGCTTTTCAGTAAGTCGTCCAGTGAAGTAATCGGTAATGCAGAGAGCAGCAGAGTCTGCAGAGCGGAAGTCTGTTTGTTCCTTGAAGTGCGGGCCGTAATGGAGCTTCCTCCGCAGCTGTCGCTGCAGAGGCTGCCGTGCAGACTGCGGTGGAGATCAGAGAGTGTCAGACGATTCCATCGCTTCAATGAATTCTTCCTCAGCATCCACTTCCTCTTCGCGCTTGAGAATGTCAGCGGTCACGTAGCCTTCGGCGATCTCCCTCAGCGCAATGACGGTGGGCTTGTCTGACTCTTCTTCGACAAACGGGTCTTTGCCACCTGTGGCGATTTGGCGGGAGCGCTTCGCAGCAACCATGACTAATTCAAAGCGGTTATCGACGTTTTCGAGGCAGTCTTCTACGGTAACACGTGCCATTTTATTCAATCCTGTAATGTGTCCTGAGTCAGACCGACAGTGAGTCAGGGCTTTGGCGCATAGCGCCTCGACCATGACCTGATTCGAGCCAGGAGGTTATGAGATCACTACCCTGTTGGATAGCAATTGAAAATCAGCCCTAAAGTATAGCAAAAACATTGGCTTACGACAGCAAGTCCTGCAATAGATTCTGCAGCGCAACAACCTGGGTGCTGGCGTGAAGCCGCTGTGAGTCGACGATGCAGGCCAGCTCGGATAAGGCGGTGTCGAAAACGTCGTTGACGACGATATAGTCCGCCTCGGGATAGTGAGAAATCTCGTCTACCGCTTGACTCATCCGCTGGGCAATTACCTCTTCCTGGTCACGTCCTCGCTGCTGCAAGCGTTGCAAAAGGGCTGCCCGCGAAGGCGGCAAGATAAAAATCGATACCGCGTTTGGCATCAGGCGCTTTACCTGCGCAGCGCCTTGCCAATCTATTTCCAGTATTACGTCATGACCACTGCTAAGCTGCTCTTCTACCCAGGCCTGCGAGGTGCCATAGTAGTGATTAAACACTCTGGCGTGTTCCAGGAATGCGGCTCGCGACAGCATTTCTTCAAAAACGGCTTCGGTAACAAAGTGATAGCTCAAGCCGTCTTGCTCCCCCGGCCTGACTTCTCGTGTGGTATGCGAGACGGATACGCGCAACCTCGGGCAGCGATCCAGCAGCGCCTGAACCAGACTGGTTTTGCCTGCCCCCGAAGGTGCAGACACGGTAAAAAGTGTGCCAGGGCTGTTCATGGTGATTATGTCTCCAGTCACCGACCTTGAGTTATTCGATATTCTGTATTTGTTCGCGCATTTGCTCGATCAGGACTTTTAAATCCACGGCATTGCGCGTTGTACTGGTTGCCAGCGATTTGGATGACAGGGTGTTGGCCTCGCGGTTGAGCTCCTGCATCAAGAAATCCAGGCGCCGCCCACAGGGGCCGCCCTTGTCTAACACACGGCCCACCTCATCGACATGCGCCTGCAACCGGTCCAGCTCCTCTTCAACGTCGGCCTTGGCAGACAGCAGCACAATCTCTTGCTCAATGCGCTCTGGATCGGCCTCGACGGCGAGGTCATCCAGACGGCGCTGTAGGCGTTCTTTTTGCTGTGCCAGCAGCTGAGGCATTGCGGAGCGAGCGTCGGCCGCAATGTCGTGAACGTTGCTGAGGCGCTCGCGAATAAATCCTGCAAGTTTGCTGCCTTCGCGCTGGCGAGTGGCCGTGAGTGACTCCAGCGCTTTGTCAAAAAGGGTCAGCGCTCTGGCTTGCAGCGTATCGGTATTGGACGTGATGCTCTGAACCACGCCTGGCCACGCCAGCAGCTCAAGGTGATTGGGAGGGGTCGCCTGTGGCACGCTTTCGGCTACCGCGGCCACGGCTTGCTGTAATTGCGCCAGGCGAGAGGCGTCAACGCTTATAGGGTGTTGGGCGCCCTGACCCTCCTGCCAGCGGAACTGTATTTCAATTTTCCCGCGCGCCAGATGTCCCTGCAGTCGTTCACGCAGGTGCGGCTCCATGCTACGCAGCGCATCCGGCAGTTTGAAAAAACAGTCGAGATAGCGGTGGTTAACCGATCGAATCTCCAGTGCCAGATTGCCCTCACCGCTGTCGTCGGTTTCACGAGCAAAGGCGGTCATGCTGTTAACGCTCATGCGGGCCCCCGAAAAGGCCCAAAGTGTAACAGCCCGCGGTGTTTTTCATCTATAAAGGCCCTATTGATTTAATGCCTCTGCTGCTGGGGCTATAATGCGCGCCTTTTTGCACTTGCCCGGAGAGATAGCATGTCCCGACCTAGCGGCCGCGCCCCTGATCAACTACGTGAACTGAGCTTTACTCGACACTTTACGCGTCACGCGGAGGGCTCCGTCCTGGTTGGCTTTGGCGACACACGCGTTATCTGCACTGCCAGCGTCAGCGAGGGGGTGCCGCGCTTCCTCCGGGGTCAGAATACGGGTTGGTTAACAGCGGAATACGGTATGTTGCCGCGCTCGACCAATGAGCGCATGGGCCGCGAAGCCGCCAGGGGTAAACAGGGCGGCCGCACGGTAGAGATTCAGAGGTTGATAGGCCGCTCACTGCGCGCTGCCGTGGATTTAAGTCTGCTAGGGGAATACACCATCAACATCGATTGCGACGTTATACAGGCGGACGGCGGTACTCGCACCGCCTCTATTTCAGGCGCCTGTGTGGCATTGGTAGACGCGCTTCGAGGTCTTCAGCGCGCCAAGCAAATAGACACGGATCCCTTGATCAACATGATCGCCGCCGTCTCTGTCGGCGTGGTGGATGGCCAGCCGGTGCTGGATTTGGATTACGCCGAGGATTCCACCGCCGATACCGATATGAACGTCATCATGACCGAGAGTGGCAACTTTATTGAGGTACAGGGCACCGCAGAGGGTATAACCTTTGGCCGGGACGAGTTGAATCGTATGCTGGATCTTGCCGCTAAAGGAATAGGGGATATCGTCAGCGCGCAGCGCGCCGCACTGGACAACGACTAAGGCATCGATTTAAAGCGGGGGCATCGATTTAAAGCACGCGTTTAATGGGTCGCCCTATAGCGAAGGGCGTTGGCAAACAGGGCTTTGACAAAACAGGGCGTTGCCAAAACTAAGCCGCCGGCTCCAGATCAAAGTCCATAATGACGGGTGCGTGACTGGCGAAGGCCTGCCCTTTGTAGATCGCACCGTACTCAACCACGTATTTCATGCCTTCGGATACCAGCTGCAAGTCGGTCCTCAAGCCGTTTTGGCTGCGATCGCCGTCTGGCCACCAGCTGAACTCGTCCTGGTCTGAGTTGATCTCGCGGAACGCATCGACATAACCCAGTTCTAACACCTCATCCATCCACTGACGCTCTTCTGCGAGAAAGCCGGCTTTGGTGCTGTTCAGCTCGGTATCCTGTACATCCCCAGCGGTATGGGCGATGTTCCAGCCGCCACAGATCACAAACTCCCGGCGCTTGTTGCGAATCTTGCTCAAGTGATTCTGTAGCAGGCCCAAAAATTCGATTTTGCGACCTTGCGCGTCGCTATCCGCCGTGTCGCCCGGCGGCACCAGCAGGCAGCCAACGCTGATATTGCTGTAGTCAGCTTGAATGTAGCGGCCCTCCATATCGAAGTCGCTGAAACCCAGACCAGTCATGATGGCCTTAGGCAGCTCTTTGCAATACAGCGCGACACCATCACGGACACCCTCGACGGCGTCAAAGAAGTAGGCGTTGTAACCCTCAGGGAAAAATACGTCATCCTGAAGGTCGTACTCGCTGCAGCCGAGATTCTGGACGCAGATAAAGTCTGCGTCCTGCGAGCCTACCCAGTCGAAAAACCCTTTTTCTGCTGCGCTCTGGATACCGTCAGCATAAAAACTGATGACTCTCATGCCAGCTGCTCCTTTTAACGGAAGGGACGTTATGGGTTACCACTGCAAACCATGACCAGATGGCATGACCTGAAGCTCAGGTTCTTGCGGTGCACGTGATCGAAGTCCCCGGCCGGGACGCAAAAAACTGGACGCGTTATTATTAGTACAGCATTCGTCGGCGGGTCCGCTTTTATACCGCATTATAGGCGCGCGTTAAACCACAACACAGGGGATCACCGCAGATGTCTACATATCAACAACGCTTTATCACGCTGGCACGACAACAGGATGCCCTGAGCTTCGGGGAATTTACCCTGAAGTCAGGTCGGGTGAGCCCCTATTTTTTTAACGCCGGCCGTTTTCGCACCGGTGCCGCACTGGCTGAGTTGGGCCGCTGCTATGCCGATGCGATTGTCGCCTCAGGCGTTGAGTTTGATGTGCTTTTTGGGCCCGCCTATAAGGGCATCCCGCTTGCTGCGAGCGTGGCCATTGCGCTGGCTGACCACCACAACCGAGACATACCCTGGGCGTATAACCGCAAGGAAGCCAAGGATCACGGAGAGGGCGGCGTACTAGTCGGCGCACCTCTGGTGGGCAGGGTGCTGGTGATAGACGACGTGATTACCGCGGGCACCGCAGTAAGAGAGGCCCTGGGAATGATTCAGCAGGCTGGGGGCAGTTGTGCCGGCGTCGCCATTGGTCTAGACCGCATGGAGCGCGGGTTAAATGAACTATCTGCCATTCAGGAACTCGAACAAGAGCGGAATCTTTCAGTGATCAGCATCGTTTCGCTGGTTGATCTTATTGCGTATCTTGAATCCGAAGATAGCCCCGGAGCCGACCTGGCGGCTATGGAGGAGTACAGGGCACGCTACGGCGTTGCCTGAAATGTATTGAGCTTACGCTAGTAGCGTGGAGCTAGTTCGGGGTAGGCTAGCTATTTGGCGCGCGGCTTGTGCGGCCGTTTTTTAGCACCTATGCTGTGAGGAAGTTGTAAAACATTGGCTTATAAAATGGTGCACAAAGCAACGCAGACGATACGCAGAACATCGCTGCTCGCCGGTTTCGTTCTCGCCGTAAGTGCCGGGCCGATGTTGGCTGCCGATTATCTTTATCGCTATGTGAACGAAAACGGTATTACGGTGATCGACTATACGATCCCGCCGCAGTACGTTCAGCAGGGTTACGAGATACTCAATCGAGATGGCAGCCTGCACCGGGTGGTGCCTAGAACGCTGACTCAGGAAGAGCTCGCCGATCAGTCCGGACAGGCTTACCTGGACCGCATTGCCGCCGAAGAAGCTGAGCGTCTGCGCAAATGGGACGAATCGTTGATGCTGCGGTACTCCAGCATCGAAGACATTGAGGCGGCTCGGGACAGAGCGTTGAGTGAGTTACGCATCCGCATCAGCATTCTGCGCTCTAATGTGCGCTCCTTGATGCAGCAAGTTGAAAGTAATCAGGAGCGAGCAGCTGATCTTGAGCGTCGCGGCCAAGCGGTCCCCGTTGAGCTTGTTGATGCGATTGATGGTCTGCGTGGCGAAATTGCTGAAACGGAGCGCGCTATCAGCGAGCGCATCCGTGAAATTGGCGCAGTCGAGCAGGGCTATCAACGCGACATTGATCGCTTCGCCACCTTACTCGACAAAGTTGAATTGCGCCGGCGTGCATCAAGCTCTGCGCGGGACTAAAGGCACTCTCACGGGTTGTTTTGCAGAATTCGTATCGTTTGATGCGTCTGATATCTCTGAAGCTGAGTGCGGCTCAAGTGTGCATGCCTGAATGAGCCATGCGTAGGACTGAGTCGTAACTCGAATCCGTATCACCCGAAGTAGTAATTACCGCAAGCCGTGAAACAGACAGACTTCAGCCTGTGTTGCCGGGAGATACCTGTGCATTGGTGACCGCAGTCGGGCGGAAAAAGTCAGTGACAAGTAACGTCCACTGCTCTTGCCACGCGTCCATCGGGCTGCGTTGGAAGCCGCTGCGCACGTATTGGGATATCCGCCCCTCTGCGACGGCTAGCATCAAGTTGGCGGCCGCGGTAACCGTTATAACTGGACGCAGACCCTCTCGCATCTCCGCCTCTCGCAGCACCTGTTTTAGCTGCGTTTCGAAACGATCAAAAAGCTGTGCGACGCGAAGATGCAAGCGCTCGGTCTCACCGGCAAGCGCATCGCCAGTGAGTATTCGGGTGATGCCTGGGTTGCGCTCCGTAAAAGCCAGCAGCAAAGTTAGCATTTTTTCGCAACGAACCTCTGCAGTCGATTCTTCGGTGAGAATCAGATTGATGCGGCTAAACAGGGTTTCTTCAATGAACTCTATGAGACCCTCGAACATTTTAGACTTGCTGGGAAAATGCCGATAAAGCGCCGCTTCCGAAACGCCAACCTGCTTTGCGAGGCGCGCAGTGGTAATGCGCTCCCCAGGATTGGCCTCCAGCATTTGCGCCAGGGCTTCCAGAATCTGTTGGCGCCTTTGTGATTTTCTCGGTGACATGAGTCAACTACGTTATAGAACGTGATAAAGCCACAACTGCGGCGACAACTAACTATGCTAGCCCCAAGGTAGGAGAGCTGCAAGAAATAGACCGCAAAGGAGCCAAGGTTTTTTACAATCCGGGTTTTTAGAAGCTGGTTTTCCGGGCTTTGTGTTTTTAGGTTCAGGCTTTTTTGCAGCGAGAGTTTTGAGACGGAGATTTTTGGCGTTACAGCTTTGAGCACCAACAGGGTTGTGACCAGGGCGTCACGCGCGATTGTTTATCATCGTGCCCACGCCTTCCGCGGTAAAAACTTCTAGCAGCACGGCATGCGGAACGCGCCCATCAATAATATGAGCGCTCTTCACGCCGCTCTTTACCGCGTCCAGCGCGCATTGGATCTTGGGCAGCATGCCGCCCTGAACGGTGCCGTCCGCCAACAACGTTTCGGTACGTGAAATGGACAAACCCGTTAGCAACTCACCGGCTTTGTCGAGCAAGCCGTCGACGTTGGTCAGCAGCATCAGCTTTTCAGCCTGCATAACTTCAGCCAATTTTCCTGCCACCAGGTCAGCGTTAATGTTGTATGAGCGACCGTCGCTGCCAACGCCGATAGGCGCAATGACCGGAATAAAGTTACTGTTTTGAATCATGCTTAGTACTTCAATATCGATTTTTTCGACTTCACCGACCTGCCCGATATCAATTATTTCAGGCGCCTGAACTCTAGGAGTTTGGCGTGTCACCTCCATCTTGCGTGCGCGGATGAGTTGGCCGTCTTTACCGGTTACGCCAATGGCTTTGCCGCCGGCACGATTGATGCTGGATACGATCTCTTTATTAACCGAGGCGCCCAACACCATCTCAACCACGTCCATGGTGTCGCTGTCGGTCACGCGCATTCCGTCGACAAATTCGGATTTGATTCCCAACCTTTCCAGATGTGCGCCAATTTGTGGGCCGCCGCCATGTACGACGATGGGGTTGACCCCTACTAACTTCATTAGCACGACGTCCCGTGCAAAGCTCTCGTGCAGCGCTGGGTCCACCATGGCGTTGCCGCCAAACTTTATAACCAGAGTCTTGCCGGTAAATTGCTGGATATAGGGGAGCGCTTCGGTCAGGACTTCAGCGATGCGCAGCGCAGACTCACGTGCCATATCAGAAACTGCCGTCTAGCGCTGGCGCTATCTCAGCCAGCTGATCGCGAAATAATTGCTTGATACGCTCCAGGGCATCGGCGTCGTGACCTTCGAAGCGCGCAGTTAATGCCGGAGTAGTATTTGAGGCTCGCAGCAGTCCCCAGCCGTCATTGAAGTCTACCCGTATGCCGTCAAGGCTGGTGACCTTGCCGTTACCAAACTGCGCGTGCTCGATGAGCTCTTGAATAATGTTGAACTTCTCATCGTCGGCCACTGGAATTTTAATTTCGGGCGTGTTGGCGGTTTGCGGGTACTCCTCCAACAAGGTCAGCAAATCCAGGCCGGTGCCGCTGACGATTTCTGCCAGTCGAGCGGTAGCGTAAACGGCATCGTCAAATCCAAACCAGCGCTCTCCAAAATATACGTGTCCGGAAAACTCGCCGCCCAGGAGCGCGCCGGTTTCCATTATCTTCTGGCGCATAAAGGCATGACCCGTTTTCCATAATATTGGCCTGCCGCCATGCTTGCTGACCAACTGGGTCAGGTGGCGGCTGCACTTCACGTCAAATACGACATCTGCGCCAGGGTTTCTGGACACCACGTCCTGTGCAAACATCATCAGCAGCAAGTCATTGCGCACGATTTCGCCGTTGCCGGCGACAACGGTAAGTCGGTCGCCGTCGCCGTCGTAGGCAACACCGAAATCGGCTCCCTCTTCCAGTACCTTTGCCTGCAAGTCCGCCAGGTTCTCATCTACTGCCGGGTCCGGGTGATGGTTCGGGAAGTTGCCATCAATGTCGCAGTACAAACGCACAACCTCACAGCCCAGCGCTTCAAGCGTGCGCGGACCGATATCGCCTGCCGCTCCGTTACCTGCGTCTACTACAATTTTCAGGGGCGAACTAATGGCGATATCGCCGGCGACAGCATCCAGATAACTGCTCTTGACGTCTTGTTTGGCCAGGCGACCTGCGCCGCTACTAAACTGGCCTGCCTCCATGCGGGATTGCAGAGCTAGCAGGGCATCATCCGCTAGCGGCTTGCCAGCGAGGGTGATCTTAAACCCGTTGTAGTCTGCAGGGTTGTGACTGGCGGTCACCATGACGCCCGTTTGGGTGCTAGTCGTGTGCGTAGCGAAATACATCAGCGGTGTCGGTGCCAGACCAATATCGATGACGTCACGACCACTATCAAGCAAGCCTTTCACAAGGGCATTTTTGATAGAAGCACTGGATAGCCTGCCGTCGGAGCCAACCACCAGTGCCTGCTGCCCTTCTTCTTCCGCTAGAGTGCCCAGAGCGAGGCCAAGTCGGTTGGCAAACTCCTCGTTGATTTCGGACCCCACCAAACCGCGTATGTCATAGGCGCGAAACACGTGCTCTGGGAATGCTGTGGCCGATGCAGCGGACTCTTCGTTCGCGCCTTGTTTTGCATCCCCTGCTGCGCCCTCTTCATGGTTTTCAACACTGTCTTCAAAATCGTCTTCAACCACCCCGATGCCACTCGTGGAGTCCTCTCTTGCCTGTCGGGCAACATTGGCGACGCTACCTTTTTTGCCTGCGCCCAGCGTCGTCGCTTTGCGTAGCGTGACGCGACGCAGTTGCCTGGCCAGTGGCAGTAGCTCGGGAACCGAAACCGTCAGTGCGCTCTTTCGGTCTGCGCCGCTGCTAATGCGATCTACCTCGGTTCGCAGTACCCGCTGCAGCGACAACAAAAACATCACCATGCCGGCCAGAACCACGACCAGCGCTGCCGCAAACGCGATTACGGGCGCCGTATTGCTGACCCCATAAAGACTTAGCATCTGGCCAGAAGGAGTGAAGCGCAGATGCCATTTGCCGCCGTTAAGCAGGGTATCTGCCTGAAAGGCGTCGGCGGCACCGGTACCGGCAGCGGCGATGACGTCAGTGCGGGTAAAGTTGCCGCTGCGGTAGACCTGCTGCAGTTCGCTGCGACCGAGTTCTTCGCCCATTGCAGCCAGCGCCGTTGTGAACACCTGATTGTCCAGCGTCGCCAGAATGACAGCGCGTTTGTTGTTCAGGCGTGGGTGCTGCACGCCCTCGGCGAGAGATGTGAGCCAGCGGTCACCGAATTCATAGGATTCGGGCTGAGTACTTTCGCCTTGCGTGGTGCGGCGCAGCAAATCGACCTCAATATGATTGCGTAGGCCCAAAGCGGCGCTTTCCAGTGTCGCCGTGCCGAGTTCGCCAATCGCTATCAGGCGAAGGCTGGTCACCCCCGGGAAATAATCAAGCATGGCGGTTTCAACCAGCGCTAAATCGTCGGCATCGCCGGAGCTGATTGCCGATAGTGCAAGTGGCGACAGTGCGGCAGCGGCCAGTCGCTCCCGATATTGCAGTAGCAAGCTCTCTACGCTGGCCGCCTGTTGTGCAGCATGACTGCGCGCAGCACGCACGATCTGCTGCTCTTGAAGCGCGGCGTCTCTAATCAGCAACAAATAGACAAAGCAGCCCAGCAGCGGCAGCAGGATGGCGAGCAAGGTGATCAACCACTGTCTGTGCAGCGCATTGCCGTCGCCAGAAATTCCCTGGGTAATCTCGGCGCCAACGTCTTCCTCAACAGGTTTCTTTTTCTTTAGCATGCTTGGTACAACGCTTCTCTAATCGTTTGGCGGCTGCTTGGTGGGCCGGGCTGCGGATTATTGTTCTTTTGACCCAGAGCGCTTCCTATCCTGCTCGATGGGAGCTGACGAATATCTTGAAAAGAGAATAGCAGACGCTTTTCTTTTCAGATATCTCACTCAACTCGTTCACATACCGATTTACACAACACTTTCCCTTAACACTCTTACTGAACCATGTGGTCGCCGTCGCGACAGATAGTTAGTGTTAAGCGCTTGTTATAAAGCAAAGCGAGTATCCGGGCCAGTGTAAAACATTGATTCACATCCAGAGTTCGGCTGCGCATGGAGCGCCACCCGGCAATGGGCGTTAAGTAGATTTAGCGGTCGCCATTTGGTGCGCGATCTGTTTCAGGATTTCTCCCGCCATATGACCTTTATTGCTCAAAGGCAGATCCTGCCGTCCGCCTTGCCATAGTATGGTGGCGGCATTTTGCTCGCTGTTGAAACCGGATTCGCTGGACGACACATCGTTAGCGACGATCATATCGAGTCCCTTGGCACCAAGCTTGGCTTCTGCGTAGGCCAGTAAGTCTTGAGTTTCTGCTGCAAAGCCAACAGTAAAGGGCGCAGGTGACAGGTTCGCAACCGCGGCGATGATGTCGGGGTTTTTCACCATTTCCAGGGTGACGGTCTCGCCCTGCTTTTTGATTTTTTGATCCTGCACATTCGCTGGTCGATAATCAGCAACCGCAGCGCAGCCTATAAAGAGGTCACAGTTAGCCGCCTGCTCTTGTGCGGCAGCGTGCATATCGTCGGCGCTTACCACGTCAATGCGTTGCACTTGCCCAGGAGTTTCCAATGTCACCGGCCCCGCGATCAGGGTGGTGACCGCACCCGCTTCCACAGCGGCCCGCGCCAGCGCAAAACCCATTTTCCCGGAACTGTGATTACTGATATAGCGCACGGGGTCGAGAGCCTCCCGTGTCGGACCTGCTGTGATCACGACTCTAACGCCGTCCAGCAGCCGCGACGTGAACAGGCTTTCGGTCGCCGCAACAATAAGCGCTGGGTCATGCATGCGCCCTGGGCCAATATCGCCACAGGCCTGGGAACCGTCGTCCGGGCCAGCGATATGCATACCGCGGTTGCGTAGCGTTTCAACATTTTCCAGTGTTGCGGGGTCGCGCCACATCTGCTGGTTCATTGCTGGCGCGACGACCAGCGGGGCAGGTGTTGCCAACACCAGCGTGGTCAGCAGATCGTCAGCGCGACCTTGCGCGATGCGGCTAATGACGTCCGCTGTGGCGGGAGCAATCACTACCGCATCCGCCCACCGCGCCAGCTCGATATGACCCATACCCGCTTCGGCTTCTGCGTCCAGCAACTCAAGATGTACAGGCTGACCCGACAGGGCTTGCAGGGTTAGGGGTGTAATGAACTCAGTTGCGCCGTGCGTCATCACCACACGCACATTTGCGCCGGCTTCGCGCAAATCACGCACTAACTGTGCAGATTTATAGGCGGCGATACCGCCAGTCACACCCAGCAGCACGTTTCGGTTGTAAAGTCGCCCCATGGGAGTAGCTACCGCTCGGAAAAGGCCTGCTACGATACCACCCGTACAGTGTTTTTACATACGCCGGTTTTGTGCTGCAGGGAGGTAGCTCATGCGCGTGTCGAGTGTGCCGGTGCAGGACAGGCCGCGTGAAAAACTGTCTCGCTACGGCGTCAGGTCCTTAAGTGACGCGGAGCTGCTGGCGGTACTGTTGGGCACGGGCGGCGGCGGTCGTAGCGTTGTGGAGCTGTCGGTTGCCTTGTTGGAGCGATTTGGAGGCTGGCACGCTTTATTGGCTGCTTCGCTGTCCGAGCTATCGATAGAGCCCGGCATGGGTCTCGCCAAAGCCAGCGTTTTGCAGGCATCGATGGAACTGGCGAGACGACACGGGCAGGAGTCGCTTCGCCACGGTGCAGTACTAACCAGTCCTGGGCAGACTCGACAGTTCTTGCAGGCGCACCTGCGCGACGGATCACGCGAGATATTTTGCTGCCTGTTCCTGGATGCGCAGCACGGGTTGATTCGCTGTGAGGATCTGTTTCTGGGCACCCTTGATGGTGCTGCAGTGTACCCGCGGATAGTGCTGCAACGAGCCCTGTCGCTGCAGGCTGCGGCCGTAATCTTTGCGCACAACCACCCATCGGGAGTGGCTGAACCCAGCGCTGCTGATCGCCGAATTACCGAGCGCCTTCAGGCGGCGCTGGCGCTGATCGATATCCGGGTTCTCGACCACATTATTGTAGGCCGCGGGGCAACGTACTCATTCGCCGAGGGCGGTTTGCTATGAACTGCCCAGAGCGGGGTGCGATAAAAAGCCCAGAGCGGGGTGCGATAAAAAGCCTGGAGCGCTTGCTATAAATTAACGCAGCTTGCGCTCTGGATGTCGGTTGTCGGCCTGCAGCCTGCTGACCGACTGCGAATACAAGGCGACAGCTTTCCTTGTGTAAACAGAGGTGTTCTGGTATAAAGTCGCGCTCGTTTCGGCATCCCCCCGGCAACACGTCAGGGTTCGCCCGCCTGTATTTGTTACACGTACCGTTAAAAGTAGTCTGAGCGCATCTTTAAATTGCGCCTGAGAGTGAGTCATCATGGCCAGAGTATGTCAGGTGACGGGTAAGCGCCCGGTCACTGGAAATAACGTATCCCACGCGAAGAACCGCACTAAGCGGCGGTTTTTGCCGAACCTGCATCACCACCGTTTTTGGGTGGAGTCCGAGAAGCGCTTTGTACGCCTTCGTGTCTCCAGCAAAGGCATGCGCATCATCGATAAGAAGGGCATCGATGACGTGCTGTCGGATATTCGTGCCCGCGGTGAGAAGGTCTAAACAGACCTGTTTCGAGGAGAATAGACATGAGAGAAAAGATTAAGCTCGTATCGTCGGCCGGCACTGGTCATTTCTACACCACGGATAAGAACAAGCGTAATACGCCTGACAAGATGGAAATGAAGAAGTACGACCCAGTGGTCCGTAAGCACGTGATGTACAAAGAGTCCAAGATTAAGTAACCATTGGGCAGCGCTGACGGCTTCAGGCCGTCGCCGAAAACCCGCCGCGGCGGGTTTTTTTGTGTCTGAGAGATTTGTGGGCATGGCTTGCCTGGATGGCCGTGTGCGGGCCTCCCTGAGCGGGCCTCCCTGAGCGGGCCTCCCTGAGCGGGCCTCCCTGAGCGGGCCTCCCTATGGCAACAAGTTGATTGCGAGCTGAGTAAGAAGAAAGACCATGCCAGAGTTGCCCGAAGTCGAAACAACCCGCCGAGGACTTTTGCCCCATGCAAAAGATGAGGTCATCTCGCACATCGAAGTGCGTGAGCGGCGCTTGCGCTGGCCCATACCCGATGAGGTGACGCGGCTTTTGCCAGGCGCCAGGATCTATGACATCAAGCGCAGAGGTAAGTACTTACTATTCTCTACATCAGCAGGAACACTGATTGTTCACTTGGGAATGTCGGGCTCATTGCGTGTACTGACCAAGTCAGAGCCACCCGCTAAACACGACCACGTTGATCTCGTCCTGGGTTCCGGTCGTGTCCTGCGTTACAACGATCCCCGGCGCTTCGGCTGCATGCTATGGACGGTAACGGATCCTGCAGAACATGCGTTACTGCGCCATTTGGGGCCCGAGCCGCTGGAAGACGCGTTCAGCGCAGACTATCTGTTCACGCTGTCGCGGGGCCGAAAAGCCCCGCTAAAGAGCTTCATTATGGACAGTCGCGTGGTGGTCGGTGTGGGCAATATCTATGCAAATGAAGCGCTGTTTCTTGCCCGACTGCGACCCCGGCGTGCTGCGGGGCGAGTGTCACGACCCGGCTATGAAGGGCTTGAAGCGGCTATTCGTCAGGTGTTAGCGGCAGCGGTTAAGCAAGGCGGAACTACCTTGCGTGATTTTGTCGGGGGTGATGGCAAGCCGGGTTACTTCAGGCAACAACTCAATGTCTATGACCACGGTGGAGAACCGTGCCCGCGCTGTGGCGAGATACTCCGAGAGGTTCGTCTCTCCCAGCGGAGCACGGTCTACTGCCGTAATTGCCAGCGCTAGCCCGTATCAGCTTTCAGTGCGCCGCGCTATGCGTCAGCAAAGCGTTCGGTAAGCGCCGCACTCACGTTAGTGGGTACGAAGGGCGTTATGTCACCCTGCAATGCGGCGATCTCTTTCACCAGGGACGACGAGATAAATGACAGGTGCTCGGAGGGTGTCAGGAACACGGATTCAAACTCCGGATAGAGCGCCCTATTCATATTGGCCAACTGGAACTCATACTCAAAGTCAGACACCGCCCGCAGCCCGCGCAACACGCAGTTTGCTTGTTTGCTGATGGCAAATTCTGTGAGCAAATTGCTAAAGCCGCAAACCTCAATGTTATCCAGATGCGAAAGCGAATCTCTGCACAGCGTGACGCGCTGCTCAAGCGTGAATAGCGGTGTTTTCTTTTCACTGTGCGCGATGGCAACGATAACTTCGTCGAACAGCCGCGCTGCGCGTTCCACTAAGTCGACATGACCGTTGGTAATCGGATCGAACGTTCCTGGATAAATGACGCGTTTCATATGGGCCCCTGTTTCGCTGGGATGCTAAACAAATTAGTGATTACGCACAAACACCCCGGACCGGACATCACCCATCACCTTCTCGCGGTGGGCTGCCCACCGCGAGGGCATCGTGGGTGCTTCACTACGAGCGCGCGACTCAACGTAAACCCATGCGTCTGATGTGAGCCAGCCGTTTTCCTCGAGCCCTTGAGCGGCCTCGGCGTAAAAACCCTCGTCGAATGGGGGGTCCAAAAACACGATATCGAATGGCTGCGCTGGGGCCGATTCAAGACGCCTCATAAAATCGTCTCGATGGCACTGTGCGTTATCGACGCCCAGCTCTCCCAAATGCGAGTCGATCCTGTCACAGCAGCGCGGGTTGCTGTCGATAAATTGCACAAACTGCGCGCCTCTGGACAGGGCCTCCAAGCCCAGCGCGCCACTGCCGGCGAACGCGTCCAGACAGCGCGCGCCGTGCACGACGGGGGCTAACCAGTTGAATACGGTTTCTCTTACGCGGTCAGGCGTTGGGCGCAGACCGGGTGCAGAGGGAAAACGAAGTTTGCGGCCTCGCCAGAGTCCGCCAATGATGCGGATTTGGCCGCTGTCGCCCGGGCGTCTTGCCGCCATTACCGTGGTGTTTCCATAGGTGATAGAATACGCGTTTTTAGTCTTCCCACGCGATGAAATTGTTCGGCCGTAACAAGTCCCGGGACGCCGACGAGGTGAAGCCCGAAACCCCAGACGATGCTACCTCTGATGCGCCTGACGGCGCGGCTGAGCTGGCGCCTGACCGCGTGCCCGCCACCCCTGATTTGGAAGCGTCGATTGATTCTAGCGAGCCCGATGCAGTCGAATCACAGGGGCCGGGTTTCTTTGCGCGGCTGCGCCATGGGCTGAGTCGAACCAGCAGCCAGCTCACCGCAGGCCTGGGCCGCGCCTTTCTCGGTCGTAAGGAAATCGACGACGCGCTGCTTGAAGAGCTGGAGACAACGCTGCTACAGGCAGACGTGGGCGTAGACGCCACGATGGATATCGTCTCCCGCCTCTCTGACCGGGTATCGCGTAAAGATCTTACAGATGGCGATGCACTCTATGCCGCCCTGCAGCAGGAGCTTCTGCACCTGCTCAAGCCCTGTGAGAACCCCCTTCAGCCAGTCACCGATGGGCCCTTCGTTATTCTCATGGTCGGCGTCAATGGCGCGGGCAAAACCACTACGATCGGCAAGCTGGCAAAGCGCTATAAGGATGAAGGCAAAAGCGTGATGTTGGCGGCGGGTGATACCTTTCGAGCCGCAGCCGTAGAGCAGTTACAAGCCTGGGGCGAACGCAACCATGTGCCTGTCATTGCGCAGCACACTGGCGCCGATGCCGCTTCCGTTATCTTTGATGCACTGCAGGCCGCGCAAGCGCGCAATGTGGATGTGTTGATTGCGGATACTGCCGGGCGTTTACAGAACAAAGATCACCTTATGGAAGAGCTGAAAAAAGTGGTTCGGGTTATGGCGAAATTGACTCCCGAGGCGCCCCACGAAGTCATGCTGGTGCTGGACTCGGGTATGGGTCAGAACGCTCTGGCGCAGGCCGAACACTTTCGCGAGGCGGTGGGTGTAAGCGGCATCACTTTGACTAAACTTGATGGCACGGCAAAGGGCGGCATTATTTTTGCGATTGCGAGCAAGCTTGGCCTGCCTATCCGATATATCGGTGTAGGGGAGGCCGCAGAAGATCTGCGGCCCTTCACCGCCGACGCATTCATTGAAGCTCTGTTTGATCACAGCGGCGACGCATGATTGTTTTCGAGCGGGTCTCCAAACGCTATCCCGAGGGCCACGAGGCCCTCAGCGAAGTCAGCTTTACCATCGACAGCGATGAAATGGTGTTCCTTACCGGCCACAGCGGTGCCGGTAAGAGCACCCTGCTAAAGCTCATTATGCTGATGGAGCGGCCCAGTCGCGGCCAGGTCACAGTGAACGGCCAGGCGCTTAAATCAATGCGTCCCAGCCGGATACCGCAGCATCGTCGACAGGTGGGCGTGGTCTTCCAGAACCATCAATTACTAGTTGATCGCACCGTGTTCGATAACGTGGCGCTCCCGCTGATGATTTCAGGCTATACCCCGAAGGAAATAGGCCGCCGCGTTCGGGCTGCTTTGGACAAGGTGGGTCTGCTGGCCAGGGAGAAGTCTATGCCTGTGACTCTGTCCGGCGGTGAGCAGCAACGCGTGGGGATTGCCAGAGCCGTGGTTAATAAGCCTACCCTGCTATTGGCGGATGAGCCCACCGGTAATCTGGATCCTGCGCTTTCCGCAGAGATCATGCAGCTGTTTGAGCAATTCAATCAGGTCGGCGTGACCGTGCTGATTGCCAGCCACGACCTGCCGCTCATCTCCAGAATGCACCATCGTATTCTGACTCTGCGACAGGGCCGCCTGATCGCCCAAGGCGGCACCGCCTGATGGCGGGAGGCGCCAGCCAAAGCCGTACGCGGTGGCCTGACAGGTTCCGCGCCTGGCGTTTCCACCACGTCCACTCTGCCAAGGGCAGCCTGCAACGTCTGCTGGCCAGCCCAGTCACCAGCGTAATGACATGGCTGGTTATCGGCATTGCGCTAGCGCTGCCAGTGGGTCTCAACGTGGCCCTGCAAAACGCCCGTACGGTAAGCGTCGGTTGGGATAGTCCGGCACAGATATCGCTTTTTCTCCGGGCCGAAGTGTCGGTAGACGCGGCGCGCGCCCTGAGTGCCAGGCTGGCGGCAAGAGATGATGTAGACAGCGCGCGGGTCGTGACGCGCGAGCAGGCCCTGGCCGAGTTCCAGCAGCTGTCGGGGTTCGGCGATGTACTGCAGCGTCTGGAAGACAATCCGCTACCGAATGTGCTGCTGATTACGCCTGCCGAGAGTTCGGCTAACGGTGCCGAGGTAGGGCTCTTGCGCTCGCGCCTGGAGGCTGAGCCTGGGGTACAGCGGGCTGTTTTGGATATGGAATGGGTTCAGCGTTTGAATGCGCTGGTGGCCTTTTCCCAGCGCGCGGTAACGACGCTGGGACTAACGCTGTCTCTGGGTGTGCTGCTGGTGATCGGCAACACTATACGCCTGGCTATTGAAAACCGGCGTCGGGAAATTCTCGTGGTCAAGCTGGTCGGCGGTAGCGATGCCTTCGTGCGCCGCCCCTTTTTGTATACGGGCTTTTGGTATGGCCTGGGGGGTGCGTTGGTGGCCTGGGTCGTGGTCGGCCTTGCCCTGTGGTATCTGCGTGGACCCCTTTCAGCCCTCGCGCTGTTGTATCAAAGTGACTTTGTCCTGAGCGGACTCGGTTTCGCAGGTAGCTTTGCTCTGCTGCTGGTGGGTGCCGCGCTGGGATTGTTGGGTTCCTGGGTTGCCGTGGCGCGACATCTGTCAAAAATTCAGCCTGAATAGCGCTCGACCGCAGGTCGTCCAGATAGCAGCTTGTTTCGTACTAAACGATGCACCTTGTGATGTGCGGCGCTTTCGGCTCAGAAAAGCGTCGATTGCGGCCTTCGGCTGAATTAAAGTAAGTTATTGATTTTATTAAGTTTGCGGGATTATTTTTTTAACTTCGGGCGGCGAAGCTCTGCTGCGGAGACGGAACTTTTCCCCGTTAGCACTCTCTAATAATGAGTGCTAAAATATTAGGCCGTTTTTGGAGGGACTAAGACAGTGAACACCAATATTGCTCCCATAGATCAATTAGTACCCGGTGCAAACCTCGGGGCCTATATTCAGGCCGTCGGCAGCATCCCCGTGCTCAGTCACGAGCGCGAGCGGGAATTGGCTGAAGACCTGTATTACAACGAGAACCTCGACGCCGCGCGTCAGCTCGTTATGTCTCACCTGCGCTTTGTTGTGCATATTGCAAAGAGTTATTCGGGATACGGACTGCCTGAAGCGGACCTGATTCAAGAGGGCAACGTTGGCCTCATGAAAGCTGTTAAGCGTTTTGATCCAGCCCGCGGTGTTCGCCTTGTGTCCTTTGCCGTGCATTGGATCAAGGCTGAGATGCACGAATATATTTTGCGTAACTGGCGCATTGTGAAAGTTGCAACCACCAAGGCGCAGCGCAAGCTGTTTTTCAACCTGCGCGGTCAGAAAAAGCAGCTTGGCTGGCTGAGCAAGGCCGAAGCTGAAGCGATTGCCGCCGATTTAAATGTCGACGTCAAAGACGTGCAAGCAATGGAAGGTCGCCTCAGCTCCCATGACATGACATTTGAAGCGCCCACCGACGCTGATGACGAGGATAGCTGGCAGGCGCCGGCAAATTACCTCGAAGACAAGGGCCACGATCCCGCGGAACTTATTGAAGCGGAAGACTGGCGCGATAGCAGCGAATCGCGTCTGCATTTGGCACTTCATGAGCTGGACGAACGCAGTCAGGATATTCTCGCCAAGCGCTGGCTTGCCGAGGACAAGGCAACACTGCATGAGCTCGCAGCTGAGTACAGCGTATCGGCGGAGCGTATCCGCCAGCTTGAACAAAATGCTATGAAGAAGCTGCGAGCCAGTATGGAAGCCTAACGGCTTCGTTTTGACAAAACCCTCTTCAGATAGATTCCTTCTGATCGGTGCCGCTAGCGGTCTGCTAGCGGTAGCGCTTGGGGCTTTCGGTGCACATGCACTGGCGTCACATTTGGATGACCGCTCGCAGAGCATCTACGATACTGCGGTTCAGTATCACTTCTTCCACACCTTCGCGTTAATCGCTGTCGCTCTCGTGCAGCGCGGCGTCGACCATGTTCGGTTGCGGATCGCAGGCTGGGCCTTCTCAATAGGCTTGCTGGTTTTCTGCGGCAGCTTATATTTGTTGAGCATTAGTGGAATTCGCTGGTTGGGCGCGATAACCCCGCTGGGCGGTTTAGCGTTCATGCTGGGCTGGATAATGCTGTTTGCCGGTACCCTGGCGACCAGACGTTAATGCCACGAGATGTCGATAATGCCAGATAAGCCGCAACGCATTCGTAGCTTTGTGCTGCGGCACGGGCGTATGACCGCGGGTCAGCAACGCGCTTTGGAAGTCGGTTGGCCGCGCTTTGGACTTGAGCGTGAAGCGGGTACGCTGAATGCAGCTCAGGTATTTTCACGACAGGCACCCTTGATCCTGGAAATCGGCTTCGGCATGGGTCAATCCCTGGTCACTATGGCAGCCGCAGAGCCGGAGACCAATTTCTTGGGTATCGAAGTACATCGACCTGGTGTAGGACGCCTGTTGCATGGCCTGTCAGAACAGGGTGTCGAGAATGTTCGGGTCTACTGTGACGATGCAGTCGCCGTGCTTGAGGAGTGCATCGCCGATGCCAGCCTGGACGGCGTACAAATTTACTTTCCAGACCCCTGGCATAAGAAGCGCCATCATAAGCGGCGGCTGATCCAGCCTGATTTTGTCGATCTGTTGTGTCAGCGGCTCAAACCCGGCGGCATGCTGCATCTGGCCACTGACTGGGAGAACTATGCTGAACATATGATGGAAGTACTGACGGCGGAGCAACGCTTGACCAACAGCGTTGGTATTAACGCGTTTGCAGACCGTCCTCCCCGTCGTCCGTTAACGAAGTTTGAGCAGCGCGGACAGCGGTTGGGGCACGGGGTGTGGGATTTGCTGTTCGAGCGGTGTTAAATGATGTGCCCAACCGGACGCCACTTCTTAAAGAAACTCGCTTACCACGCTATCTAAAAACCGGCGGCCCAAATCCGTTGTCGCTATGCGGTTGCCGTCCAGCGTCAGCAGGCCCTTGCTGGCCAGCGCTTCAGCTGTCTTGCTATAAGCGTCGTCCCGCAGACCGGTGCGCGCACTGAACAGCGCGGTATCAACCCCCGCGCTGAGTCGCAGTGCGTTCAACATGAAATCACCCACTCGTTGCTGCTCGGCAATCTCTACGCTTTTTGCCTCGCTATTCGCCAGATAGCCCTCCGGCTGTTTGCGTTTAGTGGTGCGAAGGATCAGGTTTTGCTCTGGCACGGATATCTTGCCGTGTGCACCCGCACCGATGCCGAGATAGTCGCCGAATTCCCAGTAATTCAGGTTATGTCGGCAGAGCTGGCCGGGCTGGCTGTAGGCCGAGACCTCGTAGTTCTCGAAACCGGCAGCCGCGATCAGGTTTTCGCCGTGATCCTGAATATCACCCAGCTCAGATTCTATGGGCAGTAGAGGGGGGTTCTTGTAAAACGCAGTATTGCGCTCAATGGTCAGCTGGTACCAGGAGAGATGATCGGTCCGGCAAGCGATAGCGCGCTGCAGGTCCAGCGCAGCGGCATCCCGTGATTGCCCAGGAAGGCCGTGCATTAAATCGATGTTGATACTGCTGACACCGGACGCGCTGGCCATTTCCACAGCGGCGTGTGCCTGATCGGCATTGTGCACACGCCCCAGCGCCTCAAGATGACTATCGGAAAAGCTTTGAATCCCCAGCGAGAGTCGGTTGACGCCCGCGTCCGCAAATCCGGCAAACTTTTCTGCTTCGGCGCTGCCCGGGTTGGCTTCCAGGGTTATCTCGCAGCCTTCCGTCAAAGACAGGCGCTGGCGAATGCCCCGCAGCAGGCTCGCAATACTCTCTATAGAAAATAGGCTGGGGGTGCCGCCGCCGATAAAAATCGAGAGCAGCTCGCGACCCTTCACGTAATGCAGGCTGTCGTCCAGATCCCGCAGCAGTGCCTCCACGTAGGCCCGCTCCGGTAAACCGCATTGCGGCTCATGAGAGTTGAAGTCGCAGTAGGGGCACTTCCGTTCACACCATGGAATGTGAACGTACAAGCTAAGTGGTGGTAGCTGCAGATCACTCATGCGCACAACTCATAGGTGGCTCACCGAAATTCCAGCTCAAGTGCCTCCAGTAGCGCGCGCAAGGCCTGGCCGCGGTGGCTGTCCCGGTTCTTGATGGCGGGCTCCAGCTGTGCTGCTGTGACGCCGTGTTTGACGCTGTAAAATAATGGGTCATAGCCAAAGCCACCGTCCCCGGAAGCAGCGGTCAGGATGCTGCCCTCCCAGCGGGCTTCGCAGATGATGGGGGCGCTGTCGTCACCGTGCCGGCAGTACACCAGTGCGCACTGATATCGTGCGCTTCGGTCAGCGGGCGCAACGCCGGCTAGCGCCTGCAGCAGCTTGTGATTGTTGTCCTTGTCTTCGGCGTCTTCACCCGCGTAGCGCGCTGAGTAGATACCGGGTGCGCCGTTCAAGGCGTCAACCTCCAGGCCCGAATCATCGGCTATGGCCGGAAGGCCCGTTTGGGCCGCAGCGGCACGGGCTTTGAGCAGGGCATTGGCCACAAAGCTATCGCCCGTTTCCTCAGCAGGTATCACGTCTAATGCACTTTGTGGAATGACTTCGCAGTGCCAATTTTTCAGTAACGCGGCAAACTCTGCCAGCTTGCCGCGATTGCCGCTGGCGATGACCACACGATCGGGTCTGCGCTTACTCTTCATAAATTTTTTGGTGAAACAGCAGCCTCTCGCTGCGGCTTCCACCCTCCGGAAGAATATCTATCTCAAAGAAACGCACTTCTTCGTCACTAAACTCGAAGTCCGCTATGTAGTAAACAGCTGGGCCTTCACGCACTTCCGTAAACGTTAGGAAGGTATTTTGAAACAAATCCCAGCTGCGACCTTTTAGCTTTGCAGTCACGCCTCGCGTTTTGCCATCCTCCAAGGTTTCGATGATCGCAATATTGATAAAGGCGCGGTCTTTTGCTCTGACCAGCTGATATTGGCTGGCAATCCCGGGCTCAACAAAGGTGGTGTTCACTACGGTGTACAGCACCTCAAAGCGGCCAAAGGTTTCCGACGCTGCCATCAGCGATTGAGGCAGCAGCATTCCAAGGCAACTCAAAACCAGTGAAACCCGCTTGGTTAGTGTCATGGCTTCAGTCTATCGAGTAATGTGGTAGATCGCCGTGTTGGCGAACAGGTTTGGCCACAGTCGAGTCAACCAGCCACCGTTATCATCGGGTCCGACCATGTGGCGGCGCAGTATGCGTATGTTGCGATCGGCGCATAGTGTTTCGAAATCACGCACCGTGCAGAAATGAATGTTGGGGGTATCGAACCATGTATAGGGCAATAGCTTTGATACCGGCATGCGCCCGCGCAGGCTCAAATACAGGCGACAGCGCCAGTGGCCAAAATTGGGGAAGGTCACAATGCCCTGGTGGCCGACGCGCAGCATTTCATCCAACACTGTGTGAGGTGAATGCACGGCCTGCAGCGCGAACGCCATCACTACGGTGTCAAAGCTCTTGTCTCCAAAATTACTGAGGCCCTGATCAATGTTCTGCTCAATAATATTCAGTCCGCGTGCTATAGCGGCATTGATATAGTCCGGGTTGATCTCCAGGCCTAGACCGATGGTGTCGCGATCGGCCTGCAGTTGCGCCAAAAACTCACCGTCCCCGCAGCCCAAATCCAGCACGCGACTGCCCTTCTCAATCCACCGTTGAATATGGGTCAGATCCTGTCTCACGTCGGCCGTACCCTTTCCATATAAGCTTTAAAAACCTGCAAGTAGCGTGGGATAGGCAACAGAAAGGCATCGTGCCCCTGATCGGCGTCGATTTCAGCGTAGGAGACGTTCTTACCCGCCGCCAGCAACGCATCGACGATCTCTCGAGACCGGGCCGGTGAAAAACGCCAGTCGCTGCTGAATGACAGCACCAGAAATGACGCCTTGGCGTGCTGGAACGCCGCCACAGGATCACCGCCGTACTCTCTGGCCAGATCGAAGTAGTCCAGCGCCTGCGTCATTAGCATGTAGGTGTTGGCGTCAAAACTCTCGGAAAATACGCTGCCCTGATAGCGCAGATAGCTTTGCACCTGGAATTCGACGTCGCTGTCGTTGCCAGGTTCGAGGCTACCGCTGCGCAAATCACGGCCAAATTTTTCTGCCATGGCATCGTCGGACAGATACGTCATATGCCCGACCATCCTTGCGATGGAGAGTCCGCGTCTGGGAACGCTGCCGTGGTCGCGATAGCGGCCCTCGTGGAAATCGACATCCGAGGCGATGGCCTGCCTGGCAATCTCATTGAAGGCGATGTTCTGCGCGCTGAGCTTCAATGCCGCCGCGATGACCACGCAATGTTTGACGCGCTCCGGGTACTCCAGTGCCCAGCGCATGGCCTGCATGCCTCCCAGGCTGCCACCAACAACGGCAGCCCAGCAGGTGATCCCCAATCGGTCTGCCAGCATGGCCTGGCTGTGAACCCAGTCCCGCGCGCGCACCGGAGGAAAGTTGGGCCCGTACTCACGTCCAGTGGAAGGGTCGATACTCAGCGGCCCGGTAGAGCCGTGGCAGCCGCCAAGATTGTTTAGCGACACCACAAAAAAATTGTTGGTATCGATGGCCTTTCCCGGACCAATACAGGCATCCCACCAGCCCGGTTTGCGGTCGCTGTGACTGTGGTAGCAGGCTGCGTGATGATTGCCACTCAGCGCATGGCATACCAAAATCGCATTCGACTTGTCGGCGTTAAGCGTGCCATAGGTCTCGTAGATCAGCTCAAATTGCTCCAACCGCCGACCACAGGCCAGCAAAATGCCTTCGGCAAAGTGCTCGGTCTGCGGCGTGACAATGTCTTTTTGCTCAGCTAAATCAGTCATGGCGACGGCCGTAGCCCTTTAAAATCCGACAACGAGAGCGGGCCTGAGCTGAACGCCGCGGGCAGCGTAGCTCACAAAAATCTGCGCGATTTGAATAGCGATAAAAACAAAGATGGGCGATAAGTCCAGGCCGCCCATCGCGGGCAGTAGGCGCCGAAACGGCGCCATAACAGGCTCGGTAAGCTGATGCAGTAGATGAACCACGGGGCTGCCATTGCCCGGCGCTACCCAACTTAAAATGATGCTCGCCAATATCGCGAAAAAGTAAAAACTCAGGAATAGATTGATAATGCCCAGAGGTGCCCAAAGCAGCACATACAGCACCGGCACCAGCCCGCCATGAACCAGGCCGAGCAGCACGATCGCAAGCATTTCCGCAGCTAACAGCAGAACTAAAGTTGCGACGTCGAAGCCGCCGTAGCCCGGTATGACCCGCCTCAATGGCAGGATGGCTGGGTTGGTCAGCTTGGCAATGGCTTGCGAGATGGGATTGTAAAAATCTGCGCGCACCAGCTGCAGCAGAAAACGCAGCATGACGACCAGCATCACCAAATTAAAAACAACGTCTACCAACAATGTGAATGAATCGGTTACCGGGCCCATAGATCTATTCCGTTTCCTCTGCTAGCTCGCGAGAGCGATGTGCCGCAGCCGCCATGGCTGCCTCTACAATGTGTTCCAAACCGGATGCTTGTAAGCTATTAACGGCCCGCTCAGTGGTACCGTTAGGGCTTGTTACGCGCCGACGCAGTTCGTCGATTGAAAGGTCGCTTTCCGCGGCCATCCGCGCTGCACCTAGAGCAGTCTGAATGGCCAGTGCTTCACTGGTAGCGGCATTCAGGCCCAGCTTCGCTCCGGCAGCACTCATCGCCTCCATCAACAGAAAGAAATAGGCTGGGCCGCTACCCGACAGGGCAGTAACCGCGTCCATTTGCGCCTCGTCGTCAGTCCAACATACCGTGCCCACAGCTTCCAAAACGGCTTCAGCGAGTTGGCATTGCGCGGGACTAACTCCGTTGCCTGCGAACAAGGCCGATGCGCCAGCACGCAACAACGCGGGTGTGTTGGGCATGCAGCGAATAATTGGTACATCTCCCAGCCACCGATGAAATTGCGCAAGAGTGATACCCGCAGCGATAGAAACCACCACTGCACCGTTGCTTTGCAGGGCGCTTTGCAGAGGCGAGACAACGTCGCGCATGAGCTGCGGCTTGACCGCCAGCACCACCACATCGACGTCTGCGACTGTCGCAAAGTTGTCCGTAGAGGTTGATACGGGGCCGAGCTGCAGCAGCTTTTGCAGGGACTCTGGTTTGGGATCGCTCGCAGAAATATTCTCTGCAGGCAGCCCTTTTGCCAACAGGCCTCCCACCATGCTGCTGGCCATGTTGCCAGCGCCGATAAAGCCGACTTTGAGATGTTTCACTTTCTGTGACCGATTTCCCGGTTGGGGCAGCAGAGTATACACGCGCCGGCCCGCGCAATCAGCGGCTTCCAAAGATGTCGGTGCCGATTCGAACTATCGTAGCGCCCTCTGCAATTGCAGCTTCCAAATCTGCAGACATGCCCATAGAGAGCGTATCGAGCCCTGGGTGCTGCGGCTGCAGATCCTCGAGCAATTCGCGCAAGGCGGCAAAGGGGGCTCGCACGGCATCGCTGTTGATATCGGCGTCCGGCGGGGGTGGGGCAGGGATAGCCATCAAGCCGCGCAGCTGCAGTTTCGGTAGCGCGGCGATCTGCTCGGCAAGCACTGGAAGGGCGTCGGGCTGTACGCCCGCTTTGCTAGCTTCCTCACTGATATTGACCTGCAAACAGATATTCAAAGGTGGCAGCCCGTCGGGCCTTTGATCATTGAGGCGTCTGGCGATCTTTTCGCGCTCCACGCTATGCACCCAGGAAAAGTGTGCCGCTACGTCGCGGGTTTTGTTCGATTGCAGCGGGCCAATAAAGTGCCAGGTTAGCGAAAGGGACTTAAGTTCATCGATTTTTTCGAGTGCTTCCTGCACATAATTTTCCCCGATCTGTGTCGCACCGGCGGCAGCGGCGGCACGAATCGCGGCGGCGGGCTTGGTTTTACTGACTGCCAGCAGGGTAATCTCGCCGGGATCACGGCCACAGTTTTGTGACGCGATTCGTATTCTGTCCCTGAGCTTTGCTATATTCTGGGCTATTGTGGCGTCTGTCATGCTGCTTCCTGGCAACTTGGGCGTGGTTCGGGGTGAACGGTAGGCCGGACCTACTCGGCGTGAATACACAACCGGCGGCGTCATTTTAACCGGCGTGCGCATTAGTGCACTGCTTTGCTAAAAACTGCTTAAAAAAACTGCTTAAAAAGGTTGGAACAGGGAAACAAAACCTATGGATATCACAGAGCTGCTGGCATTCAGCGCAAAGCAAGGCGCGTCGGATTTGCACCTTTCTGCAGGCTTGCCGCCGATGATTCGCGTGGACGGTGACGTACGGCGTATTAATCTGCCGCCCATGGACCATAAGCAGGTTCATGAACTGATCTACGAGATCATGAATGATAAGCAGCGCAAAGAGTACGAAGAGTTCATGGAAACGGACTTTTCGTTTGAGGTACCGGGCGTCGCGCGCTTCCGTGTCAATGCGTTCAATCAGAACCGCGGCGCCGGCGGCGTGTTCCGGACCATTCCATCCAAAGTTCTGTCCATGGAAGATTTGGGTATGGGCCAGGTCTTCAAAGATATCGCGATGATTCCCAGAGGGCTGATGTTGGTCACCGGACCCACGGGCTCTGGCAAGTCCACAACGCTTGCCGCCATCATCGATTACATTAACGATAACAAGTACGAGCACATCCTCACCATTGAGGATCCCATTGAATTTGTCCACGAGAGTAAAAAGTGCTTGGTTAACCAGCGCGAGGTCCACCGCGATACCCTGGGCTTTAGCGAGGCGCTGCGCTCGGCCCTGCGGGAAGACCCCGACATTATTCTGGTAGGTGAGCTTCGAGATCTCGAAACGATCAAGTTGGCGCTTGAGGCGGCCGAGACGGGTCACCTGGTCTTTGGCACGCTACACACTCAGTCAGCCGCCAAAACAATTGACCGGGTGATCGACGTATTCCCCGCCGCCGAAAAGGCAATGGTGCGCTCCATGCTGTCGGAATCTCTGCAGGCGGTGATTTCGCAAACGCTGCTGAAAAAACAGGGCGGCGGCCGGGTGGCAGCGCATGAAATCATGCGCGGCACATCGGCGATACGTAACCTGATCAGGGAAGATAAAGTTGCGCAGATGTACTCGGCAATTCAGACCGGTGCAAATCTGGGTATGCAGACCCTGGACCAATGTCTGGAGCGACTGGTAGAGCAGCGACTGATATCGCGTGACGTCGCTCGCGAGAAAGCCAAGATGCCGGACAATTTCTAACTCATTCATTAGCGTTACGGCGCGGCCGTGTGTCTCCAATAGCTGAAGCCGCACTAAAAGTATCAAAGGCGCTGGCCCGGAGCTGCGCAACGTCAGAGAGGTCCTAACATGGATATCGATAAGCTGCTGAAGTTCATGGTGGACAAAAAAGCCTCTGACGCTTTCATCACAGTAGGTGTCGCTCCCAGCCTTAAAATCAACGGCAAGGTTATGCCGGTGTCTGATCATAAGCTCACTGCTGAGCAGGTGCACAAGGTCGTGACCGGAGTTATGAGCGATGCGCAGCGGGAGGAGTTCGCCACTCATAACGAATGCAACTTCGCCGTGGCGCGTGAGGACATCGGTCGGTTTCGTGCCAGTGCCTTTTATCAGCGCAATCAGCCCGGCATGGTGCTGCGGCGGATTGAGACGACCATCCCCTCTATTGACGATCTGAACCTGCCGCCGGTCATTCGCGACCTGGCGATGACCAAGCGCGGGCTGGTGATCTTCGTGGGCGCAACGGGCACCGGTAAGTCGACTTCACTGGCTTCCATGATTGGGTATCGAAACCACAACAGTACCGGCCATATCATCAGCATCGAGGACCCTATTGAATTTATTCACGATCACGCCGGCTGCATTGTGACGCAACGGGAAGTGGGTATTGATACGGAGAGCTTTGACGTGGCGCTGAAGAATACGCTGCGCCAGGCCCCCGATGTCATCATGATTGGTGAGGTTCGAACCAAAGAAACCATGGAGCAGGCGATTACGTTTGCCGAGACCGGTCACCTCTGCTTGTGCACCCTGCACGCCAACAACGCGAACCAGGCCCTGGATCGCATACAGCACTTCTTCCCTGTAGAGCGCCACGATCAGATCTGGATGGACCTGTCATTGAACTTGCGCGGCATGGTGGCCCAGCAATTGGTGCCTACCCGCGACGGCAAAAGTCGTCGCGCGGTAATCGAAGTGTTGCTCAATACACCGCTGGTGTCGGATCTGATCCGCAAGGGTGAAGTCCACCTGCTCAAAGAGTTGATGGGTAACTCCAATGAGCAGGGTATGCAGACCTTCGATCAGGCGCTGTTCAAGCTCTACAAAGAGGGCTCGATCGACGAAGAGAAGGCACTGGCCCACGCAGATTCACGCAACGACCTGCGGCTTATGATCAAGCTGGATGCAGACGGCGGAGACGCACTCGCCAGAGCGCCGTCGTTGAGCATGGAAATGAACGACGACGAGTCCAGACAAAACTTTCTTCGCTAACGGTCCGCTAGCCAGGTTTGCAATATCAGTTGCGCGGCGAGGCTATCGGCGGGTGCGTTTTTATAGTCGCCTCGGTGCCCTCTTTCCTGCAATAGCTGTTTAGCCTCGAAGCTGGAAAGACGCTCGTCGGCGTATTCGATGGGTGTGCGGAAACGTGCTTCCAGTCGACGCCCAAACTTCAGCGCCCTTCTGGAGAGCTCACTCTCGGTGTCGTCCATGTTCAGTGGGCGCCCGACCACGATGATACCGGGCTGCCATTCAGCGATCAGCGCGTCTAACACCTGCCAATCTGGAATGCCGTCCCTGGCCCGCAATACCGTGAGCGGTTCACAGGTGTTGGTTAAGGTGTTGCCAGTGGCAACGCCGATCTGGCGAAGGCCGAAATCAAACGCGAGTATGCTGCTGCTCCTGGTGCTACCCATAGTGTGCTTCAGGCACGCCCGGCTTGTGCTGACAGAAGGTTCATGTCGACGCCAAGCTGCGCTGCAGCCTTGCTGAGGCGCAGGTGCAGCGGTGTTTCAAACAAAATATCGGCGTCCGCCGGAAGCGTCAGCCAGGCATTTGCAGCGATTTCGCTCTCAAGCTGCCCGGGCGACCAGCCGGCGTAGCCAAGCGCAACCAGATATCGCTGCGGGCCTTCTCCCGTGGCAATTGAGGCAAGAATGTCCTGAGAGGTCGTGAGGGCAATGTCGTCGCTGATTGATAGGGTAGCCTCCCATTCATCAGTTTGCGGTGGGTGAAGAATGAAGCCGCGATCCGTTTGCACCGGTCCACCAGATAACACTGCCGTGTCCTGAAAAAGTCCACTAGTGGGAAGCTCAAGGTGCGCGAGCACTTCTTCGAGATTTAGGTCCAGCAGTTGATTGACGACGATGCCCATCGCGCCGTGCTGACTGTGCTCACATAGATAGGTAATGCTGTTGGCAAAAAAGTCGCCGCTAAGGCCGGGCATGGCCAGCAGGAAATGGCCTTGAAGGCCACTCCCTGTGCCATCTTTATAAGCCGTCATGGCGCACTCCCTCGGGACGCCAGGGGCCCGTATGACGCAGACTTAAGTCTGACTAGACGGCGCATTTAGCCTTTCTCCGAGCTTAGTCGGTTCTGTCGAAACTTCCATGTGCGGATGATTTCCAGCGTATCGGTGGTTTCGCGAAGTTCAGCGGGGAAGGGCTCGAACGGGGCTGCAAGGCGCACTATTCGAATTGCCGCTTCGTCTAGCACCGCATGTCCTGAAGAAGACAGCACCTCAATGCTATCAATCTGGCCGTCGTAGCGAATGGAGACCAGCAGGCGAAGATCGCCGTAAATTCCGTAGCGGCTGGATGCACTAGGGTAATAGCGATTGCCAACCGCTTCGACCTTGCTGCGCCAATTGTGTAGATAGGCGGCATCCACGGCGGCACGTGCAGACAACGACGTCAGGCGCTTAACCCTTGGGCGTTCTGCATAGGCCTGTTGCTGCTGGTCCAGGCGAGCTTCAAGGCTGGCGATGCTTTCGTTGAGCGCGCGTATGTTGGGATCTATTGCCGACGCGATTACTGGATCCGGTTGTTCTTCCTTTTCCTCAACCCACACGGAGTTCACGGTATCTGCAATGGTTGTGGCGATCCTGTCGCGCTGCTGCTGCGGCGATTCTTGGACTTCCAGCGGCGCGCCGCCCAGGTCGCGAATGCGGTTATCGCTGAACTCGGCCTGACGCTGGGTGGTCAGCTCTGCTCTTTCTGCCAGCGTGCCGCTGCCTTCCTGGTTGGCCTGGGCGACAAAGCGCGCGTCCTCTGGCGCAAACTGGCTCTGGAACTGCGCCAGGGTCACTTCAAGCTGAGGAGGCGTGTAATCCACAGCGTCGCTGGCAAAGCTGATGCCCAGGACAAGCATCAGGTGTACGGCAAAAGCAATGAATACAAAAAACCCCAGCTGATCGTGCTGCGGGGCCTGTTGTTCCAGCAACGGCATGTTGTCGGCGGCTTACCGTGAATTAAGTTGTTCTATTATACAGTCCATCAGCTGCCCGCCAATATCGGTATCGTAGGCGTCGTCGATCTCGCGAATACAGGTGGGGCTGGTGACGTTGATCTCTGTGAGGTAATCACCGATGACGTCCAGCCCCACGAAGTACAGCTGCTTTTCTTTCAGTGCCGGCGCGACTTGCTCGACAATCCACTTGTCGCGATCGCTGAGAGGCTGGGCAATCCCGTTGCCCCCCGCAGCAAGATTGCCGCGGTTTTCCCCGGCGAGCGGAACCCGCGCCAGGCAGTAGGGGACAGGCTCTCCGTTGATAATAAGAATACGTTTGTCGCCATTGCTGATATCGGGCAGGAATCGCTGCGCCATGATGGTGGTGCGTCCGAAATTGGTCAGAGTTTCGAGGATAACGTTGAGGTTAGGATCCCTGGGTTTAACCCTGAATATATTGGAGCCGCCCATGCCGTCTAGCGGTTTGAAAATAACGTCTTCATGCTCAGCATAAAACCCCTTGAGGCGTTCGTTGTCCGCACTGACCAGCAAGGGCGGACAGCACTGGGGAAACTGGGTAGCAAACATCTTCTCATTACAGTCACGCAGGCTGGCGCAGCGGTTGACGATTAAGGTGCCGGCACGCTCGGCAACCTCAAGCATGTAAGTCGTGTAGATGTATTCATTGTCAAAAGGCGGGTCACGCCTCATCAGAATGACATCGAGGTCGGACAGTGGCCGAGTTGCCGCATCGCCCAGGTCGTAAAAGTGATTAGGATCTTTGTGAACCGTGAGCGGCGTCATCGCCGCCATCGCGTCACCGCCATCCATAAAAAGGTCGGCGGGGGTCATATAGGACAGCGACCAATCGCGATCCTGGGCTGCCCAGAGCATGGCGAGCGTGCTGTCTTTTTTGTAGGTCACATTTTCTATGGGGTCCATGACCACCCCGAGTTTGACTGTCATCGCCGCTGCCTTGCATCAGAAAGAGCGGCTAAGGTAAGCAAAGGTCTGGTCAGGTGCAAGCTGGGCAGCCAGCGCCTACAATACCTCGACGTGATTCACTCCTCGAGAACCTATGACCGCCTATCTGATTATCGCCATCCTGTTTGCCTCGTTTACCGTCTGTGCCCTCGTTCAGGCACGGCGGCTAAAACTGGGTATTGTGCCCTGGTTCTTTGCTGGCTGGCTGGTCGGTGAGCTGGCGTGGGCACATCTGGTTTGGCAGCTGCTGCTGACCCTCCTTGTGGTGATGGCGGGCGGACTTGAAACCGCGGCCGGGCAATGGGGGGCGGGCGTTTTCATGCTGTCCTGGTTGGGCCTTGCGCGGCTTCACATCGCTTCATCCGACACCGCCGTTGTTGTCGAAAATGCATTGCGCGATGGACTCGGCAGCAATTATCGAGGGGATATCCCCCAGAGCCGGCAACATACTCTGGGCCCCGGCGTCGCCTCTTCGAGCTGGCTCAAGCCATTCCGTATGCATCGCCCCGGGGTGCGCGTGCATCGCGACATCGCCTACGGTGAGCACGGCGATCGCAGTCATCTGGATATTTATCAGCCGGACCTGCCGCGCGAGGGTGGGTTTCCCATTCTGCTACAGGTGCACGGCGGCGGCTGGACCATCGGTGATAAGCGACAGCAGGGCCTCCCGCTGATGTATCACCTGGCGCAGCGCGGCTGGCTGTGCGTCGCCTGCAATTATCGCTTGAGTCCATCGGCGACATTCCCCGACCATATTGTTGACGTTAAGCAGTGTCTCGCCTGGGTGCGCGAGCACTGTGCTGACTATGGCGGCAACCCGGACTTTATTGCCATTACGGGGGGCTCTGCGGGCGGTCACTTGTCGAGTTTGGCGGCATTGACAGCTGGGGAACCAAGTTTGCAGCCCGGTTTTGAAGATGCGGATACCAGCGTTCAGGCTGCGGTGCCGTTTTACGGCGTATACGATTTTCTGGACCGGGATCAGCTACGCGGAAATATGTCGGCCGAAGATATGTTGTCCAAGTATGTAATGAAAACCCAGGCCCTCGACGACCGCGAGCGCTGGGATGTCGCTTCACCGATTAAACATGTATCCAGTGACGCGCCACCCTTTTACGTGATTCACGGCACCCACGACTCGTTGGTCTGGGTGGAAGAGGCGCGCGCATTTGTAAATCGCTTGCGCGCCCACACCGACGAAGTGGTCGCCTACGCAGAGCTTCCCTACGCGCAACACGCGTTTGAGGTGTTCCACTCAGTTCGCACCGAGCACACCGTGCAAAGCGTCGCGGCATTTTTGGAATGGTGCCACGCACGTTGGCAGCTCACTGCGAGCGAGTCTCCGTCAGCGTGAAACCACGGCGCTGATAGTTTGTCAGTGCTGCGGGATGGTCGAGGCTGCAGGTGTTAACCGTGACCTTGTTAGCACCCCAGGTCCAGGCTTCATCGATGGCTTGCTGCAACAGGTAGCTGCCTAAACCTCTGCCAATAAATCGCTGTGCCAGGCCGAAATAACAGATTTCTACACTCTGGTCCTGACGCTTCTCAAGCTCAAAGTACCCGGCGAGGCTGCCATCGACCGTTGCCGTCCAGGTACGCAAGGAATCTCTCTCCACGTAATCGCGCCACTGTGCATCGGACCATAAGAGTTTGTCGGTCCAGTGCCAGGCCGCCCCGATCCAGGTGTACAGGAACTGGTTCACCGAAAACTGCGGGTGGCATGCTTCTTCAACGCGGATGCCCGCTGGCGGCGACAGGTCTGGTGCAGGCGCAGGCTCCTTCATCTCCAGATACCAGACGGTCACGGGCTTACCTTTGTGCATCACAAGCCTGACAATGTCTTAGCCGCGCAGTAGTTTGGCAGTTGCGGTGGCTGTCGCTGTCAGGGTGCCATCCTCCGCAAACAGCTCGCCGTCGAGAAAAGCGAGTTTATAGGCCAACTTGCGAATAGTGCCCTCACAGATAAAGCGGCCTGCGAGAGAAGGCTCTAAAAAGCTGGTTTTAATTTCCAGCGTGGCCAGACCTTTCACGTCAGGTGCCTGACAAAACACGGCATGCGACATTGACGCGTCGAGCATAGCCGTAACGATGCCGCCCTGAACAACGTTTTCAGAGTGGCATAGGCTGCGGTCAATATCAAAGTGGAAGCGGCAGCGTCCCGCTTCAATATCCAGCTCCACCACCTCGCCCTTAAGAGTGTGAATTATGGCGGGCCGGTGTGCGTTCATGCCCTCGATAATGGCGGCGGTATCGGTCAACGGAAATCTCCCCATTCATATTGCATTAAGCTCAGGATTGCCACGGGCGCGGTTTCGGTCCGCATCACGCGTGGCCCCAGGGTCAGGGGCATAAAGCCCTGTTGTTCTGCCAGCGAGATCTCAGTTTCGCTAAGGCCACCTTCCGGTCCGATCAAAAGCGCAACATGTTTGGGTTGCTCATCGTTTGGCGTAAGCGACTGCTGGCCGCGGTGGTGTAATACAAAGCGGGTGTCTGCGTCAGCCTGCGGCGCCCAGTCTGCCAGGTTCATCGCCGTGTTGAGTGTCGGCAATCGATTGCGTCCGCACTGCTCGCAGGCACTGATCATGACCTGCTGCCAATGACGCTGTTTCTTGCTCAGCCGTTCACCTTGCAGCTTGCCTTCGCTGCGTTCGCTAAAAAGGGGAATTACTCGGCTTACGCCCAACTCGGTGCTTTTCTGCAGGGCATAATCCATGCGATCTCCCCGACTGATGCACAAACCCAGTGTTGTTTCGAGCGGTGATTCACGGTCGATGTTATGAAACTGGCCGATACCGACGCGCAAATCCCGTCGGCCCGCGTTGAGTATAGTCGCAATGTATTCGCCGCCCTCGCCGTTAAATAAGCGAATAGTGGCGCCCGACTTTAAGCGCAGCGCGCTGAGAATATGACGGGCAAGGTCGGGCTCAAGCTCTAGCTCTTGCCCGGTTGTTAATGCCTGTACGGTAAAGAACCGGGGCGCTTCAAGCGGCGCTTTCATGCCCGGAGGAAGCAGTTTTGGCTGCGTCGCCTAACCCTAAGTTGTGATACAGCGTTCTCACTGGTTCCAGCTGATTCATTGTGTAGAAGTGAATACCCGGACAGCCATTGTCCAGCAGGGTCTGACAGAGCTGGGTGACCACGTCCATGCCGAAAGCGCGGATGCTCTCGGTGTCGTCACCGAAGCCTTCCATTCTTTGGCAAATCCAGCGCGGGATTTCTGCACCGCAGTTTCGTGAGAAGCGTGCGAGGTTTTCGTAGTTGGTGATGGGCATGACGCCCGCCAGAATAGGCTGGTCGATACCTGCGGCGATACAGCGATCCAGGTAGTAGAAGTAGGCGTCAACGTTATAAAAATACTGTGTGATCGCCACGTTCGCTCCGGCGTCAAACTTCGCCTTCAGGTAGTGGACATCACTGTTATAGCTAGTCGACTCCGGGTGGATCTCTGGGTAAGCGCCAACGGCAATGCGGAAATGATCGCCCGTGCGCTCGCGGATAAACTCAACCAGCTCACTGGCATACACCAGTTGAGTGCGACCGCCCATGCCCGATGGCATGTCGCCGCGCAGGGCGACGACATGATTCACGCCCAGTTCGACGTAGCGGTCCAGCAATTCGCCAACGCTGTCGTGGCTGTCACCGCCAAAGCTGAGGTGTGGAGCGATAGTTGCCCCGGACTCGGTAATCGCGCTGACAATGTCATAAGTGTTGTCGCGGGTGGAGCCACCCGCACCATAGGTGCAGGAAAAGAACGCGGGGTTCAGTGCCTGCAATGCTGGCTGGGTGGTCTCCAGCAGCTTTTTCCGTCCCTCTTCCGTTTTGGGGGGGAAGAATTCAAAGCTGATATTGGCCTGCGACATGGTTCTTTCCTAGTACTTGTAGCTGTCTGGTTTGAACGGGCCTTCGACTTTAACGCCGATGTAGTCAGCCTGTTCCGTTGTCAGCTTGGTCATAACACCGCTGAAGCCGCGCACCATGTGTGCTGCAACTTCCTCGTCCAGCTTCTTCGGCAACACTTCTACCGTGATGGCGCCGGGCTTCATGTCGGCTTCCAGATCGGCGAAGCGACGCTCATACAGGTAGATTTGTGCCAACACCTGATTGGCGAAGGAGCCGTCCATAATGCGAGAGGGGTGACCCGTTGCGTTGCCCAGATTCACCAGGCGGCCTTCGGCGAGCAACAGCAGGTGATCGTTGCTGGCGCGGTCGCGGTACACAAGGTGCACCTGCGGCTTAACTTCTTCCCACTCCCAGTTTTCACGCATGAATGCGGTGTCGATTTCGTTGTCGAAGTGGCCGATGTTACAAACCACCGCGCCCGACTTCAGCGCGCGCAGCACTTCTTTGTCGCAGACGTTGTAGTTGCCCGTTGCCGTACAGAGCAGGTCGGTCTTGCCCAACAGCTCTTTGTTAACACCCAGGCTGCGGTCTCCGTCGATATAGGCGGAAACCAGTTCGTAGCCATCCATACAAGCTTGCATGGCACAGATCGGATCGACCTCGGCAACGCGCACGATCATGCCTTCCTGGCGCAGCGATTGAGCGGAGCCCTTGCCGACGTCGCCGTAACCGATAACCAGGGCCTGCTTGCCTGACATCAAGTGGTCGGTGGCGCGTTTGATGGCGTCATTGAGGCTGTGACGACAGCCGTACTTGTTGTCGTTTTTGCTCTTGGTAATAGAGTCATTGACGTTGATAGCCGGGACTTTCAAGGTGCCCGCAGCCATCATTTCCAGCAGGCGGTGTACGCCTGTTGTGGTTTCTTCAGTGATGCCGTGAATGGATTCCAGCATTTCAGGATATTTTTCGTGCAGCATGCCGGTGAGGTCACCGCCGTCATCCAGGATCATGTTGGCGTCCCAGGGATTGCCGTCCTTGAGGATGGTCTGCTCGATGCACCACTCGTATTCTTCTTCGGTTTCGCCCTTCCAGGCGAATACTGGAGTGCCGCTGGCGGCAATCGCTGCAGCGGCGTGATCCTGCGTAGAAAAGATGTTGCAGGAAGACCAACGTACTTCAGCGCCCAGGGCTTCGAGCGTCTCGATCAGTACGGCGGTTTGTATGGTCATGTGGATGCAACCCAAAATCTTTGCGCCAGCCAAAGGCTGCTTGGCGGCGTATTTTTCACGCATCGCCATCAGTGCTGGCATTTCACCCTCTGCAATTGAGATTTCGCGACGACCCCAGCCGGCCAGATTGATATCGGCGACCTTATAGTCAGTTACGGTTTCGATTTTTTCTGCGGTGCTCATAGTGTTTCTCTCCTTACGCGGATGCTTTCAGGGCATCGGCTTTGTCAGTCTTTTCCCAGGTGAATTCAGGTTCTTCGCGGCCAAAATGTCCGTAGGCTGCAGTTTTGCGGTAAATCGGGCGCTTCAGGTCCAGCATTTCAACCAGGCCGCGTGGGCGTAGGTCGAAGTGCTCACGCACTAGCTCGACAATGCGTGTTTCCGGAACGGTGGCAGTGCCAAATGTGTTAACCGAGATCGACGTTGGTTCGGCCACGCCGATGGCATAGGACACCTGTATTTCACAGCGCTCGGCAAGTCCAGCGGCGACGATATTTTTGGCGACATAGCGGCCCGCGTAAGCGGCGCTGCGATCAACCTTGGATGGGTCCTTACCTGAGAACGCACCGCCGCCATGACGCGCCATACCACCGTAGGTATCGACGATGATCTTACGCCCCGTCAGGCCGCAGTCGCCCAGAGGCCCACCGATAATGAACTGGCCGGTGGGGTTGATATGGTAGCGCGTGCCCTCGTGCAGCCATTCTGCTGGCAGAACCTCCTGAATGATCAAGTCCATTACCGCGGTTTCGATATCAGCCTGGCTGACGCCGGGATCGTGCTGCGTGGACAGCACTACTGCGTCAATAGCAACCGGAGTGTTGCCTTCGTAGCGCAGTGACACCTGGCTTTTTGCATCGGGGCGCAGCCACGGCAGCGTGCCATCTTTGCGCAGTTTCGCCTGACGCTCGACCAGACGGTGCGAGTAATAAATCGGTGCGGGCATCAACACAGAGGTTTCGTTGGACGCATAGCCAAACATAAGGCCCTGATCGCCGGCGCCCTGCTCTTTGTCTTCGCCCTCATCAACGCCCATAGCAATATCGGGTGACTGTTTGCCGATGGCGTTTAGAACCGCACAGGAATTTCCGTCGAAGCCGACATCTGAGCTGTCGTAGCCAATGTCCAGAATCACCTGCCGGACGATTTCTTCCAACTCTACGTAAGTCGATGTGGTCACTTCGCCGGCAATCACCGCCATACCCGTCTTGACCAGGGTCTCGACCGCCACGCGACCGTTGGGGTCGTCCACCAGAATAGCGTCCAATACGGCATCGGAGATCTGATCAGCCATTTTATCCGGATGGCCCTCAGAGACCGATTCGGAGGTGAATAGGGAGTATTCGCTCATTGTGCGTTCCTTACTGAAAGTGTGTGGTGGCCAAACAGGCGCACCTGTACCTGAAATCCATTGCGTTGCGCCAAATAGATGCCGGCAATCTCGGCCAGTCCGGCGTTATTAGCCCAGCCGGCGAGCTCGTCGGGATCAAATCCCAGCCAAAGATCACCACAGGCGTCCCGCGCCCAATCCTGATCGTGTTGGCAGAGATCGGTGATCAACAACACGCCTTCGGGTGCCAAACACCGTGACAAGTCTTGAACGACGCTGGCAGGCGATGGCGTATGGTGCAGCACCATGTTGACCACGATGCAGTCGGCCTGCACTGCATCCAATCGACTGTTGCGGGTATCGCCGTGTACATACTCAATATTGCTCAAGCCCAATGATGCGGTGCGTGACCGCGCCTGCGCGAGCATCTCTTGTGCTGTATCGAGCGCGATGACTTGCTCAAAGGTAGCGCTTAAGTGAGGTAGCAGGGCACCGTCACCGGGGCCAATTTCCAGCGCGACACGACGCTGCGCCAGATTAGCATCGGTGAGTGTGTCGGTAACGGTCTCAGCGTATTGTTCGTAGCTGGCAATCAAGTCCTGTTGGGCGCGAAATTTCTCGGCATTTTGTGCAAAGAAGGCTCTGGAGGATGCTACGCGCTCTGCGCTCAGGTCTGCCAGTCTGCCGACCAGGAGGTCGTCCAGCGGCAGATTGTCGACAGTGTTTAGCAAGCCCGCCTGAAAAAGCCCTGAGTCGGCGCTCAGGTCAGGTACGGCGCGCCGGTAGTAGATGGAATTGCCCTCTCGGCGACGTGTCACCAGTCCGGCGTTGGCCATAACTTTTAAGTGGTGACTTAGCGCGGGCTGGCGCATGTCTAGCAGGGAGCAAAGCTCTTGCACAGCCAGCGAGTCCTGGCGGAGTAACTGCAGGATTTGCAGGCGCAGGGGATCGCCGCTGGCCTTGCACAGGCTGGCGAGCTGTTCGGTGGCGATCTGGGGGCTGCGCTTGTCGCCTTCGCTGGCCGAGTCGGCCCTATCGCGCGCCTGCCTGTCTGCGAGCATGGCGCGAGAGTCTAGCAGAATCGATATCTATATCAAAATATTTTGATATAGCTTTGTCCGAGGCGAAATATAGCTCGATAGCCTGTCGGACCCGCTTTTAGAACAGCTCTGCAATGTGGCAAAAAACCTGCTGTATCGAGCGGTTTCGTTGCCGAACGATGCGGGTTACGAGAGAATAGCGCACCTTTTTCAAGCCGCTCTCACAGGAGTCTCTGAATGACGTCCCAAACCGATCTCGCCAATGCGATTCGTGCACTCAGCATGGATGCGGTGCAACAGGCCAACAGTGGTCACCCCGGGGCGCCCATGGGCATGGCCGACATCGCTGAGGTCCTGTGGCGAGAGTATATGGTGCACAACCCGGCCAACCCGGACTGGCCTAATCGCGACCGCTTTGTGCTATCCAATGGCCATGGCTCGATGTTGATTTACTCGCTGCTGCATCTGACCGGTTACGACTTACCCATAGACCAGCTCAAGAACTTTCGACAGCTTCATAGCCTGACGCCGGGCCACCCCGAGTACGGATATGCGCCGGGCGTCGAGACAACCACGGGCCCGCTGGGTCAGGGCTTGAGCAACGCAGTCGGCATGGCTATTGCCGAAAAGGTGCTGGCCGCTCAGTACAATCGCGATGAGCATGCTGTGGTTGACCACCACACATATGTGTTCCTGGGGGACGGCTGCTTGATGGAAGGCATCTCTCACGAGGTCAGCTCTCTGGCCGGCACCCTGGGTCTTGGCAAACTGATCGCTTTTTATGACGATAATGGCATATCCATTGATGGCGAGGTGCAAGGCTGGTTCACCGATGACACCCCGGCTCGTTTTGAAGCCTATGGCTGGCAGGTTATTCCTGCCGTCGACGGCCACGACAGTGCGGCAGTCAAAGCCGCCATCGAGACTGCCAGAGCCGACAGCGACCGTCCTACCCTGATTTGCTGCCGCACCGTTATTGGCAAGGGCTCGCCCAACAAGCAGGGTAGCGAATCCTGTCACGGTGCCGCCCTGGGCGAAGACGAGATCATCGCGACCCGCGAGAATCTTGGCTGGAGCCATCCTGCATTCGAGATTCCACAGGACATCTATGACGCGTGGGACGCACGCCGCGCGGGCGCCGAGGCTGAGGCAGACTGGAACACCGCGATGGAGGCCTATGCAGCAGCGCACCCGCAGCTGGCAGCGGAACTCACCCGGCGTTTGGCCGGTGAGCTGCCCGCGGATTTTAGCGCGCAAGCGACAGCCTATATCGAGCAGTGTCAGCAAGCGGGCGACAGCATTGCCAGTCGCAAAGCTTCGCAGAACTGCCTGAATGCCTACGGTGCCCTGCTGCCCGAACTGCTGGGCGGTTCAGCCGATCTGGCCGGCTCAAACCTGACCATCTGGAGCGGCAGCCAACCCATTACGTCAGCGGATGCCTCAGGCAATTATCTGTACTACGGCGTGCGCGAATTTGGCATGTCTGCCATCATGAATGGCATCGCCTTACACGGCGGTTTTATCAATTATGGCGCCACCTTCCTGATCTTTATGGAATATGCGCGCAACGCCGTTCGGATGGCGGCGCTGATGAAGCAGCGCGCAATTTTTGTCTACACCCACGACTCCATTGGCCTGGGTGAAGATGGCCCCACCCACCAGCCCGTCGAACAGCTCACCAATCTGCGCACTACCCCCAATATGGCGACATGGCGCCCCTGCGACGCGGTGGAATCCGCGGTGGCCTGGAAGTCGGCAATAGAGCGCAGCGATGGCCCCTCCGCACTGGTATTTTCTCGGCAGAGTTTGCCCCATCAGGCGCGCAGCTCGCAGCAACTCACTGACGTGGCCAAAGGCGGCTATGTACTGCACGAACCGGAGGGCCAGCTCGATGGCATTCTGATAGCCACCGGGTCTGAAGTGCAGCTCGCCATGGATGCTGCCACGCAGCTTGCCGAAAAAGGGCGAAGCGTGCGCGTGGTCTCCATGCCCAGCACCGAAGTCTTTATGTCGCAGGATGCGGAATACCGCGAAGCGGTGCTGCCATCTGACGTACTGGCGCGCGTGGCGGTTGAAGCGGGCCACGTTGATTACTGGTACAAGTTTGTCGGTCTCGATGGTCGCGTGATCGGTATGTCGACGTTTGGCGAGTCCGCTCCAGCGGGTGACCTGATGGCGCATTTCGGATTTACCGTGGATAACGTGGCCAGCACGCTCGAAGACATTCTGCTCTAGCAAGATAGAGAGGCTGGTAGAGAGGATATGATCAGGCTGGCGATAAACGGGTATGGCCGTATCGGTCGCTCGGTGCTGCGCGCGTTGCATGAGGGATCCTATCGAGATCGCATGCAAATCGTGGCGATCAATGAGATTGCCGACACAGCAACCGTTGTTCACCTGACCCGCTATGACTCCACCCACGGCCGTTTCCGGGGCAATTTGGTACTGGAAGACAAGGTGCTCAGCGTCGACGGTACTCCGGTGCAGTTGCTGCGTGAGGCCGATGTGGGTGTCTTGCCTTGGGAGGCTCTGGATATAGATGTCGTGTTGGAATGCACCGGCGCCTTCAGCGAGCGCGCCGATGCCGCTCGCCATCTTGCCCAAGGCGCAAGTCGAGTACTGTTCTCCCAGCCCGCCCAGTCCGACGTTGATGCAACTATTGTTTACGGTGTGAATCATGATGAGCTACGCCCCGATCACCGCATCGTGTCGGCGGCCTCTTGCACGACCAACGGCATTGTCCCGGTGATAGCCGCACTGGAAGCGGCCTTTGGTATCGACAGCGGCACCATTACTACCATTCATTCGGCCATGAATGATCAGCCGGTGCTGGACGCCTATCACAACACCGATCTGCGCAAGACACGTGCAGCCGGCCAGAATATCATTCCCATCGATACCCAGCTGGCGCGCGGTGTAGAACGAGTGCTGCCTGACATGGCGGGCCGGTTTTCCGCCCAGGCATTGCGGGTACCGACCCAGAATGTTTCAGTGATGGATCTCACCGTGCAGGTGCAGCGTGATACCGATATGGCAGGCGTTAACGCAGCGCTGGCTGCCGCCGCTGCTAACGGCTTCTGTGGCGTGATGGACTTCACCGACGAGCCTCTGGCGTCATCTGATTTTAATCACGACCCGCACTCCTGCATTGTCGATGCCAGCCAGACTCGAGTTAGCGGCCGGCGACTGGTAAAGGTGCTGGTCTGGTTTGATAATGAGTGGGGCTATGCCAACCGTATGCTGGATGTGGTAGACCACTGGTATTCGAGCCCTGCGTGAATATGCAGTGTGGCAGGCCGGGAGAGCTAACGAATTTCTGAATGGAGTGAATGTGGCTGAAGCAATTCTGACCATGGCGGACCAGGACCTCGACGGTAAGCGCGTGCTGATCCGCGAGGACCTTAACGTGCCGCTGAAAGACGGCGTGATCACCAGCGATGCGCGTTTACGGGCAGCGCTGCCTGGCATTCGTGACGCTTTGGCGTCCGGCGCCGCGGTGCTGGTCATGTCACATTTGGGACGGCCTGTTGAAGGTGAAGCCAATCCCGCCTATTCCCTGCGCCCGGTGGTTGATTACCTTGCCAATGCTCTGGGTATGGATATCCCCCTGCTCAACACCCTGGATGCCCCCGAGCTGGCGTCGGGCCAACTTGCCGTGTTGGAGAACGTGCGCTTCAACGCAGGCGAAAAGGGCAATGATGACGCTTTGGCCAAGCGCTATGCGGCACTCTGCGACGTGTTTGTCATGGACGCTTTCGGCACAGCCCATCGTGCACAGGCTTCAACCCATGGCGTTGCCCGTTATGCACCCATCGCCTGTGCAGGTCCGCTACTGTCTGCTGAGTTAACGGCACTTAATCAAGCCCTGTCGGCCCCGCGCCGGCCCATGCTGGCCATTGTCGGTGGTTCCAAGGTGTCCACCAAGTTGACTGTGCTGGAGACGCTGGCAGATAAAGTAGAACAGCTTGTGGTAGGCGGCGGGATTGCCAATACGTTTCTGGCTGCGAGCGGTAAGCCCATTGGCAAGTCTTTGTGCGAGCATGAGCTGATACCTGCAGCACAGGCGCTGATGGAAAAGACCCATATCCCTCTGCCCACTGATGTGGTGACCGGCAAGGAATTTTCCGAGGCCGCGGAAGCGACGACAAAAAGCGTTGATGACGTTGCCGACGATGACATGATCTTTGATATCGGGCCCGACAGCAGGGCCCGCATCGCGGCTATCGTTGCTGAGGCGGGTACTATTCTGTGGAATGGTCCGGTGGGTGTGTTTGAGTTTGAGCAGTTTGCGGGCGGCACCGAGAGCCTGAGCCATGCGATCGCCGCAAGTAATGCCTTCTCGCTGGCAGGGGGTGGCGATACGCTGGCGGCAATCGATAAATACGGCATTGCTGCTCAGGTGTCCTATATTTCTACTGGCGGGGGTGCTTTTTTGGAGTTTGTTGAAGGCAAAGCCCTGCCTGCAGTTGCTATGCTGGAACAGCGGGCCGCCGAACAGTAGAACGTGCCGGTTTGAGACTGGTAACACGCGCCGCCTTCTCGAGGCGGCACCACGAGATAGTAATGGCAACAGTAATGGAGAGTTCCCAATGGCTTTGATCAGCATGCGACAACTGCTGGACCACGCGGCTGAAAATCAGTACGGCGTTCCGGCATTCAACGTCAACAACCTGGAACAAACCCGCGCCATTATGGAGGCCGCCGCCGCCACTAATAGCCCGGTGATCATGCAGGCAAGTGCCGGTGCGCGGAAGTACGCAGGCGCACCTTTCCTGCGGCATATGATTGAGGCAGCGGTTGAAGAGTTCCCCCACATCCCAGTGGTGATGCACCAGGACCACGGCGTCAGCGCGGCGGTTTGCCAGCGCTCGATACAGCTGGGTTTCACGTCGGTCATGATGGATGGCTCTTTGGGCGAAGATGGAAAAACGCCCATGGATTATGACTACAACGCTCAAGTGACGCGCCGCACGGTCGATATGGCCCATGCCTGTGGCGTGTCCGTCGAGGGAGAGCTAGGTTGCCTGGGCTCTTTGGAGACCGGTGAAGCCGGAGAGGAAGACGGTATCGGTGCGTCGGGCGTGCTGACCCACGACCAGATGCTGACAGACCCCGAAGAGGCGGCCCAGTTTGTTGCCGATACAGACGTGGATGCGCTGGCGATCGCCTGCGGCACCAGCCACGGAGCCTACAAGTTTTCCCGCCCACCTACCGGTGACATTCTTGCCATTGACCGCATCCGCGAGATCAACGCACGCATCCCGAATACGCATCTGGTCATGCACGGTTCCTCATCTGTGCCTCAGGACTGGTTGGCGATTATCAATGAGTACGGCGGCGAGATCCCCGAGACTTACGGCGTGCCGGTTGAGCAAATTCAGGAAGGCATTCGCCACGGCGTGCGCAAAGTGAATATTGATACCGACCTGCGGCTGGCCTCTACCGGGGCAATCCGTCGCTTCCTTGCCCAGAATCCGGCGGAATTCGACCCGCGCAAATATCTCAAGGAAACTATCACAGCAATGCGCGATATCTGTATCGCGCGCTACGAGGCGTTTGGAACAGCTGGCCAGGCCGATAAGATTCGCCCCGTTTCTCTTGAGGTCATGACGGGCCGTTACATGGCCGGAGAATTGAAACAGGTCGTTAAAGCGGCCTGATCAGCTTTTCGATCTGCCGGCGGCGCCGGCCTTGATAATCACTTTCACTGTCGGGCAGCCACTGTGGAAATAGCCACTGCTTTTTTGACCATTCTGTTCGTCATGGACCCTCTGGGTAATGTCCCGGTGTTTCTGAGCGTGCTGCGCGACGTACCAGAGGCACGCCGCGTACCCGTCATCGTTCGTGAGCTGCTGTTTGCGCTGGTGATACTGGTGCTATTCCTGATCGGCGGCGCCTGGTTTCTGGATTTGCTGGGGCTTAAGCAGGAGTCCATCAGCATTGCCGGCGGCATCATCATGTTTATCATCGCGCTAAAAATGATCTTTCCGATGGGCAAATTTATCGACGACGATATGCTCGACGGTGAGCCCTTTCTGGTGCCACTCGCGACGCCCTGCGTCGCGGGGCCATCGACCCTGGCGGTGGTCATGTTGTTCTCACACGACAGCCCGGATCAGATGTTGCAGATAGGTTTAGCGCTGCTCGGTGCCTGGTTTGTCACCTCGTTGGTTTTATTGGCATCACCGCTGCTGTTCAGGCTACTCGGCAAGCGTGGCCTGATCGCCACCGAGCGCCTGATGGGCATGTTACTAGTGATTATCGCTGTGCAAATGTTTTTCGATGGCATCGCCCGATTCCTTAATGCCTGAAGCAGGCTTCAACGGTCTGGCGGCGCGGCTACCGCGGTTTGCGCCGGGCGCAACGCCCGCTGATGATCAGGGATACCTGCGCTATTACGATCTCAACGTTGAGTTGCACTTCCCCGCTTGCACGCAAAGCTTTGGGACTATCGACTCAGGCGAACATCGTATTGCGGTGCAGAGCTGGCAAATACCCCAGGCTAAAGGGACCTTGTATCTCTTGCACGGCTATTTCGACCACGTGGGTTTATATGGGCACATGCTGCGCTATGGCTTGTCGCGGTCATGCAATGTGGTGGCATTTGATCTGCCGGGCCACGGCCTTTCGTCCGGACCGCGAGCAGAAATCACTGACTTTGTGGAGTATCGGCAGGCCCTGACCGATGTGCTGGCGGCAACGGCTTTTCTCGATGCGCCGCGGCATGTGGTTGCGCAAAGCACCGGCGGCGCCGTGATCATGGATTTCTTGCAGGTGCATGAACCGATTTTTGAGGGCGTTGTCCTGCTCGCGCCGCTGGTTTGGCCGCAGGGTTGGCGACGTATCTGCCTGGCCCACAGCATCGTGCGCTATTTTATCGACAGCGTGCCCAGAACCTTTGCTGAAAATTCCCAGGATCCGGAATTCCTCGCTTTCCTACGAGAGGACCCATTGCAGCCAAGGCGGATACCGGTGTGTTGGATTACCGCACTGCGGCGTTGGCTGCGCGTGTTTCTGCAGCGGCCGCCCTGTGCGGCAAAAGTGTTCGTGCTGCAGGGCGACGCAGACGGCACCGTGGATTGGCGCCGCAACCTGGTCCATATAGCAAAGGCCTTCCCTAATTCGCGCATTGAAACCCTGGCCGGGGCAAGGCATCATCTGGTCAATGAACATCAACCGCTACGCGACAAAATCGTGGCAGAGATGGACCTCTTCCTCAATTTATCCTCTGCTGCTTCCTCTGGCGCTTAGCGCCTGTTTGGGCCTGGTCGCGGGCTGTGCCAATCAATCAGCCGCGATACCGGAAACCTTTCCAGTGTCTGAAGGCGAGCACGATACCCTGCTAGCGGGATCTACCGTATTGCGCGGTAGAGCCATGCCGGTGATCGAAGAACACCCGATTCTGGAGCTGGATGATGATATGCGCGCCTTTGTCGCCGAGCGCGTCGAGGGCACTGCGGCCCTGCGACACCGGCTTGAACAACTGCTGACCGCCGTCGTCGAAGATGCGCATTTTGGACTCAACTACGAAGGGCAGACGCGCACCGCCAGCGAAACCTTTCACCACCGCAATGGTAACTGTCTGGCTTTTACCAATATGTTTGTCGCCATGGCGCGGTCAGTGGGCCTGGAGGCGACCTATCAGGAGGTGGACATTCCTCCCGTCTGGGACCGTCAGGGCGAGACGGTGTTTCTCAATCGACACGTCAATGTAAACGTCCGTAACGTCAATAATGGCGGCCCGGTCGGCATGCTCACGGTCTGGGGCAAGCGCAATCAGTACGGCCGTGTGGTGGATTTTAATATCACGGACTTTCGCAGTTTTTTCCGCACTGAACTGATCTCCGATGAGCGTGCGTTCGCGCACTATTACTCCAATTTGGGCGCGGAAGAAGTGCGGGATAATAATCTGCCCCTGGCGCTGGCCTATTTGAATAAAGCTTTGGAGTACGAGCCCGGCTTCGCAGCGGCGTGGACCAATTTAGGCGTGATCTACTCCCGCGTTGATGACCTGGACTCAGCCACGCAGGCCTATCAGGTCAGCCTGTTTTACGACAGTGATAGCGTGACCGCGCTCAGCAATCTCGCCAGCGTTTTGCAGCGCCGCGGTGATATTGAGCAAGCGCAGCAGTTGTTGGCAGAAGTGGACAACTACCGCAGAAGCAGCCCTTATTACCGACACCAGTTGGCGGCGCAGTCTGCAGCGGAAGGCGACTACGAGACTGCGCTTGATCACCTGAACTATGCGGTGCGCAAGCTGCCCAGGGAAGAGCGTTTTCACTTTGCGTTGAGTGTGGTCTACACCGCGATGGGCGATGACAAAGCGGCGGCACGGGAACTGGATCGGGCCAAGGACCTTGCCAGCAACCCTATCTCGCGTCGGCGCTATGAGGGAAAAATGCGACAGATTCGTCGCAGTATGGAAGAAGCGGGTTTACGCGTGGCCGGGCTAACGCCGGTACACCAGGGCTTGTCCGAATAGCTTATCTTCCATCACGATGGGCTCAGCCCGCTCCTGTTGAAAGCCGAATCCCTGCAGTGTCTTGTCCCATAAGGCCAAATCGTCCTCGCTCAGAGCGGCGGACAGCAGGTCCCGCATTCGCGCTTCAAAGGCCTGATAGTCCGCATCCATGCGATCGAGCGCAGCAAGCCGGTCTGCCAGCTTGAGCTTCTGCATTGGCCTTGGATCGAAGGGTGACATATAGCTGCGAATAAACTGCAAGATATGACTGGGATCGTCTTGTCGCTCAGCGAGGTCATGCAGTTCAGCCGTCGCGTCATTCAGCCGCTCCCGCAAGCGTTCGCAGGCTCGATCTTTGGCGGGCTCGCGTTGAGCGCGCAGCACCTGATCAATTTTGGTTTGCAGCTTGCGCACGATACCTGGCAGTGGTGATGCCGCACACAATGCGTGTTGCTCCAAGGCCGTTCGGCCCTGGCGAATGACGGCGGAATCATGGCGATGGCAAATGAGCCCGACCGTAGACCCTTCCGGTTTCAGTATTCGATCTATCTCCGCCAAGGTTGACTCGGGGTCGCCGTATTCCGCGCCAAACTGACTCATGGCCAGATGGTAGCTGTCGCTGTCGAGCTCGGTGCGCTCAAGACTGCGATGAGGATAAAACGAGATCTGCTGTGCCAGGGCCGCGTTTTCAGGGTCCTTCGGTGCTTCGATGGTGGCAAAATCCAGGGCGTCGATAAGCAGCCTGGTACCGCTCTCTCTTGCATATGCCGCCGCTAGAAGCGCCAGCGCGCCATTGCCGCAGGCTAGATCGACAACGCGGTCGCCGTCTTCGAGGCGGCCAAATAGCGCATTCCAGAATGCGCCGATGTCCCGGTCGTAGTTGTTCGGGAAAATATCCTGAAACGTCGTGATCGCGCCCGATCGCCAATACGCGGACCATTGCTCTGCATTGAGGCGGGTCACTTGGCCTGGTTCCAGTTGAACCAGAAGTTCGCTGCAATGGTGATGCGCGGTCGTTCGCCGTGATAGGGCTCGATGCTGTGGGTCAGATAAGACGGGAAAACCACCAGTTCTGCGGGCTCCAGCCGAAAGCGCTTTGAATTGAAATTGATGTCTTGTTCCCAGGCGCGGTTGGCAGCGTCTACATACATATTGGCGCCAGCTCTGGGGTCGAAGAACGTCACGCGGCCCGCGTTGTGTTCGTCCTCGATGTTTTCATCGCCTGGGTCCACGCAAAAAATCGCACTCCAGGATGCCATGCCGTGGTTATGCGGCGGGAAATAGCCCCCTGCCCGGGTGATGTGAAACCAGCAATGGCAGCCGAATTTCAGTTGATTCATTTTTTCGTTGCTGAAGCCGGTGGTCTGTTTGACCACTTCGCCTACCTCCTGAAAAAACCAGGGCTTGAAGGCTTTGATGGTGGGGTCCGGCCAGTTGAGAAAATCAAAATTGGATTCAAATAAGGCGCTGTGTGAATCCTGAGGCGGGTTCGGATGGGCGCGCTCAGGGGTCTCATTGGCCAGTATGACCTTGCGCAGGGCATCAGCCAGGTCCTGTCGACCGGTGAATTTCCTGAGCAAAGGCGTTGCCCAGGCGTGAAAGAGTTCCTGCATAAGCTAAAAAACCGACCGTCAGAAATGAAAAAGCCCCGGATGTTTCCATCCGGGGCTCAAGTTTACAGCAGTTACTCAGACCTTAGAAACGCCAGGTCGCAGTAGCCGTGTAAGTACGACCGTTTACGTCATACAGGTCGGTAGAGATGGCACTGGTTTCTGTGCTCCAACCGGTACCAACGCTATCCAGCATGGGATCTTCGTCAGTCAGGTTACGTACACCTACAGCCAGTTCCAGACCGAAGGCCGAAGTCCATACGGCGTTGATGTCGTGACGATCGTAAGCGTCGAACTGAGCGTTGATGTTGCCGCCTTCGTGCTCGTCGATCCACAACCAGGTGTAAGCAACGTTGAAGTCACGGAAAGACCAACCCAGGTTGAAGTTCACGTTGTTCTCTGGGTAAGACGCTTCTCCCGCTCGCTCAAATACTTCACCGCCAGGCAGAACCTGTTCGTCGTACTTGAGGTAGTGAGACCAGGTCAACTGAGCCAACCACTCACCGAAGTCGGTGCTGAGGCCGTACTGTGCGCGGATGTCCAGACCTTCAACGTCAAACGTGGCCAGGTTGGCAAACACGTTGGTGATACCACAAGTTGGCGTGGTGGTCAGATCGATTGCACCACTACAGCGAGGCACGATACCGGGGATGCCGTTTTGAGTCGGCGCGCGGTTTACGAATACACCTGAAGGCAGTGCGCCCTGTGATTCGAGAACCAGTACGTCAGCCAGTGCCAGCGTAGAAATCGCATCATCGATTTCAACCTGCCACCAGTCGATGGAGAGCTCGAGGCTATCCAGCGGAGTCAGTACGACACCAAAGTTGAATGATTCAGACTGCTCAGCAGCCAGGTCCGGGTTACCACCGGTGAATTCGTCAACCTGACTGGAAGGACAGTCAGCAATTGCGATGCCCTGTGCGTTACAGCGCACAACGTCAGCCGTTGATTCAAATGACTGGCTCAGTGCCTGACCGATGTCGCCCAGGTTAGGTGCTTTAAAGCCTTCACCCCAGGATGCGCGTACGCTCATCCAGTCAGTCGCTTCCCAGCGCGCTGAAATAGAGGGTGATACTTCGCTACCGAAGTCGTCAAAGTCGTCGTAACGAACCGCTACGTTGAAAGACAGTGTGTCCAGTACGGGGATCTCGGCTTCTGCAAAGAACGCATAACGCTCACGATCGGCTGCAGAAGAGTTGCCTGCAGAACCGGTGATGTTACCCGCTTCACGGAAGTTGTCGTACTGATCCTTGTACTTCTCAAAAGCCCACTCACCACCGAATGCCCAACCGATTTTACCGGCAGGCAGATCGAGCGCCAGACCGTCAAGGGTAAAGCCTGCGTGTTGGAACTGAGTGTTCAGGTCACGTGTCAATGTTGCCGAGGTGCGCTGGATGGCGCCGGCGTTTGATGGGTTCAGCGGATCGAGGAAGTTATACGAACCATCGGCAATCGCGTCCTGAATAGCACTGGTCAGTACGTAGGTATCACCTTCTTCTTTCGCGTCGTACTCGTAGTAGCGTGCAAACACATCGTAGTTGATGTCCATGGACGTACCGAGCTTGCCTTCAAATCCAAACACCGTATCGATCTCGGTGATTGCAACATTGTCATCGCGGTTGCCGTGACCAACGAAACGGTGGAAGAGGTCAAATTCTTCGCCGGTGTCGTTCAGAGGAGCCGTTTCAGCAACGGGGATGAAGCCTACCGCAGGCGCGTAACGGCCAAAGGTATCGGATTTGGTGAAGCGGTTTTCAACGTACAGCGTGTGATCGGTGTTGATGTTGTAACGCGCGTCCAAATAAGTTGACGTACGCTCAAGACCACCGGTCTGCATAGACAGGTCGGCAAAGCCGAAGCCACAGCCATCACCTGCCAGGCCGAAAGGTTCGGTTACTGGAATGTACGTATCAGTGGGGCATTGACCGCCAATCTGGAACGCACGGGTGAAGGCTTTGTCAAAACCGGTGTTACCACCAGCTGAAACACCGATGGTGTCAACGTCTAGACGCGGCAGGCCGCCCGCCGGGTTGTCGTTAACTACAACTTTTGAGTAGTCGCGGTCGCCGTCAAAAACGGGGTCGCGCTTAAAGTAGTCAACGCTGAACAGTACGCTACCGGTGCTGCTGGATTGACCGAAGGTCGCACTAGCGCGGTTGGTGTAAGCGTCGTCGCGATCCGGGCGGTCAGTACCGACCTGGATTTCAGCGCCAGAGAACTCTTTCTTCATGATGATGTTGACAACACCACCAATCGCGTCAGCACCGTATACGGCTGATGCAGAGTCAGTCAGGACTTCGATGCGGTCAACAGCCGCCAGCGGGATGCTGTTCAAATCCACAGCAGCCGTACCCGTCAGCGGGTTAGAAGCAACACGGCGACCGTTGATCAGGATGGCCGTACGGTCTGAACCCAGACCTTTCAGGTCAACCAGAGCAACCTGGCCGAAGCTGGAGCCTGATTGATCACGGAAAGAACCGAGCGTGTTGAAAGACATTTCACGCAGAGCCTGAGTCACGGTAGTGGTACCGCGCAGTTCCAGATCCGCTTTGTCCAGAGTCGTTATTGGACGGGGTGTGTCTGCTACAGCGCCGCGAATACGCGAACCGGTAACAATCACCTCTTCTACGAGAGATTCTTCCTGGGCGTTGGCAACGGTAGGCATAAACGCAGTTGCGCTCAGGCCCACAGCCGCACCAACCGCCATGGAAAGACGGGTTTTGTTGAACATAGTGATTCCCCTGTAAGGATAAATCTTAATTGTTTTGTTCTGCGGCTTTTAGCCACGAGACGCACACTGTAAACGAATCACCCCCGCTAGCCCTCACCTCTGGAGGGCAAAATGTGACAATTTCACAGATTTAGTGCCCTAAAGCGGAACAATTTGTCGAATTTGGAGGCAAATCGAGAAAAACAATCAGATCAAAGGCTTAGCGCACCAGGGTCACGCCAATCGCCCTATTCGCACCAATCAGGCGCATGACATGCTGCCCAAAGAAATTCTTTTTGATGACAACGCGGGTATCGTCGCCGCTGTACTGATAGCGGCCATCCACGCGCTGTTTCCAGACCTGGCCGTTGTCCAGATAGAACACCGTATCGCCGGACCAGCCCTTGAAAGGCTGCTTGATATTGGCGGTGATGGTGATGGTTTTTTCAAAATCCTTCACCTCCTCGCTTTGCACGCGCACCACTTCCGCCTCACCTGCGGTGTAGCGCAGCAGCCAGGCGTCCAGCGCTCGCAGCTCTTTGTCGTTGAGTTTGTTTAGACCAGCGTCTTCGAAGGTCTGGTCCCCCATCAGCTTTTCAATGCCCGGGAAATCATCGTCTGCATAAGACGGTGTGGTTGCAAAGGCAAATACGGTGGATAACAAGATGCTAGCTAAAGCATGCTTCATGGCTTGGAAGTCCTGTGGTCTACAAACGCTGGCTGAGTTTGGCGTACCAGAAACGGCCGCGCAACTCGTGGCTGCGGCCATCGAAGTTATCGTTGAATGCGGAGGCGGCGAAGGGCGGACTGCTGTCGAATAGGTTGTCGACTCCCACCGATACGCGCAAACCCTTTAGCACGTTCAGGACATAGCTAAACTGCAAATCCTGAACGACCCAGGAGTCGATGGCACGTTGGGTCAGGCTATTGGGTACGGTTTCCTGCATTTCGCTGACAAAGTGCACGTCGTAGCTGCCCCGCCACCGCTGCCTCGCCCACTGCAAACCCAGTGTGCCTTTCCACTCGGGTATGCCGCCCAGCCCCTCGGACGCCGGGTCTATGAACTGACCCGCCAGGTTCACGCTGGGTGAGCCCTCAGTGACCTGAATGCTGTACTCGTCGATGTGTGCCGCTTCCAAACTGGCAGACCACTGCCCCCAATCGCGGGTGGGCAACCGGTAGTTCAGGCTGATGTCGAAGCCCTTCACCTGGCGGCGGCCCACGTTGAGGTTTTGTGCGACAACCTGCTGCAGATTGCCCGTGGCGTCTCGGGCCACCTGATCGGCGAACGCGCCGTTAGCGGCATTCTGATTGACGATGAACTGTGCGCTGGCATCGACCACGTTATCCGTGTCGATGTCGAAGTAGTCGAAGCTTAGCGATAGGCCCGGTGAAGCTTCAGGCGTCCACACCAGCCCAATGCCCAGGGTCACCGCAGTCTCTTCATCGAGAGCTTCGTTGCCACCGAGAACAGCCAGAAATTCATTACGGCTGGGGTCTGCCAGTTGGCTGCAGCCGGGAAGTCGGCCGACATTCTCTGGAATAGCACAGGGGTCGGTCAGGAACACCGGTGTTTCTGTAGCGCCCTGATACAGTTCATTGAGCGTGGGCGCACGAAAGCCCTGGGAGTACGTGCCCCGCACCAGCCAGGACGGTGATATCTGCATGCGAATACCGACTCGCGGATTGGTTGTGGCACCAAAGTCGCTGTAGTGTGAGTAACGTAGCGCCAGCTCGAGATCGAAGCGTTGCCCGCGGGGGTTGGACTGCCACATGGGCGTGACGCTTTCAAAAAATAACTCGGCGACCCGCCTGTCACCCTGGGTGGTTTCAAAGTTGGTGCCGCCGATTGCGCCGATGCTGGCCAGCCGCCGGTCGGGCTTTTTTTCGGTGGATTCGTCGCGATATTCTGCCCCCATAGCGAATTCGATCGGTCCCTGGGGTAGCTCTGCCAGCTTGCTAAAGGCGGTAAACCCGGTACTGGCCAGTCGGCTCTCGCCGCGCACTTTGGCGGGCACGCTTAGAAAATCGAGCTGGGCCTGATCGATACTCCCGGGCTCGCCGAACAGGTTAATAGGTACGCAGCCATCCAACTCGTGGCCCTGACAGCCGCTGCGCGGTCCCACACCGCGGCGCAGGTTGTCTGCATCGATCACCCCGCGAGTTGATTCGTTGGCATTGCTGCGACTCCAGTCCAACGCCCATTCCCAGCTCCAGTCCGCCAGTAAGCCTTCTAGCAGAGCACTCATTCGGGTGACATCGGATTTGTTTTGCTGCACGCGGGCAGGCAGTTCCGTCAGGGTGCGACGCAGGTCCTGAATCGGCACGCCGAATGGGTTAAAGACATTGTCGGCAGCAATCTCGATAGGCGCCTGACCAAAGGCGCTAAAAAACGGGGTTGGTGCCAGGCGGGTTCTGGCGCTGGTCTCTGTATAACTTGCCTCTACGCTACCGGTAACGAGCTCGGTGAAATCGTAGCTCGCCGATAGGTACACAGAATCGCGCTCGGAGGGGACTAATGAACTGGTGAAATCAGGAAAGTTAAACAGGTCGGCATCCGTTACCGGTCGGTAGTTGCCGGATTGTTGATCGCGAATGACCGTGCTGCCGTCGGGCAAGGTCACTCTGGCGCTGGGCGTGGCGCTGGATCTGAGATCAGCACCACCGCGGTCTCGCGTATCAGCGCTAGCTGACAGGTCACGGTCTCGTGCAGCGATCTCGTTTTGATCAAAATGGCTGGCGGAAAAGAACAACGACCCGTTCTGGAAGCCGGTGCCGTATTGTAGTGTGGTGGTCAGCGTTTCGGCGTCACCTTCGCTACTGATGCCAGCGTATTGTTCTACCAGCAAGCCGTAGAAGTCTTCTTTCATGATGATATTGACGACGCCGCCAATAGCATCCGAGCCATAAATCGCCGAGGCGCCGTCCTTGAGAATTTCAACACGTGCAACGGCCGCCGGCGAAATGCTATTGAGATCGACTGACTCACCGGCGAGGCCGTCGTTAGCAACCCGGCGTCCGTTGATGAGCACCAGGGTGCTGGATGCGGGCAGGCCGCGCAGATTGACGGTAGCGGTGCCGTCGCCGCCGCGATTGATTGCCGTGCTGGTGTTATTGCCGGACACAGCCGGTTGATACCGCAGTATCTCGCCCAGGGTCTGGGCCCCACTGAGTTCAATGTCCGGAGCTGAAATGATGTCTACCGGCGCCGAGCCCTGTAGATCGCTTCGCTTGATACGGGAGCCGGTGACACGATTGCCGAAGACGTAGAGCTCTTCGATGCCCGGCACATAAAGCGGCTGGCTCAGCAACAGGCTGGTATTGTCCGGGCAGCTGGCATCGCTGCGACAGCCGCCGTCATAGATGGCGACAATGCGATTATCGATCAAGCGCCAGGTATAGATACTGTCCTGAAGCAGGGCACCCAGAGCCTGCGCGGGAGACAAACTGCCGCTGACTCGCGGTGCGGGTAAACCGCGAATGTCCCGGTCGGAAAAAACAATCGCCAAGCCACTCTGGTGGCTGAACTGTATCAGCGATTTTGAAAGCGCCTGTCCCGCAAGATCAAAATCATAGCGAACCTGCGCCAGACAGGAACTCGCGCTGAACCACAGTGCCAAGCAAAGCAGAATGGGCGGCTTCGCCGCGCTGGAGGAAGCCTGTGCATTCACAGGCCGACGGTAGCTTATAGGGGTGCGCTGATCAACTCGATGCTGCCGTCGCTAATGGTCACACTGCGCACGGCAACGGTGTGCTCCAGGGCCAGCAGAATGCTGTCCAGGTCACGTAGCTGGAAAACCCCGGAAACCGGGGTGCTGGCGATTGAGGGGTCGGCAATGAAGATGGTGGTTGCGTGATAGCGCGCCAGTTCTTTGACCAATGCAGACAACGGCAGCGCCTCGGCAATCAGCTTGCCCTCGCGCCAGGCCAATAGTTGTGCTGTTTTCACGGCGTCCACATCACCTAGCACGCCGTCTTTAGCACTTACGCGCTGCTCCGGGTAGAGCAGCTCGGTTAGCCCCGGACGGGTGGCAGGCGGCTCGCTCTCACTGACCCGCACCACGCCCTCGGTAACGGTCACTTCGCTGATGTCGCCGTAAAGATGCACGGCAAAGGCCGTACCCAGTGCCCGCACCTCGGTATTGCCGGCCGTGACGACGAAGGGACGTTGTTCATCGCGGGCGACGCTGAAAAACGCTTCGCCCTTGGTCAGACTGATATGCCGCAAGTCCCTTCTGTACTCAACGGTAATCGCCGTCGCGGTGTTGAGCTGCAGCCTGGAGCCGTCGGGCAGCGACACCAGCTTTTGTTCACCCCGGCGGGTTTGATACTGCTGTGCGCCGGCGCCGCTGTCGTATTGTGGTATTAAAAGAAAGGCCACCAGCAAAGACGCGGCCGCGGCCAGTGCGCCGCCTAGCCAGCGACGGCGTGCAAAATTTGTAGGCTGTTGATCTGGCCGTGCTACCTGATAATCAGCATGCAGCTTGAGCACATCGAGATCAGCCCACATCGCTTCCATCTGGTCCATGGCGTCACGATGCTCAGGGCGCTCGTCAAGCCACAGTGCGAAAGCCTGGTGGTCGCTAGCCTCAGCGTTGTCCGAGGCCAGCCGTGCAATCCACGCACAGGCATCATCCTGCGCTTTCGCGCTGCGGGCCACCGCCAGTGATGCGATGTCTGTGTCTGTCCCTGCCCCTTTCTCTGTGCTACGCATAGTGTTTCCGTGTTCCTGCACCTGCAGGTTGAATCGTTGTGATTGTGTCGCCGACAGCCAGCTCGCAATTGCCGCACTTTGATCGTAAGCACAGCGATCATAAGTACAGCGATCGTAAGTACAACCATAATACGGCTGCTTGCTGACGCTCGCTCACTGGTTTTCTCTCATTAAAACGAGACAGAGGACAAAAACCTCAATCCGTTTTCCTATTTTTCCTTGTGCCAGCTCAGCTATCGCGGGGCTGGCTGCCCTCTTCATAGTACTCCGACAGCGCTATTCTGCAGTGTTTCAGCGCCTGCAAAATATATTTTTCGACACTGGATACGGATACGCCCAGCTCTTTAGCGATATCGCTGTAAGACAAGCCGGCGGTGCGGTGCAGTAGAAACGCCTGACGGCATTTATCGGGTAGCGCGTCGACGGCGGCGTAGATTCTCGCCAGCTTCTCCTGGGCGCTGAGGATTTTCTCCGGCGAAGCCGTATCCGTCAGAGTGTCGGGTAGCTCACCCTCCACCATATCCGGGCGCTCTGCGCGCAGGTATTTGTAGTGAAGCTGGCGTCGGCGCAGCTGATCAATCGCCAAATTCGACGCAACCTGAAAAAGAAACGCGCGCGCGTTATCCAGCTGATCGGGATACTCAAGGCGGTACAGACGCAGATAGGCCTCCTGGGCAACTTCCGCGGCATCGGCAGGGTTATCGAGCTTGCGTTGCAGGAAGCGTTCAAGCGACGCGCCATAGCGCTCCGTCAGTTCGCGAAGAAAACGATCTTTATCTGCTGGCCGGTTTTGTTCGCTCAAAACTGCCGCCGGAGTCGCCTGAGGCGCTAGTAAAGGTGGCAGGCAATCAAGCGCTGCTCGTCGATGAATTTGGGCACTGGACTGTCAGTGCGGCAGCGATCCATTGCCTCGGGGCAGCGGTCAGCGAAGCGGCATCCCGGGCCAGGGTTAATAGGTGAGGGAATCTCGCCCTGGGGGGGTTGGTGTTCTCGGCTGCGTTCATGTTTGGGGTCGGCAACCGGATTGGAGCCAATCAGCATTCGCGTGTAGGGATGCTTGGGAGAGAAGTAGACTTCTTCTGACGGCCCCTCCTCTACTACCGTGCCCAGATACATGACCGCCATGCGGTCGCAGAGATAGCGCACCATTGACAGGTCGTGGGCGATGAACAGCAGCGTTAGCCCCAGACCTTCTTTGAGCTCCTGCAGCAGGTTGATGACCTGAGCCTGCACAGAGACGTCCAGCGCGGAGATGGGTTCATCGCAGACGACAAAGCGAGGCTTAACGATCAGGGCGCGTGCAATGCCGATGCGCTGGCGTTGCCCGCCTGAGAACTCGTGGGGGTAGCGATTGGCGTGATCGCGCTTGAGACCCACGCGCTCTAACCATTGGGCCACCAGTTCACGGTAGTCGCTCTTGCCGCCGCCGGCCTGCAGCCGCAGCGGCTCAGACACAATCTCCTGAATAGTCATTCTGGGATTCAGCGAGGTATACGGGTCCTGGAAAATCATCTGAATATCAGTCGACAGGCGCTGGAAGTCTTGCTGGCTGAAGCGATCTGGTAGCAACTGACCTTTAAACAAAACTTCGCCGCTGGTTTTAGGCTGCAAGCCTGCCAACGTTTTACCCAAGGTGGATTTGCCACAGCCTGATTCACCGACCAGGCCCAGGATTTCGTTTTCGGCAATGTTGAGCGACACGCCGTCAACGGCGTGCACGACCCGCCCGTTACCGATATCAAAGTGGGTTTTGAGCTTGCGCACCTCAACCAGCATGGCTGTCTCCCGTGGCGTTTCCCTTAACGTCTTCATGCAGTAGCCAACAGGAGGCGCTATGGCTATCACTAATGATGCTGCTGTCGGGATCCACGCGGTTGCAGATTTTCATGGCCTGCGGGCAACGCGGGTGGTAGGCGCAGCCCTTTGGAGGTGAAAACAGATCCGGGGGGCTGCCCGGAATGGCGCGCAGAGCTTCCGTGCCTTGCTGGTGGGCGTCTGGCATGGCCAATTTGAGACCCTGCGTATACGGGTGGCTGGAATTGTAGAAAATCTCGTCGACCGTGCCGTACTCCACCACTTCGCCTGCGTACATTACGGCGACACGGTCGGCCATGCGGGCTACCACGCCAAGGTCGTGGGTGATCAGCACGATTGCCATGCGGTCTTCTTTCTGGATTTCCTTCATCAGATCCAGCACCTGGTCCTGGATGGTCACGTCCAGTGCTGTGGTTGGCTCGTCAGCGATCAATAGCTTTGGCGTGCAGGCCAGGCTCATGGCGATCATGACCCGCTGCAGCATGCCGCCCGAGAACTCGAAGGGGTACTGGCGGGCGCGCTGCGCCGCCTCGGGAATGCGGGTGCGCTGTAACAACCTGACGGCCTCTTTCTGGCCGGCGTCTCTAGACAGGCCGCGATGAACCACCAGTGTCTCGGCGATCTGATCACCGATGCGCATGGTAGGGTTTAAAGAGGTCATGGGGTCCTGAAAGATCATGCCCATATCCGCGCCACGCACTTTATTGAGCTGGGACTGGTCCAGACCAATCAATTCTTTGCCCAGCAGTTTGGCGGAACCGTTGACTATTCGGCCCGGCGGCATGGGTATCAATCCCATCAGCGATTGCACGGTCACGGACTTCCCACAGCCGGATTCGCCCACCACGGCGAGCGTCTCGCCGGCATAAACATCGTAGGACACACCACGCACGGCTCTTACCGTGCCGCCATAGGTGTCGAACTCAACTTCGAGGTCCTTCACGCTTAGCACTGGCGTGCTTTCATCCACCACAGCTGCCTGCCCCGCTGCTTGAGGATTGGTATCCCTCATCGCTCACTCCTCATGCGCGCATCCTGGCATCCATGGCGTCGCGCAGCCCGTCACCCAGCAGATTAAAGGCCAGCACGGTGATGCTGATGAACATGGCCGGGAACAACAGCTCGTGGGGGTGAGATAGCATGGTGCGAATGCCGTCGTTGCACATCGACCCCCAGCTAGGTGTCGGGGGAACGACGCCCATGCCTATAAAGGATAAAAACGCTTCAATAAAAATGGCAGTGGGAATAGCAAATGTCAGTGACACCAGAAGAACGCCCATCACGTTGGGCAGGATATGGCGAAACACCAGGTAAGGCGCATTGGCGCCCATCAGGCGAGCGGCGGCGATGTAGGCTTCCTCGCGTATTTGTAAGACCTGTCCACGCACCAGGCGCGCTGTCGCCGGCCAGCTCAGTAACACCAGCGCCAGCAGCATGGGGCCAATGCCACTTTCACCCGGACCAAGCCCAAAGGCAATTTTGAAAAGGATCATAAACAGCAGGAAGGGCAGCGCGATAACAAAGTCAGCAAAGCGCATCATGACTTCGTCGGTACGGCCGCCGCTATAGCCTGCGAGGCCTCCGTAAACCAGCCCGATGGCAACGTACAGCAGCGGCGCACATAGCCCGATAAACAGGGAGGTTCTAGCACCCCACATCAGCCGCGCCAACATGTCGCGACCCAGATAATCGGTGCCCAGGGGATGTGACTCGAGCCGGACTTTCGTACCAATCGCCTCGCTGTCGGGAGTACCCTCATCGACCAGGCCGCGATACCGTGCCTCAGACAGTAAAATCGCCTGCTCCACGTCCACCGGAATGGTGCTGTAACTGCGCGACTCTTCACCATCGTAAAAAGCCGTAACGGAGTAGTAGTAACGACGAGTTTCCAGGCCCAAGCGGTCTTGATAGCTCAGCTCGAAGGGCAGCAGGCGCACCAGCGGCAGACCAAGATCATCGGCATCGCGAGGCTCTAGCTCATGGCGGTAAACCTGATACCCGTCGGCGCCAGCTGCCGCTTCCCAGGCCATACTGACACCCTCGGAATTAGGTGTATTCAGTATCCGCAGGTTTTGCACGGCGCGCGCTGGGTCTGCTGGTTTATCCGCTGCAATAAGGGTGGTTGCAATCGATGTCGGCGCAACCCTATCGGGAATCACCACCGCGTAGCGACCCGTGTTAGGCGGCTGGGATATCTGTTCGAGGTCCTGTAGGGCTGGATCAACTGTCCACACCAGGGGCCCGGCCAGCGTGAAGAGCATCAAGCCCACCACAATATACAGCGAGATCAACGCCCGGCGATTGCTCTTTAATCGTCGCCACACGTCCTGCCAATAGGACAGCGATGGGCGATCGATGCGGTCGCCTTCTCTGGCGAGGTCCAGCGGCTCGAAGTCTTCCGGTGTCGGCGTATACGCATTCATCAAGATACGCTCTTGGTCACTTGGATACGGGGATCAATAAAGCCATAAACGATGTCGACGGCAATCACCATCAACACCAGAAAGGCGCCATAGAAAACAGTGGTGCCCATAATGACGGTGTAGTCGAGCTGCTGCACGGCCTGCACAAAGTAGCGGCCCAGGCCGGGTATCGCAAAGACCAATTCCACCACGAAACCGCCGGTGGTAATGGCCGCAATTGCCGGCCCCAATACGGTAACTACTGGCAGGATGGCGTTGCGCAGCTGATGGCGGAAAAAAATGCGCCCCGGCGTCAGCCCTTTTGCGCGTGCCGTACGGATGTAATCCTTATCCGCAACTTCCAGCATCGACGAGCGCATCAGGCGCGTTAGGTAGGCCATGGTGCCCAGTCCCAGCACTAGCGCAGGGACAATCATATGCCCCAGCGTGCCCCAGCCGGCCACCGGCAGCACGGATACGCCCAACAAACTGTTTAGCCGCAGAATGCCGAGCTGGCCCAGGCCTGCGAAAACGAAGCTGGGCACGGAGACCGCGATGATCACCAGAAACATGATCATATAATCGGGCATGCGGTCGCGGAATAGCGCCGTGATCGCGCCAAACATAATGCCGCCGCCGGCGGCAAACAGCAGCGCTAACACGCCCAGCATGGCGGATACCGGGAAATGCTCAGCGATAATGTCGTTCACGCGCCGGTTTTGTTGCGTAAAGGAAATGCCGAAATCCCCTTGCACGCTGTTTTTCAGGAACAGCAGGTATTGCTGAAAAACCGGCTTATCAAGACCGTATGCGCGCTCGAGATTGGCTCGAATTTCAGGGCTTACCGCTTTGTCGTTCATTAAGGGGTCGCCGGGCACGGCATGCATGCCCCAGAACGTTGCGGTGGCGATAAACCATATGGTGACCACACCAGAGAGTAGTCGTTTGCCCACGTATACCCACATCAGGGTTGCCCTCCGGCGAGCCTGGGTTCATCGGGCGCGCTGTCTACGATATAGCTGTAGTTGTAATTGGGGTCGCCACCGATGCGGCTGCGGCGCACGCCGCCCAGGCGCTTATCCTGAGCATAGATGTAGCCGCGCTCATACTGGGGCAGGATGATGACGTCCTCAAAGATTAGCTCCTGCAGCTGGGCAAAGAGCTGATTGCGGCGGCGCTGATCCGTGGTTTGCTGGGCTTCTTCCACCAGCGCGTCATAACGCGGATTCTTGTAACGCCCTCTGTTGTTCAAATTCCAGGAGGTGAACAAATCGGCGAAGGTCATCGCGTCGTTGTAATCCGGGCCCCAGCCTGCGCCTACCATGTCGTAGTCGCCCGCTGTCATTTTGGCGAGGCGCTGCTTGAAGATCTGTCGATCCAGTTTGATCTCTAACCCGAGATGGCGCGACATGACGTTTTGAAAGTGCTCGCCTTGTTTGTTGGAGCCCGGCGTGTCGCTGAGCAACAGCGTCAACGGCGGAATGTCGTCAAGGCCCAGCTCTTGTTTGGCCAGCTCCAGATACTTGCGGCCGAGCGCAATGCTGATTTCAGGTTTTTGCGGCGGGTATTGAGCCTGCAGGCTTTTGCCGTCATCGCCGCGCAGCCAGGCCGGGAACAGTGAGTAGGCGGGCACGTTGCCCGGCACGGCGACCACTTTGTAGGTGAGTTCAGCCGCGTCGTATACCGCCTGCATGGCGCGGCGTAGGTTGCGATTGCTGGTCGGCCGGCTCTCGCGATGATTAAAGCCAACATAAAAGACGGTGCCATCGCGATGCGCCTTCAGTTTCTGACGCTCTCGCAGCGCCATCTTCATGGCCGATACGTCCAGCGAGGTGGCCATGGCGATCTTATCGTCCATAAACAGGTTAAAGCGCGCGTTCGAGTCAGAGGTGAAATAGGGAACGTTAATCGCATTGAGTGAGACCTGATCGCGACGCCAATAATGCGGATTTTTCTCCATCCGCATCGACGCGCCATGCACCCACTTGGTGAGCATATAGGGTCCGTTGGACAGCAGGTTTTCGGCTTCAGCGGCGTAAAGGCGCCCCTGTGCTTTAAAGAAATCCTCGCGTATGGGGCGGAAGCTGATAAAGGTGACGAGATCGAGAAAGTAGGCGGTGGGTGAAACCAGTTCCGCGACCAGCGTGTGATCGTCGATGGCTTTAACGCCCAGCTTCTCCGGTGCCATGGAGCCGGCGATGATGGATTCACCGTTAGTCAGTGTTCGCATCAAAAAGGCGTACTCCGACGCATTCGACGGGTTGGCAACCTGCTGCCAGGCAAACACAAAATCGTGTGCCGTGACCGGCTTGCCGTCACTCCAGCGCGCGTCTTTACGCAACCAGAAGGTTGCATGCGTATCAGTGAGCTCCCAGCGCTCGGCGACGCCGCCAACCAAATTGTTATTCACATCCAGTGCCATCAGACCTTCGGTGATGTGGTCCAGCACCATAAAAGACACCTGATCGGTCGCGCGCACGCTGTTGAGCCACTGGGGTTCTTCCGTCATCGCGACGGCAATCTCATTGTTATCCGGGTCAATGGCGGGGGGTACGGCAAAGGCCGCAGCGGACCAAAGGCCTGCCAGCAGGCAGCCCACTATCGTGCGGGCCGAGCGGGTGCATCGAGTCGGCATCATCAGGGTGCTGTCGCTAGCAGTATGCGTTGTGTTGATGGAAGTGTCGCAGAGCGTATCACTCGGCGAACAGGGTTGCTACGCCATCCGCGCTGCCAAGCAGCAGGACGTCAGCAGGGCGGTGAGCAAATAGCCCGTTGGTCACAACGCCAACAATATCGTTGATTGCTCTCTCGGTTTCGAAAGGCGTTGCAATTGAAAAATTGTAGACATCCAGAATGACATTGCCATTGTCGGTGGTAACCCCGTCGCGATACACCGGGTCGCCGCCCAGCTTGACCAACTGGCGTGCTACGTAACTGCGTGCCATCGGTATCACTTCAACCGGCAGCGGGAAGTTGCCCAGCGTATGCACCAGCTTGGATTCGTCGGCGATGCAGATAAATTCGTTGGCAACGGCGGCGACAATTTTTTCGCGCGTAAGCGCGGCGCCGCCGCCCTTTATGAGCTGCAGGGCGCGATTGCTTTCGTCCGCGCCATCGATATAAAAATCTACTTTATCGACGCTATTGAGATCGAATACCGGAATGCCGTGGTCGCGCAAGCGCTGCGCCGAGCTTTCAGAGCTGGCTACGGTGGCCTCTATCTGGCCGCTGATGCTGCCAAGCTGATCGATGAAATGGTTGGCTGTAGATCCGGTGCCGATGCCGATAACTGTATCCCGCTCCAGCCTTGGCTGTATTCTCGCCAACGCAGCGGTGGCGACGGCCTTTTTCATTTCGTCTTGATTCACGGTTGTGCATGTCCTCGATGACGGTCTTTTGGGCGGGCATTATAGGCAGAGCCCGGCAGGCTTCGACAGCCTTCGCAGCCAATTTGGCCAAGACGCCAAGATTCAGGCAGGGGCGCTATCAGTTTCGCTTGGCCTCCATTACTATTGCGGGCTCATTCTTGAGCCTGTTGTGATGCCCCAGTCCTACGTAAAACGAATCCTCGAGTCACGCGTTTACGACGTCGCGCGCGAAACGCCAATCGACCATGCCCGCATGCTGTCGGAGCGTTTTGGCAACCGTATTCTTGTTAAGCGGGAAGACCTGCAGCCGGTCTTCTCCTTCAAGGTACGCGGCGCGTATAACAAGCTCAGCCGTCTCAGCGAGGCGCAGCGTGCGCAGGGCGTGATTGCCGCATCGGCGGGCAACCATGCGCAGGGTCTGGCCTATTCTGCCAATCGTCTGGGCGTGAAAGCGACCATTGTGATGCCGGTGACAACACCGGGTATCAAGGTAGACGGCGTCAGGTCACACGGCGCCAAAGTGGTGCTACACGGCGACACCTTCGACGAGGCGTCCTCTTATGCTCAGGGGCTGGTTGAAGAGCAGGGCCTCATCTACGTGCCGCCCTACGATGATCCCGACGTGATTGCTGGCCAGGGCACCGTTGGCATGGAGATCGTGCGCCAACACCCCGATCCTATCGAAGCGATTTTCGTGCCCGTCGGTGGCGGTGGACTGCTAGCCGGCATAGCGGCGTTTATTAAATATGTGCGGCCTGACATCAAGCTGATTGGCGTAGAGCCAGAAGACGCCGCGTGCTTAAAGTCTGCGCTGGAAAAAGGCCGCCGAGTGAAGCTCAAGGAGGTAGGCATTTTTGCCGACGGCGTCGCCGTGGCACAAATCGGTAAAGAGCCCTTCCGCATCATCCGGGATACGGTCGATGAGGTGATTACCGCTACCACCGACGAGATGTGCGCCGCGATCAAGGATATGTTCGATGACACGCGCTCTATCGCCGAACCCGCCGGCGCAATTGCCCTGGCAGGGTTGAAAAAATACATCGAACGCACCGGCGTCAGCGGCAAAACGCTGATGGCGATTCACAGCGGCGCAAACACCAATTTTGATCGGCTTCGTTACATCTCCGAGCGCACTGAAATTGGCGAGAAGCGCGAGATCGTTCTCAGCGTCAATATCCCGGAACGGCCGGGTAGCTTTAAGGCGTTTTGCGCGGCACTGGGTAAGCGCAGCATTACCGAGTTTAACTACCGCTATACCGGACACAGCAGTGATGGCGTGCCTGACGCGCACATCTTCGTCGGCCTAAAGGTCGCTGAAGGTTATAGCGAGGTTGATGAGGTAATCAGGCCGCTGCGTGAAAAGGGCTATCCGGTAGCGGATCTCACCGACAATGAACTCGCCAAGCTCCACGTTCGCCATATGGTAGGCGGCCCGGCGCCGCATGCCCTTGAGAACGAGCGGGTGTTCAGAGTGGAGTTTCCGGAGCGTCCCGGCGCCCTGCTGAACTTCCTCAATAAGCTGGGTAAGCGCTGGAATATTTCCCTGTTCCACTATCGTAGTCACGGCGCCGCCTATGGGCGCGTGCTGGTTGGTTTGCAGGTAGAGGATGGCGAACACCGCGAAGTGCTTGCCGCGCTACAGCGCACCCAATACCGATTCTGGGAAGAAACCGACAACCCGGCTTATCAGATGTATTTGGGCTAGTTGTTCCTGGCTCCGGCGCACACTTAAGGCCAAATATCCGGCGGCGAAGTCTTCACTTCGCTTGCAGCCCTTATGGCACCTCCCTTGAAACGCTATTTCAGGAAGCTAGCGGGGGCTTGCTTTTTATCTTCATTGGCCTACACTCGGCAATTCTTGTGGCAAATTACCAAAAAACGCGGTTGCAAGATTCTTTATAGACCGCTTAGGGCTGTTTATAAGACCGCTCAGGGCTGTTTCTTTAGAGGACCGCTCAGGGCTGTGTTTACTGGACAGTACGTTTAGGTAATCAAGAAAGTACGAAAGCTTTAACAGAAAGCGCTGGTAAAAGCGCTACAGACATAAGGAAGGCGGCCCGGCCCGTAATGCCGCCGACGTAACAGGGTGTGATTGAACAGAGCAAAAGCGCGCGGACATGACGCGCCTATCTCGACAATCTGGTTGTACAGTGAGGGCAATAGTTGTGAAGAGAAAACCTGACCTACTTGTAGTGCTTCTGGCCGCCTTTGGCCTGGGTATCATCGCAACCATGATGGCGCCAATAAGCGCGAGCAGATCTGTTGCCGAGCCAGTGTCCGCATTGCAGGCTGGCGTATTGACGTCGCAGGAGATTGTAACGGGCGGTTCCTAGATGTTCCGGGGCGGGTTAACCCGTCCCCCCCTCAGTTATATACAGCGCCTATTCAATGTACTTTCTGTTATGCAGAGCGTTATACCTACATCCCAGGCATCTATTGGCAGCGCTTCACATCGCTGGCACTCGTGTGCGATTCCTACAAGCGTGGGCGTTTTCTTATGCACACGGCGGCGCTGAAAATACCGATCGTAATACCCACCCCCCATACCGAGGCGGCCTCCCTGCTCGGTAAAGCCCACTAGCGGCATCAAAACAATATCGAGCCGGTCAGCTGCAATCGCGGCCCGCGCTGGTAATGGCTCAGGAATGCCAAAACGATTGCGTCTTAGCTGATCACCGCGGCGATAAAGCGCAAACACCATGTAGCCATTTTGGCCAATTCGCGGCAGGTACACTGACTTACCCAGGGTCCAGCAGCGCTTTGCGAGCGGCATAAGATCAGGTTCACCGTCTGCCGCCATATACAGTGCGATATGCCCAGCGCTCTGAAACCAATTCTGCCTGACGACCGACTCTGTGATCAGTCGGCTGTGCCGTTCCTGTGCAACGGCACTCAGCGCCCGACGCCGGGCGCGCAGCTCTCGCCGCAGCGTCGCTTTATCAGTTTGAATGGATGACATCGGTAGCGACTGTTATCTGGCAGTGCATCGGCGCAGTTTACCCCACCAAAGCGGCAGCTTTTAGTTTCGAGACTTTTCGGCGGCCTGCAATTGAGATTCGATCACCGCCGCGATGGTCGAGAATAAATGATGTCGGATAAATGGCGGCGGAGTTAGTTTAGCTCTAATGAAGCCATCATAGTGACTGCGAAAGAGGTCGGGGAGGGTCAACTGAGACAGTTGGGGCGGAAAATCGAAAAACTGACTCTGACCCTATTTTTAGACCCGTTTTTGCTATCGTCCGCTGAAGCAGCGGCTCAGGCGACACAGACCCCGTTTTTGCTATCGTCCGCTGAAGCAGCGGCTCAGGCGACGGGAGTAAAGATCAGCACGGGTATGCTTCTCACGCCTTCTGTTCGGGCTCGGTATTCCTTGTAATCGGGGTACATCGCTTCCAGCTTCGGCCAGAGGCTCTGCTCTTCGTCTTCCGTGGCTTCGCGCAGCGTGTACTCACGCTTAACCGATCCGACCTGAATTTTGACGGACTCGGCGGCTTTGACGTTGTGATACCACACCGGAAGTTTCGACATGCCACCCTTGGATGCGGTCATGATGATGTTGTCTTCCTGCTTCAGGTATAGCAGCGGTATTTTGCGAATCTTACCCGTCTTGCGGCCGACGACCGTCAGGATGGCCACCGGCGAGCCGAGAAATTTATTCCACAAACGACCGCCGGTTAATTCGTACACAAAGGTTTGCATACGACCGACGCGGTTGATGATCCACGAACCGAACTTTTCCTGCTTCTCGGTATAAGGTTTGATTTCAGGTTCAGACATGGACAGGCCGCCTTTTCAAATCAACGTGTATGTGAGTAAAGGGTGGAAGCATCCCGCAGCCAACAAACTGATGCAACTACTCAAAGCCAAGAAGGCGCAGATCTAGAAATTGATGGGGAAGCGTTACAGGGAAGTATTGCAGTTCACCCGGCGCTTGGAAGCTCAGCGAACAGAAAGCCTTAACGCGGTTCCAAGAGTGGACCGAGACATCGAAGGTAGCCTGGCGCCTCCAACTTCAACCAACAAAAAAGCCGGCAGCGGTCGTAAAAAAGAAAGCAGGAGATCGAAGGTAGACTAGCCCCTCGAAGTTCAGCGGACAAAGAGATCTGAAGCGGTCTAAAAAGGAAAATAACAGATCGCAGGTAGGCTAGCGCCTCGACCCTAAGCGAACAGAAAGGCCCGTAGCGGGCTTGAGGAAGGTCGGCTAGCGCCTCGACCTCAAGCGAACAGAACAGCCTTTAGCGGTCTTGAAGGTACGTGAGAACAATGAAGGTCGGCTAGCGCCTCGACCTCAAGCGAACAGAAAGGCCTATAGCGGTCTTATAAAAAGCCCTATAGCGGTCTTAAGGAAGGTCGGCTAGCGCCTCGACCTCAAGCGAACAGAACAGCTTTTAGCGGTTTTAAAAGAAGCCCGGAGTACCGCTGAGAATGGTGCCCTTGAACCCGATGGTTCAAGGCGGTGGTTACTGTGCTGAATTAGGCTTTCCGCAGCGCGGACATGCACATCATCAGCAGCTAGCAACCCCCTGGGGTGGTATTATCGGGTAGAGAACTGATTCTCTGGCGAGTACACCAGGCGTCCCGTTGAGAAGTATAGTCGAATGAACAGGGCATTGCCGTCTTGTGCTGATCGTGAGGATGTGGCAGGGAAAACGGCAGATGCCGTGTTGCGGTGGTGCGTGCTAGCCTATTTCCATCTGGCGCAGTGAGAAAATTGCTTCGTCGATTTTTTTGGATAGGGCGGAAACTTCGCCATCGTTGAGCGGTGTGCCATCGCCCGCAGGCGCAGCAGAAGGTGCATCCGGCTCAGAGGCCTGCAGCAATTCGTGGCTGATGTTGAGCGCGGCCATCACGGCGATGCGCTCTAAGCCAATCACTTTTCCGGTTTCTCTGATCAGACGCATCTGCTTATCCAAATAAGAGGCCGATACAATCAGCTCGGCTTCCTGCTCTGGCGGACAGGCGACCTGATACTCTTTATCGAGAATGCTAACGGTGACCGTGCGAGGCTTGCTCACGCGTCGATCTCCATGGTGCGCAGCCGTTCAAGCATGGCTTCAACGCGCGTCTTCGCCTGAGCGTTTCGCTCCAGCAGGGACTCACGTTCATCCGCCCAGCCGCGCACTTCCGCTTTGAGGCTGACGTTCTCACGGTTTAATTGGGCGCAGAGCTTGATAAGATCGTCTATCTTTTGCTCGAGCACTTCAAACTGCGTGTCCGGCATAAGGATAAGCCTTAAGTTGGTATGGGTTCTTAACTGCCACTACTATAGAGCTGCATATAAAGTAGGTCAATTCGCTAAACCATATAAATATCAATAACCTGCCAACGATTTCACGAAATAAGTAGAAGAAAATGACAGATCTGTTTCCCCACGATGGCATGGCGCTCGATTTCGACGATTTTGCCAACCAGCTTTTGTCCGAGGGTGCTGAGCAATCCCCGGCCTATCTGCACGGGGGCCTGTGTGGAATATTTGCAGGCGCGGGGCCGGTGGCGTCGGAGGACTGTCTGGCCGCAACGTCCCAGGCGCTGGAGCTGGGCTTGCACGGTGAGCTCGCCGAGAGCAGCCTGACGCTCGCCGACGTCAGCCGTCAGGCCATGCAAGGCGATAGCTTTGATTTTCAGCTTTTTCTACCCGATGACGAAACCGAGATGGCGCTGCGGGTGTCGGCGCTGGCAGAGTGGTGCCAGGGCTTCTTGGCGGCGTTTGCGCTAGTCGTCTCCGAAGAGCGCGCTGGCCTGGGCGAGGAAACCAGCGAGGTACTGCGCGACGTGGCGGCCATTGCAGAGGCGACCCACGAGCATGAAGACGCCTCGGAAGAGGATGATGAAGATGCCGAAGAGGCCGCCGAAAGCAGCTACTTTGAGCTTACCGAATACCTGAGATTTGCCTGTATGAATCTGTTTATGAATCGGGTGGCAGCGCTTGAAGATGTGGAAAGCAGCCCGGGGCCACAAGGTGCGCCGTCGTGAGAGTTGTCATCGCCGGTGGCGGTATGGTGGGCATTAGTCTCGCCCTGGCGTTAAAGCACCGCTGCCCCGGCAGTCACGTTACCTTGATCGAGTCCTTTCCACTGCCAGATAAAGCGGTAGCAAGCGATACCCCCTACACGCCTTCCTTTGACGCGCGCTCTACTGCCTTATCTTATGGCAGTGCCCTGGTTTACGAGGACTACGGGGTCTGGTCGGCGATTGCGGGCTGCGCGCAGGTCATAGACAGCATTCACGTCTCGGAGCAAAAACGCTTTGGCAGCACATTGCTGCACGCCAACGACTATCAATGGCCCGCATTGGGATATGTTGTTGAAAACGCCTGGCTAGGGCGCTGTTTATTAGGCGCGCTGCTCAACACAGATGTGGAAACACGCAGTCCGGCAACGGTCGTGTCGGCAACACCAGGCGCGCCAACGCTGTTGACGCTGGATACTGGTGATACCCTGGAGACAGACTTATTGGTGGTTGCAGACGGCGCGCAGTCGGGGCTGCGAACTGCGCTGGGTATCGCCAGCCGCGAGCATCGCTATGGTGAGCATGCGGTCATTGCCAATATCGGCCACCGGGAACCCCACAATGGACGCGCCTTTGAGCGCTTCACGTCGGCAGGCCCGCTGGCGATGCTGCCGCTGACGCCGGGGGGTGGCAGCCAGCATCGCAGCGCCCTGGTTTGGACGCGTCCACCCGAGGAGGCAGAAAGCCTGTTAGCCGCGTCCGCTGCCGATTTTCTAGCGGCGCTGCAGGATCAGTTTGGCTACCGTTTAGGCAGACTGGAAACCGTGGGCGAACGGCAGAGTTACCCCTTAGCGCTGGTTGAGGCGGAAGAACAGGTGCGCAGCGGTGTGGTGGTTATGGGTAATGCAGCACACGCGCTGCATCCGGTAGCAGGACAGGGCTTTAACCTGGCTTTGCGGGATGTGGCCTGCCTTGCGGATACCGTTGCGACCGCAGTAAAGCAGGACGCCAACATCGGCGAATTGTCGGTGCTGCAATGCTACCGAGATCGGCAGGCCGCCGATCAACGGCGTACCACCGCGTTTAGCGATCAACTGCCCAGCCTGTTTATGCGCAGCAACCCGGCGTTGGCCGCATTACGTGATTTCGGCTTAACCGCGCTCGACTTAACGCCGCCGCTGAAAGCGGCATTCGTGCGATATACGGCAGGTTTAGCCGCTAGTGCAGAGTACCGCGATGCCCGCCCCTGACTTCGACATTATTATTCTTGGCGGCGGTCTGGCAGGCGCGGCTCTGGCGAGAGCGCTAAGCACGGGGAGTGGGGATAGCACGCTGCGTATCGCACTTATTGACGCCCGTCCCCTGGACACATCGGGCCCGCACTGCGATGACGTTTCCGGGCCTGCCGATTTCGATAATCGCGTGAGTGCCATTACCCCGGCCTCCCAGCGCTTTATCGATTCTACCGGGGCGTGGCCTGCGATTGCCGACACGCGCCTGTGCCCCTATGGCGATATGCAGGTGTGGGACGCAGAGGGTACTGGCAAGATTGCCTTCACGGCCGATGAGGTTGACGTGCCTCGCCTGGGCCACATTATTGAAAATCGTGTTATCAACGCGGGTCTGTTGCAGGGCCTGGATCGTCGTCCAGGCCTGACGCTGATCAGCCCGGTTCGACTTGAGGCGATTGAGGAAGCCCCCGATCACGTCAGTCTTGAATTAGAGGATGGTGATCGCTTGTCCGCGCGCTTACTGGTCGCTGCCGATGGCGCGTTGTCGCGGGTGCGCTCGCTTGCGGGCTTTCGCACTCGCGAGTGGGACTATGGACACAAGGCACTTGTGACAACGGTAGAAACCCGCGAAAGCCATCAGCACACGGCCTATCAACGGTTCTTGCAAACCGGTCCGCTCGCTTTTCTGCCGCTTCCCGAGCTTGCGGGACGCTCTTATAGCTCGATTGTCTGGTCTGCTGAAATCGATACTGCTGATGAACTGGTAGCAATGGAAGACGCAGCGTTTATGACGACGCTGGGAGATGCGATTGAGCACCGCCTCGGTGACATCCTGTCATGTTCGCCCAGAGTGGCCTTCCCCCTGCGCCAGCGGCATGCAGTGGATTATGTTAAATCAAGGATAGCGCTAGTGGGCGATGCCGCCCATACCATTCATCCGCTAGCCGGCCAGGGTATCAACCTTGGGTTTGCCGACGTGGCGGCCTTAAGCGGTGTGTTAGAAACGGCCTGCCGGCGCGGCGAGGATCCCGGCAGTCTCGCGGTGCTGCGCCGCTACCAGCGTCAGCGTAAAGGTGAGAATCTGGCGATGATGGTGGCCATGGACGGATTCAAGCGCTTGTTTGGCGGGCATGCCCTGCCCCTGCGCTGGGCGCGGAATCGCGGCATGGACTGGGTTGGTCACTCGGGGCCGATTAAGCACCAGATCATGCGCCATGCCATGGGTTTGCGCTGATCCAACGCATTGTATTTGACCGGCGTCAGGTTAGAATGCCGCCACTTTTTTGCAGATGAGTTAACCGGAGTGCGCCATGAGCCAAACGCCCGCTGAACTGAAATACGCCAGTAGCCACGAATGGGCCCGCCTTGAAGCGGATGGAACCGTGGTAGTTGGTATCTCCGACCACGCACAGGATTCCCTCGGCGATGTAGTGTTTGTGGAGCTGCCCGACATGGGTGCGGAGCTGGCGGCCGGCGACGAAGCTGGAGTGGTGGAATCCGTGAAGGCGGCTTCTGACATTTACTCTCCGGTAAGCGGTGAGGTCATTGCCGTAAATGAGGCCCTCGAAGATGCACCGGAGACGGTCAACAGCGATCCTTACAGCGACGGCTGGTTCTTCAAGCTCAAGGCCTCTGATACGGCAGAATTAGACGCACTACTGTCAGCCGACGATTACGACGCACAGTGTGCAGACGAATCCTGAGCTGTGGCTGCGCGCCGGCGCAGACCGACGAGTCCGGCAGGGACATGCCTGGATTTACAGCAATGAAGTTGATAGTAAGCGCTCACATTTAGGCGACTTCAGCGCTGGCGATGTCGTCAATGTCACCAGCAGCAGTGGCGAAGTGCTGGCCTCGGCCTGCATGGAACCCCAGTCACTGATCTGTGCCCGCAGCCTCAGTCGCAACGCCAATGTACAGCCTTCCATAGAGTGGTTCTCGCAGCGCTTGTCCGCCGCCCTCGCCTTGCGCGAACGCTATTTTGACAAGCCCTTCTATCGATTGATTTACGGCGACAGCGATGGCGTATCAGGCGTCGTAATTGATCGCTTTGGCGATTACCTGGTGCTGCAGCTCAATACTGCTGGAGCCGAGCATTATCTTTCCCTTTTCGTTGATGCCCTGGTGGCTGCGCTGCAGCCAACAGGCATATTGCTGCGTGCTGATAGCCGCAGTCGCCAGGAGCAGGGCCTGGAGGACCGCGTCGAGGTGGTGCATGGCGAAGTGCCCGATACGGTCGAACTGGAAGAAAACGGCGTTCGCTTTTTAGCGCCTTTGCATGGCGGTCAAAAGACCGGCTGGTTCTACGACCATCGTGAGGGTCGCGCGCGCTTCGCCAGCCAATGTGTCGGTCGCCGGGTACTGGATGTTTACAGCTATATTGGCGGTTGGGGTCTGCAAGCGGCCCATGCCGGCGCCAGTGAAGTGCTTTGCATCGATAACTCTTCTGCCGCACTCGAAAGCCTTGGGCTTTCCGCAGAGCTCAATGGTCTGTCTGAAAAAGTGCACACCCAACAGGGCCGTGCCGATGCACAGCTGCGCGCCTTGGCAGAGGCCGGCGAGCGCTACGACGCAATAGTCCTGGACCCGCCGGCATTCATCCAGCGCAAACGCGATCTGGGGAAAGGCCGCAAAGCCTATCAGCGCATCAATGAGTTGGCGCTGGCGCTACTCGCACCGGACGGCCTGCTGGTATCGGCATCCTGTTCTATGCATTTGAGCGATGACGATTTGACTGAAGCGGTTGCCAATGCTGCACGCCGGCAGGGCCGGGTGCTGCGACAAACCTGGCGAGGCGGTCAGGGTATCGATCATCCGGTGCATCCGCTCATCCCCGAAACCCGCTATCTCAAAGCGCAGTTCTTCGAGGCTAGTCCCGCAGGCTAATCACCTGCCAACCGCGCTCTTTTGCATGTTCGCGCAGTCGGTCATCGGGGTCGACGGCATAGGCGTTCTCTACGGTCTCAAGCAGCGGAATATCATTGAAGGAGTCCGAGTAGCCGTAGCTGCCGGTCAAATCCAAATCGGCTTCCTTCAGCCACTCGTGAAGTCGCGTGACTTTTCCCTCGGCGAAGGTCGGCGTGCCGCAGGGGAGCCCGGTGTATCGTCCCGCCTCGATTTCTACGTCACAGGCCAGCAGCTCCGATACTCCAAGCCGATGGGCAATGGGTTCCGTTATAAAGCGGTTGGTGGCGGTAATGATCAATAGCTGATCGCCCGCGCTGCGGTGTTGCTCGATCAGTGCTGACGCCCTGGGCAGCAGCATGTCTTCAATACGAGACGTCATAAATAGCTCGTGCCAGCGAGCGGCCTCCGCAACTGTCATACCGGCGATCGGGGCCAGTGCGTGTCGCAGGTAGGCGTGGATATCCAGCGTGCCGGCCAGGTAGTCCTGATAAAACGCGTCGTTAGCATCGGCAAAAATCTCTGGATCTGCCAAACCCTGCTCGCAGGCGAATTCGCCCCAGGCATGATCACTATCTCCAGCTAGCAACGTGTTATCGAGATCAAAAATGGCGAGAGGCATGGGTTTACCGCAGTAGTCTGTGAAAGAAAACGCGCCAGCATAGACAGAAATGCGCAAATTGTCCCGCTGCGGAAAAGTGTGGAACAATGTCTGGCCGTTTTGCTCGGACGATACGACACAGTGATTGATGCAGACGGCTTTCGCCCCAACGTTGGCATTATGCTTGCCAATGATGAGGGTAGATTGCTATGGGCTCGCCGCGTCGGGCAAGATGCCTGGCAATTTCCCCAGGGCGGTATCGCTCAGGGCGAGTCGCCCGAGCAGGCGCTTTTCCGCGAACTGGACGAAGAAGTTGGCTTGAGCCCTGACGACGTTAGGGTCGTTGCCTGCACCCGGGGCTGGCTGCGCTATCGCCTGCCGAAGCGCTTTCTGCGCAAGGGGCAAAAGCCTCTGTGTATCGGCCAGAAGCAAAAATGGTTTCTGCTGCAGCTATTGTCGGATGACAGCGCGGTCAGTCTTGACCATGACGCCAAGCCGGAATTTGATACCTGGCAGTGGGTTAGCTACTGGTATCCACTGGGGCAGGTTATCTCCTTCAAGCGCGAGGTGTATCGCAGCGCCCTAAAAGAGCTGTCGGTTCCCTGCGGTCGAATTGTGACAGGCGAGGCGCGCTGACATGCTGGAAATGCTCCGTGCCATTGTCCAGCAAGTTAACGCGGCGACCGATCTGGACGACGCACTCAGGATTATTGTGCGCCGCGTGCGCGACGCCATGGGCACTGAAGTCTGTAGTGTGTACATGTGCGATCCCAAAACCGATCGATTTGTGCTTCGTGCCACCGAGGGGCTGAACCAGTCCGAGGTGGGTAAGGCCAGTCTTGCGTCAGGTGAAGGTTTGGTCGGTCAGGTGGCTGAGCGCGAAGAACCCATTAATCTCGACGACGCCATAGCGCACCCTAGCTTCCAGTTCATCCCCGGCATTGGTGAAGAGCGGTTCACGACGTTTCTCGGCGTCCCCATTATCCATCAGCGCGAAGTCCTGGGTGTGTTGGTGATTCAGCAGGCCGAACGTCGTCGCTTCGATGAAAGCGAAGAGGCCTTTTTGATCACAATGTCGGCGCAACTCGCTGGCGTGATCGCCCACGCTCTGGTGACCGGGTCGGTGCAGGTCGGCGAAGGTAGCAATGACGCTGCCATGATTCGCGGTGTACCTGGAGCGCCGGGCATTGCCATTGGCAACGCGGTGATCGTTTCTCCGGAGGCGGATCTTTACGCGGTGCCGCAGCGCGATGCGACTGATCGCAAGGCGGAGTTGCGCGCATTCAAGCGGGCCTTAACAGCGGTGCGGGGAGACATTGAGCAAGTGGCCGCTCAGCTCAGTACTGAGTTGAATCCGGAAGATCACGCCCTGTTCGATGTGTATTTGAGAATTTTGGATGACGCCACTATTGGCGCTGAAGTGGCGCGGCGCATCAAGGCTGGCCAGTGGGCGCAGGGCGCGCTTAGCGAGGTGATGCTGGGACATATCGCGCATTTTGAACGCATGGAGCAAAGCTATCTGCGCGAACGCGCGGTGGATGTGAAAGATCTGGGGACCCGCGTGCTGGCCTATCTGCAGGCCTCTGAACAAAGCGTGCAAACCTTTCCAGCCCAGGCCATTTTGGTGGGCGAGGAGCTGACGGCCTCTGTGCTTGGTGAAATTCCCAGACAGAATCTCGCCGGAATTATCTCGGTGCGCGGCTCGGGCAACTCCCACGTTGCGATTCTCGCCCGCGCGATGGGCGTGCCCACGGTGATGGGCGCAGTTGACTTGCCCTACACCCGCTTACAGGACCGCGAGCTCATTATCGATGGCTACAACGGCGAGGTGCATCTCAATCCGACGCCGACCTTCCGGGCGCGCTTTGAGGATCTGCTCGCGGAAGACCAGGCGCTGTCGCAAGATCTTGAGACATTGCGCGAGCTGCCCTGTGAAACCAAAGACGGCGTACGCCTGCCGCTGTGGGTAAACACCGGCCTTATGGCTGATGTGGCGCGCTCGCTTGAGCAGGGTGCAGAGGGCGTGGGCCTGTATCGCACGGAGGTGCCTTTTCTGCTGCGGGAGCGTTTCCCCAGCGAGGAGGAGCAGCGGCAGATTTATCGCAGCCAGTTAGAGGCTTTTGCTCCCAAGCCTGTCACCATGCGCACGCTGGATATTGGCGGCGACAAATCGCTGCCCTACTTTCCTATAGAGGAAGATAATCCTTTCCTCGGTTGGCGCGGCATCCGCGTCACGCTGGATCATCCGGAAATCTTCCTGGTGCAAACCCGGGCCATGCTCAAGGCCAGTGCTGGCCTGGGTAACTTGCGTATTATGCTGCCCATGATCACCAATATCAGCGAGCTGGATGAAGCCTTGGAGTTTATCCATCGTGCCCACCGTGAACTGCTGGAAGAAGGGTCGGATATCGAAATGCCGCCGGTGGGGGTGATGGTTGAAGTGCCCGCCGCTGTCTACCAGGCCCGTGATCTGGCTAAACGCGTCGACTTTCTGTCCGTAGGCTCCAACGACCTGACCCAGTATCTGCTTGCGGTAGACCGCAATAATGCCCGCGTGGCCGACCTCTATCACAGCTTTCATCCCGCCGTATTACGAGCGCTCGCAGACGTCGCAATTGCTGGTCGTGCCGAACGCACGCCGGTCAGCATATGCGGCGAACTGGCGGGCGACCCAGGCGCAGCGATCCTGCTGTTAGGTATGGGTTACGAGGTGCTTTCTATGAACGCAACCAACCTCACCCGGGTTAAACGCGCGGTCCGCAATATAGAAATGGTGGATGCCCAGTCTTTGCTCAGCGATGTCATGGGCCTGGACAGCTCGGAAGCGGTGCAGGCGAGACTGGAGGCGTTTCTCGTTGAAAAAGGTTTGGCTTCCTTTATACATGCGCGTTTAGGTGAAAGCTGAACTGTTCGCAGCGTAGCGGCCTCGCCCCCTCGCCAAAGCTCTGCTCGCGCAGTGCAACCTCTCCCCGGCGCGAGACGCTCAATGTGGTGGTGTTGCGCGTGCCGTAGCCCGGCAGCACCACGAAGGGTGCAGATAAGGCGCGCTCCTGTTCCAGTCCCACGCCGGTATGCGGCAGATCTTCGTCTGGTGTCTGTGTGGTGTCCTGCAGCGTTGCCGCCAGCGTTTCGTGATTTATTTGTTCGGCAAGCAAGGCTGACAAGGCGCTTTCTGCGTGCCGCTGTTTCGGCCAGTTGGCGTCTAGCAGCCCGTTACTGACGCTGTATACGCCGGGCTGCAGCTCACGGGCTGTTCCCTGGACGTTGGACAGATAGTGCAGGCTATGCGTATCGCCCACCAACAGGTTAAAGCCGGCGTAAGATGCCGCATCTTTGGCGATGTCACTGAGGTACTCGGCCGGGCTCTGTTCGCCGCGCAGGAAATCCAGCGTCAGCATGCCGCGGGAGCGCGGCTGGGCTGGCGTGGTCGCCGGGTTGCGGTGATTGGTGATCGCCGCGAAGCGACCGCGGCGGGTGATGCCCAGCCACGTGCCACCGGCGACCTGATCGCGGCCGGCCAGGACGTCCGGATGATCGGGCCAAAAATGCGCGGGCTCGGTGCTGCGTTCAAAAAATTCATCGCGATTGGCAGCTACCACCAATGAATACTCAGAATGAATGTCGAAAGCGAAGCTGATCAGGCACATGGTGTTTGTATTACTTGCGGACGGTGACTGATAATAACGCGAGTTACGCTTCGGACCACGCTACAGCATGCTCACTTACCCTCAGATCGATCCGGTCGCTATCGCCTTGGGCCCGGTCAAAGTGCATTGGTACGGACTCGCTTATCTCGCCGGCTTGGCATTTGCCTGGTGGCTGGCGAATCGACGCGCCGCCAAGCCCTGGACGGCACTTCAGCGCGATCAGGTAGACGATCTGATTTTTTACTCCGCATTGGGAGTGGTTCTGGGCGGTCGTCTGGGATATATCCTGTTCTATGGCTTCGAGCGTTTAATAGATGACCCGGTTTGGGCCTTGCGCTTATGGGAAGGCGGCATGTCTTTCCACGGCGGCATGCTGGGCGTGATTTTTGCCAATTGGCTGTATGCCAGAAGCCTGAAAGTGAACTACGCGGATTTACTCGATTTTGTCGCGCCGCTGGTGCCGGTGGGTTTAGGTCTCGGGCGATTAGGTAACTTTATCGGGCAGGAACTATGGGGGCGGGCGACCAGCCCGGACTTCCCTCTGGCAATGGTTTTCCCGGCAGACCCTTTGGGCCTGGCGCGCCACCCCAGCCAGCTGTATCAAGCAAGCCTGGAAGGCCTGCTATTGTTTTTGGTTTTATTTTTTTATTCTCGAAAGCCGCGGCCACGGCTGGCTGTTGGAGGCGTATTTATGCTCGGCTATGGTCTCTGCCGTTTTCTGGTGGAGTTCACGCGCCAACCGGATGCGCATCTCAGTCAGCTATTATTCGGCTGGATGACCCGGGGGCAGCTCCTGTGTTTGCCAATGATCGCCTTTGGACTCTTTCTTTTATATAACGCATACAGCGCCAGGCCGAATATGTTCGGCGAGCGACGTGTGGCTTGATACGGACTCCCCATGCAGCAATACCATGAGCTTCTGCAACATATTCTGGATACCGGTGTCGATAAATCTGATCGCACCGGCACCGGCACGCGCAGCGTGTTTGGCTATCAGATGCGCTTTCCGCTGGCGGAGGGCTTTCCAATGGTCACCACCAAAAAGCTACATATGCGTTCTATCGTGCATGAGCTGCTCTGGTTCCTCAGTGGCGATACCAATATTCGCTACCTCAAAGAGAACGGCGTCAGGATTTGGGACGAATGGGCAGATGAGCAGGGCGAACTGGGGCCGGTATATGGCCACCAGTGGCGCTCCTGGCCAACGCCGGATGGCGGCAGTATTGACCAGATCACCAGGCTGGTAGAGCAAATTCGCACGAATCCGGATTCCCGGCGGCATATCGTCAGCGCCTGGAACGTGGCCGAAGTCGACAATATGGCGCTACCGCCTTGCCACACGCTGTTCCAGTTCTACGTGGCCCAGGGGCGCTTGTCCTGCCAGCTTTATCAGCGCAGCGCCGATGTATTTCTGGGCGTGCCCTTCAATATTGCCTCTTACGCCTTGCTGACCCTGATGATGGCGCAGGTTTGCGGCCTCAAGCCGGGTGACTTTGTACACACTTTTGGAGACGCGCATCTTTACAGTAATCATTTTGAGCAGGCGCAACTACAGTTGAGCCGAACACCGGGCGCGTTGCCACAGATGAAACTAAATCCCGACGTTGGGGATATTTTCGGTTTTCGTTACGAAGACTTTGAGCTGATTGGCTACGAGCCCCAGGCCCATATACCCGCACCTGTTGCCGTATGAAGCTGGCGCTGGTAGTTGCAGTAGCGGAAAACGGCGTTATTGGCCGGGGAAACAAGCTGCCCTGGCATTTGCCAGAAGATTTGCAACACTTTAAGCGCACCACGCTCGGTAAACCGATCCTGATGGGACGCAAAACCTGGGAGTCCATCGGCAGGCCGCTGCCCGGCCGGACTAACATCGTTATAACGCGGCAACCGAACTATGAAGCTGAGGGGGCACGTGTCGTCGACAGCCTACAGGCGGCGATAAGCCTCGCCGAGGGTGTTGCTCTCATAGATGGTGTTGATGAGCTGATGGTGATCGGCGGCGCTGATATCTATCGACTCGCGCTGCCTCGCGCAGAGCGTTTATATCTAACCGAAGTACATGGTGAGGTCGACGGCGATGCTTTTTTCCCCGATTGGGAGCGTGATAATTGGACCGAGACTCGGCGCGAGTCGCACCCAGCCCCTGAAGATGGTGGATACGCCTATAGTTTTGTGCGCTACGAGCGCGAGGTTGACGGCGAATAGCGGCTTTTTGTTACGAAGGGGCGTTCAAAAATACACAAATGTTACCATTCTACACGCAGAATTAAGATCGTTACGGTGCTCTTGGGCCTGTAAAACCGAACCTTTGCTTAATCAAGCTCAATGTTATTAAATTGCTGTCCCTTGATTTACCGACTCCGTGATTTCTTCTATAACAAGGTACGCGATGACGTGCTCCGTAAAAAAATGTAGAGGATCAGTGTGCAGAGTCATTTCACTACTTTTCAAACTGTCGTTCGAAATAGGAAACGCTCACCCATGAATACGCAACGATTGAAATGTCTGAAAATCGCTGCAGTGGTGCTGTTGGGGTCTCTGGCCGGGACTGCATCCATTGCCAATGCCGATGAGACGCTGCAAGCGATTCTCGACGTCAGCGATCAAAAAACATCTGCTGCGAAAACGTCTCAGCAGAAAGTCGACCGACTCGCTGAAGAAACCCGTTCGCTGCTGGGCGACTACAAGACGGTCATGAAGCAAATCGATGGCCTGAAGGTATACAACAATCGCCTTCGCAATCAGATTGCTAACCAGGAACGCCGTATCGATGACATCGAGGAGTCCATCCAAAGTGTCACCATCATTCAGCGTCAGATGACGCCGCTGGTGATTCGTATGATCGACGGCCTGGAGCAGTTTGTTGAGCTGGACGTGCCCTTCCACCTTGAAGAGCGTCGTCAGCGTATTGCTTTTTTGCGAGCTAACCTAGACCGGTCCGACGTGAGCGTGGCGGAGAAATTCCGTCAGGTTCTTGAAGCTTACAAAATTGAGAGCGAATACGGACGCAAGCTGGACTCCTATAAAGGAAGCGTCGAGATCAACGGCGTTGAGCGCGATGTGAACTTCTTCCGCGTGGGTCGCGTTGCTCTGCTTTACCAGACAACAGACACAGAAGTATCGGGAGCCTGGGACCAGGCCAGCCGAAGCTATGTTGAGTTGGATAGCGGCGAGTACCGTAATGCCATCATGAAGGGACTGCGTATTGCACGCAAAGAAGCGTCGATTGATCTGCTTACCCTGCCCATCGCTGCGCCGGAGGCTGCTGAATAATGAACACCACTATGTCTAAAGTTGCGGCCCTTGCGGTCAGCGCAGTAATCGGATTTGGCACCGCTCAATCCCTGGCACAGGATGCCGCTGAGGCGCCTGCTGCGCCGGCGGAAGAGCAGGCTTCATCGCTTGACCAACTGCTTGAGTTTGTAAAAGAAGGCAAGACCACAGAGGCTCGTGAAAACCGCCAGCGCGAGCAGCGCTTTCAGGCGGCCAAGGCTGATCAGGCGCGTCTGCTGAAAGAAGCTGAGGCGGAGCGTGCTCGCCAAGAGCGTATCTCGCTGGAGCTGGAAGGCACTTTTGAAGAGAACGAGCTGCTAATCGCAGATAAGCAAAAGCAGCTCAAAGAGCGTCTGGGTACCCTGACCGAGCTGTTTGGCCACCTGACGTCGGCAGCCGGCGACGCCGCCACCAACTTTGAAACGTCCCTCATTAGCGTTCAGTATCCGGGCCGTGAAGAGTTCCTGGAAAACCTGATTGGCAAAATGGCTGCGGCCGACAAGCTGCCCAGCATCGAGGAAATCGAGCGCGTATGGTACGAAATGCAGCGCGAGATGACCGAGTCTGGCAAGGTCGCCAAGTTTTCTTACGAAGTTTCCAAGCCAAACGGCGACAAAGTTCAACAGCAAGTCGTGCGTATTGGTCCCTGGAACGTCGTATCGGAAGAAGGCAAGTACCTCAGCTACGTGCCCGAGAAAGGTAGTCTGGAAGAGCTGTCTCGTCAGCCTTCAGGCCCCTATCAGAGTTGGGCGGCCAATCTGGTTAGCGCAAGCAGCGGCCTTAACAAGTTTGGCGTAGACCCCACCGGCCCGGCCGGCGGCGGCTTCTTGTCAGCCTTGATCAACAGCCCCACCCTTGAAGAGCGTTGGCATCAGGGCGGCTACATCGGCTATGCCATCACCGCAGTGGGTGCCATCGCATTCCTGATTGCAATCTGGCGTCTCATCGTTCTATCCATGATGAGCTCAAAAGTAAGCTCGCAGCTCAAGTCCAAAGAAGCGCGCACAGACAACCCGCTGGGTCGCGTGCTGAAGGTTCACGAAGAGAACCCGACAATGGACACCGAGACGTTGGAGCTCAAGCTGGAAGAGGCAATTCTCAAGGAGACGCCTTCTATCGAGAACAGCCTGACACTACTCAAGATCATCTCTGCGGTCGCTCCGCTGATGGGTCTGCTGGGTACGGTGACCGGTATGATCATCACCTTCCAGGCCATCACTATCTTCGGTGCTGGCGACCCCAAGGCGATGGCTGGCGGTATTTCCGGCGCCCTGGTCACCACGGTTCTGGGTCTGCTGGTTGCGATTCCTACCGTACTGCTTCACACCATCGTGAACGGACGCGCACAGCGCATCATTCACGTGCTGAACGAGCAGTCTACGGGCATTATCGCCGAGCACACCGAAGCGAACCTGGGCGGTCAGCAGTAATATGTTTTGGTTCGATAATGCCTATGAGGCCGTCGCCCGCTTTATGGACATGGGGGGCAACGTCCTTTGGTTGATCGCCATCCTGCTGTTTGTAATGTGGGCACTAATCTTCGAGCGCGCGTGGTATTTCTACGCGGGCTGGAAGAAAGACGCAGCTGATGCCATAGCCGCCTGGGAGTCGCGCACCGAGCGCAAGTCCTGGGCAGCTCACCAGACGCGTCGTCGCCTTATTGCGCAGGCACATGATCGCATCAATACTTACCTTCCGGTCATCAAGACACTGGTCTCGCTTTGCCCCTTGCTGGGGCTGTTAGGCACCGTGACCGGGATGATCGAAGTATTCAACATCATGGCGGTTACGGGTGGCGGTGACGCGAAATCCATGGCGGGCGGTGTGTCGCGAGCGACTATCCCTACCATGGCTGGAATGGTCGCAGCGCTATCGGGCGTTTTTGCCAACACCTACATCACGCGTACCGCGACTCGAGAAGGCCAGTTTCTCGAAGAAAATTTAACCACGGATCACTAAGAGGCTAACCATGCGATCAAAGAGGGCGCAAAACGCGGAAGACGAAGCCGCGATTGATTTGACCCCCATGCTGGACGTGGTGTTCATCATGCTGATTTTCTTCATCGTGACCGCTTCATTTATTAAAGAAGCGGGCGTAGAAGTGAACCGTCCGGAAGCTTCGACGTCTAATCCGAAGGATAACGTCAACATCCTGATTGCCGTAACGGGCAACGACGAGGTATGGATGGACGGTCGTCGTGTCGATGTTCGCGCCGTGCGCGCAAACGTCGAACGTCTGCACGCTGAAAACCCAAAGGGTGCGGTCGTCATTCAGGCCGACAACACGTCTACTACGGAAACTGTTGTGAAAGTTCTTGACGCATCGCGTGAAGCGGGCGTTCTGGACGTTTCACTAGCAACTGAGAACGAATAGACAAGATGGCGCGAAACCCGACAGTCAGATTAGCAATCGGTGCCGCTCTGGCGCTTCCGGTAGCCGGCGGTCTGTTCTTCATCATGCAGTACCTTATTGCATCGGCCACTCCCGATATTGATGACGAAAAGATTCGCAAGCTGCCTGACATTTTTATGCCAGAACGCGAGATCGACACCAATATCGCGGAAGTGAAACCCGACAAGCCCGACGACCCGGAAGAGCCTCCACCTGATCTTGATACGCCGGATCTGGACATGGATATGGATCTTAACGCGGTCAATATGGCGCCCTCGGCGGGTGTTGATGTGGCGATTGCTGGCGGCAGCGGTCTGGGTGCATCAGATGGTGAATACCTACCCATCGTGAAGGTCGCGCCAATTTACCCGCGACGTGCGCAAACCCGCGGCATTACCGGTTATTGCATCGTCGAATACACGGTGACGAAAAGCGGCTCGATCCGCGACCCGCAGCCTGTCGATTGCCAGCCAGCAGGCATCTTCGAACGCGCTTCGCTTAAGGCGTCTTTGAAGTTTAAATATAAGCCTCGAGTGGTAGATGGTGAAGCCATCGAAGTCGCGGGCGTGCAGAACAAGTTCACCTACGAACTGGAAAGGTAATTTGATTGGGCCACTTCAGGCCCGTCAACAGCGAAAGTGGTGTGACACTATGAACGCTATATCACAGAACAACACTGGACGACGCGGCGCCGCTACTCGCGCCGCAGTGTGGCTGAAAGCGGCAGCTTTCGCCCTGCCACTGGTCGCCGTACAAATCGCAGCTGGCCAACTCGCCCACGAAGCAGGCTTGTCACTGGGTGCAGCTTTGGCCCAGGGCGGAGAAAAGAAAAAAGAGCAGGAAACGCGCCGCACACCAGCCTTGCGCAACAAGGTGTATGAGCAGCTTGCGGAGGCCCAAACGTTTATCGAGGCCAAGCAGTACAACGAAGCTCTTGAAGTGCTTAATGATATGGAAGCACAGAGGGGTAAACGCGCGCTTAACTCTTACGAGTTAGCGAACCTCTATAACCTTTTCGCGTTTGTTTACTACTCGCAAGAAGATTTCGCTGGCGCTCTGCGTGCCTACGAAGACGTGGTAAAACAGCCTGACATTCCCCTGGCGATGGAAATCAACACTCGCTACACCATCGCGCAGCTCTACTTCGTAATGGAGGAGTGGCAGGCCGGTATCAACGCACTGGAAGATTGGTTTGAAGTCGCAGACTCCCCCAGCGCGCAGGCATACATTTTGATGGGTCAGGGCTACTACCAGCTTAAAGACTACGATAAGTCGCTGGAGAACACGCTGATCGCGGTTAACGATTACAAGAGCCGCGGCAAGATACCTAAAGAGCAGTGGTATAGCCTGCTCCGCTTCCTGTACTTCGAAAAGGAAGACATTGACGCCACGATCGACGTTCTGGAAGAGATGATTGTCCACTATCCCAAGAAGCAGTACTGGGTGCAGCTCTCGCACATGTACGGCGAAGCCAAGGACGACAAGCGTCAGTTAGCGGCCATGGATACGGCTTATGTCCAGGACTTCCTGGTGAAGGACCGCGAGCAGATAACCATGGCGTATCTGTTCCTGAATGCCGAGGTGCCTTACAAGGCCGCCAAGGTTTTGGATAAAGGCATCAAAAACGAGACCGTTGAAGACAGCTCCAAGACGCTGGAAATCCTTGGCAATGCCTGGCGGCAAGCGCAGGAAGTCGACAAATCGATTCCGGTGCTGGAGAAGGCCGCTGCCTCAAGCGACGAAGGCGAGATCTATTGCCGCTTGGGTAACGTGTATCTGGACAGTGACAAGTTTAAGAAAGCCGCTGCCGCGAATAGGAAGGGATTAGCGAAAGGCGGTGTTAAGCGTCCAGACCAGTGTCAGCTTGTCCTGGGTATGGCTTACTTCAACATGAGCGAATACGACAAGGCCGAGAAAGCATTCAAGGCAGCGGCGAAGGATGATCGCTCCAAAAAGTATGCTGATCAATGGATGAAGTACATGGCGAACGAAATCGCGCGTCAGGAAGAGCTCAGCAAAGATCTTGCATCTTTGTAAAACAGAGCCTCAATCGAAAAGGCCGCTGTTAGCGGCCTTTTTTTTGCCTGCTCATTGGGCCGGCCTTTTAGCTGTTCTTTCTGCTGTAGTTATTGGATGCGCCGGCCTAGGGCACAGGCATGATCTTGAAGCTGTTGGTTTGATCGGGTCGTCCTGCGCTGGTGGCCATGGTAAGTATGAGTTCGTCGCCCTGCTGAAGATAGCCGCAGCTTTTGATGTACTCGATCACGCGCACGTCGACTTCATCCGCATGAAACGCACTCAGATCAAAATACAGGGGCAGCACGCCACGACATAGCGTGAGCCTTTGCAGCGTCTTCTGATTGCTACTGAGCGCAAAGATCGGCCGACCAGAACTCAGTCGGGACATTAGCAAAGGCGTGGTCCCACTTTCCGTAAGGCAGGCAATACCGCGTACCGCCGAGTGGTGGTTCGCGGCATACATGGCTGCCATCGCTGTGGTTTCCTGCGCGGTCGTAAACTCTTTATCAATTCGGTAGCGGGATCGGCGGGTGTTGGGATGTTGCTCGGCTCCCAGGCAGGTATCGGCCATCGCGTTGACAACTTCCACCGGGAATTTGCCCATCGCGGTCTCGCCCGAGAGCATTACAGCATCGGTGCCATCCAACACTGCATTGGCCACGTCAAAGACTTCGGCACGGGTGGGCATGGGGCTGTTTATCATCGACTCCATCATCTGGGTGGCGGTGATAACCACCCTGTCCATGCGCCTGGATCGGCTGATCAGGTCTTTTTGGATGCCAATCAACGAGGCGTCGCCGACCTCTACACCCAGGTCGCCTCGGGCCACCATGACGCCCTGACTTGCAGAGATGATGCCGTTCAGGGTGATTTCATCGGCCACTACTTCAGCCCGCTCGATCTTGGCAATAATCGCCGCATCCACGCCATGGGCCGCCAGCCGGTCGCGAGCGTCAAAAATGTCGCCCGCTGAGGAGACAAAAGAGACCGCCACGAAGTCTGGCTTCAGCACTGCGAGCTCGGCGATGTCTGCGATGTCTTTTTCGGTCAGCGCTGGCGCTGCCAGCCCGCCACCCAGTTTGTTAATGCCTTTGCGCGAGCCCAGTTCACCGCCGATGATCACCTGCGTCTCAACCACCCCGTCCTCGACCGCAGTGACCTGTAAGCGAATGCGTCCATCATCCAGTAGCAGGATGTCGTCGCGCTTGGCCTGGTCGTACAAGGCTTTGTATTCCAGCGCGACGGCACGTTTAGTGCCGTCCTTGTCGTCGAGTCTGGTATCCAGAGAGAAGGCGTCGCCCTCCTCCAGTGTTACTTTGCCATCGGGGAATGCGCCGATGCGAATCTTCGGACCCTGCAGGTCTGCCAGTATGCCAACGTAGGCATCTCTTGCCGCCGCTTGCTCACGGATCGATTTGGCGACGCGCGCATGAGTCTCAATGCCGCCGTGACTGAAATTAAGGCGAAACACGTTGACCCCCGCCTCTATCAATTGACCGATCACTGAGGCGTCTTCGGTTGCAGGTCCCAAAGTCGCTACTATTTTGGTACGGCGTAACATGTGAGGGGTGCTCCTCAGGCGATGGCGTGTCGCAGAACCTGGCCGTAGCCTTCGAATATGGGCGTGTCGCTGTAAGCGCCTCGCTGCTTCAGGAGCTGGTGCAGGTCATGCAGCCGGTAGCAGGGCACTGCGGCCATGAAGTGGTGCTCCATGTGATAGTTTACGGCATTAGGCGCGAAAACCAGCCTTTCCCACCATCGTGGGATGGTGGTCCGAGTATTGTTGCGCGGATCTTTGTCGTAGAGATCAGGCACGTTGGCGTGCTCAGCGATCTGTCGGACGCGAACAACCAGCATGTACGTGGTCATAAATGCGGCAATCCAGAGCAAGTACGCCCAGGGCATAAACAGCGTTCCCAGTAACACTGCCAGAGCGGCGTTCACTGCTATCTGCTGTACGAAGGGTCGAGCCGCTTTCTGTTTCTCCGGGTCTACGGAGAAGCTGCCGACAGCCTGGCCTGCTACGAATCGCAACAGCTTCAGACCGGTCTGTCCGGTAAGATCACGGAGCATCTTGCGCTTGAAGCTCTCTTTTTCGACCGGATAAGCCCGATAGTTAGGTAAATCAGGGTCTTCCTGAGTGCCCGCGTGTTTATGGTGCTGGGTATGACCGCTGGCGTACTGGTGCAAGTCGGTAAAGACTGGATTGCCAGCGAAGAACTGCCCTATTACGCGGTTCAGCTCTTTCGATTCGAAAAACGTGCCGTGGCCACATTCGTGGGTAATCACCGCCAAGGCCAGTTGACGCCCTGGCAGCAACAACAGCGCCGCGAGTATCGTGAGCGGGTTGGTCCATGTATCGACCAACCAGAACACGGCGAAAATGCCGCCCCAGCTAAGCGCCAGCGTACGCCAGGCCAGCGTATTACTTTTGCTGGTAAAGAAGCGTACTTCGTTACGGCTCAAATAGCGGGATCTGTCCATGTCTGGCGATTAGGTCCTCTTTGTTTGTTCGCGATAGGCCTTTGAATACAAGGCGATAAGAAGCCTCTATCATACGCTCGATCTCGCCGTCTGGCACATCGGCATCCAGCGAGATAGTGTTCCAATGGCGCTTATTCATGTGATATCCGGGGCTTACGCCCTCGAAGATATCGCGCAGCATGACGGCTTCGTCGGGGTCGCACTTGAGATTACAGCGTGCCTTGGATGCGGCAGAATCATCTACCAGTGTGGCGAACATCTTTCCATTAAGCTTCATTACAGCAACCTCTGGCCCAAATGGAAAATCCTCCTCAGTGTCGGGAAGGCCTAAGATCAGGTGGCGGGCTTGCTGATAATTCATTGGCATCGTCTAATCGGGGTTGTAATTGAAGAGGCGGTTGTGAGGGTATTAAGCGCGTGAAGCAGCATTTTTACAAACCTCTCGGGTTTCTCTTTTTGTTGTTGGCCGCCCTGGGCGTGTTGCTGCCGGTCTTGCCAGGAACGCCCTTTTTGTTGCTGTCAGCCTGGTTTTTTGCGCGTTCCTCTGAATACTGGCACCAGCGCTTGCTGGCACATTCCGTGACCGGCCCGATGATTCGGAACTGGGAAGACAATCAGTGTATGTCCGGGCGCGCCAAAGCCGTGGCATTGGTCAGCATGTTAGGCGCCGGCGGCTTCTCCGTTGTGTTTGCGGTGGATGCCCTGTGGCTGAAAATGCTTGGAGTTGGCTTGCTCAGCATCGGCAGCGCGGTGGTACTGAGCATCAAGACCTGCGATAACTGCAAATAAATTTATACTTAAGTCTATATTTAGACTAGAGTATAAATATGTCAAAGCGACTACGAAACCGTGCTCGCACAGAACGGCAGATTCTTCGCGCCGCACGCACCCTGTTTATTGCTGAGGGCTTCGAGTCAGCGACTATGGATGCCATCGCGGAATCCGCCGATGTGTCTCGAGCGACGCTATTTAACTATTTTCCTTCGAAGACGGCGCTACTGATTGGGCTAGGCGGTGATTTGGAGTCCAGGCTGTTACGCGCGCTGCAACACTATCGAAGCAAACACGAACATGCTGAAGACGTGATAACTGCGCTGTTCGGGAGGCTTTCCGAGGTACTCGATCAAACGGCACCGCTGACGCGGCTTCTGTTTCTGCATACCAGCGAGCAAGGCGGACTACCGACACTACAGGCTGAACTGGTTGATCTGACTTCGGAAGCACAAACAAGGGGTCAGTGGCGCGATGATATCGCTGTCTCAGCACTGGCTGAGCTTGTTTATTTGGCCGTCGTCGCCAACCTTTTGGGGTGGAAAGAAACGACCGCCGGGAAGACCGCTGACTCGATCAAATCCAGAGCGCACGCAGTGAACCAACTGTTGAAAAAAGTGGCCTAGCGGCTCTGCGGTGCGCACATGATGGCGGGCGTGCGACCAAAGTGAGTTCGAGTGGCCGCAGCCCTTACCAGCGCTGCGGTCGATGATTGTGTATGCGCTCGTACATCCCACCAAACGCGATAGATCGCACCAGGTCGCTGTCCAGGAAGTTATAGGGGTGACCCAGGTCGGGCGCGCCCACGGTATCCAACATGTCCATCTGTGCCTCGTTTAACGTGACATCAAGGCTGGCGATATTGTCGACCAGCTGACCGGTGGTTCTGGCGCCAATTATCGGGATAGTGCCCTTTTGACGTACCCATGCCAGTGCCACTTGCGCAGAGCTAGCGCCGATATCGTCGGCAATGGCATCGACCTGTTTGGCAATCGCGAGCTTACGATCGTCGAGAGATGCCAATGGCAGGGTGTCCAGGCGCTTGGCACCCTCATCCCCGCGGCTGTATTTGCCAGATAGGATGCCGCTAGCCAGAGGCGACCAGGCCGTGATGTCGATATCCATAGCGCGCGATAGCGATAGATGTTCCCGCTCGATACTGCGCTCGGTCAGGCTGTATTCAAGCTGCAGAGCGGAGAAGGGCGTCCAGCCGCGCCACTCCGCGATAGTGTTGGCACGGGATGCTACCCACGCCGGTGCATCTGAAAGCCCGGCGTAAAGAATTTTGCCGGTCGAGACGGCGTCGTCCAGAGCCCGCATGACTTCTTCGATGGGCGTGGTGTAATCCCAAACGTGGACCCAGTACAGGTCAATGTAGTCTACGTTTAATCGCTTAAGGCTAGCGTCTAATGACTGACGCAGGTTCTTGCGGTGATTGCCCGCCGCGTTGGGGTCTTCACCGCCGGGGAAGCAGTTGGTGTACTTGGTCGCGACAACGAAGCGCTCTCGATCGTTGGCGATGAACTCGCCTACCAGCTTTTCACTCTCACCCTGAGTGTAGATATCCGCTGTATCGATGAAGTTGCCGCCCGCCTCAGCAAAGGTGTCGAACATGGCGCGACTCTCCTTGGCGTCAGCGCACCAGGCCTCTTCTGACCCAAAGGTCATCGCGCCCAGACAGAGCTCAGATACGCGCAGGCCGCTGCCGCCCAATAATTTGTAGTCCACGTTTTTCTCCTTATTAAATTGCCGAATGTGGTTTGTACTTTCTCACGTTCTGGCCCGGTCCGTAGCAACGTCAGAAACGAATGCCGAACTAAAAGCCGAAATCCAAGCGGTCATCAAGTATGCGGTGCATGCACGCTCGCAAAATCTACAAAACACTGGCGTAGATAGTCGTCAACGCTAAGGCTGTCGTCGGCGACCAGGCCGCTTAGATCCATTGCCAGCGCGCAGGCATCAACCTTATCGGTTGCGTGGCTTTCAGTCAGGGTGGCGTTGGCCTTTTGCCGCGCAACAATCGCCAGGTCGTAGCGCTTGCCGCCGTTAATCTGGCTGTCGTGGCAGCGCAGCAAACGCGCCTGTAACTGCTCGGGATCGTCTATCGGAATGGCAGCCCGCCATGCGCCGGGCAGCCAATCCAGACTCCCCCACACCTCGACACCATATACCTGGCTGGGTCGCTGCTCCGCAGGAAGGCGACGCAGGGCGGCCAGGCTTGCTCGCGCCAGCACCCGGTGAGTTGCATGACGGTCGACTAATTGGTGCAGATAGACGACATCGGGCTGCGCTTGTTGGAGCAGGATCGCCAGGCTGTCCGTGAGCGGCCCGGCATCTTGTTTGATGTCGTCGCTACGATAGCCAAGCTGTACCAGTGCAGCGTAGTGCCCCAAAGACGCTGCGTCGCGTTGTTCCTGGCGCCTTACACGGCTCATCTGCTGATCGTCGTACTCGGCATAAATGCCATTTCGAGGGCTGCCGGCACCATCGCAGGCGACTATGCCGGTAAAGTGCGCAGTATCAGACGTATGCGCCGCCAGTATGCCCTGCATGGCGATTATTTCTAAATCGTCCGGGTGCGCACCGATACCTAGATGGGTGGTCATGGCCAGAGCGGTCGCTGCGTCGCTAGCGTCCGGTATAAAAACGTCCTGCTCTGGGCTTGCGGGCGATGCGCCGCTGTCGTGGGGTACGTGTTCGACCATGGTGAATAGGGTAGTCGCTAACGGCCTCAACGCCTAGGGAATCCACATGTGGGGTTTGACGCAGTTTTGCAAAAGTCTGGCAGCTTACAACACCACTGCGTATGCTGCCGCCTTACTGCATCGTCGCTATTGAAGCTTGTCTTCAATGCCTTTTTTGGGGATATGTAGACATGACCATTCACCCTCAGTTATCAGCTGATTGCCACTATCTGGGCACGCTGCACTGCGGTGCGCTGTTGCTGATGCGTAACGCGCAGCTGCCATGGTTTATTGTCGTGCCCGACACCAGCGCGGCAGATCTACTGGATCTGCCCGCGCCTCAGCGCGAACAAGTGCTGGCCGACTGTGCTGCGGTCTCTGTATTCATCAAACAGACACTAGGCTTTAACAAGGTTAACTTCGCGGGTTTGGGAAACGTTGTGCCGCAAATGCATCTGCATATCATCGGGCGGGCCGAAGGCGACGCCTGCTGGCCCCAGCCCGTTTGGGGCCAGTTGCCTGCAGGGGACGACTACGACCCAGCTACGCTGGAAAGCTGGACGCAGGGCCTGGCAGCGGTAGCGGGCCTGCAACGTGCCTGACGACGTGCTTGATGGCGTTATCCTGGTGCTGCAGCGAGAAGACCGGTTTCTGGTTGGACAGCGCGCGCCGCACAAGCGCGCCGGCGGCTATTGGACGCAGGTCTCGGGCACGGTAGAGCCGGACGAAACCCAGCCCGAAACGGTTGTTCGAGAGGCGCTGGAAGAACTGGGCTGCACGGTGCGGCCCGTGGAGAAGCTGCAATCCATGGCCTCCCACAACACGCGCTATCGCTTGCATTATTGGCGGGTGGAACTGTTGGATGGCGAGCCGCGTATTTGTAATGACGAACTCACCGCGTTGCGATGGGTGACGATTGATGAAATGCGTGGCTTGAGTCCCGTATTTGAAGAGGACATCGCTTTGTTTGAGCAATTGCTTAAAACAGCATCGGCGGGCGATGGACGCTATAAGGAGATGCGTAGTGAGCAGTGAAGTGAACAGTGACATGGACGAATCCCTCAACGTGTTTGGCGAGCGACTCGAAACCTGTGGCGAAGACCCGGTAACGGGCTTTTTCCGCGATGGCTGCTGCAACACCAGTGAGCAGGATTTTGGTTCACACACGGTATGCGTAGAAGTTACTGAAGCGTTTCTGGCGTTCTCCAAAGCCAGAGGTAATGACCTGATGACGCCAATGCCAGCCTATGGTTTCCCCGGGCTAAAGCCCGGTAATCGATGGTGTCTTTGCGCCAGTCGATGGTTGGAGGCCCACCGCATGGATAAAGCGCCTCGTGTGCACTTGCGTCGCACTCACCAGCGGGCACTGGAAATTGTGCCTCTGGAAGTGTTGCGTGAGCATGCAGCTGACCTCAACTGACTTTGCGGCGAAAGCGGGTTAAGCCGGGCCAGGATGCAAAGCGGTGTTCTTTATCTCCTACTCTTGCACCGTTTCGAAGAAGTCCGCTCGCGCCTTGCCAGTTTTGTCGTGGACCGGCCCCGTGACATCGACGCGATACTTAAGCGTATTGGATGCCCGCATGTGGAAGTCGCTTAGTAGGGTCAGTAACTCTCTATAGAAGGCGCCGGCTAAATGTTCAGCCAGGGCGCTTTCGGTCTCCCAGTTCTCGTAGACGTAGACACGGCCAGGAACCGCAGGGTCCAGACTCCAGACATAGTGACGACAGCCCGGCTGCTTGCGGGTTGCGGCTAGTAGCTCTGCGGCGGCAGAGACGGCGCCGACGGCGTCTTCGGGTGAGAAATCTACAGTGCCATTGATCAGAATCGTCATGTATCTTTCTCCGTTGCGGGATAGTTCACGCTAACAAACACCCTGTTAAACACAAGCTAATTCGGCGGGCTTTTACGCGCAGGCGTATCGAGTTCGATTTTCACACTGTATGTCCAGCCAGGAGCGCTTCATGGACCCCAATGTCAATCGCCAGTTCATCCTCAAATCCCGGCCAGTGGGATTACCCACTTCAGACTCTATCGTTATGACAGAGTCCCCGGTACCCGAGGCGGGGGATGGTGAAGTAGTGATTCGCAATCTATACCTGTCGCTGGACCCGGCGACGCGGGGTTGGATGTCAGATGAGCCCAACTATATTGACCCCATCGAGATAGGGGCGCCGGTGTCGTCCGGCGCTATTGGCCGCGTGGTGCAAAGCAACAGCCCGGAGTTTGAGGTGGGCGACATCGCCATGGGTATGAATGCCTGGGAGGACTACACCAAATGTTCGGCGGAGATGGTAAACAAGGTCGACCCTATGGGTATGCCGCTAACCATGTTCATGAGCGTGCTGGGCGCCACCGGCCTGACCGCATACTTCGGTCTATTGGAGGTCGGCAAACCCCAGCCAGGTGAAACCCTGTTGGTGAGCGGCGCCGCCGGCGCGGTCGGTTCGATTGTTGGCCAAATCGGCAAAATCAAAGGCTGCCGAGTGGTCGGCATCGCCGGCGGCGAGGAAAAGTGCCGTTGGATTAAGGAAGACTGCGGCTTTGATGAGGCGATTGATTACAAGGCAACGGATGACCTGGCGGCGGCGATCGCCGAAAAGTGTCCTGATGGCGTGGACATCTACTGGGAAAATGTCGGCGGAGAGATGCTGGATGCGGTGCTGCTGAATCTCGCTGAAAAGGCTCGCATCGTGCTGTGTGGCTGGATTGCTACTTATAACGACGCGGAGAAGCGGCCCGGCCCGGCTAACCTCTGGCAACTGCTGGTGAAGAGCGCGCGTTTGGAAGGCTTCGTGGTAATGGACTATATAGACCAGTTCCCCGACGGCGCTACGGTGTTGGCGGGCTGGCTAATGGAAGGCAAGCTGCAGTATCGCGAGCACGTGGTTGAGGGCCTGGAAAACACGCTCGATGCTTTTCAGATGCTGTTCGACGGTCGCAATACCGGCAAGCTGATTGTCAAAGTGGCAGAAGATTGAAACACCCAGCCACAGGTCCAGCCACAGCGCCCTGCGACTCGGCTTTGAACGGGATCTGACCGATGCAATCGGATTGGGAGTCGGCCTTGCCTGCACGCATCCAGCGAGATGGATCCGCCTGGACAAACACCACTATCGCACGTGAAGCGTGGCGCAAAGCGCGTGAGACGCCAGACCGCACCGCCATTTTTGTCGAGGACGGTGATGACGCCAGCTATGGTGACTTGGCGCGGGACGCGCGGTGCTTAATCACCGCGTTTCAGCAAATGGGTTTGCAGGCAGGCGATGTGGTCAGCTTTCAATTGCCCAACTGGCGAGAAGCGGTACCTATCGATATCGCCGCTGCTGCTCTGGGCCTGGTGGTAAACCCCATTGTTCCCATCTATCGCGATGCTGAACTGCGCTACATCCTCGCTGACGCTCGGTCCAGGGTCCTGTTTATCCCCGAGCAGTTTCGCTCGATTCATTACATCAATATGTTGGCAGAGTTGCGCAGCGATTTGCCGGATTTATGGCAGCTGATTAGCGTGCGCGCCCGGAATGACTATCCAGGCGTGCAACGCTTTGAGTCTTTGTTGGATTGCAGCGCAGTCGATCTGGATACCTTGCCCGAGGTCGATGCGAACCTCCCGAAATGCCGCTTGTACACGTCGGGTACCACCGGATTCCCCAAAGCCGTTTTGCATAGCCACAATACCTTGAGTTACGTGCAGCAGTGCTCTATTCGCCATGCCGATATCGGTCCCGATGACGTTATGGTGATGCCGTCACCGATAACCCATATCACCGGCTATTCCAGCGGCATCAATATGGCCTTCACCGGTCCGGGTCGAACGGCGCTGATGGCGCGCTGGGACGCCGATGCGGCTATCGACTATATCCATCGGGTCGGCGGCACGATGACCGTCGGCGCAACCCCGTTTTTAACCGAGCTGCTGGATGCCTGTGAGCGGCGGGCAGAAGGCCTGTCAACCATGCGCCAGTTCTCTTGCGGTGGCGCGGGGGTGCCGCCCGAGCTGGTGCAGCGGGCCGGACGCGTTCTCGACAACTGCGTGACGGTGCGTGTCTATGGCAGCACGGAGGTGCCATTGGTGACCTACGGCTGGCGCGACAACCCTGAACTTGCCGCTTCCACGGACGGCCAACTGTTCGCATTTGATGTAAGAATTCTGGACGATGATGGTGTGGCGCAGCCGCCGGAAACCGACGGTGAAATCGCGGCGCGCGGGCCAGGCATGATGCTGGGATACGCCGATGCAGCGCAAAACCGCGCCGCTCATACCGAGGATGGTTTTTTTCTCACCGGCGACATTGGCCGCGTCACGGTCGACGGTGCTGTGCTCATTACTGACCGCAAAAAAGACATCATTATTCGCGGCGGCGAAAATTTATCCGCCAAAGAAATTGAAGATGTCTTGCACCAGCATCCCGATGTGTTGGCTGCTGCGGTCGTCGCCATGCCCCATGAGCGCCTGGGCGAGGGGGTTTGCGCGCTGATCATTCCTCGGAAAGGTGCCACGCCATCCCTGGAGGACATTGCTCGCTTTACCGATAGCCAGGGCCTGGCGCGACAGAAAATACCCGAACGACTTGTGCTGGTCGACGACCTGCCGCGCACGCCGAGCGGCAAAGTGCGCAAAGATGTGCTTCGCGAAAAACTACGGAACGGTGAATTATGAACCGACAGTTTCTCCTGAATGCCCACCCTGTTGGCGACCTTAAGCACAGCGACTTCAAGCTGGTCGAGAACGAGATCCCGCAGGTAGGGGAGGGTGAGGTACTGATTCAGGTGCTTTATCTGGCCCTTGAGCCTGCCATGAAAGCCTGGATGGAAAACAGCGCTGACTATGCCGCGCCCATGGCCGTCGGCGACCTGATGCGTGGCGATGGCATCGGCCGCATAGTGACATCGAATCACGCTGACTTCCCCGAGGGCACTTTGGTTACAGGTGGCTTCGGCTGGCAGGAATACGCCGTTAGTGACGGCCGCTCCATTCGTCTGCAAAAAGTACCCGAAGGCATACCCGTTACGGCGGCGCTGTCATTGATGGGCATCACCGGACTCACCGCGTACTTTGGTCTCAAGGAAATCGGTCTGCCGCAGCCGGGCGACACCGTGTTGATTTCCGGTGCCGCCGGTGCGACCGGCTCGGTGGTGGGCCAGCTCGCTAAACTCTGGGGCTGTGGCAGGGTGATCGGTATCGCCGGCAGCAGGGAAAAGTGCGACTGGCTGGTGAATGATTTGGGCTTTGACGGCGCCATTAACTACCGTGAAGAAGATCAGGCTCAGCGCGTTAAAGACTTGTGCCCGGACGGGATCGATATTTTTTACGATAACGTCGGAGGAGAGATTCTTGATATCGCCCTGGCCAATATAGCCGACCGGGCCAGGGTGGTGATCTGCGGTGGTATTTCTCGCTATAACGCCACCGGTGAACTGCCCGGTCCGGTCAATTACTTTAATTTGGTGTTTCGCCGCGCGCGCATGGAAGGTTTCATCGTGCTGGATTACGCACGGCAGTTCCGAGAGGCACTGGCCTTTCTGGCAGAAAACCTGGCAGCGGGGCGCTTGCAGAGTCGTGAAACGGTGGTGGAGGGGTTTGAGCAAATGCCCGACGCCTTAATGGCCCTGTTCTCGGGCGACAATATCGGCAAGCAACTCGTCCGTGTCGCTGTGTAGGTTGGGCCGGGCCGCGCAGGCTGGGCCGCAGAGGCCGGGCCGCGCAGGCTGGGCCGCAGAGGCCGCCACTAACAACCATTTCAATAAAGCAGAAAACAAAAAGCCCCGCGATGTAGGCGGGGCTTTAGCGTTCGCGGCAGCTTGATTCGCCGCGTCATAGGCAGTGCTTAGCGGTTCGTTTGAGCAACCTGCGCCGCGTCGGGCTGACCAATCTGCACGAGTTCCAGGGTTTCCAAGCGGCCATTGTTGCGTGCCTTGCAGTGGGCTTCCCAGCGCTCTACCGAGCCATCGGCGTTCTTGCCTTTGACATCAATTTCAAAGGATGTGTAGCGGCCGCGGCGCTTGATGCTGTCGGTGTTCTGCGCAACGAAGCTGTATCCAGCCAGGCGGTCATCGCCTGCAATTTCCGTTTTACAAACCGCCAGCGCTTCACTGGAGCCTGCCAGTGCGGGAAGGGACAGTGTAGACATCATTACGGTAGCGGCTACGCCACCCAAAAGTTTGTTCATAGACATAATAAATACCTGCTCTAACTATGGAATGGAGCGTTTCTTTTATGACCGGGCCACAGTAGGCGTCGGATCATTGCCTGAGTATACTGTGCGTAAATACATACGGATTTATAAATAGTGCACTTCCAATCGACAAAAACGCACAGATGCTAAACTGGGATGATTTGAAGTTCTTGCTCGCCGTGGGCCGAACCGGTTCAATGACGGCCGCCGCCAAGCGTTTGGGTGTGAATCACGCCACGGTAATTCGGCGTATTCGTGGCTTGGAAGAGCAGCTCGGAACCCACCTGTTTGAGCGTCACGATAAAAGTTATGTGCTCACCCCATCAGGCGAGGTGGCCTTCAAGGCCGCCGAACGCATGGAGGCCCAGTCCGTCGGCGTAGAGCGACAGGTCTTGGGTCAGGCGCAGGACTTGTCTGGGCGGATTCGAGTGACCGCGCCGGAAGCCATTGGTCGAAGTTTTCTACTGCCGGCGATTCGCGACTTCAATGTGCTCTATCCCGATATTGTTATCGAAGTCAGTCTTAGTATGCGCCCCTATGACCTGGGAATGCGCGAGGCAGATGTCGCGTTTCGAGTGACCGACAATCCCCCTCAAGATCTGGTGGGCACTCGCCTGGCCACGGTCGAGCTTGGTGTCTATGGGCGCGCTGAGGACAAGTTGACTGCTGAGCAGGTAGAGAGAGTGGTGGTGGTCGAATTGATAAAGGATAGGTCGTATTTGGACGAAGACCTGTTCCCTAATGCCAAAGTGACGCTCGTTACGGATTCCCCTTCATTGGCGGCGGACGCGGTCAGGGAAGGATTTGGTGTATCAATTATCCCCATTGCCATTGGTGCCCTCGATCCGATGTTAGAGCGACTGCCCGGCACACCGAAAATCGACGGTCAGGGTTTTTGGTTGTTGACCCATCTGGACGTGCGCAGCAATGCACGTATGCGGCTGTTCAGGGACTTTATGCAGGAGTTCTACGCTGCGTGGCGCCCGCAGGTTTATGCCAATGACGAGCCCTCGGAAGCGTCCTAACGAGACCAATGCCGGACGTGTGAGAGATGGAATGCTGCTAAGCCTGTATTCAAGACGCCACTGCCAACAGAACTCCTAAGCACACTGCGGGCAAAAAAAAGCCGGCAATAGCCGGCCTTTTGTGAATGCAACTGAGCGGGGATCAGGGCAGAGCCGCAATCCAGGACTTATCTTCGAACCACTTCTTACGTAACTGGTTGAGCATGCCCATTTTGCCGAAAGTATCCAGATAGTTGTCTACCAACTCGGCAAACTGCTTGTCTTCTTTGCGAACGGCAATGCCGAATGGCTCGATGGAGAGCGGTGTTTGCAGGGTGGCCAGACCGGCATTGGGGTAGCGTAATACTGAAAGAACGCAGATTGGCATGTCAGCGACCAGGGCGTCGATTTCACCTGCGATGACCATGTCGACGGCTTCATCGTAGTCTTTAACGCGTACCAGTTTGGCTTCCGGTGCAGCGGCTTGAACGAAAATCTCGCTGGTCGAGTTTTCGAGTGCAGCGAGCTTCAGATCTGCTCGGTTGAATTCGCCAGTGTTGGTCGCCCGGGCCAGCAGGGTGTCTTTGGTCAGAATGGACTTGCCTGACATCATGTAGGGCCCGACAAAGCTGACGTCACGGCTGCGTGCAGCGGTTATCGCCATGCCCGACATCACCATGTCGATTTTCTCTTTTTCCAGCGCACCGAGCAGCTCGCCGAAAGGCATGGTGACGATTTCCAGTCGCGCACCCATAGATGATGCCAGCGCCCGAGCCAGGTCGACTTCATAACCAATAAGCTGGCCACTGCGGCTATTTGAGTTCATAGGGGGCTGATTGCCAGACATACCGACCTTCAACACTTTGAAATCCACGATTCGATCAAGAACCGGTGATGTGGACTCGGCGTTTGCTCCCGAGGCGACCAGAGACAGCGCAAGCAGCCCGAGCAGCGATAGTTTTTGTAATATTTTCAGCATGATGAATTCCTGTTGCGTGAGATGCAGACGGATGCCCGGAGGCTGCGCCAGTCAACGAATAGCGAGTGTAGCGATACAGTGCGATAAATCAATTCGCGTATCGCACTAACCACAGCTTAAGACTGCGGCAAATCAATCAGGGTGAATTAAGGGCCCAGTCGTAGTCGTAGCGCACCCGACCGTCCCACTGCCGTAACTGCGCGGCTAATGATGGCTCAGCAAAGTCAGCAATCCAGTTCAGCACAGCATCAGTATCGTCACCAAAGTCCTCGCTAAACCACTTGAAGATACTGCTCAATGTAAGGCGATCCTCTGTGATGGACACGCCCCGGGGGTGATTGATGAATGCGACGGCCGCCTTTTGGTATTGGCGCTCGAGCGTCTCTGCTCGCCAGGGCTCGGGCTGCAGGTTCGGACATCCCAGGCTCGCGCAGTTGACCGCAAAGTGCACCCTGGGCTCCCGATACAGCGGCCTCAGAATCCGGTGCTCAATGTCGTTGAGGGTCAGCACTTCGCCGTCGATGGTGATGGCATCCTTGCCCCACGGGCCTATGCTAAAGAAGCCATCTTTGATTTTTCGGATGCTGCTTACGCCGGGATTATCCAGAATCAGCTCTATGGTTAGCGCATTGTAAAGATTGATCCAATAGGCCTGTTGCTGGGGCACGGTGAGCTGGCTTACGTCGATATCAGCAAGGTAGCTGACATAGGCATTAAGGGACTTCCGGTCGGCGTCGCTCACAGCGGTGTAGTCAAAGCGGTTTATGCCGGAAGGGTGCCCGTCCTTCACGTAGCGGCTGAGCAAATCCCCCCAGGGACCGTGATCAAGTTCGATCTGCCGGCTGTCTGCGGCCGGCCGCCACTTCTCCCAGGCTTCGCCGTCGGGAATGATGCCCGCGCTTGCAGTGCTGGCGCAGAGGAGGGCTAGTGCCCCAAGCATCGTGTTGGTTAGTGTACGCAAAAGCGTCACGGGTTTTGAGAAGTCCCGGGAAGGTGTCACCGATGAGAGCTGCTGCCGCAGGTAGTTTAAAGAGCGTCGTGTCATGGGAACCGTGCGTCAGCGCCATGTGTTCAGCGCTATGTGAATGTAACGCTTTGGATGCCGGGTTTGTTCAGGAGTTCCGCGGTTAGCCAGCAGTCTCGCTGTCACAACTGCCGTCTTCCACGCGCTGGCATTCGCAGGTGTTCAGGCCCAGCCACGACCATAAATAGCAGCGCGATGACAAAGCGTTCAGCACCAGAAACAGCGCTGCGACGCTTGCTATACCCTCCAGCACACCGAACGAAGAGCTCGATAGCACCAGAATGCCCAGGAATACGGCCGTTGCCAGGCGGAGTATGCGCTCGACGGGGCCAAGGTTTTTGTCAATCATGACAAGTCACACAATTGGTTAAAATTCGACCATATGTACGGTGAGGCAGTGCTGGTGGATTGCCGCCAGATTGCCGTTTGTCACTCACGATTGAATTACTGATCTGAAACATTAGCTAGATCAATTTTCTATGTGCCGAGTAAGCAAGCTCCAGTGGCTCATCAACCTCCCGGGGCTTGATACTCCCCAGGCGTGCCGTCGTAGCCGTCGCCATAGCAGGCTTCTCCGCCGCAGACATTCACCACCGTGCCGGTGCGCCAAAAAGCAGCTTTTTGATCACGGGCGGCACGCTGGGCAAAGGGCATGCCGTGGGTGTTATAACCATCCGGGTTGAACACGTTGGTTGTGCTTTGTAGCGGGGTGCCATCGTGGCCAGCGACCGGGAAAGGGCCTGAATCCCACACGACCAAACCGCTACCATCCCAGGGGTCGCCCGAAATCGCTTCGATATTGATATAGGGCTCTACGGCAACATGCCGGCCGCTAACCACGGTGGGCGTGTGACGTGGCACATCCATGCTGCGTGCCAGAATTTCGCCGGTGGTCTCGCTCACGGTTTTATCGCCCAGGGCCAGGTGAATCAGTACGCGGGTGGCGGTGGAGCCTGGAAGCGGGTCTGCAGTGACGTGGTTCACGTAGCCGTTGTTTTCACCGCGATCGTACAACATTTGAATGACCGACCAGACCAGCGGTTTGTGCACGGGGTCCGGGTAGGCCGGATCGAAGGCCAGAGAGAACTGGTTCCATGCGTTACTGCGGCGGGCCAGCATACTGAAGTTCATGCCCGCAACGTTGAGCACGGATCGCTCAAAGTTTGGGTTTACAGCAGACAATGCGGCGCCCAACACCGCACCCTGAGAGATGCCGTCGTAGTGCACTTGGCCGGTTTGGAATACGGGGTTACCGCCGGCGTCCTGAAACGCGGGAAGGCTGGCAAAGCCCGCTGCGTTTTTCATGGCTTCCGATAGCAGCGTGATATTCAACCAGCCCTGCTGGATTCGATCGGCTTGCTGCGGAAAAGCGTTGATATTGCTCAGGGCGGCAAACGCCACGCCGATGTCCTGGTTGGACATGCCCCAGGAATCAACACCACATATCACCAGATCTTGCTCCTGCGCGAGCGGCGCTGTGGACAGGACGGTGTCGCGGCTACCGTACAGGCCGTGGCCGACCACCACCGCGATGGTGTCGGCGCTGGTAAGGGCGACTCTGGGGATGCTGCACAGGAAGGGCACTTCTACCACACCGTTGCCGTTGAACTGCTCGGGCAATGCATCGGGATCGCTGCTGCCATAGTTGAAGCGCGAGCCGGGTGCAGCCGAGGCACTGTCCATAAAGTTGGGCACTTCAATCGTGCCTTCAATAATGCGTGCCTGATTGGGGTCGTCTGCTACGTCTGGCTCGGTCACCGAGGTAACGGCGGCAACCGGCGCGTTGCCGCCGAGACTGGCAAATGCCTGATCGCGGATGTGCAGCATGCGGCCGGTAATATTTTCGGTCGACGCTACCGTGAAGTCCCAGGCGAGATACAGGCTATCGCGCGCAATACCCACGCCTTCAAGGGTGCTGAAAATCGATTCCATATTGGCGCGGCGATCTTCAAAAGCCGGGATATCCGATGGCGCGCCTTCTTTAAAGACGGTGAAAGCGTCGCTGGACGCGATCGCGCTGCCGTCTTCGGCGATCAGATTCTGCATGGCCACGATATAGCGCTGACCATCTGCGAGGTTCTTACCCACCCGAATCATCAGCGCGCGGCGTTCGGTATCACCCGGACGCACGTCAAGCTCTGCAAAGATCAGCTGACGCTCGCCAGTGTCTGCATTGATCAACTGAATCGGTGAGTCGCTTTGCAGAGAGCGACCCATATCGACAAAGCTTGGGGCGCCGCTGGCCTCCAGGTCAACGCCGGGCACCTCGACCAGTATCAACGAGCCGGGAGAGAAGCCATCATTGCGGTTGTACTCTGTGGGATCGAAGGTCTCTCCCGCTGCGTTGCCTGGGATGGCTACCGGGTTCAGGTTCACCCTGCGGCCGGTGCCGGCGCTGTCATCGCTGACCGTGAAAAAGTTGTTGGGGTAGGGGAAGGCGCATTCGCTGGGCTGCAGAATGTCGCAAGTATCCGCCATGCTAACGTCGACGGTAGTGGGGTCGACGCTGAATTCGGGCTCGGGCGTAAAGTCGTTATCGCTGTCTGAGCAGGCCGTTAGCAGCAGGGCGACCGCGAGGGGCGCTGCTAGCAGATGAAGATGGCGTGCTACAGATCTTGTCGTGAGTCGGGCAATCATTCGGGAAGCGGGATGGTGCATGGCGTTATTCTCGTTATAGATTATTTTGCGGCGCACAGTTTAACTTGTCCTGACAGTGCTGGGCAGACTGATTTGAGGCCCCGAAACACGCCGCGGCTCCGGTATGCTCTTGCCTATAAGGCGTTTTTTTCGATAGAAGGACAGGGTAACAATGACAGGGCAAAAGCGTGGCTTCAGGTGAACCTCTCTTCACAACCGAGCGACTCGCAGTGCGGGAGTTCCTCCCGGCTGATGCGCTGTTTTATATGGACATGTTGAACGACGAGGACTTTAAGCGGCACATCGCCGATCGCGGTATACACAATGTTGACCTGGCGCTTGAGCATCTGGAAGCCCGCGTTTTTTCCAGCTACGACGCCCACGGCTTTGGCATGTGGTGCGTTACTCGCCTGCAAGATAATGTTCCCGTTGGCATGGCCGGTTTGGTTAAGCGGGATTTTCTGGACGATGTTGATTTGGGCTACGCGTTACTGCCCGCGGGCCGCGGCATGGGCTATGCCACCGAGGCCTCGGAGGGTGTTATGCATTACGCGAGGAACCGGCTTCAGCTCAAACGACTCGCCGCGATTGTATCGACTGGGAATACTGCTTCAAATCAGGTGCTTGCGCGCCTGGGTTTTGAGCTTCAGGGAGTGATCGAATTTCCCGGCACGGGGGAGCTCTGTAATCACTACCGGCGAGATTTGGGTTCTTAAGCTGTACCGGTCAGAAGGGGCGGGCGCAGTACTTGCTGTGTACTTGAGCAAGGTCAATGGCTAGAGCTCACGATGCTCTAACGTGGAGTCCCTGCTAATAAAAACCTGCCCTAAGGCCGATCCGTTGCATGCTCTCTCCCTCTAATCTGCTCAGTCTGGCGCTGGTTTACGTCTGCCTGCTGTTTGCTGTTGCCTGGTTTACTGATCAGCGAACGGTCAGCAGTGGCAATGCGGAAGGCGGCACGCGCTGGCGCCGCTGGATTTACGCTTTGTCGATCACGGTGTACTGCAGCTCCTGGACTTTCTACGGTGCGGTTGGCTCTGCCACCGAGCAAGCGTGGCGACATGCTCCAATTTACCTTGGGCCGATTCTGGCGTTTACCGTCTTTTGGCCAGTTTTGCAGCGTTTACTCGCGCTGGGCGAGCGCCATCGCGTAACCTCTATCGCAGATTACATCAGCGCCCGCTACGGGAAGCGGCAGTCCTTAGCCATCATTGTGACGCTGGTCGCCGCGGCGGCGGTGTTACCCTACATCGCTTTGCAGTTTAAGGCGTTGGCGCAGGCCTGGGTCAGCATTGGTGGTGGCGCCTTGGAAACAGTGGGTGGCGATACCGCCCTACTCACAGCACTGATATTGGCGGTTTTCACTATCCTGTTCGGCGCGCGGCGACTGGACGGCCGCGAGCGTCATCGCGGCTTGATGAACGCGATTGCCATTGAGTCGATCGTTAAGCTGCTCGCCTTTTTAGCGGTCGCCCTGCTGGCCTTGAGCTATTTATTGGGACTGCCCGTCGCGGAACGTCCGCCGGTGTTCCCGCGGCCTTCGGTGGCTATGCTGGGTTCTGCCGACTTCCTGGCGCAGACACTGATTAGTGGACTGGCGATCCTGTGTTTGCCCAGGCAGTTTCATGCAATGGTGGTTGAGCACCAGGGCGAAGCCGCCGCGCGACGGGCGCGCTGGCTATTCCCGCTTTATTTGCTGTTATTCATGTTGCTGGTTGCGCCGATTAGTCAAGCAGGCGCGCATTTGTTTGGCGCAAGCGGCATGCAGAATCCCGATACCTTTGTGCAGCTGTTGCCGATAGCGCTTGAATCGCCGTGGATCTCCATGGCGGCATTTGTGGGCGGAATATCTGCTGCAACCGGCATGGTCATTGTCGCTACTGTCGCCCTTGCTATCATGGTAACCAATGAAGTGGTGGCGCCGCTGCTTATGCAAGCAACCGCGGGTTCACCGTCTGCTGTATTGCGTTTCGGCGACAGCCTGCGGCGGGTGCGCCAGCTTACTATTGCCGGGATCATGCTGGCGGCCTGGCTGGTGGCGCGCTGGATAATCGACATTCCGTGGCTCACCCAAATCGGGTTTATCTGCTTTTTGGCGGCAGCTCAGCTCGCGCCGCCGCTTCTAGCGGGTTTGTATTGGCGGCGAGCCCATGGACGCGCTGTTTTGATTGGGCTGTCGCTGGGAATTCTGAGCTGGTTTTACTGCGCAGTATTGCCCGCTGTTTTGCCGCCGGGGCACGATTTGCTTGCGTCTGGCCCAATGGGATTAGCATGGCTGCGCCCCGAGGGTCTGTTGGGTTTAGAGAGCAGCGCGTCGCTGGCCTACGCCGCGGTATGGAGTCTGGGCGTCAACCTTGTATCCCTGGTGCTATTTAGCTTTTGGCTGTCACCGACGGCGGCGGACGCGCGGCAAGCAAAACTGTTCCTGGCGGATCGCGACGACAGGTCCAGCGAGGACCTGTCTCTGAGCCTGATTCGGGTGAGCCAACTCCAGGCCCTGCTGCCGCCGTTTATGGAAGAGACCGCGCTGCGCGCTATGTGGAGAAGCTTCGAGGACCGGTATCAGCAGAGACTATTGCCGGCGGATCGCGCCCCGCGTTTTGTCGTGGAGCAGGTTGAGTCGGTGCTGGCAACTATGATTGGTGCAACCTCCGCTCAAAAGGCAATGCTGCAGCTGGAGCGCTCGCAACAGCTGGCTTATACCGATCTCGCCGGTATGGTCAGCGATGCTAGCAAGCTCAATACCTTTAATCGCGAGCTGCTGCAAACTACGGTAGAGAGCCTGCTCCAAGGCGTGTCCGTGGTCGATAAAGATTTGCGTCTGGTGGCCTGGAATCGCCGCTACGAAGAGCTGTTCGACTACCCAACGCGGTTTCTGTACGTGGGCTGCCCGATTGAAAGGGTGTACCGATTTAATGCCGAGCGCGGCATTCTATCGAGCACTGGGGCGTCGCAAGAGCAAGAGATTGAAAAGCGTTTGGCCTGGCTGAGGGAGGGCAACCCGCATCGTCTTGAGCGTACGCTGCCCAATGGCAAAGTCATCGATATTCGCGGCACGCCGATGCCCAACGGCGGGTTCGTTAGTACCTACATCGACATCACTGACTACCGGGAAGTGGTGGCACAGCTTGAAGATGCTAAACAAGAATTAGAGCAAAAAGTGGCCTCGGGCAGCCAAAGCCTTAGTGAAACCAACGCGGCGCTGCGCCGAGAAAATCGACTGCGGGCCACCGTAGAAGCTCAGCTTCGCGATGCCGGTCAGTCCAAGTCCAGGTTCATGTCAGCAACCAGTCATGATCTACTGCAGCCTATCAACGCAGCACGCCTATTTACTTCGGTATTGCAGCGTCGCCTGGGTGACGAAACCGATACTGATATCGCTAAGACGGTGTCGCAAATCGACGGCTCCTTGAAACGCGCCGAGCAGCTCATATCGGAACTACGGGAAATTGCCAGATTGGACTCCGGGCGTGAAACCGCTAAACCCGCAGATTTTGCGCTGGACGGTCTGCTCGATGAGCTCGAATCAGAGTTCGCGCCGGCGGCACAGGGTCAGGGTATTGAATTGCGGAAAGTTCGCAGCAGTCTGTGGCTGCGCACCGACCGCTCGCTGCTGTACCGGATCCTGCAGAATCTTATCGGCAATGCGCTGAATTACACCGAATCCGGCCGCGTCATCATAGGCGTCAGGCGAAGGGGTCCTGTCGCAGAGCTGCAGGTTGTCGACACCGGTCCGGGTATAGCGGAAGCCGATCAGGCGCGTGTCTTCGATGAATTTGAGCGTCTGCCAAGACAGAGCGCAGACGCCGAAGAAGGGCTGGGCCTGGGGCTTGCTATTGTGCGGCGCTACGCAGAGTTATTGGATTTGGAGCTAGACCTTCGCTCTGTTCCCGGGCGTGGCACCGGGTTTTCCGTGCGCGTCCCCATTGGGCAGGTGCAGACATCCGTTACAGCAAAGTTGCCCAGTAACGAGCAGGCGCTGTCCGGTCTCTACGTTGTCTGTTTAGATAACGACATACGCATCCGGCAAGGTATGGGTGCCCTGCTATCTTCTATGGGCGCTAACGTGGCGACTGTGGGTGGTGGTTGGGAGCTGCGTAAGTTGTTGCAGGAAGGTGCCAGGCCGGCACTTATCTTGGCTGACTATCATCTCGACGGCGGCGAGAACGGTATCGATGCGGTGCAAGCTGCGCAGCGTGATTATGGCAATCAGGCGCCCTGTATTGTCATCAGTGCAGACAACAGCGCTGCAGTCCGTGACCGCGCCAGCGCCGCCGGCTTCCGTTTCCTGCCCAAGCCGGTGCAACCGCCACGGCTGCAAGCTTTGGTGGCGGCCATCGTGGCGGACTCAGCGGCTTAGCCCCTGGGCTCAGAAAAACGTTCTTGTGTTGCGGCTTTTAAAGAGCAGCTCTTGGCGGTGTGTTGCAGGCAGCACGCCCAAATTCGCAACTTCAGGTTCCCAATACCAGGTTCCCAACACTAGGTTCGCGAAAGCGCGGTTGGGCGCTCCAGGGCATACAGTCCATCTGCGGCTTCTTCCAATTTTTGAGACAGCACAACTTGTGCATCCTGCAGTCCGCGGTTGTAAAAATAAGCGCCGATATCTTCGGCAAAAAAATCAATGAGAAATTCAGCGTCAAAGCTACCGATTTCCTGATTCAACTTGTCATCAAAGAAGTCCTTCAGCTTGTGGACGATTTCTGCTTTCTCGTTGGTCGTGAATTCAATCTTCTGCATGGTGTGCTGTTGTCCGTTGTGCTGAACAGGCGTATCAGCCTGTGTTGTCTTTACTAGCGGTCACCCGCCGCTCTGGCGAGGTAGGCCCGTTAACCGGTGTTTTCAACTTGCGCTATTGCGTGGAGCCATTATCGAAAACGGCCATTGAGCCGATCGTGGCGCGGTTGTCCTTGAGCCGGTGGGACAGACGCCAAACGCCGTCCTGCAAGGTCCAACTATCCTGATAGTTGCCCAGGGTTCGAAAGCTTGCGTCGACCGAAGCGTCGCGAGCTAAATGCATGTCTGCAACGTAACTCTCACTGCTTGCTGTGCTCCCACTAACTTCTATGAGGAAGTTCCCTAACATATGTTGGGTGACGCCACAGCTTTCCAGATAGCTGCGAATAAACGCAATCACGGCATCCCCGCCCTGCACTTCGCCGGTGCCGAAATCAGCCGTGATGTCATCCGCGACTATGGCTCTCATGGTCTCCCAGTCTTTGTTATCCATGGTGCGTGCGAAGCGAATGAGCTGTCGCTGAATAGCCCGCTCGGCTACTAGGTCTGCAAGGGTTATTTCGTCGCTCATGTGCTGGTGTCCTCTGTAATTTTGCGCAGCCTGGAGTGCAGGCTGCCCACGTGAATTTCAAGGCGATGCCCATCCGGGCAGTTAAAGTACAGTGAGTTTCCCTCGCTGCGATTGGTTTTCCAGATTGAAGCGCCAGCGGTCTTGATTCGCTCACACAGTGCGTCAAAGTCTTCTGGGTTAACGTCGAATGCAGTGTGGGTGTAGTCATTGCCGTGCTCGATAGCACTGTCTTCCAGCGCAAGGCACAGCCACACCGAACCCGCTTCAAGATAGGCACCGCGCTCCCAACGGTGAGCCAGAGTAAAGCCCAGCACCTGCCGGTAAAAATCCACTGCGCGATCCAGCTCCGCCACCGCCAGGGTGATGTGGTTAATACCTGTGATCACGGCCCCGGCGCACCGGCGTCTTTTTCCAGTGAAGCCTGGCGCTCGGGAATCTTAGGCTTAGTTAGCGATGCTGATCGACAGCAACAAACGCTGTGAAACATAGAGGCTCCAGTGACGGTTGGAAAAACAGGGCTTGGGGTTGACCTGCTGGCAAGCGCTCATGGCATGGCGCTGTTGTCTGGCCCCGGCTCGACGGCTAGCGTGCCCAATGCAAGCACCGCCTGCGTGCGAGACTGTACGCCAAGCTTGCGGAAAATTTCGGTCATATGGGCTTTGATGGTGGCTTCTTTCACATCCAGCTCGTAGGCGATCTGCTTGTTTAGCAAGCCTTCGGCTAACATCGATGCCACACGGAACTGCTGTGGGGTAAGACTGCCCAGCGTTTCGGCAACGTCCAAGGCTTTAAGCTCAGCACCAACCGGAGAGGGTGACAGGCCCGGATGGATGCCGCGGGCGCCCGCCAGGACTTCAGCAACGCTGGCCTCAAGGTCGTCGATATCGGTGGACTTCGAAAGGAAGGCGCTCGCGCCATGATCCAACGCGCGGCGCACCGTCTCGGGCAGGGTATTGGCAGAAATCACGATGACAGGTGTCTCTGGTCGATGACCGGTTAACCAGCACAAAGCAGAAAAGCCGTGCGCGCCGGGCATGTGTAAGTCTAATAGTACTGCTTCAATATCGCGGTGAGCATCAACTGCCGTTTGTAGGCTGGCCACGTCAGCAACGGCAACCAGTGCTTTCTCCGGGTACTTCAGACTGAGCAGTTGTTCCAGCGCGTTACGGAACAGGGGGTGATCATCGGCGATGATGAGGGCTGGCACGTTCTGACCTCAAAATGGTTGTTTTTATTATGGGTCGGAGAAGTGTAACGAAAAAAAGGGCCGGTGCTATCGCAACCGACCCTGAAGTTGATACAGACCTTGTATTAAGTGTGACGCTGCCAAGCGCGCTACTGCGCGGTGGGTGGTTGTACTCTGTCCGAGATTAAATGTTCTACGACGGAGGGATCAGCCAGCGTTGAGATATCGCCAAGCTGGTCGCATTCATCGTGGGCAATCTTGCGCAAGATGCGGCGCATAATTTTTCCCGAGCGAGTCTTGGGCAACCCCGGCGCCCACTGAATCACATCAGGATGCGCGATAGGCCCAATTTCCTTGCGTAGCCAGCTCTTGAGGTCGGCCTTGTGATCGTCGCTGGGCTGCTGGTCCGCGCCCAGGGTGACAAACATGTACAAGCCTTGTCCCTTGATGTCGTGGGGATAGCCCACTACAGCAGCTTCGGCCACTGCCGGGTGTGCTACCAGAGCACTCTCTAGCTCCGCCGTACCCATGCGATGCCCCGAGACATTGATCACATCGTCTACTCTTCCAGTGATCCAGTAGTAATCGTCTTCGTCGCGCCGGCATTCATCACCGGTGAAAAACATGCCGGGGTAGGTAGTGAAGTAGGTTTCGACGAAGCGCTTGTGATCTTTGTATACAGAGCGTGCCTGCGACGGCCAGCTATTGAGTATCACCAGATTGCCGGTAACGGCGCCGTCCTGCTCTTTACCTTCCGCGTCCAATAGCGCTGGCTTGATGCCAAAAAAGGGTCGGGTTGCCGAGCCCGGCTTAAGGGCAGTTGCGCCCGGGAGTGGCGTAATCATGGCGCTGCCGGTCTCGGTCTGCCACCAGGTATCCACGATGGGCAGCCGGCTGTCGCCGAAGGTCTCGTAGTACCAGCGCCAGGCTTCGGGGTTGATGGGCTCGCCAACGCTGCCCAGCATGCGCAGGCTGGACAGGTCTACCCCTTCTACGCATTCAGTGCCAAACGCCATTAGGCTGCGGATCACTGTGGGTGCTGTATAGAAGATATTAACGCTGTGCTTCTCAATGATCTGCGGCCAGCGTTTGATGTCCGGATAGTTTGGAACGCTCTCATGCATCACTGCGGTGGCACCGTTGGCCAGCGGCCCGTACACCAGATAGGTGTGGCCCGTAATCCAGCCCACGTCGGCGGTGCACCAGAAAACGTCGCCTGCCTGATAGTCGAATACATGTTTGAACGACAGCGCAGATTGCACCAGGTAACCGCCGGTGCAATGCACCACGCCTTTGGGTTTTCCGGTAGAACCTGAGGTATACAGAATGAACAGCGGATCTTCGGCGTTCATCGCCTCCGGTGGGCATTCGGCGCTCTGTTCTTTGGTGAGGCTGTGATACCAAACGTCACGCGGTTCATTCCAGGTGACAGGTTCGCCGATGCGCTGCACGGTGACGATATGACGAATCGTTGCCGTGTGCGCGTGCTGTGCGGCAAGATCCGCATTGTCTTTCAGGCTTACGGTTTTGCCGCCGCGTACTGCCTGATCTGCAGTAATGATGACTTCACTCTGACAGTCGTCGATGCGTCCGGCCAGGGCTTCAGCGCTAAAGCCGCCAAACACCACAGAGTGGATTGCGCCGATGCGCGCGCAGGCCAGCATTGCGTAGACCGCTTCCGGTATCAGCGGCATGTAGACGGTGACAACGTCGCCGCGTTTTACGCCCAGTGATTTCAGACCGTTGGCGAGGCGGCAGACTTCATCATGCAGCATTTGATAGGTAATTTTTCGTGCAGGTTCGTCGGGGGAGTCAGGTTCCCATAACAAGGCGACGGTATCGGCATGTTCAGCAAGGTGGCGATCGATGCAGTTCGCTGAGGCGTTGAGTTGGCCTTCTTCAAACCAGCGAATGCGCAGGTCATCTTTATCAAATGACACGTCGCTCACAGTTTCAAAGGGTCGCATCCAATCGATGGCCTGTGCCTGCTCCGCCCAAAAACCGTCCGGGTCGTCAATGGAGCGCTGGTACAGCGCGTCGTAGCCGGCTGTGTCCAGCGTGCCGTCTCGCGAGAAATCACTGGGGATGGGGTAGCTGTCAACTGTGCTCATCGTGAGCCCTCCTGAAAAAATCCGTGTTTCGATAGGTTCACAGTGTAGGCGGCACCCGCCGCGGCGATATTAGACTTTGGTCGAAACACCCCCTGTTCTTTGACTAAAGTCTAATGGGTGAAAGTGATCCGCCCGCTAATACTGTGCTCGCTCGACCACATTTCGAGGAGCCTAAAACATGACAACAATAAAACCGCTTGTTGCGGCTATCGCCGTAACCGCATTCGCACTTTCAGGGTCACCCGCTGCGCAGGCCGCTGCCGGTGAAGTCGAAGGCCGTATAGCCGATCTCGAACGCCAGCTCGCCGAACTCAAGGCAATGATGGAAAACAATGCCACAGCCATTGAATCCAATGCCGAAGAGATTGAGTACGTGCGACCTACGCGTGAAGGTACGACTTTCAAATACGGTGGCTATGTTCAGCTTGATTCCGTCACCTCTGACTATCGGGAAGGCGATCCCGGTAATCGCCTGATCGACGATTTTATGGTGCCATCGCTGATTCCGGTTGAACCGTTAACGGGTAACGGCGACGCCTATACCAACACCAATATTCACGCCAAGTCTTCGCGCTTCTACTTCACCACGGATACCGACACCGATGTGGGCAGGATCTCCTCGCGCATCGAACTCGACTTCATGCTGAGCCGCAACGGTGACGAGCGTATCTCGAATTCCTGGAACTCACGCATTCGCCACGCCTATGTGAAATGGCAATACGGTGAGAAGCGTTCCTTGCTGGCGGGCCAAACCTGGTCGACCTTTTTTAACGTGGCCGCCTTGCCCGACTTGATCGATTTTGTCGGCCCGGTGGGCACGATCTTTGATCGGCAGCCGCTGGTGCGCTGGACCTTTGGCCCCATGCAATTTTCAGTTGAGAACCCGGCGACGCGTTTGAACGAAGTGCGCAATGGCCTGCCGCAAATTCGTCTGGATGACTCCGAAGATATACCCGATTTGGTCGCTCGCTATAACGGCAAAGCCGGTGATCTGGACTGGTCGTTTGCAGCTATAGGCCGGCAGCTAAGCTACGAAGATCGCTCCGGAGGCAATGCCTTTGAGCTGGAAAGCGACGAGCAGTATGGCTATGGCTTAAGCCTGGCCGGTAAATGGAAGTTCGGTCGCGACGATCTGCGCTTCATGGCCAGCTACGGTGATGCCCTGGGGCGCTACATGGGCCTGAACTCCTACAACGATGGCTTCATCAATAGCGATGGAGAGATTCACACCATTGATCAGTGGGGCGCATTTCTGGCCTATCAGCATTACTGGGCGCCGCGCTGGCGCAGCACTTTATCGGTGTCGGCTTCCGGCGCTGATAACCCTGAAGTCGCTGACTTCATGGATGCGGGTGCGCTCAACAAGAGCTACAAGTCGGTGCATCTGAACCTCAATTATCTGCCTGCACCGGGTATGCAAATTGGCGGCGAACTGGGCTACGGCTACCGCGAGCTGGAAGACGGCCGTGACGGCGAGCTGTACCGCATTCAATTCGCGGTGAAGCACGCCTTTTAAACAAACAGGGGCTTAGACCAAGGTCTAAGGGCAATCTGCGTGCCGGCGCACTAAGCTAGGGACGCTAACAATAATTAAGCACCGATCTATCGGTGACGGAGATGTGACATGGCACAACTGAGCGACGAGCAAGCCAAAGCGTACTGGAAACGCAATTTGGCTCTGATGGTCAAGTTGCTGGTGATCTGGTTTGTGGTGAGCTTTGGCTGCGGAATCATTCTGGTCGATGTTCTCAATCAGATTCAGCTTGGAGGTTACAAACTGGGCTTCTGGTTTGCCCAGCAGGGTTCAATCTATGTGTTCGTAGCACTGATCTTCTATTACACCAAGAAGATGGGTGACCTCGACCGCGAATTCAACGTGGAAGAGGAGTAAACCACATGGAACTCAAACTACTTACCTATCTTGTTGTTGGCTTCACTTTCACCGTCTACATCGGCATCGCCATTTGGTCCCGTGCAGGCTCTACTAAAGACTTCTATGTAGCCGGCGGTGGTGTGCACCCCGTGGCCAACGGCATGGCAACGGCGGCCGACTGGATGTCCGCCGCTTCGTTTATTTCAATGGCAGGCCTGATCGCCTTTATGGGCTACGGTGGGTCTGTCTTTTTAATGGGCTGGACCGGTGGCTTCGTCATCTTGGCAATGCTGCTCGCGCCTTATCTGCGCAAGTACGGCAAGTTCACTGTGCCCGAATTCATCGGCGACCGCTTCTACAGTAAGGGCGCTCGCGCCGTGGCTGTGGTTTGCCTCATTATCTGCTCGGTGACTTACGTCATCGGTCAGATGAAGGGCGTGGGTGTAGCCTTCTCTCGCTTCCTGGAAGTTGATTACGGCACTGGGCTGTTGGTCGGCATGGCAATCGTCTTTTTCTACGCCGTTCTCGGCGGTATGAAGGGCATTACCTACACGCAGATCGCGCAGTACTGCGTACTGATATTGGCCTATACGATTCCGGCGATGTTCATCAGTCTCAACCTGACCGGCAACCCCATCCCACAGTTAGGCCTGGGTAGCACTATGGCGGGCAGTGAGACCTTCCTGCTCGATCGCCTCGATCAACTGGTTACAGAGTTGGGCTTTAATGAGTACACCACCGATGTGCGGCTTTCGGGCTTGAACATGTTTGCCTACACCATGAGCCTGATGATCGGCACCGCGGGCTTACCCCACGTAATCATTCGTTTCTTCACCGTACCCAAGGTACGTGATGCGCGGTCTTCTGCGGGCTGGGCGCTGGTGTTCATCACCATCCTGTATACGACTGCTCCGGCAGTGGCGGGCATGGCGCGGCTTAACTTTATGCAAACCATCGAGCCAACGCCGGGCAACTACCTGGCCTATGACGAGCGCCCCCAGTGGTTCAAAAACTGGGAGAAAACCGGTCTGCTGGGTTTTGAGGATCTTAATGGCGATGGCCGCATCCAGTACACCTCGGACGCCGCTACCAATGAGATGGTCAAAGTTGACCGGGACATCATGGTGCTCGCAAACCCGGAGATCGCCAAGTTGCCGAATTGGGTCATCGCCCTGGTCGCCGCAGGTGGTCTTGCGGCGGCGTTATCGACTGCTGCCGGTTTGCTGCTGGCGATTGCATCGGCGATCTCTCATGACTTACTGAAAGGCATGATTGCACCGGGTATAAGTGAAAAGGCCGAGCTGCGCGCGAGTCGGGTTGCCATGGCCTTCGCCATCGGTGGGGCGGGGTATCTGGGCTTTAACCCCCCAGACTTTGCCGCCGGTACTGTTGCGCTGGCATTCGGGCTGGCCGCCTCTTCGATCTTCCCGGCGCTGATGATGGGTATCTTCTCCCAGCGTGTGAATAAGGAAGGTGCAATCGCAGGCATGGTTGCGGGTATCGGCATCACCTTGTTCTACGTGTTCCAACACAAAGGCATTATGTTCGTTGCCTCGACCGCCTTCCTTGGAGACTTGCCGGCTAACTGGTTCCTCGGTATTGAGCCCAATGCCTTTGGCGTCGTGGGTGCAATAGTGAACTTCTCGGTGGCGTTTGGGGTATCGGCCATCACCGCCAAGCCTCCTGCCGAGATTCGCGAACTGGTAGAAAGCATTCGCATTCCGGCTGGCGCGGAAGCTGCGCAAAGCCACTGATGCCACATTGGGCCGGCGCTGGCATGCTGGCGTCGGCCCTTTTCTTTTCTACGATCATTCAAGCGCTGTGCCTGGCACGGCGTTTTCTTGATAAAGCACAGCATTCGTCACGCCGGGTTTTTGTACACTCGTGCCACACTACCGGAGCGTTATGTGTTCACCAACAAGCATGTTGTAACTGCCCTTATCGTTGCCCCCATTCTTTCGCTGCTGGCGTGGTATGCGGTTGGCAATCTGGTCGGTGAGAAAGCCGCTCCCGCCCAGGCCGGTGCGAGCTACCCACTGGTGGAAAAAAGTAACTGTCGCTGGTCCAGCGGTGAATGCACGCTGGAAAACGCCGACTTCAGTCTGGATATTGCCTACACAGCAGAGGGTGCGCTGCAGCTCAGCTCCGCGTTTCCCTTGCAAGGTGTGGCTGTTAGCTTGTTTGATCCAACGATTGAGCCTTCGCTGCCACCGGTCACGTTAGCCGCCATGGATAATACCGGCACCCAGTGGCAATTGCAGGCGGCAGGGCTGCCGTCGCGAGGCCAGCGAATTCGTCTGGTGGCGAGCGCCAATGGCAGTCAGTACTTTGGTGAAGTTTCGACGACCTTTGCACAGCCTGCCGACAGCGCCATTCCCGGACAGTCGCCATGAACCCGGGGCTGCCGCCGGAACTATCGGATATTGCAGCCTTTCTGGCCGCTTCGCCCCCGTTTAATGAACTGTCCACTGAGGAAGTAGAGGCCACTGCTTCCGCGCTGAAAATTAGCTACCACCCCAAGGGCGACACCTTTGACCGACAAACCAGCCCGGAAGGCTTGCGCCTTTTGCGCAGCGGGGCGGTGGATATTCGCGATGCAGAAGCGGCCTTATTAGACCGGCTAGGAGAGGGAGAGAGCTTTCACATTGGCGGCCTAAACGCCGAGATGGGTGATGTTAGTGCCAGCGTTATCGAAGATGCGCTGATCTACCTGCTACCCGATGATACCTATCAGGCGCTAAAAGCGGCCCATCGCAGCATCGACCGTTATTTTTCGGGTCAGCGCAGTCGCCGCCTGCGCCGCGCGGCGCGTTATGAGCCGCAGCCCCATAGCATGATGCGGGAAGTACATACGGTGATGAGCACAAACCTGTTGTGCGTTGCGCCGGATGATTCTGTGCAGGCGGTGGCCCAGTGTATGAGTGAACGGCGAGTCTCTTCGGCCTTTGTCACAGAAGGCGAAACACTGGTCGGCATCGTTACCGACCGGGACGTGCGAGAGCGTTACGCCGCACGGGCTCTGCCGCCGACAACGGCGGTCGGAGACATCATGACCGCGTCGCCGCAAACGATTGCGCGTCATGACACTTTGTTCAGCACCATGCTGTTGATGACCCAGTGCGGTTACCACCATTTGCCGGTGATGTCCGAGGGCCGTTTGTCTGGGATCGTGACCACCTCAGACCTAATACTGGCCAGGCAGGACGACCCGGTCTATCTGGTGCAGCACGTCAGCCGCGCCGCCGACGTGAGCGCCTTAAAAGCGCTGGTCGAGGGCGTGCCCAATCTGATGGTGCAGTGGGTGCAGTCCGGCATGCGCGCCCGGCAGGTAAGCCGAATTCTCACCGCGATATCAGACGCGATTGCTATACGCCTGATAGGCCTGGCGGAGGCGAAGTTCGGTCCTGCGCCTGTGGCCTACTGCTGGCTGGGCTTCGGTTCGCAGGCCCGCGGCGAACAGCTCCTGGGCGCTGATCAGGACAATGGTCTGGTATTGGCAGAAACTGTGGATGGTGAAGACGCGATGTACTTTGAGCGTCTGGCAAACTTTGTCTGTGATGGCCTGGATGCCTGTGGCTACGATTACTGCAATGGCAAGGTCATGGCGAGTAACCCGGAGTGGCGTCAACCGCTGACAACGTGGCTGGATTACGTCAATAAGTGGACGCGCGCGCCCAGCCCCGACGCCGTGATGCGGGTGTCGATATTTTTTGATTTACGCGCAGTGCACGGCGACGCCAGCCTGTGCGCCGCGCTGCAGGAACACATGCTGGAGCGCGCCGCCAGCAATACGATTTTTCTGGCAGCCCTGGCCGCGAATGCGCTGACTGCGTCGCCGCCGCTGGGCGTATTCAGGCGCTTTGTGGTTGATAGGGATGGCGAGCATCGTGACGGCCTGGATCTCAAAAAGCGCGGAATTCTGTTGGCCACGGATACCGCGCGGCTGCACGCGCTGGCCCATCGGGTCGCAGGTGTGAACACCGACGAACGATTGGAGGCATTGGCCAGGGACAAGCATATGGCCATGGGCGACAGCCGCAATCTTGCTGATGCGCTTCACTTTCTGCAGCAGCAGCGTATTCAACATCAAGCCGCTCAGGTTGCACACGGTGAGAAGCCTGATAACTACCTGAACCCCGGTGACTTGCCGAAGCTGGCTCGCGAGCAACTTCGAGACGCATTCAAGATTCTCGACGACGCCCAGTCCGCTCTGCGTCAGACCTACCGTGCTGGCCTGGGTTAGCCTGCGTCGCTGGTGGTGGCGTCGAAAGGCCAGCGCTGATCTCCGACAGTTTTGGGATGCGCCCTTGCCGCGATCGACGGCAGATTGGCGGCAAACTCCCTTTCTTGTGGTCGACGCCGAGATGTCTTCGCTGGATGTAGAGGAGGGCGATTTGCTCAGCCTCGGCTGGGTGGAAATCAATGACGGGCAGGTCGATTTGTCTAGCGCACAGCACCTGTTGGTGCAGGCGCGCGCAACCGTCGGGCAAAGCGCGACCATACACCAGTTGCGGGACTGTGAGTTGGTGGATGGGCAGAGCGCGGCTGAAGCATTGGCGGCCTTTATGCGGGCCAGCGCGGGTCGTGTGCTGGTGTTTCACAACGCGACGCTGGACCTGGCTTACTTAAACAAGCTTTGCTGCCTGGTTCACGGTGCGCCAATGCTGCAACCTCATGTTTGCACCCTACGGCTCGAGCAGCGGCAATTGGAGCGGCGTGAGCAGCCCATCCAATCCGGCGATCTCACGCTGGCTGGCTGTCGCGAGCGCTACCAGTTGCCAGTTTATAGCGCGCACAATGCTTTGTGGGATGCCCTCGCTACCGCCGAACTGCTGATGGCGCATGCCACTTCACGCGCAGGCGCTGGCAAGCTCTCGCTGTCTGACCTAAGGCCTTAGCCAGCAGCCAGGTCCTTAGCCGAACACCTGACGGCCCGCCATCCAGGTTTCACTAACAGCAATGTCAGCGATTCTGGCGGGCGCCACGTCGCGCGGGTCATCTTCCAATATCACCATGTCGGCCTGTAAGCCTGGCTTTAATTGTCCGATGTCGGCTTCCGAATGGCAGGCCCTGGCGGCATTTGAGGTCACGGCGCGAATGGCCGCTTGGACGCTAACGCGCTCTTGCGGGTTAAGAATGGTGTCGGGTTCCTTCCACAGGTCTCGCGCCACCGCGGTGCGGATTTTTTGCAGGCTACCCAGGGCCGAGACGGGTGCATCGGTGTGCATTACCCAGTTCAGGCCCGCGTTTTCTACGCTGGCGCAACGGTCCAGTAACTGGACTTTCTCTGGACCAAGCACCCGGTCGCGCATGACGTGACCCCAAAAATGCACGTGGTTGATCAGAAAGCTGGGCACCATATTCAGGTCCACCATGCGGCGAATGTGTTCGTCGTGCAGGATAGAGCAGTGCTCGATGCGACAGCGCAGCGCATTCACATCAATGCCCTGATCGCGGGCGTTTTCCATGGCGTCCAGAATGCTATCGATAGCCGCATCGCCGTTGCCGTGTATTGCCATGGGCCAGCCCTGGCGCGTACGCATTGCCACTTTAGCTTTTAAATCTTCCGGCGTGACGTAGTAAAGGCCGTGATTGTCTGTGCCCACATAGGGTTCGCGCTGGCGACCCGTATATCCTTGGTTGGAGCCATCAGACACAATCTTCCAGCCACTGACCTTCATTAGCGCATCTCCGTCACCGGGCCGGGTGCCTGCCTCATCCCACAGCGGCCCGGAGCTATCAAACAGGTAGGCGCGAATGCGCGCTTTCATATCGCCCCCTTCAAACATGGCGCGGTAGCGGTCCAGCTCTCCCGGGCCTGCCAGCCCACCTGAGGCCATATCACACAGCGCGGTGATGCCATTGGCGGCGGCAAGCTCGCCCACTTCACGGCCCGCGCTGACGAAACCGCTGCTCATCCTTTCCATCAGCGCCGCGTTTTTCTGTATCACCAGGCCGTAGGCGGCGCCGCCATACAGCACGCCGTTTGGTTCGCCGTTGTCATAGCGGCCGTAGCTGGCCCCGGGCGGATCGGGTGTGTCTTTGGTGATGCCCACCATGTTAAGCAACAGGCTATTCACGTAGGCGATGTGCCCGGAGGCATTCAGTATAAAAACGGGTCGCTCAGTACTAATGGCATCCAGCTCACGTGTGGTCAGCTCGCGGGGCGGGTCGAGAAGCACGGGGTCAAACTGGCGCGCGGTAATCCATTCACCGGCGGGTGTGGTTGCAGCGGCTGCCTGCAATGCGCCTAGTACACCTTCAAAGGTGGGGTAGTTGAAGGCCCCCAGGTCGGGCAGGTTGCCAAAGCCCGCCAGTAGCGAGAAATGCATATGGGGTTCGATAAACCCGGGCAGTAGCGTGCGACCTGCCAGATCAATCATTCGAGCGCCTTTGCCGGCCGCGTCCATCACCGAGGTCTTACTGCCTACCGCCAGAACGGTTTGGCCTTGAATGGCTATTGCCGGGAACTCCGAAAAGGCGGCGTCCACCGGTAGCACCCGGCCGTCGTGGAAGACAGTAATATCGGAGGCGGCTGCGTCCGCGGTGCCGCGACGCTGGCAGCCGGGCAAGGTGAGTGCCGCCAGCGCACCGGCGCTGCTGCGAATGAAATGACGTCGGTTCATAGCCATAGTGGTTTCCTCCTATAGTGCCGAAAGTGTAAGCCTGCCGTGGTGGCGCGTCACCCCGATGGAACGGTCCTCTAAGCATTGCGGAGGCTTCATCGCCAGACAGTATGAACAGTTGCGATGAAGCAGCTCGCGTTTGGCGTTACACTAATGGTTTTGCGGTAAGTAAAGACAGTTATGGCCTCAAACAGACGATCAAAGAACATCACAGAGGGCGTCGAGCGCGCCCCCAATCGCTCCATGTTTTATGGCATGGGCTATACCGAGAAAGACTTTAGTAACCCGATGATCGGCGTGGCTAATGGCCACTCTACGATTACGCCCTGTAATGCCGGCTTGCAGCCGCTGGCCGACGCTGCGGCCGAGGCACTGAAGGCAGCAGGTGCGAATGCCCAGATGTTTGGTACGCCCACCATCAGCGACGGCATGGCCATGGGCACCGAGGGCATGAAGTACAGCCTGGTTTCCCGCGAGGTGATCGCTGATTGCATCGAAACCTGCGTGGGCGGCCAGTGGATGGATGGCGTGCTGGTGATCGGTGGCTGCGATAAGAATATGCCCGGCGGCATGATGGGCATGCTGCGCGCCAATGTGCCTTCTATCTATGTGTACGGCGGCACGATATTGCCGGGCAGACTGGACGGAGAAGATCTTAATATCGTCAGCGTGTTTGAGGCCGTCGGTCAGTTCAGCGCCGGCAGCATCGACGAAGATCAGTTGATCGCTATTGAGCGTAACGCGATTCCGGGTACCGGCTCGTGCGGCGGCATGTACACGGCGAACACCATGAGCTCGGCGTTTGAGGCCCTTGGCTTTAGTTTGCCGTTTTCTAGCACCATGGCCAACGTCGAAGACGAGAAGCGTGAAAGCGCGGCGGAGAGCGCCCGGGTGCTGGTTGAGGCGGTTAAACAGAATATTCGCCCGCGAGATATTGTCACTCGTGAGTCGATCGAGAACGCCGTAGCGGTGATTATGGCAACCGGTGGCTCAACCAATGCGGTGTTGCACTTCCTGGCCATCGCCCACGCAGCCGAAGTGGAGTGGACCATTGATGACTTTGAGCGCGTGCGCCGCAAGGTGCCGGTGCTCTGTGACCTGAAGCCCAGCGGCAAATACATGGCGATTGATCTGCACCGCGCTGGTGGCATCCCGCTGGTCATGAAGGCCTTGCTGGAAGCTGGCCTGTTGCATGGCGACTGCCTGACTATTACGGGTAAGACCATTGCGGAAACCATCGAGGCGCTCGACCTGCCTGCCATTGAAGACCAGGACGTGGTGCGCCCGGTATCCAACCCGCTGTATGCCGAAGGTCACCTTGCCATTTTGCGCGGCAATCTGGCCGAAGAGGGAGCGGTTGCCAAAATCACCGGCCTTAAGAATCCGGTCATTACGGGTCCCGCCAAAGTCTTCAATGACGAGCAGTCTGCGCTGGAAGCCATCATGGCCAACAAAGTCGTGGCGGGCGACGTTGTCGTGCTGCGCTACCTGGGGCCGCGCGGTGCACCGGGTATGCCAGAAATGCTGGCGCCCACTGGCGCACTGGTGGGCCAGGGGCTCGGTGAGTCGGTTGGGCTGATTACAGACGGTCGCTTTTCGGGTGGCACCTGGGGCATGGTGGTTGGCCACGTCGCGCCGGAGGCATACGCCGGCGGCACTATCGGTCTGGTTGAGGACGGCGATAGCATCACCATAGACTCCCGCCAGCAGCTTTTGCAGCTTAACGTGCCTGACGAAGAAATTGCACGGCGTCGCGAGGCATGGGATCAGCCGGCGCCGCGCTACACTCGTGGTGTTTTAGCAAAGTTTGCCATGAACGCGGCCAGCGCCAGTAAGGGTGCGGTGCTGGACTTGTTTGAAGGTTGATCGGCTATGTCTGATCGGCCATGCCTGATCGGCCATGCCCATCAGTCAAAGGTGATATGCCATGCGTAACTTGCACCGGAAAACACAATGAGTGAATCAGCGGCGCCCAGCGTCAAAGAAAAGTTTATTGAAGAGATGAAAGTGTATTGGATTATCACTTTCTATCTTTGGGGTTGCTTTTCAATGCTGCTGATGTGGAAGGCCTCACTACTCCCTGAGGAGCAAGCGCGAGCTCTCTCCTTCGGCGCGGCTTTTTTTAAAGCGCTGGTGATTGGCAAGTTTATTATGGTGGGCAAGGTCATGAAGGTCGGCGCACGCATGCAGCACAATCGCTTGATCAAGCGCATCGCCTGGAAGTCCATTGCCACTATGGTGATGCTGGCCGTTTTCGCGGTGATTGAGGAGCTGGTGGTGGGCATGGTGCACGGCGAAAGCGTTGCCGTAATTCTGGAAGAATTGGGTCATCGATCAATGCTCGATCACCTGGCGCCATCGGTGATCATGCTGTTGGTGCTAGTACCGATGATTGCCTTCGAAGAAATTGACTTGGCTCTGGGCAAGGGCCGCCTGACCCATCTTCTATTTACGCGAGACGAGCCATCGGCTAGCTAGCGCACACTTTATAGACCCGCTGTGCACTTTATAGACCCGCTGTGCACTTTATGTAACCGCTGTGCACTCTATAGAACCGCTGTGCACTCTATAGAACCGGTGTGCACTGCAGCACTAATAGCGCTGTTTGCGCTCATTGTCTTTAAACAGACTTACTGGTTCATTAGCCATGGCGCGATAGACCACGTTGTAAGCCAGCACCGCCTGCACATATTCCCGGGTCTCTTTAAAGGGAATGGATACCACCCACTGGGCCGCCGAAAGACCTTCCCCATCTTTGCTTAACCACCGCCTCACCCGGTGCGGTCCGGCGTTATAGGCGGCTAGAGTTAACAGCCGATTATTGTCATGATCGTCCAGCAACTGCCGATAATACGTGCCGCCCAGATTCACATTATTGTCTACGTCAAACAGATGTGTGGACACGTTTCGGCCGCGCAGTTTGGGGTCGATCAAGCGCGCAGTCGACGGCAGTATCTGCATCAAGCCGCGAGCCCCAGCGCCGGATACGGCACCTGGGAAAAAGGCACTTTCGCGGCGCGCGATGGACATCAGTTCCGTTTCCGGCACGGCGTGTCTTTTGCCAGCGGCGATGAAGGTGGGCTCAAAGGCGCGCGGGAAACGCAGCTCCAGCGCATTCCAGGCTTTAGCTGCGTTGGCGGCATCAATAGCAAACCGGTGCCAGCCTCGAGTGACAGCGATCTGTCCCAAAGCGGTCTTTTGCTCGGGCGGCAGGCCCTCCAGCAGCTTGGCCCATTCGGAGCGTGCGTCGCGTTCTCGATCAAAATGCATTAACTCGTTGACGCGTGCGAAGCCGGGCAGTTCCAGCAGCGCGTCGGTGTTTTCCGGGACTTGCACGGGGACATGGTTAAGCTGGTAGGCGGTGCCACTGAGCTCGGCAGCCAAAAAGCCGTAGTATTCGCGTTCGCCAGCGATCTGTGACCAAAGCTGTGTCGCGGTTTGCGTGTCACCGCGCTCTTGCGCCGCATAGCCCGCCCAAAACTGCCATTCTGGCGAGGTCTGTTCTAGTGCAGGGAGGCCCTGTACTAGTTGCTCAATCGCAGGCCAGTCCGATTCGGTAATAGCCAGTCGCAGGCGTTTCTCCAATCGCTTTGTGTCCCCTCGGGCGATGAGATATTCATCCAGCCAGGGTTGCATCGTTTCAGGGCTTTGGAAGAGCGCTCGCCAGGCAATCGCATCCTGAATGGCTTCGGCCTGCTCAGGTTCAAAGGCATAGCGCTGCCGTTCGGTTTGCCAGATTTTAAGTGCGAGCTTTGCGTCGCGACGAGCCAGCCGCTTTAACGCATGGGTATTGACGTCCCGGGATTTTGCTTCGCCTACCGGCAGCTTAAGTTTTTGTACGCGATCAGGTCGCAGGTAGGCAGACAAGAGTTTCTCTGACCAGGGCTCTAATGCCGCTGATCCCTTGCCAGCCGCATAGGTCATCAAACCTCGGCGAAACGCGTCAAAGGCGAGCAGTTGTCTTTGCCAGCTGGTGTCGTCATCCAATTGGCCTGCCTTGATCCACTCGTTAAACAAAGGATCACAGGCTTTCGGGCGTGACTTGCCATAAAGCCACAGTTCGCGCGCGCCCGCCCAGGCCAGGTCGCGATCGCCGATTTGGTTCTGTGCCCGATAGAAATAGCATTGCAGCTCAACATCATTGGGCCGCGTGGGGCTCGCTGCTAAAACATTGTCCCAGCGGCGCAGCTTGCCCTGACTGCGCAGGTAGCGATCTTTGAAGCGCAAGGCGAGCGGCGTGTCGTAGACCTGTTCAATAAATCGCTCGGCTTGTTCGCCGGTGATTCTGGACAGCCGGGCGTCGAGGATCTGGTAGTCAAGGTAGGGTGCCAGCGGGTAGCCGTTCAGGGCGGGGCGGAGCTGTCGGAACTGCGTGAAGCGCCGCGACTTGATCATCGACTCGGCTTTGAGGAAGTCTTTGCGCTGCGTGGCAAGCTTGGGGACAGGCTCCGCAGCTTTCTCACCGGATAGGGATGCGCCGTCCTCAGCCGATTCCGCCGCAGCATGCACCACAGCGGCCGCTAACAGCGCCGTAGCAGCAGTAAACAAAGCCGCAAAAAACAGCCTCAGCATGTTCGCTCAATAAACCTTAGTGTCATTAACCTGAGGGGAACCGATATAGACTGCCACGGGCGCTAAAGATTCACCACCTAACGAACGAAACCGATCACCGCGATGAAGTGACTAACCGATCCCATCAGCACGAATAGATGCCAGATGCCGTGGGCATGGTCTAAGCGTCCCAGCTTATCCAGCACGTAGAACACCACGCCGCCGGTGTAGGCTAGCCCGCCAATGTATACCCACAGGAAGCCGGCGGGGGGCAGGCCATCGCGTAGACCGTTGATGTCCAGCGAGACCGCCCAACCCATACCGAGAAACAGCGAGACCTGCGCCATTTTTACGGCTCGCCCTCTCAGAAACACCTCAGACAGGGTTCCCAGTATCGCTAGCACCCATACCGCACCTAAAATCGGCAGGCCGCTTTCGGGCGGCATACTGATCAGCATGAAGGGGGTGTAGGAGCCTGCGATCAGCAGATAGATCGAGATGTGGTCCAGTAGCTTGAAGACCTGCTTGACCCTGGGGTAGTGAAAGCTGTGGTACAGGGTAGACATGGTGTACAGCAAGACCAGCGTGAATCCAAAAATGCTAAAGCCGGCTATCAGCAGGGGGCTGCCCTGCTGGATCGCCACAGTAAGCAGTGCGCCAAAACCGACCAGAGACAGCGCGGCACCCACCAGATGGCTGATGCTGTTTAAGCGTTCTCCGTAATACATCGATTACCTCGGTAGCGGCTAACTAGTTGTTGGCGGATGGGATAAGCCCTTAGCAACCTATTAACGCTTAGCACCTGATTAAGCCCTTAGCGCCGAGTCAAAATCGTCAGCGTGCGGCCAGTTGATTAACGAGTTTGAGCAGTTTTTCGCAACCCGCTTCTCGGGCTAGTGTGCTGGCATTGTAGGACAGTGTTACCGGGTCGACCACCGAGCGACGCCCCGGCGAAATACCTTCGCGGGCGGCCTCCGCATCGAATAAGGCCTGCGCTGCCAGCCAGAAGCTGGCTGGAAACTCGCCTTTTGTCACCTGCTCAAACAACAGCGCCATTTTGGGGGTAAAGCCACGCTTGCCGTTAACTAACTCGTTAACGGGCTGCGGTTGATTGAAACCCAGGCGCCGCGCCAGTTCCGACTGGGATATGCCGGAAGGACGTAATACCAGGGGATCAATTAGTTCGCCGGGGTGTACGGCTGCCATTAACTGGAGCCCGCCGTTCCGCCGGGCGCTGCGCCGGATATGGGACCGGCTTCAATCAGTTTCTTAAAGCCACCGATCAGGGAGCCCACATCGGTAGCGGAATGGGGCATCCAAACCACGTTGTTGTTCTTGGCCATATTGTCCAGCGTATCCATATAGCGCAGGGCCACCAGATAATCAGCAGTGCCTTGCTCGCCGAGGTATTCCTTGAGGATGGAAAGCTCCTGTCCTTTCGCCTGCGCCACTTCGCGAATCGCTTCGGCTTCACCTTTGGCTTCGGCGATCTGGGCCTTCTGCTCGCCTTCCGCCTGCGCAATGCGGGCGTCGCGTTCGCCTTCGGCTTTCAGGACTTCGGCTTTTTTGAAACCTTCAGCCTCGGTGACGTTTGCGCGGCGTTCCCGCTCGGCCTTCATCACCTGTTCCATCGCCTGGGTGACGTCCGTTGGCGGCTGGATGTCCTGGACCTCTACCCGATTCACTTTGACGCCCCAGCCATTGGCCGCCTGATCGATAGTGTCAACAAGCTTGGCATTGATGGTGTCTCGCGATGACAGCGTGTCATCCAGATCCATTTCACCAATCACGTTACGCAACGTGGTTTGTGTCAGCGTTTCCAGCGCCAGCGGCAGATTGGTGATTTCGTAGGTGGCGCGCTGGGGCTCCATGATCGCAAAGTACACCACCGCGTCGACCAGAATGCCCACGTTGTCTCGGGTAATAACCTGCTGGGCGGGAAAGTCGTAAACCTGCTCGCGCAGGTCCAGGCTATTTTCCATGGTGACCTGATGGTACTTGTTGCCAGCGCCGTCGCGTATGGTGGCGCGAACCGGTACCAGGCGCGGCGCGTCAACCACAGGAATGATGATATTCAGCCCGGCGTTTAACTGCCGGCTGAATTTGCCGAGCCGCTCGATCATCATGACCGAGCGTTCGGGAACCACGCGGATGCCTTTCACCGTCAGGACGATGATCAGCAGCGCGAAAAACGCGAGTACTCCAGTAGCTGCTATCGACATGGCTTATGTCTCCTCTGTACGTTGCACGATGAGTGTGGCGCCGTCGACGCCAGTAATTACAACAGTGTCGCCTTCAAAGACTTCCTGGTCGCAGCGCAAGGACCACTGCGTGTCGCGGTAACGCGCCTTGAGACTGCCGCCGACGTCGCTGGCATCGCTGATCGTGATGCGATCGCCGATCATGCTGTCGGCGCCGAACTTGGTGTGTTCTTCAGGTCCCAGGACTGTGGCGATATAGGGGCGTATCAGGACGAGCGAAACACCCGCGCCTGCCGCGAAGCCGGCTAAGCCCCAGCCCAGCTCACCGCTAAAGTGGTGCGCCGCAGCGCCCGCGAGTGCGCCGATCCCAAGGCTCGCCAGAATAAATCCCGGCATAAAGACTTCGCTAATAAACAGACACAGGGCAATGATGGTCCAGACATGCCACGCCTGTAGGCCGATATCCATAAAGAGCTCCTTACAGCAAGATGCAGGCAGGGTTCGCTATGGGACAAACTCGCGGAACGCCTACAGTAATACTTTGCATGGACAGTATGTAAGTATAGGGTATGCAAGATCAGGTGTTCGCGTCAAGAAGACAACGGTTCAAGCTGCTTCGGGCGTTGCTCAGAAATAGCGTATTTGCTGCTGTAAGGGCTCATGTGACATACGCGAAAGTGCGAAGCGTCGAAACACGCTTCTTGGATCAGAAGTCCCTGACCAGACTGAAGGTGATGGTCGAGGTGTCGAATTCGGTCTTCAGGCCATCCAACTCGGTAGCGCCTGTGAACATATGCCGAAAGCCGATGTTACCTCGCAGGTGATCTCTAAGTTTGAACCGCACGCCAGCTCCCACTTGCAGGCCGTACGTCATGGCGCTGTCGTCAAGCGGAGTCTCTGCACCATTGTCCTCTTCCACAGTCAGGTGTAGTAAGCCCACGCCGCTCATGACGTAAGGCTTAAAAAACCTTGTGCTAGTAAGATCATAGGAAAGGTTGATGAAGGCACCGAGGCCAGTAATAACATTCCCGTCGCCGCTGGAAACGAGACCGTTGGCTGGGTCGTTTATGCCATGCACATTGTTGCGACGATAGGAAAGCTCGAGCTCAGCTCGATACCCTTGCTCCATTAGCTGTCCGGCAGCCACATACATCAGAACGCCAGGCTCTGATCCGGCTTCCAGTTCATCTTCGTTGGAGGTTTTGGCCCACAGATTGGCACCCGCGCCTGCGCTAATCTGTTTCTCGGCAAAAACCTGAGACCCGAATGCCATTAGTGTTACCGCGAGTAGTAGCTGCTTCATGAATGTCCTGACTGTTAGGCGAATAAACGGGGCCTGCCAACAGCACACCCCGGGCGTATCGGCAGTTATTCAGTCAGATTGACCTGAAGGGTCGAGCAGAAAATCTAAAACGTAT